>NZ_JACVVD010000022.1 GCF_014534655.1 Paenibacillus sedimenti
ACCTTCTAGATAAGCTAGGACGGCTTCTAATTTCTCCTCAGTCGAATACTTAGACATAAAAAACTGCACCTCCAGATGTTAGACTGTGTCCAACAATTGGGGTGCAGTTCAGTCGATTAGCTCTTTTTGTTTTCCAGGATTTTATGTAATATCAGAATTTGCCATGCATTACATACGAGCAGCGGAGCTAACATAAAAAAGCTGGAAGCAGCATTATCGAGTTTGAGCGCCGGTACGGCCTCAAGTATAGTAACGGCAGACATGAAAAACAATGTAGGGATGAATGCGTTCCGATTAGTCAACTTCATTTTCCAATAAGCAACGCCTAATGAAATGATCAAGATAATCAGCGGTAAGATCGAGTAACTTATGAAAGTGCCGGATCCTTCAAAATTTGTCGATCTCAAATAGGCAAGATCAAATAAGGCGACAATAACAACAGTTAGCTGTAGAAGATCCCACACTTTCTTCGAACGAATAATCCCGGCAGCGATAAATCTAACAATCAGATAAGCAAAAAAGCCCATCTGGCTCAGCACACTGATCGTCGCGCCGCCCAAGAGCATATTCATCACGTTAAATCCTACAGCAGAAAGACCCATTACAGAAAACTCTTGATCAGAGTATTGCAAGATTAGACCGATTACAAGAGACACGACCATCCCTAAAACTAAGGTAGTCCAAAATAAATGAAACCATTTGCGCAATGTCAAAATCAAAACCTCCATACTTGAGCTCTAATTGCTAATTGTACCAACGTTTTCGATAAAAAGCCAATGAATGGTCGTTATAATCTGCCCGTAACCACGCATACTAACGGTATTAAGCCAGGGAAGGGAGTATGCTTTCATGTTGATGAAAAGGCTGAGAAAGCTGCAAGTCCTACCGTTTATCCTGTTCGCTGTACTTCTCTCTTCATGCGGAACAGATAACCAACCGCAAGGTCAAACCCAAGGTAATATGTATAAAGACACAAAATCGATGGTCCTTGATATTTTAAAGTCCGAAGATGGAAAAAAGGCGATTAGCACAGCGAATCGCAGTATTATGATGGGCGAAGTAGGCGCAAAGGGCGTTGCGGGCCAATCACAAATTAAACTCCTCTCCGCCAATGAATCTTTACAATTACAGATGGCTGTTAAAGACGTCTTAACGGCTCAAGAGAACAATAAGTTTCTCACGGATATGATGAAAGATCCGAAATTTGCAGGCGATTTTGCCAAAGCTATCCAAAAAGACACGAAGCAAATGTTTAAAGAATTATTAAAGGATCCTGAATATCAAAAGGCGCTCGTCGACGTGATGAAGAATCCAGATTACGAAAAAATGACACTTGATGTGATGAAAACCGCACCATACCGTCAACAAATGATGACTGTTATGCAGGATTCACTTCAAAGTCCTTTATTTAAAGCTCAAATGGTAGAATTGTTAAAATCAGCGATTGAACAACAAAGTAAGCCTGAAGAAATGCCGACAGCTAAGAAGGATAAGAAAAAAGAGCAAGGCGGCGGTGAAGGCGGCGGTGAAGGCGGCGGCGGCGGCCAGTAAAAAGGAATCAAGGTAATGCGATTCAAAGAGTTAACACGAAAAAGGACTAACGGCCGTTAACCGCTAGTCCTACTTTTTACCTTTCCAGTTTAGCAATTATATTGGCTGCTACATCCAGATAGATTTGTCCTGCAGTTGTATCGCGTTTATATACAGAAGGAGAATAATCAATTTCGGAAATATGATTTTCCGGCGCACCTAATGGAATTTGGGCTAACAGTTCACTGTGAAGGTCTTCAGCGAGTTTAGCTCCTCCGCCTTTTCCGAAAATAAAATCTTTACTGCCGCAGGTCTTGCATTCGTAATATGACATGTTCTCTACGATCCCGAGTATCTCATGGTTGGTCGAAACAGCCATCGCGCCTGCTCTAGCAGCTACAAAAGCCGCAGTAGCATGTGGAGTTGTCACAATAATTTCTTTACTTTGAGGAATCATTTGATGCACATCAAGAGCAACATCCCCTGTTCCTGGCGGCAAGTCTAGCAAAATGTATTCAACATCTCCCCAATTCACTTCATGGAAGAAATTTCGAAGCATTTTGCCAAGCATAGGGCCGCGCCAAATGACTGGAGCATTATCTTGAACGAAGAATCCCATCGAGATGACTTTGACCCCATATCTTTCGACAGGAATGATTGAATTATCAGCAAGCTGCGGTTGCTCCTCAATTCCCATCATATCAGGGATGCTGAAGCCATATATATCCGCGTCCACGATGCCGACTTTTTTACCTTGACGCGCAAGGGCTACAGCTAAATTCACAGTAACTGTTGATTTTCCGACTCCACCTTTTCCGCTTGCTACAGCTATGAATTTCACCTTAGAGTCTTCGCCTAGAATTGTCTTTGGTGTTGGGGCATTCGATTGCTGTTGAGAATCCGCCGAGGGCTGCAGCACTTCATTCAATTGGTTTCGTTCATATTCCGTAATCGTCCGAAACCGAATATGTACTTGATCTACGCCAAGGGGCTTTAAACTTAGTTGTATGGCTGCCTTGGCTTGATTTTTATATGCCTCATCTTCAATAGTTATTATCAAACTAAGAGAGACACTATCTTCCTTGATCATGATGTCTCTTACTAAATTAAGATCAGTAATACTTTTGTTGTACTGAGGATCGATAAGGGGTTTCAATGCTTCTAATAATTGGTCCTTGTTTATCATAGCCACACCACACCTTTATTAGGACAAAGTAATTATGCGGCTTAATTATACCATAAAACGGTTAAGAACCAACTTTTTCGCCAGAGTAATATCGTAATACGCCTTGATAGATCGATGCAGCCACTTTTTTCTGATACTTTTCACTTGCGAGTAATCTGGCTTCGTCGGGATTGGAAAGAAAACCTACTTCCACCAGCGCACTTGGGATGGTCAATGTTTTCAATAGATACACGGATTTATCAGCCTCTTTTGCTGCTCGATCGGTATTCTCCAGGTTCTTTTTCAATTCATTCTGGATGAGGGCTGCTAACGTCGGATTGTTCGGATTGTTCGGATAGTAGAACGTTTGTGCGCCTCTCCACTTTTGTGAAGGAATACTGTTTAGATGAACACTAAGAAACATATCGGCTTTCTTGTTATTCGTTATTTCAGCACGATTATGCAGATCTTCGGTTTTCCTTTTGCTATAACCTTTTGTACCTGATCCGGCTAAGTCTGTATCGGTTTCCCTAGTCATGACCACAATCGCCCCTGCTTGCTGCAAATAATCCCGCAGTTGCAGCGTGATAGCCAGATTAATGTCTTTCTCTATGACTCCCTCTTTACTTGAGGCACCACCGTCTGGTCCTCCATGTCCCGCATCTAGAGCAATGGTTTTCCCCGACAACGGCAGCGTCCAGTCGGACCATGTCTTTGAAGCCGGCAGCTCATAGGTATAGATAAATACAACTAAAGCTACTAATAAGGCCGAAAGTACAAGCTTAAGACTGCTTTGAAAGGTCAGCCAGACGATCAGCCTCTTCTTTCTTTTGCGCATAAAAAATCCACCTCTGTTCCCCATAGACTCTGTAACATCTATATGGGACAGGGTGGACAAATATACCTTGCTTAGACTTGATATTCAGGGTCTCTAAGACCTTCAATCAATACTTGAGCTACCTCAGGACGAGTAAACTCCGGAGGCGGACATTGACCGTTTCTAAGTAAGCCGCGAACCTTCGTACCGGATAAATGCATGTGTGCAGATTTATCGTGCGGGCAAGTTTTGCTGGAAGCCATGTTGCCGCATTTGGTACAAAAGAAACTATGCTCGAAGAACAACGGTGTAATCCCGATTTCTTCTGACGTAAAGTTGCTGAAAATTTCTTGCGCTTCATACGTGCCATAATAATCGCCAACGCCTGCGTGGTCGCGTCCGACGATGAAATGTGTACAACCATAGTTTCTACGCACGATAGCATGCAGAATCGCCTCACGAGGCCCTGCATATCTCATAGCGGCTGGATAAACGCCTAGGAAAGTACGATCCTTCGGGTAGTAGTTCTCAAGAAGTACGAGGTAGCTTTTCATCCGTACATCGGCTGAAATGTCATCAGACTTTGTTTCACCTACGAGAGGGTTTAGGAATAATGCATCAACGATTTCCATCGCACATTTTTGAATGTACTCATGGGCACGGTGAACCGGGTTGCGGGTTTGGAAGCCAACAACGGTTTTCCACCCGTTTTCGGCGAAAATACGGCGAGTTTCAGATGGATCGAAGTAAAACTCTTCGAATTTTTTCGGTTTAGGACGATTTAACAATTGAATTGGACCGCCAACGTTCGTGGAAGGACGTGAATAGAGTTTATCTACGCCAGGATGCGCTGTGTCGTCCGTTTTGAACACTTTAACGGCTTCATTCTGCTGATTTACCGTGTAAATGCTTGTTACATCCATAATGGCATAAACAACGTTGTCTTCTTCACCAACAAGTGCAATTTGCTCACCAATCCGAAGCGTCGCGGCGAGTTCCGGCTTTACTGGCAACGTGATCGGGATACTCCATACGGTCCCATCGGCTAGTCTCATATGTTCTACGACGGATGCATAGTCCTTTTCTTCCAAAAAGCCTGTTAATGGAGAAAAAGCGCCTACTCCGATTAAATCCAGATCAGAGATGTTCCATGTGTTGACGCGAATTTGTATCAATTTTGCAGCTTGATCAAGAGTGATTGCCTTATCTGCATCTGGAACTAAGCGGTTTATTAATAGTCCGCCGTGAGGTAGAATCGTCGTCATTCCTTAATACCTCCTAGTTCGTAATGTCTATCTTATTTATGCAATCCGCACTCCGTTTTTTCAATGTTAGCCCAACGTCCGGCACGAGGATCTTCCCCTGCAGCTACTGGACGTGTACAGTGTTCACAGCCGATACTTGGATAATTACGGTCATGCAGCGGATTATAAATCACGTCATTCTCACGGATATAATTCCACACATCCTCGGAAGTCCAGCTCGCAAGAGGGTTGAACTTAATCAAACCAAACTTAACATCATATTCAACTTTCTTCGCATTCGCACGTGTAGGAGCTTGATCGCGGCGGATACCGGTAATCCAAGCATCGTAATTTTTGAGGATATCTGTCAAAGGATCTACTTTACGAATATTACAGCATTGATTTGCATCACTCTTCCAGAGCTCATCACCGAATTGTGCAGCTTGCTCCTCAAGCGTAAGTTTAGGCAGCACTTGTACGAATTTCGTATTGTAGTGTTTCTCAAGACGATCTCTTGTTTCATAGGTTTCAGCAAAATGAACGTTCGTATCCAAGTAGAAAATATCAACGTTTGGGTTAATTTTTTGCAGCATATCTACGAGCACAACGTCTTCTGCACCAAAGCTGCAAGCAAGAGTCAAACTAGGAAATGTTTCAACTGCAAGCTTAAGCAAGGCTTCAGGTGATTGATTTTCAAATTCCGCCGCTGCCTTCGTAACAAAAGCTTCTTTTTCGAAAAGGTTCATTCTATAATTCCTCCTTAGATTTGTCGCCAATTGATTGGCATCGTAAGCATCGCTTCGGGTTGTAATTCCGACTATTTTTATATGAATTAATTCCTATTATATCTGACTTGTGCATGATGTCAATTACTTTTTACCATTTTGGCATTAACTTCAAGTATAGGCCACTATCAGTATACGAACTTCTGCTTCTTTGCGTGATAAAGAAAAAACCTTTCCAGCATAATGCCAAAAAGGTTTCTCTTAAGCGCCCAAGGCGCATGATATTAACGTTTGGAGAATTGAGGAGCGCGACGAGCAGCTTTCAAGCCGTACTTTTTACGCTCTTTCATACGAGGATCACGAGTCAGGAAGCCTGCTTTTTTCAAAGATCCACGATACTCTGGGTCAGCTTTGAGCAATGCACGGGAAATACCGTGACGAATTGCTCCTGCTTGACCGCTGATTCCACCACCATTTGCAAGGACAACAACATCGTATTTACCGAGTGTTTCTGTCAAAGTCAAAGGTTGTTTAACGATCAGTTTCAATGTTTCCAGACCGAAATATTCGTCCAGATTACGTTTATTGATAATGATGCGTCCTTCACCCGGTACAAGGCGCACACGCGCTACCGAATGTTTACGACGACCCGTTCCATAATATTGAACTTGTGCCACGAAAACAGTCCTCCCTTATAATTATCCGCGAAGATTCCAAACTTCTGGTTGTTGTGCTTGATGTGGATGCTCTGCTCCACCGTAGACTTTCAGCTTTGTCTTCATGCTGTCGCCAAGACGGTTCTTAGGAAGCATACCATGTACTGCAAACTCAATCATGCGATCAGGCTTGCTGTTCAGCAGGTCCTGTGCAGAAGTCACTTTCAATCCACCTGGATATAAGGAGTGACGGTAGTACATTTTATTTTGCATTTTCTTGCCTGTTAACTTGATTTGGGATGCATTGATGACGATAACAAAATCCCCAGTATCTACATGCGGAGTAAACTCCGGCTTGTGCTTTCCGCGGATAATGCTAGCAACTTCACTTGCCAGACGGCCAAGTGTTTGGCCTGCAGCGTCAACGATGTACCATTTACGCTCAACTTCATTAGGCTTAGCCATATATGTGGTGCGCATGCTTAATCCTCCTAAAATATATCTCAATACATGTTCGTCATTAGTAAATTACATTAGCGATGGATTGTTGTGGTTAGTTCAGTGACCTGGGGCTGTGGGATAGCCGATCACGAAACGCCAAGTAATATTCTACACGAAAACAACTTCGGAATCAAGATAAGTTTTTGCTTAATACTCGACTTTCCAAAGCGTCAGTCCCTTTGCTTCCGCGGTCGGACCCGCCTGACTACGATCCTTGGCTTCAAGGATGCGCTGCATATCACTGCTAGGCCGTTTGCCTTCACCGATTTGTAGTAATGTGCCGGCAATGATTCTCACCATATTGTAAAGAAAGCCATTCCCAGACACGATTAGCCGCATCCTGACGATTTTCCCATCTGAGGATAAATCATCGGCTTCGGTCTCCAGGCGAGCCTCATAGAGTGTTCTCACCTTGATCTCCTTATCCGTTCTCACCGTACAAAACGAAGTGAAATCATGCTCACCCAGCAAGCAAGGGAGCGCCTCTCTCATGGCTTCCACATTCAAGTGCGTAGGATGATGGTATTCATAATTCCGGTGAAAGACATCAGGGAAGCGCGCCGAGCGAATCGTAAAACAATATGTCTTTCGTTTCGCGGCTTTGCGAGAATGGAAGGAAAGAGACACTTCTTCAGCGGTATGTGCGACGATATCCTTGGGAAGTCTGGTGTTCAGAGCTAAGCACCAACGCTCGACCGGGATCTTAGATGTCGTTATAAAATTAATCACTTGGGCTTTCGCATGAACGCCGGCATCCGTGCGCCCGGAAGAGATGACCTTCACCGATTCGCCTGTCAGCATATACACAGCTTGCTCCAAACGATTTTGAATCGTATCTGCATTGGGCTGTATCTGAAAACCAGAGTATGCTGTTCCATCATAACTAATTGTAAAACGAAGATTTCTCACACCTGTGTTCCTCCGTGAGTCATCATCCCTGTATATCTAAGACTGCAAAAAAAAGGGCTTCACCAGAATCAATGATTCCGTCCACCCTTTCCCATCCGTCTTATGCTCGATCTACAAGCTCTAAATATACCATTGGCGCTGCGTCACCGCGGCGTGGTCCCAGTTTAAGGATACGTGTGTATCCGCCTGGACGCTCGGAGTAACGAGGTGCCAATTCGGAGAAGAGCTTTTGGATAGCATCTTGATTCTCGTTAGCAGCTTCTCTGCGAACAAAAGCAGCCACCTGACGGCGCGCAGCAAGATCTCCGCGTTTCGCTAAAGTTATAAGCTTCTCAGCGATGGAACGAATTTCTTTTGCTTTTGCTTCGGTTGTTTGAATGCGTTCATGTATGAACAGATCTGTAACCAGATCACGGAATAAAGCTTTACGATTACTGGAATCGCGGTTCAATTTCCTGTAGTTCATTGAATTAACCTCCTTCTGACTGGATTATTCCTCGGTACGTAAACCCAGACCCAGCTCTTCGAGCTTCTCTTGAACTTCTTCAAGAGATTTGCGTCCTAAGTTACGCACTTTCATCATGTCTTCTTCTGTCTTGGTAATCAGCTCTTGCACGGTATTAATGCCCGCACGCTTGAGGCAGTTGTAAGAACGAACAGATAGATCGAGTTCCTCGATAGTCATCTCAAGAACTTTTTCTTTCTTATCTTCTTCCTTCTCCACCATAATCTCAGCATCTTTCGCTTCGTCAGTCAAACCAACGAACAGCAGCAAGTGCTCTGTTAAGATTTTGGCGCCCAAGCTTACCGCTTCTTCAGGTCGAATACTTCCATCGGTCCACACTTCGAGGGTCAATTTATCATAGTTAGTCACTTGGCCGACGCGAGTATTTTCTACACTGTAGTTTACTCGAGTAATAGGCGTGTAAATCGAGTCGATTGGAATGACGCCAATCGGTTGATCTTCGCGCTTATTTTTGTCCGATTGGACATAACCGCGACCTCTGCCCGCATGAATCCTCATATGAAGACGCGCATCCGGAGATAACGTTGCGATATGCAGATCCGGATTAAGAATCTCCACATCACTATCACCGCGAATATCAGCTGCGGTAATATTGCCTTCTCCTTCAGCATCAATTTCAAGCACTTTCTCCTCATCGGAGTGAATTTTCAAAGAAAGACCTTTCAGGTTGAGGATAATTTCCGTAACATCCTCAAGCACGCCAGGAATCGTTGAAAACTCATGCAAAACGCCATCGATTTGGACAGAGGTTACTGCAGCACCCGGTAAAGAGGACAGTAAGATACGACGTAGTGAGTTACCTAAGGTTGTACCGTAGCCACGTTCCAACGGCTCTACGACAAACTTGCCATAGGCGCCGTCTTCACTAAGAGCTACAGTTTCTATTTTTGGCTTTTCGATTTCGATCATGAAATGTACCCTCCATTCAAAACGTCGTTTCCCTCTGGATACTTCGGTGAAAATTTCATAGTATGCCTATCCTTCAAAACCATTATTCACGATTTTAAGATATTTATACTACAAAGTGATCCTGAATTATACGCGACGACGTTTTGGAGGACGGCAGCCATTGTGAGGAACCGGAGTCACGTCTTTAATCAGGTTTACTTCAAGACCTGCTGCTTGCAAAGAACGAATTGCTGCCTCGCGGCCAGCGCCTGGACCTTTAACCATAACTTCGACAGTTTTCAAACCGTGCTCCATAGCTGCTTTCGCTGCGGACTCAGCTGCCATTTGCGCTGCAAAAGGCGTGCTTTTACGGGATCCTTTGAAACCAAGGTTTCCGGAACTTGCCCAAGAAATTGCGTTGCCGTGCGGATCCGTGATGGTTACAATCGTGTTGTTGAATGTTGAACGAATGTGTGCCACTCCGGACTCAATATTTTTACGGTCACGACGTTTCGTACGGACTACTTTTTTAGGTTTTGCCATTAGCTCTAACCCCCTTTATTATTTCTTCTTATTAGCTACTGTACGACGAGGACCTTTACGTGTACGAGCGTTAGTTTTAGTACGTTGTCCGCGAACAGGAAGACCACGGCGGTGACGAAGACCACGGTAGGATCCGATTTCGATCAGACGTTTAATGTTCAGGGAAATCTCACGACGCAGATCGCCTTCTACTTTCAACGTTTTGTCGATCACATCACGGATCTTGCTCACTTCATCTTCAGTCAGGTCACGAACGCGAGTATCAGGATTGATACCAGTCGTTGCGATGATTTTTTGAGATGTTGTAGTGCCGATACCGAAAATGTAAGTCAAAGCGATAACTACTCGCTTATCACGAGGTAAGTCAACTCCAGCTAAACGTGCCATCTAAGGCTGCACCTCCTTTTATCCTTGTTTTTGTTTGTGTTTCGGATTTTCGCAAATTACCATGACATTGCCTTTACGGCGAATGACTTTACATTTCTCGCAGATTGGTTTGACCGATGGTCTTACCTTCATTTTAACCCCTCCTTAAAGATTCGTAAGCACCATGTTGCGTTTTCGTTAGAAAACTTGCTTCGTAAGCATACGCCTTGAGAGAGTAACTTACATGTAAGCCGAACATTTATTTAAATCGGTAGGTTATACGGCCTCTCGTTAAATCGTAAGGCGATAATTCTACGGTAACCTTGTCTCCAGGCAAAATGCGGATAAAATGCATTCTGATTTTACCGGATACATGGGCTAGGATTTTATGACCATTTTCCAATTCAACCTTAAACATTGCATTCGGAAGAGGTTCAATCACTGTACCTTCTACTTCAATTACATCTTCTTTGGCCACAGTCATTCTCCTTTCTCATGTGCTTCAACTTGCAGTTGTTCGACGAATTTGGCAATTGCATGACGCAACTTCCCATTAGTAACACGACCTGTTTCCCTGATGCTGGACTCAACTTCGCTGCTGATCGTTCTTTGTAATTGAAGATGGTTCAGGTTCTTCTTCTTCGGCTGATCGAATTTGCGTTTATCACCGTCTGCAAGCAAGACAAAACGAGTATCAACAATTCCGATGATGACCGCATATTCTCCGGGATCTTTACCGCGAAGCACCTTTACGATCTGGCCCAGCTGGGGTGTTAGACTATCCACTCACATCACCTACGCTTTAGGCAAAGTTAGAATTTCATAACCGGTTGCCGTTATTGCAATCGTATGTTCGAAGTGAGCACATAGCGTTCCATCAGCCGTTACTACGGTCCAGTCGTCTTCGAGTGTTTTGACAAACCTTTCGCCAACAACCACCATGGGTTCAATGGCTAAGACCATGCCCGGTTTCAATCGAGGGCCTTTATTCGGAACACCGTAGTTCGGAATTTGCGGTTCTTCGTGAAGATCCGTTCCGATCCCGTGCCCGACGTACTCTCTTACCACGGAGAAGCCTGCATCTTCAATACAGGTTTGGATTGCATGCGACAACGTGTAGAGCCTGGCATCCGGTTTGGCCTCTGCAAGTCCTTGGTACAGCGATCTTTCAGTGACCTCTAGCAAACGCTTGGCTGTCTCTGAAATCTCACCTACCGGATAGGTCCATGCGGAGTCCCCATGATAACCTTTATACTGAGCGCCGATATCAATACTGATGACATCCCCCTCAGCCAGCTTTCTTGGACCAGGAATACCATGAACTAATTCTTCGTTGACTGAAGCACAGATGCTGCCCGGAAAACCGTTGTAGCCTTTAAAAGATGGAATCGCTCCCTGACTGCGAATGAATTCCTCTGCGATCTGATCAAGTTCTTTCGTTGTAATGTTCGGACGAATCGCCCTTGCCAGCAAGCGGTGCGTTTCTGCTACGATTCGACCTGCTTCTCGCATTAGGTCCAGTTCAACCTCGGACTTACAAATGATCATTACGCTAGACCTCGTAGCAGTGAGCTAATTTGTTCGGTTACCGCATGAATGTCTTGTTCCCCGTTAACCTCACGCAATAATTCCCTCTTTTGGTAGTAATCCAGCAGTGGAGCCGTTTTGTTGGTATATTCATCCAAACGGGTTCCGACTTTCTCTTCCGTATCATCGGATCGCTGATACAATTCACCAGAACATTTATCACATACGCCTTCTTGCTTAGGTGGATTGAAGATCACATGATACGTAGCGCCACAGGATTTACAGATTCTTCGGCCAGTCAGTCGAGCAAGCAGGAAACTGCGATCTACGGAAAGATTGATAACAAGCTCAATCTTCTTACCCAAGGACTGTACGATTTCGTTTAATGCATCCGCCTGAGCAACGGTTCTCGGGAACCCGTCAAGCAAGAAGCCTTTATCGCAATCCGGTTGAGCAAGCCGCTCTCTCACAATGCCGTTCGTGATTTCATCCGGGACGAGAAGCCCCTTATCCACGTATCCTTTGGCCTCGATACCGAGGGCAGTTCCTTGGCTCATCGCCAAACGAAATGCATCTCCTGTAGAGATATGAGGAATTTGAAATTCACTTACGATTTTTTCCGCCTGTGTACCTTTGCCTGCACCAGGAGGACCCATAAAAATTACGTTCACTTTGACTCACTCCCATCGCACTCGGCAATACGAACAGCACAATAGGTGCCGATGTCGCAGCAATTGCCCCATCAGAACCTATTTGCTATTTATTGATAAAACCTTTGTAATGACGCTTGATCAATTGGCTCTCGATTTGTTTCATCGTCTCAAGACCAACGCCTACTACGATAAGTAAGGAAGTTCCACCGATCTGTACCGAGGTAGGTAGACCAGCAAGTCCTCCGAATAACATCGGAAGAATCGAGATAGCTGACAAAAACAAAGCTCCAGACAGAGTAATTCTAGTCATTACGCGAGTCAGATAAACAGATGTTGTTTTACCAGGTCGGATACCCGGTATGTAGCCACCGTTCTTCTTCATCTGATCGGCCATTTGAACTGGATTAATTTGTACGAAGGTGTAAAAGTAAGTGAAACCAATAATCAGCAGTACATAAAGTACAATCGCCAGCGGCGCGGTTTGATTCAAACTTAGGTTCGTAATGATCCATTCCGCAACCACGTTACCTCTCCAATAGCTTGCTATCGTAGGAGGGAACATCAAAAGCGATAGTGCAAAGATTACAGGGATAACACCAGCCGCATTCACTTTAAGTGGAATGTGAGTGGTTTGCCCACCATACATTTTACGTCCAACTACCCGTTTGGCATATTGTACAGGGATCTTACGAACACCCTGCTGAACGAATATGACTCCGGCAATAATCAGTACGACAACCAAGGCAATAATGACGAGTTTCACGATGTTAAGGAACAAAGCTCCCTCTGTCGCGAAAAGCGTTTTGTAAATTTGCTGGATACTAGTAGGAATCGCCGAGACGATACCTGCAAAGATGATAATGGAAATACCGTTTCCAATCCCATACTCCGTGATTTGCTCTCCAAGCCACATCAAGAATGCAGTACCTGCTGTCAGTACGATAGCGATCAGGGCATAGGTTGTGAATCCAGCATCGATTACGAGTTCAGCGCCATATAGACGATTGAAGCCGATCGATAGACCGAAAGCTTGAATAATACCCAGGATGATCGTACCGTAACGAGTAACTTGTGTCATCTTTTTTCTTCCGACTTCGCCTTCTTTAGCCCACTGCGCAAAACGCGGGATGACATCCATGGACAAAAGCTGAACGATAATGGAAGCCGTGATGTAAGGCATAATCCCCATCGCGAAGATGGAGAATTGGAACAGGGCCCCTCCGGAGAACGTATTAAGCAAACCAAAAACATCGTTTTGACTTGCCTGATCTTGAAGTTTCAAAACATCTGTATTGATGTTAGGCACCGGAATAAAGGAGCCTAATCTGTAAACGATCAGCAAAAGCAGAGTGAATATAATTCTTCTGCGCAGATCCTCTACTTTGAAGATGTTGGATATGGTATTGAACATTAAATCACCTCGGTTTGACCGCCGGCAGCTTGGATTTTCTCAATTGCGGATTGAGAGAACTTATTCGCTTTAACGGTTAATTTTACTGTGATTTCACCGTTTCCTAAAATCTTGATGCCGTCTTTAGGAGCTTTTACAATACCAGTTTCCAGCAATACTTCTGGAGTAACTTCTGTTCCAGCTGCGAAATTGTTCAAGTCTTCAAGGTTCACGATAGCGAACTCAGTGCGGAAGCGGTTGTTGAAACCACGCTTAGGCAAACGACGGTACAATGGATTTTGTCCACCCTCGAATCCAGGACGAACGCCTCCACCGGAACGTGCATTTTGACCTTTATGTCCGCGAGTCGATGTTTTACCCATACCGCTACCTGTACCACGACCAACACGCTTGCGAGTGTGACGAGCACCGGTTGCAGAACTTAGTTCATGTAACTTCATCGTTGCACACCTCCTCTAGATCTTAATATCTTGTTTCTATGCTTCGATTTCTTTAACTTCTACCAAATGACTGACTTGATTAACCATACCTCTGATCGCAGCGTTGTCTTGGTGAACAACAGTTTGGTGCAGCTTGCGCAGACCTAATGTTTTCACTGTAACACGTTGAGTCTCAGGGCGTCCAATCAGACTGCGTTTCAGGGTAATTTGTAATTGTTTCGCCATGTTTACCCCTCCTATCCTAATAACTCTTCAACTGTTTTACCGCGAAGCTTAGCAACTTCTTCCGCTTTTTTCAAACGGCTTAAGCCTTCAAGCGTTGCGTTAACCATGTTCATGGAGTTGGAAGAGCCAAGGGATTTAGTCAAAATGTCGCCGACACCGGCAAGTTCAAGAACCGCACGAACCGGTCCACCTGCGATAACTCCAGTACCTTGGGAAGCTGGCTTGAGCAGAACGCGGCCTGCGCCAAAGCGGCCAGTGACAAGGTGAGGAATGGAAGTTCCTACAAGTGGTACATGGATCAAGTTCTTTTTCGCATCTTCAATGCCTTTGCGAATCGCGTCTGGAACTTCGGATGCTTTACCGATCCCTGCACCAACCCAACCATTGCCGTCGCCTACGACAACAAGTGCGCTGAAGCTGAAACGACGTCCGCCTTTTACTACTTTAGCTACGCGGTTAATGTTAACAACTTTTTCAGTAAGTTCTAAAGTATTCGGATCTACACGCAAGTCTTTTACCTCCTTATATATGTTTTTTCCTAGAATTCTAAGCCTGCTTCACGAGCTGCGTCAGCCAAAGCTTGAACGCGTCCATGATAAAGGTATCCGCCGCGGTCAAAAACCACTTGGTTAAAACCTTTTTCTTTCGCACGTTTCGCGATCAATTCGCCGACTTTACGAGCAGCTTCTACGTTACCACCGTTACCAACTTCTGCTTTCAGTTCTTTGTCCTGAGTCGAAGCGGATACTACAGTGACGCCAGTCGTATCATCGATCAATTGAGCGTACATGTGTTTGGAAGAACGGAAAATGTTCAACCGTGGACGAGCTGTTGTGCCTTCGATTTTCTTACGAACGCGAAGGTGTCTTTTCAGACGGGCTTTATTTTTATCGCCTTTAGTAATCATGAATACTTACACTCCTTTCATCATCTTATGATGCGAGACAGCCTAAGCTTACGAAGCAAGTTTTCTTACGAAAACTCTTAACCCGCGATCTATCGATCTTACTTCTTCTTACCGGCTTTACCCTCTTTGCGAAGGATACGTTCGCCTTCATACTTGATACCTTTACCTTTGTAAGGTTCTGGTTCACGAACTGCGCGAACTTTTGCAGCAGTAGCACCTACTAATTCCTTATCAATACCCTTAACGATGATCTTCGTGTTCGAAGGAACTTCGAACTCGATGCCGCCCTCAGGAGTGATTTCAACGGGATGGGAGTATCCAACGTTAAGAACCAGTTTGTCACCACTTTTGTTAGCACGGTAACCTACGCCTACAAGATCCAAAGATTTCGAGAAACCTTCCGTTACACCGCTAACCATGTTGGCAACAACAGAACGTGTTGTACCATGCAGGGAACGGTGAAGTTTGTTATCGGAAGGGCGCTCAACGGAAATCTCGTTCTCGACAACGTTAACTTTCATATCTTTATGAAGTTCACGAGATAAAGTACCTTTAGGGCCTTTAACTGTGATTACGGTATTGTCCAGTGTTACATTGACACCACTTGGAATGGTGATCGGCTTACGACCAATACGAGACATGTTTGCACCTCCATTCAATTACAATTGTATTACCAAACGTAGCAGATAACTTCTCCGCCAGCTTTGGATTGACGAGCATCTTTATCCGTCATTACTCCTTTGGATGTGGAGATGATGGCAATCCCTAATCCGCCCAGTACACGAGGGATTTCTTGTGATTTTGTATATACGCGCAGACCTGGTTTGGAAATTCTTTTCAAACCGGAGATAACACGCTCATTGTTTGAACCGTATTTCAGGAACAAACGGATGATACCTTGTTTGCTATCTTCAACGTATTCAGCGTCACGGATAAATCCTTCTTTTTTGAGGATTTCAGCGATTTCCCTTTTCACTTTAGATGCAGGAATTTCAACTGTTTCATGACGTACGATATTCGCATTACGGAT
This sequence comes from Paenibacillus sedimenti, assembly GCF_014534655.1. Taxonomy (GTDB): domain Bacteria; phylum Bacillota; class Bacilli; order Paenibacillales; family NBRC-103111; genus Paenibacillus_E; species Paenibacillus_E sedimenti. Next base: position 16,064 of record NZ_JACVVD010000022.1, read on the forward strand.
GCGTGTAAGCATATCTGCAATTGGATCTGACATGACCATTTGTGTAAACCTCCTTCCCGAAAATAGGGTGATTACCAGCTTGCTTTTTTAACACCTGGAATCTGACCTTTGTATGCTAATTCGCGGAAACAAATTCTGCAAATTTTAAACTTGCGAAGAACCGAATGCGGACGACCGCAGCGCTCGCAACGTGTGTATGCTTGCACTTTAAACTTCGGAGCACGTTGTTGCTTGATTTTCATCGAAGTTTTTGCCACTTAATATTCCACCTCCTGAGGTAGGTACGGCTCGTTACCTATTTAACGAAAGGAGCGCCGAGTTGTGTTAAAAGCTCGCGAGCTTCTTCGTCGGACTTAGCCGTTGTAACGATAACGATGTCCATACCACGAACTTTATCAATTTTATCATACTCGATCTCTGGGAAGATCAATTGCTCTTTCAGACCCAGTGTATAGTTACCACGGCCGTCAAAGGCTTTGTTGGAAATACCACGGAAGTCACGTACACGTGGAAGTGCTACGTTGAAGAGTTTATCCAAGAAGTGATACATACGCTCGCCGCGAAGTGTCACTTTCACACCGATTGGCATATTTTCACGAAGTTTGAAACCCGCGATGGATTTTTTCGCTCTTGTTACAACCGGTTTTTGACCTGCGATTTTTTGAAGATCTTCTACCGCAGTATCCAGTACTTTAGAGTTCGAAACTGCCTCACCAACACCCATGTTGATGACGATTTTCTCGATTTTAGGTACTTGCATAACTGTTGTGTAGTTGAACTTTTGGATCAAAGCAGGTGTAATTTCATTCAAATAACGATCTTTCATTCTTGCTGACATCTTTCAGTTGCCTCCTTTCCGTGCTTCTTGTATTAGTCGATGACTTCACCGGATTTTTTCGCTACGCGAACTTTAGTTCCGTTATCTAATACTTTGTAACCTACGCGAGTAGGCTTGCCGCTCTTAGGATCAATCAGCATCACGTTGGAAACGTGGATTGGAGCTTCTTGATTCAAGATGCCGCCTTGCGGGTTTTGTTGGGAAGGTTTTGCATGTTTCTTAACCATGTTCACACCTTCAACCAGTACACGGTTTTCACGAGGGTAAGCAGCGATTACGCGGCCTTTCTTACCTTTGTCTTTACCAGTGATTACAAAAACCGTATCGTCTTTTTTCACGTGCAGTTTATTGTTATGAGATTCGAGTCTCTTTTTGGTTCTTGGCATTGTGTTCTACACCTCCTGAAAACATACTTCAACGCTCTATTAGATAACTTCTGGAGCCAAGGATACGATCTTCATGAAGTCTCTGTCACGAAGTTCACGTGCAACTGGTCCAAAGATACGAGTTCCGCGAGGACTTTTATCTTCTTTCACGATTACAGCTGCGTTCTCATCGAAAGAGATGTAAGAACCGTCTTTACGGCGAGCACCGCTCTTCGTACGAACGATAACTGCTTTAACAACGTCACCTTTTTTGACAACGCCGCCTGGTGTTGCTTCTTTTACCGAACAGATGATCAAATCACCAATGTGACCTACGCGACGACCTGTACCACCCAAAACGCGGATACACATCAATTGCTTTGCACCGGAGTTGTCAGCAACCGTCAAACGAGTAAATGGTTGAATCATCGTATTCCCTCCTTTCGGGGTTCATGCCTGGATTTGTTAGATGATTACTGCTACTTCCACGACTTCAACCAGTCTCCAACGCTTGTCTTTGGAAATTGGTCTTGTTTCCATGATTTTCACGGTGTCACCAATTTTAGCTTGGTTGTTTTCGTCGTGAGCCTTGAATTTTTTCGTATATTTGATTCTCTTGTGATAGAGATCATGTTTTTTGTAAGTTTCAACAGCAACAACGATGGTTTTATCCATTTTATCGCTGACTACTTTACCGATCTGTACTTTACGCTCATTGCGTTCAGCCATCTAGGAACCCTCCCTTCTAGATTTGGTTACCCAATCCCCAATTCTCTTTCACGCAAAACAGTTTTGGCACGAGCGATCTCTTTACGCAAATCGCGGATTTGAGTCGGGTTGTCCAATTGACCTGTAGCTAGTTGAAAACGGAGGTTAAAGAGTTCTTCTTTAAAACCATTGACTTTTTGCTCGATCTCAGCAGTGGTTAAGTTACGGAATTCACTAGCCTTCATTTGCTTCACCACCTACTTCGTCTCTCTTCACGAACTTCGTTTTGATTGGAAGCTTGTGAGCTGCAAGGCGCATTGCTTCACGAGCAATCTCTTCGCTAACGCCAGCAAGTTCAAACAAGATTTTACCTGGTTTTACTACGGAAACCCATTTCTCCACGTTACCTTTACCGCTACCCATACGAACTTCAAGCGGCTTTTGCGTAATTGGCTTGGATGGGAATATTTTAATCCATACTTTACCGCCACGTTTAATGTAACGTGTCATGGCAATACGAGCAGATTCGATTTGACGGTTGGTTACCCAAGCCGGTTCCATCGCTTGCAGACCGTATTCGCCAAAAGCTACTTCCGTTCCGCCTTTAGCGCGACCTTTCATGTTACCGCGGTGTTCTTTACGGTGTTTTACACGTTTAGGTACTAACATGATTTAGTTTCCTCCTTCCGGCTGAGCCTTTTTCTTAGCTGTCGGAAGAACCTCTCCACGATAAATCCATACTTTTACACCAATACGTCCGTAAGTAGTGTGTGCTTCTGCAGTACCGTAGTCGATATCCGCGCGAAGTGTATGAAGTGGAACTGTTCCTTCGCTATATCCTTCCGTACGAGCGATCTCAGCACCGCCAAGACGTCCGCTAGTTGCAACTTTAATACCTTTTGCTCCGGATCTCATTGTTCTTTGGATCGCTTGTTTCATTGCACGACGGAATGATACGCGGCGCTCCAGTTGAAGAGCAATTGCTTCAGCAACGAGGATTGCATCCAGATCCGGGTTTTTGATTTCAGAAATGTTGATGTGTACTTTTTTACCGGAAAGACCAGCAATGTAGTTGCGGATTACTTCAACTTCCGCTCCGCCTTTACCGATAACCATACCAGGTTTCGCAGTATGAATCGTTACGTTCACACGGTTTGCCGCGCGCTCGATATCGATGTGGGATACTGCAGAATCTTTTAATTTATTTTTCAAGTATTCACGGATTTTGACGTCTTCAAGCAGCAGAGTTCCGAAATCTTTTTCTGCGAACCATTTGGACTCCCAATCGCGAATAATACCGATTCTAAGACCTACCGGGTTTACTTTCTGACCCACACGTTATCCCTCCTTATTTCTCAGATACCACTAAAGTAATGTGGCTGGTACGTTTTCTAATTGCACTTGCGCGACCCATCGCGCGTTGGTGGAACCTTTTCATTGTAGGCCCTTGGTTAACAAACGCTTCAGAGATCACTAATTTATTAGGATCTAACGAATAGTTATGCTCTGCATTGGCAATTGCGGAGTTCAGAAGTTTCTCCAGAATTGGAGAAGCTGCTTTAGGTGTGTGACGCAGAATCGCGATCGCTTCACCTACCGCTTTTCCCCGAATCAAGTCAATCACTAATTGTGCTTTACGAGGAGCAATCCGAGCGTGGTTCAAAATTGCTTTAGCTTGCATAGTAGTACCTCCTCTCGGTTAAAAATGCGATTAGCGTTTTCCGGTTTTCTTATCGTCGTCGTGACCTTTGTAAGTACGAGTTGGTGCGAACTCACCAAGCTTATGTCCTACCATATCTTCAGTTACATACACAGGCACGTGTTTTCTTCCATCGTATACTCCGAAAGTGTGACCAACGAATTGTGGGAAAATCGTAGAACGACGGGACCAAGTTTTAACAACAACTTTTTTCCCGGAAGTGTTCAAGTCTTCTACTTTTTTCAGTAAGTATCCATCAATAAATGGACCTTTCTTTAAGCTGCGACCCATGGGTGTTCCTCCCTTCCTTGAACCTCACGAAAATGTTTATATCCTAAATTACTTCGTACGACGACGTACAATGTATTTGTTGGATGCTTTGTTTTTCTTACGAGTTTTGTAACCAAGCGTCGGTTTACCCCATGGAGACATAGGTGATTTACGTCCGATTGGCGCGCGTCCTTCACCACCACCGTGTGGGTGATCATTAGGGTTCATGACAACCCCGCGGACTTGAGGGCGATTACCCTTCCAACGGTTACGACCAGCTTTACCGATTTTCACGAGCTCGTGATCTTCGTTACCTACAGATCCGATAGTCGCGCGGCAAACTTTAAGGACTTTACGAACTTCGCCGGAAGAAAGACGAATCGTTACGTAAGTTTCTTCTTTACCAAGAAGTTGAGCTTCTGTTCCAGCTGCGCGAACCAATTGTCCGCCTTTACCTGGTTTCAACTCGATGTTGTGGATAACTGTACCAACTGGAATGTTTTCCAAAGGTAACGAGTTACCAATTTTAATGTCGGATTGTGGTCCGGATACGATTTGATCTCCTACTTTCAAACCTTTAGGAGCAATGATGTATCTTTTCTCACCATCTGCATAGTTGATCAATGCGATGTTCGCGGAACGGTTAGGATCGTACTCAATTGTAGCAACGCGTCCTGGTATTCCATCTTTGGTACGTTTGAAATCGATAATCCGGTATTTACGCTTGTGACCGCCACCGTGATGACGAACTGTAATTTTACCTTGGTTGTTACGTCCAGCTGTTTTGCTCAATGGAGCGAGCAAAGACTTCTCCGGTGTAGATGTTGTGATTTCTTCAAAAGTAGAAACCGACATTGCACGTCTAGCCGGGGAGGTTGGTTTATATTTTTTTACTGGCACTCCGATTCCCTCCTTACTTCAAGAAATGTGTTATACGGATTCAAAGAACTCCAGCTCTTTGCTTTCAGCGCTCAGGGACACAATTGCTTTCTTCCATTCGGAAGTGTAACCAAAGTGACGACCGTAACGTTTAGGCTTAGCAGGCATTCTGAGTGTGTTTACATTTGTAACTTTTACTTTGAAGATAGCTTCGATAGCTTGTTTGATTTCCGTTTTGTTAGCGCGAAGATCGACTTCGAAAACGTACTTTTTGTTAGCCATCAGGTCGCTTGTACGCTCAGTGATGATCGGGCGCTTGATAATGTCGCGTGGATTTTTCATTGTGCAAGCACCTCCTCTACTTTCTGTACAGCATCTTTCGTAATGATCAGTTTGTCATATAACATGACATCCAGAACATTGATTCCGTCAGCAGCAATAAATTTCACACCTGGGATGTTACGAGCGGAAAGAGCTGCGTTAGAATCGGTATCAAGACCAACAACTAATGCTTTTCTTTCAACTTTCAGGTTGTTCAAGATAGCCGCAAATTCTTTAGTCTTAGGAGCATTCAATTGAAGTTGATCCAATACGATCAATTCGTTATCGATGACTTTCGAAGACAAAGCGGATTTAATCGCCAAACGACGAACTTTTCTAGGCAGTTTGTAACCATAGCTGCGAGGAGTCGGTCCAAATACAGTACCGCCGCCTTTCCATTGTGGAGCACGGATACTACCTTGACGGGCACGTCCTGTACCTTTTTGTTTCCAAGGTTTACGTCCGCCGCCGCGAACTTCAGAACGACCTTTTGTTTTATGAGTACCTTGACGAACAGCGGCTTGTTGCAGCAGAACTGCTTCATGAATCGCATGTACGTGAGGCTCAATTCCGAAAACGGCATCAGACAGTTCAACTTCTCCTACCTGTGCACCTGTTACGTTATATAAAGCTACTTTTGGCATCAGTCTTCCTCCTTTCTTACTTTTTAATAGCTGATTTCACGCTTACGTAGCTATTAGTAGGACCCGGAATGGAACCTTTTACAAGCAATACATTGCGTTCAGCATCTACTTTGATGATTTGCAGGTTTTGCAAAGTTACCGTTTCGTTACCCATATGTCCTGGCAGGTTTTTACCTTTAGGAACTCGGTTTGCTTGAATGGAACCCATGGAACCTGGTCCTCTGTGATAACGGGAACCGTGAGCCATCGGCCCTCTGGATTGGTTATGTCTCTTGATGTTACCTTGGAAACCTTTACCTTTGGAAGTACCTGTTACGTCAACGAATTCGCCCTCTGTAAACAGATCTGCCTTCAATTCCTGGCCAACTTCGTAATCAGCCAACTGAACGCCGCGAATTTCTTTTACGTAGCGCTTAGGCGTTGCCCCTGCTTTTTTCGCATGGCCAAGCTCTGGCTTAATGATTCTGCTTGCTTTTACATCATCAAAACCGATTTGGATCGACTCATAACCGTCGTTATCCACATCTTTCTTTTGGAGAACCACACATGGTCCCGCTTGAATGACAGTTACCGGAACTACGTTACCTTCCGCGGTAAACACTTGTGTCATCCCAAGTTTTTTTCCTAAGATACCTTTCATCGTTGACACCTCATTTCCTTCCTAAACGTGTATTCTATAGTTGTTTTACAGTTTGATCTCGATGTCTACGCCAGACGGTAAGTCTAGTCTCATCAAAGCATCAACTGTTTGTGGTGTTGGATTCACAATATCGATAAGACGCTTATGCGTACGCATTTCGAATTGCTCGCGCGAATCCTTGTACTTGTGCACCGCACGAAGAATCGTGATGATTTGCTTCTCTGTCGGAAGCGGAATCGGACCGGATACACCTGCACCGGAACGCTTGGCAGTTTCCACGATTTTCTCAGCCGATTGATCAATAACTCTGTGATCATAAGCTTTCAAACGGATACGAATTTTTTGCTTTGCCATATAAGTCCCTCCTTCTATCGCCCAATTTAGTATCGGACATACTCCGTGAAAATTCTCCGACGTTCCTTCACCATGGCAAAGGGTCCGGGTGTGTCGGCAACCTCTCACATCATCGCAACGTCACAGACCAACGTTTAATATTATATAAAATATGAAAATGAAAAGCAAGCAAAACTTTATGCGAATGCCTAAAAAAAACACCCACCGCCTAGACGATGAGTGTTTCTTCTATAATATATGAATTACTTTTGGATTGTAGCAACCGCGCCCGCGCCAACAGTACGTCCGCCTTCGCGAATCGCGAAGCGAGTTCCTTCTTCGATAGCGATTGGGTTGATCAATTCTACAGTAACGGTGATGTTATCACCAGGCATTACCATCTCAGTACCTTCTGGAAGAGTGATGATACCAGTTACGTCAGTTGTACGGAAGTAGAACTGTGGACGGTAACCAGTGAAGAAAGGCTTGTGACGGCCACCCTCTTCTTTAGTCAGTACGTAGATTTGTGCTGTAAAGTTAGTGTGAGGTTTAACTGAACCTGGTTTCGCAAGAACTTGACCACGCTCGATATCTTTGCGGTCTACACCACGAAGAAGGGCGCCGATGTTGTCACCAGCTTGAGCGGAATCGAGCAATTTGCGGAACATCTCTACGCCTGTTACAACGCATTTACGAGTTTCTTCAGCAATACCAACGATTTCAACTTCGTCTTGTACTTTAACTGTACCACGCTCTACACGACCAGTCGCAACAGTTCCGCGGCCTGTGATGGAGAATACATCCTCAACCGGCATAAGGAAAGGTTTGTCTGTTTCGCGCTCAGGCGTTGGGATGTAAGTATCAACTTGCTCGAAGAGCTCGATGATTTTGTCAGCCCAAGGACCATCTGGGTTTTGAAGAGCTTCACGAGCTGCGCCGCGGATGATTGGAGTATCATCGCCTGGGAACTCGTACTCGTTAAGAAGGTCGCGAACTTCCATCTCAACCAGTTCAAGCAACTCATCGTCTTCAACCATGTCGCATTTGTTAAGGAATACTACGATGTAAGGAACGCCTACTTGGCGGGAGAGCAGGATGTGCTCGCGAGTTTGCGGCATAGGGCCGTCAGCTGCGGATACAACCAGGATCGCTCCGTCCATTTGTGCAGCACCAGTGATCATGTTTTTAACATAGTCAGCATGGCCTGGGCAGTCTACGTGTGCGTAGTGACGGTTAGGTGTTTCGTACTCAACGTGAGCTGTGGAGATTGTGATACCGCGCTCGCGCTCTTCTGGAGCTTTATCGATTTGGTCGAATGCTACTGCAGCACCACCGTATCTTTTGGACAATACAGTAGTAATAGCAGCAGTCAAAGTTGTTTTACCATGGTCAACGTGACCGATAGTACCGATGTTAACATGCGGTTTGTTACGTTCAAATTTAGCCTTTGCCATTTTAAACGATTCCTCCTTAGAGTGACTATTAGTTTATATTAAGCGCCTTTGCCTTTTGCGATAATTTCTTCCGCAATCGACTTAGGTACTTCTTCATAGTGGGAAATTTCCATGGAATAAACACCACGGCCTTGTGTTCTGGAACGAAGCGTTGTGGAGTATCCAAACATTTCGGACAGAGGTACTTTGGCACGGATGATTTGTGCTCCATGACGGTTATCCATACCTTCAATACGTCCACGACGTGAGTTAAGGTCACCCATAACGTCGCCCATGTACTCTTCAGGCACAGTAACTTCCACTTTCATGATTGGCTCTAGAAGAACCGGCTTACATTTTTCTTTAGCAGCTTTAAGCGCCATGGAGCCCGCGATTTTGAACGCCATTTCATTGGAGTCAACATCATGGTAAGATCCATCGACAACTGTTGCTTTGATATCCACGAGAGGGAATCCTGCAAGAACCCCGTTCTTCATGGACTCTTCGATACCCGCTTGAATCGGAGCGATGTATTCTCTTGGAATCGATCCACCCACGATTTTGCTTTCGAATACGAAACCTACCCCAGCTTCTTGAGGTTCGAACTCAACCCAACAATGCCCGTATTGACCACGGCCACCGGATTGGCGAACGAATTTACCTTCAACTTTTGCTGCTGCACGGAACGTTTCACGGTAAGCAACTTGCGGTTTACCAACGTTGGTTTCTACTTTGAACTCACGAAGCATACGGTCAACGAGGATCTCAAGGTGAAGCTCACCCATACCCGCGATGATCGTTTGTCCTGTTTCTTCGTCTGTGTGAGCACGGAAAGTAGGATCTTCTTCAGCAAGCTTTTGAAGAGCGATACCCATTTTATCTTGGTCAGCCTTCGTTTTCGGTTCTACAGCAAGCTGGATTACCGGTTCAGGGAAGTTCATGGACTCAAGGATAACTGGGTTCTTCTCATCACAAAGTGTATCGCCAGTAGTTGTATCTTTCAAGCCAACTGCTGCTGCAATGTCACCTGCGTAAACATCGCTGATTTCTTGACGGCTGTTCGCATGCATTTGCAGAATACGACCAACGCGCTCACGCTTACCTTTAGTAGCATTGAGTACGTAAGAACCGGAGCTCAATACACCAGAGTATACGCGGAAGAATGTAAGACGACCAACGAAAGGATCCGTCATGATTTTGAAAGCAAGCGCTGAGAACGGTTGATCGTCAGCAGACTTACGAATCACTTCAGTACCATCGTCGAGTACACCTTTAATGTCTGGTACATCAACTGGGGATGGCAGGTAATCAATAACTGCATCCAACATCAATTGAACACCTTTGTTTCTGTAAGAAGAACCTGCGATGACCGGGAAGATCTTCACTTCGCAGACACCTTTACGCAGAGCTGCTTTGATTTCGTCGATCGTGAGTTCTTCACCTTCGAGATATTTCATTGTAAGCTCTTCATCAAGCTCAGCAACTTTCTCGACCAGTTCCAATCTCAGTTCTGCGACTTTGTCTTTGAACTCAGCAGGAACTTCCACTTTCTCGATGTCCTTACCAAGATCGTCTTTGTACATATATGCTACTTCTTCAACCAGGTCGATGATGCCTTTGAACTCGTTCTCAGCACCGATCGGAAGTTGAATAGCAACAGCATTTGCACCAAGCTTCTGACGCATGGAGTCAACTACGCCCAAGAAATCCGCGCCGATGATATCCATTTTGTTTACATATGCGATCCGCGGAACGCCGTAACGGTCAGCTTGTCTCCAAACTGTCTCCGATTGCGGCTCAACGCCTTCTTTCGCACTAAATACGCCAACTGCTCCATCCAACACGCGAAGGGAACGCTCTACCTCAACGGTAAAGTCAACGTGCCCCGGGGTATCGATAATATTGATGCGGTGACCATCCCATTGCGCAGTTGTAGCGGCGGAAGTAATCGTAATTCCGCGCTCTTGTTCTTGCTCCATCCAGTCCATCGTAGCCGCACCTTCGTGCACCTCTCCGATTTTGTGAACTCGGCCCGTGTAGTACAAAATGCGCTCTGTCGTAGTCGTTTTACCGGCATCAATATGAGCCATAATCCCGATATTACGTGTGTTTTTTAAGGAGAACTCTCTAGCCATAGGTCGTTATGTCTCCTTTCAGTATTTGAATCTTAATTCTACCAACGATAGTGAGCAAAAGCTTTGTTCGCTTCAGCCATTTTGTGCGTATCTTCACGTTTCTTAACGGAAGAACCTGTGTTGTTGCTAGCATCGATAATCTCGAAAGCCAGTCTTTCTTCCATCGTCTTCTCACCGCGAAGACGGGAATAGTTAACCAACCAACGCAGTCCCAATGTCGTGCGGCGCTCAGGTTTAACTTCAATCGGAACTTGATAGTTCGCTCCACCTACACGGCGAGCTTTAACTTCCAATACCGGCATGATGTTCTTGATCGCTTGTTCAAACACTTCCATTGGCTCTTTACCTGTACGATCTTTCACCAGGTTGAAAGCATTGTATAAAATGGACTGTGCTACCCCTCTTTTTCCGTCGATCATGATGCGATTGATAAGACGAGTAACAAGTTTGCTATTATAAATCGGATCTGGCAATACGTCTCTGCGAGTAACTGGACCTTTACGAGGCATAGTTATCCCCCTTTCTTGAAAGGATCATCCCTATTGGCGATGTCTTATTTTTTAACTTTAGGACGTTTAGTACCGTATTTCGAACGAGCTTGCTTACGGTTGTTAACACCGGAAGTATCCAGAGCACCACGAACGATGTGATAACGTACCCCTGGAAGGTCTTTTACCCTACCTCCACGAATCAATACAACGCTGTGTTCTTGCAGGTTGTGACCGATACCTGGAATGTAAGCTGTCACCTCTACGCGGTTCGTTAAACGAACACGGGCATATTTACGAAGTGCGGAGTTAGGCTTCTTAGGAGTCATTGTACCTACACGCGTGCAGACACCACGTTTTTGAGGAGCGCTCAAATCCGTTGATTCTCTTTTCAAAGCGTTAAAACCTTTTTGCAAAGCTGGGGATTTGGATTTGTCCACCTTCGCTTGACGACCTTTACGTACTAGTTGGTTAATTGTTGGCATATCGCCACCTCCTCCCTACATGTATAACCTTATCGCTTCTTGCAAGCCCACAGATCCAGGCGAGTCGTAAATGAGCAAATGAAAAGTCCTTGCCATGGACACTGTGATACAAGTTTCAAAGAACTCATGCCTCATTGTCCGGTAACAAAAACGTCTTTGAGCTTTATTCATTTACAACAGCTGCTACCGCAGCTCCAACTTCAATTCCACAAGCTTTCCCTAGCATCTTCATAGAATCAACATAGGTGACCGGTATGTCCATCTTCTTACAGAGGCTTACCAGCTTTATCGTTAATCGCGGATCTGCATCTTTGGCAACAAAAACTTCGATAGCCTTACCTTGTTCAACCGTCTTCGTTGCTTTCTTAGCACCGACGCATATATTCTTCGCCTGTTTGACTTTATCATAAGACATAAAGCTCATCCTCCAAAGCGCAGGAAAGAATAGTAACTTAGGCACACTACGATATATTAGCATTTTGATTATGGAGTGTCAAGAAATTACTTGCTCTTCATCAAAACTTCATGAATAACAAGTGAACGGGAAAGCACACTTTGATCCAAGTGGCTTTCCCGCATGACTTCTTTATTCACTATTCGACAGCGACAGTCTCTTTTTCCAAATCTTCGTCTGCTACCAATTCCTCGTTAGGATCCGTAATACGGATGTTCCGATAACGCGGCATTCCCGTACCAGCCGGAATCAACTTACCGATAATGACGTTCTCTTTAAGACCAAGCAATTGGTCAACCTTGCCCTTAATAGCAGCATCGGTCAAGACACGAGTTGTCTCTTGGAAGGACGCCGCGGATAGGAAGGAATCCGTTTCAAGAGAAGCTTTAGTGATACCGAGCAAGATCGGTCTAGCGACCGCAGGCTCGTTACCTGCGAACAGAGCTACTTTGTTAGCTTCTTCGTATTCATGAATGTCTACGAAAGAACCTGGAAGCAGCGTTGTATCTCCAGCGTCAACGATACGGATCTTACGAAGCATTTGGCGAACCATAACTTCGATATGTTTATCGTTAATTTCTACCCCTTGGTTACGGTAAACGCGTTGTACTTCTTGCAGAATGTAGTTCTGTACGCCGCGGATACCTTTGATGCGGAGCATATCTTTCGGGTCGATCGAACCGTCTGTTAACTCGTCACCAGCTTCAATGTGCTGGTTCACGGATACACGTACGCGGGAACCGTAAGGAACTGCATACACTTTGGATTCCGCTTCACCTTGGACTTCGATCTCACGACGGTCCTTAGCTTCGCGAATTTCTTTGATCACACCATCGATCTCAGAAATGATCGCCTGCCCTTTTGGATTACGAGCTTCAAAAAGCTCTTGAATACGCGGCAAACCTTGCGTGATATCATCTCCGGCAACACCACCGGTATGGAACGTACGCATGGTCAGCTGTGTTCCTGGCTCACCAATGGATTGGGCCGCGATAATACCTACAGCTTCTCCGATTTCTACGAACTGCCCTGTAGCCAAATTGCGGCCGTAGCATTTTTTACAAACACCATGGCGGGAACGGCAGCTCAGGACCGAACGAATTTGCAGTTTCTCAATGCCTGCATCGATGATCGCGTCAGCAATACCAGCTTCAATAAGTTCATTGCGCTGTACAATCACTTCACCTGTCTTCGGATGACGGAGAGTTTCAAATGCATAGCGACCTTCAATACGATCGTAGAGATCTTCGATGACCTCTTTACCGTCTTGAATTTTGCTAACTGTAAAGCCTTTATCTGTACCACAATCTTCATCGCGGACAATTACATCTTGCGCAACGTCAACGAGACGACGAGTCAAGTAACCGGAATCCGCTGTACGCAATGCCGTATCGGCAAGACCTTTACGGGCACCGTGCGTAGAGATAAAGTATTCCAAGATCGTCAGACCCTCACGGAAGTTCGATTTAATCGGCAACTCCATGATTTTACCGGATGGATTGGCCATCAGACCCCGCATGCCGCCAAGCTGAGTAATCTGCGATTTGTTACCCCGCGCTTTGGACTCAACCATCATATTGATGGAATTGTATTTATCGAGGGACTTCATCAGAATCTCGGTGATTTCATCCTTCGCTTTACTCCAGATTGCAATGACGCGGTCATAACGCTCTTCGTCGGTAATTAAACCACGACGGTATTGGTTTGTAACTACGCGTACTTTTTCTTCGCAATCTTTAAGAATTGCTTCTTTTTCAGTCGGCACTACAACGTCAGAGACTGCTACGGTAATACCCGCTTTGGTCGAGTAGGTAAACCCGAGTTCTTTGATTTTATCAAGAATGACCGAAGTTTGCGTCGTGTGGTACTTACGGAAGCACTCAGCAATAATGGAACCCAAGTACTCTTTACCTACCGCTTTGTTTTCGCTGCGATCCAACATAATTGCTCTTAGATCAGCGCCTTTTTCGAAAACAAAATGGGAGTCCGGAATACCATTCAACAGGTTCGTCTTCGTCGGTTCATTGATGAACGGGAAGTCACTGGGGAAAATTTCATTGAAAATGATTTTCCCGATTGTCGTAATTAACACCGCGTTTTGCTGCGCTTCTGTAAAGCTCGTTTTGTTCAAAGCTCTTGCAGGAATCGCAACTCTTGCATGTAGAGCCATTTTACCCGATTGGTACGATGAAACTGCTTCATTCACAGTTCTAATAATAGAGCCTGCGCCTTTAGCAAACTTGTTGTCGGTTGTTAAGTAGAAGCTTCCCAGGACCATATCCTGTGAAGGCGTAACAACCGGCTTACCGTCTTTCGGGTTCAAAATGTTACCGGACGCGAGCATCAGCACGCGTGCTTCAGCTTGAGCTTCGGATGAAAGCGGTACGTGAACGGCCATTTGGTCACCGTCGAAGTCAGCGTTATAAGCTGTACATACGAGCGGATGCAGTTTGATGGCTCGACCTTCAACGAGAATCGGCTCAAACGCCTGAATCCCGAGTCTGTGCAATGTGGGGGCACGGTTCAGAAGAACCGGATGCTCCTTAATGACTTCTTCAAGAACATCCCATACATCAGGACTTACGCGCTCAACTTTACGTTTGGCACTCTTGATGTTGTGGGCTAACCCTTTATTCACAAGCTCTTTCATGACGAAAGGCTTGAATAATTCTAATGCCATTTCTTTAGGAAGACCGCATTGGTACATCTTAAGGTTAGGACCTACGACGATAACGGAACGACCGGAGTAGTCAACACGTTTACCAAGCAGATTTTGACGGAAACGGCCTTGTTTACCCTTCAGCATATGGCTGAGGGATTTCAAAGGACGGTTACCTGGTCCGGTTACCGGACGGCCGCGGCGGCCGTTATCGATCAATGCGTCAACCGCTTCTTGAAGCATACGCTTCTCATTTTGCACGATGATGTCTGGCGCACCCAGATCGAGCAATCTTTTGAGACGATTGTTCCGGTTGATAACACGACGATACAGATCGTTCAAGTCGGAAGTCGCAAAACGACCGCCATCGAGTTGAACCATTGGACGAAGCTCTGGAGGGATAACCGGAAGTACATCCAGTACCATCCAGCCAGGTAAGTTCTTGGAGTTACGGAATGCTTCCATAACCTCAAGACGCTTGATTGCACGATTACGGCGTTGACCTTGAGCTGTCTTCAGTTCTTCTTTGAGCGTATCGACTTCACGATCGATGTCGATATCCATCAGCAGTTTTTTCACTGCTTCGGCACCCATGCCAGCTTGGAACGCATAACCATATTTCTCACGGTAGCTGCGGTATTCTTTTTCTGAAAGCAGTTGTTTCTTCTCCAGAGGCGTATCCCCTGGATCCGTTACAACGTAGGAAGCAAAGTAGATAATTTCCTCCAAAGATCTTGGAGACATATCGAGTGCAAGACCCATACGGCTCGGAATACCTTTGAAGTACCAAATGTGGGATACAGGAGCAGCAAGCTCAATGTGACCCATGCGTTCGCGGCGAACCTTTTGACGGGTCACTTCTACGCCGCATCGGTCACAAACGACGCCTTTATAACGGACGCGCTTGTATTTACCGCAATGACATTCCCAATCTTTCGTTGGCCCGAAGATCTTTTCACAGAAAAGACCTTCTTTCTCAGGCTTTAAAGTTCTGTAGTTAATCGTTTCCGGCTTCTTTACTTCCCCACGGGACCAAGAGCGAATTTTATCGGGCGATGCCAAGCCGATTTTCATAAACTCGAAGTTGTTAACGTCCATCAAGGAGCAACCCTCCTTTAAGAATTAAGTGTGCAGCGAATCGTGCTCGATCTATAAGAAAAGATTATTCGACCCCTAATTCGGATCCTTCTAAATTCAGGTTTAATTTATCGCTGGTGACTTCATCATCGTCATCCATTTCTTTCATTTCGATCTCTTCTTCGTTGCCGGATAGGATTTTGACGTCCATACCTAAGCTTTGAAGCTCTTTGATCAAAACTTTGAATGACTCTGGCACGCCAGGTTCCGGAACGTTCTCGCCTTTGACGATGGATTCGTATGTTTTCACACGGCCCACAACGTCATCAGACTTAACGGTAAGGATTTCTTGCAAGGTATAGGCAGCTCCATAGGCTTCAAGCGCCCAAACCTCCATCTCCCCGAAACGTTGTCCGCCGAACTGCGCTTTACCACCCAGCGGCTGCTGAGTAACGAGTGAGTAAGGACCTGTGGAACGGGCATGGATTTTATCGTCAACCATGTGCGCCAATTTGATCATATACATGACGCCGACAGTAACTTCACGTTCAAACGATTCCCCAGTACGACCATCGTACAGAATCGTTTTACCGTTACGCTGCATGCCTGCTTCTTCCATCGTATCGAAGACGTCATATTCACGTGCGCCGTCAAATACCGGAGTTGCCGCGTGGATACCCAGGAATCTCGAAGCCATACCCAAATGCACTTCAAGCACTTGACCGATGTTCATACGGGATGGAACCCCTAGCGGATTCAGTACAACCTCAACCGGTGTACCATCAGGCATGAACGGCATATCTTCCTCCGGAAGGATACGTGCCACAACCCCTTTGTTTCCGTGACGTCCGGCCATTTTGTCACCCTCGGAAATTTTCCGTTTTTGAGCGATATAGACACGAACGAGTTGATTTACGCCAGGAGGCAGCTCATCGCCGTTCTCACGGGTAAATACTTTCACGTCAACAACGATACCGTCGGTACCGTGCGGTACGCGAAGGGATGTATCACGAACTTCACGAGCTTTTTCGCCGAAGATTGCGTGGAGCAATCTTTCTTCTGCAGTCAGCTCGGTTACACCTTTTGGCGTTACTTTACCAACGAGAATATCACCTGCGCCGATTTCGGCACCGACACGGATAATTCCGCGCTCGTCGAGGTTTTTCAAAGCGTCCTCCCCGACGTTCGGGATGTCACGCGTGATTTCCTCAGGTCCAAGCTTCGTATCACGAGCTTCGGACTCGTATTCTTCGATATGAATCGAAGTATAAACGTCTTCTTTTACAAGCTTCTGGCTCAGCAAGATCGCGTCCTCGTAGTTGTAACCTTCCCAAGTCATGAAGGCAACGACAACGTTACGCCCCAGCGCCAATTCACCTTGTTCTGTCGAAGGACCGTCTGCAAGGATATCGCCAACTTTAACCAGATGACCTTTTTTCACAATCGGACGCTGGTTAATGCAAGTACCTTGGTTGGAACGCATGAATTTATGCAATTTATATTTCACGATATTTCCGCTAACCAGCTTACCATCAACCATCTCTTGACGGCGCAGCCAGATTTCATTCGCAGCTGCTTTCTCGATAATTCCGTCAAACTTGGACACAATACATACTCCCGAGTCCTTAGCGACCTTATGCTCCATACCCGTACCTACTAGAGGCGCTTTAGGGATAAGAAGAGGAACCGCTTGACGCTGCATGTTGGATCCCATGAGTGCGCGGTTGGAGTCATCGTTCTCAAGGAACGGAATGAGCGCCGTCGCAACGGAAACAACTTGTTTCGGTGAAACGTCCATGTAGTCGACACGTTCAACCGGTAGCGTTAAGTTATCATCTTTGTAACGAACGATGATCGAATCTTCAACGAATTTACCCTCTTCGGTTAACTCCGCATTCGCCTGAGCGATAACGTAATTATCCTCTTCGTCTGCTGTGAGGTAAGCGATTTGGCTGGTTACGATACCCGTCTTCGGATCCACCCAACGATAAGGGGCTTCTATGAAACCATACTCGTTGATGCGGGCAAATGTAGACAAGGAGTTGATCAAACCAATATTCGGACCCTCCGGGGTCTCAATCGGACACATACGGCCATAGTGAGAGTGATGCACGTCACGAACTTCCATACCTGCGCGCTCACGCGTCAAACCACCAGGTCCGAGTGCGGACAGACGACGTTTGTGCGTCAGCTCAGCCAGCGGGTTCGTTTGATCCATAAATTGTGATAACTGTGAGCTGCCGAAAAACTCTTTAATCGATGCAATGACAGGACGAATGTTGATCAAAGCCTGCGGTGTAATTACGTTGGCATCTTGGATGGACATCCGCTCACGCACAACGCGCTCCATACGGGATAAACCGATACGGAATTGGTTTTGCAGCAATTCACCAACGGAACGTAGACGACGGTTACCCAAGTGGTCGATATCGTCCGTATTTCCGATGCCATGCAGCAAATTAATGAAATAGTTAATGGATGAAATGATATCGGCAGGCGTGATGTTTTTCACGGACTTATCAATAACTCCGTTAGAAATGACTTTCACGACTTTACCATCCTCGGTCGGCGAATAAACATTAATGCACTGAACCGGGATGCTATCCGCATCAGTAACACCATTAGGAATAGAGAACTCTTTGAAGCCGGCACCCTTCTCAATATATGGAAGGATTTCGTCCAATGTACGACGGTCTAACAACTGGCCAGCTTCTGCAATGATTTCACCTGTCTCGGAATCCACCAACGTTTCAGCCAGACGATGATTGAATAATCTATTTTTGATATGAAGTTTCTTATTAATTTTGTAACGACCGACATTCGCCAAGTCATAACGCTTTGGATCGAAGAAACGAGCGACAAGCAAGCTTCTAGCATTATCAAGCGTAGGCGGTTCGCCCGGACGAAGGCGCTCATAGATTTCGATCAACGCTTTTTCCGTAGAATCCGTGTTGTCTTTATCGAGCGTGTTGCGGATATACTCATCGTCGCCAAGCAGATCAAGAATCTCAGCATCCGTACCGAAACCTAAAGAACGAAGCAGCACAGTGACCGGGATTTTGCGCGTGCGATCGATACGAACATAAATAATATCTTTGGCATCTGTCTCAAGTTCCAACCATGCGCCACGGTTCGGAATGACAGTAGCCGTATAAGTTTTTTTGCCGTTTTTATCCACTTTCGTGCTATAATAAACACTGGGTGAACGAACGAGCTGGGAGACGATTACACGCTCCGCACCGTTGATAATGAAAGTTCCAGTGTCGGTCATAATAGGGAAATCCCCCATGAACACCTCTTGTTCTTTGACCTCACCAGTTTCCTTGTTAATCAAACGGACTTTGACTCTTAACGGCGCCGCATAGGTTACGTCGCGTTCTTTGGATTCATCAACCGAATACTTAGGTTCGCCCAAGCTATAATCGATAAACTCCAGTACCAGGTTACCCGTAAAATCCTGAATCGGGGAGATATCCTGGAACATCTCTCTGAGTCCCTCTTCCAAAAACCACTCATACGATTTTTGCTGGATTTCAATCAGGTTTGGAATGCCCAGCACCTCATTAATACGTGCATAAGTCCTGCGTTTACGTCGTCCAAATTGAACAAGATGTCCCGCCAACTTTCATTCACCCCTCAAGTCTACTCAATAAATAAAAAGAAAGAAGAAAAACTTCTACCGACGTACACTCAGGACGCCTCCGTTATTGGAGCCCGTCCGAATCAAGCGACTGTATGGATGGAGGTTTTTCTCTGTTGATCGACAAGACTTTTCCATATATTTCTTCTCATCCTGTTAGAGTTGCCTAAAATTCAAACATTATACGTTACAGTTTAAAATTTTATGCATCTCGGATGAAAAAAAGACTTGACATTTTTGTTAACTAAAGACATGTGTCCCATCTTAATACTGACATTTTTCAATGATACCACATATGAAATGTCAAGTCAAACAAATTTCCTCGAAAATCATTGATTACCTTCTCGTGGCTTTTAGGATCCGATATCCCTTATCTTTGGACACTTCAATGACTTCCCCATAGACAGCTTCAAGCTTCGCCATCGCAGATGGAGCTCCCTGCTTCTTTTGAATGACGACCCAAATGGAGCCGCCTTCAACCAGACAGTCATAGGCATCCGTAAAAATCCGATGTACAACTTCCTTGCCTGCCCGGATTGGCGGGTTCGTCAAAACAACATCAAACTTCTGCCCTTTTACTTTCTCTAAAAGATCGCTTTGCAGAATCTTAACATTCGATATCCCATTACGCTTCGCATTATCAATCGAGAGTTCAATAGCTCTCTCATTGATATCCACCATCGTTACGTGCCCCTTCGGACACATTAACGCAGCACTTAAACCAATGGGACCATAGCCGCACCCCACATCTAGAACCTTGGCATCCTCTTGAAACTCCATCGTCTCAATCAAGTGCTTGCTGCCATAATCTATACCTTTCTTCGAAAAGACGCCGGCATCCGTTGTAAAAGTCAACTCTCGTCCACGCAGCTTCTCTTTCATCGTATGGAGATCGCGCTGAACGGTTGGCCGCTGAGTGTAATAGTGTTCTGACACGTTATGAATTCCTCCTCAATTTCACAACTAGGAAAACCAACGAATAAGGCAGCCAGTAAACTCGGTAGGCTTTCCTATGAGGCAAAATGTAAAATTCGTCAAAAGAACCTCTTGAAGATTAGCTTCAAGAGGTTCTCTAATTTGATAGATTACTTCACTTCTACAGTTGCGCCAGCTTCTGTAAGTTTAGCTTTAACTGCTTCTGCTTCTTCTTGGCCAACTTTTTCTTTGATTGGCTTAGGAGCGCCGTCAACGAGGTCTTTCGCTTCTTTCAGGCCAAGACCTGTGATTTCGCGAACAACTTTAATTACGTTGATTTTGGATGCGCCAGCGTTCATCAAGATTACGTCAAACTCAGTTTGAGCTTCTTCAACTGCTGCTGCGCCGCCTGCTACTACAGCTACTGGAGCTGCTGCAGTTACGCCGAATTCTTCTTCAATTGCTTTAACCAGATCGTTCAGTTCCAAAATAGTCATGCCTTTGATGGCTTCCAAGATTTGTGCGTTACTCATGGTTAAACCTCCGTTATCATTAATAGATTTGTTTGTTGTTATAAAGCTAGATTAAGCTTGACCTTCAGCTTCTTTTTTCTCAGCAACTGCTTTAACAGCAAGTGCAAAGTTACGAACAGGAGCTTGAAGAACGCTAAGCAACATGGAGAGAAGACCCTCTTTGGAAGGCAGATCTGCAAGTGCTTTGATTTGATCGTATCCAACTACGCGGCCTTCGACCACGCCAGCTTTCACGCTCAATTTATCGTTCTTTTTCGCAAATTCAGTCAGAATTTTAGCAGGAGATACAACATCGTCTTTGCTGAAAGCAATCGCTGTAGGTCCAGTAAGGAACTCATCCAGCGCGCTAAGCTCAGCGTTAGCTGTTGCACGTCTTGCCAATGTATTCTTAAGAACTGTAAATTCGATACCAGCTTCGCGCAGGGATTTACGCAACTGAGTTACTTGAGCTACGTTCAAACCGCGGTAGTCGGCTACGATTGTGCAGGAGCTGGATTTAAGCTTTTCTGTCACTTCAGCAACAGCTTGTTCTTTCACTGCAAGAGTTTTCGCGTTTGCCATAGTACACCTCACTTCTTTTGCAATTGTATCTTCGATTTCGCAAACAGTAGGAGCATCAGCATTCCTTATTCCGAAAATAAGAAATGCCTTCGTAGACGCTACGAAGGCATGATGTGTTCACTATTCCCTTGATGTACAAAAGAATCGCAATATATATCATAACACCTCGGTAGGAAATTAAGCCAAGGCGGCACCTACTGTCTACGGTTTGCATATTCACTTTTAAGACCTTAGATAGATTATCATGACCAGCGACCGAAGTCAACTGGATGGTTTTTCTTATCTGAAGGATTGCAGGTTTACACGAACGCTTGGTCCCATAGTGGAAGATACAGCGATGCTTTTCAGGTATACACCTTTAGCAGCTGCAGGCTTCGCTCTGAGAAGGGCATCAACCAATGCTTTGAAGTTTTCGTTCAACTTGTCAGCATCGAAAGATACTTTACCGAGTGGAGCATGGATTTGACCTGCTTTGTCAAGACGGTATTCGATTTTACCAGCTTTGATCTCTTGAACAGCTTTCGCTACGTCGAATGTAACTGTACCGGCTTTAGGGTTTGGCATTAAACCTTTACCCCCGAGAATACGACCCAGTTTACCAACTTCGCTCATCATATCAGGAGTGGCTACGCAAACGTCAAACTCGAACCAGCCTTGTTGAATTTTGTTGATCATGTCTTGATCGCCAACAAAATCCGCGCCAGCTGCTTCAGCTTCTTTCGCTTTTTCACCTTTGGCAAATACGAGTACGCGTTTAGTTTTACCAGTACCGTGTGGAAGTACAACGACGCCACGAACAGCCTGGTCTTGTTTTCTTGGGTCTACACCCAGACGAACTGCAACATCTACAGTCTCATCGAATTTAGCAGGAGCTGTCTTTTTAACAAGCTCGATTGCTTCTGACGGATCATACAAAGTTTCAGCGTTTACGAGCTGAGCGACTTCGCGGTATTTTTTACCGTGTTTAGGCATTTTATATCCTCCTTAGTGGTATTAGCGGATAATCCTCCCACCGAGCGGTCAGTAAGCCGATGCTTACGAAGAAAGTTTTCTACGAAAACTCTTAACCGCATTCCTTACGGAATTAATCTTCGATGACGATACCCATGCTGCGAGCAGTACCTTCGACCATACGCATTGCAGCCTCAACGGATGCTGCATTCAGGTCAGGCATTTTTTGCTCAGCGATTTCGCGAACTTTCGCGCGCTTCACAGTTGCAACTTTCTTCTTGTTAGGTTCACCGGATCCTTTTTCGATACCAGCAACGACGCGAAGAAGAACTGCAGCCGGAGGCGTTTTTGTGATGAATGTAAAGGAACGGTCTTCGAATACTGTAATTTCAACCGGAATGATAAGACCCGCTTGATCTGCAGTACGAGCGTTAAACTCTTTACAGAAAGCCATGATGTTCACACCTGCTTGACCCAATGCCGGACCGATTGGCGGCGCTGGATTTGCTTTCGCAGCCGGAACTTGCAGCTTCACGATTTTAATAACCTTTTTTGCCATGTTGGACACCTCCTTGCCTTAGTGTGGTTAGACGGGCATGAAACCTTGGTCGCATAGGCGAGCAGTTGACGGAGTCAACGACCAGCCCTCCCACTAACGAAGGTCTATCCCGAGGAATAGACCTGGTAGAAAACCTTAATTGTCCTGTTTATAGCTTTTCCACTTGGTTGAAATCCAACTCAAGCGGGGTTTCTCTACCAAACATATTGACGTGTACCTTGAGCTTACCTTTATCCGCCACGATTTCTTCAACCGAGCCAACAAAGTTCGCAAAAGGTCCCACCTTGACGCGTACGGTCTCTTTGAGTTCGAAGTCGATTTTCGCCTTCGGCTCTTCCATACCCATATGCTTCAGGATGGCTTCCACTTCCTCAGGCAATAGTGCAGTCGGTTTAGAGCCGGATCCCGTAGAACCTACGAACCCTGTAACTCCCGGCGTATTGCGCACAACGTACCAAGAGTCGTCAGTTTGAATCATCTCAACGAGGACGTAACCCGGGTAAACTTTACGCATGACGGTTTTCTTTTTGCCGTCTTTGTTCACCAGTTCTTCTTCCATCGGCACTAGCACGCGGAAGATCTTGTCCTGCATTTCCATAGATTCAACGCGTTTCTCAAGGTTGGCTTTCACTTTGTTTTCATACCCTGAATAGGTATGTACGACGTACCATCTTTTTTCCATGAATAAATTCACCTATAGTCCTGTTTATTTAAAAACAAGGCGCAGCAACTCAGAGATTCCAAGATCCAGCACAAAGAAGTAAACGGCAACGAATGTCACTGTACCGATAACGACAAGCGTATAGGTGATCATTTCCTTGCGGCTTGGCCACTTGACCTTTTTAAGTTCTGACCAACTGTCGGTGAAGAAGGAAAACGTGGTTCCGAAGCTTTGTTTCATTCTAGCCAAGAACGCCACAAACTACACCTCCAAAGAACTACCTAGTCTCGCGATGAGCAGTATGTTCATTGCAGAATCTGCAATATTTCTTCAACTCAATACGGTCGGGATTGTTGCGCTTATTTTTAGTGGATGCATAGTTTCTTTGTTTGCAATTTGTGCACGCTAATGTGATGATAACCCGCATGATGTACACCTCCTACAGACACTTTCTAATTAAAGCCCTTCGAAGCGCATCAAAAAGAAAGCGACTTTTAGGGCTACCTGAAATACTTTATCACAATCCACAATGGGGTGTCAAGGAAGAACTATCTCAGTTAGCCTCTATTCTATGTGTCCAGACATGCATTGCAAGAGTATCATCATTATAGACTACGCTTGCGAATGTTAAACGTGCACAAAAGAAAAACACCCGCTCCGCGGATGCTGTTAATAATTACTATAAGTCTCGTACTTCTAAATATCGCTCAAGCTTACGTTTGACACGTTGAAGCGCATTATCAATTGATTTCACATGACGATCAAGATCTACCGCAATCTCCTGATACGATCTGCCATCGAGGTAGAGCATGAGCACACGGCGTTCCAAATCGCTTAATATCTCACCCATCTTATCTTCGAGACCGGTAAACTCTTCTTGATTAATAACCAGTTCTTCCGGATCGGTCACCCGGGAACCGCTAATAACGTCAAGCAACGTTCGATCAGAATCTTCATCATAAATAGGCTTGTCCAATGAAACGTAGGAATTCAGAGGTATGTGCTTCTGGCGAGTCGCTGTCTTAATGGCCGTGATGATCTGCCTGGTAATGCACAGTTCAGCAAAGGCTTTGAATGAAGCCAGCTTGTCCCCTCGAAAGTCACGAATCGATTTATATAAACCTATCATGCCTTCCTGCACAATGTCTTCACGATCTGCGCCAATCAAAAAATAAGAACGCGCCTTCGCACGCACGAAATTCTTATATTTATTGATCAGGTATTCCAGCGCTTCACTACTGCCTTCACGGACTGCTTCGACTATGTCTTCGTCTGGCTTGAGATCATAATCGTACATTCTCAGTTCTTTGAGGTCGACACTCACCAACAATCCCTCCGGCCTGCAGGACTACCCAATTTCACTTTAAGGTTAGGTTAAGTATACATGATGAATTCTGGCACCGTCAACGGGGAACCGCGTCATTTCTAGCATTTGGAGGATTTTCACTCGCCTCTTCGCCATCGTTCAAACAGCTTTTTAACGTCGTCATTCAATTTATCGTCAAAAGGATTCCGTTTTGAAGTCGTCTCCGGATGGATCCGCTCTCGAACTTCTTTACGGCTTTGATTGATTTTGACAAGCAGCTCACCTGCGGGCAGCCGCAGGGCGCCTTTCCCGAAAATGACGTGTTGCTCGATCATATCTGAGGTGGCCACGTAGATTTGCTTGCGACGGCCCATCAAATTCGTGACCAGCCTCTCAATGAGCTCATCGGCTGTTTCTTTCTCTTTCGTATAGAGGACTGCGAGCTTGCTCTGCGTATATTTCTTCCCAAGACCAGGCACCATGTATGCGTCGAATACGAGATACACTTTCATACCGGAGTAGGACTGATATTCGGCCAATATATGAATGAGCTTGTCCCTGGCTTCTTCCAGATCGGTATCCTTCAGCTTGCTTAGCTGGGGCCAAGCTCCGATGATATTGTAACCGTCTACGATTAAAAACTCTTCCATACCATTTAACTCAAAATTCGCTGTCTAACCACTTCATACATCAGCACTCCCGCGGCAACGGAGGCGTTAAGTGAATTGATATGGCCTGCCATCGGAAGCTTGACTAAAAAGTCGCATTTTTCCTTAATGAGCCGGCCAACACCCTTGCCTTCGTTTCCGATAACTAGGGCAATGGGAATTTTGAAGTTCGCTTTATAAACATCTTGCGCCGCGGATACATCCGTACCCGCTACCCATACGCCTTCTTCTTTCAACTGTTCGATCGTCTGGGCAATGTTTGTCACCCGAGCTACCGGGACATACTCAACAGCTCCGGCTGATGTTTTGGATACCGTAGCTGTGAGTCCGACCGAGCGACGTTTAGGGATAATGACCCCGTGCACACCGGTGCAGTCGGCTGTCCGCAGGATGGAGCCTAGATTATGCGGATCTTCGATCTCATCGAGAATGAGAATGAATGGCTCTTCGCCTTTTGCTTTAGCTTTAGCCAAGATATCATCAATTTCGACATACTCATACGCGGCGACCTGTGCGACTACACCCTGATGGACGAGACCTTCCGCCATTTGATCAAGCTTGCGCTTATCCGTAAACTGCACGATAATCCCGTGATTTTTGGCTTCTGCAACAATAGGACCGGCAAATTGCTTTTGCGCATTTTCGGCCACCCATATTTTATTGATGGTTCGACCTGAACGAAGCGCTTCTAAAACGGAGTGTTTCCCGCCGATATATTCTTCTTCCATATCATTTCTCCTTAAGGGCAAAATCCAATATTACCTTCAGTCTCTCGAAGGATTGTTGATAGTACAAATATCCAATTAAGCACTCGAACGCGGTACTGTGCCGGTATTCCAGCACGTCCGCGTTTTTGGCTGTTGTGCCGGACTTGGCATTGCGGCCTCGTTTGACGATGTCGACCTCTTCTTCCGTCAGGATCGGCATAAGCCTCTCCAGCAGCTTCGACTGCGCTTTAGCGGAAACGAACTGCGTCGCCGCTTTATGCAAGTGATTCGGCCGATGATTCGTTCCCGAAATCACATACTGCCGGATATATACTTCGTAGACCGCGTCACCGATGTAAGCCAGTACGAGCGGATTTAGCAGATTCGGGCTTTTGGATGGCGGAAAATGAAACAAGTTCGCAGCTTCGGAAAAGGGATTGCTCATTTGCGGCGCCAGCGTATTCCTTGAGGCGTGTCCTCGAGGAATATCCCTTTCTCTGTAAGCAAATCGCGAATTTCGTCTGCGCGGGTCCAGTTTTTGGACTTGCGCGCTTCCGTGCGCTCTACGATCAGCTTTTCGATTTCTTCGTCGAGCAGCTCGTCGGTTTCATGCGATAGCAGGCCGAGAACTTGATCGAATGCCAGTAATTGGTCTAGGAAAAGCTGCAGCGCGGCAGGATTCACCCGCTCCTGTTGTAAATACAAATTCGCTTCAGCGACTAGATCGAATATGGCGGTAATGGCATCCGGCGTATTGAAGTCATCGTTCATCTTATCGTCGAATTGGCGGGCGATCGCAGCCACGCGATCTTGCAGCGTCCCTTCGATTTCACTTGCCTGTGAGGCTGTGGCTAATCGATGTTTAAGGTTATCGAACGCGTTCTGAATACGCTCCAATCCGTTAGCCGCTTGCTTCAAGCTCTCATCGCTAAAGTTCAGCGGATTGCGATAATGTGCGGAAAGCATGAAAAAGCGGAATACTTGCGGCTTGACTTGTTTAATCAAATCACGGATCAAGATACCGTTGCCTAACGATTTGGACATTTTTTCATTATCAATGTTCAGAAATGCGTTATGCATCCAGTAATTGGCCATCGGGTGACCAGTCGCGGCTTCCGTCTGGGCAATCTCACATTCATGGTGCGGGAACGTCAGATCCATTCCGCCGCCGTGAATGTCGATCGTATCGCCCAAATATTTGCGCACCATTGCCGAGCATTCAATATGCCAGCCCGGGCGTCCCTGGCCCCATGGGCTATCCCAGTAGATCTCTCCTGGTTTCGCGGCTTTCCATAGCACAAAATCCTGCGGGTTCTCTTTGCGGTCGTCAACCTCAATACGGATGCCGTATTGCAGTTCCTCCAGATTTTGATGAGACAACTTGCCGTAATCCGCAAACTTGCTCGTTCTGTAGTATACGTCGCCGCGGCTTTCGTACGCATATTCCGTGTCCACAAGACCAGCAATGAAATCGATAATCTCTTGAATATTCTCCGTTACACGCGGGTGTAGCGTTGCATCATGAACGCCAAGCGCCCTGGCATCCTCTAGGAAAGCCTTAATGAACGTTTCCGCCAGTTGCGGAACCGTTTCACCCATTTCCTCGGCTTTGCGAATCATTTTATCATCAACATCCGTAAAGTTCGTAATGTAGGTGACTTCGTACTTCTGAGACTCCAGATAGCGGCGAACCACATCAAAGAAAATAACAGGTCTGCCGTTCCCGATATGAATATAGTTATATACGGTTGGTCCGCAGACATATAACTTGACCTTATTCGGTTCGATCGGTACGAACTCTTCTTTTTTGCGCGTTAGCGTATTATACACTCTGAGCGTCATGCTCTCTAGCTCCCCCATTCTTTTGCCTCTCAAGTTCGAGCTGAGCTTTCAGCTCATTAATCTGCTGCTGCAGTCCTTCAAACATATCGATAACCGGGTCAGGCAAGTTGGCATGATCCAAGCGATTCACGCGAACGCCGTCCCGCTTCACTAATTTACCCGGTATACACACGACCGTGCTGTTCGGCGGCACTTCTTGGATGACAACAGCGTTGGAACCAACGCGTGAGTTTTCACCAACGGTGAACGAGCCGAGAATTTTCGCACCAGAGCCGATAACCACATTATTGCCAATTGTCGGGTGTCTCTTACCCTTCTCTTTGCCGGTGCCCCCTAAAGTCACGCCCTGGTATAAAATCACATCGTCGCCGATCTCGCAAGTTTCCCCGATCACAACGCCCATACCGTGATCAATAAACAATCGGTTGCCGATTACCGCGCCCGGATGGATCTCGATGCCCGTCATAAAACGACTAAACTGGGAAATAATTCGGGCAATGGTGTACATACCCCGTTTGTAAAACCAGTGGCCGATCCGATGCGCCCAAATGGCATGAAGGCCGGAATACGTAAACACCACTTCAAACCAGCTGCGAGCGGCCGGGTCGTTATCGAATACGGCGGAAATATCGGATTTGATCGATTTCCACATGTTTTCACCTTCTTAGTAGGAAATAAGAGATAAGCAAGTTTGATCGTGTGCAATGTTTTATGCCTCGTTTCCAAAAGGAAACGGGCGATCATGTTTTCCGTAGGAAAACTTCCTTGCGGCCCTGCACAAACGTTCAAGCGTGTCCGCGGTCGGGCGGTCAGCACGGACAAGGACGAAAGCGCTTCTCGCACCAGCCCCCGCTCAAAACGTTCGAGCCCCGCTCCCTCTCCAATTGTTCGTGGTCCAGGGGGCGAAACCCCTGGGCCCCTCCTTCTAGGAGGGTTTGGGAGGTCACAAAAACAAAAAGCCTCCGCAGCCTGTATGGCTGCAGAGGCGTACTAACGCGGTTCCACTCTGCTTGGTGACTCGGAAGTCTCCCAACTCAAATCCCGTAACGTGGGTGTTCCGGCTGCGCCTACGATGCTCTCACGAGATTTCGGCGCGGCAGCTCCCAGGTGCATTTCCGGTTAAAGGGATTGGATAACTCACAGCCGAAGCGAGGGCGCCCCGATTATCCTCTCTGAAAATCCCTAGCTAAACGTACTCTCCTGATCGTTGCTTTTGATATTGTGTTAAGTATAGCGAAAAGAACCTCGTTTTACAATAAGTTCCGAAGACGGGAAGCGACTTTTTCTTTGCCAAGCAGATAAAGCGACATGTTCAGATCCGGACCATGAACCTGCCCCGTACAAGCGGAGCGAATCGACATGAAGAGCTGCTTGCCTTTGAAGCCCGTATCCTTCTGTACTTGCTTCAGCAGTGCCGGAATGGCTTCCGCCGTGAAAGCCTCCGCTTGCTCTACTTGCCCAAGGAAGCTGCTCAGCACCGCTGGCACGTGCTCTTCCTTCAAGACGGCCGCCGCTTCTTCATCGATAACAAGCTCTTCTTGGAAGAAGAGGCTGGATAGCTCGACGATTTCGGCCGCGTAGCGCATTCTCTCCTGATTGAGACCGACTAAAGCGGATACCCATTCCTGTGCCGCTGCATCCGGCTCGCCCTGGATGTATCCCGCTTTTTGCAAATGAGACACACATAGCTCGACGATCCGGGAAAGCGGAGCCTTTTTCAAATAATGGTTGTTCATCCAGTTCAACTTATCCATGTCAAACACGGCCGGACTCTTGGATACGCGATCCAAATCAAACTGGGCGATGAGCTCTTCCTTGGTGAAAATCTCTTCTTCCCCGCCAGGTGACCAGCCTAGCAGCGCGATAAAGTTTACAACGGCTTCCGGCAGGTAACCTAATTCTTTGTACTGCTCGATAAACTGGATGATGGACTCATCGCGTTTACTCATTTTTTTGCGATCTTGATTCAGAATCAACGCGAGATGAGCGAATTCTGGAATCGGAAGCCCCAGCGCTTCGTACATCAAAATTTGTCTCGGGGTGTTGGACAGATGTTCCTCACCGCGAATGACAAGGTTGATTTTCATCAGATGGTCATCAACGATAACCGCGAAATTATAAGTAGGAATGCCGTCAGGACGGGCAATAATGAAATCGCCGATCCCGTTCGAATCGAACTCGACATGTTCACGTACTTTATCTTTAAAAGCAATGATACGGTTTTCCGGAACACGGAAACGTGTGGAAGGAATACGTCCTTCTGCTTGAAAGGCAGCTGCCTGTTCAGGCGTTAAGTTACGGCATCTGCCCGAGTATCCGCCCATCTCTCCGCGTGCTTCCTGCTCCGCGCGCTCTTGTTCCAGATCTTCTTCCGAGCAATAGCAATGGTACGCGTGACCGTCACGAATCAGTTGATCTACATAGGTTTTATAAATATCCAGGCGTTCCATTTGACGATAAGGACCGTAAGGACCTCCGATATCAACACTTTCATCCCACTCTAAGCCGAGCCATCTTAAACCGTTCAATTGATCCGCAATACCGGATTCCTTGTGACGGGTCTGGTCCGTATCTTCAAAACGAACGACGAACGCTCCGCCATGACGGCGTGCTAATAAATAATCGAATAAAGCGGTACGAGCACCGCCAATATGTAAATGTCCGGTAGGACTTGGTGCGTAACGCACACGTAATGGCTGATTCATGTCTAAAGCCCTCTTTTCCCCTTATTTCCTGCTATAATATCTGCTATTCTAGCATATCTCGAATTAAACAAACAACCGTTTGCGCAGCGATGCCTTCGCCTCTTCCGGTGAACCCAAGCTGCTCTGTTGTTGTTGCTTTCACATTCACTTGATCTGGTTTGGCTTCCAGCGCTTCGGCAATAATCTCAACCATTTGCGGAATGTATGGCGCCATTTTCGGCTTCTGCGCGATGATGGTCGAGTCCGCATTGCTAAGGCGGTAGCCTCTATCCTTAGCCAACTGCCAGACGTGCTTAAGCAGCACCAGGCTGTCTGCATCCTTGAATTCCGCTGCGGTGTCCGGGAAATGCTTGCCAATGTCGCCTAAACTGAGTGCGCCGAGAATCGCATCACTAATCGCATGCAGCAGCACATCAGCATCCGAGTGCCCCAACAAGCCTTTCTCATAAGGTATCGTTACGCCGCCAATAATGCACTTGCGCCCTTCCACTAACTGATGAACGTCAAACCCTTGTCCTACTCGAATCATCGATGTCCCTCTCCTCTTACATGTTGTAAAATCCATTCAGCCCAAGGCAAGTCCTCCGGGGTCGTAATTTTAATGTTATAGTAGTCCCCTTCGACCACATGGACGGTTGTCCCCATTCTTTCTACCAGCATGGCATCATCCGTACCAAGGAAGCCTTCGTTCAGAGCTTGTTCATGCGCATCCAGCAGAACGGAAAGCCGAAAAGCTTGCGGCGTTTGGATTGCCCACAAGCTTCTTCTATCTGGCGTTGATTTAATTTGCTTTGCTTCATTCACGATTTTGATCGTATCCTTTACCGGAACGGCCAGAACAGCAGCATCGCTTTCCTGCGCCTTGCGGAAGCATGAGAGCACATGTTCGACTGCCGCAAAAGGTCTCACTCCGTCGTGCACGAGCACCCACTCTGTTCCTGGCTGGAGTGCATCCAGTCCCTTTTTCACCGATTCTTGACGTTCGGCACCTCCGGCTTGTACGCTCGTGACTTTCGTTAGCGCGTAATCCTTTACGTAAGAACTACAACGTTTCATGTCAGTTTCCCCAACAACCAAAATGATTTCATCCACTTCATGTATGTTTTGAAATAATTGCAAGGTATGTACCAGAATTGGCTTCTGACCGAGCTTTAAATATTGCTTGCTTTCAGCCGTTCGCATGCGCGAGCCTTTGCCCGCGGCTACGATGACAACCCCTAGCTTCCCCATATTGTCCCCTCTTCGTTAAGCGCTACTTGCGCTTTCCGCAAGTGTTAAATAACCTCCCCCTATCATACTGGTTTTATTGCGCTTTTTCCAATAGTTTTGGTTTGGCGAAAATCATACGTCCCGCTGATGTTTGCAGCACGCTCGTGACCATGACTTCCAGTGTCGAACCGATAAATTCGCGACCGCCTTCCACCACGATCATCGTACCGTCATCCAGATAAGCGACGCCTTGCCCATGCTCCTTGCCGTCTTTAATGACTTGAACAATAATTTCTTCTCCCGGCAATACAACAGGCTTCACCGCATTCGCAAGATCGTTAATATTCAATACCGAAACACCCTGCAGCTCGCAAACCTTGTTTAGATTAAAATCATTCGTTATGACTTTGCCCTGCAGCACTTTCGCCAAGCGAACCAACTTGCTGTCCACTTCGGAAATTTCTTCGAAATCCCCTTCGTAGATTAGGACTTTAACTTCTAATTCCTTCTGAATTTTGTTTAAAATATCAAGTCCGCGGCGACCGCGATTTCGTTTGAGCAAATCTGAAGAATCGGCAATATGCTGCAGTTCCTCTAACACAAATTCCGGGATGACTAACGTACCTTCGATAAACCCTGTTTTACAAATATCCGCAATGCGACCGTCGATAATAACACTTGTATCCAGAATCTTGTGTTCTTCATATGGACGATGTGTCTGCTTGTCCTGCGACCCGGAACGTACGTTCTTAGTGAGCTGTATAAGCTCTTCTCGCTTACTATAACCTATGCGAAAGCCCATAACTGCAAGTACACCGGCAACGACTACAGGTAAAAAAGGACCGGCCCACGTCGCTTTCTCCAACACGGGAAATGCCAATACTGAGATCAATAGACCGATAACCAGTCCAACGGTTCCCGCCAGCAAATCGGATACAGGAATATTCTCTACATTCCTTTCACCTCGCAGCAGCAGTTTCATCCCGGCGTTCGCCACCCATGCCGCTATCAAAAACATGGTTACCGCACATAAGCTCTTAATCCAGAATACTTGTCCAGCCTCACTCGATACGCCTGCCAAACGGAGTATGGAATCACTCCATTGATAACCTAAACTTCCACCCATGATTGCAAAAATGATTTGTACCCATTTCCTCATCATAGATTCACCTCCATATCAACAATGTTTATGCCTTATTACAATTATGTTCCAATTTATCCATCGCTAATCACGAATCCTCACACAAAATTGAAATATTAGGAAGCTTCCTTTATAATGAAATTGGAAGTTACAAACACACTCGAGGTGGATGGAATGAGCTCCTTGACTTTAAAGCAGTTTCAAGATCAAGTGTCCGAATTGTTACTCCGTCACCGAAGTTTGCTTGATGTCTTGTCCAAATTTCAACAAACGAACGCAGCCGCTAATCGTTCCGTGATCAAATCCATTACGGAATGTGGATGTATTGGAGTCCATGCAGCCAAACAAGAGTATCATCCGGAGATGACGCTGAATGAGGCGAAGGAAGTTCTTGGCACCCATGTAAACGGCCATCTGTGCGAACATTGCGCAGAAGTTGTAAGCGCAGAACTCGGCAGAAATCTTTTCTACATGTCGGCGCTTAGCAACCTTTTGGATGTAGATTTGGAGAAAGTCGTTGAGAATGAATCGAAGAAATGCTCGACATTAGGACTTTTTAACATGTCATGAAAAACGAAAAAAAGAAGCATTTATTTTCTCTGAATCATCAGAAGAAAATAAATGCTTTTTATTTTCGTTCACTGCGCCTACACGTCAGATTTTACGGAGTGGTTTTCGTCGTGAACGCGTCTTTTGTTCTTTCTGCGCAGCCTTATAAAGATGCCATCAACGTTTTTTTTTAAGCCATACAGCGCGTAAACCAGCAGCGGTACGAAGATCATTTTCGATATGGATTCCGGCCACTTGATTGCTATTACCACCGCGACGGCAACGATAATTGGCGTGATCCAGATCGCCGCTTTGGGAATGCCGGCCTTTTTGAAATTCGGATATTTCACTGTACTTACCATGAGGTACGATAAAAGAATTGTGCTAACCAACAACACGTAAACGTTTATTTCGTTTTTAAATAATGCAAGCGTACAAAGTACGCCGCCTGCTGCCGGAATCGGCAGGCCGATAAAATAACCCGGAATACCGGCAACAACATTGAATCGAGCCAGACGAAGCGCTCCGCAAATCGGGAAGATGGCCGTTACAATCCATGCAAACGCAGGGCTAATCACATTGGGATCATTAAATGCAACCACATACATGATGAAGGCTGGAGCTACACCGAAAGAGATGACATCGGACAGCGAATCCAGTTCTTTGCCAAACTCACTTTGAGCATTCAGAGCTCTCGCGACACGTCCGTCAAGTCCATCGAGCAGCATGGCAACGATGACAAGCACCGCAGCGCGTCCGGGTTCCCCATTAAAGACAAGAATAATCGACAGAACACCAAGGAATAAGTTCCCTACAGTAAAAAGGCTGGGAATTGATTTCGTTAACATATGTTTTTGTCCACCTCTGGATTTACTATACCCTAATCCTACCTTAATAAAACCTCAACAATGATACTTTATGATTGTATCTACTTTAAATATGTCTGTCAATGAAGACTTGTTCTTGAATCCGCTTGAGTCCTTCTTTTATCGCGCGCGCTCTAACCTCGCCAATTCCATCCACTTCGTCCAGCTCCTCAATTGTCGCCATCATCATATGCGGCAGATAGCCGAACTTCTCTACAAGATTGGCGATAATAATCGAAGGGAGCCGGGGGATTTTGCCCAACATTCGGAAACCACGCGGCGAAACAGGTTCTTCGGCGATGGCATTCGTATGCGGATAGCCGAGTAAACGAATGATTTGATGCGGCTCAAGCAGCTCATCGGAAGAGAGTCGTTTCAAACCGGCCAGCACATCCTTCACTTTCTCTTCAGACAGTTCGCGCACATAATCTTTCACAAGAAGGCGTGCCTCCAGCTCGGAGTTACCAACCAATTCTTCCAGCTGCATGCTGATAAGGCGGCCTTCATTGCCCAGCTCGTTAATATAGCGATTGATTTCGGATTTGATTCTGAGAACCATCTCCACTCTAGCGATAACATTCGTAACGTCATGCAGCGTAACCAATTCCTCGAATTCGGAAGCACTTAGGTTGGTCATGGATTGGTCCAGTACGACCTTATACCTTTCCAGCGTCTGTATCGCTTGATTGGCTTTGGTCAGGATCACGCCGATATCTTTGAGCGCATAACGTAAATTGCCTTGATACAGCGTAATCACATTCCGCCGCTGCGATATCGAGACAACAAGCTTATTCGTTTGTTTCGCTACACGCTCTGCCGTCCGATGTCTAATTCCCGTCTCGGATGACGATATAGAGGAATCCGGAATTAATTGTGTGTTCGCATACAGAATGCGCTTCATATCTTCACTGAGAATAATAGCTCCGTCCATTTTGGCCAGCTCATATAAATAATTAGGGGAGAAATCGCAGTCAATGGAGAACCCGCCGTCGACGATTTCCATCACTTCCGGACTATAACCAACCACAATGAGCCCACCCGTCTTGGCACGCAAGACATTCTCCAAACCGTCGCGGAACGCGGTGCCTGGCGCAACCATCTGCAGAAGTTGACTCATCACGTCACGCTTTGTCTCTTCTTTACTCATCATTTCCCTCCTGAGAGTTTTGCGATAGCAAAACTTGCTTCATAAGCATGTGCTGTGCTTGCAGGTTGAATGGTTCACGAGTTAACTCAGCGCAGCTTGGAGAGCTTCTGACACCGTGTTCACTCCGATAATTTCCATGCCTGGCGGGTGCGTCCATCCTTTAAGACTTTTTTCCGGCATGATCACTCTGCGGAAACCCAGCTTTTCCGCTTCCTTCACTCGCTGATCGATCCGCGAGACACCCCGTACTTCTCCAGTGAGACCAATTTCACCGAACACCACATCATAAGGTCGTGTAGGTTGATCCTTGAAACTCGATGCGATACTTATCGCTACAGCCAAATCAACGGCCGGTTCATCTAATTTAACGCCGCCGGCCACATTGAGATAAGCGTCTTGATTTTGTAAGAACAGACCCATGCGTTTCTCAAGCACTGCCATGATTAGCGATAACCGATTATGATCGATGCCGGTAGCCATTCTTCGCGGAGATGGAAAGTTCGTCGTTGAGACGAGTGCTTGGATCTCCACCAGAACAGGGCGTGTTCCTTCCATACTGGCCACAACCGTGGAACCCGCCACACCCAAAGGTCTTTCGGACAAAAACAATTCTGACGGGTTGTTGACTTCAACGAGACCGCCCTCTTGCATTTCAAAAATTCCGATTTCATTCGTCGAACCAAAACGGTTCTTCACGGCTCGAAGCAAGCGATAAGAATGATGTCGTTCGCCCTCGAAATAGAGCACACAGTCCACCATATGCTCCAGCATGCGGGGACCTGCGATCGCGCCCTCCTTGGTGACGTGTCCGACAAGAACCGTTGCAATCCCTTTACCTTTAGCTATTCTCATAAAATGGCCGGTGCATTCCCGAACCTGACCAACCGTACCCGGTGCCGAGGCGATGGCCGGGTGATACACCGTTTGAATCGAGTCAATGACCAAGAAATCCGGGTTAATCTCTTGTATGGCTTCCTCAATAAGCTCTAGATTCGTTTCACAGAGCACATAAAGCAGCGATGATGAAGCGTTCAACCGATCCGCGCGAAGCTTCGTTTGTTTCACTGATTCTTCACCCGATATATAAAGCACTTTTTGCTGTGCTTGCGTGAGCGCAAAAGATGTTTGGAGCAGAAGGGTTGATTTCCCGATACCCGGATCGCCACCGACCAGGATCAATGATCCAGGGACTATGCCGCCGCCCAGTACACGATTCAATTCTTTATTGTTCGTCAACACCCGTGGTTCAGGACTACTTTCTATATGTATGATGGGTGTCGGTTTTTCTTTCGTTCGGGCAATGGAAGAATTCATCCCTTGTGTACGAACGACCGTTTCTATTTCTTCCACCATGGTGTTCCATGACTGGCACCCTGGGCACTTTCCCATCCACTTTGGTGATTCGTATCCGCACTCTTGGCAGCAAAACTTCGTTTTCTGTTTACTCATGACGTAGTAACTCCCTTTAGAAACATTTGCGGACGTTTTTGCCTATCCTTACCAAATAAAGTTTACCATTTTTAAGATGTCGGTGAAAGGGCTGCGTCAAACAAATCCCTAAAAAGTGAAGAAATCTTTCATCCCCCTGTTCAAAATAAAAAGCATTTTGCCGCCACCCTAGCCGGATGGAGCAAAATGCTTTTAACAGTTTTTATTGCACGGCTACGCCTTCGCCCTTAAGGACGACAAGTTCGCCTTCTTTCTCGTCGATCGTTAAGGAGTCGCCTTTTGCGATGTTCCCTTTGAGCAATTCCTCAGACAAGCGATCTTCAATATGCTTCTGAATCGCTCTGCGGAGCGGTCTGGCACCATATGTCGGATCGAATCCTTCTTTGGCAAGGAACATCTTCGCTTTATCGGTAAGCGAGAAGTCCACTTCCTGCTCTTTCAGGCGTTTGCGCAGATCATCGGCCATCAAGCTAACGATGCGAGCGATATGCTGCTCATCCAAAGAGTGGAACACGATGATTTCGTCGATCCGGTTCAAGAATTCCGGACGGAAGCTTTTCTTAAGCTCGCCCATCACCTTGTCTTTCATGTTGGAGTAATCTCTGCCTGCATCCTGTGCGGCCGTGAAACCGAGCGAAGAATTTTTCTTAATCGCTTCCGCGCCAACATTCGATGTCATAATGATCAACGTGTTACGGAAGTCGACAGTGCGGCCTTTGGAGTCGGTCAGACGGCCATCCTCCAGCACTTGCAGCAGGATATTGAACACTTCCGGATGTGCTTTCTCGATTTCATCAAGAAGCACGACGGAGTAAGGTTTACGACGAACTTTCTCAGTCAGTTGGCCGCCTTCTTCATACCCAACATACCCTGGAGGCGCTCCGACGAGTCTGGACGTGGAGTGTTTCTCCATATATTCCGACATATCGATGCGGATTACCGCGTTATCGTCACCAAACAATGATTCGGCCAGTGCACGTGCCAGCTCGGTTTTACCTACCCCTGTTGGTCCCAAGAAGATGAAGGAGCCCATTGGACGCTTCGGATCTTTCAGTCCCGCTCTAGCGCGACGGATAGCGCGGCTAACGGCTTTTACCGCTTCTTCTTGACCAATGACGCGTTCATGGAGAATGTCCTCCATTTTGAGTAAGCGCTCAGTTTCTTCTTCTGCCAACTTGCTTACCGGAATACCCGTCCAGCTTGCCACAACTTGCGCGATATCCTCAGGCGTTACTTCCGTATCCAAACGACCTTGCTTTTCTTTCCAGTCGTTTTTCGTCGTATCGAGTTCTTCACGCAACTTTTGCTCCGTATCACGCAGTCCGGCTGCTTTCTCAAATTCCTGGCTTTGAACAGCCGCGTCTTTCTCCTTGCGGATATCCTCGAGTTTATTCTCGAGCTGTTTCAAAGAAGGCGGGATTGTGTAAGAGCGAAGTCTCACTTTGGAGCTCGCCTCATCGATCAGGTCGATCGCTTTGTCCGGTAAGAACCGGTCCGTAATGTAACGGTCGGACAGTTTTACTGCCTCTTCGATCGCAGCATCGGTGATTTTCACACGGTGATGCGCTTCATATCGATCGCGAAGTCCGTGAAGGATTTGGATCGCTTCTTCCGGCGATGGTTGGTCTACCGTAATCGGTTGGAAACGTCGCTCCAGCGCAGCATCTTTTTCGATATATTTACGATATTCGTCAAGCGTTGTAGCCCCGATGCATTGCAGCTCGCCCCTCGCGAGTGCCGGCTTCAGGATGTTCGATGCGTCAATCGCACCTTCTGCTCCGCCAGCACCGATCAAAGTATGCAACTCATCGATAAAGAGCACGATGTTGCCAGCTTGGCGAATTTCGTCCATGATTTTTTTGAGCCGATCTTCGAACTCACCGCGATATTTGGTGCCCGCAACGACGGATCCCATATCGAGGGTCATTACTCTTTTATCCTTCAATGTTTCAGGAATTTCATTATTAATGATTTTTTGAGCGAGACCTTCAGCAATCGCCGTTTTACCAACGCCCGGTTCCCCAATGAGAACAGGGTTATTTTTCGTGCGGCGGCTCAATACCTGAATCACACGCTCGATTTCTTTACTGCGTCCAATCACCGGATCAAGATGACCCTCTTTGGCGAACGCCGTGAGATCTCTTGCCAAACCATCCAGTGTAGGCGTGTTCACATTCGGATTAGTTCCATGGCTTGGAGAAACCGTCTCACTGCTGCCTAGAAGTTGAAGCACTTGCTGACGAGCCTTGTTCAAGCTGACACCCAAGTTGTTGAGCACGCGTGCTGCAACCCCTTCGCCTTCACGGATCAGTCCGAGCAGGATATGCTCAGTGCCCACATACGTATGGCCCAGTTTTCTCGCTTCATCCATGGAAAGCTCAATGACTTTCTTAGCTCTTGGCGTGTAGGCGATGTTGGTCGGCTGTTCTTGGCCTCTGCCAATCAAGGATTCCACTTCATCTTGAATCTTCTCAAGCCCCAAGCCCAGAGCGATAAGCGCTTTAGCGGCAATACCTTCGCCCTCACGGATGAGTCCGAGTAAAATATGCTCAGTTCCGATATTATTGTGCCCTAAACGAACGGCCTCCTCTTGTGCAAGAGAGAGAACTTTTTGTGCACGTTCCGTAAATCTTCCAAACATCATAGAGAACACCTCCAAAAGTAGTATATCTATGGAAATCCTAAAGGATGAATCTATTTTACTTGCTAAAAGCGGCCAAACCTTTCACGAATCAGCTCCGCCCTGCGAATGTCACGGTCTTCGGCCGTTAATTTCTCACCTGCATATTGTTGAAGAAATCCTGGCTGCGTCATGACGAGCAGTTCATTAAGCACATTAGCCGATACATTGTTAATGATACCAAGGTCGATGCCTAATCTGACATCCGACAACCGCTGCGCGGCTTCCTTAGAATCCATAATGCCGGCATACGACAAAATGCCAAGAGAACGATTCACGCGATCGATGATTCTCATCCGAGACTCTTGCATCAGCTTATGTCTGGCAGCGCGCTCATGCTCAATGATTTGTCGAGCAACGCTATAGAGATTATCGATAATCTCTTCCTCAGACTGTCCGAGTGTAATCTGATTCGAAATTTGGAACAGATTACCTAATGCTTCGCTGCCTTCCCCGTATAATCCTCTTACTGTCAACCCAACTTGTGTAACAGCGGATAAAATACGATTAATTTGCTGGCTAAGCACCAAAGCCGGAAGATGCATCATCACTGAGGCTCGAATACCAGTTCCTACATTCGTAGGGCAACTCGTTAGGTATCCTCTTTTCTCGTCGTACCCATAATCCAACTGAGTTTCAAAAATATCATCAATCTGATTCGCCAAATCCCAGACTTCTTTGATCTGAAATCCCGGACATAAACATTGTATGCGAAGATGGTCCTCTTCGTTGATCATAATGCTAATGGATTCATTTTCGCTTAAGATGACGGCGCCATTCCTGGATTCGTTCGCGAGATTCGGACTAATCAAATGCTTTTCGACGAGGACCATTCTCTCCAATTCATTGAGATCGGATAACGGGATTAGAGAGAAGTTGCTAATCGTCTCGAGTTCTTCATTCTCAAGTACACCGGATAACTGTTCCAGCACCTCATGTGATTGCTGATTGGTAGCGAGCATCGGATATGGATAGTCCCTGAGGTTGCGCGCAATGCGGATCCGACTGCTAATGACGATATCCGACTCAGGTCCATCGCCCTTCATCCATTCACTCAATGCATCTCCCGTAAAACGCTGCAGTGTCACTCTATTCACCTTCCTCAAGAGCCTACGTACCGGCTATCTTTTTCTCGATTTCCCGAATCTGATCCCGAATCTTGGCCGCTTGTTCGAACTCTTCTTTTTCGATGCGGGTCATCATTTCTCTCTTAAGTGAATCAATTTCCCGCTTGTATTGAATGATGCCGCCGGTTCGTTTGGGAACCTTACCGACATGAACGATGTTGCCATGGACTCTTTTGAATAAAGGATCCAGCTTTTCCGAAAAGCTTTTATAACAGGAACCACAACCGAATCTCCCCAATTTACTAAACTGCGAATACGTAAGTCCACAGTGCTCGCAACGGATCGATTGGGATTTGGCTGAAGCAACAGACGACGGTTCAAAATCAAGCAAGCCGGATAAAAGATTATGAATAGAAAACCCGTTCGACGTTCCCGGAATCATTTCACCCTTCTCGCGAGCACAATTTTCACAAATATGAAACTCGTTCTTATCACCATTTACAATTTTCGTAAAATGAAGAGTCGCCGGCCGTTTACCGCACTCTTGACAAATCATTCATATGCCCTCCTCATCTGCTAAGCAAGGATATCAGCATGGCCTTCAAAATTTTAGCGCGAATTTCATCACGCAGCGGCAGCTTAAAAGTTAACACATCTCTTGAGATTGCCGCCTTAATCAGGTTAGCCTCCCTGGCAGAGATGTAATGGCCTTCCTGCAGCTGATATATGAGTCCTTCTGAGGTGACTTGATCAATGTGTGTATGAATCGTGCGAAAAATATGATCGAGAATAGAGCCATGGCTCTTGAGCTCGATTTTTTGGATGCGAATATATCCGCCGCCGCCTCGCTTGCTTTCCACAACATAACCCTTTTCCAAAGTGAACCGTGTGCTAATGACATAGTTGATTTGGGAAGGAACACATTGAAATTGATCAGCTAGATCGTTGCGTTGAATCTCAATTGCTCCTTCTGGACTTTGCTGCAGAACATGTTTCAAGTACTGCTCAATAATTTCTGAAACATTACGCATCAATTCATCCTCCCAGAACGCTTGAAGTAAACTTGGCTTCAGGAAAAGAAGCCTATGCTTACGGAAATACTTACGACCATATGGAGTTCATAACTCGCTATACGTCTTGGGTATTACTTTTAATGTGTGAGGCCAAATTGACTTTGACTTTCTTTGACCTTAATTTGATTATAATCATTTCCTTTCTTTTTGACAAGTACTGCATGTAAAAATCAAATTATCCACATTCCGAAGCCAAAAGTATGCCTTACTAGTGTTGACCTTACCTACAGTTTTATTCGGGACAACAAACAAAAAAGCCTTCTCGAGATCTCTCTCAAAAAGGCTCTTTATTGTGCTTGGCAACGTTCTACTCTTCCAGAACCCTTCGGTTCAAGTACCATCGACGCTGGAGGGCTTAACGGTCGTGTTCGAGATGGGAACGCGTGGGTCCCCTCCGCCATCATCACCAAACGATCAAAGTGCATTTGCACCCTGAAAACTAGATACGAAACTTGCGTAAAGTGTGAATGTTGCAGTGCTACGTATGTATACGTAGATGCTTACCTCTTATTGAGGTGTATTGGTTAAGCCCTCGACCGAT
>NZ_JACVVD010000023.1 GCF_014534655.1 Paenibacillus sedimenti
AGAGACCGAGCTCATTCAATATCTAAGATGCACAACGTTAATTTAAGTAAAATTGCATAAATCCATGATTTAAAGCGTGCTCAGAAATCAGTTGTTAGACAGACTGACGTACGGATCTGTGAGGGCTTGCAGGCTCAACCTCAAATAGGTAGGCCTGCATTCTACTCGACTCGTTTGTTGACAATGATCAAGGTACTATTAAATTATAAGACTGTAAATATTAATCATTAAAGGTTACATTTAAGATGTTGGAATTGAAGTCAAGAGGTGAGATAAGGATTGGAGAACAAGGTTTTTAAAGTTAATGTTCTACTGAATTTTCTACTAGCACTTTTTCCCACACTTTAGATAAATTCAATTTTAGAATCTCATTGCGATTAAGCTAAAGGAGTACGATAGCTTGAAACATCAGGAACGGCAGCCGACTTAATTGAACCGGCTGCCGTTTTTAAGCTATAGGGCAGATTAGTTCCAATATGTGTTAATATGGAGTTGTCAGCGAGCAGACTTTAGTAAAGGGAAATTATGTACTTCGAGTGGGAATGGAGACTTATGGGATGAGAATGTATACAGACCCTAAAGGCGAAGCTTACGAGCAGGTAATAGATTTGGCGATTCGGAAGTCGGAATGTTTTGTGCTTGGGGAGAAAATATGGAATCCGGCTGATGTGGTACGGGGCAATTACACAAGCGTATTGGAAGCGTTGGAACCCTACCTGGTGAAGACAATCGTAATTCAAGGCGATAATATGGATGAAGTTATACAGATAAGAAATACCTATCGCAGTCATGCCTTTTATACCGCGGGAACCTACTATTTTTATAGATGCTGCGAA
Organism: Paenibacillus sedimenti; assembly: GCF_014534655.1. Taxonomy (GTDB): domain Bacteria; phylum Bacillota; class Bacilli; order Paenibacillales; family NBRC-103111; genus Paenibacillus_E; species Paenibacillus_E sedimenti. The sequence continues at coordinate 837 of NZ_JACVVD010000023.1, forward strand.
GAAAGCGGGAACCTACTGAAGCAAATGGCAAACCGCCTATCGGATTGGATTTATCCAAACCTGCCGGAAGACTTGTGTTTCTTGAAAGAAGGTGGCGGAGACTACCTTTACTCCGTTGTGCATGAACATATGTATGGTATGGAAGTAACTGAGGAAGAAGCAATCGAACTAATGGATCAGATTACAGGTCTTTTTTTGGAATTAAAGTCTCACAGTGACCTGGATTGTCTGCTGGATGATGCCATTAAGCACAAGACCGATTGGTTGTATATAAGCGGACATGGGCTGACTGAGCTCCCTGAGCGAATCCGGGAGCTTACAGAGCTGCGTGACCTAGAAATTTTTGAGCAGGATCTTTATCGTCTACCTGAAGGGCTATTCGAGTTAAGCAAGCTTGAACGTTTGAAAATCCTGACGGCTGATTTGGAGAGTATTCCCGCCTCTATAGCCAGGCTGAAGAACCTAAGAGAGCTTTGCATATATTGTGCGAGCTCGGATCGACCGACATCTGGGTGGCGGGCAAAGCCGAAGGAAGAGATCAGCCTAAACTGCATCCCACCGGAGATTGGAGAGCTAGAGCAACTGGAGCAGCTTACGATTCAATACACATCGATCCATGAGCTACCGTTCGAGCTAGAGAAGCTGAAGAACTTGCGAATCTTGGACTTAGGAATGTGTATGATCAATCATAAGCCTGATTTCCTCAATGGTATGAAGCAACTAAAATACATTAATGTGTCATAGGATTCGTTATGGGAAATGATTGAAATAGAACAGTAGCTTAAATAATGGGCAAATGCATTAAGCTACGGGTACGTTAGTTCATAAGCACGAAGAGACGGCAGCTGGTGAAGTGGCTGCCGTCTTCTCAATTAACTGGCAGGTTAGTATGAAAAAAGTTTTTCTTCATGGTCAGGTGTTATATGTTAATATTTGGGTGGGTCATTGATAAAAAGATTTCCAATGAGGAGGAGAAGAGGTCAATGTTGAAACGGATGCCATTTGAACGTCCAACCGAGCATTATGATGAACGGATCATTAAAATTGATGAACAAATTTGTGCATTGTTGAAGCATCGGAAGGAACTTTCTGACAACAATCCTGGTTTTCCACCATTTGAGTATATCTCTCAATGGGCAGAAACTTTTGAACTCTACGAGGATTTTCTGAAAGCCTTTTTTGGAATTTTTAGCAGTGAAGAACATTTTAAACCAGTGGTTGAACCATCAGGATTTAGAAAACATATCTCAGTGCTAAAATCAGTTGAAGAAGGGGATTTCTTTTACACACTAAACTCAATAAGTAAGCGTCTAATCCGAATAAACCAAAACAATCCCCGTCAGCCTACAATGGTCAGCGGGGATTTTATCTTTTTTAAGAGATCGGAAACAAATACGATTGAAGCACGATAAACACCTCTTGATTTATGAGACGATCCGAACCTGCCGGATGAGTACGAATGCTGCTACTATAAGCTAAATATCGGCAAACTCAAGACGACACCGTCTGTCTGACCACATAGGAAAGTCTAATTTCGCTAATGCATTAAAGCGAGATGGACTTTCCTATTGGCGAATAAACCTTCCTTTGAACGCGGTCGCTCATCTTCGAAAAGACCTCGATAGAGGTTTATCTCACAAGCCTCGGGCATACATATTCTCGAAGAGCAAGTAAACCGAGGAAGCAGGAGTGACGTCAATGAAAATATGGATCGCTCGCGACAAGGATACGCTCAGAAGCATTGCCGAAGAGCATCATATTCCGGCCGAACATCTTATCGCTCTTAATCCGCATATCCACGAGCCGGACCGGCCCATCGCCGGGTATACGGTCCGTTTGCCGTCTTCGACGGGATCCGCCACGTCGACACCGGATTCAGCCGCATTCATACCGGAATCTGGCCCCACGGCATCAAGCCCCGCACGAATGGCGCCGGAGTCCGCCGGCCCGGCCCCCGGTTCCGTGCAAACCGTGCCGGAATCCGCCGAGCTGGCACCGGAAGCCGTTCCATCCGTACCGACTACCGCCGGCCTTCCGACTTGCCCTTCGGACCCGGTACCGCCACTCTATAATTGGTTCCCGCTCACGCCGCTCTCCGAAATGGCGGACCGGGAATACGACGTCCTGATCGTCGGCACCGGCGCAGGGGGCGGCGCGGCTCTCTGGCGGTTCTGCGAACGTTGGAGAGAGCAAAATCTGCGCATCGGCATCATCGACCGCGGCGACCTGCTCCTGCCGACGCACGCCCGCAACCTGCCGATGATGACGACCGAGAGGCTTACGCGGTACTTCGTTACGGTTTCAAGGCCGCTGCCGGGGGCGGGTACGGATTACCCGGGGGCGAGACAGCTTTTTACTTTTGGCGGAAGGACGTTGTTTTGGTACGCGTTCGCCATCCGGATGAACTTCGCCTTGCTGCCGGAATGGCCGGTTCCCCTCCATGAAATGGAGAGCTACTACAACATCGCCGAACAGGAGATGAACGTGACCAGAGCGTTTACCGAGGATGCGACGTTTACGGAAATTTTGCTCAACCGGCTTTGGGAAAACGGCTTTTCGGGCGCGGGACATATTCCACTGGCGGCCGATCTGGTGCCGAGCGTTTACGGACAGATTCATACCGACGTCTTCACCAGTTCAATCTCATTTCTGTCCAGGGCGCTTAATATCCGGCCGTTCGATCTGGCGGTGAACGCGCGCGCCGTGGAAATCAAGCACGAGGGAGGGAAAGTGACCGGCGTTCAAGTGATGACCCCGGATCGAACAGCCTACACCCTCAAAGCGAAAACCGTGGTACTCTCGGCAAGTACCTTCGAGACTCCGCGGCTGCTGCTGCATTCGGGCATTCGCAATCCGGCACTCGGCCATTACCTGATGAATCATACTTTCGTTCAGGCGACGGGAATCATCGGGCGGGCGAAGTTCCCGTTTCCGCTCGGGACGCTTGGCATTATGGTCCCTTCGAATCTTCAACGGCCCTATCTGCTGCTGATGGCCGGACCGGGCAACTTTTACTGGTATCAGCCGACCGAAGTAAGGCCGTTTGCCGTGGAAGAATCGGTGCTGTTTTTCGGCTACGGCCAGGTGTCTCCCCGGTACGAGAACCGGATCACGCTGAACCCTTTCCGAAAAGACGCTTACGGTGTGCCGGAAGTCGAAGTGCACTTCTCTTTCAGCCCCGAAGAGCAGAGGATCATCGGCCAAATCGCGGAGGGCATCAGGCGGGTGTCGGAAATCACAGGCATCCGGCTGACTCCCCTTAATGAGCGGCCGACCATATGCCTGACGCCTGCGGGAGATCTGCACCATGATTCCGGTACGTGCCGGATAGGGAATGACCCGCTTACGTCGGCCGCAGACCAATACGGCGAAATTCGCGGCGTCACCGGGCTGTTTGTCGCGGACAACAGCGCTTTGCCCTTCATCGGTGCGGAAAATCCGACCCTGACGACCGTGGCGCTGGCGATCCGCACGGCGGATTATATCGCCCGTACACGGGGACGGTAGGATTCCGGCCAGCTCCTCTGACAACGAAAGGTCCTATTTGGGGCCTTTTTTTGTATCTACCGGGGTCCCCGAAAAGTAATCGGATTAAGCTTCGTAGGTTCACGTCATTTTTTGGGGATAATGGCATCCTCGCAATCTATCAAAAATAAACGCTAGAAATATGCTTCTGGATGATAGCGACTCTCTTTAAAGATGAATATTTTGATGTTAAAGGAGTTGAGCATATTTGGCTAACGACGCGAGTGGCTGGATATTCGGGGATATAGTCAGGAAAAACTCTCACAGTTATCAGGAGTGAGCCGGAATACAGTGAGCACACTTTGTTCAAACACCGAATATGTGCCGAGCGGAAGTATCATGCAGAAAATATTGAAGGCCCTTCGGGAAGTGGATCCTTCCGTCAGGGCCGATCAATTTTGGGATTTGTAAACGCCGGGTATACAAGAGGCAAGAGACGAGATGTCGAAGCGTCGCCTCCGCATGCTTGCTTCACGCGACGCTTTATGATACCCGTATACATTACCATTATTCCGGCTGTTTTCTTTTATGCTTCGTGCTGCAAGTATGATTAGAATCGGCGCAGATCTTTTTACCAAAGTGAGCTCAAGCGCTGCAAAATAAGATCAAAACCGCTTGCCTTTCTTTATCTATTTTAGGGAATGGGACCAATAAAAGCTGCTATTCGATCTAATGCTTCTTGTACGGTTGTCGGATCAGGATCAACCCAATCTGCTGGATTCGCAGGAGTGTAAGAGATCGGTAGAGTAATAAAGCGAATCCCGTCTCCCCAAGTGTAGTAAACATTCTGAAAAGTCAAGAGAAATACCGATATAAACATGGTCAAATACGTCAACGACTCTGCTGGAGCTAGCGGCGTAGCAAAGGTTGGTAGATTTAAGAACATAAGCTAATCTCACTCTGCCTCTGGGCGAGTTTATTAAACAATAAGCAAAATATCGGTAAACTCAAGAAAGCTTGTCTATCTCATAAGTCCTCGGCATACATATGCTTATAGATTGCTAAATAGAGGAAATGGGAGTGACGCCAATGAAAATCTGGATCGCTCGAGAATGGGACACGCTAAGAAGCATCGCTAATGAGCATCATATTCCGACAGAAGATCTCCTTGCTCTTAATCCGCACATCCATGGACCGGATCAGCGCATCGCCGGTTATCCCGTCCGATTGCCAACTACACAGAAATACAGCCGGCCCCAAACGAGTTTCGCGAACCTACCGATTTGTCCGACGGACCCCGTAACGCCCCTCTATCATTGGTTTCCGCTTACTCCGCTAGAGGAAATGGCTAATCGGGAATACGATGTCCTGATCGTCGGCACCGGCGCCGGAGGCGGTGCCGCTCTCTGGCGGTTGTGCGAGCGCTTTAGAGGGCAAAATTTACGCATCGGCATCATTGACCGCGGCGACCTGCTGCTGCCGACGCACGCTCGCAACCTGCCGATGATGACGACGGAGAGGATTACTCGATATTTCCATACGGTATCAAGGCCGCTTCCGGGGGCCGGCCCGGACTATCCGGGGGCCAGACAGCTTTTCGCTTTCGGTGGAAGGACGTTGTTCTGGTACGCGTTTGCGATCCGGATGAACTTCGCTCTGCTGCCGGATTGGCCGATCCCCCTTGACGAGATGGAGAGCTTCTATAACATCGCTGAACAGCACATGAATGTCACCAGAGCGGAGGACGCAAGCTTTACGGAAGTATTGCTGAACCGGCTTTGGGAACACGGCTTTTCGGGCGCAGGCCATATACCGCTGGCGACTGATACTTTGCCGAGCGTATTCGGGCGAATTCACACCGATATATTCAATAGTTCGGTATCTTTTCTCTCCACTGCGCTTAATATCAGGCCATTCGATGCGGCAGTGAATGCCCGTGCCGTGGAAATCATGCACGAGGAAGGAAAGGTAACCGGTGTAAAAGTGATGACTCCGGATAAATCCGCTTACACGCTCCAGGCGAAAACCGTCGTTTTGTCGGCGAGCACGTTCGAGACCCCGCGGCTGCTGCTTCATTCGGGCATTCATCATCCGGCGCTAGGCCATTACCTCATGAATCACTCCTTCGTACAGGCGACAGGAACGATCAGCACCGAACAATTTCATTTTCCGATGGGGACGCTTGGTATTATTGTTCCTTCTGCTATCCAAAGGCCCTATCAGCTGCTTATGGCCGGACCGGCCACCTTTTACTGGGTTCATACTACAGAAATAAGGCCGTTCGCTTTGGAAGAATCGGTGCTGTTTTTCGGTTACGGACAGGTGAATCCCCGGTACGAAAATCGGATCACCCTGGATCCATTCAAAAAAGATGCGTACGGCGTTCCGGAAGTCGAAGTGCAATATTCCTTTAGTCCGGAAGAGAAGGCGGTCATCGGGCAATTGGCAGAAGGCATCGAGCGGGTTGCATCGGCAACCGGAATACGCCTGACTTCCCAGAACGGCAGACCGCCGGTCTGCTTGACGCCTGCGGGGGACCTGCATCATGATTCGGGAACGTGCCGGATCGGGAATGACCCGAGCACTTCGGTGGCCGATCAGTACGGTCAAGTCCGCGGCGTCTCAGGACTGTTCGTGGCCGATAACAGCGCTTTGCCTTACATCGGAGCCGAAAATCCGACGTTAACGACAATAGCGCTAGCGATCCGAACCGCGGATTATATTGGTCGGACATGGAGTGGCTAGGGGATTCTTTTTTGAGTAGTAACAGGATAGATAGCTCTTGCCTTCACGTAGGTACTCTAGACAGCGGCTCAGCTGTGGTCGGTCAGTCTTTTTGCCGGTCATTTTCTCTTGATATACTTTCTTGCATCCTGCATCTTGGAGCGCATCCAGTTGTAAATCCAATGTTTGCTCTTCAGTGGACACCCGTACATATCTGATTTTAGCCATGTCCGGAAACTCTCCTTAGTCTAATGAAGACACATATTTTTATTGTTAGTGATATTTATATTTATATTTTAGGGGACCTGATTGATACTAATCTTCAAAAAAATATAGATACACTAGGACTGATACTAGTATGCATTTTTGGCTATAAAATCTTTAAATTGGTTCCTAGGGAAGGTTAAGGGACGGGTACGATAGCACAATAACAACAGGCTGCAGACATTATCGGCAGCCTATTCAGCTAACTGGCAGGTTAGTGACAATGGTGATCGGGCTTCCGATATTTTTGGAAGCCCGATCTTAGAGGTGATGTCAATCGTACCATTTTTCACCCCACTGGTACATGAAGTCAAGCATTGGAACCAGTGATTTACCTTTCTCAGTTAGGGTATATTCGACTTTTGGCGGCATGACATTATATTGTTCTCTATGGATAATTCCATCTCCCTCCAATTCCTTTAACTGTTGGCTAAGAGTTTTATGTGCAATTGGCGGTAAGTATTCTTTTATTTTCCCATATCTGATCACTTCTTCTTTTACTATGAAAAACAATATAGCCCATTTCCACTTTCCACTAATCACAGACAGCGTGTAAAAAATGGGACAGTTAACTTTTTCGTTATTACAATTGTCCATAATTCGCTCCTTTACTAACTTTTTGTTTAGAATATAACAATATTGTGCGTACTATATAATTTTACAACAAAAAGTTATACTCTGCTTAACATCAAGAAGGGCTGCGAAAAATGTTAAGGGAGAAGATTAATTATGGAATACACAAAAAAGATCATTCTAGTAACAGGTGCTACTGGTCAACAAGGAGGAGCGACAATCCGCAATTTACTTGCAAATGGTAACTGGTCCGTTAGAGCTCTCACCCGTGACCCAAACAAACCTTCGGCAGAAACATTGCGGAAAGCTGGGGTAGAAATTTTTGAAGGTGATCATGACAATCCTGATTCGTTACTGGAGGCTATGCAAGGAGTATATGGGGTATTCAGCGTTCAACCTACAGAATTCTCCCCAAACATATCACCGGATTTTAGCTACGAAGACGAAGTTAGATTTGGAAGAAATGTAGCAAATGCGGCGAATAAGGCTGGTGTTCAACATTTTATTTACTCATCGGTAAGTGGAGCGGATCGATTAATTGGCGGACGAAATTATAGTAAATGGGAAATTGAAGAATACATTCGAAACCTTGATTTACCACTGACAATTTTACGTCCGGCTTGGTTCATGGATAATTTCTCCGATCCACTCTTTGGACTTCAAACCGGCCAACTTTCAACTGCAATAAAATCAAACATAAAATTACAACTAATCGCTGTTGAAGATATCGGTGCATTTTCAGCCTTAGCTTTTGAGAATCCCGAGAAATACTTAGGCAAAACAATTGAAATCGCCGGGGATTCTTTGACTCCCTTGGCTATTTCGAACGCAATATCGCGTGCTATCGGAAGAGATATTCCCTATGTTGAGATTCCAATCGATACTATTCGTCAAATAAGTCCAAGTGGTGCAAGGACGTTTGAGTTTATTAATAATGAGGAACTCATAATTGATATTGCTGAAGTCCGGAGGTTACACCTCGGGTTGTTGACTTTTAATGAATGGTTGGAAAACATAGGTAAGACAAAGATGGAGTTACTGTTCGCTTCCGAGCATTAAGGGATTCAGTTGAAGCCAAGTCATTAAGCTAACGAAGAACGATAGTGAAATTAAGCAGACAGCCGTGGCCGTCTGCTTTTTGGTACATTAATTTTGGGGTGAACCTTATGCTTACAATCATGTTTTATGAATTCACTGAGACGTAATCTTTGCGTTCCAGTCGATACGGTAATCGTATATCCACGCTAGCGACTGTTTACTTGCGGCTTTCAAGAAGTGGGGGAGCAGCAGGTCTCGGAAAAATACTTGAACCCGGTTCGTCGCATGCTTGCGCTAACCGATCAAAATATTATATATCATTGGGTGCATGTTGTAAACTAAATTTATCCATAAAATGAGAATAAATGGGAGGTTTTTCACAATGAGATTTTTATTTAGCGTATTAAAGAGAATTGTAGACAATCAATCTTTGAATCATGAATTATATAAAATAAAGGAATATGAACTTAGAGATTTTTTGAAGGTTGCTATAGCTAATGGATATATCGAAGTTAAAAAAACAGGATTCCGCGATACTTTTGAGGTTACAGGCAAAGGTAGAGCTTTTCTCGATGACTTTAATCACTTGGATAAAGAACTTCCTGTAGACCTCGAAGAGTTACCTTATTGGGTTCGTTTTGAAGGCGAAGGATATCAACCTCCACAATCAGAGATTATCCAAAATGATCAGGAATCGAATTACATTTATAATGAGTGGACTCACAAATTACAATTAACTTATTCGTCTATCATCGGTAGAGGAGGTAAGTCTGCACTCTCGATCGATCCACCTGCTACTGAGAATGAAATTTTACAAGTAGAAGAAAAACTCAAATATAAGTTGCCAGTGTCATTTAGAAAGGTGCTCCTCGAATACTCTAGTAAAGTTTATTTTTATTGGGGGATTGAAGAAAATAAAGGAGCAAGAACATCTAATGGTATCATTGCAGGTGGTGGTTTTTTTGACCATGGGTTATGGAACATAGACAAGTTAGTTGAGTTTGATCATTACCGGGAGGACAATGAATTCCTCGACGAAAATGAGGAATATAAGTTATGGTCAAATTCATTAATTTTTGCCCTCAATGGGATGGGGGATTGTATTGGTATTGACATGAAATATAATATTGGAGAAATCGTATACTTACCACATGACAGTGATTCTTATGGTAGGAGATTAGGGAAGTCATTTGAATCTTTTATGGATAATTGGATAAACATCGGCTGTTCAGGATTGTTTATTAAAGAGCTGATCGGCTTTTCATCTGCAGGCATTCCGTATATCGATCATCGTTCGGCGAATGCTGTAATGATAAAAAATCAGTTGGGACTTGAAAATTGAACACCAATTATCTGAAGTTAGTTTTATACAATAAAAGACATATCATATAACACAAGGCTGGCGTGTAACAGTCTTGTGTTCATTTAAGGGGCATATTTATTGATACAATTTACGTTGCTTTGTGTTCACATCGTCAAAAAATTCGACAACACAGGTGAAGATTTGGAGGATTTGATCTCGATCGGGACGATCGGATTGATTAAGGCGATCGAATCGTTCTCGCCGAATAAGGGTACGAAGCTGGCGACGTTTGCTGCTCGTTGTATCGAGAACGAGATTTTGATGCATCTGCGTTCGCTTAAGAAGACGCGAAAAGATGTGTCACTGCACGATCCGATTGGCACGGATAAAGAGGGGAATGAGATTACATTGATCGATATTCTCGGCACCGAGGCTGACGATGTCGTGGATAAGGTGCAGCTGAAGATTGAAAAGAGCAAGATCTATAAGAATTTAGATATACTGGATGATCGTGAAAAGGAAGTCGTGGTGGGTAGGTTCGGGCTGGAACTTGGTGGTGAAGAGCGGACGCAGCGGGAGATTGCGAAGGAGCTGGGGATTTCCAGGAGTTACGTTTCAAGGATAGAAAAGAGGGCGCTCATGAAGCTTTATCATGAGTTTTACAAGGCGAAGCGTTGAGGATGATGAATCGCATACTTCATTCATTTGGGATCAAGTAATGGAGGCGATTTCCCGGTCAAGAACACCAACGATGTGCTGGAGGAGGAAATCGCCTACTGACAAAAGCTCATTGCCGTGCTTGATGCCGAGAAAGGCGTCAGAGAGCTTCCCAAGATAAAAGAACCGCTCAATCTGCCCAAAGAAACAGTCGAAGATGATCTTGAACATCTACGGATCTCGGAAGACCAGGATGCCTTGGTAGGACACAAGAATTCGGATTCTTCATTCTTCGGCTATAAAACGCATCTTGCCATAACCGAAGTTAACGAATTATTATAGCTGCCGTTGTCACGACGGGTGAAAAGAATGACGGCAAGCAGCTCCAGATGCTGATCGAGAAAAGCAAGGAAGCCGGTATGGAGGTAAAAACGGTAATCGGGGATACAGCTTACTCGGAAAAAGGCAACATTGTCTACACCTAAGACAGTGAAATTGAACTCATTACTAAACTCAACCCACTCATTACGCAAGGTGGCCGAAAGAAAGAAGATGAATTCCAGTTCAATAAGGATGCGGGTATGTATGTCTGCTAGACCGGTCATATGGCGATCCGGAAAGCGCGCGGAGGAAAGAAAGGTGTCGGGATAAACCAAGTCGATACGTACTACTTTGATGTGGAGTGATGCAAGAGATGCCCATTTAAGGAAGGTTGCTACAAGGATGGAGCCAAAAGCAAAACGTACTCGATTAGTATAAAATCCGACGAGCATACGGAACAAATGATGTTCCAATGAGAGCGAATACTTCAAAGAAAAAGCGAAGGAACGATACAAAATTGAAGCAAAGAACAGCGAACTCAAGCACAGGCACGGGTATGATGTAGCCACATCCTCGGGTCTATTAGGGATGGAGCTTCAAGGTGCTATGACCATATTCACGGTTAATCTAAAGCGAATATTGAAGCTGATGAAGTAAGAAACTAAACAAATAGACCTGTTTAAATAGTGAAAAGGCGACCCTAATCCCAAAAAACTGGGATTAAAGGTCGTCTTTTTATCTGTACCTCTTAGCTGATCCGAAAAACTACAAGTTCTTCAGTGGCCTCGTTCGATAATCGGGACTTTCTCAGGCTTTTCGATCGTCGTCCTCCCCTTGTTTCGAAGCGACCGTCGATAGTTGATCTTCGTCAACGTTGGGCGAATCTTACGCCAGCTGGCTATGCGCTAGGATCAGCAGAGTTATCAAAATAAAGGAAAGCAGCGGACAAGAATATTTGGAATGGGTCGCTTGCTGCATCATTCATCCCTCCTTCGCTTGATATTGACGCATTGACGAATCCCGATTTACCTACTGGCCGGCGGCGATTTTATCGGCGACCGTCACGGTGACATCGCTCTTTTTCCCGCTTCTGTTGATCAAATGGTCACCCGGTCTCCCAACTTGTGCGCTTTGAATTGGCCTCGAGCTCCTTGTCCGTCCACCGCGGTGATCACGTCATACGTACGGATTCCAGCGCGAAAGGCGCGCTCTTCGGATCGATTTGAGTCACGACGGTCCCTCATAGCCCCCAGTGACAGATCGCTGGTCCATACTTCTCGTTAACATCCTCATGGCCTACTCCAATGTAGGGAACCGGTTCTCAATAATAGTATGGATGCCGCCTATCGCTGATATAACGTCTGTTAGGAATCGGAATTGATACGCGTTAGTTTGGCATTGCTTCTCTTTCATTTATTCTCAATAAACGATATGTTCTTCATAATCTTGCCTATCTGTTTAGGTAAGACGCAAGCTGCAGGAAACGCGATGAGAAAGGCCGTTCCCCACGTGATCAGCCATGTTCCAAGCAACGCGAATTGGAATCCTACATTGACCAATACCATGAAAAATGAAATAATCGCAGACATGCTCAATGCCATGAGAAAAGCGAAGGTGATACGTTCGTATTTTTTATTGATTTTCAATGGAATTACTCCTCTCCAAAATGATTTGATCCATATCGAGCAGTTCCTCGTGGTGAATGGTCGCATGTGAAGTCAAAACAATACCATTCCCGGCAGGATCACGGACAAAACGAAAGTTACGAATAGATTCACCCGTGGTTTGCAGTAAAGCTTCATCATTAGGTGCGATTATTGAAAAATAACGAAGTCCAATTGCGGAAATATCCGGCCGCGGGCCGCCGCCACTTTCCCAAACATGAAATCCGAGATGATGGTGATAATCACCGGAAGCGACAAATACGGCGCCCGGGATTCGCATCGATACTTGAAAACCTAGATCTCGGACATAAAATTGCTCGGCTTGGCTAAGGTCTGAAACCTTAAGAAGAACATGGCCGATTTTCCTATTCGTTGCGATTTCGGGAGAGGCAGACTGTAATTGACGGCTCAAGTCTAAAAGCTCTTGTGCTAGCTCCTGGGAACTAAGCGGTCTATGCAGAACAAGCTCCTCCGACGTAAAATCGCGGGTAATTTCAATAAGAATGCCATCAGGATCGTTTACATATATCGATTCATTTACTCCATGATCCGTGATCATTCGAATGGGATAATTTCTTTCCAATATTCGTCCAAGATGCCGAGCAAGCTCAATCCGATTCGGAGCTAGTATAGCCAGATGATCGATTCCGGTTGCATTGGATTTTCTTTGAATCGCTTCTTCTTGCGCCAAAATGATTAACGGCTGCTCTGTACTAGTGCCCAAGACGGCGAACCGCTCGGTTTTCATTATTACATGGAGCCCGATAATAGAATGATAAAAATCAATCGATTTTTCCAAATTCGTGATGTTTAAAGACACATAACCGATAGGAAATGAAGAAGCCAATCGTTCTCTATTTTCATCGAAGATTTGTTCCATTTATACGTACCACCCTTCATTTGAGATAGGTGCATTAACCTCCAGGCTGGATCATGTAATGTAAAGGTTTCTGTGCAGCTTCAGTATCGCCTTGAATGAGTTCGGATATAAAGACTCCAAGATCCTCCGGATTATACCAATTGGATCGTGCGACTCCTCTTGCAACACGTTCGCGCGTTCGGATTGGACCTATGATAAGTTCGTATATTCTAGGCCCGGTTGATTCATGTTCAGCGGCCATTGTCAACACAAGCGACTTTTTAGCGGCATTAGTTAGTCCGATGACTCCTGCCCCCGGATAAGGACCATCGGCGCTTAGACCGCTTAAATGAATCAAGGCTCCGTCCGTCTTAAGCAACGGAACAAGTGTGCGCAAAGTACGGAAGTGGCTTGTTAGATTATCCTTGATGGTCTGATCCCAAAGCTCATCGCTCACGTCAATCAGCCTTCTGTTTGCATTCCCCCAGGTTCCAATGGTGACGACCGCTCCGTCAAAGCCGCCGAATCGCTCTTTCAATCTTTGGTAAACCTCGTAACTTCCCTCCTGATCCTGATCAAGATCGGCTTGCATGGTGATGAGATTACCGGTATCAACGCCGGAAAGATATACTCGTAAACTTTCAAACTTTTCCTCACTACGGCTAAGCGCGACCACTTTCGCTCCATGCTGGAGGAGAAGCTTTGTTATGCCCTCACCAATACCTCCTGTTGCTCCTGCTACCACAATGGTTTTCCCGGAAAGACTGTTCATACGGATTCTCCTTTCAAAATGGGATTGTTGATGATGCCTATGAATGCTATTATAGATACAAAACTTCAGAATGATAAGTACGCACTTAATAGTGGCATACTATCTTAAACGATACTATTGAAGAATGGAGCGGTTTACATGGATAATATAAAGCCTGAAACTTGCCGCTATGGCGTGGAGGCTTCTTTGGAAATTATAGTGGGGAAATGGAAGCCGATCATTTTGTTACATCTGCTGCACGGAGGAACCAAGCGATTCGGGGAATTGAAACGAATGCTCCCTGATATCACGCAAAAGATGCTTACCACACAGCTTCGGGAGCTTGAGGAACAAGAAATAATCATGCGAAAAGTTTACCCCGAAGTGCCACCGAGGGTTGAATATTCGGTTACGGAATATGGGCGTGGCCTATACGACATATTGCAGCAAATGCATGAATGGGGCATAGCCCATCTGGAATACATGGCTAAAAAAAATTCTCGATAACCTCGTGATAGGTTATGGAGCAGCAATTTGTACTTGGCCGAAAAAATAAAGACTGTCGAGAATTGGTTCCACTATACTGTATGGAAAGTGGGCGTGAGGCCATTGGACTGACATTTCTAATATTTCCAAAAAACTCGTCTGATTATGCGAAATTTTTAGTTAGTAAGAGTGATCCGGTGTGCTATCGATGGAGTAAAACGTTTCGAATCGTATTGGGCGTTCTTGGCCGGCGCTTTTTGCCTGGAAACCGTAGATGTCCGACGAAGCAGCAGTTATGTCAAAACAATCAGAGTTAGTCAGCTGTCTATCGATTGAATAATTTCACATACTCCATCATATAGATGATCTGCATCTCCGATTTTGATAAAGGAGGGGAGTTCATTGTTTATCTATACTGTAAAGACAGGAGATTCTCTCTTCTCCATCGCAGCCAAATACCAAGCTTCAATCGAAACCTTAAGAAACGTGAACCGTTTGAGAGATGCAGAACTGGTTCCCGGTCAAGCTCTGCTCATCCCTACATCCGTCTACATTGTCCAGCCTAGCGATTCATTGTATCTTATCTCTCAAATGAGCCTAACACCGGTAGAAATCCTTCGCGCTGCAAACGGACTGGCATCTGATATTTTAACCGTCGGAATGAGGCTGAATTTACCGTCTCGAAACAAATATCCGATCGTGAGTTTGAGTTATTGCTTCCTACGACACCAGAGAGAGACCGGGAAATTATTAGTGCTTTCGCGCGCTATGCTACTTATTTCGCAGTTTTTGAATATCACATTCAAGAAGACGGCAATCTGAACACGTTAAACGATGCGGTTGCCATTCAAGTTTCACGCAGCAATAGAGTAGCGCCTCTCGCGACAATTACCAATTTGACTCCGGGGGGATTCAGTCCCGAAGTGACAAGGGAAGTACTCCAATCTCCCGAACTAAGAAACCGGTTGATTAACAATATTTATACGCTTGTCACATCTAAAAACTACGCGGGTGTGAACATTGATTTTGAACGGGTAAGAGAAGACGAAAGAGATTTGTACACAGGATTTTTAAGATTGTTGAGCGAACGTTTGAGACCAGAAGGCTATACTACTTCCGTTGCCGTTCCGGCGAAAACAAGCGACGATATTCCGTGGTTGAAAGGATATGATTACGGCGGAATCGGTTCGGTCGTCGACTTCGTGTTCATTATGGCTTATGATTGGCACGAAGCAAGCAGTCCACCCGGCCCAGTCGCACCCAGCGGTGAAGTCCGGCGCACAATTGAGTTTGCTCTTCAGCGCATGAGCCGGAATAAAATACTTCTTGGCGCTCCACGGTACGGTTATGACTGGACGATGTATAATACGGAGGCGGTTCGCGGCCGCGCCGTTTCAGTTGCAACAGCTATCCGAACGGCCATGAGGTATGAAGTGCCGATCCAATATTCGACTGAATACCAGCAGCCATTCTTTACGTATCGGGATGAAGATGACAACAGACATATCGTTTGGTTTGAAGATGCCCGTGCTCGTGCCGCAAAATTTCAACTTGTGGTCGATTACCACCTTAGAGGTGGCGGCGCGTGGCAACTTGGCTTGGAATTTCCGCAATCCGCTTTTTGGGTCGAAGAGTTTTTTACATTAAATAAAGTACTTTGATTTCCTATAGCAAACCTTCCTCAGCACTTTTCCTTTCTGCTGCAACATAACGTATACAAATACAACACCTGAAAATTGGCAGATAGGCAATATATCAACGCGTAACCGGTTCATTTTGCTACGCCAGCAGACCGACGGCTCCCAGCCGCGATGCAAAGATCGAAAGCCGAAAAAAAGGACTTCGTATAAGAAAGCAACAGTACACTAGCCAGCGTAAAGAATTCCACCCGGAAGTAGCACCGAAACGGGTCCATTTCCATGATAAACGTATGGCGCAGTTGTAGAGGAGTCTGTATCGAGAGGAATGGGGTGCTGCAGATATCATTCGTTCGGATGATGTCCTTACTGATCTCCAATCGACTCGGGAACAGTGAGAGGGTATAATTTCCCCCTATAGGCAAAGGATATATTACCGGTTTCCTCCGAAACTACAAGTACAAGAGCATCCGTTTTTTCCGTTAACCCAATCGCGGCCCGGTGTCTAGTTCCAAGTTTTTTGTCAATCACCATCGTATCTGATACTGGTAAGACATTGGCAGCAGAAATAATGCGATCGCCTCGAACCAATACGGCGCCATCATGCAGCGGGCTGCCAGGAATAAAGATCGATTCCAACAACGAATGGGTCAGTGCAGCTTCAACAGTTATGCCGGAGTGAATATTCGATTGCAGCGGATCGTTTCTCTCAATCACAATCAATGCGCCTTGCCGGCGTTCGGACAAGTGCTTGATGCTAATCGACAAGTCTAAATAATTGGATGTAAAGGAGGATAAATAACACTGTAAATAGAAAGAACCCGCTATGGATTCGACTCTTTTGAAGTTTTCTTGAGTTTCGTAAAATTCACTTAAAAGGCAATAATTTTCATTATCTATCATATCTAAACTTCTCTGTATTTGAGCAACGATATGCCGCAAATATTGCTTCAACTGTTCCTTAACGGGGGATACATCACAATTATTTTGTTGCATTCGAACCACCTCGCGTATAATGCTTCTTACTTTATTTCACAAATAACGATGCTTAGTGAAAACAATGTTTAGCTAATTTCAGAGGTATTACCGTTATTATAACGGTTCTGCGGCAAACGATGCATACAGAGCCGTTGTTCTATCAAAACAGAAATCGGCTGCTTGTCGATGTATGCAACTGAAGGTGAATTGAACCACATGACTCGCGGAGATCTGCTAAAATAATATGCAAAAAATTAAAGGCTGCCGATTTTATCGACAGCCTAAAGGCACCCCTAATTGAGTGCCTAAAAATTTCTGGATTGTAATGTTGAAAGGTATCATAAATAATTTCGCCTTATTTATGATATGGTGAACCGTACCACAAATAGTGGTAAAGCGAAGGATCGAATTAGCAGTAGAATATATAGCCTTTAAGTATGAACTCGAGCATTATGTCAGTCTTGATTCATCGTTACGGATTGTTGGAATTAAGACTTAATCGCTCAAGCAACTCCGAGCCAAAGGGATGATCTATAATATAACGCCAGCTGCCGTCCGCTTGGCCTGTGCTGGTTGAGGCTGAAGGTGCCCTCTTCGTCCTTGGCCAACTCGGCATCCAGTTGCCGAAAGAACCCGTCGACGTGTTCGACCAGCGCTGCGGGCGCTCTTCCGTTATGGAAGGTGTGTTTGATTTGGAGGTTGGGGTTGACTACTGAAGTGTAACTAACACTAAGAGAAGACTCAGTTCAATTTCAGGTTGATTTAAGCTTAATATTCTAGAGTAAGGATACATTCACCGCAACAAAAATGAATCACGATGGTCTTCATCGAGGAAAACCATCGAACAAAGTGGAGGGTAACAACATGTTAAAAAGGAATTAGTCGCAGCCGGTGTAGCATCTGTATTCTTGGTGTCATTGCTCGGGGGTTGCGGTTCGAACTCGTCTCAATCTTCAGCGGGCACAGAATCTGCCCAGACGGCAACTGAATCAAGCGACAACGCAAGCGTCTCGAATACCGCAAGCAGCACTGAGCAGGCAGGCGGCGATCTGCAAGGAGGCCCTCCCGGAGGAATGATGGGCGGCGGTGCCGTTGATAAAAGCGGTGATACGGTGCTCCAAAGCATGATCGCGAATGTAGAACCGAAATTCCAACAATTTGAATATACTGATTCCGAAACGGGCAAGACCTTAGCCTATAACCTGTATATCCCGGATGATTACGACCCGTCCAAATCGTATCCAATGGTCTTGTTCATTGCGGACTCCAGCGTAATTGGCCAGGATACCACCGCCCCCTTGAAGCAGGGATCTGGGGGGGGGATCTGGGGGATGAGGAACAGGCCAAACATGAGAGCTTCGTGCTGGTGCCCGAATATCCGGATGTCATTATCGATGACTCTGGCAGCTATACGACGAATGAATTGTTGAAATGACCACAAGACTAATGGATTCTGTAGAGTCCAGCTACAATATTGACAATAATCGCATCTATGGAACCGGACAGTCGATGGGATGCATGACCGTTATGCTTCTGGCCGCGGAACATCCGGATCTGTTTACGGCAGAGATGTTTGTGGACGGTCAATGGGATGTAAACAAGCTTGCCTCTTTGGCAGGTCAGAAGTTCTTCTACTTTGCCGCAGAAGGCGATGACAAAGCATATGCCGGACAGACTGATCTGCTGCCTGTCCTGCAGAAAGATGGGGCAAAAGTGAGCACGGCCACTTGGGACGCAACCTGGTCCGCCGACCAGTTCACATCAGCGGTGAAGAGTGAGCTTGCGAAGGAAACAGTATTTATTTCGTAACGTGGAAAAAGGGAACGGTCTTGCCGGCAAGCGTTCCAGTCGGAACGAGCGAGCATATGTATTCCTTTGATCATGCTTACGGTGTTGAAGGCGTTCGTGATTGGTTGTTTAGTCAGACGAAGTAAAAGGTCGGGTAAATCCGAGAGGAGCAGTTTCTTCCGCTTACGGTTGAACTGCTCTTCACTTTCTTAGCGGTGTCGAACGGCGAAAGAACGGGGTGATTTATGGGGATTTTAGGAAAAGGGATAAAAATAGAAACGTTTGCCGATGACTTATTTTACAAAAACAAGCTGATCATCTTTATTAAAATCCGGAGAAAGTTACATAAGAGTAAATACACTGTTTAAGATAAAAATTATGAACAACGTGCTGGTTTAAGAAATATACGGAATTTCTGAATCATTATGAGCACAAGCCTGATTAGCTGATAAACGGCTATATCAGGCTTCCATCTAAGAAAAAGAAAAGCGAAGAATGCTGCTTTCATTCAGACCGACACTCACGCAATACAGCATGTTGCCAAGACGGTCCCATTTTAGAAAGCTGATGTTTTTCATGTCGCTATAGACGAGCTTATCAAGTTCAATCGAATCGACCAGCAAACGGGCAACATGCAGTTCACTGATTTTTTTTTCTTTAACAGAGATATACGCAATTTTGCCATCGGGAGCTACGTGCACGTCAGAGATGTTCCCTTGTGCCAGCAATTTATGCGTTTTATCCTGCATGTTAAAAAGAAATAGACCGTCTATGCCGTTAATGGTTCCGGAAATGAGCAGTTTCCCATTCTCAAGAGGTGCAAAATCCAAGATGTCCCCCGTAATAAGCAAATCCACTGAATTGGCAGTAGTCAGATCAATCCTATATAGTGCCGTACTGTCTCCATATCGCCCCAAAAAATAAACGCTGCGTCCATCCAATGAGGGAATGATGAAATCCGCCATTTTGATAAACCATTCTGGCTGCAAATTCTCGCGGACTCCTGATTTTGGGGAGGTATCTGCCAGGGTCATTACGATGATTCTCTCTCCCGTATTGATATTCTGGACAAACAGAGAATCATCAGACAGCCCCAAATATCGGTTGCTGTCGGGCAGCATGGACAAGGGTAGGCCGTCAAAGGTGTTTTGGATACCTTTTGTCTGTATTTCGTATACGGCAGTTTTGGGAATTGCATTTACCGAATGAGGAGCATGGGCAAATAAATTCTTTCCATCAGGCGACAGGAGAAAGTGAGTACCACCTACAGCAAATAATTCAGTGTAGGTGTTAGTGTTCAGGTTAAGGGAAATCAGTTTATCCTGTTTGGTTTTGGCGCCGTAATCGGGTATGGACAATACCAAAGAATGCGAATTGATCAGGCCGGCATCCCAGATCGGATAGGGAGTATCAAGCTTTGTCACCTTTTTTATGGATAGCTCCTCGCCGCGATTGATTGGGGATTCCCTGTGGAACAAGTTTTTGTCCAGCACTACCGTGCGAATGTCCTTGCTGTTCCATGCAAACAAACTGTTCAGGAGAAAAAAACCGGAGAGGAATATCCCCAAGATGGAAGCAAATAAGAGATAGCTTCGATATTTCTCGATTGGTCCGATCCTAGCCATTTTGTACTCCTCCAAATTGTATGACCACTTCTGTTCCCTCTCCCGGTTTGCTGTTTATCCAGATGCGGCCGCCGTGGCTTTCCACGATGCTTTTGACAATGGCCAGCCCCAAGCCTGCACTGCCTTTTTCCCTGACTTTTCGTTGGGATACCGTGTAAAAAGGCTCAAATACTCGGGCGATGTGTTCTTCAGGGATTCCGTCACCTTGATCTTTCACTTTGAGAAAAATAGCATCTTCACGTTTAAATGCTTCCACTTGAATCGTAGCGTTCACTTTTCCATATTTCATCGCGTTGTCGAGAAGGTTGATCAGGACTTCCTTGCATTTATCCTTGTCCCCTTGAAGGAAAAGATCATCGGCAACGTCACAGCTGATTTCGATCTTGAACCTTTTTCCCCGCAAGCGCATTTCATCACAGGTATCCCTGATCAGCGTCGATAGGTCTACGGTTTCAACATGATAGGCGAATTCATGGGAGGAGGCTTTGGAAAGCTGCAGAATGTCGATTACCATGCGATGCAGCCGATGGCTTTCGTTGATGATGTAAGAGATGCCCTTATCGAAAAAGTCCTTGTCGTGAAAACCATTATCCTTCAAGACTTGTGCATAGCCAAGAATGGATGTAAGAGGCGTTTTTAGCTCGTGTGTGACATTGTCAAAAAATGCCTTGCTTTGCGCCTGAGCTTCCTTCAGTGCATCTCTGTCTTTTTTGATGATTTCGATTTGCCCCTCGATCCTTCGGGCCATCCTGCCAAACCTGTCGGCCAATTCACCCATTTCATCCCTGGAGCCGATCTGGATAGCAAGATTGAAATCACCGGTAGAAATTTGCTCCGTGCTTCTGCTAAGTATGCGGATCGGTTTGGTAATTTGCCGTGCGATGACGAAAGAGGTCAGCAGAATAAATACAAAGATCCCGATGGCAAGCAGATTGAGAATGGAGGTAAACCTTCGATTCGACTGATATAGCTCTGTATAATCCTTGCTGTATCTCATGATACCTAGCATTTGACTGTTCGATTCAATCGGATAGGAGAGTGCAGCGGTAACCTTATTTTCACCATGTGTTACCGTATAGGCCGTCTCCCCCTTCAACGTCAACGCTTTTGCAAGGTCGTCACCGGAGGCTTGCGCAAAAGGCAATGAAACGGATCGGGGATTGCCGTGGGAATCATAGATGGCAATATCGCCCTCCATCTGCGCGCTTAATCCCTTCGCCAAGTGATCAGCTTCAGCGTCGAGGGTCATTTTATCCAGCACCATATTATTCAGGAGAAAGTATTGGATTACATAGGTATCTAACGTTTTTCGCGCCTCGATCATATCCTTGTGGATGAGTTGCGAGACGTTTTGTGCTGTGATCCGGTCTGCTGCAAAAAGGAGCGACGACAATCCCACAAAGGCGACAATGGAGAAGGACAGCAGGATCTTGTATTGGATAGATAGTTTCATAGGCTTACACCATTTTATAGCCAATGCCAAAGATGGTTTCAATCAAGGACGTTCTCTTCCCCTCATCCAGTTTCTTCCTCAGTCTTTGGACATGGATATCCACTGTCCGCGTATCTCCCACAAATTCAAACCCCCACACCTTGTCCAGCAAGTCTCCTCGAGTAAATATCCGACCTCTGTTTTCTGCCAAAAAAACGAGAAGATCATATTCTTTATTGGTAAGCTCCACTCTCGTTCCATGTTTGCAAACCTCTCTTTTTTCCTTGCACAATTCGGTCTCATGGCCCAGTTGTATGACATCGAATCGATAGGTTCCTGTCGTTTCCGAGGTCAGCTCGATCCTTCGGAGAATAGCTTTGATTCTGACGATGACCTCGCGGATTTCAAAGGGTTTTGTTATATAATCATCAGCTCCCAATTCCATGCCCAGAATCTTGTCAACGGTATCTGACTTGGCCGTGATCATGATAATGGGGATGGTATACTCATTTGTCACCCCTTTGCAGATATCGAAGCCGCTCATATCCGGGAGCATTACATCCAGGAGAATGACGTGTGGATGAAAGGCAGTGATTGCTTTCAATCCCTGCTCGCCAGTTGAAGCGACATCGGTAGCAAACCCCTCTTTCCTGAGAGAGTAGGCTAACAAGTCGGAAATGGATTCTTCGTCTTCTATAATGAGAATTCTTTTACGGTCCATAATGAAAACCTCCCCCTCCATTATAGACGATTTTCCGTGCGTCAGGCATGGAAGGAAACAGATTTTACAAGTTGGATACAAATGAACGATAGGCTGAAACAGTTGATAGTTAGACTGCAAGCATGATGCGAAACCGCATCAAAAACCTGTGTTCAAAAAGGAGAGATAACCATGAACAAAAAAAACTGATAACGGCCAGCAGGTGGTAGCTTAACGAATTCAGACCTGAGGTGATGGTCCAAATATGGAGGTCATGCAGATTGACCACACCATCCACCTGCATTAAAGTCTCGCCCATCTGCCCGCTATAGTTGAAAACCGTAAGTGATATCCTCATGAAATCTTGAAAAGGAGATTGTTATTATGAATAAAACATTAATTGCTGCAACTGTAATGTCCGTAGTAGCCGTTTCAACATCTGCTGCAATTTTGGTCGGCACTGCAGATGCTGCCGTTTCCAAGGTATCCACAGCCTCAGCCCAACCAGCTAGTACGGGAGTAGAAGCAGCCAGTGTAGAGTATATGAAGAGAACGGTATTAAGCCCTGACGGTAAAATCGTGAATGTTCAGGAGGACTGGCAGGATACAAAAGCCTCCCGCTACAAAGGTGTGCTCACAACGCCATCCGGAGACGATCCGGATAACCTGATAACAACGGTAGAAATCATGAATGGAAAGCAAGGAGTTTCCTATAGAAAGGATTCAGACGGCAAGATCATAGAGGGAGCCAAGCACACCCATCCGCAAGCCAGTAAGCCAATAAGTATTTTTGCAATAGAGAAGGAGCGCTACACCCGACAAGAATGGAAGAATCAGGAGAAGGTTACCGAAAACGGAGTCACCTATACAAAATTGACCAAGACTTATACATCCGTCGGTACTAAATATAAGGAGAACATTTTTTTGAACCAAAGCGGATTGCCGGTTAAAGGCACAATCTTCACAATCAAGGGCGGGAAATCTACACTGCTGTTTAAAGTAAACTATCAATATGACAAGCTGAAGGCCGATAACGCCTTGTTCGATGTGGATAGTGTAAAGCTTCCTGAAAAGTAAAGATAAGAAGATAAGCGACTATCATAATTTTATTTAAATTGTTTACAAGTGAGATACATCCAACCGATGGAATGTTACATGTGACCTCTATACTGAGATCAAGGTGATCGGCTTGATCACCAAATAATAATGAATCAAAAAGGAGAGTTTTATTATGATAAAAACAATTATCGCTGCATCCGTTATGACCACTATCGCCCTTGCCCCAACTAATGCACTGGTAGCAGTCAATTCTGCTGACCAGTCGATCAAACCAGCTGTCGTTAGCGCTGTAGCAGCAGATTCTGCTGCTTCGGGAAAGAATTCGCTGTTGCTGCAATATCTGAAAAAATCTGGTTATGAAGCAAATGGAGATTCTCTTGGCTATGAGGAAACCTGGGGAGATCCGCTTACTTACAATCAAAGAACAGATGCACATTTTGAAGGAGGCAGCATGAGTTTTTACTCCCTTTACAATGGGACAACTTCAGCCAAGGTAGTAAAAGATGAGAAAGGTAACATTACAGACGGCAGCATGGTAACCGAAGCTCCGGAAGACAGTGCTCCAAGTGGTCCATTTTATGAGCTAATGGCAAAAGAATATCAAAAGCCTGAATGGAAAAATGCCGGTACAGTAGCAGAGGATGGCAAAAAACTTAAAAAAGTAACGATAGATCGTATCTCACACGAAGGTACATCTGCAGAAAATATGAAGAAAGTCAAAATTAGAGAAACAGTTTATCTGGATGCAGCAACCGGACTTCCGGTAAAGAGTGAGGTTCATGAGGAGAAGAGTGGGGAAATGGTGCTTCGAAATACTTTTACGTATGAATATGACCGGAAGGACAGAGATCAGGAACTGTTTGATATCAGCGACATGAATCTGAAGGATTATACATCCGAAGAAGTGAAGACTAACAACCCGCATCTCCCGATTGGAGGCAAGTTGCCTAATCCGATGGCTGATCTCGTAAGTGAAGGGACGATTACAGAAGCCCAACGTACAGCCATTGAAACGGCTCTTGGCCAAGCTAAACAAAACGGCTTTGATGAAAATAAAAGCGAAGAGGAGAGGCTGAAAGAAGCCCTGGCAGGCATCGTAGTCGATGGCACCATCACACAGGAGCAGGCTGATATTGTCATAAATTTATTTAAATAAGGAAACCTGCGTGGAGGGGCGGTCCCAAAGTCGAAATGACTTCGGGGCTGCCCCTTTAAATTCTGTTTACAGGCCGAAAATATATCTGTTCAAAAGCATAGAAATCGCAACATTTCATTCAGGAGAAAGCCTATCGAGAAGGAATAAACGGACAAACGAAACGATTGCGAGTGATTTGCACGTGATGATGGAGGGCCGGATGCTGCTGTGCAACCATTGAAGCCGCATTTTCAGTCGTACCTAATAAGGTAGGGATAATCAGATGTTGTTTGATCCATCGAAAGAACACTTCTATGCCCCAGCGTGCTTTATAGATATAGATCGCTGCGATTTGTTCAGATAACACGTGGCGCAAATTCGTAACCACACGAATCTGATATCCGTGGTCATCATAAAAAAACTCAACGCGATGCCGCTTTTCGGATCGGCACTGTTCCATCCCCAATTGGCATGTGATGTCCCTAGTGACATTGGAGCCTTTCACCGCTTGGCGTTGCAATGATCGAGGATTGGCCTGAATCTAACTGATGTGACTTGGGCACTAAAATAATCGTGGCTAATCCATAGTGATAAGCTCCCCATAAGGTAGACAGATGAAATAACGAAAATCTGTTTATCGTATGGAAGGCTTGTTTTATGTCGACAAGCAACTACTCGATCGAGTATAAATTTATCTGCTCTTCAGACCTGGTTAGAGGGGAAACTACGCTTAGGGAGACCGCTAAACTCTTTCAAGTTGGTACAACTTCACGATTGAAAATGCGGTAAAAGAAGTATATGAGGGTGATTTCCTAAATGAATAAATCAATCTCTAGCTGATGCTGAGCTAAGAATTTTCTTCAATATTGAATCATTAAGGTGCTCCTAGTATCGAAAGGACGACTGGACAAGGATCTCAAAACGTACAAAGTGGCTGGTCATCTTGTTGCTTCCTTAGAGGGATTTCGTTCTACCGTTGCAAACTCTCAGTTCATTCTTCAGCACTTCTCTGATGCCGAAAGGTAATCATAACTGAAAAGTGTTGGTGTTTATGGTATAACACTACTCTACCATAAACCCACTATTCTAAAAAATTCCAGCCAATTGCAGGGTATTAGTCCATGCCTGAATTAAACGACCCACGTACACTGAACCATATTTATAGGGAGGTGTCGTTGTTGAGTTGTCTGGATAGAAATAAACGATGTAAAAAGAAAACCGTAATGGTATACCGTTCAAAAGGAAAAAAGGAGAAACCTCGCCGTCGAGTTATAAAAAAATAGTGCGGGTACCGTGTCCCCCGCCTAAAGGACAGCAATTACTTCAAGAACTTGCGGGAGCAATTGCAGAGGCTGGACCCGAAGGGCTTGCCGGAGCATTTGGACGCCAAGGAATAGCAGGACTTGTAGGAGCGATTGGCGCACTTGGACCCGAGGGACTTGCGGGTGCACTTGGACCCCAAGGAATAGCAGGACTTGTAGGAGCAATTGGCGCACTTGGACCTGAGGGACTTGCCGGCGCACTGGGACCCCAAGGAATAGCAGGACTTGTAGGAGCAATTGGCGCACTTGGACCCGAAGGACTTGCAGGAGCACTAGGTCCTCAAGGAATAGCAGGACTTGCCGGAGCGATTGGTGCAGCAGGGCTGGCAGGACCAGCGGGACCAGCAGGCGCAACGGGTCCAGCGGGACCCGCAGGGCCGACAGGTGGAGTATTAGGCTTTGCAGATTTTTTTGCCTTGATGCCTCCTGATAATGCAGCAACTGTTGCTCCCAACACGGACGTAAGTTTTCCGCAAGATGGTCCAATCAGTGGGACTGAAATTACGCGTGTAAATGCGAGCTCATTTAACCTGGCTACAATTGGTACTTATCAGGTTCTGTTTCAGGTAGGTGTAAATGAACCGGGTCAACTCATTTTAACACTCAACGGCGCTGACCTGGCTTATACGGTGGTCGGGCGTGCAACAGGTACTTCTCAACTCACAGTTCGAAATCCTGCTGGCAATGCCGCGGCACTCACGATCACTCCATTAGCTGGAGGAACAAGGCCAGTTTCCGCACACCTTGTTATTACGCAAATTGCATAGAGGAAAAGAAATACAGTGTTTTTCGATAAAAATGTAATATAAAACAGGGCTATGATCGCCGATGGACACGTTAAGCTGAGCCGTACCATAAATAACGGCAATTTTGGAACAAACATACCCTAATACAATATTTGAAATAGAAAAAATGTTAAAAAATAGTCGGTACCATTCCCCCATCCATACGGATTGGAGAACCTTTAAATGCGGATGCATAAGGACTACATATAAATGTAGTTAGTCTACCTATTTCAATAGGCTTGATAAATCGCTGTATTTCAGATTGAGGTAGGTTTGTAGTCATAAATTCTTTCTCTTTTTCTATAAAAGTCATATCTTCATTCGGGTACATACCCTCAATTATTTGATGCACATTTTCAGAGAGTGTTGGTCCTGGCATGATCGTATTGACTGTAACTTCTGTTCCTATTGTTAACTTAGATAAGCTTTTTGACAATGATAATAGCATTGATTTAGTCATAGAATACTGAGGCATTAGTCCTGAAGGCATAATTGCTTCTTCACTCGCAATAAAGATAATGCGGCCATAATCATTTTTCAACATTTTAGGTAAATAAAATTTAGATAATCCATTTGCAGCAAGAACATTAGTACGGAAGTATTTTTCCCATACTTCATCGTCAACGTCCTCATATTGCATAATTTCATAAATACCCATATTGTTAATTAAAATATCAATATTGGGGAATTTTTCAAATAAAACTTCTCTTTGCCCAATATCCACAACATCGGCTGTAGCATTTTGAGGAGAGGTAGCCGGGAAATCTGACTTAATTTCATTAACAGTTCGTTCTACCTCTTCATAATTTCGTCCATTAATTAGTACATTAACACCTTCTTTGGCAAGTTCAATGGCAATTGCTTTACCTATACCTTTCGTTGATCCTGTAACTAAAGCTGTTTTATTGTTTAATCCCATATCCATAATCATTTCTCCTTGTGCTCCGGATAGTGTCTATATTACCTTGTCTGGATTGTTCAGTAACTAGCATATTGCGCCAAAGTTCTTGTTTATCACGCCAAATGAT
This sequence comes from Paenibacillus sedimenti, assembly GCF_014534655.1. Lineage (GTDB taxonomy): Bacteria > Bacillota > Bacilli > Paenibacillales > NBRC-103111 > Paenibacillus_E > Paenibacillus_E sedimenti. The sequence continues at coordinate 28,431 of NZ_JACVVD010000023.1, forward strand.
AAAACTCAGTAAATATCAGCTCTCTGTAGAATTGGTCAGGTTGGGAATTCTATTAATGAATAGTCAGTATTCCTAGCCGTCCTTCAGATATCGAGTTTGCACCTAAATGTTCAGTACGCCAATTTGAAGGAGTATTACCTTCCCAAAGGCGGAAGGCACGGTAGAACGAGTTCTGATCTTCATATCCAAGGAGGAATGCAACTTCTTTAATATCGAGCGAGGGGTCTGCCAAGTACTCTCGTGCCTGCTCCTGTCGAGCTTGTGTCAACAGATGCTTGAAGCTCGTGCCTTCGTCAGTAAGCCGTCGCTGCAATGTACGATCGCTCATCCCCAACTCGCTCGCGACAGCCTGAATGTCTGGGCGCCCTCCTGTTAGGCTGCGTTTCATGATCCACTTGACCATCTCAGTAATTGAGCGGCTGCGCTGCTGTTCATCCAACGATCGGTCCAGAACGGGAGTCAGGATCTCCAGCAACTCTTCGTTGTACGAGACAAAGGGGCGGTCCAGATCACTTCGATGTAGCGTCAACCGGTTACATTTTGCACCAATCTTGATACGGCAGCCGAAGTAAGCTTCAAGGGCCTGTACATCGCCCATTGAGTGCGAAAACTCGACGAACCGCGCCGTCAAAGGTTGACCGGTGCCCCGGCGCCCAAGCTCCAGAAGAATTGCCAGCGTGATACCAACCAGCATCGGCGGACCGGGTTGCTCGGTATACAGCCATTCCAGTTCGATTGTACAGTGCTCGCCCTCCTCTGTGATACGTAAGCTTTCAGGGGGACACAGTTGTTTGTACCGAGCCATTCGGTTTAGAGCGTCGCGGTAGTCACGAGCGTGGTAAGTCGCTAAGACGGTCGGTGGGTACTTCGCTGTTTCAAAGACGGTCGTAAGCTTGATGATTCCTTTGGCAGTGTCGCCAATGAGATCGGAATAAGCCTGCCAGATCGCGAAATATTGGGCGGTGGTGACTGCAACTGGTTCAGTAATAATGGTGAGCGGCAGTCGTGCTTTACGAACTACATCGTGGGCGGCAATCCCTAATTGACGTAATCCTGCCCAAAATCCTGGCGGGATTTTAATACGGTCAGAGGTATGAGACGTCATACATATGGTCCTCCTTTAGCTGCTTATATATTCATTAGCTCTGGTTGTGATTGGCGTCCTGCTTGTTGACGGGAATGTTAATATAATACCTTCCTAATGTCACTCTGTAACTAGCATATAGTGACATTTCACTTGCCAATTACGCCAAATCTTAAGTGCACATAGAAAAGGATACTCTGATGTCCGTTAGTAATAAGTGTCTACATTAACGTAACGAAGCTGCCGTTTGTACCGGCAGCTTCATTAAAAAAGTCATAACTAAAACTAAGTTTTGTCGATCGTCCGTTTAGCCTAATCTGCCCGTGCCTCTATGTCAATTGAGTTGTTGTTTCTCGTAAACCTTTTTCTTATAAGCACGCATACGAACATAAAGGGGATATACGCGTAAATAAAATAAAGTCCGACGGTTCCGTACAATTCGGAAATCCAATCAATGGTGCTGCGATCCGTAATGAAGTAATTCAACGTCACAGCCGCAATTAGAAAAACAATCAAACTGAGTGGCTGTCCAATGCGAAAAGCGGTTTTCATTCCCCGGCAGGCCACCCATAAGTAAACGGAAATACCGGCTATAATATTTATAAACCATAATGAAATGAAAAAGTATTCAAGTCTCTGGAGCAGCGGCACTTCAAAGATACTGATCATATCCAGTGTCGGCCATATGGCATACGGCAGCTGACCTTCGCTGAAAAACATTAATGTCAAGATTAAGATCATCAAATACAAAAATGTAACAAATATCACTACACTATGCGCCCATTTTTGCGACTTTGCCGGTGTTTTTATAAACGGATAAAATATAAGAAGAGTCTCGAACCCCAAATATTCAAACACCATACTTTTCGAAGACAGTAAAATGTCGGTTGCCGTATGGTTCAGCAGCGGCAGCAAGTTTAAGGGTTGCAAGAACGGCAAGGTAAGTAAGACTTGCGGAATAACGGAAGGCAAGGAAATCAACATAGTCCAAACGCCGATTCCTGTAACCGACCGGAATCCGCCGCACACAACATAGTATATAGTGACAGCGAAGATGATACTGATGGGCAGAATGTTTATTCCTGGAAATAACCACACTTGAACCATATCAATATAGACTTTTAATTTAACAAATGCCCCGTAAACAAAATAAAGAACAACCGCCGAGTTTAAAAAATTACCCCAAAATTTCCCGAAAATTGTATTGTTAAGTGTGATTATCTCTTGACCGTCACGATTAGACGATAATATGTTATAAATTATCCATAAGATTATATGGATACTAATACTTGTAATAATAACGGATATCCATGCGTTATATCCGGCATGCACGATTAACTTTCTTTGGTAAGTGATAATTCCAACCCCGACAATGCTGGAATAAAGAGGAAAAATGATTAAGTAGGGAGATACCATGTATTTTTCGCTGATTTCATTTCTCACACAAATCCCGCCTCTCAAACATACAGTGCTGCCATTCCTCACCGGCCGGTCTGGACAACGGTAACTTTAACGCTTACCGTCGTTTTTAATGCATCATAATGCTCTTCAAAATCTCGAGCATCCCATTGATATGATCTGCTTCTTATCTGATCGCCGAAACCTACCGGGTCCACGTTATTTCTTTTGCATAATGATACAAACTTTTGAATTTCTTTTTCAATGTATGCCTCCATAATTTTCTCAAGCTGTGCACGTTCATCCTCCGATCTAAGATCGATCCATGTAGGAGCATGTCTAACTTGTACGTCCATTTTCACACGGATTGAAACGGATGCCGGAGGTCCGATGCTAATCACCTTATATGTTGTCTTAGAACCGGTACTGTTCATTAAGAAAAAATCGCCGCGTTGTTGATTTGGTCGCCTGACAGGAACCAGGATGCTCCCATTCTTTGAGTTTCCCAGCAGCATCTTCAGTATGAATGCATCCTTTAAACCGATTTTTGTTTGGAATTTACCGGCTTGGAACAAAGCTAAACCGTCGATTTTTATTTCTCCGCGTTCTACTGTGAAATACGGTAAGAAGACATCCCGTCCTTCGCCTAAAAAATTAAAAGAAGTTTTGTGAAGGTTCATCAACGGCAAATTTCCGCGCCTAATATTCTGCTCAATCATATCGAATAAAAAATACGGATCACGTTTGTTTTCGGTTACGTTTAATATTTCCAAAGCGTCTCGATCCGCAACGCCGAGGTGCGCTCTGAGCGATATTTTGGGATCGCGCATCAGACTGGCGATTGCTGTTTCGATACCTTTGCGCGCGAACGTTTCTCCAAACAATGCCATTCTCAGCTGTCCGTATTCAATCGGGAAATCAAGTTTCGTGTTAAGCCTTGGCATGATGTCGTATATGGAGTTCGGCTCCGTTATGAAAAATTCTAACTTAGCTTTTCCTGCTTCTTCGTAATTGGTAATAACAACAGCGCTTCGTACTCCATTCTCGACGGCATCGTAACCGACGGTTTGGACAAGTTTAATATTATTCACAATATTTTGTTGGTTGCATGCGGTAATCAATGTACTTAGAACGATAAAAAGAAAAGTTTTTCTCAAACCCATTGTTCCCGCTTTCTCCCATCATTCGTCGTAAAAGTCATTCTTCTTCCGTCTAACCGGCTCAGGTTTGTACCTGATTAAAGAATGCGGTCTTAAGTACCGCAGCCTATGATTAAGAAATTGAAACGACGGACGAATAAAGCTGTCCCTAAGATCCAGAACCCGTAAAGGATATATTGGCACGATATACGGAAAGCCTAATGAGGTCAGACGGGTAATATGGACGAGCAAAAAAACAATCCCGATAAACATGCCTACTCCGCCCCATAAGGCTGACATAACGATCATAGGGAAACGCAAAAACCGTATCGCATTCGACATCTTATAAATCGGCGTCGCAAACGAGGCCAACGCCGAGAAGGCGACGATGATGACCAGAATATTGCTTGTCAAACCGGCTTGGACAGTAGCTTGTCCAATAATAATCCCTCCTACGATGCCTAATGTTTGACCGATCTTTGTCGGCAATCTGGCGCCGGCTTCCCGGAGAAATTCGATTGTTATTTCCAAGAAAAGAACTTCAATCAGAGGGGGGAACGGGACATTTTTTCTGGAAAAAATTAGCGGCTCCAACAAATTCCTCGGGATAACCTCGTAATGGAAAGTGGTTATGGCGATATACATTGACGTTGCAAATAAAGAAAAAATAACCCCGAAAATTCGAATCAGCCTAAAAAAAGAACCCAAGATCCAAGGCAAATAATAATCTTCCGGGGAAATGAAAAACTCAAACAATGTAGAGGGTGCCGTAACAAAATAAGGCGACCCGTCGCTTACGAACGCGACATGTCCGCTGATCAGGGAATACACTACTCGGTCTCGGCGTTCCGTAGTCAAATATAACGGAAACGGCGTGAACGAGTTGTCCGAGATGAATTGGTCCAAAACGGATGTATCCCAGATAATGTCATAATCGATTTGCTTCAGCCTTTGCTCTAGGGTTTGAACGATCTGTTCATTGGTCACCCCGTCAATGTAAATAATAGCGACTTTTGTTTTGGATGTTGATCCGATCGTTATTTCCTTTACAATTAAGTTTGGAATGTTGATTTGCGCTCTTAACAAGCGGATGTTCGTATCCAGGTTCTCTACAAACCCGACCTTCGGTCCGACAACGCTGAACTCGTTTTCGGTATCGTTGTTTTTTCTTAATCCTTCATTACTCGCAACATTAACAAGTACACATTTCCGATCGTATTGATCAAGCTCAACAATTGCATATCCTTTGAATAGTTTCGCTTGGATGTCTTCAACCCGATCCGTTATCTCTACGTCATCAATCGGAATCCAGTCTTTTATATCCTCGAGCTGCCAGAGCTCGGAATCTAATGCGCGGTTTTGCACCGGAAGAATCAAATTGGACTGCAGCAGCTTCTCATCGATCAAAGTTTTGAAATATGAGATGCTTACTTGTTGCTCGGCAATAGAAATATGAATGGTTTTAAAGTCGCTCGATTTTACGGAAAGATTTTTTAATTGATCGATGTCCTTGAGGTCCGTTTTCAGCTTATTCATCATATTTTCAGCCCATAATTTTATTTTGATAATGCTATATTTTCCACAATAACCGTAATTATTCTTGCTTTGCATAATAGTGGCTTACTCTTTTGAACTATGAAGAACGGCATCCCTAAAAACTGGCCGAATATGAAAAAGCACGCTTCGATATCTAATTTGTCTTAAATGATTGCCTAATCCTCTCAATGAGCCCACTCAATTTCAAAAACAGCTTCGGTTGCAAAAAGCCCGGAGCCTATTGTTAATGGAGTCGGCGGATGCTACTGAGGTTGCATATAGGGCTGGATATGAAAGTGCATCTCAGTTTAGTCGTGAATATTCTCGTATGTTTGGTTTTCCCCCCAAGGCGGACATAAAGCGACTGAAGGAGACCTTTGAGCAAATAGAGAGGAATACAGATCAAATTTTCGTTGGGACACTCACCTAATAAAGAGTGAAATTGATGACAGACTATTCAACGGGAAACCATAGTGCAACTTAAAATACAAGGCAGCCGCGTTGCAGCATTGTTCCATTTATGGAGCATATGCAAATTACCTTGCTTCGTGTCCACAACGTCAAAAATTCGACAATACAGGAGAAGATCTGGAGGATTTGATCTCGATAGGGACGATCGGATTGATCAAAGCGATCGAATCGTTCTCGCCTAACAAGGGCACGAAGCTGGCGACATTTGCGGCGCGTTGTATCGAGAACGAGATCCTGATGCATCTGCGTTCGTTGAAGAAAACGCGCAAGGATGTGTCCTTGCATGACCCGATCGGAACGGATAAAGAGGGGAATGAGATTACGTTGATCGACATCCTCGGTACGGAAGCTGATGATGTCGTGGATAAGGTGCAGCTGAAGATTGAGAAGTCGAAGATCTATAAAAATTTAGATATACTGGATGATCGTGAGAAAGAAGTCGTGGTGGGCAGGTTCGGGCTGGAACTTGGTGGGGAAGAGCGGACGCAGCGGGAGATTGCGAAGGAGCTGGGGATTTCGCGGTCCTATGTGTCTCGGATTGAGAAGCGGGCGCTCATGAAGCTGTATCATGAGTTTTATAAGGCGAAGCGGTGAGCTATCTCAGTTTAAAAATTAAACTTATCATCAGATAGGTTAGAAAATATCTGCCTTAGGCAAAGCTCGGGGCAGATATTTACTTTGGAAAACTAGTACAAGCTGCTGATTATTTACCTGATTGTTCACTAGGTTTCATGTCTAAAGTATATTAAGAACTAACGTTCTTCTAATGGGTGGAGAAAAATGATTCGTGAAAATAAGAAAATAGCAAAAATGAAGAAACGTAACTTTTGTGCATTATTTATTCTGTGCAACTAATAGCCGCGGCATTTGCCGTGGCTTATTTAGGTTGCAAAAAGAACGAATTAATAATCTAGCATCGGTATAACTCATTGCTCGCACTAATCAGTCTATCTACCAACATTTTTAGTATATCTTCAATATACACTTCAGCAATACTATTTGATCTTACAATGAGACTCTTTCCTAAGGGGGAAGATATTCTGAAGAATTCATATCCTTTCTTTATTACTTTAACCCTAGTATTTGACGGGATAACATATTCAACGTTATTGTCATTATCATCTAAGGAGTAATAGATAATTTCTTCAGTTGTTATATGCATCAAATCATCTCCAATTTTTGTAAGGTAAATCCTATTATAGCAGAATGGTCGCATAAAGCAACATTATTATATGAATTGGTTGCTCTTTGTGTCGGCTTTTATTTGTTGTTAGTTGCATCATGCGACTGTATAATAAAATTGTGCTCTTACTTTCTTTATGATAGGAGGCTACTAGTGAAAGAATTACTGACTTCATTAAGGAAGAGTAAAAATTTATCCCAGTATGAAATGGCAGAGTTATTAAATATTCCAAGATCGACTTATGCTCAATATGAAGTAGGTAGAAGGCTTCCGGAAACTGAAACTTTAAAAAAACTTGCATTATTTCATAATATTTCAATTGATGAGTTACTGAATCTATCGGTTGATAATTCCAATAAAATAGATCTGACTTTTATTCTTTCAAACGATAAGTACATAATTACATTGAATGGAAAAGAAATGAGTATGAGCGATCGTATTAAATTAAAAGAGATGGTTACTGTAATGTTTGGTCAGCAATATATGAATCAGTAAGTCACTAAAGACACTCCCAAAAGAGTGTTTTTCTTTTTCAAATTTTTATTATTAAGCAGAGCATTCGACAGTATGTGATACTAGGGATATTGTAAAATTCTAAGGTGGAATTAATTTTGGGCTTTATGGAGGTGGTGAGATAAATGTTATGAGTCTAGAACATACAGAAGTTGAAGAAACTTTCTTAGAAGAAATGCAACTGGAAAATGCCGGACGAGTAGATAGTAGATATGTTTATCTACCAATACATCGTTTGGGATTTGCAGAAATTAAAAATGAAGTAGTGTTTTATGTAGGGCTAAATGTTAGTCGAATCGAAGAATGTGGAGGACTTCCAATTGAGTGGGATGTAATAAAAGTAAGACTAATGAATAATAAAGGAAAACTGATATGGTTAACAGTAAAAGAAGGTAAGATCGTTCCAGAATAAAATCTTAACTTTGAAAATAATATTATTTTTGGCGGTGCGTTCGAATATATCTCGAACGTACCTAGACCAAAAATAAACTAATATACATTTGGAGTTCAGACATAGTATGTGCATTTTTTGAATGAATACAGAATAGATTATTTATTAAAGTACATTGTATGATAATTGAATCAAATTCAATTTATTTAGTCGTAATCATACTTGAAACTGTAAAGATTTGAATTAGAAAAATTAATTATGAGGAAGCAATGCTATCTAAATAAAACGATGAAATATGAAAATCCCGAGGATCTGTATTGAGATTCCACGGGATTTACTTTTTTATTCTGATTTAATCTTATCTACGATTAAATTAATCTTGTCCAACATACCTCAATCGCATGCCTAATTAAGCGTTCAACTTCTCTACCTGTGGAAAGATGTATGCCAAATAAGCGAAGGACGTTCAGATGAAGAATTTTACCTTGCTTTGTGTCCATAACGTCAAAAAATTCGACAATACTGGAGAAGATTTGGAGGATTTGATCTCGATCGGGACGATCGGATTGATCAAGGCGATCGAGTCGTTCTCGCCTAATAAGGGTACGAAGCTGGCAACGTTTGCAGCGCGCTGTATCGAGAACGAGATCCTGATGCATCTGCGGTCGCTGAAAAAAACGCGCAAGGATGTGTCCTTGCACGATCCGATCGGCACGGACAAAGAGGGGAATGAGATTACGTTGATCGATATCCTCGGTACGGAGGCCGACGATGTCGTGGATAAGGTGCAGCTGAAGATTGAGAAGTCGAAGATTTATAAAAATTTAGATATATTGGATGATCGGGAAAAAGAAGTAGTGGTGGGCAGGTTTGGGTTGGAGCTTGGTGGTGAGGAACGGACGCAGCGGGAGATTGCGAAGGAGTTGGGGATCTCGCGGAGTTATGTTTCAAGGATTGAGAAGCGGGCGCTTATGAAGCTTTATCATGAGTTTTATAAGGCGAAGCGTTAATAAGTTATCACAAATATTGAAGTTTTGGGGAATAACCGATTTACTATTGTGTCGCGGATCGAGAAGCCGGGCGCTGATGAGGCGGTGAAAAGAGAGGGGGGGGGGGGGGGGGGGGTAAAATGGAACCCAAATAATGGAAAAATTTAAAAAAAGTTTAAAGAGTGTGGGGACATTTTTTTAAAATTAATAAAAAACCGGGGGG
>NZ_JACVVD010000024.1 GCF_014534655.1 Paenibacillus sedimenti
AATCTGCATCACTTATCCAAAGCAATAAAGAAAAACATCTAATCCATACATGTGAATCATTTCACACCTTAAAGTTTAATAATATCTGTCTTGACATCTTGTAGCACCATACATTGAAGAACAGAATAGCTTTCGCCGAATGTTTCCAACCCCAAAAGGTTGGATGGGTTGGTACGAAGAAAACTATCTTGATGAAGGTATTGATGAAGATATTGATGAAGATATTTATGATAACGAAGGAGATCTTCTTTGGGATGTTGATGGTAAGCCTGCTTATTCACTTAATTGGATACGTGAAAAATTTAAAAAAGATGAAAAACTTGAATTTTTATTCTTCTGGGGACATCAACCAAGTAATAACGGTTCTATTACAAAAACATGCTTAAGTCAATGGTGGAAAGAAGAATTTGCTATTGAGATATATAAATATTGCTGTATGGAGCAATATATGATGGCAGAAAAAGCAAGGGTTTTTGAAGATAAAGAAATGATGGAAAAGATTTTAAAGAGCGATAATCCTAAAGATATAAAGGAATATGGTAGAAAAGTAAGCAACTTTAATGAAGCCATATGGGCGAGAAAACGATATTCCATTGTTTTAAACGGTAACTATGCCAAGTTTCTACAAAGCGAAAGACTTATGCAATTTCTACTACAAACAGAGAACAAAATATTAATTAAAGCCAGTCCATATGACAAAATATGGGGTATAGGCATGTCTTCAGATGACAAGGCAGTTAATGACCCTTTTGAATGCAAGGGACAAAATTTATTGGGCTTTGCCATAATGGAAGTACGAGATGAACTCAATCGGATATGTCAAAATTACAATAGGCTAAACTTAACGGAACTACACCAAGATTTTGGATAATATTAATATCAAATTGGGTTAAATAGCTTACTGCGCTAACGCAGAACGATAGCTGAATTAGACATGACGGCAGCCGGCCAGAACGATCGGCTGCTTTTTCATTAAAGTAACGGGCAGGATAGTTGGAAAAGAAGTAGAATACTTTCTCATGCAGAACCAAAAGCAAGTTAGAATCTTCAACGAAAGGTGAATGGACATGAACCTTCACTTATTGGAACCAGAAGTTGCAGGGGGATTAGGAGAGAATACTTCTTTCACCAACCAAGGTGAGGTTGAATTTCTACATTATGAATTTCAGGGATGGCTAGGGGATGAACTGCTGGAATCAACCCCTTGCTTTATTGTTACGGAGAGTATGGCGAACAGCATCCAAATTGCCAATTTAAGTGGGGCTGTTTTTGAGGATATTGAGTATACAGCAACCCAAGAATTCAGTGAACTATACCCAAATAGAACCCTCCCTAACTTCAAACGACTCGTTGTACTGGGAAAGGTAAGAGTTCAAAGTGATGCATTTTACGAATGGTCAGGAGACGACTTTTGCTTAACGGATGAGTCATATTTAGTTGTTACCAATAATGCATTTGATATTTTGAAAGTGCGTCAGTTGAATTATTGTGACACAAAAAAATTGTCTGCCAGTGAAAGCTATTGAGCAACGGGGAACGATAGCTCAATACACAAACGTAAGGGCAACCGATCGATTTGGTCGGTTGCCTATTTTCAACTAATGAGCAGGATAGTCTTTAACCTAAGATCAGCAACCGACATACGAGGGTTATCTGTCTTTTACCGCTATTACCAATTTCTCGATATAAGGGATGGGAAGAGTGGTATCCTGAGGATTCTTGGTGGCGGCTGAGTTTATGACAATCACCAGATTCAGATCAGGCACGACGGTCAGGTACTGGCCGGCATACCCCATACCGAAAATAGCCTTATGCCCACCATACTGGTTCAGCCACCAATGGTATCCGTACTCGCCGAAAAACGTACTTCCCCCCGAATGCCTGGAGGTCGAGTCCCGAAGCCATGACTCCGATACGAGGCGCTTGCCGTTCCAAACGCCGCGGTTAAGCACCAAGAGGCCAATTTTCCCCAAGTCCCTTGGCGTCATCTTCAAACCGAAGCCCCCTGAATTTGAATTATCAGGCGAACTGGGCCACTCGACACTGTTAATACCGAGCGGTCCAAATAGATGCTCCTTGGCAAAGGCGAGCTCTGATTGTCCTGTCGTTCGTTTGAGAATCGCCGCCAACAACTGGGAACCACCCGTGTTGTAATTCCACATCTCCCCGGGCTTTGCATCCATTGGTTGACTGAGTACAAACCCATTCCAGTCCTTGGACTCCTTCAAAGGCTGGAGACTATAATTCCATTCCGTCCATTCAGGAAAATGCAAGCCACTCGTCATGTTGAGTAAGTGTTCCAATGTAACGGATCTTTTATCGGATGAATCGAACATATCCTTATATTCGGGAAAAAAGGATTCAATCGGTTCATTTATTCCTTTCAGATAGCTTTTGTCGATAGCTATACCAATCAAAAGCGAAGTCACGCTCTTCGTGATGGAGTTTATAGCTCGCTTGGACTCCGGCATGCCGTCCCTGTAATATTCGGTGACCAGGGTGCCGTCCTTCACGACCAGCATGGAGAGAATTTGAGGCGAGCGCTTGGCATATTGTATCACCTCATCGACTTCCAGGAGATCCATCCCAACCTGATCCGGAGTACCGATTTGCCACTCCCCGTTGGGCAAGTTGAACACTTTGTAACTTACCGGCGGTGTCACTGGCAGCGAGGATTTTTCAGAAGAGCAAGCAGACAAAGTAAGGATCAGGCTAGCTGCCGCTGCCAACATGATCAGTTTAGCGAATCTGTTAAAAACGATCATAAAGGGAGACACATCCTTAAGAGGTAATCGAATCTCTTGTTATGGTACTGCAATGTGTCTGTACCGTCTTATTCGTTCTTGCTAAGCGATTAACGATTCTTGCTATAATAGAGGTGATTGAAAATTGTCGCGGAAATAGGACTGGGGGCAACGGATTATAGTGGTGGCCAAAACCTTGGAATTGGAATACCGGTATCAGATAAATCAAGTCGTCAACTACATTGAAGACCATCTTACCAACCCGTTAACCCTAGAGGAAGTGGCGGGTGTGAGCGCATTCTCCCCCTTCCACTTTCATCGGGTGTTCAAGGCGGTGATAGGCGAGAATTTGCATGGGTTTATCCGTCGGATCCGTATTGAGAAGGCTATCAAGCTACTGCTGTTTCATCCTGATCAGAGCATAACCAATATTGCCTTGGAATGCGGACTGCAAACCCCGGCCCACTTTTGTAGGGTGTTCCGCGAGCATACCGGATTGAGCGCGTCCGAATTTAGGGACAGATTTCATCTACAGACCATTGCGGAACGGTTCAGATCCCGGTTGACCTCGGAAAAGTCCGCCGAACTGGCACATAATCTGGCGGAACTCCCGATCGAGATTCGGAATATGGCTCCCATGAATGCAATCTATGCTCGGTATAGGGGAACTATCAATGATGGAAGGATCAATCCGGACATTAAAGGGCTTTTTGAACAGGTGGTCTCGTGGGTGGATGCAAGTGAGGCTCTGACAAAGGACAGCTTGGCGGTCGGGCTTGTCCTTGACGATCCGTTCATAACTCCTAACGGCAGACACCGATACGATGCTTGCATGACAACGGAGCATCCGGTGACACCGACGAGAGACCTAGGCGTTCGAACGATTCCCGGAGGCAAGTACGCCATCGTGAAGGTAACGGACAGACCGGATATGGTTTATGATCTGTTGCACTTGGTCTCTATCGACTGGCTTCCACGAAGCCCATATATATGGGACGTTTCACGTCCGGCACTGGAGATTTACTTCCACAACTCCCATTCCCATACTGAAGGAAAGTTGACGATGGAATTCGGCATTCCGGTCAAACTGGAACGCTCCGGCTACTGAAATATCAGGCACATGTGGGAGTTGCTTATGGAGGAATCGCGGTACCGTTGAGCCCATTACTTTAACGGGAAACCATAGTGAGGAGCTTGCCACGACAGCTCCTTTTTTGTTTGTTGAACTAACGGATACAAGAGTTGAAACACCGAAAGTGGTGCCGCTTGGCACCCCTTCACTGCACTAACGGGCAGTTTATCGCAGCAAAGACGTAGCTATAGTAAAATATAATCGTCGAAAAAACATGTGAAATGAGGTGTTATTTATGTCGATGGAAGCTGAAGTTTTACCTTTATTAAAATTTGGTTTTGGAATAGTTATGATACTTATATCCCTAGTAGTCATTGCCCTTCTTGTTAAATATAAGAGGGCTGGATATGGATGGATTTTTGTGCACTTAATATTATTCTCTTGGGCATGTTGGGGCTGGATCGAATTGTTGGAGAAAGGAAGGTCTGGTGTTATGGCTTCAGAGGATAATTCTTTGGATATTGGGATGATTGGTGTCATCTGGGCAGTAAGTATGGTTTGTATGAGTGTAGGGTTAATCAAATTAAGACCATCGCATGATAGACTAAACTAACGGAAATAATAGTGCGGCGATGGAACCGATCCATCGCTTGTTTTCGTTTCTGTACGCTCCACTTAACAAACGGGCAGTTTCGAGTAGTCGATGACATGAAAATTTTCCAAGGCTGCTTCGTCAGTCAAAGTAGTGAAAATAACTGAATGAACGGAGAGGTGAAAATACCAAAAATGAGAATAATAAAAACAATACCCATTATTTTCCTTATAGCAGCTATTGGTTTTGCGTTAGGGTGGTACATGAAACCGAGTGGTGAAAGTGGAAAATGGACCCCCGATATCATTAATCTTTATTCAAATGGAGAACAAACACAACCTACTAAAATTAATAATCCACAATTATTTAATAGAGTGCTCAGTTTAATTGTATTTGAAAAGGGAGATATGATGTCAGGAGGAAACCCGCCAGAATCAGAAGAGGATATCAATGAAATGAAAAAATCTGCTGTAGAGTATGTCTATAATAAACCGATTTCCATCCAAATAAATAAAGGCGACGGTAAAATAGAAAAAATACAATTCACATCAATACTTTTCCCTATAGATGATAAATGGAATGGGGCAGCTTTTATCCAAACAACCGATTCTACTTATTTGTATTTTGTATCGAGGCCAAGTTTAAAGCTTATTCTTAAGCATATTTAAGTTCGACCTTAGGGAACTGGACGACAACTATTATCACTGTTACAAAGTAATGGTTAAAGTTCTTGACGTTCTTGACGCTCTTGACGTTTTGTTTCGAGCGATTCTTCGGCCGCTTTACTATGCTAAACGGGCAGTTATGCAGGTAATATATAGTTTGTATAGGAACTGAACTCAATTAGGAGTGATAATGTGAAGGCATGTCCTGAGTGTCATAACAACAACATAAGACAATCACGTTGGTTCGCATTAAGGATACTTTATTTTTTGCTGATATTATTGTTTATTCCTTATGGTCTATTGTTTTGTTGGATTCCGTTTGTTTTTCCTTATAAATTTGTATGTAAAAACTGTTCTAATAGATTTACAAATAAAACCCCTTCATTTGCGAATTTTAGAGTTAATACAGTATTGAAAGTTCTACTAGCACTTTTACCTACACTTTTAATGTTCTACATATTAATTGAACTTTTTCCTTACACAGGGCTAGGTAGAATAGTTGCCCTTCCATTTATTTTTATAATCAATCTGACCATTATTAGTTTGGGATTTATAATAACTCGCAATTTAAAACGACATCGTTATTTTATGGCATGGTTCGGAATTATTTTATTGACTATGTTCATTTCAACTGCCCTTTATCCTCAAGAGTCAAGGCCACATGTTTTTGTACAAATGGGGTACGGATTTTCAGCTATTAAGCAATATGATCAAGCACTATCAACTGATTTAGACTTAGTACTTTCAACAAATTCCAAACGCGATGTGAAGAACCCCGAGGAGAGATATGTTGTTGCGTTATACAAGTACCGTGATCAAATTCCTCTAGATGGGACTTATCATATATATAGAGACAATGAAAATGGAAGTATACCATATTGGCGTAACACAATAGTAAACAGTCTTGATGAAATCCCATCAAGACTGATCGGACATCATAAAGTAATTTGGTGGGTATTAAAGATTTGTAGGAAATGAGTAGAGATCTAATGGAATCATCAACGTTGAGGATCTTGGCTAAACTAACGGGACACGATATCTTCATAACGGCATCCGGTGGGAGTCCTCTGGCCGTTAAGGCTTTTCTATACAAACACAAATCAAATCGGTTGCATGGAACATTATGTAAAGATTCCTCGTCTAATAAGCATATGAATGACAGGGGGGTTCCGAAATGAAAGATAATTTTAGAAAAAGTAAACTTCTTGCGGCTGGCATACTGCTGGTACTGATTGTGACTGCGTGTACTAATCCTTCTGGAAATTCGATTTCATTGGAAAAACGACAAGTCGCGGCGGCCGGAGTTGATGTGCGTATCGTCAAAGCAAGCAACGAGTTCGGCATGCAGCTCCACCGGCAACTGGTCCAAACGGAGCAGAACAAGAAGAAAAACATATTCATTTCGCCGACCAGCATTTCTTTGGCGCTCGCCATGACTTACAACGGAAGTAAGGGGGAAACGCAAGTCTCAATGGCCAAGACGTTGGGCTGGCAAGGCATGTCCCTGGATGAAATGAATCGGGGCAACGAGACGCTTATCTCCCTTTTGCAGCAGCCGGGCAGCGACGTTCAAGTGCGTATTGCCAACTCGCTTTGGACACGTAAAGGAAAACCGTTTCACAGTGATTTTACGAAAACCAATCAGGCGTTTTACGACGCGAAAGTAACTGAGCTCGATTTCAACAGTCCCAAAGCTCCTGACACGATCAATGACTGGGTAAATAAGAATACCAACGGAAAAATTCCCAGGATGATCGAATCCATCGATCCCATGGAAGTTTTGATCCTGATGAATGCGGTCTATTTCAATGGCGGGTGGAAAAAGGAATTCCAACCTTCTGCAACGAAAGAAGAAAGCTTCAAACTGCAGGACGGTTCCACCAAGCAAGTGCAGATGATGACGCAGTCAGGCTCTTATGAATATTTGCAGGAAGAGGAATTTCAAGCCATCCGCTTACCTTACGGAGAGGGACAGATGGACATGCTGGTCATTCTTCCGGATGAATCTTCTTCACTGGGTACTCTCCATGATAAGCTTTGGGCGGATCCCAACCGCTGGCACGAATCGTTCCAGTCGAACCGGGGTGAAATCAAGCTTCCCCGTTTGAAGATCGAATACAGCGAAAAGTTGAAAGAACCGCTCAAGGCCATGGGCATGATGCTGCCCTTTGACGAAGTCCATGCAGATTTTTCCGGCATGGCCCCTGTTCCACCCAACCTTTTCATCAGTGCGGTAACACACAAAACGTTCATCGAGGTCAATGAAAAAGGAACGGAGGCAGCTGCTGTCACTTCGGTACATATGGCAGGGGCTTCAGCACCAATCGATGAACCGTTCCAGGTGACGATAAACCGGCCGTTCTTCTTCGCAATTGAAGACCGCCAGACCGGCGCATGGCTTTTTGTAGGGTCCGTGGTCGAACCATAAACGTCCGTACTTAAACTGCAACGTGTTACTCCACATCAACTGAGGAGAGTGTCTGTTTTTGCTTGGTAGATAAGGTGTTTATTAAACTAACGGATACTATAGCTTAATAAACAACTAAGACGCGGCTGCTGGCATGGATCGGCAGCCGCATTATGCTTACGGGTGGGATAAATAGAACATATAACCAATATCAGAAGGTGATAAATAGGTGAACATAGATATAGAGTTTCTAACCCAAGTAATTAATGACTGGGACCCTGTTGGTCTTTTAGCAGGAGGTGCTCCAGAAAACGAATATAGCATTGAAGTAAGAGAAATCTCTCAGAAATCCTCGTCTTGCAAGTCTGAAACAGACTTAGCGATACTTATTTACAGAGTGTTCAACGATAAAATGGGGGTAAAATTAAATCAACTTGTTTGCTTTTACTGATCGGCTAAACAGGCAGTTATGTTAACAATAAGTGGTACCGTGTTTTTAAAGGGAATATCCTCCTATGGTGTTTAAAGAGGTGTTAAATGAGCGTTCGTACAATGATAAAAGCAAAATCCTGAACTATTATGAATCGTATCTTAAATTATTTGATGTTGCTTTTGAAAGAGTTCGCTTAGAAACGAGGTTTGGTCAAACTCATACGTTGATTACTGGTCCAAAAGAAGCAAAACCCATATTTATTTTTCAGGGTGGTAATTGTATTAATCCAATGACATTATCGTGGTTCTCTTCGTTATTTGGCGAATATAGAATTTATGCGCCTGGCACGATCGGACATCCTGGATATAGTACGGAAACAAGAATTTCTGCTAAAGATGAAAGTTTTGCTTTATGGGTTTCTGATTTAATGGAGCATCTCAAAGTAGAGAAAAGTACTTTTATTGGTCCATCTTAAGAAGCCGCATAATTGTGGTTTTTTTATTTTAACGATATAGCAAGCTTAATGTCGTTACGATGCTCGGCGAATCGGTAATCCATTTCGGATCGATCGTCCAGCCGTGACGACGCTCGAACCATCCTCGTGGTCGCTTATGCTTTTTTGCTTTGCAACCTTGGGTACCCGGCGGGGTGGAACAGATTAATGTTCTAAAGCTTTCCAAAAAAATCCGAATCACTGGACGCTGGAGTACAAGGTTCAATTTAAGGCCGCTAAACTCTTCAGCTGTAAATTCAAATGTATGAAAAAAATATATTTGGCGCGGTAAATTTTTTTGATGGAGCTGCGTCAATTCGAACCGAATTTTTTGCAAATAAATATTTCACTGTTCTTTGAATAAAACTCCTTAAATAAACAGAAACTGTTGTTAGGAGGTGCTTATATGTTTACTTCAAAGATGCTTCTAATCATATTTTTATCGTTCTCTAGCCTCATACCAATCTCACAAAAAGCTGAGATATCCACACGTTCCCAGAAGGTTCTTCAGAACATTGATACAGAGAGTGAGAACACATTGCAAGTAAAGTGGAATACAGTAACGCAAACTCCAGAATTACTTTCTGGAAAATTAACAAAGCCCTCAGCACATTCGCCGCAATGGATTACTTACAATTATCTCGAAAAGATTAAAACTCTGTACGGCTTGAAACATGTAAATAAAGACTTGAAAATTATGACGATAGATAAAAACGCTACATCCATAAAGGTTGTCTTGCAAAGACAACTCTTCAAGAATTCTGTTTGCGGGAATCAATTACTTGTAGAGTTAGATTACTCTGGGGTTGTACAGCGTATATATGGTACTCTTCATACCGATTTAGAAGAGAAACGTTTAGGCAGGCCCATGTACCCGGCGGTATCTGCCCAAAAGGCGAAACGGATAGCCTTAAACTACGATAAACTGTTAGAGGAAAGTAATTCAATAACCATTGAGTCATGCTACATGCCAAATAGGGAGGGTGTTCCCCTTATTCATGTCCTTACTTACGAGAGAGAAGGTCGCCCCGTATCCATAAAGATTCATTCACTGACTGGACGAATAATTGAATAGTATGCTGTCGTTAGAGGAACTCCTTTTATGGGAGTTCCTCTTTCCATTCCACTTTGGTTAGTAGTTGGCATTTCATAAGTTGAAGGATGAAGTCCCCGTAAAATACTTTACGAACGACGACACGATATTCATGGTTGGAATAGGTATACACCAAGACATCTGTAAGAATGTCGTTCTCTTCAAAGATTTTCTGGACGTGTTTCATTGTATTAAAATGGGAAGGTGAGAGGATTCGGATAGTGAATTCGATATCGTTCATAACCTCAACCTCTTTGATATCCAAAATATCTGGATTCGACTCATAGACTAATTTCACTGTTCATTCCTCCTGTATTTATATTAAATATCGGAAATAAATGTAGATATTAGCCAATGCAACGGAGAGCAGCATCAGTGGAAAACCGTATTTCATAAACGTAACGAATTTAATCGGGTGACCTTCTTTGCCCGACATACCTGCAACGATTAAGTTAGCGCTTGCCCCAATTAACGTACCGTTACCTCCAAGACATGCGCCAAGTGCAAGACTCCACCATAGCGGTTCCAGATTCTCTATGCCCATATTTCCCATTTCCTGAATCATAGGAATCATGGTAGCCACAAAAGGGATGTTATCCAGAAAAGCAGAAGCAATTGCACTAAGCCATAGAATCAACATGGACGTTGCAATAGGATTCCCTCCTGTTAGCTCAATGGCCTGAGCAGCTAATTTAGAGATGATGCCAGTTTCCACCAAACCAGACACTAAGACGAACAGTCCAACAAAGAAGAAGATGGTGGTCCATTCGACCTTCGTGAAAGCTTCTTCCATCGTATGCTCGCCAGTCAAAAGCAGCAGCAGGAACGCCCCTGCTAATGCTACCGTTGCGGATTCGAGGTGAAACAGTTGGTGGAGAAAGAAACCAACGATCGTAAGTCCTAAAATGGAAAGACTCTTATTTAACAATTTACGATCTGTAATCACTTCTTTTTCGTCAATTCGCATGATGCTTTGTTTTAAGTCAGGTGTAGTCTGAATTTGCTTACGGAATAAAAATATGAAAATCGGTATGGTGACGGCCATAATAACAACGACAACGGGGGCAAGATTGTTGATAAACGCCATAAAGGTCAACTCTTTAACAGCACTTCCGATCATGATGTTTGGGGGATCACCGATTAACGTCGCGGTGCCACCAATATTAGATGCTAGAATTTGAGTAATCAAAAAGGGTACAGGGTTCACACGTAATTGCCGTGTAATGCTAAACGTAACGGGGACCATCAGCAATACAGTCGTAACATTATCAAGAAAGGCCGATCCTATAGCTGTGATAAGCACGAGCGATACAAGGATCCTGACGGGGTCACCCTTTGCTTTCTTTGCTGCAATAAGCGCGATATATTTAAATAACCCAGTCTCAGCTGTAATACTCACAATGATCATCATACCGATTAAGAGGCCCAAAGTATTAAAGTCAATATGATGCATAGCCGATTCCTGATCGACTACCCCAAATACGACCATAAGAACACCGCCGATCATAGCGACGATAGTGCGATGAATTTTCTCGGCGATGATCATGCCATAAGTAAGAAGAAAGATACCAATTGCCAAGATTGCTTGCTGTTCCATAGTTCCTCCTAGATTTTCATAATTTGTTAGTACTATTCCCTAAAATTCAAGAAGATAAGAATTAAATTATCTAGACTTTTCTGTATTTCCATAAACGGCATACTCCTTTCTTGGCATAAAAAAGAGCCTTACCATGGGCTCTTATGTCAGAAAAAGAACAAAAAGAGCCCTTGGTGACAGGCTCCTCCAAAACGCTCCAATATTTAGTTACTTTCCAAATATGATCAAACAAACCACATATACATTTGTGACTTAAATTTACAATGCTCTTTTTTGTATGTCAATAGGTAATTGATATTTATCCCCCGAAATCCTGTTAATTGATTCGCTGCATAAAGGTACGCATAAGAATTTTCAAAAGCAAGAAATGATAAATAAGCAGTATAAGAAATGCGCCCATCGCTGGAAACAATATCTGTTAAAGAAAATCCTTCACCGGTTTGTTTTATCTTTCATGAGGTATCCCACGGTCTAAAAAAGCTTGTGCATGGCTCTCTCCCTTGGATACATCCACACCAATGACTGGATTCATGACGTCATTCCCAAAATATATTCACCGGTAACCCCTAACCTTCTTGTCTTCCACACTATCGCATGTGATCCGGGATCAATGTCCCAACCAGCCTAACCATGGTTGAACAAGTAGGGGGGATGAACTGATGACCCATACACCCTCAGATCTGACAACAATACGAGTTCCTCCAATTCGAGATCCAACTGACCTTCCCATATTGGGGGAGTACCAGCGAAACTAACATGACCTGGCTTATAAAAAGCAGGGCATCGATGGCTTGTCCAAAACTGACAGTGGTTCTATCGCACTATTGATATATCCATATTTTCCATTTAATATAAAAAAGGAGAGGGTATAAATTGAAATGAATACAAAAAGTGGAAAATCATTTTTGCTGTTTGCTGCAATGATCATCTGTGTCACGTTTTTTATTTTTCAGTTATTACCAAAGCAGGAAAAACCTCGTCATGAACCAATTATCAACGAAAATTACATCAAGAGCAAAAGCTTTAACATAAGTTCCATTTCCAGTGATTTTAAGACATCAGCAAAAGGTACAGTATTTGTGAAAGGAGTTGATAGAAGTCCTAATCATATATTGATCGTTGCTACAATCGAAATAGACCCTGAAGATTGGGGAGGTGTGGCTTTCTATATCCCTGAAAAATGGTCTATTTCCAAAGTCACAAGCAGCTACCCCGAAAACAAACCTTACTCTAATCCTGTAGACTATATTGCGACATGGACTTCTAATTCGAAAACAGAAAGTCATTGGAAAGCTTGGATTGAAGTTGGAAGAGATAGAAGTTATAAAATAACAGGAGGAGGCGTAGGTACAGTCGTAATTGATCTTATTCATGATGAAAATGAAAAACATCAACCAGAGACATTCGAATTTGGTATTGAAGTCGGTTCAAAAGAAGTAGATGGTAGAAAGGAAATGGGTACTGATTTTATCAAGATACCTATCTCCTTAATCGATAACAATTAGGCTCCAACATTTCAACGAATTTATTCAATATAAACTACTAAATTATTCAAGAATGGAGATGAAATAATGAATTTAGCATTGTCCTTTAAATTTGCAAGGAAGACGGTAAGCACGTTGCTGATTGCGAGTATATTAAGTATGCCAATCTTGCAATCCTGGTTTATTAATACATGGATTTGAAACCACGCAAACTGCCAGGTTAACGAACAAACTCCTGATTAACATCGAACCAATTTACGTTGCATGTATGTTCGCCAGATTCGCACTCGACATCATAACATCCTCTTAAAGTATTAGACTGAAAATTATCAAGACCTAAACTTAAGAAAATCAAATAAAGTAAAGGGTTCTACATATTATGCATGAGTATCCGTTTTGACATTGTGACGATTCCAATCAAGTGGAAAGCGGGAGTCAATTCGATTCGGGCTGAAGTTGCGAATTTGGAATGTATGTTTGGCTGGGGCTTAACCGTAAAGACAGGTCTTCCAAACATCCGCTATATTAATGACTTTTAATATCCGACGCTACTTCGGACAAGTCGTCGTTGAACTGGTGCCCGCGCCCATCAAAGCTTCGAAATATTGCGTGCGGAAGCTTTTCCGCGTACCGTTCAAAGTGCGAATAGGGTACCCATATATCGTCGCGGCTGTGATAAAAAAATAGTCGTTGAATGCCGGAGAGCCTTGAAGCAAAGTCTCCACGGAGCGAATACTCAGCGACTTCCCAATCCTCGGCACCCCAATAGGGAGGCGCGATAAGGAACAGACCGGCAATAGTCGCTGCGGGCTCCTCTTCCGAAACATATTTGAGCAAAAAGGAAGCACCCAAAGAATGTCCGACTAATATCGTTTCACCATCCCGCTCAGCAACGGCTTTGACAATTCGATCTTTCCAAGCTTCATACTCGGGCCTATCTTCGTCCGGCATCTTCGGGTAATCTACGACGAAATCCAAACCTAAAACTTCCTGAAGATGCCTTGCCAATTTTTGATCCTCGTCGTACGCTCCTTGTCCGCCGCCTTGGATGAATAATTAGTGTTTTTTCATCGTTTTCCACCTTTCCTCTCCATTTTCGTTATGTTTCCCATTATAACAAACGACGGTCGAGTTTGTTTCTTATCGATTGCTCTTTTGATCTGCTTCCACCAGTTGATGTACTTGCAAGGCGGCTTGTCATCCCATTTTGCACTTCAATATATCATTCGGGTCCGTTATTCCCTTCGCTATTCCAATCTTGCGGCAATCCGAACCGTTCGATCAGTCCGTATATTTCATCCTTCGTACATACTTGCTCTCTATACGGTTTTCCGTCCTTATATCTCATGGCGGGGAATAAATCGCCGTATGTAAAACTAATGGTTGCCGGGTCAAACTCATTAATATGGATTGCAGTTCCTCCTCTTTCCGATACCATTCTTTGATCCAAGCACATCGCCTTTGGGGATTTTACATGACAGCAGGGAGTGTCGAACGACAAGAACATAGCCGATTGAAACCTGCGTAAATTGCGGGTTTTTGTTTTCATTCGGACAAGTTCTTGTCGGGGTCAAAAGACAAGAACTTGAGCCTTTTGTCGCAGGCAAGAAAAATGAGTATATAATCGATTATCATGGCTTCTACAACGACTCTGCGTTTATTGAACTATCGGGCAGTGCGCGCCTAGCCGAGCTAGGCACAACTTACTGATGCAAGTTCAGTCGGGGTAGGGACCAAGCCGCCCCGTAGCTAGCAGGCAGACGTCGGCGAAATCCGGCGTTTGAAGCCCTGTGAAAATCGTGCCCCGCGCGGCGAAGCAAATCTGCAGGCCGTAATGAAAATGAATCCTACCTCATCGTGAAAGTGAACCCGAATGGGACAAGAGGAAGCCGAGCCACGACTGCCCCGGCGAAGGCCAAGGAACGCGCGAAGATCTTGGAATGCAGCGCAGAAGAACCCTCCGGTGTAAAGGGAGCGGCATGTAGAGAAAGTTGTGTCTGGAACTAGGGAGACCCTCCCTCGCACGAAGTTTTTTTTCGTAACGAGCAAACCTATAAGCCCCAAAGGTGAAATGGCGAGCTGAGGGAAGGGAGTCGGAGGGGGCCATACTACCAAGGAACCGGCGGCCAACATAACCCCGGGGAGGAAAGGGCGCCGAAAGGCAATACCCCACTTCGTTCATGGGATATCGAGGAGGTAAGAGTAAGTGAATGCCGAATACTCGGCTAACGCCACCAACGAAAACGCTCGACAACTTCAAAATACCCTTTATCTTGCGGCTAAGGAGAACCCTAAGTGCAAATTTCATGCACTGTACGACAAAGTATTCCGGAAAGATATCCTGCAAGAAGCATGGATAAGAGTGAAAGCCAATCGCGGTAGTGCCGGCGTCGATGGACAGACGATCGAATTCATCGTTCGAGAAATTGGAGAAGAACTCTTCATCGAAGAGATTAGGCAACAGCTAATGAATGGGGAATATCGACCGGGTCAAACGGAAAGAAATTCCAAAACCGGACGGAAAGACACGTCCCTTAGGTATCCCAACAGTCCGGGACCGGACTGTTCAGATGGCAACCAGCATGGTGATCGAAGGCTCTTCGAAGCGGATTTCAAAGATTGCTCTTACGGATTTCGTCCCAAGCGGTCGGCTCATCAGGCTATTAGGTTCAAACACCATTACGGCAGCCGGCCACACGACGATCGGCTGCCGTTGTCCGTTGAAGTAACGGGGCAGTATAACGCAGCAACGGGTGATTGTTTAAATTAATTATTCTTCTTTGTTATAAATAACCGGCATTTTGTATTTCCATTTATTCCACAACTCATTATTTATTATTAATTCTGCCATAAACCGGCTAACGTTTATCCGACTCGTTTTACCAGGATTAAATATTGCGCTTCTCGTTGGTGCTTCAACAACATCGTATGGACTTTCTTCTTCATTATTTACCAAGCTATCGGGCCGCACTACTGTCCATACAATCATGCTATTTTTCTTCCCCACAGTATTTAATAGATAGTTTGCCGCATAAACATTATCCCTCTGTGGCGGCAACAATGCCGTAAGCATTGAAATAACAATTTTTTCACCTACAGATCTATTTTCATCTATCTCATTGTTTATGTTGCCGGTAGTATTCATCAGTATTATTCTCACTTGTTGATTTGCGTTTTTAATTATTGCGTCACATACATTCTTCAGTGATAGATAAACCAGAAAACGGGGCTTTCCAAACATGCCTTTGAATGTAAGATTGTGACCTAGGCAACATACAACTGCATCACATCCCTTAACGAGATTGATGTTTTTTTCTGAATCAAACTCCGAGATGTTCCCCGCTATGCATTCGACCAATTTATTGTTAATAAGGTCTTCTGGCATTGACGCAGTTTTTCTAATTACAATTCTGGTAGCAATATTTCGATTAGCTAATTGCCGTACCACCAGTCTTCCTGTAGCTCCACTTGCTCCGATAAGTAATACTTTCATAGTAATGCCTCCTTATTATTTCAAGTTTTCGATAACTGGAGTGAATACCTTTAATGCACATCCTTCTATGCAGTATAGCTGTCGTTACTCGTACGTGACAGCTACTAAAGTAGTGTTTATTGTAGCAAAGGCCCCAACTCTCTGGCACGCGCCACAGCCCCCGTACGTCGTTGAACCTGATGCTTGCCGAAGATTTGGTGGTTATATCCCTTTACTGTGCTTAATGCAAGAAATAACTGCTCGCTGATCTCCCGATTCGATAAGTCCTTGGCGATCAATCGAAGGTATGGAAAAAGAGGGTATCTTAAAAGAACATGTCATGAAGGAAAATCATTATGAAGATCTTGTTTATTATGGGATTATCAATAAATAAAGCTAAGCTAACGGATAACGATAGTTGAACGAAACATGGAGTAGTTTGCCACGGCAGCTGCTCTTTTTTTCATTGAAGAAACGGGCAAGATAGTGCAGCACTCGTTAGATAAAAGTTATGGGTTTTGGTTCTTGCAACTTATATGTTACGATTCAAGAGATATTCAATTTGGCTGGCGTTTGAAGCGCTACAGATTTGTCCCTAATGATTAAAGAGAGCAGGTTTATATCAAATGGCAGAAAATAAACAACATAGATTCCGTTTCAGCGAAGCATCTTTCTGGGATTTACAGAGGACATATTTTGAACAACAAGGTATGAAGGCTTGGAATAATGACCAGGTTCCGCAATATATAACGAGCAACCCCATGATTGCCGCAGCCTACGCGGAAATGATTTTCGGGTTTCTTCAAGACCTGTCCGACCGAGGAGATATTTCTGAAACCGTTACGATCCTGGAACTGGGAGCGGGGGCGGGACGCCTTGCATTTCATGTATTGCAAAAGCTATGCGAGCTGAGAGATTATGCCGGTATTGTACTGCCCCCATTTCGCTATGTCATGACCGATTTAGCGGTAAAAAATATAGTCGCTTGGAAAAATCATCCTGCCCTTCAAACTTTTATACGACATGGACTATTGGATTTCGCAGAGTTTGATGCCGTGCATGACACGGAGCTAAATTTGGTTATATCTAATACAACCATCCAGCCTGGTGATCTGAAGCAGCCGCTGCTGATCGTAGCTAATTATTTTTTTGACAGTATTCCGCAAGAGCTGATCTATGTAGGTGGTGGTAAGATTTTTGAATGCGATGTCCTCATTGAGCTTCCTGAAAACTCCAATTTATTCAAGCCGTCAGAAGCATTGAAAAAAATGACTCTGAATTATGAGCACCGCCGTGCGTCTGGATATGAAGAAGAAAAATATCCGTATCACGATCTTATCGCGCTTTATCAGCAGGAGCTTGAGGATTCACATATCCTGTTTCCGGTGGTCGGATTGACGTGCCTAGAGCGGCTGAATCAACTGTCACAGACTGGTTTCTTGCTTATCACAGCAGATAAAGGCGACCACCGGTTAGAGAATTGGAAGTTTGCGGAGCCGCCCCAGTTAATTCATCATGGTAGCTTCTCTTTAACGGCAAACTATCATGCGATTCAACATGTGTTTGGGCAAAGAGGTGCTCAGTCACTTTTCACCACGCATCATTATAATAATATTAATGTCGGCTGTATATTCATGTTGGAAGCGCCAATTAGCTTTGTCAACACCCGGCTAGCCTACCGGCGGTTTATCGAGCGTTTTGGACCAGATGATTTCTTTAGTATGAAAGAATGGGTAGACCGCCAATTGGACACTATGGGATTGCAGCAAATTTTAGCCTTTTGGCGTTTGGGCGGTTATGATGCGGAGTTTTTCATCCAGGGCGCGAAACACATCGCTAGCCTGCTGCCCGAAGCTAGCGATGAAGAAATGCTTGATATCAAAAAAAGCATATACATCATGTGGTCATCTTACTATGCGATGGAGCAACGCTATGATTTAGCGTTGGACGCCGGACTTCTGCTGTTCGAAATGGATATGTACGAGGATGCGAAGCTGTTTCTGGAAACATCCATACATGCAAATGAGCCTGTACCAACAGTCTTATATTGTCTGGCTATATGTAGCTACGAACTTGGGCTGGAAGAGGCCGCACTGGAATACATACGCGAGGCGCTGGTTCTGGAACCTGAGCATGAAGAGGCCTTAGCGCTGCTGAAATGCTTGAGTGAAGGGGATTAGCTTTGTTTCGATATACAATTCAAAGATGCCAGAATGAGGCTGCCGGCAAGGTCGGCAGCCTGGTTCTGCGATCGGGCAGGATAATGGAGTGGCAAACCACTATATTATGGTAATATGAAGTAGTGGTTTCTTTAGGCATGTAAGGAGTGAAAAAATTTGAAGTGTGTTTTTGTTGTGTTGATGTTCGTGTTGGTACTAATGACAGGCTGTTCATCTAAAAACAATAGTGATGATGGACATTGGAACCACAAAGAGGGTTATGTTGTTGCGAAAGAGAACAGTAAAGTCTTAGTTGTACGTGACGAGGTTGCTAATATCAATACGACGCCACTAAGTGAAATATTGAAGGACGCTAAGCCAAATGCAATCTGGCTTTCTTTGGATAAAGCTGATTACGATGCTGTTGCTGTAGGCGACCAAGTAAGCATTATTATCGACGCTAACGTGGTGGTTGAAGCGTCTTATCCAGGTCATGCGAAGGCGCTCGATGTAGTCAAGGTTATACCGTTGTTAAAATAACGGAAACTATAGTGGAGGGGCTTGCTTCGCGGCAGCACCTCTTTTGTTTATTAAAGTAACCGGCAGATTTGTTACAATCCATTGCGATAAAATATGGTATTATATGGATGGATGCGCCTTTGAAATGTATGAAAAGTGGAGGGTATTTGTGAATGAGTGTAGAGATTGTACCTTTGAATGAGTCCCTTGTTCCTTATGTTAAAAGTTTGATAGCGGGATATATTAATTCTTCATCAAATGGAGTAAACGAATTAGAATCAACGTCTAAACAATTAGAAGAATGCGAGGAAATTTTAAATCGGTTTTTACGAAATAACAAATCGCATTGTTATGTGGCTAAGTTTGAACATGAGTATGTAGGGTTTATTGTGCTATCATGGAGTTTTTCTATATCCAAAGGGCATCCTGTACTCCGAATAGATGCTTTATATTCATCGCCAAAGCATAGGAATAAAGGTGTAGGTAGGAAGCTAATGCAATACGCCTTAGACATAGCAATTGAGAACAAAGCGTCCCGATTACAGCTTGAAACAGATGATGATAATGCTCCAACTCGTAATTTATATAATAATCTCGGATTTAAGTTAATACCAGGTAAAGGAGTGTACATGGCATTTTTATAGACGATTGGTTTATTGAGCTAACGAGGAACGATAGTTCATGTCAGAGGACAAGAACTTATATCCATAACCGAAATGGACAAGAACATATATCTATAGGCCGAATTGTAAGGACGTCTGGCTGTCCAAGAAGTAGATCGCTGGTTATAAACTTCCGGTTTCGCGGAAACAAGTCGTAGAATAGGCTCTAAAACGAGGAAGATCACCAAACACCTAGCCAAATTGGACGGGTAGGGGGATCTTCTTTTTTATACACTTTCCCAAAGTCGAATGTGATTAATTGAAATATCTTCAACTGAAACTTTGTTAAACTATCCAATTGCTCTTCTGGAATTGAATGGACGCGGGATCTCTCTGGTGGTGTTGTAAAGCTATAGAAAACGAATTGACAAAGGCAGATCTAATAAATATAATGGTACTATAAAAACATATGTAGTACCAATCGTTTCAACAGGCAGGAGGGAAGATAATAATTACATGGAGAAAAATCTGTATTTAAAAACTTTAAAACTAATTGGAAACAAAGGGATTCGATTCACAACCGAGGATTTGGCAAAAGAACTCGGTACGAGTAAACGAACCATTTATGCGCATTTTGCTTCCAAACATGAAATCATAGAAAAAACGATCGACTTTGTTTTTAGTGAAATTGTTGCCTCGGATAACGAAATAATGGAAAGAAACGAACTTACACTTCGTGAAAAAATGATACTAAGTTTTCAGAATATTCCCGATGCATACAGTGTCAGTTCTATCGTTCGACATATGGAGGATTTGCAGCGACATTATCCTGATTTGTGGGAAAAAACAAATAATCACCTGAATACGATATGGGATCCAGTCATGCATTTGATAGAGCAAGGTATAAAGAATGAAGAACTTGAAGTAATAGATACCGTCATACTTAAGTTAATGCTGAATGAAACACTCAAAAAACTTTTAGATTATGACTTTCTTGCAAATCATCAAGTCAGCTTCGAGTCCGGAATTAAAGCGATGAACAATATTATTTTATATGGATTAATAAAAAGAAATGATGATTGAATTATACATATAAGGGAGTGTTAGAAATGATTAAAGTCACAATCGACAAGGCTGATCCCAATTCGTCAGTAGGAGGACGATTGAATCAATTGGCGCTTGACTATATGGCATACTCGCTTGCGGGATCTAAAGAAGATAGCAAAATAAACGAAACATTCAATCAATTATGGCGATGGGACAACAACCGCTTCAGTCATCAGTATGCTTTCGAAGCAAAAATGGGAGAACAAACCCTGGGAATGATTACCTGTTACCCCATTACGCTGATGAATCGCCTTGCTTGGCCTACCTTCTTGAAACTTTTTTCTTATCGAAAGTGGGGGCTTATCGGCTATAACATGATGAATTGGAAAGAATGTTATTCCATGATCACTTTGAAAGAAGGCAGGGAAGATGAGTTCCATATTGGGACACTGGCTGCACTGCCAGAAAGCAGAGGCTTGGGGGTAGGTTCCGAGTTAATCCGATTTGCCGAGGAGCAAGCCGTTTTGAAAGGCTTTCCTAAATGCTCGCTTACTGTAAAAAAAGAAAATCTTCTTGCGATCAAGCTGTATGAGAAATTGGGATACCAAAAAACGGGAGAGATTGAGAAGCCGGCTTTATCCTTATACAGAATGTCAAAAAAATTGGTATGAACGTAAAACGCGATACAAAGAGCAGTCCGCCCCTGTGTGGCCTGCTCTTATTACATTGATTGGTATGTGGTTAAGCTCCGATGTTAAAATGACTTCGATCCGCGCTCGCTTCGCGGCTGGCTTTTTTTATGGCTGGGCAGGCATGAATACAATGACACAAAATTGCCTACATTACTCATTCAGAAAAAGCTTGATAATTCAAGCTTTTATTTTTTTATGTAGGGGAATTTTTGTCATCAAAAAATGCACAACTACCGGGCAGGATAGTGGAATTAGAGGGGGGATCGGGCCGCAGACATCGAAGGCTATTGACTGAAAAGGGAATAAAGGAAAAGTAAAGTGGAAACCTTACTTTAGGTATAACAAAAGCTGGAAATGAAAAATTAGCTTTTGGAAGCAAACCTTAGGGGGTTCAGCAAAGCATGAAATGTTTGTGTAAGCTGTTGCTCGTCATAATGCCTGTGTTGCTTTACGTTAGCGTCGCCAATCCCGTCGCCTCAGCGGCTCAACCGGAACAGCAGCAACATGAGGCCGCACAAATCGGCCGCTATAATATGATATTCCACTGGAACCATCTCGATTGGAATTTTACCGATCCAAAGCTAAAACAGAAGTTCGAAGCCAAGCAAGCATGGAAGCATGCAATGCCAGGTGGAGTCAAGATCGATACTCTGGGGAATTATTACGTCTCGGTACCGCGTTGGGCGGAGGGCATTCCAGCGACAATGAACCGGATCGTGGTTAAGGAGGGGGTGCCGCTGTTGGAGCCTTTCCCGAGCTGGGATTGGAATGAGGCCGGAAATGTAAAGGTACTTCAATCCGTATTGGGTTACGAGATTGATGAGCTGAACCGGATGTGGCTTCTGGATCAAGGCAAGATCGCCTACGCACCTTCGCCGGAGGGATCGCAGAAGCTTGTCGTGTGGGATTTGACTACGAAGAAGCTGCTCGACTCGATCGACATTCCGAATATGATCGCGCCTTACCGGACCTCATTCCTGAACGATTTGGTTGTCGATAACAAGAACGGATACGTGTACATCACCGATTCCGGTAACGGGTGGCCGGATCATCAGGTGGCCGGCGGTATCATTGTCTACAATATGAAGACAAAGCAGCTACGCCGTGTTCTTGATCGTCATTACAGCACGCAGGACGTGCCGGGCTTCCGGTTCGCAATCGACCTGCTCCCGGTATTCAGGGAGAAACCGATGCGCATCGGCTCGGACGGTATCGCGTTGTCTGCGGATCGCCGAACACTGTACTACTGCCCGATAACAGGCCGCAATCTTTATGCCGTAGATACCGCACTGCTGCGCGACTTCTCCGTGCCCCTTGAGGACATCGGCAAGGCCGTTAAAGCAATCGGCAGCAAAAGCACCACTACGGACGGGATGCACGCCGACAACAAAGGAAACGTATTTTATACAATGCTGGAAGGCAAAGGGGTAGGAATGTACTCGCCTTCGACTAACGTCTTTCGTTCGATCGTATCGGATGATCGGATGCTGTGGGTGGACGGTGTCGCCTTCGACCAGCAAGGGTCGATCATTTTCAACAGCAACCGGCTACACCAGATGTTTGAGTCTGGTCAGCCCGATATGGATTGGAGCTATCCGTACAATCTGATCATATGGAAAGCCTACGTCGGGCTGGATGTGAAGTCGTACCTCTATGCGAACTGACCGTTATTCGGCAAAGTCGAACTCCCGGTCGACACATCGCTTTCGAGGCATAGAGACATTCCGTATTCAACGGATAACCATAGTTGAAAAAACGACATCGAGCAGGTGCCCACAGCAACCTGCTCGTTTTATTAAGCTAACCATTCTTGTTAAAAGATGGGGTGGGTGGCGTAAAGTAAAAATTTTTTCTATGAAATACGCTATGCCGAACAATGGCGGCATTGGTCTCACAGGCTTAGAGGAAGCACTCACACCTCATGACCTGTTAGTCATGACGCGCGCAAGGTAATAAAAGAAAGCATCGAGGAATTGCGTCCCTGGATGCCGTGGGCTCAAAACATTCCTACAATTGAAGAGTCTGAAATAAGTATACGGCGATCTAGACTACAATTCCTGGATCGCACCGATCTAAGATTACTCCTTTTAATGAAGGAAACAGGTCAAATTTATTGGTAGTAGCGGATTACATCGAATTGATTGGCAAGCACGTAAATTTGAAATTGGTTATTGGGTGCGTACATCTTTTGGCAATCAAGGATATATTACTGAAGCAGTGGATGCTATAACAAACTATGCTATACATGAGTTACAAGCTAATCGTATTGAAATCCGCTGTGATGCTCGTAATACACGGAGTGCACGAGTTGCCGAACGGCAGGGATTCACTCTTTGAAGGAATTCTTCGAAAAGATGCGTGTGACGTAGATGGTTCATTGAGAGATACAATGGTATTTTCTAAAGTTCGCGATGTTGAGTTTTAATTATTTCTCCAACCCTTTAATCAGAACTTATGAGGAGCTTGCTTTACGGCATCTCCTTTTTCGGTTATTGAAGTAACGGGCAGTAATGCGTAATCGCCCCTCGTCGCACATAACACTTTATGATATTATTGGGTAAATTTAGATATAAGACTGGAGATGAGTACATATGGAGTTAAGTATGTCTTTGGTCAGACCCACAGTAGAATTGAAGGACGGATATCTTGCTTTTTATCAAGAATGGATTGAAAGTGGAGAAGACATGGTGCCATGGGTTATAAGTAAAGATCCTTCTGACTTTGAAGCTATGGTGCAGTCTCTTCTTAATAATGAAAAAGGTGAAAATCTGCCTGGAAATTGGGTTCCAGACTCCACATTTTGGTTAGTTGTTGGTAATAAGGTGGTTGGTGCTGTTAACATTAGACATCGTCTAACAGAAAAGTTATTTAATTGTGGCGGACATATTGGATATGGAATTCGTCCGAAAGAGAGAAGAAAAGGTTATGCGAGTAAATTGTTAGCTTTATCTCTGCAAAAAGCTAAGGAGTTAGGAATTGAAAAAGCCCTTGTTGTTTGTGATGAAGGTAATATAGCTTCTGAGAAAACAATTTTGAAGAATGGTGGAATACCAGATTCAAACTTCGTTGAGGAAACGGAAACGTTATTAAAAGATTTTGGATAGAATTATCGTGAGTAACTTTTTCAACGGAGTACGCTAGCTGCAACAAAACGACATCACGAGACTACCACGGATGGCAGCCTCGTTGAACTATCTGGCAGGATAGTTCTAATAAATACAAAAACCTGAAACATATGAAAAGTGATATGATTGAACCAAACGTATTTACAAAGTTAGGTGGTATCAATGATATTAAGGAGAATTAGCAAGGACCTGCTTATTGAATCACCTTATGAAGAGTGGAATGCTTTTATTGATTTAATAGCTATGGAGGAGTATGAGGACCTCAATCAGATACAAAGGATTGCCCATCTATGCTTCTGGTATGATTCGGAAGTTCAGAACGGGGGACATATTCAATATTTTGAAAACAAAGGCACGGAGAAAGTTAATGAAACAATAAATGCTCTCAAATCTTTAGGTGCATCTAAACAAGCGGATATCTTGGGTGAAGCCTATAGACAGTATTCATTAAAAATTAGAAAAACAATAAATACCGTTTTGGGTTTTGTAATGGCATCAAGAGAGGGAGAGTATGAACGATTCGACAATCAATATTATGATTGTGAACCGAATGTAACTGAGTTGTTAGAGAAATATTTTGTTGCAAATAAAGAACATTTTGTTGAGTTGGTTTGAAGTTACGATTAACTCGGATAACGATAGCTCAATAAAGACACAACGGCAGCCGGTCAGTACGATCGACTGCCTCATTGCACTATTCCAGCTAATAGCTTGTCAATATTTAATTATTAATGGCCACATCACGAGGTGGTATACTTAAAAAAGGGCATGGTAAAGAACCGTCCTACATGGCACGGAAAGATATTCCATATATTTCTATTCCATGCTTATTACTCTAACCGGAACGCTTCCTTAGTAGTCAAGATGGCAAAAATCCAGTGGATGAGTTTATTCACACAAGCAATTATTGCTACTTTGAACAGCTTTCCTTCAGCACGCTTCTTATCATAATAAGCTCTTAGTTTTTTATTTCTATTACTACGAATGCCACACCGTACTGCCTGATATAGGGCTGTACGAAGCCTCCTGGAGCCGTGCTTAGTTATTTTATTTATGGTCGCTGTAAACTTGCCTGAAGAAAAAACACTTGGATCTACACCAGCAAAGGCCACCAGTTTCTTTGCGTGATCGAACCGATCGATTTCCCCGATCTCAGCTAAAATTGTTGCAGCAATTTTAGTGCCGATCCCAGAAGTATTGAAATTGAAAATAGCAAGTTTTCACATGCAATTGAAGTTCTGGTTAAGTAAGATGACCATTACGTTAACGGGAAACGATAGTTGAAACGGATGCCGATAAGAAGTTCTTGTCATTTATGGGATAAAGTTCTTGTCATCCGACATATGTATAGCGACATTAAAGTGGTATCATTGTTTTCCTAGATTTATCAAGGGTTTTCAGACTTTATGGGAGTAGTTTATTGTCATTATTTAATGACAATAAACTACTCCCTTTCTACGTTAATGACAATAAAATAGTACCATTAACCGTAGCGGAGAAAATCTGCACGGTAGCGTTAAGTGACAATAAACTAGTCCCATTTGCAAGATTTCAATAGTGAAGTATTGTTATAATCTTTTAAACTATTATTTCTTATTCTTTTTCCCCAAATTTCTACAAGAAATTTCATAAAAATAGAAGGATTTTATGAAAAATAGTAGAAATTCAATGTATTCAGAATATTCATGTAAATTGTACAAGAATAATGTTGTTGAGGAGAAATATATGTACACTCCTGTAGTAAAAGAAAATCTCGGAAGCAATAGGTGGCATGTATACAGTAAAAAGATTAAAAGAGAAGTTCGTTTGAAAGGTGACTTAGAATATGATCATTGGGTTTTAATTGAAACAAATCCAATGGTTTTAGATTTTTGTGAAAAACCTAAACAAATCATTTATATAGTCAATGGTAAACCCATTAAATCCGTTTTTGATATGTGGATCAAGTGGAAAGGTGGGAATGAGGAATTTGTTGCTGTTAACTATTCATATGAAATTGATTCTACTCATAAGAGAAAAAAAGACAGTGCAATAGAGAAAGTCAATGCTCAAAGAATGTGGTGTTATGAGCATGATTTTGCCTACAGTGTAAACCGAGAAAACGAGATAAGGAAAAATCTAATATTGCTTGAGAATAAAAAAATACTATTGCCATATATGGGGCAAGCCATAAACTCTGAAATAGAAATTGTTGATGCAATTAAAAATAAAATTGACAACGGGTGTACAAGAATAAATCAAATAGAACAAGAACTAACCAAATACCACAAAACAAAAATAAGAAGAATTGCTTATTTATTAATTGTTGAGGGAATCTTGGAAAGTAATATTGATCGTTACCCAATCGGTCATAATACGGAGGTCTATATAAAATGAAAAGAAAACGCCTACTTGAAGATTTGAAAGTTGATGAGAAGAATTTAGACCCGGATTTCTGGCCGAGTGTAAATAAAACATTACTTTCCAAAGAAGACTTGCAGATATTTGAAAAAAGAGAGACAGCCGTAATTATGTATTTACGAGGAATGAAGAACAGTAAAATATTTGATGAAACTCAAATTATTGCAAAGGAGTTAAGAAGATTTATTCGTAGGTGTTTAGACGTGGATGAAAGTGGGCTTATATGGGGCTTTCGAGCTTTAATTCCAAAAAAACGATTAGCAGACTACAACAGAAAGGCGTCTACTAAAATCGATCTAACTCCAGATGCAAGAACTTCTGGTTTGAACGGAGCTTTTTCTAAATTACTTGATAACTATCCAGATATTAAAGAAAAAATTGATAAAGCGTTTTTGCAACGGAGAATAAAGATCGATGAAGTTCCTATCGTACAAGGTAACTTAGTACATCGTTATTTTGTTGGTTTGTGTACAAAGTCAGGGATCGGCATACATGATTATCCTTTTAATACTAAGGATAAAGCTAAAAGATCACTTTATAGATATTTAGAAAAACTCCAAGAAGAACATTTTGGAGAAGCTGCTAAAAAATATGGTAATGAAGCATCACGACGTGCTAGATTATTGCATATCGATGAAGAAATCCAACAACCAATGATTATTAGACCCTATCAGAGGGTACAGTTAGACGGTCATCGTATTGATGCAATATTCACTATTACATATACAACGCCTGAAGGTGATACAATAACGGAAATTTTAGACCGACTATGGTTATTAGTTATCGTTGATGAAGCTACACGTACAATTCTAGGCAAGCACATAAGTCTTAGCAAAGAATATAATTCAGATGATGTACTTTTATGTGTCAAAGACGCCGTTGTCCCTCATAAGAAAAGAGAGTTAACAATATCTGGTCTTAAATATTTAGAAAAAGGAGGCTTTCCTTCCTCAGAAATCCCAGAAGCTGAATGGGGGTTATGGGAAGAATTAAGTTTCGATAATGGAAAAGCAAATCTTGCAAAAATGGTAAAAGATAGATTACATCATATTGTTGAGTGTAGAGTTAATCCCGGTCCTGTAGGGTTTCCGGAGAAGAGGGGAATAATAGAGAGACTTTTTAGAACACTTGAAGATCGTGGTTATCACAAAATGGTTAATACGACTGGGAGCAATCCATCTGACCCGCTAAGGAAAGACCCGGAAAAGCAGGCTAAAAAATTCAACATTTCAATCGAAGAATTAGAAGAAATCACTGAAGTAATTATCTCAGACTATAACGGTATACCCCATGGTGGAATTAATAATTTTGCCCCACTTGATTTGATGAAACAGAGAATAGAAAGAGGCATGGAACCACGCGTTATGGACCCTGATAAGAGAAAAGAAGCTGCCTTCCTCACCTTACAGACGACACGCACTGTTCAAGGAAACGTAAAGCAAGGTAAACGACCTTTGATTCATTTTTATGGTGTTGACTATCGTAGTGAAGTCCTATCTAGATCTCCAGCATTGATCGGTTCTGAGCTTACCTTAGTTGTTAACGTGGAGGATCTTCGAGCTATTCGAGTGTTTATAAATGATGGAAGTGATTTGGGATATTTAACAGCTGGAGGTCATTGGGGGATTACTCCTCATACACTTAGAGACCGAAAAGCAATACTTAAACTCAAAGAGAAGCGGGAGATTTTCTTTTCCCAATATGATGACCCAATGCTTATTTTTCGTGAACATCTTAAAAATAAAGCAAAAACAAATAAATCTGCTCGTAACCGATTGGCTCAATTAAATCGAAAATTAGATCAATTAGTAAAAGAAAATGAGTCCGTAACTCAAAATAATAGTTATAATCAGACTTTAAACAAAGAACTATCATCGCATCGGACATCTGAAGAGGTAAAATCAAAGAAAGTATTAAGAACGATATTTCATTAATGACAATGGTGGTGAAAAAGAATGGAATTTCTTGTTGATGAATACGAACGTCCCTATGTACCTACAGGTAATCATCCAATTGAAGAAAGAAGGTATACTATAGGGACAGATGAGATATCTAATATGTACGATGAAATAAAACAATGGATTGAAAACAGAGCACCAGGTGGGATGGCATACGGAAGACCTAGATTAGGGAAAACATATGCCGTTAGATATCTAAAGCATGCTTTACCATATGATTTCGGAATAAACTTACCAATCTTTCATTACAGTTGTGAACAAGGTAAGAAGCAAGCCAATGATAATAAATTTTATGAGGATTTATTAGTCGCTGTTGGTCATGGATTACCTTTTTCAGGTAAAGTTCCTATGAAAAGCGATCGACTTGTAAAATATTTTATTGAGAAAGCTCAAAGTTCAGGAACAAACCGCATTTTACTTTTTATTGATGATGCTCAAAGTCTATTAGAGTTAGAATACAAAATATTAATGGACATTTATAATAGACTTGAATTAGCTGGTGTAAGTTTAACTACCATTTTAGTTGGACAAGAGGAGTTAGTTCATCAGCGTACAGCTTTTTTAGCTACTAAAAAAGCACAAATCGTTGGAAGATTTATGGTACACGAATATAAATTTTCTGGTCTAAAAACGTTGTCTGAATTACAAACTTTACTCGATGGTTACGATCTAATTTCGGAATTTCCTATTGGAAGTGGATGGTCTCCTACTAGGTACTTTTTCCCTCAAGCGTATATAAATGGGTTCAGATTGAAAACATACTCAGAAGATTTGCTCAATACCTTTAAAGAGATGAGAACAGAAGCCGGATTACATAAAAATTTGGAGATTCCCATGCAATACCTTACATTAACAATTGAATATGTATTAAAAAAGTTTGGGATTAACGGATTAGATCAGGATTTTTTAACCAAAGTAAACTGGATTGAGGCGATTCGTAAGTCCGGATATATTGAAAATGAAGTTCTTATGGAAATGTTGTAGAAAAATTTGGATGTGAAATTGATGATTGATAATACTTCAACTAATGAAACCTTAAGGAAATATTCATGGAATCCTAATTGGATTCAAAATTTTGAATCGTCTTGGAGTAAAATTGAGAAATTTAAGTTTGCTAATAGTGCAAGCACTTGGGACTTCATGCAATTATTTAGTAAAGAAGACACTAGGAAAAAAAAGAATATAATTGGAAACTCACATCGAGATCTATACAACGCATCTGGTCTAGATGACGATAAAATAAAAAATGAATTGCAAATAAGTATAGCTCAAAAAAGTACAGAAAATTTGCGACAATTTTTAAGCATGTTTAAAAATTCATTAATTAATAAACATTCAAATGATTTAAACTTTGCTTTATTAAGAGACTATTTATGCTACTGTCAGCAGTGTTTACAAAATGGTTACCATAGTGTTTTGCATCAATTAAAGTTTGTAAATAAATGTCCGTTTCATCTCAGTCCACTAATAAGAAATTGTACTGTATGTGAAAAACCAATTCCTTATAATTTGCTTATTAAAAAGACTGCAGGGCCATATTCTTGTGAATGTGGAAATGTATTAATTTCGTGGAAACCAGAAATATTCATTTCAGAATGGAAAAGACACAATTCCGAAATAAGAGATAGCTTAATTTTGGAGTGGCTTTCTATGAATGATTTGCAAATAAAAAGGTTAGAAAATACGTATTTTTTTGATTTAGTTGATATTGATCAGATTAGTGATAGTATGCAATTTTTATTAAAGGTTTCAAACCCTCAATACCAATATAATAATATTTGCTCATCAAAAAGCACATTATCTATTCAACAATTAGAATCTTTAAACTCTAAAGTGTACGATTCTAAATCTTGGAGAGAAGTGAATAATGTATACGATCTTTTCTCTGGTTACAGAGATCTTGAAACAAGGGCTATTGAACAAGAAATTAGCAAATCCGCATATAAAATCATTCATTCTGTTGAAAAAAATCTTAAAAAAAGCATTTTAAAGAATCATAAAACATGCATTCATCGACTAGTTAGAGTTTCAAAGGAAGACAATAAATCACTTCCGCCATTATGCCCATATGCTTTTGCATTTGTATTTTGGAAAATGTCAATGCATAAGATTCCTAATTATTATAATGTAGATCATCCTACACATAGAATGGAACGTTTAAATGTTCTTGAGTTTGGAAGCGATGAAGATGAAATCTTTATTAGAAAAATACTTAATGTATTACTAAATAGATATCCAATTACGCATCCAAACAGATTTTCTCATATTAAGTGGTCATTAAATCATGTTATAGCTCGTTTAGCTTATGGACATTTTAAAAACTGGTTACGAACTTCTGTAGAATATGCACCAAAACAAAAAAATCCAAGAAATATTGATTTTAAATATGATTCGAATGACTTTTTTGTTATGGTCTTTCCTGAAAATGAAAATGACCCCATTGAATTTCACTCACCAAAAGAAAAAGTTGATACAAATTGGATGAACTCATTAGAATGTCCATATCATTCAGTTAAATTAAGAAGAAAGAAAAAATCAGAAGAATCATATCATCCAATGTTAATAGCAATTAATAATTTAAAAAAGTAGTATATCAGGATCTGTTTTTATCTTTACATGTTTAGCCTTTGTATTTTTTTTAATGTATCTGGAAATCACTTTGAAAAGTTGCTTACGGGATTAGTTGTAACATCTTCAGCATTTAACAAAAACGGTGAATTTTTTATACCGACGGCAAATTCTAAGACGATGTTTCAATTCAATCTAAGCAGTAAAGAAAAGAAAGAAATCAAACTACCTACCTTGGATAAAGAAGATACCATTTCTTATATTGCTCAAAATCCTACTGACACGAGTGGAATTATATTGGCAACTTTCAAAAAAGATATATATATTAGCGAAGATATAGGAGCGAAATGGCCCCAAATTGCTGACAAGGGCAATGGAATATCGAAATAATATGAGGCTTTTCAGGCTGTTGTTGCATTGTTTTTTTGTCTCACCAATTTAGCCAAAAAGAATTCCCCGCCCTTATCGGTGGGGAATTCTCATAATGAAAGGGTTTCTATCATGCTGCCATTGCAAAGGCACGGCTTTCTCTTGCACAATATCCTAAAGGACTAAGTCATTTGACTTAGCCTTTTTCTGTGATACGAAGTGAGGTAAGTGGATACGAAGGTATTAGGATGTAACAAAAAAAATCACTCACTTATTTTCAATGGAATTAAAAATCTCTTTTGTTACTGTATGTATCATCTTTACATCTTTGACACTTTTCGTTTTTAAATAATTGTGATGAATCTCGAGAGCAGCCTCTAATTCAATTTCATTAGAGCTGAGGCTAAGTTCACGGTAATCAAATAAATCCCCTGGTCTAATTTCTAAAGCATTCATGATCTTCTCTAAGGACTCGAGTGAAATATTTCTAACTCCTCTTTCAACGTCTCCTAAGTATGTGTATTTAATTTGTGCCTTTTCACTTAATTCTTCTTGGGTAAGCCCTTTGTTTTTACGAAGTTCTTTTATTTTTTCACCGACTAATTGTTTTAAATACGTCATCAAACCACCTCATTATCAGAGTAGGCAAGAACCTCTTGTTAATAAACCCCATTATAAGTTATATATATTGAAAATATAACTTATAAGTGGTATATTATTTGTGCGAAAAGTATTAAAAGAATTGGGGTGATGTCCAAATATGAATTATGGGGAAATAACAGTAAGACTACTTTCCCAATTAAAAATGATTCCAGAGGGCCAATGTATTATGCCCCAAAGTCTTTATGATTATGGTTGGCTTTCATGCCTTCCATTAGTTAACATAATAACGCTTCCACAAATTAGCAACTGTATTGCTTTGGACTACTCTAAAGAGCGAATTATTGACTATTTAGTTCGGCATAATGATAAAGGAGTATTTTGGAAATTTCGTGATATTGAGCCCGAATTTAAATCAACAAATGAGATGAACGAGTTTAATCTCTATTATGCTCGAGAAGTGAATGTAAGATCTAGGTTGGAAAGAAACGGTTTTTTTTATCCAAGAAATATGCAAGATGTGATTCAATTGTTTATTAATTTAGGGTTTATTACTGAAACCATTGATAATGAAAATGAAATGAAATTAGACTTAATTATTCGTCCATTTCCTAAAACAGAAAGAGTATTGGAAATTATTTGATCATCCTATTATCAAATCACAGAGGAGAAAACATCTTATGAACAATTTACTTCCGAGTCCCATTGTGATTGAAAATGTAATTCAATGTAAAATGCGCGGTAAAGTAGCTTATCAAAGCAATCTCTCTGCATCAATTGCGTTAAACCTAACATTTGTCAAACCATTTGACGATCCTTCAGGAAAGGGATACCAAAGACCTGTAGATCCAAAGCGTTGTAACGATTTCGCAGTTTATCTTTCTAAAGGACAAGATGCACTTTTTACACCTATTTTATTAAATGCAGGCTCACTGTGGGAATTCACAGCCTATGATAAGCATAGACCACAATATGGGAGATTAATTTGTAAAGGAAAAGCCTCACTCATGGACGGACAACATCGTCTCGGTGGTATTAAGAGATATATCCAAGAAACAAACTCCGAGATTAACGTTCCGTTTTTAGCATTTCATTGTCTAGATGAGGATGAGGAGATCAAGCTTTTTGATACAATTAACACGAAAGCAAGAGGGATCGGATCTTCATTAAGTAAATTTCTTAGAAGAGATTCAGATGATATTAGTTGGATTGCAACAGAATTACTGGTAAGACAGGAGAGTCCTTTTTATAATATTGGAAGTATTATTGGCAAAAGAAATAAAGGTCGACATATCACACTACAGAACTTATACAGAACATTGCATCTACTAATAAAAGAGCCAGTACTCTTGTCATATACAAAAGAAGAGAAGTTGAACATGGCCTTAACTTACTATAATGCTTTAAAAGAAGCTTTTCCACATCAATGGCTTGATTATAGTGGTTTTCGATTAACACACATTGTTTGCCTAGATGCTTTATCTATAACCGGTTCGACGATATTAGTAAAGTGTACTTCTGAGAATAAAAAGCAATTTGATTACTCAGGTATTAGCAGATCGGTCAAGAAGCTTAGTATCATTGATTGGTCGACTCATGGGCCGTTAAGATATATTAAAGGATTGAGTGGCTCAAAATCTCTGGCCAATGATTTAAAAGAAATTATTGTTTCGTAATATGAAAAAAAATTAATAGTTTTACTCAAACAATCTCAAAACAGAGGTTGTTTTTTTGTGTATATTGGTGGATAAGATAGAGAAGAATCTGCTTAAGACTAATTTCTAAAAATAGCAATTTAATATAAGGGATAATTAGTTAAAGACAATAAGAGGGGGACGACTATGTATAGTTGGAACAAAAATTGGATAGTTCGATGTAGTAGTTTTGATAATTGCCAATGTGGTCATACGACAGGACTAATAACTTCTACAACCAAATTACGCCAATCTTTATCCAATGAAGTCTTTATTTAACCGTCTATGGATGTTTAGACAAAGAATACGTTAAAGCTCAAAGTGGGAATGTTACTAACATGAAACTATCCTTTATTAAGTAACTCAGCTCGGGCACCTAGTCCTGTATGTTTACATTAACCTGGTTATAGACGTCTATTGCGTACCCGCGGCAAATAATGCTGCGGGTTTATTCTATTTTTCTAACGAAACAAGTTAGTAGATTGCATTAAGATAAAAAATGTAAAAAGAAGGATGTCGAATTTAATTGTCGAATTTATTGATTGTTAAAAATAACCAAAAACAGATACGATGTGCAATTGAAGTAGAATGGAGCAGAAAACTTGAAAATTAGCCAGATTAACATAAAGAATTTTCGTCTGTTAAGGAATCTCGAACTAAATTTAGAAAAGGATTTATCACTAATTATCGGTAAGAATAACTGTGGAAAAACTTCACTGCTATCAATTCTCGATAAATTTATTGGGAGTAAGGCTAATACAAATTCTTTCTCATACGATGATTTTAATATTGAGTTTCAGAAGGATATTAAGGAATGGGTTGAGTCTGATAATGTAAATGAAAACATCAGTATGGGGTTATCTATAATGCTACATAGAAACTAGACAGCCAAAAAGGAGATTCTTAGTTGTATGGCATCCACGAGAAGAAAGTTTACTCCTGAAGAAAAGGCACGTCTGGTACTGGAAATTTT
>NZ_JACVVD010000025.1 GCF_014534655.1 Paenibacillus sedimenti
AACCACAAACGAATAAAGGCAAAACTAAAAGGCATGAGCCCGGTACGGTACCGGACTCATGCCCTAGAAGCTGCCTAACAATATACTGTCTAACTTTTTGGGGTCACTTCACGAGGCAAGCTCCTTCACTATCGTTCCTCGTTAGTTCAATAAGCATCGGTCAATATCTTAGCCACGTAGCAACACTTTGTGAAGCATAAGCGGATTATCATTTAACAAATAG
Organism: Paenibacillus sedimenti; assembly: GCF_014534655.1. Taxonomy (GTDB): domain Bacteria; phylum Bacillota; class Bacilli; order Paenibacillales; family NBRC-103111; genus Paenibacillus_E; species Paenibacillus_E sedimenti. The sequence goes on from NZ_JACVVD010000025.1 coordinate 224, forward strand.
CTAATTAGCCTTTCTCCGTAGATTGTCATTGTTTCTTCCCATGGGGACCTAAAATTCCCCATGAAAAATCCCTTGTTAGAAAGAAATGATAATCGCCATCTGGATAAATTGAAATTATCCAATCGCCATTATCCACCCTCCATGGCACGTGTCTTGGAAATTCCAGTCATTTCAAATGAAGGCTTTGCTTTCCCTGCTTCAATTTCATTTAAAGTTCCTTGTGCAATGCCTACTAAACGGTCTTTGTTTGTAAGGGTTATTAGACTAACGTACCCCCTTACTTTTATACTTTAAATTTAGCAATTTCTAAACGTTATAATTAAATTTGTTATTAATAAGTTTGCTCCATCTTTTTTGTCTCAACCTATAAAATATATGAGCAAACAATACAATAAAAATTGTTAATATACCTGCATTTATATCTATTGTATCAGCATAAAGAGTTTTGTTGTTTCCAATATCTTTTAGGTATATATTGTGGTCCCATTTTTTTATTAACTTACTATAACCATTATCTCTAATATGTTTAATGTCGTTATCAACAGAAATTACTATCCATTGTTTACCGAATGGTATAAATCCTAGAATATACATTTTAAGAAGATACCTACCTTCTTTCCATACTTCTGGGAGAGGATGTATTGGTAACTGCACAAATTTTACAAGTGGTTTTCCTATATAAATGAGAGATTTAGTTTTTCTTACTTCTTTAAATAATTCATCTGCATCACAGTTGAAAACCGACATCACTTTAACCAACATATCTCAGTCCCTCCTTAATACCCTCTTAATTGAAGAAACGCACCCGCTAAATTAATAAGACCTGAAAAAAACCACCACAACTGAAGCATAAACCTAATATCGGGACCTAATATTTTAGATTTCGATATCAATTCATTTTTTCCTCTTCAACTAAGCTGCACGTTACTTCAACGATCGGGGCAGATCGATGCGGCACCTGCTCCCGTCATTCACTTTCTTTTTTCGTTCTATTAAAAAGCTCTTTTTTCATTGGAATTCATACTCTTTCAATTCACAATTTCCAATATGAAAATGATAAAACTCTTTGTTCGTCTGCTCATTAAAATAGGCATTAATTACTCTACAGACGCCACCATGGGTTACAATTAGAACATTCTGATTTCTATATTTTTCTTTTATTTCATCAAGTACATTAAAAATTCTTTGTGCAACTTGTAAAATCGACTCACCGCTATACAGCTTACTTGGAAAATGTCGTTTTGCTTCTTTAAAATTTTCATTGTCTCGATTAATTCCTTCAAATTCCCCGTAGTCCTGCTCTATAAGTCTGTTATCAATTACGATATCTTTACTGATCGAACTTGAAAGTATTTCAGCCGTTTTAACTGCTCTAGACAAGGGTGATGTTATTATGATATTAATTTGTTTCTCATGTAATATTTTTGATAGTTCCTCTGCTTGCTTTTCACCTTTATCCGTTAATTGGACATCAGTCTTTCCACAAACTCGATTTTCATAATTCCATTCAGTCTGACCATGTCTCACAACATATAGTTTCAAACAATCATCTCCAAAATATTTGAATATCATTATTGATATTCGACGGGCGGATTAATGTAACCTGCCCTGTTGTTGTAGAAATCTGTCCGTTAACGTAATGAAGCTGCCGATCGTGCCGGCAGCTTCATTCATTGATGCTTATTCAACTATAGTTTCCGTTAGTTGAACGTTCAAACTCTTTATGCTTCAATTCGAAATCATCTGATACTTCATTTCCTTCTATATAGCTAGACGTAATGATCAGCGCCCTAGTGGCTCGAAGTATTGAATTATCCGTTGTTTCCCTGCGCGGGTGCCCTCGTTTTCTAATATTCTCACTCAATGGAATTCGAACTCACTATCATTAAATACTATACAGTATTATAAATTAATTTAGCGAGATTGTAGCTCAACTTCTAATGATTTATACGCTGTTTAATAAAATCAAGCATTTTATCAAAATTTTTAAAGGCATATTCATTACTAAGTGAGCTTTCATAACCGTGCCCAAGTTTAGCTGCACTTCTATCGTAGTAGTTAAATACATGGGTGATATCTAGTTCTGTCATACGCTTCTCCAAATCTACGGCCTGATCGGTAAAGGTCGCATCATTACCGTCCGTAATAAATGAAGGAGGGAAATCTGAAATCATATGTGAAATAACATTTGATTGATCCACTTGAGAACTGTTCCTCAGGTTATTTGTATCAAAATAAATTCTTCCAAGGGACCCAAAGACAGTGTTAGTAAACAAGACGCCCGTCTTGTCAAAACGAGATAGTATGGATTCGTTTAAATAACACCAATTGGTTTCGTTTTGAATTTTATAACACCATTAGGTGTTGCGTCAAGCGGCATTTTGATAATTCCATGAATCGTATCCGGTTAGCTTAAAATATCTTGTTTACTCCAAAACTTCTTATTACTTGTTCTATCACAATTAATAACTCTCACCAAATTATCCTCCCCGTTACTTCAACGGAAGACGGCAACCGGTCGTCTGGCCGGCTGCCGTCTGTTATTGAGCTATCGTTTCCGTTAGCTCAACAATCAATTTTCTAATAAAGTCGGGTCAAACCAAACATCCTCATAATCATTAGCAATTAAAAATCTCCAGCCAGGTGCTAATCCCAGATATTTCTTAATATCTGATCTCCATTCATCAATATGTTCTACGTGTAAGGGAGCAAAGAATCAGGGTCTTCAGATGCGATCCTTGCCGCCCTTTCCATTATTGATGCGAACCTGACAGTAATGAAAATCAATATCCGTCAGCCGAATATTGATTAATTCGCTGACGCGGATACCAGTATACATGAGCGTCTTGACAATCATCATATCCTGGAATTTTTTCGACTTCCAGACAACCTCGTAATAACGCTTGAGCTCCTCCTCAGTTGGAATTTTTGATTTCTCTACTTTCTTGACATTTGTCCAAGCTTTGGTTTCGTCAAATTCTGGACGACCCCTTACATCAAAATGGCCATGATCGCCTACTACGAAGACTTAAACTAAAAAAGCGTCAAAGAGACGCTTTTTGTCTTGTCTGCTAACCTTGTTGTCTAAAATCCCAATAAATCCCTCTGTCATAAAGTTTGACGCCAAAGAGTCGGATTAGAGCAAAGATCAGAAAACCTACCAAAATCCCCGTCATATCCCGCGAACATTGTCCGTCAGAAACCTCGCAACAGCAGATAAAGCATCCAACCAATAGGAATAAAAATCAGGATATTGGCCAAGTATGACAATCGCCTATCCGATTTCGCGAAATCAGGACGTTTAGCTATACGTTTCAATCAGCTTGACAATCGTTTCTACCGCATTCGTTTCATTGCGGGATGACATGGCTTCTTTGTAGGCTTCACGCTTCGCATAGAGCGTTTCAACACGTTCAGCGAGGGATTCGGAGGTTAGCTCTTCTTCCGGAAGCACATCGGCGTAGCCGGCCTTTTGGAACGATTTAGCATTTAAAATTTGATCGCCTCTGCTCGCCTGCAGCGAGAGTGGAATGAGAAGCATCGGCTTTTCCAATAAGAGAAATTCATAAATCGAAGTGGCTCCCGCCCGGGAAATCACCAAATCCGACATCGCCATGACATCCGGAAGCTCGTCAAAAATATATTCGAATTGTTTGTACCCTCTCTTGCCGGAGAGATCTTGGGAGACATTGCCATTGCCGCAAATATGTACAATTTGGAATTGCGCAAGCAACCTGTCTAGATTATCCCTGACGGCCTGGTTAATAACTTGAGAGCCAAGACTGCCGCCCATGATCAGAATAACAGGCTTCTGGGAATGAAAATCACAGAGGTAATAGCCTTTTGAAGCTTTCCCGTTTAAAATTCCCTCACGAATCGGAAGTCCCGTTAAAATCGCTTTTTGATCCTGCACATGCTGCATCGATTCCGGAAACGTGACACAAACCTTCGTTGCAAAAGGAATCGAAATTTTGTTGGCAAGTCCCGGCGTCGTATCTGACTCATGGATAATGACCGGGATCTTGTTCATCCGGCTTCCAAGAACGACCGGGACGGAAACGAACCCGCCTTTCGAAAAAACGATGGCGGGCTTCAACCGACGTAATAATCTATAAGACTCGTAAACACCTTTAATGACTCTGAATGGATCTTTGAAATTTTTGAGATCGAATATCTGCGCAATTTCCCGGAGGAAATCGGATAAAAAGGAACGCCTTCGCGCTCGATAATTTCTTTCTCGATACCGGTGGCTGAACCGATGTAGCGGACTTCCCAGCCTAATTGCTGAAGCTTGTTCATCAGCGCGATGTTCGGCGTGACGTGTCCCGCCGAACCTCCTCCGGTAAAGACGATGGTTTTCATTCCATGTCACCTCGAATAACGGGATATATTAAGCAGGATGCCGATCGATGTCAACATAAGCGTCAATGATGACCCTCCCGTACTTATGAGCGGCAGTGTAATGCCCGTGACCGGGAACATCCCGATCACTACGCCGATGTTAATGATGACTTGCACAGCAATCATGCCGATAATGCCGACGGCGATGAGGCTGGCGAACGTATCAGGGGCCGTAATGGCCGCCCTCATGCCTCTCCACACGAGAATCGTAAAGAGCAGGAGCACCAGCGTACCGCCGATAAAGCCAAGCTCCTCGGCAATTAGCTGGATGCCATGGATAGTTGTACCAGTTACTATAGGGGCAGCGGCAGCGTACAGTGAAATGTTTCATTTTACCGACTGCAAATCGTTCTCGACCTGGGCGAGATGCTTCGCCATCGTCGCTGCGGCCAGCTTCGGATCTCTGTCGCGGATCGCTTCGAACAGCTTCTTGTGCTCCTCAAACAGCTTGCCGGCCGTATCCTTCCCGCTGTAGAGCCATAGCTTGCGGCTGTCCTTGATGGTGCGGAACATCGCCGCGGAAATGTGCGTCATCATCGTTTCCAGAATCGCGTTGCCAGACGCTTTGGCGATGGCGAGATGAAAGTTCGTATCGTAAATCTGGCTGATCTCTTCGTTGCCGACGGCGTCGCGCATTTGCCTGATGATTTTGCCCAGCTCTTCGACGTCTTCGGCGGTCCGGTGCTTGGCTGCCAGCTCGGCCGCTCCGACCTCGAGGATCTTACGCACCTGGAGCACCTGCGACAGCTCGGCGTTCGAATTCTGTAGCGATTCCAGCACGGCCAGCGGCTCAAGCCCTGGTCTCTTGACGTACGTGCCTCCGCCCTGCCGGGATTCGACCAGACCAAGCGCCTTCAGATGGCTGAGCGCCTCGCGCACCGTCGAGCGTCCAACACGGTACTGCGCCGCCAGCTGGTCGATTGTGTCGAGCTTCTCCCCCGGCTTGATCAGTCCCGCTTCGATAATGCGCCGGAGCTCGTCTGTAATGATTTCGTAATTCTTCTTCTGTAAATTCATGGGTTATTTTACTATTAGACAATTTTTCAACAAAAACTTTTCACTGTCCAGTGATATAGGAAAATCAAAATAGGTACTGGGATATGGCTCTTTTTTCAATGAATAATGCCACCATTCACAATCATATGAGTTAAAACCGCTGGACTCCATGATAGAACGCAATAACCGGCGGTTTTTAGTTTCAGCATTAGTGATTCCCTTAGCGCCGTGATGGGAGATGACATCCATCAGATCAAAATCACCGCCCATCGGAACAAGAGCGCCGGTATCTGCTCGATAAAGAGTCAGATCAATTGCACTACCACGGCTATGACTCGATTGAGTCGCTACGTAACCCTTCTGAATCATTTCGGAACGGTTGATATTAGGATAATGCTTTGATTTTGTACGCCCATCTTCAGGCTCTTCAGACCATTGTACAAAGCGATTCACAGCGCGTTGCGGACGATAACCGTCCCAGAGAAGCAAGCCATACCCGAGATCAGCTGCCTGCTCCTGTGCCACAAGCAGCGCGGCAGCCAATGCATTGGTGCCAACAATACGATTGACTTCATAACCATCGACCGGTTTTCCGGTGAAATTGTCCCATGTGGCATACTTAGCATCCCAACGAATTCCGGGGAGAACTTCATCAAGGAACACAAATCCTTTTTCCATATGCTTATCCCTCCATCGCTAATGCAACCACGCGTTCAATCACATCGGCAAGCGTTAAGCCGGCGGCGGCCATCATTCTTGGATAGCGGCTATATGAGGTACAACCAGGCATAGTGTTGACTTCATTGAGCACGACTTGCCCGTCTTCCTGTAGAAACATATCCACACGAGCAAGCCCACTACAACCCAAAGCCCGGTAAATCAGCTTCGCTGTTTCTTGTACCCGTTTCTTATCCTGATCTGAAATATCGGCTGGAACCTTGATCGTAGAGTTTTCAGAACCGTTCTCCGGATTTTTTTCCTGATGGATTCTGAAGAAGCCATGTGATAACTGGATTTGATCCACTTCACCAACAAACAAGTCGTTACCGGTTCCGAGCACTGCGCAGCCTACCTCGCTGCCGGAAATCATTTGCTCAATCAGAATTTTTGTATCATATTGCCTTGCTCTTTCGATGGCTTCTGGCAATTCGTCCAAATTGCTTACCTTACTGACACCAAAAGACGATCCGGAACGGGCTGGTTTAACAAAGACAGGATAAACAAATTGCCCCGCGTCTGGCATGTCACCTGTGTTGATTGTCAGAAAATCAGGCGTAGCGATTCCTGCGTTTCTTACGATCGCATAAGTCAAAGACTTATCCATGCACAGCGCTGAGCTCTGGATAATCGCAGCCTACATAGGGAATGCCGGAAAGCTCCAACAGTCCCTGCATGGCGCCATCCTCCCCCATTTTTCCATGCAAAACTGGAAACACAATATCCAGGCGGATGATCTTACATTCTCCTTGCTCCAACACAATCAACCCGTGGACATTTCTGTCCGGCGACAACATGGCAGGAATGCAATTTCCGCTTTCCCAATTCGCATCAGGATAATCACAGAGCTTCCATCCACCGGCTTGGGTTATCCCGATGTAAAGCGGATCAAATTTCTCTGGGTCAAGGTTTCTGGCGATCTCCTGTGCGGATTTTATGGAGACAGCATGTTCTTCTGAACAGCCTCCGAATAAAACGGCAATCTTGAGCTTGGTCATTTATCTTTCTCCCCTTTCGAATTCTAAGCAATTCTGAATCGTGTTCTCCACGATATCTTGCAGCGCGTGTTCTGTGTAAAAAGCGGTATGCGGCGTAATAATCGCATTCGGCAATTTTTGCAGTCGCAGCAGAAGTTGATTATGGATCGGCTTGTTTGTACAGTCGTGATAGAATATACCTTCTTCGCCTTCAACGACGTCCAATGCGGCGCCCCCCAGCCTCCCATTTTCCAGAGCCCAGATCAGCGCCTCTGTGTCAATTAGAGAACCGCGTGCGGTGTTAATAACTAAGGCCCCGTGTTTCATGCTTTTGATTCGCTTCCGGTCAAGTATATGGTAAGTATCAGCATTGAGCGGCATATGAAGCGTCAGGATATCACTTTGCCGCAGCAGTTCGCCCAGAGTAACATATTCGGCCTTAGCTTGTGGATACAAGTTGTAAGCGAGTATGCGGCATCCGAAGCCGTTTAGCCGATCAATAACCGCCTGACCAATGCGGCCTGTCCCCAATATCCCCACCGTCATGTCGCGCAGTTCCCGTCCCGGTACAGCACAAAGCTTGTAATCATGGACGTCTGCCCTGCATAAAACCGACTTTGCATTTCGTATAGACATGAGTATCAACATCAAAATCTGCAACGCTGGCCGGCGAATAAGCTACATTACCAATAGTAATGCCAAGCTTTTCAGCCGCTTCAATGTCAATGTGGTTGCAGCCTATGCTTCTTGTGGATATGTAAGCGACGCCGTTTTCTTTGAGGGCGCGAAGAGTGGAAAGATCTATTTCCGTTTTATGGTTAACGCTTATACAGCAATTGCCTGATGCCAACGCGGCGTTTTCTGCTGATACCGCTGACTTCATGATCGTCAGTTCAACACCATAATGTGGTGAATACCTCCTGAACATATCCGCTTCGTCCTTTTCACATCCGTAAATCGTGATCCCTGTTTTCTCCATTGTGTCAACCATCCTTTTTTATGACCTTGATGTGATCGGGCAATTTATATCCGATCTCACAAACATTTTTTATATACCAATGCCGAGTTCATTATCTGATTCGTCGTGTTGGAAATCTGGTTTTTCCAAACATCCACCTGTTCATAAACAATATTGTTCTCTCTGTAATAGATCAGATCTCCATTTTTGACTTCATAATGACAGCCACTGTCTTTATCTGAAAAGACGCTGCCAGTCATGCATTCCTCATCAAAAGCGATACATATCTGAAAGGTATATTCCGTTTCATTTTTTACCTTCAGGTCAATCCATCCCAGCGACACGGTCGCGTCAACACCCATCGGAGCGTCGCTTGGCGGTTCGGGGAAGTCTTTGATGACATGCCCGCGCCGTTCAAGAATGGTCAAAGGCGTGTGCAGAAACATCCAGAATAACAGATTGCTCATTTGGCACATGCCACCCCCGTATTCCGTGGTCAGATTCCCGTCCTTCACTATCAACCCGTCTTTATAAGGCGTGTGTTTATCCGCATGCCGTATGGCCTTCCAAAAGGAAAAGGTCTCGCCCGGCCTGATGATTAATGTGTGTAATTTTGCTGCGGCAAGCTTCAGGTTGAAAACCTTGTTTTCCTGAAAGACCATATCAAAACCTGTTTGTTGGTTATACAACGGGCAGCTTGTTTCAAAAACCTTGTAGGGCAGTATGGTTTTTGAAAAGCTGTTCGTATATCTGTTTTTATCCAGATGCATCCCCATGTAAAAGCAGAATGCGCGCTGCCTTTTTCTAAAGGGTAAAAGCATAGGGAAAATTTGGGTAACACGTTTTCTTGGCATAACAAAATCCTTCCTTTCTGCAAAATAAAAGCCTGTCAGCTTTGATAAAACCATGTTATCAAAAGCCGACAGGCCGTATTTTAATATGGAGTTGTTTAATTCCTAAGAAAATCCTAACATCAGATTGATGTTTTCCTAATGTGTAATAGGTAAAGATACCGTAAAGGTAACTGTGTTATCTTTGCTTTGGGCCACAATGGTTCCTCCATGCAGGGTGACGATTTCTTTTGCGATGGACAACCCTAACCCGGAACCGCCAGTGTCGGAAGTGCGCGCTTCATCCAAGCGATAAAACTTCTCGAAAATAGCTGCCAGCTTGTCCAGTGGAATTGTATTGCCTTGATTTTGAAAAACGATCTTTATATAACCCTCTATTTCCTCTGCGGAAATAACGATTTCCGTGTTTGGGTAGCTGTATGCGGCCGCGTTTTTCAGAATATTATTGAATACCCGCGCCAGTTTCACCGGGTCGCCGTATACGGTCAAATTTTCGTCTGCGTGAAGTACAGTGGTATTTCCTTTTTCGGATAGGATCGGATAAAACTCGTCTGTCATTTGCACAAGCATGTAGTAAAGGTCTATCGTTTCCTTTTCCAGCTTGATTTGCTGCAAGTTGTACCGGGTAATTTCAAAAAATTCGTTGATTTGTTTCTCCAAGCGATAGGCTTTGTCGAGTGTAATGCGAGTATATTTAGCTCTCTGCTCCATGGGCATATCGGGAGCCTCGTCCAATAAACTCAAGTAACCAATTACAGATGTAAGCGGAGTCCTGATGTCGTGGGCCAAATAAACGACCAAATCATTTTTGCGTTGCTCCGCTTCCTGAGCAGCCTTTTTCTGTCTTTTCAAGTTGTCCTTTATGGTATTCAGACGATTTTCCATGAAATCCATCTCCGGGGAAAGGGAGATTCTATCCTCTGAATCTTCCACAAGCCGATCCATGCCGGAGCTGATTTCATCAAAATATTTTGTGAACCAGGAGATAGAGAATCGAGAAAGAATGACCAGAAAAAACAGCGTCAAAAGAAGCAGAATGATATTTAAGTTATTGCGAAATAAATAATGATAGATTTTCATTGCATCGGAATAGTCCAGATAAAACGTATGAATCAGAAATTGAACGATGCGATCTCCAATCTGTCCACGCAAAATATCCCGCAACAAAAGGACGGTACCAGCAGCAGTGACAGTAATCAGTAGCATCTGTAAAAAAGCTTTTCGCTTCAGCCTTGCATAATTGCCCTTCTTATTGCTTTTCAATTTTATAGCCGACCCCCCATATTGTTTTGATATACTTTGGGTTTTCTACAGTGTCGCCCATTTTTTCACGCAAGTGACGGATATGAACGGTGATCGTATTGTTGCTTTTGCTGTAATACTCGTCCTTCCAAATCTCATGAAATAGTTCCTCGGCACTCACCACGCCGCCCTTTCGCTCCAGTAAAATGCGGAGTATGGAAAACTCGGTGGGTGTCAGTTCAAGAGGTTTTTCATTCAGTAGGCACTCATGCTTGTTTACATCCATAACCAAACCTGAATGGACGATTACAGGCTCTGTGACAGGTGCAGACTGCGTCGTATTGTATTTTTTATAGCGCCGCAACTGTGCTTTTACACGCGCTACCATCTCAAGCGGACGGAACGGTTTTGTGATGTAGTCGTCGGCACCCAAGGTTAGCCCCGTAATTTTATCCGTCTCTTCATCTTTGGCCGTCAGCATAATGATGGGATAGGTATGCTGTTCCCGTATTTTCTGGCAAAGCATAAAACCATTGATGTCCGGCAGCATAATGTCCAGAATTGCAAGGTCAAGCTCCGTCGTTTCAATGCAGGAAAGAGCTTCCTTTGCAGAGTAAAACTTGAACACTTCATAATTTTCATTTCGCAGATACACTTCTATTAAATCCGCTATTTCATGTTCATCGTCAACAATGAGAACTTTAGCGCACATGATTTTCAGCTCCTTTCAGACAGAACTCAACATCCTACTATTTTACTAAATTCGGCAACTATATTTATGATTTCTCGCATGAGAAATTATTAAGATTTTCATAATAATTCCCGGGGGAAGTCGTGAACATGAGATATTCTTGAATGAATTTCAACTTTCGGACTTCGTTTATCATACCATCTTCATCTGTAAATTCGCTGAAGTCATACATTCGATAGAAATTCAAAGCCCGCATAAGAGTTTCTTCTATGTCGCTTAAAAAATTGGAAGCAGGGTTGTATTGGATGTATCCTTGCTCACGAAAATGAGTGAGTAGAACGCTTCCAGCGAGTCGCTGGATGCCCGAGGGTAGTCTCTTCTTTCGTTCCTCTTCGTCTTCGCCTTCGATGAAATAGTTGTTTAAGAGGATTTCTTCAGCCTTCTCGATGATGTCGTCTTTATCAGTCCAAAACTTCCCCCAACACTGTACCTTTTCCCCAACTCTTGAAAATCACTAAAGTTGTACATGTAGAATTCGTATCCGAGATCGCGGAAGTCGATATTTTTCTCCTTACGCAGTTGCAGTTATACACGACGTAATCTATGGAATCATGCCCCTGTTTTCTGTGCGGCTTGTAATCTCGATGTATCCGGAATATGGTATCTTGATATTTCGCAACATAAAATAACAATAAATTACTATTAATGAAAATTCTTGATACTCGTAAATTTTCCTGCTTTGCTATTGATTATTACTGCCCTTAGCTAAATGAAATAAAGCAGATTGACCAATGTTATTCTATGCTTCGTGATTGCGCTAAACTGCCCGTTAGCGGAACAGGGCCAATTATGTCGGCAGCCTGTTTGTCTTGATGCTATCATAATTCGTTCATAACAAGCAGGGCTACAGTATGAATTAAAGAAACCTCACTTAATGAAATATAATGGCCTTCCCTTCAATTGCTACTATTAGTTGTTCAACTCCAACAATTGCGGTCTCAGGTTTCCCAACTGTTCCATCAATCCATTTGCTGATGGCTTGTAGAGTAGTATCATGAAACTCTGTAACAGTATCGGCTGGTAAATCGGATGTAGAAACAGGGTAAACCAGTTCAGAATGTGGTTCAAATAAAAAATCCCCCTACAAAAGTAGGAGGAGACCAGTTTGGATGGGTCAGGCAAAGCCTTGCCCCGTTTACCTCGGCGAATGCCGAGAGGCTATCTGATACTAGGAGGTATATATGCCTACAGAAGTTGAAGTTGAAGTATTATTGTTTTTGGCTCAAAAATATAAAGAAATAGAAGATGAGCGAAAGAAGAAAAAAGAACAACAAGTAATGGTAGAACAGATAATTCAAGATATTACAACTTTTATAAGTAATTTCATTAATAATATGCGTACAGAACAATTTAAATCTACATATGAATCATTAGTTGGTTATTATAAAGATATGAAAAGATCGACAGGAGCAGAGGGTGTATCTGTTTTTCAACTAGGATGTAGAGGGGTACTACAAGATACTGAAAATTTTATTATAAACAGGAATAGTACAACATGGGACGATATCTTAACAGAAACTTATCTTTTATATGCGCAGATAGTATGTTTTATGGCTGCGTCGTATATAGAATTGAATGAGTTATATGGTTATGAACTCGAAGAGAGTATAATTGAGATTTATGAAAAAAATTTAAAACTATCTTTTGATCTTGAAAGAGTTTTTTTCAATGGTTGGTATGTACATCGACTTCAAAAAAACGACAATTTTTCAAGAGTAGAACGATGGAGATCTGTATATTTAACTCATACGAAAAACCAAATGATACCCTACCGGCTTTACCGAGATAAATTAGTAAATTTATGGCAACAAGAAAAAGTAAACATTGATGCTAATTTTAATAGGAAAAGTCCTGAACCTCTATATGGTGGATTTGAATTTCCGAGGTGCTCTGACTTCTCAATTGTAGAGGATACAGAGGATAAAACCAGAAGATATTTAGCAGTAAATGACAGGGGAGTAAAAGACCCAAACATTTCCTTTGCTAGTATTATTAAAGACATACCGTCCAATAAAGTGGAGAAAGACACTGAGGTTTGTTTTGAAGTAGTATTAAAATCCCTGAAACCTGGTAGGAAAGTTGTAATAGCAATATATGAACTAAGACCTTCGGACAAATCTGTTATAGAGAATGGCGAAGCTAGCTCAGCGGAATTAGAAATTGGAGAAGAGTGGGTAAGTCAAAACATTAGGTATAGAAAACAATTAGATGAAACAAGTATTCGATTTGAAATTTACTGGTACGATAGAGAACCAGATAATTTATTAATAGATAAGTCCTATATTACATTGTCAAAATCCTATCCAACTCTAGAGACAGCAGATACAGATTATGACACATTGTATTTCTGGGGATGGAGATCAGAGGAGCAAAGGTGTCGACACATATCCTTTCACTATGACTTGAAGGAGGCATATAGAACAGGACAGTATATCTATGTACATAATGAGGGTGGTGCATTACGTGATCCATCTATTCATCAAGATTCTTGGATTACGCTTAAACATGAAGAACTGGGAAAGGAATTTGTTTTTGAAGCTTTTGTAAAAAATGAACAAGATGTCACACGCAAAATCCAACTAAGAATTTGGGAGCTAGATGGTGGCAATCTTTCTCCTAAAGACGAACATACTGAAACATACGAAATCACTAATGAATGGACTAGAGTTCAAGTTCGCTACAAAAAACAATACCCAATTACATTTTTAAGAAGTGAGATATATTGGTTTGATCAAGAACTTGCACCATTATTAATAGACAATGCTAGGTTATACCAAATTTGGTAGACGCTTTGCTTAATTCCTTAATCAACCTTCCTGTAAAAAATGTTCTTTGTCAAAAAAGGAGCGCCTCGGTATTTTCGATCGGCACGATGGTAGTTAGTCACTTTGATAAATTGAAACCTCGAAAAATAATATTAAGAGACGGTCACCAACTTACAAGAATGCTATGAAGTTAATAAAAGTTCTACGGGAAATAGATCCTTCTATTCGAGCTATCAATTTTGGGATATATGAAACCATTAATTAAAGAATAAAACTTCTCCTAATCTTATTTCCTGCCAAAGCATAAAAATTACGGCCATAACCGCCATTATCCTCGATATCAGTCACAAGAGCTCTACTCTGTTTCATTTTCAAATGAAGTCATCGAAATTTTCAACTTCCAAGGTCAGGATACATTAAACGTGTAGGCCGAGCAATTAGAAGCTATTAGCAATGAGACACATTAAAGCGGTTTCCATCGATGTCATAGAAATGGAATAAGACTCTTCCTTTTTCCAAATGTCCCCCTACGTCTCCGCACTCGACGCCATTGTCTCGTAAGAATTGGTGATAACAAAAGAAATCCTTTCGTTTTTTTACCAGAGTCAACGGACGAATTGTCCCATCGATTTTGCCTGTATAAACATCGCTCGGGAGCTGTTCCAATATCCAAATGGATTGTCTTGAATCCGAGTAGTTTTCACTCAGAGACATGACAAGATAACCGTCTTCGATATAGTCCTCGTGTACGTTCATTCCGACAAATTCTTGATACCACTTGCCGGACACGCGTAGATCGCGAACACCGATCCTTGTGCATGATGGTCTGAATCCTTTACTCCTTATTGTATTGTCTTCTTCTGCCGTGAGCGGCGTACCTTCCGCTGTAGCCCAGAAATCAAAGTATTGTTTGCCATCAGGGGCAAGGTAAAGATCGGTGGCCCGAATCCCGTTTTCGATAAAATGGTCGTGTATTTTTTGTAAATTTTTTGTTCGCCAGCACCAACGAATGTGAGGATCAATACTTCCTCTTTCAGCATAATGAAACGGGAGTTTTTGCAAGGTCAGAACGGAGTTAAGCCAGGTGCCATATCCGAGATGGGTCATTCTTCCACTTTGAATGCGTTGATCAGGCCACCACAATTCCTTTCGTTTTACTTCCCATCCCATGAAAGTCACATACCAATCAATAGCCAGATCATGATTATCCCATAGCACATCAATTTCTCCGCCATCATAAAACAATTCAGGCACTGCTTTTGCTTTCACGGTCCGACTTAGTGTCATGAACAAAATTTCCTCCTTGACAATGTTTATCTTCTATTGCCATGGATGACAGTTAAGAATGTATGTTTTGGTAAACTCATCCACATATATAATAACGAATATATGTTCGTTTTTAAAGAGGCTTACATTTTTATTTTTCCAAGTTACTGCTCAATAGCTTAACGGAGCTGCTTCCATTAATGCATTTCCAATTCCAAGCTTTCGAAATGAAGGAATAACATTAAAATCATTAATTTCCGGTATGTCATTTTCAACAAAGTAAGGATAGTAAGATGTATCTAGAAGATGTAAGCTTCCTGCAAATTGCAGGTCGCCGCGGCGCTCGCCCCAGTCATAACCTTTTCGTTATCTTTCTCAGTTAATTAATTTCTTCAACTCATTCATTAACTTTTTCTTCAATCCATTCAAAGATTCATCACTGGGTTTAACATCATCAGAATACATGGTTTCTCTAGGGGTCCACCAAACAGGAGCTTTAGGGTTTGGCTCGGCCAGTCTTCTTGGGAAAATGTGCCAACGCATATGGGGATCACCGTTGCCAAGAAGTTCATAATTTAACTTGTCCGGTTTGAATGCGTTAAAAACATCTTCAGATACAATGCTTATTTGCGCAAGAAACTTTTCTTTAAAATCTATATTTTAATTCGTGAAGTTCTGATTTGTGTTCCTTGCATAAAAATAGCGTATAACCTTCGAAATATTGATGATCCCCTATAACCACATACCCGGTTTCTAATTATGTTATAAAATACTTATTCGTACCTTCATTTATCATTTAATTCGATTACAAATCAGACAATTTTCCATCCTAACTTCACCCCATTACTTAAGTGTATAAAAACAATATTACACCACCTCTATGTGGATATATATGGAAAAATGTTATTTCATCATGGATATATGTTATTTGAATATTGACTGCCAGTTAGCGTAGCGGCTCTATCTTATTCAACTGGGCGGAACGAACAAGCTTCAAACAAAGACTGCAGCTTGTACATTTCTTAGCAGAGAAAATAACGGACTCAGGCTCGCATCTTTAATGCGGTCATGGTCCGTTATATGATCATTATTCAGCTGCGCGGCTATACGGCAAGTAGCATCGTATCCTGTCCGAAATCGATCGCTCTGTTGATCGCGTCGTCAGGTTTAAGCATCATGATTTCATTTTCTTTCGCGTTTCTGACATACATGCCTTTATTATCACAATACACGACGGTTAATTGCTTGCGGATGTTCGGAGAAGGATCATTGCCAAACGTTCCATTCGAAACGTTGACCGTCCCGCCATCAACTGATATCAGGCTGGCCAATGTTTCCTTAACATCCATTCGACCACCCCAGGAGCCGTAACATGCATAAAGAATATGTATGGAATCAGGATTCGAAAGGATCGGTTTTGTCAGCATATCTAAGGATAGATCCAGTTTAGTACCTTCCGGAACGAATACTGCATACCCCCGTCCTTCATTCTCTATTGTAACGGCCAACACTTTGTCCGCCCCGGGAACCGGATCTGCAGCAAAATATCCGTTGTTTACCGGAATGGTAACTTCATTATTGACGATTTTACTGTTCACTCTTGCTGTGCAGTTGAGGTAAGTTTGATTGACTCCGTAATATGCTTCCTTAATTTTCAACGTACTGGAATCGCCCATCAGCAGCAAGTAATCGATCGTGCACTCCAGCATGACGGCAAGCTTCGGAAGAAGTTCCGTCGGAGGAAGCTTCACCCCACTCTCCCATTTCTCCAATTCTTCCTCGTTGATGCCCATAATACCCGCGAGATCCGCTTGTTTTAACTCTTTTTCTTCCCTCAACACGGAGATGCGATGTCCTACCTTAATTGGCTGCAGCACACTATTTACCACCTTTCCATACAGTTATCACAATCATACTGCAAATGGAAAGAAACTTGTACCATTTTATGGAATTCGGCAACAAAGTTATTGGGAGATTTGCCGTGCATTATTTCCACAATCCAGCCCGTTAGCGCAACAAAGCTGCCGATCATCGCGGCAGCTTCGTCGTGATGTGTTTTTTACGCTATCGTTCACCGTTAGTTGAAATACTTCTGTCGAAGCACACAAACATGTTCATTTTGCAGGATGTATCCTCACGGACTCTATAATAACCCTTATTTCTTTATTCTCCTCTTTTGTAAGTTTATAGCCTTGACTACTATTCTTTGAGAACACTATCATTCCTTCACTATCTGAAGGAAGCCATAATTGAATAGAAGAAGGTGTTATGTTTTTATCTTTTAAAACGATCTCAGCTTCGTAGTCGGGCGGGCTAACTTTAAGATCACCAGATATTGGCTCTGCCGTCTGTATTGCTTTCAGAATAATATCTATTTTCATTTGATCCTGGACATTGGCTGTGACTCCTTTGTTTCCTTTTGAATCTTTCATATATACGGTGATTTCTTTGACATCTTCATTACTCCAATCTTCGATACACTTGGAGTTCTTGTTTGAACACTCTTTTCCGCCGTTGCAACCCGTAAGCAATAAAATAATAACACTTAAACAAATCATTAACTTTTTCATCCAAATCCCCTATTTTTAATTATTTACATGTTCTATTGACGTAGAAAGGTACGATTTAGTTGCGTTATCCTGCCCGTTCGCAATGACGGCTGCCCTGCGGCAGCCGTTTTGTGTTGAACTATCGTTCCCCTTTAGCTTAAAGGTTTCCAAAATGGTTTGCGTTCATCTGTATTATTAGGCTTCCGGTTGACTTGCCCTGAAAGGAATCGCTTTTGGTACTGCCTAAGGGATTCAATATTCGCCCCTCCTTCATAATCGGGGTCATTGAACTGGACGAGATCATCTTCCCAAAAGCAAATGTCGCATATATCGAATGATCCAGGGGGCTCATAATCTAATGTTTTGTAGCCACAACAAGGACAATAATACTTTTTCATGTTCGCTCCTTTAAGCTATAGTTCTCCTTAGTTCAAGGAGGATTAATTTTATAATTTCGGAAATTTTATTGAAAGGTAATTTGACGCTGATCAATCGAAAAATAATGCCACGTAACCATAAATCATGAAAGGGAGACTTAGAGCAAAACCAGTTAGAAGTACGACACGAGTATTTATCAAAGCTCTAAACAAACGGATTGCTGTTGAATCAATATCTTTATTATAGAATACGCAAATCGAATAAATCAGAAGTACATAGAAAGATAGTGTACTGACTCCAACTAATTTAGAGGTTTCACTTGGACCAACGTAACCTTCTCTGAAACGATGCTCGTAATCGAAACCATATATTGAAAAATAAGAAAAGCACAAAATGGCTAGGGTTACAATTGAGCTGAGAAAGAGTAAAATAAATTTACTTTTAGATTGTTTAAAATCTATTAGGGAATATTGCATAATCTACTCACCCCAAATGAACATAATATTAATTGTTCTATAGCATAATTTAATTTTTCGATTGAGCTTGTTATATTTCTTATGGTGATTTTCGCCACATCCTTGGTGTTTAAACTCTCGTTCTTCGTTAGCGTAACTCCAGGACAGATGAAGCAAATAAATCATTCATATGATCTTCCTGCCGAGAGAATAATTGCAAAAACACTCCAATTAGGCTCTGCTATAGTCCCTGTATCCCTTAGCCACGACTCCATTCCCTCTAGAAATGAATTCAACGTAGGGTTTTCCCACTCGTTTATGTTTACATCCAGGTCGCTTTTTAAGGAAATTATAAAACGAATTAAATCCTCTTTTGTCTTTACCTCATAAGGATTCAGACTCATAGTAACATTTCACCTCGCACAATTAACGTTCTTCATTAGTTTAGTGAAGACCTCATCTGCCAAGTAAAAACAGACTCTCTCCTCGATATAATTGGTAATGCTCAAATGCTGAAGAATCGGCAAACAAATCAAAATAATATTGATTTTGAATTTCTAATGTTAAGTCGCCCGTTTTAAAATGATAAATATTTGTAATAGGCTTGTGTTGCAGATTATCTTTTATAATAGATATAAAATCTGTTCCATCACGTTCAGTAATACCGACCACGATATCGCTTTTATTCCTCAATCTCCAGGAACACTCCACATTTAAACTTCCGCCGTCAAACTTGATGTTTACCAGTTCAAGTCCAACTGGGGAAATCTCGATGACTTTTTGTCCTATGAAATCTTTGAAGTCAATATCGCTTGATTTATTTACAAAATTCATAATTCTCACCTCGATACTGTTTATTGTACTTCAATATGCTTCAAACAAATATTCTTTTTCGTTATTCTGCCCGTTACTCAAACGAACATAAAAAAGGAGCTGACCTTACGGCAGCTCATCACTATCGTCTCCGTTAGCTCAATAATCATAGAAGTTTTTCAAGTTCAATTTCGTCATGAATCGGTATATCATAATAACCCACTTTGGGGATTGTTGGCTTTAGCTTCCTAGCCTCGTCAATTGCGTTTGGATATACGGCCGTTATTCGATATCCACGTCGTTGATAAAATTTTAAAGCATCCAAATTATCGTTTGATATTATAAGCCATATGCGATTTATTCCCGACTGCTTTACCTTCTGTTCCACAGTAGAAATCAAATTACTCCCGATACCTAAGCCTTCTACAGTCGAATTAATACTCATCAACTCACAATCATGTATACCTATACGATAAGTAGCCGCCCCGACTCGCACATCATCTACCCAGGCGATGACTGAATCCAAGTCCTGAAAATGATGCTTCTTGCCTTTGGATACCATGATTTCGCCGCCCCACTCACTTAACCACAAGTCTTTCAGCCATTCCTTATCGTTTTCGTTCAAAGGAGCAAGTATTTTGACTTGCTTAATTTTTTCCATATTCATCACCAAATTCAGTTTACCACAGAAAGAACGACTGAAGAGTTGTATTCAACTATCCTGCCCGTTCGCAACGACGGCAGCCGTTTTTTTTGACCGGCTGCCGTCGTGTGATGATTTAACTATCGTTCCCCGTTAGCGTAATGAATCTGCTATTCCAACCAGTACATCCACTGTGACTTGATTTTCTATTCGACTATCCACTGACAGACGGTACTGCCATCCGTTTTTTTCGAAAACCAGTATGTTAAACCCTCCCCTTGACTTTGGGGTTATAGTTGAAAAATATAGTGCATCGCTACCGTCATTCAGTTTGTATCTTTTCTTCCCTCGCTTTGATTTCTCAAAGTCGATTCTCTGCTCAATAGGTCTTACATCAATATTATAGTGGTTCTTGCCCTGCGCTTCATGGAGGTATTCTATTTGAAGTTCGTCGTTATAATTTTCCTTGTCGTTTACACATCTGCCTAAGTGATGTGTAAATTGCATCGGCGGTAATTTAATCGGCAATTTAAGTTCTCGTTGATTAAGTGCTTCACATTCCTTTAATGCTTCCCCAACTGATTTATATCCCATTTCGATATAAGGTTTTTCGAATGGAGGAACAACGGGTGTTGCATTAGCTTGAGAAGTTAATAATATTGTGCAATAGAACACAGTTATGAAAATTGCTATTATTCTATTCATGATTTCATCACCTCAATGGTTAAGTTCCCCATAACAGTGAGGTATTAGTCATTACACTTCATTAAACTGCCCGATGGCTCAACGACGAACGGCAGCCGCTGTGTCATTCAACTAAAGTCTCCCGTTAGCGCAAGTACATTACATTAATTCACCGTCTTAATCTCCAGGCCGTGACCGTGACATTTAAAGTTATAGTTAGGGTTTTTCATAACCTCTTCTTTCTGAAGTTCATACATGGCAATTTTATAGTTTATTTCTTCCATGTGTTTAAAACTTTCGTCAATTTTCTTCTGAAGTTCCAATTTATGCTGTATCAACATCTCCTCTCTTTGCAAAAAGGTGCTATTTCCCAATTCATAAAGTTCCTTGTAATCCTTGATTTTTGAAAGAGGCATTCCTGTCTCTTTGAGACAACGAATAAAAGAAATCCAATCTATTTGTTGTTGGTTATAAACTCTACGGCCTTTTTCGTCACGAGATATATTTGGTAATATCCCCTGCTCTTCATAAAACCTAAGTGTCTTTGCAGATACATTTAAATTCTCCACTACGTATGTCATTGAATACAACATCTACTTGTCCCACCTTTAGTTACAGTTACTGTAATTAAATATATATCATAAAGAGAATGAAAGCACAAAAATTATATATGTAATCATATAAAAATAAATCCTTGACCTACTGTAACGGTAACCAATTACACTGAAACAGAAAATAAAATATGATAGCGAGGTTAAAGAAATGAATCAAAAATATAGTAGGTTATTTGAATCCTTCACATTCAGAAGTGGAATAACAATGAAGAATAGAATTGTTATGGCACCTATGACAACCTGGTCAAGCAATGACGATCTTACCATTTCGGATGACGAAGTAAAGTATTACAAACAAAGAGTGAATGGAGTAGGACTCGTCATTACAGGGTGTACTCATGTTACACCGAATGGACAGGGTTTTACGAATGAATTCGCCGGGTACAATGATGAATTTACTCCAAGTTTACGAAAATTAGCTGAGGCAGCGAAAAGTGGAGGCTCTCCTGCGATCCTACAGATTTTTCATGCTGGCAATAAAGCTTTGCCCGAATTGGATGCAGTTAGTGCGAGTGCATTGCAACCCGAAATTACTAATTTAGGTTCAACTCCAGAAACAAGAGAACTATCACATGAGGAGATTTTGTCGATTGTACGTGCTTTTGGAGACACAACAAGACGAGCGATAGAAGCCGGATTTGATGGCGTCGAAATTCATGGGGCACATGGATTTTTAATTCAAAACTTCTGGTCGCCAGCAACGAATCAACGGACGGACCAATGGGGAGGATCACTTGAAAATCGCTTGCGTTTTCCATTGGCGATTATTAACGAAATCAAAAATGTCATTGAAAAACATGCTACAAAACCATTCATTTTAGGATACCGATTTTCACCTGAAGAATCCTCCAAAGTGGACGGATTACGTATGAAAGACACGTATGAATTAATCGATATTCTTGTTGAACAGAATTTGGATTATATACATGCTTCATTAGATAATGTGTCTTCAAAGCCAGTAGATAGTCAAGATGAAAAAACACGGCTTGAATTAATTCTAGAAAGAGCAAACGGTAAGGTACCTGTGATGGCTGCTGGTTCCATAATAACACCGGATGATGCTCTTAAAGCTGTGGAATTAGGATTGCCGCTAGTTGCCATTGGGCATGCGTTAATTATGAATCCTACTTGGGTTGAAATGGTCGCAAATGGACGAGAAGCCGAGGTAGATTCTGAGTTGAACGTTTCAAAACTCGACCAGCTTAATATTCCAGAAAAACTCTGGAATGTAATTCAAGCAATGCCCGGTTGGTTTAATATTGGGAAATAAAAAGTAGTCCTAAAGGCTACTCAGATTGACGAGAAACCCACGTCTTTTATGAGACTTCGGGTTTCTTTTGCTAATTCTAAGGTGCTCCGTCCATCCGTAGTTCGGTAGGGCAATTCTTACTGTTGCGGACACGCATACTGCGAATGTTTCGATCTTGAAGGCCTTTGCAAATTGGGGTCGTTAAATAACCTGAATCTAAGGCTACTGCTCCAGAATATTGTTGAGTTAAACTGCCCGTTAGCTCAATCGTTGCCCCTTTCCAGCTTACGTTTTAAATTCATCTAATTTAACCTGTTGTTGAGAAAGGTTTTCAGTTACGCATAACAATACAAGTTCTTGTCATCATTCGGCAAAGATATATGTTCTTGTCTTTGGCTTTTGACAAGAACATATATCGTTAAAACAAAAAAAGCCGCAACTACGCGACTTTTAAGCTTATATGTTCTTGTCACCCGACATGGATTCTTCGTTGCCGCTCCAAGCTCTGAACAGCTTCCATGCCTTCGTCTAAGTGCGCGAGACTCGGCTTCCTCTTTTCCCTCTTGCGAGGCTTTTTGACGACGCGGCAGAATTCACTTTATGTTACGGCAAGATACGTGCTTTGGGGCATGCCGCACGATTAAAAAAAAGCCGTCCAGAATTTCCGGACAGCTTAGCCAAACAAACAATAGGCTTAATACTCCCTCGGCATTGCCGGGTTCTCCTACTTCTTAATAACATAAAGCCTCATGCTGTGCCGGGGCATTGAAAAACGCAGAGAGGCTTCCCCAGCCTGCACCGGGATGTCCACGGTTTCATCAACTGAAAGTTCTCCCACCCGCAGCAAGGCAGGCAAATCCGCACACTCCGCCGTACTGGGCGAGCCTAGCCGCTGCCAAGCTCGGTACGTATTGTGCCGCTCGTCATCCAAAATATATGCGGAGACGTGCATAGTTCCGGATTCCAGCCCCAGCCCGGTAAGCGTCAACTCGACGTTCTCCTCGCCCTCCGGCTCATCGTCCAGCTCATTAAAATGGTAAACGAACAGCTCCAGCCGGCCGGTACCGGTGCGGGTGGCGAGCACGCCTAGACTGCTGCCAGGCTTCGGCCCCTCGACCAGTAGGCGTTCTTCCCCTAAGTGGGCAAGCAGCTCGTGAGCGGTTTGAATCGGCTTCGGTACACCGCCTGCGGTGAGCAGGTCCCGGTTGCCCCTGAAGAATTCGCCAGTCGATGTTTCGAAGGCGAAGCCCCAATACAGCAGCACCGACGTCGGAAAGTCGAACGCATCCTCGACGGCATACAACAGGTGCACCAACTTGGTCAGAAACAGCGCGGAAAACTCGCTGTTCCGGTATTCCAACGCTGGGTGCTGCGCCACCGTCCGCTGGTAATTGGAGCAAACCCCCCATTCATTCATATGGAATTCCACGTGCTCCAGACCGGGATACTTCTTAAGAAGCCGCTGAATCCACAGCACTTCTTGGACAAATCGTTGCACGGTGGGCCGGACGAGCGGATGCTCATGCACCCATCCTCCCGATAAGCCATAAATGTGATGCGAGACGAAGTCGATTCGCGTGCCAGTTTTCCCGGTTACATGATTGGTTCCACGAGTGACATGATGGAGGAAGTCCCGTAAAAAATACATGCTGAAGGTCGCGGGGCCCCCGACCCGCAGCTTATCGTCGACCGAAGTCACCGCATCGACGAACACGTCGTACATTTTGAAAAACGTGGGAAGATCCTCCACCGCCCAGCCATCGGGTTCGTTCCATACTTCGAAGTACCAGGTACGGACTTCTTCCTGCCCGAACGTATCGATCAAATTGCGGGTGAACGCCTTGAGTAGATCGGCCCATTTGCCCCAATCCTTTGGTCCCTTGTCGCTGGCGGAAAGCCCTTCCTCCCGCTCCGGCGCATCGCGGTCAAGCTGCCGGGCCAACACGTCTGGCAAATAGTCGTATTCCACGATCGGTTTGATTCCGCGCCGGACAAATTCCTGGTATACCGCGTTGATTTTGGTAAAATCGTACCGGACATTCCCCTTCTCGTCCTCGGAATACACCTCGCAGCCCAATTGCCGGCCATCCACCGTTCTCGAGCTAAGTGTATAATGATTGCGCAAATACCGGCACGTGCCAGTCCGCTGCATGCGGTTGAGCATCGTTTGCCCCGCATCCTCGAGGGTCAGCCAGTACAAATCGTCGGACCCCGCCGCTTCCCAAAACCGAGTGTTCGGGCCAACTGTTACGGCGGTGTTGATTGTAAATGTTTTGCTCAAACGGATTGTCAGCTCCTGTTCAATTAACCTTTTAAAGCGCCGACCATGACGCCTTTCACGAAATATCTTTGCAGAAACGGATACAGCGCCAGGATCGGCAGAGTGGACACTGCTGTTCTTGGGCTTCTTTTCCTATAGCTTTTAACCTCGGAGAGAAGTATTTTCCAACTCGGATGTAAGCATAAGCGCAGCAGAGAACAATGATTAACACCGTCCAGTCAGTAAAACCGATAAACAGCAGGAGAATACTGCATTTCAAAACGTTTACCGAAACCATCAACATCCTATTTCCAAGCAAGTCCGCAACCATCGTTGCTTCGTTGGTAAAGTAGTTTGTCATCTGGCCAATACGTTGATTTTGGAAATCTTTTTGTGGCATCTGAAAAAAAGCTCTTAATAATTCCTCCATGAGCCTGTATCGAAAAAACAGAACGTTTTTCCTCATGAGAATGAAGGCCAATGCATGACTGAGGATATATGTAGTAATCGCAGTTGCAAAAATCTCCATATAGATGAAGAACTTTTCGTAATGTCCTTTAATGAAAATATCATCAATAACATATTTCGTTATCGCAATCATCACCAATTCGGCAACCACTGCAATAGCTTCTAACAATACGCTGCCGGAAAACTTCCCCTTAATTTCCCGTATATAGTTAATTAGCCAGTGTCGTCGCTTCATATTGGCTCCTTTCACTGGTAACTAATTGATAGAAATGTTCCCTACGTGCAAGCAACATTTCATACGTACCAGTTTCCATAATTCGCCCGTTTTTCAAAACGACAATGTTATCATAATAGCGGATCGTTGATAATCGATGAGCTATCGCAATTGTCGTTCGACCCTTCATTATGGACTCCATTGCTTGCTGTACTTCAATCTCGCTGAGATTATCTAACGATGAAGTAGCTTCATCCAGAATAATAATTTGCGGATTTCTCAGAAACATACGGGCGATAGCAATTCTTTGTTTCTGACCCCCTGATAACTTGATGCCGCGCTCCCCAATAAGCGTATTGTAGCCATTTGGCAAACTCGTGATGAAGTTATCAGCATACGCTATTTTTGCAGCGGTTATTATTTCTTCATCGGTGGCTGACGGGTTGCCGAACCTGATGTTTTCAAGAACGGTGGTTCCGAACAAAAACGTTTCTTGAAATACGTATCCAATATGATCCCGAATTTGATTTAATGGCAATTGCTTCAAGTTAATGCCATCCAACAAGATATCTCCTTGAGTTGGGTCATAAAAACGTCCTATCAACTTAGAAACAGTTGATTTCCCGCTCCCGCTTGTTCCAACAATGGCGACTTTTTCTCCTGACCTGATGGAGAGATTCATACCTTGCAAAACAGGCGTAACTTCTCGGTATCTGAAATGAACATCTTTCAAATCGATATGTCCTTCGAACTTGTCCACCGACAAGGGAGATTCGGATTCCTTTACCAGTGGTTGTTGGTTCATTAATTCATAGATATTCTCCATCTGAAAGGAAATCACGCGCTGCTCCGTGATATTTGTGATGAATATTGTTACTCTGGCGATCACGACATCGTAGTAAAAGACCAGTGCGACAAATTCCCCGACGGTAATGGTTCCATTTTTCACCAGAATAATACCAGCAACAAATACGGCGAACAGTCCAAAATGAACCAAAGCCTTTCGTTAGTCTAGCGAAGACGGTTTGGTTTCCCGCTTGTCGTATTTCTTGCGGATTCAATGATTCACCAAAAGAATTAATTCTCAAAAAAACTCCATTTATATCTTCTATATTTTTTAATGAGCAGATTATAATATCAATTTCAAAATTCAAAATAATTTGTGCCTCATCATAAGTTATACTATTGTGAGAAGTTGTAGTTGAATCAATATGGACACCTAAATTACGAGACACTTCCGGATGGAAGTACAGACTTAACTCGCTATTTTTGTTAAATAATATTTTCCTTTCTAGAAAATCAAAAATAGCATCTAATCGTTGCATACCATCAACAATTTGATAACTATCTTCTTTAATTTTTGCGAGAATTATACTCGTAATAGGAAAACCTTTCAAAATCGAATCATATAATTTGTCTTTGTGTTCTTGGTTCCAAAATAGTTTTCTCTGATAATCTCGATTTATAGTGAACTTACCTTCTTTAAGATAGTGATATAGTTCTTTTATAGTAAATACACGATGAACATTTTTCATGGCAATCCCCATCTCACATTTCCGAATTTATTGGTTCTAACGTTCGATACACCGCAGCCGCAGTTCATAAACTCGCTTGAATTATAGTTCGTTAGGTGTTCGAACACTAGACATTAAACGACAAATCCCAAAGGATCCCCTTTTTTATTTCTAAAATTTTGAATATGCTGCCGATCATTTTTTTAGATCGTTTAATTCTCTAGATCGCTTAAAACAATAAACGAGTATACTCGACTTTATTCTCAAGTATATCAAATATTTTCCTTTCCATATAGATAATGTATCAACCAATCCAATCTGAACTGAGCCTTCTAATATACACTAGTTACAATATTACGATGAATCAATTGAACAAGCTCCGAACATTCCAAAATCAAAATTTAAATGAAATTATTTCGTAACCTCATTAGAAAAAAATAAAGAACCCACTCAATTGAATGGCTCTTATTCATTCTCATGTAGTCACCTTCGTGTTAATCTTTAAACCAACTCCGTTCAGTTATGTTGATTAAGCTGAAATAGTTATATTCTTTTTTATTAACAAAGAGTCAATAGTACTTCTTAAAAAAAGATATCTTTTCCGACCATCCTTAAGTGTAATGATTTGATCTGGAACTAAGAAGCCGGACTCTAGCCACTTCCACGCCTTTTTCTCACCAATTTTCAATAATGCAATTACATCTTTTAAATAGTATCCTTGAGCATTTTTCCTCTCCATTTCAGATAACTTAATACAATTTTCAAGTTCATTAACAAAATAGTAGTTTTGATCAAGTGTCCCATTTTCGTTTAAAGAAACGGGATTCAACAAACCCTCACGTGTGAACTTAATTACGTTCACAACAGTTAGTCCGTTAACTGAATAGGTAATTAATGCATCATGGAATTTCATTCCTGCTATCTGGCCATTCACAACTACCTTACCGCGGCACTCATCCATCAGTTGTTTAACATCATTATGTGATAATAATTCATAACGACTCGAACTTCTATGATATGCTTTTAAAAGACCGGAGGCTATAAGCTTAGGTACAGAATCTTTTTGAATCCCTAGCATTAGCGCTGCTTCTTTTTTTGTTATTAGATACTTTGTAGAATCTAAGGCAGTATCATACGATCTCTTATCCACGAGATACTTGGTTTTATTACCTTTTTGTGAGATGACCATATCAATCTCATTCAGTTCACTTAGTTGTGTCATTTTTTCATAACTCATCCCACTAGTAGTACGAATTTCATCCTTCCTTACATATTCACGTTGATTTAATAGTTCTAGGTTCTTTTTGAACACAGAGAAATCCCTACGTATACTTCCCTGATTGATTTTTTCAAGCCAAAAAGCATTGTACGCTTCCGAAAATTCACTTAATGAGTCATACTCAAAAATTTGTTCAAATTGCCCCTTTTGCTCATACATAATTGGAGGCTTTTTTTGTTTAATAAAATCATTGAGCACACGATAAAAATTGTGGGGGAAATCTTGATACATCCAAAAAGCATTATTATAAGCATGGGATTGATTCTTGCTATTTCGATGACCATTCTTCTTTTTATTAAAGCATGAAATCGCTTGACTATCTCCTAAGTAACTTGGCATTCCTTCAAGTAAGTGATAACTGAGGTCAGCTAAGATTAAGAAGTCATGTAAAGTAATGTCGAAGAATGACTTGCTGCTAGTTTGATCAAGTAAGTTATGAAATAAATACAATTGAGGGTCTAATAATAATTCATGTAATTCGATTCCTCCTGGACTAGCAGTTGCGTAAACAAAACCACATCTATCACAAAATCCAGCCATAAAGCTGGTTAAAGAAATTGTAGAATCACATCCGCAACAATTTTCAATGAGAATTATTTTATGCTCGAAACAAATATTGAGCTGCAGCATGTTCCAGGATAATTTATGGACTATATTTTCTTGAATACATAGTGGGCAATATTTAACTCGATTTTTCAAAACAAACTTATTCGTAATCTCTCGACCGATTGATTGTTCATAATAATTATTTGAATGAAGCTGAAGTATTTCTTTGGGTATTCCTGTTAGATTGCTAATCGAAGTTAATTGATTAGGAGTGAATGAATTATTGTTTAAATATGGAACAGTCATATTAATATCAGATGCAATAATTGAAATAGAGGGATAGTGGTTTATAACGGAAACTCTGTGTAAATATCCTGACAAGCTTTCCTGATTATCAATATCCGGACGGATACGAACCGGTCTCATGTCTATACACCGTGCTTCTTATTTTTTCGTCTTTTTAATTTCCATTTGCTCTTTAAAATATTAATTGCTGAATGATATGCTTCAAGAACGTCTGGATTCAATGGTTTTGAATCCACTATTTTGTAAGCTGGAACCATCCCAACATGATCAACTAGCAATAACAAGAAATTCGGATCCTTGGGATCGAAACAAACTGATATCCTCCTAGCATCATTGTCAACCGAGTGAAAGAACCATTGCTCCTTAATTGCTAATGGGCAAGTATAGATCATTCCATTATAAAGAATACCTTCTGTTGTTATTGTCGCTGTATCCATTGGGAGTAAGTTGGGTAAATTCATTTTCGTCACCACCTATTTAGATTCTATTAAACTCTCTAGCATTATTATTGCCTTAATAGATATGATTGATACAAATAAATATCAATTATAATTTTGATATAAAACGATGGATGTTTCTTCATTTTGGGTTTGTCTACACTTCTTTTAAAGAGGTGTAGTGATGTCCGATAACATTTTAAAATATGTTGGAGCCAGAATAAGGGATCTTCGCAAGGAAAGAGGACTATCACAAGAACAATTAGGTGAGAAGGCCGGTTTCCACTTCTCTTATATCGGCGGGATTGAAAGAGCAGAGAAGAATATTTCATTGATAAATCTGTCCAAAATAGCAGATGGTCTGGGTGTTGGCATACATGAATTGTTCAGCTACTCTCATAACATAAGTTACAGGGTAACTGAGAAGGAAGAGGATATTAAGGAAGTCATTGACATACTACTTCGCCACGATTCAAAAGATGTTAAAAAAGCGAAGGCGATAATTAAAGAGGTTTTTAAAGACTAGCATATTATAAAAGACAAGACCTGATTACGTGTTATTAACCTAATCAGGTCTTTATCTTCTTTTTTGAACCTTATATCCTATGCTTCCGTTTTTTGGTATTCTATATAAAAACAACTAACAGGCTGGTGACCAAATGTTTCGTAGGATTGTTCTCATTTTATTTACGATGACTGTATTTAGCTTTACTTATGTCAAAGATGCAAAAGCAGATGAACCTATTCGAGTTTTCATTAACGGCTATCAGGTAGTATTTACTCAACTTCCAATTGTTGAAGATGGAACTACGCTTGTGCAATTTAGACCTTTATTTGAAAGTCTAAATTACAAACTTACATGGAATGAAGAGAAGCAATCGATTATTGCAAACAACGGTAAAGCCGACATCGAGCTTACTATAGGGAGCAATAGCGCGTTAGTGAGCAATAAATCCAACGAATTAGCTCTTGCACCACGCATTATTAATGGTGACACATTTGTTCCATTAAGATTTGTAGGAGAAGTGAGTGGCGGAGATGTTACTTGGGAACAAAAGACAAATCACGTTAACATTGTTACGGACAAGGGGTACTATCTCATTCATGCTTGTTTAGACAATGACATTGATAAAGTAAAGTATTGGTTAGAACAAGGAGCGAATCCGAATTATTATAGTCATATGGATAGTATCCCTTTAGGGTGGGCTATTCACCATCACAACACGGATATGGCGAGATTACTTCTGAAGTATAAAGCAGATCCTAATTATGAATACAAATTCGTTACGAACCTCTTACATACAGCGATTTATTATAAGGACCCTGACATGGTTCAAGTCCTAATTGACGGTGGAGCAGATATTTGGAAGAAAAACTCTGAAGGAAATGCTGCACTTGCTTGGACAAATTTTTATTTAGAAAAAGATCAGAACGAAACTGACAAAAACAATCTTTTGAAAATCCAATCAAAATTATTAGAGCTAACAAATAAACAAGCAAAAATGTGGTCTGAAAAAGCCTCTTTTGATTCACGAATTCTTGAAATTGTACGGCAAGACTTTAAAGGGGATATTGACCCTTTTGGCAATGAAAAATCACAAACTATCTATGGATTACAGCTTTCTGTACAACGAGGAGTATCTAAAGAAACAGTCAATCAACTTAGAAGTAAGTTAACTCCATTGGGTTATAAGGTATTTCGAACTGGAGACATTTTTGAAAAAAAGCTTCCCGAGCAAGTAGTGATCATTAAAGGAACAGATGCTGATTTTTTGAAACAGCTGGGTGAAATCGGTGCAAAATACGACGCTAATGCTGTAATTAAACAAT
Source organism: Paenibacillus sedimenti (assembly GCF_014534655.1). GTDB lineage: Bacteria > Bacillota > Bacilli > Paenibacillales > NBRC-103111 > Paenibacillus_E > Paenibacillus_E sedimenti. Next base: position 31,387 of record NZ_JACVVD010000025.1, read on the forward strand.
TGGATAAATGGAACACTTCCACTAAGTTAGAGGTTGCAAGTGCGAGTTCTAACTGGGTTGTTGTTCAATTATTAGAGAAACCAAAGGATGTTCTGGCATTCACCAAAGAGGTTTATGCTTTCAACCCCGATTACGTAGATAAAGGTACGGGTTCAGTTGAAACATTTGCAAAGGAAATTGAAAAAGCCCAGGGTTTCATACTATGGTGGTCCAACTAAAAAAAACGAAAGCGTGAGTTTGATGCTCACACTTTCGTTTTTTTGTTTCCCTTCTGTCAGAACTTTTTCTTTGTTTCTTGGATCTTCATTTCAATAATTTGTAACAACTCTTCATTTTTGATGTCATTCTTTATTTCCTCAAGAATAGAGATACGCCTGTAGATCTCCCAGGTTTTCCATTCAGATACCAGAAAGTCATCGATTGCTTCACCAGCAAAATTAAACATCATTCTGTAATAACCAATATATTGATCCGAATAATTCATATCCATAGTCATTTGAACGAACTCACCTCGATAGCTATGAACCATGAGGCTATATGAATCAAGTTTTATTTCTAATTTGCTCTTGTCAAAATCACCGAACATTTGCCTACATTCTTCGGGTTCCTCAATTAGGTAATGATTAAACAATTTCCAGAATCCCTCAATCGTTTTCTTCTGTATTTGTTTTTTTCAATCCATTGCTTCAATTCTTCAGTTCTCATCTTTAGTCACCTGATCAGACTATTATGGTGCTACAAGATGTCAAGACAGATATTATTAAACTTTAAGGTGTGAAATGATTCACATGTATGGATTAGATGTTTTTCTTTATTGCTTTGGATAAGTGATGCAGATT
>NZ_JACVVD010000026.1 GCF_014534655.1 Paenibacillus sedimenti
GGTCCCACGGGCAGAATCGTTCGATCCCCGGCTACCGTTATCTTACGACCATACAAAAATGAGGTCGACCAGAAAGTTCTGGCTGACCTCATAATACGAACGGGCAGGATAACGCAGCTTTCCAACTGTTGGAAGAGTATATTCATATCAAAACATGCCATATATAACAGCCGTTATAAAAGGAGACGACATGACTGCATTTTTGAAAACAATCAAAGTAAAGCATATTTTTGCAGTTGTTTATCTCATTGGCTTAGTTAACTTTATAATCGTTAAATTTTTCGGTGACATACAAAAAGTAATAGATAGAATCGAAATGGTGAAATTACAAAAAAAAGAGGGGTATTGGAATTTGCAATTGATACCCTTTAGGACCATCACCTCATCTATGAATTCATGCCATCGTTTTGGAATCGACCACCCTTCGTCAATCGCTTTAATTACCAATATAGTCTTATTTGTCCCAATGGGTTTTTTGGTTCCGTACGTTTTGCGAAAGCCGTCGTTTCTAAAAACGATAGGTATGTCACTTGCAATAATTTTTGGGATTGAGATTATCCAATATGTAACTAATTTGGGGGCAACAGATATTGATGATGTAATCTTAAATATAACTGGTTGCCTAATTGGATATATGGTTTACGCGATTTCACTAGCATTACATAAAAAAATGAATCGAGGATTCCGAACTTTAAGCTAACGAAGAACGATAATTAAAGAACCAGCTTCGGTTGGTTTCATATCAATAAAAGAATTGATTTTATTAAAAGGGCAGAGGTGGTTATTCTGAATAGGATTATTGGTATTGCAATAATGGCTTTTACGTTAATGACAACTGCGATTACTATAACGCTCGAGGGGCTTGCTTCGCGGCAGCTCCTCTTTTGTTTATTAAAGTAACTGGCAGTTATCTTCCGTAACATTTTCTTCCAAGTTACGTCTAATAATGGGAAAGGAGTTGGCTAGAAATGATTAGAGTTTTAACTTTTGTACGGTTTTTAGTTGGTGTACTGTGCATAATTCTCGGTATTATAGGATACATGTGGTGGAACACGCTATTGAAAGAAAGCGGAGGACCTGACCAAGGGAGTGGGATTATTATGGTCTTACCGAATTTCATTGCAATGTTATTGGTTGTTTCAGGATTAGTTTTTTTAGTGCAAGGAATGATTAGACTTCTAAAGAGTTAGTCCGATGAGGCTAAGCTAATGGAGAACGATAGCTCCATAAGGACAACTGCCCAAAAACTCTGTTTTGGGCAGTGTTAAACGATAGCGGGATCGTTTAATAGCTTGATTAATCTCAAGTGATCTTTATGGATAATGTAGTATTCGACCTACTATTGGCGACGATATGATCTGCCGTTCGAATAGAAAGAGCAACGGTTGTCAGAGTGGGGTTTTCGGATCCAATGGAAGGCAGGGCACTGTTATCGGCTACATAAAGGCCGGAAACTCCGCGAATCTGGCCGTATTGATCTGCCGCTGAGGTTAAAGGGTCATCCCCAATACGGCATGTTCCCGAATCATGATGTAAGTCTCCGCGTGGCATCAGGCAAATCGCAGGCCTTCCGTTTCTGGAAATCAATATTATGCCAGCAGCCGAGGCTATCTGCTTTATGCCTTCTTCCATCTTGCGGATTACAGCCTGATCCTCTTCGCTAAAGGAAAAGTGAACCTGTATTTCCGGCACTCCATATTCATCTAATTTATAGGGATTTAGGGTAATCCTGTTCTCATATCGCGATTCGACCTTGCCGTAACAAAAAAAAGTAGCTCCTACTTCCGCTGTTAACGGTTTTACTTCGTAAGTCTGGTACCAGTAAAAATCACCGGGTCCGGCCATAAGAACCTGATAGGGTTTCTCCGGCGTCTGAGATATCATAATTCCAAGCGTCCCTAAAGCTGCTGGAAACTCGGTTCGGCTCATAGTTCCTGTACCGATCATAAATGAATGGTTTGTCAGGTAATGCCCGAGCGCTCTGCTTTTAATTCCAGAGTGAAGCAACAAGCGCGGAGTTTCAAATGTACTCGCAGACAACACAATCGTCTTGGCTTTAAGGATATACGAGTTTTTATCCCGAGACATGACCTTAACGCCGGTTGCTTTTCCTTGATCATGCAAGATTTGAACGGCACGGGCATTTACAGCCAGATCGAACGGGGTCAACATATTCAAAGCTTTAGCAAAGAAGGAAATGGAACTATAGAAAACGTCGGTATGAACGCGTCCATAACTTTGCGGCGTCAGATCAGCAGCCATAATTATTTTTTCAGCTGTCGCATAACCTTTTGACCACAGTCGGTTCAATAACATTTCCGTATACGAGGATTCTGTAGTAAATTCCCCTGTTACATTCATGGTTTGCTCTGCAATTTGGTAGTACGTTTCCAGCTCATCGATGGGTATGGGCCATTTCATTAAATCCGACAAATGCATACGCATAGTAAACGTATACCAAAATAATGTTCTTCCCCCCAACGCAAAAAGTTGCCTTGCTCCCGGATACTCTGCAGCGGAACCTGGTAAAGGTCGTGAAACGTAATTAAAATATTTAGTAAGACGCTCCCCGTTCATTGTCGGAATATTGCGGGCATGCGATTGAAGAACCATATCTCCCCTATCAATGATACCAATTCGCTTCCCCTGTTTCTGCCACTGTTCACACAATCTCCAAAGGACAGCTCCTCCACCGGCACCGGTGCCGACGATAAGGACATCATAGTCGGTTTTAGCCATGTCTTCCAGAGAAGTGAGGGGAATCCAATTATTTATGTAATCAGTCGACACGGTACAAGTTGGGATTGCGTCAACATGCCTCATAGTAAAATCACTTAAGGAAGGAAGATAGACTGGTTTGCCAGCGATGTTTTGATCTGGGCTTTCAATGCATGGATTGAGAGCGGTAAGCTCCTCTAATTGCAGATGATTTTTATTTGCGATGGTTCGAAGAGTATCTTTTTCATGAGCGACCCATACCTTCATCGTGTCACACCCTAACAAAAAATCGTTTAATAATTATAATCACATTATCGGATGATTATGACCCTCGTAAATGCGTAACCAAGGGGAAAGGAACACGTTTTTATCAGCTTTAAACTGGTTATTGAACTAAAGGGCAGTTTAGTGCAATCCTTATTTGGAAAAAAGAGGATATAATTTTTATTCATCGAATATAAATTTAAACAGGGCTTATGTTCGGCGCACACCATATACGTTTAAATTAAAAATGATACTAAGGCTGAATAAGTGAGGGGAAGAGCCTTGAGTAAAAAATTAGCTTTAATCTACGTTATCGCAGTTGTGCTTGTTTATAATGCATACAATTACGTAAATAATCGTGTAATTAACCCTTTTATGATTGATGCTTCAAAGTCTATCACAGAGAACGGCGACGCTAATTTACTTCATACAAAACAGGACTATAATTTTAGGCTTGTTAACACAAGTGATAAAGCGGTAAATCTAATAAATATTGAACTCCAAGGCTATCAAGGGATTAAGCCAGGTATCCTGACTGTATCGGGGAAACCTTTGACGGTTCAAGGGGTTAAGAGCGACAGGGTGTATAGTAGTCCCAGTTCATGGTCGACGAATAGTCAAGGGCTCACACTAGAGTATCAAGTTGAAATTTTGGAACCAAAAATTCAGAATCCAAAGAGTGCATTGATTACATATTCATATTTCGGCATTAAGCATAAGCAAGTTGTGAATTTCCCAAGCGCACAGTCAGCTCAATTTTCAAATAATATGATGTTAACTTCCAAAAACATAAATTTCAATGTTTCAATTTTTTCAACGTTCATAATGGTATTACTTTTGATATTCATATATACAAAAAGGGAAATAGATGAAGGATACTTAGGTTGGAAAATTTTTGGATATTATTATTTAGGTGCATTTAATTTGAACTTTAACCTTCTAATTCCTTTAGGAATAATCATTTGCTTGCTTTTATTTCGACCCAATACCAACGCTAAGATCAAAATGTTCTCCGCTACAACTGGGTTCACATTTATGATATTTAGTAATGTATTTCCGTACATATGAAATGTTCTGATTAAAGCTTTATAGTAAATTAGGAGGTAAATCATTCCAGATGATTTTTTTGTGACGAGCGAGGATAGCAAATGTCTGATATTAGTGCATTGTGAAATGGATAACTTGTTTGGAAAATGGACAAAGGTATCAAGAATATGCTTGGATTTTCGTAGGTAAAAGTAAAAGTGAGCAACTAATAGAGCAATTTAAAAAACTTAATATACCTTAAAACTTTTTAAGGAGCACGATTGAGCTAACGGAGAACGTTAGCGCAATAAGGACCTCTGATTAAAAATACTTATTTTTGTATAAATGTCCTGCTGGACGTTGAACGGATATGAACGAGGCGGTCAGAACTCGCCCGTTACTCGGACTATCGAAGGAGAACAGGGCCCTGACAATCAATCGTCAGGGCCCTGTTAATGTCTATGCCAAACTTCTCTTGCTACCATTCATGAAATTCAGCAAAGCACATTGGAACTCGCGATCGAACCGCGAAGCTCCTGAACATCCAGAATCGGTGGCCGTCCGTACATACGGGCATATTCCCGGCTGAACTGGGACGGGCTCTCGTAGCCTACGCGGAAGGCCGCATCGGAGGCTTGCACGGTTTCCGTCAGCATTAAGCGCCGGGCTTCTTGCAAACGCACCGTTTTCTGGTATTGCAACGGGCTCATTGCCGTGACGCGCTTGAAATGTTTATGAAACGCTGACGTGCTCATGTTCACGGACTTTGCAAGCTGCTCGATCACGAGCGGACGGTCGTATTGCCGGTTAATTGATTGGATCGCTTGAGCGATGTTATGCGCATGGCTGCCAATGATCGCAAATTGATGGATGAGCGCGCCTTGTTCGCCTTGAATCACTCGATACAGAATTTCGCGTATGACGAGCGGCGCCAGAATCGGTATGTCCTCAGGCGCGCCCAGCAACTGCATGAGCCGCACGATGGCTTCGAGTAATACAGGAGACGTCCGGTTCACGGTTATGCCACGACAGGCTTCCGCGGGAACGAAAGCGGGGCGATTCAACTCTTTCACGATGTCCAGGATGACGTCGGCGTCGAAGCTCAGTTTCAAGCTTAAATACGGGATCTCGGGCGAAGCTTCGATGATTCTGCCGATGATCGGCAATTCGACAGAAGTGACCAGGTAAGTCGAAGGATCGTACCGGTAGGTTTCGTCGGCCAGTGTGGCCGTTTTCGCCCCTTGCGCCACGACGCAAATGGATGGCTTATATACAGATTCTAGCGGTTCTGACAACAGTGTGGCATGCATCAGCGCCAAAGAAGGCACGGCCGTCTGATGCGTGCCGTTCGACGGAGCATGGCGACGTATCAAGAGCGCCAATTGTTGCAAGGCTTGCTCCATGCGCAGTGATTCGTCCATGTTTGCGGGTTCCTTTCCAGTACAATGTAGTTTACTTTTATAATAGCGAGACAGAAGAGAATTAGGCAAGGATCGAACAGGTGTGTTCTAACGGGTTAATCCAAACATTTACTATAATGAATTTGCAAGGTCGAACACAGCGGATAACCGAACGGCCAAAATCAAGATAAAGGAGAGAATGGAAATGAGTTTGAATGGAAAAATCGCGATCGTCACCGGGGCGTCACGGGGCATCGGACGGCAAGCGGCCATCCAATTGGCGCAATTCGGCGCGAAGGTGGTCATCAATTATTCCTCGAATCAGGGGAAAGCGGGAGAGGTCGTGAAGACGATTGAGCAATTCGGCGGCGAAGCGACTGCAATCCGCGCCGACGTGAGCAAGGTGAGCGAAGTCGAAGCGTTATTCTCGGAGACGCTCGAGCGCTTCGGGCGAGTGGATATTCTGGTCAATAATGCCGGCATTATGGAAAGCACGGCTATCGCGGACGTGACGGAGGAGATGTTTGATCGGCATTTCGCTATCAACGTGAAAGGAACTTATTTCGCTTGCCAACAAGCGATGAAACATATGGCAAAAGGTGGGACGATCATCAACTTCTCGACCTCCGTGTCGGGCGCGATGCTCCCGACGTACAGCGTCTACGCCGCAACGAAAGGTGCGGTCGAGCAGTTGACCCGACAATTGGCAAAGGAATTCGGCCCCAAGGACATCGTTATCAATTGCATCGCGCCCGGGCAAGTATCGACCGAGTTATTCTTGAACGGCAAATCACAGGAGCTGATTGATTCGTACAGCCGAATGAACGCGTTTGGACGGCTTGGAGAACCAGAGGACATCGCGAATGCGATCGAGTTGCTCGTCAGCGATAAAGCCCGTTGGATAACGGGACAGACGATTCGCGTAAATGGCGGGTTCAACTGAATATTGCGGAAAGCGGTTCTTGGAAAGGAGGGACGAACGGACAATGGGGAGTAGCGTTGGCGGTTCGTCCATCATTTTTACTGCCATTAGGAAAAATAAGGTATTTGACTCACGCGGCGGCGCTGAACTAACGGAGAACTATTGTTTAGAGGGGATTGCTTAGCGGCAGCTTCATTCTTGTGGTAATTACTGGATAAATGCACTAAAATAAACAAAAGGAGTGTGATTATGATACAACAAATTTCTGATTATCTGTTTATGGGTTCCTTGATTTTATTAATATTAACATTACTTCTAAAAGGCATAGGTTCAACAGGGGCTTCAAATGCTTTCGGAAATATAGATTTACAAATGCAACAAAACCACAATAATGACTTAGAAAAGCAGGATACGATAATTTCTAAGATATTTAAGTCTGTTTTCGTTTGGATTTCTATAACTGGAATAATAATCTCAATAATTTTATCTAAATTATGATAAGATGGTCCACTTATTAATCGGTGTTCTTCCTCTGAGACTTATTATCTACAAATGGGGTTGCCGCTTTTCAGTCCTTTGTTCAGCTAGCGGAAAACTAGAGCTTATTGAACATCAAGGGAGGCAGCTGGTAATAATGACCGGCTGCCTTCGTTTCGTTAACGGGCGGATAGTTCCAATATGAGGTATTATATAAATGTGACTTTTAGGTAATTACATTTAGCAAAACTTAGACGGGGGCAGCAAGAAATGAATTTGGAAAATTTTTTATCCAAGATTAGATTCAAGCATGCTTATAAAGCTTTTACTAGAGAATATCCTGTTTTATACTACACTTTTGTTTTTCAGGGGAATGGCAGTCAAACCCAAGAGATAAATATAGAATTCAAGTATGATGAATTTGAAAAGAGATTAATTCGTCCACTTAGCTATGCGCATGGGGAGCCACTAGGAGTAGATTGTCCATTATGTGGTCGTTGGACAGGTACTGAAAGAGATTACACGAGATGTAAAATTGTTGGTGATCTAAAATACGATTTACTGAGTTACATTAACCAGCAAGCAGAATTAGACCTAGTTCCCTCCAAAATAAAAACACTATCAGAAATTCAATCTGAATAGAAATATTTACTGTTAAATACACGGGAGACGATAACGAAGGAGCTTGCCTAATGCAGCTCCTTCTTTCGTTCATTAAAGTAACGTATCTTTAATGTAACCATTACTCATTACTTTGTGATTTTCGCAACTATGATAGCAAGGTGCGTCTATACTGTATCATTCCCCAAGAAGGAGCTTAATTCTGATGTCTAAAAAATATTTTGTTATATTAGCAATTGCATTAATGGTCGTCATTACAGGATGCTCAAACAAGTCGAAGACTCCAGATGAGTCATCATTTTCTGCAACAATTACAGCAACCAATTCATCCGAGGTAAATAAGGATTTAGTTATGGGAGCGTCTCTGAAAAACATTTCGACTGATGATTACGAGTTAACGCATGCAGGGGGAGTGTTTTACTTTAGCATTAAAGACTCTCAAGGAAAAAACGTCAACCAGTTTGTTATGACATTACCTGCAATAAGATCTAATTTAAAATCGCAAGATGAAATAAGAGAGCAATACTCTCATAAGCTTGACACACCTGGTGTGTATGAGATCTCAGCGATTGCTAAGTTTTCCATAGGTGAAGGAAATAAGGAAAAGAAATACGTTATCAATACAAACACTATGAAAGTCGAAGTGAAGTAGCACGGCACTCATTAAGCTAACGGAAACGATAGCACAGGAGCTTGCAGCGGTGCAGCTCCTTTTTGATGCTTATTGAAGTAACGGGCAGGTTAGTGAAATTATTGCATTATAAAAAGGTGTATTTTAAGGTAATGACAATCTGCACTATATGAAAAGGAAATGAAATATGTTACTTTTTGTTGAATAGTTAATAAGAAAAATCATATTAAAAGTGAGGATTCATATGAAGCAATTAACATTCCATGAGTTACAGAGCTACCTAGCACTAAAATACAAAGAAGGACGCACTTCATCTGCTTTGTTTATGAAACTAGTAGAAGAAATTGGCGAGGTAGCAGAGGTACTAAACCAGTTAGAAGGTCGAAAGGCAAATTCAGGGGATACTTCTTTAGAAAAAGAGTTAGTTGATGTTATACATTACGCAGTGGCCATTGCGAGCATAAATCATATTGATTTAACAAAGGCCATTATTAAAAAGGATAAGCAAGCTGCAATTAAATATAATCAATCTCCAAATTTAGAAGAATTTTTAGTAGTACAAAATAAAGAACATTAGCATTATTAACTCAACTTTCGCAGCTTAAAACAGGCAGATAAGCCTTGATATAGCTTGGCAAACCTGCAATCCATTGCTGGAGTTGACTCTGAATCAATTTGGTGATCTTCTTACCTACCTTTGTAGCGATCTCGTTAATCAATTCGACTAGTTGCTGAAGGGCAACTGTCCAATCCAACGAACTGACTTCATCACAAAGGTGATAAAATAAGCCGCCCAGTGTTCTTTGGTCGGTACTCTGTCTATGTTGCCAAGCAAGTAGGATATACCTCGAGAAAACGATTGTGGTATGACTCACTAGCGAATCATACAAACGCCCTTGAAATTCCTTTTGTAACCGAAGTAACGATTTGGCGCATTTAAAGAAAACCTCTATATCCCATCTCATTCTATAATGACTTATGACTTCCTGAGGGAGCAATGTTAAGTCGGTAGTGAGAATTGCAAGCCACTCATTTTTCTTGGAACGATGACGAATAAATACAACCATCACTGGAATGCCTGGAACCAACTGTGTTCGAATGCAGCGTAGGACGTTGCGATTTTTACCTTCTACTATAGGCGCTACGGTATACAGATCCTTTAGACATAATCGTTTTCCATCCACAAGATATCGTTTGTTATCGTTTTTAACCATTAATTGGATAGTCAAAAAAATCATTTTAGGATGATTTATTACGCTATACTGTTGCAAAAATTCAAATTTATGTAGACTTTTCGGCACTTTTCTTTCATTCCTGTTTGCGCCGACGTAGTCGGAATGGAGATTATTATGAAAAAAGTTGGAATTATTACTGTTTATTACAAAAACTATAATTACGGTGGCCAACTTCAAGCTTATGCACTGCAAAAAGCTATAGCTAAGTTAGGATTTCATTGTGAGCAAATTACATTCAAGTGGCAAAACGAATACTACTTACAAGCATGTGAAAGTGCTAAAAGTGCTGAACATTTTAGGACTTTTTCCGAAAGCATTCCCCACAGCGAACGTTTATATATAGTATCTGATATTGCAGAATGTGTTGATGATTACGATATTTTTGTTTGCGGAAGCGACCAAATATGGGGTATTCCGCATGTTCTTTCCGATGACAATTTACCCTGTATGGCACTTTCTTTTGTTCCAGCATCAAAAACGAAAATTGCATACGCAGCAAGCATGGGAGGCGCAGAAATAGTGCCCGATCGAAAAAATATCCTTGCTCCACACGTTAATTCCTTAGACTTTGTTTCTGTTCGTGAAAAAAGTGCAATCCCTTTTGTGTCAACGATGAAAAATGGAGATGTTACTCATGTATTGGATCCTGTAATGCTTCTTGATAAATCCGAATGGGATGATATATCTGCTACTCCGCCAGAAAAAGCCTATATACTCACTTATGATTTACGAGATACAGGGGTTCAGGAATATGCTGAAGCACTTTCACAAAAGTACAGATACGAGATTATATCTCTTGCAACTGCTGGAGCAGCTACGGTTGGTCCGAAGGAATTTGTAGGGTACATAAAACACGCTAAGTATTTTATTACTAGTGCTTTTCATGGGGCTGTTTTTGCCATTTTATATAAGGTTCCATTTTTGGTTTTCCCGGTATCTGATAATCCACAAGACCCCATATCAATGGATTCAAGACTGATAGCTCTGCTGGATGCGTTTGGCTTATCTTCTTGCTATGTTTATGATACATCAAATATTCCAAATATTGATGATGTTACATTTCATCATTTAGACGAATCAAAAACAAGTGCATTTCGTCATAATTCACTTCAATTTCTTAAAGATGCTTTGGAATCTTAAAATAAACCAAAGCATGTGTGCGCTAGGCGAGGGCATTTTGGGGTAGCGCCAACAATTTAACGTTTTTATACGCTAAGCATTAGCGGACGTGCATTCTTCCCGTTCCTTCCGACATTAGCGGACATAGAAAGCTGTTTTTACAAGGTTTGATGACCGCTAATGATGTTTAGCGGTCATTATGGCGGTATTACGCTAACTGGCAGTTTAGCTTAGCAATCCATAAGAAACAATCCAAGCTGAAATGTGCTAAAATGTAACTAATGTAGACATCCCTCATGAACAAAGGAGCACTGAAAATGAGAAAACTCGTTCTATTTTTGCACGCATCGCTTGACGGTTTTGTAGAAGGGCCAAACGGTGCAATGGACATTGGCTGGATTTCCTACGATGGTGATTTAGAGAAATACGCGAAAGAAATTCTAAGTACTGCCGACACCGTCATTTGGGGACGAGGGACTTATCAATTAATGCACGGTTATTGGCCATCTGTGCCTTCGAACCCATCAGCTTCGCAGCATGAACGGAATCATGCCGAGTGGATCGATAAGACAGCCAAAATCGTTTTTTCCACGACGCTGGACAAAGTCGAATGGAACAATTCCAGACTGGTGAAAGAAGATGTCGAGGAAGAGATCAAGAACCTCAAACAGCAGCCAGGCAAGGATATGGTCATCCTCGGCAGTCCTAGGATCGCACACCACCTTATGCAGCTTGATTTAATCGATGAGTATAAAATTACGGTTTCTCCCGTCCTGATCGGCAGCGGGTTACCGTTATTCCAAGGTCTCAAGGAGAAGGTCAATCTTAAACTTATCGAAAACAAGACCTTTGATTCTGGAGCCATAGGTCTCGTTTACCAGTCGGTTAGATGTCCTTTGTCTCCTAAAATAGATTACGCTAACGGAAAACGATAGCTCAATACAGATCTACACGAGGCTGCCGGCACAAACGGCAGCCTCCATTACGTTAACGGGCAGCATAGTTGAATTGGCTGTACTCTAATACAAGTTGAATTGTCTTCAACATGACTTATTTTATTGGAGGGGCAATCTGCTTATAACTTAGTACAGTAACATCTGACTTGTATCGTTTTCATGCAACTCTTTTCCAACTAATCACGTCTAACAAGTAAACATAAATGGAAAAAACAGGAGGGGCGATGAAAGCGATATTGAGTCTAATTATTGCAAGTGCTACGCTTGCGACAATCTACTACTGTCCGGTGGAACGATTCGAACAGTCGATGCCGAATCCGCCGACACCAGCCGTGCCTGTTGCACCTGTATTGCCCGACAAACAGGTTGTTGTTCCGCTGCGTGAACCGGCTGTAAGCAGGAGTTTTGAGCAAATCGAAGCCGCAAACTTACAATTTGCTATGAAGAAGCTCGAAGCGGACCGGAAACTGATAGAGCAGCGGCATTCTATTCAGTTGATGATGATGGGAATCGGAAAAGACCACATCATGGTACAAGTTAGGCGCACCGGCGATGTGGAAAACCCGATGCCTGAAGATGAGATCGAGGCTGTGAAACAAACGCTGTTCGGCATCGCTGGAGGCGAATTTCCGTTGGAGCTGTCAGTGATGGAATGCTGTAAGAATGCTGCGAATGTAACGGGCAAAATCAGATCGTATGATAAGGAACAAGACCGGATATTAATCGTCAATGAACAGAAGAAGAACGGCAATACCGACGATCCCGAAGCGACTTGGGTAGGATTGCAAACAGATGCGGTGCTTGTTGTCGACGGTAGCAAAGCAACCGGTCTGAGTGAGTCGCTGGTCGGCCGGGAAGCAAAAGTATGGACAACCGGAGTTATGATGACTTCTTATCCCGGTCAAACATCGGCTATTAAAATAGTCATCGAGTAAGCTCCATGCTGTTTTTTTACGTAAGAAACCAACAAGAGCTCAATAAGCAACTACAACGAGGCTGTCATCATAAATCGGCAGCCTCGTTATGCTAACGGGCAGTTTAGCTTGGCGGATTTCGTTACATTTATCGCGGATAATAAAAAATGACGCATGTGGAAAAATAATGAAAATTAAACGGTTGGGTGATGGTTTCATGATGCGAAGATTGCTGTCATTGCTCTTGATTTGCGGCGTCTTCTCCTTCCTGGCAGTGACGAATAAAGCCAGCAATGCCATGAGCGTTCAAACAGGAATTAATTACGACGAAGTAGCGGACTTGATTCGAAAACAAGGGAAAAAGCAGAATGCGTATTATTTTCCAGGCTTATTTACCGAGGAGCTAAATGTAGATCTGGATCCCGAACTTGAAGTGCTGGCACGTACTCATGGCGGAGTGCATCTAGGAGATTTCTTCATATTCGACAAACAGTCCGAAGGCTCGTATAAGTTGATCTTTGAGCAGCCATGGAATGTCGAGTCCTGGGACATTGAACACACGCACGCTGATTTATTGACGCCGCTGGTTCGAATTATTACACTTACGGGCGGAACAGGGTTGGATGTACGAGAGGCGCATCTGATGTATATGCACGACCGTGGAGTTTGGACCGAGGCATGGATTGGGACACTGAAGGAGCGGACCGTGTTCGAGGACAACGTTCATCTGATCATGGGTAGTTATCAATTGAATGACGACAACGGTCAACTATTTTACTGGCAGACAGTGATGGATGTATCCCTTGAAACCAATGAGCAGATCCGCAAACCACAGACTACCTTGAAAGTGTACGAACTAATGAATGGGCGTTTTGTTGAAAAGAATTAGTTGCCCTTATATCTGCAGCTTTTATTGCGCTAACGGAACACGATAGTTTAATCAAGACATGACGGCAGCCTTCTACACGTTCGGCTGCCGTTGTCCATTGAAGTAACGGGCAGTTTACGTTAATACGACTCTTGACCTTCACATGATGTGATGGATTAGTATAACGATAAATCAACATATGGAGGGGATTGCTATACATATAAGTGAGCTCTCAAGAAGGACAGGTGTGAGTTTGCGTTCTCTAAGGTATTACGAAGAAAGAAATCTATTGAACCCCGTTCGGTTAGAGAATGGGTACCGAGATTATTCTGAAACAGATATTGAAAAAGTGAAGATTATTCAACTTTATTTTAGCCTCGGACTTTCAACGAAAGAAATAACCGATTTCTTTGACTGTTTGTTCCAAAACGGTGAGAAACGCCAATGCTTACCCAATGCTATTGAAGTGGGCGAAAGGAAATTAATTGAGATCAAGAACCAAATCGAGATTTTACGTAAAGCCGAGTCACAATTAGAAAGGAGCATTGTTAGATGGAGAAGCATGATCAGCCAAACAGAGAATCAAATGTAAATAAACTAAAACCTCAAATTGCATTAGTTACTGGAGGTAACCGAGGAATCGGAATGGAAATCGCTCGTCAACTTTCCTTGAAAGGTATTAAAGTTCTGATCGGGTGTCGGGATGAGAATAAGGGAAAGAAGACGATTGAACAAATGAGCAAGGAAGGAGTAGTGCTTGAATTAGAAATAGTTGACGTGAACTGCCGCAATAGTATTGACGAATTGATGAAACGGGTGGAAAAAAAGTACGGTCGTCTTGATGTTCTCGTGAATAATGCAGGAATCATTCTCGATAGGGGAATATCCATCTTAGATGTTACGGAGTCTGCTACAAAAGAGACGTTTGAGACCAATTACTTTGGAATTCTGAATCTAATCCAAGCCGCTGTTCCCTTGATGAAAAAACATCATTATGGACGTATAGTTAATGTATCGTCGGGGATTGGATCTTTTCAAGTTCATCAAGGCTTACTCGGTTTAAAAGGGAGTTCGTCCGCTTATCGCATCTCAAAAACGATGCTCAACGCTTTAACTTGTTTGGTTGCACACGAAGTAGAAAATTTTGGTATAAAAGTGAATGCGGCTTGCCCTGGCAGTGTGCGGACAGATATGGGAGGACCGGATGCTCCATTATCTGTCGAAGAAGGAGCGGATACTGCCGTATGGCTTGCTACACTCGATGAAAATGGTCCAAATGGTGGTTTTTTTCGCAATCGAATGATAGCCGAATGGTAACATCATGGACCGGCGACAATGATCGTTGAACTAACGGAAACGATAGTTGAATAACAACACGCAGGCAGCCGGGTCAGAACGATCGGCTGCCTTTGTTACGCTAACGGGCAGTATTCCTATTATGAAGATATACGAGGTTTGAGAGAAATAAAAAGACTCCTTGGTATGATGTTTATGGGTCCCAGATGCTGGCCAGCGTCGGATCCAAAAACAAAACCAAGGAGACTACAACATGCATTCTACTCAAAATGAAAGCATTAATCAAATCACTTCTTTTACTTTAATAATCGGAGTCGACATCGGAAAATTCAAACATGTGCTCGCGCAAGACTTGCGCGGAGTCGAGTTCGGGAAGCCCATTACGTTTGAAAATAATAGAGAAGGCTTTGAACCCTAGGTCATTCAAAAAGAAAAGCAAGAAAAATACGGTGTAGAGAATCCGCTTCACGTGAAGAAATGCAAAGAACTACCTATATGAAAGTTATTGGTCAGATTAGCCGATGGTTTACTTTGCCGACATGGATTACCGAAAGAAATTTGTTCGATCATGCATGTACAAGGAGAAGAGTTAAGGATAACATAAAACTACAAAAAGACGGAAATGAGGAGCTAAGAAATGCTTGATGAGAAGATGAAAGAATTAACTCAGAAATACAATACATACAATACTAAACGAATCTATGGGTTCGGTGACAGTATAATTTATGGACATGCTGCAGGAATCAGTTTCCTTGATTATTTAGAACGAAATTACAGCTTGAGTGTCACCAAATATGCCGTAAATGGCGCGACTGTTATTGGCGGAAGTGGAAATGCAATTCTTCCGCAAATCACGGAAGCCTCCTCTATAGTGCCTGATTTCGTCTTATTTGATGGGTTAATCAATGATGCTTATACAACTGTAACTGACGATCCTAATAAGTTAGGTTCAATTTCCAACGGATTTGCTGAAATTTTTGATACGAGTACATTTTGTGGGGGATTTGAGAGCATTTGCCAAACATTATTAAAGAAATATAGAGGTGCAACTATCATCTTTATTGCCGTTCATAAAACCCCAGCTAGGGATTATATTGCACAGGAAACTTTGCAATACTTGGCAAAACAGATCTGCTGTAAATGGTCTATTCCTGTTGTAGATCTATACAACGCAAGCGGATTAAACTGCTTTATTTCCGATTATCAATATGCTTATTCTTATGATCAAGTAGATGCAAATGGTGGTAATTCATCAACAGGCGGAAGTGGTACTCACCCGAATGATGTGGGTTATATGCGATATTACATGCCGATGATTACGGCAAAAATGAATGAATTATCTTAAGCCGATGCGATTATTATGTCTTCTTTATTATCAAATAGAGTTAATATCTAGCATAAGGTTAAACGTCGTGGTTTTAGGAAATCCCTGCGTCTCAGTACGCTGGATTTCTTTTTTTTCTTTTTAACTAGTGTTAGATAGTGAAAGAACCTGATTCATTGCGCAATGTAAGCCGCGTAAGAGGCTCGATATAATAATCATATAGTCCAATGGTTTAGTACAAAATAGGGGAGTGAGACAGAATTATGAAAGGAACCGCATTACAAGAAAAGGGGTTCGCGGTAAACAAGCGCAGTGGTGTATCACGCTTTTTCAGCCGGTGGGAGTCGCCATTGGCGGGATATTTGTTTCTTTCTCCATGGCTCATCGGCTTTTTGCTGTTGACCTTGGGTCCAATCGCAATGTCATTTTATTATTCGTTCACGGATTATTCGCTGCTGGACGAACCGAGCTGGGTAGGTTTGCAGAACTACAATTACATCCTGTCAGAGGATGAAACATTTCGTGAATCACTTAAAGTGACGTTGTTGTTCGTTGTTTTCGCCGTACCACTTAAGCTGATATCGGCATTGTTCGTTGCGATGCTGCTAAACAGAAAGATTAAAGGAATTTCCTTCTACCGTACCATGATTTATTTTCCTTCGTTGATCGGCACCAGTATCGCAGTGTCCATTCTTTGGAAGAACATCTTCAGCAAGGACGGGTTTATCAACCAAGCACTGGCTATGGTCGGCATAGAGGGAAAATCCTGGATCGCCGATCCAGACACCGCTCTTGGGACACTGGTGCTGATGGTTGCTTGGCAGTTCGGCTCAGCCATGATCATCTTTCTTGCAGGGCTGAAGCAGATTTCCAATGATTTGTACGAGGCTTCCTCTGTTGATGGAGCTAGCAAGGTTCGTCAATTCTTTAATATTACGCTTCCTATGCTTTCGCCGATTATCCTGTTTAACTTCGTTCAGCAGACGATAAATTCGTTTCAGATGTTTACACAAGCCTTCATCGTAACGAACGGCGGTCCTGTGAACTCAACCTATGTATACGTTATGTACTTATACGAGCGTGCCTTCTCCAAATTCCAAATGGGCTACGCATCATCATTAGCATGGATTTTGCTTGTCATCATTGCTGTGGTTACGGCGGTCATTTTTGCGACATCTAGATATTGGGTCTTTTATGAAACGCAAGGAGGCAAAGGAAAGTGATCAATAGCAAACGATTATTGACTCATACAGTCTTAATGGCGGCCAGCATCCTGATGATGTATCCGGTATTTTGGTGGCTGGGTGCATCGTTGAAAACAAACGATGAGATGAGATCCCCAAACTTGTTTCCGGATATTCTTCAATGGTCAAACTATACTCAAGGCTGGTTTTCAGTTCCGAATTATGATTTTAGCGTCTTCTACATCAATACCTTCCAGCTTGTTGGGGGCGTATTGTTTACAAGTGTTCTTTCCTGCAGTCTTGTAGCGTTTGCTTTTGCACGACTCGATTTTCCTTTTAGGAAGATATGGTTCGCTATTTTACTTGTCACGCTCATGCTGCCAACCCAAGTAACGATTGTTCCACAATATGTCCTATTCAGTAAGTTGAATTGGATTAATACGTATCTACCTTTCTACATCCCGCATTTGCTGGCTGGGGGTATTGGGGGTCCGTTCTTTATTTACTTGCTGGTGCAGTTCATCCGTTCCATTCCGAAAGAATTGGATGAATCAGCTAAGATGGATGGCTGCTCATGGTTCGGGATCTATTGGCGCATTATCATTCCTTTGACGAAACCTGCACTGGTAACGGTTGCGATCTACTGCTTCTTATGGAATTGGGATGATTTCTTCGGACAGCTTCTTTATATTAATTCGGTCGATAAATATACGGTCAATCTTGCGTTGAAGCTGTTTATTGATTCCCAAGGCACGGTTCCATGGGGGCAATTGCTCGCGATGTCTTTGCTTAGTGTTGTGCCCGCCGTTATCATCTTCTTTATGGCACAAAAACACTTTGTAGAAGGTATTGCCTCTGGGGCTTTGAAGGGGTAGAATTTGAATACAGTTCTGGAAAGCTGCTGCTAATGCTGTAGCTTTCTTTACTTTTTAAAAGTTTTTCCATCATTTATGAGGAGCGACTCAGCTATGCTGCGAAATCCGTTCAAAACCTACCGGATCAATGCCGTCTTCTTCTTTAGCTCTGCTGCGCTGATCGCATTATTGATCGGCATTGTCATCTCTATTAGCTACAACGGCACTTCTAAGCAAATCGAGCAGAATACGTCTTATTACCAGCAGCGGCTCTTGAATGAGCTAAGTAAAAAACTGAATACAAGTCTCATCGGTGTGGAGCAGACCTCCAATACGGCTGCCAAAAATTTTGATCTCCTTTACGGAAAGTTGTTTGAAAGTGACGCCTATGAACGGGCAAGGCTGAATTCTGAAATTCGCGATCAATTGAATTACATCGTTTTCGGAACGACAATACTGCAGTCAATCCATGTTTTTTCTGAGCATTCGTTTACCTCAGATTCCCAAGGCCCTGTTATATTCCTCCCGATGTCCCAACTCAGCCGCGAGAGCTGGTATAACGACATACGCGATACAGACAGCGCATGGCTGAAGGAGCATACTATTCATGCCAAGTCCCGAGAAGAATCGGTGATCAGCTTTGCGCGAAAAGTGGTAAATAACAGCAATCAATATTACAGCCTCTTGGTGTTCAATATAAAAGTGTCCGATTTTAAACATCTGATCTCATCGGAGGATGGTACGGCTAACATCGCATTACTTGATGCGGCCGATAAGCTGATTACTCACTCTGGTAACGGGAATTTGCTGCTTAGTGCAGCGGGTAAGCTTGTTGGTGAGATGGAGCAGCCGAGCGGTTCCAGGCGTGTCGGTAATGATTTTTATGTATGGGCTAAGTCTCCGGATTCGCAATGGACGTTAATTGAAGCAACCTCTTGGCGAGAAATGATGAGCGGAAGCCGGGAGATGGCTCGTTTATTCATTCTCTTGGGAGCAACAACTATACTGCTTGTATTTCTGATTACGCTCCTGTTGTCCAAACGCTTTATGAAGCCCATGAACCAACTGCTAAAGACCATGAACCAATATTCCATCGGGGAAGAGCAGCAGCTCCCGACAGATTATACCAACGAATTCGGTCGTTTATTCCAAGGCTACCGGAAGCTGACCTTTCGAATTGAAGAGCTTTATTCATCACTAAGAGTGCAGCATCAGCGGCAGCGTGATGCAGAGTTGAAATCACTGCAAATGATGATCAACCCTCATTTTCTATACAATACATTGGATCAAATCAATTGGACGGCTATTGAAGCTAAGCAAGATAAGATCAGTCAAATGCTGTCCGAAGTGGCGGGGATGTTTCGGTTAGCTTTGTCCAACGCAAATAGTCTGGTCTCTGTAAAGGAAGAGGTCGCCCACATTGAATGTTATTTGAAATTTCAAAAGGTGCGCTGGGAAGATCGCCTGAGCTATAAGTTAAACGTTGAAGAAGACGTACTTCAGGAGGCTATACCGAAAATAATGCTGCAGCCTTTTATTGAAAATGCTTTTATGCATGGCTTTCACGGTGTAAGGTATGCAGAGCTGCACGTAAATATCAATCGAGATGCTGATTACTTGAATATTGTGATTGCCGATAATGGGAAAGGGCTGTCGAAGGAATGGCAGTCCAAGCCTAGTAAACGGGGCGGGTATGGGCTTCGCAACGTAAAGGAACGGCTAGATGCTCTGTTTGGCGACCGCTATGTAGTAGAAGTGAAAAATCGTGAAGGTTCTGGCGTCGAGGCACTGATTCGGTTCCCCATTGAACGTCAGCTTGTGAACAGAGAGGAGATTATAAACGATGTGGAAAATAGCGATCGTAGATGATGATTTCCAAGTTTTGCGTGGTTTACGAAGCATTATTCCTTGGGATGAGCTGGATGCGGAGTGTATCGGAGATGCCATTGACGGGGAAGAAGGTTTGGAGCTCATTCGAGGAAACGAACCGGATATCGTTATCACAGACCTGTATATGCCGGGGATTAGCGGTATTGAGATGATCAAGCAGTTGCGTTCGGAAGGTTATCAAGGGCGATTTATTATTCTTAGCGGATATACCGACTTCGAATATGCCCGTCAAGCCATCAGGCTCGATGTAGACGATTATTTGAATAAGCCGGGCACGGTTGAACATATTCGCGAGGTTCTGTACAGAACGATCCAGTGGCTGGAAGAATCATTCTTGGAGAAGATGGAGAAAACCGAGCTGCTTCATTCGCTGAAAAGCTATGAAAATCAATTAGCTCACAACGACTTGATTTCTTTGTTAACCCGCCGTACGGAAGCCTCCTCTGAACTGAAGCTTCCTGGATTGGGCGTATTGTGGCAAACAACGGATCAGCGTGTGGTGCTTTTGGAGCTGGTCAAAACGGAGCGGGTCACGAATATTTCCTTGGCTGATTGGCATTTATTTCGTTTTGCGATGATTAACGTCGTAGAGGAGTTGCTGCAGCTGGAATGGCCAAAATCCCATTATGTATGGCTAAACAGTCATCATTCGGCCATCGTTTTGCATGTTGATAAGGATGAGCCGGAGAGCGAAACCGAACGCCGTCTTGTGGATTTTGTGGAACGAATGACATCGAGCCTGCAGCATTATCTTAAACTCACCGTAAAGGCTGGAATTGGAGGCAGTAAGCGAAGGCTAGCCGAATTGGCGGACTCTATGGATGAAGCCATGCAAGCGCTGGACTCAACCAAAGGCTCTGATGCCGTTGAGCTTGTCAGACTGCTCACGCAATCGCTTCAGAAGACGAGTCAGGAAGAGCTGTGGGATAATATTGTTCAATATATAAATAGAATGGAAGCTTCACGAATAGAGGGTGATACCGCGCTATTCTATAAGGTACTGGCCACTGAGCTATGGACGCTTCTGCAATATGCGGTCGAGGGGGCAGGTTTGCAAATCCAGGAGCAGATCGAAGGAGCACTGATTACACAGCCAGACACGATTATTAATCGTACAGATCTGGAGACCTTCCTTCAATCGCAAATCAAAAGAATCAATTCACAGAAGCAGCCAGCGGTCGGGCATAAGCATAAAATGGCTGTTGAATTTATGCTTCAATATATTCACGAGCATTATCCGCGAGATATTACGCTAGAGGAGCTGGCTGGACAATTATTTATTTCTAAAAATTACTTAAATCAGTTATTTAAGAAGGTGACTGGCGAAAGCTTTATGAACTATGTCATTCGAGTACGTTTGGAAAAAGCAAAAGCACTGCTTCTGGAAGGTAATTTGCTGATCTACGAGGTAGCTGAGAAGGTCGGTTACCAGAACGTTCCTTATTTCAGCACGCTGTTTAAGAAGTATTGCGGTGTCAATCCCAGCGATTTATTGAAAAAATAGCATATTGCGAGCACTTATCACAAAAACTGAAAGAAGAGTGTTCGATTCCCTCCTATACCAAAAGCTCTTCCAGCGATACGATAGAAATGTAAATTGCGAAACAATAGAGAGGGGAAATAAACATGAAAAAAATAATGTCTACTGCCGCACTTGCTCTAGTTGTCGGAGCATCCTTAACTGCTTGTGGCGGTAACACGGCTCAAACCGAACAGAAACCTGCAGCGCAAAGCAGCGCGGCTGCGACGGCAAACGCTCCTGTAAAGCTGCGTATCGCATGGTGGGGTTCTCAAGAGCGTCATGATGCTACACAGAAGGCAATTGCACTTTATTCCCAAAAGAACCCGAACGTGACTTTTGAAAGCGAATTCTCAGGGTGGGATGGTTACTTTGACAAACTTGGTGTGCAGTTCTCGGCGAAGAACGCTCCGGATATTATCCAGATGGACGCTGCTTACTTAAATGAGTATGTTGGACGCAATCTGTTAGCGGATCTGAATAGCGTGAACGTAGCGGACATAGACAAGTCACTCATCGAATCCGGTAAAGTTGGCGGAAAGCTGTATGCTATGCCTTTGGGAAGTGCGGCTTTTGGGATGACCGTTGATAAATCAGTCGTTGATAAACTGGGGCTGAAGGTGCCTGATTTCGGTTGGACCTGGGACGATTATTACAAATTTGGTCAGGAAGCCAAAGCGAAACTTGG
Source organism: Paenibacillus sedimenti (assembly GCF_014534655.1). Taxonomy (GTDB): domain Bacteria; phylum Bacillota; class Bacilli; order Paenibacillales; family NBRC-103111; genus Paenibacillus_E; species Paenibacillus_E sedimenti. Next base: position 21,907 of record NZ_JACVVD010000026.1, read on the forward strand.
TAAGGATAAGTACGTTTTCGTTGATCAAAGCGGAGATTTATACGATTACACTGCTTACCAGCTCAGCATGGGGAAAGGTCAAGTATTTACGGACAATAAGCTGACGATTGATAAAGATACTTGGATCGGTTATATGAAGAAGCAGGATGAGCTTCGCAAAGCCGGCATTGTTACACCTCCGAATATGACCGTAACCGATAAGGAGCTCGATCCAAAGCTGGATAGCGTCGTGAACGGTAATGCACTTGCACGGCATATCTTCTCCGCCTCTGTGGGCGCTATCAACGGTCTGAAGCCAGACTCTTACTCTTTTACATCTTTGCCGAAAGCAGTTCAAACGGGCGGATGGTTAAAGCCAGGCATGTTCTGGAGTGTCAATGCCTCTTCAAAACAGCAAGAGGAAGCAAAGAAGTTTGTTGATTGGTTTATCAACGATCTGGAAGCAGCTAAAGTCCTGGGCTTATCCCGCGGGATTCCGGGGAATTCCAAGGTTGTTGCTGCGCTGTCACCGAACTTTAGCGCTTCAGATAAAACTTCGCAGGAATTTATTAATAAAGTAGCGCCGGATGCCCAGAAGTTTGTGGCTGAGCCTCAAGGCTGGGGGAATTTCAAGAAAGATTATAAAACTATTGTGGAAAAAATCATGTTTAGTAAATCTACACCTGAGCAGGCTTACGAAGAGCTGATGAAAAAAGCGAAAGAGTACGATTCTGTTAAGAAATAACACATAAGCGGGACAGGTCATGGCATTGCTCCTACTGGGACAATGCCATGAATTTTTTGATCGTATTTAAACAAAGGAAGGGAAAAGAGAAAATGAGTAGTGCAGGAGCTGGCTTCATTCATTTATCAGGTCGAGTACGTATCACCATAGCTTCAAAGGTTACATCACCAATAAACCATGGATTACGCATCCTGATGCGTGATTTGCAAACGGTGTTAGGGGAGCTGCCAGAGTTAACTGAACTTTCGGATGATAACGTAGACATTGTAGTTCGTTTGGCTTCTGAAGAGGATGTGGTTCCCAAACATCCTGAAGGATTCAGTTTTCAATTTCGTGAAAATAGCCTTGGCACTCAGCTTCAGATTATTGGTAAAGACGACCTGGGCCTTGTGTATGGGATCTTATATTTCACCGAGCGGTATTTGGGTATTCATCCGTTCTGGTTCTGGGCGGATCAGACGGTTCTCCATCAGGAGCGGTTAACGATCCCAATTGAGCCTTATGAATCCAGTGTAAGCAAAGTGAGGTTTCGAGGCTGGTTTGTAAACGATGAAGTATGCTTGATTGGGTGGAAGGATTCGTACCCGCCTTCTAGAGAAATTTGGGAGCATGTGTTTGAAGCACTGCTTCGTTGCAGAGGGAATATGGTAATCCCGGGTACAGATCTGCCCAAGAGTGGTGTTCATTTCGATGTTGCTGCTGAGATGGGACTGTGGATTACACATCATCATGCCGAACCGCTCGGTGCTGAGATGTTTCTACGGGCGTATCCAGGAAAAAGGGCCAGCTATCAAGAAGCGCCAGAGCTATTCGAGCACTTATGGAGCGAAGCGATCGAGAAGCAGAAGGATCATAAGGTTCTATGGGTGCTTTCCTTCCGCGGACAGGGAGATAAACCATTCTGGGAGAATGATCCGTCATTTGATACGCCGGAAAAACGTGGGGCCATGATTAGTAAGGTTATACGTCGGCAATACGATTTGATTGGAAAATCAGTGAAGGATCCGGTTTATTGCGTTGCTTTATACGGTGAGATTGCCGAGCTTTATAAGGGCGGGTTTATCGATTTGCCTGACGATGTCATTAAGGTTTGGGCGGATAATGGGTATGGCGCTATGGTATCGCGAAGGCACGGCAATTTGAATCTGCGTGTTTTAGCTTTACCTGAAAGAGGGGACACTGGAAAACATGGCATCTACTATCATGTTACTTTTCATGACTTGCAGGCATCCAATCATCTGACGATGTCTTCTGGCTCGGCTACATTCTTAAAGAAAGAGGTAGAAGGGGCCTTTGCAGCAGGTGCTGATGATTATTTGCTGCTGAATTGCGGTAATATTCGCCCTCACGTGTATACATTGGATATTCTCCGCACGTTATGGAATGAAGGAACTATCGAAATAGATTCCCATTTGGAACAATTCGTTAGGAACTATTATGAGGAGGGGCATGTTTCGTTAAAAGAACTGTATCGTTCCTATACGAAGGCCGCTATCTCCTATGGTCCGAATCCGGATGATCTAGCGGGGGATGAATATTATCATCATCCTGCACGCCGCATTATGGGGCATTGGCTGCAGGGTAAGGGGGATGAGACGGATGAGCGCTTAATCTGGGCTACAGGGGAAGTTAGCTTCGCTGAGCAGGTACGCAGCTTTGCGCGGCGCTGTGAAGAAGGTCTCGCGAAGTGGAATAATTGGGTCGAAAACTGCGATAAAGCAATATATATACTTGGTGAGAATGATAAAAAGAAAGCAATAGATCAATTGCGGTTCCATGGAGCGTTGCACCGTTCCGGCTGTGAAGGCTTTCTATGGTTGTGTCATTCATATGCGGCATATTCAAAGAAACAGTATCCGCAAGCCTTTGTCTATGCCTCTCAATCCCTTTGGAGCTACGAAGAAGGCTTGCATGTTCTCCGCGGTTCAGAGCAGGGTAAATGGGAACACTTCTACCGGGCTGATTGGCTGACCAATATCGAGAGCACGGTTCGCAATGTAGACACGGTGCGTAGATTTCTTCGTATGCAAGGGGATAGCCCGGAGTTCTTCCTATGGTATAAAGAGTACCTTATGCCTGAGACCGAAAAGCATATCTATCTTGAGAACACGCACCGTAACCCATTGTCGGACGATGAGCTTGCCAGACGGTTGAAAGTATATTTCGAGAAAAGCAATCAAGCTTGATGTTTAACGTTGCAGTTCTAAGGCTTACAATATAGAACGGAAAAGACACACAACGAGTGTGTCTTTTTGACGTTTACTTGAGAACATATTACTAAAGAATGATGTGATTATTACATATAAAGTGAAAGCGTTTTGTTCGATAACCAAATTTCCATCGATAATATCCCTAGCTATAATACGTTTGGAGAATTTATTGGCCTTCGCCCAGGCATTTATGCGGCAGGTAACGGAGAGGCTGAATTTTCGCGATTTCGATACTCTATGATTGAAGAGTGATTGGTAGGCTAAGCGCAAAGCTGATTATGATGCCTGCCTTAATGACGGAATTTATGTATGATCTTTCTGGCGGTGCTGCTGGTAATGAGGTTATGAAGATTGGCACGGGTTTTGCCTCAGCACCGGTGCATTAGACCGCATTTGTGGTTACAAACACAAAACGAAAAAGGATCGAAGAAATCTTGAGCTTCGCTTACCCCTAAGGATTAGCTGCAATTAAAGCCTTCTGCTTCAGTCAATATCAGAAATATAGTATCAGGGGAGCTGCAAGGGGTAGAATTTAGTACTTTTACAAGGGGAGTGCAGGGGAAGTGGCAATTCATTACGACGAACAGAACTAAATTTTCCATTTGGTGACTAAAGATACGAGTTATGTGCTGCAAATTCTGAGAGACGGATACTTATCGCATCGCTATTGGGGCAAAAGAGTCAACAAGTTTCGAGATTCAAGGCCTGCCGTTTTTATGGGGCGACCGCTTGATTAGACAGTGAAAAGAAAACTGCAGAAAAATATTTGACAGGTTTAAAAGTATTCTCAATTGTGAAATAAGAAGAGTGACTCGGCGCGGGAAAAGCAGCTGAGCTATAAAATGGAGGCACATTTGTGTCATTAGACAATTATTAAATGTCGGGTGACAAGAACATGGTTACATTAAAAGTCGCATGTGATGCGGCTTTTTCTTTTTATGTCCTCAAGTTCTTGTCAAAATCAGATGACAAGAACTTGAGGACATTCCCGATTTTGACAAGAACATTATGACATTCCCGACGGATCGCGCTAGAATATGGATAGCTTTGTATTCTTGATCACGTAAGTTTCTGGACGTTCTGCATGCCGACGAGACGACCTTGCAAGTTCTGCGAGAGCCCGGCAAGGCCGCATCTTCCGACTCATACTTGTGGCTGTATCGAACTGGCCTTACAGATGCGCCAATCGTCCTCTACGACTACCGGTCGACGCGCGGCGGCGATCTTCCGAAGAACTTCCTTCAAGGATTCAGCGGCTACTTGCACGTGGATGGCTATTCCGGCTACCACAAGGTCAAGGATGTAACCTTAGTTGGATGTTGGGCTCACGCGCGTCGAAAGTTCGACGAAACCTTAAAAGCATTGCCGCCTACGCAAGACAAGACGGCGACCGCTGCGCAGCAAGGAATTGCTTTCTGCAACCAGCTATTCGCGATCGAGCGCGACCTGGCCAAGGCGTCAGCTGAAGAACGTCATACCATCCGTAAGGAGCGAAGTCTCTCGGTTTTGGATGCTTATTTGGCATGGCTGAAGCAGCAGCGCTCGCGCACACTGCCGAAGAGCAAGCTTGGTGAGGCGATTACTTACAGCCTCAATCAGTGGGAAAAACTGACTGCATTCTTGAAGGACGGCCGGCTTGAGATCGACAACAATCGGAGCGAACGCGCGATTAAACCATTCGTCATCGGACGAAAGAACTGGCTATTTGCCAATACGCCACGCGGCGCGAGGGCAAGCGCGACCATCTACAGCGTCATCGAAACGGCGAAGGAGAATGGCCTGAATCCGTTCAAGTATCTTCAATATCTCTTCGAGCAGTTACCTCAGCTTGCCGATCCTAAAGACCCGGATTCGCTGGATAGGCTGCTTCCGTGGTCGGCGTCGTTGCCGTTGACTTGTCGTGTGTTTAAAAACTAAACAACAGAGAAACAGCCCTCATCTTGAAAACAAGGTGAGGGCTGTTTAAACGCTTACTTTTTATCCTGCAACATATCGTCCTCGCTTAATTGTCTGTGCCACAGAGGTCAAATGTGCCTGTAATGTACTCGTTACTTAAGAAAAGGATTTGGTTCATAGTTATTTATGGACTGTTGAAAGATATCTTGTTCTCTCCATTGTGTGGGAGTCATATTAAAGTGTTTTTTAAACAGCTTCGAAAATTCCATCTGATTGTCATATCCGACACTATTGGCAACTTCTTTAATGGTCATACTGCTTTTTTTGAGTGATTGTGAAGCCATCTCCATTTTAAGAGAAATAATAAACTGCTGTGTGCTTATGCCGCAAATGCTTTTGAAGATACGTGCCAGATGACTACGGTCTATGTTTAAAAAATGTGCAATTTCAGAAACTGATATCCTTTTGTGAACATTACTTCTTATATAGTTTTTTGCATAAGAGACATATGTTTCTGCTGTATTCTCATCTTTCTTTAATAATTTACCCTTCGTAAGTGCAGCGATAAATGGCCAAAAATGGCTCATGATTGTTTCAAAGTCAGACCAGCCTAAATCTATTATATTCTTAAGTGCGTTTCCGACGCCATTATCATCATTTATAACGTGGTTTTCGTGTGAGAAGCCTGTCACAGTCATAATCTTCTCCGAAAAGCTGCCGTCAAACTCAATCCAGCGATACAGCCACGGCTCATTGTCATCTGCCTTATAATATGCAGTTTGTTTCGGATAAATCAGAAAAAACTGTCCTGCATGTACTTTATAAGCTTTTTCATTAATATGCAATTCGCCTTGCCCGCTGTAAATGTAATGGATTAAATAGAAGTTACGCACTGCAGGTCCAAAGGAATATCCGTTATTACACTGCTGTTCACCATATTGCATTGGATAAATATCAGATGAGATTAAAGGGCTTTTAGCATAATATAGTTTCATTGAAATCAGCTCCCGAAACTAATATATCACATTTCCCCATAATCACTCCATAAAAACATATTTATTAACACATTTATTTGTCTTATCATAACAATGAAAATGCAAGTTTAAGGAGGATTTCTTATGGACAAGTTTATGAATTTAAATTCAATATCTACCTCCGTATCGGCTAGAGCTACATCAAGGACTGCGCCGGACGAGATCACGGATCCTGACTATATGTTTCCGGCTTTCTCAAACGGCAAGGTGCTTTTAGATAAAAAGCAGGGACGCCTCCCTGCCATGGGCTGGAACAGTTGGAATGCTTTTGGTAGTAAGAACAACGAGGTACTCACAAAGGCAATGGCAGACGCAATTGTTGATTTGGGACTTGCGGATCTGGGATACAAGTATGTAGTGCTCGATGACGGCTGCTATAAGTCCGAACGCGTAAACGGATTACTCTCAAATGAAACTATTAAGTTTCCAAGCGGCTTTAAGGCATTATCTGATTACATCCACAGTAAGGGACTTAAATTCGGCATGTACAATGATATAGGTACAAATCTTTGTGCAGGCTCTGCGGTAGGTACTTGTGGCTTTGAGGATGTCGACACGAGGTCTTATATTGACTGGGGGGTTGACTTTATCAAGGTTGATAACTGCTACTACCTTTGGGACAATGCAACGTTCTCAGATTCAACAAATTCAAAATATTCCTATGCCCCGAATATCAGAAGCATAACGGTTACGGGTGAAGAACTGAAAATAACTTTAAATGCTGTTAAGGACGGTGTGCTTTTAGGCCAGGGTGCATCAAAAAACAGTGGCGACTATGTGACAAATATCGGTACATTCGACGGAACAAACGTGGGTACAACACCTGTAGGCGACCGCTGGGGCGAGCTTGAGTTTACTGTGAACGCACCTGCTAGCGGAAAATACGCCATAACTATAAACTACGCAAGTGGTGAGGAGGATGGCACTGGACGCTGGCTTCAGCTTGCAGTAGGAAACGAAGATAATGAAACTCGGTATTTTGATAATTTGCTTCCTCTTACCCAAAGTACAGCTACCTTTACAGATTCGGAAGAAATAACTGTATCCTTAAATGAGGGAGAAAATATCATACGTCTTATGAACCACAGAAGGCAGGAAAATACCCTTAATTCATATGCGGCTTTGCTCGAAGGCTTGAACAAGGCTGACCCTGACCATGATGTTGTACTCTCAATCTGTGAATGGGGTAAAACACAGCCGCATAACTGGGGATATAAGGTTGGAGACTCATGGCGTATTCTTAATGATATAACCTTCTGTGTCGGCTCTGATGGTAATCCGGGCTCCGCCGAATGGAGTTCAAACAATACCGCAAGTATAACCTCTCAGTACAGCAAGGCGGTTATTATGGACGAGTTTGCCGGACTTGACAAGGGGTGGAACGATCCCGATATGCTTGTAATCGGTATGAACGGAATCACAAATACCATGAGTAAAACTCATATGACGATGTGGTGTATGATGAATTCTCCGATTATGCTTGGAATGGATTTAAGACGGGTTACAAAGGGTGACGAGCTATGGATGATTATTGCGAACAAAGATGTAATCGCATTGAATCAGGATACCCTCGGTATTCAGGCAAAAAGAATTTACTGCTCTATCGATAATACCAATCCCGATACGGCATATATTGCTAATAACAACCGTGTTGATATTCTTGTAAAGCCTCTTGCGAACGGAGATATTGCAATGTCCTTTATAAATCTCAGCGACTCAAGAGATACGAAGGAGCATTCCGTTGGTGTAAGCCGCATTATCGATTATATTGGGCATAAAATAATTGATGCTGAAAAATTTAAAAATGCTGCAAGCTATTACGTAAAGGATTTATGGACAGGTGAGGTTACAACGAACATTTCAAGGACCTTCTCTGTTACAGGCATTGACGCCTGTGACAATGTTACCATAAGAGTTACTCCTGTTTAATACGCTGATGATGAATTTTGTTCCTGAGAACTTCACTCGAATAATAGGAGAAAATTAATGGAAACAGCAATAGACTTTGATGCGGAAGCCAAACTTCATCCCGAGGATAATGTTACTACTGAACAGTTTGTGACAATGGTAATTAGAAGCAGTAAAGGCAATATAGAGCCAACGCGTGGCTGTTGGTCATCAGGGTATATGGATTACGCGTTGTATAAGGGAATAATAGAGGACTATGATATAACAAACATAAGCAAACCCATTGAGCGCCGTTCCGCTGCAAGAATCGTTCATGAGGCACTTTTAACAGAATTCGGAGAAAGAGATGAGTACGAATGGTCGGCGGCAGAAAATCTTAGGGATTTATATTCCTGCCATACCTGCGTTATGCATATAGCGCAGATGTATGTTAAAGGTATAATGCTCGGGCGTGACCATAACATGTTCGACGCTGCGGGCAGCTTAACTCGTGCGGAAGCTGAAGCAGTTGTTGTAAGAATGCTTGATAGGGAGCAGCGTATTCCTCAGACTGGGGGCAGAGAATTTCAAAGTAAAAATCTGTCCCCCGATGAAGCGTGGGAGCTGATGTTAAATGATAATACTGCAATGCTTGTTGATGTGCGGACTAATGAGGATTATAAAACAGGGCATATACAGGAAAGCATTTGTATACCGTTACATGATATATCAAATAACCCGTTCTCGGTATGTAATAGAAAGGATACTCCAATAATCCTTTACTGCCACAAGGGGTATAAGAGTTCTGTAGCGGCACAAGTACTTATAGATGCAGGCTATAGCAGAATCTATACGATTCCAGGTATAGAGCAGTATCCGTATACAACCTGTCGAGTATTTAAACAAGAATAACATCCATCGTAATAGCCCCCATCTTGATGACAAGGTGGGGGCTATTTGACGCTTACAGAGATACAGGCTGGAGATGTGTTTCTGGAAGGGGGCACGCCGGGACATGCAATCGTCGTATTGGATATGGCTCAGAACCCCAAGACCGGTGAAAAGCTCTTTATCCTAGCTCAGGGCTACACGCCTGCGCAAGACATACACATTCTGGAGAATGAGGATAACGGGGAGGGGAATCCTTGGTATTCCACTGCGTTCGAGGGGAAGTTGAAATCCCCGGAATGGACATTTACAAGGGAACAACTGTACAGGTTCACAGATTAATGCCAAGGGAGAAGGCCCAATAGGATCTTCTTGTCCGGCGACACAAACTTATGCGCATAATCGCGAATGAACTTGACCCGTGTATCTGCTCACTCCACTATTCCAGCTAATAGCTTGTCAATATTTAATTATTAATGGTTAATTCATGAGGTGGTATACTTAAAAATGTGTATGGGAAAGAACCGTCCCACTTAGCACGGAAATATAT
>NZ_JACVVD010000027.1 GCF_014534655.1 Paenibacillus sedimenti
CCTTCTAGATAAGCTAGGACGGCTTCTAATTTCTCCTCAGTCGAATACTTAGACATAAAAAACTGCACCTCCAGATGTTAGACTGTGTCCAACAATTGGGGTGCAGTTCACCAGCAGCTCCTTTCTTTATGTTATAGAACCCTGTGTTTGCTGTAGTAATCAATCTTCGATCCGCCGGATGGTATTTACTCGCCTGTTTGATTTTCTAGGGATGATCGGGAAAAAGGGTGGAAAGTTGTTTTGAGAGCGTGCTGCCCCAAATGCTAACAGCGACCAGTATAATGAGAGAGGCTGCCGCCAAGATCAGCGGAGACATTGCGCTTGCAAACAAACCAAGAATCGCTACAGCGGCAAGGCCTGTCGCATGGGACGCGAGTCGACCGGGATCGGATGAATGTACAAGGAAATAATGTCCGATCTTCGAAGTCATTTCAAAGTAGATCCACCACATGGCCACGGTGCCCCCAAACGAGATGAGAAACGCGAGCATCGTTTCAACATTCCAGGCCAGTTTAGAAAATGTCACCCTTGTGACCAGAATGGATTCACCGAGTGCAATGATGATGAATAAGCCGCATCGCTCTGCCATATTGGCAAAAACTGTATTATCCTTAATTTGCTGATGATTTATGGAAATATGGGAATAGTATCTTTAAATGGAATCCTCAGGAGAGGAAATTATATTGAAAGACGTTAAAATATCTGTTCGACAATTTGGTATCCTTGTGATTATCTATACGATCGGGACCACAATTTTGATTATTCCTTCAGGGCTTGCCGCTGATGCCAAACAAGATGCCTGGATCGCCGCTATCTTTGGAGTTGGCCTAAATTTGTTGGTCGTCTGCTTATACAACTGGGTTGGTAGTTGTTTTCCCAACATGACCTTGACCGAATACAACGATAAATTGTTTGGGAAATGGCTGGGGAAGCTGCTCTCTCTCTCATTTATTTTCTTTTCTTTTATCGGAGCAGCTACAGCCTTGTTTTATATGGGCGATTTTGTGAACACTCAAGTGATGCCCGAAACGCCTATTCAAGCCGTTAATATTATTTTTGCTATCGTTGTTGTCATGGGTGTGCGTCTTGGTCTGGAAACCTTAGTCCGTGCGGCAGAGATTTTTTTTCCATGGATCATTATGCTCTTTGTTATTTTGGTCCTTTGTCTTTTACCGGAGATTGATATGGTCAAGCTGCAGCCCATATTCTCAACTGGAGTCAAACCTATGATAAAAGCAGCCTTAACTGTGGCGAGTATTGCTTCACTGCCTTTTATTATGATGTTAATGGTGTATCCTGTTAACGTCAATCAGGTTGATAAGGCTAGAAAAGCTTTTCTAACTTCTACGGTTATTGGCGGAGTTTTTTTCATCATCATTACCTTCTTATGCATATCGGTATTGGGAACTAAAATGACGGCAAGACATATGTATCCAAGTTATGCTTTAGCCAAGCAAATAAGTATTGGTAATTTTTTGGAACGTGTTGAAATCCTCATAGCCGGGATATGGTTTCTAACGGTTTATTTCAAGACAACCTTTTATTTTTACGGATTCGTCGTAGGGTTCGCTCAAATATTGAATATAAAAGACTACCGCCATCTCGTTCTACCTTTAGGGATGATTATGGTTGTTTATTCGCTTGTCGTATATCCAAATATTGTGTATGCGACAGAGTTCAATACTAAAATTTGGATACCCTATACTTTAACCGTTGGGCTCTTGTACCCGCTCGTCATACTAGGGGTTGCCGTATTTCGAAAGTCCATGCCCAAGAAATAAGATCACTTGTGGGCGTCGACATTTTATTTTTTTGGCAGCAACATGAGAGACTTGGCGTGGCGTTGGACCTCCAGAGCTTTTAATGGCCCACCATGTCCCATGTAAAATTTCTCTATTCCCAAATCAAGAAGGCGGGTCAATTCACGGGCTACAGTGTGTGGGTCATCTTCGAAGGGTGGGCGTATAGCGTGATTCGTTCTTATGATACCACCTAACAAAATTCCGGAGGCGACAAGGTCACCAACCAAAGCTTCATGATTAGCAAGCTCTATGGAGACAGAGCCAGCCGTGTGCCCAGGTGTGTGCTTAACTGTTCCCGGTATTCCGTATCGGCTCAAGTCGATAACATCACGTTTTTTAAGAAGAATATCCGGTTCGAAACCGATATACGGCTCGAGCATTAATGGTGTCTTGATAAATAATCGGCCAAACCAACCGGTTGGGCAAAAAGTCATCGGCGTCTCCCGACTAAAATGTTTAGCATCTCCCTCGTGTGCCAAGATCGGTGCTCCTGTTAGCTCGCGAATTATCGCTGCACTTCCGGCGTGATCTACATGCGCATGGGTTACAACGATGAGTTTGATATCTTTAAACGTGAGTCTTTCCTTAGCTAAGGCTTTTTTAATTTTATTCTCAGACCCTGGTAAACCCGCATCGACAAGAATGCATCCGTCCCGACCTACAAGTAAGTGGGAGTTTACCATATGCATGGGAAGGATTGGAATGCGGACGATTTTTACAGTGTTCATATTCTAATTGTCCTCTCTGGTGACGAACCTTATGAAAATATACCGAACCGAACCGTTCGGTTCGGTATTAGATTACTCTAATATTTAGTTAAATGCAAGAGAAATGTTACAATATATATCAAATGCTTTTTGGAATTGCATGGAGGACTGAAAAATGCGTAAAGACGAAAAAACACGACAACACATTATTATTAAATCCGCCGAATTGTTTAATCAAAAGGGGTATGCAGGATCATCGATACAAGACATTATAGAGGCAACAGGATTAACAAAGGGAGGGATATATCGAAGATTCTCTAACAAAGATGAAATCGCAGTGGAAGCTTTTGAATATGCGGGGCAGGTTTTGATGGGACAAGTATCTGCGGCCATTAATAATGCTGAATCAGTGATAGACAAGATCATGGGTGTTTGTAATGTCCATATTGATCCAGTTAACAATCCTCCAATCATAGGAGGATGTCCATTGCTGAATACGGCAGTTGAATGCGATGATAATTTTCCTATGCTTCGTGATAAAGCTTTAGCTGCGTATGAAGAGATGCTATCCCTTATTAAAGATATTTTAAACAATGGGATATCTGTTGGAGAAATCCGTCCAGATACAGATATTGATTCATTATCGTCATTTATCGTTTCTTCCCTTGAAGGTAGTGTGATGGCAAGCAGATTGAGCAGAGACAGTAAACATGTAAGGTTTGTTATGCAGCAACTTCGGCTTCTATTGAACACATATATTATAAATTAGTATACTTTCCAAGAGTAAAATACTCCAACCTAGCAACTTGCACTTCATTGGTCGTTAAGCTAAACCAGGACGAGGCTGTCGGAAAGATCGGTGGCCTCGTTAAGCTAACGGGCAGTTATCTAGTACCGAATGAGATTAATCAAGCAGTCCTGACGCCAACCAAAACTGAGTCATGATCAAAAAACTTCGGCATTATCGCGCCGAGGCTTTTTAACATGCAGTCAAAGAGCCAAGTGGCATAAAATGTTGTTGACACGACACCAAATGGTGACCTATAATCAAAGTGTCACTAAATGGTGTCCAATTAGAAGTAAACCATTTGGAAAATTTGGAACCTGAATAAGGTTCACTTGAAACCATTATGAGGAGGAAACAAATGAGTACGATTATCGGTGCGGAAACAACCACGAAAGTAGAAGCCCGGCCCCGGGGGAAAATGATTGCTTATTGGACAGTCACATTGCTGCTCGCTGCAGCTGTTATGTTAAGCGGTATCGGGCAACTGATGCAATTGGGGGGAAACATCGAGTTAGTGACGAATCTTGGTTACCCAATATACGTATTAACTATTCTTGGGATTTGGAAAGTGCTTGGAGCCATCGCTGTCGTCGTGCCGGGTTTTCCTCGGCTTAAAGAATGGGTTCACGCTGGTATCTTCTTTTTAATGACGGGTGCAGCTTTATCACATATGTTTGCTAACGATTATGGTGATTACGGATTTTATATTATCCTCCCGCTTTCTTACGCTGCACTAAATATTGCCTCGTGGGCGCTGCGCCCGAAGAGCCGCATGCTTTAGGAGGTGGTAAAATTAACGGCCGTCCATTCGTTCCGCAATAGATTTCTACAACCGAAAATAATATTTGGGAGAGGGTGCTGTGAGCGAGAACAACCAGTTGCGGGATGTGTTTGACGCGATTGCAGATCCAACAAGGCGCCGACTGATTCGTCTGTTAGCAGAGGCAGAGGAGTTACCGCTTCATGAACTAACGGCACAGTTTCAAATGGGCCGTACAGCGGTATCCAAGCATCTTACAATCCTTAAAGAGGCCGGACTGGTACTTGACCGAAAAGTCGGCAGAGAAACGCGATTTAGGCTAAACGCCTCCCCACTCAAAGAAATTCAAGATTGGGTGGCTTTCTACAGCAAGTTCTGGAGTGGGAATATGTTGCGATTAAAACAACTATTAGAGGAGGAAGAAGAATGAGTTTAACATTAACTATGGATTTTCAGTTTACGACATCAATCGAGAAGCTTTGGTCCGCATTAACCGATTCAAGCAAACTTGCCAAGTGGGTGGCCAACATCCACACCGGTCAAGCGATGGAGAATGATTTTAAGCCCGTCGTAGGACACCGTTTTCAGTTTCGAACTCAGCCGACCGAATATTGGAATGGGATTATTGAAGGCGAAGTGCTTATCGTGGAGCAACCCAATCGGTTATCCTATACTTGGGCCAGCGGAGAGAAGCACACGGTCACCTGGACGCTGCAGGATTTAGGGGATGGAAAGGTTAACCTTCATCTCGAACAAACTGGAATCTCAAATGAACCAGCACTGGGTGGAGCGAAGTATGGCTGGAGTAAATGGTGCGGCGGTCTTGAGAAGGTGTTGGAACAGTAGGGCGTTAACGTATAGAAATAGCAAACGGCTCGGAACTTTATGACAACCATATGTCCCTTTTGCTGAGAATGATTCAACTAACGGGTACAATAGTTAAGTAAATGTAACATGATTGAAATCTTATTTTCATGTGGCATTAATCATTCAAGCCTATAATAAAAGTCGACCCCCTTTAAAATATATAACTTAGACCCTCAGCCCGCGTTGCTGTGGGTCTCTTTTTGCCATTAAACGAAAGGGCAGGATAGTTCCATTTATCGTAATATGAGGTTATGTCTTAGGGAAGGTAACCTTCCCCATTTCATCATGCACTCACAATATTTCATATAAAGTGGTTTAAATATGTCTAGTTCTTTTTCTATGGTACCCGCGTTTTGGACATTAATGCTGCTCGTTATGGAAAGGACGGCCAGATTGTAGATATCAACTGCAATCTTGATTTAGGAGATGCAGTGGTTCAAGCGATCAATTATGGCTTGGCTTGTTTATCGGTTAAAAATATTGTGGAGCAACATAACGGAACGATTAACGTTCAAAGCAGTTTGATTCAAACAATCTTTGAAGTACGATTACCGCAATAATTTATGAAAATTAAGATAAATTTTATATTTACCCCACTTTTTATTAAACAGTTTTCCTTATCCTTAATGTACGATCGGGTAAGGAGGAAACTGAAATGAAGAAGTGGTTTTTTTGGTTTATCATCATTTTGCTGCTCAGTTATGAAGCCATTCACCAGAAGCCTGATCTTGCAAACGATAACCAAAGCAAGGAAAAATAAATGATAAATGTGACAAAAGATCAGATTTACCAAGGAAATCTGTTATTGATCAATAAGAAGTATCCTGTACACCAGGAGGGTGTCGTATCGGATATGATCAATCTGTTTCAGCATAAGGAACTGGTTAAAGGATATCGTTTGAAGGAGATTACGATTCGATTGTCGCGAGGCTTGGCGGATCAGGCAACAATATAGATGGTGTTATTGTGACTGTACTCCTTGATTAGCAAGTATAAATCTCAAAACGTGAGGATGAGAAAAATGAAACTAACGAAACTTTTGAATAGCATTGTGGTACCTGGACTATTTGTCTTGTATATGTATGTATTATTTAAAATCATTTTATTTAAGTTCGACTTTATTGATATAAACTTTCTGTGGCATCAGCTGCAGATGAATCTAGGGAACCCTGACTATAGCATGCACCGATTGGGGTACCCTCGATTGCGGTTTGGTATTAATTTTATGCCGCTTAAAACAATTTCCGATACATTTCTAAGTCCGTCAAGGAATGAAGTAATCAATTTGGTTGGAAATATTTTGGTATTTATGCCATATGGAATTTTTCTTCAATTATTGCCTAGAAGCAGAATGATTTCTCACATAAGAGTATTTTGCCGATCACTGGGATTGAGTTTACTCTTGGAATGCTTGCAGGTCGTTTTTTCTATCGGTAGTTTTGATGTGGATGATCTAATTCTGAATACTTTTGGAGGCCTGCTGGGGTTCGGTATTTTCAAGTTGTATAGCAAGTATATAGTAATTAAACAATTAAAAGGCTCCTAGTCTTTAGTCAATAAGCTAACGGGAAACTATAGTTCAAGATCATCATGAGAAGGCTGTCGATGAAATAGATCGGCAGCCTTCTCAGGTTAATCGGCAGTTTAACGAAGCAATGATCGAACTTATTATTACTTAAGTACGTCTAAGAGATGGGTGATATTGGAAGATAATACTAGGAGGTATGTATGGGCAACAATTACCAAGAATTCATCAGGGGGCTCTCGTTTACAAGCGATTTAAAGACTAATGTTGCCAGAGTGAAAAATCATGGCTGAAATCATTCTCTTTAGAGGAAAAGTTGCTACAGGTAAGACAACGATGTCGAATGAACTGGGAAAAGCGCTGCAAGTCCCCGTTATACATAAGGATGATATTTATGATTCCATCGCCAATTTTATTCCCGAACATGGTTTGAGAAATAAAATATGCTTTGATTATCTTTATCGATTCCTAGAAACAGTAATAGATTGTAATGCAAGAATTATACTTGATTTCGGCTTAAATGATATTGATGATGTTCGAAGATTGAAAACATGGGTGGAACAGAGAGGTGGCGAATTTAAATCAATTTTATGCCTCTGTGGTGATGACACCATCTGGTCAATAAGATTAGAAGAGCGCAACGCAAATCCGCTGCCTAATCAATTAATTACGAATTTGGCTGCACTTAAAAAGCACTACATGAAAATTAAAACCGGATCTTTCGAAAATGAGCTAATTTTGGATACAGCCGAGAATAGAGATAGGTTGCTCCATACACTCCTTCATTTTATTCAAAAATCATAAAATATCGAAAGGGGGGAAGAAACGGTTGCCTTGGCCCATGGTACATTTTGCAATAGCGGATAAAGTGTGTTTTGGAGATCCGTGTCCCTATTTTCTAATTGGCAGTATCGCCCCAGATGCCATACATGCGAGACCAGGAACTACCCGTGAAGATAAAGGCAGGACACACTTCATGGAAAATGCGATAATGCCTACCATCACCCAAATAGGTCATAATGCCGTTCGTTACTTTAGTAGGAACAATACTCCGGAATGGAAGGCGTTTGTACGAGGTTATATATCGCATGTGTATGCAGACCTGAGATGGACTGAAACCCTCTATGCCGGATATGAAACCAACTTCCACAAAGGGCTGACTGATATTAGAAGCATTTATAATCAAGAGGTTAGTCAGATCGAGTTCATTTTGATGAGATCTGAAGCATGGACGGATTGCGTAATCTCCAAGTTGAAAGATGCAGATGCATTTTCGCTAACTCCTCTTATTGAGGCTGTTGAGATTAATGCCTATAAAGATACTAAAATCAATTGGCTGCTTAATGCTCACAATGAGCCTGGGATAAAGCCAACTTATTTTAAAGAAGAGAACGTGAGGACTTTTATCTCCCAAACATCCGAGGAACTTAATGAACTATTTAGCCTATGGGGTATCGATGAATAATACCAACTAAAAGCTATCAGTGCTCATTATCATCCCCGCCAACCGACCAACTAAGCGGGCCTCATGCTGCTTCCCCAATGAATGGCTATAAAAGCAACTGCTTCATATGCAACCTTTGTGCTGCAAGTATCGTCATAAGGTAAAGCCTGATACCAATAAAGGGAGCCCATGAAAAAACTTATTGTGATTGTAATGCTTGCTATGATCGTTTTTTTATTAAATACCGTACCTAAAGCGGAAGCTTTATCCTGCGCGCCGCCACAACCTGCAAATCAGGAGATGGAGCGTAGTTCTGTCGTTTTCAAGGGAAGAGCAATTGATATTAAGAGCGGCGGGCTAACTGTTTTCCAAGTAGAGAAAGCATGGAAAGGGATAGAGGGTCCCATAATTGAGATTTATGATAACGGATGGGATCCCTATACAAAAAGTACCGATTATCTGGTTTTTGGCAGCAAGCGGGATGGGAAGTTAAGAACCAACTTATGCGGGCGTACTGGACCTTGGGATACAGCTCAAGAAGAAGCAATGAAAGAGATTAAACCTGAGCCCACCGTATTTAAAGAAGTTATAGCGGAGAGCTCAAAACAGTTCAATCCACAAACATGGCCTGTCATAATGGCAATCCTTTTGTTCCTCATTATTCTATTATTTATCTTTAGTGTAGTGTGGATAAGAAAAAAACGCCGTACAGACATATAGAATTTGATTCGCGTTCCCAACATTATGGAAAATGTGACCGTTAAATAGTCCTCACCTTTTGACATACTGAGAACTATTTATGTTTAATAAAGACTTACATTTGATCGATATCAATTTCGACAGTATATGGAAATAAGCAATCTCGACCATTGTGCTAACGAAATACGAGTGTTCAATACCGCCATCATGAAGCTGCCAAGGAGCGATCCTGGCAGCTTCATTAAGCTAAACGGGCAAAGAGTTTAACTACAAAGCGAGGATGCCGATCAAATTGCCGGAAAAAATTGATTTTCCGCATTTAGTACCCATTGAAAATAAACTGCAGCCACTGACCATATTCAGTTTGGCAGCATAGCTCAATATTACTACCAACTTAAGTTTTCCTATGCGGAGGTCTATCAAAGGATTTGAGAGAATGTCTGTTACCCTATTCAACTACTATGAAAATTCGTCCTCTGTGGTGCAGCGTTGATTATTGCGCCGCATGAATGGCTAATGGGCAGGCAGGATAGTTCCAATATGTGGTATATTTGATTTAATGTCATTCTCTAAGCGGAGGTGCTTATGAATCCTGCTTTTGACACCTATATCCAATCGCTGGCCTGTCGGGACGTGACCGTCATTGGCGCCGGCGTCAGCAACTCACCGCTGATCCGCATGCTGTGCTCAGCAGGGGCACGCGTCACCGTTCGCGACCGCAATCCGGCCCTGCCCCGGGAGGAGTGGGACGATCTAGACGTCAGGTTGCTCCTAGGGGAGAATTACCTGGATCGCGTTGGGGGCGATATGGTGTTCCGCACTCCGGGCATGCGCCCAGACCATCCGGCGCTGGACTCGGCCCGCGCTGGCGGCAGCCGTGTGACCAGTGAGATGGAGGAGTTCTTTGCGCTGTGTCCTTGTCCCATTTTCGGCGTGACCGGTTCGGACGGTAAGACCACCACCACATCGTTAATTGCAGACATGCTGGCCAACGGGGGGCGTACGGTGCATCTGGGCGGCAACATTGGTACGCCACTGCTGACGCGAGCGAGCGAGATGTCGCCGCTGGATGCGTGCGTGGTCGAGCTATCCAGCTTCCAGCTGATGGACATGACGCGATCTCCCCATGTGGCGGTCATTACCAACCTCTCGCCTAATCACCTCGACTGGCACCGCGACATGGATGAATATACCGCCGCCAAGCGCCGCCTGCTGGATTTTCAGAGTGCTGACGACCTTGCCGTTCTTAACGGTGACAACCCGGTGACCGCCACACTGCGCCGGCGGGGGCAGACCAAGTATTTCGGCGGGCACACGGTCCGCGATGGAGTGATCGACGGTCTGGTACCTATCAGTGACATTCGTTTGCCGGGGTGGTATAACGTGGAAAACGTTATGGCTGCCATGACCGCCGTGAGGGGGGCCGTGCCGGACGAGGCAATCCTGGAGACGGTGCGCACCTTTGTCGGCGTGGAGCACCGAAACCAGTGGGTGGCAACTGTGGGTGGAGTGCATTATTACAACAATTCAATTGGCTCTAGCCCCGCTCGTACCGTCGCCACGCTGCACGCGCACGTGGGCCGAGTGCTACTGATCGCCGGCGGGAGAGATAAGAATTTACCGTTTGTCGAGATGGCCAGGCTGCTGCCTGATCATGTCAAGGTGTTGCTGTTGATCGGCGAAGCTGCCAGTCAAATCGAGGCTGCAGCGCTCAGAGTGCCGAGTTGCCCGCCTATTTTCCGCTGCGAAGGCCTAGCCGAGGCCGTGGCGCAGGCGCACAAGCTGGCCGCACCGGGCGACACGGTGCTGCTGAGCCCTGCCTGCACTGCGTTTGACCAATACCGCAACTTTGAAGAGCGCGGGCGTCACTTTGTAGAGCTGGTCGAGACGCTGCGTCGGTCGGAGGTAAAGGATTGAATAAGACATGGGCGTTTTCCTGGAAAACTGATTGCCCGCATGTGTGGCTAACGGGGAACGATATTTAAACATAAAGTGTTCCACATATTAGTCATGTACAATATGTAGAACTCTTTATTTTTCTGACTTTTTTATATTTAGCTCTTGATAGACTCGGAAAATAAAGTTGTAGACTGAAATAGACACAAGCTCCTTTTAACGGAGCTTGTGTCTATTTCGTAATCTTTATAGCGTGTCTATAAGCTCAACTTTGTCGACATAACGGCGTCATGGGGCAGAGGTGACAGTGATCGTCAACCAAGCAGGAAAGTGCGTGCTTGTTGGGCGACCGGTTCCGGCGCCATCCAGAACGCGGAATGATCGTGGCCAGGCAGCGTCAGTACGGTGACGTTCGGCAGGATCGCGGACAGTGCGTTGGCGCCCTCGCGGATGAAGTCCTCACCGTTGCCGCCGACGGCCACCGCGATCGCCGCATCGATCGACCAGCGGTCGGTGGGCAGCGGTTTGCCGTCCTGGAGTCCGCGGAGAATCCGGCCGTCGTAGGCGTAGGTGTGGGCGTATTTGGCCATTGCGTCCCAGGAAGGGTCCTGCTTCATCGCTGGGATGAACTCGGCCGGGACACCTATCATCTCGGTCATGAAGTACTCGACGGCCTCGCTGCGCTTGCCCGCCGCGACCAATGCTTCCTGATGTTCGACGTAGTCGGCTGGTGCCGGAGACCGGGAGTCATCGACGATAAATGGCGGCTCATAGAGATAAAGCCCTGTCACCTTGCCGCCCAGTGCGCTGGCCGCATCGAGGGCGAGCCCGCAGCCACCAGATCCGCTGATCAGGACCGCAGAGCCGCCTGCAACATCGATCAGTGCTGCGATGTCTTCGATCTCGCGCGCTGGGTCGTATGGCTGCGGGTCACTGCTGGCACCGCGGCCGCGGCGGTCGAAACTGATCACGGTGAAGTGTTCGGACAACGCCTTGGCCACGCCTGCGACCCCAGTGTGTTTATTGCGGTCTTAAATCAGGTGCTAGAAAAAGATAGTACTACTGAAATAAAGCTTATGCAGCGCTGTACATCGTGGACAAGTTAGTAAAAAGTAGATTGTTAACGATGAAACTTGCCGTTACGGACAGTACAGGGATATTATGCAAAACGTTACAAAATGGATGCGGCTGCCGGCATGGATCGGCAGCCGCGTTATACTAACGGGCAGGAAAGTTAAAAGAAAAGGAAATTTCCCAAGTTAAGCGAATTAGTAAAAAAGCATTATGCATTATTTATAAAAATTTGTTTAGGGGTATAGCTATGCTGGAACTAACAAAGAACGTGCTTGAAGACATGGATAAGCAGCTCAATCGCATCATTAAGAGCTTAACCATCTTGAAGACGATTTGATTTGGAAAAAGATGAAGAATTCCACGAACAGCATCGGCAGTCTTTGCTTACATTTGGCAGGAAACGAATATCAAAATCTCGTAAGTGCATTATCAGCTTTGTCCGAAGAGGATTTAAAAAGGGAAGTCATAATCCAGTATGGTCAAGAGGATTGGAATAGGATGCTTCGAGTTAACGCCTCAGAAAATGAAACCTATGAAGTAAGAGTAATTAGCCGTCTACTTATTCAAGTTGCGGCACACTACGGATATCACGCAGGTCAAATAGTACTACCTTCCAAATTACTCAAAGATACGGACGAAAACATAACTGGTCAGTATCATTGATCATTCAACTAAACCTTCCTGTAGGGACTAAAATTAAAGCTTCCGCTTCCGTTCAAATTGATCCAACTCATCCCGGTTCTCCTATAGTATAATTTGAGAGAGGCTACAAAGATTTGGGGGAGGGCTACAATGGGGGATAGTGAATTTCTCGTAGGCAGGGATCAAGAGCTTGCTATTTTTGAAGCGCTTCTTGAAACGAAAGAAAGAGAAATAAAGATTATTAACGTACATGGTACAGCTGGAATTGGCAAAAGCTTTCTGAACCAACAATTCCAAAGACAAGCCATAATGAAGGGATGGCGTGCAATCGCTTTAGATAGTCATAGTTTTGTGCAGACACCCCATGCTTTCTGCGGGCATATTTTGAATGAGATGAAGACTGGCATGGAAACTGCGGAACTTGAACATGAAATGGAATCCCACATCATTATAGGCAGGGCAATTCAATCATTGAATGATTGCGCCGAAGAAGATAACATCGTACTTTTTATCGACACGTATGAACAAATTGAAGGTATGGATCAGTGGCTTCGGGAGCATTTTTTCAAACGAATTGACGATCGGATCCTCGTAGTTATTTCCGGCAGAAATGAACTTTCCGAGCATTGGTTCATGTCTCCGATGTGGAGACGCCTTGTTCAGCGGATGCCATTATCTTATCTTCCATATGCTGCGGTAGAGGACTATTTAAGACGATGTGGAATTGCCGAACAAGGGGCGGTACATCGCATCTGGCAGCAAAGTAAAGGACATCCGCTCACCTTATCCTTAGCTGCTTTCACCAAGCAATCTCACGAAGCGGAACTTGAAATAGCAGCAACAGGCATACCTATGCACATGCTGCCGTATATCGTAACTCAATGGCTGCGTGAAGTACCTGACGAACAGCTTCGGTCAGTTGTAGAATGTGCGGCTGTCTTGGGGCATTTCAACCAAGATATCCTATCATTCACACTGAAAAGGAGCGTACCTACAGCCGAGTTCCATCGCTTGATTCGATTTTCTTTCGTCAAACCAACAGAGCGGGGCTGGTCCGTTCATGACTTGATGCGAGAAGCGGTCACACGGGAAATCATGTTGAGAACCCCTAAGCTTTATGAAGAAATTCGAGCGCAAGCACTTCTTTATTATTATGAAAAAGTAACCGCCAAGAATCGGCTAACGATGATGTCTTGGGAGGCTGTCGAGCTTCTGCATTATATCGGCGATTCACTCGTCAGGGCCTACATGAGTTGGTTTGCTGCATCTCCGCGTCGATTCGAACCGGCAGACAGGCAGCATCGCGATGAACTCTTGGCCTATGTGCATCAGAGACAGTCTGAGGCTAAGGATACAAGTCTTGAACTGTTAGATCCGCAAACGAATCGCCGCTTTCAATTTGTGCTAACCGCAGAGCAGGCTCAATACACGTTGAAAGGGTTTGATCCCGATCGACTGTTTGACATGGGATACGATGTGATCAAATGCTTGCGTGATACCAAAGGAAACATTCAAGGGCTAGCCGTCCTGATTCCTATAAACCGCAAGACATTGCCCTACTTGTTGCAAAATGGCCGCTCAGCCGCATTTTTCGGTAATTTGCCTCCCGAAAAGCTGGAACTCTTTGCTGTGCCGGAAAATACCTGGTCCGGATGGTTTATCAATATGTTACATATGGCTAACTTCTCGGATGCATCCATCAGCGCTTCGGTTACGCATTTTATGCATGGCCTCATGATGACCGGCGAACTGCTTATCGTTTCTCCGCCGCCGATGCCTTATTTCACGAGCACGTTCGAAAGTTTAGGATTTCAGATAGCCGAACACGGCGTGCACTGCAATTATGATGGGGTAACGCCGACACAAACGTATGTGTTAGACACCAGAGGAGACAAGCTGCTGTCCTATATTCACGGTATGCTGAAAAGGGCGGGACTTTATCCGATCATCCGCGATGCCGGTGGGGTGGAACAGCCGGTTCCCGAGCCGGAGGCAGAATTAGATGACTTAACTGTAAGGCAGAAGGAGGTCGCTGAGCTGCTTATGCAGGGATTGACGAATGCGCAAATAGCATCGAAGCTGTTCCTTAGTGAGTATACGATTAAAAAGCATTTGAAAACTTTGTTTCAAAAGTACGAGGTTTCGACCCGCACGCAATTGTTCAAAAGAATGCTGGAAAAGAAGTAGCAATTTGCAAAAAAATCAGTAGGGATCGTTTCTTATTCGGGAAACGATCCCTATTTGTTTTATCTTTCTGTGTTACTTGGAAGTAAACCGATCCTAAAATTGCTCTATGGTCCTAAAGTGTACCCAGAAGTGCACTTTCGAGGTCTTTGCAGAAAATTCACAAATTTTATAATAGATATGTTAACTGTATGTATAGTTGGAGGAGGAGTTTTGAATTGAAACGATTCACATCATTTTTGTTTGGCGTAATCTTATTTCTTTGGATGTGCTTTCCAGTAATGGCAGAGTCAGAACTGCGCGCAGTTGCGGTTGAACTGGATGGCAGTAAATTGGCTGCCGATGCTTATATGGTGGACGGCAGGACGATGGTGCCTCTGCGCGCCATTTTTGAACGATTAAATGCGACCGTGGAATGGGATGACGTCAATAAGGCTATCTCAGCAACCAAAGACACGAAGGTGATTTGGCTGGCAATAGGTAATACGGAAGCGAAAATAGGAGGCAATCCTGTAACGCTGGATGTGCCCCCGATGCTCATCCATGGGCAGTCGTTCGTACCCTTGCGATTCGTATCGGAAGCGTTGGGAGCGCAAGTCACGTTTGATGGAGAAAGCTCAACGGCCAAGGTCAGCACAGGCAGCAGCTGCGGAGCTGGCGGGCAAGTGCATAGCGGAACGATTAGTGGAAGTGGGGAAACTTGGGGTGTGTGCGGGAGCCCGCATTTTGTGAAAGGCGACTTTATGGTGGAAGGCTTGGAGAGTCCTATTTTGACGATCGAAGCTGGAGCAGTGGTGCGATTTGAGAGTGAAGCATCGCTTATCATTGGTCAAAGTGCGCCCGGAGGGCTCGTGATTAGCGGTACGAGTGAGAAGCCTGTTGTTTTGACCGCGGATAGCGCAGGACCGAATGCAGGATTTTGGAAAGGCATCCGATTCTTTGAAAAGACGCTGCGCGGAAACGCAACCATAGAAGGGGCCAGGATCGAATATGCGGGTGGCTATGAGGGTGCACTGTATCTGGATGCCGCCACCCAGCGCATGGAAGTGACCGTCAAAAATTCAGAATGGAAAAACACTCTGTTTGCCGGAATCCAGATGAAGGGTATGGCGCGTCTATCTGAGCGCAGCATGAATCTCACAATCAGCGGTACCAAGACGGCGCAGGAGGGAGGAGGGTTCCCGATCATTACAGATCTGGTCGGAAGTCATCTTCTGCCGAAAGGAAACTATACCGGCAACGATATCGATTCGATCCGAATCACGAGCTATCAGACCTACGATGAGATGAAAATGTCAACGACTTGGAGCCATGTTGGGGTTCCGTATGACTCAGACATTTCCATCGTAGTTGCAGGGCCTGCCAATCCAACGTTGACTATTGAGCCCGGCGTCGTTACGAAGTGGGCGATCGATACGGGTATTGAAATTGGCCATGCAGAACAAGGTGGACTAATGGCCGTTGGCACGAAAGAGAAGCCGATCGTATTTACGGCAAAGAAAGATAAACCAGGCTCGTGGACCGGTATCTCATTCAGGGAAGCTGCCGATAAAAAGAATAATCAGCTGCAGCATGTCGTCGTAGAATACGCGATAAATGGGGTTACGCTGGAGGACGATATCGGACCGATTGTGAAAGATGCCGTACTGCGGAGCAACAAAGAACATGGGGTTTATATGCCGAACTATGAGCAAGGTCATACGGATTATCGCACGGGCTTGAACAATACGTTCAAAGATAACGGCACGGATCAGAACATGGAGTAAATATGTAATACCAGTAATGAACCCAGGATTGAAGCCAGTAAACCATGATTCAGGAGGACTAACCTAATGAAAGCAAGTAAAAACCATACCATGAAAACCGCTACAACCGCATTTTTGTGCGGAGCACTCATGTTCTCTGGCCTATCGTATGCCGCATCATCGCAGCATGTTGAAGTGAGCTTCGACAAGCTGAGCTTTTTCATCAAAGGAGATGACAAAACATCGGCGAATGGCTTATTCGACAATGGAGGCACTTCGGTGCCGGAAGCCCTCGTGTATGAGGGCACTACGTACGTCCCTGTACGTAAGGCTGCGGAACTGCTCGATCAGCCGGTATATTGGGACAACACGACTCGCGCTGTTTCTATCGGTAATCCTTACATCGTGCTATATGACGCCAAGGGAAGCCGTATCGGCCATGCCGTACTCACTCCAGGGCAAGAAGGTGTAACAATAACGCTCGAAGTGTCTAACCTGACACCGGGCCAGCATGGCTTTCACATTCATGAGAAATCGTTCGAAGG
This sequence comes from Paenibacillus sedimenti, assembly GCF_014534655.1. Lineage (GTDB taxonomy): Bacteria > Bacillota > Bacilli > Paenibacillales > NBRC-103111 > Paenibacillus_E > Paenibacillus_E sedimenti. The sequence continues at coordinate 16,678 of NZ_JACVVD010000027.1, forward strand.
CTTCGATTTCAAAACCGCCGGGGGCCACTTTAACCCGGAAAACAAAAAGCACGGACATAGCAATTCGGAAGGCCACCATCTCGGTGATCTGCAGAACCTGGAGATCGGCGCTGACGGCAAGGGCCGTCTTGAATACCTGATCAAGGGCGCATCGCTCGACAAAACAAGTAAGCATTCCATTGTGGGCCGCTCCTTAATTATTCATGCAAAAGCGGACGACGGCAAAACGGATCCGGCCGGCGATTCCGGAGACCGTATTGCTGGCGGCGTAATTCCGCAGTAATTCAAGCTATCCCCGCTTTTTTGAAGTGATACATAACGTATCGAAACATGGAGGGTATGCTGATCATGATTCTCGGACTCTTGAAGAAAAAAAATCGTAATCTGCTAGCGCTTATGCTAGCCTCGACCCTTATGTTCACGTCGGCGGTGCCGGTATCGGCAAGTACATCTGATTCAAGTGAGACCAATTCGATTACTACAGTCACAGAGACTGTGTACGGAAAGGCTTTTGGACCGGCAGTATCTGCAGCCCCGCTATCGTGGAATTTACTTTCCAAGCTAAACCGCGGTCTCATGAGTTTTACGTACGCGGCAGAAGACCGACCGATCTCCAAGCTAAGCTCTAACGAAAGGTACTTCGCATTTCTGACCTACGTAGTGTCTGATGAGGTCGCAGCCGGAAGGAAGATTGTGCAAATTCAGGACCGGCAAACAGGGGAGCTGCTCAGCGTCAAGACACCGGATGCTACCGGGTGGGTGCACGATTTCGATATGTCGCCGGACGCCCGTTTTGTTGCCTATAGCTATGGCAAGGGTCTTCTCAGTCCCGAAGTGAAGGTTTATTTGTTTGACAGAAGCAGCGACACGCTAGAAACAGTGAACGGAGTCGGTTCGACCAAGGGGTTTCCAGACCTCAGCAGCAACAAGGTATCCATCAGCGCAGACGGACGCTTTGTTATATTCGATACGGAGGCGGACGGCGTGGTTTCCGGGGATGATAACGGAAAGCAGGACGTATACCTCTATGACCGCGAGGCCTCCGGCATCAAGCTGCAGAGGATCAGTGTTCCGCTTGAAGCGAATAGTAACGATGAAAGCCGTGATCCTTCCATCAGCGCGGACGGCAGCAAAATCGCCTTTGTCTCCAAATCCAAGCTGACAGCGGAGGATGACTATATCGGAACGGAGAGCCTCTACCTGTATGACCGCGAGGTGAATGGCGGGCCGGCGTTGAAGCGGATCACCCAAGGATACACGCCTTCGCTCAGCGGTGACGGTCGATTTATGGCCTTCACAACATACAAGGATGACTTAGGTGTAGACGACACCAATTATTCAAAGGACATTTATGTCTATGATGATGACAACGGCAGTTTTCAGAGAGTGTCCTTCAAGCCGGGCGGTACGGAGTTTGACCGTGACAGTATGAACCCTTCTATCAGCCGAAACGGCGCTTACGTCGCCTATGAAACGGATTTAAACGATGATGATGAAAATGTGGAAGTGTACGTTGCGGACAGACAAGGCCTGTTCTCTGCGAAGGTTAGTGTTCCCGGAGCTCCTCTCTCCTTGGTGCCTTCGAGCAAACGGCCTGCCGTTTCCGATACGGGTACCGTTAATTTCTTTTCCAACTACGTAGAGAAGATCGGTGAAATGGAGTTCACTGTCCCCGATTACTTCATCGCCACGAATGGTACAACGCCGGCTTGGCCGCCGGGCAGCACTCTTCAAGCGTCAGATATGGGGGCTGACCAAATTACGTTAAGCTGGTCCGGGATCTCTGATCCGGATGGCGTTACGGGGTACGCTCTTTATAAGAACGGTATTCCCATCCATTACACGCCGGCAACGGGTCAAGTAAACTATTCCGTTAATTTGACCAATCAGGTCCGTGAGCAAGGGATGAGCTACCTTTTCCAAGTTGAGGCTATTGACAGTAAGTATCACTGGAGCATGAACGGTCCAACTTATAACTGGGAATCCGCTGAAGGACCGGTTGAAACCCCCATGTTCCTTATATGGAGAGGGGAAAGGGAAGACGCGAACGGTCCACTGAAGCAAGAGAGTAACATTACCATTAGGGCCAATGGCGTAAAAGGTCTCGAAACGAAGGTTGAATGGAACTATAAAGAAGAGACGAGCGGCGCGGTTACAACCAAAACGGATTCGGTGGCATTAACAGAAAGTCCGCCTAACTCCGGTTTTTATACCGGTACATTCCAAATGTCTCCGATCGCCACGGAATTGACTTCAATCAAGATGAAGCAGAAGAAGGCTGACGGCACGGAAGTGGTAAAAGAAGCGGCAGAATTGCCTGTCCCTGTGGGCGGAGGCCTTCAAATCAGTTTCGTGAACGCCTCTCCGGAAGAGCTTCGCGGTGCGATCCTCACCGTACTCGGGATATCGGGAGAGCGTACCTTGGTGTTAGCCGATAACGGAGTGATAACTCTCAGCGGATTGCCGCCTGATGATCAGTATGAAATCTACTTGTATACGCCGGATCACCAATACGAGATGGGCAGTCTTGAAAGTATAACCATTCAACCGGGCAAAACCAACACGGTTACGATACCGGTCAAGGTTCCCTCTCAAGTTCGGGTAAAAGTGGTGAATGTCGAAGGACAACCGGTGGCGAACGTCCCGGTTACACTATGGGATTCGGAACACAATCTCCTTATGAATACCACAACAATGGCGAATGGATTGACCTATTCTCGCGGAGGTCTTCTGCGAGACCAAATCGTGACGGCGGAGCTCGATCTTAGCGACCTCTTCTACGAAGTTGCTCCCGGCACTAACCTGAGCTTGAAGTTGGATGGCGGGGATAATATGCTGACCGTCAATCTGATCTCCCCCGGTAAGGGGACGTTAGAGCTGACTGTGAAGGATCCGTCCAACAAGCCGGTCTTTAATGCCTATGTGACCGCCACTCAGACCTATAAAGGCAAACCGGTCATCACACAGGCCCGCACGAGTCTGGACGGGAAGATCCGAATGGAGCTTTTTGCAGGGGATGCGGTGTTGGAGGCCTCCGAGTTCTCCAATCTCTACAGGTCCGGTCAGGTTCCTGTCATGATAACGGCCAATATGACAACCAATCTGGACATCCCGGTTATGCAGCCGGGACAAGGGGTTGTGAATCTCCGGGTATTCAAGAAGGCGTTGGATACCGAATGGCAAGGGCCTCTTAATATGGAGAACGAGATGTTTGTATCCTACGTGGAAACCAATCATGGGTGGGCGCACACCTATTTTGAAAATGCCGTTTCAATCGGCGGCAGTCCGGGTACACCTGTGTATGTCTGCGTATCCGGCGATATTTATGCCAATGTGAGCCAGTGCAAGAATATTGCTTTGGATGATAACTCCAATGCTACGGCCGAGATCCGGCTTGAGGAAACGGGAGCCCGTGTTCAAGGGAAGGTGGAGATCGGACGGGATATTTCCTATACCGCTACGGTTTATGAATTGAAAGATAACGGCAGCAAGGTGTGGGTATCGAATGCTTGGGACAACAGATTCCAATCGGATCCGTTCAACATCAATGTGCCCCGCGGCGGCAAGTACCGGATGGAGATTATCCGCAGCGAGCGGGACGCGAATAGCCATTACCGTTATGAATATGCTACCGTCGATTTCTCCATCGCAGAGAATCAAATCAAGAATTTGGGCGAGATCCAATTCAGCCCGTCCAGCTATTTCATCAATCAAACGGGCAACTATTTCACGGCACAGCCATCCCTGGCGATGCCGGGAAGCACATTATCTCTGCGGGCTTCCTATCGGAACAATAATGATCGGCTTGCAACCAATGCTTTGCTGCTGCTGGACATTCCGGAAGGAATGACGCCGGTTACCGACGAGCTTGGAAATCAGGCAGTAACCGGGGCCAAAGGTCCGGTCTCTGTGGAAGGCAATACCCTTCGCGTGCCGCTGGGCAATTTGGCAAAAGGTGATGGCGGTACGGTGGTTTATAAGCTCGCGGTCTCTCCTGCCTTTAATCATAGCGCCGTGGTTGTGACCGCGCGAATTAAGGCTGTACTAGGTCCTGATAACATGGAGGAAACACTGGGAACGGCTTATCTGGACACGCCAATGATCACCCTGGAAGCGCAGGAGAGGGTATCCTCCGCCGATCGGGGAACCGTATTGAGCGGTTTCGCGCCGGCAGGCGCTATATTGACCCTATATGACTCCAATATTCGGATCGGTGGAGCCGTTGCCAACGCTTCCGGCGTTTGGAAAGCATCGGTTACCCTTGCGGATTTAGGCAATCCCGGCTTCCATGCACTGTGGGCGGAAGCGACGGTGAACGCCGTAAACCTGAAGTCCGATAAAGTGTACGTGAATTATGACACGGATGGACCGCAGTTGCTTCGGATGGCCATGGCCCAAGCGCCGGCTGGGCGCTGGGTGACGATGGAAACCGGCAAGAATGCACCGGACATCGCTTATACTGTTCTTCCCGGGAACCCCTTCTTGTTGGACTTCGAATTTTCGAACCCGGATCAGGTAGAGAATGTCCGCGTCTACATGGACGGACAGGAAGGCGATCCCATTGCGGCTGTACGCGATGGCAATTTATTTCACGCTACAGTACCGACGACACATGATGCATTAGGCGGCATTTACATCGATTATGACGTAAAAAAACCGGCGTACACCTATGACGGAGCTATTCCCGATTTGGAACAGTTTCGTGCTTCGCTTCCCCCTATGATGCGGGACTTCGAGGTTGTTTCGACGACACCTTTCGAGCTAGTGAACGGTATTTACTCCGGAACGGTCAAACTGAGGTTCCCGCAGTTCGGTAACATGAAGATGTCGATCACTCTTACTTTGGATCCCGAATCCAATTACCGGCCGACGGAGGCGGAGAAGGTATTAGCGGCGCGTTCCGGTGTCCCCGCCATCCAGACGGGATTCGAGACGGACGAAACGGATACGTCCTTCAGCATCAAGACACACGGATATATGCCGCGCAATCTATTGCCCGAGGGGGTCTTTGGTTTCACCGGGTTCAGTACTAAAGAGCTTCCCATTCCCCTTCCAGACCAAGTTGCGCATTGGGAGCATACGGCTGAATATTTCATTGAAATCAAAACCGAAGTGGATGGTGTAAAGGAACAAATACCGGATATCAAAGGACAGTATGAGCAATATATGGGTTTCGCGGAAAAAGTGAATAAGATCATGTACAAGGTGGATGCCTCAGGTTTGGACTGCTTGGCAGAGCTGCCAGGCACTCTCAAACAGGCCGGCAAGGCATTGGGCGCTCTTGTTGGAGGCGAAATCGCCAAGACCGGTCTGGCTGCCTGGACCAGCGCAATGACGCTGTCCGGAGCCGGGGGTGTTGCGGCAGGTTTAACGACTAGCTTGATAGGAGCACGGATCGACAAGTATGTAAACGAGCAAATCGATGCAATCGGCACAGGCTATAATCAATGTAATGACGGCACTGACAATAATAAGAAGAAGAAGGGTCGTAAGATTGCAAGTCCCAAATGGATCTATGACCCCAGCGGCTATGTCTACGAGGCAGTGAAGAGCAACCCGCTTGAAGACGTAACGGCAACTGTGATGTACCGGGATAAAGACTCTGGTCTTTGGAAGGTTTGGAAGGCAGAGGAGTATGATCAGATCAATCCGCAGCTGACGGACGAAGCCGGGAAATACGGCTGGGATGTGCCGCCTGGCAAGTGGAAGGTTGTCTGGAGCAAAGAGGGTTACGAGCCTGTTTCCAGCGATGAGCTGGATGTGCCGCCTCCGCGAACCGAAGTCAACGCAGGGTTGATTTCACGGGCCTCTCCCAAGATTTCCACGGTAACCGGTGTTGTCTATGGAAGCGGCAGTTATGTGGATATCACGTTCTCCAAGTACCTGAAGGTAGTGGAATTGAAGGATGGGGCCGTTACCTTAACGGATTCGCGAGGGATCGGTATGGAAGGCACGGCAGCATTTATTCATAAGGAAGAAAGCGCTGCTGACAAAACTGCCATTCTTTCCAGAACAATCCGATTTACGCCAAAGGATTTGATGGCTGGTGACATTTATCAATTGAAGCTGGATCGGGCATATATAACGAGTTATTCCGGTGTGAAGATAACGGATGAGGATGCAGCTCCTGTATCCTTTACTGCAAAAGCCCTCGATACGACTGGGCCGGCGGTGGATACCGTAAAAGTGGAAAGCGGTGGAAGGATCGTACGGATTACTTATAATGAGCCGATTGCCGCTACTGCGAATCCGAGTAAGTTCCGGTTAAACGGAGCAGATGGGCTGATAAACTCGGCTGTCGCAGATAAGAAGCGGGGCCAGACGGAAACCCGTGACCTGCTGTTAACCGTAGATGGAGCGGTAACGGAAGCCTCTGAGCTGATGCTGATGGAAGGAGCTGTGAAGGATCTTCAAGGGAATCCGTCTACGGAAGCTAATAAGACCTTGTCTCTTGCAAACAGCCCGAATTTGAGCGGACTGACAGTGGATCATAGAACATTAAGCCCTGTATTCGACCCACTTGTAACGGCATACAGCCTGAAACTGCCTGCAGGCACGAAGCAGCTTGCCATGACGGCAACGGCTTCGGATTCCAGTGCTGCACTATTGATTAATGGATTGCCTGCCGAAAGCGGGCTGGTCCAGACCGTAACGATTCCGGATGATGATCATTTAAGCGTCACCGTAGTGCTGAATGGTATGGCTGTACGCACATACATGATTAAGGTCACTTACGAGAGCGGTAACGACGGGCCATCTTCCACGCCTCAGGAGACGCCGGCTTCTCCCATTAAGGATCCCTTAACCTTGGGTGAGAAAGCGAAAGTGGAGAAAAAACCATCATCCTCCGGAGGAACCGCTATATACCTGACCATCGGGAAGGAAGCGATCAACGAAGCCCTTATAGAAGGTACACAATCTCAAGTGCTTGATATCGAGGTGAAGGAGCCTGCAGATGAGGTCATCCTGCAGTTTCCTGCGGAGTCACTCGGTCAAATGGCTGATGCCCATGCAACCATACGATTGATGTCCGGCATGATGAGTGTCAATCTGGACCCCGCTGCACTCTCAATAGGCAAACCTGCGGATGGTGCGATGGTTCGGTTATCGATTAACCTAACGAAAGGGCAATTGGGCAGAGATGCGGAGGAAGCAGCGCGCAAGCTAAATATGAACTGGCAATCGCTGACTAGAACGGCAAGTGTAACGTTTGAAATAGTAGGCGGCACCCAGGCCGTAGAGGTGTCCTTTGCCAAGAAAAGCGCCATAGAAGGGAGCTTCTTGAAGCTCCAAGGGGAATCTCTGGAGGTCTATCGGTATAATCCTGAAGCCGCGGCTTGGTTCTATGTTCGAACTATACCGAGCGAGACCGATCATGGGCTGCAGTTCGATATGAGTACCGGGGACATCTATATGGTTACAACTTTCACCAACCGTTTCAAAGACACGAATGGTCATTGGGCAATGAAAGATATCGACTGGATGGCGCGGCGTCTCTTGGTACATGGGGTGTCACCGACGGAATTCCGGCCGGAGGGATCTGTCACCCGAGCCGAGTTCATCGCTATGCTTGTTCGAGCTTTGGGAATTCAAACAAACGGAGCCTCTGCCAGCAGCATGACCTTCTCTGATTTAAGCCAGGACGCTTGGTATTATAATGAGGTTCTGGCCGCAGCAGCGAACGGACTCGTTAACGGCTTCGAATCCGGGCAATTCGTACCAGATGAGAACATTACCCGTGAACAAATGGCGGTTATGATTAGTCGGGCATATGAACGTGCAAATGCTGGCAGAAACGCCCCTTCCGCTAATCTGGATAAGAAATTCAGGGACAGCGCCCGGATTCATAGCTGGGCAATGGACGCGGTGGCTCAGGTATTGAACGAGGGTATGATGCAGGGGATAACGGACGATACTTTCTTGCCAGAGGGCATTACAACTCGAGCGCAAGCGGCGGTCGTAATTGGAAGATTCTTAAGGAAACAAGAATGATAAATACACTAAGAGCCTCTGAGTCCGCTCGTCCGGATCGGAGGCTCTTAGTGTATTGCTTCAAGATGGGTGGGGTGGTTTGGTGAGTTGTTTATGTTAGGGTTCTCCGCAGTGATTATGGTAATGAAAAAATAATGGTCACCTCTTTGGTGACTTTTGTCGATTCTTATTTGGATTTAATCAGAATACAGATATCCATCTCCATATTTATCCGAACATCGTTCATCATAAATTTCAATTTCATAAGTTCCTGCGTGTTCCAAATTGTTCCGGGGGAACCACTCTTGGAAGATAAATCGCCATGTGTTTTGAATCGCATTAGAAAACCTGTATGGAAATTTAGTGAAAGAGATTGAGGAAACATTTTCTATGAACGGTAACCTAACAAAACAGAGGTGAGTAATTTGCTGAAAAGAGTTGTTTTTCTTATCACCGCCTTGTCGGCATTAATCGGCGGTATGATTTGGCTGCGGATGGGCTTTGAGTTATCCTTGATGCCCACTGGTAACCCCAAAGATCAAGTTTACCGAAGTTCTCAGTCTTTTATGCCATGGTTCGGTTGCGGTATAGCTTGTATCGGAGTAGGATTGGTTGGTTTATATGTTTCCGTAAAGGACGCTGGACGATTTGTACGATGGGCACTCATTGGTACTTTGCTCGGCTGCTTCATTTATCTTTACGGTACGATATCTCGTATTTCGATGAACTTGAGTATCCAATACGAAGCAGCACAGCCGATTGGTTTACTAGTCACCATCGCTGGTTTATTATTTTTTAGTGTAAGCATGCTGAGGTCGCAATTATTACCGTTATGGACCAGGGTTTTGCTTTTGTTGAGTTCCGTTTCGCTACTCATATTTAACGACCAATTCATCACCGCATGGTCGTCGGTTCCCTTCGGAATATCATGGATGGGGTTAAGTATGTATCTATTTAGGAGATTTGCCCAAGCTTCGAACCCCAAGTTCACAAAGCTGAACGACGGGGAACGATAGCTCAATCATTACACGAAGGCAGCCGGCCAGAAAGATCGGCTGTCTTCGTTGTGAACGGGCAGGATAGTGACAATGGTGATCGGGCTTCTGATATTTTGGAAGCCTGATCTTAGAGGTAATGTCAAATCGTACCATTTTTCGCCCCACTGGTACATGAAATCAAGCATTGGAACCAGTGATTTACCTTTCTTAGTTAGGGTATATTCGACTTTTGGCGGCATGACATAATATTGTTCTCTATGGATAATTTCATCTCCCTCCAATTCCTTTAACTGTTGGCTAAGAGTTTTATGTGCAATTGGCGGTAAGTATTCTTTTATTTTCCCATATCTGATCACTTCTTCTTTTGCTATGAAAAACAATATAGCCCATTTCCACTTTCCACTAATCACAGACAGCGTGTAAAAAATGGGACAGTTAACTTTTTCGTTATTACAATTGTCCATATTTCGCTCCTTTACTAACTTTTTGTTTAGAATATAACAATAATGTGCGTACTATATAATTTTACAATAAAAATCTCTCACCCGTGACCCAAACAAACCCTCAGCAGAAACATTGCGGAAAGCTGGGGTAGAAATTTTTGAAGGTGATCATGACAATCCTGATTCGTTACCGGAGGCTATGCAAGGAGTATATGGGGTATTCAGCGTTCAACCTACAGAATTCTCCCCAAACATATCACCGGATTTTAGCTACGGAGACGAAGTTAGATTTGGAAGAAATGTAGCAAATGCGGCGAATAAGGCTGGTGTTCAACATTTTATTTACTCATCGGTAAGTGGAGCGGATCGTTTAATTGTCGGACGAAATTATAGTAAATGGGAAATTGAAGAATACATTCGAAACCTTGATTTACCACTGACAATTTTACGTCCGACTTGGTTCATGGATAATTTCTCCGATCCACTCTTTGGACTTCAAACCGGCCAACTTTCAACTGCAATAAAATCAAACATAAAATTACAACTAATCGCTGTTGAAGATATCGGTGCATTTTCAGCCTTAGCTTTTGAAAATCCCGAGAGATATTTAGGCAAAACAATTGAAATCGCCGGGGATTCTTTGACTCCCGTGGCTATTTCGAACGCAATATCACGTGCTATCGGAAGAGATATTCCCTATGTTGAGATTCCAATCGATACTATTCGTCAAATAAGTCCAAGTGGAGCACGGACGTTTGAGTTTATTAATAATGAGGAACTCATAATTGATATTGCCGAAGTCCGGAGGTTACACCCCGGGTTGTTGACTTTTAATGGATGGTTGGAAAATATGGTAAGACAAAGATGGAGTTACTGTTCGCTTCCGAGCATTAAGGGATTCAGTTGAAGCCAAGTCATTAAGCTAACGGATAACGATAGCTCAGAAAAATCACGACGAGGCTAACGTATGCCTTCAGCATGGTTGAGAGTGATTATTTGAAGTCTAAGGGAGAAATTTATGAAAACCTTTATATACATGGTCAGGCACGGAGAATCGCCTAAAATGGAAGGGAACGAAAGAACACGTGGACTGACTTTAAAGGGCGAATCAGATGCCCAAATAGTAGCTCAATTATTGAAGGATGAGGGTATAGATACTTTCATCTCAAGTCCATATAAAAGGGCAATATTAACAATAGAGGGACTAGCCCAATCTTTAGGCAAAGAAATGATTGTTATTGAGGAACTAAAAGAAGTAGTATTTATTGGTGATGATAAAATAATGCCTGATCAGGAAGTGTATCCATTAGTAAAGAAGATGTTTTCAGATCCAGACTTTTCGTTGTCTGGAGGGGAGTCTTTTACAAATTGTCAAAAGCGTGTTGTAACTATCTTAAAAAATATTATAAGCGAATATAAGGGGCAGAAAGTTGCTATTGGAACTCACGGGGCCGTTATGACAATGATGATGGGATACTTTGATCCTCAGTTTGACTTGGACTTTTTATTAAAAACTTCAAAACCTGATATCTACAAGATGGAAATTGATGAAGGAATATTAACTAAAACAGAGAGGCTATGGAGGGCAAATCTTGTATGATTCCATTAAACTAACAGAAACAAGTGCGGAATCATCAACAAAGGGCAGATTTGCTTAATAAAAAAGACATCCAAAAAAGGAAAAAAGTATGTCCCTTCGAGAAAGTAATATTGAAATTAATCATGGAGGTTATGGGATGGCTATAAAAATCATTGAAAGAGAACATTCCCGTATCATAGGAATGGAACTGGAAACATTATTGCAAGACACTAGAGAGCAAATGATAATTCCAAAGTTCCAACAATCGTTCAATGAAAGATTAGAAGAGGTAAATGGTACCGTAGGACTTCCGATTACATATGGCGTATTCATAGACCCGCCAAATTATAATCCTGATACAGATCTGTTTGCATGGATAGCTGGCGTTGAAGTTAATCATGATGTGGAGCCGCCAGTAGATATGATTTCTTATGAACTTCCTAAAGCGACCTATGCAGTTTTAGAATACCAAGGAGACATCGATAGGGCTGGTGATGCTTATGGGGAGTTGTATGAATGGATAAGTAATTCAGAGTATGAATAAGCAGGAACTTTCGGGTTCGAGATGTATTCGAAAGTACATTCACCATTAGAACGAGGATATGCAGATTTTTTGTTGCATTTTCCAATAAAACGGAAATGAAAGACTGTTTTCTAAATTCATAAGATTATTCAACTATGGAGAACAATAGTTCAAACAAAACAAGGAGCAGTTCAGCGGCAAGCTGCTCCTTGTTAACGGGCAGAATACTCCATAAAGAATGTGATTAATTCTTGCTACAGAAATGCTACTTCAGACTAATATTCCGAAGACAAAATACTATATAGAAACGAATCGTGCCATTTCTCTTTGAAAAATAGATGTTTACGGAAGTGACCTTCTTTGCGCATACCGAGTTTCTCCATTACACGAAAGGAGCCCTTGTTTTGAGGTCTGCAAGTAGCACATATGCGATGAAGTTTCAGTTCTTTAAAACCGAAGTTCAGCATAGCCTTAGCAGCCTCGGACGCAAAACCATGACCCCAATAGTCTCGATTCAGGACGTAACCCACTTCACCTTGTAATACTTCTTTCTTGATTATACTGCTCGCTCCAATTAACGAATTTGATTCTTTGACCACAATTGCAACCGTAAATTGATTTCTTGGATGCTCACTTTGAGAGGCAATAACGTCCTCGATGAATGCTCGTGTGTCGTCAAGCGTGTTCGGCCCCCAGTCCGTGTATCGGCAAACTTCAATGTCGGAAGCATAGTTGTGAACTGCCTGAACATCCTCCGAGGTAAACTCACGCAAAATCAAACGATCGGTTTGTAAAATCATAAAACACCACCTTTGACTTTTGTTTTAATTATAGATTTAGTTAGGTAAAAGGTAAATTATAGAGGAAGGGCCAACCAATGTTCAACTATCAGGTAATAGTTGAATAACGCATGGATGGGCAAGTGCTGCGTTAGCCTGTTCTTTTTATTAAGCTAACGGTAAGGGTACGATAGCACAATAAAGACACAACGGCAGCCGGCCAGACGATCGGCTGTCGTTGTTCGTTGAAGTAACGGACAGAATAGTGAAATAACCCGAATTACATATTGTAAAATGAGGTAAGGGGTGATGATAATGGTCGTATCATATTTATTTTGGGGATTCATGTCTATCTGTATCCTTTTTTCTATGTTGACAGCACTAATAGCGATTACTAAACCATCATGGTTATTAATGGTAGTTAGTGCTATAGCATTTTTTCCCTTTGTAGGATTCTTTAATGGTTATCCTCGATTTGAAGGCTCGATATTTTTATTATTTTTTCATGTAGTAGCTATGTTTTCAATAATGTTCAAGAAATACAGAATAGCATGGGTATCATTAATATCTCCTTTAATATTTACAGTTTGGGTGTTAATAATTGTAACAATAAATTGAAAAACTATCTGCGGAGTTTCATTGTTCAACTAACAGAAAACGATATAGAATACAACAAATAACAGGATGCCGGCAATCGGCAGCCTATTGAGGTAACGGGCAGCTTAGTTGAAGTATGGTATCATTGTAAATTATAAGCAGTTAGTGATTTTCTCAGGAGGTAATAAAATTGATTAAGTTAATCAAAACAGTTGATAATGAACTGGTTTATTGGGAAGTTTGGGAGGATAATAAAACCTTACAAGTGCACTATGGTGTTGTTGGAGATATTGGTGAAACTGTAAAAGTAAAATTAAAGTTATTTGAAAAAGCAGAAAAGGTAATGGAAAAATTAACCAACGAGAAGATAAATGAGGGTTATGAACATCTTGTTGAAGAAGAATTAATAGAGCTTATTGTCCAACATTCTTATACATCATATCAAATGGAAGAAGCACTAGAAAAAAGACATATGGTCGAAGAATTAATGAATGAGTGTTTAGGTTGGACTGGAAATGGTTCTTGTGATGGTGGAGATATTGGTAGTGGAAATACTAATGTATTCAACTATGTTATTGATTTGGATAAAGCTTTAAAAACAATTATTGAGGAACTATCTAATAATAATTTATTAGAAAATGTTAAAATAGCTTATTTAAATAAAGATGAAGAATATGTTTCACTTTATCCAGAAGGTACAGATTTTGATATTATATAATTAAACTAACGAAGAACTCTAGTTAAATTGCTAGGAGAAGATAATTTTGAATCAAAAAGAATTCGAAGCAGTTATAAAACTTCCCGCGAATATTCGATACGAGTACTTTATTAAGAAGGTTGTTGATTTTGAGGAAGTTTGGGGATTGTATGATGACGGATGGGCAATGACTTCAGATGATAATGGAGGCATATTAATTCCATTCTGGCCAAAGAGAGAATTTGCAGAGTATTGTGCTTTTGAAGAGTTGTCTAATTATAAAGCACAGAGTATCTCTTTAGATGAGTTTATTAATGACTGGTTACCCGGAATAGAGGAAGACCAGTATAAGCCGTCGATCTTCTGGAACAGAGATGATTCTGCTGTTCTTGAGGTTAACGTGCTACTGAATGATTTGGAGCAAGAACTTGAAAAGTACTGAACATCGTTACGACGGAAAACGATAGTGAGGAGCTGCCGCAATGAAGTGACCCCAAAAAGTTAGACAGTATATTGTTAGGCAGCTTCTAGGGCATGAGTCCGGTACCGTACCGGGCTCATGCCTTTTAGTTTTGCCTTTATTCGTTTGTGGT
>NZ_JACVVD010000028.1 GCF_014534655.1 Paenibacillus sedimenti
ATATTTCCGTGCTAAGTGGGACGGTTCTTTCCCATACACATTTTTAAGTATACCACCTCATGAATTAACCATTAATAATTAAATATTGACAAGCTATTAGCTGGAATAGCTGAATAGGCTGCCGGATTTATTTGCGGCAGCCTACCAGTGTTATTCGTTCGTGACTCTGCCGCCTATTCATACCCCACGATGTTTTTTTACTTTGAAGATTAAAGAACCTTCTCTAGTCACAGCACGGCGCCGTTCATGTGAAGGAAAATGCAAAAAAACTGGGATAAGCAGATTTTAACTACTTAGTCCCAGGTTTGATAATTAAATGTCCCCAGTTAATCCATCTATTGCCGCCTGTAAGGATGTTTTTGCAGCAGCCACTTCCTCTAGCGTAGATTGCGGATTTTGTAATACCGCTTTAGCCGCTAATAGTGCCGAATGGAAGGCTTTCCAGCTTTCCTTGGTGTAGTTTTTTTGGTCTTTATCTTGATTTGCATCATACAATTGCTGCAGTTTTTCTTTATTTACTTCAACTTTATTTGTGCCAGTAATTACATCAATACCATCCAAAACAAATGTACCGCCTTTGATAACAAATTTAGCAGTGTGTTCGGTATCTTTAAGTCCCCGAATGTTATAAGATGTTTGTCTGTCTCCTTTGGAATAAATTCTAAAATTCTCATCAATTAATTGATCATCGATATACACGTCAATTAATGCATCCGGAGTCGATCCGAATAAATTGAACCCTGATCCTTTAAAGTCGAAGATCATACTACTGTTAGTACCATCTGCTTTAGGCGTACTGTAGATGTTGACTCCACGGTAATCCATAAAGTCTTCTTGCCTTACATTATCTTTCAGTGAAACTTTTAAGATATGCCGCTCTTCCTCCAGGCCTCTAACCGAATACATTACGCCGTCGGGATTTACGCTATAATTGCCCATATCTACACCATCAAGCTCGAAATTATATTGTGATTTTACTCCGGTTCCAGCCAGGTAATCGATTCCTGTACCCGTGAAAATAATCAATAAATACGGATCATCGTTAAAATGCGCCCAAGCATTCGTATTATTGGAGCCCCAGATGCTACCATTGTTTCTATATCCATAAACAGTATTTGTTACACTCCCAATTTGGGATGCATCTGATATGATTTCCTTTGGACCTAATCTTTTGACTGCCATTACTGGGTCAGTAGTTTCGATTTCTGCTTTTGTAAAGCTGGTATACTTTTCTTTTGCTACTACTTTAAGTGTGTGTTCTTTATCTGCTAGATTCTCTGCAGACCAGACCATCTGATGAATTTCGCTATTATTCACATAGTTCGCTTCACCGGCTAATACTCCATCCAAATAAACATCCGCTTTTCCGTTTGACGGATTCGTTATACCAAACAGCCTGATTGCAGTCCCCTTAAATGTAATTTCAAAAGAAGCCCCGGCGGATCCCCAGGTATTTACACTGTTTGATGGCCAGCTGCCGGTATAGAATACTTTGTTCAAAGTCCCTGGTACCTTGGTTGAATCCCTGAATCCTACAGTCACTCCGTTCCAAACAGGAACATCCGTTGGTGCAGTCATCTGCGTTCGGTTAAAATGCGCAAATCCGGCTTGCGTATAGTTCCATTTGCCAACATACCCGATTGGATTCCATTGGTCCGTATGGTTCAAAGCTTCTTCCTGCGTATTAAATTTCTTACCTTGCGCACTATCATATTTATCTGATTCATAAGTGTATCCTTTAATCGGTTCTACACGTAAATTATCGATTAAGGTTTCGTAATAACCGGACCCTAACGTAACTCTTCCAGCCATTACCGTTGAATCAGCGTCCGTATAAGCAGCGATTTCTTCTCCGTCAAGATATAGCGTAAATACATTTTCTTTAGCTTCAAAAGCTAAGTTATGCCAAACCTTGTTATCGAAATTTTCAATGGTTCCGCTGTTTACAACCTTCCCGAGTTTAACAATTTCGTACAATCCGTTTGAATATACACGAGCATTGTAGGGGGCATGGGAATCCGCTCCTCCGGCTTTCACTTGTCGTACCCCAATTAAGGCATAATTACTTCTTCCTTGTACTTCAGGTGTATGCGTGTCTAATAAGAAGTCATAAGAAGCTTTATAATTCACCCAGCGATGATCACCCAGAGTGGTGGTTGGGTTACTGTTAGATGCTGATCCGTCTTTTCCGCCCCAAACTGCCCAATCTGCTCCAATGATGTCAGGAGTGATTTTCTGTTGTAACATATTCCCATGGGCCTTTGCATCCGGAATTTCCAGATCCGTACGTGCTGCACTTCCGCCAGATAGCGGTTTAGTTGCTTTTTTAACAACTTCAAAAGCGGCTGTCTGGTCAGTGGTATAACGCGGTGTACCTCCGCGACGATCCACATAATCTCTGCCTTTTTCATCGGCAGGATATTTCTCGTATTCAAAATCATCCGTATATGGTAGAGATAATATGGTATCTTTTGATAAATCAACCGGTTGTGATTGATATTCAAAACCTTCAACTTCAGATTGCTTATCTAACGTTGAAATGGTTACGATTGAATACGGTTTCACTTCAATTTCATATACGCCATCTTTTGGTGTGATTTTGCTGACATTTTTAAACCAGTTCGCATCATAATTTTGTCCTTCGTCTGCCCCGCGTGTTTCCCAAACATAGACCGGTGCATTCTCTTTTCCATTTAGGTTTTTAGTATTAATTTTATATTTACGTGTATTCTTCGTATTATTTGCAAAAACAGTTGTGTAATCATCCGTTTCCGGATCTTTCAATGTTATATAATTATGAGTACTCGTATCGACATCTACACCGCCATCGAAGAAAGCTCCATCACTAAATGTTGCATCTTTAACATACATCCAGCGCTCATTTACAGGTGTGGTGTGATCGTCATATCCGACAAAGTTCATAACATGACGAACTCCTTGTAACCCGCCATCCACTTCATAAAAACCGGACCATGGATCATACGTACTAATCAGGTGCTTCGGATTATAGGAAGAACCTTCATAGAAGGCTGCAACCGAAGGTTGAAAATCAAATGAAACCGCATTAAGCGGATTGCTGCCAGCTCCTGTCCATGAATACACGGACATAATACGCGAAGTTACATCAATAATCCCTGCTTTTCCTCCGAGTCCTTTATAATTCGGCTCCATGTTTTCACGATAACGGGCATTGATCATGGGCGCAATTCCCTCGGACACCCAAACTTCTTTTGGCTTTTTGCCTTCAGCAATCAATTTATTTTGCAATTGAGTCAGTTCATTCGAGCCGGTCAATCCGTAATGGGAACTGATGACATCAATTTCATCAATCAAATCCGGATTACCCAGCAGTGCACGACTGATTGTTGCAGTATCACGATAGCCATCTGCGGCAACAAGCTTAATATTTATGTAGTCTGCATCATAATTCGGCTCTTCTTTGATTTTTGAAGTAAAGTATTTCAGCCATTCAACTTCATTTTTTCCATTATTATTTTGAGATCTTTCATTTTGAGAGATCCCGACATAATCTATTTTAAAACCATACTCATCATCAACGGCATCGATTGTCTGTTTATACCATTGGTATCGATTCTCATATTCATGGTTTGCAGCACCATTCCATGTCCAACGCGGTTCACCCCATCGCAAAATTTCGGTCGTGATATCCGGGTTGATTGATTTGGCATCGGCGGCGAATTGAAACCCTGCTCCTCTGAGCACGTTTGCTGGTTCATCTGCATAACGCATGGTTGCGGGCTCAGTTCCTGAAGATGAATTAACATCAGCACCTAACTCTACTTTGACGTGCGTTAGTCCAGCCCCTGTTTCTTTATTAAACAGCTTATTCATGATTTCCCAATATGCTTTCGGGTTCTCTTCTTTATAATCTAACAGCAAACGAGATGTATTATTAGCTGTTACCGTTCCAAAACCTTTAAATCGGTTATATGGATCTACATTGTTTCCATCAATGGTAATTGTTTTTGTGATACCTTCAGCTTTAGATATATTTGTATCCATAAAGACAACTGACCCAAATAGCATGGAAGTAGCACATAAATAATTAATCATTTTTTTCATTTTTTTTCTTTTACTTGCCATAATTATAATCCTTCCTTTCCAACACGGGATCTAAAACGTTATCTCAAACTAATCATGCGGCATTCATTGAGAAGAACGATTATCAAATGAATTTCCCCACCTCCTTTTCTGTTCAACCTTTTTAAGTATAATATTGTTAGCGTTTTCATTATTTCATATTATCTTTCGTTTTTTATACCATTATTTTGACATTTTTTAATGTTATTTTTACTAATGAGTACGATACTAGAAACGCACTGATAGTAATCGTCAAATAGCCCCTAGCGCGCCTAGCCAGTCTTAACCCTTGGTTGCGAAGGGTAAGTAGATAGCCTGGCTTAACTCAGGTTCAACCTAAAGGGAATATCCTTCGAAAGTGGATACTCCTGCCCATTAATGCGTACAATTCCTCCCGCTTTATCAGAGACAACTTGCAGCGTTTCTTGTGTCAGTTCCACGGTTACCTTACCCCCATTTACCGGAACTGTTCCCTTTATCCATTCGAATCCACCAAGCTGCGGTTCCACTATAAATGTATCGTAACCTGCTGAGGTTGGATAAACTCCAAGATAATACCGCCCCAACAAGTAGATAGGGCTCGCTCCCCAAGCATGGCATAAACTTTTGCCGTAGCGGTCACCATACATGCCATATCGATCAAGACCAGTTACTGCAGGATTATATTCCTCCCAAAAAGTGGTAGCCCCTAATTGAAGCATACCGCCCCAATAATCCTGGATCTGCCGGGTAACATATTCCAATTGACCAATCATACACATGACCTCAAGCTCGTAAAACTTAAAATATGGCGTGCTAATCTGAAGAACGGCATCATTTTGAAGAACGTTCATGATAATGCTCTCCCGTTGCTGCGGATCTGCATAATCCCATAGCAATGCAAAAATATTGGCATGACGAGTGATATTTCGTTTTCCGGATTCAAAACTGTCGATATACGCCCCTAATTCTTCGTCCCAGAAGAACTCTTTTATCTGTCTTTTTAACTGCTCGCAGCGTTTCAAATAACGCTCTTCACCAAAGCCAAGCAGTGCTCCGCAAGCCCATGTCGCTTTTAGACTTTCGGCAAACAGAATTTGTTCAGCACAGACAGCACCGGTTTTGTCAATTTCCGCCCAGTCGATGAAAACCCAATCTCCCGTTCTGCCTCGGATAAAACCGTCTACATCCGAATGCGAGATACAATAATCCATCATGGATTTCATGCGGGGATAGATAAATGAAATAAAGTCTGTATCCTTTGTCGCCTGATAATAGGCATGAATACTCATAATCCAGTAGAAGGAGTAGTCGAGAATCGTGTTGATATGCTTTACAATGGGGTCCTTTCCGCGCAATGCGATAATCGTCCGCTTGGTAATATCCGCATCAAAATAGAGGTAGTTGTTGATGAAATAGCTTTGGTAAGCGTCACCCGACCACACCCAACGGTCCCGTTTGATCCCATCCAAAAAGAACTCCCGAGAATTCAAGTGAAGCGTATATTCAGCCGTATCCCATATTCGGTTGATCATGTCATTTGAACTGGTAAAGCTTCCTATTTTGGTAAGCGGTAAATATTCATACAACGCGGTCAGTACGAATTGTTCTGTCTCCGCCCCCTGAATAAATAAATACCGGAATGCCCGTGGGGGACAGCGATACGTATCACTTCCGGCCGGAACAGCATCGATCAGAATACTGTTTTTCGTATCCATTGCCTCTTCAATTGATTCTCCGTAAAAAAGCAGAATATCCTTGGATGAATGAACATTCTCGAACAATAATGCGGCAAAGGATTCTCTTCCATAGTCGTACAGAATACCGTCCTGTGTTTCCTCAATCGATACAGGATAAATTTCCGCATAATCAAATGCAAAAATGTTGGGGTCATCCTCTTTATTCGGGTACAAGCTATTGAAGCCAGCGGGAAGCCATTCGAAACTGAAATCATTAGCCTCCCAGGACGAATTGCTCGCACTCCGTTCCCCATCCACGTAGACACAAGGCAGTCCGTCCGTACGGGCAATACTAATCTCGATCACGTGGTTACCGGTTGAAAGGATGATAGGTTGTCGAAATGCATGCTTTTTCCCATCAACCCAAACAAGTCCGATGCCATGGGCATATACCGTCATTTCTTCAGGAGTGTCGCAGTACACCTGTTTACGGAAACGTACATTGTGATAGCAGTCATCCAACCGCCAAAATGCAGGCCAATGGTAATTTCGTTCTTCCCTCCGAATGTTAAGCATCAAATGATGATAGATTTCAAAATCGCCTGGGTACCAGATCCATACGGGGCTCTTGTTCATATCGTTCTCATCCTTTCATAGCCTCGGTGGCTAAATAAGTGTAATACAGTTTAAATTATATCAACTGCATTCTCTTAGTTTCCGAGGAAAAAGACATTTTACCCCCCGTATCAGGACATAATCCTAATTTTAGGCTATACTATACTAAAAGCCAATACGAAGAAGGATCCGATGAACCATATAAATAAGGTGTTTAAAAGTCAATTTTTTCTACAGAATAATCTGCATATGTTGGTCAACCGATTTACGGAGGATTTCACGGTTCCTTATCATGAGCATGATTTTATCGAGTATTGTTATGTAGCCGAGGGAAATGGCTTTCACCATATTGAGCAGGAGACGTTCCCGATCCACAAAGGTCAGTTGTTTGTCATTCCAATTGGTGTAGCCCATGTGTTCAGGCCCGCTACGCCTGAACGGTCCAGTAAGCCACCCATTGTCTATAATTGCCTGTTTGATACCCACCTGGCAGCTCAGCTTTCGACTTTTCAAGAACAACCTATTCAAGAGCATTTGTCTTCCCTGGGAAGCAAAGCCTCATCCTACTTCTCTGTCTTCGACCGGGATGGATCTATAGAAAGCATTATGCTGAAGTTGTACCGGGAAATGTCTGTGAAAGAGACTGGTTCCAGAACTATGCTATATGCCCTTTTGAATCAACTAATCGTGACGGCTTACAGGAGAAAATATGGCGAAACAGAAAATCCTGCATGTGAGTCTGCCGACTTTAATCATGTCATTCACTACCTTGAGCAAAACTTTAATAAAGCAATCACGCTGTCTGAACTATCCCGTTTTTCAGGATGGAGCTCCAGACACCTTCAGCGCCTGTTCTTAAAGCATACCGGACAATCATTCGGATCCTTTCTTCATAATCTGCGTATCCAGAAAAGCTGTGAAATGCTGCGTAGCAGCAGTCTAAAGATTGGCTTGATTTCTGATTTAGTCGGTTATCTCAGCATCGACTCATTCAACATTGCATTCAAAAAAACTGTTGGGCTTACGCCTACGGAATACCGTAAATCTTCTTATTCGCCAAGGTAAGCCCTTTTGCATAACCGCTTAGGTCAACGCAAAAAAGCCCTTGTGACAGAAATCTACCGGAAAATGGGCACAAAACACCTATTCTCTCATAAATTCCTTCACAAAGGCATCATACTCGGCTTTGCCCCTAACCTACCAATCACACTTCAATCTTACGGTATCGAAATCGCGAAAATTCAGCCTCTCCGTTACCTGCCGCATAAATGCCTAGACGAAGGCCAATAAATTCACCAAACGTATTATGGTTATAACCTGAGACCTCCATCGCTGAAGGATGCCGATTCCACATACTACCATCGGTACTGTAAAACATCGTCACTGTATGGTGATCGTTCCTAAGCTTCAAATGAAGCCGGCAGCCCAGGCCTCGTGCAGGATTGCCTTTGATACCTCGCCGATGTCTATAAATTTCTTGCTCCGTAAAGCTGATCCCCGCATAACAGCGGTCGTTATAGAAGAGCACAAGTCCTGCTTCAGCTTCAGGCCCGACCTTAATCTCAACTTCAGCTTCATAGGCCCGGTCGGGTGGAATGATGACGAGCGGTGCTGAATCCGCTGGTGAATCCCCTTTGGCCTTCAGCTTCAAGACGCCGCCGCCTACTTCATAACGTTCAGGATCCAGTTCCTTATAAAATCTCCACTGCCAACCGAGTGCAACACCTTGGAAATCGTCAGACAGCTCCGGAGGATTCCCTCGCTCCAGCTTCATCTCTCCGTCCGCATCTTGCGATACGATCGGCCAGCCGTCTTCTGTCCACTCGATAGGGTCCAGCAAGGTTTGCCTTCCAAGCGTGTAATAATCCTTTTCATAGGCATGATAGACGAAATACCATTTTCCATCAGGTGTATCGATAAGCGTACCGTGCCCCTTGGACCACCAGCGTTCTTCCTTCGACCAAGTATGCACAAGAGGATTATAGGGAGAGTTCTCCCAAGGCCCTAAAGGATTTTTGCTCCTGGCTGCAACCGCCATATGGCTCGTCGCAGGACCAGCTGTTCCGCCTTGTGCGCAAATCAAATAATAATAATCGCCTCGGACTAGTAGTTTTGGGGATTCGAGAGCCATCCCGTCCACAACCCATTCCTCAGGGATTGGCCACCCTTCATAAACCGTTTGTAAGTCGCCTGCAGCGGAAAGGCCGTCCGGGGCTAAGGAAACAGCCCTTCCGTAGTTTACATACAGGTACCGCTGCCCATCCGGCGCTAGCAGGTGCCCCGGGTCAATCCCGTCTACTCTCAGATCAATTGGATCGCACCAGGGACCTTCCGCTTTCTCTGCATAGATAACATAATTCGTTCCGTTAGCGGGAAAGTAAATGTAAAAGAGTCCGTTCACATAGACCAGATCCGGTGCCCAAACATCTCCGACATAAGTCTGGAGAGCATGGCAAAGGGGAACCCAGTCGGTCAGATTGCGGGAATGCCATACGAGAAGCCCTGGAGCATACATGAAAGACGAGTGTGTCATGTAATAATCTTGACCTACCCGGACTATGGAAGGATCGGGATAATCACCCCTTAGAATATCGATCGGATAGGTTGCGTTTAATTTCGAATTGGACATGGTCCTTATACACCTCACAGAAGAATCATACACTAAATCACATTGATAACCAGGTGAGCAGGATACATACCTTCTGAAACCGCGGATAATACGATAAGCCCTTTTTCACCTGTAAGCCGAGTAACCGTACTGACACATCCATGATACATATGCATTTCATTATTGTCATAGGGTTCACTTGAACAGAGATCGCCATTATCCACACCAACGAGTTCTGCCGGCCCCGTAACGCTGAAGACGACCTTTGCACTTTCGCGAAATACTGGTATTCCCTCCGAGTCTTTTGCCCGAACGGTGAATAACTTTTCATAACCCTCACTTGCTTCCAGATTGATTTCTTTAATATCAAATCCAAGTCTGACGGCAGGTCCTGCTGTTTTTAACGTATACTGACATACCTCTTTGCCGTTGATTAAGCCCCTTACAGTTACGGTTCCCGGTGTATACGGCAGATAGCCTGTTATCATTCGGTTTGGATAGGAGGATGGTTTTTTTACATAAAATTGTTTCCCGTTCAGCTCAATGGTCACTTCTTCACAATTCGTAGCGATCATGTATGGAATTACGGCCTTGTTAAACTGGGGAAAGTCCCAATGACTTGCATATCTTGGAGCATCCCAGTGTTCCTTAACTCCCTCATCCTGCAAAGAATAGTCCATTACTGCCATATATACCATCGGTTCCTCTGACCAATAGCTTTGATAGAGCCAGGACATCGGCTTGCGCTCATGATTTGTCCAGAACAAGGAACCCGTCCATCCCTTGGATGGATATCCCATCGATTCGCCCAAATAATCGATCCCTGTCCAAAGCATACCGCCGATCACATAATCATATTTTTCGACGTCCATCCAAGGAACTTCCTCACTGAAATTCATCATTTGATCAGGATGTCCCTTAAAATATTGGAATGTTTCCGATCCTAATATTAATTTATCCGGAATTGCCTTGTGGATTGCAGGATACCATGGTTCCTGATAGTTGCAAGATATCACATCAACATGCTCCGCAATCCTCCGGACCCGCTCCACTCTTTCGTCTAAATCATAAATTTCCGTATCATCCACTTCATCTACGAACTTTTGAATATCGATCACTTTCGAAATGTCCACTTTGCTCTCGTATTTAAAATGGGGGTTCATGGCATAAGTAACCGGTCTTGTATCATCCATTGTTAACAAATGTTCCTTCAGCATTTTCAGCAGCTTCAGCATCGATGCTTGGGCTTGATTTTCAACCTCGTTTCCCACACCCCACATGAATATACACGGATGGTTCCGGTCCCTTTTCACCATGCAATCCAAATCACGTTTCCATTCCGTCTCGAAATATCTCCTATACGCACCACCTGTCCATTTGTCAAACGGTTCCTCATATACAAGAAATCCCATTTCGTCACATATATCCAAGAATTCTGCTGCAAAGATGTGGTGTGCGGTACGAACGGCATTGCAGCCAATTTCCTTAAACTTGGTAAGCCGCTCTCTCCAGATTTCCGGCGGTACGGCAATTCCCAGACAGCCTGCGTCCTGGTGAATACATAGCCCTTTCACCTTGGTCATTCTGCCATTGATGAACATCCCTTTGCCTGCAACCATGTTGATTTCTCTGACACCAATTCTCAATCCAACCGTATCAACGATTGCATCCCCTTCATATAGGGACAATTCCAACTGATATAAATGGGGCTGTTCAGGACTCCATAACTGGACATTGGGTATCTCGATACAGATCATTCCGTTATCCGATTCACCTGTATAATGCACATTGTCAACTGAGATACATGCTTTTACCAAAGAGGAGACTCCGGTCATAATGGTAATTACGCCGGTATCGCCCTGAATGGCGGTTTTCACTTGAATGTCTTCGAGATTGAGGTGATGCTTATATAATTCCAACAACTTGACGGTCCGGTAGATCCCTGCCCCGGAATACCATCTGTCTGCGGGAAAAGAAGTGTTGTCCACCTTGACCAGGATCTGATTATCTCCTGCATGAATGAAGTCTGTAATATCCAGCGTAAATCTGGAGTAACCGTACTTCTGTCCGCCCACTTCTTGACCATTCACCCATACCGTACTGTTCTCATAAACACCGTCAAATTGCAATTGGTAAACATAATCCTCTTTGATCGCTTCCAAACGAATATTTCGTCTGTACCACCCGATCTCCCATCGGTCTCTAAAGCCTTGATCCTTTCCCTGCCTCATGTCTCGTATTATTGGAGCATGAATGGCCCAATCGTGAGGAAGCTTAACCGGCTTGAAGTTTTGGTCTTCCGGCTTTTTTAATGTAAACTCCCAGCCATCCATGATTTTTGTCTCAACTCTGTACATCATATCCATCACAACCTTTTCCGAATTTCACATGTACACTTTGGTTCTTGCAGGTGATAACATGAAAAGGCTTTTCCCTGTCATGACGGATGGAAAAACCTTTCGAATTAAAGAAGGTATGGCTATGCTTTTGTTAAAAGGGATATCCCATGAGTATTATGCCGTCAGTCCAACCTGGATTGTGGATTGGATTGTCTTCGACGGTCATCAAGTGGAACTGACATTGTGCAATATACTTCTATCAATCCCAACAATAGCACATCCGACCAATATTTCAGACTCAAACCATTATTCAATTATATAGAACAATACTTTGACAAACCTCTCACTCTGGAGGCTATGGCTGATGTCATCGGCGTCACGCCACAGCACTTATGTACGCTTTTAAAAAAAAAAAAACGAATATAAGAATAAAAGAAGTTGCTATGATGGCATTGTCACCTCAATACTGAAGATTATCCATGTTATCTACTCATCGTTCGTAAGATGTGTATATCATAGTCGTTTGGATAGCAGAGTGTCCGAGTTGACTTCTCAACCAATTTTCAGGTTTAGCTTGATGATGGCATCGGCCACCATTCTTGCGACAGCCTCGGCACCTTGCTCATTCAAATGCGTATTGTCTTCGATCCCTTCCGGGTAATTCGGATGCTCGCCCGGGCGCAGCCAGGTCAGCCATTCTCTCGATTTGGCGTCTCCCATTTCCTTGAATGCAACGGCACTTCGGCCGCACAAATCGATGAAAGGGACTTTTTCCTGAACAGCTAGCGCTTCCATCGATCGAGGAAAATCGCCGTGCGTGTTAATCAAAAGACCGTCAACGTCAAAATGTCTGCGGCAAAGAGGTGAGATGAGTACGGGATGAGCCCCCTTCGCACTCGCTCCGTCGATATATTGCCGCAAATACCGATGGTACGTGCTCCAAGGACTTGTATGTCTTTCGGCATCTTCCTTACTGTCGTTGTGACCGAATTGAATGAACAAGTAGTCGCCCGGCTTGATCATTTGTAAAATTTCTTCGAGCCTTCCTTCCTCGATAAAGCTCTTGGAACTTCTCCCGCACACGGCCTTATTCACAACCCGAACGGAATCGGGAATAAATAAATGGAGCTTATTCCCCCAACCCTGCATGGGGTACGATTTAGGCGGATAATCCGCCATTGTCGAATCGCCAGCCAAGTAAAACGTTTGTTTTTCCAAAGCATCCACCACCATAACTTCTTTTTTACTTCAGTCTTGCAAAAAGCGCCGGGTTGAAGATTCCAGCCACCGGCGCTTTTTGTTTTACAACCACATTTTTCCGTAAAAGGCGCCTAGACGCCGAACTTGTCCGCGAGCCTCCGGGCCAGCTCATCATCCGAAAGAGGATTGCGGTGCGTGTTTTCCAAGTAAATATATTTCTCCGTCTCCGGCATTAGAAACTGCTTGTACCACGCGAAGAAATCGGGGCTGTCGCCGTGCACGCGAAGCCAGCGGCGAAGCGTGTCCATGTTTTGCACCGTGCTTTCGATATTCGTCAGCCAGTCCGCCCGGAAGAAATGGGCCCACTTCCCATGCTCGGCTTCCTGCAGTGCGATCCGGCCCTTCCGATACTTCCACATCGCTTGCGAAGCATACACAAACGCTAGAGGGTAGTCTCCTACCTGGTAAGCGGCGTACGATTTCCCCAATGCTTCAAAGCCCTCGCAGCCGGATAAATGCAGCTCTACATGCAGCAGCAAATGATCCTTCAGCCGAAGGTGATCTGATTTCGCAAGCGCAGGAAGCAACCGTTCGATTCGCTCCTTCAGCTCGAGCCAGCCCGGAATGGCTTCGGCACACTTCCGGCGAAACCACTCGACTTGCTCCGGAAAATCAACGTCTCCCGACGCCCAATACAAGCGGACATTCGATTGATCCGATTTCCCCTGAAGCCAATGTCCGACGATGATGCGGGCCGGATGATGATAGAACTCATCCCCCGCCCGATCGTCTTCGTTAGGACCATACGGAATCGTCCGCCGTGCATAGTCGCGGAACATTTCGGCGATTTCCGGAGAACCCGAGGAGAACAACCGGCTGACAAACGCTTGAAGGTGCTCCTCCACATCTGCTTCTCCCCGCATCCACAGCTCCCGTATCAAGTCCAGCGTATAGACGTGCGGCCGGATGTTGCCGCTATTCACAAGCACGTAATCATTCGCGCGGGCTTGAAATGCTTCCACTACTTCATCTCTTATCAAATCTGCAGAAGCCGGGAACAACGTCAAATGATTGGAAGCTTGCAGGTCGTGAAACGTTACATGGTAGTAGATGCCGTGTCTGCCGGCATCCGCCGGATCAGGCAAAGACGGAATACGCAGGTTTTCGTTCCCGTTGCGGCGGGACACCATCTTGCCGTACCCGTTGTCCGCCCAAACCTTGATGATATCGTCCGGAATGGAAATATGGCCGGCTTTGTACAATTCGGAGATCTCCCCGTACAACGCCACGCAGCAATATGGATTGGCTACCTTGCCGCGAACCATATCATATTGCTTGCGCACGACTCGGCTGATCATCTCTCCGCGCTTCTCCGGCGTGTCGAATGCGGGATCCTGAATCCAAAAAGGCTGGTCTCCTTGTCCGCGGAAAGATAGAACCCAAACAATGTTGCGGTCCTTTTGCTTCTCAATAGCTTCCTCCCATAACGTCTCGAACAGCTCCGGGTTCTCTTGATAGCTTGCTATCTTTCCTTCATAAGCTCTCAGAAACATCTCGGCGCCTAAAGGCTCGGCATGGTGGTGGGTAACCCATAGTCCCATCTCCGCAGCAACGTCGGCATGCACGCCGTGCTTCGGCAGGTCGGTGCCGGGAATGACCATATTCCCTCCACAACGCAGAAGCGCTTCAAAAACAGGCTGCCATACCTCGCGGGTCGGCGGGTATTCGTCCTTCCAGCCGATCAGGCATACCTCATCGTTGACGAACCAGCCGCGGAACCGGACAAACGGTTCCGGCGAATCGTAATTGTCTGTCGGAATCTCCACACGGCTGAGACGCTTGGGAGGAAGATCCGCCCAGAACCAGAACGGATCGACGCCGAGATGCTTCCCGCTGTATTTGAGCATGCCGTAGACCAGGCCAAGATCGTCGTTTGCTGCAATATGAAGAGCCGTTCTGCCGCCGTCATTGACGAAGCGGAAGCAGAACGCCTCCGGCCTGTCCGGGCATCGGTCTTCGGGTACCGCGTAGCGGATCACGACGTCTGCCGGCTCATCCGCCGCCGGGATGTGCTTCGGAGCGGCGCCCAGCACCTGCGCATGATCCCTCTCCACCATCTTCCAAGCGTGAAGGACCGGTGAAGGGGGATCCTGCGGAATGCGGTACGTCGTATGCTGATCAATGATAAATGCCATCTGTATCCTCCCTTTATCTATAAACCCGTCAGCCTTTCACCGAACCGAGCAGAAAGCCTTTATTGAAATGCTTCTGAAGGAAAGGGTATACGACCATCATCGGCAAAGCGGAGACCACAATCGCTGCCATCTTTGCTCCCGGCGTGTAGACGATCTCTTCTTGCACCTGGGTGGCGGTTTCGGCTATGGATTGATTTAGCACAAGCATCTGCCGCAAAAATACTTGCAACGGCCACATGCCGGAGTCGTTCAAATAGATCAGCGCCGAAAAATACGTGTTCCAATAGCCGACCATATAAAACAGCACGAACGTAGCAATGGACGCCTTGGACAGAGGGAGCATAATGGTGAAAAACATTCTCCACTCCCCGCAGCCATCCACGCGCGCGGATTCTTCCAACTCATAAGGTATCGATGAAAAGAAGCTTCTCATGACGATCAGATAGAACGGAGCGACAGCTCCCGGGAGCCACAAGGACCAGAACGTATCGATGAGCCCGAACTGCCTGATGACCAGATAGGTCGGGATCAAGCCTCCGGAGAACAGCATCGTGAATACGACCATAAAGTTGATAACATTCCGTCCCTTAATCCATTTCTTGGATAAGCCGTATGCCATCAATGTCGTTACCGATATGCTGATTGCCGTGCCGACCACTGTAATGATGACGGCGTTCTTGAAGCTGTTCGCAAAACTATCGTTCTTGAGCAGGTACAAATACGCGTCCCACGTCCACTCCCTCGGTATGATAAAGAAGCCGCGGGTCAAATATTCTTTTTCGGTAGCAAACGACGTCATCAGTACATAAAGAAGCGGGAATATGACTGCCGCCCCCCATACGATAAGCACTGCGTATACGAGAACATCGATGTACCTTTCCTTCCCGGTTAAACGGCGGATGCTCATCAGTACACCCCCTCCCTTCCCGACCGTTTCGCAATGGCGTTCGCGGAGAGCACCAGCACAAGCCCGACGACCGATTTGAACAGACCGACCGCCGTCGTGTAGCTATATTCCCCCTGTTGAACCCCAACGCGGTAAATGTAAGTGTCAAACACGTCCGATACCGCAAGATTGAGCGGGTTCTGCAGCAGAAATATATGCTCGAAGCCGACATCGATAAAGCTTCCGAGACGGAGGATAAACAGGATGAGAATCACATTGGCGACAGACGGCAGCGTTATGTGCCAAATCTGTCTCCACCTGTTCGCTCCGTCCATGACGGCGGCTTCATACAGCGACGGATCGATGGAAGCGAGAGCGGCCAAATAGATGATCGCGCTCCAGCCCACCTCTTTCCAAATGTTCTGCAGCAGCCAGATCCAGCGGAACTGATCCGGATCGTTCAACCCTTGATACCTCGGAAGACCAAGTGATTCCAGCAGCAGGTTGACCCCGCCGAATTCGCTGGCGAACAGGACGACGGTGATCCCGACAACGACGATCATCGAGATGAAATGGGGCAAGTATACGATCGTTTGCAGCGTCGACTTGAACCATCTTAAACGGACCTCGTTAAGAATCAGCGCGAAGAGAATCGGCGCGGGAAAATAAAAGCAAATGTCGATTAGATTGAGAATGAGCGTATTTTTTAGCAGTGTCATAAACTGCTGCTCGGTGAACAGGCGGACGAAATGATCGAACCCCACCCATTTGCTGCCCCAGACTCCGCGGAACGGACTGTACTTCTGGAACGAAATGACAACACCGAACATGGGCAAATACTTAAAACAAATGATCGCCAGAAACCCCGGCAAGATCATCAAGTATATGGGGAACGCCCTTTTAATGTAATGGACGAAGGCTGAAGAAGCCCTTATTTTGCTACCTGTACTCAATTCGGTTGCGGACGACCTCATGCTGTGCCACCTTTCCTTCTGGAAAAATCGGTCGGCCGCATCCGATCTGCGGCCGACATGTTGACTGATTATTTGCTCTTATATTTAGCGTAGGCATCGTTCATTTCTTGAATGATCTTATCGCCGCCGCCCGCTTTCCAAGCTGTGATCGCTTTGTCGATACTGTCAACAGGCTCCTGCCCGACCACGATTTTGAGCTGGGTTTCCTTGAATTTCGTTTCGAGATCCTTCCATTGCTTATTGTAAGTTTCCGAAAAGATTTCCAAGCCGGCGGACTCGTTCTTCCAAGGATATTTGGCATTATTCGCATTGAAGGTCGCGTCGAATTTAGCGGTTGCTTGGTCGGTCCATTTGTGGATAAAGTAATTCGGATCGGTGCGCCAGAAGAACCAGTTATTCATAATCCGGGGCAGATCGGTATCGCCGAGCGGTGTTTGCTTATAGGTGCCATCAGACTCTTTCGTATAATGAACGCCATCGATCCCGTTCCTCATAATATCCGTACCTTCGTCGGTCGTCCACCAGTCGAGCAGCTTTAGGAGGCGTTCCCGCTTCTTGGTGTCCATTTTGGCGTTAAGCACGACTTTATTGGCGCCGGTTAAGCCCGTTGGATTGCCGCGAAGACCAGTAGGGCCGATCGGCGGAGCGAGCTGGATCAATTCTGCGTTCGGGTCGATTTTCTTCAGCTTATCGTTATCTTGCCTGAGACCAAGAGGGTGGTGGGTCCAAATGCCCGCCTTTCCTCCCTGGAACAACTCATAGGTATTCACGCCTTTCCTGCTGATAAAATCCTTGTCCATTACACCTTCTTCATACATTTTGCGAAGATAGCCGAGGAATGCCTTCTGCTCCTTGGACTGCACAAACTGGGGGATCAGTTTGCCGTTCTCCAGCTTCCAGCCGTTGGCAAGACCAAAAGCTGCCCGCAATTGAGCGGTGTTCGCCCCCAAATCCTGGTCTGTGGCGAAACCTATCGTATCTTTTTTCCCGTTCTTGTCCGGATCGTTCTGCGCAAACGCCTTCATGATCTGATAAAATTCATCGACGTTAAACGTGTCATCCTTCGGCATCTGCAGCCCCACGTTGCGGATCCAATCAGCCCGAATCTGATAGCTATCTCGGATCTCGACTCCCCACTGCGGCATACCGTATATCTTCCCTTGCGGATTCAGCAACTTCCAATGTTCATCCGAGAATGCCTTGGCCAGATTCGGATAATTTTTCAGATGAGGGGCTAGATCCAGGAAAATCCCCTCTTCCTGCCACTTGACGAAATTGTCCGATGTGATCCTGTACATGTCAGGCAGGTCTCCCGAGGCCGCAAGCACATTCAATTTGTCCTTGTATGTCGGGCCGTCCGTCCACATGATCTTCATCTCAATGTTAAACTTCTCGTTCAAATACTTGACCGTTGGGTGATCCTCCCGCCATTTCCCGCCGCTCCACGATTCCGGCATGAAGCTGATGGTCAGCTTTTCTTTCATGCCATCCGCGGCACCGGCCTTGTCCGTCTTTCCTCCGGCGTCTCCCGCTTGTTGTCCGTTCCCGGAACAACCGGCTATAACGCCTGCAGCCAGAACCCCTGTAAGAAGAAGCGCTATTTGTTTTCTCAACTTTTGACCCCTCCTGTAATTGTTTTCAAGTTCATTGTAGATCATAAGGAGCCCTTTGTTTTTTCAACATTTTACGATTCGTTATCCGATTTCACTTTTTTGTAGGGAAATCGGATGAAGACGACCGTCCCCCTCGCCGGGAACGACTCGATGCTCACACCGTACCGGCCTCCATATTGCAGTACAAGTCGCGCATGTACATTGGCAAGGCCGAGCGAATCCCTTGCAGCATAATGGCCGGCGGCTTGCTGCTCGCCAACGTGGGCCAGAGAGCGCCTGAGATCCTCGAGCTTGTCCCGCAGGATTCCCGGGCCGTTATCCGCTACCTCGAGGATCAGGTCGTCCCCTTCGTCGAAAGCATTAATCAGGATGGCTGCATTTCCGTTCATCGGCTCCACCGCATATTTGACCGCGTTCTCCACAATCGGCTGCAGGGAAAGCTTAACCAGCCGCACCTCCAAGAACTTCTCGTTGACGTAGACCTGGCTTTGAAAGTTTTGCTTAAACCGAATGTCAATAATTTCCAGATACTTTCTCAAATGGTCGATCTCTTCGCGCAGCGTCACTTCCAGCGGTTCCAGCTTGGCGGTGTACCGGAAAAATGCTGCCAGATTGCCGGCAATCTTCTCGATCCGGGGAACCTCCTCCAGAAAAGCGATGCTCCGAATGATATCCAGCGTGTTATATAAAAAGTGCGGATTGATCTGCCCTTGCAGCGCTTTGATCATCGCATCCTTCTGCCGAACCTCCAACTGCATCTCCCGCAGTTGATACCTGTACACGTCATCGATCAGGTCGTTCAGCCGTCCGATCATCTGGCCGAAACTGCGGTTCAAGCTCTGCAGCTCATCTTTTCCGGGATGATATTCGACCTGGACGGCCAAATTGCCCCTCTCCACTTCATGCATGACCTTCTTTAGGCGGACTACGGGCTCCATCAACAGCTTGGCCAGGATCGGTACGACAAGAATGACGAACAAAAACAGGAAGAGCAGCACGATCAGCATCGATTTGGTAGCGACGTTCAAGCCGGTTGCCATTTCTTGTAGCGGTACCAAGGCGACAATTCGCCATTCGGTGAATTCCGACCTGGTAAAAGTGATTAAATAATCCTTGCTCCCGACCTTCTGCAAGATATCGGGTTCGGTCAAGCGAAAATCATTGAGCGGCGTATTCGATATCGCGCGGCCGAGCAGGATTGCTTCCGGGTGATGCACGATGGTATCCGAGGAAGAGATGATGATGAATTTGCCGGTTTCGCCAATCGACGTTTTGCCCATAATCTCTTTAATCTCGGACAATGAAAGGTTGATGACCAACCTGCCGACAAGACGTACGTCCTCTATGCTGTACACCGGAATCACCAGAGAGACGATCGGAATCTGGTAAGGATAAGACTTATATGTCGGGATGACAACAGTCTTCGCGGTAAAAGGCAAACGAAGCCACGGTTCATTGGAGCGGTACTCGACCTGTCCGTTCGAGGAAACGAGCTCACCGTCCTCCTTCATGAGAACAAGACTTTCAATTTCAGAGTAATTGATCGCGATATAGCGGCGAAGGGTGTCCTCGATGACTAGCCGGTTCGACAAGGTCAGAGGCTCCTTGCCGGTAAGCCATGATTGGATCGCCCCGGCTTCCATGTTCGGTTGAAAACCTCTACCGATCGAAGGCAGCGGTCCGGCGATGACGGCAGAGGTGGATTGGATCAACTGCTTGAAATAGCGGTCGATTTGGTGATTCAGACTGGCGGAGGAACCTCTTGCGATATTATAGAAGTCCTGGGTTGTCGCCCGGGTGTAGTAAAATTGCGCCGTCACCGCTATTGTCAATACCCCGAGCAGACTGACCGTCAGGAATGCGACGATCATCTTCTGCTTAATGGAAAATCGATACAAGTAACGTTTGAACTGATTCATGGCCCCATCCGCTTTCGGAACGTATTGGGGGAAACGCCTACCGAGCTTTTAAATACCCGGATAAAATAAGGCTGTGTGGCGAATCCGACCCGTTCGGCTATCTCATAATTTTTTAGCTGCGTCTCGAGCAGAAGCTGCTTCGCCTTTTCAATTCTCACTTCCTGAATGTACTGAACCAGAGTGCGTCCGGTGCATCTTTTGAACCATGCGCTGAAATACGAAATACTCATGTTGGCGTATTGAGCCATTTCCGTTAATGAAATATCCTTCTTAAAATGAGTTTGGATGTAATCGCATACACGTTTTATGATATGATTGGTATTCGATTTGCTCTGCTCCGCATAATGCATAATCAGAACAACGGCCAATTGGTTGAAATAGCGAAGTATCGCGGCATCCTCCGCACCCTCCGGAATCGTCGAAACGGTTTGTCCCGGCGATAATTCCTTTATCATACCGGTGAGCTTCCATTCGAAAATGCGGAGCAAATTCATTCTGGCGGCCGGATTGATATGTTTGAGCTTCAAGACGGAATCGATGAGATCCGACATTTTTCGTTGAACTGATTGGGAGGCATTCTCGCCGATGGCGCTCACAAGTTGCTGGAATCTCGACATATAGGAGCTGATTTCCTTCAGTTTCCCCATGCTTTGTTCGGATTTGCTCAGCGCCTCCCGGAGCAGTTCAAAATCCACCGGCTTCAGTAAATATTCGGTAACTCCGTAGCGAATCGCTTTTTGTGCATATTGGAAATTATCATACCCGCTGATGATGATGTATATCATCGGAATTTCATGCTCATGGATTTTTTGGATCAGCGACAGACCATCCATCTTTGGCATCATGATGTCCGTAATTAGCACGGTCGGCCATAACTCTTGAATCAATGCCCAAGCTTCTTCCCCATTTGTCGCTTCCGATACGGTGATCGTTCCTTCTCCGATCCGATTCACCATCTCGACGACGGAGTTTCGGATCCAAGGTTCATCTTCTGCCACTAGTATATGATACATAGCCATCCCTCCGGTACGGTTGTATCTCTATTGTAGCAAATTAAAGTTGTCTAATTTTCCGTTTTTTTATCCGATTTTCTATATTAAATAATGGAAAGGCAGTTCCGATCTTCGTTCATAGAAGTAACTTCCAATTCAATACGGGGGAAAACCATATAAAGTAAAAATGACGATACAACTGGATGCGTCATATAAACGCAATTGGCTGTACCGTCAAATGCAAACGCTATCAAATGCAATTGTAAGAATCAAGGACAAGCTCCTTCTTTCCCTGTTCCAACGATATTTTATATGTCAGTTTGATACCTAAAAAGTTGCATCCTCCGCCCATATCGGGATGGCCGTTTAATACCATTTAATATAAATTATCATTGCTAAAAAAGAAGTAGCTTTAGGCTACTCCTTTTTGTTTAAAGGAATTTCAGCAATAACGTCGTTCCCCATAAGCACAAGCAATGTTGAATCAAGCGCCGATTTTCTTACCCCTTCAAAATCAGAACCTTTTTTAATAGCGTATTCAAGACTAAGAGTCGATTCTTTTTTTGCCCTAAAATTCCCGGAATGATTGCCACCACGTAATTGCATCTTTATATACTTTGTGTTTTGTTCAAGTTCCATTAAAGAAGCCAACGCTGGATTTGGTCTTACCGCGAAATTCAACCCATTTCCATGATAAAACATATGATGACCAGGCGAATTAGGCATTCTCCTTTTAGTATATAAATTCTCTTATCGGTAAGATGTCTCCATTTTTGATAACTCATCCAGGTATTTAAAAGTTATTATTTATAATCCGTATTGACGATATGGCTTATCCTATTATATTCGGGCTATTTATTGCAAGTTATCCGGAGGATAGAAGCTTGTTTTTCAAATTGTTTTACTATTGCTCGTACTGCACCGTAATAACCGTTGTTGAGTGTGAGAAAGCGTAAGAGAAGCCACTTCTTGTATATAAGGTTGCCTGCAAGGACTCAATCGAATTAAACTCCCTGGTTGCTACCGAAAAACCGCCTTCCGGTTTCGTCCACTTATATTTTCCTCATTGCTATGAAAAAATCCGCTGCGGTTTTTCTATTCATTAAATAAACCACCCAAAAAACTCGGTCGAACCCTTGTGGGTTCTCATCCCTCCTAAAACCGAAAAAAGACCACCAATAAGGTGATCTTTTTCATTAAGCGGATGATGGGAATCGAACCCACGCTACCAGCTTGGAAGGCTGGAGTTCTACCATTGAACTACATCCGCAGGAGTGGCGTGCCCAGAGAGATTCGAACTCCCGACCTTTTGATTCGTAGTCAAACGCTCTATCCGGCTGAGCTATGGGCACCTATCAAATGGAGCGGAAGACGGGATTCGAACCCGCGACCCTCGCCTTGGCAAGGCGATGCTCTACCCCTGAGCCACTTCCGCGAAAAGATTGCATGAATAATGTGTTCCTCATTGGCAGGGGCAGCAGGAATTGAACCCACACCAAAGGTTTTGGAGACCTTTGTTCTACCTTTAAACTATGCCCCTAACATGAAATGGAGGCTGATGGATTCGAACCACCGAACTCTGAGAGAGCAGATTTACAGTCTGCCGTGTTTAGCCACTTCACTAAGCCTCCATGTTACTAAGATATAACCGCATATGAAATAATGGCGGAGCCGACGGGATTCGAACCTGCGATCTCCTGCGTGACAGGCAGGCATGTTAGGCCTCTACACCACGGCTCCATACTTAACTAATAAAAAGGGAAATCAATACGGAGAAAGAGGGATTCGAACCCTCGCACCACTTGCGCAGTCTAACCCCTTAGCAGAGGGTCCCCTTGAGCCACTTGGGTATCTCTCCAAGCAATGAATAGCGGCGGAGGGGCTCGAACCCCCGACCTTACGGGTATGAACCGTACGCTCTAGCCAGCTGAGCTACGCCGCCATAGACTAAAATTTCTAAATGCTTTGTGGTGGGCCCTAGTGGACTCGAACCACCGACCTCACCCTTATCAGGGGTGCGCTCTAACCAGCTGAGCTAAGGGCCCTCTTTCATAAAAAAAGCCCACCGAGTGGGTCTTCGCTTGGCAACGTTCTACTCTCCCAGAACCCTTCGGTTCAAGTACCATCGACGCTGGAGGGCTTAACGGTCGTGTTCGAGATGGGAACGCGTGGATCCCCTCCGCCATCATCACCAAACGATCAAAGTGCTTGCTTGCACCCTGAAAACTAGATACGAAACTTGCGTAAAGTGTGAATGTTGCAGTGCTACGTATGTATACGTAGATGCTTACCTCTAATTGAGGTGTATTGGTTAAGCCCTCGACCGATTAGTATTCGTCAGCTGCATGCATTGCTGCACTTCCACCTC
>NZ_JACVVD010000029.1 GCF_014534655.1 Paenibacillus sedimenti
AAGAGCGCCTCCTTGATGGTGTTGGGTGTTTACCCGTCGACAAACCCATCATACCGAGGCGCTCCTTTTTTGACAAAGCCCATTTCTTAGGCTATACAGGAATGTTTAGTTTAATACCGATTCAGTGCTAAAAGAGTTAGATTCTAATCTGTATTGCTTATTTAATCCTTGTTTAAACAGAGCGCTTCCAGAGATGTTATCATCCGTAGGATAATTTATTTCATATCTCACTTTAATGTAATTCTGATTTCCATGGTTTATATCAACAACCCGAATATCTTTTCCCAGTTCCATTTCAAGAGCAAACACTAGCATTCCGTCACCGTAATTTTTTATTGGATACAAATGATTAAGAATAAAAACCGCAGAAATATAAGCTATTACAAGGGTGAGGAGTGTTGGGTATAAGATGAGCTTCAATCTCTTACTCATTTAATTTTCGAGCTCCTTTAATTTACTGCTGTGGCACAATGTGAATCCGCTATTAGGACAAGATATCCTTGGAACAATAAACACTTAAAATTTTACATGCAATTTTGTTCAATAGTTACTTTATCATTACTAATTGTCACCTTTGAATTTCCCGAAAGATATTCTGTATAACCACATACAGTCTCTTCTTTGGTAGATCCTCTTGAATCGGTATATTTTAAATATATTGCTCCTTCTCCCTTTAAACTTAGTATAGGGTTGATTTTCCCGGTTTCACCACTCATAATTTTCTCGGTATAAATATCATTTGAAGCCCCTTTTATTATTCCAATCTCTATTGAAACAATATCATAGTCTGATTTATTCTTTATTGTTACAGAAAAGCTTTGGAATTGATCTGTTATATTTCTCAACCAATTAAATCCTATAAAAACTAGTATCATCAAAGAGAATGCTGCAACTAACAGAATTATAGATCGTTTTTTTATTCTCATATTCGCACCTTTTTTCGACTGTCAAATGTATTTCACATGAGATTGGAAACTACGGAATACAGAATCAGTAATTGCGGATCCAAGCCCATATACAATAAATAAGAAGCACTGTAGAGACAACAAAAATAATACTGCTCAAGAGCAACTGAATGCCTCCAATAAGCCAACTATAAGATGCCCAAATGATTATTCCACTGATCAGTGTTATGATAATTAGAAAAGAAACAACACAAAAGTACACTAAACACATCCCTCTACTCATACCGTCCTCTTTTTCAAACCGAGCAGAGAAATTTTTTTTCATAGTTGGATCCCCCTAATGTAAAACTATTTTCGGGACTTGAAGGTGTGGGGCTGATATTTCCCTTTAGCTACCGTCTTGTCTTATTCAGCTATCGTTTCAGTTAGCGTAATCCTATTTTCAATTATTCATATCATTCTTAGCTAAATCCAAAGCTACTGCGATTTTGATCTGATTGGTTTTACTAAGTCCCTTAATCAAATTCTCAATTGGATACACATCTACAATCGGAGCAACTTCATAATCATAGCGGTCTAGTTCAATCTTTATAACTGAGTATGTATCCACTAGAAAAGTGATAATATCTTCCCCCTGCTCAGGTATCCAATATAAAATGTACGCGGTTTTCATTGCAGTAAAGTTCTCTCTAATAATGTCAAGAAACCTGCGCATGGATATATCATTGAATAAACGAATTCTTGAGGCTTGTAATTCTCCTCTATACGACTGTTCGGTAATAGTCCCCCTAAGTTTCATGCTGCACCTCAATTCCATAAAATATCAATACTTTAGGAAAAATAGCGCCCTCAAGTATTATGTATATTCAAGAAGATTTCCACGTTATCCTGCCCAATCGTTCAATGAGGCTACCCGGTCGTTTCACGCGGTAGCCTCATTGTATAGTTTAATCAGCAAAAGTTTTCGTTACGTAACGATTCATTAATTCATCCTTTCGAAGCCTACACGTACTTTCGCTTAACGTATCGCACGACCGAGAAAAGTACTACATAGACCGTAAAAGTAATCACAGACAGTACGGGATACACATATGGATCAATATGTATCACGAAGAAGTAAGAATCGTGATACTGGAAATCTTCCGGAGGCTTCAGCACGTCATTTGGAATACTAACAATCGCGAAATATACGATCATTGGTACGGCCAAGGACAAAAGGATCCCGGCAACCACGCTTTTTCTGTTCATCCAATCTTTCCCTCTCCACGAAGTACCTGTAGTCGCTTTTTGTATTGATTGAGCTAACGTTCTGCGTTAGCTTAACCCGCACTCCCAGACTAGAGATAATCCCCCTCGTCACCAAGGACTTTTAAATAGTCTCCTATTACATTCAGATCAAAACGAATCTGTAGCGGTCCTTCATCATTCCATGCACTGTTATGATTGTGCGGATGTATTGCATATCCGTTGTTCCCAACCTTTGCAACAATTTCGCCAGCCTTTACTTTATCACCTAGTAGCGATTCTAATCGGACTAGGTTTACTAAATCTTACTTACACTTAACAAAAATTCTTTAATCGAGTTAGTTGATACTCCACTATGAAACCTTCTAATTTCAAATAATGGCCATCCTTCAATATGTTTTATTTTTGCTAAATAAGTTCGATTTCCTTTGTATTGTTCATTTAAAAAATCATTATATGCATCAATCTTCTCTTGAGGATCGCCTTTCATTATTTGTTTAATACATTTTTTATAGAAGGTATATGTCTTATCGGCCCATGATATTAGTTCGCTACGGGGGGGTGTTGCACACTGAATTTCATATTTACCTTTATAATAAAAGGTGTTGTCACTTATATCATATTCAGACATAAACAATAGATCTAATAAGATCCAAAAGTATTCAGCCTCATGTTTTATGTCCCATCCTGAACAATATTTAGGATGTAGTGTAACATGGGTAGAAATAAAACCCGCATAAAGTAAATTTAAGTCTTTAATTTTCTTAAATGAATTGGGAATTAGCTCTTCACTTCCTAGAAAAGTAACAACTTCATCCGTAAGTATAATTTGTTTCATATCAGTGATTTTTTCTTTTTTAAGGTTAATGAATGTTTCGGTCGAACAACTAAATTTATCTGTTATCAAAATCTCTCCGTTTAGATTTGTATTTATTTTTTTGAGATCTGTCAACAATTTACATACAACTTCTTCAAATGTTTGAAAACCATCTATTACTTCATCAAAACTATCCAAGGTATAAGGAGGGGATGTGACTTCTATTAAAGCATTAGTATACTCAGGGTGTATCTCCCAGCCTCTGCTAAACAAATCTCTCACTTTTTTCACTAGATGTTCAGGAATATCTGTCATAGACATTATTTTATCTACTATCTGTTTTGATGCTAATAAGTAACTTATGAAGTCACGTTCTTTATAAACTATTGCATATTCTTTTTCGATTCCAAACTCAAACTTGTCAGGTACAATTTTCATTGTTTTCCCCCTCATACCTCATTGTACTATCCGCCCGATTAGCTTAAATAATCAAAGGAGCGGTTGCCTTTTTAGGGATTCATACTACCACCTTTTCTAATAACTTGCTCCATCTCTAATTTCCTTTATGATACCACATATTGGAACTATCCTGCCCAATCGGTGAACAAAAGGCAGCCGATCGTTCTGGCCGGCTGCCGTCGTGTTTGTATTCCGCTATCGTATCATGTTAGTTGAAATCCATCGTCTATTTCTTAACCTTCAATCCGACCGCAACCAAATAATCGTATAGGTTTTCATATACCGTTGACTCCACTTGATTTTTTTCATGATCGTAAACTTTTATGGCTGGAGAACAAACTCCATTAACGATCTCAAAACCATAAAAATCGCCTGTTCCGCTATCTGATATTGCTAAAAAGTTATGTGAGTTTTTAAGCCCTAATCGATTATTTTGCTCGACTATATTCCAGTTACTCTCTTTA
Source organism: Paenibacillus sedimenti (assembly GCF_014534655.1). GTDB lineage: Bacteria > Bacillota > Bacilli > Paenibacillales > NBRC-103111 > Paenibacillus_E > Paenibacillus_E sedimenti. The sequence continues at coordinate 3,891 of NZ_JACVVD010000029.1, forward strand.
TTTACTGAGAAGATATTGACGAATGCGAAAAAGCCACCACCAAAGGTTTTAATAAATACTTTGTATTCTTCGGGAAGCGAAAGAGATAAGTGAAGCTGAGTGACTTTAATTTGATTATCAGTTCCTACGGGGTCACTATCCAACATGAACCAAATAGGATTTTTACTTTTTATATCATCGACATTAAACATAAATTCATTAAAATTCATATCTAGCCCACCTTACTATCGTTCCAGTTAGCCATCAACTAAATAACCATATTTCCATATTATCATAAGATCCCCTTTGGATACCCAATAAATGTATATTTCAATTCGATTTATAACCGTCCTTTACCTGCATCAATGATTGGTTCCATGCTAAAATATCGGTATAGACCGGAATATGGCGAGGAGGCAGGGTATAGATATGGAGGTACGACTAGCAGAACGAATGATTGCGGAGTGGGCATCGGCGAACGCCGATAAGATTGGCATAGGCCCGAATAAGATCCTGGCGTCATATATATATAACCCTGGAGGCTTCGGCAACTTGTCTATCCGTTTGACGGACGGCCGCACACGGCTTCACGTCAAGCTGACTCCACCTAGCAAAGCCGCGCGGCTGCGGCAGTGGGCGGGCGTCAGCGATTATCTTGCCGAGCACTACGCCGCGCCCAGGATGGTCTATGAGATTGACCGCGAGATTGTGCCGGGGTATCCGTACGGCCTTGTTTTCGAATATATCGAGGATGCAACCCCGCTTGCGGAAGCGCGGAATCCCGAGGCCGCGCTTACGGGTGTCATGGAGACAGCCGCGAAGCTCCATCGCGACGATCGTCTTCGCGGAATGCTCCCTAAGGCGGAGACGCGCACTTATGCGGAGGCATTCGAGGATGAGTACATTTCCCGGTTTACGGATGATCTCGACGGAATCCGCGGGTCGCGAGAGCTACTCAGGGATTTCGTGTCGGACGAGACGATTTCGTGGTTTGGGGAAGAGATCGGGAGGCTGAGGGAAAAAGTACGGCAGACACCTGCATTTCTACTCCCTGCGGGCGACGTTGTTCATAACGACCTGAACGGCAACAACGTACTGACGTGTGGCAGGGATGGCTTCCGGATCATCGACTGGGACGAACTTTCCGGTCAGGGCGATGCGGCGATGGACTACTCGGTACTACTTTGGCCACTAACGCATGATCCGTCTTGGCCGATATGGAGGGAGAAGACGCTGGCAGGAGCATGAGCTGCGGCCGTCGAGCGGTTGGAACTGTATTTTCGGGCGAAGCTGTTCGATGACGTCATCGACGTGCTGGCCGATTATGTTGAGGCGGAGCAGGTGCCGGAACATCGGGAGGAGGCCCAGCGCAAGGCCAGGGCAGTTCATCTTCACTCGTATCCGCAGTATCTCGCCAAATATGGCGTCGAATAAAGCGGCCGCACCACGCTGTCACCTGCTAATTACTTCAATAAAGGCTGCTTGTGGGTCGGCAGCCTTGTGTATGGTGCTATCGTTCTCCGTTAGTTTAGTAACATGTTTTCCATTACTTACGATAAGTGGACTTGTAAAATATCGTCCCGTCCTTGGAAAGACCAATCAATTCAGCATTATCATATCTCCATTTCAAATACCAAATAGATTTTTCAGGTTCAAGTATTGTGGCTTCAATAACCTCGCCTTGTTCTTTCATTAATTGCACTTTTGCGATGTTACCGTCATTGATTCGCCCAAACAATATTTCGTCATCTGCCTCTTTATTGATTAGACCATGTGAAATTACACCATTACCACCGATGTTGTTTGAACTTATAACATTCCATCCATCACCTTCTGGCAATAACTCAGTAGCACCAACATTTTGGTTCTCGCTATACAAAATGACAATTCCTTTTTGTATCTTAATTTCATGTAATATTTCGGCATTGGGATGAGCATCACGGAAAGCTTCTTCATATGTTTTTGTTCCACAAGCTGATAATAATAAAGTTGCTATCATAAATATTATTGTTGTCATCATATAATTTCGCATTAAACTTCCCCCTTTCAAATAAATCAAGTCAACCCTAAAGTAAGACGTTTTAAAGCTTGTATAAGTTTTCCTTTTGTTCAACAAAACTGCCAGTTACATCAATGAAAAAGAGGTACTGCTTCGCTGCAAGTTCCACCACTATCGTTATCCGTTAGCGGAATGAAGGGGATTGTATGTCACAATGCTTATGAACAATATCCGTTCAGTTATGGGGCGCTGGTTCCGCAGTGGCGGCCGACAATCACACTGTCATCATCGAGTTCCGCGTCCACGATGTCGATGCCGAATACGAGCGCTTGAAGCCGTTTGTCGACGAGTGGGTAAAGGAACCAACCACGATGCCGTGGGGGAACCGTGCTGTGCTGTTTCGCGATCCCGACGGCAACCTGGTTAACCTCTTCGCGCCGGTGACCGAGGAAGCGATCAAACGGTTCAGCGGTAGGCGTTGACGGACAGTTGAAGTGAGTGAGGCGAATTTCGTAATTAGTAATTTTACTGACCGCTTCATAGAAAGAGACCATAGCAACGAGCTATGGTCTCTTCATTTTATCTAGGTTCTTCATTATTTATTGAGAAATGGATCTATTTCGCGACCCTCGCTGATGCTGGCAGCCTATTTGTAATTGTGCTATCGTATCCGTTAGTTTAATCCTTACGCTTTGACCCGACAACCTCTCCTAAATTCGTGAGCCCCCACACTTCGGCAATCCGTTAGCTTTCCACGCGAATAAGTTCAAGAATCATTGGCTGTTTTTCAGCGCCTCTTACACTTAACTCATTCTGCTTCTGGAGTGAATCCCATCGCAATCGACAGCCGGTTCCAACTATTGATCATCATGATTAACATCGTTAGATTGATGTACTGAGTTTCCGAAAAGTACTTCCTGACCTTATGATACACATGATCCGGCACTTTAAGCGAGGGCAATAATGTTACATGCTCTGTAAGTTCTAATGCCGCCTTCTCCATTTCCGAGTAAAGATGGCTTTCTTCCCATGCACTGAGACAATAAAGCCTCATTTCGGATTCCCCTAAATTTCGCGTATCGGCTGCGTGATAAGAAAGGCAATATACGCAGCCGTTGATTTGAGATGCCCTGAATTTGACCAGTTCGCGAAGCTTTGGATCAAGATCAGTCGACTTAGTATACGCATCCAGCTCGCCTAGAAGCTTAAATCCTTGCGGCACTAATTTCATCACCTGATAAATATCAAACCGTGCAGACATGGAACGATCCTTCTTTCTTGATTGAATTTAGTATTTTTATTTTGCTCAGGTATACGGTTTCATCCCTTTGTCAATCCAGTCTTCGCGAGTTGGCCCCAACACAGGGGGGACTCGTAAACCAGCTTGGCGCATCAATACCGTCAATTGGCCGCGGTGGTGGATTTCGTGTCGCAATGTAAACCGCAGTGAATCACCGTTCAGCCAATCTTCACCGGCCACGTTAACGACCTTGCCAAGCGATTCATCCGTCCATTGGCTTCCTATAGCACGCAGCATCGCTTTTCCAACACGTCGATATTCACTTGCAATCTTTTCGGCGGATAGAGGCGCGGGCTCCTCAGCCAACGGCTCGTCGTAGGATAAGCCCAGATAGGTGAGAAAATGAATAGAGCTTACGAGATGCCAAGCAATCTCTCCAAGGGTCCTCTGATTGTCCGAGACAATTTGGGTGAGCGATTCATCTGTCAGCTTATTTAGCACCCGTTCCGTTATTGCGGACTCCATCTCGAACTCCTTTATGAAATCATCGATTTTGGTAAACATTCCTGTTTCCCTCCAAGTTCATGTTTTCCTTTCTCGCTAATCATATCTCGCAATCGCTGACAGTTACGGTCAGTATTTCTGTACAGGTTTTCTTTCGGCCGCAATAAGAAAAAAAGAAGGAGCCGCTCCTCGATAGGAACTACCCCCTTCTTTGCATAAACCTGACTCTAGATCCCTTTTCCGCCGACCGGCCGCAGCTTTATCGGTTCCGCGCCGACAATCATCTGGATCAATGCCAATACATTCTCTTTTTGAAGAGAAGCGGCAAGCGCTTCGGCGTCTCTCCAAAGCTCCGTGATCCAAACGACGTCCGGATCGTTTTCCGACACATTGATGATATACAATTCGCAGCCTTCCATAGAATCAAACTGATCGGCCGCTTCCAGCATCGTCTGCACGAGCGCATCTCGCTGACCCGGGTGGGCGATCAATTTTCCATAATGGCGAATTTGTTCATATCGTTCATCCTTTGCTTTCTGGGATTCGTACCGATAGCATCGATTCGTAATGTGCCGAAATATCGCGGCTTACTTCCACAAGCCGTTCAATAAGCATGTCCGGTTCGAGAATGACCAGCGATTTCCCGTAAGGGAGAAGAAAGTAAGGAACATAGGACTTCAAGGAAGGTAGGCTAAGCCTGAATAAGGCCTGTCCCTCTTTACGTTCGACAAGCGTATAACTGAATAGCCAATGCTGGCATAAGAGATCCAGCGCCTGCCCATAGCCCCGGATCTTTACTGTTATAAGAGATTCCGAATCTGAAGCGCCGGGAAGCAAGTTGCGCAGCAGAAAATCTTTTGCAGAGAAATCGGAAGGCCGCTTGAAATAACGATCACCCGGTGCGATTCGAGAAATGCGATCCACCCTGAAGCTGCGTATCGCCTTCCGAAGGTTGCAATACCCAACGGCATACCAACTCCCTTTCCAATGTACAATGCCGTAGGGGTCGACTTCGCGAATGCTGGGGGTCTCCCGCTTGCCGTTGTCGTACACCATCTCCACCGATCTGCCCCAAGCAGCAGCCTCTTCCAAAATACGAAGCCAATCCCTTTGCTTCTCTTCGATCGGCGGATTAATGATGGAGATACCTTCCATATGGCGCTCGATTTGATCGAGTTGCTCTTCATTCGTATAGCGCTTCAGCTTATTAATCGCCCGATTGAGCTCTTCTTTGAACGGGTAACCCACCTCGTGAGCGAATGTTGAAGCGTGAACTAGCGCCTTCTGCTCTTCCATATCGAACATCAGGGGGGATTCCGTGAACCTATTGAGTATCCGATAGCCTCCGTTCGGCCCTGAGTCGGCTATAATCGGGGCCCCGCTGGCGCACAACGAATCGATATATCGGTATACCGTGCGAATATGGATCTCCAGCTTGTTCGCGAGCTGCTTAGCGGTCATTCGTCTACCCGACCGGAGTAGCCACAGAATGGACAGCATATGGTCTGCTTTGGACATCGTTTGCCATACCTTCCTTAGATGAGCTGGTTTGTTAAGGGGATGAAGGATAAATTTTTTCGCCTTTCTCAAGCATCTGGATGAACTGCCGGATCCGCTTCTCTCGGGTTTCTTGTTTTTTGGCGTTGTGAATTCGAAATACGATTGCGTATTTATTTTGTCTGTCAAGCGTATCGTAGAACGCTTTAGCCTGGGCATTGCGCTCCAACTCGATCGCGAAATCCTCAGGCAGCGAGGCGATGCTTTGTGATTCGTAGGCTTTATCCCAGTTCCCATTCTTTTTGGCCTCTTCAATTGCCTTATATCCGGAAGTCTTCATTCGCCCGTTTGTGATCAACTGTTCCGCTTTTTCTTTATTGATTTTCGACCAGATGCTCTTGGCCCCGCGCGGAGTGAACCGCTGCAACCATGTTTTCTCATCTAACGCTTCTTTCTGACTATCGACCCAGCCGTAACATAAGGCAACTTCGAGCGCTTCGTTATAGGAAACCGTAACGACGCCTGAATTCTTTTTCGCAATCTGTAATCGGATGCCGGGTGAGGTATCACAATTATCGTCAAGCCAACACTCAAAAGACAGTGGATCGGCAAAGGACATAACCGGCAAGTCACTCGATTTTTTCACCACATGAATCGCCTCCTGATCCAAGTGTACAAAATAATCGCTGACAATGACAGTCAGTGATTTTCAACCGGAGATATTGGAACGAGAGCCCTTTTTTGATCAATGCTCGTGAGGGGGGGTAGCCCTTGGTCGCACTCGTCAAAAAAGCATATGATTATTCATAAAATGCGTGCGTGTGGGATTCAATCAAGAAGCCGAGCGATGTAATTAACCTCTGTGCCGATTGGTTCTCCAAGTACGGAAAATAGACAACACTCGATCGGCGCTAAGTTGAGTATTAATTCTTAACTATAGTAAGGACGATCGCCAGCAAGCTCCTACTCCCAACTAAGTTAAGCCTCCCTCTATTCAACTATCCTGCCCGTTACTTCAATGAAACAGGGTGCAGCACCGCGAGGTCTGCTCCCTGTCTTGATTGGCTGAACTATTGTCTTCCTTTAGTGCAAACAATTATTATGTACATTCAATCCGAAGAAAGGAAACTCGTGTTGAAATAACAACGAAAATAAATGCATGAAATCAGTTAAACTCTAGGTTTTACAATATCTCCTCAAGTTCATATATCATGCTGTGCACGCCTGGACTCAGCCTTTCAAGATTTGCAACATCTTCGGCAGCTGCTCTTCCTTCTGGTGACTGAAATGCTTTTTTGATGTCTTCCATACTGTCCCAATCCAGTTCGGCCACGAGATAGTATGGGTCACCTCCTCGAATTGGTGCTGTGTTACGACTTAAGGAATAGCGGCGGAGACCCGGAAGTTTTTTTGCCAAGGGAATGTGTACCTCGCGGTAGTGGTTCTCAAATGCCTCAATATCATTTGGCTCGGTATATAGTACTAAGAATCTGACCATTAAAGCCCCTCCCTATATTCTCAATGTTTACATTTCAATATTTTCTTCATACCCTGCGCATGTTAGAGATCCCCTTTAAATGTTTTGTTCAATAATAAGACGCGCGAGATTTGGGCATTTCGACATTTCTATATGATGATTTGAAAAAAGAAGGCGACAGCCAGGAAATTTTAGACTACCGCTTTTTTGAATTCAAATTTGACTAGCTTGTTGATATAAAAATTGCCGAATGGATGGATCTTCACAGAGTCCAATGGCACGACTATAAGCCGAACGGGCTTCCTCACGTCTCCCCAATTGCATGTGCAAATGGGCTGTAAGAGCCCAATAAGGCTGGTAGCTCACGATTTTATCGCGAGGCAAAGATTCAAGCAGCGTAAAGCCCCGTTCCTTTCCATATCCCTCTGCAACCGCCGCTGCTCGTCCGACCAGTACGCCAATAGTAGGACTAAGTCGGGCGAGCCCCTCATATAGCAAAGCGATTTCTTTCCATTCGATGAACCCTGTGCGCGCTCGCTGGGCATGCACCGATTGTATGGCTGCCAGCAATTGGAATCGCCCGATCCGTTTAGATTGCGATGCCATTCGAAGACAATGTTCCGCTTCCATGATCATTAGAGTTGACCAACGTGTAGTATCCTGTTCGGACAGGGGAATATAGCTTCCCGATGCATCGACCCGGGCTTCTCGTCGGGCCTCGCAATGCAGCATTAGAGCTAGAAGTCCTTGAACTTCAGGTTCATCAGGCAAATAGTTCGTAAGAAGCTTGCCCAGATAAATGGCCTCGTGGACCAATCCCTTCCTACGAGGATCTACACCTGTCAAATCGTCCCATCCGCTACCGTATACTGCATAAATGGCTTCAAGAACGGCATCTAAGCGATAAGGCAATTCCTCGGCATCGGGCATTGCGAACGTAAGGCGTTCGGTGCGGATTTTTGCTTTAGCACGAGTAAGTCGTTGCCCCATCGTAGAGGGTTTTACAACGAATGCGGACGCAATGCGAGAGGCATCCATTCCGAGCACGGTTTGAAGCATAAGCGGTGTTCGTATCGACGGATCGATTGCTGGATGTGTACAAAGAAATAGCATATTTAATCGTTCATCGGGAAATGCAGTGTCAGTAGACATTTGTGGGACTCTTCTGACAGGGCGATCAACGCCGGCATTGCTCGTTCGGAAACACGTTCACGGCGGGCGCGGTCGATAAGCTTCCGTCTGGCTACCGTAAGCAGCCAGGATTCCGGTTTATCTGGAATGCCGGCCTTCGGCCACGATTCTAATGCGGCAACAAACGCATCCGCCAACGCGTCCTCTACAGCCTCAATATCTCGCCAGTTTAGGGTCAGATATGAAATTAACCTTCCGTATGCATCACGCGCCGTCTCTTCGATAATGTTGTGGGCGTTCATCATATGATCACTTCATAGGCGGAAGATTTTCCCGTACTTCAACGGCATTAACAGGGCCTCGTGCAGCCCACTCAAGAGCTGTTTCAAGGTCGGGTACATCGATAACGAATAAACCGCCGATCTGTTCCTTTGTCTCGGAAAACGGACCATCTTCCACAAACATCTCGCCATTACTACGTAGTACGGTCGCAGCCGTTTCAGGAGCTTGGAGGCCAAAACCGCTGACAACTACTCCGGATTCGTGAAGTGCATGTACATAATGGGACCAGCCTGCAAGGTATTCCTGTTGCTTGGCCGGATCTTTTCGTGCGGCGAAGTCCTCAGGGCTTTCGTAAAACATAAGGGTGAAATGCATGTTTGTTGACTCCTTTACTGTATTTTGGGTGTGATTTTCTCTCACATGATAAAGTCGATTTAAGGATAACGATTTCTACATTCCAGAAACATTTTTTCTAAGAAATTAAATAAATGAAGCCTTTTTTCAAAAAAATAACGGAAAACAGCTAAGATGAACAAGTACCCATATCGAATGACTTGGTTTTTATTTTAATCACAGGTTACGCTAAGCTGCCCTTTAGTTCAACGATCCTGTGATAAACAGGCTTTTTCAATTTCAGCACCATTGCCGTTGTATAAAAATATGCGCATCGGTGTCTCGATTAAAGTGACTGCGCCCCACATTTTCAGACAAGCGGGAATCCCATTCTGCTCATACAACGTTTCGTTGCCCTTCTCGGACTGAACGCCAATCCTTGAATAAAATTGCCACAATGCCACGGCTTTGCCTTTATCAATTAAATTCTTAATTAAGTATTTACTTTATCAAAGGAATGGTGTATTATGGGTTTACAGACGAAGAACAACCACCAAGTCGGTTAACCAACTGAATAGAAAGGAGGGGCAAACGATATATGCCAGTAGATATATTTTCAGCATTGGCCGATCCCACGAGGCGAAAAATTTTGGAGTTGCTCGCAGACCGTGACGGGTATCCGGCATCGGATATTCACAATCAATTCCCGTCCAGCCCGCAAGCCATCTCCCAGCATCTGAAGATTCTTCGGGAAGCCAACTTGGTGCACGTGGAGAAGAAAGCACAGCAGCGCATATATCGGATCAACACCGAAGCCATGGTTGAATTTGAAGATTGGATACATAACATGAGACGTCGTTGGAGCAGCCGGCTGGATGCGCTGGATGTCGTGTTGAAGGCTGAAATGGAAAAGTTGAAAAAAGAACAGAAGGAATAGGAGAAATGTCCGATGAATCCAAGTCCCGCTAAGCAAGACATTGTCATCACACGCGAGTACGACTATCCGGTGGAATTGGTTTGGAAGGCATGGACCGATCCGACACTAGTTATGAAATGGTGGGGGCCAACGCATTTTACTTCGCCCCATTGCGAAATCGATTTTCGCGAAGGCGGGAAGTATGTGTTCTGCATGCGAGCGCCGGACTCGCACGGCGGCTTTGAGTCGTATTCGGCAGGCGTGTACAAGAAGATTGTGCCGATGGAGCGGCTTGAATTCAATTCATACCTATCCGACCGAGACGGTAACGCCATCGATCCGGCTCAAGCGGGAGTCCCGGCGGACTTCCCCCAAAATGTTGAGTTCGTTATCGAATTCATTGCCAAAGGGGAACGGACGGAGCTTAGAATTACGGAGTATGGGTGGACGGCTGGAGAGATGATGAAATATGCCATCATGGGGATGAACCAGTCGCTGGATAAACTTGCAGCAAATCTGATTGATTTTTAAATAAAAAAAAACCCGGAATATCCCGCCGCAAGTCATTTGGGAGATGTCGCGCGGCAAGAAGTTCCGAGAGGTTAACTGTTGTAGTGCCACTATATCATATAGCAAATAAAAGTCAACCAAACTTATAAGAATCGAGGAGAATATAGATATGGGAAAAATAATTGCTTCGGTTAGCTGCACGTTGGATGGTGTTTTTACAGGGCCGCAAGGCGATGAGAACAATATGGTGAGCTGGGCATTGCCTGGTATCATGGAGTCCGTTAACGATAATCTGGCGATGTTCCAGAATGCCGATGCTATCTTAATGGGACGAGTCACCTATGAGGGCTTTGCAGGTTTCTGGCCCTTCCAAGAAGGGGAGTTTGCCGATGCCATGAACAAGACTCCCAAGTATGTGGCCACGCGAAATCGCGAGCTTACGGAAGTGCAGTGGGGGGAATATGGCGACACGATCTCTCTGCTCGCCGGCGATTTGAATCAGCGCATAGCCGGGTTGAAGAGCGAAATTAGGGGCGACATTGTCGTTCCAGCGAGCGCCGGACTGGTGCAAAGTCTGTTAAATGCCGGCTTCGTGGACGAAATTAATATGTTGATCCACCCGGTCATTCTCGGCAGCGGCAAGAAATACATGGAGAGCATTGCCGCAAGGAACGACCTGAAGCTTCTTAGTACGCAGCTTTATGAAACAAGCGGATCCATGAGACTGCGCTATGAGGTCATCAAATAAGGAATGCGGCATACACATTCAAAACGCGAAGGAGACTTACTATGAACCTTATTCTTCATCATCAACCGCAAGCGAACCTTACCAAGAAATTCATGTTCACCATGCTCATGGCTATCATCATTTCCTCACTCGGGTTGACGATGCCCAGCCGCATCAGCGCGGAATCGGCGAAACAGCAGGCTGGCGAAGCTATGGCCAAACAGAGCGGCTACGCCGAAGTAAACGGGCTGAACATGTACTATGAAATACACGGCGGAGAAAATGGCGGAACGCCGCTCGTACTCCTTCACGGTGCGTTCATGAACGCGGACAGTTCATTCGGGCAGCTGCTTCCGCAGCTTGCCAAAACCCGTACGGTCATTGTCATTGAGCAGCAAGGCCACGGCCGCACGGCTGACATCGACCGTCCGCTGAGCTATGAGCAGATGGCAGACGATACGGCAGCGTTACTTGCACAGCTAGGCTTCGAGAAAGCGGACTTCTTCGGTTGGAGCATGGGCGGAGTTACAGCGATCCAGATAGCCGTCCGTCACCCTAAAATCGTGGGCAAGGTAGCCGTCACAGGCGCCAATTTCGGTCCGATCGAATCAGCCTTTACCAAGGAGGGCTATAATGCCTTTAAAAATATACCGGACGATTTTGCGCCTCCGCCGCTCAAAGATTCTTACGATAAACTGTCACCGAAGCCCGAGCAGTGGTCCGCGGTTGTCGTAAAAGTCCGCGAGATGGGGATTGCCTACCAAGGGGTTTCAACTTGCGAGCTTCGCAAGATTCAAGCTCCGTTCATGGTGATGACAGGCGACCACGATACCATTGATCTAAACCATCTCGTCGATTCACACCGGCAGCTTCAGAAAGGATCGCTGGCGATCGTTCCAAATGGCGACCACTTCTTGCCCTTGACTCGTGCTCCATTAGTGCTTAGATGGCTAGAGGATTTTCTACAATCATAAATCCTAGGGCCTCCATCGCCACTTAGCCAGTGGAATTGGAGGTCCTTTAAATTTCGCCCCCGTAATTTACATCTTCTACAACTTCATCCCATCGAGTCGGCGTAGGTGCTTTGTGGGAGATTTGGCACGGCGTATCTTCCTGTTCCTGGTCAAATATCACCAACTAGCTTTATTGGTGCAATCGTGATACGTTTACTCAATATTTTTTGTAGAAGGTCTAGAACTTAAACTTGGGATCCAAAACTGTTGCTTACTTTTTTGACATAATGAAATTTATCTTTATCTTATTTGGGATTTGGAGTGATACCAATGGAGTCCTGTTTACAATGCCACCGCTATGTTCTCCCCGGTAGTAAGCATTGTGAAAAACATAAAGCGCGGCGCGGTCTACATCGTGTGAAGTTCGTCGAAGGAGTTAAGAACCGCGTCCGGATTGAGCATGGCCGTCTCATCTGTGAGAATTTAACAGACTGCCCTCTTTACGGTCTGGTTGAGTATAAGGAGAATTGGCTCGATGCAGACCACATAATCGAAGTAATGGAGTTTGACGACAGCGCAACCTTGAAAGAGATTAATGATCCAATAACTAACGGAAGGCTGCTCTGCAAGCTATGTCATTCCGATAAAAACATTAAAAAGCGCCCGGCCAAACGAGGGGTTCATGGGAGAGAACAAGATGGAAGAAATATCAGTTGATATCGAAGGCTTCGAGGGACTTTACGTGATAACGGCGAGTGGCCGGATTTATAGCAAAAATAAGAAGGACTATAAACGACTATACGAAAACCCCTATGGCTTTAAACATGTCCATTTATTCAAAAACGGTAAGAAGTATTTGTTTCTTACATTTGATCTTTGGGAAAAAGCTTTTCCTCATTTACTAAGAACCGATTATAAAGGGATGTGACACATTTTCGGGCATGGGTTTGTTATAAAAAAAAGAGGGACTCATCCCCCTTTTTTTATTGATGACACACTGGACATCTATAGTGAGTACCAACAGGTCGGTCCGGATGTATTTCATTATCAAGGAGTCTTGTTCCACCAAAGTCATGAAAATTTTTGCACTCTTTTTCATAAGCAGTCTTTGAAGATGATGCATAACTTGCTTTGAAATGAGTATATGGTTTGAAGAGATGGTCTTTAATCCGATTTCCTAAATCAATATCAGAGCGACCAACATAGCTAACCTCAAATATGTCTCCCTTCATTCTTCCGAGTGCGTAGTTTCCAGGTGCTTTTGATGTAACTACTGCGCTAATGGTATTTGCATTAAAAAGAAACGGCCCTTCTAGTCCTGTTTGCGGCGAAATTGTATTTTGCATAGATTCCTACCTCCAATTTGATTCTAGTATGTCGACAGGCAGGAATACAGCGTATGAACGTAGAATAGAGTGGCATACTGTACTAACAGGAATGCCAACATTAGAGTTTTTATCAAGTACTTTTGGCGAAGGTTGATAAAAACATTGTTCACGCTGAACTCCTGCGAAAAGCTCTCTAAACTTGATTTAGAGGGTTTTTTTCGTTTCATTAAGTACTACTTTACTCCTTGCTCCTTGTACCACAAATTACCTCCTTGTTTGAGATATCTATGTTAACACCTGGAATTCTGGTCTACCAAGATCCAGATGGGCTACTCTAACATATTCCATGCTTCTAGTCATTGCTTGAGCTTTCAAAAAATGTCCTTTTAGTAGAAGGTTGTAGTCCGAACCTGTCAAAACCAAGTAAGTAGTAAAACGGTTTCGGAATTTCGACCCTTCGGACTGGACTCGGTTGGTAGGATCCCTCTTCAATGGCATGACGTATCGATTGCCAGTTTTGTTGAATGTGTTCGCGTAAGGTTTTTACCGACATTCCATCCACGCCATGACTTCCTTTATTTGCTTCAACACGTTTTAATGCCACCAAAAGATTTTCCCGTGACAGTAATTGCTCCAACATTTCTAACTCTCCTTACGTGAATTATACCTTCCTCTTGTGCCATGGATGAATTCTGCCCTTTCGAAGTCCCCTACGGAATACACCGTTTCCTCCTTCGAATATGTCCTTATGGATTGTCTGCTTTCATCACTCATCCTGAACGCCTTGATGTACATCTTCCTATTTCATGTTCAGTCCATCCGTAAGTCGTTGCAACGACATACGTACTATGACCTCTGCTGACTTCTGTCAATTCAACCTACTTTCACAAGCAGGCTTACGAAGTTTACTTCGCTTACCGACAGATCTCCCCAGGTAAGAACGCTATCTTCCTCTCCATCTATCTGCTTCATTTACTCCCATTCGCCTTCGGCAGTAAGGACTTTGGTTTGTCGCGCAACCTCATCCAACGAATGTTAGCCTTATATGAAGTTCGTATTCCTCAGACCAGAGATTTGCCGCCGACTTCCTTCAGATTCCACCTCACGATGGACACCCTTGTCTTAAGCTATGGCTACTACTGCCTTCACCATTCGGGACTTTAACCCTAGAGATAGCGCCCATGCTGGGCGCACGCGAAAGGCTGCCGTTGATGCCGGCAGCCTCCCTTGTTGTTTATTGAACAAACGTTCTCCGTTAACTTCACATTCCAAGGCAGGGAGTACTCCAGCAGGTTTTGGGAATTATTTCTCGAATTAAAAGGGAGAGGTGTTTTAATTCTTAGTACATTTACTTGAGTGTTGCGAATTTACCCTCTTGAACTGAAAACGGGCAGACTTGTAGCAGGCCGTAGAATTCGATTGCTTAAGCTGGGAGTTTGAGATGTTACATTACTCAGGAGGAGTTGAGAGGGAGAAATGCGGACGGTGTATACAAATGAGGAACGGCTTGTGCTCATCTTGTCGGTATGCGATGATCTTAGTCAAAGGAGGGTGAAGATGAAACGACTATTCATTATTATTGCAGCCGTCATTTTATTGCTTGTTCTTCCTGCTTGCTTTGATACAGAAAAAACGAAGTCAACCACCGCCACCACCACAAATACTGATGCTGAGCTTGCTCTTGAACCTGTTTTTATGTCACGCACCTTTAACAAGCCTGTTGGATTGGAGCATCGGGCGGGATATCCTGATAAGGTCTATATCACGGAGCAGGCTGGTCGGATAGTGAGCATGAATCTTAAGAATCCTGAGGCTGAGCCAATCGTTGTGCTGGATATTCGCGACCCCGTCTATGATGAAGGGGGAGAGCAGGGCTTGCTTGGTGTCGCCTTCCATCCGAACAAGCCTAATCAAGCCTATGTGAATTATACGACGGAGACGCACACTGTGGTTGCAAGGTATGATGCTGATCCAAATAAGCCGGAGCTTCTTGATCCATCCAGCGAGCAGGTGTTACTCACCTTTGAACAGCCCTACTCGAACCATAACGGGGGCCAGCTTGCTTTTGGTCCTGACGGGTATCTCTATATTGCAACTGGAGACGGCGGCAACGGCGGTGATCCGAATAATAATAGCCAGAGCCTGAGAACTATGCTTGGTAAGATACTGCGAATAGACGTTGATGGCAGGATGGGAAACTTAGCCTATGCAATTCCAGCGGACAACCCGTTCCTCACAGAAGAGGTACCCGAAATCTATGCTTATGGTCTAAGGAACCCTTGGCGCTTCAGCTTTGATCAAGAAACCGGTTTGTTATGGGCTGCTGATGTCGGTCAGAGTCGATTAGAAGAAATTAATATTATTGCCAAAGGGAAGAACTATGGCTGGCGGATTCAAGAGGGAACAGAGTGCTTCAAGCCAATGGAAGGCTGCGATAAATCGGGGTTAGAGTCACCTCTATACACCTACGGTCGAGATGTTGGGGTATCTATTACTGGTGGTTACGTGTACAGAGGAGAACTGCTGTCTGACCTTGTTGGCTGGTATATCTATTCCGATTATGGAACAGGTACACTGTGGGCACTCCGTCAGCAGAAGGACGGCTCTGTCGTTAATAAGACATTGCTAGAGTCTAATCAGAATATCACTTCTTTCGGTACGGATGCGGATGGAGAAATCTATCTCTGTACGCAGGAAGGACAGATTTTAAGATTACTTTAGGTGAAAATGATAGACTTGATTGTTAAACCCGACTATAATACTTCTAAATTACTTGAGTGTTGCGAATTTACCCTCTTGAACTGAAAATGGGCAGACTTGTAGCAGGCCGTAGAATTCGATTGCTTATGACAAGAACTTGATCCCATTCCCGCTGCGTGCAGTAATCAGCGGAATAAAAAAGCCTCTGCGTGCACACGCAGAGGCTTTTTTCCGTCTGTTAACTAATTAATACCTAATTAATACCCAATGCGAATAGTTCCAGCTTAACAGGAAAGCTATAACCCATTGACTCTAACAAAAGCTTACCTTCCTCATCTAGTTCATTTACCAGCGTCTCAACATTCATTCGACCATTTTTAAGGTGATACTCAAAACCCTTCGTTATGAGAAACTTACCCAACTCTTTATTACGCCATCGCGGAATTACGAATAATCTTTCAACTGCACCAGTTTGCCAACACATAACGCTACCAACAAGTTCATCGCCTTCAAATGCAGAAATGGTATGTAACTCTGGTCCACCCATCATCCATTCCAACATATTTACACTTCTGTATACAACTCCTTGATAAAATTGATTTTCTAATTCGGTATATTTGATTCTTTCCTCTTTGGATTCCATCGGGTGGTATTTGACATCAACTCCAACAGGCGTTCTGACTTCAGATATGGGTTTTTCAAGTGAACGCTGTGCTTTATAATATGTTTGATAAGGGATAAAGCCCTTCTCTTTGCAAAAATCCCCGTCACCATAAAAGTCTCTCCACGCAACCAACTTTGTTTTCTTGTTTGGATTACGGAGTTTTTGAGAGGTATTTATGAATGTAGGGTAAAGAGCCATTCTCACTTCATTCATACGATTTGAAGCTAATTCATTAGTGGGCATTTCGATTTCGAATACATCATGATCATCAGCTATTCCATGTCGTAAGTATCCCACACAAAATTAAATTACCGTCCTCATTGAATACGCAGCTCATCTTCTGATGCTCATAGTCTTTGTTGTATTTAAAAAGCACCCATGCCTTATGGCTTAACTTCATTACACTATCCTCTAGCTCTGAATTATAGGGACGAACTTCCAGTGACATCCAAATACTCTCCTCTTTAAAGCATATATTTCGTATCCTTTTTTTACCAATTACATGTAATATCTTATATACAGAATCAATACTAATCAATTTCCAGTCTATACTTTATTTTCCCTAATAATATATTTTTGCTTCTAATGGTTTATTTTCTTTTGACACTCTCTCTATTTGTTGTAGTCCTGCTCCCCCTCAAAGGAAGAGTGTGAAATGATATTCTGCAGTAGACCGACTGCTTTTTCTGAAAACGCGGTTGATCCAAACAAAGCTGCCGTTTGCTCTAAGTGGGATATTATGGCTTGTATCATTTGAATATCGGATGCTGTCAGTATGAGCGCAGGCAGCACATAAGTTTTATCCTCGTATTGGTACCCCCGCCTTTTAGGATTGTATACCAGTGGAGCACAAAGAGTATTCGTCAAATACTCGATATCCCTGCAGGCCTGTCGGACGGATATTTCAAAATGCTCCGACAAATGACCGCTATTAGGGTACTTTCCGAACCGCACTTGTTCATCAAACCATAGGATTCGATGCATATTGCCCATTCTGTTCACCACACATTCCATTCTTCTAAGGGGTATCGTTGTACTCTCTTGCGATTCTTCTTAGGCGCTCCTCTACATTGATCCGACTTTCACGGAAAATCCATTCTTGGAATACATCATTGTTCCAAAAGCGCCATAGTTTCAGGCTGGACACATCAAACGCGCCCTGCCTTGCATCCTCTAACGATTTGAGGAAAGGGCTATATAAAGGATCAGACTGCTGCCCGCTTATTTCAGCCACAGTACGCGACGCCGCCAGATTATGTTTAGCCCATTCTCTTCCCGATTCTGTATGTGGAGAAGCAAGCTCCTGAAGAAATGCCCAGGCTAACTGGACATCTTGGCACTGCGCGGAAATGCAGTATCCATACACTTGAACAATGTTGCGCAGCGGCCCTTCTCCCATACGAGGAGGCATAACAACGCCAAACTGTTCCCGTTGCTCTTGCCCCATTGGTTTGATCGTCCAGTTCGCATCATAATACATGGCCATCTTATGATGTCTGAAGCAGGAGATCCATTCTGGTTATTCAGTTCAGTTACAACATCATAGGTGATCCGTCGGGAATGAGATCAAGTTCTTGTCAAAATCGGGAATGGGATCAAGTTCTTGTCATTGGGTTTTGACAAGAACTTGATCCCATAAAATACAAAAGCCGCGATTTACGCGGCTATTAATGGGACGATGTTCTTGTCACCCGACACCACCACTCGATTCTGGTATTTCCCATTGTACGGGGAAGGGTATTGGCACACCAATGATTGTAATAAAGCTCATATCCAGTTGCTTTACAATGGCCAAGTTGGCTCGATGTCCCATAGCTACTGTCGGAGGTCAGAACATATATTGTTAAAAGACAAGAACATATATTGATTGTTCTCTCTCCAAAAGTAGCGCAGCTTTTACACAAAGACGCGGCCCCCCAAAAATAGGGGGCCGCCCGTGAATATCTTCATTTTCTATACACTTTGAACTTGAATAATAAGTTTCACCGAATTTAACCCCAAATGCTCCTTTACTTTTTGTGCATTGCATTACTGCCCTCTCTTGTTATCTACTAAGCTAGTTTTCCGTTAGCTCAATTGCACTCTCTTATATTACCAATGCTTTTCCATAGCTTCTTCACATCGAAAAAAGCCATTTCTTGAATAAAACTGCACACTTTCGCTACTTGGCCAAAGGATAAGAAACTCGACGTTATTCTCTTTTGACCACTGTTCCATAGCGATATGAATCTTGGTGCCGAGACCTTGACTTCTAAAAACAGGTCGAGTATAGACGTTGGTAACATATCCGAAGTAAGGGTCCCGAGACTTACCGGGCCTCGGCACTTTATGTATTAATTGCAAATACATATGCGATACTATATTTTTTTCAACTTCTGCAATCCAAATGTACCAATCTCCGCCTTTTATCGCTTTTATCAAAAACTCGCTACAAATCTTGTGAAACTCTTCAAAGCTCACTATACCGTTACTGTGCTCATCTTCTGAGAATTCCCAACGCATTTGAACAAGTTCATCAACATCGTCTAAAGTAGCTAAACGAACAATTGCCATATATGTCACCCCTTTGATTTATATAAGTCTTCCATATGCAACAGAATTATTCCTGTTTAATCTTATAAAGGTTTTTGCGCAAACTTGCTTGTTACTTGAATAAACAATAAAAGGAGCTGCCGCGATGAACTGCACCCCAATTGTTGGACACAGTCTAACATCTGGAGGTGCAGTTTTTTATGTCTAAGTATTCGACTGAGGAGAAATTAGAAGCCGTCCTAGCTTATCTAGAAGGT
>NZ_JACVVD010000003.1 GCF_014534655.1 Paenibacillus sedimenti
AAAATTTCCAGTACAATACGTGCTTTTTCATCAGGTGTGAACTTCCTTCTCTTGGATGACATACAACTAAGAAACTCCTTTTTTGCTGTCTAGTTTCTATGTAGCATTATAACTAGTCTCCCAACTTCTATAGTATATTGCAGTAATTGCTTATAACGTTGTTGTATTCACGAAGCCTCACCACCTTAATGACCGTTAGGTCCGGCCGCGATGCGGTTAGGTGGTGCAGGGTTGTCACCTGAATCGGCTTCCTCGAAAATCCTCCCTGGCAACCAAGGGGCGTCAGCCCCGCAGCGTGAATACGGTGTTAGCAGAAGTTACCGACCTCTTCGAATCGACAATTAAAGTCTATTGTTATTCTATTCCATAGTATTCCTTATAAAATTTAATTATCTTCGCTCGTGAAAAATCATTGAAGTCACCAGATATCACGCCATTCTCTATGTAAGACAACTCATCAAATGCATCATTAGATAAATCATTACTTAAGTATTTCTTAGTTTCTTCAATTCCAGCTCCACAAAGTAATTGAATGTCAATGTAACAACCGGTATCAAAATTCTTATTTTTCGCTCTCCAGATTAGATATGTATCTTCTACATTACCAAGTGAAAATAATTTAATGCATAATGTTTTTAAGTATTCGTTGTCTTCGCTATTATTGTTCTCTATCTCATCTATTAATAACTTACGTATTACTTCTAAGTATTCTGTTTCTGGTACTAAACCGTATTTTTCTAACAATTCATCGGTTCTGTCCATAAGTAGCTCCTAATTAATGTAATTGTATTATTTGAAGGTTTCTAAATTCTGTTATGTTTTTTTATTATTTTATATGGTTAATTTGATTTATAAGTATATTCGGTAATTTCTGCTAACGTTGTTATGTTCCCGAACCCTCACTGCCTTAAGGTCCAATAGGACCGGCCGCGATGCGGTTAGGCAGTGCAGGGTTGTCTGCTGAATCCGCTTCCTAGAAATCCCTCTGCAGACCAAGGATCGCTTGCGATCCGCCGCGGGAAAACGGTGTTATGTGAAGTTGCTGGCTTCCTGAATATACCATCAAATATGCTCATTCCGAATTAATTTATATTGTTTTTTTAGTCCATTGAGAAATTCTTCTAATACTTTTAAGTGAACAATAAATCTAAAACCTTTATTATAATCGCTTATATCACCATTAGTGAATTCTGCCATAGTAAGCCATATCTCTATATTAATTAAGTCAGTTTCAAGTGTTTCAAAAACTTTGATCTCAAAGTATACCTCACTACAAAAATGTTCAAATGGTTTGAAGCGATCCTCGTTTGGGTTATCAAGTGTATTGGTATTCATTGCATAAATAATTTCTTCCAACCCGTTTATTATTTTTTCAATTTCCCATACATTGAATGTTGGAGAGTATTCATTAATTGGTAAGTAATATGTTTCGTTATATAGATCTAAAGTAAATTTGAAAGGAACCCAATTCATAAAATCAGGTCTATCAACTTGAATATCAACCTTAGCATTATTTAATAGATCAATAGACAGAAAAACGTTTTTTTCTTTGTTCCATATTGTTGGCATTTAACGACCCCTTTTTAATATTGTTTTCCAGCAATTTCACATATCGTTCTATGTATTCACGAACCCTCACTGGCTTAAGGGGCGCTAGCCCCGGGTCCGACGGACTTAGCCAGTGCAGGGTTGTCTGCCTGACCACTCTTCCCCGAAATGCCTCGGGCAGACCAAGGGCCGCTAGGCCCGCAGCGTAAATACGGTGTTAAGCGAAGTTTCCGACTTCTTCGAGTTGCCTGCATAATTAGCAGTTATCTAAATTCCTTTGGTACCGCAACTTTCCCCGAAAAATAGAAATCACTTCGATTACTCCTGATATAATCCATTAAATATATTTCAAGATTATCTTCAAGTTCATATAACTTAGTATCTAAATCTTCGAAATCAGGTTCATATTCTTCTAATTTCCCTTGTCTTTCATCTCTATCTTTCGATGGATTTCCACCAAGTCTGATAGTTGATTCCTTTATTAAATCATAAAATTCAATTAAATTAATTTCTTTAAACCCGTTCATCGCTTCTTGCCAAACGATACCAGTAGAGTTGTCATAGAATTGATAATGTCCCCCGTTATTCACTTCAGATAGATACCATTGAATCGCAAAAATATACTGTTGTGGACTAGAGAAACGAGATAAGTCTTTATTATATTGATCTTCACCTTCATAAATACTAACACTCCACCAAAGTGGTTCTATTATCTTAAACACATCATTGGAATTAATAACAGAATCATCAATAACCAAATCAATTAGTTCATCGTGCATTATAATTTCACTCCTATAGGTATTTGGCTTTGTATTTAAATGTTCTCCGGAAATTTCGCTTAACGTTGTTGTGTTCCCGACGCCTCACCGACTTAAGCCCCGCAGGGGCGGCCGCGACGCGGTTAGTCGGTGCAGGTGTGTCTGCTGAATATACTTCCCCGAAATTCCTCATGCAGACCAAGGCTCCGTAGGAGCCGCAGTGGGAAAACGTTGTTATACAAAGGAAACTCTTCCTCGATATTGCCCACTAATGTTCTTCTTTAATAAGGTTTAATCTGTTTGTTATTTCTGTTACCCATTTACCTTCCTGATCAGCGAACACGGTTTCCCATCCAAGTTCTTCCGCTGGTATCAAATTTTTCTGTTGATCGTCTACATAAATAATCGATGTTGTACGATGTACTATTTTCTCCTGTACTAATTGATAAATTTTAGGATCAGGTTTACAATTACCAACCTCACTGGAAATAGTGATACTCTTAAGATATTTCGATATTGGATTTAATAAGGGGGCCAACCATTCATTACGATGGTTACTGAGTAAATGAATATCTGCTTTATCACTCCATTTTGAAATTTGTTCAATCGCAGGTAATGGAACTAAATGTTTGTTAATTAAAGGACGAGTATATCTCACTTCGAGGATTGGGAAGTGATTGTGGAGCCATGTCCAAAACTCTTCTTCACTTATCACTCCAGTCCATAGATGATCTCGCACTTCATTCTTAAATAATGTTTTTAAGTCGTTATATGAGATGTCTGCAGTTGTAGCGATTTCTTCCCAAAAAGATGGAGATAGATTTGTTATTATGACACCAGCCATATCAAGAATGAGTTGAGGTTTCTTCATCATCTTGAAACGTCCCCCTAGGTAATAGTGGTTTAATTGAATTTAGGTTCTTTCGTATAACGTTGTTGTATTCACGAACCCTCATCATCTTAAAGGAGCGTAGCGACTGGCCGCGATGCGGTTAGGTGATGCAGGGTTGTCTGCTTGAATCCGCTTCCTCGAAATGCCTCGGGCAGACCAAGGCGCGTCAGCCCCGCAGCGGGAACACGGTGTTATGCGCTGTTACTGTCATCTTTGGTTTACTTACAATTGTCTTTATTATTTCTTTATGGACCGAACCAGCAATCAATAATTGTCGATTTATTTATACTATTGTAATATTATAGAAAATACTTGATTTGGTAGGGGGACGGATTTTATGTTTTATCACGCTCTAGTAAAATATAGTAATGACAGCCAAGATCTATGCACATCAAATATTACAAAAGAAACATTAGTAGACAAACTTCTTATACCTTTTGTAAATGGCCACATTGTTTCGGCTGGAAATGAAGGGAAAATAGTTAATTTAAAAAGCGCTTATTCTATAACAATATACAATTCTGATGAAAAACTAGTTTCTGAAGGAGAAGCTAAACTAATTGATAAAATAAAAGCTAATGAATTTCAAAAAAATAATTGTACAAAAGAGATATTAAATGAATATAAGCATAAATTACATATACATTCTAAATCTGATATCCAAAGAAAATTTTCCGAAATCCAAGATAATGTATTTGTTATAATGAAGTTTGGAGATTCAATATTAGATTCTGCATACGATGGTGTTATTGAACCAATTGTTAGAGAATTTAATTTAACTCCTATTCGAGTAGATAAATTACAAGATTCCGGAAAAATTACAGACCAAATAATTGACAATATCTCAAGCAGTAAATATGTAATTGCAGATTTATCGGGTGAAAGACCAAATACATATTATGAAGCCGGTTTCGCCCATGCTTTAGGAAAAGAAGTTATACTTACCATAAAAAAAGGAGAACACATACATTTTGATTTATCCGGACACAGATTCATACAATGGGAGACCGAATCCGACCTGAGATTAAAATTAAAAGAAAGATTTAAAAGCTTAACAAACAATAACTAATATGATTACCCTTTTCAGTTAATTACAGTAATTGCGCATAACGGTTCCGTGTTCACGACGTCCATTCACCTTAAGCTGCACGAGTCGTGCGACTAGCACGATCTCGGCCGGCCGAGATGCGGTTAGGTGAATGTGTCGCCTGATTCCGCTTCTCTGTCAAAAACTTCTGGCGACCGAGGGGCGTATGCCCCGATGCGTGAACACATTGTTATCTGATGCCGGCTCTTCTTTGAGTTACTTCCATTAATGCTCTTCTATTTAGTTCCAATATGTTTCCTATAAAGTTTTTCTGTCCAACCCCAAACCCACAGACCAAAAAGTATCCCTCCAATAGGGAATAATACTATTGATATTATGAGCAATTCGAAAAAATCTTGATTAAATCTTATCGAGTAATTTTCCATAAATGACATTAAGAAAGTAAACAATATTGCTGTTGGTACACCCCATCCAATAACGCCATTGAAAATAATAAAATTCTTCTTGCCTTTAGCTCTTAATTTTTCCCATTTGCTTCTTTGTTTTTCTTTCATCTCAGTTCATACTCCTTTGTAAAAGTATACAGACACAGATTCCTTCGCTGTGTGTATTCGTTGTTTAGCCGGTTTCAGATAACGTTGTGTGTATTCACGAACCCTCACTGGCTTAAGGCAGCGTAAGCTGCCGGGTCCGACGGACTTAGCCAGTGCAGGGTTGTCTGCTGATTTCGCTTCCTTGAAAAGCCTCTGCAGACCAAGGGCCGTTAGGCCCGCCGCGTGAATACGATGTTAGGTGAAGTCCCTGCCTTCTTCGAACAACTGATCATAATTTATTGAATTCCTGCAGTTCCATATGTATTGTTTATCGCACTTTTGTAATCTTCCCACTTAAAATAAAAAGGTCCTATATTAATAGATTTATTATCAGGCTCTAGTTTAAAATCCCTCCATATTACTAGATCTTCTTCTCTCTCTATAAATACTGAAATAAAACCACAATCTTCATCTCCACACCAAGGACAAACTAGTATTGGATATCTGTAGAATAAATATGTGTGCATTTGATTCAATAAAAAATAATCAATCATTTGTTTTTGATGCTCCTCACTACCCCAACCGAGGGACGGAACCATATCATACTTTTTAAGCATTTGATAAAGTGATCTATCGTCAATTATCAAATCAGCAAATTTAGTATTTTTATTTCCTTCTTGTTCAGGATCATTGTCATCATAGCGACTAGAAGGTCTTGTTTGTAAGTAATTTAGATGTTTCATTTTGTTCCTCCAGGTATCTTGCAGGGATTTCACCTAAAGTTTAATCTGCGAATTCGCATTAAAGCTTTTCACGGTTCTTTAGACGAAGTTCGTTTATCTGGTGATAATCGTGTCATAGACGAAGTTGTTTATCTAGCTAGTATGGTTTATGTGGTAGCCCCTCTTCTGTAATCTGATCTAGAGGACTTTTGATACGACTGACATCCTTAATGCTAACATGCGTATAAATCTCGGTTGTTTTGGGGCTTGCGTGTCCAAGCAGTTCTTGGATGTAGCGAAGGTCGGTTCCAGCTTCCAATAGATGAGTCGCAAATGAATGACGCAGAGTGTGAACAGTGGCTGGTTTTGTAATACCGGTGGTTCGTTTAGCCCTTTCAAACACGTATTGAACGCTGCGTTCAGTTATTGGCTTTGACTGTCCTTCTTCGCCAGGAAAAAGGTAATCAACAATTTGTTCTTGCGCTTGGTACTGAGTAAGCAGTTCGTAAGCTACACGTGAAAGAACAGTGTATCTGTCTTTCTTTCCCTTACCTTGTCGAATGTGAATAACTTTGCGGTATGGATCAATATCCTTCTTTCTCAATTTCACGACTTCACCTACTCGGAGACCAGCTGAATATATAAGTGTAAGAATCACTTGATGTTTCAAGTTCGTAACCGTTTGTAAAATTAGCATGACTTCATGCTGAGAAAGAACGGAAGGAAGCTTTTTTTGAATCTTAGGTCGAATCCAATTATTCGGGAAATCTCGTCTTCCCTCGACTTCACAGATCCAAAAACGAAGTGCACTTATGGCTTGGCTGATATAGGAATGAGAGTGTTGTTGCTCCAGCAAATGCATTACGTAGCTATGAATATGTTGTGAAGTGATGGATTCAAATGGAACCACTAATTGTAACAAAAGTCGTTCGGCATGACCCAAGTATGCTTTTGTTGTCTTTTCACTATAACCCTTTCGTTTTAGCATCTCCTTCAGACGGGTCAAAGCATCTAGTTCAAATCTGCTTTTCAACCTATGTAAGATGGGGAATTCGTTATACAAAATTGTGTTCGCAATTTGAATAGCAACATTTTGGAATAGAGTACAAAAAATTGCAACCGATTGTATGTCTCGAGGTATCATCCACCTTTTCTGATTGTAGTCCCATTTTCTCCTGGGTACTTTTCGTATTAATTCGACCCACGCTGGAACTTTGGGCATTTCAATTAGAAGTTCATCATGTTCTCCTAAATAGACTGTAATGGTTAAGCTATTGAAATTCGCTTTTAACTTCATGATTCCCTCCATTTTCCATGAAAACAAAAAGGAGACAACCTACTTGATACAGTTGTCTCCGATGCTTTCGGCAAATATTTATTTGTTTACTCGTATACATTATACGACAGATTATACGATAATCCTTCAAAAAAACCACTTTTCAGCCACTATAACTTCACCTTCTGCGAAGAATCCCCACCTGCAGCTGATGCACGCTCCAACTCCTTTTCCCTGCGCAATATTTCATCCATCGATGTATTCAAAGCAGCCTGAGGACCGGGGAAATGCTTTTTGTAGTAGGTTAAATCCATAATGATCAAAAGAATCAGCATGCCGCCCAAGGCGTAGCCCGCCATTTGATTCGGCGGAATGACCATGATGATGCAAATGAAGACAATCCATATCAGTGACACAACGGAGATAAAATCGCTGTATTTGCCAAGGTTCCATGGGCCGAGATGTTTATCCTGGAATTTCCCTTGCGATTTGGCGATCAACTTGAGCAGGATGGGAATTCCATATGCGACGTATAGCCCTACTACGCTCACGGCAGTTAGGAAGGCGATTGTCGTATAGGTCGCATCCGGATTGAATGTTTTGATGATGTAATCGATGAAGGCGAGCAGGAATGATAGGATGATAGCCAGCCAGATGGCTTTGGCGGGTGTGCGGAATTTTTTGGAGATCTGTGCCCATTGGCTGCTGAATGGCATCCCTTTGTCACGCGAGAAGGCATACATCATCCGTGAAAAGGAAGTGATCGAAGCGAGGCCGCAGAACCACATGGCAGCTGTGACGAGCCAGAGGATAACGGAACCGAACGTACCACCGAGCGCCTGGCTGATGACGTAGATAAAGGCGTTGCCCGAGCCGGTCGCTGCGGAGGCATCTTTGATCGATAGAGTGACAAAAGCAAGCATGATGAAGCCGATGACGAAGGAATAAGCGACGGAAGTAAAAATACCCCAAGGTGCACGAACGCGCGGGTTGATCGTTTCTTCGATGGTATGTGCGGAAGCGTCGTATCCCGTGAACGTCCATTGCGCCTGCAGAAGTCCGATGAGGAAAGCGAGCATATAAGGTTTATCGGAGAACGTCTCCCCCACCTTGAACAAATAATCGACGCTGTTTAAGCCCCCTTTTGTAAAAAAGGCAAGGGAAACAACCAACACAGCAACGATAGCGATATGGTACCACGCTGAAAAGTCGTTGAGCTTGGCGACGATACGGATGCCGATATGGTTTAAAATTCCGTGGGTAAGCAAGATGACTGTAAAAGCGATCAGCACGGTCGTATTGCTGGACTCGTAACCGAAAACGCTGGCGAGCAGCGGGTCGGCAAACAGGGCGACTGAATAATCGATGCCGGCGACGATCCCGATTTGCCCGATCAGGTTGATCCACGCTGTGTACCAGCCCCACCGCTTATTCTTCAGAATGGCGGCCCAGTGATAAAGCGCACCGGCCGTAGGGATTGCCGAAGCGAGCTCAGCCATCGCAGCTGCGATGAACATGACGAACAGTGCGACAATCGGCCAGCCAAAGCCCATCATACCGGCGCCACCGTAGGTTAACCCATGACCGTAAAGAGAAACTGCTCCGGTGAGGATCGAAATGATCGAGAACGAGATGGCGAAGTTGGAGAAGCCTCCCATGCTTCGCAGCAGCTCTTGCGCGTAACCAAACTTGTTCAAATCCTGCTTATCTTTATCGTGGTGGTTAGCATGTGTGCTCATGTTAAACCTCCTAAAAGTTTTTCGTAAGAAAAACTAACTTCGTAAGCATTCTCTGAGTTTTGCTTTAGCAAAACTTGCATCGTAAGCATAATCTGAGTTTTTCGTAAGAAAAACTAACTTCGTAAGCATTCTCTGAGTTTTGCTTTAGCAAAACTTGCATCGTAAGCATAATCTGAGTTTTTCGTTAGAAAAACTAACTTCGTAAGCATTCGCTGAATCGACCGCCGGGTTACTTGCCGAGAAAGCTTTCATGCTTGCTTTCGTCGAAATTCTGTACGTTTCTTCCCGCAATTCGTACAATCCACCATGCAAACGAACAAGTTACTACAACCAATATGATACCGATCACCAGGCTCATCCTACCACCTCCTTCATTTAATCTCGCGAATCAGACGTTCATATGTCCAAATTGACGCCGCTCGCTTTTTGTTCCAGCATCTTTTGGAGTAGGGTACCGATGTGCGCACCAGCCTCGACGGGTGGCGTCCCCCGCAGGTGAATATTGGAAATCACGGTTCTCTCGCTTTCCACCGTGCCTTTGCGGGGGCGATAGCACATGTATGCACTCATGGATTGGGAGGATACCAGTCCCGGCCTTTCCCCAATAAGCAGCACGAATACGTCTGGCTGCAGGATCTCGCCAATATGATCCATCACCGCAACTCGGCCTCCGCGCACAAAAAACGGTGTGCCTACGGATAGTCCATGAGCACGGAGCGAGTCCATTAATGACGGATAAACATCACGCAGATTGGTATCGATCGCGTTGGCGCTTAATCCGTCAGAGATGACGATCTGTACCTGGGGGTTCATTTTGCAGTTTTTACGTATCTTCTCAATGCCCTCTGCCGCCACAATTCGGCCCATATCCGGACGTTTTAAATAATTCTCCGTGTTTTCATATCGCGTTTCCACGGTAAATAAACTGAAATCATCCAAAAGCGTCTGGCTTACATTTCCGTAGATGGAATCGACGGCGGCAGCATGATCGCAGCGGAATTTCAGCATCTCCTTGGTCAGTGGTCTTGTTCCTGTACGCCATACGCCGATTCGAGCCGGGGTGCTCGCGAGCAGTTCTTGCATCCCCTCTTCCCATTTGGGATTTGGAACATTCAGCGCACCATCGTCAATGACTCCAGTAAGATCAGATTCTTCGGCTACCGTCACGCCATTGACCTCTATCGGAACATCCAGCGTATTTTCTAACATGCCGTTGCCTATCGCGGGACTATCGGCAGCGCCTGCAGCATCGGCTGTTAAGAGCCTCTTCTCCAGCTCCGCCATCACGCTATCGACAAGCCGATCCAATGGAATGGTCCGGTCCATACAGGTATCTCTCCCTTCGCCAATTTACATGAATAATGTCGGATCCCCGGCAAGCGGCGTCAATCTGCCGTTCTCCATGAGGCCCATTTTCACCAACCAGTTTTCGAAGTCCGGAGCAGGCCTTAGTCCCATCATCTCACGTAGTGTAGCGATGTCGTGGTAGCTGGTGGACTGATAATTCAGCATGCAATCGTCGGCCATCGGCACGCCAATGATGTAGTTGACGCCTGCGGCTGCGAGCATCACGGCCAAGTTGTCCATATCATTCTGATCTGCTTTCATATGATTGGTGTAACAAACATCGACTCCCATCGGCAGCTGCTGCAATTTGCCCATAAAATGATCCTCCAAACCTGCGCGAATCACTTGTCTGCTGTCGTATAAATACTCAGGTCCAATGAAGCCTACGACCGTATTCACAATAAACGGCTTATATTTCTTTGCAAGTCCATAGCATCGTGATTCGAGCGTGACTTGATCGATCCCATGGTGGGCTTCAGCCGACAATTCGGACCCCTGCCCGGTTTCAAAATACCACAAGTTCGGTCCCGTACCTGTACCATCTCGCCGAATCAGATCGTCCGCTTCATCAAGCAAAGTCGCGTCAATGCCGAATGCTTTATTGCCGACTTCCGTCCCTGCCAAGCTTTGAAAGACCATATCCGCAGGAGCACCTTGGCGTATTGCTTTCATCTGTGTTTTAATATGGGCTAGAACACAATTTTGAGTTGGAATACTCCATTTCTCCATCACTTCCTTGGTGGCTTTCAAAATTTGCTTGACACTATCCGCCGAGTCTATGACGGGATTAATACCAAGTACGGCATCCCCAATCCCATAGCTTAATGCCTCAAATAAAGAAGCTTTCATCCCCTGAATGCTATCGGTCGGGTGATTCGGCTGAGCACGGCCGGCGAGAACGCCTTTTTGCCCAATTGTAATATTGCAATGGGAAATCACCTCAATCTTCGATGCCGCCTGAACCAGATCGAGATTGCTCATCAATTTGGCTGCGCCGGCAACCATCTCGCTGTTTAATCCACGGCTGATCCGGCGGATTTCGCGGTTTCCCGTATCCTGCCGGAGCAAGTATTCCCGCAGCTCGGCGACGGTCCAATTGCCGACTTCGGCGTAGATTTTTTCATTGACCGCCTCCTCAATGATCCTGGACACTTCATCCGTTTCCGGAGGGAGGAGCGGGTGATTACGGATATCCGCAAGCGTGAGATCTGCCAGTACCAGCTTGGCAGCCATCCGCTCTTTGGCATCTTCAGCAGCGATTCCGGCCAATTGGTCGCCCGATTTTTCTTCGTTCGCTTTGGCCATCACTTCTTTCAAATCACGAAATTGAAACGTTTTTCCAAGTAAAACGGTTTTCAGATTCAACGATGCTTTCCTCCTTCACTTTTGTTGTGAAAGGCCAGTGTTTTGACGACGACGGGAATCATTACACCCGAGATCGGCTTCCCCAGGTCGATGTAATCGCCATACTCCACCTTGATTTGGTCGATACTTATGACTTTCGGGCGCCCAACGCAGCGCTTTTCCAGCGACTGACCCAGCGCTTTGGCAATATCGTTCTCGCAAATCACTACCAGGATCAGGCTTCCCGGAAAATAGCGGGTGAAGCTTTCGGAAAGTATGTCGGCTATGGACTGAAGCGACGCATAGGTAACGTTCGCAACACCGGATAACGCCAAAGCAAACGGCGGAGACGCGTCATGTTCATACAGGCTTGCACCGGTTTGCATGATCGATGTCATCGCATCGGAAAGCTTGATAGGATCTTCAACGATAGCTTGTGTCAACTGCAGCTTCAACACAGGCAAGTTGCGGATCGGAAGCAGTGATGCGTCCAAATGGACGGTTGCACCGCTGATTTCCGTACTCTGCATCCCCGCACCAATCACCGTCGCCCTTCCGGTCTGATCCGGCTGCACTAACTTGATAGGATACCTCGAAAAGGCTTCCTTTATCATGCTGGCAAGCAATGGGCCAATATCGCCATGGATAGAAGTTGCCGCCAAATTAGCAGGCCCTGCCTCTTCCATCAGTTGGCCTATCCCTCCGGAAACCATCCATTCTTCTATCGGCGGAACCGATGTTAGCGGATCACCGACGATAAGTTCTTGAAGTGCTCCCAGCCTGCAGCCAGCATCACCTCCCGCTAAATAATCGAGCATGTCCCGACTCATCCGGGTACATATTTCCCGCAGCAGCTCGTAGCTGACTACTTGCCCAACATGGAGCCGGTAGCCGCTAGCCTGAAGCCACGGACGGATTGAAGGTGAAACAGCCGCAATCGCTCCACCTCCGTCAAGCTGAATCAACCTGCCTCCGACATGGAACGTAATAGTCCCAACCGGCTTCCCCCGCCTAAAAAATGCAGCGTTCGCCGTTCCTCCGCCAATATCGATATTGGCGACCGCTCCTCGGGTTTGCATCGAGCGCTGCTCCGCACCGGCACCCCTACCGGCGAGTAAGCCTTCCAAGTCTGCGCCCGCTGTCGCAACGACGAAATCCCCGGACTGCTCGGCAAGCAGATGCAGGATTTGGCTCGCATTTTTCTTGTTCGCGGTCTCTCCGGTAATAATCACGGCTCCCGATTTCAATTCCGAAGGGCGGACACCTGCACGTCCGTACTCAAGCTTAAGCATTTCTCCAATCCGTTCCGCGTCTACTTCGTCCCCGCTTTTCAATGGCGTGCTGTAAATCGGGCTTGCATAGAGAAGCTCCCGTTCTACAATTTCAAATCGAGGAAGACTGATGGCGCTGGATGTGCGCGATAGCTTCAGCCGGCTTACGATCATTTTGGTTGTGCTCGTACCTATATCGATCCCTGCACTGGTGATCCAATGATCTTCCATGACTTTCACCTGTTCTGAAGGATTCCTACATGTTTATCCAGTCCGTCTTCCAAAATGCCGGCAGCAAGCTTAGACAGCGGTATACCGGTCGACATGCTCGCGCTCCTCATCTTCCGGTAAGTTTCCTCCTCGTCCAGACCATAAGCTTTCATGACGATTCCCTTTGCTTTCTCCACGATTTTGCGCTCATCCAATGTTTGTTTGAGCTGATTCATATCTTTTTTTAGTGCATCCATCTTTTCCTTTTGACTAAGCGCGATGGCAACGGCCGGAATTAAATCAGCATCAGATACCGGTTTAACCAGATAGGCCGATACGCCGGCACTGCGGGCATCCTCAACCAGTTCCCTCTGACTGTAAGCGGTAAGCAGCAGAACGGAGGTATCCTGCATTCGCCGGATGATCTGAGTAGCTTTGATCCCGTTCATCACGGGCATCTTCACATCCATGATGACGAGATCGGGCTTCAGCTTGGCCACCAGCTCGATCGCTTCCTGACCGTTTTTGGCCTCTCCACCTACCCAATAGCCTTCTTCCTCCAGCATTTCCCGGATGTCCATTCGAATGATCGGGTCATCATCCACAACGACGATGGCATTTTTCACAGCGCTTCATCCTCCTCCGGCTTCGTTAGGCATAGCTGGAATGTGATCTGCACTTGAGTCCCCCGGGCATCTGAATCTACGCGCATAATCCCGTTCAGATTTTCCTGTACAAGGGTCTCCGTTATTTTCAGACCGAGGTGGTTCTTTCTGTCTGAACTGGTCGTACCTTCATATCCGTCAGGCCTTTGAATACCGCATCCGTTATCGGAAACCTTCAACCTGGCCATTTGTCCGCTTACCTGAACTGCGATTTCAATGTCACCTTGAGCTCTTTCCTTAAAAGCATGCGTCGCGCAATTTTGCACGAGTTCATTAATTGCAAGAGCAAGTGTCGTCGCTATATCTGATGGCAAAATAAGCTCATCACCACGAATCTCGACCCGAATCGTCTGATCCGGTTTGGCCGAAGAGGAAATGATGTTTTTGGCGATCCGATCCACAACATCGTTGAAGGGGACCGTGTCCAACCCATCGAAAGCGAGCATTTCATGAATGATTGCAATGCTGTTAATGCGATGAATGCTGTCTTGATATACCTTCTTCACTTCTTCTTGCTTCGTTCTGCGCATCTGCAGGCGGAGCAGGCCGGATACGTTTTGAAGGTTATTTTTGACGCGATGATGAATTTCTTTGATAACGGCCGATTTCATGCTCAGCTGCTTCTCTTTTTCTTTCAAGTCTGAAATGTCACGAATCAGCATAAATCCACCGACAGCTTGGTGGTCCCGATACATAGAAACTGCTTTCAACTCGAAAGCAATATTTCCCATTTGAAACTCATCACGAAAAACACCGGTTTGGCCAAGCCCGCTCGCCAGTTTTAATCGGCCATAAAATAATTGGTCAAAACTGCGGCCTTCCAGCACGCCCACATGACCAATTTCCCTGAGCATTTCCCGAGATCGCGGGTTCGTATAGGTTACGCAGTCTTTCTCGTCAAACAATAGGATCCCTTCGTGCATCAGGGACTGCATTCCTCCTTCCGACATGGCGACACTCAGCAGCGTCTTGCTCAACTGTTCCGTTGTTTCGATAAGACGTTCCACATTCTTTTCCTGTTCTATCTTTTCTGAAATATCCTGTTCCATAATAAGCGCGCCAATCACTTTGCCGCTTGTCGACCAAATCGGCACCACATTTTGCTGCATGGCTCTTTGTTCCTGTGAAATCCCTCTGGAGCCGTTAACCGGCTTACCTGACAGCAGGCAGAACATGACAGCGGGTTCGTTTTGAGCATAGGCATATTGCCCGACAACCGATGTTTTGTAGAGGGACGGGGCCGTGGACGGTTGCGCCTGAGCGACAACGATTGCCGAACTGTTATCTGTGAGCGGACAGTCGATGAACACATCCGATTGAGAAGCATCCGCGAACAATTGTAGATGGCGAGACAAATCCTCAATGATACCCGCTTCCTCCGGCGTCAAAAACGTATGTTCTATGCAGAGTTGAATGACAGACGTCATAGAAATTCCCTCACAGACATGAATTTTTGCTGCTACACATTGAAAACGAAGGTTTGCAGTTTCTGCTTCAATACTTCTATGCCTTGATTACTGGCTGCGGAAGTCATATAAATATCCCCATCCGGCAAAGATTGCCGGAGCAGCAACACGGCCCGCTCCACATCCGCTTTCGGATGATCGATTTTCGTGACCGCTCCGATCGCGGGTACGGGAAATCCATTGGAAAATCCAGGCGGAAAGTAATTCCTCGTGCGGGTGGCATCATGAACGAGCAGAATAGCCGATGCTTCGAAGGACGTCGCCATGAGTGAACGATAATAGAGCGGATTCTCGCTATATTCACCTGGCGTATCGATCAACCAATCGCGATATTCGAGGCTTTGCGTTTTCGTGGCCGGCTGCCGTTCGCCGAACAGTGCCTTGACTAAGGTCGATTTGCCGGCGCCGACGGCTCCGATGATCATTACTTTTTTCATGAATGTCACGACCTTGTCAATGATGCGGTAGTAAACTTTAACTTCTCATGTAAAAAGATGTTGACCGCTTCGATCGCCATTTCAACGGCTGCCACTTCCCCGACGATCACGAGCGATCCGGTAAACCGGTCCAGGTAACCGATGCCCACAGGTGCGGCTTTCGTCGCGATATCTGCGGCGATAATAGCCGTTTCCGTTGGCGTAAGCGTCAAAATCCCTAGCGCATTCGCTGCATCAATTCCGAGCTTGGCGTATAAAATTGGATCGGGATTGGCTATGACATGGGCAAGTGTCAGCTGTTTCCCCGGCACATATTCCTGGATTACGCGTTGCTTCTGCTCTTCCATCGCCATAACCTCTCATTCACCTACTTCCGTGACTTCATAACTGTCCACAATGCCTACCACCATCGCGTCAACGGGTACATTTTTTCCACTGAAAAGGATGCGTGCCGGACTCCCCCGCGATACGATTACCTTCTCGCCTACTCCGGCGCCGATCCGGTCTGCAGCGATAACCGTTTGTCCGGCATCACGGTCTTTGAAGTCCGTCGGTTGAATCACCAACAGCTTGAGATTTTCCATGCCGTCTTCTTTTTGGGTGGCCCAAACGCTTCCAATCACTCTTCCGAGAAACACGGGATCTCACCCCTCGTCCTTGAATTGAACGGCAATGCCTTTCTCCCTAAGCATATCTTTGGCGAGTGGTGATAGTATTGTTCCTTTGGCGAGCGTTAAGCGAGCGGTTCGGTTGATTTGAGGCTGCTGCTTGACCCATTCAGCGGAGACGAGCTTACCTTCGAACGTAAGAATAGTTTCTGTCGCGTCTTCAGATAAACCAGTCGTGACTACGCTAACTAAAGAGCCTTCTTCTTGACCGCCTTTACTCGCTGCACATTTGCGAACCGCAACTTCGGCCAACTGTTTCACGGGAGCAAAATCCACCCCATACATTTGCATTTCCTTTTTATAATATTCGAAAAGATTCTGATAAGACTTGGGCAGCCCGAGCGCTTGCAACGTTCGCCGATCTGTCCGTTTTAGCCCAGACGCATCATCCCCGACAAGCACAAATTTACCCAAGACAAGCGCGGAAAAAATGATTTCCGATTTGACAGTCCCTTTCATGCCGAGAGCGACTCTACCCGCGTTGTCCAGATCGATTTCCGGAATGACGATACCCGCGTAGTCCATCGGCACTTCGATTGGCGCAGGGGCATATTCATCGGCCAAAATGATTTTGCCGGGAGCGCCGGACTCAATCTTGTGCTTACCCAGCCAAGCTGAGGTTTCGCCGTCAAGGAACAAAATGTCGTGCTCGATGCCGTTCTTTTGCAGCAGAATAAAGTGGTCCAAATAAGCTTCCTGGGCAGTGCTATCGCAAAATATGTACAGCAGCTTGGGTGGCTTGACCGCTTCCGTTTGCATCGTTTTCACAAGCTCCCGGACGATCGATTCGACCACTAGTTTGATCTCCAACTGCAGCTACCCCCTTACGGAACCCGTGATTTCACCGTTTTTACCGATCATTCGGACAACGTCTCCTGTCTTCAAACCAGCAGCATTCGCCTCATCGGTATCGATATGGAAATCGAGCGAAAAACGTTCATTAACCCTTGCAATGACATCTGCAAAAATAAGCGGCCGTTCACCCAAAGTCTGAAGGATGAGACGATCTCCGCTTTCAGCTTTCATCTTTGATGCATCTTGCGGTGACATATGTACATGGCTCTTGGCTACGATAAGCCCCTGCAGCAAAACAACCGTTCCCTTCGTGCCGGCGAGAGTAATTCCCGGTGTATCTTCGATGTGTCCGGATAGTCTGACAGGAGGATGCACGCCAAGTACATAGCCGTCAGTCCGAGAAACTTCCACTTGCGTAGCCCCCCTGGAAGGGCCTAGAATGCGAACGTTCCGGATGATGCCTTTCGGTCCGATTAATATAACGGTTTCATGAGCGGCAAATTGGCCGGATTGCGACAATTCACGCATAGGCGTCAAGCTGTAACCGGATCCGAACAACGTCTCGACATGCTCCGGAGAAAGGTGGACATGGCGGTTGGATACTCCGACTGGCACACTCATATCCTTTAGAGCCATTTTATCCGGTAGAATGGTTGGATGTGGTGCTATCTGACAAGTAGCAATACCTCTGCTTTTCAAGAAATCAACCGCAGCCGGTGTCAGTTTATCTCCGACACGTACGGGAAAAGGATCCGGCAGACCTTTCACTAACCGGGAACGTAAATAGGCTTCCGTAATGAGCGCCATCGATGAATTTAACCTTCAAGCTTGGGCAGGATGAATTCAATGTCTGAATGCGGCCGTGGAATGACATGAACGGATACGAGTTCTCCCACTTTCTCCGCAGCTGCTGCTCCTGCGTCCGTTGCTGCCTTAACAGCACCAACATCCCCTCTAACCATGACGGTGATCAGGCCTCCGCCGACATGTACCTTGCCTACCAGCTTCACATTAGCTGCTTTGACCATTGCGTCGGCCGCTTCAATTGACCCTACCAAGCCTTTCGTTTCGATCATGCCGAGTGCCGCCATTTCTCCTGCCATTTGAATCCCTCCAATAATTAATATCATTAAATATAAATGTCGTAAATGAATCAACTAATGTAGTTGCATGTCAGAAAGCACACTTTTCACAATTTGCATCACTTCTTCACGGGAAATACCCAGCTTGGCTCGATCGCTCAGCGTGTCCGCTATCCGTTCAGCCGATTTTACTGTTATCGATTCAGGCTCCAACTTCATTTCACGTATGCCAAAAGCAACCCGCTTCAAGTTGAGCAAATGCTGCGGACCAATGTTGTCTGAGGTGATATTATTGCCAAATGAACCGCAGCCCAGCGTCATCGACGGCATGATGCCTGTAGTAGCGCCGATTCCCCCAAACGTGGTTCCTGAATTTACGACGATACGCGAAGCCGGTTTCTCCAGTCCAAACGCCTCTATGACGGCCAAATCCTCACAATGGATACCGAGCGTATGACCCAGACCTCCAAACTCAAGCAATTCAATACATTTTCGGCATCCTTCCTGCCAATCGGTCACGGTGTACAAAGCAAGGATCGTGGTTAGTTTTTCGACGGAAAAAGGATACTCGAGTCCTACATCTGCCTCTTCTGCAACGAGAACCCGGGCATGCTCCGGTACGGATATACCAGCCATTCGAGCGATATCCTGCGGTGATTTTCCGACAATTTTCGGATTCAATCCTTTGCCGGTCATGATGACGGATGCAACTTTTTGCTTCTCCTGATCATTCAGCAAATAAGCTCCCAGACGCTGCAGCTCTTCCAATAACTGTCGCTTAACCGCTAGATCAACGACGAGCGCTTGTTCGGAGGCGCATATCGTCCCGTAGTCGAACGTCTTGCTTTGCACGATATCGCCCACTGCTTTAGATATATTCGCGCTGTGGTGAATGTAGACAGGCACATTGCCGGGACCGACGCCATAAGCGGGCTTTCCCGAGCTGTAAGCAGCCTTGACCATGGCCGTTCCGCCGGTCGCCATAATGAGATCCGTCAGCTTGTGGCTCATCAGTTCATTGCTTGCCTCCATGGACGGCTTTTGCAAGCAATGAATCAGCCCTGCAGGCGCACCCGCTATCTCAGCGGCCTGACGCATCAGATTCGCCGCTTCTAGCGAACAGCGCAAAGCCGAAGGGTGCGGGCTAATAACGATCGCATTTCTTGCCTTCAAAGCGATCATGCATTTAAACATGACGGTTGATGTAGGGTTCGTCGATGGGATGATGGCGGCGATGACGCCGACCGGTTGTGCAACCTCCCAAACTTTGCGTTCCTCGTCCCGGTTAATGATGCCCACCGTCTTCATCTCTTTAATCGCCTCGTAGACGTTACGCGCCACGAACAAATTTTTCGTTTTCTTATCCGCCATATTTCCGAAGCCAGTTTCCTCCACAGCTAGTGTGGCAAGCCGTCCAGCCTCCGCTTCAGCTGTCTTTGCCATCGAAGCGACGATTGCATCGATTTGCGATTGAGACATGGCTTCCAGCTTCTTTTGAGCTGCCTTGGCCTCATGCAAGAAATCACGGACTTCTTGAATGGAGAGCAAATCTTGATCCAGCTTCATGAGGATGATTCCCCCCCGCTATTGTTCAGCTTCATGGATGCATCCGGAAGCTCATCGAGAGGCAGCAGCTTTTGTATAAAACGCCACAACGACGCATCCGGCCGTGGAATGACATGGGTAGACAACAGTGTTCCTATCTTGGAGGCCTCGCTCTCGCCCGCTTGCACAGCAGCTTTCACTGCAGCTACTTCCCCAAGGATATAAATCGTTACGATGCCGGCGTCGGCTTTCTCATATGTCGTAACGCGTACGTCGGCTGTTTTGGCGGCTGCATCCGCAGCAGCGACTAATGCGGGAACGCCCCGGGTTTCAATCATGCCCAGAGCAAGCATGTGTCGATTCAATCGTGATCACCTGCTCTTTCTCAACTGAGCTTCACGGGATTTCTTGCGACTTCCCTTACCGCTTCGGCAAACGCTTCGGCTGCTGCTGCGCAGGCTGACTGACTGCCCGTTAACAACCCGCCGGCAAAGTTTGTTTCCGACGGCGGCGCAAAATATTGGCAAATCCGGACATCTGCGGCTTTCAAAGCAGCATCTAAACCGAACACCGCTTCAAGGGGCGGAGCGATCAAATAGGACAGCGGCTCGCCTTCGCGAATCTCTGCGACCTTGGACAAATAAGACCCTGTTCTGGAGATGACATGGGCATAATAGACATGAGTTCCCTCCTCGTTGAGGGAATAAAAGTAAGCGCCGCTCTCCATCAAGCGCACTGCCGCATCAAGCCCGCTGCGCACTTCAGCAGGCGTTTGACCGCCGATGATCCCGATAAACTCGCCGGATAACGGACCCGATGCATGCGCTGAACCAGCATAAAATGAGTGGGCATAAACGACCTCGACTGCTGCCATTTTCGTTGCCTCATCTATCGCTGTATAGCCGATATCGTCAATGCTGGAAGTAAGCAATCCCAAACTGCGTATTCCCGGTTTCAAATTCAGCTTCTGCGCCAACCCCGGATCCACATTCGGTATCGTTCTAATGGCAAGCGGGACCGCGCGAATCGGTTGATCTCTCACTCCCTTTCACCTCTTCACCAAAAGGATGGTAAAACAAAAAGGTGCCCAGGATCAAAGAACGGATAACGATTCTTTTCACCAAGGCACCATTGCCTTCATAGCTATTCTTTTCATATGCTGATACCTATACTCTAATCCAATTTCAACCATTTTGCAATCGTTATCATGAACAAAAACAAGCTTTATTTTTAGCATCTTTACTAACAAATCATGAAATTTAACACCATAAATGAAAATTTATTTTGAAATATTTCTACAAACCCCTTCCCAAACCAGGGTCATTTGGATATAATTGGTTTTGTTTGTAAGACCACAATTAAAGGAGCGATGTTTAGTCCATGCGGAAACAAGTATTACGCATTCTTTCCGCCGCAGCCATTACTGCAATGCTTACACTGCCAAGTATGGTAAGTGCCGCGGAAGAAAAACCCCCTGAATCACCTACTACGGAAGCTGCCCCTCCAAGTCCTGTACCACTCAAGCCAAGTAACATCAAGTTAGAGACAGCCGGATCCTTCACCTCCCTGCAAGTCGGAAGCACGATTTATGTGTATGACGACCAAGGACAGATTTTCCAAACCAAAGGAGACAATCAGAACGGTTCATTGAAAGACCACTTCACTCTCCCTTACGGCCCTGAGCAAGTCCCATTCATTTTAGTCAAAAATTCCAAGAACGGCTTAATGGTATTCAGCGACATCTGGCCGGAATTCACCAAAAATAACGCGAATAAAGCAAATGACTTCGTCGAAGCCTACGACAGCGGCCGCGTCTTTTATTCCCCACAAACCAAAATCGTCAGCAAAACATCCCATCACTATGCAGAACAAAGCGATAAAGAAGTTGTCGTATACACAGCTAATGATTTCACGGATCTCAAAAAAGGCCATCATGAATCATTCCGGGTTGAAGGTAAATTAAGAGGATTGATCTTGTACGATTGCTGCCCTTATGTAGTGGTAGAAAACAGCAAGAATGAATTGGCCGTGTATCACGCCGGCGAAAAAGGTGCTGTGCAAGTCGGGACAATCGATCTGTAGTAAATACCAAAAAGCCTGACTTTCCAATGGAAGGTCAGGCAATTTTATTCAAGGCCTCATTTTACTCCCATAACTGATCTAATTTATTGGAATAAAAATGAATCGCTTTCTTGTAGGTTTGAATACCTTCATCGCTGCTAGTTTCCGATAACTGTATTAATAAGATTTCCATAGCCTTACTATGTTCATTCAAGTTGTATAGAACCATGGCATAAAACACTTGAAACTCTCTGTTTCCCGGAAATTCTTCTATCGCTTTTTCAAATAAAGTTTTAGCTTGTTCATACATGCCTAATGTGCGATAAGTGCTGCCTAATCCTAATATGGCTCCTTGTTTTTCTTCCCCTTGTAAACCTAGTACTAACGATTTTTCATAAAAAGGTACAGCTTCCCGCTCTAAACCCATCACATCGTGAATCCATGCGCATTGATACCAGAAAGACGGATTATCTGGCTCTTGCTCCAGTAACTCCAATATGATTGCCTTGGCTTCCAACCATTGCCCGGATTCCCTTAATTCAATGACTTCATTTAAACGATTCATAATACCATCCCTCTCCCTTTACATGAAACCTAGTTGTTATCCAGAAATTCAAACAACTTGTGATACATGTCCGCCGCTCCCTCTCCGATCCAAATCAAATGTCCCCATGATTCAAGCACATAAAGCTGCGCGTTTGGAATATACTTTTGAGCGTAATGGGCATGTTCAACGGGAACTGATGCATCATAACGACTATGCAGGATTAATGTAGGGCACTGAATGGCGGACAATTCGTTACTTTGATTATAACTTGTTTGTTTCAAATCAATCTTAAAACCATGCCCTGATCGCTGGCGGTTTATCATGCTTTTAAACTGCCTTTTATCTTCTTCGCTAATTTGAGGTAACACCTTTTCAACGTTAAGCTGACTAAATGAAGATACCATTTTCCGAAAAAGATAGGCAGGAAAAATCATGTTCATGAATCGAAGCATCTTCCAAAGATATTTTTCCGTATATGGGTGAAACATGAGCTGAGCAGACCTGAACAATAGATCCGCAGGAGTCAACCACTGATGCGTTACTGCTGATTGCAGCGTAAGACTTCTTACCCGCTGGGGGTATTTTGAAGCAAAATGAATGCCGCTTGGGCCACCTGCGGAAATCGCTATTATATGAACCTGAGGAACTTTCAAATGATCGAGCAATTCAAGATACGAATCGCACGAAGTGCTTTCATGTTCACCAATCTCTTTAGAAGTTTTGCCATAGCCCGGCCTTGAGGGTGTAATCACTGAATACCCACGTCCGGTAAGTTCCAAATACCCGAATTCCTCATTGCAATTCGAGTGTCCGCCGTGCATGATCAGGATGGGTTCTCCTTGCCCGGCGACGGAGTATTCCAGGTTATAACCAGCTTTGGTTGTGTATTGTCCAATTTTTCTAAGCATGTGAGAAGCCACCCCTAACCCCGTTTGCATAAATTCATCCTGTGCGGCCAGGAGAATAGATAGTCGTATTTCCTCTTTCAATACTTGAACCATAAATGAACCTCCGTTTTGCGGCTATTTCA
This sequence comes from Paenibacillus sedimenti, assembly GCF_014534655.1. GTDB lineage: Bacteria > Bacillota > Bacilli > Paenibacillales > NBRC-103111 > Paenibacillus_E > Paenibacillus_E sedimenti. Next base: position 22,985 of record NZ_JACVVD010000003.1, read on the forward strand.
TACTCCGGGCAATGTCCACGAGCCTTCTGATGCCTTCACGCAATTGTCCTTCATTGACGAAGGAGTAGCTTAAACGAATCCATTCACGCATCTCTTTAAGCGGATCGCAGATCGTTCCGGGAACGAAGGAGACAGATTGCCTGAAGCATTCATTCAAGAACGATTCTACGGGAAAATGGTCGGGCAGTTTCAGCCATAAGTTGAGCCCGCCTTTGGGACTCACCCATTTCCAACCGGTAGCTGCTACTTCTTCCTCCATAATGTCTCTTCGAATTTGCAGAGCAATGCGCAGTTTTTCCAAATGCTGCTGCATCCGTTCCGACTCGAAATAATGCAAAAATATTTTTTGATTGACGAGCGGCGTTCCGTTATCTGCCAGTGATTTCGCCGTAGTCAGCTGAGCAATGACTGCTTTGCGCCCAATTATGGCACTAATTCTCAACCCGGGCGCCACATACTTGCTGAAGCTCCGGATATACACGACCCAGCCTTCGGTGTCATATGTGAACATAGGCGGTGGCGGCGTTTGATCAAAAAACATGTCGTGAAACGCATCGTCTTCAATCAGCAGACACTGATACCGTTCAGCCAGTTCGACAAGCTGCTTGCGTTGTCCGGATGGAACCGTATAGCCTGTCGGATTGTGAAAAGTTGGATTCATATAAAAGAATCGCGGCTGATATTGTTTCATCAGCATCTCGACTTTCTCCAAATCATAGCCTTCCGGCGTGATGTCGACCGGGAGAAACCGGGCTCCGTAACTGCGGAAAGTATCGAGGGCTGCGCTGTATGTCGGCCGCTCTACCAAGATCGCATCCAGCGGTCGAATATAGTTTCGGGAAATCAAGTCAATCGCTTGCTGCGCTCCCGTTGTAATCAATAAGTCGCTAGACGTTAGCTGCGCCTTGTGATGCCGTACCATATACTGACTAAGATGCTCACGGAGCTCCTCGTCCCCTTGCGCGGTGGAATAAGTCCCCATCAATTTGGGATAAATGTCGAATACTTTCTTCACGTATTCGGAGAGGAACAGATTCGGCAGCAAATTCGGATCAATCAATGCTTGCGAGAATTGGTAAATAACCGGAACTTGATGAATTTCGGACAAGTTGTTTTTCAGATGTCCGTTGAATGAACCGGGGTGAATCTCCGGATGCTCATCTTGCATTTGCTTCGGATCAATGGGACATATATAATACCCCGACTTTTCCTTCACATAGGCTTTTCCGTTTTGTTTCAAAAGCTGGTACGCTTTGAGCACGGTGAGCCGATTCACGCCCAGTTCCTGAGCGAGCTGCCGGATCGAAGGAAGCTTCTCATCCGCCTGCCAAACTTGGCGTTCCAATCGGGTAATGATATAATCATAAACTTGTCTGAAAAGCATGGCCGCCCCCTTCTCCTATTCCCTTATTGTACACCAAATATCTGCAATCTGGTCTATCTATGCGCATCTGTTCTATTGCCTTCCTTGTATGATACATATCAAAGGGGGAGCAGCTATGATCTTGTTCAATTATTTGCTTATATGTCTTATTTTCGGCACGACCTTTCTCGCGATTAAGATTGGTGTCGATGCCGCTGCACCGCCATTTTTCTCTGCGGGCTTGCGCTTTTTCGTTGCAGGTTTGGTTTTATACGTTTGGATGGTCGGGAGGAAAAAAGCGAGTTTTTCTCTGCTGCTGCATAAAGAGATGCTGCTGACAGGAATCGGTTTGACCTTCGGCACATTCGCAACCTTGTATTGGGCCGAGCAATATGTCACCTCAGGTATCGCAGCGGTGCTGTCGGCCACCGGGCCAATCATGATTCTTGTGCTGCAGATGGTTGTAATGCGACAAAAACCAACACCCCGTTCTGTATGGGGGTGTATCATAGGATTCAGCGGTGTCATCCTTCTGCTGCTTCCCAGCCTTACTCTCTCAGCAAGCGGATGGTGGGTACTCGGTTGCATCGCGATTTTGATCGGCGAATTCTTTTATTCATGGGGAGCCCTGTATTCCAAACGGGTCATCCAGCGTTTCCCGGAGGCATCTCCCATAGCTCTTAACGCGGCTCAGATGATTTACGGCGGTTTGTTATTATTACTTCTGTCTGCGTTTACGGAACACGATCCGTTCGCAAGCTTACAATCACCAGGCGCAATAGGCTCGCTTCTGTATTTGATCGTCATCGGCTCGATGGTTGGACATAGTCTGTTTTATTGGCTCGTCGCCAAAACGAACCCTGTCTTCCCGGCGACATGGCTCTATGTTTCGCCGCTCATCGCCCTCTCTATCGGAGCCATGTTTTATGGCGAAACTATTAGTTGGATTACGATTCTTGGCGTGATCACCATTATCGCAGGTATCGTTATGGTCAATTTGGACAACTTGAATCAGCTATTTAGAAGGCGGAAAAGCGAGAGTAAGAAGCTCCGTGAAGTTCATTCCTGAATGGTCATTTAGTCGTCAAAAAAAGCTTAATCCATGAGCCTTAACTGGCATGGACTAAGCTTTTTGTTATTATTACTGTTCATTTGCCGCTTCTTGAAGATGATCCGACAGCATAGCGGCTCTGCTAGGCAACCGGTTTTCTCCCAGCATCATTCCGGTACCGAGTGCCGTACATCCAAGCGGATCATCCGCGATATGCACAGGAACCCCGGTTTCTGCACGAATCCGCTCATCGATTCCTTCCAGTAAAGCTCCGCCGCCGCACAGCAATATCCCCTGCTCCATCACATCGCCGGCGAGCTCAGGTGGACAAAGCTCTAACGTCGCACGGATGGCTTCGACCAATACGGTTAAAAAATCATTCACAACTATGAATATTTCACTAGAGGCTAACCGAATTGAACGAGGCAAACCGTCGATCACATTGCGCCCTCGGATTTCTATAGTACGTTCTTCCGACGTACGGATCGCCGTTCCAATTTGTTTCTTAATCTCTTCGGCAGTACGCTCGCCGATTTCGAGATTGTACTGTTTTTTCACATAATCCATAATGTCACGATCGATCGACATTCCCGCGCGCGGAATCGTATGACTCGCAACGATGCCTCCCAGCGACAAGACGGCCACTTGACAGTTTCCGCCGCCAATATCGAGTACCAAGTGACCGATAGGTTCGTCGAGATTAATACCGGAACCGAGTGCCGCCGCCAGAGGTTCTTCCACCGCGATCGCTTTTCTTGCTCCTTTATGGACGACCGTTTCTTCAATAGCCCGCTTTTGTACGTTCGTAATGCCGCAAGGCACCGTTATGTAGATTTGGGAGCTCCGCAGGAAAGAAGATCTGCCTTGAATCTTTTTAATAAAATATTTCAGCATGCTGCTTGTCTTCTCAAAATTAGAAATAACGCCGTTCATTAAAGGATACGTGATATCCACATGGGCAGGGGCTCGGCCAATCATGGCTTGAGCTTCAGCACCGGCTGCCAATAGCTCTCCCGTATGTTGATTAAAGGCTATAACGGTGGGTTCGTTGAGCACAATGCCTTTTCCTTTCTCAAAAATCACCGTGTTGGACGTACCTAGGTCAATCCCATATAATTTGTCGAATTGTTTGAACATTTACTTTTTCCTCCTTTGATCATTCAGCTAAATGTGGTTTGGAGGTGGATTACACGTACTCATAGTATTCATAACCGATCGCAGTTTTGTGGGGGCGCGCAAAAAAATAAATACTGGAAAATAAAAGAAGCCGCTGCTATAGCGTGCTCCTCTAATCAATTTCTATTAGGCTACCGTCACGATCATAGGGGTATTTTTTGTAATAATAATGGTATGCTCATACTGCGCCGCCAAACTGCGATCCGGCAGGCGCAGCGTCCATCCATCCGGCTGTTCGACAACAAACTCTGCCCCTGTAGACAAGAACGGCTCTATCGTAATCACTAAACCTTCCTTCAGAATACGCGTATCGTGCTTATTATAAACCGGCAAAATATTGGGCTGCTCATGAATAGCTTTTCCAACGCCATGACTGCACAGATTTCGAATGACCTTATACCCTCCGCGCTGCGCTTCAGCTTGTATCATTCTGCCAATTTCGTTTATTTTCACGCCGTGCTTCAACGACGATATGACTTTCATCATGGTATCGTGGGTATGGCGGCAGAGACGCGTAACCGAGTCACGGTAAGGCGGCATCTGAAAAGAATACCCTGCATCAGCAATGTACCCGTCTTTTTCCGCGCAGACGTCAATATTGATCAAGTCACCAGGCCCAATTTTGCGGTTCCCCGGAATTCCATGCGCAATTTCACGGTTTATACTAATGCACGAGTGCCCTGGAAAATTCAACGTTGTTCTCGGCGCTGATACGGCGCTATGGCTTTTCAAAATCATCCCGCCAATCTCATCTAATTCCTTCGTTGTCATCCCTAGCCGTGCTTGTTGTTTCATTTCTTTTATCGTCAACGCAACTATCTTGCCGATCTCTTTCAAAGCATCAATATCTTTTTGTGAACCGACTGTCATGGGGATCTCCTCCGGTATCGTAATGATCAATGATCGCCTTATTTTACCATATTTTGTTGAGGGATTTCCAAAACGAGATGCCGATGGTCGGGAAAAACCCGCTTGTGATTCCGAGAATCACTGAAATTCTCAGCATTTTGCTATGTAATTTCGTCAACGATCCCTAGTTCCAATGCTTCTTCCGGGCTTATAAACCAATCGCGCTGATGCTCCTGAACGTTTTTTAAATCTTCCAACCGGAATTTCGTTTTCGAGATCAGATACTCATCATAAATCGTTTGCAATCGCTCTGTCTCATCAAGCCGGTTTTTCAATCGTTCGAATTGGCCGCCAATATGATTGGAGACGGAATGATACATAAAAGTGCTCAATCGGCCGGCATAACGTTTATGACCACTAGCCGCGATTAACAAACTCATACTGGCAGCAAGTCCATAAACATAGGTATGGACAGGCGTTTTACTGTTATCAATCACATTAATCAGCGCAAGCCCGTCATAGACGCTTCCGCCGTTGCTATTAATAATGAGGTCGATCGGAACGCGTTTAAAATCCTTTTCTTTTTTATCTCGTTCATCATCCAACTGATTCAGTTTGAGGATGGATTCAATAATCTGTTTGACAGAACTTTTATTAATCCCATCGAATAAATACAAGGTTCTTTCGTTCGTGATCATGGATAAGCCCCCTGTCTCCACCGCTGCTGTTCCTTTACTATATTCCTCCCTCCTGCACTTTGTAACTACTAATGGAACACAAAAAAATCTCCGTTTTACGGAGACCCGGCTAAACCGCTTTCATATCGAATGTCCGCGATCTGTTCCAAATGATTGACCCATCTTGCAGCCGCAAACAAGTAATCGGATAACCGGTTCATATATTGGATGGCTTCCGGATGCAGGGCATGTAGCTTAGACAAGCTCACGACGGCTCTCTCCGCTCTGCGGCATACGGCTCTACTCACATGCAAAGCTGCTGCCAGAGGAGACCCGCCAGGTAAAATAAAATAAGTGATTTCGGGTGTTTGCTCTGAAAATTCATCAATTCGCTTTTCCAGGAATTCCACTTTAGCGAGCGATATTTTATTCACTTTGGGAGCTAATGTAGCCAAATCAACGCCAAGGTCGAACAGATCATGTTGAATTTGCTGCAAACTTTGTTTGAATGATGTGTGAGGATCGTCCATGATTAAACTGACGGCCTGACCTATCAAGCAATTTAATTCATCAACCGTTCCGTACGCCTCTACGCGTAAATCGTCTTTATCGACACGTCCCCCGATGACGCTCGTCTTTCCTTGATCGCCTGTTTTCGTGTATAGTTTCATGCGCATCCTCCTAATTCGTCGAATTTCATGGATAGCGATAAAACCCATGACCGGATTTACGGCCCAATCGCCCCGCTTTCACATATTTTCGCAGCAGCGGGCATGGGCGGTATTTCGGATCCTTGAATCCTTCATACAAAATGTCCATGATAGAAAGACACGTGTCCAAACCGATGAAATCGGCCAGCTCCAGCGGTCCCATAGGATGATTCATTCCGAGCTTCATGACTTGATCGACCGATTCCATGCTGGCAACCCCTTCATAGACGGCAAAGATCGCTTCGTTAATCATGGGCATCAGGATGCGATTCGAGACAAAGCCCGGGAAATCGTTCACTTCCACAGGGGTTTTACCCATTTGTTTCGCAAGCTCATAGACGGAGTCGAATACTTCTTGCGAGGTTTCCAAACCGCGAATGACTTCAACGAGCGGCATAACCGGGACAGGGTTCATGAAATGCATGCCGATGACCTGTGAAGGCCGACTTGTCACTGCTGCGATTTCCGTAATCGGAAGTGACGAAGTATTCGATGCCAAGATGACGTGAGCCGGACAGATCGTGTCCAGCTTTTGAAATAGCGCCGTTTTTAGCTCCATATGTTCAATAATCGCTTCAATGACCAGTTCAGCCAGTTCCGCTTGTTCTAAACGATCTGTTGGCCGGACTCGGGATAGGATCTCCCCCTTTCGTTCCTCTGTTATTTTCCCCTTTTCGACGCTTCGAGTTAATTGTTTGGCGATCGTTGCCAAACCTTTCTGAATGAATTCCGAGGAAATATCATGGAATAGCACGTGCAAGCCGGATGCTGCAGCTGCCTGAGCGATGCCGCTGCCCATTTGCCCTGCGCCTGCGACCATGATGGTTTGGATGTTCATAGGATCGACCTTCTTTCATAATTGGGCAAATTACACGCGCAAAAGAATAGCATCGCCCTGCGCACCGCCGCTGCAAATGGCCGCTATGCCGTAACCTCCGCCAATTCTGCGCAGCTCGTGAATTAACGTGAGAATGATACGGGCACCGCTGGCGGCGATCGGATGACCAAGTGCAATCGCTCCGCCATTCACATTGACTTTATCAGGGTCCCAACCGATTAACTTTCCGCTTGTTAATACGACTGCCGCAAACGCCTCATTGACCTCGAACCGGTCGATCTGGTCCAGGGACATGGAAGTTTGCTGCAGCAGCTTCTGAATCGCAAGTGCCGGTGTGGTTGCGATATAACGAGCCTTCTGTCCGATTGACGCATGTCCTACGATGGTCGCAAGCGGCTTGAGCCCTATTGAGAACGACCTCTCTTTGGACATGACGACCATTGCTGCTGCACCGTCGTTAACGCCTGGTGCATTGCCGGCCGTTATCGTTCCCTCCTTGACGAACACGGAAGGCAGCCCGGCAAGTTTATCAAGGCTTGTGTCCGCTCGCGGGGCTTCGTCTTGTTCCATGTAAATCGTCCCACTCTTGCTAATGATCGGCACCGGAACGATTTCTTCGGCCAAATAGCCTTTATTCATCGCATGAATGGAATGCTGATGGCTGCGCAGCGCCCATTCATCCTGTTCCCCCCGCGTTATGCCAAATTCGTCTGCGACGTAACTGCCGTGTACGATCATATGAACTTTGTCGAACGCGCACTCCAAGCCATCATGAACCATCAGATCAATCAGATCCCGATTTCCCATTCTCGCTCCCCAACGCGCATTTTGATCCAGATAAGGCGCGTTGCTCATGCTCTCCATTCCGCCTGCAAGGATCGTATCCGCATCGCCTGAGCGAATGATCTGGTCGGCTAATGTGACACTGCGCATGCCCGAGGCGCACACCTTGTTAATCGTCTCTGTCGTCACATGCCAATTCAAGCCGGCGTACCTGGCCGCCTGACGGGAGGGGATTTGCCCGGCGCCGCCTTGCAGCACCATGCCCATGATCACTTCATCGATATCCGCCGGATCGAGCGAGGAACGCTCGATCGCCCCTTTCATCGCTGTACCGCCAAGCACAACAGCTTCAATGTCTTTCAAAGCGCCTCCGAACTTTCCGAAAGGCGTTCTAGCTCCACTAACAATGACACTTTCTCTCATGCGCATCGGCCTCCTTTCGTAGCGAAGATCGTTGTAACAAGCCTAGTAAATGATCGTATCCGGATCGTACAGCTCCAGGTTTTGCTTCACTCGCTGCATAAATTGACCGCATATGACCCCGTCTAAGATCCGGTGATCAAGCGAAAGGCATAGATTGACCATCGATCGGACCGCAATTGCATCGTCCTGAATCACGACAGGTTTGCGGACAATCGATTCGAAGGTGATAATCGCCGCCTGCGGGTAATTGATGATGGGATATGAAAGAATCGAACCGAAAGCGCCTGTGTTATTGAAGGTAAACGTACCTCCATGCATATCGGCAAGCGTCAATGTACCGGCTCGCGCACGCTTAACTAAGGCGTCCAGCTCAATAGCTAATCCGGCGATCGTTTTGTGATCCGCGTTGCGAATCACTGGCGTGACGACTGAATTCTCTGAGCCGATTGCGATGGAAAGGTGAATCTCTTTTTTGATGATCATGTTCTCAGAGGCCCAGGTGGAATTCAGCACGGGAAAGTCTTTAATGGCATTAACAATTGCTTTCACGACAAACGGGGTGAACGTCAGCTGCACGCCTTCTTCGCTTTGGAAGCGGGTTTTCAGCCTTTGCCGCAAGGCGACGAGACGGCTTACATCCGCTTCTACCATCAGCCAGGCGTGAGGAATTTCAGTAACGCTCTGCTGCATGCGCGAAGCGATCAGCTTTCGCATAGGGGTAACGGGATGCACCGTGTTTGTTAAATTTCGCACTTCAGGAATCGGTGACCTTTGTTCAGAAGCCTTTGCAGGTGTGACAGTCGGTTCATTCTTTGTAGAGGTAACTTCTTGCTTTTCTGCGGGACGTACCGGAAATGTTTGAGGATGAAGATCAGCTAGATTTTTTACATGGGTTAAAATATCTTTGCGCGTGATTCTGCCGCCCAGCCCGGTTCCTTTCACCTTATGCAAGTCCGTCCCATGTTCTTTCGCAAGACGGAGAACGGCTGGTGAGTAGCGGGAGCTATGCTCGCCTGATGCGGTTTCCTTGCTTTCAACACCTACCGGAACATCCGAATCTCCTGCTCGTAGTTCATCGCCCCCTCGGATGATGCAAATCGGAGCGCCGACGTCGGCACTTTCTCCTTCTTGCACGATGATATGAACCAATTTGCCTTCCAGCGGCGAGGGCATTTCCACATTCACTTTATCCGTCAACAGCTCGCATAAGCCTTCATATTCGCGCACGTAATCGCCCGGCTGCTTCAACCATTTGCCAATGATCGCCGAAACGAGGCTTTCGGCCAAATGCGGTACAATCACCTCAGTACCTCGCTCCTCGTTTTGCCTCATGTCCATCCTCCCCCGCTCGGACTTATGAACTCACAACTATAGCTCCGCTAATCGGCGCATAGCCTCCTTGACCATATCGACATTGGGCATATAAAATTTTTCGATGGTAGGCGCCATGGCAACCGGAGGAATATCGGGAGGGCAGCATCTCATAATCGGAGCATCCAATTCATATAAAAGTTCTTCGGCAATGATAGCCGATATTTCAGCGCCGATGCCTCCCGTCTTGTTGTCCTCATGGAAAATGAGGATTTTCCCGGTTTTCGCGGCAGCCTCGCAAATCGCCGGTTTATCCAGCGGATGCAGAGTCCGCAAATCAAGCACGTGTGCGCTGATCCCTTCGCTTTCAAGTTCAATGGCTGCTCTGAGCGCGTAATGAACCGCCATACCATAGGTGATGACTGTAATATCTTCGCCTTCACGCTTGACCTCTGCCTTACCGATGGGGACGATAAAATCTTCGTCAGGCACTTCGTCGGAGACGGAGAGATAGCATTTCTTATGCTCAAAGTAAAGGACGGGATCTTCGTCTCGAACTGCCGCTTTCAGCAAGCCTTTAGCATCGTAAGCGGTGGACGGGGCGACGATTTTGAGTCCCGGCGTGCCGAAAAAGACCGATTCCGGGCACTGCGAATGGTACAGCCCGCCGCCTCCAGTCGCTCCATATGGAGCGCGGATTACGATCGGGCAGTTCCAGTCGTTATTCGAGCGGTAACGAATTTTCGCCGCTTCGCTGATGATTTGGTTCGTTGCCGGGAATATAAAATCGGCAAACTGAATTTCCGCGATCGGCCGCATGCCGACCATGGCGGCTCCAATGGCCACGCCGACGATCGCAGATTCGGAGAGCGGCGTATCGAGTACGCGCAGCTCGCCGAATCTGTCGCGCATGCCTTTGGTCGCGTTCAACACGCCGCCCTTGCCGATATCCTCGCCAAGCACAAAAACACGCTCATCCCGCTCCATTTCCTCGCTCATTGCAGAGCGGATGGCTTCCAAGTAGGTGATGATCCCCATCTTAATCATCACCCCCTTCATCTTCATCTGCATATACGTATCTCAATGCATCTTCCGGGGCTGGATAAGGGGCTCTATCCGCATATTTCGTCGCTTCATTCACTTCATGCATAATGGTTTCATGCACGGTGCGATCCATTTCTTCGTTCAAGATGCCGCAATCGAACAAATATCGGCGAAAGCTTTCGATGCCGTCCTGCTCCTTATGGTATTCCACCTCTTCTTTCGTCCGGTACAGCATGTCGTCATCAGCGGTGGAATGAGGAGGAATGCGGTACATCATCGCTTCGATCAAAGTCGGACCGGCGCCCCGAATCGCGCGTTCTCTGGCCTCTTTCACTGCACGGTAAACCTCCAGAGCGTCGTTGCCATCCACGCGGACGCCAGTAAAACCGTATCCGGCTGCACGATCGACAACCCGTCCTGCCACTTGCCGATGAGCCGGGATGGAAATCGCATACTGGTTATTCTCACACATGAAGATAACCGGCAGCTTGAAAACACCGGCGAAATTGAACCCTTCATGCACATCGCCCTGGTTGCTGGATCCTTCGCCGAAGGTGACAAAAGCGACGCGTTCTTCTTTTTTCATCAAAGACGTCAGTCCAATCCCGACGGCGTGCAGAACCTGGGTAGCCACCGGACTCGATCCCGAGACGATGTGATGCTTCTTATAGCCAAAATGCCCGGGCATTTGTCTGCCGCCGTTAATATCATCCGCTTTAAAAAACGCGGCAAGCATCAGCTCCTGCACGGTCATCCCGACCGAGAGAACGAATGCATAATCCCGGTAATACGGAAGAAAAAAATCATGCTGTTTTTCAAGCGCAAACGCTGCACCTACCTGCGCCGCCTCTTGACCGATGCTGGAGATGTGAAAAGAAGTCCGGCCTGAGCGTTGAAGCAGCGTAACGCGTTCGTCGAATTTCCTCGCCGTCAGCATGCAAGTATACATGTTCAGCAATTGATCATTCGAAAGACCAAGCTGCCGATGCTTGGGGACTTGCTGAAAGGACATGGAATCCCTCCTCTGCCGGTTCATTGCATGGATTGACAAGCTACATGTTCCGGCGATATTGACCGCCAACCTCATAGAGGGCATGCGTGATCTGCCCTAGACTTGCTACTTTGACCGTTTCCATCAGCTCGGCAAATATGTTGCCCCCCTCCAAGGCTGCCAGCTGAAGTTTGGCTAAAGCGGGAGGCGCTTCAGCCTGATTTTTCGTGTGGAACTCCACTAGGTTCTTAATTTGCTGCTCTTTTTCTTGAGGAGTTGCCCGAGCCAAAGGAATATCCAAATCATCGCCTGTAGGCGGATCCGGACGACGGAAAGTATTCACCCCGATGACGGGCAGTTCGCCGTTATGCTTTTTCATTTCATACAGCATCGATTCATCCTGGATTTTACCTCTTTGGTACTGGGATTCCATGGCTCCGAGCACGCCGCCTCTCTCACTTATGCGTTCCAGCTCCAGTAATACCGCTTCCTCTACGAGATCGGTCAGTTCCTCAATGATGAACGAACCCTGCAGCATGTTCTCGTTTTTGACAAAGCCAAGCTCTTTCGTGATGATCAACTGAATCGCCATCGCCCGGCGAACCGATTCCTCCGTAGGCGTCGTTATCGCCTCATCATAAGAATTCGTGTGGAGCGAGTTGCAGTTGTCCAGAATCGCCATGAGCGCCTGAAGCGTAGTGCGAATATCGTTAAAATCGATTTCCTGCGCATGCAGGGAACGCCCTGACGTTTGGATATGATATTTCAGCTTTTGGCTTCGCTCATTGGCCTTATATTTGTTCTTCATGACGATGGCCCAAATTCTCCGCGCCACGCGCCCGATCACCGTATATTCCGGGTCAAGCCCATTGCTGAAAAAGAAAGATAGGTTCGGAGCAAAATCATCGATCGCCATGCCTCGGGACAAATAATATTCGACGTAGGTAAAACCGTTAGACAGCGTGAAAGCCAACTGGGATATCGGGTTTGCTCCTGCCTCCGCGATATGATAGCCAGAGATGGAGACCGAGTAATAATTACGAACCTCATGATCGATAAAATACTGCTGGATATCGCCCATCATCCGCAGCGCAAATTCCGTGGAGAAGATGCAGGTATTTTGGCCCTGATCTTCTTTCAAAATATCGGCTTGAACTGTCCCTCTCACCGATCGCAGTGTTTCTCTGCGGACACTCGCCGCCTCCTCAGATGTTGGTGATCTTCCTTGCGCATGACGAAATTTCTCCAGCTGCATGTCAATTGCCGTATTCATATACATCGCAAGTATGACGGGTGCTGGACCGTTGATGGTCATCGAGACGGACGTCATCGGGTGGCATAGATCGAAGCCGGCATACAGCTTCTTCATATCGTTCAGCGTACAAATGCTGACGCCGCTTTCCCCGATTTTCCCATAGATGTCCAGTCGATAATCCGGATTCTCTCCATATAAAGTGACGGAATCGAAGGCAGTGCTCAGACGTTTAGCCGGATCGTTTTGTGATAAATAGTGAAACCGCAGGTTGGTTCTCTCCGGCGTTCCCTCACCGGCGAACTGCCGTTTGGGATCTTCTGCCGTACGTTTGAACGGGAAGACGCCTGCCGTATAGGGGAACTCTCCAGGGACATTTTCGTGGCATATCCAGCGAAGCAGGTCACCCCAATCGCGGAATTTGGGCAGGCTCACCTTGGGAATGCTCAGCCCTGATAAGCTTTGCGTTGTAAGCTCTGTCACAATGTCTTTGTCACGGACCCTAGAGGTGTGGGTGTCTCCGGTATATTGACGCTGTATCTCCGGCCATCTGGATAACAGTTCTTTCGTTTTCTTGTGCATATTGTTCTCAATGGTTTCCTTCAGTTTGCTCATAGCTATTAGACTTTCTTCAGATCCAGCGTGCTGCTGCAAGACCTTTATCGCTCCGTCGATCCGGTAGCTGCTGCTTGCCAGTTCGGCTTCACGGGTTACGAAAGCCCGATAGTCACGGACCGTTTGAGCAATTTCTCCCAAATAGCGAATACGGTCATTCGGGATAATCGCGTGCTTCGAAGCGGCTTTTCGATCAGATGAAAAGCTTGGCGTTGGCCACTGCAGCGAGCATTTGCGGTTCATCGTATCGATCAGTGCATGGAACAACGCATGAACACCTGCATCGTTAAACTGACTGGCCATCGTTCCGTATACGGGCATCGTTTCATAATCTTGGTCAAACAAACCGTGATTTCTTTGGTATTGTTTCTTCACGTCGCGAAGCGCATCCAGCGAGCCTTTCCGGTCAAATTTATTGATCGCGATCAGATCAGCGTCGTCGAGCATATCAATTTTCTCCAGTTGAGAAGGTGCACCGAACTCACTGGTCATCACATACAGAAAGACGTCGGAAATTGCGGTAATTTGGTGATCCCCTTGCCCTATCCCGCTTGTTTCCACCATGATCAGATCAAAGCCGGCAGCCTTAACAACCTGAATCACATCCCGAATGGCGTTAGATAGCTCATGACCTGATCCGCGAGTGGCGAGACTTCGCATATACACCCTGTCGGAATGAACGGCGTTCATCCGTATGCGATCCCCGAGCAGTGCGCCGCCGGTCCGCCTCTTCGTAGGATCGACGGATAGGATGGCGATAGATTTGTCGGGAAATTGCCGAAGGAACCGTCGGACCAATTCATCGGTCAGAGAACTTTTGCCGGCTCCGCCTGTTCCCGTTACCCCGACGACCGGACAGCTTGAGGCCATGGCTTGAATATGTTGTAAGGCATCGAACGTCTGGTCGGAGTCAGGCAGCCTGCCCTCGCTCCTATTTTCAGCAGCCGTAATAAACTGCGCAATACTCCGCTGATCTTGACGCAAACAAGCATGGGGATCGAGATTAGCATCAGACACCGTGCTGTAATCGCACTCCCGCATCATGACATTGATCATGCCTTGCAGGCCTAATTCCCTGCCATCGTCAGGAGTAAAGATGCGGGCTACGCCGTATTCATGCAGCTTTTTGATCTCTGACGGCAGAATGACGCCACCGCCACCGCCGTAAACCCGAATATGCGAAGCCCCGTTCTCCCTCAAGGCATCAAGCATGAATGTGAAATATTCCATATGCCCGCCTTGATAGGAGGAGATAGCAATACCCTGAACATCTTCTTGAATCGCAGCCCTAACAACTTCATCCACGGATCGGTTGTGCCCGAGATGAATGACCTCGGCACCGCTCGCCTGAAGCATACGCCGCATCATATTGATGGATACATCGTGGCCGTCAAATAAAGCGGAAGCGGTAACAAATCTCACTTTATGCGTCGAACGATACCTGGTATCCGATCCCATCATGACTCTTCCCTTTCGCTCTCAGTCTGGCAGTTAATCAACCACCGGTTAACATGTATGCAGACAGTAAAAGCCCCTACTGACACGACTGCATCAGCGAGGCCTTTTCTCGACATTTGGGACTGATTTGCAATGGCTATACCATCACAAGGACTGCATACGGAATTTGATGATCTAGGTGGCCTCTTAGTCTGGTTCAGGTAAAATGGTTTTAGCTATTCTTCCATCCAACGCTTCGTAATCGTAATACCGGATAGTATCGTACAACTCTTTCCGCGTTTGCATTTGACTGAGCATCCCCATCTGTGTTCCGGAGTGACGAATCTCGTTGAACACTTGTTCATACGCCTTGGCAGCAACACGCAGCGATGTTACCGGATAGAGCACCATCCGGTAGCCCCAACTCTCGAATTGCTCTGCCGTGTAGTAGGGCGTCCTCCCGAATTCTGTCATGTTGGCAAGCAGCGGGACGCGGATTTCCCGGCTAAAACGCTGAAATTCTTCTTCGCTTTCGAGAGCTTCCGGAAAAATACCATCCGCTCCTGCGGCTGCATAATGCTTGGCACGCTCGATAGCTGCGTCGATGCCTTCGACGCTCTTGGCATCCGTTCGGGCCAGAATAAATAGAGTAGGACAGATTTCTTTAATTGTGCGAATTTTTTGCACCATATCCTGTGGTGAAATAAGCTTTTTGCCGTTCAAATGTCCGCATTTTTTCGGCAATTCCTGATCTTCGATCTGGACGGCTGCAACTTTGGCTTCCACCATTTCCTTTACCGTCCGGGCTACGTTCAGAATGCCGCCGAAACCGGTATCGATATCGACCAGCAGCGGGAGGCCTGATGCGCGAATCAGCTCACGTGCGCGTTCCGCCACCTCATTCGAATATATCAAGCCCAGATCAGGCCATCCTCTACTAGCAGTATACGCAGCTCCGGATAGATAAATGGCTTTAAAATCGCACTGCTTGGCAATTCTTGCCGCCATGCCATCGTGGGTGCCGGGTATTTGGACTATGGGACCTGTCTCTATTAGCTTCCTGAATTCGTTCGCCAGTTGCTTTTGGTCCGGCTCCTCTTCAATTAACCAGCTCATGAGAACCTCCAGCTCCAGTCTGATTTGAAATAACCATCGGTCAAATGACGAGATGAGACATGAACTCATGGACAGGCGTTCGAGTGAGTCGCTCGTAATCCATTGAGAGTTTAAGAATTTCAGATGCCTTGTTCCGTGGGAACCGGGTTAACAAGTTGGCTTCATACTTCTGTACCACTTTAGGCAAACCTTCATCACGGCGTCTGCGGTGTCCAACCGGATATTCGCGAACCGCTTTGTCCGTCTTCGTTCCATCCTTGAAATAAATTTGAATGCTGTTTGCAATAGATCGTTTCTCCGGATCCAGATAGTCTTGGCTGAACTGTTCATCCTCTACGACGACCATTTTCTCCCTAAGCGCGTCAATTCTAGGATCCATTGCTACTTCGTCTTCATAGTGTTCGGCTATTAACGTTCCAAAGATCAACCCGATCGCTACCATGTACTGCAGGCAATGATCCCGATCTGCCGGGTTATGCAGAGGGCCTTTTTTATCGATGATCCGAATGGCGGATTGATGGGTGGTGAGTTTGATTTCACGAATTTCATCAAGCCTGTTTTTCACTTCAGGATATAGCTCTAAAGCGCATTCAACCGCAGTCTGAGCGTGAAACTCAGCAGGAAATGAGATTTTAAACAATATGTTTTCCATCACATATGAACCGAAAGGACGCCCTAATGTCAGCTCTCTCCCTTTGAGTAAAACATCCTGAAATCCCCAGTTTTTCGCAGATAATGCTGATGCATAACCCATCTCACCACCGACAGCCATTAGCGCCAATCGAACTGCGCGACTCGTTGCATCTCCAGCAGCCCATGATTTGCGCGAACCCGTATTAGGGGCGTGGCGGTAGGTTCTTAAACTGGCACCGTCTATCCAAGCATTGGACAGCGCATTATGCAGCTCCTCTTGGCTTCCGCCTAACATCGCCGTGACGATAGCTGTCGAAGCAATCTTCACGAAATGAACATGATCCAGTCCCACGCGGTTTAAACTGTTCTCCAGAGCAAGTACGCCCTGTATCTCATGTGCTTTGATCGTCATCGTCAGCACATCTTTCATGGATAGCGGATCCTTCCCTTCCGAAACCCGTCTGCGGCTTATATAATCGGCGGTGGCCAGAATACTTCCCAGATTATCGGATGGATGCCCCCATTCGGCAGCGAGCCACGTGTCGTTATAATCCAGCCAGCGAATCATACATCCGATATTAAATGCAGCTTGAACAGGATCGAGTTCAAATTGCGTTCCGGGCACACGGGCTCCTCCGGGCAAAACTGCGCCTGGAACGATCGGGCCCAAATGTTTGGTGCATTCCGGGAACCGCAATGCAAGGAGTCCTGTTCCAATGGAGTCGATGAGCACATGCTGGGCAATGCGATAAGCCTCTTCGCTTTCAATTTCGTAATTTAGCGTATAGTCCGCGATATCTAGAATGAGCTGATCGAATTTCATTGCCGGAGTTTGTGAAAATCCGCTCCTGCTGCTGCTCATAGACTTCTTCCCTTCGATTCCTGCGACTCATTCAACCCAGGAGGATGCAGATTCCGCGGTCCCGTGTAATGAACGCGTGGTCTGAACAGTCGATTGTTATCATGCTGCTCAATGACATGCGCGCTTATCCCGATGGTACGCGCAGCGAGGAATACAGGTGTAAATAATTCGATGGGAATACCCAGCAAATGATATACCGGAGCTGCGTAATAATCCAGGTTCGGATACAGATTTTTTTCGCGCTTCATTACTTCTTCCCCGACGACGCACATCTGGTAAAGCTCAGGCTGATTCTTGGCTTTGGTAAGCTTCCAGAGCGCTTCTTTCATGAGAATGGCGCGCGGATCGGCCTTTTTCATGTAAACCCGGTGCCCGAAGCCCATGATGCGTTCCTTTTGAGCTAATTTCTTCAACATCAGGGATTCAAGGTTGGCTTCCGAGCCTGCTTCCAAAAGCATCAACATGACCGCCTCATTCGCGCCGCCATGTAGTGTTCCTTTAAGTGAGGCGACAGCTCCGGTCAGCGCTCCATATATATCGGATTGCGTCGAAGCGATGACGCGTGCCGCAAAGGTTGAGTTCGGCATTTCGTGCTCACTGTACACGATCAGAGATTGGTCAAAAATCGCCTCTTCCAGCTTGTCAGGCACTTTCCCAGTGATCATATACAAGAAATTGGCCGTATACGAAAGCTCCTCGCGCGGTTCGATAAAAGGTTGCTCCATCATCGCTCTGTAGCCGTTCGCCACAATTTGCGGCACCTTGGAGAGCAGCCGGATCGCTTTGCGCGAGTTGGCTTCTCTGGAACGATCATCCAGCTCAGAATCGAAGCTCGCTATCGCCGAAATGCCCGTTCGTAATACATCCATCATATTTGACTGCTCGGAAAGAAGTTGAAGAATAGAAAGCACTTGCTGAGGGAATGTGTATTCTGATTTCAGTTTTTGTTCCAATAAATGACGCTGCTCTGAAGTAGGCAGCGCACCATCAAGCAGCAGCCCCACGATATCCAGATACGTTACATGATGGGCTAGTTCAATTAAGTCGTAGCCACGTAAGACAATCTCTTCATTTTCCACGTCCAGATACGAAATGTCGGTCTCACTGGCAATCACGTTCTCCAGCCCGGGGCGTATCGTTTCGCTCATCTTATTCCTCTCCCTTCATGAATCGGCTAGAAGCATTTTGGAAATAACCAGGCGCTGGATTTCGTTCGTCCCTTCATAAATTTGCGTTACCTTTGCATCGCGTAAATAACGTTCTACCGGGAAATCCTTGGTATAGCCGTAACCGCCAAAAATTTGCACGGCTTCTACCGTCACCTGCACAGCCGTATCACTTGCGAAAAGTTTGGCATAGGCGGATTCCTTGCCATAGGGTAAATTGCGGCTTTCTCTCCATGCGGCCTGATAGGTCAGAAGTCTGGCCGCTTCAATTTTGGTAGCCATATCTGCGATCTTAAAAGCAATTGCCTGCTGCTGAGCGATGGGCTTACCGAACTGTTTGCGCTCTTTCGCATAGGCGATCGAGGCGTCCAGCGCGGCTTGCGCAATGCCCAGCGCTTGTGCGGCTATGCCGTTTCGGCCTCCGTCAAGACTCCGCATGGCGATGGTGAACCCTTCTCCTTCTTTGCCCAGAAGGTTTTCCGCAGGGACGCGGCAATTGTCAAAAACAATTTCCATCGTCGGCGACGAACGGATACCCATCTTTCTTTCTTTTTTGCCGAATGAAAAGCCCGGTGTTCCCTTCTCTACGATAAAAGCGCTGCATCCCCGTTGCTTTAGCTGCGGGTCTGTTAATGCAAAAACAACATAAATTTCCGCTTCTCCCGCATTCGTCACAAAAATTTTGGAACCATGGAGCACATAGCTGTCTCCATCTCGTCGTGCCATCGTTCTCATCGCTCCGGCGTCTGAGCCTGAACCGCTTTCGGTCAAGCTGTAGGCACCGAGTTTTTTCCCTTCGGCAATCGGGCGCAAGTAAGTTTGTTTCTGATGTTCCGTACCATACGTATACAGGGACCAGCCGACCAGCGAAGTGTGTACGGAAAGCATAACCCCGGTGGAAGCACACACCCGTGACAGTTCCTCCAAGACCATCACATACGTGACATAATCGGCACCGAGTCCGCCGTATTGTTCTGGCCACGGGATCCCGGTCAAGCCGAGCTCCCCCATCTTGTCGAACAAGACGCGATCGAACCTCTCCTCCTCGTCCCGCTCGGCTGCGGTCGGCAACACCTCATTTTTGGCAAATTCCCGCACCATCCGGCGAATCATTTCCTGTTCATCCGATAAGGTAAAGTCCATGCGATAGCCTCCTTCAACATGCTTGCCTATCCAATAGTTGCAGCGAAGACTATTCCGTAACCTAATACCGATCTGTGGGAATTGGAGAACGGTTACAAGTGATAATGAGCTCAATTTATATATACACAGCATGCGCATGCTTATAACTTCAATTTGGTTCTAGTAAGGGAATTAACGGAAAAAAGGTCACACTATCCGGCATAAATCGTCCCACGTGGTACAAGGGTGAATTGAAGGCGCTTTGAGGGCCTGTAAAGATGTTTTTCATCATTGCAGACGTGAGAGCGGTTGGAATCGTATTCTCTAACGATGTTTTTCATTTTGGCTCTGTTAAACTTTGTTGTTGATTGAAACAACGATTCTGTATGAAATTTCATATAAAATCGGGCTTTTCGCTTCAATTAGAGCTTTTGTGTATGATTTTTCGTGTATAACTATGTAAATTACCGTTTGAAGGATAAATCTGTGTGATTTTTCGAGTATATATATGGGGGAACTATAGTTTCGAATTGATCGCTAATTGTTTGAGTGGTTTTTCTTATGGTTAGAAATCAACAATAAAGAATAACAAAGCCTTCATCTTTAGAGACGGGAAAAGGGTGAGTCTAGGGTGCTTTAGGGTGAGTCGAGGGTGCTTTAGGGTGCTTTGAGGGTCTGTAAAGATGTTTCTCATCATTGCAGACGTGAGAGCCGGTGAAATCGTATCCTCTAACGATGTTTTTCATCTTTAGAGATGGGAAAAGGATCAGTTGAAAGTGGTGAAAAACATTGCTCAACGAATATTCATCACATAGCTTTATACTATAAAATTGAGTAATTAAGTGGAGAATTGACATATTGTACTGATATGCAGAATAATGAATCCGTTGGTTCAACATGCGTTGGATTAACAACTAATCCCCTGAAAATAGTTCCATTAGTAAAGGAAGCCAGACAAAAAAGACAGCGATATTCGCTGTCTTTTTCGTTTAATCATTTCTGTGGTCATTTCATTTTTTGCACCCGAAAGGGAATCTATATCCATAGGATGCAGGTCTTATGTTTTATCTGCGGGACTCGCTATGCTGTAACGCCCTCAATGGCTCTTTCAGGCAGCCCTGCTCGCCCCCTCGACATCCCGATGCACGTTAACGGTACCTTCATCATTCTACGAATGACTTACCGTCGAAGGCTGACCTGCATAGATGGAGTCTAGCTCATAGACGGCCACTGATTTTACTTTTACGGATCCTTCCTTCGCAAACAGCTTCAATCCTCTGCTTGAAGGTTCCGGAAAAATAAGATCCGTCATGACAAGTCGACCATCGTTTGCAAACACCTCGATAGATGACCAATCGACAAAAATATGCAGTTTGATCATACCATGTATCGGAGATAGTAAAGCACTATGCTTACAAGCGAACTCGTCATGGAAATCGGTCATTCCGGATTTCGTCCGGTCAATGAACAGTCTGTGCTGGCTAGAGTCATAGCCGATAATCGTTTCTTCCTTATCGGAGGTTCTCACTTTCAGGCCGAACTCCAATGCGTCCCCGACTTCAAATTCAGCAATGATTTCAAGCAGATCCCCTTCACCAAGATCTTGCTCCTGCCCAGAACTCACGACAAGCGAGGCAAAACACTTAGACCTCCCTCTCTGAACACAAAGTTCCTTAACAGGAATCTGCCTCAGATAAATCTCCCCTGCATCCATCCCCAGCGAAAGCTCTCTTGGCAGCGTCATCGCGCTTCGCCATTGGGATGTCGGCGTCACCAACGCGTATTTCCAGTTGCTCATCCAGCCGATAAAAAGACGCCTTCCATCGTGCTCCGGCACATCCGACCAGGTCACTCCGGCATAGTTATCCCGCCCATGGTCGAGCCACCGAATAGGAGCCGGGGTCTCACCAGCAACAAAGGTGTATCCATCAAAATGGCCGATGAAATACTGTGTCCTTGATCCTTCCGCATATTTGGCATCGTCGCCAATACTGACGATCAGCACCCATTTTTGTGTACTCGCCATACCATCGACAGGAAGCGGGAACAAATCAGGACACTCCCAGACCCCTGTATGCGAGCCTTGATCTGCACCAAATTCACCGCTATACTCCCACTCCTTCAAATTGGGGGATGTATAAAAGCGAATGTGATCGCCGGCAGCGATGACCATCACCCAATTGTGTCCATCCTCATACCAGAATACCTTAGGGTCGCGGAAATCGGTCAAATGTTCTTCAGCAAGAACGGGGTTATTTGCATATTTGAGCCAGGTCCTTCCGCGATCCACGCTGTATGCAAGACTTTGTCTTTGTCTGGCAATCTCGGTACCCGGCATCGTATCATGATGGGTAAAAATCGCTACAAGACCGGATCCTCCGCCAAAAAAACCGCTCGTATCGCACTCATCCGCCACGATGCTGCCCGAGAAAATCGTGCCGTGTTGATCCGGCTCCAGCGCAATAGGCAGGTGCTCCCAATGAATAAGGTCCCGACTGACTGCATGCCCCCAATGCATGGGGCCCCAAACCGTACTTTCAGGGTGGTATTGATAGCAAAGATGGTATTCCCCTTCATAAAAGACCATTCCGTTCGGATCATTCATCCACTGCTTGGCAGGCGTGAAATGAAGTTGCGGGCGAAACCGTTCCTGGTAGTTAGCTGTTGTCATGATCCTTCGTCACCTTCCGTATCTCTTCAAGCGTGGGCATTGCCGGGATCGCGCCTCTTCGGGTCGTCGCCAACGCACCTGCTGCATTGGCGAATCGGATCATGGTCCGAAGATCCTCTTCATTCAAAGTTTCAAATCCTATCTTTCTGTCCATCCAACCATATAAGAATCCCCCGAAAAATGCATCCCCCGCACCCGTCGTATCGATCGCCAGAACGGGATAGCCTCCAACGCTCCCAGTTTTACCACCGAGCCGATAGAAAGCTCCTTTTTCACCTAATGTGACTAAAATGAGAGATGTGCCGAATTTCTCGCCAATCATGCGAGAACCCTCTTCCAAATCCGTGACTCCGGTCAGGAACGTAAGCTCTTCCTCCGATAATTTCACGATATCCGCTCGCGCCAAACCATACTCGATCATTTTCCTCGCATGATCCAAGTCGTCCCAAAGCGGTATTCTTAAATTCGGATCAAACGATATCGTACAGCCTTGCTCCTTGGCATAAAGGAGCGCCCTCCTCGTCGCGGATGCAGCCGGTTCATCGGTCAACGATAGTGAACCAAAATGGAAAATCTTCGACTGCCCGATCATATCCAGCCGCACTTCCTCTTTTTGGAGCTGGGTGTCTGCGCCAGGTTTTCGATAGAAACTGAAAGAACGGTCACCATGCGGATCCAAATGGACGAACGCCAATGTCGTATTCACCTCATTACTCGACACGACGCCTCGAGTATCAATACCGCATTCATTCAACGTTTGGATTAAGTACTGCCCATGCGGATCTAATCCAACTTTGCTAATAAAACCCGTCTGCTTTCCCCATTTGGCTAAAGCCGCCAGCACATTGGCCGGCGCTCCGCCCGGATTACGCTCGAATAATGTGTACCCAAGCTCAGATTGTCCAGCTGGCGTGAAGTCTATCAAAACTTCACCTAATGCCACTACATCATACATTCGTTCTCTCCACCTTCGTCTTATTAAGTTAAATCTCTCTATTTTGAATCTATGAATGCCGGCTTCATTTCCCATATTTCTAATGATGCAATGCGTATGTCGTCATCCGCTCGCAGCTGCAAACCTAGAGCATCCAGTCTGGATGGATACGTACGTGTCGTTAAGCTCTTCAAGCCATTCGCATAAGCTTCGATCAAAGACCTGTCAACGAAGACACGCAGCTGCAGCGCTTCTCCATGAAGTTCAAATTTCCCTTCTTGAATGCCACGTGTGCGCTCATACGGGTCCAGCGTTGCTTTCTCCCGATTGACCCCGAATTGCTCACGGTCGCGATCATAGTAAATTACGGTCTCTTCCTCACCATCCGGCGTTCGCCTAACTACAAGGCCGAAAAATCGAACCGAACCTGATCCTAGAGTGATCTGTATGTCCAAAGCGTCTCCTTGAATGTCCTGCAGGCGATCATTTGCTTCACCAAGCGTAACATCCGCCAGATCAAGCAGCTTCATACCGTGAAGCAGCCGAATTTCTTCGATCGGCTCAATGCCTAACCGTCCATCCTCACGCAAAGTCAAGCTGACCGGCATGCCGGCGCTATGCGACCATCCGCAATCATAATCGATTTCGGGCGTTCGTTCCCCCTGCGCGATTGTAAAGAGCAGCGACCGGCCCGTGACAGGGTCAATCATGCCGCTAGGTCCTGTAAAATGAAAGTCGCCCACATCGATGAGCCCAGGCTCGTCATGATCCGGCATGAACCGGAAGCTGGCTCTGTCCCAATTTCCTAACCAATAGTTTACCTCGACTTTGGCTTCAGGCCCCCAAGGACTGATGAGCAAAATATGTTTGCCTGAATCTTGACCGTTACGTTGCAACGGAAGCAGCACCGGCAGCTCCCACATGATGCCAAGATACGGATACTGCTCATAATCGCTGATGAAAAGAGGACCTTTGCACGTCCAATCGATCATATTGATGGATGTATACACCATGGCGGTGCCGCCTTGACCCTCGATCCCGGTTCCAACCAGCATGATCCAGTGGTCATCTTCCTTCCACACGTAAGGATCGCGGAATTCGCCGAATAAACCGATGCCCGGCTCCTGAACGACAATCGGGTTAGGATGCTTTATCCATCTCTTCAAATCCCGATCCCGATCTTGCGGATAAGCGGTACGAGCCAATCCGACCGATTGATTCGGAGACAAAGCGAAATTACCCGCCGTATAAAATAAAGACGGATGGCCTTGCTCATCATAAGCGGCGCTGCCTGACCAAATGCCGTCCGGATCCAGTGCCGGTTCCGGTGATAACGCTGCCGGCAAATCCCGCCAATGCACCAGATCTTCACTAACCCAGTGGCCCCAATGAATATAATGCCAGAACGGGCCGTTAGGGTTGAATTGATAGAACAAATGATACTGGCCGTTAAAATAAATCGGCGCATGCGGCTCATTCATCCAATGCCCCGGCGAGGTCAGATGAAATTGCGGCCGATGCCGGTCACGGGTAAAATAGGACCGGGGTATCGACAAATGCTCATCCGGAATATCAGGAATGTCGCCCCCATGGCCTTCCAAAGCTTGCCGATACAATTCGGCAATCCCCTCCCCGGAAATCTCCGCATCATACATGCGAAGCTCATCCATCAACCCGTCAAACATATTCATCGTAAACGCTTCAGCCAGAATAACGCCTTTGTTATTTTTACCAATGAGCAGATCTTCAGAACTTGGTGTAATCTCAATCATCTGCTGCGAATGCTGATACATCGTAACTATATTGCCATTCAGGAACAACTTTATCTGTCCCGTCGCCGCATCATACGTTGCAGCTACGAAAGACCAGGTAAACTTAGGCAGCGGGTGGTCATAACACCACACTTCGACCCATTGTTCACCAAGCGCGAGCTGAATCGACCAGCTGCCGTGTCTCGACATGCCGATTACATAGCCTTCGCAGCGCTCCCGGTCATGCTGATTGACGATCGCGGCAAGCCGCTGCTCATCGCCGAAATCATAGCTGCGCGGCGCTACCCAAGCAGTGATCGTCAATCCATCGAATAGCTTGGGGGTTAGATCGGCGGATCTCTTCAACCAAGTTGAATAGCCGTCGAACAGCAGTGCATTGCCGTTGATGCCTTGACGCCAAATCGGCTCCCGCTGCGGCTGATAACGGCCTCTCAGCAAGGCAAATTCAATCTGATCATTTCTTCCCGATGCCTGATCATGCGCGATACTGCCCTGCCCTTCATCAAAAGCCCAGTAGGCGATTGGTTCCATCCGCATTTCCTCCTGCTATTACGCTTACTTGGCCGATTTATTATAGCGGTCCAAAGCGGCTTGATAAATGCCCAGCAAATCTTCCAAGCCCATTTTCTTTAATGTCGATAAGTAGGCGTCCCATTCTTTGTCCACGCCGCCCTCCATCAACCATTTGGAGCGCTTTTCATTCGTCAGCTTCGCAATATCCGGCTTGATTTTGCCGATTTTATCGAGTTCTTCAGGTGTGAAGAAGATGGCCGGATAGTTCTCTTTTTCCATTTGAGGAACAAAGGTATCTTTAATGCGATTCATACGTTCCAAAGCACGTGGTTCTGGAGCGACCAGGTTCTGGAAGTCCTCGGCCAAAATGACGCCCGTCAAATTCGGCGCAACTTTTTGCCGGAATTCTCCTGCAGCTACACCGGCTTCGAGCGGCTTCTGAACGAGCTTTCCGTCCTTCTCATCAAAGACGATGCCAATCGGTCCCCAATGAAGTTGTGCTGCCATTTTCGGCTCATATTGCAAATCCAGCCATCTCGCGGTAATTTCAGGGTTTTTGTTGACTTTGGTAATGACCGGACCACCCCTGCTCCATGGGGAACCGTTGTTGTATTTAACGACCATGTCTTTGAACGGCGGTACAAGTACATAATCTTTGGCACGATCCGGGCCCACGATCTCCGTCTCTTCCCACCACAGATACGACCCGAGAGTGACATCCTTCGTTTTCCCTTTCGCAAAGTAGGGCGCCGTATTGTTGTTGAACGTAAACGAATCCTTATCGATCAGTCCTTCTTCCACCCATTTATGAAAATAAGAGACGGCTTCCTTGTATTTCGGGTCGATAGCGGAGTAACTCACCTTGCCGTCTTTGACATTCAAGTGCTCGATAAACGAGTTATCGTTCGGTTGGTATGTCTTGTCAGGAACGCCAAAGGCTCCGAACAAATAACCGATATCTCCCGTCCAAAACGTATTCATGAACGACATGGGCACTTCATCCGGCTTGCCGTTGCCGTTCGGATCTTTCGTTTTGAATGCGGTCAGCACGTTATGAAGCTCATCGATTGTCGTAGGCATTTTGAGATTCAGCTTATCCAGCCATGCTTGATTCAAGAAAAGAAAATCCGGATTCGAGCCGATTCCCGCCTGCCCCTTGCCAAGCTCTTCCGCAACCGGCAGCGAGTAAATCTTGCCATCAGGAGCCGTCACAAAGGCTTTCAGCTCGGGCCGTTTTTCGAACAGCTTTTTCACATTCGGCATATACTTATCGATCAGATCGTTGAGTGGAATAATCGTACCGTCTTTGCTGTATTTAACCAGATCATTGTCCGTAAAACGCGCGCCGTAGAATACATCCGGGAGATTGGAACTGGCGAGCAAAATATTCTTTTTATCGTTGTAATTCGCCTCCGGGACGTTATCCCAATCAATATGCACATTCGTCTGGGCTTCAAGCCGTTTGAAAATTTCCATCTCGCCATAATTCGGCGCGAGCGGCGCTTTAGGCGATACCATTTTAAGTGTGACCTTTTCCTTGACGATCGGGTAACCGGTTTCATTGAAGCTTGCCGCTGCCTTCTCCCCGCTTTGCGGCGCAGCTGATTCTTTGACCTCAGGCGTTTTGTCGCTGCATGCGACCAAGACCAGGCTTAAGCTCATTGTGACTGCTGCAACTGTCGCGAATGTTTTTTTCATATTCGATACCCTCCCTTTTTGTATGTAGCCCACTGCAAGTTCTTTTTCACTTACACACGGTTTGGAGCTCACGCTTTCAGAAAGCCGACCACCACCTTTCATACGGTCTACACGGATGAGCACTTAACCTTTTACCGAACCGATCAGCACGCCCTTTACGAAATAACGCTGTAAAAAAGGGTACAAGATTAGCAAAGGCCCAGCCGCAATCAGGATGACGCCATACTTGATCAGCTCGGAGACTCTTTGTTTGGCCACCAAGGAATCGATATCCGATACCATATCGCCGATCGGCTGGCTTTGGATGAGAATATTCCGGAGCACTAATTGAAGCGGGTACAGCTTTTCATTTTCCAAATAAATCAGTGCATCGAAGAACCCGTTCCACTGCCGGACGACGGCGAACAGCACAAGAACCGCCATAATCGGCTTCGATAAGGGAATGACGACGCTCCAGAGAAACCGGGTGTTTCTGCAGCCGTCGATGAATGCAGCCTCGCGCAGCTCATCCGGTATCGTCGATTGAAAGAACGTGCGTGCGATGATGATCCCGAAAGCATCGACGGCGGACGGCAGGATAACGGACCAAACGGTGTCGACCATGCCCAGCTTTTTGATCAGCAAATAAGTCGGAATTAAACCGCCCGAGAAGAACATCGTGAAGACGAAGAACAGCATGAAGACGTTGCGGCCGTAAAAATCTTTGCGGGATAGCGGGTATGCCGCTCCGACGGTTAAGGCCACGCTAATGAGCGCGCTTGCCGCCGCGTACAGGATCGAGTTCCCGTAGCCGGACCAGATCTGGGGATCGGATAAAATCCGGCTGTACCCCTCGAGCGTGAAGCCTTTTGGCCACAACCATACGCTGCCTGAATAAATCTGATCGGGCTCGCTGACCGAAGCAATGACGACAAAATAAAGCGGATACAATATCAGTAGGGCGAACCCGCTCAACATGATCACATTCAAAGCGTCAAACCACTTATCTGCCGTGCTTTTTGTAGTAATCATCTTGGTTTACGACTCCTTTCCGGTTAAAATAGGCCGCTGCCGTTGATTTTTTTGGCGATGCGATTAACGCTGAGAAGCAGCACGAAATTGATCAAAGAGTTGAACAAGCCGACAGCTGCCGAAAAGCTGTATTCCGCGCGCTGCAGACCGATTTTGTACACATAGGTGGCGATTATTTCCGATGAGCTGGCGTTTAAATCGTTTTGCATCAGGAAGGCTTTCTCAAAACCGACATTCATCAGGTTCCCGACCGCCAAAATGAACAGTATAAGAATGGTAGGCTGAATGCCTGGAATATCGATATGCCAGATGCGATGCCATTTCGATGCGCCGTCCACGACTGCCGCCTCATGCAGATGAGGGTCGATACCCGCCAGAGCTGCCAGGTAAATGACGGATGCAAATCCCGTTTCCTGCCAGACGCCGGAAAAAACGTAAAGACTTTTGAACCATTCTGCCTTGGACAAAAAGTAAACCGGTTCGCCGCCGAACATTTGAATGATGTGATTGATGAGACCGCTTCCTGGCGACAGAAACACATACAGCATGCCGACGAGGACGACCGTAGAAATAAAATAAGGCGCGTATATGACTGTCTGGATAAACCGTTTGTATCGTTCTCTGGCCAGTTGATTGAGCATAAGCGCGATGAGAATCGGAATCGGGAACGAAACAGCTAAAGAATAAAGGCTAAGCCCGAGCGTGTTCTTGATGACGGTCCAAAAGTTGAAGGAATCGAAGAACCGCTGAAAATGTTCCATGCCCACCCAGGGGCTTCCCCAAAAGCCTTTGGATGCGATGAAATCCTTAAATGCAATCTGTACCCCGTACATCGGCCAATATTTAAAAATCACGAAATATAACACCGTCGGTACGATGAGCAAATAAAGTTCGTAATTGGCTTTGATTTGTTTGAACGCTTGTTTGTTCGTTATCATGTAAGCGTCTCTCCCCCTTCTCTACGGTAAAATCGTTTACGTAAACGTTTTTCTAACCTTCAAAAAAAAGCTGTAATAGCTTTTTTTAACAAGAGTCCCGCATGATCAGCGCGGTTGGCAGCCTGTATTCTTTGCTTCCTGCGGACGGATTCTCTATCCGCTTCAGCATGATCTCCGCCGCTTTCACGCCGATCTCATAGGAAGGCTGGCGAATGACGGTCAGCGGCGGTGATGTGATCTGCGTCCAATCATAATCGTCGAATCCAATAACGGCTAATTCTGCCGGAATCTGAATCCGGCGCTCCTGTATATATCTCATGGCGCCCATCGTCAACACATTATTGGCGATGAACAGCGCTGTAATGTCATGCTCGGCAAGCAGCGCTTTGACGCCCTCGTACCCGCTCTCAAAGTTAGATTCGGCGACTTTTACGATGGATGGGTCCCAAGGAATGCCGTGATCGGCCAATGCTTTCTGATAACCTTCATAACGTTCGTTGCTCGTCGTAATACCGAGCTCCCCCGTTAATAAACCGATTCGGCGATGCCCTTTGGCGATAAGCGTTTTCACGGCTTCATAAGCGCCTCCTAGTCCGTCAGCGAGCACACTGTCGCCGTTATACCCTGCCGGCTTGCGGTCAATGAACACAACCGGATAGTTGGAACGGACAATCTCGTTCAAATAACTGACATCCTCGGCGATGGAAGCGATGAAAAGCCCATCAATTAATTTGGAATTAAACAATTTGATTTGTTCCTGCTCATCTTCAATTTGTTCAGTCGTATTGTTGCTGAGCAGGAGATGATAGCCATGCTGTTTCAGCGTAAACTGAATGCCTTGCGCAACCATCATAAAAAAGAAATTCGATGTGTCCGAAGGAAGCACCGGTACGATTAAACCAATCGTATTGGACTTTTGACTGCGCAAGCTTCTGGCTGCCGAGTTAGGCCGGTAATCCAGCTCCTCCATCGCCTCGTATACTTTTCGCTTTATTTCGTCCGAAACATAGCGGGTGTTATTGATAACATGAGAAACCGTAGCTATGGAAACACCCGCATGTTCAGCGACTTGCTTAATGCCGGAACGCATGATTTTCGACCCTCTTTTCTCAGAAAAACGTTTACGTAACCGTTTTCTTGATTATAGGATCGAAGCGGAGTTGTTGTCAAACACTTTTTTATAGTTCACATTCATGTCGACACTTGGCAAGAAAGAAGCGCACCAAGTGCGCCTGTTCCCTCTTTTATCGTGACGATGCTAAGTCCCATACGTCCAGACTGACCAATTTGGCGTTTCCCTTTTTAGAAAATAGTCTGATGCCGACACTCGCCGGATCCGGATAGATCCGGTTGGTGATTGTTTTAATACCGTTATTGGCAAACAGCTCTACGGAAGAACGGTCGATGAACATATGCAGCTTAAGGCATCCGTCCTCCATCGGATTCAATCGCACTTCACTCACGCCCGAATCACCAATCCCGGACAAGCTGCGGTCCATGGAGAGCTTGCGTTCGGTCATCGAGTACGCGACTTCTGTACGTTCTGCATCATCGTCCGAGCAGCGCAGCCAAAAGCCAAATTCAGCTACGCCTGACGCATCGGCGATGTCGAATACGGCGTTCATTTCGAGCGCATCTCCTGCAATGTCAGGAAGCGGAACAACCGTATCCGCTGAGATATCCATCAACTCCAAGCGTCGATGCGTTCCACGCAGTGAGGTCAATTCTGCCACTGGCTCCATGAGCAAAGTGCCGTCTGCAGCAAGCTTCAGCTCACGGGGCAGCGTGAAAGCCCCCATCCAGCCGTGATCCTGCTCGGGCATCGTTGCCCCCCAAATATTCATCCAGCCTAACAAGATTCGCCTGCCATTTGCATCTTTGAATGTTTGCGGCGCATAGAAATCGAATCCGTAATCCAACCGCTCCGCTTGTTCGGCGATGAATTGACCCCGCTCGTAATCCATCCGGCCGGACATATACATGGTTTTCGTCGCCCCCATGTTCATCGGGGAGATGATCAGGACATGTTTATTCTGATTACCGAGCGGAAACAAATCCGGACACTCCCACATATCGCCCATCGTTCCATCGCTCTCTGCGGCGATACCGATATACGTCCAGTCTCGGAGGTCGTCCGCCTTGTATAGCAACGCTTTGCCTAGGCCGTCTTTGCCATAACCCATCACCAAGTACCAGCTACCTTCATGCATCCACACTTTCGGATCACGGAAACCGAAGCCGCCTTCTTCAGGCGGTGCACTGATCACGGGATTCTCGTTTTTAACAAAGCTCACCCCGTCTGAGCTAGTAGCCATGCATTGCACTTCCATCGGAGTTCGCCCGTCGACATGCCCCGTATAGAAAAGAGTCAGCTTGCCATCGTGGTCGATGGCACTCCCGGACCAGCAGCCATAACCACCGCTCTCGCCCAAATCGTATGGTTCCGAAGGGGCGAGCGCAATCGGGAGATGCTCCCAGTGGATGAGATCTTTACTTTTGGCGTGTCCCCAATGCATCGGACCCCATCTCGGTTCATACGGATAGTGCTGATAAAACGCATGATATTCGCCTTTATAATGGACAAGGCCATTCGGATCGTTCATCCAGCCGGCTGGCGGCATCAAATGATAACGAAGCCTGAAACTCTCGTCAGTCAGGCCTGCGGCTAGCTGCCCCAGTGCCTTATTTGCTTGAAGGACTCGCTCTGCATGTATCCGTCTTACCGATTTATTATCCTGTTGGTTCACTTCCTCCACACCTTTCCTGCATCTTCTGTTTTCCTTTCTTTGGCTATCAGCCCTTGATCCCGGACATCGTAATGCCTTGAATGTAATAGCGCTGCAAGAACAAGAACAAGAACAAAATCGGCACCGTCGACAGCGTGTTCGCCGCCAGTACTTTTGACCAATCCGTCCCTTCGGTCGAAGAAAACGCGGATATCGCCACTTGGATCATCTGCATTTTCTGATCGTTAATGACGATCAGCGGCCATAAATATGAATCCCAGTTACCGAGGAACGTCATCAATCCTAGCGTGATTAAAGCCGGAACAGCAGCGGGCAACACGATGGAGATAAACGTGCGAGGCAGACCAGCCCCGTCGATTCGCGCCGCCTCTATCATTTCGTTCGGAATTTCCGCGAAAAACTGCCGCAGCATAAAGATTCCGAAAACGGACAGCATCGAAGGAACAATCAGTGCCTTATAGGAATTAAGCCAGCCTAGATCATGCATCAGCAAATAGTTCGGTACGAGCGTTACCTCAGCCGGGATGATCATCGCGGACATAAACAATGCAAACAATGCCGGCTTAATGCGAAACCGCAGCTTGGCAAATGCAAAAGCCGCCATCGAGTTGATCAGCAGCACCATCACTGTGACTGCGGATGCAACGACGAACGTGTTGCCGATATAGCGCAAGAACGGGTTCCTCTCGCTGAATATAACGTTATGAAAATTTCGCAATGTCAGCTCGACGGGAACAAGCAAATGAATGTTCAGCGTCGACGTGTACTTGAATAATTCTTGATACGGACGCAATGAGCCGGTGACCATCCATAGGATAGGTCCGACAGAGATGACGGCAATAATGACCATCAGCAGCATTTTTAAAAAAGCAAGCGATTTATTCAAATGTAGTCCCCTCCTATTCATCCTTCTCATTGTCGAATAGCTTCATCTGCACCAAAGAAATGATCAGCACGATCGCGAATAAAATGAATGCCGCAGCGGTCGCATAGCCCATTCGCATTTGCTGAAAGGCGAGCTTGTAAATATAGAACACGACAGTTTCCGTAGAGCTGTTCGGACCACCATTGGTCAATACGAACACGAGACCGGACAGCTTGATCGCATCGATCGTCGTCATGATGACGACAAAAGCGGTCGTTCGTTTCAATAGCGGCAGCGTGATTTTGAAAAATTGCTGCAGCTTGGAGGCTCCGTCAACTTTGGCCGCTTCATACAGATCGGGGGAAATGTTATTCAAGCCGGCCAAGAAAATAATCATGAAGAATCCCGCCGCTTTCCAGATTCCCAAGATGATGATGCCGTTCATGGCCGTCTCCGGATTCGACAAAAAATTCGTTAGCGGCAAATGCAAGGCTTTGAGCACACTGTTCAGCAAACCGAACTCTTTGTTGTAAATCAGTTTAAAAACGGTGGCCGCCACCGCTGTCGAAATGACGACAGGAATAAAATACAGCGTCCGGAACAACCCGCTTGCCGCCGTTTTTTTCTGGATCAGCAGCGCCAGCCCGAGCGCAATGCTCGTTTGAATCGGAATGACGATGACGGCGAAATAAAACGAATGCTTCAGGCTGTTCAAAAACGAACGGTCTGTCAGCAGGCCCGTATAGTTGTCGAGTCCTACGAAGACGTCGCCGGAGCCGACTAACGAGTAATTTTTGAAGCTGATCATAAACGCCTGAATCATCGGGTAGAACACAAAGACAAGCAGCAATGCCAAAGCTGGAAAAACAAACCAGAATGCGGTGACCTGCTCATGTTTGCGGAAACTTTGCGACGATTTTTTTCTGTGTATCGCAGAATTCATGGTCTCTCTCTCCAATCCGCTTTATTTGTTCTCAAAAACAAACACGTCCACAGTCGTCAAAGCGCTGCCATCGGCGCTTACCGCTGTGATCTCCGCTTCTCCGGCTTTTACACCGGTCACCTTCGCTCCAGAACTGCTCGTTTCAACGCTCGCGATGGATTCATCACTGGATTCCCATCTGATCGATTGCGGTGCGCTGAGTGGAATGACGGATGCCACGATGCTCTCACTGCCGTCTACAGGCACGTCAAGAACGTCCTTATCCAGCGTAATTCGCTGCGGCTTCAGGCCGTCTGGATCTTCATCTCGCCATATCGTTCGCATCGGATAATAACGCGCATAACCCAAGGTAACGCCGCCGCCGACACTACTCAGCTCCAATCCATTGCTGGTCGGCTGGGGGAACATAATCATCGATAGCACGACCTCGCCGTCATTCGCGAATACTTCCACACTGGATTCATCGACGAAGACATGAAGCTTGATTCTGTTGCCTTGCAGCGTGAGCGGCGCGAATACTTGTTCCGCGAACCCTTTCTCGAACGTTGTAACGCCCGAACGTGTCCTGTCCAAAGTAAGCTGAGCGTTCTTGGTGTTGTAGCGAATGACAGTCTCTTGCTCGCTGCCTTTTCTTACTTTCAGCGCCAATTCGGCATCCTGCTGCACGGTGAACTCCGTTTCCAGCTCATAAGAAGTTCCTTTTATGCCTTCAAACGGATTGTTGCCGGAACCTGCAGAAAGCTCCTGTTTGGCGAAAATCATCGGCTTGCCGCGAAGTGCCTGCAATTCCTTGACCGGCTCCTGGATCATACGAAGTCCTTGACCAGGAATGTTTCTAAGTCTGAGCTCCCGGGGAATCGACATATTTCCTTTCCACGCGCCGGTTGGCATCGCGAACGGATAGCGCCAGTTGGACATCCAGCCAAGCCATATCCGGCGTCCGTCCTTAGCCGGAATATCGGAGTAGGACACCGCCGCATAAAAATCTTTGCCGTAGTCGGTCCACAGCACATCAGACGGCTTATTCTCATTCGTAAATGTCTTCCCATCAAATGAACCGATGAAATATTGGGCCGTAGAACCCTTTGTTGTCGGGTTGCTGCCGATGCTGACCGCAAGCACCCATTTCTTCTTATTCGTTCCCTCAATCGGAAGCTCGAATAAATCCGGACATTCCCAGACGGCCGCGTGAGAGCCTTGATCTTGTCCAAACTCGCTCGTCATTTGCCACTTCTTCAAATCGGGCGACGTATAAAAATGAATCCGCTTGTCAACGGAAACAACCATCACCCATGCGCGGCTGGGCTCGTGCCAGATCACTTTGGGATCTCTGAAATCCTTCAGTCCCGGATTCGGAATGACCGGATTCCCCTCGTATTTGGTCCACGTTCTCCCCTTGTCGGAGCTGTAAGCGATGCTTTGAGATTGGACGCCGTTCTTAAAATGGGTGAAAATCGCCACCAATCCGGCTTTTCCGCCAAAAAATCCGCTCGTGTCTTTCCAGTCCACTACCGCGCTGCCGGACCAAATCTCTCCGAGCGGATCCCGGGCAAGCGCCACGGGCAGATGCTCCCAATGCGTGAGATCTTGGCTGACCGCATGACCCCATTGACCGCTATTTTGATAAAACTGGTGATACTCGCCTTCAAAGTAAACCATCCCGTTCGGATCGCTCATATTACCGGATGGCGGGGACAAGTGATACTGCGGACGATATTTCTCCGTGTAGTAATTCGGATCGCTGTTATACACAAAACTCACCGCCTTTTGTTGATCCTTCCCCTGATTCAGAGCCAGGCAGGCAAGGCCAATTCCAACTAGCACTACTGCGGATGAACCGGCAATCAATAGCCTTGGTGTTATCTTCATAAAGCCTCCATCAAGCGTATTGTAACGCTATTATACCGAAGCGGCGCTGACAATCATTTCACTTTGCTCGTTAGTTATGTTTCAAAATCTTTGCATGAAAAAAGCCCTCTGCATCCGCAGTGGGCTCTTCCAACATGAAAAATTATTGGGAAAGGAGAAACTGTTCCCGGTACTCTTTGGGGCTTTTGCCGTAACTTTTTTTGAACGCCGTACTGAAATAACTTGAACTTGAGTACCCGACTAGCGTAGCGATATCCGTTAGTTTTAGTACATTTTCTTCAAGCAGCGCCGCGGCTTTGGTTAACCTCAATTTCGTTACATAATCGCTGAAGGTTACACCTGTGCTTTGCTTAAACAAACCTGACAAATACGTCTCGTTCAGATGGAACATATCGGCAAGTGATGACAATGTCAGTTCATAGGAGAAGTTCTCATCAATATACTTGACTATCGCTTCCACCATATGCTGTCCGCTGGAAAACCGGGTTCTCTTCACCTCGTTCATCACCAATTCGGCCATCTCGTAGAGCTGTTCCAACACCTGCTCTCTGGATTGATAGTCGCGAACGGTCATTTGGCAATTCCATAAGTAAGTTTGCAGCGAAGTATCGCCGAACTGAAACTTTTTGGCGATCGCATTGAACATCAAAATGATTCTAAGCGACAGGAAGGTGAAAACAAACATAGGCGTATCCATTTCCGACGAAAATATCTCCTGCAGCTTCTTCGTGAATGATTTCATATCCAAATTTTCAATCGTCTGCATCAGCTTTTTTTCCGCTTCCGGCGAAAAAGCATGAGTAAGTTCCAGTACGCGGGTATTCGGTTGAAAATGATCGTTATGAACAGTGCCTTGACTCCAGGCCAGCATGCTTGAAGCATATCCGTTCTTCAGCAGTCTGAGGCCGTTAATCGGTTCACCGATTCCAAACACACTATCCACCTTCAAGTAACTTTTGATATAACGTTTCAGGTCGCGGACGAACGTTTCGATGAATCGCTCATGCCCTTTGGCGTCCTCAATCACGATCAGGAAATGCATCATCGATGGATGACTAATCTCATAGAACGGAAACACTTGCTGCCATTTCTGAGCGGTCTCCCGGCATAACATTTGAAAAGCCAAATACAGCAAGTCCTTCCTTTCGCTCCAATCCTCAAGCCTGCCTTGCGGAATTCTCATTTCGACCGTTACAAACTGGGCATGCAGATCATCTTGGGCCAATGCGGAAAGCTGGAGCTGCTGCATGCGCTCCTTCACTGCCGGTACGCTAAACCACTCATTTTTGACCAATTGCCAGATTAAGTGTTCCTGCATGACCTGCAGAAGCTCATTATTTTTGATCACTTCCAGCTCCTGTTTATGTGCCAGATGTTTATCAGCTTCCAATTCCGCGGCAAGCTTGGCCAGCAAAGCAATTAACTCGCTGCGGACTACAGGCTTTAACAAATAATCTTTCACGCCCAGTTGAATCGCTGACTTCATATATTCAAAATCGGAATATCCGGAAAGCACAATCATCTTCAGCTGCGGATATTGTTCTTTGCAAGCTTGAAT
Source organism: Paenibacillus sedimenti (assembly GCF_014534655.1). Lineage (GTDB taxonomy): Bacteria > Bacillota > Bacilli > Paenibacillales > NBRC-103111 > Paenibacillus_E > Paenibacillus_E sedimenti. The sequence goes on from NZ_JACVVD010000003.1 coordinate 59,923, forward strand.
GAAAGCAATGCCATCCATCTGGGGCATCCGGATATCCGTGATGACTAAGTCCGGAAGCGACCCGTCGTCAAGCAGCTGGAGAGCTTCATTCCCGTTTGAAGCTTCCGATTCAATGACATACCCCGCCTGCTCCCAATCAATCTTGGCTTTGATGCTGTTCCGAACGCCGACTTCATCATCAACCAGCATCACACGATACATGTATGTCAACTCCTTATTAGTGGTAGTTCTAATATGATCTCCGTACCTTCGCCGATCCTGGAGTTTAAGTGCAACTTAAATTGTTGGCCATAGTTTAACCTGCACCGCGAGAGCACATTACGAAGTCCGATGCTTTGACCCTCACTGCTAAGAACTGCGACGGAATCATCGTTCTTGCCCTCGGCCAGCAAATCTTCGATCAGCTCCGGCGACATGCCGATGCCATTATCCTTCACAGTCAATAATAGACGCTCGTCTTGCACTTGCGACCTGATCACAACTCGCGCTACGCCATCTTTCTCCAGACTGTATTTCACCGCATTCTCGACAAGCGGCTGCAAAATGAATTTGGCGATCATATACCTTCCAGCAAAAGGGTCCTCTTCGATAGTTAAACTTAATCTTTCCTCATACCGTAACTTTAAAATGAACAAAAAATCCCGTATATACGCTAACTCTTCAGCTACTTGAACCAGATCGCTGCCCAGGTTAAGCGAATAACGCATCATTTTTCCGAGTGATTCCGTGGCGTCCATGACGAGATCTTCCCGCTTCTTTGCGGCAAGACCGCTGATGATTTCAAGCGAATTGTTGTAAAAATGAGGATTAATTTGCAACAACAGCGCCTTATACTCCGCATTTTTTCTCCGCAAGTTTGTTTCGAATTCCGTTTCAATCAAATATCGGAGCCGGTGCGTCATCTGTTCGAATACGCCGGTCACATAGCTGACTTCACTATGTCCCTTTTTCACTTTCGGCATAAACTGCAGCGCTTGATTGAATTCTCCGCGCCTCACGTGCTTCATCGCCTTGGCCATCGCACTGAGCGGCTTCGTAATGCCTGCCGACAGCCAAAACGCAGCAACCATCGCAAGAACAAGCAGCGCAACCGTGACAATGAGCATCGTCTGGCGAATGTGCGTTATTTTCTCATAGAGCTCCTGCTCAGGAACCGTGCCGATTATCGTCCAGTCTTGCGCAGGCAGTTTTCGAAAAAAGAGCAAATAAGAATCGCCATTCTGTTGAATCGGAAAAATGCCGCTTATCTCACTGCCAAAATGGGTGTCGATCTCGCTTAAACCGTTTTTCAACAGTTGTGCATCATCAGCCATGTCCTGATTAAGTACACTTCGTCCATCGCTTGTGAGTAAGACAACTTTGCCCGTCTCTCCGAACCGAATTTTTTCGATCGTTGAGCGCAGTAATGAAGTCGGGTAATTAATCTTGATAAATCCGACATTTTGTAACGATTGGAGATGCACCAGCGGGAAGACGAAGCTGTTCACAAATCGAGATCGCATGATTTCATCAGGCTGATCGATGTCTTTGTGTGCGGTGGTCCATCGTTTATTATGCTGCTTGAATTCAGCGAACCATTCGCTGCCCGTATAGGTTTTATCCTGCGTCCATAAGCCGCCGGCATCCCTGGCAAACGCACTGATCGATATGCCATTGGAATTGTTGATCGCATAGGAAGAAAAAAACTCGCGTAATCTTTGCTTCGATAAAACCCGCTCCTGAATCGTATTATCTGCATTCAAATGAACCGCAAGCCACTCCTGTGTCGAACGGCTGCTAATCACTTGATTGCCCGTATCTTCTACCTGTGTCAGCAGCGTAATGACATGTGACGCAAACTGGTCTATGGTTTGTGTAGTCGAAGATTCAATCGACACTTTGATGATTTTCGTTGATTCTTTGCTGAGAATATAAGCTAAAGCTGCGAATGGGATGATAAGCAATATAGAGAAAATCGCCAATAAGCGGCTTCGCAATGAGAAAAACACACATTCACCTCCAGTGTCGACATCAGACTGTCAATTTGCATCTATCATAAACGCATAAGTATTAGCTAAACAATGCTAAAGAGGCGATCATAAATGATTCGCCTCATTAATATTTAATGTTATTAACTACTTTTTCTTCTGCGCTTCAATATCCGCATACGCTTTATCGATCGTTTTAATCGCTTCTGCTGTTGAAGTATCGATATTCCTTTTACCGATCGTCACTTCCTCGAACAATTTGTTCACCGCTTCTGACATTTGCGGGAACACCGGAGTAATCGGGCGCGGTCTTCCGTATTTCTGATTCTGAACCACGAACACATTTTTCGGATATTGGTTGAGTTCCGGGAATTCCTTAGCTGCCGAATAGCGCGACGGGATATCCTTTGTCATGGAGCTGTACGTTTTTTGGCCGTCTTGACCGGTTACCCAATTGACAAATTTCCAGGCCTCATCCGGATATTTGCTTTTCGCCGAAATGCCCAGTGCCCAGCTTCCGTTCGCAACCGCTTGTGCGCTTCCCTTCGGCAGCGGTGCGATATCATAGTCTTCGCCGAGTTTGAAGTTCGGAAATTTATCGTTCAGATACGATAGCGACCAAGAACCGTCAATCGTAATACCCAGCTTGCCGTTCGGAAATGGATCTGGCGGATACTCCAGAGCTGAAACTTGGTGCTTATTATATAAATCAGAGAAAAATTGCAGCGCTTCTTTCGTTTTTGGCGAATCCAGATAGCCTTTGGCTGTCTTGCCGTCAGGGCTCATGATTTCGCCGCCGAATTGCCAAATGATCGGATATTTGAAATATGCCGTTGCCCCCGCATTATTGAACCCTTGCGCAGGATCGATGCCAAATACGCCACTCTTCGGATCGTTGATTTTCTTGGCCGCATCCAGCACTTGGTCCCACGTCCATGGCTCGTCCGGATTTTTCGACGGCAGCGGGATGCCTTTAGCTTGAAACAACTTCTTATTATAGAACATAGCAATGGAAGATTCCGTCAGAGGCGCCATATAAATTTCATTTTGATACGTGTAGGTCGCCAGCGTTGATTTCGGAATATCGTCCATATTGCCGTCTGCTTTGAAGTATGCCGTTAACGGCTTAAGCGCTCCCGCATTCGCGTAGGAGGCAAGCGTCGGCGCATCCAGCGCCATAATATCGGGCGGACTGCCGGAAGCGATCGATACCCTCAGTTTCGTATCATAGTCCGAATATGGGATTGGCGTCATCTCAACCGAGATGTTCGGATATTTCTCCATAAAGGAAGCGACCAGCTTATCGTAAGCCGCATTTTCGGAATCGTTGCCCGAATTCCGCCAAAAGGTCAGCTTGACCTTTTCTTCTTTTTTCACTGCAGCATCCGTCGCTTTAGGCACTGTTGTCGCAGCTCCGTTATCTCCCTGGTTGGAACAGCCTGCGAGCATACCTCCGATTAAGATGGCGCTTACTGCGATCTGGCTTAGCTTTTTCAATGTCATTGCCCCTCTCTTCTGATCGTGTGTTGTTTCATGTAAGCATCATATCAAAAGAAAGATCGTAAAAAATTCAATATGCTCTGTTTCGAACTTATAATATAATCGTCTCAAATTTTAAAAGACAGGCAGACCGCCGTCAATCTTTATTTCGCCTGCCCGACACCGACTCCCCATCTTGTTTGGAAATGACTAGAAGTTACCTATGAACAAGCGTTTCATATTCAAGTACGACTATATCAGTATTAAGTTCACGAGTGATGTATTTCTATTTGCCGATAATTCCCTCATAGTCACGACCTAGCAGATCCCCGCGTCCATATAAATTATATCTCCTTAGCGTATAACAAGTCGCAAAAGGCCTGATACTGTGGACGAATAAATTCCTTCCCACTTTACTTTTTGAAACGGAAGATTTGACGCGACATTAGAATGGGTTCCGAACGCTAAAATAATTCAAGCTTGTTTTAGTATCACAATTAATAATGCGAAAAACATTTTATTTCCATTTAAAAGATTTTTTTACATTTATCCGTAACTTTTCATTGTTTATTGCAGTCTATATTATAAGAGTTGGCCAACTCATACTCTTTATAGGCGCAATTGGTAACAGTCGATTCAGGTGCTACTTACATAACACCTGATACAGTTAACAATTAGCGATCAATTCGAAACTATCGTTCCCCTATATATATACTTGAAAAATCATACAGATTTATCATTCAAATGGTAATTTCCATAGTTATACACGAAAAATCATACACAAAAGCTCTAATTGAAGCGAAGAGCCCGATTTTATATGAAATTTCATACAGAATCGTTGTTTCTGTGAGTACTGAACCTTCGCAGTTCCGCTCTTTTTTAAGGCCCGTTACTTAAATAAAGAAAATCAACAACAAAGTTTAACAGAGCCAAAATAACAAAAGAACGAACAAACCATATAGGACTTCCTGGATGGTTTGTTCACATTAGGAGGGAATAACTATAAATAAAAAAATTATCATTCTGGCTTTAGTAATTCTTGTTTCAATTGTGCTAAATATTATTATTAATTTTATTACATTTAAACCAGTAGCAGAGGAAATGGAAATGATTTATTATTTAGTGTTAATAATATCATCTCTATTATTGGTGGATAAATCCATGAAGTATTGATATTCCACACGCGAGCTACGGATACCGTCCGTTTAGCTTGATGTTTGACCGAATTCTGTGCATCTTCAACAATCTTGCCGTATTGATCGAGCGTTACACTCGTACCGTAAGGATTTCCGCCGGAAGTAAAGATAACAGGATCCGTATAGCCAGGGGCCGCAACAATTGCACCTCAATGATACATGGTCGTATACAAGGCAAGAATGGTTTGTTCTTGACCGCCATGAGCGTTTTAAGCCGAAGTCATTGCACTTACGACTTTGTTAGCTAGCTTCCCTATATCGTCAAGCCTGGAGTTTCTCTATTCCTGCTGCAATCGGCACACCTCTCCGCTTCAAGTTAATAGTCCATGCCTTTCGTTTCTTTGCCGAAGAATAGTACAACAAGTGCTCCGATCACGATCGCAACGAAAAACACCATAAAAATCACGCTCATCACGACCCCTCTCGCCACTAAAATGCCTACTAGGTAAGGCCCGATAATACCGCCTATACGCCCGAAAGCAGCGGCGAGCCCGACACCGGTGGAGCGAACCGAAGTCGGATATAACTCTGGTGTATATGCGTACAGAGCCCCCCATGCCCCAAGGTTGAAAAAGGAAAGGCAAATACCGGAAACGATCAGCATCCCCTCCGTTTCTGCAGCGCCAAACCATAATGCGCTGGCTGCCGTCAGGAGCAAATAAGAGACGAGCACAAACTTGCGCCCGAATTTCTCAATCAGATAAGCAGCGGTAAAATAACCGGGCAATTGGGCCAATGTCATGATGAAGACGTATTGAAAGCTTTTAATGAGCCCGAATCCCTTCAGTACCATAACTGTAGGAAGCCATAGAAATATGCCATAGTAGGAAAACACTACCATGAACCACAAAATCCAAAGTGTAACCGTGGATTGACGATGTTTCGACGACCATACGGCAGCCGCCCGCTCTCCGAACGATAACTTCCGGCTTCGCTGCCCGGTATATCGAGGAGAATCCTGAATAGCCCGTCTGAGGTATATGGCATAGAACGCCGGTAAGGCGCCGATGATGAATGCCGCCCTCCAGCCGTAATTAGGAATAACAAAGTATGCGATAAGCGCCGCGGCGATCCAGCCGCATGCCCAGAAACTTTCGAGTAGTACGACAGCACGCCCTCTTTGATCGGCAGGAACCGACTCAGAGACAAGCGTTGAAGCTACGGGTAGCTCCCCTCCAAGACCGAATCCGGTCATGAAACGGAGGACACATAATACGACAAAGCTTGTAGCTAGCGCAGATAGGCCGCTAGCGGCAGAGAAAATAAGCAGCGTGGCAAGCAGTATGGCCTTACGACCATATTTATCGGCTAGCGAGCCGGCAACTGCGGCTCCGACGGCCATTCCAATTGAGTTAATGGCCGTTAACAGTCCAATTTGCTGAGCGCTTAGCTTCCAATCAACAGCAAGCGCCGCAACGACGAACGAGATGATGCCCACGTCCATCGCATCGAACAACCAGCTTAAACCTGTGCTGAATAATAACTTACGTTGGATGGGTTCACGCAAATAAGCTGCTTTACTCATGTTAAAGCCACCTCTCCATAGTTATCTTCGAAATGATAGAACACGGTCCCAGTTTTTGCATTTAGAGGAATTATTCGCTTTAAGGTTAAGGATTATTCAGCTATGAAGGCTAGCGCCTTCTTTAGCTGTATCGTATTTTTATCTAATACACGAGAAAAAGCCAGCCAAAGTGGTTTCTCACTTCGACTGGCGATTTTCATTTGATGACATAACATATATTATGTAATTTTATGTGTTTGATTCGGTTTTATATCTTCCACTGGGTAGGCTTAATTTGTTAACTTCAAATCGGTATGTATATTTTCATCTGAAGTCCGTGCGGGAACATGGAGTGACGAACGTCCGTTATTTCAAAATCCGGCCCTTCTCTCCGTTCATAATTGGAGTTCGGCAACCAGGTTCCATAAATATATTGCCTTGTTTGTTGAACGAGATCCGTTGATCCGTTCACTTTGAATTCGGCATATTGGCCCTCAGGAAGCTCAAAACGAACAAAACCCGGGTCCAACACATCATCCGACGGCTCTACTTGTTCGCCGACAATAAATGAGAAAGTACCGTCATCCTGGAATTTGCATGCAATTCCATAAGCCATATCCGGAGCTGTTTTATTCGGAATCCGCAGGTAATGTTGATTTCTGCCAAATTCATCGTAAAATCCCGGGATTTCCTTATAGTAAGTCTCATTGTTTAAATTCGTTGTGTACTCATACCCAATAATATCGATTTGATTTAAATGAACAATCGTAGGTTTGTTCATATTCATTTCCCCTAGCATCCTGGAATGGTAGTTTAAAAAATTAATTTTACTTTGCATATGAATGTGGTAATCCGACTTCCGGTATTTAGCGGGTGTTATCCCAAAATAGTTCTCGAATGCCCGCGTAAAAGCTTCTTGCGAGCCATACTGACAAGAAATCGCGATATCCAACACGTTCCGATCGGTTTCTTTCAGTAAAGCAGTCGCCTCGGAAAGCCTTCGTTTTCGAATATACTCATGAACCGAAAACCCGGAAATGGCTTGGAACATACGCTGAAAATGAAACGCGGAAAAGCTCGCTTTTCCTGCAATTTCTGTAATTCTAAGCTCATCATAAAGATTCATTTCTATGAATTCGATTGCGTCTTGGATCCTTTGGTAAGCTTCCATATTGACTTCAAACCTCCATCTTTTCTCTTAAACACATTGTAGCCTACTCTACAATCTGTTTTTTGATCATCCGTGCTATTTGTTAAGATGGAGATTCCAATCTTCCTTCAATAAACCATAAACCATATGATCGACATAATGGTCATAAAGCCATTCCGCTTGACGCACCTTACCTTCGTACACGAAGTTCAACCTTACTGGTATAGCCCTGCTCTTCGAATTATGTTCCGCAGCTCTAATCTCGACTCGATTAAGGGATAAATCGTTAAACACATAATCGATAACCGCTTTACAAGCAAGTGTCATAATCCCCTGCCCTTGAAAATCTGCCCCGAGCCAGTAGCCGATGGAAGTCTTTTTATTAATCCAATCGATTCCATGTAATCCAATGCATCCGGCAATTCGGCCTTTATAAAAAATTCCGCAATTGAATCCATTGTTGTCCGCATAGGCTTTTAGCGTAGATTGAATAAAATTCCTCGTCTGCTCCACACTTACAGTTGCATCTAACCAAGGCAGCCATTCCCTCAGATAGTCCCGGTTCTTATCCGACAGAGCAAACAGCTCATCAGCAAATCTCGTTTCCAATAACTTCAGATGAATATCGTCGTTTATCTGATTACTAAACATTTAAGTATCCTCCAATCATACAATGTCAGTTCATGCTTTGAAATCGTTCCAGAGCGCGTTCCATTTTTTGAATATAGCCAAGGTCATCACTCGAACATAGAAATTTCACATTCGATTGTCCGTTCGAATTATATTGATCCTTGTCTTTCAATATGTGCGAAAGTCGACTAACGGTACCGGCACTGCCGTCAACAATTTGGATATGGTCAGGTAAAAGTGTTTTTAGCACATTCCTATAAAATGGATAATGGGTGCAGCCAAGAACAACGGTGCCATACATGCTAAGATCGAATCCGGAAAGCTTATTCGTAAAATAATCCTCCAATACGTTCTCATTAAAGACCAATTTCTCACAATACTCAACTAACTCAGGTAACGGCAAGGAATCCACAATACTCTGATCGTCAACCCGGGAAATTAATTCCGAATACTTGGTTTGTTTCAACGTTAAGGCAGTAGCAAAAACGAGCACACGTTTCCCAGTGAAACGGTTCATTTCAACAGCAGGTTTAACAGCAGGTTCCATTCCGATAATGGGAACGTCGTATGCGCTTCGCAAATCTGTAACGGCAATACTTGTTGCCGTGTTACAAGCGATAACTAGAGCTTTCACATTTTCCTTCATAATTCTAACTGCTGCCTCTTGAATATAGGACTTAACCTCTTCTTTCGATTTAGTCCCATAGGGAACATGAAGCGTATCCGCAAAATATAAAAAGTCCTCTTTCGGTAATCGTTTCATGGCTTCGGCTAATACCGAAATGCCGCCAATTCCCGAATCAAAAAAAGCTATTCTCATTGATTTCACCTTGTCATTTGGATTTATCTCATGCTGTCATTTTAGTACGTTTTGAATAATTTTTCATCTATTGAAGAATAGAAATTCGATTCCACCACTGATTTCCCTCTTTTTTCCACAAATACAAAGAAGACAACTGTAAGGAACAGTTGCCTTCGATAGATTCTTATGTTATAAGACGTTAGTCAGACAAACACCTTCCGGCAGCACGCGGACAATATGTTCCCTCAGTACCGGATCATGGTGCAACTCCTCGCTGAAAATAGCGATAATACCGCGATCCTCTCGTGATCGGATTAATCGCCCCATACCCTGTCTCAGGCGCAACAGCATATAGGGAATGTCTACCTCTTCGTAAGGTACATCTGAAGCTTGACGCTTCGCCATAAAGACCGGATCTTGCGGCGGGAAAGGCAGCGCCCAGACGATCACATTCGAGAGCGATGGTCCAGGAACATCAAGTCCTTCCCATAAACTGACTGCCCCTAGCACGCTGTGCTCGTCATCTTGGAAAGCTGCGATAAGCGAACTTATCTCCTGATCGCCTTCGAAATAGAAGCGCATTCCTGCACATTCCGTATGGAGAACGATTTCCCGCTTAAACTTCTGCAGTTCTTCCTGCGCCGGGAAAAGAATTAGGGCTCGCCCTTCCGTTCGCATCAAAAGTTTAACCGCGGCTTCCATTTTCTCTTGAAACGTTCCTCCTGCAGACCACTGCGGGGCAATCACTTCCATTCGCTCCTGATAGTCATAAGGAGAATTGACAGAGAAAGATAAATAAGTGTCGAGGCCTAGGCTGCTAGCCACATAATCAAAAGATCCTTCAACCGATAGCGTCGCCGATGAGAAGACGATGGGCATTTTACTCGCAAACACTCGTTCGCGAAGCACTTCTTTCACCGTTCTTGGCATCACCACCAAGCTGAGTCCGGTTATACTGTCTGTAGCCCAGCAAATGAACGCTTGATCGTGGTGAAACAAGCCTAATGCTTTCTGCATCATTTCCAAATGCTCTTCAACGATCCGCAGTTGATATTCGTTCAGCGTGAAGAGCTCGCTTTCGAACACCAATTCCTCTTCAATAGCCGTCAGGATTTCGCAAAGACGGTGAATTTCTTGAAGCAATCGTTCACTCATCATGATCTGCTTGCGATCCGATCCCGCGATTGGCTGGCAGCTGCTTTCCAGCACCCTGAACATCATTTCGCTCTGATCAATCGCTTCATCGATGAGAACCGCTAGTGTCTCGCGAACTTCCCCTTTAAGCAAACGTGTAATGAGCTCTTCGAACACAATATGCTTCAGTTTATAGGTTAAAGCCTTCTGTGCGGCCGATTCCAACAAATGCCCTTCATCGAAAACGACAGTGCAATGATCAGGCAGCAGCGGCAGCTGCCCTTCCCGCTTTCGTCCTTCGTAAGTCCACACGTGTTCCATATAGAAATCATGGGAACATATGATCAGATCGGCAGCCCTGCGGTATTCCCCCCGCGAAAGCGTCTGGCCGCACCGGTGTCTAAGGTCGCAAACAAAACAATCTTGGAACGTATCCCAGCCAATCCGATTCCACTGCTCATCGTTCAAATGCGGATAATGCTTGCGATCCCCATACGCATGAAAGGATTGCAATGCTTCGTGCTTATGGACGAACTCAGGCAGGCTCTCGTGCAGATCCTTATAGAGTCCTACATCTTCGTGACCTAACCGGGCTTCGTCCAGCTTCACCAGACAAACGTATTGGTCCGGCGACTTCGCAAGTCTCGCATCGATCGCCATGTTCAAATGTCGGGATAATTTATCGATATCCCCGCCCGGCTTCACCAGCTGTTCGATCAGAGATTCATCGGCACAGGCGATAATCGCGGGTTTGTTCATATATCGGGCATAGCAAATGGCGTACAATAAATAAACTAACGTTTTGCCCGTTCCTACGCCAGCTTCGGCAAAAATCGTTTGTTTCTCGGCAAAAGCGCGTTCCAGCTGAAACGCCATATAAATTTGTTCATCGCGAACTTCAAAGCCCGCTTCCGGCAATTTTTCATAGAAAATATCGGCGATCCAGTCCGAAACCTGCTGAAAATAGGGTTGTCCGCGATCATATGCAAAGGGATACCGTGCCAATGGATGTGTGCCTCCAGCAAATAGATTTAAGCAAAAGATTATTATCCCATGAACATTAGAGAAAAGCAAAGGGACTTCTGAAATTCCCCTCGCCGATGCAAAAAAGCTCAGTCAAACAGTATAATGACTGCTTGATCTAAGCTTTTCCTTTTACATACTAAATCGTTCCCGGTAACCGCACTTCCGGCACAACTCTTCAACTACTTCTCGTCTGGAAAAGCCTTCAAACAATCGGTTAGCCCGTTCACCCTCGACGATTTCCGAGAACGGCGTATCGTTGATATTGCCGAGATCAATGACCCCTTCCCCATCCAGACAGCATGGTATGACGGTGCCATCCACGAGAATGCCTGCCTGGTTGCGCAGCGCGTGGCAAAAGCCCGGTCCTTCGATTTCCTCCGCCTTTAAATCCGGCCATTGGAATTCATGGTCTTGGTTCAAATAGACGCGATCGGCCAGTTTCACCCCGGTGCCGCGGATGAATTTTTCATCGATTTTATAATCGAGTTCATATTCCCGTTCAATCATCTCGAGCACTTCGCGGTTCCGCTGCCGCTCCAGATTCGTCTGATTGTCCGTATCCAGATTCCATAGGCGATAGGAAATGATGACGCCTGAAGCGGCTACGATTTCCTTTGCGAACCTTAGAATACTCATCACATAGCCTTCTTTATCCTGTGAGCCCTCATGCCCGTCAAAGCTATGCAAGGAAAAATTCATCTGCCTCAAAGCCGGTTTGCCCAAAAGCTTGTGTCTATTTTTATTAATCAACGTGCCGTTTGTCGTAATGTTGACCTTAAAACCCTTTTCATGGCTAATATCGAGAAGCTCGTCTATCTTCGGATGAAGCAGCGGCTCTCCTTTAACATGGAGGTAAATGTGATCGGTATGCGGTTTGATTTGATCCAATATATTTCTAAACTTGTCGATTTCAATGAATCCTTTGGCACGCTGGGTCTGTGGACAAAAAGTGCAGGCCAGATTGCAAATACTCGTAATTTCGATATAAAATTTTTTGAACTTTTTCATTTCAGAGACTCCGTTTCTCTCTAGCTGAACTGCAAGATACTAGCTATTATAACAGAGTTAGACGATCCATTGCACGATCAAACCGATAAAATGAGCCGCCGGGATCAAGACGAGCTGAGCAAGCATCGTCCCTAAGAAGCGCGATGTCATAAGCAGCGCATAGATTTTACCAAGCTGAAGCTTATGCTCTTCGTTGCGCAGAGCTTTGTCTGTGATAAGACCTAACTGCGGGTCAATGAAGATGGTGAGCAAAATAGTCGCGATCCCGTTAATGATCCCGGATGCTTGTGAAGCAGTCGTGCTATACTGCGGCAATAAATGCGCTGCATATAACGAAGAAAGCACGCCAACGGAGTAAAACGCTGTGACGACAATGTTAAGCACGAGAAACCTCTTGGGAATGCCAAGATACCGGAAATGGCTAAGCCGGATCGTGGGCCTCTTCAAATAATTTTTCGTGTTCTTGATTTGATCGATGGTCACGCTTGTAATGAGTTTGGGGATGGAACCGGCGACCTCCAATTTGGCTATAATTCTGGCGCTGATGTTAATAAATGAAGGAAATAAGGCAATCGCAATGATCGTTCCAATCGATGAAGCGAATAAAATAATGCGCAAATAACGCTCCAAGTCAAAGGCAGCATCGATTTTTGCATAATCGACGAACTTGGCGGTTAGCGGAGCTTGAATCAAATTCGCGGTCCGCGAAACGAGCACGATAATACCGGTTAACGAAAGTGCGACCGCGATTTTGTTCAACTTCACACCGGCGAAGCGAACGGAATAAGACAACGTCTCGGCCGTATGAATAATCATCGTCAGGATAAAGACAACGATCAGGCTGTTCGTCATCGTCATCCCCCCTTACATTGGAAGTCGTTTCTTCATCCAACGAATTTGGCCTCTATGGTTAATTTCGTCTTCAAACACATGATACCACATGAAATAGTGGTTAGCCGGCCTTTCCTGCCAAAAAGGATACTCCTCATACAGCCATTCATCGGTTTTGGTTTTGAAAACCTCATAAGTTTTGGTCCGAACCTCATTTAAGATGTTCACGTAATATTCCAGCGGATTCCCTTTTATCGTGCATCCTTGCTCACCCAAGTCCAGTGCAGCTCCCCAAATTTTCATCTCCTCTTCGTTCAGGTCGCGATGCTCAAAGGTTTCCAACTGGTAAGCCACTTCGACAGCGGCAAAATGCAACAATAAAGCGCCAATCGAATTACTGGTCTCGTCAAGCTTATAGTCAAGTTGCTCCGTGGTGAGACCCTCCACAGCACGGAGGGTCGAATATCTGGCGTAATTCATCATGGACATCAATCGACTGATTTGCGGGGTATAGCCGGGTATATCCGTAATTAACAAAATGTTATTTGGATCTAAATGGTTCATTCAATTCCATCTCCTTCGTTGCATGATCGTCACCGTACCATAGTTCCTGAAAAGTAGAGCTTCGCTGGAGAAGATCTGAAGATGTACCTTCCGCTTCGATGCGGCCATCCTTCATCACGATGATGTGGTCAGCCCGCGCCAGCGCGGTCTTCCGGTGCGAGACGACCAGGCATGTGGCATCGCCGCGGCGCTCGAACATCCGCTCCCAGAGCTTCTGCTCCGTCTCGACGTCAAGCGCGCTCGACAGGTCGTCGAACACATACAGCTCGGCGTCGCGCACGAGCATGCGGGCAGCCGCCGTCCGCTGCGCCTGGCCGCCGGACAGCTTTACCCCGCGCGGGCCGATCACCGTATCGAGCCCGCCGGGCAACTGCGCGACGTCATATTCCATGACGGCTGCGTAAAGCGCATGCTGCAAGCTATCGCCTTGCTCCGCTTGCCCGAGCAAAATATTGTTGCGCAGCGTATCGCTGTACAGCCGCGGCACCTGCGCGGTGTATGCGCTCCGCGGCGGCGTGAAGAACGTGCCGGCGTCTTCGACCGGATTGCCGTTCCAGTCAATCGTGCCCTCATCCTTCGGCAGCAGGCCCAGCAAGGTTCGGACGAGCGTCGTCTTCCCGGAACCGATCGTTCCGGTGATGACGGTGAACGAACCTCGCGTGAGACTCAACTGCACGCCGGATATGCCCCTGCCCGTATCCGGGTAGGTATAGGACAGCCCTTGCACGTCCAAATGCTGCAAGGAGTTGTCGCGGGGTGCGGCTTGAGGGATCGCCGATACGGCTGCAATATCATCCGTCTCTCCCGCCCCGCTTTCCGTGGGCAGCTTCTGCTTTTTGTCCAGATGCAGGGATTTGACCATCGTTAGAATTTTAGCCGATGCGCCCTGCAGAAGGAAGGTCAACCGTTCCAAGGCGACGCTCATTTGTTTGAAGTATGTAATAAATTTGCCGACGTTCGAGATAAATTGTGTAACAAACGTCAAATAATAAACGAACAACGCGAAATCGCCGACCGTAAACGTTCCTGCCCTCATTTTCTGTCCGGCTAGAAGCAGGATAAGCCCTGTCCCCAGATTGACGGAATTGGAGAAAATCGAATCGAGCAGCTCGGTCATCAGGCGGTCCTTCAGCATCGCTTTCCTGCGGGTATCGCCTAACCGTCTAAAGCGATCGATGACGCGTTTTTCAGCTCCCGCAACCTGGATCGCCTGCACATTGCCGAACATTTCGCTAATTTCGCCAGTCACTTTAGCGGTCGATTCCCGGCTCGCTGCGCGGTATTTTTGCAATCTTGCCGTAGCCAGTTGTGCAACTGAGATGACTATAACAAGCGGCAGAAACACGAGCAGCGTCATCTGTGCGTCGATGCGGATGAGAATATAACAGGATACCGCAGCGAAGCACGTCATCCCGAACACATCGACCGACCAACTCGCCGCTTCTTCGGACTGATCGACATCGTCCCGGAAATGACTGATCGCTTCGCCCGGAGACACGGGAATCGCCCGTGCACCCGGCTGCTTCAAGACATGCTCCAGCAAATTCCGTCTGAGCAGCATCCCCATCCGGAAGCGAAAATTAACATCCGTGATGAAGCCGACTACGATGAGCATAATTCGTCCCAGCGTTGCAGCCATAAGCAGCGCAATAATGCCCCATACGCTATAACCAAGCTTGGAATTCCCTGTCAGGGAGTCGAAAAACTCCTTCGTCACAAGCCCCGGCACAATCGGTGCCAGGTAAATGACCGTCCAGGCAAGCGCATTAATGAAATATAGGAATGGCCTATACGTAATTAGCCGCAACAAATATTGATATGTATTCAAGCGAGCACCTCCTCAAGCCCTGTAGCCAGCAATTGGCTGAATCGAGATGTCGGATCGGCGGCCAATTGCTCTCTTTTGCCCGATTCCATGATTTTGCCGTCGTCTAAGATAAGAATGTGGTCGGCACGCTGTACGGTGCTTAGCCGATGGGCGATCATAATACAGGAGCGTGCCTCTAACAGCTTGGATACGGCTTTCTCCATGCGTAGTTCGGTCAGGGGGTCCAATCTTGATGAGGCTTCGTCCATGATGACCAGTCCAGGGTCAGTCAAAAATACGCGGGCGAATGCCAGCAGCTGCGCCTCGCCCGCTGAAAGGCTGCCGCCCCCGGAAGCAAGCAACGTATCGAGTCCCTCAGGCAGCGACTCATACCACGCCCTTAGTCCGAGGTCTTCCAGAACCTCGATAATCCGTTCGTCAGGAATCGAATCATCATAGAAGGTTAAGTTATCACGGACCGTACCCTGCATGATTTCGATGTTTTGTGTCACCATGGCAACGCGTTTGCGCAGATCCGCCAGCTTGCAGCTCCGAATATCCGTGCCGCCCAGCGCAATCGATCCGCTTTGCGGATCGTAGAAGCGCAGCAGCAGCCGCGCCATCGTCGATTTGCCGCTTCCCGTGCGACCTAGCAGGCCCAGCACGTCTCCCGGCTTCAGCTCGAGACTAAGCGACTTGATCGTAGGTTGATCCCCGTCATAGCTGAACGTCACGTCGCGGAATTGGACGCCAAGCGGGCCATCCGGCAGCCGCTCTCCGGGCCCGTCAACGATTGCTGACTTTGTGGCGAACAGCTCACGAATCCGCGAAATGCTGGCGTCTGCTTTTTGCAAGTCTTCCATCTGTGTGCGTATCTTCTCAATTGGCTTGGCGAGCAGCTCCGTATAAAAGAAGATGAGATACACCGTACCGAGAGTAATATTGGCCGTTCGCCAGAGATAAGCACTGATGGCAAAAGCCAGCGCATTCCCGAACGCGAATACGAGAATCGATGTATTCCACATTGCGCAGAAGCCTAGGAACGCTTTCACGCGGAGCGGCAGCATCCGCCGAAGCATCGTATAAAAACGGTTCATCACGAAGCCAACCGCACCATTGGCGCGTATGTCTTCCGTTCCTTCCAAATGCTCGCCGATAAAGCCGTAGAACTCCGCATTCGCTTGACGCCATCCCGTCCAGACCGGAACGGCGAATTTACGAATCCATTGAATCGCATAGACGGCAAAAAGCACAAATAAAGTCATTCCCGCGCCGATTAGCCAGTTTTCCCGGAAAAGCAATACGATAATGCCAATCATCAAAAGCAGGTTGCCGACGAGGTGGATGATCATGCTGGAGAAGAAATTCGCCAGTGCGTTCACATCCCCATCCACACGCTCGATCAATGATCCGGATGTATGTGATTTATGGAACGACATGTCCAGTGACAAGCAATGTGCCGCCAGATCGACACGCAGCGTATTCGTCGTTTTCCAACCGATATTTTCACTAAAATAGGTTGCGATCACCGATACAAGCTGCTGAATCAATGAAAATCCGATAAATAATCCGGCCGCGATAATAAGCGGTTCCATAGTTCCTTGTGATTGAGCCGTATCAATAAAGAAGCGAATAATTTGCGGATTAATGAGCTGCATACCGATTGACGTGAACAACAGAATAGCTAAACCGATGAGTGTACCTCGTTGCGGCAGTAAGTAGCGATGAAGCATTTCGTAATATTGTCTGAGCGAGTTGTTATTTTTACTTCGCTTCATGTATGGGGGGTCCTCCTGTTTTATTAATCATGAAGTTCATAATAAATGCGAGTAACTTTGACACCTTTTTCCAGTCCGTAAATCCAATCATACTAGATTCATGTGACTCCGACAATGAACGATTCGCAATTTCTGCTCAACGAAAAAATACCAAGTCTACACCTCGGATCCGCAATCAGCTGCTCTTATAGCGAGGAACAAAGAAATTTGTTCGTTATTCAGGATACTCTTTGACGCTAATATATGGAAAAAAGCCGAAATAACATCTCGACCGAACAAACGTCTTTATTTAAAGACTTTTATTCATTACTTAGAGTCCTTTGTTCTCTGCACCCTCATTCGTTGATAAACTGCTCACTTCATACGTCCAACGATTCTTTATTAGCGAACAATAGTCCAAATCCCCTTTTCATACACAAATATCGGCTAAATACCGAAATCTGCAACTCCAAGAAATGTGTGCCCGGTACCTGGGTCAACCCTCTCTCGAACTTTCGTTTGTTCAAACACAAAAAGCCGCAATCGCTTGCGGCTCTAAGTCTTCTATCCTTTTAAAAATAGCGTGAGGTTATCATCTTTTTCTTCGTATAAAATTCGACGCCGTCCTTGCCGTTAGCATGAAGATCGCCGTAAAACGAATCTTTCCAGCCAGAGAAAGGGAAGAATGCCATCGGCGCTGGAACCCCTACATTGACGCCTAGCATACCGGCTTCCGCTTCTTCGCGGAATTGACGGACCGCTTTGGCATTTTCCGTATAGATCACAGCGGAGTTGCCGAAGCGGGATTGATTGACGATCTTCAATGCTTCATTTAAATCACTTGCGCGCAGCACCGACAGCACAGGCCCAAAGATCTCCTCTTTCGCGATCGTCATCTCCGGTTTCACATGATCGAACACCGTAGCGCCAAGGAAGTAACCGTCTTGCTTGCACGCTTTCGACGTTCTTCCATCAAGCAGCAGCTGCGCCCCTTCTGCAACGCCTTTATCGATAAAAGACTCAATGCGTGCACGTTGTACTTTGCGAATCACGGGCGTCAATGTGACGTCTTCGTTCATGCCGGAGCCAACGACCATATTCTCCGCTGCTTCGCGCAGCGTTTTCATAAATGCATCGCTTTCTCCTACAACAACAACCGCGGAACATGCCATACACCGTTCCCCTGCACTTCCGAATGAGGACATGATGATGTTCTCGACGGTTTTCTCCGGATGAGCATCCGGCATGACGATGTGATAGTTTTTCGCCCCTGCAAGCGCTTGAACGCGTTTGCCGGCTGCCGATGCCTTCTCATACACGTACTTTGCTATTGGCTGCGAGCCGACAAAGGAGACGGCTTTTACAGCGGGTATCGTTGTTAGCGCATTCACAACATCGTGTGCGCCATGCACCAGATTCAACACACCATCCGGCAGACCCGCTTCCTGAAACAAGGAAACCAGCTTCACCGCAGTGAGCGGCGTTCGCTCCGAGGGCTTCAAGACGAACGTATTGCCGCATGCAATCGCTAACGGGAACATCCAGCAAGGGACCATCATCGGGAAGTTGAAGGGGGTGATCCCGCCGACGACGCCAAGCGGTACCCGGAACAGCTCGGAATCGATGTCGGTGGCGATATTCGCAAGCGTCGATCCCATCAGATGCGTAGGCGCACCCGCCGCGAATTCCACGCACTCGATTCCTCGGAGCACCTCGCCGAGCGCCTCTTTGTAGCTTTTGCCGTTCTCCTTCGTGATCAGCTCGGCAATCTCTTGCTCGTGCTCCTGCAGCAGCTGCCAATAACGGAACAGCACTCTTGCCCTTTTCGGAACCGGCGTCTTGCTCCATGATTCAAAAGCAGCTTGCGCAGCTTTCACGGCTGCCTCCACTTCCTGTCCCGAAGAAAGCGGCACTCTGGCGATCACCGCGCCTGTTGCGGGATTCATCACGTTTTCTTCTTGAGTACTGGTTGAGTCTACCCATCGTCCATTGATCAGATTATGCAATCTCACAGTTCCTTGCAGGGAAGCAGCTTCTAAACTCATATGTAATCATCTCCCGGTGAAAAGAATTTTTTTCCCACAACGCATTGGACACATTGTATAATGGGTAAAATTGTTTCAATCGCAGATTCATGTTAATTTATCTAACATTACGGGGCGGTGCATCCATGGTCACGACATTACTCCAGTTAACGGTCAAAGATATTTTGCAAAGACCCCTGTTTCAAAAGGCGGAAGCCGTCGCTAGCGTTGCGGCACTGAACCGCACAGTCCGATGGGTGCACATCATGGAAGTTACCCAAGTCGGCCATTTGCTGAACGGCAACGAACTGATTCTTTCTACGGGGATCGGATGGCACGACGATGAGGAGATCAGCATCTCTTTTCTGCAGCAGCTAATCGATTGCGGCGCTTCCGGACTTTGTATCGAGCTGGGCACCTATATGAAGAAACCGATGGACCGAATGAGAGAGCTCGCCCTGCGTGCGAACTTTCCGCTTATCTTCTTCCACGAAGAAGTGCGCTATATCGATATTACACAGGACTTGCACGCCTATTTCATTCATCAGCACCACAAAATGGTTTCCGAGCTGGAATCCCTCTCCACCCACTTAAATCAGCTTCTTCTATCCGGCAAAGGACTGCTGCCGCTTCTGAAACTGCTGCATCAAACGACGCAGGCGCAAGTCGCTTTTTTCCCGCTCGGGGCTGAGGCACAATTCGTACCTCCTCTGCCGAAGCATAAAGCGGATACCTTTTATGAAAAGTGGATTTATGGCGAAATGTTTGACAATCCGGAAGTCAAAAGCACGCTGGCTCATCGCCCTATCCTTGCCCTCGAACATTTGTTTGCCGACCTGTTAATTCATGCCGACCAAGAGCTCAGCGAATTCCAGGTTCTGGCCTTGGACCGGTTTGCGACTGCCATCGCGCAAGAAATGATGCGTACGAAATATATCGAGGAAAAGCGACGCTACAAAGAGGATTTATGGGTCATCGACTGGCTGAACGGCAAGCATTCGCTTCAGGAAATTCGCGACTACATATACTCAATGAAGCCAACTGCCAAGCTGAACCGTCTTATCGTATGCGTGTTTGACGCTCAAGCGCATGCTGAGCAATATAAAGATTGGGAAGCCAATCTCATTCAGAAAAACATGGTCGCACGCGCGATTTTCGAAGGTGAAGGCTTTTATTTGCTGCCGACGATGAGACAGGAACAAATCGTATTCATCCTGCTCGATCAGCTGCCGGCGGCTTCAGCCAAAGAGCGTATCCTCAGAGCCGTCCGCAGATTGCAGAAGACGGAGATTCATCAAGAATTTCCGTTATTTTCATCGCTATACGGAGTAGGTAAAGAATTGAGCGATCCAACCCTCGCCAAAGACAGCTATGAAACGGCTAAAGAAACGATCCTCATTCAGAAAGACACTGGCGCACTTGCTGAGCCGTTTTATCATGAGCTGCATGTATACAAAGTTATCATTAACTTGAAGAAAACTGGCTTGCTGCAATCGTTTATCGATGAATATATTGGACCTGTCGTCAGCTATGACCGTGAAAAGAGCTCCCACCTGCTCAAGACGCTGAAAGTGTACTTAGCACTGTGCGGCTCCAAGCAGGATACGGCCAAAGAGCTGTTCATCGTCAGACAAACGCTTTATCACCGGCTGGATAAAATAGCCGCCCTGCTTGGCGACGATTACATGGATCCGTCTAAACGGATTGCGATCGAGCTCGCGCTGCACGGGTACGAATATATGAACGGAGCCATACATTAAGCTAATGTATTTTCCTGTCGGATGAGCAAGGCGGCAAAATATTTCCGGGCATTGGCCGTCTCCAGATGCAGACTCGCAGTTTCACCGCCGGGGTGCTCCAGATCGAGCCAGGCCCCGTTCAAGTCTTCTTTTACACCGACGATCTTAAACTTTTGGGACACGAAGTCATCCAGCTTCTTTTTCTCGTGCATAAATTGCTCGTGATCGGACATTTGGCAGCCCCTCCCTTCATTCTTACAGCGTTACAACTGAACGGCTTCTTTCTTCGTCGTCACCCCAAGCGATGCCGGATTATAGGTCCCCCGCTTCACGAATTGACCGGCGCCCGGCGTACCTGCGAACTGTTTATTTTTAATCACATACTCGCCACGGGATAGCACGGTTACGGGCTCTCCTGTAATCGTAATGCCCTCAAAAGGATTATAGTCAACGTTCATATGATGCGTTTCCGCTGAAATCGTTCTCGATACATTCGGATTGAAAATGACGATATCCGCGTCGCAGCCTACCGCAATGGTCCCTTTTCTGGGGAACAGCCCAAAAAGCTTCGCGATCCGCGTAGAAACAATATCCACGAACTGATTGATCGTAATGCGGCCTTTGGCCACGCCTTCGGAGTACAGGATCGAGAAGCGATCCTCGATGACCGGGCCGCCGTTCGGAATTTTGCTGAAGTCGCCGAGACCCAGGTCTTTTTGCCCTTTAAAATTAAACGAACAATGGTCGGAGCCGAGCGTCTGCAGCTGCCCGTTTTTCAATGCGTTCCACAGCGCTTCCTGATGGTAGGTCTCTCGCAGCGGCGGCGACCATACGTATTTGGCCCCTTCAAAATCCGGCTTTTCCAGGTACGATTGATCCAACAGCAAATATTGCGGGCACGTTTCGCCCCACACATCAACTCCCTTATTCCGCGCTTCAGTAATTTGCTCTACAGCTTCTTGACAAGTAACGTGAACGACATAAAGCTGGGAGTTTGCCAGCGCCGTAAGCTTGGCTGCCCGGCCAGTCGCTTCTCCTTCAATAACCGACGGACGCGTTAACGCGTGGTAAATCGGCTCGGTATTGCCTTCGTCGAGCGCCTTTTTGATCAAATAATCGATCACATCGCCATTTTCCGCATGCACCATGACCAGTGCTCCATGCTCTTTCGCTTCAAGCAGCGTACGGAATAAGGTTCCGTCGTCAGCTTGGAACACATTTTTATAGGCCATGAAAACTTTAAGCGAGGTAATGCCTTCGTCCAGAATCATTTTCGGCAGCTCGGCCAAAACTTCGTCGGTTATCTCGCCAATCATCAGATGGAAGCCATAATCAATAACCGCCTTGCCCGCAGCCTTCTCATGCCAGGTTTGTACGGATTGGCTTAGGGGAACCCCTTTATTGGTCAGGCAAAAATCGATGATCGTCGTCGTGCCGCCGAAAGCAGCCGCTTTGGTACCCGTCTCAAAATCGTCAGCCGTCACCGTACCGCCGAAGGGCATATCCAGATGCGTGTGCGGATCAATGCCCCCCGGGAAAACATAATGCCCCGAAGCGTCGATGATCTCCGCCCCTTCCGCTTCCAGGTTTAGACCGATTTGCGTGATGATCTTGTCTTCGATGAGCACGTCCGCTTGATACTGATCCGCAGCCGTCACGATCGTTCCATGCTTAATGAGTTTGGCCATCGATTATACAGCCTCCTTCTTCGTGGTATCCTTATCGGATGACAGTTTGGCTAGCGCTGCCTGCCTTTCGTTCCAGGTCATCGGCGCTTCTGTAGAAGGTACCTCAATCATCGAAATCGCACCGTCCACCGGACAAACGATGGAGCACAAGTTACAGCCCACACAGTCTTCTTCCCGGACTTGCAAGTAGGACTTGCCGTCCTCTCCCGTCAGCATGTCGATACATTGATGAGATGTATCCTCGCAAGCGATATGGCACTTATTGCAGTTAATGCAGGTCGCAGTGTCAATGCGGGCCACGACCGCATAGTTCAGATCCAAATTCCCCCAGTCGGAATAGCGGGTAACGGATTTACCGATGAGCTCGGTGACGCTGGCCAGACCTTTTTCATCCAAATAGTTGTTGAGACCGTCGATCATGTCCTCGACAATGCGGAAGCCATGATGCATTGCCGCCGTACACACCTGCACGCCTGTTGCCCCCATTAACATGAACTCAACGGCATCTCGCCAATTCGAGATACCGCCGATACCGGAGATCGGTACGCCGACCGCAGCATTCCTGGCGCATTCCGCAACCATGTTCAGCGCAATAGGTTTGACCGCAGGTCCGCAATACCCGCCGTGTGCGCCTTTGCCGCCAACATGAGGAATCGTGTTCCAGGAATCCAGGTCAACGCCGGCGAGCGAGTTGATCGTGTTAATGAGCGAAATCGCATCGGCACCGCCTCGAACCGCCGCTTTCGCCGTTGCGGTAATATCCGTAATGTTAGGCGTCAGTTTGACGATGACAGGGGTCGTCGCGACCTCTTTCACCCACATGGTCTGAGCTTCGACCAGATCCGGCTGCTGCCCTGAAGCCGAACCCATGCCGCGCTCGGCCATCCCGTGCGGACAGCCAAAGTTGAGCTCCAGGCCGTCTACGCCGATGGCTTCGACTTTTTTGACGATTTCGTGCCACTTCTCCTGCTTCGGTTCTACCATGAGCGAAGCCACGACAGCATGGTTCGGGAATCGCTTTTTCGTCTCATAGATTTCTTTTAAATTCACCTCAAGCGGCCGATCGGTAATAAGCTCAATATTGTTAAAGCCTGCAACGCGCTGCCCATTGAAGTGAACAGCCGCAAAGCGCGATGACGTATTAATAATCGGATCCCCTAACGTTTTCCAAACTGCGCCTCCCCAACCGGCTTCGAACGCACGCTGTACTTGATAACCTGTATTCGTCGGCGGTGCGGATGCTAACCAGAACGGATTAGGTGATGATATGCCTGCCAAATTGATGCGTAGATCTGCCATCTTGAATCCCTCCAGTTCAATTAAGCGGATGTTGTACGGCCACTCCTGTTACATGTTGATGATGATCAGGCAGTTTCGATTTTTTTACTCACTAGCTTGTTGTAGATGGCATATGCCGCCTGTTTACCTTGTTGTGCCGCCGAGACGACCATCGCCTCGCCTTGACCGTCGCCGAAAATGACATCGCCGGCCGCAAACACTTTCGGATTCGACGTTTCTCCCGTCTGTGTGTCGACCGTCACGGTGCCACGCGAATGCGTTAAGCCGAATTGCTCAATGATCGAGGTATGACGCGTTTGGCCGATCGCCTTCACAACAGCGTCCACTTCGATCAGGAATTCCGAGCCTGCGACAGGAACAGGACGTTTCCGGCCGCTGATTTCGGATTCTTCCAATCTCATGCGGATGCATTCAAGCGCGATAACTTCACCATTCGCGTTGCCGATGATCCGCTTTGGAGCGGTCAGCCATCTGAATTCGACGCCGTCCTGCTTAGCGAAATCGAACTCGAAATCGTAAGCCGTCATCTCCTCTTGGGTACGGCGGTACACAATTTGCACCTTCTCGGCTCCGAGACGCACCGAGCATGTCGCCGCATCGATCGCCGTATTGCCTGCGCCGATGACCGCTACACGTTTACCCACCAGCTGCGTATCAATGGTTGCTTTCGTCGCTTCTATGAAATCAATCGCGTCATATACGCCTCCCAGCTGTTCACCTTCAATGCCGAGCATCGGCACTTTGGACATCCCTACTGCGAGCACAATTGCATCGAAGTCTTGAAGCAGCTCTTCCGCGGTGATATCTTCGCCTACTCGCGTGTTCATCCGGAACTCCACGCCGAGCTTCTTCACCTGCTCCACTTCCCAGAGCGATATCTCCTGCGAGAGCCTGAACGAGACGATGCCATACGTATCCAGACCGCCTGCTTGCTCTTTCGCTTCATACACCGTCACAGCAAACCCGAACCGCGCGAGCTCCCGCGCTGCCGACAAACCTGCAGGACCGCCGCCGATCACTGCAACCGACTTGCCATTGCTGACACCGGCTTTGAACAGCACCTGCTCGTTCTTGATCGCCCAGTCCGTCGCATAGCGCTGCAAATCTCCAATCAAAATCGGCTTGGACGAAAGATTTAGCACGCACGCGCCTTCGCATAGCTCCTCAGTCGGACACACCCGCGAGCAAGTCGCGCCAACCGGGTTCGCCTCCATAATCGTACGCGCCGAGCCTTTCAAATTGCCGGAAGCAATTTTTTTGATAAAAGAGGGAATGTCGATTCCCGTCGGACAGGCGTGCATACACGGAGCATCATAGCAGTACAGACAGCGATTCGATTCCTCGATCGCTTCTTTGTGCTTCATTCCGGCTTTAACTTCAGCAAAATTTCGTTTTAAATCGCTTAAAGAAATAAATGAAGTGCTCATGTAGACCTCTCCTCCCGCTTTTTTAACTTCAGCTATAAGCTGATGATTTGGTCGTAGGTTTCCGGCCTGCGGTCGCGATAAAACTGCCATACATTGCGAACCTCGCGGATGAGTTCTTTATCCATCTCGCCGATGACGACTTCATCTTGATCCCGGCTGCCGATGGCGACGATGGAACCACGCGGATCCGCCAAATACGACTGCCCGTAAAATTCGCCCATATTCCAAGGCGCTTCGACGCCAACGCGATTTATGGCCGCCACGTAGTAGCCGTTCGCCACTGCATGCGCCGGCTGCTCGAGCTTCCACAGATATTCCGATGTGCCGGCTACCGTCGCGGATGGATTAAACACGATCTCTGCGCCGTTCAAGCCAAGAGCCCGCGCGCCTTCCGGGAAATGCCGGTCGTAACAAATGTAAACGCCGATTTTTGCAAAAGCCGTATCGAACACCGGATATCCCAGATTCCCCGGTTTAAAATAGTACTTCTCCCAAAACCCGCAGGATCCGCCGCCTGCAGCGACATGCGGAATATGGTGCTTGCGGTATTTGCCGAGATAAGCGCCATCCGCATCGATCACCGCCGCCGTATTGTAATACGTGGCGATGCCCTCCCTTTCATAGATGGGAAGCACGATGACAACTCCAAGCTCTTTAGCGAGCTCCTGAAACTGCTTCGTCGTCGGGCCGTTCGGAATTTCCTCGGCCGCATCGTACCATTTCGTCGTTTGTTCGGCACAGAAATAGGGTCCGTAAAAAATTTCCTGCAGGCAAATCATTTGGGTGCCCTGCTGCGCCGCTTCGCGAATCAGCGCGATATGTTTTTCGATCGCTTTACGTTTATGAAGCTCCACGGACTCATCGCCATGAACATCATTCGCAGCTTGAATCAAACCGATTTTCACTTTACTCATGGTTGAATCCTCCATCGTTCCGTCGATATCTGAACTGCCGTGCGGTATAAAAGCTCCGTCCCAAGGGCGATATCCTCAGGACTGGAGTATTCCTTGGGATTGTGGCTGATGCCTTCCTTGCAGCGTACGAAGATCATGCCGTAGTCGCAAACATAGGACATCGTCAGCGAATCGTGAAACGGACCGCTCATCAGCTCCGGCGGCGCGATACCTATCTTCTCCGCCTCCTCCCGCATCGTCGTCTTGATCCAATCCGCGCAGTATCGGGGTTCGCTATTCGTATCCTCGCGAATCGTATAGGCGAGACCGTGTTCTCTCGCCACGTTATCGATCACGCTCAGCAGCTCCGCTTCCAAAGCGTTGCGGCGGGCCAGATCGATATCGCGCAGATCAACCGTGAAGGAGACATTCTCGGGAATGATGTTACGCGAGTCCGGAAACACCGTCAGCGAACCGACGGTGCCGACTGTAGGCGCGCCCGGCACTTGCTGTACGAGCTCGTTCAGCGCCACGATCACTTTGGCGCAGCCGACGAGCGCGTCACGGCGCATTGGCATCGGCACGGAGCCGGCATGCCCGGCGAAGCCCGTCATCTCCACCGTGAGCCATAGCGGTCCGGAGATCCCGCTCACGATACCGACGGGCGCATCGAGCGATTCCAGCACTGGCCCCTGCTCGATGTGGAGCTCCAGGAACGCGCCGATTCGACCTTCCTGAAACGAATATCCTTCAAAATCGGCGGGATCGCAGCCAAACTGGATCAGCGCTTCTCTGCGCGTCATTCCATTTTTATCGGTTCGCTCCAGCTCATCGGGTTCAAGCTTGCCGGTCATGCCGCGAACGCCGAACAAGCCTTTGTTGAACCGGCAGCCTTCTTCATCGCAGAAAGCGACAACCTCAATGTTGCACGCGGGCACAAACCCTTCCTCCGTCATCGTTTGAATGACTTCAATCGCACCCAGCACACCGATAACACCGTCGAATCTCCCCCCGTAAGGCTGTGAATCCACATGCGAGCCTAGCATGAGAACCGGAGCATTCGGGTCGCTTCCCCGCTTAACGCCAATTAAATTGGCGAAAGGATCAATCGAGGCTTCCATCCCCGCCTCTTCCATCCAAGATTTTACCAGATCTACACCGGCACGGTCTTCCTTAGAAAGCGCTAAACGGCAGACGCCGGTTTCCCCGATTTTCCCGATCTGTGCGAGCTCATGAATACGCTGCTGCAGCCGGGAAGCATTAATTTTCAAAACAGGAGTTTGGTTCATTCGCGAATCATCCTTTCCCATTGTTCAAAGCGAACACTTCGACCAAAGTGTCTGTGATGAATGCAACCTCGTCATCCGACGTTGAAAAAGGCGGGCTTAACGTCAAAATGTTAGCGAAGCCGGGCACGGTATCGCCGTTCTTGCCTATTAAGAGGCCCCTCTGCTTACAGCTTGCGATAATTGTCATTACTCGCTCGGCAGTGGCCGGAACTTTCGTCTTCTGATCCTCCACGAGCTCGATGCCAATCGCTGATCCGAATGCGCGAATATCACCGACATGGGGATGATCGAGCAGCGATTCCAGTCTTCGCATCATTTCTTTCCCGATGTGGGATGAACGTTCGATCAGGTTTTCCTTTTCCAAAATATCGATATTTTTCAAAGCTACGGCACAGGAAACCGGATTGCCGCCGAACGTGTTGACATGACGGAAATGACTTTCCGCTTGCTTTTCTTTGAATGATTCGTACAACTCAGCCGAAACGGCCGTCGCCGAGAGAGGCGAATACGCACTGGTTAACCCTTTGGCCATCGTCACGATATCGGGCTTCACGCCGTAATTCTGATGCCCGAATTTCTCGCCGGATCGGCCGAATCCGCAAATGACTTCATCGACAATCAGCAGAACGTCATATTTGTCACAGATGCGGCGAACCATGGGCAAATACTCGTCCGGCGGAACAATCATGCCCCCTCCGGTAATCGTCGGCTCCAGAATGATGCCTGCCACCGAATCAGGCCCTTCCCATACGATTGCGTCTTCAATCGCCTGAGCGCATTGAAATTTGCACGCTCCCTTCGTTTGCCCGAAAGGACAACGATAACAATAAGGCGGCGGCACATGCTGGAACCCTACGCCTAACGGCTCGTACTTCAGCTTGCGCTGCGCTTGGCCAGTGGCGCCTAGGGCACCCATTGAATTCCCATGGTACGCCCGATGCCTGGATATGAATTTATGTTTCGTCGGTTTGCCGTTCTGGTGATGGTATTGGCGGGCGATTTTGAAAGCGACCTCGTTCGCATCCGAACCGGAATTCGAATAAAAGATCCGATACTCCCCGTCCAGCCACTCGTTCAGCTTCGCTGCGAGCTCAATAGCAGGGATATGCGATTGCACAAGTGTCGAATACGCAATTTTCATCATCTGCGCAGCTGCCGCTTCCGCAATTTCTTTCCTGCCGTGCCCGACATTGACGCACCATAAACCTGACATTCCGTCCAGATAACGGTTTCCATCAATATCCTGCACCCAGCTGCCCTCACCGGATTCGATAATCATCGGATTTTCGTTATGCGGGGACATGTGGTGCCATACATACTTACGATCCTTTTCGAGCAGCTCTTCTTTGCTCACTTTTTCACCGACATCATTTGTGCTCATGCAAGACTCCCCTCTCCTGCTGATAGGAAGACGGGATCGCGAGCCTCACTTTTGGTCCACGATCCGCTTCCGCCGCTTACTTCGCTGCACCTTCCAAAATCGACTTGTCGATAGCAGCCGACAAATCTGCTGGCTTTTTGATCAACCCGTACTGCAAAGCGATATCCGCGGTTCTTTTCACCGACTCATCGACGAATGAACCGATCTGCTCATCCTTGAATCCCTCCGGTTTAACCAGCTTCGCCATCTCTTTGAGCATTGTTGTTTGGTGCTGCTTGGTCGTACTGCCTGCCGTCACACTTTTCATCACCATATCCACGACCTCGTCCTGGTGTTCAATCGCGTACTTCCAACCCTTGAGAGTAGCACGCACCGCTTTGATGGCCAGATCATGGTTCTTATCCACCCAATCCTTCTTGGCAATGAGCGTATCCTCCAGCATGGCAACACCGGCATCGTCGAAGTTAAACACATTCAGATCGGTCTCTTTCACTCCGCTTTCAAGGACAACGTAATACTCGTTATAGATCGTGGCCGTCGCTACATCCAACTGATCGTTAAAGAACTGATCCATCGTGAAGCCTTGCTTCACAAGCTGAATATCCTTCTTCGGATCGAGCCCGTTCTTCTCCATGAAGGCTAGCACCTGGAATTGCTGGCTGCCCATCCAAGTGCCGACTTTCTTGCCTTTCATTTTGGCCGGGGCATCAATCCCAGCCGCTTTCTTGGACAGCAATCGATAGGAGCTCTTCTGTGTCACTTGCGCCAAAGAGACTAACGGCAGTCCGTTATCGCGGTTAACGAGCAAGCTGTCAAAGCTGGATACTCCGATATCCGCTGCGCCATTCACGACCTGCTGTTCAATAATGACGTCCGGTCCTCCCGGCACAATCTCGACATCAATCCCTTCCTCTTTGTAAAAGCCCTTCTCCTTTGCTGCGAAGATACCGGCGAATTGCGCTTGAGGCACCCATTTCAGCTGGATTTTCACTTTTTTCAGCGGTTCAGATGGCGGCGCTTTCGTTGCTTCTGCCATAGAAGCTGCAGGCGTTGCCGGTGCCGGAGTGGACGTCGTCGCTATCTTCTCGGATGCGCAAGCAGTTGCGATGACAAGAATGAACGACAAGATGAGCACCAGGGTAAAACGTACAGCTGGGATTCTCTTTTTCAAACCGACCAATCCTCTCCATAATTAAGTTCTATGATATAAAAGATGGTGACATCCCTTGATGCTGCTTGTTTTTGAAAAAAACTTGGATTAGCGCTGCGAAATTGACCATGGGATGGATATTTTTTCGATCCATTGAATCATCGTATAAAGCGCAATGCCAAGGATCGCCGCAATGACAATGCACGCCCACGCCAAAGGCATATTGGCCAGCCGGATTTGATCAGAAAGCAAATAACCCAGCCCGCGCGACGAAATGAAAAATTCCCCCACGATCGCACCGATGATACTTGTCGACATGTTGATCTTCAGTGCGGAGAAAATCGCAGGCATCGCTTTCGGCAAGCGTAATTTGAGGAATGTATGCCTGGCGCTTGCCGCGTACGAAGTCATCAGCTCCAAATAAGTCGGCTCGATGGAGCGCAGCCCTTTGTAGGTGCTGACGGCCATCGTGGCCATCGTCATGACGGTTACAATACCGATCCTGGAAGCTACGCCATCACCCAGCCAGTTGTTCATGATCGGCGCAAGCGCGACAATCGGCACTGCATTGAGGGAAGCCATGATCGAGATTGCACCCGCGCCTGCATGCGGAAAGAAGGATGCGAGGACGGCGGCTAACCAGCCGAGCAGCGATCCGATCAGGCAGCCGCCGATGATCTCGATGCCTGTATAAAGCGCATAGATGGACAAAATGTCGCTGTTATCTCTGATGGAAAGAAGGATATCCGAAGGGATCGGCAGCTGATAACGTTCCAAATGAAACAGCTTATGAAACCCTTCCAACTGCCAGAGCAAGGCGAATAAAAAACCGAAACCATAGGGCAGCATCTTCACGAGCAAAGATCGAATATCCCCGTTCCGAAGATGCTCAGCCTCATTCATTTTCTCATTCATCTCTTCCAGCTTCGTCTCTTGAGAGATCATCATCTCGCTCATGCCCGCTCCCTCCCGTTCACGCTCGCTCGAAAGTCCGGCTGCCAAGGCGTAAACCAGCGTTCTGCCAGCGTAAGCAACAAATAGGATGCAAAGCCTATCGCGATGCTGGCCAAAACGGTGCACCAGAACATATAAACTTGTGCTGCACCATAATAAAGCGAGCTTACCATCAGAACGCCTATCCCGTCCGGCGCACCCATCAGCTCGACAATGATGGAGGCCGTGATCGCGAGCGGAGCCGACAGCTTCAGTCCTGCAAAAACTCCGGGCAATGCCGAGGGCAGCTTGAGCTTGATGTAAACTTGCCAAGTTGATGCGGCAAGGGAACGCATAAGCTCCAACTGTTCGGGCTGGACACTTCGAAGCCCGCGCAGCGCGTTGATCGTGACGGGGAAAAACGTCACATATCCTGACATCACGATTCGCGATACGCCGGGATCATGCAGAATGCCATAAATGATCGGCGCCAGTCCGATGATCGGAACCATTTGAGAAGCGACCATGTAAGGCGATAGTGTTTGTTCTACGGTTTTGGATAAGCTCATCACTACGGCAAGCAGGAAGCCAAAAGCAGAGCCGATGAGAAAGCCTGTCATGGAATTGCCAAAGGTCGTGATTCCTTGCTTGATGAGTACAGGAAGGTTTTCCTGCATGGAGCCGATAACTTTGTGCAGATATGGTAATTTGGAGTCAGGCTGGGTAAGCTGAAGAACGCGATGCACGATCCAAGCAAGCACTTCCCAAAGAATGAACAAAGCAGCTGCCCAACTGGCGATCCCTGCACCTTGATTCCAGTTTCTAGCCAATCTGCTCATCAATGGCCTCACTCTCCTTGTAAAAGCAATTTCGAACAGCAGCCGATAATTCATGAAAATGTTCGGACTCGCGGATAAGCGCAGTTCTGGTATCCCCGAGAGGCACATCGAGTATGGTATGTACGCGCCCTGGATGAGCGGATAGAACAATGACACGATTGGATAAGAATACGGCCTCCGGAATGCTGTGCGTAACAAAAACAATCGTTTTATTCGTCTTCTTCTTAATCTCAAGCAGCTCCAGCTG
Source organism: Paenibacillus sedimenti (assembly GCF_014534655.1). Classification (GTDB taxonomy): domain Bacteria; phylum Bacillota; class Bacilli; order Paenibacillales; family NBRC-103111; genus Paenibacillus_E; species Paenibacillus_E sedimenti. Next base: position 91,687 of record NZ_JACVVD010000003.1, read on the forward strand.
TAATTTTTCTTTCGTAAACTCATCCAAAGCCGAGAACGGTTCATCCATGAACAAAATCGGCGGATCGAGCGATAGCGCTCTGGCGATAGCCACTCTCTGCTGCATGCCGCCGCTAAGCTGCCACGGGTAATGCTCTTTAAACTTCGTCAATCCGACGATGTCCAGTAGCTGATCAACCAAAACGGAGTATTCATGGCGATTGCGGCCTAATACCTCTAGGGGCAGTTCAATGTTCTCCCGCACCGTTCTCCATTCGAACAGCGTTGGATTTTGAAACACGATGCCAAACTTTCTCCGTAACCGCACCTCTCGGGGATGTTCCTTCTGGATGGAAATTTGCCCGCTTGCAGGCTGCAGAAGATCGGCCATTAAGCGTAGTAATGTAGATTTACCGCAGCCTGAAGGACCAAGTAAGGACACGAATTCATTCTGATACACGTCAAACGTAATATCCTGAAGCGCCGTCACTTGGCGTCCTTTTTTCCCGAACACCATCGACACGCCCTCCACCGAAATTTCCACTTTCTTCTGTGAAAAATTTGAACTCATTTATTTCCCTCCACTTCCCGAAACGAGTCTGTGAGTTTATCGTCATATTTATTAACTATATATGTCATATTATATTACATTTACACTCGAATTCATTATACATTGTGTTCTAATAATTGGCTGTGTGTTTTACACATTGTAAAATGTGTAAATGCTTTTCATTGCATTTTAGGATACATATTAAATGTTATGTAAACAATATGGGGTGCGAATCTTCCCCACATCAACAACTAATTCAACTCACGCCGAAAAGACAGGAACACAAAAAAAAGCACAGAAATGAATTCCTGTGCTTTTTACACGATATAAATCTAATCTCTGGGATAATTGACTTGCATGATATCCATGAATGGAACCTTCACAGTCTCTCCGTTCTTTTCTACATGTACTTTACCCGTACGTGAATCCATTGCTACAATTTGGCCGCGGACCGTTTGTTCAGCCCCCCATACCGTCAACAAGACCTCAGAATTTTCATTTTTCGCTTCCGTCAGTTGATTGCCGATCTCCTCCAACACAAATTCATCCCGAGTTGGTCTCTTTGCTACTTTGGCTTTAGCCACGCTAATTCCCCCTAAATAATTTAAACGATCCCCATTAACTCCCGTTTGATAAAATTTGTTTCACTCGTCCAACTTGTCCATCCGCCAGTCTCACCTTAATACCATGAGGGTGGTTAGGTGAGTTCGTTAATATATCCTTTACGATACCCCGGGTTAATTTACCGCTTCGTTGATCTTGTTTTAAAACAATGTTTACTTCAAGTCCGGCTCTAACATCTTTGCGGTTTTGACCATTCATCTGTGTGCCTGCTTTCTATGCCGATTGTTGGATCATTATAACATATCTATCGCAAGACTCCATAGTTGTCGAAAAGTAATTGCATAGGACTTCAAAATTCGACCAACTTTTCATTTTGGACATGCTAGTCTATATATGAAGTCACATTTCGTATCCTGAACGCCGAGACTTTGAAACAAAATGTCACAAATTGATCAAACTTTTTTCAAAGATTTTCGAATGCCTATGCATAGACTAATTGAGAACATAATGATTAGGAGATGATGATTCATGGTAAGTACCAACATTCATTTTAACGAACAGGCGGTTGCCGTTCATTTAATCGGAACGGATCAAAAGCTGATTCCATCCCTCGTATCCGCTCTTCGCACCAACAAATTTACGCTACATAATCTGAAGCCTTCATTGGAGCGTATTGAACTATTTAGCGCGGAAGCTATCCTGTATTCCGGTAACGGAAATAAGGCTAGAATTCCGATTTTCTAAATCACGCCTTATTGACCAAATAAACCATCAAAAAAGATACCATCAGGTGTCTTTTTTACTTTTTTATCCTGGCGTATTTCATTCTCCCTTTTTTCTTCTCACTACCAATTTACGGGGTCCACTGCTATACTAGCAACAAGAAGAATACTAGAGGTGACGTCACCTATGAATATCATTAAAGTGAAAGACCGTAATGAGCTGGAGAAAAAAATCCCTTCCATGCCTTGGTACGTAGAGAAATTTATTAATTATAAGCTTCCTGACCTCTCCCCATCTTCCTTGCTGGAGTATGCACGTGATTATGAGATCTTTTTCTCCTGGTTATTGGCTGAAGGGCTATCCTCTGCTGCATCCATGTCTCAAGTGCCGCTCGAAGATCTGGAGAAATTGCACATGGACAGCGTCGATAATTTTCGTATGTTTCTTGCCACACGTAAGGAGCAGGCGAATGTTAAAACGACTATCAATCGTAAGCTCTCCGCGCTTCGCTCGCTATTTCATTATTTGAGCCAGATTGCCGAGGACGAGAACTTCTACCCGCTTCTCAAGCGCAATGTCATGGCCAAAGTGGAAATCAAGCGTTCGCATAAGCCTAAGGACACTGCCGCGAAGCTGGAAGGCAAGCTGCTGCAGGAGCAAGAGATCCTCGAGTTTATCGAATATGTGCAGCATGGTTACGAACACGATGTCGCAACGAACAAGCAGGCCACCTACTCTTATGAGCTGAATAAAATACGCGATGCCTGCATCATCACCCTCATCCTGAACTCCGGTCTTCGCGTCTCGGAAGTTTTCAATCTCAATGTAGATGATATTGATCTCAAGAAGAAGCTAACACACGTATACCGTAAAGGTAAAAACGACGATACGTTCAAAACGCCTGTTTATTTTCGGCAGGATGCCATTCAGGTGCTCACTGATTATTTAGCCATTCGGCAAACCCGGTACAAGCCTGCGAAAAAAGAAAAAGCCCTCTTTCTAGCCATCGCTAACGGCAAAAAAGAAGGCGAACGTATGACCAGGCGGGCCATACAAGAAATGGTGATCAAATACGCAAAGCGGTTCGGAAAGCCGTACTTATCCGTTCATAAGCTGCGGCACTCTTTTGCCACTGACTACTATCTCCAGAACGACTTATATAAGACGCAGGAGCAGCTCGGACACGCCTCGCCGGAAACGACGCAGATCTACGCGCATCTGACGGACAAAACGATGGCCGAAGCCATCGATAAACGGATGGAATCCTGAAGACTACTTCAGGATTTCTTCAATTTTGGCGAGTTCTTCAGCAGAGAACTCCAGGTTTTTCAATGCAGCCACATTATCCTCGATTTGGGAAACACGGCTTGCACCAATCAGTGCCGATGTGACGCGCTCTCCGCGAAGTACCCAAGCAATGGCCATTTGCGCGAGACTTTGTCCGCGGCTTCCGGCCAGCTCGTTCAGCTGGTTGATTTTCGCCAGCTTCTCTTCGGTAATATCCTTCGCGTTCAGGAATACGCTCTTGCCGCCTGCGCGAGAATCATTAGGAACCCCGCTCACATATTTGTTCGTCAGCAGACCTTGCGCAAGCGGAGTAAAGGCGATGCTGCCAACGCCGAATTCATCCAACACATCCTGCAAACCATTTTCAATCCAACGATTCAGCATGCTGTAGGATGGCTGATGAATCAGCAGCGGCGTGCCCAGTTGCTTGAGAATAGAAGCAGCCTGCTGTGTTTGTTCAGCTGTATAGTTGGATAAACCAACGTACAATGCTTTACCTTGACGTACGATTTGGTCCAAGGCGCCCATGGTCTCTTCAAACGGCGTGTTCGGATCCGGCCGGTGAGAATAAAAAATATCCACGTATTCGAGGCCCATCCGTTTCAAGCTTTGATCCAGGCTGGAAATCAAGTATTTCTTGGAGCCCCAGTCGCCATAAGGACCTTCCCACATGTGGTATCCCGCTTTGGTGGAAATGATCAGTTCGTCGCGGTATGCTCCGAGATCGTTTTTGAGCACCTTACCGAACATTTCTTCGGCTGATCCTGGCGGCGGCCCATAATTGTTCGCCAAGTCAAAATGCGTAATCCCCAAATCAAAAGAACGAAGCAGCATCGCCCTCCCGTTCTCATGCGTATCCAATCCGCCAAAGTTGTGCCATAGGCCTAATGAGATTGCCGGAAGTTTCAATCCGGATTTACCGGTACGGTTATATTTCATTTCTGCATAACGAGTTGCGCTTGCTTGGTAAACCATGTTTTGTCCTCCTTATAGACATTTGCCTAGAATTCTTATGTACCCTTGTACTAGTATAGGCTAACCGCCAAAACAAAAAAAGAACTGAAAAAAACGTGTCTTACTTACCTCAAGGTTAGTTATTCCGATATTTTCACTATCCATTCGCGAAAAAAAGCTGCCGAATCGCTTCGACAGCCCGCTTCCTTCTAATGTTTACATTTTCCGCAACCGCAACTGCATTTACTTTTTTTACGATTCGACTTCAACTTTGTTTTCGCTGAGCTTCGCAATCCAGCGCAGCTCAGACAATCTGCAATGCATTGACTTCTTCCAACAACGAATAATCGCGTGCACACATTTCGGCAAAACCGTCTGCAACTAGGAAACGCACTTACATTGCCTTGATATACTGTAGACATGCAATAGCACCACCTTCTATAGGGTACTATATGGTATTCCTCGCCCCTATCTATCGGTTGTGCGGCTGCCTCGCGGCATCTTCCTATCTTTTCAATGAAAGAAGGAGCTTAGAGCCGTGTTCTTGAAGCCATTGTACTTTCTCAGCCGTGCTGTGGATGATATCTACGAGTACACTCTGTGCATCGACACCATCCAGGTACCTACCAAGAAAATGGACGAAAACATCCAATCTACGCAGCTCAATTAGCATTGGCAGCAGCCGTAACTCCTCTTCATGCAAATCAATGAATGCGCGATATCCCTTGTAAAACGCCGAACATCTCCGCTCCAACTCTTCTTCCGGCAATGCCGGATCAATAAGATCCGACAAACAAACGGCGAGCTCCATGACGCGTACATCTTCTGTAACAAATTCAAAATCCAGTACAGCCGCAATGCGGCCATCCTCATCAATAAGCATGTTCGACCCGTTGATGTCACCATGAACAAGCTGATGAGGCAGTTTTTTTAACTGTGGAATCTCATTATAAAATGCTGCGAAGCGCTCACGGATATACAACAATGTCGATTGCAGCGCACGGAATGGTTCGGGCGGAGCCATACAGAAAGCATCAATCGCTTCCGGCGTACAGCGAGGATGAATATGTTCAATCTCATAATAAGGCGGATATACCGGCTTAAGTCCCACCTGAATAGTCACCAAAACCTGTGAAAGTCGGCCGACCGCTTCGCCAAATGGCAGCATTTGCCAAGGGTGCTCCCATGTTGGATTGCAGCCATCCGTAAACGTAAACAGAGCGGCCAACTTCCCTTGACCGGAATCGACCTCCACGACTGTCTTTCCGGAGGGCAGCTGAATCGGTACCGGCAAACGATACGGAAGTTTTTGAGCGGATAAAGCACGTAACACCGCATGCTCGTAATGTATTTTATCCAAGTCTCTATGCGTTTCATAGACGCGAAGAACATACGAAATCCCGTTTACTTCCACGAAACGCGTTGTATTGTTCATTCCGCCTTCGCCTGTTCGCAAAGTCCATGTCTGATTCGGGAACCAGCGTTCCGGTAAACAGGTAATCAGCTCTTCTTGATCTTTAACTTGCATCATGCTATCCCTCTTTTCCACCTGACATTCGATAACCGGACTAGACCAGATAATCACCGTCAATGGCGAATTCAAAATCTTCGACATCATAAGCCTCAACAGGAACGCCTGCATCTACGATCCGATCGAGCATCTCCAGTTGATCCGTCAATAAGGCCGCTTGCTCTTTCATCGCTGTCAGGATTAATTCCGTTTCAATAGGATCGAAACTCTCCCCGTATTCCTCCGTATCGACGGCAAACACAATCATTAAGGAAACGTGCTCATTTATAGGTAAAGGCGGGCTTTTTCGCCAAGGCATGGATAAAGCCTTCTCAATTTTTTTCTTATTAAACGATTCTTCGAAAAATGCGATAAGTTCTCTTATTTTTTGCTTCACGTAAACATCGTCCTCAGGGGACAGCATAATCGGTTCATGGCTGGTTTGCAGTTCATATAGCTCTTGAATGCTTGTATACGGGATAACATAAGTGACTGGGCGTCCTGGCATAAGCAATTGACCGTGAACAGCCAGCATGACAGCCTCTATTACGAAAGTACGGGACATCATCGGACCCCCTCCCTCATTGGTTGTAAGATCAATATTTCGATACGATGCGCAGGATCTCCTTCTTTCTCAGACGCAGCATTATTCCGTCCGGCTCCGAAATTGACAAAAAACCGTCAGCCCCTCTGATCGTTCGATCCATGAGCTAACGGTTTGTTCCGGGATTATAGACTGCCATCTGTCACCTCTCGGTCCTGAGCCCCAAACACATAGGGCTTTTTGGAAAATCGGTTTGCATATGAAGACGCTACGTAACAGTCAGGTTTAATGACAGGCACCATGCCGACGGACTCTACTCTGCGCACCATTTCCTGCACGAACTTGGCCGTTCTGTTTTTGTTTTCATCCTCTCCTGCATCAATATGTATGTACATATCGAGTGAGGCGCCTTGGTATACATGCGGAAGGACGATATCCTCCATATCGCGACGCTTGTGATCATCAAAATACATGGCAATTTCTTCGCTCAAAGCGGTCTCTGTGGAAAGCTTCTCTTTCACAGAGGTTAACGCTCGTGGAACTATAACTTGCCGATAGCAAGCCCATGCTCCCTTCCCCAAACGCTGAATCACAACGCCGGTAATGAATTTCGTGTGTCCGGGGTGCACCTGACAGTCAGTTCCAATAATAAATTTATACACGGCGGCAGGGTCAAGCTGCATAAAGTGGAGTATGCGTTCGTGAACTGTCTCCAAGTCGAGTCCTCTCTCGGTTGTATTTCGAAATTCCAGCGGGTGCGTTGCAGTCATAGGTCTCAAAGATAAGGTTTCCTTTCTTCTTAAAATGAGGAAGAAGCGGATACTGGTAATATACCCGCCCCTTATCTTTAGTATATGGCAAAAACACTACGTTCGAACCATCACATTAATGCAAAACGCTGCCGCCATACAAAAAACGATTCTCCCATTGCTTACCGTCAACCATATCGATGCGGACACCACCGGATTCAATGGAATACGTATGCAGAATCGTGCCGTTTCCTAAGTAGATAGCAACATGAGTAATTGGCTCAGTGCGGTAATTCATATTCGCATAATCAGAAGCTTTTGAACCTTTGTAGGAACTGAAGAACATCAAATCTCCACGTTTTAATTTCGTCCAGTCTATGACCAAGGGTCCCAATGCTTCCACATAATCGCCTTGAGCCTGAGAATCGCTTGGCAGCGAGAAGCGCAAAGCATCCCAAAACGCGGTTTGCGTAAAATCGGAGCAATCAAATGTCGTTGGGTCATTGCGATCGGAGCCGAATTCATACGGTGTTCCCAAATAGGCGGAGCCTGCTGAGATCACAGCTTCGATTTCTTCGGCAAGCGGCAGATCCGGCTTTATGACGGAAAAATCCGTAATTATGTATTTGTTGCTCGTACTCACGTAACCAACCATGCCGTTGGCATCTTGCACTTTGTACCAGTTATCGTTCACTTTCGCTAGTACGAGCACTTCTTCGCCTCTGCTTAGCATCCTAATAATTTTGGATCCGCTCTCGGAAGCCGGCAAAGTTCGAAAATTTACTCCGTATACGATTTTAGCGTTGCTTACCACTTTTATGTATTTGGCATTCGTGGAGACATACCCGGCAACGCCCTGAACATCTTTGACTTGATACCAGTTCGCCGTCACATAGTCGGAAACGGTCACAATCTCATTGGTCTTCAGCATTCTAATGATTTGACCGGATGTGCTCGGTTGATCGCGGAAGCTGACACCGGCAATAATTTGCGCTTTGGTCGTTACACTCTCCTCCGCCATTACGGCAGCAGGCAAGATGAATGTGAGCGCTAACAGCATCATCCTTAGAACTGTGGTCCATTTTCTCATCGCTTTACCTCCAGAATTTAGCTGCTAAATTGTTCTATGTCTTAGCTTCATTATAAATTCAAGGGAGTTCCGTCGAAAATAGGCGCCCGGTTGCAATTCATGTCGAATCCTCAGAGTCTGCATGCCTATTGACCTGCTGGATATTTTTCTCAAGTTGCGCTTCTTCTTACTTCAGGCTTGCGCGCATCGTTCCAATACAGCAGAAAGTTCGGATCGTTTCTCAACTTTACGTTGCAAAGCTTCATCTCGCCCTCTTCCAGCAGTATAATCCCCCATTCTTCGGGTTCCTTAATCCCTGCGGACTGAAGGAAGGGCACGCTCTGCTCCTCAGCATCATCTTGCTCGTCCCAAAACTTCACACCATAATACGTCAACCCATAATGATTCACGAGCCTGCACGTGAAAATTTGCGATGTATGTTTATGCTGCAGCACATATGGCACTTGTCATTCCCCCACACTTTTTCATTGTAACCGGTAAAAAAGGCACGATCACCACAAGGGGGATTGTGCCTTATCTTCGTTTACTATTATTTATAAATACGGATTCTCGTGCTTCGCTTTGAGCATATTCCAGCGGCGCTCCACTTCGTTCTCGAACGACTTCAAAGACTCCTCATACTCAGGCTTCGTCATATGCTTCGTCTTGCCCATCGTCTTCAACCAGCCAGAGAGCGGAATTTTCTTGCTTTTTTCCTCCGGATTGTAGGTCAAAGTCGTCACCCCATGCTCCACTTCGTAGAGCGGGAAGAAGCAAGAATCTACAGCGGCGCCAACAATATTGGACCCTTCCTGATCATCTGACAGCCAGTTAAGCGGGCAAGCTATAAGGATTTTACCGTACACCATGCCTTCATTCTGAGCATACCATTGCGCTTTCGCCGCTTTCTTTACGAGATCCTGCGGGAACGCTTCCGATCCGGTAAATACATACGGAATGTGCGTAGCTGCCATAATTTGTGCAGTATCCTTATGATGAAACACTTTACCGCCTTGCTTCTTACCGACATTGGACGTCGATGTCCGATGGCCCATCGGTGTCGAATACGACAGCTGCGCACCGGTGTTCATATACCCCTCGTTATCATACTCAAGGATAATCATCTTATGATTGCGCAGCGCAGCGCCGATGGCCGGCCCCATTCCGATGTCCATGCCGCCGTCACCCGTAATCATGACAAAGGTGAAATCGTCCGGCAAGTTCAAATCATCAAGCTCACCGCGGCGTTTACGCTCCCAAAACATTTCTACGACGCCGGAGAGCGTCGCTGCTCCATTTTGGAAAAGATTATGAATATAAGTCGCTTTGTGTGCCGAGTATGGGTAGCCTGTTGTTACAACCATCGCACAGCCGGTATGGAATATAGCCACGATATCGCCTTCGATTCCTTTGAAGAAGAGCTCCAGACCTGAGAATATACCGCAGCCCGGACATGCGCCATGCCCTGGAGCAATCCGTTTCGGCTTCTTCGTCAAGGAACGCAGCGGCGGAATCCTGACGTTTAACTTGCCTGAACTTTCATCTGGCGTTACCGTAATCAATCCGGTCTTCAAATCTTCGTACTTCATCGGGTTCAGCACCCGCTTCGGCGCTTTCGCCGGATCACCTGGCGTATGCCCGTAGTAGTCAAACGGCACCTCAACCTTCCCGTTTTGCATCGCGTCAATGGCAAACTGGAACAGGTTATGTCCGTCCTCGGCATAAAAATCCTTGCCGCCTAAGCCGTAGACACGGCTTATGACTAACGTATCGCGGTTCCCATGGGTGAACAGCGCCGCTTTAATTTCATTGACCATGTTCCCGCCATGGCCGCCGTACGAATCCGCGCGGTCGCCGACCGTGATCGCTTTCACATTCTTCAGCGCTTCCGCGATCTGCTTAGCAGGAAACGGACGAATCATGTTAGGCGCGATCGAGCCGGCCTTAATGCCTTTCTCGCGCAGCTGGTCGACGACGTCCTTGATGATTTCGGAAGCCGAATTCATCAGGAACACCGCGACCTCCGCATCGTCCATCCGATACAAGTCCAGAATCGGGTAGTCACGGCCCGTAAGATCGGCATACTCCTGACGAATGCGGTCATAGACTTCCTCCGCATTATACATTGCCACCGATTGCTGGTAGCAGTTATTAATATAATCCGGTTCGTTCATATAAGGACCGACAGTAATCGGATTGTTCCGATCCAGCGTATCCGGGAAACCTTGGGGTTTCTCGCCTACGAACGCATGGACATCTTCGCGGTGCGCGAAAGTCTGTACCCTGCGCTTCTGATGCGAGGTGAAATACCCGTCCGAAGCAACAAGAACAGGCAAGCGCACCTCAGGGTCCTCAGCCAGCTTTAACGCCATAATATTCATATCATAAACCGCTTGCGGATCGCGGCACATGAGAATAGGCCATCCGGTGTTCAATGCATAATACAGATCGGAATGATCCCCGTGAATGTCCAGCGGTCCCGACACGGAGCGGCACACCAGGTTCATCACCATCGGGAATCGGGTACCGGATTGTACCGGCATTTGCTCCAACATATACAAATAGCCGTTGGCGCTTGTCGCGTTAAAAACGCGGCCGCCAGCGGTGGAAGCGCCGTAGCATACACCCGCAGAGCCGTGCTCGCCGTCTGCAGGAATCAGCACGATGTCATGCTGACCGTTCGTCTTCATCAAATCGAGAAACTGGGCAACCTCCGTTGATGGAGATATCGGAAAATATCCCATGATATGATAATTGATTTGATGGGCAGCATAAGCAGCCATCTCGTTACCCGATTCATAGACGATGCGCTGTTCAATCTTGGCCTGTCCAAATTCCTTCTTAATATCAATGGCCATTTCGTTAGTTCCACCCTTCTCCCTTGAAAGTTTATCTTTCTATGAGTTGACGGCTAGATTGAATCGATGCGGTATGCGATGTGCGTCTGCATAACCGTCTTCTTCTCTCTCATCAGTTAAAGCCTCGGTCGGACAGGCCTGTACACATTTTAAACAGCCCTTGCAGTACTGATAATCAATCCCCTGGAGGAACATCTGAGGACGTCCCTTCTTGTCCGGCAGCTCATCCCACACGAAGCAAAAATCGGGGCATACATTATCGCAAGAAGCGCAGTGAATACATTTATCTTCATGAAAATGCGGCATCATCCCCGCACGCGAAATACTCAAATCTTTCAGAATACTGTTGCCCGGATTCGTGATTACGCCGCCGATAGGCTGCGTTGCGTATCCAAGAACAGGTGTATCGAAGCGCACAAAATCAGGCATCGTCTCGCCTTCCGGAAGCGCATATGTTTGAAATTTGACTTCGGCATAACCGCGGTCAAATGTACGGAGGGCCGGCGCAACGGCCTGCGGATACTTCTTTTCCAGCGATTTGCGGATGACCCCTTTCATCACCTCAGGATCCAGAAAGTCGCACAGCCGGAAAAGCGCTCCAAGCATCGCCATGTTCACCCGATTTTTCTCCTCGAGGGAAATGCCGATAGCATCGATCACCGCGATGGTCCCGCCTTTAAGCTTCATCTTTTCTTTGAGCTCATCCGGTGTTTTCGTCGAATTCACCAACACGGTGCTGTCTTCATAAATTCCGCTGATAACGTTTACAGTTTTGGAAAGAGATTCGTGAAAAACACCAACAACATGCGGACGTTCTACAGGTGAGGTATCCCGTATATTGGTATCCATATCACAAAAACGGATATGTGCCTTAACCGCAGACCCTTTCTTCTCCGATCCATAGGAGGAAAAGCTGACCCCGTTCAATCCCACCCCTACAACTCCCGCTTCCGCGAGCATTTTGCCTGCAAGGTTGGCGCCTAATCCACCGATGGATTCCAGCCTAATCTCGAAAAATCCGAGATCGTTCAATTTGGGCAAAGTTACCATTCCATGTCTCCTTTCAAAAATGAGCTGCATCAAGATTGAATAGTAAATAGTATGAATAGTAAGTCTACTTCCATTGTAGCAAGAAAATTCTGGTAAGCAACAGTTTTTTACCTAACGGGTTTAAAGTAAGTAATCGATGATCAGTCCGCAAGCGCCCAAATAGTAACTTCCCGTCACCCCATTCTCACCTTCAATCATTTTATGCCCGCAATTGTCCTCACATTCTTCACAAACGTCCACATAGTCTTCATTCAAGGGATCAAAAACAACCCCGCAAACCTGTGAGCACACCTTCATCCTCATCGCTCCTCGTTTTCCAACCCTCTCAAATTGTAAACGTTTGCAACCGTGTTTCCTTTATTATACAGCGGAAACCCTCAAATGCACCATAAGTCTTTCTCAATTCTTTCGCATTCAACCAAAGCTCTCCATTAACAAGCTAGATGATCTATGCTATTCTGTTAAGACAAGCAATCAACAGGTATGTGAAGGAGGGGCATTCCATGAATCCAGATTTTATTCAGATCAAATCCCTTGAAGGCGAGCTAAAGATGTCACACAAGCGGAAGGATTATGGTCTCACCGTCACGACCAAAGAATTAATCCTTCATAAACCTCATGTCAATTATTACTTTAAGCTGGAGGACATTATTAATATCCTCCCTTTTGATAATTCCGGATTCAAGAAAATTTCTTTCGTGAGCTCGCGGGCGGCTAACCAAGAAACCACTCATCTTTCCCCGGGTTCTGAACATTACCGCATCTATGTTGGGGCAGCTACCGTGCATAACCGAAGCGGATTTTTCCAATTGGGCGCTACCGATGTCATTATTCCTATTCACAGAGAAATATTGCGGGCAATCTCCGAGTGCGGTCAAAGAATTGGCCTGACAGCCTTCTAAACCAAATGCAAAAAAGCAGCTGCGAAAAGGTCATCTTTTCATAGCTGCTTTTTTGTTAAATCCCTATAAATTATTAGCTTTACGAATATAAGCAAGTAAATTCTCACAGCTTTCTTCAACCATGTCGTACACTTCTTGGAAATTGCCCGTATACCAAGGATCAGGTACATCACTAATGCCACGGGTCGGCGCGAACTCCAGGAGCTTCCGTATCTCAGCGCGTTGCTTAGGCAATTCCGGAGCGAAAGGCCGCATATTGCGAACATTGCTCTCATCCATCGCAATGATATATGTAAATTGCTCAAAATCATCTGATTTGACCTGTTTGGCCGTCATGCCTTGATGATCGATTCGATACTGATCCAGAATGCGTCTAGTCCCTTGATGCGGCCTCTCGCCAATATGCCAATCGCCGGTACCCGCTGAATCAGTAGTTATTACACCAACAAGACCTGCCTCTTTCACTTTATGACGAAAAACTGCCTCTGCCATGGGAGAACGACAAATATTACCTAAACATACGAATAAGACCTGAATCATGGCGCACCAAAAATAAGCTGTTTTTCTCGCATGGTTAGTGATCTTGCAGGAATATCAAGCACGATTTTACCTTCGGATAAGCCCCAGATACGCGTTGCATATCGTTCTGCAAGTTCGACCTGATGGAGTGTTGCGATAACACTCATATTCCGTTCTTGGCAGAGAGATTTAAGGTCCTGCATAATATATTCTGTCGCCTTCGGATCAAGTCCGGATACAGGTTCATCAGCTACTAGCACCTTGGGATTATGAATCAATGCTTTAGCTATTGCAACTCGCTGCTGCTCGCCGCCGCTGAGCTGACCGACCTTTTTTTCCCCTTTATCGAGCAAACCAACTTTCTCTAAATAATCCATCCCCATGACATGCTCATCCCGGGAAGTCGTACCCGTAAGCAGTCGAATTGGAGTCTGGTAAAGACGTCCCATCATGACATTTTTGATAGCGCTTTTATTTCGGTTTAAAGCCGGCTTCTCTTCAAGAAATGCGAAGTCTTTCGCGAGCTTCCAACGCTCCAATAGCCCTGGAGTCGTAATGTCGTTAGACTGATAAATCAATTGTCCTGTCGTCCATTTCTCTTGATGACTGATGCAGCGCAGCAGTGTCGTCTTCCCGCTGCCGCTACCACCGATAACAGCTATGAATTCACCTTCGTCTACTTGAAAGCTGATCTGAGACAGCACCTTGATATCCGGGGGAAATACTTTGCTTAGATTTCGAACCGTGATCATGACAACGACTCCTTCGAGCAATCATATGTTTTGGCAAAAATCGCCACTCTACCGGCACCATGCCTGCTAGAGGGCGATTTTCTATTTGCGGAACGATTCTATCTTAGTCACAAGAGCTCGGACTCTCTGCTGAGCCTGCTTCTACATTGATTTTGTCCGAAATCGTGTCACGAATGACGGACATGACGAGCTGCAGCAAATAGTTGATATCCGCTTGTGTTTGCTTAAACTCGCTAACAATCGGAATGCCATCCAACTCATCTTGCAGAGACTCGATTTCATTTTCGATTTTCTCTACCATTTTCGAGTTTTGAAATTTCTCGAAAGCGACGATTTCTTTTTGCTTCTTCTTAATGGCACTGATTAGCGTTTGAATATCAGGATTTGCGCTAATCTGCTTTTCTGCCTTCTGATAGAACTGCACCTCATTGGATGTAGTCAACAGTTCGGCCAGTTCTTTGGCTTTTGCCAAAATATCTTCACGGACAATCAGCTCCGTATTCGTATACTCTTCCATTTCAAAAGCATGGGGATGATTATGATGATCTGACACTTCGAGCACACTCCAGTCCTATTTACCTTCTAAATTAGATGGATATTTGCAACGGCGATGGGATGATCTCGCCTTTTAATACCCATGTTTGCGCATGCGTTACTTTCACATTCACCATTTTGCCGACCATATCCTTTGAACCGGTAAAATGGATCAATTTATTCGTGCGTGTTCGTCCAGATAGAACATCCGGATTATTCTTGCTTTCGCCTTCAACTAAAACTTCAACCGTTTGTCCGAAGAGCTTCTCATTACTTGCTTTGCTATGAGCATTCACAAGCTCGTTCAAGCGATACAAACGCTGCTTCTTCACTTCCATCGGCACGTTGTCTTCCATCTCAGCGGCAGGCGTGCCTTCACGAGGTGAATAAATAAAAGTAAAGGCAAAATCAAATCCTACTTCCTGGTACAAGGACATTGTTTCTTCAAACTGTTCATCCGTTTCACCCGGGAAACCAACGATGATATCCGTTGTCAGTACGACATCGGGTAATGTTGCTTTGATTTTACGGGCAAGCTCCAGATAGTGCTCCCTGGTATATTTACGGCTCATACGCTTCAATACTTCACTATTTCCCGACTGAACCGGCAAATGAATATGCTCTACGAGATTACCGCGTTTGCCCAAAACTTCAATTAAATGATCGTCGAAATCGCGTGGATGCGAAGTTGTGAAACGTATGCGCGGCACATCGATTTTTCGAATATCATCCATTAAATCTGCGAACGAATACGAAATATCCTCAAAATCTTTACCATAAGCATTGACGTTCTGCCCAAGCAGCGTGATTTCTTGAAACCCTTGACGTGCTAAGTCTCTCACTTCAGCAAGCACATCCTGCGGTCTCCGGCTTCTTTCTTTACCGCGTGTGTAAGGTACGATGCAATACGTACAAAATTTATCACAGCCGTACATAATATTAACCCAAGCGCGGATACCTTCCCGCTTCTTCGGCAAATTCTCGACGATGTCGCCTTCCTTGGACCATACCTCAACAACCATCTCTTTGTTGTAAAAGGCATCCTTCAACAGCGTCGGTAAGCGATGGATATTGTGAGTACCAAAAATCAAATCCACAAAAGCGTGCTTCTGCATGATTCGATTCACGACTGCTTCCTCTTGCGACATGCATCCGCAAACGCCGAGTACGAGGCCGGGCTTTTCCGCTTTAAGAGATTTTAAATGTCCTAGCTCCCCGAATACTTTATCTTCCGCGTTTTCCCGGATTGCACATGTGTTGAGCAGAATCACGTCGGCTTGGAACTTGTCCTCTGTCGATTGATAGCCCATCTGCTCCAAAAGGCCCTTCATCACTTCTGTGTCATGCTCATTCATCTGACAACCGAAGGTGCGAATCAAATAATATTTATCTTTGCCGAACTCCTGCATGTCTTCAGGAATAGTAAAATCGTAATGAACGGCGATCTCTTCTTTTCCGCGCTTCTTGGCATCTGTCAGTGAAGGAGGCTGAAAATATTTGGAGTAATCCTTATCGGATTTCACGTTGTTAGCCACTTTCTTTCCTCCTCATATAGCGGCGCTCAAAATTCTTCCCGCTTTAAACATGATAACTTGCAAAATATGCACCTTTCATTATAGCATCATGAGCCTATATAGTTCAAAAGGAAAATGGCGTATTCGTGAAATAGCAAATTTTTACCCTAGTCCAATATTTCAGCCAGGTCACCTGTCTTCACACCCGCCGCATTGCCTTCATCCGTATCGATATGCATGTCTAGCGCATATTGGTCGGAAACGCGCGCAACCACGTCTTCGAAAATTAAGGGGCGCTCCCCTTTCAATTTGACTCGAAGCAGCTGCTTGTCTTGGATCCCCCACTTGGCTGCATCCGAAGTATGGAAATGAATATGCCTCGCAGCGACGATGACACCCTTGTCCAGCTCCACTTCACCCTGCGGCCCAATTACCTTTAGCCCGGGTGTTCCCTCAATGTTTCCGGACTCACGAACTGGAGGATGAATACCAAGTGAGAAAGCATCCGTGCGGGATACTTCGATTTGCGATGCTCCACGGGCAGGTCCTAAGATGCGCACTTTATCGAACTTGCCTTTCGCCCCTTCTATGGCCACCGTCTCATTCGCGGCGTATTGGCCAGGTTGCGACAAATCTTTCAAGCTTGTGAGTTGATAACCTTTTCCGAACAAAATTTCAATATGTGCTGCAGATAAATGAATATGTCTAGCCGAGACGCCGACTGGAACTGTTTTCATGGTTATGTATCCATCCTTCCAACTCTCTATGTACATCCTCTATTATAGGCGAAAAATAGCCGCTCAGCAAAAAGAGGGCATACGGAGAATCTCCATATGCCCTCTACTATAACTCTTATTTGAATTCAGTAAGCAGTTTGTTAAAGTCTGCTTCTGAAATTTGAAGATTTTGTTTGGCAAGACCTTCTGTTGCAAAGTTAGGAACGGAATCTTCGTAGCTCTTTTTATCTTTATTTTGATAGATGATGCCAGTAAGCATGGAGTTCGTTTCCATGATTTTCGTCATCGCCATCACGCGATTTGTTGAATCATAATCAGGAATCTCATCCAGATCTACGATGTTTTCTTTGAACCAGTCATACGTATTTACTTTGTTAAACGTTACGCATGGGCTGAAAACGTTGATCAAGGAGAAGCCTTTGTGATTCAGACCAGCTTCGATAACAGCCGTCAGCTGTTTCAAATTACTGGAGAAAGATTGCGCTACAAAAGTTGCGCCGGCAGCCATTGCAATTTCAAGCGGTGAAATCGCGGACTCGATGGAACCTTGAGGCGTACTTTTGGTTTTGAAGCCTTCCGCAGAACGCGGGGAAGCTTGACCCTTCGTCAGGCCGTAGATTTGGTTATCCATAACGATGTAAGTTACATCGATGTTACGACGGATCGCATGAACGGTATGACCCATACCGATCGCGAAGCCGTCTCCGTCACCGCCGGAAGCGATAACCGTCAAGTCGCGGTTTGCCATTTTCACACCTTGTGCGATCGGCAATGATCTGCCGTGAATACCGTGGAAACCGTAAGCATTGATGTAACCGGAGATACGGCCGGAACAACCGATACCGGAGACGATTGCCAAACCTTCTGGTTCCAAGCCGACGTTAGCTGCAGCTCTTTGAATCGCCGCTTGTACGGAGAAGTCTCCGCATCCTGGACACCAGTTCGGCTTTACATTGTTGCGAAAATCTTTTAACGTTGCCATGCTAGGGTCAACTCCTTACATTTTTGTTCGATTTCTGCTGGCAAGAATGGATTACCGTTATATTTCAGAACGTTCTTGATTTTATCTGCATGACCAACATTTAATTTAATTTGATCCGCTAATTGACCTGTCGCATTGTTTTCAACTACGATAACTTGTTTGGCTTTCTCTACGAGTGGTTTCAATTGTTCAGCCGGGAATGGGTGAATCAGACGAACCGTTACGTGGTTAGTTGTAATACCTTCCTGCGCAACGCGGTTTCTAGCTTCGTCGATCGTACCGCCTGTAGAACCCATGCCGATAATCAAAAGATCCGGATTCTCGTGAGGAGCGTCCACTTTAATCGCATCCGTTACTTGAATGTGTTTCAATTTTTCCAAACGCTTATCCATCATTTTTTGACGGTTTTCCGTGCTCTCCGATGGACGACCTGTTTGATCGTGCTCAACGCCTGTAACGTGGTGAATACCATGCTTCACGCCAGGAATGACGCGCGGCGAAATTCCGTTCTCCGTAAATTCATAACGTTTAAACAATTGGTTGTCAGTCATCTCTGGAGCTTCTGTAACCAGATTTCCACGGTCAATCACGATGCGGTTGTAGTCCAGCATCTCAGCGGATTGTTTACCTAAGGAAAGCTGAAGATCTGTCATCAGAATAACTGGGCACTGGTATTTCTCAGCCAAGTTGAAAGCTTCGATTGTATCGTAGAAGCATTCCTCGATAGTGCTTGGGGAGAGTACGATTTTCGGAATTTCACCGTGTGTACCGTAAACCATTGCATTCAAGTCGGATTGTTCTTGTTTCGTTGGAAGACCAGTACTTGGGCCGCCGCGTTGTGTGTCTACGATGACAACTGGAGTTTCTGTCATACCAGCCAGACCGATTGCTTCCATCATCAAAGAGAGACCAGGACCTGCTGATGCTGTAAGCGCACGTGCGCCTGCGTAGTTAGCGCCAATTGCCATTGTACAAGCTGCAATTTCATCTTCCGTCTGGATAACTGTACCGCCAAACTTAGGAAGCGCTTTGATCAGGTATTCCATAACTTCAGATGCAGGTGTAATCGGGTATGCAGGCATGAAACGGCAACCTGCAGCTACGGCTCCGAGAGCGATTGCATCATTACCGATCATGAACAACTTCTGCTTACCGTCAGCCGGTTCCAGTTGAAAATCTGCGATAGGTCCGCCGGCTAATTCCAGAACGGATTCTGCGCCTTTACGAACAGCCTCAATATTTTTCTCGACGACTGCTGCGCCCTTACGGCCGAACTCTTCCTCAACGGCTTTATTAAACACATCAAGCGGCAGACCTAGCAAAGCCCAGGAAGCGCCGGATGCGGCCATGTTCTTAAATAAGGAAGTTCCTAACTCTTCTGCGATTGCAGTAATTGGAACAGGGAACAAACGTGCTTTAATACCTTCCGGCAATACCGGATTGAACTTTGCATCCGCCACGATAACTCCGTTGTCACGAAGCTCATGCGCGTTGAAATCGATACTTTCTTGGTCGAATGCAACCAGAATGTCCAAATCGTCGGAAATTGCGCGAATCGGCTTGGTGCTGATGCGAATCTTGTTATTTGTATGTCCCCCCTTAATCCGCGAAGAGAAATGACGGTACCCATACAAATAGTAACCGAGACGGTTCAATGCAGTAGAGAAGATACGGTCTGTTGATTCGACCCCTTCACCCTGCTGACCTCCGATTTTCCAAGATAACTGACTAATCACCGTACGTCCACTCCTTTTGAATGTAACTGCATGAAGAAACCATGAACTAACATTTAAGTAAATTGGAAAAGAGTAATAAAAAAATTCTTTCACTTGTCACACAAATTTTATGCCTTTATGAAGCAAATTGCAAGAGGTTTGAACGAATCTAAAACATAGAGTTTTTAGATGAAATCCATATCAATATTAGATCGATTCAAATCATTATTTTGGAAGGTTGGCAAGCATAAATCTCTGCCAATTTCCATATAAGAATCGTTCCACTTGGGCTTCCTTATAGTTTTTGCATAAAGCTTCTATAATATTTTCATAATCACCCGCATGCCTAAGCCCCTCGATCCACTTTTCAATCCCATCGAAATCTGAACCGAAGCCAACATGATTCTCCCCTCCCAGAGAGCAAACATGATCTATATGAGTCAACAATTGACTGATCTGGACGGGTGCACGGACAGGCTCTACAAAGTATGGGACGAATGTAATTCCGATTTGTCCTTGCCTTTCAATGATGGCAGAAATTTGTTCATCTGATAAATTTCTTGGATGAGGGCATAGACTCCCCGCATTAGAGTGTGACGCAATAAAGGGCTTACCGTACAGCTCGGCCATTTCCCAAAAAGCTTTTACAGAAAGATGAGATACATCCACTATTATACCCATCGTTTCTAATTCTCTTAACATCCGCTTGCCTTTCAACGTAAATCCGCCCTTACGCGGCTCCATGACTCCATCTGCTGCCCAGTTCGCATAATTCCACGTTAGACCTACGCTTCTAACTCCAAGATGGTAGAGAATCCGTAAATATGTCATATTGCCCGCCATGGCGTCTAAACCTTCAAGTGTCAGAATGGCTCCGATCTGCTCACTTTTTTCTACCGCCAACCAATCCGGCACATTCTGAATAAAAGACATGCCTGGATGGCTCATGATTTTTCGGTGAAATATATCAATCATCTGCAGGATATGATCGAAAGTGGGTTGATGAATGCTTTCAGATAAATAGATCGCGAAGCATTGAACCTTAATTCCTGCTCGTTGCAGCCGCGGATAGTTCACATCGAGCTCCAACTCCTCTTTATGAAAATCTAATTTTGGGTTCATATACAGCTTCGTTAACGTATCACAATGACCGTCCATGATTTTCATTTGGGCTCCTCCTCCAACTTGAAACTTTCCGTTTGGCATGGAGACAAAGTAAAAAACCTGTCTACAAGGTAAACAGGTGTTGGGTCTAGTCTATGTACGGTTGTTAGATTACCTAGGCTCTACAATTAATTTAATGGCCGTCCGATCTTCCCCGTCAATCACGATATCAGTGAATGCTGGTACGCAAATTAAGTCAACCCCACTAGGCGCAACAAATCCTCTTGCGATTGCTACTGCTTTAATGGCCTGGTTCAAAGCTCCTGCGCCGATAGCTTGAAGCTCCGCTGCTCCACGTTCGCGCAACACGCCTGCCAGTGCACCTGCAACGGAGTTTGGATTGGATTTTGCTGAAACTTTTAATACTTCCATGAAAAGTACCTCCTCGGGAATGATGGATAGATTCCAGTAACCATCATATTCTTGAGGCTATACAAAAATACCTTCTATTGCAGAATGAATATTCTTAATATTTAGAATTGTTTATTAATCAAAGAAAACTTGGTCCTCATCATATCGAATGAGACTAATCCCTTTGGCCAGACCCGTTTGATCGTTCAATTCTATGACAACAGCGTGAAAATGCCACTTTCCTTCATCCGTAACAAATCGAACCGGCAGCTGGGTTTTGAACTTCTGTAGAACCGCATTGCGTTCAACGCCGAGAATACCATCCCTTGGGCCAACCATGCCTACATCGGTGACGTAAGCCGTGCCTTGCGGCAGTACTCGGTTATCGTTCGTCTGCACATGGGTGTGTGTGCCTACGACTGCGGATACCTTACCGTCCAAATGCCATCCCATTGCGATTTTCTCAGAAGTTGCCTCAGCGTGAAAATCAACAAAAACAAACCTATGTTTCTTCTTGTTCGACTCCATAATCTCGTCCACTTTGCGAAATGGACAATCAATCGGAGGAAGAAACGTACGACCTTGTAGATTAATGATCAGCAATTCCTGATCTTTAACCTTGATAACGGTATGGCCTCTACCTGGCGTACCTGGCGGGAAGTTCGCAGGTCTTACCATCTTCTCATCGCTATCGATGAAATCAAAAATTTCTTTCTGATCCCATGTATGATTCCCCATCGTTATCGCTTGAATGCCGAGTTCGTAAATCTCTTTGGCAATGGCAGCTGTAATCCCTTTGCCTGCGGCTGCGTTCTCTCCGTTCGCAATAAACACAGCACCCGGATGCGCTTGTTTTAATCGCGGCATCACGTTCTTTAGTGCCTTTCTGCCTACTGCCCCCACTATATCTCCGATAAATACAATTTTCATAAAGATTCTCTATTCTCCTCTATAGAACTGAAAATGAGGAAAAGTGGCTGCATCAGCCACTTTTCACATTGTATATCTTTATTTTGCGTATTCGACTGCTCTCGTTTCACGAATTACCGTGACCTTGATATGTCCTGGATAATCGAGTTCACCCTCGATTTTCTTCGTAATATCACGGGCTAAGCGGAACGCTTCGGTGTCATCCACTTTCTCCGGTTGAACCATCACGCGAACTTCACGGCCTGCCTGGATGGCGTACGATTTCTCCACGCCTTCGAACGATTCAGAAATCTCTTCGAGCTTTTCAAGACGTTTAATGTAAGTTTCCAGGGTCTCTCTACGTGCTCCTGGTCTCGCCGCGGATAATGCATCTGCCGCTCCTACCAGCATCGCAATTACAGAGGTTGCTTCAACATCGCCATGATGCGATGCGATACTGTTGATAACAACAGGATGCTCCTTGTACTTCTTACCGATCTCAACGCCGATTTCCACATGAGATCCTTCAACCTCATGATCAAGCGCCTTACCGATGTCATGAAGCAGCCCGGCACGTTTCGCCAAAGTTACGTCTTCCCCGAGCTCCCCAGCCATCAGACCAGCTAGATAAGCTACTTCCATTGAATGCTTCAGCACGTTTTGACCGTAACTTGTTCTGAATTTCAGTCGACCCAAAATTTTGATCAAGTCTGGATGCAATCCGTGAACGCCAACCTCGAAGGTTGCTTGCTCCCCGTACTCGCGAATGCGCTCATCCACTTCCTTACGGGATTTCTCCACCATCTCTTCAATGCGAGCAGGATGGATTCGACCATCAGCAACTAACTTTTCTAGAGAGGTTCGAGCAATTTCGCGTCGGATTGGGTCAAATCCTGATAAAATTACCGCTTCCGGCGTATCATCAATAATGAGGTCGATACCAGTCAAAGTTTCCAGCGCACGGATATTACGACCTTCACGTCCGATGATGCGGCCTTTCATTTCTTCATTTGGCAATGTGACAACTGAAACCGTCGTTTCAGCTACATGATCAGCAGCACATCTTTGGATAGCGAGCGTGATAACCTCTCTGGCTTTCTTATCGCCTTCCTCTTTGGCTTGCTGTTCAATTTCTTTAATCAGCTGAGCGGTCTCATGACGAACTTCCTGCTCTACGTTGGTAAGAATGATATTCTTCGCTTCTTCCATAGTAAGACCTGAAATCCGTTCCAACTCAGCAACTTGACTTCTATACAACTGGTCAATCTGTGATTGCGTATCCTCGATTCGCTTCTCTTTGTTGGCTACTTGCTCTTCTTTACGTTCGAGAGATTCTAATTTTTTATCCAGCGATTCCTCTTTTTGTAACAATCGTCTCTCTTGTCGTTGAATTTCATTTCGACGTTCACGAATGTCTTTTTCAGCTTCGGACCTCAGTTTATGCACTTCGTCCTTTGCTTCCAGAACCGTTTCTTTTTTCAGCGCCTCCGCTTCTTTCTTGGCAGCTTCACGGATCTGTTCGGCGGCTATTTCTGCACTGGAAATTTTCGCTTCTGCAAGAGATTTGCGGATAAAATAACCAATCCCTAAGCATGCAGCTCCAACAACGAGAATGATCGCGATCCAGATGAAAGTCATCATCTTGTTCACCTCCTCGTTGGTTTCTCCAAGGTGTTAGCTTGGGATTCCTTCGGTTTTTTAATCCGATTTTTTAATTGTTAGGCAAGGCAAAAGTCATAACTTCCCCATACTTTAAGAAAGAGCATGGCTCAAAATGAATGTGCACGGTGCGCGAATGGCACGAATGTGCGGATAATTCATAACCAACAGTGTAAAAATTGGCGGTTTCTACAACTGTTTCATCAAAATCAACCAAATTCTTATGATTTTGAATCCTTATGAAAATATACATTGTTATTTTATCTTTTGTCGAAGAAGCTTGTCAAGCGATTGTCCCTGGATGATAGATTGGCGAATAGTCATCTTCAGTCATTTAATTAATGTGGTTAATCAAATCCCACTTATAATTAATGTCATTAATAATCGAAAGAGTCTGCGAATTCCTCATATTCTTCATCGTTAGATGATCCACCCAGCTGAGTTAAAACTTTACTTACAACAGAACCCGTATAACCCCTTCTCATTAAAAACGCAGCTGTTTTGCGCTTCTTATCGATCATTTCACCTGAGGTTTGCTTCCATTTGGTTCGTGCCACTTTCAATGCACCTTCTAATTCCTCATCCGGATCGATCGTTTGCATTGCCCCTTGAACAAGTTCTTTATGAATTCCCTTTTGCTGCAACTCTTGACGAACCAGATTACGGCCTTTGCGCTGCGTATAGATACGATGCTCCATCCACATCTTCGCAAAATCCTCGTCATTAATATAATTTTGTTGCTCTAAAGTATCAATCGTCCACTGAATGATTGGCTGTTCGAACCCGTGTTCTTTCAGTTTTCGTTTCACTTCGCTGGAAGAGTGAGGCCTTCTACCAATCATACCCAGAGCTTTCGTGTATGCCTTATTCCGCTCTTCGTCTCTAAGAATTGTTAGCATCTGTTCCGGGTCTATCGTCTCCCCTTTGAGAAGCCGATGCTTAATCATAATATCCTCATGCACGGAAAAAGCATATTCATCATTAATAAAAATATTATAACGGTGCTTCCCGCGCTTCTGTTTCTCGACCATCGTGATGATCGGTAGCTGCTTCTCTTCATCGCTCAAATAGTAAAACCCCCTCTAACGAACGAAAGCACCTTAACCCGAGGTTTAAGGTGCTGCCGTCTTATTTCTTGAGCTTATTCAAAAGCAAGTGCTGCTTCATCTTCTTCATCATCGTCAGTATTCGGGCCAGTCACTTTAATCAAATTGCTGTTATCACGAATTTTCAGCTCGATCGTATCCGCAATGCCCTTGTTTTCTTTCAAGAATTGCTTCGCGTTCTCACGGCCTTGGCCTAATCTCTCACCTTCAAACGAGTACCAGGCTCCGCTTTTGTTTACGATATCCATCTCGGTTCCGATATCAATGATACTGCCTTCGCGGGAAATGCCTTCACCGTACATGATGTCAATTTCGGCTTGTTTAAATGGCGGAGCCACTTTATTCTTAACGACTTTAATTCTAGTGCGGTTACCTACCATGTCGTTGCCTTGCTTGATTGTTTCTACACGGCGTACATCCAAACGAACGGAAGAGTAGAACTTCAATGCGCGTCCACCTGGCGTAGTCTCCGGGTTACCGAACATAACGCCGACTTTCTCACGCAATTGGTTAATGAAAATAGCGATAACCTTGGATTTGTTGATGGCTCCGGAGAGCTTACGAAGTGCCTGAGACATCAATCGAGCTTGAAGACCAACGTGAGAATCGCCCATCTCGCCTTCAATCTCCGCCTTTGGCACGAGTGCAGCTACGGAGTCAATGACAATGATATCAACCGCGCCGCTGCGAACGAGCGCTTCCGCAATTTCAAGTGCTTGCTCACCGGTATCCGGTTGGGAAAGCAAGAGTTCATCTATGTTAATGCCGAGTTTGCTTGCATACGAAGGATCCAGTGCATGCTCCGCATCGATAAAAGCGGCTTGTCCGCCAACCTTCTGCACTTCTGCGATTGCATGTAAAGCTACTGTTGTTTTACCGGAAGATTCTGGTCCGTACACTTCAATAATTCTTCCGCGTGGATATCCGCCGATACCCAGTGCGATATCAAGAGCAAGCGATCCGCTAGGAATCGTTTCAACTTGCATATGCGTGGATTCTCCAAGCTTCATGATGGAGCCTTTTCCGAATTGTTTTTCGATTTGACGCAGTGCCATTTCAAGTGCGGCGCGACGATCTGTCAAAACACTCACTTCCTTTTATCATTATAGGTATATGATAACTTGTTTTGGATTGTTTGCCAAGCATTTTTTCGAACATACATTCGACTTTTTAGCGAACAAACAAAAAACCGCAACAAAGTTATCGCTTTGCTACGGTTCTTCCGTTAACAGATATTACTATTATAAGCCAATTCTAATTTTCTTTCAACAGTTTCCAGAAATGAAAGAGCGCTGCCTTTGCAGCCCGATGCTTAATTGTCTCACGGGTGCCTGAAAGCCGCAAAGTGACCACCTTTGGCTCAGCGTCCTTCTGGGCAAGGCCAACGTATACAAGGCCGACAGGTTTGCCTTCAGATGAGCTGGGACCGGCAACACCCGTTACCGAGATGCCAAAGTCACTCCCGGTCACGGCAAGCAATTGCTGAGCTAGAATGGCAGCTGTTTCGATGCTAACTGCCCCTGGAGCCCCTTCGCCTTCCAGCACATCCATTGGAACATTGAGAAGCTTGTGTTTCAAGGCATTGGAATAACAAATGATACCGCCAATGAATGCATGGGAGCTACCGGGTACCGTCGTTATCAGATCACTTAGAAGCCCGCCTGTACAGCTTTCAGCTGCAGCTAGCTTAAGCCCTGACTCACCCAGCATTTGCAAGACGACCGTTTCGATCGGAACATCTTCCACCGCATATAAATGATCACCGACACGGCGTCTGATCTCCTGTTCCGTAGCTTGAAGATTGCGTTCTCCTTCGGCAACTGACTTTGCTCGAGTCGTTAATCGAATGGTGACTTCGCCTTCTTTGGCGTATGGCGCAATCGTCGGATCAGTTTGAGCTTCGATAAGATCAAGTAATTGATGCTCCAAGGTTGATTCACCGATTCCGGCAAATTTCAGCATTTTGGAGTAGAGCGGCACTTCATCTATCATCACGCTGCGCAGCCAAGCTGACGCATATTTGGTAAACATCGGCTTCATCTCTTTAGGGGGGCCAGGCAAGAGTATGAAATGCGTACCTTCATGCGTATAAGCAATACCTACGGCAAGTCCCGTTTCATTATGTAAAGGATCGCTCCCTTCTAGCATGAGTGCCTGTTTTCTGTTGCTCTCGACCATATGAATGCCACGCGTGCTGAACAATTCGGTTATCGCGTTCATAGACGGCTCATGCAAAACGAGATTACGTCCGGTAAATGCAGCAAGCACATCCTTCGTCAAATCGTCCTGAGTTGGTCCAAGGCCCCCAGTACATATCACGACATCAGCGCGTGAAGCCGCAAGCTTGAATGCGTCCATCAACCTCGACTCATTGTCGCCTACTACAGTCTGGTAGAACATGTCAATGCCTAACGCTGCGCATTCGCGTGAAAGGAATTGAGCGTTTGTGTTCACAATTTGACCAAGCAACAGTTCTGTTCCTACCGCCACAATCTCTGCTTTCATGGATAGTCCCTCCTAAGAGTTTTCCGCCTAAATGGAAAAAACAATAGGTTCCCCTATTGCGACTTTTCCGAAAAATCTATGACATGTTTGTTTTTAACGAAATACTCGATACCCGAATAAAGCGTAATAATAGCCGCTACCCAGCTTGCAACGATATCAAAGGGGAAATGCACAAACGTGAACGGAAAATTATTAATAAGCAGCGCGATGATGGCTGTAATCTGTGCAGCGGTCTTTGCCTTTCCCCATTTGCTTGCCGCCATAACGGTCCCTTCCAATAAAGCGATCTGGCGAAGTCCCGTTACCGCCCATTCCCTGCTAATAATGACAATGACGATCCAAGCATCGACTTTGTCCATCTCGACTAGGGAAACGAGCACAGCCGTAACAAGCAATTTATCCGCCAAAGGATCCAGCAGCTTACCCAGATTCGTGACCAACTTACGCTTCCTGGCAATATAACCATCCAGACTGTCTGTGCTTGCCGCAATAATAAAAATTAAAGCGGCGATAATTTGATTGTAAGTAATGCTGAACTCTTCGATCCGGATGTGAGGAAACTTCACCTTGATCAGCAAGAAGAACATGATGATCGGTACAAGTAAAATCCTCGCTACCGTGATGCGATTGGCCAGGTTCATGCAATAACCTCCCCGGACAAGTCAAACTCGTAAGAGTGGGTAATGCGTACTTTTGCCAACTCGCCAATGTTCAGACGAGCGTTCGATACGAACACTTCACCATCAATCTCAGGCGCATCGAATTGTGAACGCCCTATATAAACATCGCTTCTACCGTCATATCTTTCAATCAATACATCGATTTCTTGTCCAATACGACGACCACCGCGCATATTTGAGATTTCTCTCTGAATTTCCATCAGCGTATTTGCCCGATATTCCTTCACATCATCCGGAACTTGATCAGGCAGACGTGCAGCTGGTGTATCTTCTTCTTTCGAGTATGCGAAAACACCGAGGCGATCGAACTCCATTTCGCGAACAAACTGCTTCAGGTTCTCGAAATCTTCCTCTGTTTCACCCGGGAATCCTACGATCAAAGAAGTACGCAGCGCGACATCCGGGATGGCTGCACGAATCTTACGAACAAGCTCGCGCGTATCCTTCTGACGACCTGGTCTCCGCATGCGCTTGAGAATGGAATCCTCGCTATGCTGCAGCGGCATGTCGATATATTTGCAAATCTTCGGATTCGCCGCCATTGTCGCAATTAACTCGTCGCTAAAAAAGCCAGGGTAAGCATAGTGCAGACGAACCCATTCGATGCCCGGCACTTCGCTGACTTTGTTAAGCAGCGCAGGCAGCATAAAACCATCATACAGATCCGTCCCATAATTCGTGGAGTCCTGTGCGATGAGACTAATTTCTTTAACCCCTTGAGCTGCAAGTCCGGCTACTTCAGTGATAATCGAGTCTATGCTTCTGCTGCGGAATTTGCCGCGCATGATCGGAATGCTGCAGAACGTACAAGCATTATCGCAGCCTTCCGCGATTTTTACATAAGCGGTATAACGGGGCGTTGTCACTTGTCTAGGCAGATCCGCGTCATAGTTAAATACCGGATTTCCTACAAGAACCGGTTTTTTACCACGTAAAGCTTCATCTACAATGTGATTAATTTTATCGAAATCCCCTGTTCCTACGATGCCGTCGATCTCAGGCATTTCTTCCATTAATTCTTTCTTGTATCGTTGAGTCAAACATCCGGAGACGATGAGCGCCTTCAGATTCGCCGTTTGCTTCAACTCCGCCATATCCAGGATCGTATTCACCGATTCTTCTTTCGCGGCATCGATGAACCCGCAAGTATTCACGATAATGACGGTGGCATCTTCTTTGTTGTCAACAAGTTGAAAGCCGCGACCGTGTATTAAACCTGCCATAATCTCGGAGTCGACCAAGTTTTTCTCGCATCCGAGGGTAACTACTTTAACCTTTTCTGTCATGAATGAAACAACCTCCAATAGTCCTAAACCACTCCATACAAGTATAATACATGCCCTATAGGGTGTCAAAATGTTAAAACCCCCTATATCTAGGGGGTCCAACGCAGCAAATCTACATATTTTGTCTTTATTTCAGGTTCACAAATTGCAAGTCTAACGGGATGTCCGCTTTGCGAAGCAAGGCAATGACGGCTTGCAGGTCATCTTTGCTCTTCCCGGTCACTCGAATTTGATCGCCTTGAATTTGACTCTTCACTTTCAGTTTGGAATCACGAATGAGGATGTTAATCTTTTTCGCGTTTTCTTGGTCAACGCCTTGTTTCATTGAGATCTTCTGTCTTACTGTCGATGATGCCGCAGGCTCCACTTTGCTATATTCAAGATTTTTAATCGAAATGCCGCGCTTAGTCATTTTAGCATGTAAAATATCAAGCACATTCTGAAGTTTAAACTCATCATCAGAAACGACGGTGAGCTGGTCTTTTTCCAGTTTGATGCTGCTCTTGCTTCCCTTAAAATCAAAGCGGGTCAAAATCTCTTTCTCCGCCTGCTGAATAGCGTTGTTTAGTTCCTGCATGTCCACCTTGGATACGATATCAAACGAGCTCTCTGAACTCATGTCCACAAACTCCCTTTCCATGAAATTACATAATGCATTATAGCAAGAAGCGGTACAAAAAGAAACATCCCATAGCCACCTCGGCCTAGGATGTCACCCACCAATCATTCATTACCCGGGAAAGCGCAGAAAG
The DNA here is from genome assembly GCF_014534655.1 of Paenibacillus sedimenti. Lineage (GTDB taxonomy): Bacteria > Bacillota > Bacilli > Paenibacillales > NBRC-103111 > Paenibacillus_E > Paenibacillus_E sedimenti. The sequence continues at coordinate 121,590 of NZ_JACVVD010000003.1, forward strand.
CGCCAAAATGCTAGCTTTTTTGCAAGTTCAGCTGCACCCTTTTCGGATTAGGCGTATCGCCTACCGGAATCACGGTGCCGTTCACGGTCAATTCAAGCGCACTTGCTGCACCTACATTGAGATAAGCCGAACTCGTCAGCTCGAATGTATCCGTATCTCCATTTTTGTAAAGCTTCTGTCTTAGCATATCCTTCCCATTTGCATCCGTTAGAGCATCAACTCGAATCCAGCATTGCGACCCCGTGATCTTCATCTGGATGTCGAGCTTGGACGTACCCGTGATCGTATAATTATCTACGCCCTTCTCATTGCTGCTGAACTTCACTTGCACAGCCGTAGACGTTGGGGTTGGCGTTGGCGTTGGCGTTGGGGTTGGCGTCGATAACGGTACAGCAATGCTTTCGCCTGCTGCGTTCACACTCGAGTTCAGCTTCGTTCCGGCTGTTGGATTCGTTGAATCGGTTATTCTCGGAGACTGTGTTTGCGAAGGTTTATCCTCCGCGGGCGTTCCTTTATAATTCTTATATGTATAATAATACACAATCCCGAATATGAGCAAAATGAAACAAATAAACATGACGCTGGAAGCCCAACGACTCATTTTCTCCGTATTCCGAACACTTGTTCTTTTACTGCGAATCGCCTCTACTGCCGGCTTTTCAGAAACCGGGGAGGGATTCGTCGTCTGATACATATTCAGCACTTCCGTAGGATCAAGTCCCACTGCTTCCGCATAGCTCTTGATGAAAGCACGGACATAGAAGCTGCCCGGAAGCACTTTGTAATTGCCCTCTTCAATCGCCTCCAGGTAGCGTTTGCGGATTTTCGTCACTTCCTGCAGATCATCGATCGATATTTTCCTATCCATGCGCGCTTTACGCAGTATATTCCCTAGATCAGACACATGGTCACCTCCCCGAGAAAGTCGTTATATGTATGGACGTTACATGTACTAAAAAGGTTCGGAAGTGTACGTAAATGAATCATAATTAATTTCTTCATCCGGGTTATTTCGCAATTCAATAATATAATCGAAGTGATTATAGGTATATTCAGATTCACGAATAAATATATCCGGATGTTCAATGACTTTTGTAGAAGGCATCGCCATAATTTCTTGCAGCAAGCTGTAATGCTTTTCGTTAGAGCGGATTGTTGAAACAATTCCGTCAATGATATAGACATTGTTCGGGGTCATTTCATCCTCGGAGAGCTGGCTGCGAACCGTTTGTCTCAATAAGGTTGATGATACAAAGGTCCAACGTTTATTAGCACATACGCTTCCAGCAATGATCGATTCGGTTTTACCCACTCGCGGCATTCCGCGCAGACCAACGACTTGGTTGCCTTCACGTTTGAAGATTTCACCGAGGAAGTCGACCAAGAGCCCCAACTCATCCCGGGTAAAACGAAACGTTTTACGGTCATCCGAATCGCGCTCTATGTATCTGCCGTGACGAACGGCCAAAATATCAACAAGCTTCGGAGGTCGGAGTGCAGTAATAGTAATATTATCTACTTTTTTTAACATTTTACCCATTAAGTCAATTTTTTCTTCATCATTCGTTTGCAAAAGCATCCCTCGGGTGCGATCCTCTACCCCATTAATGGTCACAATATTGATATCGAGCATCCCCATTAAGGAAGCGATATCCCCTAGCAAGCCGGGACGGTTTTTGTGAATCTTATACTCCATATACCATTCTTTAACGTCCAATCTTTCCACCTCATCACCAATTAAGTAACTACTAAGTAGTTACCATGTAAATATTTCTACAAAATTCGGCAAAATCCTGCTGATAACCAGCACAATAAGGTAATTATTAATTCATCTTTAGTTCTTTAAGCTCTTGATCATTATAGAACGTTACACCCGGTTTCCAGGCATTATGTTGCATCGCTTGAAGACGGTTATTCAGAATCGTACTCCAATTCAATTCCGCGGATAAGGCACCGTTTAAATCCATCACCGATACACCGATCGATTTGGCTTTTTGAACATGGGCAGCGTCCGTTGGCGCGTAAAAAATGATCCAGTTTGATAAATGCTGCCTGGTTTGAAATGCGAGCTGTTGAAACCATTGATCATTATTATCAAGTAAAACAATATGGTCAGCTTCTTCCGAAGGCGCCCAAGCTGATGGGATCGGATGATCGGCCCGGGTTATCCATTCAACGGAACTTTTTTGTGCCAATAGATCATTGACCCATTTGTTTTTCAGACTTTCTACTTGAGACGGATCAATTTGAATGATGGCCGCTTGGCCAGCGACACCGCTTGTTTGTCCGCTTGCATCCAGCTGACTTTGCAACAAGGTCCATTTGCTTGCGGTTGCTCCTTGCTGGATCACTTGTTCTGCAGCTGGCAGCAATTCATTGCCAATTACATATATGTAGTCATAAGTTCTGGCTTTCAACTTGGTTACAACGGCATCATCAAGGGCTGTTACATCTTTGATCCAATCAAAAGCAATTAAATTTGAATCCCTCCATTGCTGGAGCGCGCTGCCGACAGATTGTTTGGCATTATCAGAAATCCCGGCGCTTGTAAGCATGAGCACAGACATTTTTTTGTCCAATAGTTCTTGTTTGATGACGGGAATCCCGCGATTTCCACAACCTGTTACTAGTAGTGTCAAGAGAAGTAAACAAAATACGTAACGGCGAATCCTCATGATTGACAGTTCCTTCCTCCAATGTCCCCCAAAAGTGACACTTAACCTTTGAAGCATATTCCGATTACTTTTGGGGAGCCCCCGTTTACAATAGAAATACGCTTCGCATAATTTCCTATGCTACAAAAAAGCATGCAAAAGCCTCCGAAAAAGGAGGCCTTCACATTGTGCCTTATTGAATTGTAAAACGGTTATTAGGCTTTGTCCACTAATTTTACCATGAGGCGGGCAAGTGTACGTTTTTCTTCTTCGTTCCCAGCATCCCACAGCTCTTTAAGCACTCGCTCCTGCGCATTTTCCGGATCTACTTTATTAGATAGAAATTCACCGATTTGAAAAGCGAGCTTGCTGATGGTCTCATCACTCATCCCAGCTCGCTCGGCTTGACTGACACGCTCAGCTAGAAACTCTTTCCACTTATCAAATACTTGAAGTACAGTAGCCATTGTAAGAAGCCTCCTTTGAGTTGTGAGAAATGGTCATTGCATACGTAATATTCGCTTCTCCCCAAGGAATTATGCACTAAGTTGCTTAGGTCAGCCATCCACCATTTGGACTGATAATCTGCCCCGTAATATATCCTGATTCAGGCAGCGCCAAAAAATAAACGAGCGAAGCGATTTCATCGGGTAAAGCAAACCTGCCGGCAGGGATCTCATTTTCCAGCGCAGCTTTTTCCTCCGCTTGAAAACCAGCCATCATTTCGGTGCTGACCGCTCCCGGTGCAACCGCGTTTACGGTAACTCCGGAAGGGGCTAACTCTTTGGCCAACGCTTTCGTAAATGCGTTCATTCCCCCTTTAGCGGTGGAATAGACGACTTCACAAGAAGCGCCCGAAATGCCCCATATGGAAGATACGTTGATGATGCGCCCATATTTTTGCTGGATCATAGGAGTCATAAACGCTTGGGTACAAAGGAACGCCCCTTTGAGATTGATGTCCATAATCAGATCCCAATCCTCTTCACTGACATCGGAAAGCAAACCGTAATGTGCGATTCCGGCATTGTTAACAATAATATCCGGAACCGTTCCTCTTTGCTCCAGCTTTTCCTTCATTTTATTGATTTGTTCACGGGAACGTATATCCGCTGATACAGTGAGCACTTTGGCTCCGTGCTTCATGCAAGATCGGGCAACTTCATTCGCGGCTTCATGCGACTCGCGATAATGAATGACGACATTCATGCCCACCATTGCGAAGCGTTCGGCAATGGCCGCGCCGATGCCTCTGCTGGCACCTGTAATTAGTACGGTTTGTTCCGTAAAAGGTTTTGCGCGCGTCACGATTGCCCACGACTTTGTACGATCGAAATGGCAAGTCTGCTCCAATCAAAATGATCGCGGAACCGCTTGTTCACATCTTCAAGCGTAATGCTTTCATATACTGGTAAAATATCGAACAGATCAATGCCTTTGAACCTGTATTTCGTAAATTCATTAGCAATGGATTCCGGTGAATTCATCATGCGCAGGAAATTGCCGATTTTCTTCTTCCGGCTTCGCTCAAATGTAATGGCATCAAGACCAGACTCTTTGCGCTTCTCGACTTCCTCGCGGATCCGGGCAACAAGCTGATCAGGATCTTTCGTATCCCCGCCAAGAATTGAAAATGCGTAATCCTCGCTGCAGTTATATTCATGGCCAAAATTATCGGAGATCAATTGCTCATCGTATAACGCCTGATAAATGTCTGAACTGGAACTAAATAAAATATCCAACATGAGCTTCGTTGTCAGCTCTCTAGCCAGCAAATCTTTGCCGCTCACAGATGGAGCCGCCTCTTTCAGACCGAATAAGCATTTGGGCAGGGAAACGGGCAGCGCCGTGACTCTTCGTGCTTCTTGAACTTCTAATGGCTCATCCTCAAAGAAACGTTTTATGCTGCCTTGAGGGGCAAATGATTTGGCTGCTTGATTTTCCTTAACAAAGTCAACCACTTCCTGAGCATCGACACCCCCAACAACAAACAAACTCATGTTGCTAGGGTGATAAAACGTATGATAGCACTCATACAAAGTTTCCTTTGTAATTTGCGCGATGGATTCCACAGTGCCTGCGATATCAATATGAACCGGGTGCTTGGCGTACATGGATTCGATGAGACCATAATAGCTTCTCCAATCGGGATGATCCTGGTACATCTTGATTTCTTGCCCGATGATCCCTTTTTCCTTCTCTACATTTTCATCTGTAAAATAAGGATTTTGCACAAAATTAATTAATGTCCTTAAGTTTGTCAAAATGTGATCCGTTGAGGAAAACAAATACGCAGTCCGGTCAAAGCTTGTAAACGCATTAGCAGAAGCCCCCTGTGAGGCAAAGCTGGCAAAAACATCGCCTTCCGGTTCCTCAAACATTTTGTGTTCCAAGAAATGGGCAATGCCATCCGGTACGCGAACTTCCTCTTTACCCTCCACCTGGAAATGGTTATCGATGGAACCGTACTTGGTCGTGAAAGTTGCATACGTTTTTTGGAAACCTTCTTTGGGTAGAACAAATACATGTAACCCATTATCAAGCTGCTCGTGATAAATCGTTTCATTGAGATGTGGATATGGAATAACCTGCATTGTTTACTCCCCTTTCTGATCCCGCAAAAAGTATATCGTATCCAACTGAACGCGCTTGGCAGCCTCCGCAATGGCAGGTACATCTACCCGCTCCACGGATTCAATCAAGCCGGCAACCGTACGCTCTTTTCCGGACAATATCGCATTAAAGTCAAATGAAATCAGCTCAAAGGCCGAATCCTGCAATTCGCGCAGTTGATTGGATATCATTGCCTTCGTTTGACTCATTTCCGTCTCGCTGATATCCCCCTGCTCCATAGCTTGCAGCTGTTTACGGATAATATCCACCGCTTTTTCGTAATTTTGCATCTCAATTCCTGACTGCAGTGTCAGAATTCCCTTATGTCCATCAAATCTGGAAGATGCATAATAAGCCAAGCTTGCTTTCTCACGAACGTTGATAAATAGCTTCGAATGCGGATATCCGCCAAGCACGCCATTATACATCAAAGCAACCGGATACTGCTCATCGCGATACGAAATATGGGTGCGTAAACCCATATTCAGCTTACCTTGATTAACATCCAAACGCTCGACAACCGTTTTCACCTCACGCGAGGTTCCTCTTTGAATTACGGTTTCATAATTGACATCAAGATTTCTATCGATAGAAAAAGCTTGTTTGACGATACCCTCTACTTCTTCGAGAGTGGTATTGCCTACAACATAGATGTCTACCGGGGCGTTCTGTAGCCACTCTATATATTGTTCGTATAAGTTCTGCGGGGTAATACCGTCGAGATCTTCAATTTTACCTAACGCGTGAAGCCGGTACGGTTCATCGCTGCACATTTCTTCGATGCAGCGCTCCGCAGCATAACGAACTTTATCGTTGATCACCGCTTCGATACGTTTAAGAAGGGTTTGCTTTTCGGAATCGACATATTTGCTGCGGAAATAGCCGTTTTCTAATGCAGGCTTCGTCAAGGTTTCACCGACAAATTCAAGCCCCTTCTTCAGTAAAGATTCGTTAGAGGAAACAAAACGATCATTAATGATGTCCATGCGCAGATGGACGATTTGGTAGTCGCCTCGCTTGTAAATATCGAATCCGAAACCCGCTCCATACAAATCATCCAAATACTCTCGAAATTGCTTCGTTTCCGGACGAAGCTGCGTACCTCTTCTTAGCACAAACGGCGTCAATGCCGTATTCGTAACCGCGTCTTCTGCCAGGGGACGGCCTATGTACACCGATATGGCGAATGTCTTGAATTGATCCGTTGGCAGCACATGAAGGCGAATATGGTTCCACGTGCTCCGCTGAAATTGTATATGCTTCAAAGGTCGTGTCTCCCTTCCTGATTCCAAGATATGTATCCATTATATTCCTATACGAACAGGAGAAGCAACCAAAGCTGGTTCCTTCTCCTTGTCCATTCCGCTTATTATTTGCAAAATATATGCTTACCGATTTGTTTGACCTGAGGCCGGCTCCAGATCCATTTGGATGTTGCCGTTACAGGATTAAAATAATAAATGCATCCGCCTGTCGGATCCCATCCGTTAAGTGCGTCTTTAACCGCCTTCTTCGTGGATTCGCTGGGCGTCAACCAGATTTGGCCGTCAGCTACCGCAGTGAAAGCCCCAGGCTGAAAAATAACACCTGAAACGGAATTCGGGAAGCTTGCCGAGCTCACTCGATTCAGAATGACTGCCGCTACGGCTACTTGCCCGATGTAGGGCTCACCCCGGGCTTCGCCATTCACGGCATTGGCCATAAGATTAATATCCTGTGCGGATAATCCTAAATTGTTTGAAGGCGTTAAGTTAGCCGGATTTTTATTAGCTGCTGATGCACTCGAGCCGCCTCCGCCTCCACCGCTTCCCCCTGAGCCGGTTTCCTCAGGTCTTGTGGGTCTCCACGCTTTCGTTTCTTCCCAAATTCGAAGCTTAGTCTTGCCTCCGACGATACCATCTACTGCCCTCATGCCGAATTCGCCTTGAAATCTTTTTACAGCAACTAAAGTCTTGTAACCAAAATCACCGTCGACTTTTCCTCCATAGAAACCGATAAATTTCAAACGACCCTGCAGCTCTCTAACATCTGATCCCGTATCTCCATATCTAATCTCGTTTTTACTAAACGTTTCTTCCACATTCGGACTGATTTTGTTCTTCAATTGGAATGCGGCAAACAATACGAAAACGATACAAAATGTAAGTACAATTAACCTTTTGTTCATTCCCCTTCTCAACCTCTCTTTTCAAATTGCAGCCTTTTCTTGCTTATTATGAGAAAGGGGATCACTGATTATGCACAAAAAGAACACTCTCACATAGAGAGTGTTCACATTAATTGTTTAAGAACTGATTCGGTTGTGATGATATTGCTCAATCGACATCAGTACTTCTCGCGGTTTACTGCCTTCATAAGGGCCGACAACACCCTTAGCTTCCATAGAATCGATCAACCGCGCAGCGCGCGTGTAGCCAACCCTCATGCGGCGCTGCAATAAGGAGACGGAAGCTTGCTTCGCTTCCAGCACAATTTGAACTGCTTGGTCATACAGCTCATCCGCAAATTCTTCCTGCTCCTCCGGCTGCTCCTCGATCTGCGGCACCAATTCCTCCTGGTAGTTTGCCTGTTCCTGTGTACGTACGAAGCTAACCACATGCTCAACCTCTTGATCGGATAAAAAGGCACCCTGAACACGAACCGGTTTGGATGAACCCACAGGCAAGTAAAGCATGTCGCCACGGCCCAGCAACTTCTCGGCTCCAACCATGTCCAGGATCGTCCGGGAATCGACTTGCGAAGAAACCCCGAATGCAATCCGCGACGGGATATTCGCTTTAATAACACCTGTGATAACGTCAACAGACGGCCGCTGTGTAGCAATAATTAAGTGAATACCCGCTGCACGCGCCATTTGGGCCAGGCGAGTAATCGAGTCCTCTACATCGTTAGCAGCAACCATCATCAAGTCGGCAAGCTCGTCCACAATGACCACATAGTATGGCAATGGAGCTGCTGTACCGCTTTCCGTAAGCATCGCGTTGTAACCTTCGATGTTACGCGTACCGCTCTTAGAGAAGAGCTCATAGCGCTTCTCCATCTCGACAACGACCTTTTTCAATGCAAGAGATGCTCGACGCGGATCCGTAACGACGGGAGCCAACAGATGCGGGATACCGTTATATACATTCAGTTCGACCATCTTCGGGTCGATCATCAGAAACTTTACTTCGTTCGGCTTCGCTTTGAACAAAATACTCGTGATGATGCCGTTAATACAAACGGACTTACCCGATCCGGTAGCCCCGGCGACAAGTAAGTGCGGCATTCTTGCTAAATTGCCTACGATCGGTTGTCCCGAAATATCACGTCCAAGTACGACGGAAAGTCGCGAGCTGGACTCATTAAAGGCGTTCGTTTCCATCACTTCACGCATGGTCACCACCGAAACCTCCAGATTCGGCACCTCGATGCCAATCGCGGATTTCCCCGGAATCGGCGCTTCCATCCGAATATCCTTCGCGGCAAGCGCCAAGGCTATATCGTCGGTCAAGCTGACGATTCGGCTTACCTTCACGCCAACGTCAGGCTGGATCTCATACCGTGTGACCGCTGGTCCACGGACAACCTCCAGCACCTTGGCGCGAACGCCAAAGCTCTCCAGCGTCGCTTCCAGCTTCCTCGCATTCGCTTTGTAGTCCGACAACTCGCTACCCTTGCCCGCAGCAGGCTTGGCCAACAAATCGAGAACCGGGAGCTCATACGGCCTCAAATTGACCTGCGGAGCATCCTGCTGGAACTCCACGGATACAGGTTCTTCGTCGGCATCCAGTGCCTCTGTGACTTTGGCTTTGGACGCCGGTGTTACAGTTGGTTGAACTGACGATGGCTTGGCCACCTGCTGCGCCTCCTGATACACCTGCTCCTGGAAGTCGCGGATGATCGGAGTGACCGGCTGATCGTCTTGCTGATGTACAGCTTCCAGTGAGCCTTTGTCTGATTCTGCTTGGTAAACGACTTTCTCAGCGGCGCCAACCCCATTGATCGCCATGTCGTCCTCATCATCCAGATCAGGCGGAGCAGGCTTTTTCCGTCCTTCTTTGACAGGACGCAGCAGCTCCATAAAAAGCGGAGCTTTCTTAGAACGCTTAACCGGCTGAAAAACTTCCTCGTCGAACTCATCATCGACAGGAACATAAGAAGACTTCTTCGTCCTGCTCGCCGGCCCCCCCGCTGTTGCGCTGCGGGGCTGCCGCCCCTCGCGGTCCTGCAGCCATTCTTTCATTCTGTCTTTGAAATTGTCACCCACATTTGCGAAGCGGCCACGCACCATATTGCCTATATCCACATACGAAAGACCGGTTGCAAGAATAAATCCGATGACGAACAATGCATACTGAATCAACCTTGCGCCCAGATAATCAAACAAGAAATACAGGATGCCATATAGGATGGCTCCGATCATCCCGCCGCCAATACCGTGTTGAAGCGCAGCTTTGCCCGCATCCGTTGGATGTAGTCCAGCTAACATAGCGTCCCAGGTTGAAGAAATGACCTTACCTGAACTGAACCCGCCATCCGGATATAACTGTGCAAACAAATCGATATGGTTCTTGATCAGCAGTCCAAGAATGAATAGCAGAACGCCTGCCTTCTTCGCTGTTCGCATCGGTGGCCAGGCTCTTTTGATCATGGCATATAGTGCCACGTATATGAATATCAGCGGTATCAACGAGTACCATGTCCCCACGAAAAAACGAAACAGGTATGTGAGCGAATTCCCGACATGCCCTTGCTGGGCAAGCGCAATGACCGAAAAGATCAAGATGACAATCCCGTACAACTCGAATAACAAGCTGTTCTTCAATGTCGTGCTTTTTTTCTTGCGTTTTGCCACGCTTGTCACCCCCGAGACCACATTATACCATAACGGGTCAGGGGGAAGATACTGGCAGAAAGGCTTACACGATTGACCTAGGCAAATCCGGGCTATAAGCGATGACAGAACCGGGCGTATACTGCTCTTTTAAATAGTCCTGCGGGTTGCAACTTAACAAACGAACAATCCGAGCCTGAAAGCCGCTAATCGGCTCAACTTGCATCATTACGCCCTGATGGGAAATCTCCATATAGTTCGGCGCGAATGAGTCCATTCCTTGAAAAACATCTTCCATCGGAATGACCGAATAAAGAATCATTGAATAAGCCCCCCGCCTGCTGACGCCTTCTTCTCTTCGATTCTTTGGTTCAGTTCTTTGATCGCTTCCCCAACACCGCCTACTTGATCGATCAAGCCATATTTTACAGCATCGGCTCCAATCACAGTAGTTCCTATATCGCGTGTCAGCTCCCCTGTTTTAAACATCAATTCCTTGAATTTCTCTTCCGTCACATTGGAATGCTTAGTGACAAAACGAGTCACACGCTCCTGCATTTTGTCCAAATATTCGAATGTTTGCGGCACACCAATCACCAGGCCATTCAACCGAATAGGGTGTATCGTCATCGTCGCTGTCTCTGCGATGATAGAATAATTGGCGGATACCGCAATTGGAACCCCTATGCTGTGGCCACCGCCAAGAACAAGCGTTACCGTAGGTTTAGATAGCGTAGAAATCATCTCAGCAATTGCAAGACCTGCCTCCACATCGCCGCCTACCGTATTTAAAATAATCATAACGCCTTCGATCTTCGGATTCTGCTCTGCCGCTACAAGCTGTGGGATGATGTGCTCATACTTTGTCGTTTTATTTTGCGGCGGCAAAACAATATGCCCTTCGACCTGACCAATGATCGTCAGACAGAAAATATTAGATTCGCCTGAAGGCGTATTGGTTTGACCTAGCTGTTGAATATTTTCTAAAGTCGCGTTCTTCTTCCCCTCTTCCGTGCTTGGTTCCTGCTGCTTCGGATCTGCCATTGAAGTTCCTCCTTAGAGTTTTCCCTTGGGAAAACTTTCATCGTAAGCATAAGCTGAGTTTTTCGCCAGAAAAACTGGCTTCGTAAGCTGTGCTGAGTTTTCCCTTGGGAAAACTTGCATCGTAAGCATAGTCTGAGTTTTCATAATCCCCCATAGTATGAATAGTCCTAAGCACTTTCATGCATCTGGCAGCATATGAATAAAATGAAAAAGCCCTCCCCGTTAAGGAGAGAGCTCGTTATTTGCATAGGTTCAAGTGACTTGTTCGAGACTAGACTTCCATAATGATAGGAAGGATCATTGGTCTTCTTCTGGTTTGCTCATATAAAAATCGTCCCAGTGCATCTTTAACATTTGTTTTCAAAGACGCCCATTCATTGACATTTTCATTCATTAATTTCGTTAGCGTATTCGTTACAATACGATTGGCTTCTTCCAAGAGACCTTCCGATTCACGTACATACACGAATCCTCGGGAAATAATATCCGGACCGGATAAAATTTTGCCATCTTGCTTGCTGAGCGTAACCACAACAACGAGAATACCATCTTGCGACAGCAGCTTACGATCACGCAGAACAATGTTTCCTACATCGCCAACGCCCAACCCGTCAATTAGAATGTTGCCGCTTTGAACTTTGGACCCTTTGCGAGCAACGCCATTCTGAATTTCGACTGTGTCCCCGATATCGCAGATAAATATATCGTCTCTATCGATCCCCACTGACTCGGCAAGCAAGCCGTGTTGACGCAGCATGCGGTATTCACCGTGAATCGGAATAAAGTACTTAGGCTTCATGAGATTCAGCATGAGCTTCAATTCTTCTTGGCTGCCATGGCCAGATACGTGTACACCGGTTACAGAACCAGGACCGTAGATCACGTTAGCGCCAATGCGAAACAGTTCATCCACTGTACGGCCAACATAACGCTCGTTACCCGGGATCGGAGTTGCCGCAATAATGACGGTATCGCCAGGCAAAATATCGACTTTACGGTGCGTGGAACGCGCCATTCTTGTAAGAGCGGACATCGGTTCGCCTTGGCTGCCTGTAGAGAGAATAACAACGCGGTCAGCCGCAAGCTTGTTTACCTCTTCCGGCTCAATCAGCATGCCATCCGGAATGTGAAGATAGCCTAATTCACTTGCGATCGATACGACATTGACCATGCTACGACCGATTACCGTTACTTTGCGATTCGTTACAGCAGCTGCATCGAACACCTGTTGAACCCGGTGAATGTTAGAAGCAAACGTCGCAATAACGACTCTTTGCTTGGCTTTACGAAACACTTCTTCGATTTCGACTCCAACGCTTTTCTCCGAACCTGTATAACCAGGTCGCTCTGCATTGGTACTATCCGAAAGCAAGGCAAGTACGCCTTTCTTCCCGATCTCTGCCATTCGATGCAGGTCGGCATATTGCTCATTGACAGGAGTCTGATCAAATTTAAAGTCACCTGTATGAACAACGACGCCTTCCGGCGTATCCAGAGCAACACCAACGGAATCCGGAATACTATGATTGGTTTTGAAAAATGAAGCGGTTATGGTGCCGAGGGAAAGAGTGGATTCCGAATTAATCAAAATCCGTTTCGTTTCACCTAGCAAATTAGCTTCTTTCAGCTTAGCTTCAATAAGGCCGAGTGTCAGTTTCGTACCGTATACAGGAACATTGAGATGCTTGAGCACATATGGCAAACCGCCGATGTGGTCTTCATGACCGTGAGTAATAATGATGCCGCGTACTTTATCGCGATTCTCCGTTAAGTAACCGATATCAGGAATGACGATATCAATCCCCAGCATATCTTCCTCAGGGAATTTCAAACCGCTATCAATCACAACAATATCGTTTGCATACTGCACACAATACATATTTTTTCCGATTTCGCCCACGCCGCCAAGAGCGAAGATCAAAAGTTTGTCTACATTTTTTTTGGACAAGAATATACCTCCTTCTAAGATTGGACGACGAATTTTAAATGATTAAACCGAACCAGTCACTTGCAACCATTATACATAAAGAAAAGCAGCAAATACAAGTCGATACCCACGTGTGAACTTGACAACGGAAACCGATGATTGCCAATCACACTCTGCAAACGCTAGTTTCCCCAAAAAAAGAAAACCGATGCTGGTAGCACCGATTCATTAGGCGTTATCATTCAAAAAGAGATTGGATGAGTTGTCCTTCTTGCTCGGATACCTGAACTAACGGAAGTCTCACTCCACCTGTCTGAATACCTTTCAGTGCCAAAGCGTGCTTGATTGGGGCAGGACTTGGAGCACAGAAAACACCGGTAAAAATCGGATGAAGCTTGCGATGAAGCTCTGCCGCTTGCTGTATGTTGCCTTCTACATAATACTTTATCATAGATTGCATTTCTTTTCCAATCACATGACTTGCAACGCTTACAATGCCTCGGCATCCAATGGCAATCGCAGGCAGCGTATTGCTGTCTTCCCCGCTATATACGGAGAAATCAGCGTTAACGCCGTTTAAAATCCGTGTTAATTGATCCATGTTGGCGCAATCTTTGGTAGCAACAATGTTAGGGATCTTCGAAAGACGAATCGTCGTATCCGCGTCGATATTCACCCCTGTACGTCCTTGAACGTTATAAAGTACGATCGGAGCATTGACGGATTCTGCTACTGCTTTATAATGCTGGTAAAGCCCTGCCTGGGAAGGACGATTATAGTAAGGAGCTACGACGAGCAAAGCGTCTACTCCAAGCTTTTCAACTTTTTGGGAAAAATGAATCGTATGGGCAGTATCATTACTCCCTGTGCCTGCAATGATTTTGCAGCGCCCTTTGGCGTAACGTACGGATGCCTCGATAAGTTTCAGTTTCTCCTCTTCCGTCAGCGTCGGCGACTCTCCTGTCGTTCCGCAAATGACGAGGCTATCCGACTGCTGCTCTTCGATCAAATAATTAACCAGTGGTTCTACCAGGTCCCAATTGACTTGCAGTTGATCGTCAAACGGAGTTACCATCGCTGTGACTACTCTTCCGAAATCCACCGTGCATGCCTCCTAAATCGAAATCTCAATAATCATTTATTTAAATAGAACTTATGATGAAGCGCTCTAACCGCCTTAATCATATCCTCACCATGAACGAGCACCCAAATTGTCGTATTGGAATCTGCGGATTGAAGTATGCGAATATCCTCATCCGTCAAAGCCTCGACAATGTGCGCCATAATTCCCGGCACACCGTTCATGCCGCCTCCGATAACAGATACTTTCGCACAACCGCGTAATACTTTTGGTTCATAACCTTGGCTTTCGAGAAGTTTAATGGCACGATCCGCTTCATGATCAAATACGGTATATACGACCCCGGACAGATTCACGTTGATAAAATCAACGCTAATTTGATGCTGCGCCATCGTTTTAAATACACGAAGCTGTAAATCGAAATGGCCCCGTGCGGCAGCCACTTGAATCTGTGTAATATTCGTAAACTGAGCGATTCCCGTCACAAAACGATCCGCGACTTGGTTCGCTTCATGATGAATCGTATCTCCTGCAGTAACTAGTGTTCCTTCATCCTTGGAAAAGGTAGATCGGACACGAATCGGAATGTTTGCTTGCATCGCAACCTCCACTGCACGCGGGTGAATGACTTTGGCGCCATTATGCGCCATATTGCAAATTTCAGCAAAGCTGACCCGTACCAGAGGCTTGGCATCCTCTACGATTCGTGGATCTGCCGTTAAGATTCCGTTAACATCCGTAAAGATATCTACAATTTCCGCCTTAAGTGCAGCTCCGAGTGCGGTTGCAGACGTATCGCTGCCTCCGCGTCCAAGGGTAGTCAGTTCACCTTGACTCGTTGACCCTTGGAATCCAGTGACGACGACAACCTGACCGTCCTCTAGCAGTTCTAGAATCCGATTAGGCTGGATGGAAACAATTTGCGCATTTCCATGCTTATCGTTGGTCTGTATACCTGCTTGCCCACCTGTTAGAACGGTAGACCGAATGCCTGAAGCTAGCAGCAAGCTACACAAATGTACCGCGGAAATCAACTCTCCGCAGCCCATTAACATATCGAGTTCCCTTGCCGGCAGCCCCTCCCCGTTCTGACGAACGAGGTCCAGGAGCGTATCTGTCGCATAGGGTTCCCCTTTTCTTCCCATCGCGGAAACGACGACGACTAATTTATAATCTTGCGCTAGCGCATCTTGAATGTGACCCATAACGTGTTCTCTGGCTTGAACGGTGGAAAGCGAGGTACCTCCGTACTTCTGTACAAGAATTCGCATGAGTTTCCCCCATATTCATATCCCTGCCCGCTGTACTACCGCAGCAGGTGCTGACTATTGTTCAATAGCAATATATTCAGCAATTTGTACTGCATTCCAAGCAGCGCCTTTGAGCAGATTGTCAGAAACAATCCACATGTTAAGCGCTCTTGGGTTGCTCAAATCGCGACGAACGCGACCAACGAATGTTTCCAGTTTACCGGCTGCGTCTGTAGCAAGCGGATATTGCTGTTCAGCCGGATTATCGACCAGAACAATACCAGGTGCGTTAGCAATCAAAGTTTTCACTTCTTCAATATCAAAATCCTCTTTCAATTCAACATAGACGGATTCGGAATGTCCATAAACAACCGGAATGCGTACACAAGTCGCAGTAACATCAATGGACTCATCGCCCATAATTTTTTTCGTTTCAAGAATCATTTTCATTTCTTCATTTGTGAAGCCATTCTCGTGGAATTTGTCGATTTGCGGAATCGCATTGAACGCGATCTGATGCTTTACAGGCAAGGAGCCAACCGGTAAAATATCCGGATTCGATTCTCTGCCCTCAAGAACTTCTTTAGACTGTCTCAACATTTCGTTAATCGCTTTGGCGCCCGCACCAGATACGGCTTGATAAGTTGAAACGATGATTTTGGAAATTCCAAAACGGTCATACAGCGGCTTCAACGCTGCAACCATTTGAATGGTGGAGCAGTTCGGGTTCGCGATAATCCCTTTGTGCTCGTTGATTTTATCAACGTTCACTTCAGGAACAACAAGCGGAGTTTCCGGATCCATACGATAAGCGCTCGTATTATCGATACAGATCGTTCCGGCTTTAACCGCATGCGGAGCCAGCGCCTTAGAGACGTCTCCTCCAGCGCTGAACAAAGCAATTTCGACGCCCTGGAAGCTTTCAGGCGTCGCTTCTTGTACGGTGATTTCTTGACCTTTGAATGCAAGCTTAACGCCGGCAGAGCGAGCGGAAGATAACAGTTTCAGTTCCTTAATGGGGAAATTCCGTTCTTCAAGTAGACGAATGATTTGTTCTCCTACGGCACCTGTAGCGCCGACTACTGCAACATTAAAAAGTTTTTGGTTCGACATGTCCTGTCCTCTCCCCTGCGTCATGTTTTATATGAATTAGTATTGAAATCTCTCAATGATCATAGGCTGCAGTTGTTTTCCTTCAAGGGCCGCTTCGCATGCTTCCTTGATCAAATCCATTCTGGCAACCAATGAATTAGGCTTTATTCCAGGCGCATCTTGACCGAATGGTACAAAATAAATGTTTTTGGTAATAAGAAGTTTCGCGATATTCATCGCATTGAGGCCGAGTCCATCATTGGTGGAAATGGCCAAAACGAGCGGACGCTGGTTTCTCATTTGCGCTTTTGCTGCCATAAGTACGGGACTTTCTGTCATTGCATTCGCAAGCTTGCTGGTTGTGTTTCCGGTACATGGCGCAATGACCATGACATCGAGCAGTTTGGATGGACCTAATGGTTCTGCATCTACAATAGTAGAAATAATATCGCTGCCTGTTATATCCTTCAACTGCTGCTGCCAATCCGCAGATTTGCCGAATCGGGTATCGGTCGTTATAATCGAGTTCGATACAATCGGAATGACACGTGCACCTGCATCTACAAATCTCTTAATCTGCGGCATGACTTCTTCCAGCGTACAATGAGAGCCGGTTAGTGCATAACCGACTGTTTTCCCTTGCCAATTCATTCCACATCGCTCCTGTCTTTGAAGTCTTCCTCAATCAGCTGAGTAAGCGTGTTCGCCATAATTCGGCCAGCTGTTTTGGGTGCGACGATGCCAGGCAGTCCGGGCGCGAGCATCGCTCTGATACCTCTTCTTTCGGCAAACCGGAAGTCCGTTCCGCCGGGTTTGGAGGCCAAATCGATGATGAGCGCGCGATGTGGGATATTGGTAATAACTTGCGCTGTGACTATCATAGTCGGAATTGTGTTAAAAAGCAAGTCAATATTCCCCACTTCCGGGTACAAGTCTTTCGTATAGAATGGCTGGAAACCCATCTCCCACGCTCTTGCAAAATGCTCGGGCTTCCTCACGCCAACCTTCACTGTCGCCCCTAGTCCTTGCAGTGTTTTTGCCATTGTGAACCCCGTTCGACCAAAACCTAATACCATGCACACCGATCCATGAATCGTAATATCCGTATTCTGGATCGCCATCATGAGTGCACCCTCGGCAGTCGGAATGGAGTTATAAATCGCAACATCATCCCGATCAAACAATTCAACAACCTCTATCCCTTGAGCAACACAAAGTTTTTTGAGGTAGTTCTTGGCCATTCCCGTATATACCTTGGCATGTTTAGGCAGCGAAGAGATATGATCCTCTGTCAAAATCATCTCCTCGCTGGAAAAGATCGAGTCCACTTGTCCCGAATCATCCGTACCAACGGCAGGTAATATCAACGCATCAATCGTTTGAAGAAGTGCCGGTTGGAGCTTCGCATTGGTTACGCCGCTAAACTGGCGGCCCAAATTATCAAAACCAATTAACGTTACTGTGGCATCGAGCTCGGTAAATTTCTGAATTACTTCAAGCTGCCGGGCGTCGCCGCCCATGAAAGCAACCGAAATCCCAGTAAGCATTCTCGCTTACACCCCTTTCTCGGTCCGTTTCGATACGTTATAGTATGCGTTCGCCTAAGGATGGGTGACTTCTCCCGCAACAAACAAAAAAAGCTCCTTCCCGAAGGAAAGAGCTTGGTCTATAAAACATAATGCCAACGCGCTTATCGGCCTGTATGACCAAAACCGCCTGTGCCGCGTTCGGTCTCCGTGAGCTCAACTACCTCGTTAAGCTGAATCTGCGGGACGTGCTGGAACACCATCTGCGCAATGCGTTCGTTGCGCTGGATCGTAAACGGCTCCTGGCCATGATTGATCAGCAGCACTTTCACCTCGCCGCGGTAATCGGCGTCGATCGTACCCGGGGAATTCAGCGTCGTGATGCCGTGTTTGTACGCTAAGCCGCTTCGCGGGCGGATCTGCGCTTCCAGCTCCGGAGGCATGCTGAGCGCAAAGCCGGTCGGAATCAGCTGACGTTCGCCCGGCTGCAGTACGACCGGCTCGCTGACGGCAGCGTGAAGGTCGAAGCCGCTGGCAGCTGCGGACATTTTTTGCGGCAGGAGGATGTCCTCCTGGCCGGACATGCGTTTGATTTGCACTTCGTAATTATGGAGTGACAAGTTGATCCCTCCTGAATCCTTGAAGTACTTCGTCGGAATGGCCGACCATGGATAGGGCAAACGGCGCCGAGAAGAGTGTCTTGGTAAGCTCACGCACATGTTCCATCTGTACACTTTCAATTCGCTCGATCATTTCATCCAAGCTGTAATGTTTGCCGGTCATCAGCTCATTTTTACCCAACCGGTTCATACGGCTGCCCGTGCTTTCCAGACTAAGAATCAAGCTGCCCTTCAGTTGTTCCTTGCCTTTTTTCAGCTCGCCCTCCGTCATGCCTTTGACCGCAATGTCGTGAAGCAGCTCAAGTGTCACCTTCAGTACTTCTTCCGTCTGTTTAGGCGCTGTTCCGGTATAAATCGTGAACATCCCGCTGTCGATATGCGAGGAGTGGTAGGAATACACGGAGTAAGCGAGTCCTCTTTTTTCCCGAATCTCTTGGAAAAGTCTCGAACTCATGCCGCCACCGATCGCATTGTTCAAGAGCACCATCGGATACAGATTCTCCTCTTGCAGCGAAAGTCCGGGAAGGGATAGGCAAATGTGATTTTGTTCCGTTTTCTTGGCATGGAAGATGAGATCCCCAAGGAAATCGGGAGCATCGTAATCCGTTTCGACCCCGGATTGAACGAAGCTGCCAAAATGCTGCTCAATTAATTCCCTAACATTGTCATCGATATTGCCCGCGATGCTGAGCACTGTATTTTCAGCATTGTAGAAATGCTTCATATAATTGCGCAAATCATCAGGCCTCATACCGGACAAATTATCCTGCGTTCCCAAAATGGTATAACCGAGCGCATGCGAACCGTAAGCCGCTTTAGCCACCAAGTCATGCACCAGATCGTCCGGCGTATCTTCGTACATCGAAATTTCTTCAAAAATAACGTTCTTCTCTTTCTCCAGCTCACCCTCGTCAAAGGTCGAATTGAAAAACATGTCCGCCAGCACATCCATCGCCAGCGGCAAATGCTCATCAAGCACCTTGGCATAATAGCACGTATACTCTTTGGAGGTAAAAGCATTCACATTACCGCCGATACCGTCGAAAATTTCGGCGATATCTTTAGCGGAGTGACGCTCCGTTCCTTTGAAAAGCATATGTTCAATAAAATGCGAGATTCCGTTGTTTTCCTGTTTCTCGTTACGTGAGCCTGTCTTCACCCAGATTCCGAACGATACGGAACGGCATGTCGGAATTTGTTCCATGACGACTCGCAAGCCATTATGTAAGCGGTATTTGATCACCAAGGTTCCTCCTCAAAATGTAGCACCTAATCGTATTCCCCATTTCATACTTACCTAGTCTAACAAAAATGTGCCTTTGACTCAACTTACTGCATAATCGAACCAGATTCCGGAACACGATTCGGGGATAAGAGTTCGCTGACCGTCCCTAGAGTTAAACCTTTATTCTTAATAATACGGATCATACCTTCAATCGCTTGGCTAGAAGATGACGTAGGATGCATGAGAATGAGCGAACCTGGTTCTACGCTTTTGGAAAGCCGCTGTATGATCCGGTCAGCACCGGGATTTTTCCAATCGAGCGTATCGAACGTCCAAAGGACCGTTTTCAGCCTAAACTCGGAGGCTACTTGAACGGTTTCCTCTTTAAAATAGCCCGAAGGCGGTGCGAACAAAGTATTGGTTACACCTAATTGCTGCTTGAGCAGATCCTCGGTTTTGGATATCTCCTCTACGGCTTTGCTTCGACTAATACTTCTCATATCTTTGTGAGAGTAGGCATGATTGGACAGTTCGTGACCCTCGCTCTGGATTTTTTTGGCGGTTTCGATATTTTTCTTTAACCATGAACCGTCAAAGAAAAATGTGGCATGTACATGTTCTTTACGAAGTGTCTCTAGGATATGAGGCAGATATTCATTCCCCCAGGCTACATTGATCATTAATGACACCATGGGCTTCTTGGGGTTTCCTTTATAAATCGGGCTCGGGCCCAGATCGTCCAATTGAATGGCCGGTGATGTTTCTTTCATGACATAATGAATTTTGCCCGGCGTCAAATGGTGCTCGGCCAGTTTCAGTGTTTCCTCGATATCCACTTCTAAGCCGTTATACCCGGGAATTGCTTTCCAAACGGGATCCATCTTGGCGTTAATGGGAGCTATTTTACGTTTGGCCGCCTCGGCTTGAATCATATCGAGCAAATGGCTTCGACTGACCTTACCGCTCTCATCCGATCGTGCCGCAGCCATCGCGGGCACCGCTTCCTGCTTGTCTACGTCGTTCACGGTTATAAAAGGCATATATCCGGCTTTAACAGCGTTAATATACGATCCAATGCCGGGGATAGCCTGGAGTAAAAGCAGCACTATAGCAAAAAAACTTCCAAGCAGCAGCCATTTCTTGTCAAGCATAAACGGTCCTCCTAAAAGTTTTTCGTCAGAAAAACTGGCATCGTAAGCATAAACCTAAGTTTTGCTAAAGCAAAACTTGCATCGTAAACATAAGCTTTCCTTATGTCCAGATATTATGCGGAGGAGGACAAGATTAGAACGGCAAGTCCAAACCTTTTGAAATGCAAAAAAGAGACAGATTGATCTGACTCTTTATCCGTTAAATATGAAGTTGTGACTGCGCAAGTCACGCGGCTTTAGGTTTGAGCCGGGACTTGCGGAGTTAGTGTTGCTTTGCGGGATAGATTGACTCTGCCCTGCTGATCGATTTCGGTTACTTTAACGGTAATTTGATCGCCGACATTCACTACATCTTCTACTTTCGCAACGCGCTCAGTGGAAAGCTGTGAAATGTGAACCAGACCTTCTTTACCAGGAAGAATTTCCACGAATGCACCGAACTTCTCGACACGTTTTACCGTTCCGAGGTACGTTTCACCTACAACAACTTCGCGCACGATACCTTCGATGATGGACCGTGCTTTCTCATTCATCTCTTGGTTCGAAGAGGCAATGAATACGCGGCCATCCTGCTCGATATCGATTTTTACGCCGGTTTCTTCAATAATTTTATTAATGATTTTACCGCCAGCTCCGATAACGTCACGGATTTTGTCCGGATTGATTTGCATGGTAAGAATTTTTGGCGCGTATGGCGATAGAGCTTTCTTAGGCTCATCGATGCGGGAAAGCATTTTATTCAGGATGTGCATACGGCCTTCTTTGGCCTGTTCCAAAGATTGCTGCAGGATGCTGCGGTCGATTCCATCGATTTTGATATCCATTTGCAGTGCTGTTACGCCTTTGGCCGTGCCTGCTACTTTGAAATCCATGTCGCCAAGGTGATCTTCCATCCCCTGAATATCAGAAAGAATCGAGAAATGATCGCCGTCTTTGATCAGACCCATGGCAATACCCGCTACCGGGGCTTTGATCGGTACGCCTGCATCCATCAGAGCGAGTGTACTTGCGCAAATACTTGCTTGTGAAGTCGAACCATTGGATTCAAGCACCTCAGACACAAGACGAATTGTGTACGGGAAGTCTATCTCGTTAGGAATGATTGGCTCTAAGGCTCTCTCACCTAATGCACCATGTCCGATTTCGCGGCGGCCTGGGGGACGAAGCGGTCTTGCTTCACCAACGGAGAACGGCGGGAAGTTGTAATGATGCATGAAACGTTTGGTTTCTGTCAGATCAAGTCCATCAAGGATCTGTACATCGCCAAGCGCACCTAATGTACAAACGCTAAGCGCCTGGGTTTGTCCACGTGTGAACAATCCGGAACCGTGTGTACGCGGCAGCAGCGTGATATCGCACTCGATTGGGCGAATTTCTTCCAGCTTACGGCCGTCAGGTCTTACTTTATCGTGCGTGATCAGGCGGCGAACTTCTTCTTTTACGATGTCATACAACGTTTCTTTGACGTCATCCATCGCATCCGGTGTTTCTGTGTAAACTGCTGTGAAATGTTCTACAGCTTCAGCGTTAACAACATCAATCGCATCTTGGCGAGCGTGTTTCTCAGGAATTTTGATCGCTTCCACCAATCTTGCTTGTGCGAACTCGCGGACAGCTTGGCTAATTGCAGCATCAACAGCGTGAAGTTTCACTTCCATTTTCGGTTTGCCGGCTTGATGTACCAGGTCTTCAATCACGGATACGATTTTGCGGATTTCATCATGACCGAACATAATCGCTTCGAGCATAACTTCCTCAGGCACTTCGTTTGCGCCCGCTTCAACCATCATGATCGCGTCTTTCGTTCCTGCAACCACCAGATGAATGTCGCTTTTCTCGGCTTGCTCAGTCGTTGGATTGATCACGAATTGACCATCGACACGTCCTACAATAACGCCGCCGATCGGACCGTTAAAAGGAACGTCGGAAATCGCTAATGCTGCGGAAGTACCGATCATAGCTGCAATTTCCGGAGAGCATTCCTGGTCAACGCTCATCACGATCGAAACGATTTGCACATCGTTACGGAAACCTTCCGGGAACAGCGGACGAATCGGACGGTCTGTCAGACGGCTAGCCAGAATCGCTTTTTCGCTTGGACGCCCTTCACGTTTGATAAATCCTCCCGGAATTTTACCAACGGAATATAATCTTTCTTCATAGTTCACAGTTAGCGGGAAGAAATCCAGATCCTTTGGCTCGCTGGATGCCGTAACTGTACAAAGTACAACCGTATCGCCATAACGTGCGGTAACAGCTGCATTGGCCTGTTTGGCAAGTCGGCCCGTTTCAAGTATGAACGGTCTGCCGCCAAGGTCCATCTGTACCCTTTTCTCCATAGTATCCTCCTTAGAGTTTTGCTTTAGCAAAACTTTCTTCGTAAACTTACTCTGAGCTTTTGTTAGAAACTTGCATCATTAGCTTAGAGCGTTACTTTCAAGTGTGAAATGGTTATGCAATGCGCAGAAATATGAATGTAAGCATCAGCTTCTGCTTGTCAAGCTCTGTATGTATGCCAAATGTTACCTAGAGCCGGGCATTACCTCTATTTCTGCGTAATACCTAGTATTTCCTTCTTTTACGGTTTTAAAAATACAAGAAAAAGCAACCTGGTTGCCGCTCTTCGCTTTAGCTTATCAAGCCCAGCAAAGGAGCAACAGGTTGCTTCTCATTGTCGGTTTTATCGACGCAAACCAAGCTTTTCAATCAAAGCACTGTAACGGCTCACATCTTTGTTCTTCAGGTATGCCAGCAGCTTACGGCGTTGTCCAACCATTTTAAGCAAACCACGGCGGGAATGATGATCTTTCTTGTGTGTCCGCAAATGATTTGTCAGGTTGACAATGTTTTCCGTAAGGATAGCTACTTGTACTTCCGGAGAACCCGTATCGGTATCATGTACCTTGTGAGTTGCAATCAGTTGTGTTTTGCGTTCTTGTGTTAATGCCATCCTTGTTCACCTCCTGTTCCATAATATCCCCTGTAGCCGAGATCACGCCGGTGATAGCGGGGTTCCAAGCTAAGGTTCAGCGCAAAAAGAAAAGGTTCCTTTTGACAACGTTACTCAGTATAACATAATCAATAGGCAGAAGTAAATGCTTGCTTTAGACAAGCTGCTCATAATCTTGCTTTTGCCGTTTCGGCGTCCTGCTTGATTTGAGCTATGAGCTCGTCAATCGAAGCAAACTTTTGTTCAGCCCGAAGATAAGCAATCAAATCAACCGTAATGTGCTCTCCATAAATTTGATCGGAGAAATCAAAAAGATGGGCTTCCAGCGATTGTTTCAACTCTCCGGTTGCAACTGTCGGCTTAACGCCGATATTCATGACGCCTTTATAGCTTACACCATTCACAGAAGCTTTAATCGCATACACACCATTAACTGGAACAACATAGGGCTCGTCCAATTGAATATTAGCTGTCGGAAAGCCAAACGTGCGCCCCCGCTTCGCCCCATCTACGACAATGCCGCTCATACTGTACGGACGTCCGAGCAGTCGGGTCACTGTTTCGATATCCCCATGCTGCAAGGACTCGCGAATTAAGGTACTGCTTACTTTTTCCCCGTCCATATGAAAAGGTCTCACCACTTCAACGGAAAATTTGCCGTGACTCAGCTCGCAGAGCGAATCCGGGGTTCCTTTGCCTTGATAGCCAAATGTAAAGTCAAAACCGCAAATGACACTATCGACGCCCAATCGGTGCAGCACTTGATCGACAAACTGCTCCGGTGAAAGTCTCATCAATGAGGCATCAAAAGTCACAATGTAAACATGATTTACACCAAGGGAAGCGAACAGTTCCATCTTCTTCTTCATTGGGGTCAAGAGTTCTGTATACTTGTCCTGCCCCATTACAGCTCTAGGATGCGGATGAAACGTCATAATCGCAGCAGGAAGACGAAGACGCTCAGCGGTCTGTATCGCACGACCAATGACTTCCCGATGTCCCAGGTGAACACCATCAAAGTCACCAATCGCCACGACCTGCTTCCCCACATAAATGGGGGCTGACTCCAAATCCATCGGATACGATAGCGGGATTATTTGCATATAAGTTCATTTCACCTACCCATTTCAACCTGTCCGGCCAGCTATAATTCTACATATAATAAAGATTTGAAAAGTCCGCTTTCAGAACCGAGAAGGTTGGATGTATCCCGGAGAAGGAGGAACGGAGCGTAAGCGGGCTTTTCAAATTACATCTTAAACGAATACTTTGGCCGGGATTAGGCTTTGGCTTACACTTTTCCATTCAAAAATACCAAGAAACCGTTCATCCGGAGAGTAAGCCCGGAATATCGATGGTGATGCATCCGCCCCCGCAGCTCGCTCCGGACTCATGGTAATTTTCTTGCCCTGCAACGCATGAACCGCTTCTTCCGCGGTTAGCCGGATCGATGGGATATGCGCAATCGCTTTATCCATTGGTATCAGGTGCGCTTGCAGCGAACCGTCCGCTTTGAGCTGCTCGATCTGTTCAAAAGTCAGACACTGCTCTTTGCGAAGGCTCCCTGTCGAGGTGCGAATCAAGCTTTTCATAACGGCGGGATAGCCGAGAGCTTTACCAATATCCACGCATAAGGTACGGATGTATGTTCCTTTGGAGCAGGAAACTCGGATATGGATTTCAGGATGCTGCTCTTGTAAGTTCATCCCGAGTATCTCAAGGTCATGAATGGTGACTTTCCGCGATTTCCGCTCAACCTCTTTGCCTTCCCGTGCCAACTCATACAGGCGCTTCCCATCAACCTTGACTGCTGAGAACATGGGCGGCACCTGCTCGATTTCGCCGAGAAAGGATGCTAGCGTCACGCGGATCTGATTCTCGGTGAGACTGACCTGCTCTACTTCCTCCAGAATTGCTCCTGTCATGTCCTCAGTATCCGTAGAAAGCCCAATCCGAAGTACGGCTTCATATTGTTTAGGAAGCTCTTGAATGTATTCAACCATTCGGGTTGCTCGTCCGATACAAAGCGGTAAAACCCCGGTTACTTGCGGGTCCAGCGTTCCAGTATGACCAATTCTCTTGATACCGAGTATTCGCCTTACTTTGGCTACAACATCGTGAGAAGTAAACCCTGCAGGCTTCCAAACAGGCAAAACACCTTCTAGCGTCATATCA
The DNA here is from genome assembly GCF_014534655.1 of Paenibacillus sedimenti. Lineage (GTDB taxonomy): Bacteria > Bacillota > Bacilli > Paenibacillales > NBRC-103111 > Paenibacillus_E > Paenibacillus_E sedimenti. The sequence goes on from NZ_JACVVD010000003.1 coordinate 147,714, forward strand.
GTTCTGTCCCTACTTCCTGAACCATTCTCGCTATTGCTTCATCCAGCGTACCATGGATGGTACAGCCTGATGCGCGAACGTGACCGCCGCCACCTAAAGATTGGGCGATCTGAGCGACGTCCACTCTGCCAGCTGAACGAAGGCTTACCTTAATGACGCCGCGCGCTTTTTCCTTAAACAGGATGCCAACCTCGACACCCTCTACATTACGCGGATAATTGACAAGGCCGTCCAAGTCATCACTGGAAGCCCCTGTAATCTCTAAATCTGCTAAAGAAACTGCAAGCCAGGCAAGCTTACGGTCATGGGCAAAAGAGAGCGTGGAAAGCGCTCTTTGCAGCAGTACCGTCTGTGAATAGGTCAGCCGCTCCAGCACGTGCTCCGCGATGACCGAACCTTGAACGCCGAGTTCTAATAAACTTGCACCAATTCGCATGACTTCAGGAGTCGTATTGGAGTAACGGAATCCACCGGTATCCGTCAACAGTCCCGTATAAAAGCAATCACCAACCTCTAAAGTTGGCACCAAGTTCATATGTATGACCAAATCATATAAAATCTGCACCGTTGCCGCGGCATCGTGCTTAATCAGATGGCAGGAACCGAACCTATCGTTTGTGGGATGATGATCAATATTGAGCAATTGGACTTGCTCATCAAAAAGAGTGCTGATCTTACCCATTCTGGAAAAATCAGCACAATCCACACTTATGATCGATTGGTAAAGCCTTTGCGAAGATTCCTTGCTGAAATCAATCACTTGATCACTTCCCCATAAATAGGAAAATTTGGAGGGCATAGCGCCCTCATTGATCATGGTGAACGATTTTCCAAGCTGCTTCAATATCCAGCCTGTCGCATACGTAGAACTGGCGGCATCCCCATCCGGCTGGATATGGGATACCACCAGGAAATCATCATGCTGCTCGATAAACTTCGCAGCGGCTTCGAGCTGCTGCACGTATTCGGGTGCATGGTTCATTCCATTCTTCATACGTTTTGATTTCCTTCCTGATTGAGCTGGTGCAGCAAGTTATCAATACGGCTTCCATAATCGATGGAAGCATCGAACTTGAACTGCAGATCCGGAATTTTACGCAAACGAATTCGTTTGCCTAATTCCGAACGAATGTACCCCGTTCCGGTAGACAGCGCCTTAAGTGTCGCTGCCTTCTCTTCCTCGGTTCCCATTACGCTTAGGTAAACGCGAGCCAGAGATAAATCGTTCGTTACTTCAACGCCGGTAACGGTTAAGAAGCCAATGCGCGGATCTTTTAATTCGGATTGTACGATTTGGCTAAGCTCTTTCTTGATCTGCTCGCCGACTCGCCCTACGCGAACTCTAGCCATAAGTCATCACCTCTCAACGGACTCCATGATGAAGGCTTCAATAATGTCCCCTTCTTTAATATCATGATAACGCTCCAGAGATATACCACATTCGTAGCCTTGAGCAACTTCTTTTGCATCATCCTTGAATCTTTTCAGGGAATCGATCTTGCCTTCATGCACCACGATGCCGCCGCGGATCAAGCGCAATTGAGCATTACGTGCAATTTTACCGGATGTGACCATACAACCTGCAATGGTTCCAGCGCCTGTAATTTTGAACACGTTACGCACTTCTGCTTGACCAAGTGTAACTTCTTTGAAGACCGGATCCAGCATCCCTTTCATGGCCTGCTCGATTTCTTCAATGACGTTATAAATGATGTTATGCAGACGAATATCAACTTTCTCTTGATCAGCAGTCGATTTGGCTGCCGGCTCAGGACGGACGTTGAAACCGATAATAATCGCATTCGATGCCGAAGCAAGGATAATATCGGACTCGGTGATGGCTCCTACGCCGTTGTGAAGGATTTTAACGCGAACGCCTTCCACTTCGATTTTTTCCAACGAGCTTTTCAGTGCTTCTACAGAACCTTGAACGTCACCTTTGATGATCACATTCAGATCCTTGATTTCGCCGTCTTTAATATGCTTAAAGAGATCATCCAACGTGACGCGGGAGTTTGCCGTCATCTCGGATTGGCGCAGAGCTATAGCGCGGCGTTCCGCAATGTCTCTCGCTTTACGCTCGTCTTCATATGCCAGGAACGGATCCCCTGCTTGAGGAACTTCAGTCAGACCTGTGATCTCAACCGGGGTCGAAGGACCTGCTTCTTTCAGACGTTTACCTTTATCATTCACCATAGCTCTTACACGGCCGAAATGAACGCCTGCAACGAAGCTGTCGCCAACTTTCAGTGTTCCATGTTGAATCAAAATTCTCGCTACCGGACCTCTGCCTTTATCCAGCTCAGCCTCGATGACCGTACCTCTTGCACGCTTGTTCGGATTCGCTTTGTACTCTTGCACTTCAGCAACCAGAAGAATCATTTCAAGCAGATTCTCAAGTCCGATGCGCTGTTTTGCAGAGATCTCACAGAAGATCGTGTCGCCGCCCCACTCTTCGGGAACAAGCTCGTAAGCAGTAAGCGCCTGTTTGATTTGATCAGGGTTTGCGCCCTCTTTATCGATTTTGTTAACAGCCACGATGATCGGAACACCGGCGGCTTTCGCATGACTGATAGCCTCCACGGTTTGTGGCATAACCCCGTCATCTGCTGCAACAACGATAATCGTTATATCCGTTACTTGTGCGCCGCGGGCACGCATTGTCGTGAACGCTTCGTGACCTGGAGTATCCAGGAACGTAATCTTCTTCTGATTGACTTCAACTTGATAAGCACCGATGTGCTGGGTAATCCCGCCTGCTTCGCCTTCTGTCACATTCGTCGAACGAATGGCATCAAGCAGAGTCGTTTTACCATGGTCAACGTGACCCATGATCGTTACAACAGGTGGACGTTCCAGCAGATCCGCCTCATCGTCGACTTCTTCAAAAGTCTCAAAGTTATCTTCTTCGACTTTGATTTTCACTTCAACCTCGACGCCGAATTCCGTTGCGATCAATTGAATGGCATCCAAATCCAGCTCTTGGTTAATAGTAGCCATTGTTCCAAGGAACAAGAGCTTTTTAATAACCTCGGAAGCATCCTTATGAAGCAATTTCGCCGTTTCACCGACCGTCATAGTGCCGCGAACGATGATTTTCTTAGGCGTATTGTCGATTTTTTCTTTCTTGACCGTTTCCTGCTGGAATCTGCCTCTATTGTTGCCGCGTTGATTATTGCGGTTTTGTCCGCCTGGACCGCGTTTTGCACCCGATCTATTATCATCAAAACGATTTGGGGTAGGCTTCGTTTTCTTCGTTGTTTTCACGCCAGCTTTAGCTGCAGCTTCATCCAGCTCTGCTGCTGTTGCTCCTACGTGGAACTGTGGTTTCGCCTCTTGAATGACCGGTCTTCCACTTTGGTTGCTGCGGTTGTCGAAAGGTCTGTTAGGACGGTTAGGACCCGCACCGCCACGGTTTGGAGTTCCGCCTTGCGGGCGGTTGCTGCTAGGGCCTTGACCACTTGGTCCTGTGCTTCCGGCACCTTGATTCGGACGAGCGCCCGCATAGTTGCTGCTGCGATTACTGCCGCCTGCTCCCTGGCCTTGGCTGGAGCCTTGGCCGCCTGGACGGTTACCATAGTTGCCGCCGCCTGCATTGCCTGGACGCTGGTCATTCGAGCGGTAAGGAGGTCTATCGCCGGTACGTTGTCCTTGGCCTTGGCCTTGACCGCTTGGGCGTTGACCTTGACCTTGATACCCGGATCGTTGCCCCTGGCCCTGGCCTTGGCCGCCAGGACGCTGTCCCTGGCCTTGGCCGGTCGGGCGCTGCCCTTGACCTTGACCACTAGGGCGTTGATCCCGCCCAGGCTGAGCCGGGCGGCTTGCTACATACTGATCATCCGAACGTCTAGGTGCTTGGGATTGCCCTTGTGTAGATGATTGATTTTGCTGCGGCGTATTGTTACCGCTATTCGTTTGCTCAGTGGCAACCGGCTTCGAAGCCGTCGTTGCTGCACCCTTATTCTCCTGTGCTGGAGCCTGCGTAGCAGGTTTCTGATTCGTCGTAGATGAACTCACATTTCCTCCGTCCGTAGCTGCTCGTTTGGCAGCCGCATTTGCTTTAATATCACGAAAAAACTTTTCAACACTATCTACTGCTTCGTTCTCCATCACGCTCATATGGTTGTTAACGGGAATATTTAGACGTTTGAGAATCGTAATGATTTCTTTGCTGCTCATATTGAGCGATTTCGCGTATTCGTAAACGCGTGTCTTATCTTTATTGTCTTGTTTATTAGTCAATAGTTTTCACCTCCGCAGGATTTACCTGACACTTCTGCAGCATCTGCGCGAAGCCTCCGTCCAGTACGCCCAGGATGACGCGCATCTCTTTGCCAATGCTGCCGCCCAGCTCGTATTTCGTACCCAGTTCCATAAGCGGGACTTTATAAAACTGGCATTTATCTTGAAATTTTTTACGCGTATTGTCCGAAGCGTCTTCCGCCATAATGACAAGCTTCGCTTCGCCAGAACGAATCGCTTTAAAGACGCTTTCATCGCCTGAGACCAGCTTACCTGCCCGCATTGCCAACCCCAATTGGGATAAAAATTTATTCTTCATCGCCGGGTTCCTCCTCTTTTGAGGAGAGAAACTCGTCTTCAACACGAATGAAATCCTGCTCCAATTGATCATAAATATCAGCGCTAACGGCATGCTTCAGCGCCCGATCCAGCGCCTTGCTCTTCTTGGCCAACTTAAAACAAGATACTTTGCCGCACAGGTAGGCGCCGCGCCCGGACTTCTTTCCTTTCAAATCGATGAGAATTTCGTCCTCAGGCGTTTTGACGACGCGGATCAAGTCCCTCTTCGGCATCATCTCCTGGCAGGCCACGCATTTTCTTAGAGGGATTTTTCTCTGCTTCATACCGATCACCCCTTGCTCCAGGCAACTACCCGTTAGTCAATGCTAACGGAATCTTGATGCATTTCTTCCGTATACGTTTTCGGTCTGCCGTATTCTTGCTCCGCCTGTGTCTCGCTTTTAATGTCGATTTTCCAGCCGGTCAGCTTCGCCGCCAAACGCGCGTTCTGGCCTTTGATGCCAATAGCAAGAGAAAGTTGATAATCCGGCACGATGACGCGCGCCATTTTCTCGCTTTCATGCACCTGCACTTCAAGCACTTTGGAAGGACTGAGCGCATTCGCCACGTATTCTTCCACGCTTTCCATCCAGCGTACGATATCGATTTTCTCACCGCGAAGCTCGCCAACGATCGTTTGCACGCGCAGACCTTTAGGCCCTACGCAGGAACCGACAGGATCGACTTCGGCGTTACGGGAGTGAACGGCGATTTTGGAGCGGAAACCCGCTTCGCGAGCAACCGAACGAATTTCTACGACGCCGTCGAAAATCTCCGGAACTTCAAGCTCGAACAATCGTTTCAACAAGCCCGGATGCGTTCTGGAAAGAATGATTTGCGGGCCTTTCGTCGTATTTTCCACCTTCGTGATATACGCCTTAATGCGGTCGCCCTGCTTGAATTTGTCTGTCGGCATCAACTCAGTAAGCGGAAGCACCGCCTCGACTTTGCCCAGATCCACATAAATGTTGCGCTGATCTTGACGTTGAAGAATACCTGTAACGATATCCTCTTCCTTGTCAATAAAAGCGTTGTAAATCAAACCTCTCTCTGCTTCACGAATGCGCTGGGTCACCACTTGTTTCGCCGTTTGCGCTGCAATCCGACCGAAATCACGAGGCGTTACTTCAATCTCAACGATATCATCTAATTGATAATTCGGATTGATTTCACGTGCTGCATGCAGTGAAATCTCCATTCTCGGATCGAGTACATCTTCCGTAACCGTTTTGCGGGCATATACTTTGATAAGTCCTGTTTGACGGTTAATATCCACGCGCACGTTCTGTGCAGTATTGAAATTCCGCTTATAACTCGAAATCATCGCCGCCTCAATCGCATCGATCAGCAGCTCCTTGGAGATACCTTTCTCACGTTCAATTTCCGACAGCGCTTCGATAAAATCCATGTTCATTTGAACCGAGTTCCCCCTTTCAATAAGTAACGATTGCTAAAATACGATAGCCAACCGCGCGCTGGCGACTTTAGCAAACGGTATTGTAATCTTCTTCTTACCAACTTCAACAACGAGCTCATCGCCGTCAAACGAAAGCAGCTTACCTTCAAACTCTTTGGAGCCGTCAATCGGCTCGTAAGTGGTAACAAATACGTGACTGCCCACAGCTTTATGATAATCCTGCACTTTTTTGAGTGGACGTTCCGCTCCTGGAGAGGATACTTCCAAGAAGTAAGCGTCTGGGATTGGGTCCTTCTCATCGAGCTGAGCGCTCAAGTATTCGCTGATGCGGCCGCAATCATCTATATCAATGCCGCCTTCTTTGTCTGCATAGACGCGAAGGAACCAGTTGCTGCCTTCTTTCACGTATTCAATATCTACCAGTTCAAATCCATTTTGTTCGATGAAATCTTTTAGCATGTCCTCAATGACGGATTTGATTTGTGCTTGAGTAACCACGGATTGATTAACCCTCCTAAAATGAACTTCGCGTTATAAAATCATGTTTAAAAAGTCGACTTTTTAAACTTCATCTAATAACGAAAAGTCCTATATCAAAATGTAAAGAGTGGGTTTCCCCACTCTTTAATCACAAGATGATATCCTCATTATTGCCAAGAAAAATTATACCATAACCGTTTAGAGCTTTACAATAGCAAACTTGTTAATGAATTTCACTTGACAGGAAGTGTTTTTTGCAGAAAACCTGCTCCGCAAGCCTTAGAATAAAGATAATTGATTCGATTCAGGCAAACCGCGGAAACAACCCATCGATGAGAGAAGCTCGATGACCGTCTTCGACGCTTTCGAACGATTCTGGAAATCTTCGATGGACAGGAAGTCGCCGTCTTCCTTCGCTGCGGCGATGTTTTTGGCGGCACTCTCGCCAATCCCCTGCATCGCGGCAAACGGAGGTATAAGTGCTGTGCCATCAATGATAAACTTCGTAGCGTCGGACCGGTACAGATCGATCGGCTTGAAGCTGAAACCGCGCGACGTCATTTCGAGCGCCATCTCAAGAATGGAGACCATCGCTTTTTCCTTTGGCAAAGCTTGGAAGCCCTTCTCTTCGATCTCAATCAGTCGTTTCAAGATCGCGTCGTAGCCTTGACACAGCAGCTCAAGATCGAAATCAGCCGCCCTAACGCTGAAGTAAGTCGCATAGTAAGCGATCGGATGATAAACCTTGAAATAAGCTGTACGCACAGCCGAAATAACGTAAGCGGCGGCATGCGCTTTAGGGAACATGTATTCGATGCGTTCGCACGATTCGATATACCAGGCAGGCACGTTGCAGCGTTTCATTTCTTCTTTCCACTCGTCTGTAAGTCCTTTACCTTTACGAACGCTCTCCGTTATTTTGAAGGCGAGACCTGCATCCATTCCCGCTTTATAGATGAGGTAAAGCATAATGTCGTCACGACAACCGATAACGGTCTTAATGTTGCATATCCCTTTTTTAATAAGCTCCTGCGCATTGCCGAGCCAAACGCCGGTACCGTGTGAAAGTCCGGAAATTTGCAGCAAATCGGCAAATGAGCTTGGCTGCGTTTCCTGCAGCATCTGACGTACGAATTTCGTTCCCATCTCGGGAACGCCATAAGTGGCAACAGGAGAACGGATTTGCTCCGGAGTTACTCCAAGAGCGTCTGTGGAGCTGAAGATGCTCATCGCTTTCGGGTCGTTCATCGGAATCGTCGTTGGATCGACCCCCGTCAAATCTTGCAGCATTCGCATCATGGTCGGATCGTCATGGCCCAGAATATCGAGCTTCAGCAAGTTCGCATCGAAGGCATGATAATCGAAATGCGTCGTCTTCCATTCCGCGTTCACGTCATCGGCCGGATATTGGACCGGTGTAATATCATCAACTTCCATATAGTCAGGTACAACGACAATACCGCCGGGATGCTGCCCTGTGCTCCGTTTGACGCCGGTACAGCCTGCGGCGAGTCGACTCAGTTCGGCTCCCCGCCATTTCTGCCCCTGTTCTTCCTCATACTTCTTCACGAAGCCGAAGGCCGTCTTTTCTGCCACCGTACCGATCGTACCCGCACGGAACACGCATTTTTCACTAAACAGCACCTTGGTATAATTATGCGCTACGGGCTGATATACGCCCGAGAAGTTCAAATCGATATCGGGAACCTTATCCCCTTTAAAGCCGAGGAACGTTTCGAACGGAATATCATGGCCGTCGCCTTTCATATTCGCACCGCAGTTCGGGCAAATCTTGTTCGGGAGGTCGAAGCCGCTCGGCACGCTGCCGTCGAGGAACCATTCGCTCGTTTTGCACGAGTAGCATAAATAATGAGGCGGCAGCGGATTAACTTCCGATATGCCTAACATCATCGCAACGACAGATGATCCGACGGAGCCCCGGGAGCCGACCAGATACCCGTCTGCATTCGATTTCTTGACCAGACGCTCTGAAATCAAATAGTTCGCCGAGAAACCGTATTTAATGATCGGCACGAGCTCTTTCTCCAGCCGGGCAACGATAACTTCCGGCAGTTCATCGCCGTACATCCCTTTGGCCGTCGAATAACAAGTGTTGCGAATCTCCTCGTCCGCACCCTCGATAATAGGGGTAAACAGCTTGTCCGGGAAGAGCTGGATTTCTTCAAAACGATCCGCAAGCTCGTTGGTGCTGCGGATGACGACTTCCTGCGCCTTTTCTTCGCCGAGGAATTTGAACTCCTCTAACATCTCCTTTGTCGTGCGGAAGTGCGCATCCGGCTTCTTCATGTCCTTGAGCGGGCTAAAGCCCGTGATGCCGTTGATGGTAATATCCCTGCAAACTTTTTCTCGCGGATGCAAGTAATGCACATTGCCGGTTGCAATCACTGGCTTACCTGATTTGTAGCCAATTTCGCACACTCGGCGAACGGCATTTTCCAGATCCTCTTTACTCCCTACCAGACCTTTGTCCACCAGATGCATATTATAACTGACGGGCTGGATTTCAAGCACATCATAGAATTCGGCTACTTGTTCAGCTTCTTCTACGGATTTGTTAAGAACCGCCTCGAAAAATTCGCCTTTTTCACAGCCGGACGTCACAAGTAATCCTTCTCTATGTTCAACTAATACACTTTTCGGTATCGTAGCTACCCGGTGAAAATATTGCGTATGCGATAAGGAAATAAGTCTGAATAAATGCTTCTTGCCTATGGCATTGAGCGCGTAAATACAACAGTGAAATGGACGCTGATTCGATAAATCTTTACCCACATAATCATTCAATCTAGCAAGATTCGAAATCTGTCGGTCATAAGCTTCATTAATTAAATGATAGAGTACAAAGCCCAAAGCAATCGAGTCGTCAATCGCCCGGTGATGGTTATCCAAACTAACTTTGAATTTATCCGATAATGTATTCAAACGATGATTTTTCATTGATGGAAACAAGAAACGCGCGAGCTCCAAAGTATCGAGAGCAGAGTTCGTCACCTCCGGCAAACCCATGCGCTTCAAGTTGGCCTGGAGGAAGCCCATATCGAATCGCGCATTATGAGCAACGAGCACCGCATCGCCGACGAAATCGATGAATTTCGGCAGCTCCTGTTCAATGTCAGGCGCATCTTTGACCATATCATCGTTAATATTCGTCAATTGTTGGATGTTGTAAGGGATTTTCTCATGCGGGTTAATAAAGGTAGCAAAACGATCGATCTCTTTACCGTCCTGCATTTTCACACCGGCAAGCTCTATAATTCTATTGTTCGTGACAGATAGACCTGTAGTCTCGACGTCGAAAATAACGTAAGTGGCGGTCTTCAAATCTACATCTCGAGGATTCATAACAATAGGAACGGAGTCATTCACAACATTTGCTTCCAAGCCATAGATGACTTTAATTCCATGCTTCTTGCCCGCTTTACCCGCCTCAGGGAAACATTGGATGTTGCTGTGATCCGTAATCGCGATCGCCTTATGGCCCCATTTGGCCGCTGTTTTGATGTACTGGTCAACAGGCGTGAGTGCATCCATTGTACTCATCGACGTATGAAGGTGAAACTCGACTCGCTTCTCTACCGCATCATCCGTGCGGTCCTTGGGCGGCATCACTTCGCACAAATCGTTCGGGATCATGACGAGCTCAGGAATCTGCATAAACCGGTCGTATTCTACCTTGCCACGCGCGCGAATCCACGTGCCGTTCGATAAAAGACTGAGAATTTTAACATCGTCTTTCGTCTTGGCGAACACCTTCATGGACATGGAATCTGAGAAATCCGTCAGGTTAAACGTGAAAAGCGTGCTGCCGTTTCTCAGTTCTTTGACGTCGAGGCCGAAAACCGTGCCCTGAACGGTTACTTTCTTCTCTTCTTCCTGGATATCCTTCAGCGGAGTCGGCGCTTCCTTAATGTCGTAACCAATGACGAGCTTAAGTTCTCCCTCCGGAAGAGCCGAAGCTTCCTCCTCCTGTTCAATAGACATCATGATCTCTTGCGTCACGCTTCGCTCTTCTTGAGCTCTTTGCTGCGCAAACTTCTCGTATTCGGCTTCAATCTCCGTGCTGTCGCTCACGGCATATTTAACGGACAATTCCACTTGAAAAAAGTTATGATAAAAGTTCCGGATGAACATGTCGATGTTCTTCTTCTTCGCCAGATCCATGCCAATTTGATCCAGCATAATCAGCGTCAATGAATGGCCTTGTACGTCTATTCTCGCTTTGGCCATCCATCCGTTGATGGAGGCAGCTTCACGCTGCAACCATTCCATGAACAGACTCCAATATTCGTTGACTAGCGCCGCCGGCTCCGCTTGCTCGAACCGCCAAATGAAGCGAATTTTCGCAATATGCGCGAATTTTTCTTGAATCATTTTACAAAAAGAGCGGTATATGTTCTGAGGCACTAATTCATTTTTCACCAAATAAAAGGTCCAGTCGCGGTTTTTCCGGCTAATTTCTACTTGATCGATGTACCCTTCCGCAAAAAATGACCGAACGATATCGGCCGGAATCTCTGCTTGCTGCATCAAAAGCTCAAAGCGATTCCGTTTGTCAGCCATATTACTCATGAACATCCTCCCCAAAAAATACGAAGGGCAAAGGAGATGGTGCATTCCGTTTGCCCTTATGTTTTCTTTTAAACAACTCTATTAATAGCTTCTTCCGAATACGACTGTATGTTTGGCTGCTTCGCCGCAAACGAGGCAGGTCGACTTCGTCTCCGAAGGATTGAACGGAATATTCCTGCTTGTTGCGCCCGTCTCTTCCTTCACATGTGATTCGCAAGCGTCCGAACCGCACCAGCCAGCAAGTGCGAACCCGCGTTTGCCTTCGAGGAACGTCTTGAATTCATCAAGCGAATCCACAGCAATGTAATGCTCATCACGGAACTGCTTCGCTTTATCATACATCTGCTGATGAATCTCAGCAAGCAATTTCTCAATTTCTTCGACAAAGTTCGCCTGTGCCACGATTTTTTTCTCGCCGCTGACGCGGGAAACGAGAACGACTTGTCCATTCTCCATGTCGCGTGGTCCTAATTCAACACGAATCGGTACGCCGCGCATCTCGTATTCATTGAATTTCCAGCCTGGGCTTTGATCGGCGCGATCGTCCACCTTCACACGAACGCCGGCTTTCTTAAGCTGCGCATACAGCTCGTCCACGCGGCCAATCACTTGTTCTCTTGTCTTCGGAGGTCCGATTGGAATGATGACAACCTGCGTTGGTGCAACCTTTGGAGGCAGCGCAAGTCCGCGATCGTCACCGTGAACCATAATCAGTGCGCCGATGAGACGCGTGCTGACGCCCCATGAAGTCGTGTGCGCGAATTGGTGTTGATTTTCGCGATCCAAATATTTGATATCAAATGCGACAGCGAAATTAGTGCCAAGATAATGGGACGTACCTGCTTGTACCGCCTTGCCGTCCTTCATCATCGCCTCGATCGAGAACGTATCGACAGCACCGGCGAATTTCTCAGATGGTGTCTTTTGACCAACGATGACTGGAATCGCTAAGAAATTTTCTGCGAAATCACGGTACACTTCCAGCATTTGCATCGTTTCGCGGCGTGCATCTTGCTCATCCTCGTGAGCGGTATGACCTTCCTGCCATAAAAATTCACTTGTGCGCAGGAATGGTTGCGTACGCTTCTCCCAACGAACAACGTTGGCCCACTGATTGATCAAGAGCGGCAGATCACGGTAAGAGTTAATCCATTCGGAATACATGTGGCCGATCATTGTCTCCGAAGTTGGACGAATCGCCAGACGCTCTTCCAGTTTCTCTCCGCCCGCTTCCGTTACCCAAGGCAATTCCGGATTGAAGCCTTCAACGTGTTCTTTTTCCTTTTGGAAAAAGCTTTCGGGAATGAATAGCGGGAAATACGCGTTGCGGTGACCTGTTTCCTTGAAACGGGTATCAAGCTCCCGCTGAATGTTCTCCCAGATCTCATAACCGTCCGGCTTGAAAACGATACAACCGCGGACAGGCGAATAGCTCATCAAGTCTGCTTTCTTAATAACATCTATGTACCAACGGGAGAAATCTTCTCCCTGAGGTGTAATTTCTTTAACAAACTGCTTATCGTTCGACATGTGCGCCTCCTAAAAGTTTTGCTTTTGCAAAACTGACTTCGTAAGCATAAACTCTCCATGACTATCCTTTAATCAACCGTAAAATATCATTATAGGTCACCGCTACCATGAGCAGCATTAACAACGCAAAGCCGATAAAATGAACCATGCTCTCGCGATTCGGATCAATCGGCTTGCCGCGCAGAGCTTCCAGTCCCATAAAGAGAAGACGGCTGCCGTCAAGAGCCGGGATCGGTAATAGATTGAATATCCCGAGGTACAAACTGAGCGTAGCCGCCCATGAAATCAGATACGTCATGCCGAGCTTGGCGAACTCCGCCGATACTTGCGCAGTCCGGACAGGACCTCCAAGGTCATCCAGCTTGAATTGAAGCATGACAAGCTTTTGCAACCCCGTCACGATGCCAATCGTGGTCCCCACTACTTGCTCGTATGTGCCTTCCATCACTTCGGTAAATGTGGCATTTCTTCGATCCCCCGAAATCACAACACCAAGCTTACCTGCACCGGCTTCCATTTCTGGAGTCACTTGAAGCGTGATTGGATTACCCGCACGATCGACCAACCATGTCATTGGTTTGCCGGCAGATTGTTGAATGGCTGTCACCAGCTTTTCGCGATCATCGCCGATCGGTTGATTATCAATAGAAATGATAATATCGCCCTTATGAAGACCGGCTTTTTCACCCGCTTTACCTGCCATAACCGAATCCAATTTTACGTTTGTAAACACGCCTGACATAATTACGACAATCAGGAATAAGACAATCGCCAGAATAAAATTCATAACTGGACCCATGACAATAGCAAGAGCACGCTGACCTACAGATTTACTGCCAAATTGTCGATCATAAGGAGCAATTTGCGTCTCCGTCCCTTTGGCGACCATCATAGCTTGGGGGTCAATGGGATAGGTAACCGTTTCTCCATCCACGTCCAAAGTTACTTTAAGGCTTCTCTCAAAATCAATTTGCTCAACAACCCCCATGATGACATTAGAGCGCCGATCCAATTGATCCAAATAAATAGCGTTAACTTGATTCGTATTGTTGAGCTGAACCGCAATCGTTTGACCTGGGTTCACTTGCACGATCTCAGGGTCTTCACCGGCCATACGCACGAATCCGCCAATCGGCAAAATACGCAGAGTGTACCTGGTCTCCCCTTTTTTATATGAAAAAAGCTTGGGTCCGAAGCCGATGGCAAATTCCCTCACAAGAATGCCTGCGCGCTTGGCAAAATAAAAATGACCCCATTCATGAATCGTCACCAGAACGAAAAACAATAAAATAACTTTCAATCCAACTTCTATGGCTGACAAGTCGTATTTCCTCCTTAGAGTTTTGCTGTTTAAGGCTTGCTTGCTTTTAGATTACCATTATTGAACGACTGAATACAAGCTATCCCCTTTTAGCACAGTATACGATAAAGGAGTTTTATTTAGACTCTAAGTGACCCTGCCTATATGCCGGATTGATCGAAAAAAGAGCCGTGCCAAACATGCTGACCTTAGCTCTCCTTCCTTCATTAAAATTGAATCGATGCTGCAAAAGCTCTTGCCCATGCATCTTGCTCTTGAATAAGGTCAAGGGATGGATCAGCATAGGACTCATGTTTCTGTAGGGCAGCTTCAATGACATGTTCAATTTGCAAAAATGTTATTTCACCCCGCAAGAAACGTGCAACTGCAATTTCATTAGCAGCATTAAATACGGTCGGTGTTGTACCGCTCTGTCTGCCGCTTTCGTATGCCATGCGCAAGCATGGATATCTGTCGAAATCCATTTCGCGAAAATGAAGCTTACCAATCGCAGCCAAGTCAAGACGTTTCGTAGGGGTTGAAACTCGATGCGGATACGTCAGCGCATATTGAATCGGAACGCGCATATCCGGATTGCCCAACTGCGCGATGACGCTGTTATCAACGAATTCAACGTAGGAATGAATAACGCTTTCCGGGTGAATGATGACATCGATTTGATCGTATGGAAGATCGAACAACCAATGTGCTTCGATCACTTCAAGCCCTTTATTCACCATGGTCGCAGAATCGATCGTGATCTTGGCCCCCATGGACCAATTCGGATGCTGCAAAGCTTGCTCGACCGTAACCCCTTCGAGTTCTTTGCGCGTCCGATCCCGAAAGGAACCTCCTGAAGCGGTTATCGTAATTTTCGCTAATTCCGGACGGTTCTCTCCGTTTAAGCATTGAAAGATCGCTGAATGCTCACTATCAATGGGCAGCAGCGCGACTCCCTTGCTTTTAACAGCACTCGTCACGATATGGCCTGCGCTAACAAGAGTCTCTTTGTTCGCCAGACCGATATGTTTTCCAGCCTCAATGGCCGCGAGCGTCGGTTTCAAGCCTTGACTGCCTACCAGCGCGGTAACCACCATATCGGCATCGGTCGAAGCGGCTACCTCCATCAACCCTTCTTCACCAAATAGCACGCGGGTATCAGAGGATACTTGCCGCTTAACCTCTTCGGCTAATTCTTTAGTTGCTACGGATACGATTTTGGGGCGGAACTGTTTGATTTGCTCGATAATCAATTTGCTGTTATAACCGCCGGACAGTGCTTCAACTTGAAAACGTTCCGGTGCGTTAGCCACAACATCTAACGTTTGTGTACCAATCGACCCTGTCGAGCCCAGAATCGCAATGCGTTTTGTCATAATCCACCTCGTACATCTGCGGTTAGTGGGGAAGAATACCTAGCCAGTGAATAAAAGGAAACACGATTAGCCAGCTATCCACTCGGTCCAAAACTCCACCATGTCCAGGAAGCAGCGTCCCTGTATCTTTAATTCCTTTTACCCGCTTATAGGCGGACTGTATCAAATCACCGATCTGTCCGACAATCGCGATAACAAAACCAAGCACGATGGCCGTCCCATAGGAAATCAGTTCAGGCGCATACCAGGCAAAACCGAGTGCAACCAGCATCGAAATCACAATGCCGCCTATCGCTCCCTCGATCGATTTTTTCGGGCTGATTTGAGGCCATAGCGGACGTTTGCCTATCTTTGAACCGATAAAGTAAGCGCCTGAGTCCGTTGCCCATATACATACAAACACCAATACCGTCCAAAACAATCCATGTTCGGGCATACGTGTTGAGATCATATAATGAAATCCCATACCTATGTAAATAGCACCCAGCAATATGATCGAAACTTGATCGATTGTTATCGAATTTTTGGAGGCGACTGTGATGAAAAGCAGTACAAACATGGCAAGCCATATGATGGTTATGGGATTGACAGGAAGTGTGACACCCAGCATTTCCCACGGAATGGTTAGGAGCAGCAGAGTGACCAGACCTGTAAAAGAGGATAATTTATGTGTTGTGAATCCATTCATTTGTATATATTCCCGATAACCTATAATCGAGAGCAGAACGATTAAGCCAGCGTACCAGTATCCACCAAGCACTAATAACGTGATGAAAACAAGTCCGGCAATAACCCCTGTGACGATCCTCTGCTTCAAGTTAGTCTCCTCCTAGATGACAAAAACTTCATAACAACGTCTACTTTGACATATCCGGTTTAAATTCCGCCATACCTTCTCGCGCGACGTTGATATTCAGCAATAGCCTGCATGAATAAAGCTTCTGTGAATTCCGGCCAATACGCATCCGTAAACCACAACTCCGAGTAGGCAAGCTGCCATAGAAGAAAATTACTTAAGCGGAGTTCGCCGCTAGTACGGATTAATAAATCCGGATCCGGTAAATCAGAGGTTAACATATAGGATGAAAAGCGTGCTTCATCGAGCTCTTCGGCTTGAAGGGTGCCGTTCTGTACATCACGAATAATATCTTGAATGCCGGCAATCATTTCTTTGCGACCGCCGTAATTCAAGGCAAAATTGAGAATGAGTCCAGTATTGTCCTTCGTCCGTTCAATAGCCCCTTCTATCGCTTTAAGCGTATAGTCAGGCAAGCCTTCTTTCCACCCCGTCATCCGGATACGAACGTTATTTTCGATAAGTTCTTCGATCTCCAGTGGAAAAAACTCTTGAGGAAGCTTCATCAAAAATTCGACCTCTTCCTTCGGTCTCTTCCAATTTTCCGTCGAAAAGGCATACATCGTCAGCACTTTGACGCCAATATCATTGGCTGCCATTGTAATCTTCTTTACATTCTTCATACCGGAATGGTGCCCGGCTACGCGAGGTAAACCTCTTTGCTTTGCCCAGCGCCCGTTGCCGTCCATAATGATCGCTACATGTGTAGGCACATTATCCGGATCAATGTCAGGAAATTCGGAAGCCGTGCCGTCCTTGGACGTATTTCCTAACCATTTCTTTAACGGTTTGAGCATCGTTGTTCCTCCCTGCTTAAGGAAAGATGAAAAACCCCCAGCAAATACCCCGGGGGCGTATCTAATTTATACTTCCATAATTTCTTTTTCTTTAGCGGCTAGTACTTTTTCAACTTCCGCAACGAATTTATCGGTAAACTTCTGAATATCCTCTTGATGCTTCCGGGATTCATCTTCAGAGATACCTGCTTTTTCAAGCTTCTTGATCTCATCATTGGCATCACGACGAATGTTTCGGATGGCCACTTTCGCTTCTTCACCGAACTTTTTCGTCATTTTTACAAGCTCCGCGCGTCTCTCTTCTGTTAAAGCCGGGATGACAATGCGGATTACGCTGCCATCATTCGATGGTGTAAGACCCAGATCCGATTTCATAATCGCTTTCTCGATAGCGCCCATGGAGCTTTTGTCCCAAGGTTGAATGATCAAGGAGCGGGAATCCGGCGTTGTTAAATTCGCAAGTTGATTCACTGGTGTCATCGCACCATAATATTCAACTTGAATACGATCCAAAAGCGAAGGAGTCGCACGGCCTGCGCGCAGCGTAGTCAAGTCTCTTTTCAACGCGCCAATTGCTTTTTCCATCCGATCTTCGGCGTTCTTTTTAATGGATTGTGGCATACCTAGACACTCCCTTGAACTGTAGTCCCAATTTTCTCGCCAAGGACAACGCGTTTGATATTCCCTTTTTCAGTAATGTTGAACACCACGAGCGGGATGTTGTTATCCATACAAAGGGAAGAAGCGGTGGAGTCCATGACACCTAGATTGTTGCTGAGAACTTCCATATAAGTCAAAGTTTCAAATTTCTTGGCAGAAGGATCTTTGAAAGGATCCGCAGAATAGACGCCGTCTACTTTGTTTTTAGCCATGAGAATAACTTCCGCCTCGATTTCAGCCGCTCTTAAAGCGGCAGTCGTATCTGTCGAAAAGTATGGATTCCCTGTGCCAGCCGCAAAAATAACGACTCTGCCCTTCTCCAAGTGACGAATCGCTTTGCGGCGAATGTAAGGTTCTGCTACCTGCTGCATCGTGATTGAAGATTGGACTCTTGTCGGCACTTCAATCGTTTCGAGTGCATCCTGCAATGCAAGGGAATTCATAACGGTTGCCAGCATCCCCATATAATCCGCAGTTGCCCGGTCCATCCCCTTCTCGCTTCCGGCAATGCCTCTCCAAATGTTGCCGCCACCAACGACGATGGCTACTTCTACATTTAATTCGATAACATCCTTCACCTGTTGTGCGATAGAGGTAATGACTTCAGAATCGATGCCGTAGCCTTGCTGTCCAGCCAAAGCTTCCCCGCTTAATTTCAGTATGATTCTTTTATAAAAAGGTTGCACCAACTTGTATACCCTCCGTTTCGATACATAAACAGGTCTTGCCTAGCAGCTAAAAAAGAAGGAACACCAAGTGTTCCATCTTCGGAAAAGCCTATTAGAGTTTAACTTGGGACATAACTTCTTCCGCGAAGTTCTCTTGTTTTTTCTCAAGTCCTTCGCCAAGTGCGAAACGCACGAAACGACGAATGGAGATGTTCTCGCCGATTGTTGCGATCTTCTCATTCAACAATTGCTCGATTGTTTTATCCGGGTCTTTAACGAAAGGCTGCTCCATCAAGCAGTACTCTTCGTAGTATTTACCAATGCGGCCTTCAACCATTTTATCAACGATTTTCTCAGGCTTGCCTTCGTTCAACGCTTGGTTGCGAAGAATTTCTTTTTCTTTTTCCAATGCTTCTGTCGGCACTTCTTCACGACGCACGTAAGCCGGGCTAGCAGCCGCGATGTGCATGGCGATATCTCTGCAGAATGCTTTGAATTGATCCGTTTTACCAACGAAGTCAGTTTCACAGTTGATTTCAACCAGAACGCCAACTTTACCGCCCGCATGGATGTAGGATTCTACTGCGCCTTCTGTAGCAATACGTCCTGCTTTGTTAGCTGCAGCGGAAAGACCTTTCTCACGAAGCAGTTCTGCTGCTTTCGTCAAATCACCGTTTGCTTCTTCAAGCGCTTTTTTGCAATCCAACATTCCTGCGCCTGTTTTTTCACGTAATTCTTTTACCTGTGCTGCTGTAACTGCCATTGGAAAGAACCTCCCGATAGTGTTATGTATTATATACTACTCTTTAAAAAAAGGGTGGTGACAGGCTGTTACACCTTCCAACCACCCTTTTCACATTCCAATATTTAAGCTGTTGTTTGCTCGCCTTGGTGTGCTTCGATAACAGCGTCAGCAATTTTTGCAGTCAGCAATTTCACTGCACGAATCGCATCATCGTTACCAGGAATCACGTAGTCGATTTCGTCTGGATCACAGTTAGTATCTACGATACCAACGATTGGGATACCCAATTTGCGAGCTTCCGCAACAGCAATACGCTCTTTGCGAGGGTCGATGACGAACAACGCGCTAGGCAGACCTTTCATGTTCTTGATGCCGCCCAGGAATTTCTCAAGACGATCTTTCTCTTTGCGGAGAATGATAACTTCTTTCTTTGGAAGAACTTCGAATGTACCGTCTTCTTCCCATCTTTCAAGTTCTTTCAAACGATCGATACGCTTTTGAATCGTTTGGAAGTTAGTCAGCGTACCACCCAACCAACGTTGGTTGATGTAGTACATGCCGCAACGCTCTGCTTCTTCAGCAACCGAATCTTGAGCTTGTTTTTTCGTACCTACGAAAAGAATAGTTCCATTCTCTTCGGAAACGGATTTAACAAAGTTGTAAGCTTCTTCAACTTTTTTAACCGTTTTTTGCAGGTCGATGATGTAAATTCCGTTTCTTTCAGTGAAAATGTACTTGTCCATTTTCGGGTTCCAACGACGAGTTTGGTGACCGAAATGTACGCCAGCTTCTAAAAGCTGTTTCATGGAGATAACTGCCATCTCCAATCCCTCCCTTAAAATGGTTTTTGTGGTATCCGCCGCCGGTCGCATCTTCGCATAAAACTTACCAGAGTAAGCACCATTATGCAAATTGACGGGCGTGTGTTTTTAACACCGTGAATAAATATACCATAACTCAAATGCCTATGCAACCTTTTACCATGTTAGTCATCATGCCCTATTTTTTGCTTCTCTATGTAGCTAATGCGATATTTCAGCAAATAAAAACAGACCTCACAAAAGAGCGTTTTGTCGGTCTGCTCTACTTGACAGTGATTAAGATTTTAACAACCTGCTGCATATCCATGCCGCTTTCAAACACATGGGCGCCAACTTGAATTTTGTTTGATCCGCCTTGTTTGTCAAGCTCGGCTGTAAAAGCTTTCCGATCCGCAATGATACCAACATTCAATAGAAGTTCACTAACCGTCGTTGCGCCCTGATTAGGCTGCACATAAATAACGGTTCGCTGGGCTATCGCAGGACTACCAGGCTGTGGTTGTTCTTTCGGCTTGGATGCGGACAGCTTATCCGTCTCTTCCTTGACCTTCTTCTGGACACCAGCGTCAAAATCAGCTTGCGTGTAGACCTTAGTTTCTTTGTCGAATACCTGAAAGTATTTTGACGCCTGCTCTTTCAGCTTCTGTGGATCCAACGCGTCGAGCGCTGCTCCATTTGATCCTGGTGCACTAGGTCTTACAGCCATGATCTGCAGCAAAAAGGCTCCTATGATGATACCAGTTCCGATGCCGGATACGTAAGATCGGTTCTTAAGCACGGGACTTATCCTCCTGTCTGGAAAGCTGCAGGATCAGGCTCACTTCACCTTTATTCATCCCAAGCTTCTTTGCAATGGCTTCAACGCCTTTACCTTGATCATGCAAGTTGAAAAGCTCTGAATATCTGGTTTTCATGCTTAGCCCAGTATATACAGTTTCTGCGACAGGTTCCACAGGCGCAGACTCTTCCTGCCTCAATAAAGCTTCAGCTTGGCTCGATCGGTAAGGTTCCGGCATTAAGGGTGGATTCTCCGCTCGAACATCAGACATGGAATTCGATGAACTAAAAGATCTCAGGTTCATCTGCTGATTCACATGAACTTTGGTCAACTCTTGCGAGAGCTCTTGCTTTTGTTTCTCAAGTGATTCCAACCTGCCTGCAAGTTTGGCCAGCTCCACCTCGTAATCCTGTTTGGTTCGTGAGAACAAATCAAGAAGCGCTTGATTCTGCTCATCCATTTCGGCAGCAAAATGCTCTATCGTCTCCTCTATTTCTTGAACGACGTTCGTTTTTGCGGAGACGGCTGACTCTTTCTTAGGGATGAATCGTGCGTAAACGATAATGACGAGACCCAGAAGCATGACATACATCAAAGGCTTCATATCCAATTTGACTCACCTTTTTCTATAATGAAGTAACGTGTTTAAAGCGATAAATCGATATGATGGCCTTTATACGGATGATCAGGATAATGATTGCTTGAGCCTGAAGTAGCTGCAGAATCCAAATTCGCCTTATTCTCACGTTTGCGCTCTCGCTGCTTTTGATTCTTCCGGCTATGATCTTTAATATTTGTTCGTGCACTCTCTTCCAGTTTACTGCTGCGTCCACGATCAAGTTCTGTCGTTTGCGCCGCCTGATTCTCCAGGATCGTTTCATCCTGCCGCGGTTTTTGCATAAGCTGATTTTGCTTTAGACCGGCCTCATCGTTTTTATGCACGGCAAACTGTAAATCAATCGATTTCATGCTCATTTATGAAGCATCTCCTTCAGTTACACATAAGCACTCATTGAAATATCGCCTTCGCTTAAACGGAATGTCATCCGATTCGTAGGATCTTTAATGAATTTCGTGTAACGACCGATTACAATCTTGGCGCCGCCGTAAATCGTTGAAATCACTTCAACTTTGGATTTCTCTGAATCTTCCAGTGACTTCTCGATCTCAAGGATTCGATCTTTGATCGTACTTTGTTCTTCGAGGGCTTGCTTTTTCGTATGATTCAATTTAATTCGCATCGCTACTTTATCCGGTCCAAGCTGGCCGGAAGCCGCCAATTGATCCAAAAGCGCAAGCGCTTTATCCGTTTTATCCAAATTTTCCATATGCGTTTTCAGTTGGTTGCGAAGTTGAATCATTTCATTCCGCAGCTCCGGGAGAACGCCTACTTCAATAACCGTAGCTGTGGACATAGAATTCCCGATTGTTCTTGCCGTTACACGTTCACCGGCTTGAATCGTTCCACCTACGATAAGTCCTTTCGAACCGTTACAGTTTACGGCTTTACCGGCACGGATCGTTGAATGCATAATACTTTGGGATACGTTCAATTCTTCGCCGGCTTCAACAATCGCATCTTGAATGAAAGAGCTTTTCACATTGCGTCCGGCTTTCACATGAGCTTTGTTCTGCCCAACGATGCCTGCGTTTATTTCAATGGAACCGTCTGCTTCAAGCTCCGCCGCTTCAACGCCGCCGGTAACCCGAATATCGCCGGCTGCACGGATTTTAAAACCTGGAAGGACATTGCCGCGGATGACAACAGTACCAATGAAATCAATATTACCGATGTTATAATCCAGATTTCCGTTTACCTCATAGATCGGAAATACGTTGATTTTATCACGATCCGTCTTGACGACCATCCCGTCAATTACAGCGTATAGACCCATCTGGTCAGCATCTGTAATGACATTTTTTCCTAATTTGAACCGAGCTTCTTTACCTGCTTTGGTGAAAATCGATTCACCCGTCACTGCCTTGCCGGGCGTGCCTTCCGTTGCCGGAAAACGCTGACCAATGAGCTGTCCTTTTTTAACGTTATGGATGGAAATTACTTCTTTATAGTTGACCCTGCCGTCTTCCAGCTCAAGCGGTTTCTTTTCTTCGTTATCAAAATCATAGATATACTTAATATACCCGTTTTGTCCCTCTTGTGGCTGCGTCCCGGAAGCAATGGTTACTTTTTGATGAAAGAAAGACTTCGGATTGGATGAAATCTGCTCGAGAAGCGAACGATTTAATCCATGTACGATATGATTAGCGTTGATTAAATCTTCCAACTGACCAACTGTTACTTTGAAACTATCGTCTGCGTTATTGACCAGTAGAAATGCTGATAATTTGTCGTCCGAGATGGAAATCGTGATGTAATAGTCTGCAGGCATGCTCCTCTCTTGCATGGACATACCACCTTTCGTTTCCTTCTTATATAACGTTAGGTATCTTGAAAAAGCTGTGTTTTGAACCGTCCCAGGGCTCCCTTCAAACGAAGTATGGCCTTGGAATGCAGCTGGGAAATGCGCGATGGGGATAAACTCATCACTTCGGCAATTTCGCTTAAAGATAGTTCCTCAAAATAAAATAAGGACACAACGGTTCGTTCCTTTTCCGTCAGTCTCTCAATTGCGCGAGCGAGAGATTCTTTTAGATAAAATTCATTGACCTTGAATTCAGGGTTTTTGGCTTTCTCGTCAATGAGCATAGAAAGTCGAGTCTCAGCGTCTTCTTCGCGAATCGGATCATCAATGGAACATATCGTCGTAATCGAAATATCTTGAAGCATTTGTTGAAAATCCTGCTCACTAACCTGCAGATACTCACTCATCTCCGCATCGGTTACAGAGCGAAGATATTTCTGCTCCAATTTCTGATAAGCCTCCTCGACTTTCTTGGCTTTTTCCCTTACGGAGCGAGGTACCCAGTCGCCTTGACGAAGGCCGTCAATAATAGCCCCCCGGATCCTCCAAGAAGCATAGGTTTCAAATTGAAGGCCGCGAGCATAGTCGAATTTCTCAACTGCGTCAATAAGACCCATAACCCCATAGCTCGTAAGATCTTCCTTCGAAACGCTCTTGGGAAGCCCAATGGCAAGACGTCCGGAAACATAATCGACCAAAGGCAGGTAATTCTCGATGAGTGCTTGCTTCGCTGGTACCCATCCCTGCTCTTTCCACTGCTTCCAGAGCTCGATATTAGCCAATTGAGGTTGCTTTTGTTCGATCATGCTTACGTTTCACCATCCTTAGTCTTCTGACATACGCCTTAAGGCACCAGCCAGTTGTTCAGGGTCCAAATTGTTCTTGGTGACGAGCTTTGGTGGATTCAGCGGTGAAAACTCCGATTCTTTGGCGATATCAGCATGATGAGGATTCATGTTTGCTTTGAGCATCTCATGCGTGGCTGCATCCTCATCGGGTGTTATTACATCAAGATTTTGTCCGACTGCGTTATTTGTGGAATCTTCCAATAGATTGCCATTCGCATGTTCAAGACCCATCATAAAACCCAACACCCATCTGAAGCCAAAGGTCAAGACAAACAGAATCAAGAAACTATAAAAGCTTCTCAAACAAGTTGTCAAAAAAACATTGTTACCGATGGATAATGCAAATGTGAATATTCCCGCCAAAGCAGCCACAATCACATTAATACGAATGGTTCCTATCATAGGTTAGATTTCCTTTACTCCTTGTTGGACACTACGGATCATCAACATACCGGACTCACAATGAAATTCGATTGTTCGGCCGTAATTGGCTCCCGTATCCTCAGCTTTAATAGGAATTCTGTATTTATTCAACATTTCTTTACAAGATTCTACATTTCTCGGTCCAATTCTCATCGTATCATTATTTCCTGCAAAAGCAAACATCTGAGCGCCACCTGCAAGCTTGGCCTCCATCCGGCCAACATTCGCCCCAAGCTTTTCCATTTGTGAAATCAACTCCGGAATCGCTGTGTCCGCATATTTGGCTATGTTGATGGAACCTTCGCGGGCAATTTCTGAGGATGGTAACATGACATGAGCCATCCCGGCGACCTTAACGCGGCTGTCAAACAGGGTGACGCCCACACAAGATCCTAGTCCCGTTGTTTTCAACACGCCCGTCAGGTGTGCGACATTCAGATCAGCCATTCCGACTTTGATCAAATTATCTTGGATCATGGAGATTCTACTCCTAATGCCGCAAAAATTTTCCCAAACGATTCGGGGTCAGGGATAAGGAAAAAATGTCCCTGTACTTCATTTTCCCCTTCCAAGAACTTCGTATCAATTAACAGTGCCTGATCCCCCATTTGCCCAAACTGCAGAAGTCCATAGCTTAAAATGGCACCGGCCATATCAATGGCCAAAGATGGTACAGTTGGTTGCAGATTTAATTGTGTAAAGTCAGCTAAAGAGGATAAATACGAACCGGCCAAAATGTTACCAATTTCGTTCAGGGCGGATAGTTCAAGCTCAGAATACTCTTCTTCTTCTAGAATGTTAAGACCTACGAGATCTCTTAACATATTTTTGGCGGAATCAAGATTAAGGATAAAAAACATATTCCCCGGAGCATCTCCGTCTACACGCAAAAAGATGGCCAGTACGACCGTCTCTGCTCCGCCAACGCTTTCGCAAATCTCTTCAAATGGCAGCATCCGTACCTTGGGAACCAGCATATCTATCGGCTTATCAAGCAGTGTGGAAAGCGCAGTAGCGGCATGCCCTGCGCCAATATTCCCCACTTCCTTGAGAACGTCCATCTGGAAATCAGCTAAATCATTAAACAGTTCCACGTTATTCCTCAATTCTTTCTAACTGTTGAATTTCTTGACGGTCGAGTACTTGCTCCAAGTTAAGCAGTACAAGCAGTCTTTGTTCACCAACACGCGCGATACCATCCAAATATTTGGCTTTAATTCCACCTACAATTTCAGGAGGATTATCGATGTTATCTGTATCAATATCAATAACATCATTCGCGGAATCAACAATCAACCCCACTTCAAATTCTCCGGCAGATACGATGATGATCCGAGTAGCATCCGAATAATCTTGTTGTTCCAGCCCGAATCTGGAACGAAGATCAATGATCGGAATCACTACGCCGCGAAGATTAATAACGCCTTTGATGAATGCAGGTGCTTTGGGCACGCGAGTCATAGGCTGCATTCTTTCTATCGTTCTTACTTTTTCAACTTCTACACCGTACTCTTCCGTTCCAAGTGCGAATACGATTACCTTTTTTTCTTCTCCCATTGTGAAACCCTCCTTAGAGTTTTGCTTGCAAAACTTGCTTCGCAAGCGTTGCTGCTGTTTATTTGATCAATGCGTTAGGATCAATAATTAGAGCTACTTGTCCGTCGCCCAGAATTGTCGCTCCTGAGATTGCAAATAGGCCGGATAAATACTTGCCTAATGTTTTCAATACAATTTCTTGCTGGCCTATGAATTCGTCAACCATGAGTGCAACCTGTTTGTCCCCTTTGCGGACGACGACGATTTCGGTTTCGTCTTCTTGATCTTCATCGAATTCAGAAACATCAAACAAATGGCTGAGCGAGACGAGCGGAATAACAGAATTCCGGTAATCAACCATTTTATTGCCATGAATATTGCGAATCTGTGATTTCTGAATAGCTGAAGTTTCCACAATAGAAGATAGAGGGATTGCATATTTCTCGCTGCCAAGTCGGACAAGCATTGCAGAAATGATCGATAATGTCAGTGGAAGCTGTACCGAGAATTTACTGCCA
Organism: Paenibacillus sedimenti; assembly: GCF_014534655.1. GTDB lineage: Bacteria > Bacillota > Bacilli > Paenibacillales > NBRC-103111 > Paenibacillus_E > Paenibacillus_E sedimenti. The sequence continues at coordinate 174,061 of NZ_JACVVD010000003.1, forward strand.
AGGCCAGGTCTGGAATCAACCTGCACATGCCCGCCAAGCATTTGAATTTTCGTTTTTACAACATCCAAACCTACACCGCGTCCGGAAATGTCCGAAATTTTATCAGCAGTACTAAAGCCGGATTCAAAAAGGAGATTATAAACTTCCTTATCGCTGAGCTTAGCTGCTTGCTCTTGTGTTACGAGACCATTCTTGAGAGCGGTTTTGAGCACCTTTTCCCGATGGATGCCTCTCCCGTCTTCTTCAATCTCGATAAATACATGGTTGCCGCTATGGAAAGCGCGAAGCTGGATCGTACCGTGCTCGCTCTTGCCAGCTGCCAGACGGTCGCTGATCGATTCAATACCGTGGTCTACCGCATTGCGCAGCAAGTGAACAAGCGGATCGCCGATTTCATCGATGACAGTGCGATCTAGCTCTGTTTCAGCGCCTGTAATAACCAAATCTACTTTCTTATCAAGTGATTTAGCTAAGTCGCGAATCATCCGCGGGAAACGGTTAAAGACAGAGTCCACTGGAACCATGCGCAATTTAAGAACAATATTTTGCAAATCGCTGCTAACTCTAGACATATGCTCTACGGTCTCGGTAAGATCGTTACGCTTCACTTCGCTGGCCAATTGTTCCAAACGAACGCGATCAATCAGCAGTTCGCTGAACAAATTCATCAAAGCATCCAGACGCTCGATATCTACACGAATCGTGCGATTGGCGACCGGTGCTCCGCCTGTTCCGGCAGCCGCCGGTTTTGCAGCCGCTGGTTCAGCTTTAGGAATTGCAACTTCAGGAGCAGTTGTCGCCGTTGCTGCAGCAACCGCAGCTGCGATTTCTTGTGCAGCCGCTTCAACTTCCGTTCTCGGACGAGACATCTCTGCAAGCGATTCGGTATCAACCGTAATGATAACAGCTGATTCTATTTCTGAAACATTCAGGATCTCCTTTTCAAGAGTAGCCTGATCAACTTTCGAAATAAAATAAAGTGAGAACGTTCGATCAAACTTCTCTTGTTCGATTTCTTGAACAGACGGGGTCGATTTAACGATCTCACCCATTCTTTCGAGGGCATCGAATACCATGTATGCACGAGCTGCTTTCAGTACGCAATTCTCTTGAATGCCTACTTCTACATAAAATACTAGGAAGCCAGAATCAATAGATTGTTGGAGAATTGAATATTGGTATTCGTCTACTTCAATTCCTCTAGAAGGTTCCTTAACAGCAGCAGTTGCCGTAACTTGGGGAAGGTTATAGTCGCCAGTTACAATCGATCGCAGAGCGGCAACGATTTGTGTGACATCCGCCTTACCGGTACCTCCTTGAATAATGTCTTCTACCATCGACTCTAGCGAATCAAGACTTTTAAAAATGCAGTCAAAGATGAAAGGATTCATTTCCAGCTTGCTATTGCGCACCAAATCCAAAACATTCTCCATCTCATGTGTCAGCGAGGCGATATCCTCAAAACCCATCGTAGCGGACATCCCTTTCAACGTATGGGCAGAGCGGAAAATGTTGTGAACAATGCTAATGTCCTTAGGACTGCTCTCCAGACTGAGCAGGTTCTCATTCATGGCTTGCAAATGTTCTTTCGATTCATCGATAAACATGGATAGATATTGACTAAGTTCCAAAACCACACACCTCCGATAAGGATCATTATGTAACCTTCTTGTTTACGGTTTCATTCAAGTAAGTATGGCTTGGGATAGTTTAGATGCAATATCCTGCTGTGGCAGTACGTGCATCGCTGCTTTTAATTCAACAGCTGCTCTGGGCATCCCATAGACCACACATGTCTCTTCTGATTCGGCAATTGTAGTCGCGGCACCGGATTGCTTGAGTGAAAGCATTCCTTTGGCGCCGTCGCTCCCCATACCTGTCATGAGAACGGCGTGTCTTTTTAATTCTCCCATAGAAAGCAACGACTCAAACATGACATCCACCGAGGGGCGGTGGCCAGAACGAGGATCATCTTTGGTTAAGCGAATTTTATACACTTTGGAAGAATCTTTATATGCTGTCATATGCCAACCGCCAGGGGCTACATAAGCAGTTGCTGTATGAAGGATATCACCATCTTGAGCTTCTACAACTCGAATTTGAGATATATCATTTAGCCGCTGAGCCAAAGACTTCGTAAAATTAGGCGGCATATGTTGAACGATAAGTATAGGAGCCGGGAAGCCTGCTGGAATTTGTGAAACTACCTGGTGCAAAGCTCGTGGCCCCCCTGTTGACGTCCCAATAGCGACTAGATGATCAAATTGAGTACCGCCATTTCTGCTTGTTGCAGTTTGGTAGTCGGGAGGCTTCATCATACTTATATTGCTCTTAGCCGCTAAAGGTTGGATGACCTTAAATGGCGCTACCTGTTGAACCGATTTTGGTTTGGCTCTCACCGCGATTTGCAGCTTCTCGTGCAGCAGTTGCTTCACTTTGTACAAGTCTAGTGAAATGGAACCGGACGGTTTTCGAATAAAGTCAACGGCACCTAGTTCTAGAGCTCTTATCGTCTCGGTTGCTCCATCTTGCGTCAATGAACTAAGCATAATAACGGGCGTAGGCTGTTCAGCCATAATTCGCTCTAATGCTTCCAAACCGTTCATCACCGGCATTTCGACGTCCATCGTAACAGCATCAGGCTTTAATAGCTTAACCTGCTCAATGGCTTCTTTGCCATTCTTCGCAGTTCCCACAATTTTAAATTGCGGGTTTTCTGTAATAAGATCGCTTATGATTTTGCGCATAAAGACGGAGTCATCTACGACAAGTATATGATAAGGCGCCATGCTGTTTCCCTCCCTTTATGGTCGATTGACGACGATGCAATCGAAACTTATTTCAAGAGCTTCATCATTCTGTTCAAAAATCCTTTAACCCCCGATGTAGGCGCTTCAATTAATTGATACCCGGCAATGTAACGATCCACCAACGTTTGCAAGCTCCGTGCAGCTGCCGAATTCGGAAAAGCCACCGTGAAAGGGACCTGCTTTTTAACCGCTTTGGAAACAGAATTGTCATCATCAACAAAACCTAAAGTTGGAATGTCGAGATTCAAAAATTGTTTGGCTACCAGACTAATCTTATCCGCGGTATGCTTACCTTCCTTGAAATCCGTGACGCGATTGATCACCAGTTTAAAGGAGACGTTGTGTCCCATCGTATTCACCATCTTAATGATGGCGTAAGCATCCGTGATTGAAGTAGGTTCAGGCGTCGTAACGACGATTGTTTCTTCGGCAGCCAGAATAAATTTCAGTGTTTCTTTGGACAATCCCGCGCCGGTGTCAAAAATAATAAAATCGACATATCCATTCAGCTGAGCTACTTGTTCGGCAAAGTAGTCCAATTCTTCTTCCGTCAAACGAAGTAAATCATTAAAACCCGATCCTCCTGCTATGAATTCGAGTCCGCCAATACCTTTTTGAATAATCTCCCAGATGCTTTTTTCTTTTTTCAGCAAGTGGTACAAGCTATATTTTGAAGAAACACCCATAAGCACATCGATATTGGCTAGACCGATATCCGCATCAAAGACAAGCACTTTATAACCTTGAGACTGAAGCGTCAGAGCGAAGTTGAGCGTAAAGTTTGATTTACCTACGCCTCCCTTTCCGCTAGTCACGGTAATAATCCTGGTTGTCTTCGTGCTTTTCTCATTCTGAAATTGGACCAGGTTCCGTAACCCTTGGGCTTGATCAGTCATGACTGAGGTTCCTCCAGTAACAGATCAATGATTTGTTGTTCATCGATTTCTTGAATATCATCAGGGACACTTTGACCGTTGGTCACATAGGAAAGCTGCAGTGAAAACTCATGAACCAGATTGACAATGGCGCCGTAGGAGTCGGTTTCATCCATTTTCGTAAATAGCACTTTATCTAATTTAAATTTGTTAAAATTGTTCGTGATTGCCCGCATGTCCCGATACTTCGTTGTCAAGCTTAGAACCAGGATGGTCTCACTGTTCCCTTGTGATTTAAGCAGCGCATTCAACTCTGAGACATACATTTCATTCCGGAAGTTTCGACCGGCCGTATCCATAAAGATCATGTCGCAGCCCTCGAGATTGTGAAAAGCTTTGGCCAGATCTTGTGGTGAGAATACAACCTCCAAAGGAACATTTAAGATCGTGGCATAAGTCTTCAACTGCTCGATGGCAGCAATCCGGTACGTATCGGATGTAATAAAGCCGACCTTGCGCTGATATTTCAAAACCTGTTCCGCAGCTAGTTTGGCGATGGTCGTCGTCTTCCCCACTCCCGTAGGACCCACAAAATGAACGACACGCGTTTGGGGTAGAATACGTTTGCTCGAATGATTACCGAAAACCTCGTTTAGTTTCCTGCGAACGGAATGGTGGGCCGATTCATCGGTAACCGTCTCTTGTGCTTCCTCATGTTCAACTGCTATTTCATCTATGAGTTGCCCAACATAAGTTGCATCTACTTCTTGATCAAGCAATCTTTGTTCTAGCTTTTTAAGCGGTTCCGGAAGTTCGGTCTGAACCGAAGAAACGGATAGTTTACGCATCATTTCTTTCATTTGCTTGAGCTCCTCCAAGAGCAGCTCTTCCTTCGGAATCGACTTCGCAGGTGCAGCGACCGATTGCCCAGCGTAAACTTGATGAGGCGAATAAGCAGGAACAGCCTCCGCTGCGGACGGCACGGCCACTAGTTCTTTCTTTACTGGAACTGGAGCCGCCAGAACATCAGGTACTTCCGGAAAATCGGAACGGTGAAGCTGTTCTCTAACCGGTGTCGCAGGGGCAACGGATGCTTGGCTGCGCTGAATTTGTTGAGGAGATACTCGAGAAGCTCCTGCATTCCCCACATTAGAGCTGGCATCGATAGCAGCAATGACTTCAATCTTCTTCTTGCCAAACATCCCAAGAAAACCGCCTGTCCGAATTTCTTTCGTATTCAGAATGACGGCATCCTTGCCTAAGTCGGTGCGAATTTTTTGCAGCGCTTCAGGCATGGAATCAACAACATATCTTTTTACTCTCATAAATTGACTACCCCCATGCTCTGAATTTCTACGCTTGGTTCTAATTCGCTATAAGACAGAACCGGAATATCCTGCAGCGTTCTTTCTAGAAGCTGTCTTAGATACATGCGAATCGTTGGCGAAGTTAAAATAATGGGCTGCTGACCGGATTGTATCAATTTGGATACTTGTTCGCTCACGCGATGATAAATGATTTGAGAGGATGATGGATCAAGCGCCAAATAACTTCCTTGATCGGACTGCTGAACGGAATCAGCAATTTTCTTTTCAACCGATGGTCCGACTGTAATGACTTTTAACGAATCACCTGTAGAAGTAAACTGCTGCGTAATCTGTCTGGATAATGCTTGTCTGACATATTCCGTTAATATTTCAGGATCTTTCGTATAGGAGCCATAATCAGCAAGTGTCTCCAATATGGTAACCAAATCGCGTACAGATATTTTCTCACGAAGCAGCTTGGCCAGTACCTTCTGAATATCTCCTATGGAAAGAACGGATGGAATCAGATCGTCCACAAGGGCAGGGTAGCTTTCGCGAACATTGTCGATGAGCGCTTTTGTTTCTTGACGACCCAGAAGTTCGTGCGTGTGCTTTTTAATGATCTCCGTCAAGTGAGTCGCTACTACGGAAGGTGGATCAACTACGGTATAACCGGAAAGCTCTGCACGTTCTTTCGTCACCTCATCAATCCAGATCGCAGGCAATCCGAACGCCGGCTCTGTCGTTTCGATACCGGAAATAGAATCATCGTCGATCCCAGGACTCATGGCTAAGTAGTGATTAAGGAGTAGTTCGCCACGTGCAACCGTATTGCCTTTAATTTTGATGATATACTCGTTAGGACGAAGTTGAATATTATCCCGGATACGAATAACAGGAACAACGACACCTAATTCGAGTGCGCATTGTCTGCGGATCAGGATGATTCGGTCTAATAAATCTCCGCCTTGCTGCGTATCAGCTAGTGGAATCAGCCCATATCCAAACTCAAATTCAATAGGATCAACTTGCAGCAAAGAAATAACACTCTCGGGACTGCGAACCTCTTCGATTTGCTGCTCCTCGACCAATTGTTCTTCCTTGATCGCTTGTCGTTCCAAGTTTTTTTGCATCTTGTAAGCAGCAAAAATTAATAATCCGGCAATCGGATAAGTTGTAAACCAATGTATCGGCGTAAAAGTGCCTAATAAAATAAGCGTTCCAGCCACAATATACAGAAGCTTCGGCTGTGCGGTAATTTGCGATGTGATATCGTGACCCAAGTTTCCTTCTGAAGACGCACGTGTGACAATAATACCTGCCGCAGTCGAAATCAGCAGCGCTGGAATTTGACTGATCAGTCCGTCACCAATCGTTAAAATCGAGAAAGTTTCCAGAGCTTCGCTAAATGACATGCCTTTCTGGGTCATCCCGATGATAAAACCGCCGATAAGGTTAATCACAAGAATAATGATACCTGCAATGGCATCCCCTTTTACGAATTTACTCGCACCGTCCATTGCTCCGTAGAAATCGGCTTCACGTTCAATCTTCTGTCTGCGTTCCCGGGCCCCAGTCTCATTAATTAACCCGGCATTCAAATCAGCATCAATACTCATTTGCTTACCTGGCATCGCATCGAGCGTAAATCTCGCTGCGACCTCGGCAACCCGCTCAGAACCTTTGGTAATAACAATGAATTGAACCAGGACAAGAATAAGGAATACGACGAATCCTACAACGATATTGCCTCCGGCCACAAAAGAACCAAAAGTTTTGACCACGTTACCTGCTTCTGCATGCGACAAAATGTTCCGGGTTGTTGAGACGTTGAGCGCCAACCGGAACAATGTTGTGATTAATAGTAATGAAGGAAAAATAGAAAATTGAAGAGCTTCCTTCGTATTCATAGCGACGAGGATGATCATCAAAGCGACCGAAATATTAATGATCAACAAAAAATCTAATAAAAGGATAGGTACCGGTACAATCATCATTAATACAATACCGATAATGCCCACCAGAACTACTAAATCCTTCATTTTCATCTGATTGTACCTCCCTCCTTACAATTCATCAGCAGACCCAATCAGTTGGTTCTGCCTTTCACTTTATATACGTACGCCAACACTTCAGCGACTGCTTGGAACAGCTCGGCAGGTATCGCTTCACCGATCTCTACCTGTGCATAAATCGCACGTGCTAACGGCTTATTTTCCATCGTCATAACACCATTTTGCTTGGCAATTTCTTTGATTTTTAGAGCCATGTAATCGGTTCCTTTCGCAATTACAGTCGGCGCTTGCATGTTCTGCGCATCATATTTCAAGGCAACAGCAAAGTGAGTCGGGTTGGTAATAATAACATCCGCTTTAGGAACCTCTTGCATCATCCGCTGCATCGCCATCTGACGCTGCTTCGCGCGAATTTTACCTTTAATGTGCGGATCCCCTTCACTTTTCTTATACTCATCCTTAATGTCCTGTTTCGACATCTTGATGCTCTTCTCAAATTCATATTTTTGATAGATAAAATCAAAGACTGCCAGAATAACTAAAATAGCGCCAATCTTAATGCCAAGCTTTAAAGTGATAGTTGCAACTAATGATAATGTACTTTCAAGCGGAGCATGCCCCAGGCCAAAAAGTTTCGCCTTTTCGGCCATTAACGTGGTATAGACCACATAGCCGATAATACTCATTTTCAGTGTAGATTTAAGAAACTCCATGACGGTCTGCATGGAAAAAATCCGTTTGAAACCGGATATCGGATTGATCTTGTTAAATTTCATCATCAATGGCTCGCCAATTAACATGAATCCGATTTGACCATAATTACCGAGAATGGCAATAATCACTACAAGTATAAAAAGTGGAGCTAAGATGAAAAATCCTTGTATCACCAGATCGGAAAATAAAACATGGACGTTCCCTGCAGTAACATCCATTGTGAGCTGGGTTTCAAAAACGTTTCGAAATATATTCAATATTTTCTCTTTCATGTAGCCGCCAAACATGATGAACGACAAGAAGGAGAACAATAAAATGAAAGCAGCAGGCAAGTCCATGCTTTTGGCAACTTGACCTTTTTTACGCGCCTCCTGCCTTTTTTTCGGTGTGGCTGGTTCCGTTTTTTCCCCAGCAAACCATTGCAAGTCCAGCTGCAAGCGAAAATGTTGGGACACGGCCTACTTCCTCCTGTGCTTAAGGAGATGTTGGTTGAGCGCCGCTAATGAGCTGCAGCAGCTTTTCCATTGAATTGAACATGGTTACAAACAAGCTTTGGAATTGCGAAATCAGTTCCGGGAACAAGAAAATCAGCAGAACGAATCCCAGGATCTTTTCAGGGGCGCACCAATGACGAAAATATTGAACTGCGGGGCAACCCGCGTCAAAAGTCCTAACCCTAAGTCTGCTAAAAAAAGTGCGGCAACCACCGGAGCGGCTAATTGAAAAGATAAGTAAAACATTTTGGAGAACGATTGAAAAAGAAAGTCCGATATTTGACCATTGTAGATCCGATCAAATAGCTGATTATTCAAAGGGATCCACTGATAGCTGTCAATAATCGCCCTGATAAAGTAATGGTGTCCATCGAACGTTAGAAAGAGCAGCACCGCAACCATGTACTTCAGATTCCCCAACATGGGGGTTGATACGCCGGTTAACGGGTCAATGACATTTGCCATACTAAAACCAATCTGCATATCCATAATAGCGCCTGCTGTTTGTACGACTGTGAAAAAAATGTAAGCAAGAAACCCAAGTACAATCCCAACCAGCATTTCACGTAAGATTAACAATACGTACTGCCCATCAATCAGCACGGGTTCATTTATACTGAGCGTCGTAAAAGCAATTAAAGAAATAAAGATGGATAAGCCGATCTTGAACATCGTTGGAACATTTCTTGAAGACAACACAGGAACGACGACAAAAAATGATGTGATTCGACAAAAGATAAGCAAAAAACTAGGTAGAACTTTAAAAAAGAGTTCCATCTCCCTCACAACCTAACCAACGAATTTGTAAAGGTTGTTCAGCAAATTATAAGTAAAATCGACCAATGTGTTCATGATCCATGGCCCAAAAATCAATATGGACAGGAGCACGGCCACGATTTTTGGAACAAAGGCTAGCGTTTGCTCCTGAATTTGCGTAGTTGCTTGAAAGATACTAATGATTAAGCCTACTACTAAGCCAATGATCAGCATCGGGGCACTAGCTTTGAGTACCGTATAAACAGCTTCACCGGCGATACGAATAACGAATTCAGAACCCATAGGAGACCTCCGTAATCATGATCATGTGCTGTAGCTAAGCAGCAATGACTTCACAACGAGATACCAACCATCAACTAGAATGAACAGAAGGATCTTGAAAGGCAGTGAAATCATAACGGGCGGCAGCATCATCATCCCCATCGCCATCAGGGTACTGGAAACAACCATATCAATAACCAAGAACGGAATGAAAATCATGAAACCCATTTGAAAAGCTGACTTGAGTTCACTAATTGCATATGCCGGCACGAGTGCTGTAATCGGAATATCTTCTACACCAGTAGGCGCTTGTGCTTTCGTATAGTCTAGAAACAACTTCAAGTCTTTTTGGCGCGTATGCTTAAACATGAATTCTTTCATCGGAACTGCGGCTTTCTGAAATGCTTGCGTTTGATTGATCTCGCCTTTCAGATAGGGCTGCAAAGCGGTTTGATTAACCTGTCCCAAAGTTGGAGACATGATAAAAAAGGTTAAAAACAGAGCGAGTCCGATTAAAACCTGATTAGGCGGCATCTGCTGGGTTCCGAGTGATGTACGAACGAAACCAAGCACAATTACAATACGCGTAAAGCTTGTCATTAAGATGAGAAATGAAGGCGCTAGACTTAATACGGTTAATAATAGCAAAAGCGTAACTGTATTCGATGATCCTGCAGTACCGCTTGATCCAATATTGACATTTAATCCGGGAATTGGATTGCTCGGATCGGTCTCCGCGGCAGATGCTGTGAGCGATAAAACGAAAATCGATATGACCAGCAATAAAACCAATACTACTAACTTGTTTCTTTTCATTCGCCATTCAACCGATCTTTTTGTTTTTGATCCGAGAGCCATTCTTCTACGTTCTTGTTACGATTTGTAACCCGCTGCAGCTTATCGTGGAACACTTGTTGGAATGATGAAGTAATTTCTACATCCTCCTCGATTTCCTTCTTCCTAATAGGGAGCTTGCTCAACCATTTACTTAATGAGTCAAAGCCAGCACGTTGATCCTGCGTAGAAGAAAGTAGTTCAGTGATATAGGTCACTTCATCGGCGTCATTGATTTTATCCAGCAATTGAATATTGTCACCGACGCCAACTACGAAGAGTGAATGACCGATTTCAACAATTTGTATCGATTTGTTTTGACCAAGCGGTACTCCGCCTAGAGAACGAACCGAGTTGCCAAAGAAGGAACCTTTATTTTTCTTGGCAATATATTTAATAAGAACTAAAAACAAGAGAATAATGAAGATAAGAAAGAAAATGACTTTGCCTATCATAGCAACAGAATCAAATGAATCCGTTGTCGTGAACTCGGAACCAGGAAGATTTTGTCCTGGTTCAGATTCAGCGGCGAAGCATACGGTCTGTGCAAAAAGGAAAATGACCAGGCTATAAGCAGCAATTAACAGTTGTTTGGATTGGAGTCTTCTCATAGCCACATCCCTTTCGGATTATGTAAGACTCAATCGATCATGAACGGTTATCCCAGAGTCTTTTTAATTGCTTCGATAACACGGTCCGCTTGGAAAGGCTTCACGATGAAATCTTTAGCCCCTGCTTGGATCGCGTCAATAACCATTGCTTGTTGGCCCATAGCGGAACACATAATAACCTTAGCGTTTGGCTCTAACTTCTTAATTTCTTTCAGCGCTTGAATACCATCCATCTCAGGCATTGTGATATCCATAGTAACTAGGTCCGGTTTCAACTCTTTATACTTCTCAATTGCTTGCGCGCCATCATTGGCTTCGCCACAAACTTCATAACCATTTTTCGACAAAATATCACGAATCATCATTCTCATAAAAGCTGCATCATCCACGATAAGAATACGGTTTGCCATTAGTAAATAGTCCCCCTAATAATTAAGTTATTGTAACTTTTGGATTCGTTCCCACTGATTCACAATATCAGTGACACGAACCCCGAAGTTTTCATCGATAACGACGACTTCGCCTTTGGCAATCAGCTTATTGTTAACCAAGATATCTACCGGTTCACCTGCAAGTTTATCCAATTCGATGATCGATCCCTGGGACAGTTCCAAGATGTCTTTTATCACCTTGTGTGTTCTCCCCAATTCTACAGTCACCTTAAGCGGTATATCCAGTAGTAAATTAAGGTTCGTATCATCTGCATGCGCCATTGATCCTGATTGCAAATTGCCAAATTGTACCGGTTGAACATTCACATTCCGATTGGGCACACCACTGTAAGCCGCTGGCGGTTGCTGATACATTGGCTGCTGAGGCGTGTACATCGGCGGATACATCGGTTGTCCCATCGGCGGCTGCTGATACATCGGTTGTTCATATACCGGCTGCTGGTGCATCGGCTGCTCGTACGTTGGTTGGGCCGCAGCAGGAGGCGGTGTATGAACTTCTTGCCTTGGAGCTGGAGTTGGAGTTGGCGTTGCTGCTGGTGCTTGCGCAGCAGGGGCCGCTTCCATAGCAGCATCTGAATCTCCTCCCATGAGAATCGAAACCATTTCTTTGGCAAAAGGAACAGGAAGCAGCTGCATGATGTTGGAATCAATGAGATCGCCAATCGTCAGTCGGAACGATATTTTAATAAATACGTCCTCATCAGGCAATTTTCCTTCTCCTTTCGACAAATTTAATATGTCGATTCCTGGAGGAGAGATATTGACAAATCGATTAAAAATAGTAGACATAGAAGTCGCCGATGATCCCATCATTTGATTCATGGCTTCCTGGACAGCGCTGACATGAATTTCACTGAGGTTCTCATCCCCGCCTGTGCCATCTCCACCCATCATCAGGTCGGCTATTACCTGAGCATCGCGCGTTTTAATGACGAGCAGGTTGATACCGTCAAAGCCATCAACATAGTTCACATGAACGGCTACATGAGGCTTCGGAAACTGCTCTTCTAATTCTTCCTTTGCAATAACGGAAACCTTCGGTGTCGTAATATCGACTTTTTTGCCCAGTAATGTCGAAAGAGCTGTGGCAGCACTACCGAACGTGATGTTGCCAATTTCACCAAGCGCATCTTGTTCCAGAGAAGACAGGAAATCCTCTACTTTCGGATGCCCATGAAAGGAAGAGTCTGAGCTTGAGCTATCATCCGATGTCTGTTTTAACAAGGCATCGATCTCTTCCTGAGACAAATAATCTCTGTTATTACCCGTCATTATCTTCTTCTCCTTCATGTACGATATCAGTAATTTGTACAGCCATCTTCCCTTTTACGCTACCAGGGTTTCCAAGATATTTTAGCTTCTCGCCAACTTTGACTTGAAGCGAATCTTCGACGGGTTTACGCAGCGGGATGACATCGCCTACAGATAAGCTCAAAAATTCGCGTATCGAGATCTCAGATGTTCCCAGTTCTGCGATGAGAGGCAACTTGGCTTTTTCCAAGCGTGATTGAAGTGCATCCACTTCTTCCGGTGCCCTCGTCTTTTTCTGTGAAACAAACCAATGATGCACAGATAGCCGAGGCATAATCGGTTCGATAACGACGTGGGGAATACATAAGTTAATCATTCCGGTCGTATCACCAATTTTAGTACTTAATGATATAAGCGCAATCGTTTCATTCGGCGATACAATTTGCATAAATTGCGGATTCGTTTCCAGAGCTTCTAAACGAGGCTGAATATCCACAACAGTCTTCCATGCCTCCTGCAAGCTATCAAATGCTCTGCTGAAAATTCGTTCCATTACGATTGTTTCGATTTCGGTTAAAGCATTGATTTTGGTAGGCGTTGTACCCGCACCACCTAACAAACGGTCCAACATGGCAAAAGCAACATTGGGGTGAACCTCAAGCACCATTCGACCCTCTAAAGGCTCTGCTTCAAAGATGTTCAAAATGGTCATTTTCGGGATCGAGCGAATAAACTCGTCATAGGGAAGTTGTTCGACTTGAACGACGTTGATCTGAACGAATGTACGAAGCTGCGCGGAAAAATAAGTCGTCAAATATCGTGCAAAGTTCTCGTGAATCCGAGTTAAACTTCGAATATGATCTTTAGAGAAGCGTACAGCTCGCTTAAAGTCATAGGCCCGTACTTTTTTCTGCGTCTCCTCTTTCTTAAGCTCATCAGCATCCATTTCACCTGAGGACAAAGCAGCGAGCAAGGCATCGATCTCATTTTGCGACAACACATCAACCATAAGAGTCACCTCCTTAAAGCAAGTTCAGCGAGCTATTGAAGCACTTTATCAGTTATCCAAATTTGCTTGATTTTACCGTCGTGTAATAATGGGTTCAATTTGTTCATTAACGTTGAAGTTAGGCTGTCCGAGCCTTTGCTGCCTTCGATTTGTTCCTTCGTCATGTCACCAAGCGTTTGAACAATCATTCCTTTTACAGCTGAGTCTAGCAAGCTATCAAATTCTGCCTTGCCTTTACTGTTTTCTAATTCAAAAGCGAAGCTGATTTTAATAAAATTTTGACTGCCGGATAAATTGGTCAAAATATCTTTAATGATTGCCGTGTTCGCTTTGACGGTTTCAGCTGACGGCGGTTTCGTCGGCTTCACGCTGGCAACAGCATCTTGAGCTTGTCCTGCCGGATCTTTGGATTGATTACTTTTCTCCATAAAGTTCCATAATACAAACGCAGCTGTCAAAATCAGTGTAATCGCGATCAAAATAGAAACAATGAGTATAAAAATTTTGTTCTTAAACACCTACGAGCCCTCCGCATCCCTGGACTTTATAGTAGCTCGGATCGAGCCGATTTCCTGCATGTAGGTTCGCACTAAGCTTACCACAACATCAGCTTTCTCTAGTACCGTGATTTTCTTTCCTGTTGTCAATGTAATCATGGTGTCAGGAGTCTCTTCGATCATTTCAATTAAGATCGCATTCAGAAAAATCGTCTTACCGTTTAATCGAGTGAGAGAAATCATCATTTCCTCCTGCATCTAGTCGGGGGAGGTTAACTCCCCCTCTAAATATTCTTAATTATTAACGCTTAAGGTTAACTACTTCTTGCAGAACTTCATCAGAAGTAGTGATGATACGTGAGTTTGCTTGGAATCCGCGCTGGGCAACAATCATTTCCGTAAATTCACCGGTCAAGTCAACGTTAGACATTTCCAACTGGCCAGAAATAATTGTTCCTGTCCCCGTTTCCGGATTGCCTGCAGCGCCGACTTCAATTGCTCCTTCCGGGTTCGCATTCGCTGTCATCCGATACAGATTTCCACCGATTTTCTCAAGTCCCGAAGGATTGACAACTTTGACGACTCCGACTCGTAGTCCGATTGACGCCGAAGCTCCGGTTTCATCAATACCGATAATATCACCGTTCTGGGCAATGGAGAAGGAAACGATATTATCAGGAATAACAATCGGACCGCCGCCCTCTGCCGCCATGACTTTCAAGCCTTCGGCATTAACAAGGTTACGGCTGGCATCCAATGTGAAATTGCCGGATCTCGTTAAATATGGCGCTTCTGTTTGTTCAGTCGTACCTACTGCAAAAAAACCGTCTCCGTTAATACGCAGATCCGTTACGACGTTAGTCGTCATCGCGCTACCGGCTGTATGAACAGTATCAATCGCAGCCATGCTGACTCCGAGTCCAACCTGTTGAGCGTTCACGCCACCACGGTTCTCGTCGGCTGCGCTGACACCGGAAACGGTTTGACTCAGAATGTCTTTGAACATAACGCGGCTTCCTTTAAATCCGATCGTATTAACGTTTGCGATGTTATTTCCAATGACATCCAATTTCGTTTGAAAACCGCGCATACCTGAAACGCCTGAGTACAAAGATCTTAACATGTAAGATGCCTCCTATAGGTGTTCTAAATAAATTGAGCTGCTTCATTCGTTCCACAGCTCCAGGCTTCCTTGATCGGTCCAGCCTGATGGTTAAGAAATAATAACGGCACTATCAATCTGCGTGAAAACATGTTCATTCATCGACTTTCCATCTAGCGCTGTCACTACAGTGCGATTAGGGACATTGACGATAAGCGCATTGCCATTCAAAAGCATCAAAGCATCTTTTGCTCCTTTAGCAGCCGCCTTGTCAATGGCAGAACTAATTTTATCCAGTTGCTCCGGCTGTAATTGGATGCCTCTTTCTTGTAGCCTAACCTCTGCATGATGACTGAAACGAACATATTGATCCTGAAGAAGTTTATGAAATGTAGGTTTACCGGAGTTAGATACCGGTTGCTGAACAGGTTGTGTTCGTCTCGTGGACGCTGGAGGAACCGCATTCGGATAAAGCTGCCCAATGGATATTCGCTCCGTCATTTGGTTTCTCCGGGGTTCTCAATTTTCTTGAGTTTATCCAGAGAAATTTCCTCTCCTTTCACGTTGGCATATTGATTGCCATCTTTAAATGTAATGGAATCAACAATGCCCGACTTCTCAATGGACGCTCCTGAGGAATCCGTAGCGGTCCATGTAATCGATTTGCCGATCATCCCGGAAACAAACCCCAAAGATTGACGCATTAATTTCATTTCACTTGCCATGTTCGTCAATTGCTCAACCGATGTAAATTGAGCCATCTGTGCAATAAACTCTTTGTCTTGCAAAGGCTGAGTAGGATCTTGATTTTGCAGTTGAGTAATCAGGATTTTAAGGAAATCGTCTTTACCTAACGCGTTTCCGTCCTTTTCCTTTGTTTTCGCATTTTTCCCGGTATTTATCATATCCGTCACATTGCCAACGATTGGATCTGTAGCCATAGTTTCACCTCCAGATTCCTGCCATCTCTTCATTCATTAAGCAATCACGTCGAAAGAATTACCATATACACCTGAACGTGGCTGTACGACGTTTTCAATTCCCTGATTAAAATCTGACGAGTCAGCATCATAATCTACAGAACGATTTTTGTTCTGACGCTGCGATTGATTAGAAAACTGACCCTGACGCTGATCCTGGAACATGCTGGATTGCATGTTTGCACTTTGTGTTACCTCCAGCTTCTCAACTTGCAAACCTTGCGTTTGCAATGATTGCCTTAACTGCGAGAGTTGGCTTTCAAGCATCTGTTTGCCGGCAAGGGTATCTGCAGCAAATTGAGCTACAAGTTGCCCTTCGTGCATCGTGATTTTTACGTCAATGTGGCCTAAGTTTTTAGGGAATAAAGATATTTTGGCTTCTGAGATACCATCTGCCAGTGTGATCTTCATACTTTTCAAAACATGCTCGGTCATCTCTTCTGAGAAGTTAGAAGCATTCATCGTTTGTGCGACTGGTTTTTCCAGCGGTGTAGAAGCCAGCTGTGCTTTTTGCAAATCGGTAAGCGTAGTCATCGGATTTGAAATTCCAGAAACTTCCGTAGGAAGTGCTTGATCCGGCTCTATAGGAACTTCAGTACTCATAATGGATTGAATTGCTGGTACATTCATGGCATTTTTGACCGCAAGCATTTCAAGCTTAGACAGAGTAGGCTGTATCACCGTTGCGCTATTCGAAGTTTGCATCTGCTCAGCAGCCGGCTCGTATGTACGTTTGTGAAGAGTACGCAAGCTAGCAGGGTGAACCTCACTTAAACCGGCCTCTTCGGAGCCTGCTGATTCTTGCGAAACTTTAGCTGTTTGTTCTTTCACAGCTATTGAAGCGTTCGAACCTGCCTTTAATTGTGGAAGCAAAGGTTCAATCGCATTTTGCAAATCCTGATTTAAATATTGCAAAATAGGATTATCCGGTTGCTGTTTGGTTAACGAAGCAAGTGTCAACAATGTATTCTGCGCCTGTAAATTCATCGTATGTGCAGGTTGAAGACTAGATCCCCTTATCAATGAAAAAGCAGGGGTCGACTGGCTGTCGCTAAGAGAACTCAACAATTGCTCCGCTTGTTCAAACCATTGTTTCATTCTTGGATCTTGTAATAATTGCTCTGCCAAACCAGCATTCGTGTTCATCACCTGCAGCAGCATTTCCGGAAGAGTTTGCGTTTCAGACGATTCATCCGTGTTCAATGGCTCATTCTGAAGTGCACTTTGCATCGGCATGGTTAAACTTTGAAGCATTTGAAGCAGCGCCGCCAAAGAAGCAGCTTCGTCAGAAGTATCAGCAGCGTCTGTCGATGTTTGCCCAAGCTGACCGCTTAATAATTGATTAAATGAATCCTGAGTTTCAACAGTGGCCTTAGCTTTACCCGTTACTGTTGAAGTCGAAGCAGTTCCGGAAGGAGATTGCGTACTTGATGATGGCCCAATTGGCAATTGTACATCCATTTTTTCACCTCCCTTCATAAAGTAAGAAGCTGTTAATTGGCTAACTTTGCAGTTATAGAAGCTGCTATTTCTTTGTTGGCATCTGACAAAGAAGACATGACTTTCGAACGAGAAGCGTTGTCCATACCACTTAGAATCGCAAGAACCTTATCCGGGTTTGACTTATTCATTTCTAACAGTACATTTGACGCACTTTTCGGCGTCATGTTAGCAAACGTTTGTCCCAAATCTTCCTTACTCACGGAAGTCGAAGCTTTGCTTGTGTCTTTAACGCCATTCAAGGCGAGTCTTTCTTGAAGTGCTGCGATTTCTTTATCCCGTACGGGAACGACATCTTTTAAACCGATCGAAGCTTCAGCTGCCTTTTTGGCATCCATTTTTTCTAAGATGGCTCCTCGACTTTCGGTTTTCATCATGGAAAATACAAGCACCATTTCTTTAGGCGTTAAATTCTCGATGATAGGAGCCGCTTTGCTTGGCGTCATTTTCGCATATAAGTTAGCGAGCTGTGTAATTTGATTGTTGTACTCTTCTTCAGTTTGCGTCTTATCTTTCAGCTTCTCTTCAAGTTCTGCCGTTTTTACTTGTGCATCCTTTAAAGATTGATCTTTTTGTTCAGCCGTGCCTTCCGACTTTGTGAGCGCAGCTTCCAATTCAGCAACTCTAGCGCTCAGCTTAGCAATCACTTCATCCTTGCCCTTGAGACTCTCTTCATCTGTCGGAGTTTTTCCTGTACTAGCAACGACAGTTTTCTCCTTTGGCGCTGGTACAATACTGCCTATCACAGGCGTATTGTGAAGCGCCTTCTGAATGCTGCTCTTAATATCGTAGTCGAAGATTGACAGCAAAACGAAGAGCAATACCGCCGTAAATACAAATGGGATGACAAACCATATCAAGAATCGCTCTAATGCACTATAAGATGTACCTTCCATGCTCGTATCGGCCATTCCCTGTTCCCTCCTTCACGTTTCAATACGATAAACGCTTGAATCGGTTCGTGGCCATCTCATCCAGAGCTTCCTGCTCCTTCTTCGCGACAAAAGATTGAAACTGATGGTAGGCCTTCTCTCTGGCTTTCGTCCATACTTTCTCATCGATCATTCTTTCGGACAGATGCTCCTGCTTCTTTTCCACAACATGCTGTGCCTTTTGAATATCTTGGTGTTTGCGCATGATTTGCTGATCCAGATGATTCATATAATTTTGTAAAAGCAACATTTCTGATATCATCACTGAATTCCCGGAAGCATCTGCCATCTGATTATGAAGTTTAGCTTTCTCTTCGCATAAACCGTGAAGATTGGTTTCTTCATTCCGCAATTGACCGATGGCTTCAGAGAGGATCCATTCGGCCTGAGTTCTTTCATTATTTTTGAGATCCACAATTTGCTGGAAAGAATAGCGAAATTTCATTCAGGCCCCTCATCCCCTGTAAAATTCATGAATCAAGCGTTCCTGCGCTTCATCAAACGTTAATTTTTCACTCGTTCTTTGCTTCGTGTAATTCCAAATTGCTTCTATATTTTCGATCGCAGTATCGATATTTGGATTCGAACCTTTTTGATACGCCCCGATATTAATGAGGTCTTCCGAATCTTTATATATGGAAAGAAGTCGCTTCAGTTGATCAGCTGCTTCCATATGTTCATGAGGGACAATTTCCTTCATTACGCGGCTCACGCTGGATAATACATCCACAGCCGGATAATGTCCTTTGTTCGCTATGCTGCGATTCAATACAATATGGCCGTCCAAAATACCGCGCACAGCATCAGCGATCGGCTCATTCATATCGTCACCATCTACCAGAACCGTATAGAACGCTGTAATGGACCCTTTGGGCCCTGTTCCTGATCGTTCCAACAATCGCGGCAGCATTGCAAAGACGGAAGGAGTATAACCGCGAGTAGCCGGCGGTTCTCCTACGGCTAAGCCAACTTCCCGCTGGGCCATTGCAAATCGTGTCACAGAATCCATCATCATCATGACATTGAGTCCACGATCACGGAAATATTCAGCAATGCTTGTAGCGATCATCGCGCCTTTGATACGGATTAACGCTGGTTGATCGGAGGTTGCAACGATAACAACCGATCTGGCAAGACCCTCTGGGCCTAAGTCTCTTTCAATAAAATCAAGCACCTCTCTGCCCCGCTCACCGATGAGCGCGATGACATTGACATCAGCAGATGTGTTACGAGCGATCATGCCCATTAGCGTACTTTTGCCGACACCGGATCCTGCGAAAATACCAACACGCTGACCTTTGCCGATCGTGAGCAAGCCGTCAATGCAACGAACGCCTACCGAAATCGGATGAAGAACACGTGGACGGGTTAAAGGATTGCTAGGCGCGTTATTCGTTGAATATTGAGCCATTCTGGATGGCAAAAACGAACCATCGAGCGGCTGTCCTAATCCATCAAGCACCTTGCCAAGAAGCTCATGACCTACCTGTACGGTTAACGGCTTTCCCGTTCCTACAACGTCGCATCCAGGTCCTATGGCATCTAATTCGCCTAAGGGCATTAAAACGACCTTATTGCTGCGAAAACCAACAACTTCCGCTTTCAAAGGCTTATTTGATTTATGCGGATAAATGTAGCAGAGATCACCGATACTTACATCCGGGCCTTCGGATTCTACAGTTAAACCAATGACTTGAGTCACTTTTCCATTGACGCTGACAGGATCAATTGAATTTAGAAGCTCTTTGTATTTATCTGCCGACGGCACGGAGTAGCTCATCATTCAGTCCCCTCACTTTGTATGGCGATTTGCCGCAGGGCTGATTTAATTTCTTTAAGCTGCGTATCGACTCTGGCATCAATACTGCCATAAGAAGATCGAATGACACATCCATGATCTTGTACAGAGGAATCAGGAATGATCTCAAGTTCTGCTTGCGAATCAATCGATGTTAGTAATTCCTCACGGGCATCCTGTATATAAGCAAATTGAGACGGCATCACGCACAAAGTAATAATTCCTTTTTCACGCCGGCGCGAAAGAACCTTTTGAACGAGTTCCAGAACCCAATCCGGATTTAAGCTCAATTGGCGACCAATCACTTTCTCAGCGATGGAAGTGCTTAATTCAATGAGAAAAGGTTCGGACTCTTGAATAATTTGCTGCTTAAGCGTATAGGCTTGTTCCAATATGGTACGGGCTTCGGATAGCATTTCATTATATTCTTGTCGAAGTATACTTTCAGCTTGTTCAATCCCTTGCTGATACCCTTCTTCAAAACCGGCCTGCCTCGCTTGCGAAACATGCTCTTCATCTAGCGCTCGGCGTTGTTCCCACCATGAGTTGATCTCTACATCCACTTGCTCCCGAAGCGCAGCACACTCCTGCATCGCAAGATGGATTTGCTCATTGGCAAAAACTTCGGCATCTTGCAGGATTTGATCCTTCATACTTGTTGCCTCTACCAGCTCTAGCTGCTGTTCCGGAGTCAATTGGTTTCTCGCAGCCTCTTCGTCTTCAAGCAGTCCGGCACGGTATAATTGCTGCGGGGTTAGAGCTTCGACAAGTTTTGTATCCTCTAGTGGAATATAGGCAAATGATTTAATGACATTAGACAATAATATCATCTCCTCCACCGCGTGCGATGATGATCTCACCTGATTCTTCCAGGCGACGAATGGTAGCAACGATACGTGTCTGCGCTTCTTCTACGTCACGCAAACGCACAGGACCCATGAACTCCATTTCTTCCTTAAAGGTTTCCGCCATCCGTTTAGACATATTTTTAAACAGCGCATCCCGCACTTCTTCACTTGCCACTTTAAGCGCAAGCTGCAAGTCGGCATTTTCGATATCACGAATAATACGTTGAATCGAACGATTGTCGATATTGACGATATCCTCGAATACGAACATCCGTTTTTTGATTTCTTCGGCAAGTTCCGGATCTTGAATCTCAAGAGAATCGAGAATCGTACGTTCCGTACCGCGGTCAACCCCGTTAAGAATTTGTACGATCGCAGTAATACCGCCGGCATTCGTATAATCTTGAGTTACGGTTGCAGAAAGCTTCTGCTCAAGTACACGCTCAACCTGACTGATAACTTCCGGTGAAGTACTGTCCATTAAGGCAATCCGCTTAGCAACGTCAGCTTGCTTTTCTTGTGGTAGTGAAGACAAAATAATGGATGCCTGATCCGCTTGCAAATAAGACAAGACTAATGCGATGGTTTGAGAATTTTCATTTTGAATAAAGTTAAGGATTTGAGCCGGATCCGCTTTTCTGGCAAAATCAAACGGTCTTACCTGTAAAGTTGCGGTCAATCGATTGATAATATCCAGCGCTTTTTGAGAACCGAGTGCTTTCTCCAAAATATCTTTTGCGTAAGCAATACCGCCTTGAGAGATAAATTCCTGCGCTAAGCAGATTTGATGGAATTCCGCGAGAATGGATTCCTTCTCCAAGGAATCCACTTTTCTGACATTGGCAATTTCAAGCGTTAACTGCTCAATCTCCTCTTCCCGCAAATGTTTAAAAATTTGAGCAGACACCTCAGGGCCTAAACTGATCAAAAGAATCGCGGCCTTTTGTCGTCCGGTTAACCCTTGCAGAGCAGCTTTAGCCATACATCTGCACCTCTATTCATCTACTAACCAAGTACGAAGCAGATTGACAAAATCTTCAGGTCGCTTTTTCGCAAGAGTTTCCAATTGTTTGCGCACTTGATTGTCATTGGTCACATTTTCGATATCGATCGTCGGAAGCTCTGCCTTCGCAGCCGGCATATTAAGTTCTTCTTCCAACTGTTGAGCAGCTTTTTTACGTTTTCTAAGAATTAAGCCGCCAATTACTCCTAAAACTAGCGCCGCAAGCGCTAATCCGCCATAAGTCAAGTATGTTGCCGTCTTTGTAGCCGCTGCATCTGCCGGTCGGACAAATGAATGTGCAAACACTGTAACTTTTTGCTGCAATTCTGCGTCTGTATAAGTAACCTTATTGTCAGCAAGAGCGGTTCTGACGATATTAACCAGGGCGGCCTGAACTGCTGCCTTCGTTTCAGCAGTCAAGGAGTTTGGATCGTCCTTAAGCGGAGGTTCAATCCCTACATTGATGCTTAAATCCTTAACTACATAAGGTGTAGAGATAATATCGTTAGTAATGCGATTTACTTCATAGTTCACGGTCTTGCTATTCTTTTCGGAATTCGATTGACCGGAGCCGGATGATCCCGGATATCCCGGCACATCTGTTGTACCCGTTCCAGGAACTCCCCCGTTCGTCGCTCCGTCATTCTGATACGACTCGGTTGCTTCCTGCAGAGAGATTTCCAACCCTCTTTGATCCACCTGATTTGGAGCACTAACCAGTTGCTCTTTGCTTTTCTTCTGATCAAAGTTCATTGTTGAGAATACACTCACGATGACTTTATCGCGACCAAGCATGGTCCCCAGCATACTGCTAATATTCTTTTGTAAATCGTTACGGAATTGATTATTGATTTCCGCTTGACTTGTCACCAGATTTGCTGCAGTTTGTCCGCCTGTCTTGGAGGAGTTCAAGCTCTCTCCGTATTGGTCGGAGATGGTGATATTCTCCAAAGGGAGATTTTTGACACTGTGTGATACTAAATTATAGATCGTATCGATTTTCGGCTGATCCATCGTGTAGCCCGGTTTTAGTTGAAGCACAACGGATGCAGTCGCTTGTTCTTGTTGCTGCTTTAAAAACGGACCATCTTCCGGAAGTGTGATTAGCACCTTGGAGCTGCTGATCCCCTGATTTGAGTTGATCAGTTGTTGAAGTTCACCCTGTACAGCGTTAAGATATTTAACTTTAAACTCGTTATCTGTGATGCCAAATGAACTATTGCCGCTAAAAGCACCGAAACCCAATGAACCATTCTTGTTCAACCCTTGAGATTCAACGGCTAGTTTCACATTGGCAACTTCACTCGTAGGAACTTCGATACTTTTACCATCGCCACTCAGATGATATGGAATCTTAGCCGTATCCAAATAATTTTTGATCGATGCAGCATCGCTTGGCTGCAAATCCGTAAAGGCTAACGAATACTCAGTCTTGGATAGATTAAAGCTGATAATTGCTGCAGTAAGAACCAATAGAAAAACCGTAGCTATGAATGTGATTTTCGTCGTTCTACTGTATCGATTCCAATATTGTTTCACCTTTTCCCAATATTGGAGCAGGTTCTCATTCACGGTGTCACCTCATTGACCAAAGTTTAGCAGCACAAAATGAAATCATAGCTGCATTCTCATCATTTCTTGATAAGCTTCCAGAACCTTATTTCTAACCTGTACGGTCAATTCCAGTCCTAATGAAGCTTTCTCAGAAGCGATGGTCAGTTGATGAACATCAGAAAGCTCACCTTTAATAAAACTCTGATTCAACTGATCGACTTGCTGTTGCTGTGCATTCAAATTATTCATCGCATCATTCAAGAATGATCCGAATTTTTTCCCCAAATCCGCCGCACCTTCGCCTGAGTTATCTTTAGGCTGAACGGAGCTCATAATATTTATCGGACTGTAGCTGATCTTGTCAAACATGATGAGCCTCCTTTAATAGTTATCTGCCAATTTCCAAAGCTTTTGTTATCATCGATTTACTAGCGTTAAGCGCAGTGACATTGGCTTCATAAGATCTTGTTGCCGAAATCATGTCAACCATTTCCTTAAGCACATCAACGTTAGGCATATATACAAATCCATTAGTATCCGCATCAGGATGAGCTGGATTGTAAACTTGTTTGAGCGGTGATGTATCATCAATAATTTTATTTACTCTTACGCCCTCGCCAGTCCCATCAGCCATTGCCGTTTGCAATGTTTGAGCAAAGCTTGGTTGTGATTTCGTTTCAAACGATACTAACTTTCTTTGATACGGCACCCATTTCCCATCAACTAATTTGGCCCGGGTCGTGTCAGCGTTTGCGATGTTGGACGATATTACATCCATTCTCAAACGTTGAGCGGTAAGCGCGGACGAACTAATATCAAATCCGTTCGTAAGTCTCATCGTTTATTACTTCCCTCCCAAGACAGTATGCATCTTTTTGAACTCACTGTTCATTTGTTGAATTAAAGCATTATACTTGAGCTGATTTTTGGCCATCAATGACATCTCATAGTCCATATCGACGTTATTCATATTGTTATTGATCGCAGTTTTTTCATCCGCTTTAATTTCCGGAGCGATCACACTCGGAGATTTTCCAATGTAAAAATGCCTGCGATCTGTCCGATAACCTTCTATTGAACGCGTTGATGAACCCATTTGCCCTTGTAAGAGCTCTTCAAACATGACATCTGAACGTTTGAAAAACGGTGTATCAACATTAGCGACATTATTCGCTACTACTTTTTGTCTTAGGGACGACGCATCAAGCGTACGCTCCATCAAATTCCAACTGGGCTTGTCTAAAAGAGACATTTAAAAATACCCACTTTCTATAGATTGGTTGAGTAATAATTCAACACTAACCCTATTGATTCCTTCTTAATTCGACATTATATTCATAAAATAAAAAAAGATATGTTGCCAAATTGTAGAAATATGTAGAACATTTTGTTACATTTCTTATCATCTAAGATATTAACCTAACTTACAATAAGAAAAAAGCCCTATCTTTTTTACCAGACAGGGCTTTGCTATCGTTGTCAACATATGATGAAAGCTACAGTTTCGTCTTCAATTGATCGATGCTTAAAATTAATTGTTCATTTAGAATACGGATATAAGTACCTTTCATTCCAAGCGAACGCGTTTCAATAACTCCGGCACTTTCTAATTTACGAAGAGCATTTACGATGACTGAGCGCGTGATGCCTACCCGATCGGCAATTTTACTTGCGACTAAAAGTCCTTCCTTGCCATCCAACTCTTCAAAAATATGTTCCACAGCTTCCATCTCGCTGAAGGACAAGGAACCAATCGCAACTTGAACGACCGCTTTGCTTCTTGCCTCTTCCTCGATTTCTTCAGCACGCTCTCTTAAAATTTCCATGGCTACGACCGTTGACCCGTATTCCGCCAAAATCAAGTCGTCATCGACAAAGGGCGCATCGTTTCGGCTTAAAACCAATGTGCCAAGACGATCACCGCCACCGATTACAGGAACGATAGTCGTATACGTATATGGAAACATATCTTTCATTTGATCCGTGTAGTAATAATAAGGGCTATCCGGCTCCACATTAGAAGATGTTTCTTCAATTTTCATTAAAAGATTGTTCGATTCCGCCGGAAACCTTCTATCCACCAAGATCGTTTGATTCATTTCTGGTGAAATGGGATCGTTCGTTAATGCATATCCAAGGATCTTACCCTTGCGGCTTACCACATAAATATTGGCGATCACGATATCGCGCAATACTTCAGCCATATCCATAAAGCTGACCGCATTACCTGCTTCTTTTTGAAGCAAACGATTCAGCCTTCTTGTCTTGTTTAATAAACTCATGTAACTGCCTCCTACTTACTTAACCTTACATATTTACTACAAAATATACTGGCTCAAATCGCGATTTTGGACAATATCACTCAACTTCTCGCGAACATACTCCGGATTAATGACGATGTGTTCCAATGTAAGCTCTGGCGCTTCAAAGGACAAATCCTCCAATAACTTCTCCAAAATCGTATGTAAACGGCGAGCCCCGATGTTTTCGGTGTTTTGGTTCACTTCAACGGCAATGCGGGCTATTTCATCCACAGCTGCATCGGCAAATTCAACGGTAATCCCTTCGGTTTGCAGAAGGGCTGTGTATTGCTTGGTTAATGCGTTTTTGGGTTCTTTCAAAATGGAAACGAAATCTTCATGCGTTAAGTTGCTGAGTTCTACGCGAATTGGGAAGCGTCCCTGCAGCTCTGGAATGAGATCAGAGGGCTTGGCGATATGGAAAGCGCCTGCACCGATAAACAGAACGTAGTCCGTCTTCACCGGACCGTATTTAGTCACAACCGTTGAGCCTTCTACAATAGGCAAAATATCGCGTTGAACGCCTTCCCGCGAGACGTCAGGCCCGCCTCCGCCGCGGCTGCTGCTTGCAATCTTATCAATTTCATCAATAAAAATAATGCCGGATTGCTCGGCGCGGCTGATCGACTCTTGAATCACCTCATCCATGTCAATCAATCGCTGCGCTTCTTCCTGGGTCAGAACTTTACGTGCTTCTTTCACGGATAGCTTGCGCTTCTTCAATTTCTTCGGCATTAGGCTGCCGAACATCTCTTGCATGTTCATGCCCATTTGTTCATTGCCCTGACCTGCAAGCATATCCATCATCGATGGCGATGAGTCCTCGACTTCGATTTCTACCGTTTCCTGCTCGAGCTTTCCTTGTGCTAATTGTTCTGCAATTTGCGAACGCTTCGCAGCAAGAGAAGGATCCGGAGCCGGTTCTTCTTGAGCAGGTTGATTCTGACCGCCAAACAGCATTTCCAGTGGATTGCGCTGTGTTTTCGCGCGAGTTGGATTCGGGACGAACAGGTTAACTAGACGCTCATTCGCGAGCTTCTCAGCACGATCCTTGACTTTTTCCGTACGTTCAGCTTTTACCATTCGAATAGACGTTTCAATCAAATCACGTACCATGGACTCAACATCGCGTCCTACGTAGCCAACTTCCGTGAATTTCGTTGCCTCAACTTTAATGAAAGGCGCTCCTACAAGCTTGGCTAATCTGCGAGCAATTTCCGTTTTACCAACACCCGTCGGCCCGATCATCAAAATATTTTTGGGGACGATTTCATCTCGAAGCGTCTCATCGAGCAAGCTTCTCCGATAGCGGTTACGCAAAGCAATCGCTACCGATTTTTTCGCTTTCTTCTGACCAACAATATATCGATCTAGTTCTTGCACTATTTGTTTAGGTGTAAGGGAGCTGTTTTTCAATGAAGGTACCCTCCTTAGAGTTTTGCGTTAGCAAAACTTACTTCGTAAGCGTAATCTAAAAGCTTTCCATAGGAAAGCTTGCATCGTAAGCATTTGCTGAGCTTTCCATAGGAAAGCTTGCATCGTAAGCATTTGCTGAGCTTTCCATAGGAAAGCTTGCATCGTAAGCATTCGCTGAGTTTTTTCGCAAGAAAAACCGGCCTCGTAAGCGTATACTGAGCTTGCATCGGTTGAATTTCAATAAAGCATGATGTCAAGATTTCCAAAATAAAAGAAAGACCTACTCAATCTCTTCAACGATAATATTATGATTGGTGAAAACGCAAATTTCAGCCGCAGTCGTCAAAGCCGCATGGGCGATTTCTTTAGCGCTTAGCCCTGGAGCGTGTCGATGAAGCGCTCTACCGGCCGCTAACGCAAAACTGCCGCCTGATCCAATCGCCAGAATGCCGTCATCAGGTTCAATAATTTCGCCATTTCCAGAAAGCAACAGCAACCCTGAAGCATCCATGACAATCATCATCGCTTCTAATCTGCGTAAAACGCGATCCTGACGCCAATCTTTGGTCAATTCTACCGCGGCGCGCTGCAAGTTGCCATGATGCTCCTCCAATTTGCCCTCAAACTTCTCGAAAAGCGTAATTGCATCCGCTACCGATCCTGCAAAGCCGGCTACGACTTTCCCTCTATATAAACGCCTTACTTTCTTGGCGCTCCCCTTCATAATCATGCTGTTGCCAAATGTCACTTGTCCATCCCCGGCAATAGCTCCTTTGCCCTGATGACGAATCGCAAATATCGTTGTCGCATGAAAAGATGCGTTCTTCGGATCCATCGGTTTCACCTCTTCGGAATCATAATCATTATTTGTAAACAAATGATTCTGTCTTATAAATGAGATAAACCTCTAGCGAGGTCTTTCAAAAATGAGCGACCGCGTCTAGAGGTGTTTTATTGCATCCATGAAAATGCTACAAAGCATAATTATAGTAACATAGGGATAGCTTTACTTACAAGCTCACGCGTATTCCTTTTCCGAAAAATTCTGAATACTTTCCAGCGCGCGATGAGCCAGTTTTTCGTATTTTTCCTTTTTGTTACGAATTCGCTCTGGGAGAGGCGGAAGCAGACCGAAATTAGCGTTCATCGGTTGGAAATGCTTGAAGTCTGCCGTAGTAATATAGTTCGCCATGCTGCCTAAAGTCGTTTCATGAGGAAAAACTAAACAGGAATCTCCTTTGGCAAAACGTCCCGCATTCATTCCAGCAATAAGACCCGAAGCGGCCGACTCTACATAACCTTCAACGCCTGTCATCTGTCCTGCAAAGAACAGATTCTCGCGACGCTTAAACTGGTAAGTCGGTTCAAGCAGCTTGGGAGAGTTAATGAACGTATTGCGGTGCATGACGCCATAACGGACGAACTCCGCATTTTCCAAGCCCGGAATCAAGGAAAGCACTCGCTTTTGTTCGCCCCATTTCAAATGGGTTTGGAACCCGACGAGATTATACAGAGTTCCCGCAGCATTGTCCTGCCGAAGCTGGACAACAGCGTGCGGTAATTTGCCTGTATGAGGATTGATTAAGCCGACAGGCTTCATCGGACCAAAAAGTACCGTTTGTTTCCCACGCTTCGCCATCACTTCAAGCGGCATACAACCCTCAAAATAAATCTCTTTCTCGAATTCCTTGAGTTCAGCGACCTCTGCTGAAATTAACGCATCATAGAATACGTTAAATTCCTCTTCCGTCATCGGACAATTGAGATAAGCCGCATCGCCTTTGTCATAACGAGAGGCAAGATACACTTTGCTCATATCGATGGAGTCTTTCTCCACAATCGGAGCAGCCGCATCGTAGAAGTATAAGTACTCCTCACCCATCAGCTCTTTCAACTCACCGGAGAGAGCCGGCGAGGTTAACGGTCCTGAAGCTACGACCGTAATCCCATCGGGTAAAGTTGGCATTTCTTCGTTGCGCACTTCGATAAGCGGATGATTGCGCAGCGTTGATGTTACGGCTTGGGAGAAACCATCACGGTCTACCGCTAAAGCGCCGCCTGCTGGAACAGCATGCCGGTCAGCACAGGAAAGAATGAGCGAATCCATGCGTCTCATTTCTTCTTTCAATACGCCTACCGCATTCGTTAAACCATTCGCCCTAAGCGAATTACTGCAAACCAGTTCAGCGAACTGGTCCGTAATATGTGCCGGAGTTTTGCGCACGGGGCGCATTTCGTATAACGTCACTGGCACGCCTTGACGGGCAATCTGCCAGGCTGCTTCACTTCCCGCCAATCCTGCGCCGATGACAGTTACTCTTGGATATTCTGGCAAAATCGGGACACCTCTAATCTTTCACTTCATCTTGATTCTCTTCATTGACTTCTTCTTTATAATCACACTGGATACATTGGATGTTGATGCCGTTCTTGCTCCGCTTTTCAATCAGAAGCGAACCGCAGGAAGGGCACGGCTTGCTAACCGGCTTATCCCACGAGACAAAATCGCAATCCGGATAGCGGTCACATCCGAAGAATACCCGGCCTTTTTTACTTCTTCGCTCAACGATTTTGCCTTGATGGCAATTCGGACATGTCACGCCGATATCTTTGACGATCGGCTTTGTGTTCCGACAGTCCGGGAAACCGGAACAAGCAAGGAATTTGCCGAAGCGGCCCATTTTATAAACCAGATGTTTACCGCATTTCTCACAAATCTCATCGGACACTTCGTCCTGGATCTCGATCTCTTTCATTTCTTCTTCAGCAACTTCCAGTCGCTTCTCGAAAGAAGTATAGAAGGAATCCAGAACCTTCACCCAATCCTCTTTGCCCTCTTCGACAAAGTCCAACTCTTCTTCCATATGTGCGGTAAACTCGACATCGAGAATTTCCGGGAAAAATTCTTGCATCAGTTGAATGACGAGTTCCCCAAGCTCGGTCGGAACGAACTTCTTCTCTTCGATCGCAACGTAACCGCGCTTCTGAATCGTCTCCAGCGTAGGCGCATACGTACTTGGTCGTCCGATGCCCATTTCTTCCAACGCTCGCACCAAACGTGCTTCCGTGTACCTGGGAGGCGGTTGAGTGAAGTGCTGCTTCGGATCAACGCTTTGCTTTTGCAAAGAATCCCCTTGAGTCAAAGCAGGTAAAAGTTTATCTTCCTCCGTAGTTCCATCGTCATTGCTTTCAACATATACCTTCATGAAGCCAGCGAATTTCATTTTGGAACCTGCTGCACGGAATATCGTTTCACCCGCAGCCAAATCGACGGTCATCGTATCCAAAATCGCCGATGCCATCTGACTTGCCACAAAACGCTCCCAAATGAGCTTGTACAGGCGATATTGATCCTTGCTCAGGAACTCCTTGAGCTGATCAGGTTCGCGCAACACGGAAGTAGGGCGGATCCCTTCGTGAGCATCTTGCGCATTCGCATTTTTCTTGATGTATTGACGCGGTGTTTCCGGATAGAAGGAAGCACCGTACTTGCCGGTAATGAATTCTTTGGCCTCTTCTTGAGCTACCGGAGAAATCCGCGTGGAGTCCGTACGCATGTAAGTAATTAACCCTACGGTACCTTCCTTCCCGAGGTCAATTCCTTCATACAGCTGCTGAGCAACGGACATCGTCTTGGAAGCACGGAAATTTAATTTTCTTGCAGCTTCCTGCTGCAGGGAGCTTGTAATAAAAGGAGGAGAAGGATTACGCTGACGCTCTTTCTCTTTGACCTCTTGTACGGTAAATGTTCCGTTACCCATTGCGGCAAGAATCTCATTGACATCTTCCTGAGAATGCAATTCTTTTTTCTCGCCTCTAATACTATGATACTTGGCTTCAAATACGCTTTTGCCAGCTTCAAGAATAACGGTGATCGACCAGTACTCTTCCGGTTCAAAAGCTTTGATTTCATTTTCGCGATCTTGAATCAGCTTAACGGCTACCGACTGAACGCGGCCGGCCGACAGTCCCTTCTTCACTTTTTTCCAAAGCAAAGGGCTGATCTTATAACCCACAAGCCGATCAAGGATACGTCTGGCCTGCTGCGCATTTACGAGATCCTGATTAATACGTCGCGGCGTCTTAAAGGCATCCTTGACCGCATCCTTCGTGATTTCATTAAATACAACGCGACAAGCTTCTTCTTGCCCCACATCTAAGTAATGGGCCAAATGCCATGCAATCGCTTCCCCTTCACGATCAGGGTCAGCCGCCAGATATATTTTTTTAACTTTCTTGCTTGCATCTTTCAGCTCTTTAAGGATAGAGCCTTTGCCGCGAATCGTAATGTATTTAGGCTCAAAGTTTCGATCTACTTCTACACCAATTTGGCTTTTCGGAAGGTCGCGAATATGACCCATCGAGGCTTTTACGATGTATTTGCTGCCTAGATATTTTCCGATGGTTTTGGCTTTTGCTGGTGACTCAACGATGACTAAAGAATCCGCCATGGATCGTCCTTCCTCCCCTCGTAGGTCAAGGTAAAAGTCTATTGGCGAGAAGAAAAGCTTCGTGAATTGCTTATGCTAAAATATATGTAGATCCTGGAAGCTGTTTAATCGCCTTTTTCAATAGTAAAGATAACAGAACTGCATGCAAATGTCCAAACGTAAATTGACTGGTCTCTAATAAAGCATCAATACTTATTGGTTCATTAGACATTATTGCCATAATTTTGCGTTCTTCATCACTCAGTTCAATGACTCTTGAAGACATCTGCAAAGCCCCTTGTTCAGCGGGTTTCAACAAATATTGATAATCTTCCAGAATGTCTTCAACTCGGGTGACAAGTTTGGCTCCCTGCTTGAGAAGTTTATGGACACCGCTGCTTTGGTTAGAATGAATGGGGCCGGGGACAGCGAAAACATCCCTAGACTCATCTAACGCAAAATCAACTGTAATCAATGAACCGCTATCCTCTGCTGCTTCTACGACAGTAACCCCGAGCGACAATCCGGCAATGATGCGATTCCGTTGCGGAAACATGCCTGGATGCATCCCTGTGCCAATAGGGTACTCTGAGATAATGACGCCCTCACGCTCAATATTCCGGTATAAAAGGGCATTTTCCCGCGGATAGACCTGATTTATGGCACAGCCCAAAACGCCCACAGTCTTGCCTTTACCCATCAATGCTCCAATATGAGCCTTGCTATCGATCCCGCGAGCCAAACCGCTCACGATGCCAAATCCTGCGCGGGAAAGATCAGCCACCAGCTCCTCGGCAATTTTTTTGCCATAAAGGGTAGGTGTTCTCGTACCTACTATGCCCAAGAGCTTTTGATTCAGATACGAGTGATCTCCTTTTACATACAAAATCCAAGGGGGTTGGGCAATTTCTTTCAAAATAAGAGGATAGTCTTCGTCTAACAACGTGAGAAAATGAATGGATTGCTTCGCGTAAAGCTGAAGCCTTTGCTCGATAAATGACGGAGATAACCGTTTGACAATCTGTTCCGCAATTGAACTTTTAATGCCTAAAGAAGCCATATCTCCTGCTGAAAGCTCAAACAGTTCTTGGGGTTCCGGGAAGCGGCTTAAAAGCTGAAGAATCGTTTTCCATCCAACGCCTTCCAGCTCATGAAGACCAAAAATAATGAGTCGATTATCCATAAGTATATACACTCCTTCTCATTCTTACAAATGTTTTACAGGTAGAGAAAACAAAAAACCTTCCAAATCCCTCAAAAGAGGGACATGGAAGGTTGCTTACCTTCATTAGAAAGGATTATTTTTTTGTGATGACTTTGTCTAGCAAGCCTTTTTCTTCGAGGACTGCTACCAGTGTAGAGCCCATCTCAGAAGGAGTGGCAGCTACCCGGATTCCGCATCTTTCCATCGTTGCTACTTTCTCGGCAGCTGTACCTTTACCGCCGGAAATAATGGCGCCGGCATGGCCCATACGTTTTCCTGGAGGCGCAGTTTTACCGCCGATAAAGCCTACTACAGGTTTAGTCATGTTAGCCTGAACCCATTCAGCAGCTTCTTCTTCAGCCGTTCCGCCGATTTCGCCGATCATGATAACCGCATAAGTATCCGGATCTTCGTTGAAGCGTTTAAGGATATCGATGAACTCGGAGCCTTTAACAGGGTCTCCGCCGATACCTACCGCCGAGGATTGTCCGATTCCGCGAGTCGTCAATTGATGAACCGCTTCATAAGTCAATGTTCCGGAACGGGAAACAACGCCTACGTGACCTGGAGTATGAATATAACCTGGCATAATACCGATTTTGCACTCGCCTGGTGTGATAACGCCTGGGCAGTTCGGTCCGATCAGAACAGTTCTTTTGCCTTCCATGTAACGTTTTACGTTAACCATGTCAAGGACTGGGATACCCTCTGTAATACAGATAACCAGATCCAGATCCGCGTCTACCGCTTCAATGATCGATTCTGCTGCAAAAGCAGGTGGTACGTAAATAACGGATGCAGTTGCACCAGTTGCGTTTTTCGCATCAATCACAGTGTTGAAAACAGGAAGCTGAACAACCTCACCGTTTTCCAGGGTGATATCGACTTTTGTGCCGCCTTTACCTGGGGTTACGCCACCAACCATTTGTGTGCCGTAGTCAAGACCGCCTTTGGTATGAAACAAGCCCGTAGCGCCGGTAATCCCTTGAGTAATGACTTTTGTATGTTTATTGACCAAAATACTCATGATCTTTTGTTCACATCCCACTCTATTATTTGAAACCTAATATAGGGATCTTTGGTCGGAGACCAAAGTCTCTCCTCTTTAGGGATCTTTGGTCGGAGACCAAAGTCTTTCCTCTTTCTTATTTCACAAGTGCAACGATTTTTTGAGCGCCGTCAGCCATGGAATCAGCTGCAACTATGTTCAGGCCGGATTCGTTAAGAATCTTTTTGCCCAGCTCAACGTTAGTACCTTCCAGACGGACAACGAGCGGACGGGAAAGTCCAAGCTCTCTGGCTGCTGCCACAACGCCGTCAGCGATAACGTCACAACGCATGATGCCGCCGAAGATGTTGACGAAAATACCTTTAACTTGCTCATCGGAAAGGATGATTTTGAATGCTTCGGTAACTTTCTCTTTCGTAGCACCGCCCCCTACGTCAAGGAAGTTGGCAGGGTCTCCGCCGTAGTGCTTTATGATGTCCATAGTAGCCATCGCTAGACCAGCGCCGTTAACCATACAACCGATATTACCGTCAAGCGCGATGTAGCTCAAATCATACTTGGATGCTTGGATTTCCTTATCATCTTCCTCTTCAAGGTCACGAAGCTCAACGATATCTTTGTGACGGAAAAGAGCATTGGAGTCGAAGTTCAGCTTGGCATCCAAAGCCATTACGTCTCCGTCGCCTGTTACAACCAGAGGGTTGATTTCAGCAATAGAGCAATCTTTTTCCACGAAAGCTTTATAAAGAGCAAGCATGAATTTAACGGCTTTGTTAACAAGCTCATTAGGGATGTTAATGTTGTAAGCCAATCTGCGTGCTTGGAAAGCTTGAAGACCGATAGCCGGGTCAACAACTTCTTTGAAAATTTTCTCCGGAGAATGTTCAGCAACCTCTTCGATCTCGGTACCGCCTTCTTCGGAAGCCATCATAACAACGCTGCCCGTTGCACGGTCAACAACAACGCCAACATAATATTCTTTCTTAATGTCACAACCTTGCTCGATCAGAAGGCGTTTCACTTCTTTGCCTTCAGGGCCTGTTTGGTGTGTAACGAGAACTTTTCCAAGGATTTCACTTGCATATGTACGTACTTCATCGAGGTTTTTGGCTACTTTTACGCCGCCCGCTTTACCGCGTCCTCCGGCATGAATTTGCGCCTTCACGACAACAACGGATGTTCCAAGCTCTTGTGCCGCTTGAACCGCTTCGTCAACGGTAAAAGCTACTTTGCCTTTAGGAACGCTGACTCCGTACTGTCTCAGGACTTCTTTGCCTTGGTACTCATGGATATTCATTTCCTAAAATCCTCCTATCAGTATGGACTTTCTATACGTGCTATACAGGGGAAAAAGTGCGATTCCCTATTAACACTGTGCACGAAATCAATCTTGCTGCCGGAATTAGTATCACACTTCTTCACAAGCCCTAACCATTGTATCACTTTTTTTCGACACTTTCCTTATTTTTTTCGTGAATCCAGTAGAAGTTTCCTTTCACGCTGAAAAACTTTAGCTATCACTCCGGACAAAAAGAAAGACGCATTTTCCAGAGGATGAAAAATACGTCCGGCTTGCAAATTCAATAAAATGTTGTCGTCGTCGTGTTCATTCTCGGCTCTCGCTCTGCTTGTTTAATAAAACGTAATTCATTGCCGGTGAAGCTGCAAACTAAGCATTGAATGGTCGGTTCCGGTTCAGCAATCGCATCGGGCTCCTTGAACTCTGTGATGTTTCCGGATAGGGCATCTTTCACAAATGATTGGGAATAGCTCGTAATGACGCTGAACTTGACACGATTGGAACGGCAATTGGGACAAAAATACGGTTTTTCCTGCATGTTCATCACCTCTAGTTCCAGTATGTGCATGTTTTGGACTTTTAAACCGCGAACTTTCAGTCTGGCAATTGCGTAATTTTACCCTCATCGTGTACAATAAAAGAAAAAACGGATCAATAAGGAAGCACCTTTTATCCCATTGATGATCAGCCTATGAAGCTGTGAGACTCTATGGAATGGAAGGTGTTTCTGATGTACGGAAAAGTAATTAGCGCATGTTTGCAAGGTATAGAAGGACAAACGATCGAAGTCGAAGTAGACATTTCAAGCGGTCTTCCGCAGATCAATCTGGTTGGGCTGCCAGACTCAGCAGTACGTGAGTCCTTAGAAAGAGTACGTTCAGCCATCAAAAATAGCGGTTTTACATTCCCTATGGACCGCATCACCGTTAATCTTGCCCCCGCCGATTTGCGCAAGGAAGGCTCCTCCTTTGACCTTGCCATTGCACTCGGAATTCTAATTACGACGGCTCAAGTCCCTGCCGACATGATTCAACAAACACTTTTGATAGGCGAACTCGCTTTGGATGGGTCTTTAAGACCTGTGCCCGGCGTTTTATCCATGGTCCATGCCGCCAAGAGAATCGGTTTCAAAAGAGTCTGCTTGCCTGCAGCAAATGCCTCGGAAGCTGCCCTAATTGAAGGCATCGAGGTTTTTGCAATAACGAACTTAGCTGAGTTTAAACGCTGGAACGATATTTCCAGCTCTGATTTTTTATTTGATGACGTTAACTATATCCAGGATGAAAAATCGATAAATTTAATAGGAGGCCAGCTATACCAGGATGATTACGCCGATGTGAGCGGCCAGCATCAAGTCAAGCGAGCTATGATGATTGCAGCTGCCGGTATGCATAATATTCTTCTCATCGGCCCGCCAGGAACGGGTAAAACGATGCTGGTGAAACGCATGCCCTCCATCCTGCCTCCCATGTCCGACAAAGAATCGATTGAAGTTACCAAAATATACAGTGCCTCGGGAAAACTGCCGAACCGTACCTCCCTCATGCGCAGACGTCCCTTCCGAGCCCCTCATCATACGATATCGGCTGCCGGGCTTGTCGGTGGCGGAACGATACCTAAACCGGGAGAAGTCAGTCTGGCGCATAGGGGGATTCTATTCCTTGACGAGCTGCCGGAGTTCACACGCAATGCCCTCGAGGTGTTAAGACAGCCCCTTGAGGATCGTAGTGTCACGATTGGCAGGGCGCGTGCTGTCTATACGTTCCCCTCTCAATTCATTTTAGCCGCTGCAATGAATCCTTGTCCGTGCGGGTACTGGGGGGTCGAAACAGAAACAAATGCTTGCACATGCAGCCCGTTAAAAGTTGCTCACTATCGTTCTAAAATTTCCGGTCCTCTGCTCGATCGCATTGACCTTCATATTGAGGTGCCGA
The DNA here is from genome assembly GCF_014534655.1 of Paenibacillus sedimenti. Lineage (GTDB taxonomy): Bacteria > Bacillota > Bacilli > Paenibacillales > NBRC-103111 > Paenibacillus_E > Paenibacillus_E sedimenti. The sequence goes on from NZ_JACVVD010000003.1 coordinate 211,278, forward strand.
AACCAAACTATGCTCAATTAAAAGAACGAACCGGTCAGTTATCTTCGAGTGAAATGCTGGTACGAGTCATGCAAGCACATCGAAGGCAACAGCAGCGTTATGCCGGAAAGGGCATTCAGCACAATAATGAATTGAGTGGTAAGCTGCTTCGGCAGACATGCAAACTGACGCCCGAAGGGGACCAATTGTTGAGCGCTTCTTTCGAAGCGCTCGGTCTAAGCGCTAGAGCTCATGATCGCATTCTCCGCCTGGCACTTACCATCGCCGATTTGGAGCAAAGTGACATTATTCTTCCCCAACACGTTGCAGAAGCCATTCAATATAGAAACTTGGATAAAAAACAATCCGTTCAAGAGATTTCTTGAAATGAAAAACAAATATAAAAAGAGCCTTTTGACCAAAGTCTGAATCGACTATCGATGGATCAAAAGGCTCCAATCATATGTTCAATGAGGGGTGTGCCGGCATTCTCCGGCAAACCGTCCCCTGGGAACTCTACAGCTATAACATCAAGTCTGACTCGCTGCTCATGTTTTTTATATCGATGCAGGTAGAACTGGGCTGTTTCTCTTACCTTTAACTGCTTCCTGTAATCAATGGATTCCTTCGCTAGCCCGAAGCTGGTTGATGATCTTCGCGTTCTTACCTCTACAAACACCAATATCCCGTCAACCTGGGCAATGATATCAATCTCCCCCGTTCGGCAGCGCCAGTTCCGTTCGATGATCGCATAGCCTCGTTCCCGGAGGAAAGCCTCTGCAAGCTCTTCACCAAGCCTTCCCAGTTGCTTCCGATTGTCTTTACGTAAGCCTGTCATGAAAGATTCCTCGCCTGTTTCATCTTGTTATCCGAGCGATAAATAAAACTAAGCACCTCAGCTACTAATTGGTAAAGCTCCGGGGGAATCTCTTGGTCCAGATCAAGCTTGGAAAGCACTTCCACCAATGAGGAATCTTCCTGGATTGGAACACCATTTTCCTTCGCTTTTTGCAAAATGGTGTCCGCCATATGGCCCTTTCCTTTGGCAACGATGGTTGGCGCTCTCTGGGCTTCCGGCGCGTACCGAAGGGCTACAGCCTTCTTGATCGGAGTCGGCTTCTGCGCTGAACGCCCCTCCCGCTCTTTGTTCATGCGCGAAAATCCACTCCTTTGTAGGGTTTCGGTTGATATAGCGATCGAAGATCCGCTCTGACACCATCGTTTGATCCTTGTCCTTGTTTGGGAGCATCGCTTTCTTTGATTGCCGGAAGCGTCGGATAAGGGGAACATTTTAAGGAAAAGAATTGGTAGCCCGCATTATTCATGGCTGCTGTAATTTCTTCTCTGGAATTTTCCATTAATAGCGCTACGGCAGGATGGTCATTATGAATATTCAGACTTACTATTTTGTTGACCACATGTACATCAACTAATGTATTCCCCATCGATTTCATTTGCAGGTCAAACAGGAGCCGACAATTGCTTGCATCCACTTCCCCTCGCTTTCCTTTTTGCGACTGAATGTGAACTGCCGCAGATTGCTGACCTGTTCCGTCCATAAACGGGATGAACAGAGTAATATGGGCGAACATAGAGCTTTTATCTCCAGTCAGCATGAGCTGCTGACCTGTAATCTGGTGGATCGCTTGCTGCGCCGCCTCTTTGAGCGGCGCCGGCGTATCGTCAGAGGCTGCCAGCTGCAGCAGCAGACTCTTCAGGTTGTCGGCTGCAGGCTTGGCAGCGTCGTCCTGCGCGTCGGTTTGGACGATCGCGCTTTGCAGCAGATCGTCTGCTCCAGCCCGTGGGCGCAGCGGCGCTTCCATACGCTCATCCAGCCTCGCTACATGAGCCTCATGCTCTACACCCACGGCTTTGAGCATCTTGCTGATCCAGTTTGGCTCCGGATCAGCCGCTTCGATCGGCTCAGTGCTACGCATCTGAGCTTGCTGCGTCTCCGCCGCCTTCGGCTTCGCCGGCGGCGGCTCGGGTGCGGGCGAACCCGCCTCGGGCGGTTCGCCTTGGATAGAAGGCTCAGCGCTGCGCGCCTGAGCCAGGAGCGGCTCGGCCGCCACCGCAGGGCGGGCGGCCGCTTGCGGCGCCGCCGGGCCGGCGGCAGTCCCCTCCGCATGCGAAGCAGCGGAGGCTGGGCTTGCAAAGCCTGCTGGCGAAGCAGCAGGCGCAGTCGGGGCAGCGGGCGCAGCCTCGCTGCCTGTGGATACCGGCGGCGCCCCTGCGGGAGCCGCCGCAGCAATGCCGCCTGCCTGCGGAGCAGCAGGCGCTGGCCCAGGCGCGGCCGGCGCCTCGGGCGGCCGCGAAAATCCTGCAGCTGCGGCGGAAGCCCGCAGCTCCTTCAATAGCGATACCACCTGCTTGGCGGTATCGGCAGCGGGATGTGCCGGTTGCTCCTTAAGCAGCGCTGATGCCTGCTGCTCCAGCCGCTCCAGCACTTGTCCGACAGCAGGCCCTGTTGTTGCCTGCCGCATTGCAGCTATAGCCTCCTGCGTTAGCGGCAAGCCCTTTTTAACCACAAGAGCAGCCGCTTGCAACCATTCATCCTTGTGAACGCCCTCAGGAACGTTACCAAGTAAAGCGGCAAACGATTGCACCGTTTCCTTTGTCAACGGAACACCTTCGCGCTGCATGGTCTGAACCATCTGACGATTACTTGCATTGTCTTTTAACGAGAACGCCTTGAGAAGCTCAGTAAGCGAATCATCCGCAATCTGAACATCGGAAGATTCGAGCGGTTTGAGCATGATCTGACCGCCGCTGGACTCAGGCTGAACTTGAAGCATGGTCACATCCCCTTGCTTCAGCGGGGTCTCCAGCTTGGCGCGCACCTGAACGCCGCCTATATTCAATAACGCATCTTGGTCGCTTAACAACTGAAGAACGACGCCTTTCACGATTTGTCCAACTTTGAGCTCTAATACTTTGGTATCAGCCGCTGTTAAATCTCCGACCAAACTGCGTATAAGTCCGCTAATATTCATGCCGATTCACCTCAAGTCAACGTTATGTATAATATCGGCATTGTTCAGCATTTTCTTTACATATCCGCAAATAATGCCAGTTCCATCTGCTCAGCCTGCTGCCCGGTAAGCTCCCCTTGAGCCATGATTTTCCGAATAAATAATTTGCGGTGCAACGGTGTTGGACCGTATCGCAGAAGCATTTCTCTATGGTGTTTTGTCGCATATCCTTTATGTACAGCAATTCCATACTCTGGGTACTGCTCATCCCAGTCCATGCACATCCGGTCTCTTGTTACTTTCGCAATAATGGAAGCCGCAGCAATGGATTGACTAAGGGCATCTCCGTGAATAATAGCCTCTTGCTCCATATCCACATCAACAAGCTCAGCATCCACGAGCAAAAAGTCCGGTATGACTTGAAGCTGTTCCACAGCTTGTTTCATGGCCAATCTGGCAGCCTGCTTAATATTAATCGCCTCGATCGTAACTACATCAACAATGCCTATTCCAATAGCTATCGCTTCGTTCATGATCTGCTCGTAAAGCGCATCCCGCTTCTTTTCGGACAGCTTTTTGGAATCGTTAACCTCTTCCAGCACGAACCCTGCAGGCAATATCACAGCTGCGGCCACGACATCCCCGAACAAGCATCCTCTGCCGACCTCATCAATACCTGCAATATGGACAAGGCCCTGTTCCCAAAGACGTTTTTCAAACTCCAGCAATGGCTTTCGCCCCTTTCCATCTCTTCATTATAAAGGAAGACGGCTACAGCGAGCCATACCAAAAATTTCTGTACGACAAGACCAATTACTGGGAGCGTGCTGCACTTTTCAAACATTAGCTTGAAATTCTGGAGCTAATTTCGAACTCGAACCCCGAAAATCCAACTTAATCCCCTTGAAACCAGCGAATTAGAGGGAGCTTTTCCCTTTATACTTGGTTACATCCAACTAAAAAAGACCGCGCACATAACAGCCTAAACGGCTGCTACGTAACGTGGTCTTGTCTCAATTTCCTTAAAATTCAGCCGGCGTTTCCAAGCTGATACGCCCCATCTTGCCCGCTCTAAGATCGCGGATGATGATCAGCGAGGCTTTATCCAAATCCACCTTGCCTCCGCTAACGATGGCTCCGCGCTTGCGTCCGACCGCTTCCATCACCTTTACCACTTCATTCGGATCGTCCAAATCTTCCGGAAGCTCCTCGATACCAAAACGCTCCTTCAGCCCAGCCGCATAATGGCGAACCATATACTTGATCACAAAAAATGCGATGTCATCCATATGGAGCAGCTCTTCTTTGATCGCACCTGTTGCCGCGAGTCTCAGACCGACCATCTGGTCTTCGAATTTCGGCCAAAGAATACCGGGCGTATCCAGCAAATCCATCTCGGTTCCGACTTTAATCCATTGCTGTCCCTTTGTTACACCTGGCTTATCGCCCGTTGCGGCGATTTTTTTGCCGGCCAGTTGGTTAATCAGCGTCGATTTGCCGACGTTCGGAATCCCTACAATCAAGGCTCTGACCGCGCGCGGATTAATCCCTTTACGAAGTTGGCTCTCGATTTTGTGCGCCCATAACGCCTTGGCTCTCGGTAAAATTTCTTTCACCTGCGTACCTGAGGCAGCATCGATCGGCAGTGCTTGAAGGCCTTGATCGGCAAAATAACGCACCCATTCCGCCGTTACCCCGGGATCAGCCAGATCGTGCTTATTCAGCAGCACCATTCTAGGCTTACCCTTTAATATTTCATCTACCATCGGGTTCCGGCTGGAGAGCGGAATGCGGGCATCCAGAAGCTCAATGACGACATCAATCAGCTTAAGCTTGTCTTCAATCTGTCTTCGAGCTTTGGTCATGTGGCCGGGGAACCATTGAATGGTCATAATTTCACCTCAAAAATCTCTCTATAAATGTATAAAACTGATTCGGTTCAAGGGCCAGAAAATCACTTCTGCGCGACCGACAACTTTATCATACGGCACAAATCCTACGCGTTGATCCCGGCTGTCTTTACTGTTCGAGCGGTTGTCGCCCATAGCAAAGATTTCGTTATCCGGAACTTTAGTTTCTTTAAAATTAGCTAATCTGTTGTAGGCATGACCTTCGTTCACTGCTTGCTCAATAGCTTCCTTAATGTAAGGCTCATCTATTTGCTGACCGTTGATAAACACCTTATCGCCTTCCACTTTTACAGTCTCACCAGGAAGAGCAATAACGCGCTTGATATAGTCTTTACCTTCTGGAGCATGAAATACAATAACTTCACCGCGCTTCGGCGCTCGGACATCATAAAGTATTTTGTTCACGATCAACCGTTCACCCGTAATAAAATTTGGACGCATCGAGTCGCCATCCACGATAAATGGCGAAAACAGGAACCAGCGAATGATAATGACTAGTACGCCTGCTATAACTAGCGCTTTAATCCATTCCCATGTTTCGCTTTTGGCCGTTTTGGCGGGAGCAGCGGCGGCTCCATGGTTAGTTGATGCGGGTTCTATGTAAGGCTGCTCTTGGTTTTTCTGTTCCATCACTGATTGCCTCTTTTCCAGTTTTGGTTATATGTACACTGCTTTGAATGCCTATAGAAACGAAAAGGAGACTTGCCTAAACAAGCCCCCCGGTTTCTTATCGAATTTCTTTAATTCTTGCTGCTTTACCGCGAAGACCACGCAGATAGTAGAGTTTCGCACGACGAACTTTACCACGGCGAGCCACTTCAATCTTGTCGATCCGCGGAGAATGGAATGGGAATGTTCTCTCCACACCAACACCGTAAGAAATTTTACGAACGGTAAACGTTTCGCTAATTCCACCGCCGCGGCGTTTGATTACAACACCTTCGAACAGCTGAATACGCTCACGGGAACCCTCGATAACTTTTACGTGTACTTTCAGTGTGTCGCCTGGACGGAAATTAGGGATATCCGTACGCAGTTGTTCCTTCGTAATCTCTTGAATCAGATTCATAGTTGACTTCCTCCTTCCACACAGGTGTTCATTCCGCTTATCTGCGATGCTATAACGAAGCTGTTACGCGTAGAGGACCACCAGACTCAAACAATAAAAATTCACAACAGAATCTATATTACCACAGAGGAAATAGAAATTCAATAGAGAAGTTTTCGGGGGGCTACTCCTGCTTCTGGCGTTTCCATTCCTCCAGCCATGCTTGTTCCTTCTTGGATAATTCCCGACCTTCGAGCAAGTCAGGACGTCGCTCCAACGTTCGATACAGCGATTGCTGCAAACGCCAATTCTTCACGTTTTCGTGATGACCCGAAAGCAGAATTTCCGGCACTTCCCAATCCCTGAATTTAACAGGTCTCGTGTAATGCGGGTATTCCAGCAATCCTGTGCTGAATGAATCCGTAACGGCTGACATCTCATTGCCCAGCACCCCTGGCAGAAGCCTTACTACGCTGTCTATAACGACCATAGCGGGCAGTTCCCCGCCGGTTAATACATAATCCCCTACCGACAGCTCGTCCGTCACCAGGTACTGCCTAATGCGCTCATCGTACCCTTCATAATGGCCGCATATAAAAACAAGATGCTGCTCGGCAGAAAGTTCCTCAGCTTTACTTTGCGTAAATGTTTCGCCTTGCGGGCACATCAGGATCACTCTAGGCTTCACAGCTGCTGTCGGTTCATCATCAGAAGATCGAGAAGTTCGATGAACGGGTAAATCCTCTACAGCGGCAAAGATCGGCTCCGGCTTGAGCACCATCCCGCCGCCACCGCCATAGGGGTAGTCATCCACCGTGTTGTGCTTATTGTTCGAATACTCGCGAAAATTGACCGTGTTCAGAGAGACAATTCCTTTATCTCTAGCTTTTCCTAAAATGCTGGAAGAAAATACGCCATCGAACATTTCCGGAAAAAGAGTCAACACATCGATTCTCATTCCAGCAGCCCTTCCATCAGATGAATGCGAATCGTCTTATTCACTACGTCCACGTTCAATACAACATCGTCGATAACAGGCAGCAGCAGTTGTTTGCCTTTCGGCAAAGAAACCACCCATACATCGTTAGCTCCAGGTGTCAGTACTTCCGTAACCTCCCCTAACTCCTCGCCTTCTTCCGTCACCACTTTGCAGCCAATGATTTCGTGATAGTAGTATTCTCCCTCTTCCAAAGCTTGCTGGTATTTCCCTTCGACTTTAAGCAGGGAGCCTTTGAACTTCTCAACTTCATTGATATTGGCGAATTGTGCGAACTGCACGATGTACATGTTTTTATGTAAGCGGGAGGCTTGCACCGTCACCGGCGTTTGCTTATTTTGAGGGTCGACAATGACCAATTCACTGCCTTTTTCAAAGCGCTCGGGAAAATCCGTTTCCGAAACGATTTTCAACTCGCCGCGAACACCATGGGTGTTAACGATTTTACCTATCGTAAAAAGCTTCTCACTCATACTTCGTATGCGACCTCCACAAATTAATCCCAGCGTATCCCCGGTTAGTAATACAAGAAAAAGGTTAGGAACGTTCTCCTAACCCCTCTCCCCTATGAGACAATCTCAACAGCTACACGTTTGGTTTCTTTCACTGCTGCGGACGTGACTACCGTGCGGAGCGACTTCGCAATCTTGCCCTGCTTGCCGATCACTTTCCCGACATCGTCGGGGTGAACGGAAAGCCTGTACTCAATCTTGTCGTCCTTCTCCACAACCGTAACACGCACTTCTTCCGGATGATCAACAAGAGCCTTAGCAATAACCGTGATAAGATCCTTCATGAACATTCCCTCCGAAAGTTAACAGATTACTTCTGTTGTTTCAGCTCGTGAAATTTAGTCATCAGACCTGCTTTGCTGAACAGACTGCGAACTGTATCGGATGGTTGCGCACCAGTTTGAAGCCATTTCAGAGCTTTCTCTTCATCAAGAGTTACAGCTGCCGGTTGAGCTACTGGATTGTAAGTACCGATTTCTTCGATAAAACGACCATCACGCGGGGAACGGGAATCCGATACCACCACACGGTAAAAAGGAGCTTTGTGAGCGCCCATACGTTTAAGACGAATACGTACTGCCATTATAAATCACCTCCAACATAGGATAAAAGCTTGCTTTTATTTAGAAAGGGAATTTAAACCCTTTGCCTAACTTTTTCATGCCTTTGGCACCTTTAGGTCCCATCATGCCAGAGAATTGCTTCATCATTTTGCGCATATCCTCGAACTGCTTAATAAAACGATTGACCTCTTGTACCGAGTTGCCGCTTCCTATTGCAATCCGCTTGCGGCGGCTGGCATTAAGCAATTCCGGCTTGCGCTTTTCTTCCTTTGTCATCGACTTCACAATGGCTTCTACGCGTGCCAGCTGCTTATCGTCGACCTTCAAATCCTTCATACCCTTGATCTTGTTAGCGCCTGGGAGCATATCAAGTATCTGATCCAACGGGCCAAGTTTCTTTACCTGTTCCATTTGCTCCACAAAATCTTCGAAGGTGAATTCGGCGTTGCGCATTTTGCGCTCCATCTCTTTCGCCTTATCCATGTCGATGCCGGCTTGCGCTTTCTCAATCAGCGTAAGCATATCGCCCATGCCTAGAATCCGCGATGCCATTCGATCCGGGAAGAAAGGCTCCAGGGCATCCATCTTCTCGCCGCTAGCCGCAAACTTGATCGGACACCCCGTAACGGCTTTAACGGAAAGCGCCGCGCCACCGCGGGTATCGCCGTCAAGCTTAGTCAGGACAACGCCTGTCAGCTCAAGCTGCTGGTGGAAGCTTTCTGCTACGTTGACTGCATCTTGACCCGTCATAGCATCCACTACGAGCAGAATTTCATCGGGCCCAACCGCAGTACGCACATTTTTCAGCTCGTCCATCAAGTTCTCGTCAATGTGCAAACGACCGGCGGTATCGATAATGACATAGTCGTTGCCGTTATCTTTGGCATGCTGGAGACCTGCCTTCGCAATGTCAACCGGATTGACCTGATCCCCCATCGAGAATACCGGCACTTTTAACTGCTCGCCGAGCACCTGCAGCTGCTTAATCGCAGCAGGACGGTAAATATCGCAAGCAACAAGCAGTGGCCTATGATTTTGCTTTTGCAGCAGTTTGGCCAGTTTACCGGAGGACGTCGTTTTACCGGCCCCTTGCAGACCTGCCATCATAATGACCGTCGGCGGTCGATTCGAGCGTGCCAGCTTGCTCTGCGTACCGCCCATCAGCGCGGTCAATTCTTTGTTTACGATATCGATGACGACCATACCCGGTGTAAAAGATTTCATGACTTCTTGCCCGATAGCTTGTTCTTTCACCTTGGCAATAAAGTCTTTGACTACTTTAAAGTTAACGTCCGCTTCAAGCAGCGCTAATCGAACCTCGCGAAGCGCTTCGCCTACATCTTCTTCCGACAGCTTACCTTTGCTTCTCAGCTTGCCGAATACGTTCTGCAATCGGTTTGCCAATCCTTCAAATGCCATGCGCTTCACCCCCTTAGAGTTTTGCGGAGCAAAACTAACTTCGTAAGCATCCGCTAATAGTTTTCGTAGAAAACTTGCTTCCCAGCATCAATCGATCCCTATCATTGTATCAAAAAGCTCGCTGGTTTTCCTCTTTAGCTCCGGCTCGCATGCTTCCAGCATCTGGTCCAGCTCTTTGCGGATTATCATACGCTGTTCATGCTTATGTAAAAGCTTCAATTTATTCTCATATTCCTGCAGCGTTTGTTCCGCTCTCTTGATATGCTCATATACCGCCTGGCGGCTAATTTCGAAATTCTCGGCTATTTCTCCGAGCGAATAATCATCATGGAAATACAATTCAAGAAACGTTCGCTGCTTCTCGGTCAATAATGGTTCATAAAAATCAAACAGCAGGTTAATCCGATTCGTTTTCTCCAGCATTTGATCGACAGGCACCATAGCCACCTCCGTAAAGGTTGAACCCTTGACAGCAGCACAACAGAACCTATCATACTGAATTCCCGGACTAATGTCAAGCATTTGACCTTGTCACTTAAGGAAGAAAAAAATCCTTGCTATCCCGTTATCGGGTAACAAGGATTATGATTGGAGTTAAGAGGAATTTAACCTTGCACTTCTTCCTTTTGCTCATTGATCCACTTGCCGAAAAGCGCATGTACGAATTGCTCGGAATCAAACGGCTGAAGATCATCCATTTTCTCGCCGAGACCGACGAACTTCACCGGTAGCGCCAACTCCTGGCGAATCGCGACAACGATACCGCCTTTCGCTGTACCATCAAGCTTGGACAATACAAGACCTGTCAAACCTGTCTTATCGCCAAAAAGCTTCGCTTGACTGAGCGCATTTTGTCCGGTCGTCGCATCCAGAACGAGTATGACCTCGTGAGGCGCATCAGGTACTTCGCGTTGAATGACGCGATAAATTTTGTTCAGCTCTTCCATCAGGTTTACTTTATTCTGTAAACGACCTGCAGTATCACAAAGCAAAATGTCGACACCGCGCGTCTTAGCAGCTTGTACGGCATCAAACATTACCGCGGCAGGATCTGCGCCTGATTGCTGTTTGATTACATCGACACCTACACGCTGTCCCCATGTCTCGAGCTGCTCAATCGCACCGGCACGGAACGTGTCGCCTGCAGCCATGAGCACCTTTTTCCCTTGGGACTTGAACATGTGGGCCATCTTCCCGATCGTCGTCGTTTTGCCGACGCCATTCACGCCTACGAACAGAATGACGGATAATCCATTAGGATTCAGATTGAGTCCGGTGCCTGCGTCGCCTTTAAGCAGCTCAATCAGCTTCTCGGAGAGAATCGGCTGAAGTTCGCCCGGATTTTCGATTTTACGCTTTTTGACTTCGGCGCGAAGCTCGTCGATCAGCTTCAGCACCGTGTTCACGCCTACGTCCGCGCCAATCAGAATTTCTTCGAGTTCTTCATAGAATTCCTCATCAATTTTTTTGCGGCGGCTGAACAAATCGTCTACGCGATCCACGAAAGCGTCTCTCGTCTTCGTAAGACCTTCTCTGAACTTATTCGTCACCGCTTCTGCCTTGCTGGAAATACTTTCTTTCAAACGTTTAAAAAAGCTCATGGTTCCTCCTAAGTGTTTCGGGAATTCATACTATGTCTATGCCGAGACGACGGCTTCCTCGTCCTCTAATCGAACGGATACCAGCTTGGATACGCCGCCTTCCTGCATCGTAACCCCATAAAGCACGTCCGCTTCCTCCATCGTACCTTTGCGGTGCGTCACAACGATGAACTGCGTGACCTCCGAGAACTCGCGCAGGTACTCCGCAAAACGCGCTACGTTCGCCTCATCCAACGCCGCCTCGACCTCGTCGAGCACACAGAACGGCACCGGCTTCACGTGGATGATTGAGAATAGCAGCGCGATCGCGGTGAGAGCACGTTCCCCGCCGGAGAGGAGCTGCAGGTTCTGCAACTTTTTGCCCGGCGGCTGAGCCACGATCTCGATGCCCGTATCAAGCAGGTTATCCGGCTCGGACAAGATCAGATCCGCGCGCCCGCCGCCAAACAGCTTGGCGAACACGACGACGAAATGCGAGCGAATCGCATCGAATGTTGTCTTGAAGCGCTTGGACATCTCTTGATCCATCTCGCGAATGACTTGGTACAGCGTCGTTTTCGCTTCGATCAAGTCATTTTTCTGTGCGCTGAGGAATTCATAGCGCTCCGAGACACGCGCAAATTCTTCGATTGCACCGAGGTTAACCTCACCAAGCGAAGAGATTTCCCGCTTTAGCTCGCGAACCAGGCTCTGCGTCCCGGCAACATCCTCCGGAACAGGGTAGCGCAGCTTCGCAAGCTCATAGCTGAGCTCATATTCTTCGGCCAGCTTCTTCAGCAAGTTCTCGAGCTCTACATCAAGTCGATTCACACGAACCTCTGTTTGATGCAGATTCTCTTCCACCTGCTTGAGTTGAATGCGCTGATTGCGCGTTTCATTCTCTTCCTGCTCCAGCTTCTGCAGCCACTCTGCCCGCTCAGCGCGCTTGAAATCGATTTGCTCAGCGCACTGCTGCTTCTTGAGCTTGAGATCATTCAGCAGCTCGATCTGCAGCACCGTTTCTTGCTCGAGCGCTTCCATATCTTGCTCCAACTGTCCAAGCAGCTGACGATTCGTCTCCATCTCGCGGTCCGAATCCGCCAGATCCTGCTGCAAGCGGCGCTGCTGATCCTGCAGCGACTGTTTCTCTTGCGAGATTGACGCCACCTTCACCTTCAAATCGGTGAGTTGGCTCTGCAGCTCTTCCTTCTTCGATTCACTCGCTTTACGCGAGTTCTCGGCATCGCGAATCGCCTGCTGCAAGGAGGCCTCTTCCTGCTGAAGCTCGGCTAGCGTCTGCTCAGACTCCAATTTCTTCCGCGCATAATCCTCCTGCTCTGCAATGAATGATTCGCGATCTTGACTATCGAGCGTGAGCTGCTGCTCCACCGTACGGTTCTCGGACTCCAAAGGACCGAGCTCGGCGCGAACTTGCTGCTCTTGGATACGCTTTTGCTCGCTGAGCTGGCGAAGCTGCTCGATGTTCATCATATCGTCGGTGATTTCACGCTTCATCACCGCCGTTTTGTCCCGAAGACCACTCAATTGCTGCTGGGAGGTTTTAATTTCCTGATCAAGTTCCTCAATTTGACGCTGACGCCCCAACAAATTGGTCGTTTTCTTCGCCATGCTTCCACCCGTCATAGAACCGCCCGGGTTAACCACATCGCCTTCAAGAGTGACAACACGGTAGCGATACTGCGCTTTGGCGGCAATATGGTTAGCATCCTCCAGACTTTGCGCGACAACGACATTGCCCAGCAAACTGGAGAGAATGTTTTGATAAGTCGAGTCAAACTCAATGAGATCGACGGCGATGCCCACAAAACCCTTCGCGGCTTTCAGAGCGCCAATCTCATGGTCCGAAATGGATCGGCCGCGGATGACGTTCATCGGCAGGAATGTGGCTCGTCCCATTTGACGGCGCTTCAAGAAAGCGATCGCCTCGCGCCCGTCCGCTTCCGTCTCGACGACGATATTTTGCAGCGCTGCGCCAAGTGCCGTTTCAATAGCGATCTCAACGTCTGCCGGAACCTTCACAAGCTCGGCGACAGCCCCGCGAATACCTCGCAAATCTTTGCGGCTTTTCGCTTTCAGCACTTCTTTTACGCCCTGCATAAAGCCGTCGTAGTCACTTGCCATCTCTTTCATCGTATCGCGACGGGACGTCAAAGCGTCGAGCTTCTGCTCCCACTTTCGCACCATACCCTGCGCTTCATCCAATAGGCCTTGCTTCCCTTTCAAATTCTGGGTTAGCTCCGCATAGCGATGGCGAATTTCATCAATCTCTTTGACAGTCTCTTCCAGCTTGGCCGCAAGCTCTTCTTTTCGAATCGCGATCTTTTCCCGCTGCTCCGACCACTTATGGCGTTCTTCATCCAGTCTTTCCAATCTGCGGCCTATACTTTCCGTTTGCTGCTCCGCATATCGGATTTCATTGCGCGCTTGCGCCATCCGGTTGAGCGTTTCAAGAAGTTCGCCTTTAAGCTGATCCTCGGGTGCAGAGCTAATCCCGCCATTTACGCCGAGCAAGCGCTGTTCTTCTGCATTTAATTTCGCCTGAAATTCAAACAATTGAGCACCGATTTGGATAATCTTTTCACGCTGTTCCGCAAGCTCTGCCTCTTTATCAGCTCTTCGTTGTTCCTGCAAAGCAATTGTACCGGTCAACTGCTGACGATTAGCAACGTAATTCTTCTTTCGCTCTTTGAGCACCTCGCCGTGCCCTTCGCTTTTCTCGAACTCTTCGCTTAACTGGAGCAAGCTCTCTTGAAGCTTTTCCAGTTCCTCTTCAAGACGTCGTGTCTCCCAACGGTGCTTCTCTAGATGGGCATCATGCTGATTGACGACGGTCGCAAGTTCAGTTTGCTCTTTTTGGAGCCTCTCCAGCTTCTGCGTCGCTTCGTTCCAATTGATGTAAATCTGGTCAATCTGATGAACATACATGGAGATTTCGCTGCTTTTTAGCTTTTCGCGCAAATCTTTATAACGGATCGCCTTCTCCGACTGCTCGCGCAGCGGCTCGATTTGATCTTCGAGTTCAGAGACCAGATCATGAATCCGCAGCAAATTTTGCTCGGTATCGTTCAGCTTCTTCTCCGCTTCACGTTTCCGCGATTTATATTTGACAATCCCCGAAGCCTCTTCAAAAATGCCCCGGCGATCTTCCGATTTCGTACTTAAAATTTCTTCAATTCGGCCTTGCCCGATAATGGAATAAGCCTCTTTACCGATCCCTGTATCCATGAACAGTTCGGTGATGTCTTTCAGGCGGCAGGGCTGCTTATTAATTAAGTATTCACTTTCCCCGCTGCGATGCACCCTGCGCGTAACCGTCACCTCATTAAAATCAAGAGGGAGTGATTGCGAACTATTGTCAAGCGTCAAAGATACTTCCCCATAATTAACCGCTCTGCGGGCATCACTGCCTGCAAAAATAACATCCTCCATTTTACCGCCGCGGAGTGATTTCGCGCTCTGCTCCCCGAGCACCCAGCGTATGCCGTCGGAAATGTTACTTTTGCCGCTGCCGTTAGGACCTACGACCGCGGTAATCCCGCGTACAAATTCCAGCTCCGTCCGGTCCGCGAAAGACTTAAATCCGGATAATTCAATCCGTTTTAAAAACATGGTCTCACCTCGAAAATTATTGTAACATATCCCATATAAAAAAGAGATAAAAAGTGCGACCAGAGCGCATTAATAAAGAAACATTAACAGCAGAGACCTTGATTAAAGCTTATTTCCAAAACAACAAAAAAGGCAGCCTCAGCCGCCTCTTTTGCCAACCTCTAATTACCGCTCTACAGCAACATTCAGCTTCGATAGCGCCTGAGCGGCAGCCTGCTGCTCAGCTTCCTTCTTGGAACGGCCTGCGCCAGTCCCGAGAAGCGATGCATCCATGTATACCTCTGCTACGAACTCGCGCTCATGAGCTGGACCTCGCTCATTCACGATCCGGTATTCGACGGAACCCATGCTGTGATGCTGGGTATGCTCTTGCAGTTGCGTCTTGTAGTCGATGACCAGCAGCTTGCCTTCGCTGGAAATTTTCGGGAAAACATGGCGTTTTAGGAACGTCTTCACGCTCTCTAATCCTTGATCCAAGTAGAGCGCTCCGATAAAGGATTCGAAGACGTCGGCGAGCAAAGCCGGACGTGTCCTTCCTCCAGTCAATTCCTCACCTTTGCCTAAAAGCACAAAAGCGCCAAACTCCAGATTCTCGGCAAACGTAACGAGTGACGGCTCACAAACGATAGAAGCCCTAAGCTTCGTCAATTCGCCTTCCGAACGTCCTGGATAAGTATCATATAAAAATTCCGAAACCGTCAATTCCAGCACGGCATCTCCTAGAAATTCCAATCGCTCGTTATCTTTATGTCCAGCGATACGATGTTCATTAACATAGGAAGAATGTGTAAAAGCCTGCCTCAGCAGCTCCGCTTTGCGAAAGGTGATGCCGATACGCTGCTGCAGCTCTTTAATATCACGGTGCATTGCCTGACTCACCACCCAGAGAGAATGATATTTCGTTATCTTTCTTCGTAGGAAGGCAATTTATGCTTCAAACCGCTTCATGATGATCGTTGCGTTATGACCGCCAAAACCGAAGGAATTCGACATCGCGACATCAACTTTCGCTTCTCGCGCAGTGTTCGGTACATAATCCAGATCACATTCAGGGTCTTGATTGTCAATGTTGATGGTTGGAGCAATGACGCTGTTGGAGATCGTTAATCCGCAGATGACAGCTTCCACGCCACCTGCTGCTCCGAGCAAGTGCCCGGTCATCGACTTCGTGGAGCTCACTGCTACTTTGTACGCATGCTCGCCCAGCGCTTTCTTAATCGCTATCGTTTCCGACTTGTCCCCAACAGGTGTTGAAGTACCATGCGCATTGATGTAAGAAATAGCAACAGGCTCAATACCCGCATCCTTTATCGCTTTCGCCATGCAGCGTGCAGCGCCGTCCGGATCCGGATCCGTCATATGATACGCGTCACCGCTCATGCCATAACCGATCACTTCCGCATAAATACGTGCGCCACGCTTTTGAGCGTGCTCCAGAGACTCCAGAATGAGTACGCCGGCGCCTTCGCCCATGACGAAACCGTCACGATCCACATCGAACGGGCGGCTCGCTTTGTGCGGCTCTTCGTTACGCGTCGACATTGCGCGAAGCGCACAAAAGCCAGCTACGCCAATTGGTGTTATCGTCGCTTCAGCACCACCGCAAATCATCACGTCGGCATCGCCGCGTTGAATCATTTTGAACGAATCGCCGATCGAATGCGTCCCTGTGGCACAAGCAGTAACCGCCGTGCTGTTGGGTCCCTTCGCTCCGGTAATCATCGAGATTTGGCCGGATGCCATATTCGCGATCATCATCGGAATGAAGAATGGGGAGACACGCTTAGGCCCTTTTTCCAAAAGGGTGCGATGCTGCTCCTCCCAAGTGTTTAGGCCACCGATACCGGAACCGACAGACACACCTACGCGTTCAGGGTCAGTATCTTCTTTCACATTCAAATTCGCGTCTTTGAGAGCGTTTAGCGAGCCTGCTACGGCAAACTGCACGAAACGGTCCATGCGGCGCGCTTCTTTGCGATCCACATATTGCTCAATATCGAAATCCTTTACTTCAGCGGCTATACGTGTCGGGTATTCGCTTACATCGAAGTTCTCAATCAGGCTGACTCCGGATTTACCTGAGGTCAGGTTTCCCCAGAACGTTTCTAAATCTTGACCAAGGGCAGTAACTACGCCCATACCTGTAATTACGACTCTGTTCATTTGATCCACCTCTATGTTAGGAAAGCATCATTTTAATATGAAAATGGAGAGAAGTCCCGTCTTGAGACAAAACGGGACTTGGTAGACTTTTACGTATGAGATTTTATGTAATTCACAACTTCTCCCACAGTAGTAATCTTCTCGGCATCTTCGTCGGAAATTTCTAAATCGAATTCATCTTCTAGTTCCATTACTAATTCTACTACATCGAGAGAATCAGCACCTAAATCTTCTTTGAAAGATGCTTCGAGGGAGACTTCAGCTTCATCAACCCCTAGACGATCGACAACAATTCGTTTCACACGATCCAATACGTCGGACATCCGGTTCACCTCCTCATTTGGTATTATACGAGAATCTTGGACAGATTGCCAGTAGGCAAATTCGCAAACCGTTTTTCTGGAAATCTTACATGTACATGCCACCGTCCACATGAAGTGTTTGCCCTGTCATGTAGGCCGCGTCGTCTGAAGCCAGGAAACGAACAACCTTTGCGATCTCATCAGGCTGTCCGAGGCGCTCCAGCGGAATTTGCTTCAGCATGTGGTCACGCATTTCGGCCGACAGTTTGTCGGTCATGTCGGTTTCAATGAATCCCGGCGCCACCGCGTTCACGGTAATGCCTCTCGAAGAAAGTTCTCGCGCAGTCGCTTTGGTCAGACCAATGACGCCTGCTTTTGCTGCTACATAGTTAGCTTGTCCCGGATTGCCAAGAACGCCGACTACGGAAGATATATTAATAATTCGACCTGAACGCTGCTTCATCATCGGGCGGGTAACAGCTTTCACGCAATTAAATACGCCCTTCAGATTCGTTGCGATTACTTGATCGAATTCTTCTTCCTTCATTCGCATGATTAAATTGTCTCTTGTTATGCCGGCATTATTCACAAGAATATCAATTTTACCCAAAATTTCAAGCGTTTGCTTCACTAACTCTTCCGATTCCTGGTAACTGCTTACGTCAGCGCGAAGCTTAACGGCTTTGCGTCCCATCGCTTCAATCAGCTCTACAACTTCCTGAGCAGCGCCTTCACTGCCCGCATAATTGACGACCACGTCAGCGCCAGACTCCGCCAAATGCAGAGCGATCGCACGGCCAATGCCTCGGGATGCTCCAGTTACAAGTGCTACTTTACCCGTTAGCATATTGCTGCACCTCCTGCAAATACTTCTCCAAAGCTTCCAGACTTCCGATGGACACCGTCTTCACGGTTTTGTCCACCTTCTTGATCAGTCCGGCGAGAACGGTTCCCGAGCCCAGCTCGATGAACGTATCGACGCCTTGGCCGATCAAGTAAGCCACCGTGTCCTCCCATAGAACCGGAGAGTACACTTGCTCGACCAGCAGTCCGCGGATATCGCCGGGCTGCGTCACCGGCCGTGCCGTTACGTTAGCTATAACGGGGACGGACGCTTCGCCCATGGCCACGGACGCGAGCACCTCTGCGAGGCGCTCCGAGGCCGGTTTCATGAGCGAAGAGTGGAAGGGCCCGCTCACTTCGAGCGGAATGGCACGCTTCGCGCCCGCTTCCTTGCAGCGCTCCACGACCGCTGCAACGCCTTCCTTACTGCCCGAGACGACGATCTGTCCCGGGCAGTTCACATTGGCGAGCTCCACGACGGAGCCGCCGCTCGTGATGGCCGTGCAAAGCTCTGCAAGCGCTTCGCGCTCGGCTCCGAGCACGGCCGCCATGGCCCCCAGGCCGCCCGGGACGGCCTGTTCCATGAACTCGCCGCGGGCCCGCACGGTGCGGACCGCGTCTTCGAACGCGAGCACGCCGACTGCGACGAGCGCGCTGTATTCGCCGAGACTATGTCCGGCGACATAGTCCGGGGCGATGCCCGCAGCCTTGAACGCTTCGAGACAAGCGATGCTTGTCGTCAACAGCGCAGGCTGCGTGTGGTACGTGATTTTCAATTGGTCCTCGGGTCCATTGAAAATCAGCTCCGAGAGCGAAAAACCGAGCGCTTGGTCAGCGCGGTCGTAATATTCTTTGGCTGCAGGATGATTCTGGTACAAATCATGTCCCATCCCTACTGCTTGCGAGCCTTGACCCGGGAAAACGAAAGCAATTTTACCCATAAGAGAAAAGGTTCCCCTTTCAACACAAAATTAATAACTTAATATCTATGTACGATGGCAGATATTAGAATTTAACCAGAATAATAACGGAACAAATGTCAGTTACGGAAACCTACCAGACAAGCGCGGATGCTCCCCAAGTCAGACCGCCGCCAAAGCCGACAAGTACTAATCGGTCACCTTCGCGTAGTCTGCCCTGCTCTTCAGCTTCGGCTAACGCTACCGGAATGGAAGCCGCTGACATGTTCCCGTACCTATCCAAATTGATCATGCATTTATCCTCGGTCATTTCGAGACGATTAAGTGACGCTTGAATGATTCTCATATTCGCCTGGTGAGGGACAAGCAGGTCGATGTCGCCTTTATCCCATCCGGCTTTGCGCAGCGCTTCGTCCGCGGCATTGCCCATGATGCGAACAGCGAATTTGAATACTTCCGCGCCGGCCATATATATGTAATGCATACGCTGGTCAATGGACGACTGCGAAGCCGGATTGCGGGATCCGCCGCCTTCGATTTTCAAGAGCGGACCGCCCGTACCGTCGGCGCCCAATTCGAATGACTTGAATCCTCTGCCTTCCGGCACCTCGCCGATAACGACAGCTCCTGCACCGTCGCCGAAAAGAATGCAAGTATTGCGATCCGTATAATCCGTAATTTTGGACAAACAGTCGGCTCCGATAACGAGCGCATATTTATAAGTACCTGTAGCAATGAAGTTGGCTGCATTTGCCAATCCATATACGAATCCCGAGCAAGCTGCCGACAAATCAAATGCAGCGGATTGTTTGGCGCCAAGCTTTTCCTGAAGTACGCAAGCTGTCGATGGGAAGGCCATATCCGGTGTAATCGTCGCCACGATAATCAAATCTAATTGTTCTGCTGTAATTCCGGCATTTGCTAATGCGATCTGAGCCGCTTCATAGCAAAGATCCGAGGTAGCTTGTCCTTCCGCCACGATTCTTCTCTCGCGAATGCCCGTTCTCGTCACGATCCATTCATCGTTCGTGTCCACCATTGTTTCCAGCTCTTGATTCGTCAAAATGCGATCAGGCACATATTTGCCTGTTCCGAGTACCCCAACCGGTATAAGGTTCATGTTGTTCTCTCACTTCCCGTGATTGATTTCCGCAGATATTGCGCCGACCAGATCGTTCTGGATGGCGATTCTCGCTTGGCGAACTGCATTTTTAATGGCATTGGCGTCGGACGAGCCATGGCACTTCAAGACTAAACCCTGAATGCCCAGCAGAGGTCCCGCGCCGTGCTCTTTATAATCGAATTGTTTGCGAAATTTCATAATACCCGGCTTTAGTATTGCCGCAGCCAGTTTGGAATACCACGTTTTCGTAAATTCCGTCTTCAAAACGGAGAAAAATACGGATGCCGCGCCTTCGAGCGACTTCAGCATGATATTTCCTGCAAATCCATCGCAAACGATGACATCGCACCCCGCGCGGAGCACGTCCCGGGATTCGACGTTACCGATGAATTCGACCGGGGCTTGTTCCAATAAAGGATATGCGGCCTTGGTCAATTCATTCCCTTTCATCGCTTCCGTCCCGACATTGAGAAGTCCTACTCGCGGATTAGCGATGCCATGCACTTTGTTGCGGTAAATGCTTCCCATAATCGCATACTGGGTCAAATGCTCAGCCGTAGCGTCCATATTGGCCCCCAAATCGAGAGCAAGTACGCCATTGCCGTCAATGGTCGGAAGCATGGGAGCTAGCGCCGGGCGTTCGATTCCTGGGATCCGTCCCACGACAAGCAACCCCGTCGTCATTAATGCGCCAGTATTACCGGCGGAGATCATCGCTTCCGCTTCTTTCTCTCTTACGAGTTTGCCTGCAACGACCATGGAAGCATCTTTTTTGCGGCGTACCGCTTTTACCGGTTCATCATCAGCCTCAATCACTTCCTCCGTATGCCGGATGGTAAGATTGGCCGGTCTTTCTCCCAAATGCGCTTCAATGGCTGCCGTATTGCCGACTAGAATAATTTCTACATCGGTCCACTCTTTGGCGGCTGCCAAGGCCCCTTCTACTACGACCTTAGGTGCATGGTCGCCGCCCATTGCGTCAATCGCGATCCGCATGCAGCTTGTCCTCCCTATCATGATGTTGCTCTTTCTTGGAATGAAAGATCACAAAGTTGCCACGAAACACGACTTCATCGCCGACATACGAAAACACTTCTACTCTGGCTTTTCCTTTGGACAAGGAACGCACATAGGCCTTGGCAATACACTTCTCTCCGAGCTTTACTGAACGAATAAAACGGATATCGGCCGAAGCTGTCAAGGCAATCGGATCGTCGATGACGGCTACAGCCAGGGAGTTCGCCTGCGAGAATATGTGATGTCCTCTAGCAATTTTCGTTCTTGAAAATACGTGTTCCTCTTTAATTTCAAATATCGAGATACCGCTTTGGTCCAGCTGTAAATCGATGACTTCACCAATCACTTCATCAATCGGCAGCGAGCGCACCTGGTCATACGTTTTGACGGCCATATGCTTCATCCGCTCCCGAAGCTCGGGGATACCAAGCTCCAGCCGATCCAGTCGCACAGTCTGTATACTAACCTGAAACGTCCGCATGAGCTCTTCATCGGTCATGAAAGGATTCGCTTCAATCGCTTGAAGCAGCTGCTGCTGCCGCTGTCGTTTTGGAAGCCGTTCGATGGCGAGCACCACCTTATCTTGTGAGATACGATCTCATCTTATTACCAGATACTAAACTGTAGTATATAAAATTTGCGATCAAAAAGAAAGCAAAAAAAATAGCACCTCACACTAGGATGAAGTACTATATCTAAAATTATGCTTTTACGATCTCTCTGCCTTTGTAAGATCCGCAAGTTTTGCACACGTGATGTGCCAACTTCAGCTCTCCGCATTGCTCGCATTTCACCATGCCTGGAACTTCCAATTTAAAGTGAGTACGGCGCTTGTCGCGACGGGTTTTGGACGTTCTTCTCTGAGGTACTGCCATATTCAAAACACCTCCTTAATCGAATTTCGGGCTGCTTATTCTTTGTTAAAAAAGTCCGCGAGACCTGCAAGCCGTGGATCAATCTTCTCCTGCTTGCAGCCGCAATCGCGTTGATTGCGGTTCTCTCCGCACACGGGACAGAGACCTTTGCACGCTTCGTCACATAGTGGTATATAAGGCAAGCCTACCACCACATATTCCGCGACATACGACTCCAAATCGACTTTATCTTCAGTCACTAGATGAATATCCTCGTTGTTCTCGGATTCCTCGTCCAGCTTCTGCGTGAAAACTTCCTCAAAAGGAAGCTCGATTGTTTGCTTGACGTGCGATAAGCATCGTGAACAGCTTAACTCCAAATCTAGCGTTAACGTACCGTTAACTTTAGCTGCTCCTTCTTCATGCCGAGCATGAAGATCGACATGTATGGGACTGTAACCTAGAATGTCTTGGCGTCCTTCAAAAGGAGCTGTCAAGTTCATATCTTCGGTCATATGTACCGGTTGTCCTTTAAGAGCAAGATCTTTCAAGTGAATCTGCATGTTATCACCCCGAACAAACAAAGATTATTATATCCAGTACAAACGCCTTTTGTCAACCAATCAGCATCAACTTCTTGATCTTGACACACAATTATTTTGGCGGCAATGCTTCCAAAAACTTGATAGCATCATCCATGGTGCCGATCTCGACGATTTTCATTTTCGACTTAATCTGGTTCGCTCTGGCAACCGCATCGGAATAGTTCTGAATTTTCGTTCCATCTTGGTAAGTCATATCTTTAGGCGCAAAAAAATATTCCGCCCCCTCTTTATCCGCAGCGATAATCTTATGCTGGATGCCGCCGATCGGTCCGACCGTACCGTCCGTCTCGATGGTTCCCGTACCAGCGATTCGGTAACCTTTGGAAATATCCTCCGGGAGAAGCTGATCATAGATTTCAAGCGAGAACATCAGGCCTGCCGAAGGTCCGCCGATTTCGCCGGCTTTGATTGAAACTTGCTGATCGGCTTGATCGGCCTTAACCGATCGCATGTCCGCCGGTACGACGCCGATGCCTGCTCTCTGCCGGCTCGTATCGCCTTCCTGTCCGGGCAATAAACCTAGAGTCAATGTAGCCTTTTGCTCGGTTTTATTTCTGCTGAACGTAATCTCTACAGCTTCGCCGGCTTTTTTTTCTTTGAGAGAATCCAATAGATCCTGTGCGACTTTGATCTCTTTTTCGCCGGCTTTCAGCAGCACATCTCCGGGCTTCAGCACCTTTTCGCCGGCTAATCCAGGTAATGTTTGGAGTACCATAACACCCTCATGATTGATGTGAAAAGGAATTTTCGCCTTTGTATAGGCTGCTTGAATCGCGCTTGCTTGGGAGGTAAGCATAACATATTCCTGACGCTGTGAATACTCCTGCTCCGACTCCCCTTTTCGCAACACGCTCGTTTTGGGCTGAATTTCCTCATAAGGATGAACGAGACCGATTAGATAATTGACGACATTCGCATCGGCAACTCTAACCGTAGTAAGCATAAAAGCGCCTTTTTCAGAGTCGGAACTTTTTGGAATGGTTACCATCGGTTTAATGACTTCAGCAGTTCCCGGCATGAAAATAAAATAGGGAAGCCGAACAAAGAAAAGCATATAAACGATGGCAATGCCGACTAAAAACGAAATTAAATAGCGTCTCGTAGACGTACTCTTGGGGTGTCGGTATGAATCGCTTGACCACGTGCGGATAGTACTATCTTCATTATCGTCCATACAGGTTCCCCTCCTGTGCTGCCTGCATATAGGCCACCCATGTCACCAGACCAAGTGAAAGCTTGGTCTAAACCTGCTCCTAGATGCGTACAAATGTAGCATATTTAATAGAATGAGGTGGATTCCATGCAGCGTATGCATTCTAAATCCGGCAGTAAACTCACCACGCTGCTGCTGGGGTCTTTAGCTGCCATTGTAGTGGTATCAGTCATTTTATTCCCTGATCAAGCCTTTCAATCGTCACTTGAGGGGCTTACGATCTGGTGGAAGCTGGTCTTTCCGGCGCTGCTGCCTTTCTTCATTCTGACCGAGCTATTGATCGGTTTTGGCGTCATACAAGGTGCAGGTACATTATTGGAGCCGCTAATGCGCGTTCTGTTTCGCCTTCCCGGGGTTAGCGGTTGGGCGCTGGCTTCCGGTTTAATTATAGGATTTCCTACCGGGGCCAAAATTACCGCAAGCTTACGCGAAAAAGGCCTGATATCCCGGGTAGAATCCGAGCGATTAACGGCATTATCCCATCTTTGCAGCCCTTTATTCATGATTATGGTCGTTGGTGTGGGCTTTTTGCACAGCGCACGGCTCGGAGTTGTACTTGCCATCATCCACTATTTGTCTGCAATCTTGACTGGATTCTTAACAAGAAATAAAAAAGACAGAGAAATTGCTGGCGGAACACTTCAAGTTCAACCACAAGGATTAACTGTAACCAAAAAATTCGAAACGGCTTCCCTATGGAAGCGCGCACTATATACGATGCGAAACGCTTATTTGCATGATGGCCGCGCGTTTGGCAGAATGCTGGGCGACGCTGTCTCATCTTCCATTCAAGCCCTGATGCTGATCGGAGGTTATATGATGATTTTCTCCGTGATCATCAATGTCATAAATATTACGAATTTGACAGAAGGACTCCGTTTCATAGCAGATTCATTACCGGGCTTCATGCATATTGGCATTGATACTTCGCCCCAATGGGTAAAGGGCATGCTTGAGGTACATCTTGGCGCCTACGCCTTCAGCTCTGCAGATAACATCCCGCTCCTGCCGCAAATGGCGCTGCTTAGCGCATTCCTCGGTTGGGGCGGCTTATCCGCCCATGCTCAAGTGACCGGATTTCATCAGAAAACAGACGCGCGCTATGGACCATTCTTGTTAGCTCGCGCTTTGCATGCCGGACTTGCTTTTGTGCTTACTGTTCTGCTTTGGAAACCGCTCGAGTTCATGCTAAAAGACTCACAGCCCAGCTTCCTCTGGTTAGACTCAGCTGTAACCGAACAAACAAGAACCGTGTTCCCGCTGTACGGCGAATCGGCATGGGTCCTATGGGGACCAATGCTTTCGCAGCTGCTGCTGCTGTTAGGTGCGATGCTTTTGATTTCTGTATTGTTACAAAAATTCATGAGCAATAAAACTCAATGATACTTATGCTGGTACTTTCTTAGTTCGTTACCGGGAATTTCTTCTTCAGCGCCTCTTCCACCTCTGGAGGAACAAGATCACCGACAGGACCATGAAATTTGGCAATTTCCTTCACGATGCTTGAGCTTAAGTATGAATACTTGGGCTTCGAAGTCATAAAGAAGGTTTCCACGTCTGAATTGAGTTTATGATTCGTTGAAGCCATCTGCAGCTCATACTCAAAATCCGAGACTGCGCGAAGCCCGCGAACGATCAAGCGTACATTTTTGGCTTTCATATAATTGACCATCAAATCGCGGAAGCCGTCCACCTCTACGTTCGGTAAATCGCGAGTTACTTTTTTGAGGAGATCCATCCGCTCTTCCAGCGTAAATAACGGATTCTTAGTTGTATTATTAAGAACCGCTACAATCAGTTTATCGAACACCTTGGCCGCTCTGTGTATAATGTCCAGATGTCCATGCGTCACGGGGTCAAAACTACCAGGGTAAACGGCTATCGTAATGCCGTGCTCTTGCCTCATCATGTTGCTCATCTCCTTAGAGTTTTCGTTAGAAAACTTTCTTCGTAAGCATAACCTTGAGTTTTCGTTAGAAAACTGGCTTCGTATGCGTTCGCTTAAGTTAATTGCGTGAAGCGCCTATAAATTGTAACTGCAGTATCGCCATACTCCGCTCTACGCTGCTGCTCTAAACCACCAATAGCTTCTATGAGTACGTCCTGAGCATCATGCTCAACGACGATGACGACCTGTTCATCGAGCAGTCCTTGTTCTTCCATTGCCGTGATGAGTTCAGCGGTCACTTTCATTTTGTAGGGAGGATCCAGAAAAACAAGCTCGAACTTCTCGCCGCGTTTCGCCAACGCTTTGAGCGCCCTCGCGGCATCGTTGCGATAAATCTCAGCTTGCTCCACAAGACCTGCGGCCCGCAAATTATGCTGGATCGTATCGATGCTTTTTTTCTCGATGTCAATGAACACGGCCTTTTTCATCCCGCGGCTAAGCGCCTCAATACCGAGACCGCCCGTGCCGGCGAAGAGATCCAAGACCTGCCCTCCATCAAAATAAGGACCGATCATACTGAAGATCGCTTCCTTCACTTTATCCGTTGTCGGTCGTGTGCTCATGCCGGGTACAGCCTTTAACGACCTGCCTTTGGCACTGCCTGAAATCACTCTCATGCTTTATGTATTCCCTTCTAGCTGGCTCATTTACGATGCTATCGTACCACAAGCTCTAATTGTACACAAAAATTTTGTCTCTGGCATGTATAATTTTCCTTTAAAACGGTCATCCTTGAACTATCGACATCAGAGAATGTCGTAGACAACCGCGGAGAAGACTTACGTTTCCCCATAAGCTCTTCGTCCGGTTTCTCCTCTCCCATGAGGCGGCTGCGCAAGCAGTCGCCGTTATTATTTTAGGGGACAATTTGTCAAATATTCACTCCAAACCCATCACACTACTAAAGTCTGATAGTTTCATCCATGGTAGAATACGCATATAGCACAGTAAACTACCATAAATGGAATAAGGAGTGTTACATAATGAAAAAAATAATTGCTATTTCCGCTATTGCATTGTCCCTCTTTAGTTCAACTGCAGCACTACCAGCCAAACCGGCTTCAGCAGCAGAAATCTACGCCACGAATGGTCATATCCCGGTTGATATCGCAAAATCCTATATTGGAAAAGTAAGATATGAATTCGGTACCAGGGACCCGCAGAATCTCGTTTTTGACTGCTCGGCTTTCACGCAATTCGTCTTCAAGAAAAGCGGTCGCGTTATTCCTTGGGGATCCTCCGCACAAACATCTTATGGCACACGGGTCCCTTCTAAATCGCAGTTAAGTATCGGTGATCTGGTCATGTTCAGTACGAGTACGCCAGGCCGCATTAACCACGTAGGCATATACATAGGAAATGGTAAATTCATAAGCAATACAAGGTCTTCCGGCGTTGTTATCTCTGATATAAATACGGGCTACTGGGGTTCCAGATACATTACGGGACGTCATTATTAGGCAAAAAAAGACCCGCCTTTCGGCGGGTTTCAACATGTATATATATGAAAAGGGGGGTCTGGCTTTAATATATACCGCGAAGATTAATCTAAGCTGAAAATTTCATTACATTTATATAACAAAATATGCCTATTTGATTAAATCGAAAAAATAGAGGCCATCCCATTCGTAGATTCTGCTACGCTTGGGATAGCCTCTTTACTTTTACTTACCTTTTTTTCTCGTGTAGTACAGAACGCCTAAATAATGAGCACCCGTGAATAAGGTGAGAATGCCGAAAAACAAGAGAAAACCGCCTTGGGCATCGCGAAAGAACAATTGGAGGACAAAAAGCGCCAGCGAAATTTCCGTCCAAAGCAGCGTTCTTTTTTTGAGCTGCGTTAAATCGGCCGTGGTTTTGCTAATCTTGCGAAGATTCATGAATGTAAGTCCGCCAAGCAAGAAAACCCCAATAACGATAACAAGAATGTAACCCGAATTACCTGACATGCGAATCCCCCAGTTTCCTATATAATGATTCATATTATATCTAAGATACATGGATTGTTGCGATATGTCTAATGAGAAAACCTCTATCGAGGCCATTCATTGATGAGCGACCGCGTTTAGAGGAAGGTTTTATCGCCAATAAGAAAGCGGTTTTCGTAACCGAAAAAACTTGTACTTTCTTATGTGGAAGGAAAAAGGAGTTCGTCCCCAACTGTTGAATAATTTTTAGAAGTAGTACCCAATATCATCCAGCGAGGTGCAAGTACATGATCCAGGAAATTCAATTCAGAGACTTAGAAGAAGCCGATATTCCGTTACTGATGGACATTTATAATCATTTTGTCATGCATACTACAGTTTCTTTTCATACGGAACCGGTAACGTTAGACGAGTTTACGGATAGTGTGGTTCATCCGAATCCGCGTTATAAAACCTTTGTCATCATGTTGGACGGAAGCCTGCAAGGCTATGTGCAAGTCATGCCGCATAAGAAAAAGCAGGCCTATGCGACTTCCGGCGAGGTAACGATCTATTTGCATCCCGAATGTGTCGGCAAAGGTATTGGCACGGCCGCTCTCCAGCACATCGAGGCTTTTGCAAAGGAAAATGGGTATCACGTACTTGTCTCAACGATTTGCTCCGAGAACAGTCCCAGTATTCGATCTTTCACGAAGAATGGTTATTTCCAATGCGCTCATTTCCGAGAAGTCGGCTTGAAGTGGGGGAAATTTCTCGATATTGTGACATACCAGAAAATCATTTAAAAGATGTTCAGGACGAGAGCATGCTCCAATTCATTCCCCCATTTGTCGTTTGCCAAAGACCGTTCGCTCCCTGTATCCAGCCAGTTTGCGAGGAAATAAAGTTCATTTGCGTATTGAAATCCATCGGGTGCAGAGTTTGTGGAAATGAATGCCGGCTCCAAGATGACCCTCCATCCTCAGTCCGAAGCAGCCACCATCTTGGCTCGAGCTGTTCCTCCTTATTATGCAAGAGCAGCCAGCCATTACGCGGGCTTGAAAATGATATGGCTTGGGGTACGGCTTTCTCAGGCAGTTTGCCTGCCTCCAGCCATATCTCCCCATCGGACATCCGGTAGAGGATTGCCTCTCCCTTGTTATCTGAACTTGCGAACCACCCTTCGTTCGGCGATACAAATGTAAGCACGCCAGCGGCTGCTTGAGGCAACTGGATACGACTTGATGCTGACCAGGTCAATCCACCGTCCTCTGTTCGCAGCATTACCATGTCATTGGTTTTTTGGATGGCAATCAGTCCGTTTTGACGATCAAAGAATCGAAAAAACGGGGTTTTCGCCAAAGTACCGAATCCAGGTAAATTCCTAGCAATAATTTCCCACGATTGCCCGCCATCAGAGGTAAGACGCAGCTCCGACTTCCTGTTGATCGATTCACCGGTAAGCAGCCAGCCTGTCTGGTCATTAAGAAAAGAAATCACGGGCAGATTGGTCGAATGCGCAAGACTGCTAATCGTAACCCAAGATTCCCCTCCATCCTTAGTTTCCAGAATAGAAAGGTCATCTAAGCCCGGAACAAGACCAAACCCATGAAGCTCATCCACAAATTGGGCAGTTTGTATCGGCTTTAATGAAGGGACCGCCCGTACGCCTCGCTCTCCTCCGCGGGATCTCCATTCAGATTCGTCCATTTCGATCGCGGCGCCGGAGGCAACTGTGATTGTTTCCGTGTATTTGGGTTTAGGAATCGCTGTTTTAAGTGGTGCTGCGCGCGAATCTTCATGATGCATACAACCCGTACATAAAATAAAGAAGAGAATGAGCAACAGATATTTTTCACTCATTTTAGCCATGTCTGCTCTCTCTCCTTCTAATTAATTGTTCTGATTTTGGTATAAGTAATGACGGTCCGATCTCAAAATTAGTTCAAGTAGGAGTTAGCAAATTATTTCCACTGGATAGGATGCCCCGACATAACAAAACCTAGAGAGGATTTTAGCGTTCGGGGGGATTGTCATGATCAAGTGGCTATGGTTCTTTGCCATAGTATGTATTTTAGTGTCAGGCTGCGGAATTTCCCAAAAAAAGCCTGATCACGATCGACGCTACACTCAAGATTCGGATGGGCACGAGCTAGAGCTGAAAAATGAACAGAAAGCGGCTTCTTCAAATTTAGAGAACGGCCCTCGCTCCGATAATACGCCTTCAACAACTTCGATTCTTGAGTCCAAACCGGCCTCTCCAGAACCTTCGGCCTCGCCTGCGGACCAGCCGGAACCGACTCCGACTTCCGCAACTCCAGTTCCGAGTCCTATCCGTAAAGGGAACGCAAGAAAAGCCATGCCTCAACCGGAAGCAGCCAAAAAACCGGCTGTGCCTGTCCAGCAAGTTCAAGGGCAAAAGCAAAGTTCCGGAAGAAAGCTGACCCTCTCTCAGTTAGTCGTGAAGTATCCGGATACGTTCAAGCTTCGGGGTTCATCACAGGAGAAAAAAGTAGCGCTCACATTTGACGATGGACCCGATACCCGATTTACGCCGAAAGTGCTGGATGCGCTTAAGGCCAATCAGGTGAAGGCGACTTTTTTCCTGCTTGGCGCCAAAGCAAGTGCGCATCCGGACATCGTCAAACGGATTGTCAGAGAAGGGCATGTCATCGGCAATCATACCTACAGCCATGCTAATCTGCCTGGGCTCACGGTCGACAAGTTCCAAAAACAAATCGAAAGCGCAGAAAACGTGCTGCAAAGCATGATCGGCTACGCTCCGAAGCTCATTCGCCCGCCTTACGGCGCAATTAATGAGGAGCAGGTCAAGTGGGTGGCGGATCACCACTATTTAATCGTGAATTGGAATGTCGATTCGCTGGACTGGAAATCATTAAAGTCAGAGCAGGTACTGCAAAATATTATGCAGCAGGCAAAGCCCGGCTCTATCATCCTTCAGCATTCCGGCG
This sequence comes from Paenibacillus sedimenti, assembly GCF_014534655.1. Lineage (GTDB taxonomy): Bacteria > Bacillota > Bacilli > Paenibacillales > NBRC-103111 > Paenibacillus_E > Paenibacillus_E sedimenti. Next base: position 241,755 of record NZ_JACVVD010000003.1, read on the forward strand.
GAGCAGACAGCCAGGATCTATCCGGGACGGTTCTGGCCATAAGCCCTCTTGTGAGCAAGCTGAAAGCGGCAGGCTACACTTTCGTTACCGTGCCGGAGCTGTTGCACGTAACCAAAAGCAAATAAGCCGGAAGCGCATCTGAAGGATGCGCACCCGGCTTATTCTCATTCCAGCTCAGCGAGCCTCGACTTGATGTCTCGGATCTGCTGAAGCTGTTCTTGGGCGATCTCGGGCTGCCAAGCTCCCTCGCTCATCAACTGCGCCAACGTTAATTCCAACTGTCGCTTTTCATTGGCTCTCGCTAAGAGCTCCGGAGAGCCCTCCTGCTCCTTCATTCGCTTCGCTTCCGCGTATTCGTCATAAGTACCCGCAAATGAGATCGGGCCTCGCTCACCGCCAAGCCAAAGCAGCTTCTGCGCCAGCTTTCGGATAAAATAGCGGTCATGCGAAACGATCACCATCGCCCCAGGATAATGAAGCAGCGCCTGCTCGATACGTTCACGGGTATCGATGTCCAAGTAATTCGTGGGCTCATCGAGCACCAGCAAATTTGCGCCGCTGAAATAGAGCTTCAGGAAGGCGACTCTGCACCGCTCGCCCATGCTCAAATCCCCGATGCGCTTGCGCACATCTTCACCTGAGAAGAGGAAGCAGCCGAGAATCGTGCGTGCCTGCGTTTGCGTCATGGCAGGCAGCGCCAACAGACTGTCCAGCAGTGTCACTCCTTCGTCGAGGTGTTCGAGCTCCTGCGATAAGTAACCGATCGACGTCTGCGGATGCTGCCGCACGATCCCGGCAGCAGGCTCAAGCTCTCCGACGAGCAGCTTCAACAGCGTCGTTTTGCCCGAGCCGTTCGGGCCCAGCACGGCCAGACGGTCGCCGCGTTCCACGCTGAGGCTCAAATCAGCGAACAGCTGGCGGCCGCCGCCGTAACCGAAGGAGGCCCGCTCCACCCGTACGAGCGTATGAGATGCAAACTCGCTCGCGCCAAGTTTGACCTTGAGGTGCGCCGCTTCCCGCGGCTTCTCCACGCGGTCCGCCTCCAGGCGCTCCAGCTCTTTCATCTTCGCGTTCATCCGCGAGACGTGCGTGCCGGCTCGCGCCTGGAAGTATCCCCGCTGTATCGGCACCTCGGCCATCCGGGCGTTCTTCTCGCCCTGATGGAACCACTGCCGATACGTGCGGATGCTCTCCTCCAGCTGCTCGCGCAGCTGCTGCTGCTTGCAGTAGAGCTGCTCCTGCGTACGCAGCTCGAGCTCCTTCTGGCGGGTGTAGTCACTGTACCCGCCTTTGTATCGCCGGCTGCCTGTCGGCGTCAGCTCGACCAGGCAAGTCGCCACACGATCCATGAAATGGCGATCGTGGGAAACGAAGACGACGGTGCCGGGATAGGCACGAAGCCAAGCTTCGAGCCAGTCGAGCGACTCCGCGTCGAGGTGGTTGGTCGGCTCGTCGAGCAGCAGCAGCTGCGGCTCGCGCACCATGAGACGCGCCAACTGGGCGCGCGTCTTCTGCCCGCCACTCAGCTTTCCGAGCGGCAGTTCCCACAGCTCACGGCCGAGCCCGAGCTGCAGCAGCTTGCGCTCCACTTGGCTTTCCCAGTGGTAGCCGTCAAGCGCCATGTATCGCTCCGCCGCCTCCTGATAGTCGGCGAGCACGCGTTCCATGTCTGCTGCATCCCGCATCTTCGCCTCCAGCAAATTCAAATGCTGCTTGGCTTCGAAGTGCTCCGGACTGCCAAGCTCCACGTAGGCATACGTTGATAACGCCTCGTCGGCCTCCGTCTGCTGCCCCATCCAGCCCCACTCCTCTAATGGAAGTCTACGTTCGACGGTGCCCCGATCAGGCTGCAGCGTGCCTGCCAATAAACGCAGCAGCGTCGTCTTTCCGATGCCGTTGCGGCCGTAAATGGCAATTCGTTCACCGGCATTTGCCTCCAGATCCACCTTTTCAAATATCGGTTTCCCCGCAAATTCCTTCATCAAATTCATCGCTTTTATAAGTAAAGTCATAGGCTCGTATCCTCCTTGAGTTCAAATGCAAAAAACCGTCAGGCCAGCGCCTACGGTCAGGAAGAACGAAATATAGGAAATAACATATGCAAAAACTGCGGCTCCTGAAGGAGTCGGTCCCTTTAGACATACGTATCCCACTCGCTCTACCTGCAAAACGTAGAGTCTGCTCATCACGATAAATTCGTTTAGCAGAAATGAGTTAGGCTACATACTCCATCGGTCTAAAGTACCTCCGAGTTCTTCAAGATGGCTTCATTGTAGCATATGTGCGGCAGCTTTCAAGGGAAAGAATCGTTATAATCATCAAATCTTGCAGAACCCCACCGTTTACGATACAATTTTATCCGTAATAATTACTAACTTTTTTGGATGGAAAGGAGATTTTCCGTGTCCAAAGTTCCCGTTATCGTACTGAGTGGTTTTCTAGGCAGCGGCAAAACAACGCTTCTCCTCCGCATGCTGCAGGAAGCCGCTTCTTTTGGGCTCAGTCCCGCCGTGCTAATGAATGAACTCGGGAAGCAGGATGTCGATGGCCATCTGCTGCAAGCTTCCTCTCCTGGAATCAACGTTGAAAAGCTATTAGACGGCTGCATGTGCTGCAGCAAAAAGAGTGAAATCAGCGACTCAGTCAAACATTTGCTCGGCCGTAAGCCCGACGTCATCCTTATCGAGCTGACCGGAGTAGCCAATCCGGAGGAAATTGTCGATGCCCTGACTGAACCTGCGCTGCTCCCCTACGTAAAGCTGAAAACTGTGATTACTGTCCTTGATGCCGAACACGTGCTCGAGTACAACAGCATCTTCGCTTCCGATCGCGAGCTGGTACATACCCTTCGCAGGCAGATGGAAGTTGCCGACCTGCTGCTTTTGAACAAAATAGATCTCGTGAACGATAAACAACGTCAAACGATCGAGAAAACCGTTCGCAAATGGAATGAACGCTCCTTATTGCTGCCAACCGCTTATAGCCGATTCGATTTAAATCTCATTTTCGGCCCTTTGCAAGCACAAGAGCTATCTCCAGCGTCTTCACCGACGTTTAACCGGAAACTTCAAGTTGTCAAAAGTGTGCGGTCAAAGAGCCAATCATCCGGACATACCATGTCCTATTCCCGCATTCAAACAGTCACGCTTTCCGCGGATTTTCCGCATTTCGTTACACAGCGTACTGTGGAACGTTTTTTAACGAAACGAGGGTCTATGCTGCTTCGCGCCAAAGGCTATTTCAAGCTCGGATCCGGCGGCGAATCCTATTTAATGCAGTTCTCCGGCAAACGCACCAATTGGCAGCATGCATCCTTTGAAGGGAAGCCATATCTTGTGCTTATCGGCATGGACTTGGATGCGGAGACTCTGGAGCAGGAGTGGCATCAGCATATGACGGAATCGTCCTTTTAACCTGCTATATACCAAATAAAGCAGCCTGCCCGTAACCCGGGGCAGGCTGTTTCATTTATGCAATAACGGATTGGATATGAATTTCTCGATCCTTGCTCAGATCGATAAATTCATCGCCTACTTTTACCAGCGGATTTCCCGCATCATGGGGATTAATATAAACCACTTCGCCTTGGCGGCCGTCGGAGAGAACAACCTGGTTGCCGACTAAATGCCGGGTAATATTGTTCAAGAAAACGGAGACAATTTCAGGATCGAATTCACCGAACTTTCCATTTTGCATTTCGCCTAAAACTTCATGGAAGGGCTTCGGTTCATGATATGGCCTTTTGGAAGTCATCGCATGAAAAACATCGGCAACCGCCACAATTTTGCTGTACATGTCGATGTCGCCATTTTTCAAACCGTTCGGATATCCCGTACCGTCCTCTCTCTCGTGATGCTGTAAAGCTACAGCAGCCACTCTCGGTCCTACGCCTACCGTATCTTTGAGCATTTCATAGCCATAAAGGCTGTGACGCTTTATGATTTCGTATTCTTCTCTCGACAGCTTGCCCGGCTTATTCAAAATCTCTGACGGAATTCTCAATTTCCCAACATCGTGCAGTGTTGCGGCAAGACTTAGCGTCGTCAATTCTTTGGCACTCAGATTCATCCATTTGCCTATTAATGTGGCTAGCACGCCTACGCCGATATTATGCTGGTGCGTGTAATCGTCCTTCGCTCTCACAGCTTCAAAGAGCTGAAAGACATTCGGATTTTCTGTCATTTGTTGTACTGCGGGGATCACTTCTTCACGAATTTCGAGCAGGGGAATTTTTTTGGTTAGTTGAATCGAGTGAAATAACGCCTTCGTATTCTGTACGACTTGCTGCATTTGAGTTTCGCTTGAAACTTTGGCCGGCTCCGCCGCCACATCGAAAATAATGGTAAACAGATCGATACGATGCATCTGCAACAACTCAAGTTCTTCGCTGCCTATGACGGACTGGGCAGGAAGAAGGACGAGCCCGTATGAATTAACAACGTCCTGCTTAACTCTTCTCCCTAAAAATCTCTTCATATGGCGCTAATCTCCTAAGCACATGTGATCATCCCAAATTGTAAACTATACTTTACAAAAGATATATTCAACTTTCATAAAATTTTAATAAAGTTTTGATTAAGCTTTTGAAACAAGCATCCGATCCTGTCAAAGCTTTGAAAAATTGTCCTATATCCCTTTTATGTTTCATACGATATAATAGTAATTATTATTATTAAGGAGCTTATCATCATGCCATCGACTATTTTTCGAGTAAGCATGCATGCCATCACTGCAATCTGCTTCCTCCTTATTGTGTTAATTATTATGAATCGGGATATTCCCCAGCTTTCCCTTCTGACAGCAGATCATATTCAGTCTTTCAAAACGATGTTCATCAGCATTTTATTGGAAGCAATCCCCTTTATTTTGTTAGGTGTGCTGCTTTCAGCCTTGCTTCAAAACTTTGTCTCTGAACAAACGATCCGCCGCTGGATTCCAACAAATCCGGTTCTTGGTATTTTATTCGCCTGCGTATTAGGCATTCTATTTCCCATGTGTGAATGCGGCATGATCCCTGTCGTCAGGCGGCTTATCATGAAAGGAATGCCCGTATATATCGCCGTCGTTTTCATCCTCACGGGCCCGATTATCAATCCGATTGTGTTCGCCGCCACATTTATGGCTTTTCGTAATCATCCTTATATGGCCTATTCTCGAATGGGACTAGCATTTATGGTCGCTGCCGTCATTGGCGTGCTGCTTTACCGGTTTGTTAAAAGCAATCCTTTGCGAATTAGCAGAACCCACTTTTCCAGCCAAGAATCAGTGGAAGGACATCAGCATCAAGGCAGCAGATTCACTTCATTTTTTGTGCATGCGTCGGATGAGTTTTTTGAAATGGGTAAATATCTGGTCTTCGGTTCACTGCTCACTGCTCTTATACAAACCTTTATGCAGCGGGAAAGCCTGGTTGCTATCGGACAAGGACCTGTAAGTTCCCATTTGTTTATGATGGGCTTTGCGTATGTATTGTCGTTATGTTCCACATCAGACGCGTTCGTGGCTTCGTCTTTTCAGACGACGTTCACGTCCGGCTCGCTGCTTACATTCCTTGTACTCGGTCCGATGTTAGATTTCAAAAGCACATTGATGCTGCTATCCGTTTTTAAAACAAAATTTGTGTTCGTTCTGTCGGTGCTGGTCGCGATGACCGTACTGTCTATATCGATGTTGTGGGAGGTTCTCTCATGAATGATAACCGGTCGGTTAGCTTTCACTATTTGCTGCGCACCATAATTTTACTTGGCTTCTCGAGTTATATCGTCTATTTAGCCAAGTCTGATTCGCTCCAATATTACATAGCGCCACGCATGATGATTTATGTCAAATGCGCTGCAGTTGCCCTGTATATCATCGCCTGTTTTCAAGGCTATTCCGCTCTACGCGCTTATTGGGGCAAACAAATCGCTTGCGATTGCGAACAACCGGTTTCCCGCTCAGCATTCCGCAATTTTGTTTCTTACGGGCTTCTTGTTCTGCCTTTGCTAGTCGGCTTCCTGCTGCCCGACACTGCGCTTGGCAGTGCGATGGCTGCTGCAAAAGGGATGAATCTCTCAGCCGCGAAATCGGCGGTCTCCAAACAAAGCGCTGAAATCGTGACGAACAATGGCGTACCTGCAGCTACACCAAGCCCGACGGTGAGCCCCAGTCCAAAGGCTGAAACCGTATCCCCTGCTCCAGCTGCTTCAGGCAATGATAAAACCGATGCAGAGCTCCAGCAATTATTCCATGTCGACAGTGAATGGGATGAGGACTTTGCCAAGATCGGTATGCTACTCTATAAAAAGGACACGATCGTCGTCAAACCCTCCATTTACATGGAGATCTTGTCGTCAATCGACTTATTTAAAGATAATTTTATCGGTAAAAAAATAGAGCTAACCGGATTCGTTTACCGGGAAGATAACATGAAAAGCAATCAGTTTGTCGTCGGCCGGTTCGCGGTAAGCTGCTGTTCCGCAGACGCCACTCCTTATGGGGTTATGATCGACTTTCCGACAGCCCAGAACTACACCAAAGACACGTGGGTGAAAGTGACAGGAACCATCCAAACCGGGACCTACAACGGTAACGATATTTTCACGATTAAAGCAACCCAGATCGAGAAGATTACGGCTCCGGATTCACCCTACATTTACCCTAACTTTGAACCGCTCAAGGAATTGGATTCATAATAAAAAACCGTCGAAGAACCTTTGCATTAAGGTCTTTGACGGTTTTTTTGTACATTTGAACCTCATCTATTCGTTTGCAGATTCCAGTCTAAGCAGTGCGCTTCTTACCGCTTCTTTGGAAAAATTTTCGCCGATGAATACGGCGACGTCAGGCACCTCGCCTTGCGGCGTAATTTTGACGAAATCCATCTCGCGATAGGCGAATTGGAACAAGAAGCGGCTTGCCGTATCCGAGAAGCTGAGAATCCCCTTTGCGCGGTACACCTCTTTAGGCAGCTTGCTGACAAATTCTTCGAACGCATTGCTGTCAACTGCACGTTCAAAAAAGTGCGTATAAGCCATCACGTGACTGTGGGTATGATGGTGATGTCTGGCATGCGTATGCTCATGATCATGGTGATGTTTATGGCTTTCGTGCTCATGGGTAATCTTAACCTCAGCGCGGGCGTGCTGGCCAGCATCGCCTTCCGTAAGCGCTTCGATCAACTGCATATCGATTTGACTGAATACCGTGAAATGGACGGATGCATACGGATTCCATTCACGAACCAGAGCGTCTACCTCCTGCAGCGCTGATTGCGGCAGCAGGTCCGTTTTATTCAATAGCAACAGATTCGCACAGCGGATTTGCTCTTCCATGAGCCGGTACGTCTTGCCACGGCTCGTCCGGCTCAGCTCCAATAGCTGAGGAGCATCGACAACCGTGATGACAGCCTTGAGCTCGACGGGAAAAACGAGCGACGCGTCCGTCACTTCATCGATGATTTCAATCGGGTTCGCAATCCCCGTCGATTCTATAAAAATAAGATCCGGCTGCTCATTCGTCACAAGCTCCTTCAGCGCTGCAGCCAAGTCGCCTCTGCTGGAGCAGCAGATGCAGCCTCCCAACAGCTCTGACATCGGCACTTCTTCGGCAACTAACTGTCCGTCCAAATTGACTTCGCCAATCTCATTCATAATTACTGCCGGTTTTCGTCCCGCTTCCGTGAAATGATCAATCGCTTTGGTTAATAAAGTCGTTTTCCCGCTCCCCAGAAAGCCGGACAAAACGAAAACGGTAATTCGTTTATGCGCAATCACAACCACCCACCTCCGGTTTCGTTATTCTGATTGAATCGTGAATTTGGCTTGCAAAATGGGCCATTTCCCCACATGCCCTGCGAGAAAAGGGAACAGTTTCGCCCACAGCATGCTCTTGTCCGGATCCGCAGGTTTCAGCGGCAACTCCAAGCGCTTATACAAGATACTTGCTGCTTCTTCCACTAACGCTAAGGCGAGGTCTGCAGGATCCTCTCCGTTGACGGCTTCAAATTTCGGCAAATATTGTTCGTTGATCGGCGCGGATAATTGATGGCTGACCAAATTTTCAGATGCCATAACCTCGTTCATTCCTGAAAGAACAATACTAGCAGTTTCTTTATCAAAAGCATGAGGAATACAGTAGATTTCCAGCGCTAAAGCAGCGATGTATATCTCGCGAAGGAGCTCGTCCTCTTTGGCTTGCGATAGTGCAGGCTCCGTTAAAAAGGCGGTGAAGACCGGCCGGATCGTTTCCCAGCCGTTCTCTATGCTTTTCATTGTAAACTGCATCATGGCGGCAGCTGCTTCCACGGGTGTGATTTGTTTCTTTTCAATTTCTTGCATAACGTGAATCCTCTCTTCCCTCAGGTTGCTAATAACCCTTAACTGGTAAAATGTACGGTTAAATCGATAATTTCCGAACGGCTGCCAAGACGGATCGGCGGTCCCCACGTGCCGAAGCCGGAAGACACGATCGCATGAAGGTTTCCTTTGCGCAGATAGCCCCAGTCGAGCTCAAACAGCTTCCTTGTAATCAGATGATTCGGTACGATCTGACCTCTGTGGGTATGACCGGAAAGCATAACATCCGCGCCTGCTTCCGCCGCTTTGTCGAGATGGTAAGGCTGATGATCCATTACAATAATAGGCTGCTCGGCATTAACATCTTCCAGCAGTGAGCTTAAGGGCTTGCGTCCCTCGGCCATTCTCTCTGCTGCCTTGTCTTTTCTGCCGACAAGATATAATCGCTCTGCGATATGCACGGTTTCATCCATGAGCACACGAATGCCGATCCCCTTCATTTGTTCCACAAAGGCAGGTATATGACCGCCGATATATTCATGGTTGCCAAGTACGGCATAGACGCCGAGCGGGGCACGCAGCTCCCCCATCACCCGCCCCATGTTATAACGGATAAAAGGCTTAATGTCATCGTCTATAACATCCCCTGGCAGAAGAATCAAATCCGGCTGCATGGCATTGACGCGATCAACGAGCTTGCGCAGGTGGCGATTACCGACGATGGAGCCCAGGTGAATATCGGATGCTACAGCGATGCGGAGCTGCTTCCAGTCTCCTGCTGCTTTCGGAATTGTGATTTCATATTTGCGTATGACTGGACTCTTTGCATTGTAAATACCACGAACCAAGATGATGCCAAAGATCAAAATATTAAGCCATCCTAGCATGGAAATGTAGATGCTGGAGGGTACTCCTGCGAAGTTGAGTATGACTGCTGCCAAATCTGTAACCGGCAGCAGCAAAATGCCATACTGCATAACGGCAAACCAATACGAACCGATGACTTTTAAGGCGCGTGAAACATTGGCATGCAAGATGCGCGAAGCAAGCCACGATAGTAAGTACGACAAAGCGACAATCCAGAAGCAAACCCAATAAATACTGCTTTGAAACCAGGTGCCTAGCAAGTCAACCAGAAAAACTTGCAGGTGCCAGCCGATAAAGCTGTTAACTACGAGCACAATCAACATAAAGATTGCAATACTTGCTGCCATGCGTGTTTTCATCGTATGCAACTCTCCTATTTCTTTCACTTCGTTCTATTTTCTATAGCAGCAGGCTTAACTCTTCTATACACGACTCATCGTCATTGCGTACATTGCCAACCCTGCCCGATACGGGATAAGCGATCATTTCCTCCGCCGGATATGGCTTCAGCATCGGTCTCAGTACTTCTGTGTTCGTGATGCGGCGGTCCAGCCAAGCTGCTTCTGCTTCGCGCGGCAAAATGACCGGCATCCGGTCGTGAATGTCCGCTACCAGCTCATTAGGTGCCGTCGTAACTACCGTGCAGGTCGAGATTTTCGCGCCATCCGGCGAAACCCAAGTATCATATAGCCCGGCCATACTGAAGATACCCTTGCTTTTAAGCATAATCCGCATCGGCTGCTTCTGCTTGCCTGTACCTTTCCACTCATAGAAAGAGTCGGCTGGAATAAGGCATCGTTTGCGCTGAAACGGCGTGCGGAAGGCCGGTTTGTCTGAAAGTGTTTCAGATCTCGCGTTAAGCGTTTGGTACGCGATCTTCTCATCATTTGCCCACTCCGGGATGAGCCCCCATCGCAACTCCCCAAGCCTGTTCTTCTCCCCGTCATGGACAATAGCCATCACCATCTGTCCAGGCGCAACATTATATTTAGGACTATACTTTGATGGATATTTGTAATAGATATCATACCGAAGCAGCAGTTCTTCCAACATCACGGTAATCGTATAGCGTCCGCACACCGGTGAACACCCTTTCTTTTGTTTCCAACCGGCTAGCTCGCCACTTGGAAGTATAACTAAGATTCTACTTCCTCCATTATGAGAAAAACGACTATCCACGTCAAATCGTAAGAAGCCCGAGGCTAATTTCCCTCGGGCTTCTTCTTTGGGGTTCTGGGCTCACTCTTATTATTACACTTTACGAGGAATGTCAAAACTCCAGAAATCCTTGGCGATATGGCTGTTCGGATGAATGCTTTGCGCTTCCTGCAGCAGCAGATTCGTTTCCTCGCCTTGATAGCGCGAGCTAATATGCGTCATGATCAGCGTATCAACGCCCGCTTCCTCCGCAGTTCGCGCCGCATCGACGGAGGTCGCATGGTCGAACGCATAAGCCAGCTCCTGCTTGTCCATAGCGAATGTCGCCTCATGTATAAGCACGTCTGCGCCTTGAGCCAAATGCACGGCTCCGCTGCAATAGCGCGTATCGCCTAAAACAACGACTTTGCGCCCCGGAACCGGCGCCCCGACAAAGTCGGCTCCTTGAAGCACGCGACCGTCCTCGAGCTGCACGGTTTGACCCTGCTTCAGCTTGCCATAGATCGGTCCTGCAGGCACGCCGAGCTCGGAAAGCTTGTCCAGCATCAGCTTCCCCGCCAGATCCTTTTCGATAATCCTGTAACCGAAGCATTCGATACGGTGCTCAAGGCGAGCCGTCTCCACGCGAAAGGTTTCATCTTCGAACAAAAGACCCTCTTCCTGAATTTCAACGACTTTCAGCGTATAACTTAAATGTGCGCCGCTCACGCCCAACGCAGTATCGATAAAACTTTTTACGCCTACAGGCCCGTAAACGGTTAGTGGCGTATCACCGCCCAAATAAGATCGGCTGGTAAGCATCCCAGGTATGCCGTACAAATGATCACCGTGCAGATGCGTAATAAACAGTTTTTCCGTTCGCCCCAGCTTCACAGGAGAGTGCAAAATTTGATGCTGTGTGCCTTCGCCGCAATCGAATAACCAATATGTGCCTCGCTCGTCCAGCAAATTCAGCGCGATCGAGGTGACATTGCGTTGTTTGGAGGGCATTCCCGCCCCCGTACCTAAGAAATATAATTCCACTGCTAAACTCCTAACTATGTATAAATCCTATTTCATAAGTCGTCTTTTCACAAAATGCTAATCCAATTCCGTTCAGAAGTCAAACAGTGAAAAGAATCAAGTCTTACGTGTATGTAAATGGTACTAAAGTAAAATCTATAGAAATATCAACCAGCTTAGGAGGAACATATGAAAGCGACTACGTATCAAGGACCAAAGAACGTTCAAGTGAAAGAAGTCAAAGACCCGGTTATAGAGAATAAAGATGACATCATCGTCCGCATTACGTCAACGGCCATTTGTGGTTCCGACCTCCACCTGATACATGGACTCATGCCAAATATGCCAACTGACTACATAATCGGCCATGAACCAATGGGCATTGTCGACGAGATTGGTCCTGAGGTAACGAAGGTAAAAAAAGGAGACAGAGTTATCATTCCCTTCAATGTATCTTGCGGGCATTGTTATTACTGTCAGCATCAAATGGAAAGCCAATGCGACAATTCGAACCCGCATCGCGATGCGGGAGGCTATCTCGGCTACTCCGATACGTACGGCGGTTACGCTGGAGGTCAGGCAGAACTGCTGCGCGTACCTTACGCGAACTTCGGACCTTTCGTCATTCCCAAAAGCTGTGAACTGGAAGACGAGAAACTTCTATTTCTTTCCGACATCATTCCGACAGCGTACTGGGGTGTTGATTACGGCGGCGTGAAGCAAGGCGATACAGTCATCGTACTCGGTTGTGGTCCGGTTGGCCTGCTGGCGCAAAAATTCGCCTGGTTTAAAGGCGCTAAACGCGTCATTGCGGTTGACTATATCGGGTACAGATTGGATCACGCAAAGAGGGTCAATCGCGTAGAAGCGTTCAATTTCGAAGATACAGACAACATTGGAGCGCACCTCAAAGAAATTACGGGAGGAGGCGCGGATGTCGTTATCGACTGCGTCGGTTTGGATGGCAAGAAGACGTTCATCGAAAAGATTGAAACTGCTCTTATGCTGCATGGAGGAGCAATGGGTGCAATTAATATCGCTGCTCAGTGCGTCCGCAAATTCGGAACCGTCATGATGGTTGGCGTGTATGGCTTGCGCTATAACGCCTTTCCACTGGGTGACTTTTTCTCCCGCAACATCACGCTGAAAATGGGGCAAGCTCCAGTCGTCCATTACATACCGGATCTTTTCAAAATGATCGTAGAGGAGAAGATTGATCCGACTGACATCATTACTCATCGCCTTCCATTAAGTGAAGCCTCTCACGGATATGAAGTGTTTGATGAGAAAAAAGACAACTGCATCAAAGTTGTTCTGAAGCCGTAAGACAAGCAAAAAGCGAGGTATGCGCATGCCGAACCGTGAAGTTCGAACATGCCGCCTCGCTTTTTCTAATCTGTAATACTATAAAGCACACTGACTGCAAATCTAACCGACATTGAAATATCGAGCTTCCGGGTGCGCAAACACGATGGCGGATACGGAAGCCTCAGGCTCCATCATGAACGATTCCGTCAGCTCTACACCAATATCTTCCGGTTTCAGCAGGGCGAACAGTTTCGCCTGATCATCGAGACTCGGGCAAGCCGGATATCCGAAGGAGAATCGTTGTCCGGTATATTTCGCACCAAAGCGCTCCTGCATCGTCATCTCAGCACGATCAGGAATGCCCCACACATCGCGCATGATGTGATGGATTCGCTCCGCAAACCCCTCAGCCACTTCAAGCGCAGTAGCCTGCAGTGCGTGGGACTTCAGATAGTCTCCTTTGTCGCGCCACTCTTTGGCAAGCTCGTTGATGCCATGACCTGCTGTTACTAGCAGGAAACCCACATAATCCATTTGCCCGCTTTCCACCGATTTCAGATAGTCAGCTAAACAAAGGAACGGTTCTTTATCCTGTCGCGGGAAGGTGAAAGTTTCCAGCACTTTGCTGTGATCCTGCGGATCGTATACAATCACATCATCGCCATTCGACTGAGCCGGGAAAAAGCGGTACATCCCATGAGCCTTAATGATATGATCTTTCTGCGCTGAATAAAGTATGGAATCCACAGTATCTTTCAACTGCATCGCTTTTGCGTCTTTATCGCCAAGAAGCTGCTCCACTTTGCCTTTCAAGCCAAGATGATGACCCAGCAGCATCTGCATGTTCACATAAGGCATCAGATGGCTGATTGGATAATCCCGCAGCACATGACGTTCCAAATCCTGCGGTAACTGCACAGGAACGTCCTTGGAAACCTCAGAAGATTTGACGCGCGTCAGCTTCGGCATCTGCTCTTCCTTCTTGCCGGCGTCCATCACATCGGACTCCTTGCTCTCTCTTAGCTCCTGAATCAGCCGCTTGCGCTGTTCAGGATCGCTCAGACGGTTGGCGATATCCAGGCCGTCCATCGCATCCTTCGCATACAGCACGACACCTTCATATTCCGGCTGAATCCGCGTCTTCGTGAATTTGCGGGTTAGTGCGGCGCCTCCGACGAGAATCGGCACGTCTACGCCCGCATTGCGCAAATCCTGCGCGGTGACAACCATCTGCTGCGCTGATTTAACGAGCAGACCCGATAACCCGATCGCATCGGGCTTCTCTTTGCGATACGCCTCAATGAGCTGCTCCGGCGGCACTTTAATGCCGAGGTTGACGATATGATAGCCATTGTTAGAGAGAATGATCTCCACCAGATTTTTACCGATGTCATGTACATCGCCCTTAACCGTTGCCAGGATGATCTTCCCTTTGACGGCAGACTCCGACTTCTCCATGAATGGCTCCAAATAAGAAACCGACGCCTTCATGACCTCGGCGCTTTGCAGCACTTCCGCCACGATCAGCTCGTTGTTATTAAAGAGCCGGCCGACCTCTTCCATTCCCTTCATCAGCGGTCCGTTAATGACCTCAAGCGGCGAATATTTCTGCAAGGAAATTTCCAAGTCGGGAATTAGCCCTTCCTTCGTGCCCTCTACGACATAAGAACCCAGTCTTTCTTCCAACGTAAGGTTCGAAATTTTCTCTTTCTTCTCTACCTTCTTCTCGCGGAAATGGGCGACGAACTGCGCCAACGTCTCATCGTTGGTATTATAAATCAATTCTTCGGCAAGCTTGCGTTCTTCCTCCGGAATGGAAGCATAGCGCTCCAGTTTCTCGGTATTCACGATTGCATAGTCAAGCCCGGCTTTCGTACAGTGGTACAAATAGACGGAGTTCAGAACTTCACGACCCGCGTCCGGCAGCCCGAAGGAAATATTACTTAACCCGAGAATTGTTTTTGCAGCAGGATATTTTTCTTTAATCATGCGAATGCCTTCAATCGTCTCTACTGCAGAACCGATATACTGCGGATCGCCGGAGCCAACCGGGAACATATTCGGGTCAAAAATAATATCTTCCGGATTCATCCCGTACTTCTGCGTTAAAAGCTCGTAAGAACGCGTAGCCACTTCCATCTTCGCTTCGCGAGAGACCGCTTGACCACGCTCATCGATGAGGATACAAACGACTGCCGCCCCATACTTGTGAATAAGCGGAAGAATACCTTGAAACTTCGTCTCTCCATCCTCTAAGTTAATGGAGTTAATAAGGGCTTTACCTTGAGAATATTTCAATCCAAGCTCAATGATATGATCGTAAGTAGAATCAATCATGAGTGGAACTTTGACTTTTTTCACGACTTGCTTAAGAAACTCCTCCATCGCATAAGCTTCATCAATATCCGTATCCTGAAGGTTAATATCAATGACGTGCGCGCCGTTTTTCACCTGATTACGGGCAATTTCGGAGCCTTCTTCAAATTTGCCTTCCTTAATGAGGCGTTTGAATTTTCGCGAACCGGAAATGTTCGTCCGTTCCCCAACCATGATCGGGCGATTCTCCGGCTCAATATATACGGTTTCAATACCGGATACTGCAGGCGGATGTGTTCCATACTCCGTTCTTGGCTTATATCTCCCAAGCGTCTCTGCCATGGCGCGAATATGGTCAGGCGTCGTACCGCAGCAACCGCCTGCGATGTTTAGCCACCCCTGCTCGGCAAATCCTGCCATTTTCCTGGCGAGTGAGTCCGGCGATTCGTGGTAATGCCCGTTCTCATCCGGCAAGCCGGCATTCGGGTAACAACTGATCGCTGTCGTTGCAATGTCAGAAAGCGTACGGATATGGTCACGCATGAACTCAGGACCAGTCGCACAGTTAAGACCAATCGAGATAGGTTGTAAATGTTCCAAGGAAATATAAAAGGATTCAATATTTTGTCCGGCCAACGTAGTGCCCATCGGCTCGATCGTTCCCGAAATCATAATCGGCAGCTTCACGCCAAGTGTCTCATACGCTCTGCGAATACCGATGCTGCCGGCTTTCACGTTCAATGTATCCTGTGACGTCTCAAGCAACAGCGCATCCACACCTGCTTCAATCAGTGCTAATGCTTGCTCGTAATAGCTGTCCTCGAGCTGCTCGAAGGTGACGCCTCCCGTAACAGACAACGTTTTGGTCGTTGGGCCCATGGCACCAATGACATAACGAGGCCATTCCGGCGTCGAATATTTATTTGCCGCTTCGATAGCAAGCTTGGCCGCAGTCATATTCAGCTCACGGTGGCGATCCTGCAAATCGTACTCCGCTAATACTACGCTCGTTGATCCGAACGTATTCGTTTCTATCATATCGGCGCCAGCCGCGAAGTAAGCCTCATGAATCTTCTGAATGACATCCGGTCTTGTAACGCAAAGAATCTCATTACACCCGTCGAGCTCATCCCCTCCGAAATCAGCCGCGGTTAGATTCTCCTGTTGAATCATCGTTCCCATAGCGCCGTCGAGGATCATAATTTTTTTCTTTAGCTGCTCTTGAATTGGCGGTTTACTCATAGCCTGACTCCCTTTCAACTTGGCGTGAAACATTAACTTATAAAAAGAATCGACAATTTTTGTTATGCTTTAGTGTAACAGAATACCGCTTTTAAGAAAAGATTTTGAATTATCAATATTTCCTATGGGTTATCTCGGATTAACTTATCCGACTCATCGACAGACTGCTCCCTTTCCTCTATAATACAATTATATTTGTATAGAAAGAGGGATGTAACATGGCTCAAATACGAATCCGCAACACGAATGAGCGCATTGAAGGACAAGAACAGGTCAAAGCCTTCTTGGATAGTCAACAAGTGGTATACGAACATTGGGACATTGCAAAGCTCCCAGATTCTCTACGCGAGAAATTCACTCTGAGTGATCAAGAAAAAGCTCAAATCTTGAGCACCTACGACGCAGAAATTCGCGATCTTGCTGCTAGACGCGGCTATGAGATCTGGGATGTCATTTCCCTATCTGATGCGACACCTAACATTGAAGAACTGCTGAAGAAATTCGAGCAGGTGCACACGCATACCGAAGATGAAATCCGCGCGATTGTAGCGGGTAAAGGGATCTTCATCATTAAATCCGAAGAGCTCGGATATTTTGACGTTGAACTTGAGCCGGGAGATGTGATCTCCGTTCCTGAAAACACAAACCATTTCTTCACATTGATGGACAATCGTCAAATCGTAGCGGTTCGCCTCTTTATCGAAAAAGACGGTTGGATCGCTTATAATGTTGATGATCCTGAGTTTGTCAAGGCCTAATTCTAAATGATAAACATGAAAGCCCAACGGTACAGGGAATACTCCCATGAACCGTTGGGCTTTTTACTGCGAAGAATTAGAGAGTCGCAATAATCGGTAGAATCTCTTGTAGTCTGGAAACCTCATAAGCAGGTGTAATTTCGTCGCCTTGAGGCAGACCGTGATGATTAATCCAGATGTTACGCATGCCGACGCGACTGGAACCAAGAATATCCGTTGTCAGCTTATCTCCAATCATAATGCCTTCGTGAGCTTCAATACCGAGGAGCCCCATCGCGTGATGGAAAATCGACGTTGCCGGTTTCCCTTCACCGAATTCACCTGAAATAACAATGTGATCAAAATAAGTCTGAATCTCGGGTACGCCTGCAAGCTTTTCCTTTTGCAGATCAGGGGAGCCGTTCGTTAAAAGCAGGAGTGTAAAATTGCTTTTCAGACTATCCAGCACTCGGAATGTCTCCTCGTAGACGAGTGGACGTCGACGGCGTTCAGCAGGAAAAAGTTCGCCCAGTTTGTAGCCAAGTTCGCGATCTTCGATGCCTAATGCTTGCAGTCCCCGAGTCCAAGATGCTGTACGATATTCAGGGGCGAGCTTCTCCAGCTTGCGGAAATTCTCATTCTCGCCTTGGGTGAAATTCGCCCAAAGTCCTTCGAATGGATTGATTCCAATCATTTTCGTGAACGGATACGTTTCATAGGATTCGTATAAAGCGCGAGCTTCTTGGCGGACAGCCGCTTCCAATGCTTCCGGATGCACATTCACATGCTTGGCAGCTTCGGAGCAAGTAGCCTCGAAAGCTTCCTTAACGCTGCGATCGTCCCACAAGAGCGTATCGTCCAAATCAAACAGTACGGCTTTCAATGTCATCATTCATTTCCCCCTTGAATGTTGTTTCTATATATATAACCTATTTCTCTTCGTCTGTGAACTTGATGGAATCAAGTTGAACTTTGAGAGAACTTCGAAACGCCTGAATGTACTTCTTTCTCAACTCGTTGCGTTCCTCAATCTCCTCGTCCGTTAAGCCAACGCCTTTCGCTTTACGGGCAAGCTCATTGATCCGCTCGATATTCTGATCCATGTTGTCGCTCATGATTGTCCCCCCTGGCAAATTTCAGTATGACTACTACTTTGCCATCCGGATAAAGGATTGTCAAGGAGGCAAACGAAGAGACCCGGGAGCAATCCCGGGTCTCTAATAAATAAGTTCAACTATATAACGGAACGATCAGCCTACATTAAGGCAACAGCAGAACTTGGCCCTCTTGAAGAGAACTCGAGCTAAGATGATTAAGGGCGTATAATCGATCGATATAAGAACGAATGTTCTCGCCTTTGTCCAAATGGGAGGAAGCGATCTTCCAAAGCGTATCTCCACGTTGAACAACAACCTTCTCATGTGGAATGACCTTCACAGAAGTACCTGTCTTCACAGCAGCTGAAGACTCCCCATCACCCGCGTAAGCTTGAACGATCGCACCAAAGGAGAAAACAGTGCCGAGAATTACAACTAACAAAATAAGGCTAAACAGCTTCTTTGCAAGCTTAGCACTTGCTTTAATCTGTTTGGATACGTGATGTGATCTGTGAAGTGGTTGAGTTGTGTTCGTATGTGAATATGCAATGTACATGAATAATCATCCCCCAAACATTTGTTCTGTTATTAGATTAACACGAACACATGTTTGAGTCAATACATTTCTCGAACTTATGTTTGTACGAACTCCGGTTCTGTGTTATACTTTGGGTAATGATTCCCATAATTGGAGTGATAACTATTGAGTAAAATTTCGCAGCGACAACAGGCTATATTGGAATTCATTAAGAATGAAGTGAAAGATAAAGGCTACCCGCCTTCAGTCAGAGAAATCGGAGAAGCGGTTGGACTGGCTTCCAGTTCTACGGTTCACGGACATTTGGAGCGCTTGGAGAAGAAAGGTTTAATTCGTCGCGATCCTACGAAGCCCCGTGCGATTGAAATCTTGGGTCTCGATGGAAGCGAAAGCAATTTTGCTCACTCGGTTGCAAGAGTTCCTTTGGTCGGTAAAGTAACTGCAGGGGTACCGATTACGGCAACGGAGAATATCGAGGACTATTTCCCTCTTCCATCCCATATCGTTGGCGATAACAATGTATTTATGCTTAGCATCATGGGCGATAGTATGATTGAAGCAGGCATCCATAATGGCGATTATGTCATCGTGAAACAACAGCAAACAGCTAATAATGGAGACATTGTCGTAGCGATGACCGAAGATGATGAAGCTACCGTGAAACGTTTTTACAAAGAACGCGACCATATTCGTCTGCAACCGGAGAATTCCGCCATGCAGCCGATACTACTCAAGCACGTTACCATTCTTGGACGCGTTATTGGTTTGTTCCGCGATATGTAAACAACAAGTGCATAAGTGCAACAAAAGACCGTAAGCCTGTGGCCTACGGTCTTTTGTTCGTTTATTGTTCGCCTCTAAAATTGAAGAGCCCAGTTTCCTTTGCGGAATACGGCTTCAACAGTCCCGTCGCTAAGCACGCCATCAATATCAAGATCCGCCGAACCCATCATAAAATCAACGTGGATCAGCGAGGTGTTTCCTCCGCGTTCACTCAATTCTTCTTTGGACAGCTTCGCCCCGTTCGTAAGATTAATCGGGTAGCAGCTGCCTAGAGCAAGATGGCAGGATGCATTTTCATCAATCCCAGTGTTATAAAAAATACGATTCAAGTTAGAGATTGGAGAGTCAAAGGGCACAAGTGCGACCTCGCCTAAATATCGGCTTCCTTCATCCATGTTCATCAGACTGTCCAAATGTTCATATCCGACCTCTGCCGCATAGTCGACGATCTGTCCGTCCTCAAATCGGAAAGAGAATTTATCCACGATCGCCCCGTTTACGTTCAACGGCTTCGTGCTCGTAACCGTCCCGTTCACGCCGGTTCGCTTCGGCATCGTAAACACTTCCTCTGTCGGCATATTCGCTACGAAGCGAACGCCCGTTTCGTTGCCTTTATCACCGCCCAGCCAAATATGGCCTTCCGGGAGCTCAACGCGAAGATCTGTTCCGGGTGCTCTGTACTGGAGAGCGGCATATTTCTTCTCATTGAGCACCTGACGCATCCGTTGAAGCTGTTTGATATGCTCGCGCCAGGCAGCGACAGGGTTCTCCTTATAAACCCGATTCATATGGAAAATTGCATCCCACATGGCTTCTACACGCTGCTCTTCGGGAAGATCCGCAAAGACCTTGGACGCCCAAGCTTGTGTCGGAGCCTTAATCAGGCACCAGCTGAACTTACTTGTTCGAACATATTGCTGATAAGTTGCGCGCGCCGTAGAAGCTGCTTTGGAAGCTCTTGCGACTAACTCTGCATCAATGCCTTTATAAAGATCCGGATCAGGCACTTTAATGTGCAATAAAGCCCCCCCGTTCTGGGCGAACCGCTCCAGCATGCTCGCATACCATTCCGGATAGTAGTCAATCGCTTCATCGCTTGCATTCATAAAACGACTTCTGGTAATGAAGTCGTCCTGCCAATGCACTTGCACAAAATTAGCTCCCGCTTCATAAGCTTTCTTCACGATAAGGCGCGTTAAGTCCAGGGACTCCATCGGGGATTCGATCAACAAGTCCTGGCCTTTTTGAAGATTAACGCCAATCTGAATGACTAGTTCCGCGTATTTTTCCAAATTGACATAAAAATTGTCCATGAGTTCAATCTCCTCGCATGAAAAAGCCCATCAGCGCAGGAGGCATGCTCCTGAACAGCTAACGGGCTTCTTTTAGTATTGGTACTTTCCAATTAATAAAGCGATAGATACTGGTCTCTTTCCCATTGGTGAACTTGCGTACGGTACATGTCATACTCGATCTCTTTGAGTTCGTAGAAATGTGCCAGTGCATGCTCGCCCAAAGCGTCACAGATCACATCATTGCGGATCAGTTCGTCGAGCGCTTGTTTCAGGTTCAAAGGCAAGCTAGGAATCCCCTGCTCTTCTCTTTCTTCTTCGCTCATCACGTAGATGTTGCGGTCTGTTGGCGGAGGAAGCTGCATTTTGTTCTTAATGCCGTCGAGACCTGCTGCAAGCATGACGGCAAGCGCCAAATAAGGATTCGCTGCCGGATCCGGATTGCGCACCTCAATGCGTGTGCTGAGCCCTCGGGAAGCCGGGATACGAATCATCGGACTGCGGTTGCTCGCTGACCACGCTACGTAACATGGCGCCTCGTAACCAGGCACTAGACGTTTATACGAGTTGACAGTAGGATTCGTAATAGCCGCAAAAGAGCGAGCATGACGAAGGACACCTGCCATATAATGTCTGGCTGCTTGACTTAAACCTAACTTATCGTTTTCGTCATAAAATGCGTTCACGTCGCCTTTGAACAGCGATTGGTGGCAGTGCATACCGGAACCGTTCACGCCGAACAGCGGCTTAGGCATAAATGTTGCATGAAGACCATGCTGTCTGGCAACCGTTTTGACGACCAGCTTAAACGTTTGGATCTGGTCAGCCGCTTTCAGGGCGTCTGCGTATTTGAAGTCAATTTCGTGTTGGCCTGGCGCAACTTCGTGGTGAGAAGCCTCGATTTCGAAGCCCATCTCTTCCAGTGTCAAGACGATGTCACGGCGGCAGTTTTCACCCAGATCCATAGGCGCCAAGTCAAAATAACCGCCTTGATCATTGAGTTCTGTAGTCGGATTGCCCTTATCATCGGTTTTGAACAAGAAAAACTCCGGCTCCGGACCTACATTCATGGCTGTGTAGCCCATTTCCCCGGCTTGCTTCAGCGCATTTTTCAAAATGCCGCGCGGATCTCCAGGGAAAGGTCTGCCGTCCGGCAGATAGATATCGCAAATCAAACGAGCCACTTTGCCCTCTGTTACCCAAGGGAAGATAACCCAAGTGCTTAAATCAGGGTACAAATACATATCGGATTCTTCGATACGGACGTAGCCTTCGATCGAGGAGCCGTCGAACATCATCTTGTTGTCAAGCGCTTTCTCCAATTGGCTGAAAGGGATTTCAACGTTTTTGACGCTTCCCATTAAATCCGTGAATTGCAAGCGGATGAAACGAACATTTTCTTCTTTGGCAATGCGCAGAATGTCTTCTTTGCTATAGTTATTATTGTAACCCACGAACATTCTCCTCTCTAATTATAAACGCTTACTTGCGAAAGAATCGCGATAACTCGCCTTGGATCAAGGAAACCTGGCCAGGACGCTTACCGCCGCCGATCAATTGCTGCTTGAGCATCTTGTGCAGCTGTGAATCGGAAAGCTCCTTGCGTTTAACCTCAGTATGCTCATTAATGATGGTAGCATCTTCCGAGTCCTTGTCAACCGGTAAGAGCACCTGCTTAATGCCTGCGATATTCACGCCTTTTTCAATCAAATCTTTGATTTCGAGCAGTCTCTCCACGTCATTGAACGAGTATAGTCTCTGATTACCTGACGTTCTTGCCGGTATAATGAGTTCGTGTTGTTCATAATAGCGAATTTGTCTCGCTGTTAAATCCGTCAGCTTCATGACAATACCGATCGGGAATAACGCCATATTTCTACGTATTTCATCACTCATGCTAATCACTCCTGGTCAGTAAGTACATCATCCTTATTGTACCTTCGTAACAAAAACGTGTCAAGGAGTGTTAGGTTTGTTCACAGTTCGTTTTTTCATATTAATCCCTTGTCCACCATATGTTGGATGGCTGTCAGTACCCCTAACTTGCAGTGGGAGTAGGTTAATCCGCCCTGCATGTAAGCGATGTAGGGCTCACGGATCGGCGCGTCGGCGGACAGCTCGAGACTGCCGCCTTGGATGAACGTGCCGGCCGCCATAATGACCGGGTGCTCGTAACCGGGCATATCCCAAGGCTCCGGCACGACATGTGAGTCCACTGCGGCAGCCTTCTGGATGCCCTGTACGAACGTGATCAGGTGCTCCGCGGACGTGAAGCGGATCGCCTGGATCAGATCCGTCCGCGAGTCTTGCCAGCGCGGATGGCTCTCGAAGCCAAGGTCTTCGAACACGCTAGCCGCGAAGACCGAGCCCTTGACCGCTTGCCCCACCAGGTGCGGGGCAAGGAACAGCCCTTGATACATGCTGCGCGTCGCGCCGAGCATGGCTCCGACCTCGCCCCCGATGCCGGGGGCGGTCAACCGGTAGGCGGCGAGCTCCACGAGGTCGCGCCGCCCGGCAATATAGCCCCCGGACGGGGCGATGCCGCCGCCGGGGTTTTTGATGAGCGAGCCTGCCATCAAATCGACGCCGACCTGCGTCGGCTCCTCCGGCTCGGTGAACTCCCCGTAGCAGTTATCGACGAAGACGATAACTGACGGGTTCACTTCCTTGACAAATCGGACCATCTCGCCGATTTGTCCGATCGTAAACGACGGCCGCCACGAGTAGCCGCGCGAGCGCTGAATGCCGATCACCTTCGTGTTCGGCTGAATCGCCGCCGCGATGGCTTGCCAGTCCGGCACGCCGTCCTCTGTCAGGGCAACCTCGCTGTAAGCGATGCCCCAATCCTGCAGCGAGCCGGTGCCGTCGCCGGGCTTGCCGATGACTTTATGCAGGGTATCATAAGGCTTACCCGTTATGTAAAGAAGATGTTCGCCTGGGCGCAACACGCCGAACAGCGCAGTGCCGATCGTATGCGTCCCCGAGACGAAGTGGGGACGCACAAGCGCCGCCTCAGCCCCCATCGCATCCGCATAAACGAGATCGAGCACCTCTCTGCCGCGGTCATTGTAACCATAGCCAGTGGAAGAGGCGAAATGGTAATCGCTCACCTTGTGCTTCTGGAAAGCGCCGATCACTTTCCATTGGTTGATGTCAATTGTCTTTTCGATCTGTCGAAAAGCGCTTTCTGCTTTGCGTTCGGCGCTTTCCATCAGCGCCATCACTTTTTCCCCGAATTGCATAATCAGTAAATCTCTCCCCTGCCGTCCAGTCCTTCTTGCTGAGCTCGCTGCTGATCGTAAGCGGCAAGCAAATATCCCATTTTCTCATAATCATCCTTATTTACGCGGACCTGAAACAACATATCTTCGCCGTCCACTTCATTCGTAAGCACATCGCCTATCCGGTAGACGAGAGATATCATATCGCCTTTCTCAGCCGGAATGCGGAACAGCTTATTCTCTCCCATCAGCTTCTCTTGAACAGCAATCCGCAGTCGCTCTAAATCCTCTTGCGTGTAGGCGCTGATTTTCAGGAAATCACCTTCGGTTGAAAGCATTTCTTTCTCCTGCTGCGTGCAAAGATCAATTTTGTTAAAGACCGTAAGCTGCTCCTTCTGATGAGCGCCAAGCTCCTCCAGCACCTCAGCCACGACCCGCATCTGTTCGTTCCGCATATCTGTCGAACTATCGACGACATGCAGAATCAGATCGGCTTCATTGGCTTCCTCCAACGTAGCACGGAAAGAAGCGACCAGATCATGCGGCAGGTTCTGAATGAAACCTACGGTGTCCGTCAGAACGATTTCCTTGCCGCTTGGCAGCTCCATCGTCCGGGAAGTCGGATCCAGCGTAGCGAATAGCTGGTTCTCCACGTAAACGTCAGCTTGCGTCAGCTGCTTGAGCAGCGTTGACTTTCCTGCGTTCGTATAGCCCACGAGCGCGACTTGAAAAACACCCGTTTTCTTACGGCGTTCACGGTGCAGGTTGCGATGACGCACGACTTCCTCCAATTGCGCTTTCAGCTCGTCAATTCGGCCGCGAATGTGCCTGCGATCGGTTTCCAGCTTTGATTCACCTGGCCCCCTCGTACCGATACCGCCTCCAAGACGCGACAAGTTTTTGCCTTGTCCTGAAAGACGTGGCAGCAAATAGCTAAGCTGGGCCAGCTCTACCTGAATAATCCCTTCACGCGTCTTTGCGCGCTGCGCGAAGATATCCAAGATTAACTGCGTACGATCTATAATTTTGACATCGAGTGCCGTCTCCAGATTGCGTACCTGCGCACCAGAAAGTTCTTGGTCGAAGATCGCGGTGTTGGCACCCAGCTCTTCGATTCTCGCCTTCAGTTCCTCTACCTTTCCTTTACCGATAAACCAACGGGTATCAGCGGTTTCCTTGTTCTGCGTCATGGTTTCAAGTACAAGCACGCCGGCCGTTTCGGCTAATTTGACCAGTTCCTGAAGGGAATACGCTGCCAGCTCTTCATTCTTTTTCTGCTTTTGAGTAACCAGGCTGACGAGCACAGCCCTATCTTGAATTTCACTGTCTACGATATGTGAAGTTTGTTTCATATGATTTCTCCTTAGCGTTTTTCGCCAAATAAGTCGGCATCGTGAGCATAGCTTGGTGGCGCCATCCAGAATTGGACATAACCCACCATCATTGTGGAGGAAAAGGAAGGGAAAGTCAATTTGACCGGCTGGACCGTTCGTGAGGCATTAAAGAACTTCAACATTGGAAAATGTACAACAGAATCGTTCTCCACAAGTGTATGGATGACCTCTCATTGGATTTTATCCAGCAGAATTGCCCTGAATTCTAGTTGCGGATCTGTTTTGTAGTGATTTCATTGTACAAAATCCAATCCTCGCCTGTAAAACTTCACGACTCGCGCCAAAACACCGTACGATTTCCAATGGAATAAGCCTTGTACCCTGCATCGATCCTAAACAGCACAAAAAAACTGTCCAACACCTAAGTCGAACAGCCTGCTTCAATTATTTAATTTTCAGGTCTTCAGGACGTATGGACATCAATTCTGCCTTGGACGGTGGGTTGATATACTGGCTAAGAAGGCGGACAGCCTGGTGCCGCATCGATTTTTCCAAAATATTGCGAACATACCTTGCGTTGCTGAACGCTCTCCATGTCATGGCCTTCTCCTCTGTCAAATGCTGCCTTAACTTTACGATCGTTTGCGGGAGCAGCACATATTCACGTTCCTTCGCCATGAGCTCCGTAATTTGGATGAGCTGATCAATGTGATAATCTTCGAAATCGACCTGTATCGGAAAACGGGATGGCAGACCGGGATTCGTGGCCAGGAATTGCTCCATTTCCTCACTGTAACCGGCCAATATTAAAATAAAGTCGTTCTTTTTATCCTCCATCCCTTTCACCAGCGCGTCGATCGATTCCTTGCCGAAGTCCTTGTCGCCGCCTCGCGCCAAGCTGTAAGCTTCATCAATAAATAATATGCCGCCCATTGCTTTTTTCATGAGTTCACGCGTTTTGAGAGCAGTATGTCCAATATACTCTCCGACGAGATCCGCGCGTTCCACTTCAATAAAGTGCCCTTTGCTCAGCACGCCCATCGCATGAAACATGCGCCCCATAAGCCGTGCCACTGTCGTTTTCCCCGTACCCGGACTTCCTTTGAAAATCATATGATAGACGTGAGAGTTACTTACCAGACCAGCCTCTGCGCGAAATTGAGAAATTTGCAGCAACGCATAGATTTCATGAACCAATTCTTTCACATTATCGAGACCTATCATTTGATTCAGCTCTTTGAAAATTTCAGACAGCGGGCCTTCTTGCGGCGTTCGCTTTCCGATCAGCTGTGGCTCGGCTTCAGCCATTTGCGAGGCGTGAGGCTCCGGTTGCCGCAATACGATGTTGATTTGTCTCGATGGCAGGCTTCGACCACTCATGAGGATCACCTCGTTTAATTGTTGGTGGACACATCGTTCATAGAAGTACCCATTAATCCATCTTACGCGTATAGGCAACTCTTTATGATTTCTTAGCAGACGCGAGTTACAACTTATCCCAAATGCTGCTGAATAAACGTATTCACTATTGCCGCATGACCCCGCACGGTTTCATGACCCAAAAAAGGATTGATTTGGAGCTCCTTTTCTTTGGAGACTATCGCTTGATAAGCGGCAAAAACGGTCTCCGGCAAACATACCGTATCCTTGAGACCTACCGACATCCAGACTGGCATCTTGATACGGTCGGCCAGATTCACAATATCAAAATAGCTAAGCGTCGACAGCACACTGTCCAAGCGCCCCTGAGCATGGCTGACGAACTGTGCGATCTCGGTTAGCGAGCCGGTCGAGTTGAACAAGCCAAAGTCCATGTGACACATGTTCGGAATAGCGGCTACCACCATACGAACACTCGTTTCCAATGCCCCGGTAAGCAGTGCCAAGCCTCCTCCCTGCGAGACGCCCATGGCAATGATGCGGCCGCTATCAACCTCCGGCTGCTGCTTAGCGCAGTGAATGGCCCGGATCGCATCGATGGCCAGAGCTTTATAGTAGCAGCTTTGCGGATCGAGAATGCCCTGGGTTATCCAGCCCTTGGTCATGCCATATGTTTGTGGCAGGCTGTTGCCCGTCTCTCCGCTTTGACCGCGTATATCGATCGCCAGCACGGCGTAACCCATCAGCAGCCAAGCCGCGTAGTCTTCAGGCTCACCTTTGGAGCCTGTATAGCCGTGAAACATAACGATGCATGGCAAAGGCTGATTCGCACCTACTTCCGGAACTAGATACCAGCTGTGTATAGGTGTCTGCGCATATCCTTCATAAATGAGTTTGTAGGCGCGAACAAGGTTCATCGCCGTATTCACAGGAAGAAGTTCCATTAGCAACGGCTTTTCTTCTTCTGCCAGCACTTTCTCCCAGTAGCTGGATAAATCAGCTGGTTTCTGTAAGCTTGGGACATATCGATACAGTTCTTCGATTCTTTTTTGAATAGCGTTCAATTCCGCTCTCCCCCTAATCACGGCCAATTCCATTGGCTGCTCCTGTAATAACGGCAACTTTGCCTTTATAACCTTGCATCTTCTTAAGCCTCATTTCATCGCATTTCTTGTCAATTCCTGCGCTTTCCCGGGAAATCAGGATTTTTGTTAGAATCCGAATGCATCCTCATTTCGAAAATGCGATGTATCCCCATGAAGCACGATTCGCTGATTGCCATCTTTCCACTCGACCATACTTAAGCATGTAGGATGAAAATATGGCGGATTCCATAATTCGGCGAGCTCTCTTTGCTCGAAATGAGCCATGATCACTTTCAATGTAACGGAATGTGAAACGAGACAAATCGTTTTACCTGCATGTTCAACCAGCAACCGCTCCAGCGCGGGCAGAACTCTCGCTAGCAAGTCCTGGTAGGACTCACCTGATGCAGGCATATACCGGTGCGGCTCGTTCCAGAATGCGTGGAAATTGTCCTTATCTTCCTGCTTGATTTCTTCCGCAATGCGGCCTTCCCAGGCACCAAGATTCATCTCCATCCAATCATCGGATGAGATAATCGGCAGCGCGCGCCTGCCTTTAACGATAGTTGCCGTTTGGAGGGTGCGACCGCTGCTGCTTGCGCAAATCACATCGAATGGCACATCTTCAAGCGCTTCCGAGAGCCACAACGCCTGCATTCTCCCTAGTGGCGACAGCGGCGAATCCGAATGTCCTTGCAATCTGTGCTCTATATTCCATTCCGTTTCCCCGTGCCTGATCAAATACAACTTCGTCATCGGTACTTCCCCCGCTCCTTAGTTAAGTGAATAGCAGCAAAGCCACAAAAGCTTTCGGATCCAGCGCTCCAAAGTAACGGCGAAGCTCGATTCCGGCTAAACGTTCACGAATAGCAAACTCTTCATATCGCGCACCTCGAAGCTTGGCAACTCTGCTGCGAATGGATTTAATGCCTTTGGACTGAATTTTATCGGCATTAACCTTTAATGCCATTACAACATTCTCAATCTCGGAGTTAAAGCCCTTGCTCGGACGGCTCGTTGATATGAGAAAAACGTCTATCGATGTCCTTTCGAAGATGAGCGACCGCGTTTAGCGAAAGTTTTTATCGCCAATAGGAAAGTTTGTTAAGCACTTTAGTGCTTTAACGAAGTTAAACTTTCTTATGTGGTAGAAGAGCAAATAGCTCTCATTCATAGGCAGCCGCCTAAGTGCGTACTCTTCAATAGCCAAATTCACTCTAGGGTCTGTAATGCCTTCGTTATGTATAAACAGCATGCTTGTACTCTCCTTCATTATGATTATATTGGGATCGTCATCGTTCGGTTTAAAGTAGACATCCCTAAAGATTGATAAAAGGCGATTGCACGACTATTAAATTCCCAAACGTTCAACTCCAAAGATGAAGCTTGACGATTCTTCGCCCATTGCAAGGAAGCCGCATACAGCATAGTGCCGATGCCTTGCCTTTGATAAGCGGGATCGACAGCCAGTTCGTTCATGTACGCATAAGTGCGTGGTACTAGGGCTTCGTAAGGCGGGCTCTTTTTCAGCTCCAGCATGGCGACTCCAACGATTCTCGTCTCGTACTCGGCAACAAGAATGACTTTAGTGTTCTGGTCCGAGTAGCTGCGGAACCACCCCATAGCAACAACGCGATCCAACTTAGCGAACACATGCGGGAGTGCATCGGCATGCTCTTCCTGACCGAACCGGATGATTGCATTCACAGCATCGTAATCTTCTGCTTTTGCCGTACGTATACTAATTTCCAAAGTTATGTCCCTCCCGCAATCACTTGCATCAATGGTAATCACAGCTTACAATAAAGTGCAATTTTTTTCCACTTTTACAACGTGAAATGATTGTATTTTTATTCATAAATATGTATATTTATTTATATTATTTACTTTCATAGAGGGGAAGAAGATGACATGAACCTAAACCGCACCCATTTTGTTGAGATGGATGAGATAGCCGCGCGTACTTGGCCCGCTGAATCAACCGACGCTCTGGATAACTGGCTGTTACGCGAATCTCAAGGGGTGACCAAACGGGCAAACAGTGTGCTCGCCATCGGCGAATACCCTAAGGACCCCGCATGGCCGCAGAAAGCAGAAAAGTATTATAAGGAACGTGGCTTACCGTCCATTTTTCATGTTAGCGGCGCTTCACCTGACGGGTTGGATAAATTCCTTGCCGATAACGGGTATATAGCAGACACTCCCTGCCTCTTCATGACTGCGAACAGTCAGGAAGTTCGAGAGAAGGCGCTGCAAGCTGCGCTGCTCAAGGGTCCTGCGTCAGTTGATACAGTCTGGACGCAACAAGCTGATGCTGCTTGGATCGAAGCATTTCTGCAACTGGAACAATTCCCAGAGACGCGATTATCATTTTATACCGGTTTGTTTGAAAGGATGCCGGAACCCAAAGGATTTGTTCGACTTTTGCAGGACGGAGAAACGGTGGCTGCAGCCACTGCTATTCTAGAGGATGGCTGGGCAGGTTTTGTCAACGTCGTCGTAAGCGAGGCTTGCCGCGGACAAGGTCTTGGTTACTCGCTGATGCATGCGCTCACCGCTTGGAGTCTGGAACAAGGGGCAACGAAGCAATATCTGCAAGTCATTGCCGACAATAAGCCCGCAGTGAATTTATATGAAAAACTGGGCTACCAGGCGCTTTATGGCTATCATTACCGTATTAAGTATGATTTGTAGGTTCTTGCATCATCCTAACAGGGAATCTTTTAGGATGAAAGGAGCTTTTTCCCATGGCAACAGCTACACCAACGAAGCCGGTCTTCCCGGCCCAGCAGCAGAACCAGCAGCCAGGCATTGAGTCGCAAATGAATCCGCGACCGGTTTTTGAAGATGCGCAGTACAAAGCGGCCGGCAAGCTAAAAGATAAAGTCGCGCTCATCACCGGAGGTGACAGCGGTATCGGCCGTGCGGTTGCGATTGCATATGCCAAAGAAGGCGCGGATGTCGTTCTCGTGTACTTGAACGAACACGGCGATGCGGAAGAGACGCATCGCCAGGTGGAAGCAGAAGGCCGTAAATGCCTGCATGCGGCTGGCGATATCGGCGATGAGAGCTTCTGCAAGCAGATTATCGATCAAGCCGTGAAACAGTTCGGCAAGCTGGATATTTTGGTGAACAATGCAGCCGAGCAGCACCCGCAGGCCAGCATAGAGAACATTACAGCGGAACAGTTGGAGCGAACTTTCCGTACGAATCTGTTCTCCTTCTTTTATTTGACAAAAGCCGCGCTTCCGCATCTGAAGCCGGGAAGCGCCATTATTAATACAGCTTCCATCACCGCATATCACGGCCATGAGCAGCTAATCGACTACGCCTCCACCAAAGGTGCTATTGTTGCGTTCACCCGCTCGCTGTCGCTACAGCTTAACCCGCGAGGCATTCGCGTCAACGGTGTGGCGCCAGGTCCGATCTGGACACCACTCATCCCTTCTACGTTCACGGCGGAGGAAGTTGCCGTATTCGGCTCGGATACGCCGATGAAACGAGCGGGACAGCCGAAGGAGCTGGCCCCGAGCTATGTCTTCCTCGCCTGCGAGGACTCGTCGTACATGGCTGGCCAGATCCTGCACGTGAACGGCGGCACGATCGTAAACGGATAGCAGTATGTAACTATGCCAACAAGGAAAACAAATGGGACTGTCTCATTAGGTCTGAAAAGACCTGAGGGACAGCCCCATTTGTTTATCAATCAACCATTCGTTTTCTCATAAACCTGCTTTCAACAGCATCTTCGTCCATTCCCACTTCGTATACGCGAGCGTTTCTCGCGCTTCATGGTAAGGCATGAACAGTACTTCCGATTTTGTGGACGACACGATCGGCTCCTTTAAACCGATGGTTTCCGCTATGTCCAGGGAGCGTGAACCATGGAATTGATGCGTCACGATGATCGAGCTGACAAGCCCGTGCTCGTCCATGATTTGCTTGCTATAAAGCAAATTCTCATACGTGCTTGTAGCCCGAGGCTCGAGCAATATCCGATTTTGCGGGATTCCTTTTTTGACCAGATAATTGCGCATCCCTTCTGCTTCCGTCAATTTGGACCCGTTATGGTCCAGACCGCCGGAGACGATGACGCGCTGAAATTTCCCCTGCCCGTAAAGCTTTACCGCCAGATCGAGACGTTCCTGCAGCCCAGGACTCGGTATATCCTTGCGCAGGGATGCTCCCAATACGATACCCACATCTACCTGCTTTGGAAGAACTTGATCAGGGGCTCGCTGCACTTTCCACTGGATATAAACAATCCACCCGATACCTATTACGAAAACGACGAGCAGCAGTTGGAACAAGCGACGTAAGAAACTCAAAATCCGGTTAATTTTACCGGAACGAGCGCGATTTCTCGGCTTACGGGAGATGTGACGTTGATTCGGATTCAGCTGCGTTTTCATTGTCCTTCTCCCTTTACTCCTCTTCCAGGAATGTACTCACATGTTCAAATAAAGTCTCTGCATCTTCACTATGGCATATGAGATGCTTGGACTTTGGATACCAATACAACTCCCTATAGCCTCCCAGCTTTCTATAAATGTACCTTGCGCTTTGCGGATGGATGACTTGGTCTCTCTCCGCTTGAGCGATTAGTGTAGGCACTGTTACTTTACCTATTTCAGGCTTCAGATGCCGTACTAACCTTGTGAACTGCCACGTGGCTCTTAACGGGGTTGATTTCGCCTTTTGCAAATAATCCTGATCTTGATTTTTCCAGTCCTCTCGAATGACATGCAGCAGACGTGCCGGGCTAATATAGATGACCGCTGTATTCAACAGCACAAGCTTGCGCACCGGGTAACGGACAGCCAAATAGGCGGCCAACAGACCGCCCATGGAAAAGCCGACTAAATCAAAAGAACCGTATTGCTGCGTCATTCGGTCTGCGTGTTGCTCTGCAGCTACAACCCAATCTTCCCAACGTGAAGTCTTCAACGCTTGATCGTCTTCACCGTGCCACGGCAATCGGGGCAGATCGCAAGGCTGCCCTCGCTCCTGCAAATGCTGCGCCAGCGGTTCCACCTCAAAGGGACCGCCGGTAAACCCGTGGAACAATAAACAAGGCTGTTTCATGCAGGCGTCCTTCCTAATATGGAATAAAGCTTCTATTTTTCTTTAATCGTAATTGAATTGATGGTTACTTTCTCTTTCGGCATACTTGGAGACGAATCTCCGCCATTAGGATTCATTTGCACAGGCGTATCCGCGATTTTAGCGATCGTCGCCATGCCTTCGTCAGTAACTTTGCCGAAAATCGTGTAATGCGGAATTTGGTTCAGATTAGCGCAATCCCCACCCGAACAGATGAAAAATTGGCTGCCATTCGTGTTCTTGCCGGAATTCGCCATCGCTACGATGCCCGGTTCATATTTGTGCGACGTTTTGAGCTCATCTTCAAATTTATAACCGGGACCGCCCCTCCCCGTTCCAAGCGGGTCACCGGTTTGAATCATGAATGTTTTGATAATCCGGTGGAACGTGACATTGTTGTAAAAGCCCTCTTTGGACAAGAACACAAAGTTATTTACCGTCTTTGGGGCTTCCTTCGCAAAAAGGTCAATCGTAAAGGTACCCTTAGACGTCGTAACCTCGGCTTGATACGATTTGTTCGGGTCAATCGACATGTCAGGCGCCTTGCTCCATTGTTTAGGCGCATTTGGCGAAGCCGCAGCAGCAGGTTCAGCGCCACTCTTGGGCGAAGCCGTGCCGCCGGCAATTTCGGCCGGTTTATTGCCGCAGGCAGAGATGAGTACGGTCATTGCAAGTAAAGTAAGGGGAAGCAGCTTCGAATATTTCCGATTCATAATAAATTTCATCCTCCGTAGCAGGTGTGTTGATATGTAGTCCCCACCGCGTATGAGCGGTAAGGTGATCTTTATTGGATCTTAGGAATCGTTGTTATGATTCCGTCTTGAATGTTGTCTTGCGTACTGCCCTGATTTGTCTTATTCGCATTGCCTTGAGCAGGATTATTCGCCGGTGACGGACTTGGACTTGGACTAGGACTTGGGCTTACCCCCGAGCCGCCTTTGCCATCGTTAGGTTTCCCGCTATTCGTCGGCGATGTCGTCGGTTTTGAACCCGGTGGCGGCGATGGTGAAGGTGAAGTTTGATCCTTGCCATTGCCCGGAGATGGCGAAGGCGACACGGAAGGCGACGGTGATGGAGATAGCTGCGCTTCGTCCTTAGGGATCTCAATGTTCACCATATTCGATTGAGCACCTTCTAAATTAGACTCCAGGTTAACAGGTGTCACATAGTACTGATAGGTTTCGCCACTATTTACAGTTGTATCGTTGACTTCCGCATTTGGCGCTTGAATAAGCAGTTTGGCCTCAGTCTCCTTCGAGCTTTTGCGGTACAACTTATAGGCGATTTTATCGCCTTGAGATGTCCATGTCAGTTTGACCGACTTGGTCTCAGGCACATACGCAGCCGCCAAATCGGAGATACCTTTAGGCGGTTCGGTCAGATCGGGCACATTATCCGGCTTCACAAAATTCGTGACCGGCCTTCCTTCAAGCGCTTTGGACATGACGTTCATGAAAATCGCGGACGGGCTGCCGCTGCCGATCGTTACATAGTGCTTGGAATCGACCTTGTCGAAACCCTCCCATACGGCCGCCGTCCACTCCGGTGTATAACCGACAAACCAGACGTCCCTGTCGTATTTTTCAAGGCCTTTGATATCAAGTCCCGTCGTTCCCGTTTTGCCGGCTACCGGGCGATTGAATTTCGCTTTCGTCCCCGTACCTCCCGGCTCGACGACGCCTTGCAGCAGCAGTGTCATATAATAGGCCGTTTTAGGCGAAATGGCTTGCTTCTTCTCTGGTTTATACGCATGAATTTCTTTCCCCTGTGCATCTACGATCCTTAGAATCGCGTGCGCTTTATTGAGCATACCTTGGTTGGCGAATGCGCTGTAGGCCGTAGCCATCTCCAAAGGAGATACCCCGTCGGTTAGACCGCCCAAGGCGATGGCTAGGTTGCGGTCTTTTTGCGCATTCAGTTTGATGCCTAATTTATCGGCAAACTCCATGCCGGCCTTTGCACCCATTTGATCCAATAGCCAAACTGGCGCCAAGTTGTAAGACTTTTTCACAGCTTCGAACATGGTTACCTGACCGTGAGTAGTCCTATCGTAGTTGCGAGGCGCATAAGTACCGTTGCCGAATGTTGTTTGCGTATCATCCATCATGGAATAAGGCGTATATTTGCCGCTTTCCAGAGCCGGACCATATGCAGCAATCGGCTTAAACGCCGAGCCTGGCTGCCTTTTGGCATATACGCGGCTAAAGCCTTTAGGCTGATAATCCCGGCCCCCGATCATCGCAACCAATCCGCCGGTTTTATTATCGACAATAACCATGGAACTCTGGATTTTTTGACCATCCGACGCGTCCTTTTGGAACAAGCTTGCATTGGCATAGGTTTGCTCCATGATCTGCTGAGCTTTCGGATTCATCGTTGTGTAGATTCGATAGCCTTTAGTGAGCAATTCGTCTTCGTTAATGCCATACATATCCTCAGCTTCATTGGTCACGTAATCAACGAACGTTGCGTATTCTTTGCTGCCTTGGCTGGCCGATGCAGGCGGAACATAATCAACTGCTGCCGCTTCAGCGCGCTCGGCTTCCGTAATATACCCCTGATCCGTCATTAATCGAAGCACAACGCCTCTTCGCTCTTTAGATAGATCCGGATTTTTTAACGGTGAGTATCGCGAAGGCGCTTTTGGCAACGCGGCTAGCGTGGCCATCTCCCAAAGCTTCAAATCACTCAGATTCGATTTGCCAAAATAGACTTTGGCGGCAGCTTTTATGCCGTAGGCATTGCTTCCGAAGAAAATACGGTTTAAATATTTTTCTAAAATCTCACCCTTGGTAAACCGTTGGTCCAAGGCAAATGCGATCGACATTTCCGTACCTTTACGGAATATCGTCTTTTCAGAGCTTAAGAATACGTTTTTGGCTAACTGCTGCGTAATCGTACTTCCGCCCTCTACCGCGCTCATATGCATGACGTCCTTCACCAACGCGCGGCCAATAGCCCAAAAGTCGACTCCTGCATGCTGCTCAAACCGGCGGTCCTCAGTGGCAATGAACGCTTGCTGCAAACGCTCTGGAACGTCTTTAATACTTACGCTTTCGCGGTTTTCACCGCCTTTGTAGAGTTTGGCAATCTCGATTGGCGGCAGGTCTTTACCATTCTTATCCTTGCCTTCTTCTTGGGCATATATGAGTGTTGATTCGGCCGTCGTATTGATCTTGTCGATATTTTGATCCAAAATGCTAAACCCGCTCATAATAACGATAATATAAATGCCCATTGCACAAATGATAGCCAGAATCGTGGCGATGATCGAGCCAAAGATTAATTTGCGAAAATTCAATCGTTTCTTCTTTGAACCTTTGCTGCTGCCTTGCGGCTTCGTATTCGCCTGTTTCCCCAAGTTCACCGACTCCCTCGCAGTTCATTCTCTATGTCTTACCAACAAAAGAACAACCTTATATGCAAGGTTGCTCCATTCGTTTCTATTCGGTTAGACGGTTTGACAAACTAAAAAGTTGCAAAAACATCCAGCGAACGGATTATTCCGATGCTTCTGCTGCCGCCATAAGCGACACGGATCTTTGCGGTGTAAACGTGGAAATCGCGTGTTTGTACACCATTTGCTGACGGCCTTCACTGTCAATAATGATCGTGAAGTTATCGAAAGCGCGAATAAGACCTCTGATTTGAAACCCATTAGTTAAGTATACGGTTACGGGAATGCTTTCTTTGCGAAGTTGATTAAGAAAATTGTCTTGGATATTAATGGATTTGTTCATCAGTAGGTCCCCCTTAATGGAATGAAACGTTCGCCGCACGGCGCTATTTTCAATGATCATTGTTGTTGATTATATTCAATTTTATGTACAAACTTTCCTGCTATTATATCACTAATCATTTGGAAATGGGCAGAAAAATTTGCTGAATCCGTTACATCCACCCAATAAATGTCTTTCATATGCCGGAACCAGGATAGCTGGCGCTTGGCAAATCGCCTTGTATCGCGCTTTAGCAGCGTGACAGCCTCTTCCAATGAGAGCTCTCCATCTAAATAGCGGACGATTTCTTTGTAGCCCAGCGCTTGCATGGAAATCGCGTTCTTGGGGCATCCCGAGTCGAGAACTGACTTCACTTCCTCGATTAGCCCTTCCTCCATCATCGCGTCGATCCGCTCTTCAATGCGCTGGTAAAGCAGCGCCCGATCCATCGTTAGTCCTATTATACATAGTTCGTAAGGCGACTCTTTTTTCTGGGCGGCCAAATGCTCTGAAAATGTTTGCCCGGATACACGGAAAACCTCAAGTGCCCGAATCACGCGACGGCGGTCATTCGCATGAAGCCGGTCCGCACTTTCCGGATCGATGTCGCGCAGCTTAAGGTGCAGCGCTTCATCCCCATGCTGGATCGCATAAGCCTCCTGCTCATTGCGGAACGCTTCATCCATGCCGACGTCGGTAAATTGATAATTGTAACAGACCGATTCGATATAAAGTCCTGTTCCTCCCACAATAAAAGGCAGCTTTCCCCGCGCATGAATATCTGTAATGAGATTCCGCACGCGCTCTTGAAACTCGGCAGCAGAGAACGGATAGGAAGGATCATGAATATCGATCAAATGATGCGGTACGAGTTCCTGCTCCGCTTTGCTCGCCTTGGCCGTTCCGATATCCATGCCGCGATAAACCTGCATGGAATCGCCGGAAATAATTTCACATTGAAACTGCTGAGCGATATCCAGACTCAGCTTTGTTTTACCAACAGCTGTAGGACCGAGAAGTACGAGTAATTTCGGCTTGGCCAACGCTTCTAACACAATCGAATCACTCCATAGGTTGTTTTCGTAGTTGAACGAAGGACATGTTCGAACCCCAGGCGGTCGAACTCCTTGCTATCCCTGTGCTCCTTGAGCACAATGCTCTTGCGTGCAACGCGCCTAGCCTCAGCGATCGCCTCTAGGCTGACGGCTTCAGCATTCGCATTTTGCCTGAGCGGAGAAATCGAGCTGGATTCCTCGATCGGATGCCGGAACATCGGATCGAAGTACACGATGTCCACGCTTTTCGTCTCCAGCTGCTGCAAATAATCGGTATGACGGATCTGCCTGACCGCAATGCGCCTCATCGCCTCATTAAGCTCAGGGATCTCCGATTCGTAGACAGACAAGCCTTCCCGGATCAGCATCGCGGGAACTTTCTCACTTTCAAGTGCAGTGACGCTCCCGGCTGCACCTACTGCAAACGAGAAAACAATCGCATCCGACGCCAGTCCCGCCGTACAATCAACGACGACATCTCCCCTCGCTGCACCGGAAACGTCGATCAGCAGGTCCGATTCGCCTCTCAGCATACGTTTGATGCGAACGAGCGCCATGCTCGGATGGAAAAAATGCGCAGGGATATCTCCTTCATAGTACCTGATCTCTTCCTTCGTCACAAGCAGAAGCGAATCTCCTGTAAATTTTTTCCTGATTTGCTGCAATGAATCTCTTCGTCGGGGAACCATTCTCCCCCCATAGTCGGCTGCAAGACGACTTGCTTTGTCCACCAGCTCCGGGGACGGGCTATAAGATGTTGTGACTAACACGGAATTACATCACTCGCTTAAACATTTTTTCCAGCTCATAGGTAGTGAAACTGACAACAATCGGACGGCCATGCGGGCACGTGTAAGGATTGCGGCAGCTCGCAAGCCGGTCGATCAGAGTTTCCATCTCAAGGATGCTGAGGCCTTGGTTGGCCTTGATGGAAGCTTTGCAGGAACACATTATAGCCGCTTTCTCTCTCAGCTTGGCGATGTCGACGGTCTTCTTCTCGCCGAGCACCCACTCGCACATTTCTTCGACGATTCCTTTTTCTTCACCGCCCGGGAACCAGTGGGGATGAGCGCGAACGATAAACGTATTGCCGCCAAATGCTTCCATATATACGCCTGCTTGCTCGAACAGAGACAGCTTATCTGCGATAAGGCCTGCTTCGGCGGGCGTAAACTCCAGCGTAATCGGCACAAGCAATTCTTGGCTTGCCTCAGCAGGATTGCCAAATCTTTCGTAATAATATTCATAGTTAATCCGCTCATGAGCGGCATGCTGATCAATCAGATACAATCCTGCTTCATTTTGCGCGACTAGATAGGTGCCGTGCATCTGGCCGATAGGGTCTAATCTCGGAAAAGACGGAAGCTTCGGCGCATCGCTGTCTTCACTTGCAGGCAAGAGTTCCATGAAAGCTTCGTTTGCTTTGCGCTGCTGCTGCATCGATACGCTTCTTAAGCCGTTGGAAGCATATACATTCGTCTGCGGCACAGGCGATGAACGCGACGAAGAATATGAAGCCGGTTGGGAGCTGCGCTGACTATCTCGCTCAGCTTCTCTTACCGTATACGCAGGCAGGGCTTCTTTTACGTGCAAGTTCATGCTCTGCGATCCCGGCGATGGTGGAGGAGCAGCGACCGGCGAAGAAGCAGGCTCAGAGAACGCCGTCCGGTTTGACATGGCCGCTTGCGATGCAGTTGCCCCGCGTTCCGGCTGTATAGATGCAGAATCTACGGCGCGTGTGAGTTCCATCTGTTCCTGTACGTAAGCGCCTTTGGGAGATGCAAGCTTATTCCCTTGGGGGATCAATACCTGCTTACCCAGGAAACGCTTCACTTCGGATTCAATCAATGCTGTAAGCTCGGCCTCTTTGCTGAAACGAACTTCCAGCTTCGCGGGATGCACATTCACGTCGACCAATGAGGGGTCCATGACAATTTGCAGCACGGCCACCGGAAAGCGATTGATCGGCAGCAGCGTATGGTAGCCCTGCAGCAGGGCTTGATTCAGCGCGAAATTGCGCACATAACGTCCGTTGACTATAGTCGAGATCGCGCTCCGATTCGCGCGGGTCATCTCGGGCTTCGCGATGAAGCCCGAAATCGCATAATCCAAGCTTTCCGCCTGGATCGGCAGCATTTGCTTGCCGACCGCCGTCCCATAGATGCCGGCGATGACTTGAAGCAAATCTCCGTTGCCGAGCGTCTGCAGTAGCAGATTGCCGTTATGCTTGAGCGAGAAGGCGATGCCTGGGTGGGCCAAAGCCAATCTGTACAAATAATCGGAGATGTGACCGAGCTCCGTCTGGATCGTTTTCATATATTTCAGGCGGGCCGGCGTATTGAAAAAAAGCTCCCGAACGGTCACTTCCGTCCCTCGTGAAGCGGCGGTTTCCTCGACTGTGCGAATCGTTCCGCCTTCTATGGCAATCTTGCGGCCAAGTCCGTCATTTACGGAGCTTGTGACACACTCCAAACGGGAGACCGACGCAATACTGGGAAGCGCCTCTCCGCGAAAACCCAATGTACGAATCGAGAACAGATCCTTGCTCGTCGATATTTTGCTTGTCGCATGTCGTTGAAAAGCCAGCTCGCAATCCGCAGGCTCCATCCCGGAGCCATTATCCGTCACACGTATGAGCTGCAAACCGCCCTCTTCAATGGTCACGTCAATCCGTGTGCTTCCCGCATCTACGGAGTTCTCGACAAGCTCTTTCACAACGGAGGAAGGGCGTTCCACCACTTCCCCTGCCGCGATCTGGTTGGCGATATGCTCGCTTAAGAGCTGTATTTTACCCATCTCTTAGTTCCCCTTTACAGCTCGAATGGAAACATTCTCTCCCTGATCATTCACTTTCAGCTGCGGGAAGAGGTCATCAAAAACATCCACATTCACGTAGCTTGTTCCGTTATCGATGATGAGCTTGTCCGATTCAACCGGAATTGCCTGTGTACCCTTTGCATCGGTAATATCAACCGTACGGTCGGTATCATTCCAAGTGATATTAGCGCCCACCAGGGCTGCTAAAGCACGTGTATTCGCGTACAAATGCCCATTTTCACGGAAAGTGCCCAGGACGCTGCCCATTTCGACGCCGTTATACTTGATTGCGTGTTTGGATATTTCTACATGGATATCGGAGATTCCCGACATATGAAGCGCAGTAATGAGCTGAGCCGCCGAGCCGTCCACCTTAACGTCAGGCGTAATGCCCACTTTATTCACTTTGCGCATTTTTGGCGTCAAATACTCTTCAATGGTAACTTTGAGCGCAGAACCGCCATCCAGCTGATAGAGCTGCTGAACGCTGCCTTTACCATAAGTTTGCATCCCGATTACCTTGCCCGCGTTATAATCCTGCAGGGCGCCGGATAATACCTCCGAAGCGCTTGCGCTGTACTCATTGGCTAAAATATATACTGGAACGGATAGTTCCGATCCGCCTGTAATAGGAACGGCCTCATCGATGCCGTTACGGTCTTTCGTATGAATCAAAACGCCTTCTTTAACAAAATGACTCGCAATGTTACGCGCTGTGTCCACGAGTCCGCCCGGATTATTGCGAACATCCAGAATTAATGCCTTAAGTCCTTTAGTTTTCAAATCCGAAAGCTGCTTATCGAAATCTTCGTCTGCATCGCTGGAAAAGTCCGTGATTTGAATGTAGCCGACGCCATTCGTAAAGCTTTTGCCGTAAACTTCAGGCACATTCACGGCTTTACGGATAAGTTCCACAGTCAGTTCTTTACCGCCGCGCAGTACGGTGACTTTCGTCTTGGTGCCGGCTTCTCCGATAATTTTGCTTCTGGCGGAATCGGTTGATTTAGGGTCAACAGCCGTACCGTCAACAGCAACAATGTAATCGTCCCGCTGCAATCCAGCGCTTTCAGCTGCCGATCCCGCGAATACCTCGCTTATATAGACACCTTTGTCATCCAGACCGATGCGAGCGCCCATTCCTACATAATTATTTTCCAAAGTACTGCTAAATTGGCTGTATTCCTCTTCGCTGAAAAAGACGGTATAAGGATCCTTGAGTCCATCCACCATCTGCTTAATCGATTGGTTAGCCAAGGCTTCTTCGGACACACCGCTTACATGCAGCTTGCCGATAATTTCTCTGACTTGCTGCGTTTGCAAATCTTCCTGCGCCATGGCGCTGACTGGAAGCACGGTCATAAGAGCTGAGGCAAGCGCTAATGTAACTTTCAT
Organism: Paenibacillus sedimenti; assembly: GCF_014534655.1. GTDB lineage: Bacteria > Bacillota > Bacilli > Paenibacillales > NBRC-103111 > Paenibacillus_E > Paenibacillus_E sedimenti. The sequence goes on from NZ_JACVVD010000003.1 coordinate 283,477, forward strand.
TGTTTTCATTTTGGGTTGTTGGTTCATGCTTGTCTCTCCTTAGAGTTTTCTTTAGAAAACCAGCTTCGTAAACTGATAGTGCCGCCTATTGCAGCTTTTGTTTCCATTCGTATACCAAATTAAGCGCCTGGAGAGGCGTCATGTTGATCAAATCGATGCCCTTCAGCTGGTCGAGCACCAGCTGAGATTTGCCGTCAAGTTTCTTCTTGACGGCATGGGCAGGACTGTCCTCCTCGAAGAGGGACAGCTGCCGGATCTCAGCTGCCGGCTCAATCGCGGCAGCTGCGGCTACGGCCGGCTGGGACACGCGCGGCCGCTCGGCGGTGGCGGCGATTTGCGCAGCTCCCGCCGCCCGCTCTTCAAACCCGTTCAGCAGCTCATAGGAGCGCTGAATGATCGTCTCGGGCAGCCCGGCGATCTCGGCACAATAGATGCCGTAGCTCGTACTCGCTGCCCCGCGGATCAGCTTGCGCAGGAAGGTGACCTGCCTGCCGCTTTCTTTGACTGCCATGCAGTGGTTGCGCAGATGTGCGAGGCTTTCTTCCAGATGCGCAAGTTCGTGAAAATGCGTAGAGACAAGCGTTTTACAGCCGATCCGGTCATGAAGGAACTCAATGACCGCCTGCGCGATCGCCATGCCCTCGCCGGTCGAGGTGCCGCGGCCCAATTCATCGATGATGACGAGACTTTTGCTAGTCGCTTTCTCGGTCATCACCTGAATGTCCATCATCTCGACCATGAACGTGCTCTGCCCGCCGATCAGGTCATCGGCCGCACCGATCCGCGTGAAAATCCGATCGATGATCGGGATACGCGCGGACCTGGCAGGCACAAAGCAGCCTATCTGCGCCATCAGGCAGATCACGGCTACCTGCCGCATATAAGTAGATTTACCGGCCATATTCGGCCCGGTAATGAGTAGAATGCGGCCCTGCGCGTCTTCCAGGCTCGTTTCGTTCGCGATGAACGAGCCGTCCTGAATGACCGCCTCGACGACCGGATGGCGGCCTTCTTCGATGTGGAGATCGAAGCCTTCGCCGATCTCCGGCTTGCGGTAGTGCTGGGCGGCGCTGACAGCGGCCATCGACTGGTACACATCGGCGGTAGCGATCACTTCCGCCAGCTTCTGCAATCTGGAAATATGCCGGGAAATCCGGTCGCGCAGCTCGGTAAACAGCTCATATTCCAAATCGACCATTTTATCCTGCGCTTCAAGAATGAGCGCTTCTTTTTCTTTGAGCTCCGGCGTCACGTAGCGCTCCGCGTTCGCAAGGGTTTGCTTGCGCTCGTAGCGGCCCTCCGGAAGCGAAGCCATGTTCGCTTTGGTCACCTCAATAAAGTAGCCGAACACTTTGTTGTAGCCGATTTTCAGCGACTTGATGCCTGTCGCTTCCCGCTCTTGCCGCTCCAGCTCGGCAATCCACTGCTTGCCGTTGGTACTCGCCTCACGAAGCTGATCGAGGTAAGGCTGGTAGCCTTCCCGGATCATGCCGCCGTCTCGAATCGAGACCGGAGGCTCGTCCACGATGGAGCTCGCAATCCATGACATCACATCTTCGCAAGCGTCCATACCCTGAACCAGCTTGCGGAGCGTCTCCGAACCGGAGGCAGCGCACACTTCCTGCAGCAAGGGCACTTGCTGCAAGGAATGCTTTAATGCAACCATATCGCGGGCATTGGCGTTCCCGTACGAGATTCGGGCAACCAGACGTTCAAGGTCGTACACTTCCTTGAGCGCTTGTTTCACATCCTCACGGACGATCAACTGGTTATAGAGCAGATCCACGGCTTCCTGTCGCTCCTGGATGCGGGATACGCTCATTAGCGGCTTTTCAATCCAGCGGCGCAGCATGCGCGCGCCCATCGCGGTTACGGTTTTATCGAGCAGCCAGAGCAGCGAACCTTTTTTCGCGCGTTCGCGAACCGTTTCCGTAAGCTCCAGATTTCTGCGCGTGAAAGGATCCATCGTCATAAATTGATCGGGCTGGTACACCCGGATATGCTTGACGTGAGTCAAGGCTCTTTTTTGTGTTTCTTTCAGATAAGCCAACAGGAGCGCGACCCCTTGGCGGTTTAAGCCGGATAGGGCAGGCAGCGCTTCATCTTCGGCAAAATGCTCCGCCAGCAGTTTTTCGTCCGCCTGCGTCCACTCGGTCATCACCGTATTGCGGCTCCAGGTCGGGCTGCTCTCCCGAATCGTAGCCAAAAGCTGCTTGTCCGTAATAATTTCGGATGGGCTGTACACATTCAGCTCATCCATGACAAGCTCCCATGAATCCGGGAGAAGCGTCGTATACAACTCCCCGGTAGAAATGTCACACGCCGTGAACGCATAGCCTTCTTCCTTATTCACGAGCGAAACGATATAGTTGTTGCTAGTTTCACCCAGCAGCTTACTGTCCATGACCGTGCCCGGCGTCACAATGCGGACGATTTCGCGGCGCACAACGCCTTTAGCTTCGGATGGATCCTCGACTTGCTCGCAGATCGCGACCTTATATCCTTTTTCAATCAACCGGGACATGTAATTTTCAGCGGAATGGTAAGGCACCCCGCACATGGGGATGCGTTCTTCCGCGCCGCCCTCCCGGCCGGTTAATGTAATCTCGAGCTCTCGCGACGCGTTAATCGCATCCTCGAAAAACATTTCATAGAAATCACCCAGACGGAAAAACAAAAAAGCATCCGGGACTTGCGCCTTCACGGCCAAGTATTGCTGAATCATCGGCGTGTATTGGGCCATAATCCTGTTCGTTCCTCCAACCACATATAGTTATGTACGAATCTATCAATCTATCTTTCTCTTGTACGCAAAAAGAAACTGCCATGGCCAAGCTCGGGGCACGGGTAAAGTGTGTTAACACTGTCTTCCAGCGTTAATGGTCGAGCACAAGACTTACCGTGCAAGTTAACGCTGAAAAACAGGCTTAATCCAACATTTCCAGTCGGAAACGATGAAGTTTAACTGGAAAACCTCCATCTAATTCGGCAGTTTTAAGAGGAGTTCGTCATTTAGCTGGAAATTCTACAGGTAATTTAATGAATATAGTTAAAAAATCTATGTTCCCACTATTTTAGCGGGAGGTTTTCCAAGTAAATAGGCCCGTACGGGCTTCGAGTTCGAAATTAGCTCCAGTTTTTCCCGTTAACGTTTGAACATTGCAGTTGTGCATGCTGTGATTGGATTTGTTATAGCGACTATCCGTAGTATGCTCTCTATTATAACATGAATTGCGGTTCAATAGCTTCCTTGCGGTGATAGGGTGCAATTTTCCATGCTTTGCGGATATCTTCGCGTTCGTTCCAAGGTTCCATGGTCTCGATACGCGCCCGCAGACGGTCCAGCATGGACGCATATAAGCCGTAGGCTTTAAGCTGCGAAAGCTCGTGCCAGAGCCTCGCGACTACCGGCTTCAGCGCCTGCTTATCCCCCCGATAATAGGCTGATTGCACATCCGGCTCCTGCAAAGGACGCCATGGCAGCAGCCAGTAGTTATCGGCAATCAACGAGGCGAGCGCGAAGACGCCGCGCGTGATGTCCGGCGACTGCATCCAGCTCGGGAGCGGGCGGTATTCGAAGCCGCCGTACGACTTGCGCCGGAAGTCGCCGAGATAGCCGTACCGGGGGCGGCGGTCGCGCGTCGTATCGCCCTCGATCAAGATCAAAGGCAGCGCGAGGTAGTTATCGAGCGCGCGCAGCAAATGCCCATTCAGCCAGCAGCGGCTGAAGTGGATATGTCCGCCGAGCGGGTACCCGCGCACCGGCATGCCGCCCGAGAGCCACGCGAGGCTCTCGTCGGGAATCGCCCGCGCGGCGAGCTGCATCGTATGATGCAGGTTTCTCGCCAGTTCGCGCGGGTCTGCGCTCGGCTGCGGCCGCAGCTCCGCCAGCGGCAGGATCAGGCGATGCCCGCTGAGCACGATGGCATCGCAGCCGACGGCGCCGTCCCGCGTCAGGAAGCGGTCGGCGTAGACGACTTTGCCCTGCGGGCTGAGCAGCAGAAACTCCGGGTCGCTGCCGAGCATCGCACGCTCCTTGCGGAGCAGCTCCTTTGTGAGCGCTGCGTCGTAACGGTCTATCGCCTCCGCGAACAGCTGTGTCAGTCTCCCGTTCAGCTTCGGAACGGGATCCACATCCAGTACAAGCGTATGCCCCGACGGGATAACGCCAACCGTCACAAGCCCATAATCCAGTCCAAGCGCATAGATCGCTTTAACGGCTTCGCGGCTGGCTCTGCGCACGTGAAAGCTGGCGAGCTCGGGAGCAACTTCCCGATAGGCGGAATCACGATGCTTATTTTTCTGATTCAAGATTGTCGGCTCCGCCACCAACAACGGCTCTTTCTTTTCGTAGACGGCCAGTGCCTGCAAATGGAAAACTGCGACTTTGAACTTATGCGTAAAAGTAGGCCGCACTTCCCGCTCCGTATGCGAGATCATCGTCTTGATGCCATGAAGACGGAGCAGTTCTTCGCGTCTAGTCCGCTTCTGAGCTCTCACAACAGCTTTGAGCGGCTGCAGCGAGGGTACCCCCGGCAGTTCATCATGCGCCGCCCCCCAATGAATAACAACACGGCCCATCCATTCATCCGGAAGCATCGTTCCGCTCGGGATTCGAATGAGTCCTGCGAGCTCCAGCGCTTCTTTTTCCTGTGCGTGCAGCAAGAAAGCTTCCATGAGAATGGCTCCTTCACGCCCAAATTATCAATATAAACAAAAAAGAGGGCGAATGCCCTCTGCCGAACCAAAAACTCCAGCATAGACTGGAGTATAAGGTTCCTTAATCCAATTCATCTTCGAGAAGCTCGGCGTCCAGATCCTCGAAATCTCCATCGCCGCTGTCATCGAAGTCCACATGCTTGTCATCGAAATCATTGGGTCCGTACGGGCTAACAATGACGTAGACTTTGGTTTCGGCTACCATCTCGACTTGGAACTCCCGTTCCACCCGGATGACCACGCTGTCGCCGCTAGAAGAGATACTGGCTTCCACACAGTTCGGTTCTTGCGTTGCGACAGCGGAAACTTCGGCTGTAGCCGACTTATGTTTTTTGTCAAGATAACTGAGAGGTACGATTTCTACATAAGAAACGGTTTCTTTTGCGACGTCTGTTTTGGTGTTGCGATCGTAAGAATACCAGATGTTGATATCATAAGTACCAACTACTTCTACGCCATCTCCGGATTGGATCGCCTCAAACTGGTTGTTGATGATCCAAGCGCCCAATATACTGGTCGGAGAAAAGGGCGGAGTCACGGTATGACTTACGTGCGAAAATTTGCGACCTTTACCGCAGACAGCTTTTGTTATGATCTCTCTGCTCTGCAAATCTTTATTTAATGACATCCTTTCAACCTCCTCCATACAATCATTCATTACAATTGTATGCAGGACATTCGTCTAGGGTGACAATTATTTTTACACTTTAAAACACTTAATATTTTTTAGAGTCAACCCGCTTCAGGACGCTGTTTCTTCTGCCTTTTCGCCACGGATAAGCACTGCATAAGCTCCCGATTCAGCTGCAAAATAGCCGATCTCACCTCAAATTCAGCCCTGGTCTCCGGAAGCGGCATCTCTTTATACCGCTCATCCAGCTCTTGCAACTCTTTCTCTGCTGTACCTGTATAATAGTCTTCTTTGACAGATTGACTCAAATCTTCAAAGATAGCCGCGACGAGTTCCCCTTGCGGGAGTGTCTGGTATACTTGAGCGACCAAGCCAATCATACGATGAATAGAATCTAACTGTTCGCCCCGCATATAGAAATACACCCGCCAATAAGGATCCCCTCCGAATAGAAGCGAATTTTCCATCGATCTATTTGCAAGCGCTGCACCGCGTTCAATCTCTTCTCCCGCTTCGAGCAGTTCTTTGCCGTCCCAGACTAACGAGTTGTCGCGTAAATGTTGGGCAATTTTCACGAAAATAGCGGAAAACAGCTCTTCAACCCGCTTTTTGTGTGCTTCGATGGTTTTATCAGCTTTTGGCATATAGGCGATATTGATTAATGTCGCAGTACCTAACCCTACGAAAAGCAGCGCAATTTCATTAAGAATCGCCATAGGAGCAGCCGTTTCGTAGGCGTACAAATGGAACATGACGACAGCTCCAGTGACAGTTCCTTCGCTGATGCCCAATCGGTGCAAAACAGGGAAAACAACGATGACAAATAGTCCGACAACCCAAGCTTGAAACCCGAATACCCAAAACATCGCAGAACCAATGATAAGAGCTAACATCGATGCTGCTATCCGTTGTACGGAGTTTCGAATTCCTTTCTTCTTTGTTACTTCGACGCCAAGTATCGCCAAAAGTCCCGCTGCTGCAGGTGTTTTGAGCCCAAGCAGCTGAGCGAGAAACATGGCGATGACGACCGCAAGGGCCGTTTTGAGCACACGAATGCCCATAGCGATATCACCTCTTTACCGGTTTAACCTATGGGCTCATTATTTCATTATTAGGCAGTTTGTGGCAAGTTTTTTACCGATGCTTTGTTATTTTTTTCTCCAGTACGGACACAGCTTGATACATGACGGTTGCTACGAGAGCTATGACGATTAAAGTCGAAATGACGAGCGTAAAGTTGAATACTTGAAAACCGTATATGATCAAATACCCAAGGCCGATTTCCGATACGAGAAACTCGCCTACGATGACGCCAACCCAGGCTAAGCCGACATTCACCTTCAGCGTCGCCACGATCGCGGGAAAGGATGCCGGGAGTATAACCTTTTGGAATACCTTGCGCTTATTTCCTCCAAAAATAGTCACGACTTTCACATAGTTGGCGTCTACCTCTTTAAAACTGCCATAGACAACAAGTGTCGTAATAATTACGGTTATTGACAACGTCGTTGCAATGATCGAAAGCAGCCCCGGTCCAAGGCCGACGATGAAAAGCGGCCCCAATGCCACTTTGGGCATGCTGTTGATAACGACAATATAGGGATCGAGCACTTTCGCCAGGAAAGACGACCACCAGATCATGACGGCGAGCGCTGTGCCGAGCAGCGTGCCAAGCGCGAAACCTACGATGGTTTCCAGGACAGTCGCACCAACATGTGGGAGAAGCGAACCGTCGAGCAATTTATCCCATAGCAGCTTGAACACTTTTGTCGGGTAACTGAAGAGCAGCACATCGATCCACTTCAACCGGCCGGCGAGCTCCCAGACGCCAAAAAACACAACTAAAATGACGAGTTGCACGAGCCGCACATAGCGGAGTTCCCTCTTCCCGCTCCATACAAACTGTTGATGGACATATTGTGATAGTTCATTTGCGGCAAGCGGCTTCTGGTGCGGCACCATGCCTTTCTTCTCATTCATCGGCGTCGCCTCCAAATTCTTGCCAAATGTCACGGAATAAGGTGTGAAAACCTGGTTTTTCGCGCGCTTCAAAAGGCAGCGGAGCTCGAATCTCTTCAGGGATGACGAATTCTTTATGAATCCTCCCCGGATTCGGCGCAAGCACGAAGATGCGGTCACTCATGGCAATCGCCTCGGAAATATCGTGCGTAACGAGCAGCGCCGTCTTCTGTTTGGCGCGAAGCGTATCGATGACCAGATCCTCCAGCTGCAGTTTTGTTCGATAATCGAGCGCGGAGAAAGGTTCATCCAGCAGCAAAATTTCCGGATCCGTAGCCAAGGTGCGCACAAGCGCGACTCTTTGACGCATGCCGCCCGAAAGCTGTGAAGGATAATAATCTTTAAACCGCAGCAATCCCATTTCATCTAATAGATGCAGCACAGCCTGCTTCTTCTCCCCAGTTAAAGAACCCTGCAATTCAAGTCCGATGGAGGCATTGTCCAGGATCGTTCGCCAAGGAAACAGATAATCCTGCTGAAGCATATAACCGACACGCGGTGAAGGACCCGACACCAGCTCTCCGGCCACTTTGACGGTTCCGACTGTCGGCGCGATCAGTCCGGCGATGATCGACAACATGGTCGTCTTTCCGCAGCCGCTTGGACCGATTAAACTGACGAATTCGCCGCGCCGGATAACGAAATTCATCTGCTGGATGGCGAGCGTCGCCTGCTGCTCGGTTACGTATACTTGCGTCACGTCCGCTACTGTCACAGCTTCGTTCATATTCGTGCCCCCTTCAAGTTTTCCGTGAGGAAAACTGGCTTCGTAAGCATCGGCTTCAAATTTTCCGTAAGGAAAACCTGCTTTGCAAGTTAGTAATTCTCATCGCCGGAAGTCGGTCTATGGTTTTACGTTGCTTTTGGCTTTCTCCGCAAAACTGTTATTCACTAGCTTCTTCCATTCAACTCTCGCCTTTAATTCCCCTGCGGAAGTCATGACATCCAAAAGGTTATTCCATTCTTGTTCATCAACAATGGGATCTGTTGCATATGAACCTTGATCCTTGTAACGTTTGATCACGTTTTTGACAATTTCAATATCGGTATCTTTAAAATAAGGCAGCACCGCAGCCGCGATTTCATCCACGCTTTTCGCTTGAACCCAATTTTGCGCTCGTTGAACGGCGTTTGTGAATTTCTGAACAGTGACCGGGTTTTTGTCGATAAAGCTTTGTTTAGTCATGAAGACCGTATAAGGCAAGTGCCCGCTCTCTACCCCGAAGGAAGCTAATACGTAGCCTTTACCTTCTTTTTCAATGATGGAAGCTTGGGGTTCAAACAACTGGACATATTCGCCGGTTCCGGAGGAATAGGCCGATACGATATTAGCGAATTCGATATTTTGAATGAGCTGCAGATCTTTTTGCGGGTTGATGTTATGCTTCTTCAGTGTGAATTCACCGGCCATTTGCGGCATGCCGCCTTTTCTTTGTCCAAGGAATACCGAGCCTTTGAGCGAGTTCCAGTCGAAGTTATCGACTTTTTTCCGTGAAACCAGAAACGTTCCATCGGTTTGCGTAAGCTGAGCGAAGTTAATGACAGGATCATCCGATCCTTGCTGCGACACATAAATTGATGTTTCCGAACCGACAAGGGCAACGTCAATGCCGCCGGATAACAAGGCCGTCATCGTTTTGTCGCCTCCAGGGGTCGTCGTCAGTTCAACATCCAATCCTTCATCCTTGAAAAATCCTTGCGACAACGCCACATATTGAGGCGCATAAAAAACCGACCGCGTGACTTCACCGATTCGAACCTTAGTCGTCTCCGCAGGTTTTGTGCCGCAAGCCGATAGCAACACGCTAAGCAGCAGTATGGCTGATAAAGCTAATGACCACCTTTTTCGCTTATTCATAGACGTACCTCCCAGCAAGTAGTAATGTATCCTATGCAAGAGCCCAGAAGTCTGTTAACGCTGGATACGGATACACGCAAAACAAAAAGCACCTACTGACGACTATTGCCGCCATAAGGTGCTAAATAATAGTTGGAGCTATATCTAAATGCCGTAAACCGCTTTGTATTTTTCTTCCAAATACTGAACCAGGTAGTCCGGATTCAATTCTTCACCGGTCACTTGCTTGACGATTTCATTTGGCGTCAGCAGCTTGCCGTACTGGTAGATTTTATCCGACAGCCATTCTTTGATCGGTACTAAGTTTCCTGCTTCAACGAGCTCGTCGAAATTCGGAAGCTCTTTGCGCAGCGTGTTGTTGAATTGTGCGGCGTACATGTTGCCCAACGAATAAGACGGGAAATAGCCGAATGCTCCACCGGACCAATGAACATCTTGCAGGACACCCTCGCCGTCATTGGATGGTACGACACCCAAGTACTCTTCATATTTGGCATTCCAAGCTTGCGGCAGGTCCGCTACTTCGATGGTGCCGTTGATCAAGCCTTTTTCCAGCTCGTAACGAATCATAATATGGAAGTTGTATGTAAGTTCGTCCGCTTCAATCCGGATTAACGAAGGGTGTATGTGGTTGATTGCCCGGTAGAACGTGTCGACATCCACATCGTCAATTTGACCGGCAAATATGGACTGCAGTTCGCCATAGTAACGGTTCCAGAATGCCTTGCTGCGTCCGATCACATTTTCCCAGAAACGGGACTGCGACTCGTGAATACCCATGGACGTACCCGTGCATAGATTGGTTCCGACTAAATCCTTGGAAATGTTTTGCTCATACAAAGCGTGGCCGCCTTCGTGAATGGTACCAAAAAGAGCAGAGGTAATGTCATTAGGTAAATAGCGCGTGGTGATGCGGACATCTCCCGGATTCAACGCCGTAGCAAACGGATGCACCGTCTCGTCCAAACGTCCCGCCTCGAAGTCATACTGCATTTGTTTCAGGATGGAAAGAGAAAATTGCTTTTGCTTGCTGATTTCAAACTGCTGATTCAAAAAAGCGCGATCCGGCTGATTCGGCGAAGCTTGAATGCGCTGCAAAAGCGGTACTACTTTGTCGCGCAGCGCGCCAAATACTTGATCAAGCTTATCTACCGTCATGCCCGGTTCATACATATCGAGCAGCGTGTTGTATTTATTGCCCTCATAGCCCCAAAGCTCGATGAATTCTTTCGTTGTCGCAACGATTTTTTCCAAATAAGGCTGAAACATCGCCCAATCGGATTTATGCTTGGCTTCCTCCCACATGGATTCAGCCTGCGACGTCAGGACGACATAGGCTTGATATTTCTCGGCTGGTATTTTTTTGCTGCGATCGTACTCTTTTTTGCATTCCAATACCATCTTACGGGAAATGGAGTCCAGTTGATCGAGCTGCTCAGGCTGAATGAAGTAATCCAAGTAAGCGCCCATCTCATCCGATGTAGACATCCGGAACACTTCCGTGGAAAGCTCGCCTACGACTTCGGAGCGCGTTTCGATTCCTTTTTTCGGAGCTCCGGTGCGCATATCCCAATATATCAGGGCGATCGCTTCTTCGTATTGCTTCATTTTGCGAACATAAGCTTTGAATGAATCCAGTTTCGTTTGATTCTCTTGTACACTCACACTCATACTCAGATCTCCTTCCAAATGTTTCTGATTTCATCATACTTTGTCCACTTATCAGAATCAAATTTATGCACATTTGTGCTACAATATAATGAAGATCATGAAATCTTGCGAAAAATGATGCAAGTTTTCTAACGAAAACTCTGAGGAGCTGACACCTATGAAAATAACGTTTACCGATTCAGCTATCCAGCGGTTGACTCCCGCTCTTGTGGACGGACAAGCACTCCTGAAGCTTGTTTTTGACACAGAAGGCTGCGGATGCTCGGTTAATGGCGTTCCTACGCTTTGGCTTGTAGACACCGGATCCGAAGGCGATGTTAGCGCCGATGCGGAGCCTTTCCAGTTGGTCTATAAAGCCAAAGATGAGATCTTTTTCGAGGAAAATATGAAGATTGACTACCAGGACACAACTAAATCCTTTATACTCAAGAGTAATAGTCAGATTTATAATGCGGGTATGAGTCTGATAGACAAAAGATAACAGCTGCACGATCATCAGCACGATGCAGCCTAAAACTTGGATGGAGGGACCGCCATGACTTTATTTAGAGAAATACTGGACCACAATAAGAACTTCGTTGAAACAAAGCAATATAAAGAGTTTCTGACGACTAAGTTTCCAGATAAACGAATGGTTGTCGTCACTTGCATGGATACGCGCCTGGTCGAATTACTGCCCAAAGCCATGAATTTGAGCAATGGGGACGCCAAAATCATTAAAAATGCCGGCGCCATCGTTTCTCATCCGTTCGGCAGTTTAATGCGAAGCATTATCGTGGCCGTCTACGAGCTGGATGCGGACGAGGTGTTCGTCGTCGGGCATTATGACTGCGGGATGACCGGTTTAAACTCGGAAAGCGTCATTACGAAAGCCAAAAATCGCGGTATTTCCGATGATGTCATAGAGACGCTCGGTCATGCCGGTATTGATCTCACCCGCTGGCTGACTGGTTTCAAGCATGCACAGGAAGGGATCGAGAAAAGCGTCAACATCATCCGCAATCACCCGCTGCTTCCCAAAAATCTGCCTGTCCACGGTCTCATTATTGACCCGGAAACAGGACGTCTTGATGTAATTTGCGACGGTTATGAAGTAGAGTCAAGCGAGAAGTAAAAGTCCGGCGGCTTTATCTTGAGCACGTAGCCCCGATAACGAACAAAGTCGTTGTTTAGAGAACATTGAGACGCTAATCGATGGCAAAAAAGGCAAAATCAGGGCTTCAGCGAATAAAGTTCTCAAATTTACGAACAATGTTCATGAGGAACTAGAGAACTTTTTACGCAATACTGGCTAGATTTAGCGTCCAGAGGAGCGTTATAAACGAACAGTGGTCTTTATTCCTTTTACACGCAGCTTCAACGATCTTTTTGTTTCCGCTGTATATCCCATTGAAACTTAGGGTATGACTAACGCTTCCTTTCATCAAAAGAATTAAACATTCTTAAATATGAACAAAAATCCCTGTCACGTTTACAGTTTCGGCTGTAAATGGACGGGGATTTCTTTTTTTCCTACATCTTTAATGTTTTGACCAAGCGCTTCGCATCCCCGTTAGGCGTGGACACGACTTCATATAAGTTAATGCTGACATCGTCATTCAGTTGTTCGTTCTTGATGTTGCCGAAATCGATAAATTGAACGCCGGACATGATCTTCTGTTGTCCCGTGAAATTCATCGTTTGCGAGCTAAGCATGCGTCCTTCGGCATCGACCACCTCGAAGGCTAGCTTTGAGAAATTCGTATCCGTAATGACTTGCTCGGTTCTCGACACATCCAGATCCAAGCGCAAGCGGTATGCATAGGATGAATCTTTGTTGTAAGTAGCGCTGACCGAATAATCCTTCACATTCATGTTGAACGGATATAAGGAGACTGCACCTTCCGTCGGGAGGCTTTGTACCGCCGTTTGGTAAGAACCAATCGCCATCCGGTTCGCATCGTACAGATTTAGAGCTAACTGATCTCCCTTCTCATTGGATGGCAGCATGTACGAGTAGTTCAATACATAGCTCGTATTTGGCGCAATTTCCTTAGCAACAGAAGATTGCCGCACGCCGGAGTAGGTATAGCCTTTGGCGCTGGTAAGATCGGTTTGGAACTCAGGAATCGTCAGGGACGATGTTCCTTTATTCGTCAGCTTGTATTTCGCGATGACCGTTTTGTAGCCAAAATCGGAGTTCTCGCTCATCCCCATCTCCACAAGGGAGACGTCAATGTTGGAGTCAATGAGACTGCTCGAAAGCAGCGGGAACGGTTTGCCGATCGTATACGCTTGAGCTGCGGCGTAAGACGAGACCTCGCCGCCGCTGCCTGCTCCAGCAAGCGCAGTTATCAAGACAGGCAACGCGGATGTCTGCTTACTGCTCGCCGGCTCCGCCTGGCCGGAACCTTGCTGCGACGTACCCGAAGCCGCCTGCTTCTCCAGCACGACGAGCTGCAGCGAGTCGGTGTTCAAGCCGACAGGCAGTACGCCGGAGTAGCGGAACGTCGTCGACTCGTTCGGCGATAAGTAAGCCGTACGAACGGAGTTGTCTGTTGACGTAACGGCAACACCGCCGCGAAGTGCCTGAAACGATGCGGAGAGGTCAGGGATTGCCACGATGCCGTCGCTTTTATTCATAAGCGTAACGTTTGCTTGCAGATGCAGCCCGTCCGATTGCTTGCTTGCAGCCGCCCACGATGTAGAAATCGTAAGCCCGTTCAAATCCGCATTCGGATATTCGGCATGATCGCCGATCTTGCCGTTGATGAACGATGACGCCAAATTCAGCGAGCCCAGCACGGTCGTTTTGACTTTCCCTTTGGGCGAAAACAGTAAGGCCGATCTGCCCGCATCGAGCGCCTGCGGAACTGCAGCTTGCAGCGTTACTTTCACTGGCTGCTGCGGCAGTAAGGAAAGTCCAGCGCCCTTAACAAACTGGGCGCTATAAGTCAACCCTTTGCTATCCTGCAGGTTGTAATCCAATCCATCCGGCAGCTTCAAGGTCGCGCTGCTTAAATTTTCCAATATGAGATCCGTGAAAATGTTCCACGCACCATCTTTATACACCTTGTAACTGTTTCCCAACTGAGCGGTCACCAGCGCATCATCCGCATAAGTGGAATCAAGCTCTTGTAAATTCAGATCAGCTCGCTGAAGAACGGTTTGCCCCGACTCCATGGCCGCCTCCACCGACAGGGCCCCGATCTCACGCATGGAATTGTATTTCCACTCAAAAATGTCCACTTTCAGCTGACCGGGATTCAAATCCGCCGGAATTTCCGAAGTGAATTTAAACGTACCCGTCTCGTTCGGTTTCACGCGTGCGGCAGCTTTCTCGCTAAGTTTGGCCGTATAGGACACGCCGTTCGTATCGATCACTTTTACACCATATTGGTTAAAATCAACAGTAGACTTGCTGTTGTTATTAAGTTCTAATGAGAAACGTAAGGAGCCGTCCTCGGCGCCTGCGGATAGCGTTACTTTATCGAGTGTGAAGTAGACAGAATCGCTAAGGAATACACCCTCCTTCCCGGCAAAAGCGGATGTGGCCAGAGGTAAAGTCAGAAAGCCTGCCGCTGTCAGCAGCAAAGCCGAACGGTTGAGCAAACGTTTCATCTTTCGTGGATCGTTCATGATGGTGCCCTCCTCTTATCATTTTAATCAGAGCGTAAGGCGTCGATTGGACGCAACTTGGAAGCTTTGTTTGCCGGATATAAGCCGAAAATCACTCCGACCAGCACAGAGAATAAAAACGCATATAAGCTTATATCGAATGATAGCTTGGTCGTTTGTTTCGGGCTGAAATAAGGCAGGGCATAGGACAAACCGATTCCTAAGAGCAGCCCTATGAGTCCGCCCAAGCCGCTGATCACAACAGCTTCTACAAGAAACTGTAAAAGAATGTTCCTTCGCTTGGCGCCAATGGACTTGCGAATACCGATTTCACGTGTTCGTTCGCTGACCGTCACCAGCATTATATTCATTATCCCGACGCCCCCGACGAGCAGGGAAATCAAAGCTACCGCAACCAGCTGATTCGTGAGCGTATTTGTTGCTTCGGTTCGAGCTTTTAGCAGTTCATCCTGATTCGTTAATACAAAACCTGTATCGCTTTTGAACTTATAAGTCAAATATTGTTTCATTGTTTCTTGCGCTGTGTAAATATCATCTTTGGTCGGCGCCTCGACATAGGTCGTACGGATTTGTCCCAGTTTGAATTGTCTTCTCGCTGATTCCAGAGGTACAACAACCGAGTTGTCAATGGACGCGCCTCCAATGTTGGAGCCCTTCTCTTGCAACGTTCCAACCACGGTAAATACGACACCGTCAATGTTGATGTCTTCGCCAACCGG
The DNA here is from genome assembly GCF_014534655.1 of Paenibacillus sedimenti. Classification (GTDB taxonomy): domain Bacteria; phylum Bacillota; class Bacilli; order Paenibacillales; family NBRC-103111; genus Paenibacillus_E; species Paenibacillus_E sedimenti. Next base: position 298,712 of record NZ_JACVVD010000003.1, read on the forward strand.
GTTCAATGTTCCGAAAAAGGTTTTAGCCGCTTCACTCCCTAACACGGCAACATTTGAACGAAATTCCAGATCAGCAGGCGCCAGATTGCGCCCTTTATCGATCTTTGCTTTTATAATGTTAAAATAGCGGTCGTTCGTACCGATGACGTTATATTTCTCTTGTGTCCGGTCATACTTGATGTTCGAGCCGTTTTTGGTCATGGTCGGGGCGATCGATTGAAATTCGGGAAAATTCTCGAAGTTCATCAATTCATCATAATTCAGCTGTGTGGCGCGTCCGTTTCCTGTCGCCGTAACAACCAGCAGGTTAGTTCCCATATTCTCATACTGCTTCGCAATTTGTTCAGACGTACCTTGCCCGATCGAGACAAGCGTCACGACGGAACTGACCCCAATAATGACTCCTAGCATGGTCAAAAAGGTACGAAGCGGGTTGGACACCACGGTACGCAGTGACATGCGGATCAATTCACCGAGTTTCATACGCTCACCTCTTGCTGCATGCCGGACTGAGCATCATTCCGATAATCGTCAATAATGACGCCGTCTCTGAGAGCAATGACACGTTTGGCGTTATTCGCAATATGATGGTCATGCGTAATCAGCACAATCGTATTACCCTGCTGATTAAGCTGCAGAATCAGCTCCAGTACTTCTTCGCCCGTCCGGGAATCGAGCGCTCCGGTAGGCTCGTCTGCCAAGATCAGCGATGGCGAGATCGCCAGTGCACGCGCGATTGCTACACGTTGCTGTTGTCCCCCGGACAGCTCGTTTGGTTTATGGTGACCGCGCTGTCCCATGCCCAGCATGGTTAACATCTCTTGAGCCCGTTCGCGTCGCTCCTTCTTCCCGATGCCTGCATAGATCATCGGCAGCTCAACGTTTTCCATCGCCGATAAGCGGGGCAGCAGGTTAAACTGCTGGAAAATGAACCCGATCTTCTGATTCCGCAGTTCGGCCAGCGCATTGTCGCTCATTTGCTCGGTCGCGACCCCATCAAGCTTGTAGCTGCCGGAGGTAGGCACATCAAGCAGGCCGATCGTATTCATCAGCGTGGATTTACCCGATCCACTCGGTCCGATGATCGCTACAAAATCACCGTCTTTCACGGTCAGCGAGATACTTTTCAAAATGCTTAGCTCTTCTTCCCCGCGTTTATACACTTTCGTAATATCTTTAAGCTCAATGATATTCACGCCGCAGCCACTCCTTTCCCGGCAGTCTTATCTGTTGCCACCAGTGTTACCGCCGGCACCGCCGCCGATCCTTACAGCTCCGCCGTTATTGACGCCACCGGCTCCACCTCCACCTGCGCCTCCCTGGAAGCCGCCGGCGCCGCCTGCACCGCCGTTTTGCTGGAATTGCTGTCTCAAGCGGTTAATTTCATCCTGACTTAAGTTTTGCTGCCGTCTTGCAGCAGGCAGGACGACTTTATCGCCCTCTTTTAAGCCTTCTGTAATTTCAATTTGCGTTTTGGAACGTATGCCGATTTTAATTTCGTGCTGATTTTCAATCGTGCCGTCCGGGTTTTTCAGTGTAACGTAGCGCTTACCTTGCTGCGATTGCAGCGCCTCAGGCGGAATGTAAACGACGTCTTTTTTATCTTGAATAAGAATTTCGCCCGTTGCGGTCATCCCGTATTTCAAAACATTGTCTTTGTTCTCCGTCGCGAGCACGACATCATAGAATGTCACGCCGTTCGTCGTCGTACCGACAGTGGAAACCTGAGTCACTTCCGCCGGGAAAATGCGTCCCGGTAGCGAGTCAACTTTGATTTCCGCCTTCATGCCGGTTTTGATATTCGGAAGATCCAGCTCATCGACTTGAACCGGAAGCTGCATGTTAGACAGACTGGCTACGGCGCCGAACTGCGTGCCGCTGTTCACTTTGCTGCCAACCCGATAGCTGCTTAGAATGTCGTTTTTCTTGTTCACGAAGTCTGTGGAAAAGACCCCGTCGAAAGGAGCAACGATTTTCAGCGCATCGACCTTATCCTTCGCCGCAGCTACCTTCAGCTTCTGACGTTCCAATGCGGACTGCTTGCTCAGAATATCATCGCCGAGTGTATCGTTCACTAATGTTCCGATCACGTCTCCCTGATGAACGATATTGCCTGTTTTAAATGGCAGTGTGGAGATGTTGCCCGCTGCGCCCGCAAGAATCGTCGTCACTTTTTGATATTGCAATGCGCCCTTACTCTGCGAATCAACAGAACGACCGCCGATCGTGACAGTGCCTTGCGCATTCGTCCCTGCATCCATCGAACTATCGTTGGCTAAAGTGACTTCAACGTCCAGCAGCTTGCCGCCTTTGCCATCTGTCCTCGGATCTTTGCTGATGCTCTGAATCTTACCGGTTTTTGTGATCATGAATCCGTCAAGCGTAAGATCAACAGGATCGCCCTTATGTAGCTGAGAAGCATCTTCGAAGTAAAACGGCAACGTTACAGTTAATGTGTTCAAATCTGAAATCGTCGCCAGCTTCGTTGATTTATTCACTGACGATCCTAAATCGATATTGTTCGCATATGTAATTTTGCCGGAAATCGGCGCTTTGACCTGCATACTGCCCTGTTGCTCCTGCAGATCGCTTAGATCCTTTTGCAGCTGCTCATAACTGAGCTCAGCATCTTGAAGATCGCTTTCCAGGTTGGTACTTGTTAGCTCAATCAGTACATCGCCAGCTTTGACAGCCTGATTACGTGTCAAATTGATGGACTTGATATTGCCATCCACCGGTGCCGAAACAATTTGCGTATCCTTCGGCTCAAATTGCGCCGTGCCGGAGACGGAGAATCGGATGTTCCCCTTTTTGGCATCGACCGTTACCTCTTTCGTTTGCGCCCCCTTCGTTTTCTTGCCTTGCGCCAAATAGGCATAAGTGCCTCCGGCACAGACGCAGACTGCAATCACTGCAATGAACCACTTGCTGCGATACCATTTCATTCAGAGAGTTCCTCCTTAAGCTTTCCGTAAGGAAAGCTTGCATCGTAAGCGTAATCATAAAGTTTTGCTTTAGTCCCCCAAAAGTGAAGGCAACAAAAAAATCCTGTCCAACAGCAACAGGATAAGTGATATTCATGAAAAATGTTTGCTTTAGTTGTAAAAAAATTGTAAACGTTTTATTTTAACCGAGGGAATCCGACACGAAATTCAGTCCCTTCACCAAGCCGACTCCTGGCCGACACGATACCGTTCATCCCGCTCACCAAATGCTTAACGATCGTTAGACCTAGTCCCGTTCCCGTCGTGCCGTCGGATCGTGGGCTTCTGGCCTCATCAGCTTTATAGAACCGATCCCAGATCCGCTCCAATTCCGTTTCCGACATTCCGGTCCCGGTGTCACGGACATAGAGAGCAACTTCCTCATCCGTTTGCTCGAGCGCTACAATTAATGTGCCGTCTTCGGAGGTAAACTTGAGAGCGTTGTATATTAAATTTTGAACAATTTGCGCAAAACGGTCAGGATCCAGATACGCACGCGCCGGCTCATGTTCAGGCGGGGGCATAACGACGTGCAGATGGATGTTTTTCTCGGCAATCGGCGGCTTCAATAGCTCGAGCGTCTCTTCCAGTTTCTCACCGACCGCCAGCGGTCTCATGCGGAATACATCGACGCCATTTTGGATGCTTGCCAAGTCGAGCAGATCGCTGACCAGCCTTTGGAGCCTCTGAACTTCTTGGTCACAAATGCGCAAATAGTGCGAGTATTTATCCTCCGGAATGACTTTATCGTTCATCGCGACGATAAAACCGCGCAGTGTCGTTAACGGCGAACGAAGCTCATGGGATACATTCGTTAAAAATTCTTGCCTCGTTCCTTCCCACTCCTCTAGCTGCTCCACCATAAAGTTGAAGCTGGCCGCCAGTTGACCCACTTCATCGTTCGATGTTACCGGTACGCGAGTGGTAAAATCTCCCCCGGCCAGCTCCAGCGCCGCACGGTTCATCTGGTGCAGCGGTCCTGCCAGCTTGCGGGAAATAATGAACAGGATGATGCCCACCGCCAGGAGCGAGAACAACAGAGGTACGAGAATGTTGAACCTAACCGCAGAAATCGCTTCGCTAATATCGCCTGCCGGGAAATATAACATAACGACAATCGGTTGTCCGTTCAGTTCGTAAGGCGCGTAATGGGTGAAGAGGTTAATCGTTCGTTGATCAGGAGTCGTGAAACTAACCATCCCGTAGCCGGAACGGCCGTGCATACCGTCGATAAACATCGCGTCCATCTGCTTAGGCAGCACTTTGCCCTCACTATCGGATGATCCATTCAAAATGTTGCCTTTTTCATCGACGAGCCATACTTGTCCGTTAATACTGCGCCCCAAGATCCGGATTGAAAACTTGAGCTCTCGCGTCGATATCGAGCCATCCTGAACGGAATTTAGCAACCGCGTCACTTCTATATAACGTTTATTCAGCAGCTCTTTTTTGTCCTTGTAAAAAAGATCGGTAAAATAGTAATTCCAAAATAGAAAAAGACCGGCGAAAAAAAGCACGCAAGTCGCCAAGAAAGATAAAAAAATCTTCAAATAGAGGCTTCGGTGCTTGAGTCCATTCCAAATATTAAACATGCTGAATGACCTCAAAGGAATAGCCGATCCCCCAAAGCGTCTGGATGTTCCACGATTCATGCTGCCCAAGCTTTTTGCGTAAGTTTTTCACATGCGCATCGACCGTACGCGTGCCACCGGTAAAATCAAAATTCCATACATAACCAAGCAAATCTTCGCGTGTAAAGACTCGTCCCGGATGACTGCACAAAAAGTACAGCAATTCGATTTCTTTAGGCGTAAGCTCGAGCCGTTTGCCATCCACCGTAACACGATATTGATCCATATCCACGATCAGATTGCCCACCTCAAGCCACTTGCCCTGCGGAAGCTGGGAGATACCTGGTGCATCCGGACGGAACTGGAAAGTACGTCGCAGGACAGCCTTCACTCTGGCGATGAGTTCATTGGGGTCAAACGGCTTGACCAAATAATCGTCTACGCCTGAATTAAACCCTCTGAGCTTATCGATCGACTCCCCTTTTGCCGTCAAGAAGATAATCGGGGTTTGATCAAAAGGCGGTTCCATGCGCCGGATGCTTTCACACAGCTCATACCCTGATATGTCCGGAAGCATGATGTCCAGCAGTACGAGATGCGGCCTCTCGCTTTGAATCGTTCGCAGCACCTCTTGTCCGCGCGGCAGTAGAATCGCTTCATAGTCCGAATGCTCCAAATACAGTCTAACGACTTCTGCAATATTCGGCTCATCGTCCACAACGAGTACTTTGCCTTCAGAGATCATGGGGTGCCACCTTTTTCCTTTCGTATCTGCTGCTGCCGCTCTCTTTCTTGAATAACGTCCGAACGATCCCGGAGCGTATGCTTATGAGTAAGAGCATCATCGTCTAACCGGCTCGGCGCCTGCCAGACTAGCCCTCGTTTCTCAGATTCATTCATGCACCATAGCTCCAGCTCCGAATCCGCCAAAGGCAAATTAAGATCTTCATAGATATGATCACTTTGCGGTATACGCGTCAACCGATCGGTTAATAGCTGCCGTAACTTGGCCGCATCAATGCCTAATGAAGCTAGATGTTCAGGTTCCGCATTTTTTAATGCGCTTTGGAGCATTTTGACGCTGCCTGCTCGATTGCCTCTCCGATCATGATATAAACCGACGGCGATTTGAATCAGAGCGACATACGTCTTGCTTCGCTCATCGCCAGGATGCTCTTTCCAGAACTCCTCCATCACTTCATGGCACTCAAAATAATCCCGCTCCGCATGAAAAAAAAGTAAATAATCCGTGTACGCTTCCGGATATCGCTTCATCATTCATTCTTTCCCCTCGCCTTGATGTAAGTAACAGTCTTACTTCCTTCCTATCATGTTACTCGAAATATATCCCGTCGTTCAACATCCGGAAATACAATGATTTTCCATCGCAACCAATCTACCAATTGATACGTCCAATTAAGTAGTTTAATAGAAAGAGGCGTGATATATGAAAATCGGGAAGTGGATGCTCGCAAGCACGCTGTTGTTCACGGTGGCGATCCCTCACCAGGTGCATGCAGCAAGCGGCACGGTAACATCGAGTGCAGCAACGGATAAAACAACGAAATACCGGGTTTACCAGTATAATCAGGTGCTCATGGAGTTTGCCAATTACAAGCAAGCTGAATCCTACGCCAAAGGCTTCACGAATAGTCACGTTGAAGAAATCGGCTCGCGCAAATGGCTGTGGAACAATTTTCCCCGTTACCAAGTCTTTCAGAAAGATACGTCGCTGCCGGAATGGCAGTTCGCCACCTTGGATGCGGCTATAGCCGAAGCGAAAAAATGGAGCTACGCCAGTGTCCGCGATCTGGGTTCGACAGGCTGGGTATGGAACAATTATCCGCGTTATCAGGTTTACCAGGATGACATCACGCTGGATACATGGAAATTCACGACGCTAAACGATGCGATCGCCGAAGCCAAAAAATGGGGCGGCGCTCATATCATCGACCTTAGCGATAACCGATGGATATGGGATAACATCCCTAATGCCGAAAAGAAATCTCTGCGTGATGGCGCAGCCGTTTATAAAGTGTTTCAAGGCACCTTTTCCGCTGATAATTGGGAATTCGCCTATTTGGAAGACGCCATTATCGAAGCGCTGAAATGGAACGGCTCAACAATCATCAACATAAACACCAAAAACACCGTTTATAGCAATATTAAACCTTATAAGGTATATCAGAACGACACCTTTTTACAAGACTTCGTCTCCCTGGACGATGCCGCCGACTATGCAAGACTTTGGGGACATAGCTCCATCTTTATGGAGGGCCGCAAAATATGGAACAATTACGCTTCCTATCAGGTTTATCAGAACACAGCGCTGATCGGCGAATTTCAGTCGATTCCGGACGCCTTGAACTACAGTGTTCAATACAGCAATGCCTCTATTCAGACCCTGGATCATCGCTTGATTTGGGATAATTTCAAAAAGCTTCAGGTATGGGGCTGGAACGGAGTTTCCGGATCGGACACAATCAAAGCGCACGTGAACGGCACCATCGGGCTCGACGTCGATTCCCCGAGTTATTTTGAACTCGCGGATGCGGAAGGCAATCTGAAAGACAGCTCCAATCCAGACACAGTCACATGGCTGCAAAAGCAAGGCTACACCGTGTATCCGCTGGTGAGTAACCAATTCAATTCCAGCTTGACGACACAGTTCTTATCGAACGCCGCCGCTCAGGACAAATTCATTCAAGCTCTGGTCAATCGTTCTGTGCAGCTAGGCGTTCCCGGCATTAACGTCGATTTTGAAAGCTTGGCGGGGTCGGACCGCAATGCATTCACCGCTTTTATTTCGAAGTTGACGACCTACGCGCACGAGAAAAACTTAAAAATTTCCATCGACCTGCCCCGCGGGAGCGTCAAATGGAACCATCTCTCCGCTTTTGATCATGAGAAGCTCGGCGGTCTAGTCGATTACATCGTCATTATGGCCTACGATCAGCATTACAAAGGCAGCACCTCGCCGGGTTCCGTCGCCGGTATTCCATGGACTGATGGCGGCATTCAGGAGTTTCTCTCTTATGGAATCCCGCGGGATAAAATCATTCTCGGCATACCATATTATGTGAGAGAATGGAAACTTGACTCCAGCGGCAGCCTGCAAGGCAACCGCACTTTATTGCTGAAGGATATCCCTGCACTGATCGCTTCGAAAAAAACGACCCAAACGTGGGACAAAACATTCGAACAATACCGCGTGGAATATCAAGAAAATGGCTTTACTTATGTATTCTGGCTGGAAAATGAGGCAACCGTGAAGGCGCGTCTGGATTTGGCTAAAAAGTACGATCTTGCCGGGGTTGCCGCATGGCGACTAGGCTATGATCAACCGGACTTATGGAAAATGATTTTACAAAATAAATGATACGAAGACGGGGACTGCTCTGAGTTTAGAGCAGTCCCCATTCGTTAAACAACGTTTCGGTGCCGCAGTCCGCACAAAATTTGGCATCGGGCTTGTTGATTTTGGAGCAGCCTTTGTGAAGCGGCGTTTTTTTCTTGGTGCACCTATTTTTGAGTGGCGCTCCGCAAAGAATACAATATTTATCGTCTTTGTCTGCGACATATTTGCATCGGACGCAGGTCTGCAATTCATCATCCGCCATGACCAAACACTCCTTGAAGCTTCTATCCTTGCTTCAAGTATATGTTTCAGCCCCGTTCCGAGGTGCCGTCAAAGTATCAAAAACATTTCCTTCCATCCATATGTATAAAACCATGCCTTCTTCGTCCACCCTAGATAAGTAGAGGAGGTGATAGAACATGGCTAAGGATGTCCTTTGTGAAGTGAATTCCTGCAAATATTGGGCTGCCGGCAACAAATGCAACGCTACCTCGATTTATGTCGTGAGCCACCACGGCGGCAATCAAGCGCGTAATTCCGAAGAAACCGACTGCAAAACGTTTGAACCGAAAATCTAGAACACACCTTACAAGTTGATAAAAGAAGAGGCCACGGGGCCTCTTTTTTTATCGCCTCTAATTCTATTGTAACCAATAATGATAATTATTATCAGTGTTCAGTGAGGAGATTTTCAAGTTCCTCCAGGTACTGGGTTGGCGCTTGGCAGGCGAAATTCTGGCATACATAGGCCGTCGCCTTACCGCCAAGTGCAAGCTTATCAGCAGTGAGCGGAATGAGCTGGCGCACTTCTTCACCGGCCGTTCCCGGCGGGTGAAGAATGAGCAGCGCATTCGGTAAGAACTGCCGCTGCACCGTGCGCAGCATGTGCTGCGTCTCAGTCTGCGACGGGTCGCCGGCGATGACGATTTCGCTGGCTTCGCCATAAGCGAAATCGAGCGCGGCCAGCGTGAGCGCATGGCCCGTCGGGTACTGGCTAACAGCTCCGGCGAATGCCTGGAGCTGCTCATCGGCCACCTGCGACAGCTTCGCGTCGTAGGTTAGCCTCGACAGCCGCAGCAGGTTCAGCGCGGCAGCTGAGTTCCCCGACGGCATCGCGCCGTCGTAGATCTCCTTCGGGCGGGTAAGGAGCTGCTCGGCATCGCTGCCGTAGAAGAACAGCCCGCCCTTCTCTTCATCCCGGAACAGCCGCAGCATCTCTGCATTCAGCTGGACGGCTTCCCGAAGATAGCGCAGCTCAAAGGTCGCTTCGTAAAGCTCGATCAAGCCCCAAACAAGGAACGCGTAGTCATCCACGTATCCGAGAAACGCCGCCTCGCCGTCGCGGTAACGGGCGAGCAAACGTCCATCCTCCCTGCGCAGGTGCTGCAGGAGGAAATCCGCTGCTTTCGCGGCAGCTTCCGCGTAAACCGGTTTATCCAAGGCGCGCGCGGCCTTGGATAGGGCAACAATCATCAGACCGTTCCACGCGGTCAGAATCTTATCGTCCTTGCCCGGATGTATGCGCTTTTCGCGATGCTCGAACAGCTTGATGCGGGCAGCCTCCATGCGCTGCTTCAGCTCCTCGAGCGGGAGCTGCTTCCGCTTCGCAAACGACTCCATCGTCGTCTCAATCATATTCGGGATGCTGTGCCCCTCAAAATTACCCGACTCGGTAATATCAAACAACTCGGCGTACAAATCGCCTTCGTCTACCCCAAGAACGTCCTCCACTTCGTCCGGCGTCCATACATAGAACTTGCCTTCCTCGCCTTCGGAGTCGGCGTCCTCGGCCGAATAGAACCCGCCGCCCTCATCGGTCATATCCCTCAGCACATAAGTGATAATTTGCTCCGCGACTTCCGCATATTTAGCTTTGCCAGTTACTTGAAACGCTTCTATGTAGGTCATCGTCAGCAAAGCATTGTCATACAGCATCTTCTCAAAATGAGGAACAAGCCACTTCTCATCCACGGAATATCGGGCGAAACCGTAGCCGATATGGTCGTACATCCCGCCGCGATGCATGGCGTCGAGCGTTTTTTCAACCATCTCAAGCGCGCGTGCATTGCCGGTCTTCTTGTGGTAACGCAGCAGAAATGAAAGATTATGCGATGTCGGGAATTTCGGCTGCGTACCGAATCCGCCATACTCGGGGTCAAACGTGCTCTCGTATTGTTTGAAAGCATCATGAATCGTCTGCTCGGACACCTCGCCGCCTGTCCAATGCTCCAGCATGCGCTTGGACGTCTCTTCGATGATCTGGTCGCCAACCTCGCGGATGCGATCGGCGTCTTCCTTCCATTTCCCGGCAATCTGCGCGAGAATTTCGACCATGCCCGCACGATTGTACTTCCGGCTGCGCGGGAAATACATGCCGGCGAAGAACGGCTTCTTCTCCGGCGTCAAGAATACCGTCAACGGCCATCCGCCGTGACCGGTCATCGCCTGGCAGACCGCCATGTAGATGTGGTCGATATCCGGCCGCTCCTCACGGTCCACTTTGATGGAGATGAAATCTTTGTTAAGCATGGCGGCGACGGTCTCGTCTTCGAATGATTCATGCGCCATGACGTGGCACCAATGGCAAGTCGTTCTAAGCCTAACTACGAATACCCAATAGATAAGAAGACAGGTTTATTTTCCTGTTTAGCTTTTTCAAAAGCTTCTTCAGACCAAGCGTACCAATCAACCGGATTGTATGCGTGTTGAAGCAAATACGGCGACTTTTCCTTGGCTAACCTATTGGGTTTATTGTTCGTTGACATTTGGGCACCACCACCTTGTTTTATGTATATTTTTGTATATTTCGAGCTTAACATACCCTGCAACAAAAAGAAAAACCCACATCAACTTGACATGAGTTTTGATTATGAGCTTAATAAACCATTGCGGCCAATATAGATGCCGATTTAGCCATAAATCTTATTTTTCGTTGACCCGTTTTTTGGCGACGACTTGATTCGTCAGTTCTTCTACCGCCGTCTTAAGTAATGTTATCGTCGATTCATCCGTCACATTGCCATTCGCATCTATCTTCGTAGAAGAATAGTTAATGTAAACCTCCGGCCTACTAATCGGCGCCGCGTTACATCCAAACAAAACGTCTCTGAGATGCATATGGCTTCGAACCGGTCCGAACATCCCTCGACTAGCTCCAATAATGGCAACGGGTTTCTCGTTCAGAGGGAAGTCGAATGTCGGTCTTGATCCCCACTCGAGCGCGTTTTTTAATATACCGGGAAGTGAATAATTGTACTCCGGAGTGCTGATTAGCAAACCGTCCGCACTTTTGACCAACTCTACAAAATGGACGACCGATTCCGGCAGATTGGCCTCTAGATCCTGATTATAGAATGGTAACATAGTGATATCGGCTTCCATGTAACTTACATTCCGGGAAAAATAAGTCGCCGCTGTTTGCAGAATTGCTCTATTGTACGAACCGGCTCTCGTGCTGCCGCATAATCCGATGATTCGAATTCCTTGTCCCTTTTTTTCCATTCCGGATCCCCCTTCCAAGTTATTTCCCGCCCGTAACGCGTATCATTTCGCCGTTGACGAAAGAGTTTGCGGCCGAACCGAGAAATGCAATCAACGCAGCAACATCGTCTGGCGTTCCAAGTCGACGCGCGGGGAGAGATGAGGCGAACTTCTCCAGCATATCGGGAGGGAAAGATTCCAAATTTCGTTCAGTTAGCGTTAAACCGGGCATGACAACATTGGAGAATATCCCCTCGCTCGCAAGTTCAACTGCAAGAGCTCTGCTGAATCCGTGCAATCCGGCCTTCGCCGTCATATAGGAAGATGCGCCGGCCATTCCGTCTTCCGCGATCTCCGACGAGACATGCACGATACGTCCCCATTGACCGCCTTTCATGAACGGCAGAACCGATTTGGTGACCAGATAGGTCGCTTTCAGATTATGGTCGATCATCCGATACCAATCCTCCGGGTCCCCTTCCTCAACACGAACGGGTCGCCGCTCGCCGGTCACCGCATTATTGACAAGAACGGATATCGATCCATATTTCTCGCTTATTCCCGCAATTGCCTCGTGGATGGAGGCTGCTCTGGTTAGATCCATTTGCACGGCTTCAGCTAAACCGCCCCGTTCACGAATTTCCTTTACAACCTCTGATGAAGCAAAAGAATCGTTCGCATAAGTGAGCACGACGCTGGCTCCTTCCGCTCCATACCTAAGAACGGTGGCCTTGCCAATTCCTTTTGAACCGCCGGTCACCAATACAACTTTGCCATATAATCCAAGATCCATATCTCTTCCTCCTAAAACATAAGTAGACCAGTCAATATAATTTTGCGAGAAAAGAAACCAACAACATACCGACGTTTGCCGACTATTGCTGGCATTCAGGGTCAAACTTGTTTGCGTGCTTGCTCAATCAACTGCTTCAATTCTTCCGCAATGAATAGCATCGGCTCAGAGCTTCGATACGTGCGGCATAGTACGACCGCACCTTCAATTGAGGCCGTTATAAGCGTTGCGATCCGAGTCGCTTTGTCGGACATCATTCCATGCTCGATGAGCATGCTTTCGTAAGCGGATCGCCAAGCCATATAAATCTCGCCGCATACTTTTCGGAGTCTCTCGCTGATATGTGCGGTCTCGAGGGCAACGGAGGCAATTGAACCCGCTTTAATAAAATCGGAGTGCTCGAATTTACTGGCCACATATGTAATGATAGCGTATATGGCTTCAGCCGGGTCTGTCGTATTCGCTAGCGCTTTTCGAATTTGTTCGGTTACCGCCTGCCCATGAATGGCAACCGATTCTGCGACGAGCTCCTCTTTCCCGTTTGGAAAATAGTAGTACAACGATCCCTTGGGCGCTCCTCCCTCCTTTATGATTTGATTCAAGCCTGTGGCGTGATAGCCCTGAAGCTCAACCAGATGGGAAGTTGCTTGAATCAAGCGCTCGCGGGCCGACATTGTTCGTTCCATTGTTAAGTTCCCTTCCGAATTATAACGATTGGTCTATATATAGATTATTCGTAATTTCCATTGATGTCAATATCCGCTACTGATTACCCTTGCTTCACATCGCTACAGCGATGTGCCCCTACCAGTTGAGCTAATGCCCCTCAATTCATATCATATGATGCCTGACACCAATTCGCGTGTTGTCATGTCAATAACTTCCATTCGCAATTTTAATTTTTGGAATATATCATTATACCCTCGATAACTTACAAGATTAACTCGCGCTTGTGTCGGGCACTTCATTTTTCCGAACCAAATGGACAAATGCTTGTCCAATTAGTAAAACCAATACATTTGTCACTGTCAAATACACGAAATGCCAATAGGTTCGGACCTGCATAATATGCATCTTGAATAAAACAAGATCTATGGTTAAGAACCCTGCGATTGCAGCCGCTTTCCAAAACCATCGTGCACGAACCATGATAAGGATGGTAAGTAAGATGGCAACGTACAAAGTCATTGGTATACGCAGCATGAAGGCTGGCACCCCCAGCGCTTCTACCCACTTAATGGTAACTTTGCCGCTAGCAAAATACTGGAATATGATAATCGACATCTGACCTCTTGAAAAGAACAATATGGCAAGCAATGTGAAGAATGAAAGGACTCGTTCGTGACGACAGTTCAACCGGCGAAACCATGCTTTTGAAAAAGGGAAAAATACCAGAAGACCGATGGATGTATAAAGCGTTTTCCACCAGATTTGGTGGTAAATACCCAACTTCACAAATAGCATCTCAATTACTGCAAAAATACCGGTTATCACAACGATCCATCCCCATCCGAGTTCAAAAACAGCGATAAGGACCGCTGAAGAAGGTAGGGAGAATAAATCGGAAACGGTCATACCTAAAAGACAGTCACCCACTTTATCTTGGATGAGTCCCGGTTAAAACAGCGGGAACATCATCATTTTTCTTGATTTTATGTAGGTAATGACGGTTAATATTATGCTAATCAAGACAACGGCAAGGTACCCATACATACCTGACATGGTATTCCCTTCTTCCTAATAATCATTAGTTCTATGCTTTCCACGATTTGGCGTGTTTAGTCACGACTTCCGAACTTGGGAGTCATATACGTGTTTTATGTTTTGTTTGCTAGATTTTGTTCTAATTACTCCTTGCCACCAATGATATGTGGAATTTTATTCCATTATCTAAGAATACCCGATAGATACCCTACACCATAAGAAAAACCCACGTCAAATGTGACATGAGTTCTGGTATTGAACTTGATAACCCATTTCTGACGATATAGACGCCGTGTTCCTCCGCTATCGCTCCTTCCGTGTGGGACTGAACAAGCGCCGTGGAAAAGGTGACTCACCTAAACCAAGTGAACTACTCGAATATCCTTCTTATGCTGATTCAGATACTCTGCTAGCAATCTTCTGTGGCAGTGATGCGGCTTATCCTCGCTACACAAAAAGCAGTTTACTTCATCAGCTAATACATCATCTATGCGATTTTCGATTTTTCTATTTGCAAGCAAGTCCATATATCGCTTCTCGTACTCCTCCCAAGTCATCTGCTTCTTTTTATAGGCGTTAAGGATGTCTTCAGTCGGTGCCAGCGATAAATCATGATAATAAGAGATTCCAACAAGCTTCATGACATATTCAAGATCGCCTTTTTTTGCATAACCGGACAATTGAGATGTATTATTTAGACGTGTGTCAATGAGATGCGTAACGCCAGCACCCTTCAAAAGTTCAACAAACTGCTGCAGACTTTTTTTAGCAAAACCAATTGTACAGACGTCTTGTTTCATTACTGATCTCCTAAACCCATATTTAATAGGCTCGAACCTCTTCACCGCAACTATTCATTCTGGAAACTCATTCCATTCCCGACCATCGAGCAGCCTTCCATTTCTGTGCTTCATCACACCGCCCCACTGCTTAAAAAAGAACGGAATCTCTGCGACTTGACATTGATTTAATAATAATCGAACCCAGCTTGCATCTATTGGTCTGGCACCCGGTCCAGATTCTCCCCCTGCAATTACCCAATGAATATCTTGAAGGTTTACATTTTCTAATGGACCAATTAGCGGCTCACATGATAAAAATCGTACTCTTGATGGTACTTGTCTGAGTACATCAATTCTGTTAATAACACGTGAGTCTTCGACACTTGTTCCTAACCATATGTTGTCTGTCCAAATAAATTGGTTTGCCAAACGAGCAGCTCTTTCCGGTCGCTTCGTCAGAATCTGATAAGTGTGCATTGGGGTCTTATTCATGACATCAAATACTTTTTCAATAAATTGCTCAGACATTGCTTCGTGGAATAAGTCTGACATTGAATTAACAAAAACCTTTTTAGGTCGTTTCCAAGTAAACGGTAAATCAAGCGCTTCGGGATGTTCTTGTGGTTCAAAGCCATTAACGTACCTCGGATTTCCCATCGCTTGTAATCTCTTTGCCATTCGTTCAGCATAACAATTCTTGCATCCTGCACTAACCTTACTGCAACCAGTTGTAGGATTCCATGTCATGTCCGTCCATTCAATTTTTGTTTCGGACATTTTGTCGCCTCCTTAGATTCTCAACTAAAAGAGAGATAACTGTGTCCAGCCCTATAGGATTCTATCAATTCAAATCAAAGCCAGTTGCATAGATTAATAGTTTGCGCAAAATGGGTCGAGATAGGAAGCATTCTTTGCCGCGGAGCCTGAATATGCTTATCTATGGCAAAAAAACCTCCATCGCCACCGGATCGTCCAACAGAAGATGAAGGTTTTTATAGAAATTTTTGTATAGAATTACACTCTTAAATGAGCAACTCAACCTCTAGCTGATGATCATCAAACAACGGGAGCTTCCATCCCCATTGCGGCCCATTCTTCTTTGGCAGGACCAAATATCCCGGGTATCGTTAAGCCGGCTTGCCGCATCAAGACCGTCATTTGACCGCGATGGTGAACCTCATGCATCAGAAAAGCGCTTAATGTAAACCCGTTTTTCCAAGGTTCCCCAAACAGGTTAACCTCCAGCTGCAAGGTTTCATCCGTCCATTGGGTACGGATCGCCTCCAGCATGGATTGAACGGCTGTCCGGTAGGTTGCGGCGATTTCGGCGGCCGATGCAGGCGGCTCGGAATATGCATAAGGTGCATCGAACTGCAGCCCTGTGCGGTGAAGCATATCTGGAACCGTGGTCACGGTATGCCAGGCCAGTCTTCCGAGCGTCCGGTAACCGGGCAACACCTCCTGTTCTAAAGATGCGTCGGTCAAGAGGTCCAGCAGCTTCTGCGTGCCCTCCGCTTCGTAAGTGTACTCGTCTATAAAACTTTGCAACGATGTGTACATAATGATAGCCTCCTTGTCGTTTTTATCAGGCCTGGGATCTGCCCGGCAGATTTAGTATGAACGAGGTCCACTGACAGCGTATTGTCAGCAGAATTTGCCGAATTGAAAATTACTTGTACAATTCAGCAACCCGACTGGCTTGGCCGCTGATTTCATCGGCGAGAGACTTCGGCTCCAGCACGCGCAGATCCGGCCCGTAACTAAGCAGCATTCCGTAGAGCCAATTATCTTCCGGAAACTCTGACCTGACCAGCAGCGATCCGTCCTCCTCCACCGTCATTTGCTCCGGGCCAAAGAACTCTTCAACCCGCACTCTAACTCTCGGATGAAAACAAAGTACCATCGTTATGTATGACCGCGTGTCCCGCTGCCCCCATCTGGCATCCAGATCTTCCAGACGCTCCTTCCGCCGTGGGAATACTTCCATATCGACACGGAGCTTCCGGATGCGGGACAACTTGAATGTCCGGCAATCCTTTCTTAGCCGGCAGTAGGCGTATAAGTACCACGCGCTTCCTTTCCAGGCAAGCCCTATCGGCTCAACGGCCCTCTCCCCCATATCTCCTTCGGGATTGGAGTATGTAAGCCAAACGACGTTCCTGTTCCTGGCAGCCAGCCGAAGCTCGGCCAGCTTGTCCTTGTCCGCCTCCACCCTCGTCCAAGGGCTCAAACCTATAATCAGCTGCTCCCCCGCTTCTTCCATTCGATGCTGCTCGTTTTTGGCAATCAGCGCGCTGATCTTGGCCAGCAGATGATCCATTTGCCCATCCTGCAGGGTCGACTGCATGCCTTTTAGGGCCGTTACTAAAGACGACAGGTCATCGAGGGTAACGATCTGTCTTTCTATGCGATATTCGTCCATAATCTCGTAGCCGCCGTCCACCCCCGCAAAAGATGCAATGGGGATATCCGCGGCATTGATCGCCTCGATATCCCTGTAAATCGTGCGCAGCGAGACCTCAAACCGCTCGGCCAGTTCTTGGGCTCCCACTCTCTTGCGGCTGAGCAGAAGCATGGTGATACCTAGCAATCGTTGGAGCTTCAATGATAGGGACCTCCCAGGATAAGTCTTTTACATTATTTTACCAAACGCATCCTGCTGCATAAAGATTTCTTTCTGCTTATCGAAGCTTCGGCCGAGTACATGAACAACACAAAAAAGCCTCCCATATCGCGCGTCGTTTGCTAACGCAGGAGAGGACTTGTATCGTTGATATGGGGACAAAAGGGGCTTTCCCATAAGGGTTAGCCCTTGAAGATGAAAAGTGATGTCAGTGCTCGACAAGTTATCATTAAACCGGATGCTTGCTTCAGAAAAGTAATCGATTGGGATTGTGTTCGGACTTAGAATTTGATGCAGATTTTCCCAAAATGCGAGCCCTTCGTCATGTAATGCAGAGCATCAATAGCGTGTTCGAACGGAAAAATACAGTCAATGATCGGGCGAAGCCCACTCTGTTCGATTGCCCGATTCATCGTCTCAAACATGTCGCGACTTCCGACATTGATCGCTTGAAGCCTTGCTTTCCTTAGAATTGCGGGGATGATATCAAATCCTTCCACACGGAAACCCGATAGACCGCCAACCATACTGATTTGTCCTCCAACCCGCAGCGCTGAGATTGAGCGGTTCAAAGTAGCAGAGCCGCCAAGATCGACGATATGGTCCGCTCCACGGCCATTCGTCTGTTCAAGAACGATCTTATTCCAATCAGGTGTTTGTTTATAATTGATACCAAAATCCGCACCAAGACCCTTCGCCCGCTCCAATTTATCGTCGCTGCTTGATGTTACGATCACGGTGGCCCCGTGAAGCTTGGCGAATTGAAGCGCGAACAAGGAGACGCCGCCGGTCCCTTGTACGATAACTGTTTCTCCGGCTTTGATTTTGCCTTCTTCAACGACAGCATGCCATGCCGTTACGCCTGCACAAGGGAGTGCGGACGCTTCTTCATCCGTCAAAAGATTCGGTACGAGAACCAATCCTTGCTCGGGAAGCACGGCGTATTCCGCGAGCAGCCCGTCCAACGGACTGCCTAATGTACTTACCCAATTTTCTTGTGTAGGTTCTCCAGATATCCAGCTTTGGGTAAAAATTCCGCTCACCCTGTCACCTGTCTTGAACCTGGATACTTGCTCTCCCAAGGCGACAACTTCGCCAACACCGTCAGATATCGGAATGAATGGCATCCTCAAATTCGGGTTATAAAACCCGTCAATTACACCCAGATCTCTGGAGTTAAGGGAGACCGCACGCATTTTAATAAGTACTTCGCCACGACCGGGAACCGGCATCGGACGTTCGGCTGCCTTTAGTTGATCGAGTCCAAATCCACTTTGAATTTCATAAGCTTTCATAGAAAACCTCTCCTTTTTCAAATGGTATAGACATACAATAATACATGGACTAAAATAAAGTAAGTAGGCACTTTGAAGTGTCCTGGGAACCTAAAGGTGCATAGGGGGACATAAAATGACATCAACAAATTCGATTAAACCCGTACAACCCGACATATCGATATCAGTTTGCGGATACAGCAAAGTACTTGAAATCATTTCGAATAAGTGGACGGCGCTAGTCATCTACTCTTTGGAAGACGGTGCTATTCGTTACGGTGAAATGGGGAGACGAATCGAAGGAATATCCAAAAAAATGCTGACTCAAACACTGCGGCAACTGGAACGGGACGGGTTGGTCCAACGCGATATTACACCGTCTATTCCCCCAATCGTTGCGTATTCACTAACTCCTCTCGGTGAAACGTTGCTTCAACCCATGAGAGAGCTGAATCAATGGACGAGAGATAATTATTCGCTAGTCGAAAAGGCCAGAGCAACTTATGATCAAACTTATACCCAGGAATAAAGCTATAGGAATTTGAACAATAAAAAGCATTGTACAAAAAGAAAAACCTATGTCTGTTGACATAAGTTTTGATTATGAGCTTGATGACTTGGCAAGCCTGAATCCAAGGTCATCGATGATAAATGAAGGATGACTGCGACGACGACATGAGGCTCCACAACCTCTGGCCTCTTCCGCCCAGCTGCCACCGCGAAAAATTCGGTAAGAGCCGTATACGTTCTCATCGTATAAATCCCAACACCATTCCCACACATTCCCTAACATATCATACAGCCCCCATGCATTCGGATCCTTTCTTCCTACTTCATGGATCGTGCCACCTGAATTTTCATTATACCAGGCAATCTTATCAAGCTCTCCGTATGTATATCCTGTAGTTCCTGCTTTACATGCGTACTGCCATTCCGCTTCTGAAGGAAGGCGATAGCCATTTGAATCCCAATCACAGATGATATCTTCACCATCATTACTTACAGAATAACACGCCTTCAAACCAACTTTCTGAGAAAGCAGATTACAAAAAGAAATCGCATCATTCCATGAAATATTCACAACCGGAGTTTGATCTTCGTCAAAAGAAATAGATGATTTTTGTGAAATGGCAAAATACAGTTCCTTAGTGACAGGGTACCGGGCAAGAAGAAACGGTTTTATTTCAACCTTCCATTTAGATGTTGTTCGATCGTCCCTTAAATCTATTTCTCCACCAGGAACTTTTACCATCGGATAATCAACAAGACTCTGAAATACATCCGACACTCCATCTTCCTCCTAGTCTATCTTGTACTAACCGTTGCTCAATTTATCGATAGCTTGCTTTTCAGTTGGCAAGAAAAAGACATCCCTTCCTTTGTTACACTCATAGATGAAATCCTTCAAGCTCTGACTTGAAATGCCAGAAAAATCACCAACTATTGCAACTTTCACTCGATAATTACTAAATTTTTGTAATATTTCTCCTGCAAGCCGTGTTTTTAAATCGAAAAAGTCCTCATTTAATGCCGATTGATTTAAAATTATACGATCACATCGTGCTTCATATTGTACAGTTGCCATTAGATCTAATGCCGACTGAACATCAGATATCAATATCTCGTTACTTTCAACTACGGCAATTTCTATATTGTTCTTTATAATTGTATTTATTTTCATATTCGTCCTCCATCCATCGTTCAACCTTTTATTAATCTTCTGACATAATCCTCACAGATATATCGATTATCCACATTATTCAATGGAAGGATATTCGCTACTCTAAAGAAGCTTAGTCCAACCACCATCGCCAGAAGGCCGTATGCGGCGCTTTTGGATTCGTCCACCCTCATATGCCCCGACATGTTGCCGTAATCCATATAGCTCTTGGATACTATTTCTTGTAAATTACGGTCCAATACAGCTTTCCTTTTCGGAGTGCATCATCATATAACCTAGCTTCTGCTCAGCCCTGTCTCACGCATACATGGAAGGGGCTGCAGACAGTTCAGCCCATTATTCGTAATATTAATTTAAGCCAAATCACGTTTGACCCTAATTTGAAGTATGGTTACCGCCAAAGAACAGAGCTTGAGGAAGATCTAAAACAAGCGCAGGAGTCGATCCGTTGGGCAAATCACACTGTCTTCGTCTATCCCACATGGTGGGGGGCGATGCCGGCCATCCTAAAAGGATTTATCGATCGTGTCTTTTTACCCGGCTTCCGCGCATCTGATTGTCACCATGGACACCCCGTCCTGGTACAACCGGTGGATATACAAGCAAGCCGGCCATAGCGTGATGAAGCGGCTAGGATCAAAGCTGGCTTAAGATAATGTGATTGATTTCCGCCAGATTTTTTGTTTTAGTCGCCAGCGAGCATCTCCCCCGTTTCAAGCAAAGTCTTCATACCCGAAAGCACAATCGGCAACCCGTTTTCAAGAATTTTTGCAGTACGGGCAGATTGTTCATATTCATCATGCACAACGGTTACGAGGGTCACGCCGTGAAGTTCGGCATGCGAACCGATCTCCCACGTAATGCGTGACGGGGTGTCGCTCTCCGTACCCGGAAACGAAATAAAGCGCCAGCTCATCACGAGTTTACTCGGAGGATCGATGTCGAGAATGATCCCTTCCGCTTTCTTCTCCTCTCCGTCCCATAGCTCAAATGGCGATTCGATTTCCCAGGTGGATCGAATGGCGCAATTGAACCAAAACTTCGACGTTTTGGCCGGATCCGTGAGAGCTTGCCACACTTGTTCAGGCTTTGCTTTAATCGCTATCCGGTTTACATTCCGGGGTTTGTTATCCATATTCGTTTCACGCTCCAGTTCGTTTTGAAGAGATGTTAATCCGATCACCCATGGTTCGGCGTATTTGCTCACCCATCTCTCATAAATTTGACGTATGGGCACCGCGTTCAAATAATGAAGCTTTTCACGGCCTGCTTTTCTCGTTGTAATGAGCCCGGCTTCCTCCAATATATTCAGATGCTTCATGACGCCGAATCGGGACATGTCGAGCGGCGCGCAGAGATCATTCAGCGTCCGCCCGTTTGAAGCGTGAAGCAGATCCAAAAGCGTACGGCGGCTTGGATCCGCGAGCGCTTTGAATATGTCATTTTCCAATCAGACCACCTCCTTCCTGACTATCTGAAAAAAATTGGTTTAAACCGCTTGACATGTTACCATTAGGTAACGTATGATGAAGACATCAGAAGTGACCTTATAGTCACATATTAACACAAACGGATTTGTTTGTCAGCCGGCGGCATACAAATCCCTCTAATCTAACCAACCATTTGAAAATGAAAGGTGATGTTGAAGATGAAAGTAACCTTAATCGCGGGAAGCAACCGCACCAACGCTACGAGCACATACCTTCTCAAGTACATCGAAAACCATTTGAAAGCCCAGCACATTTCGGTCGCATTTGTCGATTTATCGGAACTGCAGCTGCCGCTTTTTTCACCCGACAACTGGGATTTTCATCCGAACGTCGGGCGTGTATTGGAAGCAATTGCAGATGGGGACGGTTTGATCCTTGCTACTCCAGAATACCATGGATCCATATCAGGAGCTCTTAAAAATGCCCTGGACTATATAACCGCAGGCCAGGTTACGGGTAAGACGGTGCTTTCCGTAAGCTCCGCAGGCGGTCCGCTCGGAGTAAGCTCGCTTTCGCACCTGCAGACGATTGTGCGTAATTTGCATGGGATTAACTGTCCGGAGTGGATATCGATCGGATACGGATCCAATACATTCGGTCCCGACGGCGCTCCGTTAGACGAGGGGATGAGAAATAGGGTTCGAGATGCAGTCGACAGTTTCGTGGAGCTGACCCGGAAGCTTACCGCAACAGCCGCGGCAGCAAACTAACAGATCAAGTCTTTTTTTTTCATCATTATGTTACCAAATAGTAACATGATGATAGTGGATGTAGCGAAAAGTTAATGTTGATGGATCCGAAAAATATACAAGGAGATGTTTTGTATGAAAACGATGGAACAAAAGAATGTAGAAACGGTGACCGCGTTTATCGAGGACATTGCGAATCAGAGCATTTTGGAGAAGACCGATCAATTTTTTGCCCCGCACATCGTGGAGGCATTTATGGATCGGCGCTATACCGTGGATGAAATCCTCGTCCAAGGAGAGAAAGTCATCGCCAGAATCTTCATGACGGCTGTGCATTTAGGCAATTTTACAGGAAATGCACCTACAGGCAAAACCGTAAAGGCGACGCAATTCCGCGAATTCCGCTTGATCGACGGGAAAATCGCCGAACACCGCGGCTGGTTCGATACGGCCACACTTTTACCTCAGATCCAAGCTCTATAACTGCAAATTAAGTTCGACATTCGTCGTTAAGTCAATACCAAATAACTAACTCTTAAGGAGATGTTTGAGAATGAAAACGATGGAACAGAGCAATGTGGAAACGGTAAGTGAATTTATCGAGGCATTTTGGAATCAAAGTGAATTGGATTGCGTGGATCAATTTTTATCAGCCGATTATCAAGAGCTCTCTTACCAATCAAAGGAAGGCCTGAAACAATTCGCTGCAAAGATCTTGGAGGCATTTCCCGATAAACGCTATTCAGTTGAAGAGATCATCGGTCAAGGGGATAAGGTACTTGTGAGAATGACTGTAAAAGGCACGCATCAAGGCTTGTTCTTTGGAACTGCGCCTACGGGCAATACGATTGATGTCACGCTATACCGTCAATATCGTGTTGTGGATGGCAAGATTACCGAGCATCGCGGCTGGATCGATATGGTAACCATGTGGCACCAAATTCGGGGCAACTGACCCGAATGGCCAACTTGCAGCAAGAGCTTGGACTGAATTCCGAGACTATCAAAATATGGAGATCATAGAATGCAAACAACCGCCCCATATGGGATCGGTTGTTTGCATGTTATGGAGCCAAGGGGGATCCAACCCCTGACCTCATCGCTGGCAGCGATGCGCTCTCCCCGCCTTGGGTATTTCACTTAGGACGAGTTGAGAATCCGTTCACTCCGTTTTGCGCTTAACTATGTTTATTATTCGTCATGCCAAACTGTCTTTTCTTCAACAAATAATCAATTACGGCTACCAAAAAATAAGATGCGACAATATTTACTAAGGTTATAAGCCAGAACAAACCATCTTTAAACGTTTGAATCCCCATTTTGACGAGTATGTAGTTCATCAAAAATATTAATATGAAACCGGCTCCCTTCCACCACCATTTCAATTTCGAACAATATAAGATCATCATAAGCAAGATTATAATGGTTCTATAAGAAACAATGAAAACCGCTTGATTTCTAAAAAAATCGTTATCATAAACAACAATATTGAAAACCTGGATCGAGAATGCATATAAGAAAAAGACCACCGTAATAGAAAAGGCGGCATTCGCTCCTAGAAACAACGTCAAATAATAAATAGGTTTTTTGGGGAGATGAATCATGTGTCGATACCATAGTTGCGATATCCATAAAAGCAGGAGTACCAAGACAAACGTGTATCAAGTTTGGTACCCCTTATGCTCATAAATTCCAAGTTGCAAAAAGGAAACTTCAATCAAACAATATGCTGCTGCGATAATAAAATACCATATCTTCGGGGGGGAAAATATTGAGACCAATACTGCGGTAACCGTAAGCGAAAACTGTGAAAAGTAGTTGCCTATTACAGAATCCAGGGACGGGTCGCTGCTTAGTTTCGGGAGGTATTTATATGCGTCCAATAGGGTCAAAAGCCCTGTTTCAGCAAAAAAAGTTAACCCCATCACAGCGAAACTAAATCCGATCGTAAATTTGCGATTGTTAGATTTGATCAATAAAAAAACGGATAAACCGATCGTAACGAAAGCCAATAGAAAATACCAAATGGTATGGCTCCAAAATGTTTCTTTCATAAAGATCCACCTTAACAGAATCTCGATTTTTATACTTATTATGCCCATGTGCTTACAATAACCTTGCATGGCCTTTGTCATTTTTTCAATTCTAAGGGGGCATCCGCTTTTGCACCAGCGATTTTTGTTTATTGACATGAAATCGAAGGAAGTATATACTTACGATGTAAGTAAGCACTTGCATTGAAGGAGCGGCAAATGAACGACAATCAAAGCACCAGCGACAAAATACTGATGGCAGCAATCGATCTGATGTCAGAAAAAGGTTATGATGGCACGACAACCAAAGAAATTGCTGCTGCGGCGGGAGTGAACGAAGTCACGCTTTTTCGACATTTCGGCACGAAACAGAAGTTGCTTGAGACAGCATTTCATCGTTATCATTATGCTGAAGAGATGACAAAGTTATTTCAAGAATCGCTTAAATGGGAGTTGCATACGGACCTTCTCTTAATCAGCCGAATATACCACAAGATCATGAATCGAAACAGAAAATTGCTATATATCTCTCAAAAAGGCAGCAGTAGTCTTCCTCAAGAAATTTATCAAGAAGCGGGGCGCCATCCCCGGCATTTAAGAAACCTTCTGACAAATTACTTGACTACCATGATGGAGAAAAATATGGTGATGACGCCGAATCCCGAGATGACAGCAATGTCTTTTATGTGGATGAATTATGGTGCATTTTTCAGTAGCCTTAACGCTACAGGAGCTTCTCCCGACCAATCTTTGCATGAGTTTATCGAAGAAAGCGTTCGGTTATTCGCTAGGGCTTTGACTCCCTAGCTCTTTTTTAACCAGTAATGCAAGTAAGTGCTTGCATTCGGGGCTGCGATTCGGAAAGGAGAACGTTTATGACCCAAACAATGAAAGAAGTTATAATCGATCAATTGCTTTCATGGCCGGAGGTTACCCATCAGCCGCATCGTTTCGGAGGGATCGAATTTTGTTACCGAGGGAAAGAAATCGGGCATTTACACGGTGAACATCTGCTCGACTTGCTATTGCCTAAATCAGTGCGCGATCAGTTAGTTGCTTCGGGGCGTACAAAGCCTCATCATATGTACCCGGATTCCGGATGGGTATCCATTTATCTGAACTCGCATCAGGATGTTTCCAACGCCATTGAGATTTTGCGAAACAAGTATAACGATCTAACAAGTAAAGGGTGAGATATTTGATGATTAACGAAGTTTTTCATTATGAAAAAAAGCGTCGACAGGTTTTAGGGTTGGATATGGCGTATGTGGAGGTTGGAAGCGGCGATCCTATCGTCTTCCTGCATGGCAATCCTTCCTCCTCCTATCTTTGGCGAAACATTATTCCTTATGCTCAACAGCATGGACGCTGCATTGCTCCCGATCTTATCGGCATGGGGGACTCCGCGAAACTCCCGGATAGCGGTCCAGGCTCTTACACTTTCGTTGAGCATAGACGTTATCTGGATGAGCTTCTGGATCAACTTGGCGTACGACAAAACATTGTTTTTGTGGTGCACGATTGGGGCTCGGCTCTCGGCTTCGATTGGGCGCGCCGCCATCCCTACGCGGTGAAAGGCATTGTCTATATGGAGGCGATTATCAAATCAGTAAGTTGGAGCGAGACAACGGAGACCGCGCGCAAAATCTTTCAGAAGCTGCGGTCCCCGGAAGGTGAACAAATGGTGTTGGAACAAAATTCCTTCATTGAAGTCAATCTTCCGTTGACCATACTTCGCAAGTTAACAGAAGAAGAGATGGCACAATATCGTCGACCCTTTGCAGAGCCGGGCGAGCCACGTCGACCAACATTATCCTGGGCGCGTCAGCTTCCAATTGATGGAGAGCCGGAGGATGTGATTGAAATCGTTGCTGCTTATGGAGACTGGTTAACACAAAGTCCCGTTCCCAAGCTATTCATTCGAGCCGAGCCAGGCAAGATGACGCAATCGACCATTGATTATTGCCGCACCTGGCCAGCACAAAGAGAGGTCGCAGTGAAGGGGCTCCACTATCCTCAGGAAGATGCTCCGGATGATGTCGGTGTCGCCCTTGCGGCTTGGTTGAAAGATCTGAAATAGTCTCTTTTAGATTATAAAGTCAATCCGACAGTATAGTCGGGTCAGGTTCTGCATTAGATGGGTACGACTATGATTATCGGCAGGTAGTAGTTTGGTTTCACAGCCCAGTTACAACAAATCTCTACTACCTGCTTAGCTTTTCTTTCCCATCGCGATTTGTAACTGCTTCACCTGAGTAATTCCGTCTGATACATGGCTTGCCACAAGAAAAGGATTAATGGGACTTTTTCTTGTTATCTTTATGCTCCAAAGTTATGACTACATTTCCCTTTTTACGCCCTTTTTCTACATATCTGTGAGCCTCGGCAATCTGTTCCAGCGGATAACGTCTATCTATAACCGATTTTATCTTTCCCGTCTCGATAAGTTCTCTGAGAAAAATTAAGTCTTCGGTACGTTCCTTTGCTGCCCCCTGTCCTTCAACCGACACGTATGTCCCGTTGGGAGCTAATACTTTCTTGCAATTTGATTTCGAATTTTTCCCAACTGCATCAAAGATAATGTCATAAAGCTCTCCTCTTTTCGTATAATCCTCTTTCGTGTAATCAATTACCTTATCGGCTCCCAAAGATTTCACCAATTCTAAATTTGCGGTACTGCATACCCCGGTAACTTCCGCCCCAAAGTATTTGGCAAGCTGCACCGCTGAAGTCCCTACCGCTCCAGAAGCTCCATAAATAAGAACTTTTTGTCCGTTCCGGATATTTCCTTTTCTAAGAAAATGCAGTGCTGAAGTTCCTCCAAAAAGAACAGCAGCGGCTTCCTCATAGGTCGCATTGACCGGTTTCAATGCCACCACTCCTCCTTCAGGCAAACATGTGTACTCGGCATATGCACCAAATCTTAATCCGGTTAATGCAAAAACCTGATCACCTTTTTTAAATCGTTTTACATCTTTGCCGATTGCTTCGATTTCTCCGGATAATTCCACCCCTAGTATAGGTTTTCTTGGTTTTCTGAAACCTAAGATTATTCGCATGGGGATCCAGTACAAAGTAGGACATTCGAAACTTCGAACTCTACAGTCCGCTGATGTTACTGTTGCCGCATGAACTTTTATTAGCACTTCATTGTTCTTGGGAGTAGGTTTTTCTACCTCTTTAAGCTCTAAAACATCCGGTGCTCCGTATTTTGTACATACCACCGCATTCATGGGTTTCCTCCTAAACTTCAATTTGCAATTGGCATAGTCATAAATCAACGCTGCTTATTCATTCTGTTTGGGCCACTTCCATGCATTCCAAATTATTAGGAACATACACAAAGTTTCTATCGATGCAAAAAAAATATAATGAAGATATAGCGAACCGCCTGCTATAACAAACAAAATTGTTATTAATGAAGCTATGATATTTGCCAAGCGATTCAATGTATACTTCAAAACACGAGATAAAAAAATCATAGGAATAGGTATTGCTAATAATACTGAAAATACCAATAAAAGTTCTTGAGTGATCGTAATATCTGTTGTTCCATCCAGTATTTGCTTTAGAAATCCTGGTATCATAAAGGAAAGAATATCCGCGAACACCATAGAAAACATTACTACGATCCATAAAGTTGAAAGTTTCTCTTTCATATCAATTTTGATGGTTTTATCTTTTATATTCATTATTTCCTCCCTGGTACAATTTGTTGATTTCATTTATATGCAACACGATATTAAAATATAGATACTTAAGTATCGTTTTAAGCACGCCTTCATCGTTCGTATTTGCCACAGTTTGCTAAGTATTAAAAAGGCGATCGCCACTCCAAACATAAAACCCAAACACTTGGCTCATTGCTTTTCCAATCTGATTATGATACGATTACTTGATAGTAAGAACGTGGAAGTTATTCAAATGGAAACCAAAACGAAAGCTGCTCCTGAACACATTCAAGGAGCAGCTTTTTCTTTTAGTCTTAAAAGAATATGAGGGGAGTTTAGCCAACATGTATTTCAACTTTCGCAACAAGTTTTTAGAGGACCTCCCAAAAGAAGATACGCAGGTATGGTCCTGCACCAAAGAAGGATGTAAAGGTTGGATGAGAGACAATTTTGCGTTTGAACGTAAACCGTTCTGTTGTTTATGCGCATCCCCGATGGTCAGTGACATGAAAATGCTGCCGTTACTTATTAATTCGAACGACAATTTGAAGGCGATCAAGAAAGGTGTTCCGATTACCCAAACTAATACAACTATTGCCTAATGGCAACACTCCGTCCATGACCATTCATACACGATCAACGATGAGGTGATAAGTATTGTTTAAACAAAATCAACTTCTTGACCATCCGTTGGAATTTGATAATGCCATGTATTGGGAAATTCCTGTTTCGGTTTGGCGTGGAAATCATTATGTTGATTATGGAGGGGTTATTAGCATGCATGATGACGACGCTGTTTATATTGCAGGAGATTATTTCCTCAAGAAAGAGTTTGGTTTTAGAGTAAGATCCACCATAGATTAACAATGTTGTTATGTAGCAGAAGCTGCAAAATCCAGCAGAAACAGATATAAAGCATGACAAGTCTGAACAAACTTCGGAGCTTAGTCATGCTTTTTTTCTACTGATCCTAAGCGGATACATGACGGTCGGATTTTTTGCTGCTCGCCGAACCTACATGTTTGAACACATTAATAGCAAACAAGATAACGCCAATAATGATTAACAACGAACCTGCAATCACTATGGGAATCAACGCCGACGCCCCAGTTAAAATCTCGATAGCTAATGCCCCTTGCATCAATGGCAAACCAATGTTATGTAACCAAAATTGCGTCTTGGCAAGCTTGGTATCCGCCGCAGCAGGATAAAAATGATAAATGAGTCCGAATACTGCCATAGATACCCAACCAAGTAAGTTAATGTGTGCGTGAACCGAAGCAAGACGGAAGTCCTGAACGATCCCCATCGTGAGTCCTAGAAGAACCCCCAGCGTTAAATAGACGACCGCTACTTTCAAATACGCTTTCCCCATACTTTTACTCCTCCTTAGAAGGTATGCAAACAATCACATTATAACAGGGAAAATTTACCTAGTACATAAAAAGTGTTCGACAAAATCTTTAGTTAAGAAGGACTACTTATGTTCCAGCCCATATCCCCCTGTCCATAAACGGAAAAAGAAAGTCTTCATGTAAGTTTTTATGATATTTTCTTAATCAAGCATAGTTTTCGCAAGTAATAGACGCCGCCAACTTTAATAACCTCATCGGAGTAGGCCTCGATCAGCCCTCCTGAGTCTTCCAATTCTCCATCGAACCATACTTCAACCGGTGTTTGAAAAAGCATGCAATGATACAAATCCACATCTGTGAAACATATATTAGCCCGACTCATCATGAACAACTGCCTCTCGCTTTAAATATCAACAGGTATTGTTTTTATCGACAAATGGGGACGAATTCTAAAGAGGAAACAATAAGAAAAGACTGGAAGCTCATGAGCCTCCAGTCTCTGTCTTAGGAATGTATGGTTTCTTTGTAGAGTGATATATATTGCTGGGCTGACTTTTTCCAACTGAAGTCACCCTTTTTTATATTTTGCTGAATGCGCAGCCATGCTTCGTGATCGTTCTTATAAAAAAATACAGCCCGGCGAATCGTATGCAGCATGTCATGAGCGTTATAATTGCTGAACGTGAATCCCGTTCCCTCTCCGGCAAACTCATTGTACGGCTCTACGGTGTCCTTAAGCCCTCCAGTCTCTCTGACGATCGGCACAGATCGGTAGCGCAGCGCAATTAACTGTCCGATCCCGCATGGCTCGAAATGGGAAGGCATGAGGAACAGATCGGATGCTGCATAAATTTGATGAGCGAGAGATTCATTGAACGTTATCTGCGCGGAAACCTTATCCGGATGGGTGTTCGCCGCATCACGAAACATCTGCTCATAGCTTTCATCACCAGTACCCAGCACGACAAGCTGGATATCGAGAGATAATATTTCAGATAACACGTGCTGGATGAGATCGAGCCCCTTCTGCTGTACCAAGCGGGTAACCAATGCAATCATCGGCACATCGCCATTCACAGGAAGACCCAATCGCTCCTGCAGTGCCAGCTTATTTTGCTGCTTTTTCGGGAGTGAATCCTTGTAGTTCACTACGAGATGGGGATCGGTCTTCGGATCAAACACCTCATAATCGATCCCATTTACGATTCCGGTTAACTGATCTCTGCGGTGCCGTAGCAGGCTGTCCAAATATTCGCCGTAATATGGCGTTTGAATCTCTTCCGCATAAGTCTGACTCACCGTCGTGATCCGATCCGCGTACAGAAGTCCGCCCTTCAAAAAGCTCGCCCCACCATGAAGCTCCAGCGCAAGTCCACTGAAATGGTCGTCGCTTAGACCGAACAGATCCTTCATAAGCGGCTGGCTGAAAACGCCCTGATATTTCAAATTATGGATCGTCGTTATCGTCTTGATCCGGCTGAAAAAAGGAAGATGACTATAATGCGCCTTCAGCAGCACTGGAATCATACCTGCCTGCCAGTCGTGACAATGAATCACGTCAGGCTGAAAATCGAGCAGCGGCAACGACTCGATGACGCCGCGGCAGAAAAATGCAAAGCGCTCCGCCTCGTCTCCATAACCATAGAGACCGGGACGCCGGAAATAATACTCGTTGTCAACGAAGTAAAATGTAACGTCCTCTTGCTGCAGCACATCAATCCCGATGTACTGCTTTCTCCAGCCTACATACACGTCGAATGTGACGACGGATGTCATGGCTTGACGGTAAGTTTCGGGGATGTCCCCATACTTCGGCAAGATCACTCTCACATCAAGGTCCTGGCGTGTCAGTTCCTTCGGCAGCGATCCGATGACGTCGGCTAATCCACCCGTTTTGGCAAAAGGGACAGCTTCTGAAGCCACAAACAACACCTTCATCGTTGCACTCCAATCCTTTGTTTAGTTATCAACCTCATCTTTTAAATCACCTTCGTCTTCGCGGCGATGAACGGGGCTTTGTTGTCGCCGGTCAGGACGCGGCCGCGGCTGATGAAGACATCTTTGTCGAGGATGGCGTTCTCGATGATGACATTCTCTTCGATTTCACAGTTTTGCAGGATGATGCTATTTTTCACGTAGGCGCCTTTGCGGATTTTTACGCCGCGGAAGAGAATGCTGTTCTCGACTTTGCCTTCGATTGTACAACCGTTCGCGATAAGGGTATTTTTGGCTGCTGCGCTTTCCAAATATTTGGCCGGCGGCTCATCTTTGACCTTCGTGTAGATTAAATTATTTTTTTGGAAGAAGAGCTCTCTCCAAATCGCCGGATTCAGCAGCTGCATGCTATGTTTATAATACCCTTGGATTGAATTTACAACGCCGAGATAGCCGCCAAATTTATACCCGTATACGCTTAGCTTGTCGATATTTTTCATGATGCCGTCACGGACAAGGTGGTCATAACCTTGAGCCAGGCAGGACTCTACCATATCAAGCAGCAGCGCTTTGCTCATGATGTACATTTCCATCGAAATGTTGTTCGTACGCAGTCGTCCGGTGTGATCCTCCATCAACGTTATCTGGCCGCTTTCCTTCACGGCGATCCGCCGGAATTTGCCATGAATATCCTCATCCGTTTGCTTATAAATTACGGTAATATCTGCCTGCGTATCCTCATGGTAGCGAACCGCATCCCGCAGATCAATGTTGCACACCATATGGCTGCGCGAAATAATGACAAGCTCTTCTTTACCGCGATAGAAGTAGTCGCGATTGCTGTAAAATTGAAAGAGATCTCCGCGCGAGATGCCTGTCGGTTCATCCAGTACGGAAGGAAGTACGAACAAACCGCCTCGCTTCCGGTCCAAATCCCACTCTTTGCCGGATCCCAAATGATCCATAAGCGATCTGTATTTGTGCTGCGTGAACACAGCGACATTATCAATCCCCGAGTTCACCATACTCGATAGCGAGAAATCGATCAACCGATAACGGCCGCCGTACGGTACCGATGCAGGGCAGCGAAAATAGGTCAGTTCCTCCAAATCATCCGGTTCATTCACTAAATTGATGACACCCATCACATGTTTCATTTGAACTCATCCTTTCTGATTTGCAGTCGCAACAACCCGTTCATTCCCGCCGATCAACACAATCTCTCCCTGACCATCCACGACCGCGCCATCTTCAATGATCGTATTTTCACCGATGATCGCTTTTTCAATCGTAACATTGCAGCCGATTCTTGCATTTGGCATAATGACTGAATCGCGAATGACGGTCCCTTCACCTACTTGCACGCCGTAAAACAAAACCGAATGATCGACTTCGCCAAAAACCGCGCAGCCCTCATTGACCAAAGAACGCTTTACATTCGCAGTCGGAGCCACATACTGGGCCGGCTGGTACGGATTCTGGGAATACACGCGCCAATCCTTATCATTCAGATTCAGCTCGTTCTGATTGTCCAGCAGGTCCATATTCGCTTCCCAAAGACTATCAATCGTTCCGACGTCTTTCCAGTAGCCTTCGAACGGATAAGCGAACATTCTCGCTTCATCCTTCAGCATCATAGGAATAATATCTTTGCCAAAATCCTTGCTGGAGTTCGGATCCGCTTCATCCTTGATCAAGTAAGATTTGAGCACGCTCCAGTTGAAAATATAAATCCCCATCGAAGCCAAGTTGCTGTTCGCCTGCTTCGGTTTCTCGGCAAACTCCGTGATCGCCTGGTGCTCATCAACGCTCATGATGCCGAAACGGCTCGTTTCTTCCCATTTCACTTCGATGACGGCGATGGTCGCATCCGCTTTTTTCTGCTTATGATAGTCCAGCATAAGATCGTAATTCATTTTATAAATATGGTCACCGGAGATGACCAGCACATATTCAGGGTCATATTGCTCG
This sequence comes from Paenibacillus sedimenti, assembly GCF_014534655.1. GTDB lineage: Bacteria > Bacillota > Bacilli > Paenibacillales > NBRC-103111 > Paenibacillus_E > Paenibacillus_E sedimenti. The sequence continues at coordinate 332,106 of NZ_JACVVD010000003.1, forward strand.
ATAAAGCCAATATTGCGGTAAATGGCGTTCGCAGTGCCTTTATACCAATCGCCGCCTTTTTGCTCCATGAAGGGAGGCAGCACCGTGACACCGCCATATTTGCGGTCCAAATCCCACGAACTTCCGATGCCAATATAAGAATTCAGCACGAGAGGCTGATACTGCGTAAGCACACCAACGGTGTCAATGCCAGAATTCGTACAATTGCTAAGGGTAAAATCAATGATCCGGTATTTCCCGCCGAAATGCACGGCCGGTTTGGCCAAATTCTTCGTCAACACGCCTAATCTTCGTCCTTCTCCTCCTGCAAGGAGCATGGCAACGCATTCTTTGCTGCGCATAGTTGAGTTCCCCCTTCAACATCCTCAATCTCGGTTTGGATTACATCGATGCATTTGATATATACAGCCGCAAGCGGCGGAATACAGAGAGCCAGACTATAGGGCAACCCATGCCAAGAGCGCTTATCGCTGGAACGCGGCTCTGGATTCCCTTGGCCGGAACCGCCAAAGTCAGGGGAATCGCTATTGAATACTTCTTGGTACATACCATGTCTCGGGACACCGATTCGGTAATCCGGATGGACGACAGGCGTAAAATTGCATATAAGGATTAGATCGTCCGCCGGGTCTTTGCCTTTGCGCATAAAGGTCACGACGCTTTGACTTTCATCGTGCGGATTAATCCACTGAAACCCGTCAGGGTGATGATCAAACTGCCATAATGCGGGTTCGTTTAAATAGAATTGGTTCAGCTGCTTAACGTAATGGTGCATACGGCGATGCATCTCATAGTTTTCAAGCAAAAACCAATCGACTTCTTCCAGGTCTTTCCACTCATCGAATTGACCGAATTCACTGCCCATAAATAGCAGCTTTTTACCGGGATGCCCCGTCATATATCCGTATAAAGCGCGGAGATTCGCGAATTTTTGCCAGTAATCCCCCGGCATCTTGTGAAGAAGCGACCGTTTGCCATGTACAACTTCGTCATGCGAAAGCGGCAAGATGTAATTTTCAGAAAATGTATACATAAAGGAAAATGTGATTAATTTATGATGGTATTTACGGTGAATGGGATCCAATTTCATATAGCGGAGCATATCGTTCATCCAGCCCATATTCCATTTGTAGTTAAACCCCAGTCCCCCGTCGTGAACAGGTGCTGTTACCAGCGGCCAGTCTGAGGAGTCTTCAGCCATCATGAGAGCGTGCGGGTAATAGGAGAAAATAACTTGATTCAATTTGCGAAGAAATGCTACAGCTTCCGGATTGTCGTCTCCGCCCCACTGATTGCGGATCGGTTCTTCATTCCATCTGCCGAAATTGAGATGCAGCATGCTGGCCACTGCATCTACCCGTATCCCATCAATATGATACATGTCCATCCAAAAGACCGCGTTGGAGATCAAAAAACTTTGGACCTCCGGCCTGCCAAAATCAAATGTGAGTGTTCCCCACTCCAACTTCTCTGCTTTGCGCGGGTCTTCATACTCAAAGAGCGGTTTACCGTCGAACTGCCTGAGTCCATGATCATCCTTGCAAAAATGGCCTGGCACCCAGTCCATTATGACTCCGATGCCCCGCTGATGGCAGCGATCCACAAACCGCATAAATTCCTTCGGAGAGCCGTGGCGACTCGTTACGGAGAAATAGCCGGTCGCTTGATAGCCCCACGAACGATCGAAAGGATGCTCGGCTAACGGCATCAGCTCAATATGCGTATACCCCATGTCGACTGCATAATCGACCAGTTCTTCCGCAAGCTGTTCGTAAGAATATAGTTCTTCGCTGTAACGATCCTTTTTCCGCCACGTACCGAGGTGTACCTCATAAATCGAAAGCGGCTTATCGTAAATAGGACCGTTCTGTTTTTGCTGCTGCCACAATTGATCTTGCCAATCATAGCCTTCCAAATCACAAACGCGTGAAGCTGTACCAGGGCGAAGCTCAGAGTAAAAAGCGTAAGGATCGGCTTTCAAAAGAACGCGTCCGCTATCGCTGTGGATCTCGTACTTGTAATAGTCGCCATCGCGAGCTTCAGGCACGAACAACATCCATACGCCTAAGGTACTTAATCGATCCATTACATGGCTGCCAGAGTTCCAACCGTTGAAATCACCCAGAACATGAACCTTTCTGGCATGAGGTGCCCATACGGCAAAGCGCACCCCTTCCTGCCCCGGTGTTTTGCTGACATGCGCCCCTAATAATTTATAGCTGTGGTAAAGGGACCCTTCATGAAGCAAAAATAAGTCCTCTGAGCTGGGAATAACATTGATCTCCACCATATCCCTCCCTGATTCAGCTAGATGGGTATGAAACTACCTCTTCAAGATACAAATACTACAAACAGGTAAAGAATTCCTTTAAACGCATGATAAGAAAATAAAGGGAATTCATTTACATGTGGTGAATTGTTAAAGTACTACATGCCGAAAGGTGGAATAAAGCTTATGAAAGACAAGATGAAAGGACTGATCGTCGGTTTGACGATCGGCTCATTGCTAAGCGGAACGGCGGCTTTCGCTGCCGGCAGTCAAATCGAAGTAGCCTTCCGAAATCTTAAGTATATGTTCGATGGCGAAGAAAAAGTACCCGCAGAAGGAAAAAGTTTTATTTATGAAGGATCTACCTATGTGCCGCTCAGATTCGTGAGTGAAGCGCTTGGCAAGAAGGTAGAGTGGGATGAAGCGAACGAGACGATTTGGATCGGCGGCAATCCTAAGCAAGTCGTAGCGACGTTCAAAGGCGGACAAGTGACCAAGGGCGAGTTTGATACTTATTTGTCGCTGCAAACTTTTTTTAACCCTAGCTATGCCTCCTCGCAAAGTAGTCCTGAGTATCAGGAGTACATGATCAATGAGCTGATTCAAAATAAATATCTTTCCGGTAAAGCGTCAGTGGCCGATTTGAAAGCAGCAAAAGACGAGGCTGACAAACAAATCGCGACATGGAAGTCAGATTTTTCGGAGACCAAGCTGCAAGATGATTTGAAAAAGTTAAAACTGACGGAAGCCGACCTCCATAATTATGTTGTCGTCAGCATCAGCTCGCAAAACTATCTGAAATCAACAATTACGGATGCGCAAATCAAAGCCAGCTATGATGAAACGCTCAAAGAGGATAAGGATGCTTATACCATCGCTTCCGTACGCCATATTCTTATTGGCCTCGAAGATCCTTCTTCAGGAAAAACCCTTCGTACAAAAGAGGAAGCATTGACACGCGCAAAAGAGGTACAGCAGAAACTGAAGAACGGCGGCGACTTTGCTAAGTTGGCCAAAGAATATTCCGATGACCCAGGCTCAGTCGATACTGGCGGTTTGTATGCCGATGCTCCTGTCAGCGATTGGGTGGAGGGATTCAAAAAAGCAGCGACCATACTGACCCTCGATACGATCAGCGATCCTGTCGAGACCGAATACGGCTACCACGTCATGAAAGTGGAATCCCGCAGCGTCAAAACGTTGGACGCCGTTAAGGATGAGCTGAAAAATCAATTGGTGCCAGAGCAATTGCAAACTTTTACCGAAAAAGAACTGCCGGGATTGATTGAAAAGATCGATTTAGGTCAATAAATGGTGTACAATGGATGTTTAACAAGTATACAAGTTGAAGGATGGATTGCAGCATGTTTTTTGCAAAAGATTGGGCCGATTATGAACTCCTGGACACCGGCGGCGGCGAGAAACTGGAGCGTTGGGGCACTTATGTGCTCCGAAGACCCGACCCCCAGATTATTTGGCCCCTCGTTAAAGAAACCCCGGCGTGGCGTTCGGCAGACGCCCATTACCACCGGAGCTCTAGCGGAGGCGGTCAATGGGAGTATCGCACAGAGCTTCCTGAGCGCTGGACGATTACATATGACCAGAAGCTGACGTTTTATATTAAGCCGACCGGCTTCAAGCATACGGGCTTGTTTCCGGAACAAGCGGTTAACTGGAAATGGATGATCGAGAAAATTCAAGGCGCAGGACGTCCGATTAAGGTGCTGAACCTGTTCGCCTATACGGGCGGAGCTTCCCTCGCCTGCGCTTATGCAGGTGCGGAAGTGTGTCACGTGGACGCATCCAAAGGCGTTGTTCAATGGGCGAAGGAAAACTTGCATCTGTCAGGCATGGGCAGCCGTCCGGTTCGCTTTATTACGGACGATGTGTTCAAGTTCGTGCAAAGAGAACAGCGTCGCGGCAGCAAATACGACGCCATCATCATGGACCCTCCTTCCTATGGACGCGGTCCGAATGGTGAAACCTGGAAGCTGGAGGATGACCTTTATCCGTTCATCCAGACGTGCATGTCCATACTGACGGACAACCCGCTCTTCCTGTTGATTAACTCGTATACGACAGGCATATCAGCAACCGTCCTGCACAACATCCTATCCATGGCGATGAAGGAAAAGCATGGCGGCACGATTTCCAGCGGCGAAATCGGACTGCCTATCACCCATTCCGGTTTAAAGCTGCCCTGCGGCATTCTGGGACGCTGGGAGGCTTAAAGGGTGGCAGGACCTAAAGATGTACCCTCCGCATCGCAAATTCCGATTCTGTTCGAGGACAACCACATTCTCGTGGTGGTCAAGCCGGTCAACATGCCGACTCAGGAGGACGACTCGCGCGACCCCGATCTGCTCAGCGTGCTGAAGGCCGACCTGAAGCACCGCCATCACAAGCCCGGCAACGTCTACCTTGGGCTTGTGCATAGGCTTGATCGTCCCGTTGGCGGCGTGATGGTATTCGCCAAAACGTCAAAAGCCGCGTCCCGATTATCGGACGCGGTCAGAACCCGCCGGCTCGACAAGACGTACGTCGCTGTCGTGCACGGCAAACCGCCGCAGCCGTCGGCAACGCTGCGGCACTGGCTTCGCAAAGACACGCGGACGAATACCGTCAGCGTGGTGAAACAAGGTCAGCCGGACGCCAAAGAGGCCGTGCTGGACTATAGGCTGCTCGGCAGCCAGGATGGGCTAAGCTTGATTCACATCAAGCTGCACACCGGGCGGCCGCACCAGATCCGCGTCCAGCTCGCGGCGACGGGCTGCCCTCTTTTCGGCGATCAGCGCTACGGGAGCGCCGTCAACAAGCCGGGCCAGCAGCTCGCGCTCTGGTCGACCGAACTTGCCTTTGAGCATCCGACGCTCAAAGAGGAGCTTCGCTTCCGGTCGCAACCGCCGGAACAGCATCCTTGGTACATTTTTGCAAAGGAGCTTTATTAACTTTGCAAAAATGTACCAGGTTTCTCTGGTCGGAATTAATTGGCGACCTTCCCCAATAAATAAATAAGCAGTTTCTGATTATGGGCGGAAACGCGATTGAGATAAGAATCCAGCAGTTGTTCGCGGATTCGGGTGCCTCTCTCGCATTCCGCCTTTCCTTTATCCGTAACATTGACCCACACGATTCGGCGGTCTTTCTCATCCCGCTCCCTCGCGATCAATTCATTCTTTTCCATCCGATCCAGTAGTGTAGTGACGGCAGCAGGCGTTGTTGCTAAGTATTCAATCAAATCAGAAGGCTTCATTCGCTCATTCGCGCTAAGCAATTCCAGTACACCAAGTTGGCCCTCCGTTAACGTCGGCGCCAGTCCCGCTTCCATCTGAGACTTCAATTCTTTGGACAGCTTCAGCCATAACTTTCCGAATTCACCTGAATACATATCTCACATCAACTCGCTTCCATCATACTCCTGATTCAAGTATAACACGCCCTTCCGGCGGTTTAAAGGTTAATGGCATTAATATTTTCAGACAAGAAAATCATCTCCGACAGGACATGCTGTCGATATTTCCGGATTGCTCTATCATCTTGTCCGATTATGGAGCGTAACCGTAGATCCATACAAACATAACTTGCCTAGTAACATATGGGCCATCGCATACATATACTGTGAACTAGGTCGGATTAGGAAAATCCCACGCAAAGGAGTGATTCCTGGTGGAAACTTGGAAAATGGAGCTAGGCAAAAAGGCGCTGGAGTCTGGAATAATGAAAGACCCACAGTGGCTGGATCGATTAGACGAACCGATGCCCCTGTGGGTCTTATTGGAAATAGCGTTTCAACTCATGGAGAAGCTGGATCCGCCCACGGTCAGCTACGATTGAGGAAACCGCAATATTTCAAGAATAGATTCCGTTTTGGTAACGGGTATGATTTGTTTCCCTTGTGACTTGCGGTCTTCCAAAGGTGCCGTCTCCGTCGAGAAGCGAATTCTTTCGCCGCTGCTCATGATCGCTATAATCGTATAATCCATCTTCACGATAAAAGTACGGATCAAAGCTGCCCCGTTCGGCCTTACGCGCTTGCCTTCCTTGAACTCGAAGGTAAGTATACCCTTGCCTCCGCGGCCTTGGATCGGATAATCGACCACAAGTGAACGCTTGGCATATCCAAGGTCTGAGATGACAAGCACCTCACCCTCATCTCCATAAATCCATTCCGCCGAGACGACCTCATCGTCTTCTTTGAGCTGAATGCCGCGAACGCCTGCGGCTGCTCGGCCCATCGGATTCACTTCCTCTTCGCGGAACCGGATACTCATTCCCTGCTTCGTTACAAGCAGTATTTCCTTCGTGTTGTCGCTCAATTGCACATGAAGCACTTCGTCCTGCTCATTCAGCTTACACGCAACGATCCCGCTCGAGCGGTTCGTCATATATTCTTTAAGCTCCGTTCGCTTCACTTGGCCTTTCCGCGTGACGAATACAAGCGATTTGTCCGGGTCATCGAACCCTTTTACCGGAATGACGCTGACGATCCTGTCTTCTTTCGAAATCGGGATGACATTCACGATGGCCGTGCCGTTTTCTTTCCATTTGTATTCTGGAACCTGATGGACAGGCAGTAAGTAGTATTGGCCTTTTTGCGTGAAAATGAGCATGCTTTCAATCGTGTTCACATCCAGCAAGAAGCGTACATAGTCGCCTTCCTTGAGCCCTGTGTTCTCAAGCTCTCCGCCGGAACGCGTGAAGGATAGCTTACTCGTCCGTTTGAGGTAACCTTCATTGGACAACGTAACCAGTACGTCCTCCGGAGTCACCATGACCTCCAGGTTCACCTTTAGCTCTTCCACTTCACCTTGAATGTCGGACCTGCGATCGATTCCGTATTTTTTACGGATCTCGCCCATTTCATCTTTAATCACGCCAAGCAGCTTCTTCATACTGCCCAAAATTCCGCGCAAATAAGCAATCGTCTTCTCGACATCCTTCAGTTCTTTCTCTAAAGTCGTGATCTCCAAATTCGTTAACCGATATAATTGCAATACCAGAATTGCATCTGCTTGACGCTCGGAGAAACCGAACTTTTCGACGAGATTGTTTTGCGCATCTTGACGGTTCTTGGAAGCTTTAATCGTAGCGATAACTTCATCCAGGATGTTCAGCGCCTTAACAAGCCCTTCCAATACATGCGCACGATCCTCAGCCTTTTCCAGTTCATACTGGGAGCGATAAGTGACAACTTCTTTCTGATGCGCAATATACGCTTCCAGAAGCTCTCTAACGCCTAGCTGGCGCGGCGCTTTATTGACGATGGCAACCATGTTGAAATTATAAGTCACTTGGAGATCTGTCTTCTTGAGCAAATAAGCCAGAATCCCTTGCGCATCCGCCTCTTTTTTCAGTTCTACGACGATTCGCAGACCGTTGCGACCGCTTTCGTCACGAACCTCGGCGATGCCTTCTACTTTTTTCTCAAGTCGAATATTTTCCATCGCCGTTACGAGACGTGATTTCACAACCTGATAAGGGATCTCGGTGATAACAATTTGCTGCTTGCCGCCGCGCATCTCCTCGATGGCCGTTTTAGAACGAATGTAAATCCGCCCTTTGCCTGTCCGGTAAGCTTCGCGAATTCCCTCCTCGCCCATAATAATCCCGCCAGTCGGGAAATCTGGACCTTTGACAATCGTCATCAGCTCTTCAATCGTTATCTCTGGCTTGTCGATCATAGCGATACAGGCATCAATCACTTCACGCAAATTGTGCGGGGGGATCTCCGTCGCGAACCCGGATGAAATCCCGCTCACGCCATTGACCAGCAAGTTCGGATAACGAGCCGGAAGCACTACAGGCTCTTTGGTCGTATTATCGAAGTTATCTTTGAACATGACCGTGCGTTTCTCAATATCGCGAAGCAGCTCCATCGCAATTTCGGACAGGCGCGCTTCCGTATATCGCATCGCTGCAGGCGGATCATCGTCCAGCGATCCCCAGTTTCCATGGCCATCCACCAATGTATGGGCCATTTTCCACGGCTGCGCCATCCGGACCATACCATCGTAGATCGAAGAGTCGCCATGCGGATGATAGTTACCCATCACGTCACCGACGGTTTTCGCCGATTTGCGATACGGTTTATCAGGCGTATTGCCGGAGTCATACATCGCATACAAAATTCGCCGTTGTACGGGCTTTAAGCCGTCTCTGACGTCAGGAATCGCGCGATCCTGAATAATATATTTGGAATAACGGCCGAAGCGATCGCCCACGACCTCCTCCAGATAGGCAGGTAAAAACTGTTCTAACATGCTCAACCTTCAGTCACCACTCTTTTTGGTCTACTCTTCATATTCGGTAAAATCGACGTTCTCGATGATCCAACGTTTACGCGGATCTACTTTATCGCCCATTAATGTCGTTACCCTGCGCTCCGCCTTAGCCGCATCTTCGATCTGCACCTGAAGCAGCGTACGGGTTTCCGGATTCATCGTCGTTTCCCACAACTGGTCCGGGTTCATCTCGCCGAGTCCTTTATATCGCTGCAGTTCGGTATTCTTACCGAATTCCTTCATGAGCGCTTGCAGTTGTTCATCGGTCCATGCATAGCGGTGACCTTGGTTCTTTCCGCCTTTTTTCGTCACTTTATACAGCGGCGGCTGTGCGATAAACACTTTGCCCGCATCGATTAACGGCTTCATATAACGGTAAAAGAACGTCAGCAGCAGCACTTGGATATGCGCTCCATCCGTATCCGCATCCGTCATAATGATAATTTTGCCGTAATTGCTCTCGCTAGATTCGAATTCCGAACCGACACCGGCACCGATTGCAGAAATAATCGCCTTGTATTCGTCGTTCTTCATGATGTCGAGAAGCTTCGCCTTCTCCGGATTCATCGGCTTCCCTTTGAGCGGAAGAATGGCCTGATGCTTAGAGTCACGGCCTTGTTTGGCAGAACCGCCGGCGGAATCTCCTTCCACAATGAACAATTCATTGCGTTCATAATCTTTGGACTGTGCCGGTGTCAGCTTGCCGCCGAGGTTTGAGCTTTCGCTCTTGCCCTTTTTCCCGCTGCGGATTTCTTCGCGGGCTTTACGAGCGGCTTCGCGCGCTTTAGAGGCTTGAACCGCTTTTTTCAGCATCATCTGTGCCACTTGCGGATTTTCCTCAAGGAACACAGCCATTTTGTCGGATACGACAGCATCCACCGCACTGCGGGCAACCGCGCTGCCGAGCTGATCCTTCGTTTGTCCGACGAATTCGACGTCGCCCATCTTAATATTTATGACTGCCATCATACCTTCACGGAGGTCCGTGCCGTCCAAATTTTTCTCTTTTTCTTTGAGAATGCCCCCTTTACGGGCATATTCATTCATTACGCGCGTATACGCCGTTTTGAAGCCGGTTTCGTGAGTACCGCCGCCGCGGGTTGGAATGGAGTTCACAAAGGACGCTATGGTTTCCGTATAGCCGTCATTGTACTGCAAAGCGACTTCCACTTCGATTTCGTCTTTCTCCGAAGCAAAATGAATGACCGGATGAAGAACGGTCTTCTCCTCGTTCAGGAACTCGACGAACTGGCTGGCGCCGCCTTCATATTGGAACGATTCCTGCTTGTCCGTTCGGTCATCCTTTAAATTTACCTGAAGCCCGGAATTCAAGAAAGCAATTTCCTGAAGTCGTTCAGCGAGCGTGTCATAGTTGATGGTGATCCCGCCCTGAAATACACGCTTGTCCGGTTTAAACGTTACTTTAGTACCCGTACGGTTCGTATTGCCGATAACTTCAAGACCCGTAACCGGCTCACCAACGTGCTCTACGCCGGCTTCGTCCATCCAGTACTCGAACCGCATTTTGTGTATTTTACCATCCCGATAAATCTCTACTTCCAGCCACTCGGATAACGCATTCGTAACGGAAGCGCCTACACCATGGAGTCCTCCGGACTTCTTATAGCCCGCTCCGCCGAATTTACCACCGGCATGCAAAATCGTAAAGACTACCTGCGGTGTCGGAATACCTGTTTTATGTATCCCGGTCGGTATGCCCCTCCCATTATCCTGTACGGTGACGGATTGGTCTTTATGTATGGTCACGTTGATCTTGGAACAATGCTTGGCAAGATGTTCGTCGACCGCATTGTCCACGATCTCCCAGATCAGATGATGCAAACCTGACGTGCTGGTGCTGCCAATATACATCCCCGGTCTTTTTCGAACGGCGACAAGCCCTTCCAGAACCTGAATATCGTCGGCATTATATTCGGAAACCGGGGCATTACCATTCGAAAAAATTTCTAGCTGCTCGGTCATCGAGGTCCTCCTTTAACTTAACTGCACAATTAATTCAATACATCTTTACGTGTAAATACGGTAAATGAAACGATTAACGACGCAATCGCCCATGCACTCAGCACACTTAGGGAAAAGGTCAAGTCCATCCCTTGAATAGGCGGGATACCCCCCGTCAAATATTTGGTTAAATCCAAATTCACCATGAATAAATATTTGGCCGTTTCCCAGGAAGATACCATGTTGGAAAGGATCGTTCCGGATATTAATACCGCTAGCATAACTCCCATTCCTGCGGCTGTCGAGCGAATAAGAACGGAAAGCATAAGCGACATCAGGGCGACAACTACCGCAGAAAACCAGACCAAACCAAATTCCATCAATAAGAAAAACCACTGATCCACGGCTCGGACCAAGCTAAAGTCAACTTCTGATCCCGCTAATTTGAGTCCGGTAAACACAGGCATTGTCCATCCGTTATAACCGAAAACGACACCGGAAATCAAGTAACAAAGCACGCCCGTGGACAGAACCGTTAGCGAAGTAAAGAAGATTACCGTAATTAGTTTACTCATAAGGATTTTCCAACGCTTGACCGGTCTTGTCAACAATAATTTAATAGTCCCCGTAGAATGCTCCGATGATACGATGTCTGCCGAAATGACCATGATGATTAATGGAATGAATAATCCAACCGCATTTTTGACAAATTCGCGGGTAAAAGTCACCGCATTAGGCGAGCTCGGATCGACGCCTTTTTCCAAATAATAATTGGCGATTTGGATCTGAACTTTCAGTTGTCGCTTCCATTCCTCCGGCGTGCGCGGGGAGCCCAGGCGTTTCTCCCAATCGGCAATTTTCTGGCGCTGATCGACTTTCCAATCCGTAGTGCCGAACTGTTTTTGCGTATTTTGAGCCACTCGCATTTGCGCATAAGTAAACATGGGTATGAGGGCAAGTAAGATGAGTAATATGACATAAAAGCGTTTCTTTTTGATCATCTTTATACATTCGTTCTTAACTAAGGCATACATACCTATCAATTCTCCCACCTTCCCTTATCCAATCTTTTCCCCTTCGGTCAGGCTCAAGAACAAATCTTCGAGCGTTGGATTTTTGATTTCTACGGAATAGAGGCTAATTCCTGCTTCCATCAATTGGCGGCTTACTTGAGGAACATGCTCTTTATTCATTTGAGTGACAATCTGGCTGACTGAAGGTTCCTGGCCCATTGTTCGGTCATATGCAATATCCTCGATAGCACTCACGTAAGGGGAAGACATGATCAGCTCCTCAGCTTTATCGGCAGGCGCTACGGACCAAACCACTTTGCCGCCTTGCGCAACAAGCTCATCGACAGCTCCGACCTTGATGACTTGCCCGTGGCTGATGATAGCCACGCGGTCGCACATTTGCTGAATCTCGCTTAGCAGATGACTCGATACGAACAGGCTAAGTCCGTCTTGAGCCAAGCGGTGAATGAATTCCCGCATTTCCTTGATCCCTTGCGGGTCGAGTCCGTTCGTAGGTTCGTCCAAAATCAACAGACTTGGTCGGCCGAGCAGCGCTTGAGCAATGCCGAGGCGCTGGCGCATACCAAGGGAATAGGTACGGACCTTATCGTGGATACGCCCATCCATCGATACAATTTCCACAACCTCCGCAATCCGCTGCTCATCTACATCCGGCAGCATGCTCGCAAAATGCTCCAGGTTCTCCCAGCCGGTAAGATAAGAGTACAACTCCGGATTCTCTACGATACAGCCAACATGACGCAGCGCTTGATTATGCTCTTTGTGGACATCATGCCCGCAGATTTGGATGGACCCTTCTGTCGGCCGTATCAAATCAACGAGCATTCGAATGGTCGTCGTTTTACCTGATCCGTTGGGTCCCAGAAATCCGAATATTTCACCGGCATATACATCAAACGAAATTCCTTTAATGATTTCTTTGTTCTTAATCCGTTTCTTCACATTTTTAACAGATAATACGATCTCTGGACTCGATAATGCACTAGACATTGCAGACATCTCCCCCTACTTCAAAATTTGCACAATTCGATCGGCGATTCGCTCATAGCCATCCCCATTCGGGTGAAAATGATCGGCCGAAGACAAATATTTAATCAAATTCTGCTCAAATAAATCGTAAGTAGGGACAATAACCATGTTCGGAAACCGGTTCGTCATCTCAAAAACACGATTGTTCCATCGCTGCACGATAAGTGAGCCCTCCCGCTTAGGATCAAGATCCAGAAACGGATGATAAAGTCCTACATACATGACAATTGCATTTGGGTTCGCCTTATTAACTGCCGTTAAAACTTGATCCATTCGCTCTAAGGCGGGATCCATTCTTTTGAGTGCACCCTGCGGATTAAACTCCGTTTGATTTTCTCCTGTGAAAATCCCGTCACCGCCGGCAAAAATATCATTGCCGCCAATCGTCAGCAGCACAATATCCGCTTGCGAAACCGCATCTTGCGTCTTCTTTAATGCCAGATCGTTCAGAAGCTGATCGCTCTTATAACCTGGAATCGCCAAATTATTCAAAACAAACACTGGCTTTCCACTCTGCTGCTCCAGCTTTTCCCGAACTCGTCCCACATAACCTTTGCCTGTGTTGTCGCCAGTCCCTGCAGTGAGTGAATCACCCAGCGCGACGATTTGCAGCTTGCTTTTACTTTCGATGACCGTTTCTTTCTTCGGTGCAGGCGTAGATATGGCAAGATCCCCGGACGCTTTCGGGAACCATATTTGATTCGCCGCATAGGCAAAACCTACCGCAAACACGATCGTTGAAACGGAAGCCGTAAGCCCGATAGCTCCCCAAATGAAACGAGATGATCTCAAGCGAGTCCCCTCCTGCGAATAATGGCGTAATTCACTATAAGAGTATAGCTTCTTGAATAAATTTGCAAACTCCAGCTTCAAGGTTGATCTTAACCAGAAACTCTGATACCTGAGCACATCATGTATGGCTGTGTGAGCGGTTATTTCCATAGTCATTAATAAGGTTTTACCTATTATTAAACCTTAAATGTAAGCGTTTTATTTTCGATTATTTGCCTTTACTTTGATACTCAGACCCCATTCTTTGTTTTAAGAAACCTTATCGGCACTATCCCCTCTACTCAGACTTTTCTATAAGGCTTTGTTATTCTTCATTGTTGATTTCTAACCATGAGATAAACCTCTATCGAGGTCTTTCGAAGATGTGCGACCGCGTTCAGCGGAAGGTTTATTCGCCAATACGAATTTCGTTTTCCGACTCATCGGAAACTTATAAATTCTTATGTGGTAAGAAAAACCACCTAAACAATTAGCGATCAATTCGAAACTATCGTTCCCCCATATATATACTCGAAAAATCATACAGATTTATCCTTCAAACGGTAATTTCCATAGTTATACACGAAAAATCATACACAAAAGCTCTAATTGAAGCGAAGAGCCCGATTTTATATGAAATTTCATACAGAATCGTTGTTTCTGTGATTTATGAACCTTCGCAGTTCCGCTCTTTTTTAAGGCCCGCTACTTAAATAAAGAAAATCAACAACAAAGTTTAACAGAGCCTTTTATAAAAATAAACAATAAATTCTTCTTCTAACTATTGATACAGGATCATATGTTCGATATAATAATAGGTCGTCGCAAACGATAATATCATTCGCGATTGCCGCAGGTTAGTGAGAAAACCTCTATCGAGGCCATTCAATGAAGTGCGACCGCGTTTAGAGGTAAGTTTTATCGCCAATAAGAAAGCGGTTTTCGGGAGCCGAAAACTTTAACTTTCTTATGTGGTAAAAAAAAGCTGCATAACCACCGTAGTAGTCATACAGCTTTGAAGCTTTTTTACCCTGCATCCTGCAAAAACTTGTATTGTGCTTGGATCAAGCCATAATAAATTTTCTGTTCTTTCAGGAGCTCTTCATGATTGCCGCTTTCCATCATACGTCCATGATCCAGGACAATGATTTTGTCTGCGCCTCGGATGGTGGAAAGCCTGTGGGCGACGATGAAGGAGGTACGGCCCGCGAGCAAGGTTTTGAGCGCTTCTTGAATTTTTAGCTCTGTTTCCGTATCGATGCTGGCCGTTGCTTCATCCAGAATAAGAATCCGAGGATTGGCAAGCAGCGCGCGGGCAAAGGAGATCAGCTGCCGCTGTCCCATGGACAGCACGTTACCTCGCTCCTGTACCTCCGTGTCATAGCCGTGAGGCAAGCTGACGATAAAGTCGTGCGCATGAACGGCTTTCGCTGCGAGCTCCACTTCAGCGTCAGTCGCATCCAGACGGCCAAAACGGATATTGTCCCGAATCGTCCCTGAGAAAATAAATGTGTCCTGCAGGACGATCCCGATTTGAGAGCGAAGACTCTGTATCGTTACTTCGCGAATGTCTTGATCATCGATCAGCACTCGCCCTTCCACAGGATCATAGAAGCGGCACAGCAGGTTCATGATGGTACTTTTACCAGAGCCCGTATGCCCGACTAAAGCGATCGATTGGCCGGCTTGCACATCCAGATTAATTCCTTTTAACGCAGGGCGGCCCGGTTCGTACTCGAACACGAGGTTTTCGAATTTCACGTTGCCTTCGATGCTCTTGAGTTCGGCTGCATTCGGCAGCTCGGCTACCGTCGGCTTTTCATCGATATATTCGAAAATACGCTCTGCTGAAGCCATAGCAACTAGCAATTGCGAATACATCTGACCCAGCCGCGTAATTGGTTCCCAGAAATAACCTATGTAGGTGGCGAAGGCGACCAACAAGCCCACTGAAATTTCTCCCGTTTTGATGAGGTGGGCGCCTAGCCAGAAGAGTATGCAGTACCCGATGGCTCCGGTTACTTCGATAATAGGGCCGAAGCTCTGATTGAGCATGGACGCGCGGTTCCATGACAGCCGGTTGACCATGTTCATATGGTGAAAATAGCCGATATTTTCTTTTTCTTGCGTATAGGCTTGAGTAACGCGGATACCTTGAATACATTCATTTAAATGCGAGTTGAGGCGTGACTGTTTGATCGTAACATCCTGCCAGGCACGGCGAATTTTCAACCGCAGCTTGGTAGATATGAGAAACATGAGCGGTACAGTCACAATGATGGCAGCTCCGAGTTTAAAGTTAAAACTCAACAAAATAATAATGATGCCGCAGAGCTGAACGCAATCAATTAATAAGTTAACGACCCCGTTCGTGAATAAGTCCTGCAGGGAGTTGACATAGTTCGTGACACGAACGAGCACAGAACCCGCTGGACGCGTATCAAAGAATCGAAACGATAATTTTTGAATATGGCTGAATAAATCATGGCGAAGGTCATAAATGACTCGTTGACCGATCATATTCGTGTATTTGATTCGAAATGTATTAGCCAACCATTGGATGATATATACGCCTAGCATGATGCCTACAATGACCATCAGCAAATTCCGATCCTTGGGAGTGATCGCATCATCAATCGCAAATCGAATGAGCAGAGGGATCGTCAGCTTCGTAATCGCGCCAACCAGCATCATGATGATGATGATCGGCAGCATCTGCTTCCTGTAAGGTTTCATGTAGCTGAATAATCGCCGCAGTTGATTCCAATCAAACGGCTTATCGATCAATTCATCGTCTTGATAAACAAATCGCTGGCCTGCTTGCGACTCTTCTGCCTTCGCAGATGTATCGGCCTGCTTGGAATGAGTACTCAATGCGCTAACCTTCTTTCCAAAGAAGATGAGAGGTTGTTCGTGTCTATTGCAGTTGCCGCAGCCTGATCTGCACCTGATTGTGCGCTTGGATGATCGGCGTACTGGATTTGGTAGGTTTGCCGATAAAGTCCATCCTGTTGCAGGAGCTCCTGATGAGTCCCTCTCTGCACAATTCGCCCTTGATCCAGCACAATAATCTCATCTGCATGCTTCAAGGAAGAGATCCGGTGCGCAATGATGAAAGTTGTGCGTCCCTTCATCACCTCGCTGAAACCGGCTTGAATCTCATGCTCCGTCTCCATATCAACCGCACTGGTCGCATCGTCCAGGACGAGGATTTTGGGATCTTTCAAAAGCGCCCTGGCAATGGCAATCCGCTGCTTTTGCCCGCCGGATAAGCCGAGCCCCCGTTCACCGACTACGGTATTGTAACCCTCCGGCAGCTCCATGATAAAATCATGAGCTTTAGCCAATTTAGCTGCACGAATGATCTCATCCATCGTTACTTGCTTACGGCCATACGCAATATTATTGCGGATTGTAGATGAGAACAGGAACGTTTCCTGAAAGACCGTAGCAATTTGATTCCGAAGACTCTCAACGCTTACAGAGCGAACGTCGTGTCCATCGATCGTAACCTTACCGTCTTTTACGTTGTAAGCTCTCATCAGCAATGAGATTACAGTCGATTTCCCCGAGCCGGTGCTGCCGAGAAGCCCAATTACAGAGCCCGGTGGAGCATCAACAGAGAAATCATACAGGGCAGGCTGCTTTTCCGGATAAGCAAAGGTCACCTCATTGAATGTGATATGGCCCTTCACTTGGCTTCCTTGTAACTCAATGGCGTTAGGTTGATCTTTGACATGCATATATTGATGTAAAATCTCCAAAATTTTCTCGCCTGAAGCTTTGGTATTCGTAAAGTTATTAATATGGAATCCGAGCCCCCACATGGGGCCGATGATATACCAGATCAAACTGAAGCAGGCAACCAATTCTCCCAGCGTTATCGTGCCTCCGATGACCATATAGCCGCCGACGCCTAACAGAATCACGACGCTCAGATTTGCCAGAATTTCCATGACCGGAAAATATTTGGCCCAAATGCCTGCAGTTTCAATATTCATTGACTTATAATTCTCGTTGCGAGCCGAGAACTTGGTCACTTCATGAGGCTCGCGGGCAAATGATTTTACCGTCCTGACCCCTGTAATATTTTCCTGCACCGCGGTTGTCATTGTGCTTAGCGATTGACGAACCAATCGAAACGCAGGATGAATCTTTCCTTCAAAACGAATCGCAGTGAACGCCAGGAACGGCATCGAAATCATCGTCAGAAGCGCGAGCTTCCAGTTGATCGAGAACATCATTCCCATGCCAAACACAAGCATCAAGGCGACATTCAATAGCTGGGCGAAGCCAAAACCGATAAAGTTGCGGATCTGTTCCAAATCTGCCGTCAGTCGGGACATCAAATCGCCTGTTCTTGCCTGATCATAATACTGAAAGGATAAGTACTGGAGTTTGTGGTAGAGTGCATTTCTCAAATGAAAAGCAACCCTGTTGCCTAACCGTCCCCCGCTCAATCCATGTAAAAATTGAAACATCCCTTTCATCGAAACTACTCCGACCACGATCAGAGACAGCTTGGGGACAAGCCCAAATTCTTTTTTGGTAATGACATCATCAATCAAAAAGCGCAGCAAATTCGGATACACGAGACCGAGTGCGGTTGTCACCGCCAAGCAAAAGATTGAAGCGAATAACAATTTCTTCTCCGGCCAATAATACTGTTTCAGTTGCCTGAACACATCCACCTCAAAGCACCCTCCTCAAGAAGGAAAATTGGAAAAGCCAAGAAAGCGTTTTAAAACCTTTATGAATCTTAACACCATCCCTATATAGGAGCAATGAGAGGATAAGAGGATTTAAACGCTTAAATGACCATAAATTCACAAAAACAAGCAGGAATCCCCCCTATTCTTGGAAATCATCCAAATAACCATCGATGTAAGCCTTTACATGGCCATGTAAAAAAAGAGCCGGACAAGTTATTTCTAACTTGAACAGCTCTCTGCATTTGTCAATCCATAAATGCTTTTAATTGATGCTGTTTGGAGATAAGTTCATCTAAATCGATCTTCATTTCCAAAGCATCGAGCATGCCTCTCACATGTTCATTCACCTGAAGCAGCATCTGCTCTTTCAAATCCGATAGCCACCCTTCCAGTTGGCTCGCATACGCCTGCTCGAGCTGACCGGTTTGCTCTTCTATGAATGAGGCAACGGGTGCGTTCACGCGATTCTCCAGCTCTGTTCTTAGCTTGCTTTTGCCATCGCCTTCGAAAAACTGCTTCGCATTTTTAAAAAAGCTTTGCAAAACTTTCACGGAGACGTCCGTTACTTCCAATTGGGGACTAACTTCCGGTGTATTGAATTTATGCATCTCATAGGTACCACATTCAAAATCTTCAATGAGTTCGGCAATCTGCTCTTCCCAGCGCCGGACTCTATTGCCGCTGATTTGGTTGATTTTATTCTCTACCCGCAGCGTTGTTGCCAAAACTTCCTGCGATAAATCAAACGCAATCATGCGCAACAGTTCCGCCCATGCGGACTGTAAAGCTTGCTTTGGATCACGGGCTTCCTCGCGGAACGTCGAAGGATTAAAAGCGAAATTAAACAGTTCTCCAAAACGGAACATACTTCGCTGCTTAACGTAGTATAAGAGCTCTTGAATTTCTTTTTTCATTTCTTTCAATTCAGGCGTATACTCCGTTTCTTGCAGCAGTTTTTGAGCCGATCGTTCGGCGTCATGTAATTGTGTAATCTGTTGTTTACGCTGTTCTTCACCCGTTCTTGCACGTTCTAGCCATTGCTGCATCGTTTGAACGGCACGGTTCAGCTCCAGGTTCGCCGCATGAATCGCAACATCACTAAGCTCGTTAAAAGTGAATTGAACAAAATCTTGCTCGAATGGCCGAATCCCGGATTGCGCAACTAGCGAATCGCTTCCCGTTATTTTACCTTCTGCCGCAAGATAACTGGAAATCGGATAGATGCGGGGATTACGAATGCCATGCTGCAGCAAATTCGTCTCCACATGCTTGACGACGCCTTCTAATTCATCTGTGCTCGAAGCTAAATCAGCTGCATTGACAATAAAGAACATTTTATCCATTTCAAAGCTGTCCTTCACCCGTCCCAGCTGCAAAAGAAATTCACGATCAGCCTGTGAGAAAGCGTGATTATAGTACGTCACGAAGAGAATCGCATCCGCGTTCTTGATATAATTAAACGCTACTCCGGTATGGCGGGCATTAATGGAGTCCGCTCCCGGAGTATCTACGAAAATGATGCCCTGTTCCGTAAGAGGATTCGAATAATACAACTCTATAAATTCAACAAAACACGATTTGGATTCGTCCGCGACATAGCCAGGAAAATCGTCCTTCGTAATTTTAAGTTCTTTGCCGAGATTGTTACCTGCCAGCGCCCAACCCTTCTCAACAGCTTTCAAGAAGGAATAGTGGGGCTTTCCTTTAGCCGTCACATCGGCCGGCGACAAGGCGCTGATGCGTTGCAAGGCGCTCTGCATATCAGCAGCCTGCACGCCAAGTATGTCCAGTGAGTAGAGGACGTCCTGCTGGATCGCTTCAGCCGATTTCATTTTGACTTTGGCCGTCCCGTGCGGCCAACCTTCCTGCGGCGGCATGATCTTGTTGATAGCCGCCGTCGTCGGGTTCGGCGATACCGGCAAAATCCGTTCGCCAATAAGCGCATTGGCGAACGATGATTTGCCGGCACTGAAGGCGCCGAACAGCGCAATCGTGAACGTCCGCTCACGCAGACGTTCCGCTTTCTCGCGCATGGAGCGCGCGATCGACCTCATCGCCGGCAGGCCGTCGATGAGGCTCGAAGCCGCCTGCAACGCAGCGGCTTTGCGCTCCATGCGCCCCACGTGTTCACCCGAGGTGAACACGGAAGGCGCCGCCGCTGCCTCCACGGGGGCAGCGGTCACGCCTGCGGCCGCCGACGCCGTGGCGGCGGCCTGCAGGATCGTGCCCATGGAGGTCACGTGCAGCCTTGGATGCATAGGCGAGCAGGTGACGGAGTCACCGACCAGCCCGGCCCCGCTCTGCGGGGCGGTTGCCGGCTCCTCCATGGCGGTGAACTGCTGCAAATCCGGCAGCGCCGGCGGAAGCGGCTTCCGCCAGCTGGCCATTTGCAGCAGTTCAGCCTGCGCAGCGGCTTCAAGGTCCTCAAGCCGCTGCAGCTCCCGGCAGGCGCTGAGACGGCCCTCCAGCGCCGCCAGTTCTTCGGCAAGCGCGTCAGCCGCTTGCCCGGAGCGCTCGCGGACAGCAGCCGCAAGCCGGTCAATGACCGCAAACGCCTGTTTGCGGTACTGCTGCTTGATGTCAGCGGCCACCTGCTTCATGTAGTTAAGCGTATATTCACCGCCGAAAACGGCACCTGGGTTCACTTGCGAAGCCAACCATTCCGGCGTGACTTCGACTTTTAGCGCTTCGATTTGCGCCGTTAACGCCGTATCGTGCAGTCCATGCTGCTGGGCGGCTTTTTTCAGCGCATCCCGCAAGTGCCAGTCGAGTTGGGCCTCCACCTGTTCGGCCAGATCATCCCGAAACGCCTGCAGCCGTTTCTGCGTCTCCGCGACTGTCTGCGCAGCGCGCGAGAAGAAACCCACCTTAAACCCCGGCTTGCGGCTCTCCAAGTACGTATGAGCCTGATCCCGGGTCAAGGCCGGCGTAATGTTGGCGTTCTCGATGATTACGCCAACTTCCTTGCGCAGCGCTGCCGTCAACGTCTCCGGCAGCTCCCGCAAACCCTTGAGCTCGCGCTGTTTCACATCCGCTTGCTCCGCTACCTGCTGCACGTCGCCGTCCTGGCGGATTTGTTCCATGAGCTCCGCCTTCTGCGGCTCATGCTGCTCCGCCAGCCACTTGCCGTGCTCCGCCGCCAAATAGCGCGCGGATGCGTCAAGGCTTACGCTTCGCAGCGCCTCACCGCGCTCGATAAGTCCCCTCAGGAGCCATCGCAATTTCGCGTATTCATTGTGGGGATGGCTCGGCTCCTTCATCGTGACATACAGCAATCCATCCGGCTCGATGCCCCAGCTCAGGAAAGCCTGCTTCGTTCCCTCCTGATACTGGGCAAACGATAGCTCCCACTCCTTGTGCTTATCAATCATGTTCACAATAAGATAAAGCGGTTTGCCCCACTCTTTCATCTTCTTGGTAAATGCAAGGTTGACTTCCGATTGGACATGGTTATAGTCCATCACATAGAACACAACATCAGCCAAATGCAATGCGGATTCCGTCGACTGGTGATGCGCATCGTCCGTAGAGTCGATCCCCGGCGTATCGAGCAGAGCCGCATACTCCCCTAAGAACGGAATCGGATAGGTAATCTCAACCGCTTCGATGTCCGTTCCGTTGACCGCATATGCTTCCAATTCCTCCAGCGGAATCGTATGCTTCCTTGTTCCTACATCCGTTCCCTGGCCCACCTTAACCTTAACACGATGCGTCACGTGCGCCCCGGGTTCCCCATTCCGGATGCTTACGATATTCGCACTCGTCGGAATCGGGCTGGACGGCAGCAGTGCATGCCCGCAAAGCTGATTAATCAGCGTCGATTTTCCCGCGGAAAAATGCCCGCAGAACGCAATATTCATCCGTCCATCACTTATTTTATCGAGCAACTGTCCGAGCTTACCCGCGTTATCCAGGTCTCCGGATTGTCGGAGAACATTCTGCATTTGTCTCATTGCTTCCGGCATCGTCAGCACGTTTGCCTCTGTCATTTGATTCATCGTCAATCTCCCCCAGCTAAACTAGCCAATCAACAGCCCTACAATTATAACAGAAAAAAATCTCCCCGAGGGAGATTTAGGACATAACCATTTTTTCATTTTCCGGCAAGAAAATTTCGAATACATCACGATGCTGCAAAATCGTAATATCCGAATCTTTGACTTTCATGACAACCACTTCCGGTTTCGTTTTCATTTTGTCTATGTAGTTTTGCGGAACTTCGCCGGACTCGCTGACGGTAACGCCTTCGATGACTTTTTCTTCATTTTCTTTTAATGGCGTATTAATCACTTGCTCATAGATATCGGAGAACAATTCAAAACTATTGGTGTATACGGCGATGCATTTCATTTCCATCCCATCCTTTGTTTGCATATCAATTGTTTGTAATAGCTTTTCTAGGTTTGCTTGGTTTCATACGTTTTTTGCCTTCACGGCACTTGTCAAGCAAGGGACACACCTCGCATCGAGGGCTTTGCGCTTTGCAATGGTACCGGCCGAAAAAGATAAGGCGGTGATGCGTCTGTGTCCACTCTTCACGCGGAACTTTCTTCATCAGCTTCTTTTCAACTTCAAGCACGGAATCATCCGGGTCAGCAAGGCCAAGCCTTTTGGAAACACGTTCCACATGAGTATCCACTGCGATGGCAGGCACGCCGAAAGCATTCGATACGACGACATTCGCTGTCTTGCGTCCAACGCCAGGCAGCTCGACTAATTGTTCATGCTTCTCCGGAATTTGACCTTCATACTTGTCCAGCAGCAGTTGGCACAACTTCTGAATGTTGCTTGCCTTATTGCGGAACAACCCAATGCGGCGAATATCCTGCTCCAGCTCTTCTAGAGGCACCGCCAAGTAGTCTTCAGGCCTTTTATACTTCTGAAACAAGGATTGTGTCACCTTATTCACGGTTTCGTCGGTACACTGTGCCGATAGGAGCACGGCAATAGTCAGTTCAAACGGATTGCTGTGATGCAGCTCGCAATGCGCATCCGGAAACAGCTCACCAATCGTATCTAAAATATGCCTAACCTGCTTCTGTGTCATGTCGTTTCTTCCTTGAGGCGTAATATCCTCCAGTGTAGCGAATTGTGGCGGCAGAATCAATGCTTCAAAGCGTCAAAATGCGAACATTTTTTAAAAGTTTACAAGTTTTTTTTGAGAGTAAACGAAAAAGATCCGTCTGTATCAGGAAACAAGCTCCTAATAAAACAGACGGATCAATTGCAAAATTGTTCAAACTTATTGCTTGTCCATTTCGACAATCTTGTCGTCCAGCACATAAACCATGACTTGATCGCCTGCTTGGAACGAGGAAGCTGTTAAGACATCAGTACCTTTGTGGTAATATGCTCTTGGAAAAATATTATACGCATTCTTCTCATTTGAGCTCGAAGCTTTGAAATTCATTTGATTCACAATGTTATTGTAACTTGCAAATTCACGTTTAGCTGCAGCTGCCACTTGGATGATCAGCTTATCGCTTGCATCCTTCATCACCTGCACACGATCGCCAACTTTAATCGAAGTGAAGCTCATTGCTGCGCCGCCGTTCAGCTTAACCGCAAAGTTGCTGCCTGCAGCAATCACTTGGCTTTTGCCTGTGAAATCCTGAACGGTCAGACTCGAGCTCGCCGTATCGACAGCCGTTACTTTACCGCGAACAGCACTCACTTGCTCAGCTTTTACAACAGCCAGACCTTTGAAGGTAAGCTTAACATACTCATCCGTAAGGAAGTCTGTCATCGCTCCAACGCTTTGATCGGCTTTTACAATCGGAACACCGTCAAGACTGACGACATAAGAGGTATTCGCCTCATCGAGCACTGTAAGCTGCTTACTGTTCACATTCGTCAGAACTGTTTTGTATAGAGCCGTTTTGCTTGTCACAATCTTAATGACCATCGTTTGATCATAGCTTAAAATCAGACTAACGCCATCGCCAACTTTCAAATCAGAAAGCGTACTGCTTGGTCTGTTAGCCAATTCAACCGCCGGCGCATAAGTCAGCTTAAAGCTCAAGCTTTGACCGCTGTCTGTTTTTAACGTAATGTCGCTTGTTTGCAGGTTCAGTTGTGTCAGTGTACCCGTTAATTGCGTAGACATTTGAATTTGTGTCACGTTATTTTTGGAAACTAACAAATCTACATATTTGCCAGTCGTAAACGTGCTCGCGAAACTTGTAAATGGAAGCTTCATTCCGTTATACAAGATCGTCATGGACTCGGTTAATTGATAAGCATGCGGCACGCCGGAATTGTCTCTGACTGTCAAAATCTTCGTCGTTGAGTCATATGAAATAATTTTAGCAAAGTATAAGTTCTCGATAGAGCGGTTCGTTACCGTAATTTGAGTGACTTTATTATTCAGCACATCCAGCTTTAACTCGTCGCCGGGAGCAAGGTCATAAATACTTGCATTAGCTAATCCGTTAATATTGACCCCGACATTATCGCCGATGAGGTAAGCACCCAGTTGAGAGCCAACAGATTTCGTAATCGTGAGATATGTTTTATCATCACTTATATCTTTAAGAGTACCTTCTACGCTAATGCCTACATCCGCCTGCTTTTTAACTATAATTTTAACGACTTCACTGTTTTTGACCGTATACTCAATCGTATCTCCTACATGAAGAGAATTAATATCAATTAAGCTGTTATCAGGCAAAGTAGCGATCAAACTGCTTGAAAAACCGAAAGTCTCCGGCTGGCCGGATGTACCATCTAGAAGAGTGAGCTGCAAGGCATCTTTATTTATCGTTTGAATCGTGCCGGTAGCCGTTTTATTGACAGGAATTTGTTTTACAATAATGGACGTAATATTCTCGCCTTTAACAATCCTGCTTTTTCTCAACTGGATCGTACTTCCATTAACAATGGAGGCAAGACTTAGTCCCCGGCCATCCACATCCGTTACAGTGACATCGGGAGCGAGGTCGTAAACTTCAAAATTATCAAGCGTAGCTTTCAAAGCATTCATGTTTAAATTCAAAAGCTTGCCTTCATAAATGTCCATTTGAAGCTCATCGTTCAACACTTCAACGTAATAAGCCGTTCCACCTACTTGAACAAGTGAAACCTCGTAGGTTTCTTGAATCGTTTTCGGATCTATCGGCGTATCATCTTTTTTACCGTAAAAGACAGCGTTCTGAGAAAGCTTGTATGTACTCGTATTTCCGTCTTTGTCCATAACCGCGATGCTGCCGGTTGTCTGGCTCGTCATATAACCCCTAACCGCTCTAGAAGGAAGAGTGGCGAGTTCTTTCTGCGAACGGCTTAGGAATGCAGCCATCTGCGCGCGTGTAACCGCACCTTTGGGTTGGAAAGATCCATCCTCAAATCCGTTTACAATCTGCAACTGTACGGCAGCGTTTACGTAGCCTAACGCTGTGTAGCTGATCGCGCTATTATCATTGAAGTTGCTAGGCGATGAGCCAAGACTTTGAGCCAAAGATGCTTTGCCGATAGCTCGAATGACAACCTCAGCAACCCATTCTCTCGTCGCTTTACGAGCACCCCATTTTTCTTTCGATGTTTCACTTTGTGCTCTTGCCTTTTCTTCTTCGTT
Source organism: Paenibacillus sedimenti (assembly GCF_014534655.1). GTDB lineage: Bacteria > Bacillota > Bacilli > Paenibacillales > NBRC-103111 > Paenibacillus_E > Paenibacillus_E sedimenti. The sequence goes on from NZ_JACVVD010000003.1 coordinate 357,734, forward strand.
GGTAATCAGGCCTTTTTGAAGTGCGACAGCAACATAGTTACGAGCATAATTATCAACTTGCATGAAATCCGGGAATACGGTTGACGCCGTCAAATTGTCGACCTCACTCTGCAGCCCCATCATTCGTGTAGCCATAATCAGAACATCTTGTTGGGATACCGAATTTTCCGCCCGGTAAGCTCCATCCTCATAACCTTCAATGATGCCTTCCAAAGCTAGCTTGGAAATGTGTCGGATGCCCCAATAATCAGACTTGACATCTGGAAAAGAAAGCTTAACGGAACCGGAGTTTGAGACTGACGTCTGATTCGTAGATTCCGCTAAAACCGGTGTCGCAGCAAGGCTGGTTGCGATTAAGGAACTGAGAATTGCACTAGCTAATTTCCTGTTTTTCATTGTTTGTATGGACTCCTCTGCTCATTCATTTAATTAAAGCGCTTGATCGGATATGGCAGTTCCATATGCCCCATCAAGCTTTCGACTTGTTTCCCGTCTTTCAACACATAAAGCGAATTGACTTCAGGAAACTGAAAGGCCGTCTTTTTCAAAGCCTGCAGGAAAAGGTCCTCGCCAGGTGCGCCCAACTGTGTTTTGGGACCAAATTTGAGATCAATTTTCAGATCGCCTTTGGCTTTATCAAATGCGACATTTGTAAACTTCAAATCCTCAAACAAGGGAACGGCTTTAGCGTCATCACTCTTTGTCAGTGCGTTAAGAGCAGCTTCATAGATATCGCCATTCTGCTTATAGCTGATCGTGACTTCCTTCTCGATTAATTTCATCTCATCCGGGTCACTGTAATAAGCCTTGACCTTCTTTTGCTTCAACGCTTCAGGTGTTGCTGTTGGCGTTGGTTGCGGATTCTGAACGGCAGGCTTCTCTGATTGAATTGTTGGTTGCGGTGTTGCGCCTCCGACTTGCAGTCCTTTTTGACCACATGCGGTAACGGTAAAAGTGATGGCACTTACAAGAAGCGCACCCTGAATTAGGCGACTGGTTTTGGTCATCTGACTCACTCCTTAAGAGCTTTCCAATATGGAAAGCTAGCTTTGCAAGCTAAGCTTATTTGAGATTCAAGTATTCTTTGATGGCAGTAACTAAGGCGGCAGCTACTTGATCCTGAAAAGCTTCCTTGTACATGGCGGCTTCATCATTTTTATTGGACAAATATCCGACTTCCACCAGGACAGCAGGCATGGTCGTTTTCTTAATGACCCGAAAGTCAGCTTCTCGCACTTTACGGTCAGGGAATCCGGTTGCAGCGACTACGTGTTTATGAACGATGTTGGCTAATGTAAGACTTTCCGGCTTGTTATAGTAAGTTTCTGTGCCCGAAACGCTCGCTTTGGCACTATTGCCGTGAATGGATAAAAACAGATCGACCTGATTGTCATTCGCGAACGCTACGCGGCCGTCCAGCTCTACAAACGTATCGTCGGAACGGGTCATCAGAACGGTAACGCGCTTGTCCTGAGAAAGAAGCTTCTGTACCTTCTTCGATGTAACAAGCGTAAAATCCTTCTCATACTTACCGGTAATCGATAATGCGCCTGGATCATTGTCGCCATGACCTGCGTCGATAACAACGGTCAAACGGTGCTCCTCAATCGTGGCAGTCCATTGATTGGGCTGCTTGGCCGGTTGAATCCGGTAATCCGCCGTGCTTTTCAAATCCATGATAACTCTCACGGTAGACGGGTTGTCCGAAAAGTTGGAGAAACGAATTTTTTGCACAAGCGGGTGCTTGGATGGCAGTTCTCCTGTGTTATTCACCAGCAGCTTCCGAAGCGAATCATCTAACGTCGTATTCGGAAAATCAAAAACGATCCGATTCGGATTCGCCAGCTTCATCATGGTAGGAGCAAGCGTGCCGTCTTTTGCTTTGACAACAAACTCCTTCTCGGATAATTCAATTGACGTAATCAGATGTACAGTAGGATCAGGCGTTTTATCGCCAGTTCCAGAACCCGTCCCGGCAGGCGGCGTTGTACCTTTTGTTGGAGGCTTAGTTCCTGTTGGCGGCGTAGTTGGCTTACCTGAGGCAACCTCCCCTTGGTCGGTACCGTCCTTTTCGCCCACCACAACCGAAGGTGCGGTTACCGGCAGAGATGAAGAGTCATCTTTTTTGAACATGTGAACCGAATACGTTATGGCGTCCCAATTGAACTCGACGCCTAGTTGTTCGCCAACGAAACGGAGCGGCAGCATCGTACTCCCATCTACGATGACCGGCGCCACTTCCATGGTTTGTTTCTTGCCCTTAATGGTCGCATTCTTGCTGTCAATCGTAAGTTGAATATTCATATCATCTTTGGTGATGGTGACTTTGCGGGCAGCCTCATCCCAGGACACTTTCGCGCCGATTTCTTCTGCGATGATCCGCACAGGCACGATCGTGTTGCCGTTAACAATGCGCGGCGGAACTTCGACGGCACGGAGCTGCTTTTCATTCATATATAACTTAATCACACCCGAAGAAGCTTCTGCTCCAAATGCATATGCAGGCAGGATTAGCATCATCACGATAAACATCAAAAAAATGGCAGGAAATTTCATCATTCACCTCTATGTAATGTCGGAATTAAGCATTATTATCGCGGTTGGAAAACAGATAACCAGATTCTAGCAGCAACTCTCTTATTATATCAAAATAGCAAAATTACCGACAGCAAAACCTCCGTTCTTACGACAATCTGGTATTCTATTAGACGTGATTAACTGCCAAAAGTTGCAAGATTCGAAGATGAAAAATGAAAGCCCTTGCTGCAAGCCGGACAAACAAAAAAAGCGTGCCGATTGATCGCTCAATCAGCACGCTTTTTTTGTATATTATTTATAAGCCAGACGTTGTTTGTGAGCTTCTTCATAAGCGGAGATTTTGTCCGCATGTTGAAGCGTCAGGCCGATATCATCCAGACCTTGAAGCAGGAACTGACGGCGGTGCTCGTCAAGATCAAACGTGATGCTGAGACCGTAGTCATCAGTCAGCTTGTTGTTTTCCAGATCCACATGCAGCTTATAACCATCATGCTTAGCTGTGCGTTGGAACAAATCTTCCACTTGTTCTTCAGACAGCTTGATCGGCAGGATGCCGTTTTTGAAGCAGTTGTTGTAGAAAATGTCCGCATAAGACGGAGCAATGATAACGCGGAAACCGAAGTCTTGAATCGCCCAAGGCGCGTGCTCACGGGAAGATCCGCAGCCAAAGTTGGCTCTGGAGATCAGTACGGAAGCTCCTTGAAAACGATCTTGGTTGAGCGGGAAGCTCTCAATCACATTGCCCGCTTCATCCCATCTCCACTCGAAGAACAGGAATTGGCCAAAACCGGAACGCTCAATTCTTTTCAAAAATTGTTTAGGAATAATGGCATCTGTATCTACATTCACACGGTCAACCGGGCCGACTAAGCCGGTATGTTGTTTAAAAGCTTCCATATTCACATTCTCCTTTAAATAAGGTAGTTTAAAATGTCGACATTGATAACGAAGCTATTTCAAGATGTGTTTCGATGTCGAATCTTGAACGAATTCGGGAAGTCCGGTACTCACGTAGCAAATCACTACAGCGAATGCTTACGAAGCCAGTTTTCCTACGGAAAACTCTTAGCTCCGTTCCTCCTTCTCCGAATATCGTCCAACCTTCTCGGTTCTGAATGCCGACATTTTAAACCTTTATTTAGTAAAAAAAAACTAAGCTTGTTGGTACTCTTTGATTTCCCAATCGCGTACGTCTACAAAACGGCCTTTAATCGCTGCAGCTACAGCCATTGCCGGAGATACGAGATGCGTACGTCCACCGCGGCCTTGACGGCCTTCGAAGTTACGGTTGGATGTGGATGCGCAGCGTTGTCCCGGTTGCAGAACGTCCGGGTTCATGGCCAGACACATACTGCAGCCTGCATCGCGCCATTCGAATCCTGCATCGGAGAAAATTTTGTCCAAGCCTTCTTTTTCGGCTTGAATTTTGACACGGCCGGAACCCGGCACGACAATTGCGGTTACACTAGGATCTACTTTGTAGCCTTGTGCGATTTTTGCAGCTGCGCGAAGGTCTTCAATACGGCCGTTTGTACAGGAACCGATGAAGACATAGTCCACTTTCAGTTCTGTCATTGGCGTTCCAGGCGTTAAGCCCATATATTCAAGCGCTTTTTCAGCGGCTTTACGTTCATTTTCAGTTGCGAAGCTTTGAGGATCCGGTACCAACGCATTTACGTTTGTTCCCATGCCAGGGCTTGTTCCCCAAGTAACTTGCGGGATCAAGGAATCGGCATCGAACTCTACAGTCCAATCGTAGGCAGCGCCTTCGTCCGTCACATATTGCTTCCACTGTTCAACGGCAGCGTCGAAATCAGCGCCTTGCGGCACATATTCGCGACCGCGCAGGTAATTGAAAGTTGTTTCGTCCGGAGCAATCAATCCGGCTCTTGCGCCCGCTTCGATGGACATGTTGCACACAGTCATACGCTCTTCCATGGAAAGTCCGCGAATCGCCTCGCCTGTGTACTCAATAACATAACCGGTAGCAAAGTCTGTACCGTATTTAGCAATAACGCCAAGGATCAAGTCCTTTGCCGTTACACCAGGCTTCAAGCTGCCGTTAATACGCACTTCCAAAGTTTTAGCTTTGGATTGCTGCAGCGTTTGTGTAGCCAGAACGTGCTCGACTTCACTTGTTCCGATACCGAAAGCCAGAGCGCCGAACGCGCCATGCGTGGATGTATGGCTATCGCCGCAAACGATAGTCTTACCCGGATGCGTAAGTCCAAGCTCAGGACCCATAACGTGCACGACGCCTTGGTCGATGCTGTCCAGGTCGAATAAAGTAACGCCGAAATCGCGGCAGTTTTGGGATAGCGTATCGATTTGTTGTTTGGAAATAGGGTCTGTAATGTTGTAACGGTCCTTCGTTGGCACGTTGTGATCCATCGTTGCGAAAGTCAGATCCGGTCTGCGAACCTTACGTCCGGACAGGCGAAGACCTTCAAACGCTTGTGGTGAAGTTACCTCATGCACCAGCTGCAAGTCGATATAAATAACGCTAGGCTTGCCAGCTTCCTGGTGAATGACGTGATTTTCCCAAATCTTCTCGAACATCGTTTTTTTACTCATATCCAGTCACCTCTTGTCATAATCCGCTCTTCATTGATAAGTTGAATTACCCTCATAACGTATACTAGCATGGATTTCGTCATAGTTCCAAGATATAATAACTATAAAGTTGATAGGTAAAAACAATAAGCAAGCCAATCAAAATATCACTAAGGAGTTGCTTTCCTATGGAATTACGTCAGCTTCAATATGCTATACAAATCGCCGTTGAGCGCAATTTCTCGCGCGCCGCGGAAAAGCTTCATATCGCCCAGCCCTCCCTCAGCCAGCAATTATCCAAACTGGAAAAGGAAATTGGCGTCCTGTTATTCCAGCGCAGCACCAACTCGGTCGAGCTTACGCATGCAGGATCGCTTTTTGTAGAAAAATCACAAAAAATTCTCGACATGGTCGAGCAGCTCAAAAAAGAAATGGAAGACATCTCGCAAATGAAAAAAGGCCGGCTCGTCGTCGGCAGCATGCCGATCACCGGTTCGACCATTCTACCTTTTGTAGTGCCTGCGTTCCAAGCGGCCTATCCGGATATTGAAATTTCGCTCGTCGAGGAAACTTCAGCGAACTTAGAGACATTGACCAGTAACGGACAAACGGATATCAGTCTTTTATCACTGCCGCTGCGCGAAGATTCGCTAATGTACGAGACACTGTACGAGGAGGAAATCGTGCTTGCCGTTCCTCCAGGGCATCCGCTTGCGACATGCAAGGAGCCGATACGTATCGAGCAGCTTGAAAAAGATGCCTTCATTGCTTTGAAAAAAGGGCAAGGATTCCGCAAGCTGACGCTGGATCTGTGTCAACAAGCCGGCATCACGCCTAATATTGTGTTTGAATCGAGCAATATGGAGACGGTTCAGTCTCTTGTTGCCGCGGGAATGGGCATCGCCTTCGTGCCGTATCTCATATCCCGAAGAAGCTTTAGCGAGTTAGCGCCTGTTCATCTTCCTTTGGCTGGACGGCCGGCAAGAACGCTAGTGATTGCCTATAAAAAAGGCAGATACATCTCCAAAGCAGCTGAAGCCTTTGTCTCCACGATGAAAAAAGTTATGAACGGCATCGTATAGCGGAAGGAGAATCTTATTGGGATGAATAAGACGCAGCGTCTCATTCAATTAATGATGGCTGTCAATGAACGCATGCAATTCACGGTCAAGGAAATGGCCGATGAGTTCGGCGTTTCCGAGAGAACGATGCATCGCGATCTGCAAGAATTGAGCGAGCTGGGGATGCCTCTGTACACGGAGTTTGGTCCTCACGGCGGCTACCGGCTGCTAAAAAAACGGATGCTACCTCCCATTTTGTTCTCCGAACAGGAAGCTGTCGCGATGTTTTTTGCCTTTCAATCTCTTCAGTATTATGGAACGCTTCCTTTTGAAGCGGAATCGACGTCTGCATTAAACAAATTTTATCACTATCTTCCAAGTGACGCGAAAGTACGAATTGATGCGCTCAAGGATCGCGTTGCATTTTGGACACCTCTACGTACCCAAAGCTCTCCGTATTTGCAGCAAATTGTTGAGGCTTCTATAGAAGGAAAACCTTTAGAAATGACCTATGCATCAAAGGCGGGCCCGACACAGAGAACCATACAGCCTATTGGCATCTATTCCAATCATGGCTATTGGTATTTGCCTTCTTTTTGTTTTCAAAAAGAAGGGATTCTCTTATTCCGTGCGGATCGGATCCTCACTTTGGAATTTGCCGGAGAGAATCATCCCGCAGTGGATTTGAGCTCCTATACCATTAAGGAATGGCTCGTAACCGGTTTGGCTCGTAATGCGGAGCAACCCGTCCTGAAGCTGAAGGTCAGATTGACCAAAAACGGCGTGCAAAACTATGAGCGCAGCAACGGTTTCGGCGGCAGTTTGCAACTTAACCAAGATGGAAGCGGGACGCTTGCGACGGAGATGCATCCTCAAAACTTAGACTACTTTTCCAAATATTTTCTAAGTCTGGGCTCAGATGCCGTCGTTGAGGAACCTGCCGAAATGGTGAATTTGATTCGGGAGCAAATTCGAGCCATGCATCATGCCTATTTGTTGTGAACTAATATGAAATACTATGACAACATTTGTCAAGGATACACCTTAACATTAAAGCTGCAGTTAACTTATTTCCGAACGGAAAATAATGAGGAGGCGCAGCAATGGAACAAGGCAGCAAGAAATTACAAGGTAAAATCGTTTTGGTCACGGGATCAAGCCGTGGAGCCGGTAAGGGTATCGCGCTCGCGTTAGGTGAAGCAGGTGCAACCGTATATGTTACAGGGCGGAGCACAAAAGCTCAGGCTGCAAGAACCGATGTAACAGGTACGATAGAGGATACGGCAGATGAAGTTACCGCACGCGGCGGCGCAGGTATTGCAGTCCGCTGCGATCATACGGTTGATGGAGATGTGGACGCATTATACGAACGCATTTACCGTGAACAAGGCAAGCTCGACGTTGTCGTTAATAATGCCTGGGGCGGGTACGAGGATTACGAGGAAGTTGATTTTTCCGCACCTTTTTGGGAACAACCCATGAAACGATGGGACAAAATGTTTCAAGCCGGGCTTCGCGCTCAGATGGTATCCAGCCGCTGCGCGATGAAGCGTTTTTTTCTCGAGCAAAAGAACGGCCTCATCATTAACACCGGCGTGCAATCCGATCTCGGCGGCAATTACCCGGTTAATGTGTTCTACGATACAGTCAAAAGGGCAGTCGTCAACATGACGAAAGCCATATCAATCAATATAAAAGCCGCTGGGATCGGCGTAACCGCCCTTACGCTTGCGCCCGGCTGGATGCGGACCGAGGGTGTCATGAAACACTTTGGCTTGCAGCCTGAGGATCCGGACTTTATGAAGATCGAAGAGCTTCACGTTACGGAGTCCGTCGAATATATTGGCCGTGCCGTCGTAGCGCTGGCAGCAGATCCTGGGGTTCATCAGAAAGCCGGCCAGCTTGTTGAAGTCGGCAATTTGGCGCTGGAATATGGCTTCACTGACATTGACGGCAGGCAGCTGCCTCCGTTTCGCTTATAGTTTTTTCATCAAACTTAAAGACCTAGCGGAAGTTCGAAGTTCACCGCTAGGTTCTTTACTGTGTTATACGTTGCGTTTGTGCGTGGGGGAGGAAAAATCGGATATGGGATTCCGATGACGAATGTCGGATTCGTGTACACAGTGCTTCTCGGATCTTGCGCAAGAGTCTGAATAACGACTGCAGTCGTTATCAGCGTACATAAATGGACGCTAATCGATGGCGATTGGAGCCAAACCGGGGTCCCATTTTATATTTTTCTATCTGTTCAAAATATGGCGGTTGGATTGCGCAGTTACGAAAAACTGCAGTTCCAATCGCCTTTTTTTGTTAAATAAGACCGATTGATAAAAAGATGCACGGAAACACAAACGCATTGGACTCCAACCGCATAAGATATATCAGAATTTCTTATCGTTCTTCAAATAATATTTGATACAAAAATAGAGACGTTTGTCCCTAGGAGGCGGAAATCATGACGTTATTGAGAGCAATTGAACGAACATTCTGTAGATTGCAGCAGCCTACACATGAGCAAATGAAGTCAGCATTATTATCTTTGGGCGAGCTGCTGCAAACAGTCCCCGAGTATAAAACGGAGCCTGAGCAACTCCCTTATGGCCGGAACGCTGTATTTAGCAATAAGGAATTAGAAGTGATCATTATTCACATTCCTGCTAATCAGTCGACAGCCATCCATAACCATGGCTCGTCCATTGGCACGGCATATTTGGTCGAAGGACAGCTTGTGAATACGATGTTTACTTTGGATAGCTATGGCTACCCTGTCCCTGAACATGACGATTTCATTCAAGCGGGACAATGTTTCGACGCACCCGCCGATCAAATTCATCAGCTCAGCAATCCGTTCCACGAACGGGCTATTTCGCTTCATGTCTATACCCCTCCGCTTCGTGAGGTCAATCGATACTTGCCGTACACGGATATCCTTGATTATGTGATCTGAGAAAAAATCCCCTGCATCGCGCTATTGCGTGATTGCAAGGGATTCTATGATTAAAACTGCAGCTTGCTTTCAATGAACGCCTTAAGCTCGCTGATCGGCATTCTTGTTTGCTCCATGGTATCGCGGTCGCGAACGGTAACTTGACCGTCTGTCTCCGACTCGAAGTCGTAAGTGATACAGAATGGCGTGCCGATTTCATCGTGACGACGGTAACGTTTGCCGATGGAACCAGCATCGTCATAGTCAACCATGAAATGCTTCGCCAGATCGGCGAAAACAGCTTGAGCGCCTTCAGCCAGCTTCTTCGAAAGCGGGAATACCGCCGCTTTGATTGGCGCTAACGCCGGGTGGAAGCGCAGCACAGTACGACTGTCGTCGCCTTCAAGCTGCTGCTCTTCGAACGCATCGATCAACAGTGCCAAAGTCACGCGGTCTGCGCCAAGGGACGGCTCGATGCAGTATGGGATGTAACGCTCGTTCGTCTCTTGATCGATGTAATTGAAGTCCTCACCGGAATGCTCCATGTGCTGTTTCAAGTCAAAATCGGTGCGATCCGCGATACCCCAAAGTTCGCCCCAGCCGAACGGGAATTTGTACTCGATGTCTGTCGTCGCATTACTGTAATGGGATAGCTCATCTTCATTATGATCACGCAGACGAAGGTTCTCCGCCTTGGCGCCAAGAGAAAGCAGCCAATTGTGGCAGAAGCTTCTCCAATACTCGAACCATTTGAGATCTTCGCCCGGTTTGCAGAAAAATTCCAGCTCCATTTGTTCGAACTCGCGCGTACGGAACGTAAAGTTGCCTGGCGTTATTTCGTTACGGAAGCTTTTGCCGATTTGACCGATACCGAAAGGCAATTTTTTGCGCATGGTGCGCTGCACGTTTTTGAAGTTTACGAAAATACCTTGTGCCGTCTCCGGACGCAGATAAACGACGTTAGCACTTGACTCTGTAACGCCTTGGAACGTTTTGAACATCAGATTGAACTGACGAATGTCCGTGAAGTCCTTGCTGCCGCAATCCGGGCAAACGATGTCATGTTCTTTGATCAGGTCAGCCATTTGGTCAAACGTCATACCGTCGACGATGATCTCGATATCTTTTTCGGCCAACTTGCCTTCAATCAATTTATCCGCACGGTGACGGGCTTTACACTGTTTGCAATCGATCATCGGATCGTTGAAGTTGCCGACGTGACCGGATGCGACCCAAGCTTGCGGGTTCATCAGAATTGCTGCATCCAGACCCACGTTGTAAGGGGACTCCTGGATGAATTTTTTCCACCAAGCGCGCTTGATGTTGTTTTTCAGCTCTACGCCTAGCGGACCGTAATCCCAAGTGTTAGCCAGTCCGCCATAAACCTCGGAACCCGGGAATACAAAGCCTCTGTGCTTCGCTAATGCTACAACTTGATCCATCGTTACACTCATGTTTCATTCTCCTTCATCTGTTCAAAATGGGTCCATTGACCTTTGACACCGTCTTGAAGATGAGCTCAACATAAAAAAGGCTCATCATCCAAAGGCATCTAACATGCCTAGGGACGAGAGCCTTACGCACCCGCGGTTCCACCCTAGTTGATACGCCGTAACTGCTGCGCATCCCCTTTATCGAATTGGCTCCGAATTGCCTTTTCCTTGAACTTCATCTCTGGGCTTTCACCGTCCCCAGCTCGCTGAACATGAAGGGCTTCAAGTACTATTTATTCATCACGGCCACAATTGTCATGCAATTGGATATAGTGTACAAAAAAACGCCAAAAAAATCAAATGGCAATTGTCTTTAGTGAAACAACCTTTTTAGTATAAGTGAGGGCGGCGGTCTTCAAAAACAGGAATTTTCCCGCGCACACGCACAACTTCACTCAAATCGATCGTTGCACGAAGTATCGCTTCTCCCTCATCGCCTTCAACGAGTACCTCACCCCAAGGGTCGATCACCATGGAATGCCCGAAAAAGTTTGTCGTACCGCTCGTACCAACACGATTGCAAGAAACGACATACATTTGATTCTCGATGGCTCTAGCCATGAGAAGCGTACGCCAGTGATGCAATCTCGGATGCGGCCATTCTGCAGGAACGAACAAAATTCGCGCGCCATCCAGCGCTAACTTACGTGCAAGTTCCGGGAAGCGAATGTCATAGCAGATCATCGCGCCGGCGGGAACACCTTCAAGCTCAAATCGGCCAAGCTGGTCCCCGCTCTGCAGAAATTTCTCTTCATCCATGAGACGGAATAAATGAATTTTCGAATACTCGGCAATTTCCCGGCCTTGACGATCGAACGCATATACCGTGTTGAGCACCTGGTCCCCCCGCTTGTCGGCGATGGAACCTCCGATAATGTTCACATGATGTCTCTGCGCAAAATCAGTTAAAAAAGCTTTCGTTCGAGCGCCATCCTTGTCTGCCAGATCGTGAATCTCGGTTAAGGCATAGCCGGTATTCCACATCTCCGGAAATACGATCACATCCGGTTTAACATCTGCGGAAACCGCTTCGTTCAACAATTGTTCCAATCGAGTATAGTTCGTATCTGGTTCGCCAATGGCAATATCCATTTGAATGAGTGCAATATTCAATGTATGTGTGTCTTGCATAACCAAGATAACTCCTTCCAACTACATAACTATCTTATTTTTATCCATTGTAGTCGAATTATCCGATGAACTCAATTGGGATTAAAAGCTTTGGATTGACCTCTAGCGATGCTAAGCGTTTGCCAATCAGCGCTTGCGAAGTGTTTGCCAAGGAAAACCATTTGACCGACATGGTAGCCGTAATGTGAAACTTGCCGCTGAATCGCCTGTAGGACCGTGTGGCCTTCGCCACGTATATAGATCGTCCGAAGCATATCTTCCGGCGTCAATGAATTAATCGCATGGAAAAGCACGCTCCAGCCCTCTTCCCATAAAGCAACAAGCTCTTCCCGCCCGAGCCGACTACCTTCGAATTCACCGTCGCGATCCCGTGTTTCCTTCTCCCCATCCGTTGTTAGAAAGTCAGTCCATCTAGACAGCATATTGCCGTGCATGTGTTTGATCAATACTTCCATAGAGTTGGATTCCGGATCTAAAGTCTGGTAAAAATGCTCGTCCTGAATCTGCGCCAACGTTCTGTCTGCGAGCTTTTTCATACTTTCAAATGCGCGAATCGATTCCTGTAAAAAAACTTCTGCTACTTGTGCATTTACTGTCATAAGAACCACCTTCCAGTTTATGTTAATTATAACTTTAGGGGAATTCTAGTAAGAAGTAAAATCATTTTTTTCACCAACTTGATAAAAAAATCCAAGTCCCTATACACCACCCTGTAATCATGGTACATTAATGTTATTATGTAAATCCCGACCTACGGAGTGTGAATTAAATCGTGTCTAACTTATCACAAACACAACCGACTTTTTCCATACAGCCTGCCGAGCGGATGCAGGGGCTTCCGACTCAATTTTTTGCGACGTTAGTTCGCAAAGCGAATGAGCAAATCGCTCAGGGTCATGACGTCATTAATTTGGGACAAGGTAATCCTGACCGGCCTACTCCGGCTCATATCGTGCAATCGATGCAAGAAGCTGCGGCTAATCCGCTTTACCACAAATATCCGCCATTCAGCGGATTTCCGTTTCTGAAAGAAGCAGTGGCTCAGCGCTATAAAGAAGACCATGGCGTTGACCTTGATCCTGAGACGGAAGTAGCGATTCTCTTTGGCGGCAAAACGGGGCTGATCGAAATCAGCCAGATCTTGCTGAATCCAGGCGATGTCTGTCTTGTTCCTGACCCTGGTTACCCTGACTATTGGTCCGGTGTGGCACTTGCCGGAGCCGAGATGGCTTTCATGCCGCTAAAAGCAGACAACAACTTCTTGCCGGACTATTCGGCGATCAAGGAGTCGGATCTGGACCGGGCCAAGTTAATGTTCATTAACTATCCTAACAATCCGACGGGCGCTACCGCTCCTGCCTCATTCTATAAAGAAACAGTGGAATTCGCACAAAAGCACGGTATCGTTGTTGCCAGTGATTTCGCTTATGGCGCAATCGGATTTGATGGACAGAAGCCAGTCAGCTTCTTATCCACGCCTGGCGCCAAAGAAGTCGGCGTTGAGTTCTATACGCTTTCCAAAACATACAATATGGCGGGCTGGCGCGTCGGTTTCGCACTAGGCAACCGGGAAATTATCCGGTTGATCAATTTGATGCAGGATCACTACTACTGCTCCCTGTTCGGCGGCATACAAGTCGCAGCGACTACGGCGTTGACAGCTGCTCAAGACTGCGTAACCGAGCTGCGCGATGTCTATGAAAACCGCCGCAACGCGCTCTATCGCGCGCTCGCAAGCATTGGCTGGAACGCCCGCCCGTCGCAGGGCTCGTTCTTTTCCTGGCTCCCCGTGCCTAAAGGTCATACCTCGACAAGCCTTTCCGATCTGCTGCTGCAGGAAGCAAAGGTCGTTGTCGCACCTGGCGTTGGCTTCGGAACTCATGGCGAAGGCTATGTAAGACTTGGGCTCCTTTCGACGGAGTCAAGGCTCGAAGAAGCCGTACAGCGTATAGGCAAGCTGAATTTGTTTGAGTAAACTGAAGACCATGCGTTTCTACAACGGTAGAGTCGCATGGTCTTCTTTCGTTATTTTTCCAGAGCGCAGGAACATTCGGCGGCTTCCAACCTTGCCCGCTGCGTATTTTGCAGTTCCATTATCAGGCATTTCAGCGAATCACATTTTTGCAATCCCTTGGCACCAGCTTCTTTACAAAGACTTGTACTGCGTGCTATTCTAGATAGAACTAAAAAAGGAAGTCCACATCGGCTTCCATATCGCAACGTTATGATGGGAATAGTAGGAAGCGTGCAATCGCGCTGCAGAGAGTAAGCTCCACCGGCTGAGAGAGCTTACCGTGAACCGGTTCCGAACCCGCCCCTGAACGGTCAACGACGAGTTGAACAGTCCCCTGCTGTTATATAGGGAATCCAGAGTTGGGTGCAGCCATAATGGCATGCGCCAATCTAAGGTGGTACCGCGGAAGCTGCAGACTTTCGTCCTTATTTGTCATGAGGACGGAAGTCTTTTTTGCATTTACATACTTGGAATAAAAAGGATGGGATCGTAATGATACAGCGAATCGTCGTCAAAATCGGCAGCAGTTCTTTAACCTCCGAGACGGGCGGCTTGAATCCGGATAAAATACGTTTTTTCGCATCGGAGCTGGCGCGTCTGCAGCAGGATGGCTACCAAGTCCTGCTCGTCACTTCCGGTGCGGTAGCCGCAGGCTTCACCTCGCTGGGCTACCGCTCGCGGCCCAAGGTGCTGCACGAGAAGCAGGCAGCAGCTTCAGTCGGCCAGGCGCTGCTGATGCAGGCGTACCACGAGGCCTTTGCGTCGCACGGGATCAGCGTGGCGCAGATTTTGCTGACGAGGTACGACTTCTCTAACCGCAAGCGCGTGCAGAACGCGCTCATGACCATCGACGAGCTGCTGCAACGCGGCGTCGTGCCGATCATCAACGAGAACGACACCGTCTCGGTGGATGAGCTCAAGTTCGGCGACAATGACACCTTGTCGGCGCTGGTCGGCAATCTGGTGAAAGCCGGCAGATTGGTGATCATTACAGATATGGACGGCCTATACACGGACGATCCTCGCAAGAACGCAAACGCGCAGCGGATCGATCGCGTGAATGCCATCAGCGATGAGCTGTTCAGCTTCGCTGGAGGATCCGGGAGCGCGGTCGGCACCGGCGGCATGCGCTCCAAGGTTGAGGCCGCCCGCATCGCGATGCGCGGGGGCGTGCCGGTATTCATAGGGCGCGTGCTCGAGCCCTATGATCTCCCCATTGCCGTAGACGGCCGCGGCAAGGGCACGTACTTCGACACGACGGTCAACAACCTGCCGGTCAAGAAGCAGTGGGTCGGCTTCCACTCGCTGCCCCAAGGGCGAATCATCGTCGACCAGGGCGCCAGGAAGGCGCTGCTCGAAGGCGGCAAGAGCCTGCTCCCCGCCGGAATTACGGCCGTCGACGGCGACTTCCACCCCGGCGACGTCGTCGAGGTGGTTAGCGCGGACAACGCGCTGCTGGGCCGCGGCGTCGTCAATTACGCGGCCTGGCAGCTGCAGGCCGTCGCCGGCTTATCGACCGACGAAGTACAAAGGCGCGTCGAAGTCGTTCGCATTGAAGTCATTCACCGGGATGAATGGGTTCCGCTGCCATAAAATTGATCTTGCGGAAATTACATTAAACATATGAAAGCGAGGTTCGACAAGCATGAGACAACAACATCTACTCAACCCGACATTGCGGGACGTACCGGCAGATGCTGAAGCTGCCAGCCACCGCCTCATGCTTCGCGCCGGACTCATCCGCCAATTATCCAGCGGCATATATTCATATTTGCCATTAGGCTTGAAAGCACTGCGGCATATTCAGCGAATCGTTCAAGAAGAAATGAATGCGGCCGGCGCGCAAGAAATGCTGATGCCCGCTCTACACCCTTCCGAATTGTGGAAAGAATCCGGGCGCTGGGACATCTATGGACCTGAGCTTATGCGCCTCGAAGACCGCCACGGCCGAGAATTTGCACTGGGGGCTACGCATGAGGAAGTGATTACAACACTCATACGGGATGAAATTCAATCGTACAAAAAACTTCCGGTCAGGCTCTATCAAATTCAGACGAAATTCAGAGACGAACGCAGGCCTCGGTTTGGGCTGCTGCGCGGACGTGAATTTCTGATGAAAGACGCTTATTCATTCGATCGCTCGGCCATCGGGATGGATGAAAGTTACATGCGCATGTATGATGCGTATCACCGAATTTTCACTCGCGCCGGCCTCCAGTTCCGCGCGGTCGAAGCCGATTCCGGTGCCATCGGAGGAACGGACACCCATGAGTTTATGGCGCTCGCCGAAGTTGGCGAGGATACCATCGTTCACTGCCCGGCCTGCGGCTATGCGGCTAATCTTGAGAAAGCAGTCGGTGCCATACCCGCGAACAGCGAAATTGCAGCAGGCGCTACCCATGATCAAACGCCGGAAAAGGTTCATACACCGCAAACAACTAGCATCAAGCAATTAAGTCAGCTCCTGCGTATCCAGCCGAAGCGCATAATTAAATCCATCGCGTTAAAAGCGGGTAGCGCTCCTCTCGTCGTTCTCTTGCGCGGCGATTATGAACTGAACGAAATCAAGTTGAAGCAAGCTATCGGCATTGACCGGATTGACATGATGACAGAGGAAGAGATTGAGAGCGAGCTTCAATCCGCAGCAGGCTTTATAGGGCCGGTCGGACTCCATAAAGTCCGGGTTATTGCCGACCATTCGGTCCAATGCATGAGCAACGCTGTAACAGGAGCCAATGAACGAGATTATCATCTGCTTCATGTTGATGTAAATCGCGATTTACCCGAATTAACATATAGCGATTTACGAAATGTAGCCGAAGGTGATCTGTGTATTCATTGCGGAAATAAGCTCGCATTTGCAAAGGGCATCGAGATCGGTCATGTGTTCAAGCTTGGAACAAAGTATAGCGCAAAGCTCGGCGCGACATTCAACGATGACAAAGGAACTGCCGAACCTATGCTCATGGGCTGTTATGGCATAGGCATATCGCGAATGCTGGCCGCTATCATCGAACAAAATTATGATGATCGAGGTATTATCTGGCCTCATGCTATCGCTCCGTACGCCATCCATCTCCTTACCGTTCAAGTACTTGATGAAGTTCAGATGAAATTATCGCTGGACATTTATACCGCCTTAACGCAATCGGGGTATGATGTACTCTGGGATGACCGTGAAGAACGGGCAGGGGTTAAATTCAATGATGCCGATCTTCTAGGCTTCCCTATTCGGTTAACAGTCGGCAAAAAGGCAGCTGAGCAAGTCATAGAATGCAAAGAACGTCGAAGCGGTGAACAATATGAGCTTACCGTTCCCGATTTGCTGGCGCATTGCCAAGCATTTTTCAATTCGAATATGAGGAGACCTTGATCTCCGCTCAAAAATATCAATTATAGGAGGTTATGACCGATGAGTGAAGTCGTTCAAAAATCGAAGCTAGCCAAACAAGCGGCCCAATCCATGGGTACCTTAACGACCGAACAAAAAAACGCTGCTTTGCTGCTCTTGGCGGACGCCCTCGTTACCGAACAGCAAGCGATTATGGAAGCTAACTCCAAAGATTTACAGCGAGGCAAAGAATCCGGCATCAGCTCCTCCCTGCTCGACCGTCTGGCACTTAATGAGTCGCGTATTGCCGCGATGGCTGAAGGGCTGCGCCAGATTGTTGAGCTTCCTGATCCAATCGGGGACACGCTAGACTCGTTCGATCGCCCAAACGGCCTGCGTATTCAAAAAATTCGCGTACCGCTTGGCGTTATCGGTATTATTTATGAAGCCAGACCTAACGTTACTGTCGATGCTGCCGGACTATGCCTCAAAACAGGCAATGCCGTTGTGCTGCGCGGCGGCTCTTCGGCACTATTTTCCAATGAGAAAATCATTGAGGTGCTCCATCGCGCTCTAAGCCGTTCTTCTATTCCGGTCGATGCGCTGCAATTAATCCTCAGCCCGGACCGTTCTTCTGTTGATGAAATGTTAAAATTAAACGGACTCATCGATGTGCTTATTCCGCGGGGCGGTCATTCGCTCATTCAAAATGTTGTCAATAACGCGTCCGTCCCTGTCATTGAAACAGGAGCGGGTGTATGTCATACTTTTATAGATGAAAGTGCACAGCTTGAGATGGCAATCCGAATTGCCGTGAATGCGAAAGCACAGCGTCCCTCCGTTTGCAATTCGATGGAGACGGTGCTTGTCCATGAAGCATTCGCCGCCAGGCACTTAAGTGCGCTTGCCGGAGCTTTTGAGACCGCCCGAGTTGAATTAAGAGGCGATGATAGAGCCAGAGTGCTTGTCCATTCGATGAAAGTAGCAGAGCCTGCCGATTGGAGCACCGAATATGGGGACTACATCCTCAATGTCAAAGTCGTCGCTGATCTGGATGAGGCTTTAGCGCATATACGCCAATACAGTACCATGCATTCCGAATGCATCGTAACGGAGCATACCGCGAATGCAGAGAGATTCCTGCAGGAGGTTGATGCGGCTGCCGTGTACCATAACGCATCGACGCGTTTCACAGATGGTTTCGAATTCGGCTTTGGCGCCGAAATCGGCATCTCTACACAGAAGCTGCACGCTCGCGGACCCATGGGACTGCCGGCATTAACTTCAACCAAATACCGCATCTATGGAAGCGGTCAAATACGGGAATAAATTGGCAATAAGCTTATGCTTACGATGCAAGTTTTCTTACGAAAACTCTTAGGGGGAAGCACAATGTCTACATCCATATCTCAAGTAAAAATTGCTTTTATCGGCGCAGGTTCGATGGCAGAGGCCATCTTTCGGGGACTTATTGAACGAGAGGTCGCCAACCCGGACAACTTGTATGTCTTGAACCGCTCGGATCAAGCCAGAATGGCTGAACTGCGTTCCCAATATGGCGTGAATACGACATCCGACGCAAAAACCAGGGAGGACTACATTCGCGGAGCCGATATCGTTGTTGTTTGCATGAAACCGAAAGATGTAGAAACGTCTTTCGGCGATCTTCAACCGCTTCTGAACGAGAAGCAACTGCTGATCTCCGTCGTAGCCGGACTCTCCATCGCCAAAATCGAAGCGCTGTTGCAAACGCGCATGCCGATCGTCAGGACGATGCCGAATACGTCCAGTACCATTGGACTTGGCGCCACCGGAATGAGTTTCTCTTCAACAGTAGACGATGCGTATAAACAATTGGCGACTGAAATGTTCGAGTCTATCGGAATCGTCAGCGTTATTGAAGAATCCAAAATGGAAATATTAACCGGAGTATCCGGCAGCGGCCCGGCTTATGTGTACTATTTCATGGAAGCCATGATCAAAGCCGGAATTGAAGGCGGCCTATCTGAAGAAAATGCACGCGAGTTGACGCTTCAAACCGTTCTCGGCGCTGCGCATATGGTTAAAATTACGCAAGAAGATCCCGCTGTACTGCGCCGCAAGGTCACATCGCCTAATGGCGCAACCCAGGCTTCAATTGAAGCTTTGGATCAATACCGATTCTCCGAAGGGATTGCGCGCGCAGTAACCCGTTCGGCAGAACGTTCCAAAGAAATGGGCGAGCAAATCGCCGCCCGTAGCACAAGCTTCAAATCCGTATAAGAGTTCCCTTCTTCTCTAACTTAATCTAAAGCAGGTGAATAACTATGAGCGCTTATTGCTTAGCGACCTATCGGTGTTTTGACGAGAAAGCCGATTTTCATAAAAAAGCGACCGGCATCGCCGTCGGACTCACGGTCGGCAGTTGGACAGAACTGCCTGAGGCTCAGAAGGCGCAGATGGAAAAGCATCTGGGTAAAGTCGTTTCCGTTGAGGTACATGAGCCTGTCGATGGAAGGCCGCAATCCGAACGCTATGCTGACATTCAAATCGCATATCCGGACGTCAACTTCAGCCGGGACATCCCGGCTTTGCTCGTAACGGTGTTCGGCAAGCTGTCCATGGATGGCAAAATCAAACTGATCGATTTGTCCTTCTCCTCCGATTTTCTTGCAGGATTCCCCGGTCCGAAATTCGGGATGCAAGGCGTTCGCGATTTATTGGGCGTGCATGACCGCCCGCTTCTGATGAGCATTTTCAAATCCGTTGTCGGATACGAACTGCCTGCACTTCGCGAGCAATTTTATTTGCAGGCAGCCGGTGGCGTCGATCTGATTAAAGACGACGAGATCTTATTTGAAAATCCGTTAACGCCGCTTGAGAAACGCATTGAAGTGTGTTTGGAAGCAGCGTCACAAGCATCTAAAGAAACAGGGCAGAAATTGCTTTACGCCGTTAATCTGACCGGACCTACCTCAAAACTTGCCGATCAAGCGAAGAAGGCCATCCGTGCCGGCGCTAACGCCCTGCTCTTTAACGTTCTGGCTTACGGCTTCGATGTACTTCACGAATTGAGTTCGGATCCGGAGATCTATATTCCAATCATGGCGCATCCGGCGATGGCTGGAGCCATTTATCCGTCTCCGCACTACGGGATTTCCGCTTCCGTGCTTTTGGGTAAACTTATGCGGCTTGCCGGCGCGGACCTGGTGTTGTTCCCTTCCCCATACGGCTCCGTCGTCATGCCAAGAGAAGAGAATTTAGCCATTAAGCATGTGCTGCTGACCAATGATTTACATAAAGATTACGCGTACGGTGCATCCGACGATGCATCATTGAAGCTGGCAGCCAGCTTCCCTGTGCCTTCCGCAGGCATTCATCCAGGTCTTGTCCCGCTTATCTTGCGCGATTTCGGCGGTGACGTCGTCGTGAACGCCGGCGGAGGCATCCATGGGCACCCGCTCGGAACGATCGCCGGCGGCCAAGCATTCCGGCAAGCGATTGACGCAAGCCTTCAAGGAATAACATTAAGAGATTATGCCAAGACACATCCAGAGTTACAAGCAGCTATTGATACTTGGGGGATTAAAGAATGAACAAGGAACGCATTATTTTCTGCGATTTCGACGGGACGATTACGGTGAACGATAACATCGTGGCGATTATGAAACATTTCAACCCGCCTGGTTGGGAGGAGCTTGTCAAACAGCTCGTGGACAAGAATATTTCGATTCGTGAAGGCGTTGGCGCGATGTTCGCTCTCCTACCGACTTCCCGTAAACAAGAAATAGTGGATTACGCCATAAATAATGCCACGATCCGCGACGGCTTCCGCGAGTTCGTCGATTATTGCAAGGACCGCAACATCACACTGTTAATTACGAGCGGAGGCATCGATTTCTTCATTTACCCGCTGCTTCAGCCGTTTCCGATTGAGGCGGAACATATTTATTGCAATGCCAGCACGTTCGAAGGCAGCACGATTGAAATATTGTGGCCTAACCGTTGTGACGAACATTGTAAGACGGACTGCGGCATGTGCAAAACGAGCATTATCCGGTCTTACGATCCTGAACGCTATGAACGGATCATTATCGGCGACAGTATTACCGATTTTGAGGGCGCCAAACTGGTAGATACGATTTTCGCCAGATCACATCTCATTGAAATGTGCGAGGAATTAGGGTATCCGTACCATCCGTTTGAAACTTTTTTCGATATTATGAAGCAATTGGAGGCTGAAACGGTAGTATGACGATATTCCTGGAAGATAAGCAGCGCGCGTTCGCTGAGTTAAGAGAAATTAAAGCCAATTTAGCAGCCAGAGGCTGGTTCCCCGCTACAAGCGGCAACCTCTCCGTACGTGTTGGCGGCTTTGATCCTGAAGCTTTTACTTTCGCCATAACTTCTAGCGGTCGAGATAAATCGGTGCAAACCCCCGAGGATTTTTTGCTCGTTAACGAGCAAGGCAAACCCACAGAAGCGACAAGTCTGAAGCCATCGGCTGAGACGTTAATCCATAGCGAAATCTACCGGCTAACCGGTGCAGGCGCCATTTTCCATGTACATACCATCTTTAACAACCTGGTCTCTGAGCTTTATTGGGAGCGCAAAAGCATTCCTGTAGAAGGTGTTGAGTTGATTAAAGCATTCAATATTTGGGATGAGGAAGCAAATATTGAAATTCCAATTTTACCCAATTACGCGGAAATCCCTCGCATCGCAGAGCTCGTGGAAGGTGCTATTGTGCCTCGAATTCCGGGGGTCGTACTGCGGAAACACGGTATTTATGCATGGGGCGCTAACGCTTTTGAAGCCAAACGTCATCTGGAAGCTTTCGAATTTCTTTTCGAATATGTGTACCGTTCCCATTTACTTAAAAAAGGCGTATAAAGCTGGGTCAACTAAAATAATAGCCAGGTCTTCTCTTCAAATGTGAAGAAAGATCTGGCTTTTTTTTCATAGGATGAACAGCAAATGGTCAAGCTAAGCGGGGACATTACTTATAAAAATGATAAAG
This sequence comes from Paenibacillus sedimenti, assembly GCF_014534655.1. Classification (GTDB taxonomy): domain Bacteria; phylum Bacillota; class Bacilli; order Paenibacillales; family NBRC-103111; genus Paenibacillus_E; species Paenibacillus_E sedimenti. The sequence goes on from NZ_JACVVD010000003.1 coordinate 379,780, forward strand.
GACTCCGCCATTATGTTACTGGCCATAAAAGTAAGCCTTAGTCTGCTATTACTTGCCCTATACGTTTATACGAAAAAGAACATGAACCTGATGGAGATTCTCTTCTATTGGTTCTGGATCTCGATTTTGGGCGAAGACTTCATGAATATTGTCTATAATAACCTAAAACTCATCCAGCCATATAACAAAATGAGTATGTTTTGGACTATGATGAATTTTCACCTGTTATTAAATCCGATCGCCATGATCTGGTTTTTGCATTTTTATCTGGCCTGCAGTCGAATATGGATTCGAATAATATTGATCCTAGCTATGACTCTACTCTTAACATGCTTTCAGCTTCTGCACGGGCTATTGGGTGAAGTGGATCTGACGAGATGGCATATGTGGTGGTCCATCCCTTTATGGATGATTTTCATTTTATCGACTTTAACTCTTATGAAAGCTTTCCGCTGGATAAAAAGAAGGGAGCAGCTGCAGCAATGATCCTGTTTCTTCCAATTCATTTCGATGCGAATGAGGGTTTCATCACGATTGTGAGCATCGTGCTGCTCCTGCTCTTTATCGCGCTTCCCAAACGAATTCCGATGCCGGTAGCGCTGCTCATTATGATCTTTAACTCTTATTTGGGCCGAGCTACTGACAATATATTGGCTTCTCCCGCTCCGTACGATTTATACGATACTATGGATACTCATTCATACGACTTGTTTGATCTATTGCTTTATTCGCTCCCTTATCCGCTACAGGGATACCTTTATGTATATTTCTATGATAAATTCAGACTTCGCGGCGCTTATCAAGCGATTCATATTATCATATGGTCGGTTGCATCGATCATCTTTGAAGCGATCGGCGTTTGGCTCTCCGTCTTTAAATACCATGGCTGGCATCTTAGTTATTCATTTCCTGTATATTTGTTGACGTTCTGTCTGAACTCGCTTCTGTTTCATTTGGCTATGAAGCACAATTCCCTTTGGAAGTTAAAATGAGAAAACGCCCTAATTCCCAAAGTGCGGAAATTGAGGACGTACTCATGGCCTTTATCTGGATTGACGAAACCGCTGCGAATATTCCTTCGCTTGTTCCACCGTGGCTACCCGATTCCGGCTCCACTCCAGCAAAATGCGATCAATATAACGGAAATAGACCTTGCCTGCGAATACGGCTTCCTTGAGAGCCGTCAGGATGAGCTCTTCCCGATACATATCTTTGTCCAGCCAACCACTGATCGTTTCGAGCTCCATTGGCGTTAACGGACGTGCAAACTCTTTTTCGAACGTAGTGAAAATATCTTTGGCTGCAGCGTCTGCATGAATAGGGGGCCGCGCCGCAGTAAGGGCTGCCATTTCCTGCTCGATGACATGATGGGCAAGCTTCTGATACAGCTGAGATAAATTATACCGCTCAAGTCTAATGCCCGTAGAAGCTTCTGTATCTTCATCGATCGTAATAAACTGCTCATGAAGAAGCTTCTGCAGGCTCGCTATCACTTGATCCGGGGATGCCGACATGCGCGATTGAATTTCCTCAATCGTCGGAAAATCGTTTTTTTCCTTTTCCCAAAAAGAAATCAATTGGATGAGCGTCATAACCTCGATCTCGTTCAGCTTTAGTGCACGATAATGCTTCAAAAGTAGCGTAGGAACGGCAACGCTCCCCTCTCGAACCCCGATTAAAAGGGCGGCTTCCAGCTGTTTGCGCTGTGTATCCAGTCTACTCATCTGATCTGTATCCCCCTTCTACCAGTGGTTGATAAATCTGTTTACGGATACAGTCGATAGAGAAGACGAGGGAAAGGAATCGTTTCACGAACATGATCTAGACCGCAAATCCAAGCTACCGTACGTTCCAATCCCAGACCAAAACCGGAGTGCGGCACTGTGCCGTATTTACGCAGATCCAAGTACCATTGATAAGCTTCTTTCGACAGCTCGTGCTCTTGGAAGCGCTGCTCCATGAGCTCTGGATCATCGATCCGTTGACTTCCGCCGATAATTTCTCCATAGCCTTCAGGTGCAATCATATCCGCACAAAGGACAACCTCAGGACGGCTTGGATCCGGCTTCATGTAGAATGCTTTAATCTCCGTTGGCCAATGCGTAATGAAGACCGGTGTCTCATACTGTTCGGCAATCGCTGTCTCATGCGGCGCTCCGAAGTCTTCACCCCACTCGAATTCATGTCCGTTCGCTTTCAGGAACTTCACGGCATCGTCATATGTAATGCGAGGGAAGCTTCCTTTGATTTTCTCCAGCTTGGAAGTATCCCGCTCCAGGGTTTCAAGCTCTGCACGGCAGTTAGTCAGAACCGTTTGCACAATGTGCGAAACGAACTGCTCTTGAACTTCCAGGTTCTCTTCGTGATTCACGAACGCCATTTCCGGCTCGATCATCCAGAATTCGATAAGATGACGGCGCGTTTTGGATTTTTCCGCACGGAATGTAGGACCGAATGAATACACTTTGCCAAGCGCCATCGCCGCAGCTTCCATATACAGCTGACCGCTTTGGGTTAGGAACGCATCCTCATCAAAATATTTGGTGTGAAACAAATTCGTCGTTCCTTCACAAGAGGAAGGCGTCAAGATCGGCGGATCCACCAGATGAAAGCCTCGCTCATTGAAAAACTGCTGCACTGCTTGAATAATTTGTGCACGGATGACGAGTACGGCACGCTGTCGCGGGCTGCGGATCCACAGATGACGGTTATCCATCAAGAAATCGACGCCATGCTCTTTCGGCGTGATCGGATATTCTTCCGTAATCTGAATAATTTCAACACCCTGCACGTCGAGCTCATAGCCGCCTTTACTGCGCGTATCTTCTTTCACCGATCCGGTTACATAAAGAGAGCTTTCTTGCGTGAGCTTGGAAGCTGCTTCCCATACCTCCTCGTTGACATCACTTTTCACTACGACGCCTTGTATATATCCGGAACCATCTCGCAGCTGCAAAAATTGAATTTTTCCGCTGGAACGCTTCTTATTGAGCCAGCAGCCAATCGTCACCGTTTCCCCTACGTGATGCTTAACTTCTCCAATCGTACACTTCATCTTACCTTCATGCCTCCTGTAAATACCGGAACCTCCGGTTTTTGTACATCTTCTCTATTGTACACTATTTCCACAAAAGAATCAGTTCGTCTTCTGCGCAAGCGCATAGGTATCTCGCGCAATCATCCACTCTTCGTTCGTCGGGATGACGAGCACTTCCACCTTGGAGCCCGGCTTCGAAATCCGCCGATCCTGCCCTCTGCCCGCACGATTGGCTTCTTCATCGAACTCCACGCCAAGGAACGTCAGCTGTTCGCAGACGGTTTTGCGCAGCAGCTCGGAGTTCTCGCCGACGCCGGCGGTAAACACGATCGCATCGATGCCGTTCATCGCCGCCGCGTAAGCCCCGATGTATTTGCGCAGCCGGTACTCATACATGTCAAAAGCAAGCTTGGCGTTCTTATCGCCCGCCTCAACCGCTTCCACGATCTCGCGCATGTCGCTGCTGATGCCGGAGATCGCCTGCAGCCCGCTGTGCTTGTTCAGCATGGAGCTGATCTCGCCCAGCGTCAAATCCTCTTTGCCCATCGCAAAGGGCACGATGGCCGGGTCCAGATCGCCGCTGCGCGTGCCCATCATCAGCCCTTCGAGCGGGGTCATCCCCATGCTCGTATCGACCGACTTGCCGCCCAGGACGGCGGCGCAGCTGGCTCCGTTACCGATATGGCAGGTAACGAGCTTGAGCTGTTCCAGCGGGCGGCCAAGGAAGGCCGCGGCACGCTCGCTGACGTACTTGTGCGAGGTGCCGTGAAACCCGTAGCGGCGCACTTTATGCTTCCGGTACAGAGCCATCGGTACCGGGTAGAGGTAGGCCGGCGCCGGCATCGACTGATGAAAGGCGGTGTCGAACACGACTGCCTGCGGTACGTCAGGCATGTTGGCCTCCACCGCCGCGATGCCCAGCATATGCGCCGGGTTATGCAGCGGCGCGAGGTCGAAGAGTCGCTTGATCTCGCGCTTAACATCCTCGTTCACGAGGACGGAGCTCTTGAACGACTCGCCGCCGTGCACGACACGGTGGCCGACGGCGTCGATCTCCGCCGTTGAGGTAAGCACGCCCTGCTGGGGATGTACAAGCTTGTCCAGCACCTTGCGGATCGCGGTCGTATGCTCAAGTATTTCGCTGACTTCATGCACCTCTGATTTTCCGGATGGTTCGTGGGTCAGTATAGCCGTCTCCATACCGATGCGTTCTACTTTCCCTTTGGCTAGGACGCTCTCGTCCTTCATGTTGAAAAGCTGATACTTGAGAGAAGAACTTCCAGCGTTTATGACCAAAATATTCATAAACGATCACCATCCTTATCATAGCGGAAAAAGCCTTCGCCTGATTTGACGCCCAGATGCCCGGCACGAACCATTTGTTTCAACAGAAAGGACGGTCGGTATTTGATGTCGCCGTATTCGCGGAACATGCCTTCAAGCGCCGCCTGCACGGAATCGAGCCCAAAACGGTCGCACATCTCCAGCGGTCCGTAGCGGAAGTCATAGCCGATGCGCATGGCGCTATCGATATCCTCGGCAGAAGCAACGCCTTCCGATAGTGTGTGCAGCGCTTCGTTTATCAACGTACAAATAAGCCTTGTCGTAATGAAACCAGGCGATTCATTCACTTTAATGCTTTTCTTTTGGATTAGCTCATCGACGAATTTGCGCGTTTGTTCGTATGTTTCATCCGTCGTTTTCATGGCCCGGATAATTTCGACCAGATCAATCTTGGCGACCGGATGCAGGAAATGCAAGCCGATGATCCGTTCCGGATTCGTCGTTACAGCGGCGATTTCCGTAACGCTTAAAGTCGACGTGTTGCTTGCCAGAATTACAGGTGGCGGACAGATAAGATTAAGCTGGAAAAAAATATGTTTCTTCGCATTCAAATCTTCCGAAATCGTTTCAATAACCATATCGCATGACGCCATATCTTGAAGTGAATCCGTTACTTTTATTTTAGCCAAAATCTGCTTTTTCTCGGCAATGGTCAGCGCCCATCGTTCAATCTGTTTATCGAGGCCGACTGTGATCATTTCCAGGGCGTGGTCAGCCTTATCCGTTGTTTTCTCGGCAAGCAGCACCTCTAGGCCGCGGGCAGCCAACATTTCGGCAATTCCCTGGCCCATCGTTCCTCCGCCTACTACACCAACTGTTTTGATTGTCATACGTGTTTCTCCTTCTCCAGATGCATCAAACTCTTCTCTATTTTCTTTGGTTTTGAGCCTAATCTCACTCTAATCATACAAGTTTTGCTCAGTGATTTCATTAGTATACACAAAACATTCATGACCTTCTCAGAACGTTGACACAATTTAGGCACGAATCAGATAGATGACGCCAAAAACCGCTGACCTATGGTCAGCGGCATTCTCAAGCACTCTCTGCGATATGTGAGTCGATCAGTTTGCGGAACGTTTCGCCGGAGAGCACTTCCTCTTTCATCAAAATATCAAAGGAGTGATCAAAAACCGTACGTTGGCGGTCCAGCAGCTCTTTGGTGCGATGCATAAGAGCATCCAAAATCGCTGCATTTTCTTTCATCAACTGTTCTTTCGTAACCATTTCGCGGTCCATGATGCCTAAAGATGTTAAACCTGAATCCATCATATTGCGGACCATCGATAACGCTTGTTCAAAATCATTGCGGGAGCCTGTACTGCGTCCGCCATAGAAAATTTCTTCGGCCGCAGCGCCGCCTAAGGCGATCATAATTTGTTGTTCGATATAATCTTTCGTGTACAAATAATGATCCTGAGGCGGATTGTGGCGTACATAACCCAGCGCTTTGCCGCGCGGACTTACGGTAACTTGCTGCACAGATCCAGGACGAACGATTTCGGCAACAATAGCATGACCCAGTTCGTGATAAGCGACGCGTTCTTTCTCTTCTATGGCTGCCTCTTTATCTGTTCGTTCACCCATCATCACTTTATCGATTGCTGAAGCAAGGTGATGCTGCTCAATCTCCGCTTTCTCTTCACGCAGCGCGTAAATGGCGGCTTCGTTCAATACACTTTCTAATTGGGCGCCGGAGAAACCAAAGGTTTGCTCTGCAATAGCCTCCAGAGATACGCCTTCAGCCAACGGTTTATTTTTGACATGAATATCCAGAATCGACAAACGCCCTTTCTTATCCGGCAAATCCACATCGATATGACGATCAAAACGTCCAGGGCGCAATAATGCGCTATCCAGCATTTCCTTACGATTCGTGGCAGCCATGATAAGGATTCGCGGCGCATCGTTCGTATGGATTCCGTCCATTTCGGTCAAAAGCTGATTAAGCGTCTGGTCATACTCGCGATGTTGGCCGCCGTCACGCTTTCCACCGATGACATCAATCTCATCGATAAAAATAATCGCGCTTTCCTTACCTTCCTTCGCTGCACGGGTTCTTGCTTCTTTAAAAAGATCGCGGACACGGCTTGCACCAACGCCGACGTACATTTCTACAAACTCACTGCCTGAAGTCGCCATGTAAACGGAATTCGTGTAATGAGCCGCGGCTTTCGCCATTAACGTTTTCCCTGTTCCAGGAGGTCCGGTCAGCAGAATCCCTTTCAACGGCCGAATTCCAAGCTTCTGAATCTGATCGTGTTTAATTAGAAAATCAAGAGCTTCCATCAGCTCGCGTTTCGCGCGATCCTGACCGCCAATTTCATCAAAAGTCAGATAGGATGGTGTCCTGTTCTTGCTTTTGCGATCGCCTCCGCCGGCAGAAACGCCAACGCCGCCGCGGCTGCGGATCATATAAAATAAAGATACGCCCAATATAGCAATAAACAATAATGGAACCACATTAACGCCTACAAATGCTAAGAAAATCAGCAATACAGGTACAAAACCGATCCCGATTTCTTTATACAATTTACTCATTCGGCCACACTCCTAACTGAGATGGCGTTCGCGGGAGCATTATGAATTTGGTGAACTCACCGTCTGTCAATCGTATATACACATACGTATTATCCATTTCGCTGTCTACTTTCATATTCGGAATATCTGCTGCATATTTCTGCAAGGTCAACGGAATGTCCGCATAATGCTTCGTTTCCATCGCTTGAGCAACTTCAAACAAGGCTTTTGACCACCATGCTTCCAGTTTCGGCGACGATTGACCTGTCACCTCAACATGAACAGTACGTTTACCGATAATAGACGCACCCTCCGTTCGGATATTATTCATAATATCCCGCATACTAGCTTCAGGCTTTAAGTTAAGTTCTATATTCACTTGGCTGCTGTCCATTTTCATTGTAGAACTAACAACGCCGGGAGCTTTGTTTATGATATCGGATAACGGATTCTCCATAGCCAGACTTGTATATGCAAACCAACCGCCGAATAATACTACGGAAGAGACAATCACACTAAGAACGACAGGTAAGAGACGTAGCTTCATCAGACAACGTCCCCCTTTCTATAAGTCTATTTTGTAAATTCGTTGTTCTTGCTATACGTGAAGTATATCACGCGATATATATGATAGCTCTATGAAATCAGTGGAAACAACCAAGCAGAGCATACAAAAACTCAGCCTATTGCAGGCTGAGTCGATAGGTATCCATATAGGTTCCATCTTTGAATTTATAATAATCATAAAAATAGCGTGTACCTGTATCGTCCTGTTTCTTATAAAAGACTTCCCAGACGTAATCATCGCCAAGCTTACCCGGAAGCACACGCTGGATTTGCAAATCTGCTCCTTTTTTTAGCATGGTATCGCGCACCTGCGCTTCTGTGAAAGCTTCGGCTGCCATTTCGGTGTGCACCTCATTGCCGTAAACCCATACCACAACCGATTGGCCAATTTTATCTTCCCCGAAAACGACCTTGAAAGGCTGATCGCCATAGAACGATTCAACCTTCGTTGCTTTGGTTAAGATCGACTTTTCATATGCGGTTTCTACAGCTTTGCTATTCTCTTCCCAATGGCCGTTCTGGACGTATAAGTAGAAACGGCTGAGAACTACGCAGAGCGTCAATATGATGAACGCGCCGAGCGTCACCGTTCGTTTCCAATTCATTGGCGCCGCTCTCCTTCAATTAACCAAGTAATTTGTCAAAAGATTGCTCAAACTCGCGTTTGATTTTTTCTTCGTCTAGTGTCAGGCATTCGCCTTTGCGAACGATCCAATTGCCGTCTACGCATACATCGACCACATCTTTTGCAGAAGCGGAGTATACAATATGAGAGACAAAATCCGTCTTTGGCAGGAAATGCGGCTGATCGATATCAAGGGCGATGAAGTCAGCCTTCATGCCAGGCAGCAGTTGACCAACGTCCTGAAGCCAAATCGATTCAGCTCCCATTTTAGTTCCCATTAACAATGCTTCAGCGGCAGGTATAGCTACAGGGTTGCCGGAAACGCCTTTGTGGATGAGCGCGGCAAGTCTCATCTCCTCAAACATATCCAGATTGTTGTTAGAAGCCGCGCCATCGGTTCCAAGGGAAACTTTAACACCTGCACGGAGCAATTCCGGCACTCTGGCTACACCGCTGGCAAGCTTAAGGTTGCTTCCCGGATTATGCGAAATACGCACATCATACTGCTTAAGAATTTCAATTTCTTCATCCGTTACGTGCACGCCATGCGCTACAAGCGTAGGTCTTGAGAAAACGCCGAGTTTTTCCAGGTGAGCGACAGGTCGAAGTCCATATTGATCCACATTGGCCTGTACTTCACGGCTCGTCTCCGACATATGCGTATGAATTGGAAGGTTCAAATCGTGTGCGACTTGAACAATACGTTCAATATAATCAGGAGGACATGTATATGGCGCATGCGGGGACATCATCGTCGTAATTCTGCCATCCGCTTTGCCATGCCAGTTTCTAGCGAATTCCGTCGCTTCTTTTAGCTTTGCATCTTGAATTTCCGGAGGACATAAACCGATAACGCCGCGTGTTAAGCAACCGCGCATACCAGATTGTTCAATCGCCATAGCCACTTCATTCATGTGGTCATACATATCCACGATAGTTGTCGTACCGCCTTTAATCATCTCAACGATCGAGAGCAATGTGCCCCATTTCACGTCTTGGGAGCTGAACTTTGCCTCCATCGGCCACATTTTTTCTTCCAGCCAGATTTGCAGGGCAAGATCGTCGCCATATCCGCGAAGCAAAGACATCGCCGCATGTCCATGCGTATTGACCAGACCCGGCATATACAGTTTGTTCGTCCCGTCAATAATTTCATTATAGTTATCTTGAGGCGCTGGAGTTTGTTCGCCTATGTATGTGATTCGGTCGCCTTCAATAACCATGCAGCCATTAATTGTAGTTTTCGTTTCATTATTAGAAATAAAAATCCCGTTTTTAATTAATGTTTTTTTCATGCTAAAAATTCCTCTCTATGCTCATTCTAATAGTGACACTGCTTTTTCAACTGTACATCTTCAAGCTAGTAAAATCAAGAAAACGGGATTTATTAAGAATTTGTAAATTGGCACAGATTTTTCGTTGCTTTCAGTAGGAATATTATGATATTTTTAATTTCGTGAGTTTTTTTCTACAAATTGGTCTGTTTATCCCCATAAAGCGGACAAAATTTTGTACATATAGTAAAACCTAGGAGGGTCTTATGACAACGTTATTCACAAAAAAAGGCGAGATCGATTTCTTGCAGCTCCTTATCCGTTCTGCAGAAAACGCATTGCAAACCGCTCAAATGTTCCGCACGGCCATGATGGGCGATAAACCGCCTATCGATTATGTTAAAGCAATCCGTGATCTCGAGCACCAAGGTGACTCTATTACACACGAAATCTTCAAAGGTTTGAACAAAGTATTCATTACACCATTAGACCGCGAAGATATTATGGAGCTTGCATCTAAGGTGGATGATGTAACAGATGGCATTGAAGCTACGATCGCCCGCTTCGATTATCTCAACGTTTCACATACCGACTCCTTTATGAAAGAATTCTCGGCCGTTATCGTAGACTCCTGTCAGCATATACTGGATGCATTCAAGCTGCTTGCCAGGAAGAAATATATGCAAATCCCTGAGCATACGGTTGCGATAAACAGCCTCGAAAATGATGGAGACCGTTTGATGCGTGAAGGCATCCGCCAAATCTTCATCACGCGCAAAGATCCATACGAGGATTTTAAATTGAAGGAAATCTACGAGCGTTTGGAAGAGACGACTGATGCATGTGAAGACGTAGCCAATATTCTGGATAGTGTGGTTCTGCGTTACTCATGAGAATCAGTTGTCACTATGCTTACGAAGTCGGTTTTCCTAACGGAAACCTTTAGGAGGAACTCATGTTAACCTATCTGATCGTCATCGTGGCCCTGGCGCTGCTCTTTGACTTCATCAACGGATTTCACGATACGGCCAATGCTATTGCTACATCGATATCAACTAGAGCTTTAAGTCCGCGTGTGGCTGTTGCCATGGCTGCGGTATTAAACTTCGTCGGAGCCATGGTTTCATCTGAAGTCGCTAAAACAGTGGGAGGCAGCGTTGCAAACCCTGCCAAGATCGAAAATGGCGTTGAGGTTGTTATCGCCGCCCTACTGGCCGCCATTATTTGGAACCTATTGACCTGGTACTACGGGATTCCTTCTTCCTCTTCTCATACACTGCTTGGTTCTCTAGCAGGAGCTGTTATAGCAGGGGCGGGTATTCAAGGCGTTAACTGGAGCGGTTTTACGCAAATCATTATTATTTTGATTTTATCGCCGATTATTGCATTCGCATTAGGCTTATTAATTATGGTGCTAATTAAATATATCATTTTATGGTCAGGAAATACTTCCAGGTCCAAGCTCAATCGTATGTTCCGATCACTCCAAGTGGTATCCGCCGGATTGCTTTCATACTCTCACGGCGGTAATGACGCGCAAAAGGCAATGGGTATCATCGTTTTTGGTCTGGTTGCCGCCGGTTACCAGTCCGATTTGAGCGTTCCGCTTTGGGTGAAGATCTCCGCGGCTTTAGCTATGGGTCTCGGTACATCCATCGGCGGATGGAGAATTATTAAAACCGTTTCCGGCAAAATCGTTAAAATCGAGCCGATCAACGGATTTGCGGCTGATCTGACCTCTTCATTGGTCATTCAGTTCTCAACACACCTTGGTAAACCATTGTCAACAACACATGTTATTTCTTCCGCCATTATTGGGACAGGCAGTGTCATGCGCTTCCATGAAGTTCAATGGGCGACAGTTGGACGGATGCTTATTACTTGGGTGATAACAATTCCGATTAGCATCGCCATGGCATTCTCGATCTACTTCCTGCTGTTTAAATTCATCTTCTAGTTGAGGAATTAAACTGAAAGAAACCGGTTTTTTTCATTGAATTCCTCATATTCCTGTGATAATATGGAAGTAGCTGAAAGGCAATGTTACCGCAATAAAGGTACAACCTCGAATTTTGATTCGGGTTGTGCCTTTTTTTATTTTGAGAGGAGAATGATTATGAACAGGCATGCCATTTATCACCGCGCCAAACAAAATTGGTCTTACGCTTATGACCTTCAAACGCTCCATATCCGGATCCGGACGCAAAGAGGAGATGTTGATCGCGTCGATCTGCTCTGTGGGGACAAATACGCTTGGGAGGAAACCCATCAAGTCGTACCAATGTCGCTATGGGTTTCGGATCATCTTTTTGATTATTGGACCGCTGAGGTCAGGCCTCCCTTCCGCCGATTGATTTATTGGTTTGCCCTTCATCATGAAGAAGAAACGCTCTATTTATCAGAGAAGGGACTTAGCCCAAGCAAGCCTATTAATTATTACGAAGGCGTATTCGACTTTCCTTATCTGAATGCCATTGATATCATTGATCCGCCGGCTTGGGTCAAGGATGCAATCTTTTATCAAATCTTTCCGGAACGTTTCGCGAATGGTGTTCCTTCCATCTCTCCTGTAAATGTAGAGCCTTGGGGAGGCACGCCCACGCCAAAAAATTTCTTTGGAGGCGATTTGCAAGGGGTGATTGACCGCCTGGATCATTTAACAGCGCTTGGTGTGAACGCGATTTATTTTAATCCTCTTTTTAAAGCAACGACGAATCACAAGTACGATACAACGGACTATTTGCAAGTCGATCCTCAATTCGGCACCAATGATACTTTAAAAACGCTAGTGAAAGCTTGTCATGAGCGTGGAATCCGCGTGCTGCTGGATGCTGTTTTCAATCATTCCGGCAAAGAGTTCGCTCCATTTGCGGATTGCATCCGAAATGGCGCTAAGTCCCGGTATGCCGATTGGTTTCATGTTCGCAAGTGGCCGATTGAAGTTGTCGATCGGGTTCCATCTTATGAGACTTTTGCCTTCGAGCCGCTTATGCCGAAATTGAACACGGAAAATCCGGAAGTCAAGGCGTATCTGCTTGAAGTAGCTCGCTACTGGATTGAAGAGGTAGGCATCGATGGCTGGAGGCTGGACGTGGCTAACGAAGTCGACCATCACTTCTGGCGCGATTTCCGGAAGACAGTCAAAGCAGTGAAGCCGGATGCTTATATTCTTGGAGAAATCAACCACGACTCCATGCCGTGGCTGCAGGGTGACCAGTTCGATGCCATTATGAACTATCCGTTTACCAATGCGGTGAACGACTTCTTCCTTCTTGGTCGAATAGACGCAGCCGGCCTCGCTCATCGTCTATCCGCTCAGCTTGCCAGCTACCCGCAGCAGGTTAACGAAGTGGCCTTCAACTTATTAGGCAGCCATGATACCGATCGCATTCTCTCTCTCGCTGGCGGGAATACTTCGCTCGTAAAGCTTGCAACCTTGTTCCAGCATACGTTCCTGGGCGTGCCTTGCATCTATTACGGGGATGAAATTGGTTTGGATGGCGGGCATGACCCGGCCAACCGCAAATGCATGGAATGGGATGAGCGGAAACAAGATCTCGAATTGTTTCAATTTTTCAAGGAAATAACCCATCTTCGTCATACGTATCCAGCCTTGCGAACAGGCAAGTTTACTATACTTCTGGCTGAGGAGAATGACGGACGGTTTGCTTATGAGCGCTCTGACGGGCAAGATCAACTTATTATTTTACTCAACAGAAGTACGAAAAGCGCTAAATTTGAGCTATTAGTCGAAGGCGCGGAATGGATAAATGTCTTCACAAACGAAAGTATGATCGCAAAAACAAATAAATTGAAATTCATATTACCTGCTTACGGTTACGCGGTTTTTAAAGCGAAATGAAAAATCATCCCAAACTCTTATGAGTTTGGGATGATTTTTGTTGCGGCTGCGCAGCTAAGCCGTTAAGTCTAAGTTAATCCAAATAATAAGCCAAGCTCTGGAGCTCAGTAGTAAAATCCGCATGATGTACACGAACATCAGCCGGTACCTTAATAATGACAGGCGCGAAGTTCAATATGGCTTCTATCCCGCATTCAACGAACTGATTCGCCACATTTTGAGCTTCTACAGCAGGTACAGTAATGATCCCAATGCGCACGCCAAGCTTTGTTATAGTTTGTTTCATCTCATGCATGGGCTGCACGGTCAGATTATTAATCGATTCCCCTGCTTTGCCAGGCATAGCATCGAAAACAGCGACAATTTTCATATCATTGCGCAAATACGTATTATAATTGCACAAAGCGCGTCCCAAGTTTCCGGCGCCAACGAGTGCGACCTGAATGTGCCGGTCCAGCTTAAGAATTTGGCGAATTTTCTCAATCAGGTACGACACATCATAGCCAATCCCCTTCTTCCCGAATTCCCCGAAATACGCTAAGTCCTTACGAATTTGCGCCGGATTCAGATCCAGCTTTTGACCCAGATCCTGCGACGATACGGTCATAATATTTTTCATCGCAAGTTCATTGAGAAATCGCAAGTAAATGGGCAGTCGGCGAACGACCGCCTCTGATATTTTTTGCGTCTTCACGGCAGTACCTCCCCCATCCAATCCTGAATCCTTGGTAACATTTGCTCGGTTGTCATATGTTCGATCTTCGGTCCCGGCAGCGAATAGAGGAAGTGCTTGCCATAGTAAGTATCGATAACACGGGTATCGTAGATGATGACAATCCCTTTATCGGATGCCCTCCGTACAAGACGTCCAAAGCCTTGCTTGAAACGAATAACGGCCTGAGGCACAGAAAATTTCATAAAAGGGTTCTCATTGCGCTTCTTAATATTCTCGCATTTGGCCTCCACGAGCGGATGATTGGGCGGTTGAAACGGAAGTCGGATAATCGCCAAACAGCTAAGCGCATCTCCCGGAATGTCGACGCCTTCCCAGAATGAACTTGTGCCTAAAAGCACGCACATTTTGTTATCCTGGAACATTCTCGTCAATTTACTCCGGTTACCGCTGTCAACCCCCTGCCCAAGCACCGTGATGCCGTGCGGCTTCAAAAAGTCCTTCATGCCCGCGTAAATCTGCTTCAGCATTCGATTCGACGTGCACAAGATCAGCATTCGTCCTTTGGTTACGAGAGCAACGTCGCAAAGAGATTGAATGAGTGCGTTAATGAAAACAGGATCGCCGGATGCACCTTTAATCGTTGGGAAATCCCGTGGAATCACGACCAGCGCTTGCTCACGATAATTGAATGGCGAAGGCAGCTGGACGGTTTTCACCTTCCCTGCCTCTTCATCCTGAGGAATGTGTAAGCCAAGCTGGTCTGCCGAGTATTGGAAAGATTTATTTACCGACAATGTTGCGGAAGTGAGAATGATGCTATCTTTCGTTTCAAAAAAATGCTGCTGCAGCAGAGGGCTCACATCGGTTGGGACACTAAGGAGCTGCAGTGATCTTGCTTTCGAATACGTGCCCGCTTCCATCCAGTATACATAGCCTTCGTCCGCCATTTTCATGAAGAAATGAAGGGCGTCCCGATGGTTGTAAAGCTCCTTAATCGTTCCGTTCAGATCTGTAACCAGTCCTTGAACCTCGAACACATCCTGCATATCCTTGATCTCGCTCAATAGCTTATCCAGGGTGCGCAGCAGATCATTCGCGCCAAGATAGATGTTGTCTTCCATGATCAATAGCTCGTTCCAATTCGACGGCAGCGTCTCCGGCTTCATTCGAAGCACATACTGCGAATTCTCCGATTGAGACGGATCGCTCTTGGAAGAGACCAGCTCGTAAAGCGATTCACTGAGCCGTTCCCAATCCTCTTTGATGTTGACGATCTTCGGGAATAGAGTATCGATCGACTCGCACCATGCCGCGGCACGCTCCGGATGATCGTCGTTTTTTTGTAAGCGGAAGCGCAACATTGGCAGCTGGCCGCTGCGATTATCTTTATACAACCATTGCATCGTATTGTAAAAGGCGGCAGAATGAAGCTCAATCCCGAGATGCTTGCTAGCCACTTCTTCAAAGTGATGAGCCTCATCGATGACCAGATGCTTGTACGCCGGTAAAAGCCGATTCTCTGCTTTCATATCCGTAAACAATAAAGAATGATTCGTAATGACCACATCAGCCGTATTGGCATCGTTACGGGCACGGTGATAGAAGCACTTCTTGAACCAAGGGCACATCCGGTTTAAACAGGAATCCGTATCGCTCGCAACCGTATACCAGAACTGTGCTCCTTTATTTCCAAAATGCAGCTCCTCTTCATCGCCATGCTCCGTCTCGCTTAACCATACAACCATTTGAGCAGCTGTAATCGGATCTTCCTTGCCATGTTCGTAATCTCTTGTGGTCAACTTGTTCTCGAACTTGCGCAAACAGAGATAATGGCTTCTTCCTTTAAGCACAGCTGCTTTAAAATTGACAGGGAAAATCTCTTTCAAAAGAGGAATATCGCGCTCGCGCAGCTGCTCCTGAAGATTGATCGTATGCGTCGAGACGATGACTTTTTTATCATGCTTAATCCCGTAGTACAACGATGGAATTAAGTAACCCAGCGATTTGCCCGTTCCCGTTCCCGCTTCAATCATAAGATGCTGATCCGTTCGCAGGGATTGCTCTACTTCGCGGATCATCTGCTCTTGAGATTCCCGTTCCTCGAACACCTCAAACTTTTGCTTAAGCGCTTCTTTCAGACCCTGATGAAACTCCGTAAAGGTAGAACCGAGCAGGTGACCTGCATCATCCCCATCACGAATGTCATCTTCCTCGCCCCAATCGTTCACATTCAACGTAAATTGGCGGAAATAACGATGTGCATCCACATCCACGCTCGTTTCAGATTCTTTAAACATGCGAATTTCATCTATAAACCAGCCTAAGTCAGTGGCACCGCTTTCGAAAATATGGTTTAAACGCTGTACCGTCAGAAGCGGTAAACGAAGCAGCCTTTCCATGCAAATGATCCAGATCAGTGCGGTTACTTCCGCGTCGCTATCCGCCTGGTGAGGACGCTCATGGTCCAAACCAAACAAGCCCGCAACCATGCTCAGCTGCAGACTGGATATCGATGGGAAAAGAATGCGAAGCATATCCATCGTATCCAGCACACGACCTGAAAATGGCGGGTAGCCTGTCTTGGTTAGTCCTCTTTGCAAGAAAGAAAGATCGAACGGGACATGGTGGCCGACAAGCACACAATCGAATAACAGCGGAAACATATCCGACATCACTTGATCCAAGGACGGCGCGTCCTTTACCATATCGTCCGTTATTCCCGTTAATGTTGTAATCGAAGAAGGTATACCGGTCCCAGGGTTAACCAGGGAAGTATACCTGTCTACGATTTGAAATTGATCTATGATGACAAGCCCGACCTGGATGATCTCATCCGCATGCCCGCTTCCTGTCGTTTCAAAATCCAATACTGCAAATTTCATGACGTGAATTTCAATCCCTTCGTCCTGCGCTTCTCCTAGCATACCAAATCTAATCAGGAAAAGGGAATAGCTAGTTCATTTCTTACGACGTATACCTTAGGACTCATCCAAATTAATAAGCGGATCCACACAGGAAGGATCTGTATGGTACGCTTTTTGAAAATACTCGAACGCCTTCTCCATATTTTGATTCTGAACTTGTATGCAGCCCATTGCGTTATAGGAGATTGCCTTCATCTTCGTATTGTCGGTCAGGGGAAGAAGGAATTGAAAATGCCGATAAGCTTCCCCATATTCCCCTTTCCGCAAATACCCCATGGCCAAATAGATGCGCGCGAGCAAAAAATCCGGCTGCTGCTTGATCAGCACCTCAAATTCTTGAATGGCCTGATCATACATATATAGCTTGTAATAGCCTTGACCTTTTGTAAACTCGTCAGTTTGCTTGCCGGATAAATCCAGTTCCATAAGTTCATTATGGAGAGTTTGGGTACTGATCGGTACGGCCCCATAAAACTTTCCCAGCTTCTCCTCAAACAGCAGCCATGACTCAATAAACTCGTCGCTCATCGTTTTCAGTACTTGTAATTGCTCATCGAGCTCCGCTTTTTTCTCACCGATACTATTTGGGTATTCCTTTTGGATTTCTTCCAAAACCTCGTTCATTGTGGAAAATAAATGCTTAAACATTTGGCATCCCACCTTTGCTTCGAAAGCTTATCCTCATTCTTTGTAAACAACGCCCTTTTCATGCATGGCATATAAGCGAAAGCGGGATTCAAACTACCTGTTAGAGAACCGTAGAATGTTCTTCTTCTTTGAGCAATTGAGCGACTTTGTTATTCGCTCCCATGATCGCGATTGTCGGGCGATGCTTCTTGGCCTCTTCATCAGTCATCATCGCATAGGACACGATAATAATCGTATCTCCCGTCTGCACTAAACGTGCAGCCGCGCCGTTCAAGCAAATGACTCCGGAGCCGCGTGGACCCGGAATAATGTACGTTTCAAGACGTGCACCATTGTTGTTATTGACGATCTGTACCTTCTCGTTCGGGTACATATCCACCAAATCGATCAAATCTTCGTCAATCGTAATACTGCCAATATAGTTCAAATTCGCCTCTGTCACCGTTGCGCGGTGAATTTTGGCTTTCATCATCGTACGAAACATATGCGTCACTTCCCTACGGGTAGAATCAAGTTATCAATAAGACGGGTGTTCCCGAATTTAACGGCCAATGCAATGATAATGGATGAAAGATCGGAAAGATAGCTGCTTTCAAAAGGTTGTAATGTAGGATATTCAAGCACTTCTACATAATCAATTGTGGCAAGCGGCGCTGATGCAATGTGCCTGCTAACCAATTGATTAAGCTGGGCAGCTGTAAAATTCGCGTTTGCTTGAACATAATCTTCGGCTTTCTGAAGTGCCTGAGAAAGTACCAGAGCTTGCCTGCGTTCCTCTTCGCTTAGATACACATTCCGCGAGCTCATCGCTAGCCCATCCGGCTCCCGAAGTGTAGGACAAGGTACAATCTCTACAGGCATATTAAGGTCGTTCACCACTTGCTGAATGACCGCTACCTGCTGCGCATCCTTCAATCCGAAGAATGCCTGATCCGGCTGTACGATATGGAACAGCTTGCTGACTACCGTCGCTACCCCATCAAAATGTCCCGGCCGGGATGCGCCGCATAAGCGGTCAGTAAGACCAGTTACGCTAACCGCTGTGCGAATCTGTCCCGGATACATCTCTTTAATATCCGGCATGAAAACGATGTCGGCTCCCGCGGCTTCCGCCACATATAAATCCCGCTCCGCATTGCGCGGATAACGCTCGAAATCCTCATTAGGTCCGAATTGCAGCGGATTAACAAATATGCTTAATACGACGAGACCGCATTGTTCACGCGCTTTGCGTAGTAGACTGGCATGACCTTCATGTAAAAAACCCATTGTCGGGACAAACCCGACGGCTTGATCGTTCTTACGCCGGTATGAGCGAATGCGTGCACGCAAATCGCTGATTGAATGTATCACTTCCATTGTATGGACAGCTTTCATGGCGACCACTACTCCTTATCCCCGTACAAATATTGAACTACATCATTATCCATATGAAACGTATTTTCCGGTGCAGGGAACGTACGCGATTTCACTTCCTGCACATATTCTCGGATGCCTTCACGTATAGTCTCCCCAATATTCGCGTATGTTTTTACGAACTTTCTGGGTACGCTGGCGCTTCCATACTGAAGAAGGTCGTGATAGACCAGCACCTGTCCATCGCAATGAACACCGGAGCCGATGCCGATGGTCGGAATCGATAGCTCCTTCGTGATCCAAGCCGCAAGCTCCTCGGTAACCAGCTCCAATACAACCATGCACGCCCCAGCTTGCTCAATCGCTTTCGCATCGCGCATCAGCTTCTCCGCTTGTTCAGAGCTTCGGCCCTGAACACGGAACCCTCCTAGCTGGTGCACCGATTGAGGGGTGAGACCAAGATGGCCGACGACGGGAACGCCTGCTTTGGTAATCGCTTCAACCGTTGCCGCTATTTCAGCGCCGCCTTCAAGCTTAACAGCTTTGGCTCCGCCTTCCTGCATCAAACGGGCTACGCCTTTTAACGTCACATCCAAGCTGCCATGATAAGTCAAGAACGGCATGTCTGCTACGACAAACGTATTACTTGCTCCCCGCACAGTCGCGCGAGTATGATACACCATATCATCGAGCGTCACGGGCAGCGTCGAATCGTAGCCCAGCACCACATTGCCCAGCGAATCTCCTACGAGAATCACATCGACGCCCGCTTCCTCAGAGAGCATTGCCGACGGGTAATCATAGGCCGTCACCATCGTAATCGGCATACCATCCTGCTTCATCTTTCTCATCTTGGCTGTTGTTAATGGCTTGCGTTGTTCCATGCGTATCCCAGCTTTCCTATAAAATGAAAAAAACCTTTTAGCCAGGAGCTAAAAGGAGCGCATGCAGAAAGAATCCAATGATCCTTCTGTCTCGGTCCTCTTAAGGCTCAGAGCAGAATCCAACATTTTGTTTCAAGTAGTATTCCATTATTGCCTTAATTAACTCCAGAGTGCAGTTCCTGCAAGATACCGCCTCATGCATTCATTATAGCAAACATTGTATATTTTTGGTACCCTCTACTTTAGCTCAATATCGCCTGAATAGATTTTCACCTTTTCACCGCTGCTTATCACAACAGTTAAAGCCCCTGAATCATCTAACGATTCTGCGATACCCTCGACGATGCCGGTAGGCGTTTGCGTACGGATCGGGCGATGCAGCGTTACGCTCAGCGCCTCCCATAAAAGCCGAATCGGAGCGAATCCTTTGTCCAAATAAAGTGCATACATCTCTTCAAACTCTAGTAAAAAAGCTTGTACAAGTTGTTCTCGAACAATATCTGCACCAGACTCTATGGCCAGCGACGTTGCAATGGAGCGAAGTTCTGCAGGGTAATCCTCAAGCTTCAGATTTGCGCTAATGCCAATACCGGCGATGACGTATTTCAGCCGTTCATCTTCGCCGCTGCTTTCCAAAAGGATACCGCTTACTTTTTTCCCTCCAATGAGCAGGTCATTCGGCCATTTTATGCCGATATCGACCTGGACCACCTTCTGGATCGAACGGCAAAGAGCAACCGCACAAAGCAAAGTGAGCTGCGGCATAAAATAGACCGGGATTCGCGGCGTCAGCACCAAGCTCATCCATATGCCTTTGCCCGCCGGTGAATGCCATTTGCGCCCCATTCGGCCTCTGCCTGCCGTCTGCGTTTCAGCGAGTACTAACGTCCCCTCAGGAGCTCCTGACGCGACGAGATTATGCGCAATCGTCTGGGTCGAGTCCACTTCGCCGTATACATGCAGTTTTTGCCCCAATATCTTCGTCCGAAGCCCGGCAAGCAGTTCGGTCACGTTCCATTTATCCGGCTTGTTTACAAGCTTATAACCTTTGCGCGGAGCAGCCTCGAACTCATATCCGGCTTGACGCAGCGCTTCGATATGCTTCCAAATCGCTGTCCGGCTTACATTTAGCGCACGGCTGATCTCTTCACCTGAGACATAGGCGTCCGGATGTTCATCGAACAATTGTAGGATGCGGTCGTTCATTAATACTCACTCACGATCTATAAGAATTTCAAGAGAAAGCCGCGCTGATGCTACTTGCTAGCATCGCGCGCGGCGTGAAGAAGTGTTTGGCGATCGTTTCGCAGCTCGCCAAGTGCGACGCGCTCAAGAAGCTGCTGAAGCAGCACGCCCATCCACGGGCCAGGCTTCTCGTCCAGCGCTTCCGTCACATCCGCGCCGGTGATGGCGAGCTCCTTCAGGCTGAGGCATGGAATCTCGCTCAGCCAGGTTTCTGCGTGCCGCACTAACAGCGGCACGACCGTTTGTCTGAAGCGCGCGAGCTCGCCGCGCGCCTCGGTATGCTGCTGCGGCAATGCGCGCAGCACTTGCAACAGCATGCGTGCCGCCGCCTCGCCGCGGCGCACGGCACCGAGCTTCCAGACCCGCGCAAGCGTGGCCGGGTCTGCGGTCTCGAGGGCGGCGTCCCGCGGATCGCCGCCGCCGACTGTCAGCTGCGCGGCAAGCCACTCGCGCAGGCTGAGCACGGCCACTACCGCGTCGGTGTCGGCGCGGGAGAAAGTCAGCTCCTGGAGCGCCGTGCGGACGGTGTCCGCCGGCGTCTCCAGGAACATCAGCAGCAGCGCCCAGCGGGTCTGCTGCCCGGATAGCGCGCTGACAGCGTCCAGCGCGTCATCATGCGCGAGCCACATCTCAAAAGGCAGCGGCAGCTGCTTTTTGAGATGTGCCATTAGGCGGCTCGCGAGAAGCAGGCGCACAGCCCGTGCCGGGGCTGGGCCTTCAATCATGCGCTCGAGCTCGCTGCGCACGCGCTCGATCGCGATGTGGCGCAGCAGCGGAGCTTGCTCCAGCAGCGCCTGCCACGTTTTTGCCTCGACCTCTAGGTTATAGGTCGAGGCAAAGCGGATGCAGCGAAGCATGCGCAGCGCATCTTCGCCAAATCTCTCCTCCGCAGCCCCGACGCAGCGGAGCATGCCAAGATCGAGATCCTTTTGGCCGCCAAAAGGATCAATTACCGTACCCGCTATGTCCATCGCCATAGCGTTCATCGTAAAATCGCGCCGCCGCAAATCCTCCGTCAAGTCCGAAATGTACTCGACGGATGCCGGGCGGCGGAAGCCTTCGTACTGCGCTTCCTTGCGGAACGTCGTCACCTCGTACGTCCCCTGTTCCAGGATGACGGTCACGGTTCCGTGCTGCAGCCCCGTCGGCGCCGTTCGCGGGAAGCATGCCATCACCTGCTCCGGCAGCGCGGAGGTGGCGATGTCGATATCCTTGATAGGCCGCTCCAGTACAGCATCTCGGACACATCCCCCGACGAGATAAGCTTCATATCCGGCTGACGTAAGTGCATTGAGTACATATGCCGCTCCATGATCCATCATCTTACTTTCAGCACCACCTAATATCCGCATCAATTCTACTGACAAGACGAAGCCGTGATGCGATGCGATTCCGGCAGTTCTCTCCCCAGCACACGATAATAAATTTCTTCGTATTGTACAGTTGTAATATCATTGCAGAAGGTTTGACGAGCACGATACAAACAATTTTGTACCACTTGATCATAATGTTCCTGAGTGGTTAGCAAATGAATCACATGTTCGGCCATTGCATCCGTATCGCCGGTTGCCGCTAAGTAGCCGGTTTGCCCATGAGTGATAAGTTCAGGAATTCCTCCTGCGTTAGAACCAACCGTCGGCACGCCGCAAGCCATCGCCTCGAGCGCAACAAGACCAAAACTTTCCTTCTCGGACGGAAGAAGCATCACATCAGCGAGTGAAATCACCTGGGCCACATCGTCCTGCTTGCCGCAGAACGTCACTTTATCCGCTAGGCCAAGCTCCTTCACTTTCGATATGATTTTGGACAAATCCGGCCCCTCCCCGACAAACAGCAGACGGGTCGGCACCATTTTGCTCACCTTGGCAAAAATATCGACGACATCCTGCACTCGCTTTACAGGCCTGAAGTTCGAAATATGAATGAGAATTTTCTCATCCGGTCTTGCAAACTCCCCTCTTAGCTTGGAAATATCCCGCGGATAATAAACGCGTTTATCCACAAAATTATAAGCCAAATCGATATCCCGGTCGATATCAAGCGATTCTCTCGTTTCTCTGATCAAATCCTTCGAAACCGCCGTAACCGCATCGCTCTCATTGATGGCATATCGAATCAAATCAGAGATGGAATGATCCTGTCCAAGCACTGTAATGTCTGTTCCGTGCAGTGTCGTTACCACTTTTAGCTTACTGCCGATCATTTGTTTGGCGAGCAGCGCACACACCGCATGAGGAATCGCATAATGCACATGCAGCAGATCCAAATCTTCCATCTTCGCTACTTGGGCCAGCTTACTTGCGAGCGAAAGATCATAAGGCGGGTAGCGGAATACATAGTATTCACTTACTTCCACCTCATGATAGAAAATATTTTTATGAAATTTGCCAAGTCGAAATGGCATACTATGGGTAATAAAATGCACTTCATGCCCTTTTTCCGCGAGCAGCTTCCCGAGTTCTGTCGCTACAACGCCGGAGCCCCCTAACGTCGGGTAGCAGGTAATCCCTATTTTCAGCTTATCGTTCATTGCCTTCCCTCACTTCCCGGTCAGTTGAAGCGATCCACCAAAAGCGGCAGTTTCGAAACGAACCCTTCTGCGTAGGTGATCATCCGTTTCTGGCCCATGAGTCGATCGCGAGCCTCTACGCGCTCCACATAACCTTGGTTAAGCGGCGTTGCCACCGTGTCTTGACCTGTTACAAATTGTGAGCGGTAAGCGCTCAGCGCTGCGATTTTGGCATCATAACTTTCGGTTACATCTACCATCAGATCAGCTTCGTATACATCATTAATAAAATAGAAATAGAGCTGCTGTACATTCACCGGCTCTGTAGCCGGAGCATAATTACGAAGCTTCGCGTTAAAAACCGCTTCCTGGATCAGATGCGAGCAGGCAATATGATCCGGGTGCCGATCCTGCCAATAAGGAGCGAATACGATTCTAGGTTTATGTTTTCGGATTTCCAAGGTAATACGTTCAATGTACGCTTGTGTAAGCGACAGACCACGGTCGGGCAGTCCTAAGTTTGAGCGCATCGTTAATCCAAGTATTTTAGCCGCTTTCTCCGCTTCTTCTTTGCGAATTTCCACGGTCCCATTCGATGACATTTCCGCGTAAGTCAAATCGCAAATGCCGACTCGTAAGCCTGAGGCCGCATGTTTGGCAATCGTGGCTCCCATCCCAATCTCAGCGTCATCCGCATGTGCACCAAATATGAGTATATCTAAGGAATCGCTCATCTTACTCAATACCCGGTTTATATTTATGCACGAGCTCTCTCCAAGCAAAGTCCCCGCGGTCCAAAGCGCGAACGAGCAGTTCTGCTGTCGCTACATTCGTTGCGCAGGGAATACCCTGAACATCGCATAAGCGCAATAATGCGATAATATCCGGCTCATGCGGCTGAGCCATTAACGGATCACGAAGGAAAATAATCAAATCCATTTCATTTTCCGCCACAAGGGCTCCAATTTGTTGGTCGCCACCCAGTGGACCTG
This sequence comes from Paenibacillus sedimenti, assembly GCF_014534655.1. Classification (GTDB taxonomy): domain Bacteria; phylum Bacillota; class Bacilli; order Paenibacillales; family NBRC-103111; genus Paenibacillus_E; species Paenibacillus_E sedimenti. Next base: position 404,243 of record NZ_JACVVD010000003.1, read on the forward strand.
ACATAAAGCGATGGATGCTTAATTTGGTATTATCCATAATGCGCTGACCGGTTGTTCCAGTCGCATAAAGTTTATGACCGTCAAATACATGCTCATAAGCAGTAACAAAATTGACCATTTCGTCTTTCTTACGATCATGTGCGATCAATGCGATTTTTAACATGTTAGCCACTCCCTAAAGATTTCGTGAAAAAACTTGCTACGTAAGCATTTGCTTAATCGATAAAATGCTCAAATCCGTAAATCATTCCCGTGTAGGTCATCACTTTACGAACGGCCAACGCCACGCCTGGCATATAAGCGGCTCGATCGTAGGAGTCATGCCGGATTTTGAGCGCCTGGCCGTGCTCTGCCATAATCACTTCCTGTTGAGCAAATATACCCGGCAGGCGAACGCTATGTATTCTAAATCCATTGTAATACCCGCCTCGCGAGCCTTCAATGGTTTCTTCTTCTTTGGGATTGCCTTGACGCAGCTCTTCTCGTACTTCAGAAATCAGTTCAGCCGTCTTAATCGACGTTCCTGACGGGGCATCGAGCTTCTGATCGCCATGATATTCGATAATTTCCAGGTTCGGAAAATACTTCGACGCTTGCGCTGCAAACTTCATCATCAAAATCGCACCGATGGAGAAATTAGGCGCAATCAATCCGCCGATTCCGCTTTCTTGACACTGCTTGTCCAGCGTTTCAATATCTTGCGGCGTGAAACCCGTCGTCCCCATAACAGGGCGGATACCATGTCTAATGGCTAAGCTTGTATGCGAAAATGCCGTCTGAGGGCCTGTAAAATCAACCAACACATCGGGCTTCGATTCGACAAGTGCTAACTCCAAATCATTCTGCATCTTGACCCCACATTCTTCAAAGCCTACCAATCTGCCTAAATCAATAGGGCCAGAGGAGCGGTTCACGCCTGCAACCAGTTCCATATCCGGCTCAGTCAATACGGTCTTGACAACCTCCCGCCCCATTCTGCCGCTTGCGCCTACTACTGCTACTCGAATTTTACGATCCATTTCTGATATATCTCCCTTTTCTCTATTTCATGAATGACTATCTCAGCTTTAATCGGTACTGGTCAGCTTGAAGCTTCGCTAACTCATGATGGGGTTCCAGCCGAATCGCTTCAGTAACCGTTTGATAGGCTCTACTATAATCCTTCCGATGTGCAAATGCCTCAGCTAGAATTAAATAGGCTTCAATGGAGAGCGGATCCAGCGCGATCGCTTCCTTCAATAAGAAAATCGCACGCTCGGCATGCTCTGATTCTACATTCAGCTGCTTCTGCGCCAGCTCGACCAGTTCCCGCGCACGAAGCACTTGCAAATGATAACGGTACGCTTCGCTGCCTTCTTCCAGTTCCAACGCCCTAGAAGCGTGGTCTATGGCTTTTTGCAGCTTGTTGCTTCTCGCATAAGTGATGGAAAGTTTGTAGTGATAGGCAGCATTGTCTGGCTCAGCCGCTATCGCTTTTTCAAACCATTCAATGGCTTTTTCAAAATCGTGACCAAGTATGGATTCGTAAGCTTTCTGTATTTGATTTTCTCCATTCATCTGCCCATCCTCCTTCTAAGAGTTTTGCATTTAGCAAAACTTGCTTCGAAAGCATCTGCTTCGTTTTTCTTAGAAAAACTGGCAGCCTAAGCAAGAGCTTTGCGAGATGCCCGCTTGTTGGGATGGTACAGTTTATGAAGCTTATGTGTTTTCGGTGTTAATTTTGGTCCATCTGTTCGCGTCACGGGTATTGAATTTATGCATCACTTTGTTATGTGCTTCGGTTAAATCGATCCCCAGTGAATTGGCAAAACATATGGTAATAAACAGAATATCACCTAACTCCAGCTCGATGGAATTGTCCGCTTCCGACGCTTTCTTTGGTTTCTCCCCATAGGAGTGATTCACTTCCCTCGCAAGCTCTCCCACTTCTTCGGACATTCTAGCCAGCATCGATAACGGACTGAAGTAACCTTCCTTAAACTGCGAAATATAGCGATCCACTTCTTGCTGCATCTCTTTAAGTGTACGTTCTGACATGCTCACCCTTCTTTCCATGTTCGCCAACAAGGCTATCATTACCATGTTAAACTAAAGACGAAAAGTTGACAAATTTTTTTCATTTCTAAAAAAAGATATAATAGATCTAAATAGAACTTTGCAAAGCCAGATGGAGGGCAACAAACGATGTTTAAAGAACGAATTTCCGACCGGTTTACCAATTTATTTGCCATTATGATTGGAACTGCCATTTACGCCTTCGGCCTGCACTATTTCGTCATTTCGAATGAATTAATGGAAGGTGGCGTTACAGGGATTTCGTTGCTGCTTAAATATGTATTGAATGTACCGCCTTCCATCTCAACCTTAGCGATCAACATTCCATTATTCTATCTCGGTTGGAAAAACTTTGGTAAGGAAGCCATGCTTTATACGATATTCGGCGTCGTTTCCTTGTCCTTCTTCCTATGGATCATGGAGCTGCTGATTCGTGAACAGTGGCTCATCCCTTTTCATACGACTCAGGATTACTTCTTAGCTACGCTTTATGCGGGAATTTCCCTTGGCACAGGTCTTGGACTTGTTTTCCGGTATGGAGGAACGACAGGGGGTTCGGATATTTTAGCGAGGATTGGCAATAAAAAGCGAGGTTGGAGCGTAGGACAGGTCATTCTCATTATCGACGTCCTGGTCATCGGTTCCTCATTTTTGTATTTACCCAAGGAAAAGGTTTTATACTCGCTCGTTGCCGTGTTCATAACATCTCGAATCATCGATTATATTTCTGAAGGAGCATACGCGGCTAAAGCTTTTACTATTATTAGTGATCATGCGAATGATTTAGCGCTGCAAATTACGCAGGAACTGGACCGAGGCGTGACCTTGTTCCCTGCCAGGGGCGCATATTCGGGCAATAACAAGGAAGTAGTTTACTGTGTCGTCTACCGTCATGAAACGAGAAGAATGCGCGAGTTGATTACATCCATCGATCCTAGAGCGTTTATCATTATTGGTGATGTTCATGATGTGTTGGGAGAAGGGTTCAAAACGCAATGAGCAGAAAAAACATCCCGGTTCCACATTGATGATGTGGGCGGGATGTTTGTTTTTAATAATGGTCGCTTTTCTTTGCCTGATTGACGGGTACAACATGTTTGCCTGATTGATACATCCTCCAGCCTGCATAAGAAAGCACACTGACAATAATGAGCCCGATTCCCAGGGACCAAATGATTGGTTGCTTCGGATCTGTCAAAGGTACGAAAGCAATCGCATCCTTATGTTTCAAAAATAACTGATCGATGATTTGCTGCAAATGCTCCACTCCGGATTCAATCTGACGCATCTGCATAGGACTGCTGTTCAGATTACTTCGGAGAAATGTCATGAGGGAATCGAGCTTCTCTACGTCCGCTGGCTCCCGGCTTATAAGAAGTGATGGGCGAATGACCGCGATATGCTGCGACAGCTTACCAAAACCCGCTACCGCTTCTTTTTGTTGATTTGCTTTGACGGCTTGGTGCAGCACACCTACATCTTCCTGCAGCACCTTATAATATTGAAGCCACATTGGCTGATTCTTATGCGTAAGCGCATCGGTGGCAAGGCGGATTTTCGCAACCGCTATTTGGCCTTCCTCCGGAGAGTAACTAACTGCGTTATAGACACGCTTAGCCTGCGTAATCGTTTCCGTTAATGCATTGAGTCCTTCCACCGATGTAACACCATCGAACCGGATTTTCGGAATTTGATCAGAAAGTTGCAGTAATTTACTGCGTGCTTCCGTTACTTGCCCTTCCATCGTTTTATTATACATATCATCAGCGATTTGATTCAAAAATTCGATCTTTTGCACTTGTTCGGGATCTGCTTGAACGATTGCTTGTCCCTTGGAACTTGGAATCACTCCACAAGCGACACTTATGCTAACAACGGTTACCAGTAACAGCATAGCTGCCAACCGTCTGACGCCGAAATAAACAAACATGGGACATTCCCTCCTTCACCATCATCTTATGGAGGATTGTCCCATTTTAGACCAGTCTATGTAGTTGAATTTTTGTTTTTATTGCGAGTAAAACTAAACACCAGAGCGATGATAATCCCAGTAATGCTTAACCCTATTGTAAACGCTTCAATCGTAGGCAAATCATCATGTAACCTTTCAGGCAACCCAGGGAAAATGCCTCTTTCATAATCCATAAAGTCATTCCATAAAGTCCAGATCGCTACGATGATGATCGATGAAAGTTTATGTGTGTACCATCTGGCAAAAAGCAACGCCTCAACGGCCATAGCCAAATGCGAAGCCGTCAGCATCCAGCCATCCCAGCCAACTGGAACACCTTGCCAAGCTCCGGTCCATATCATTGCGACTGCCCATATCCCGTACTTAAATGAAGTGATCAAAGCGAAAGCTTCGACGAAACCGCGGAAAGCGCTCTTTGGTTTATTCGATTTGCGATCCATTAACAGATACGCGACCGATCCGGTAAAAAATAGGCTTGCTGTCGGACTATCCGGTACAAATGGGATGTACCAAACCGGATAGTTGGCTATCGTAAACACCATTTGATCCCAATACCACACATACCCATAAATTGTCCCAAGAAAATTACAAACAAGCAGCAACCAAAGCAGCTTCGAATTCAGTAAAAATGACTTGCTCCAATAATAGGAAAGTGAAAATCCTTGCTGCAATTATGCTCCTCCTCTGCAAGTATCGATCCAAAAAAACCTGACCGCTTTCGCGATCAGGTTCAATTTATTATTGAGTCTTTTGTTTGGATAACCAATCAGCAAGCTTGTCAATATCCGCATCATTCAAGCCTTTATCAATGTTGGCTTGATATTGTTTGCCCATATTGCCTTTGCCGTCTTTGATGACACCCATGATTTGATCTTTGGAAAGTTTGTCGCCGATTCCCAATAAAGCCGGTACGCCGGAAGCAGGCATACCTTTCAGCCCTGCACCGTGACATGCCAAGCAGGTTGCTTTCTTGTAAATTTCCGCTCCAGGATCATCAGCAGCCACAATCGCTGCGGCTTTTTTCGTTTCTTTGCCGCCACCGCCGCCTGCTGCGCCCTTGTTTGCGTGCATTTCTTCCTCACGCTTGATATGCTCAGGTACGATATTCTTCTCTTTAAGTTCTGCTTGGTAATGAGCCCAAGAAGTGTAAGTCAAATAACTTACGGCAACCAAAGAAAGAATCATCAAAGATGAGGCTATAGGTCTTTTATAGAAGCGTCGCTCTTTGCCTGTATCCAGGAATGGTGCCAGCAGTAAGGCTCCAAACAACAACCCGGGAAGGACAACTGTTCCGAATATCAGATAGTTGTCTGATGTATAAGGATATTTAAGCAATTGGTACATAAATAAAAAGTACCAGTCAGGCATCGGTATGAATGCAGTGTTCTTAGGATCTGCCGGATACCCCAATGGTGCCGGTTCAGACATAACCAGAACCAGTATGCCTACCAATACGACTACCCCTACCATCCATTCTTTTAACAGAAAGTTTGGTACGAATGCTTCCGATTTACCAGGATAAGCTGAATAATCTTTGGGAATCAAACGTTGTTCTTGTGTTTTCTTAATTACGCGGGAATCCCCAACGTAGACGACTTTTTCGTCAGACTTATGACCATGCGCCACGTGTTGCTCCTCCTTTCAATTATAGCGGTCCGGAAATACCTTGTTTGCGAATCATAAAGAAGTGTCCAGCAAGCAAAGCGAGCAGAACGCCTGGCAGGAAGAACACGTGGATAGCAAAGAAGCGAGTCAGTGTTTGAGCTCCGACAATTTCTCCGCCCTGCAGTAACGTTTTCGCGTATCCGCCGATTAATGGCGCGGATTCGATAATTTTGAGCGTTACGCTTGTCGCAAAATAGGCTTTGTTATCCCACGGAAGCAAATACCCGGTTAGTCCGAGACCTAACATAACGAAGAAAATAAGCATGCCTACAACCCAGTTCATTTCACGTGGAGCTTTGTAAGAACCTGTGAAGAACACGCGCAGGGTATGTAAAAACATCATGACGATAACAAGGCTGGCTCCCCAGTGGTGCATCCCTCTTACGATAACACCGAAAGCCACTTTATGTTGCAAATAGTCAACGCTTGCATAAGCGTTAATAATATCAGGTGTGTAGTACATCGTTAGAAACATACCTGACAAAATTTGAATGACCGTTATAAAGAACGTCAATCCGCCGAAGCAATATACGAACGCGGAAAAGTGATGGGCAGGGTTTACGTGCTCCGGAACCTCGTGGTCTGCTACATCCCTCCACATTGGCGTAATATCAAGACGTTCGTCAATCCAGTTGTATACGTTTTTAAACATCTGACCGTGACGCCTCCTTATACTCGTGTGTTAGCCTGTAGTTGACCCACATAAACGAACCCGTTCTCTACTTTAACCGCGTACTCGTCCAATGGTTTTGGCGCTACTGCAAGAGCCTTACCGTCTGGCGTATAGTGCGCGCCATGGCATGGACAGAAATACTGATCTTTGTAAGCGGGATTGTCGTTCCAGTTCACCGTACAACCAAGGTGTTTACATGTTGGATTCAAAGCAAAAGGCTTACCATCGCTTCCTTTGGAGATCCATGCCACGAGCTCGGCATCGCTTTCGTACCATCCATCCACTTGATGGACTTGAAACGTAAACGACTGTGGTACATTTGTAATTTTGCTTTCTTCTACAACTTTGACCCAATCTGCCGCTTTCTTAGGTTGAAGGACTGGATCTACAGCAAACCTTAGCATTGGTATCATCATACCTGCCGCCATGAACCCTCCGGCGCCACCAAGGGTGTAGGAAAGAAATTGTCGGCGGGACATTTCGCGTTTTGTGCCCGGCTTCTTCCCATGCTGTTCTTCATTGTGATTGTTGTGATCACTCATTCTCAGGTCTACCCTCCTACATTGGCCGAAGTCCGAACCCTCTCGGACGCTCAGTTACCTCTATCACGTGTCGTTCGACATTACACTACATAACTAGGACATTACTAATAATAGCCTACGACTTCTAGGGCGTCAAGAATCCTTAACTCCTTTTCCAACACTGAAATCTTGGCCTTCAGACAAATTTTAACGAAATTGTCACAACTTTTTTAACGGTCAAGAAATCGATTACTCCCCTTAGCGTGCACAACTTTTTTTCCAATAATACGTTCTGGAGTAAAAGTTAATCGCCTTGCTTCCAAAGTTGCTGCACTTGCTCGGAAATACGTGATTTGATGTCTTTCGATTGGCTTGTCCAATCTTGCATATCAACAGCAAGCAGCAAATCCATATGCTCGGCTTTCCACTGTTCAGCCGCTGTATGTATAGTAAGAACAATCACATAACGGAAGCCTGCATGCTTCAATTGAAGGCTGATTGCATTCAACTGTTCCATCACGTCCAAACCAGTCATATAATGAACCGCCGGATAAGTCACCACTCTTCCTTTATAAGGGATCTCGATGGCTTCCAAGGCGTCCCGGAGCTGCTCTAGCGCAAGGGTGGTTTGCGCCGGATCTTCGAATCCTCTTAATCCTGTAAACGGCAGCAAACAAGTGTCCAAATAAGGCTTGAGATCCGGCCATTGATCATGTTCAATTTCATTGAATTTCATATGCAGATCCTCCCATATCGTTTACAAAAGAAGAGCTTGCTATGTAAGCAAGCTCTAATAGTTACTTTAATTCGTCGTTCCTCTACTGTCAATTGAAATAGCCGATTGTTCTCGAAGCGCTGCAATCGCGTGCTCCAATTCCTGCTGCTTCACGACAATATAAGGACTTTCCCACTCACCGTTCAGATGTATATAGTTAACGTTTGATGGCTTCAACGACTTGTAGGAAGTTGTAAATTTGCGAAGTTCGTCTGCCGGTATGTCGGTTTTAACCGAGGCGCCAATGATATCAAGCAATTTGCCCCAGGCCGTCACGCCATTCAGCGATGTCAGCTGATCCATTAACTGATTAAGCACCAGCTGTTCCCGCTGATTTCTTGCCAAATCGGACGATTCCTCGGTCCCTAAATTCGATTTGCGATAACGAATAAAATCGAGCACCTGCTTGCCATTCAGATGCTGTAACCCTTTTGTTAAATTGATGTTTGTACCGTCGCTTTCATCTCTATATTTCATATCCATGTCTACTTGAACCTTCATGCCTCCAAGCTGATCGATCAGCTTACGGAAACCATCGAAGTTGATAACGGCCATATAATCGATAGGTACTTGGTATAAGTCACTGAACAGCTTCTTTGTTTGAGATAGCGCCGTATTTTTATTCTGATTGAAAAAGTATGCGTAGAAATAATTAGCTTTGTGCGAAGAATCTAATCCCGAATCTTCCGCTCGAACTTCCAGATCTCTAGGGATCGATACGACCGTCGCTTGATGTGTTGCCGGATTGACACTGATAAGCATCATAACGTCAGTATTAAGTGATCCCTCGCTGCCTTCTCTTTCATCTACCGCAGTTAATAAGAACGTTAACGGCTTATCTAAATCGATTGTATGATGGTTCATCGGTCTGAGGCCTGCTGGGACATCCGCCGTTGAGTTTGGCCCCAATAAAGGCTGAGGTGCCGCAATATGGTCAATAGTCTGATTCAATTTATGGTTTAAATAGACTGCATATACCGATACAATGCCTAAGATCATACCTATAATTATCATCAATGCTGTAAATGCTTTGTTCTTGCGCGGACTCCAAAATTTTATTTTCATGTACGTTCTCCTCGTGATTGAAATCATTATTCATTTAAATTGACGAAGGAACGGACGATTCGGTTCTTTTTTAGATACACAAAAAGACATGTGAAGTGAATTCACATGTCTTTTCAGACCCGCATATGGAAGGCACCAAACCTGCATTAACCCAAAGATTGTAAGGTTTTAAGCTCTGATGTAAGGGCCAGGAACTTCGCTTGATCTCCCTTGGCTAAAGCACTGTCAATCTCTTTGTAGAGATTTTCCTCTTTATATTTGCGTATGGCATCGTCCCAAACCATCTCCGCGAAAAGTGCCAGCAGCGCATCGTTAGATACATTCATTTTTCCCATAGGACCTACCTCCAAATGTTGTCCGCGGTTTGTCAGGAGCTTTCATTTTCGCAGAAAATATGTTCTTGTTCTTACCCATGTATGTGATGCGTTTGTGTATGCTCCTATTAAAGCATATTCACACAGTCCCTCTTCGTTTACTGCAATCGCCCGCTCAATAAGGAATGTGTTTTTACCCATTCGTACATTTTTTACGCATTATTGATCGTTCCATGTTGATCTAACATGAAAACAACTTTATCTTCCTCGGCCACATACGTCCCTTGTATAACACTGCTTCCAAGCTTCGTTACTTGAACCACTTTTCCCTTCTCCTCATATTCGCCGATGCGTATTAAGCCCAAATGCATCATCATTTGTAAAATCCGTTGCTCGAATATAGATTCTGAATTGTCGTAGTAAAACGGTCTGACTAACTTACCCAGCACATCTCCAAGGGACCCCGACGTTACCCATGAACCGGCAAGACGATCAATCCATAATGAAATAGATTGAATGTTCGGAATAGGATTCTTATACAACCGGAGCCAGAAACGATAAACGGCAGCAAGATTTTCCTTAGTCCCTTCCTGCAGGCGCACTTTCCCAACATCTGTCAATTGAAGGGATTGCTCGTGCTCGGCTATAAGCTGATGGTAATAACAATAGTCATAGATGAATGAGAATCGGTTCGGGTATTCCTTGAACTTTCGGCCGTATCCGAACCTCCATGCCCCTTTGGCTACCATTTCTTCTTGTACGGATAAGCGTTCCAGAATTTGCTGCAGCTGTCGTTTATACATCGTACCTTCAGTTGTAAGTGGTACATCTTGCTGCTGAGCGATGTAAGTCAAGAAATGATTGATGTCATCAACTATCAACATCTGTTCATCCCGATAAACCCCAGGCTCGTTGGTCATCTGCAGATTTGCTTTGAATTGTTTGGTCAATACGTCATTAAAGCGCTTCTTCAAATCTTTTGGAACATGGAACAAATACTTCGTCTGCTGCGAATATCCATTGAACAACCAGCCTAGCTTTTTAAACTTGATGATCATCTCGCGCGGATTCCATTCCTCCTGATCTTGCTTGGAGAAACGTGACTGTCCCACTCTAGCGATCAGCTCTTCCATACTAAAAGCGTTGCGTTGATCGAAGAGCAGCGAGTTAAGAAACCGAATGTCCTCCATATCCAAACTTTGAACATGGCGCTCAAAAATCTCTTTACGCAGCGCTGTGCTCAAAATAGATTGGATCAGCTCATTCTTGGAATGACCATTACATTCGCATTCGTAGGTGTGGGCTATTCTGCTCAATTCATGAATATCGGCGTAGCTGAGCATGTCCGCTAGATTCATTTCCATCATTATGCCCCCCAGTTTGCGAAGCGTACAGCTCCGTCGATTCTAGTAACCATTATGGGATTTTTTTCCGAAAATATTCCGCTCGCGGCAAAAAAAGCACCGCTCCTCGTAGGAGCCGTGCTTCGTAATCAATAGATTATTAAGATTCAGAGTTTAGATGTTTCAAACAATTGTACAACTGAAGCTCCCATCCAAGGTCCTTGCGCAAAAGAATCGTCAATGACGTATTCTGCAGAAACTCCTCCGGTTCCATCTGAAGTCCTCTAAGCACCTGAACGATGAAGCCGCCATGAGATATCAATAACAGCTTCTTATCCGGATAAAGACGAATCAACTCTTCCTCCAGCTGATACCATCGCGCGAGCAGTTCCGAATCCGTTTCTTGGCCTAAGTTCATCTGTTTCCAATCAATACCCCAGCGTGCTTCTCTTTCGGGAGCAGTCGTTCCTTCGACCAATCCATATTTGCGCTCTCGCAATCTAACGTCCGTACCCAGAAATGGAATGCCTGAAAGTTCCGAAACAATAAGCCCTGTCTCTTTCGCTCTAATCAGATCGCTGCTGATAATCCCTGTCCATTGCTCTTTAGCCAGCCTGATGCCTAGTTGTTTCGCCTGATCTCTGCCTTCTTGCGTCAATTCGGTATCCAGCTGACCTTGCAGCTTCCCGAGTCGATTCCATTCTGTACTGCCATGACGGATAAATCCAATTGTGGTCATTACTGAACCTCCGTGTTTTTAAAGTTAAACAACCTCTAAATGAAAAAAGCTCCTTTCGGAGCATTATGCTTTAGTGCGCGACAGCCAATTCATAATGAGCATCGTACTGATTAAACCTAATATGGAAATAACCAGTAAATAGTGAGGATAGGAATGAATCGGCCCGACTTGGAAACGGAGCGGCTCCATAAAGCTTGGATTCAAGCTAGCCACAGCATCGACCATTTTATGGCCGTTCATCGACTCTGTTTGGCTCGATTTTAAGGCCTGAGGCGCCTCCAGATCGAATAATGAATTATCGGCGGCTGCTATCGGGGTTTGAGGTCCCCCGTCGTAAACGATCGCAAAAAGAAAGCTAAAAATGAATAAGGCTAAACAAAATGCTATGACGGCCGTGAGATTTCTCCTAAGCTTGTAGGAGATCGCATACATGCGCTCCGGTACCGGGATTCGCCATGACTCATTCTCATAAATCCGATTCATTACCTTCTCGGATACCATCGGTTCATAATCGGGCAGCTCCCTGGACATGGATACAGAACGAATGAGTAGCGTACTTTCCTCCCAGATTTGAAATTCCTCGGCGCAATTCGGACAAGTCGCAATATGTTTATCCACCGCGACACGCCTCAGGTCATCATTCGGCAAATCCCAATAAACTCCAAATAATTCCTGAATGTCACTACACTTCATCGCTCTTTCATCCCTTCGATTCTTCGAATATCGGCTCACTGAAATAGGGGTCTAGCTGCAGCTTGACAGAAGCTCTTGCTCTAAATAACAAGGATTTCACCGAACTCACCGTCTGCCCCAAAATATTAGCGATCTCTTGATAATCCAACTGGTCGTATTCGCGCAATATCAACGCCGATCTTTGCTTTTCAGGCAAACTGTTGATCGCTTCACGGACCATAGACACCTTTTCGTTTCTCAGCATCGTCTGTTCCGGCATCGCATCGTACGATGCATGCGGCGTATGTCCGCTTTGCTCCAAAGAAACTTGAACACTTTTATTTTTGCGCAGTTCACTCAAAACCGTATTACGGGCAATTGTGTAAAGCCATGTTGAGAAAGAGGCCTCAACTTCTCGGAACGAGTGCAAGCTGCGGTACGCTTTATAAAAAGTTTCATTGCAAAGATCTTCGGCGATCGCTTCCATCTGAGTGCTTTTCAGCATATGGAAAATAAATGCAAGGATTTTACGCTCGTAACGACGCATAAGTTCATTGTATAACTGAACGTTTCCATCCTTGATTTCTCTGATCAACTGGGAATCGGTCATTACGTGGCGACCCTCCTTGCGATTCCGGGTAGCACTCCCAGCTGCTCATACATGTTGTACTGCACCGGGAGTGAAAAGTTGCGTTTTTTTGTTAATAAAATATGAATTGGACATGACGAAAGATGTTAGTCTATAAACTTTCTTGATTGATTGCGAAATTCCTGCTCAATTCGACAAAAATTTGTTAATTCCGATTGGCACATGTCTGTTGCAAACAACAGCCCGTCTTTTCCATTGTATAATAAAATCCCAAAAATATGGTATAAAAACAAAAAAAAAACCGCCGGATCGGCGGTTGCACTTATGGTGCGATTATCGGATAGGAGTGGAGAGAAACCATACTGTACTTTTATTATATGTATACGTTTTCAATTTGTCAATAACTTTTTTGAAAACGGTTACGTATCATTTTCTCTTAATGAATGGTTTGCAGTTGATGGCGCAAAGCTTGCTTGATCAGATTGTTGACGGACTTCGCTCGAACATATGGGCTGCCTGCATTAATACGAGGAATTTGCATCGGATCAGTTTGTCTGGTGACCATCCCATTTTTCGTCGTAAACCCGTATTGAACACCAGCTTGCATTAGCAACTCCATTGTTTGGTTGTCATAGCTGCCAAATGGATAGGCGTAAGCATCTTCTGTTTGGGAGCCATGTAACTCATTTAGTTTACGGGTACATGTCTTGGTATCATTTATAACTCTTTGCTTAAACTGATCGTCCGTCTCGGCAAGGCCGTCTTTCACTATTTTATTCGTGAGCATCGGCTTCCCGTCCCGCGTGGCATGCATCGAATCCGAGTGGCTTTGGAAATCAATATCCGGATACTCTTTTCTCATCTGAATAATTTCGCTTCCGGATAAATACGGGGTTTGGCCACCCAGAGGATCCTCCAATTTATTGGTAATAACAAAATTAACTGCAGGTACGCTCATTTTTTTTAATATGGGATAGGCATTTGTGTAGAAGCTTTTATAGCCATCGTCGAAAGTAACCAAAATAGCATTGTCCGGAATACCGGTTCCCTTGGACATGAATTGTTTAAATTGATCCAGCGAAATGAATTGATACCCTTTGCGCTTCAAAGCTTCTAATTGATTTTCGAATAGTTTTGTGGAAATCGTTACGCCGCCTTCCGTGTGATCATCGATGTGGTGATAAACGAGTACAGAAACTTGATTCGAATAAATGACATCGTTCGCACGAACCAGAGAGGGAAAAAAATTAACAACCACTATCAAAATAATTAGAAAAGCTTTCCACCTTCTATGGATCATATAGTTCTTTCGCCCCACAATATCGTAATATACATATAACAGCAGATGTCATTATAGCATACCTTGCTAGATTTGAATATTACATAAATTAATAAAAAACAAGCCGGTCTCCTCTCTCCTTTTGGTTGCAAAAGGCTAGATACCAGCTTGTTTTTTCGAGTGAATGGACTATTAAACGTGGACAGCGTACTCTTGCTTCAAAAGTCCCCCGGCCCTGTCAGCGTCCTCTTGATTTCGAAACGAAAGACGAAGAACACCGGGTACATCTTCGCGGCTTTCGATGATTTGAATATTGCTCAAATTAATTCTTGCATTGCCAAGAACTGTAGTAATTTGACCGATAATGCCTGGATGGTCGGGGATATCGACATAAATATCATATAAGGATGTAATCATCCCTTTGCGTCGTTCCGGCAGTTGACTCCGGAACTCACCTGCAATACGAAACTGTTCTGCAATTCCCTCTCCATCGCTATGCTCAAGCAAATCGATAAAGCGCGAAATCTCAACATTCCAATCCTTAATCAGACGCAGCAAAACTTCCCGATTATTAACGAGAATATCACGCCATATCATCGGCTCGCTGGAAGCGATTCGCGTAATATCTCTAAAGCCGCCGGCGGCTAAATTCTGATAGAGCGGATTCGAAGCATTGTAACCCCTCACTTGATTGACCAAAGCAACGGCAATGATATGCGGCAAGTGACTAATTGCTCCTACGATATCATCATGCTCGCGGGCGTCTACTTGTACAATCTGGGCTTTGGTCGATTTCAGCAACGCGGCCAACCGATCGACGACGGCTTGCGGTGTTCCCGCTGCAGGCGTCAAAACGTAGAACGCATTCTCAAACAAGTGTGAGGACGCGGCTTCTACACCATGTCTCTCTGAGCCAGCCATCGGGTGTCCACCGATAAAGTGAACGCCCTCTATGTTAAGCGCTGCTGCGCTCTCTGTAATTGAGGCTTTCGTACTGCCAACATCCGTAATAATGCACCCTGGCTTAAGGGGAAGCTTCACTAACTGTTTGACATAATCCTCCAACATGCCTACAGGCACGCAAAGAAAGATGTAATCCGCTCCTTCCACCGCTTCCTCCATTGATGTCGTAGCGATATCTACAACATCGCGATGGAGCAGCTTTTCGACGGATCTGGGGTTCGGGGAATGGCCCGCCACCGTAAATCCTGGTTTACCTTTATAGCATAAGGCAATAGATCCTCCGATCAGCCCTACGCCGAATATCGCAATTTTCGTCATGAAATCAACCTTTTATCTAAATGAATTATGCTTGAACGGCAACATCAGCAAGCACGGCTGTCAGTGCGGCAATGAACTTTTCATTTTGTTCACGGTTGCCTATCGTAACACGAATGGATGTTGGGAAATCAAGCTGGTGCCCTCCGCGAACAATGATACCTTTGCGAAGCAAGCCATCAAATACAGCGCCTGCAGGGCGACCAACATTCACCATAATGAAGTTACCATGCGCCGGGAAAGCTGTCAGTCCGAGTTTATCGAATTGCTCGGTTAAATATTGCAAGCCGGCTGTATTCGCTTCTCTGCAACTATTGATAAAGTCTTGATCTTTGATTGCTGCTACGGCTGCCGCTTGTGCGAAACGAGTTGTGTTGAACGGCTCACGAACTTGATTGATGGAACGAATCACATCCGGATGCCCCACACCATAACCGATGCGCAGAGAAGCCAAGCCGTAAATCTTGGAGAATGTACGCAAAGCGATAACATTGCGGTATTGACCGATCAATTCAATACTGTTCGGATATTCGCCTGTGGTGTTGTACTCACAGTAAGCCTCATCCAGTACAACCAATACATGCGCCGGAACTTTGGCCAAAAATGTTTTGATTTCCGCGTCAGTATTCATTGTGCCTGTTGGATTGTTCGGGTTGCAAATCCAGACGATTTTCGTTTTGTCTGTAATCGCGGCAAGCATCGCATCCAGATCATGAGTACCGTCTCTTAGAGGCACTTCAATCGAGATTGCCCCCTCGATTTCACAGTTATGCTTATATTGCGGGAATGTATGGGTAGCCATGACTGTTTCGTCGCCTTGCACTAGGAATGCCCTGGCCAGCATGAGAATGACTTCGTCAGAACCTGCGCCGAAAATAATCTGGTTCGTTTGCACATCAAGATGGTTAGCGACAGCCGCAGTCAATTCCACCGCCCCACCGTCCGGATATAAACTGATATTGGAAAGTTCATCTTCGATCGCTGCTCTAGCTTTGGGAGAACTGCCAAATGGATTCTCATTGGAAGCAAGTTTAATTACTTCTTTCAGACCTAGCTCGCGTTTAACTTCTTCAATAGGCTTACCCGGTTGATACACAGGTAAATGGACAATCGTTTGCTTCGGTTGCATGCAGGTCACCTCATCAAAAATAGTTAAGACTTCTTCATTATACCGCTATTAAAGAGTGTAACGCTTTAAAGCTGAACAGTAAATAGAAAATATAAAATTTGCTGTCTATCTGCGTAGGATCGTCCAAAATAAAGCATATTAACAAATAACAGAGATGTAAGGAGTATACATATGACATCTGAACAACAGAAGGCGTTTGAAGAAATAATGAATCATGAAACAGTTACCACAAATCTGTGGGTCGAATATTGGAAGCATTATTCTAACTTAAGTACGTGGCAGTTTTGGTTTAACATTGCGTGCCTGCTGCTGCCCTTAATATTTTTATGGTTTTTAATGGATAAAAGAAGAGCCTTCCAATTAGGGTTTTACGGCTTTAGTATTCATATGATGGCAACTTACATTCATGAATACGGTGTGCGTGAATACTTATGGGGATTTCCATATATGATGTTTCCACCCTTGCCTGCAAGCGTTTCTTTGGATGCGTCCTTGGCTCCCATTGCTTACATGCTAATGTATCAGTGGACCCTTAACCGCAAGAAAAATTATTATTTAGCCGCAGCTGTACTGAGTGGCATTTTCGCATTTGTGTATAAACCAATACTTTCAGCTTTCAATTTGTTCCATTTGTATGGTTGGATGAATTACTTTTACTTGTTTCTGGCCTATTTCATCGTCGTGGTTCTCGCAAAATGGATCACGGATTTATTCAAGCATTTTCAATCTGAAGCGGCTGAAAAGTAAAAAACCCTGCTAAACAAAACCGTTTAGCAAGGTTAGTCCTTAACGTTTCAATTGGGATACAAAACTGCCAATCTTCGATATTCCTTCAGGATGCGCACTGTCATCCTTCAGATGGTGCAAAACCTCCTCGATGGTACGGACGATCGCACTGCCCACTACAACACCGTCGCAAAGCTTTTCGAATCGCTGCACCTGTTCGCGGTTAGAAATACCGAATCCAACGACGATCGGCACGCTGGCCGCTTCTCTAACCGTCGCAAGAAAATCATCGACACCTCCGAAAAATTCGGAACGAACGCCGGTGACTCCCAGTGACGATACACAGTACACAAAGCCCTTAGCACCTGCTGCGATGCGTTTAACACGCTCATTCGATGTCGGTGCTACAAGCGGAATCAGATGAACGCCATAGCTATCGGCGATCGCTCGTGTCTCGCTGTCTTCTTCCAGCGGAAGGTCGGGAATAATGACGCCGCTGATCTCATTTTCCTGCATCAGTTTGAAAATGCGTTCAAGACCGATCTGCAGGACAGGATTGTAATAAGTAAACAATATAAATGGCAGCTTTGAGCCTCTATTGCGAGCCTCATTAGCTACATTGATAACATCAAAGATCGAGATTCTGCGCTGCAGTGCCCGCTCGGATGAACGCTGAATGACAGGACCATCCGCCAGAGGATCCGAATAAGGAACCCCCAGCTCGATAAGATCAGCGCCAGAACGCTCCATCTCCAGAATGAGCTCAACCGAAGCTTCCAAGGAAGGATCCCCTATGGTCAAGAATGGAATAAGCGCAGTCTCCCCGCGCTCCCGGAGCTCGGCAAATCGTTGATCAATACGGTTCATCGCCTATTCCCTCCCTATGCCCAAATAGTCCATAATGGCATCCACGTCTTTGTCACCGCGTCCGGAGAGACTAACTATGATGATTTGATCCTTAGACATCGTCGGTGCAAGCTTGACCGTCTCGGCAATCGCATGCGCGCTTTCCAAAGCCGGAATAATGCCTTCTGTTCGGCTCAAGAGCTGAAGTGCATCCAGCGCTTCCTGATCCGTAATTGGGACGTACTTTGCACGCTCAATATCTTTTAAATACGAATGCTCCGGCCCAATTCCAGGATAGTCCAGCCCTGCGGATATCGAATGCGCCGGCAGCACTTGTCCGTACTCATCCTGCAAGAGGTAACTCATCGAGCCTTGGAACACGCCAGGCATCCCCTTCGTCATCGTCGCTGCATGCTCTTCTGTATCTACGCCTCGACCTGCCGCTTCAACCCCGATCAGTTTAACACCCGTATCTTGGACAAAAGGGTAGAATATCCCCATCGCGTTGCTGCCGCCGCCGACACAGGCAATGACCGCATCAGGCGATCTTCCCTCGGCTTCGAGGATTTGCTCCCTGGATTCGTCACCGATCACGCGTTGGAAGTCACGAACCATCATCGGGTACGGATGTGGACCTGTAACCGAACCAAGGATGTAATAGGTGTCTTCTACATGGCTCACCCAATAACGAAGTGTCTCGTTACACGCGTCCTTCAGTGTACGAGTGCCCGAAGTAACGGGAATAACTTCCGAACCGAGAAGTTTCATCCGGAATACGTTAAGCGCTTGACGCTTTGTGTCTTCCTCACCCATGAATACCTTACATTCGAATCCCAGCAGTGCAGCTACCGTAGCTGATGCCACGCCATGCTGACCCGCTCCCGTCTCAGCGATCACTTTCTTCTTACCCATGCGTTTGGCGAGAACCGCTTGTCCGATCGTGTTATTGATTTTATGAGCTCCAGTATGGTTCAGGTCTTCGCGTTTCAAATAGATTTTGGCGCCGCCAAGCTTCTCCGACAAACGCTCCGCGTAATACAACGGGGTTGGTCTGCCTGAATATTGTTTTTGCAAATAACGGACTTCCTCTATGAAATCAGGGTCGTTTTTATATTTTTCATAAGCTTCTTCAAGCTCGATCAGTGCGTTCATTAGCGTTTCCGGTACGTATCGGCCGCCAAATTTGCCAAATCTGCCATGCTGGTCAGGAACTTGCGTCACTTCCGGGTCACCCTTTCCACAAATGAGGTAATTTTCGCGATATCTTTCACACCATCGGTTTCAACGCCGCTGGAAACGTCCACGCCATCTGGCCCATACGCATCCACCAGTTGATCAACGTTATCCGGCTGAAGACCGCCTGCTACAAGCAGTTGAACGCCTGCGCGACGCGTCCATTCCTGATAAACCGGGATGCAGTCCCAGGCGAAGGTTTTCCCTGAACCTCCCCCATATACGGGATCAAACGTATCGAGCAAAATGGCATCGACCGTTCCCTGATAAGGATCAAGCTGAGCAGCAACGGCTTCTGCGGAAGGCATGGAGTCTTCCGATTTGGAAATCGAAACCGATTTGAACACTTTTACTTGAAAATGCTCACGCACCCGCAGACAAAAAGCGGGAGTCTCCTTGCCGTGCAGCTGAACCACATCGAGCGGAGCTGCAGCAAGTGTTTGTTCCAGCTCTTCCTCGCTCGGATTGACAAATACCCCAACAGTCAGAGGTACGTCTATACCTTTCCCGGCTTCGGATTTCAAAAAAGCGATCAGCTCCCCTCCTTTTTCAGGCGTGAGCTGGCGCTTGCTTGGCGCAAAGACAAAACCGATATGGGCAATCGGCAAATGCAGGATCGATTTTAACACTTCAACGCTTTGAAGTCCACAGATTTTTACGGTTGGTGACGTCAGGACAGCCATCTGTTTCGCCTCTTTCTATTACAGCTGGTTTGATGTTTGACTGCGTGCTCCCATCAAATCGTACACAGCCTCTTCCACAACAGGTTGCCGCATAAAATGCTCGCCAATCAGTACGGCTTGAGCTCCAATTTGCTGCAGATAGGCCATGTCTTGCGTAGACGAAATTCCACTCTCGCTAACGACTGTTTTCTCGGGAGGTATATATTGAATGAGATCCTCGGTTGTTTTTAAGTCCGTTACGAACGTTTTTAAATTACGATTATTGATTCCGATCAGCTGCGTATCCAGCTCCAATGCGCGCTCTAACTCTTCACGGTCATGCACCTCAACGAGCACATCAAGTCCCAGATCGCTTGCCAAAGCAAGATACTGCTTCATCTGCTCCGTGGTCAAAATCGCCGCTATGAGCAGAATGGCATCCGCTCCAATCAAACGTGCCTCGTAAATTTGCTTCGCATCAATCGTAAAATCTTTCCTCAGAAGAGGAACGTTCACCGCCTTACGCACAGCGCTTAAGTATTCATTGCTTCCTTGGAAATACTGCACGTCCGTCAGCACGGAGATGCAATCGGCACCTGCACGTTGATAAGCTTGCGCCAATCCAACCGGGTCAAAATCAGCGCGAATCAAGCCTTTGGAAGGGGAAGCTTTCTTCACCTCTGCGATAAGTCCCATGGCGCGATTTTTGCGAGTGGTAAGTGCTTGTTGAAAGCCCAAACAAGGAGGAAGCGCAGCAATCCGTTTCTCAGCATCCTTCACGGAGAAGCTGCTCATGGCTTCGACTTCGGCTAGCTTAGTGGCTACGATTTTATCAAGAAACATGGCTTAATTCTCCTGTAAATTGGATTAGATCGTTCAATTTTTGCTCAGCCCGGCCCGAATCAATAACGTCCGCGGCCAGCTTGACACCTTGCTGTAAGGTTCCAACATGGCCCGTTACGTAGAAGCAAGCAGCTGCATTAGCAAGCACAATATCACGATGGGGTCCCTTTTCACCTGCAAAAATATGACGGATAAGCTCAGCGTTAAGTTGCGCGTCGCCACCGGCCACATCTTTAATACTGTGAGCGCGTAAACCCAGATCATCCGGTGTAATCATATAAGTGCTGATCGTATCGATTTTGAGTTCGGTAACTTTGGTCGGTGCCGAAATACTGAATTCATCCAGTCCATCCTCACTTGCCACCACCAGCGCACGTTTCAATCCTAATGCCTGCAGCGCTTGCGCGATCAGCTCAGTCTTCGAACTGTCGAATACGCCAAGCACTTGGCGGTCAGCTCCAGCAGGATTCGTCAACGGTCCAAGCAAGTTGAACACAGTGCGAATTCCCAGCTCTCGACGCGGTGCTGCAACGTGCTTCATCGATTGATGATAGGCTTGTGCGAACATAAAACAGATGCCTACTTTATCCAAACACAACGCTGCTTGTTCGCCACTGAGCGTAATGTTTACGCCCAGCGCTTCAAGCACATCCGCACTGCCGCTTTTGCTGGACATTGCGCGATTGCCGTGCTTCGCTACGCGAATACCGCCAGCTGCCGCAACTATCGCAGCGGTTGTTGAAATATTGAACGTCTCCGCGCCATCGCCGCCTGTGCCGCACGTATCCAGCAGGTTCGCTTGCTGCACGCTTACCTGTACAGCCTTACTGCGCATCGTCTCCGCGAAGCCGGTAATCTCCTCCAGGGTCTCTCCCTTGATGCGCAGAGCTGTCAGCAGACTGCCAATCTGAGCCGGCGTTGCCGCGCCCTCCATAATTTCCGACATCACGCCCCGCGCTTCTTCACGGCTCAAGTGTCCGCCGCTAACCACTTTGCCGATTGCTTGTTGTACAGAAATGTGTTGACTCACCGAATCTCATCCTCCTTAGCGTTTTCGTGAGAAAACTTGCATCGTAAGCATAGGCTCTCCATACGTTCCCTATGAATTGACAAAATAATCTTTGTTGATTTCACTCACCGGTCTTGGTTCAGGGTTGAACATCGCCTCAGCCATCCGTATCGATTTGATCGACGCCATCGCTTTATTAACAGTTTCTTGATATTCGCTCTCAGGCACCGAATCCCATACGATTCCGGCTCCGGCTTGTACATAAGCTTTACCATTTTTGAAAATAATGGTTCGAATCGTGATGCACGTATCAAGATTTCCGGAAAATCCGAGATAACCGATCGCTCCGGCATAAGCGCCGCGGGACTCAGGCTCAAGCTCCGCAATGATCTCCATTGCTCTCAGCTTAGGTGCTCCGGACACGGTACCAGCCGGCATGCATGAAAGAAAAGCATCGAAGAAGTCTTTGTTCTTGGCGATCTTACCCGATACGTTCGAGACGATATGCATGACGTGAGAATAACGCTCGACATCCATGAAAGTGTCGCATTTGACCGTTCCGAATTCCGATACGCGACCGATATCATTGCGTCCCAGATCGACTAGCATGAGATGCTCTGCACGTTCTTTCTCATCCGCAAGCAGATCTTTCTCCAAAGCGAGATCTTCTTCCGGCGTTTTCCCTCTGGGTCTTGTTCCCGCGATAGGTCTTGTCTCCACCTTTTCTTCTTCAACCCGGACCAAAAGCTCAGGCGATGTGCCGACAATCACTTCATTATCCATTTTCAGAACGTACATATAAGGAGAAGGATTCATCGTGCGCAGCACTCTATACACTTGCAACGGTGAAACTTTCGTTTCAATCTCAAAACGCTGGGAGAGGACAACCTGGAAAATATCGCCTGCCCGAATATATTCCTTTGCTTTTTCCACGTTCGCGATAAACTTATCTTTCGTAATATTCGATCTTACGTCCCCAAGTGCCGGCTCCGATACAATCGGATTGTGCGTCATCGTATCCGCGCTCAGCGGACGTTTGATTTTCTCGATGGTCGCATCGATTTTCTCACAAGTCGCATGATACGCTTTGACGATGTCTGCGTCCGTCGCAAAAGGCGGTACGTGAACGTTCGCAATCACCTTAATTTGCTGTTTGAAGTGATCAAATACGATAACTTGATCGCAGAACATGAACTGAATATCGTTCATTTGCAAATCGTCGACTTGATGAGCTGGCAGTTTTTCGTAATATTGCAGCAAGTCATATCCGAAAAATCCAACCGCACCGCCCGTAAAACGAGGCAAGTCGGCGAGCTGTGGGCTCGAGTAGGAACGAAGGTAAGCTTTTAGAACATCAATCGGCTTCTCTTCGGACACTGTTGTCTCCGTTGGTGTCTCAACCTCGGTCTTCCCATGCTTGGCCTTTATCATCAGGAAAGGGTCGCTGCCAAGAAAGGAATATCTGGCCCATTTTACGCCACCTTCCACGCTTTCCAGCAGGAACGCCCTCCTTTCTTGATATAGATGTTGAAATACGCGTATCGGCGTTTCGGTATCCGCCAATAGATGTCGAACCACGGGAATTAAATTATGGTCTTTGGCCAGCCGGATCACTTCTTGAATTTCAGGTGTGTACATGGTAACATCCCCTCTCGGCTTGAAAGCTGTACTCGCATTTAGCACTTTCAGCCCTATTCCTTCTCATGTGCGCGAAGCATGTTTATTCATATGGAAACAAAAAACCTCTACCGAAGTAGAGGTTTGACTTTAGTTATCGTAGAAGACTAGCAAGATATGAAAAAAGAAAACAACGACGGTATGGATAAGCAGACGTACCCCACGAAAGGAGACTCATCCCATCTTAGACCAAACGCATTGGTACCTTTTCTCAGCTCATCTCTGCTCTACTCAACTAAACTCAGCTCTACTCTGCTCAATGCTCACTCATCTATCTTCACTATACTACCGCACTTAAGCATTTGTCAATTTCACAATATCCGGGCGCAGCGCTTTCGCTTCCTTCAAGTATACGTGATTCATCTCGGCTTGCCCTTTGGTCGTGTTGACCTGCACCATCAAGCGAATGCATTTGGCCAAGGAGTTCTCCACGGGAACTTCCAAGGAACACATGAGAGGCACTAATTCCCAACCGACCATCGTACGAATGGCACGAGCGGGAAACGTAGCGGTAATATCCCCAGTTACCGTTATGAATACCGAGCAAATATCTTCCGGCCGAAAATCGTTGGCATCCACAATCGCACGGAGCAGTTCCGCCGTTGCATTCAGAATCTCCTGCTCTTCGTTATGTTCAACCGTCGTCGCACCGCGAATTCCCCTTACGAACATCGCCTAACTCTCCCCTTTTAAAAGCTCCACAATTTGCCTTACTTGCGCAACCGTAACATCCTTGCGGATCTCGACTTTGCCGATTTCCGTCGGAATGATGTATACCATAGTTCCTTCTTTGAATTTCTTATCGTGCATCATGGCATTCATGATGCTGCCCGTATCCAGGTGAGCTGGTATGCTTACCGGCAATCCGTATTTTAGGAATAAGTTCTTAGTAACCGTATGAATGTTCTCGTCATAACCAAACTGCTGCGCAAGCTTAGCCGCACCCACCATGCCGATGGCAATCGCTTCGCCATGCAGCAATTCGCCATAACCCGCTACGGCTTCCAACGCATGACCGATCGTATGTCCGAGGTTGAGAATCGCGCGGAGGTCGTTCTCCCGTTCGTCTTGGGACACAACGATCGATTTCACTTTGCAGCCGATGTACAGTGCGTAGCTCAGCGCTTCCGGATCCAGAGCAAGCAGCTTCTCCGCGTTGTCGTCACACCATTGCGTAAAAGCTTCGTCCCAGATCAAGCCGTGCTTGATCACTTCCGAGAGTCCCGCCTTCACTTGGCGGGACGGCAAAGTCAGCAGCGTGTCGATGTCGAAGAGAACAAGCTCCGGCTGGTGGAACGCGCCGATGATGTTCTTCGCCATCGGATGGTTCACGGCTACCTTGCCGCCGACACTGCTGTCGTGGGCAAGGATCGTCGTAGGGATCTGCACGAAGCGGATCCCGCGCATGAAGCTCGCCGCGGCGAAGCCGGCGAGATCGCCGACCACGCCCCCTCCGAGGGCGACGATCGCAGAGCTGCGATCGAGGCCCGCCTCTAGGGCGGCAGTTACGATTCCCTCGAGCTGCGCGAGGGATTTGGTCGGTTCGCCTGCGGGCACGATGCAGGCCGTAGCGGCGAAGCCGCCCTCACGGAGCAGCGCCATGACGCGCTCCAGGTGCAGCGGAGCCACCTCGTCATCGGTGATGACGAGCATCGGCGATTTGCGGCTTAGCTGGTGCTTTTCGAAGAGACCAGCGATATTGTTCAAAATGCCTTGGCCGATATAAATAGGATAAGACCGTTCTCCCAAATCGACGGTAAGTTCTCTCATCTTAGTAACTCTCCACTTGGGCCAGGAAATTGTTCAAATTCGCGCGGATCTCCTCGATCGAGTCGCCGCCGAATTTTTCCAGGAAAGCATTCGCCACTTCCCATGCGATGACATTCTCCATAATGACGCCTGCTGCAGGAACCGCACAAGTATCGGAACGTTCAACCTGGGCTGTAAATACTTCTTTGGTATCGATATCTACGCTTTGCAGAGGTTTGTACAATGTAGAAATAGGTTTCATGACGCCGCGTACGACGATTTGTTCACCGGTTGTCATACCGCCTTCGAAGCCGCCGGCACGGTTAGTTCTGCGACGGAAGCCGCCCTCTTCGGTATACAAAATTTCGTCATGCACATTCGAGCCTCTGCGCTCGGCCGCTTCAAAGCCGATACCGAATTCAACGCCTTTGAACGCTTGAATGGACAAAACGGCTTGCGCGATTTTACCATCAAGTTTGCGATCCCATTGCACGTGGCTTCCAAGTCCTACTGGTACGCCTTCAATGATCACTTCGACGATACCGCCAAGTGTATCTCCATCTTCTTTGGCTGCATCGATAGCCGCAATCATTTTCGCTTCAGCGTCTTTATCCACGACACGCACCGGTGATTCTTCCGTAATACGGATCAGCTCTTCAAGCGGCAGCTCTTGGCGCTGCGCTTCGACATCGCCGATACGGATGACTTGTCCGGCTACTTTGATGCCGAATTCGGCAAGCAGTTGACGAGCCACGGCACCCGTTGCAACGCGCATCGTCGTCTCACGGGCACTGGAACGCTCCAAAATGTTGCGCAAATCTTTTTGATTATATTTGAGGCCGCCATTCAGATCGGCATGTCCCGGACGAGGACGATTGACGCGGCGCTTGCCTTCGCTATCCTCAGGAGCGGCTTCAATCCCCATCACGGATGTCCAATGCTTCCAGTCATTATTTACAACGACAAGCGCTATCGGAGCTCCTGTTGTTTTACCATGGCGAACACCGCCTACAATTTCAGCAGTATCTTTCTCAATTTGCATCCGACGACCGCGACCGTAGCCTTTTTGACGTCTATGTAATTGAAAGTTCAAATCTTCGAAGTTCAGGGTTACATTACTTGGGAACCCTTCAATAATTGCAGTGAGCTGCGGGCCGTGCGTTTCCCCTGCCGTTAAGTATCTCACAATCCGTTACCCCCTAAAAGTTTCACGTAGAAAAACTGAGTTTGTAAGCAATACGATTTCCTATTTCCGCCATAATAATATGCTGAACACTTTAGCGCTTTGACGCGCGATTATCTTTTGTCATTATAGTATAGGTCATCAGGTTTGGCAACAGAACATATCTCGTAAAAGTGAAGAAATCCTTTGTGCGTATTCGAATACTTTCGGGGGCTTCCGTAAAAAAGCAAAAACACGCTTCGCCTTCGAGGAACGTTCCTCTAAGCGAAAGCGTGTCAATATCCGGTCCGAACAAGAACAACTAACCGTGCATCGGCTGCTTTTGAACCACTCTTGGACTTTCAACCATTTGCGGATCGTTCATCAGTCCCATGATTTGCAACGAATCAACACCCAATATTTGCGCGCATTCCTGGATCGAGATCATTCCCCTGCGATAAGCGGTAATCACTTTTCGTTTGTCCATTTGTACCCTCCTAAGAGTTTTCTGTTAGGAAAACTTTCTTCGTAAGCGTATGCTGAGCTTTCCGTAGGAGAGCTTGCTTCGTATGCATCAGCTGAGCCCTCGTATATATCTTAGTATTGGAAGATATGGAAGAAGTTATACTCCCTTTTTTCGATAAAAGAACGTATCAGCAGGTTCCAGATCATATTGTCCCGGGGAAAAAATTTGCTCAGTTGAACCCACGAACAAGAGTCCACCCGGCTTCAATGCTTTGGAGAACTTTTGATACAAGACATGCTTCGCTTCTTCCGTAAAATAGATGATAACGTTTCTACAAACGATGAGATCAAATCCGGTATCGAACGCATCCACCAGCAAGTTCTGCCTTTGAAATTTTATCGCGCGCTTCAGCTCGTCAGACACATGAAACATCATTTGGTCCTGACGAAAATATTTTTTCACATATTTTTCCGGGACGTCCCGCAATGAACGATCCAGATAAACGCCTTTGCGCGCTTTCTCCAAGGCGCCGTCATCAATATCCGTAGCCAGCAAATGCGCATCACTCAGCGCTCCTTGCTCGGCTAATATCATAGCCAGCGTATAAGGTTCCTCCCCTGTCGAACAGGCGGCGCTCCAAACTTTGAGCCGGCGGTTTTTGCGCAGCATCTCGGGAATAAACCGTTGTTCAACGACCTCCCATCGATTCGGGTTACGCCAAAACTCCGATACGTTAATCGTCATCCGATCCAAGAACTCATAGAAAAGTTCTTTGTCTTTCATCATTGCATCAAAAAAGGCTACAAATGTCTGATGCCCGCGCTTCATCCGAAGTGTTGTAAGACGGCGCTTCATTTGTGCTTCTTTATACAGGGCCAAGTCAATGGCCGTATAGTCTTTCACTTTTTTTATAAACAATAAAAAATCCTGATCCTCCATGATACACCCACCTTAGCCTTTGCTTGATCATTAATTCTATATGCGGGTGCTTTTTCCCTGCAAATAACGACAAAAACTTACATTTTCATAGCAAAACAGCCCGCAATACTTAGATCGCAGGCTGTTGCTTATGTATGATCATTAGATCCACTGCTGAATCACTTTACTATAGTCCACGAGTTCATCCGGTTTGAAGAAGTTGCCGATTTCCCGCTCAGCGCTTTGCGGCGAGTCCGAACCATGAATCAGGTTCAAATGCGTATGTATGGCGTAATCTCCACGTATCGTACCAGGTGCTGCCTCAAGCGAGTTTGTTTTCCCGATCATCGCGCGTGATAACGCAATAACTTGATCGCCTTGCCATACCATCGCGAAAACAGGTCCGGATGTAATAAAATTGACTAATCTTTCGTAAAAGTCCTTACCTTTATGTTCTTGGTAGTGCAGCTCCGCTTGCTCTTTCGTAATGTGCACCAGCTTGCTTCCGACCAGTTGGAAGCCTTTTTGCTCAAAGCGTTTTACGATCTCACCGATAAGCCCGCGTTGCACGCCGTCTGGTTTGACCATTAAGAATGTCTTCTCCATAATACGGACAGCCTCCTAAGGTAGTTTTAAAAGTCCACTTTGTCCACATCAGACGAAAGTCTGATTGGCGAATAAACCTACATTTGAACGCGGTCGCTCATCTTCGAAAGACTTCGATAGAGGTTTATCTCAAAACGAAGTATTTCAGGATGTATCTCGGCATCGAATCTTGAACGAAACCGGGAAGTCCAACCTTCTCGGTTTTGAAAGCGCACTTTTAAAAACTCTTATTTAATTATTTAATATGTATTTACAACTAGTTTACACTTCTTGGAAGCATTTCTCAAATGGAGGCCGGAAATTAATAAGAACGATTGCCGATAAAATATGCGACTTCGATTAGATCTTTTTTGGCTTGCTTGTCAGGCAGCTGGTCTAGTGCTGCAATAGCTTTGTCGATATATTTCTGAGAAAGCGCGTCAGCTCTGTCAATGCCTTCGCTATTTCGGATGATATCCAGGAATCGACTGACATCAGTCTGTCCATCGAGTTTATGGATCCGGTCCAGTTCGGAAAGAATAAGCGGTTTGAGTTCAGGATTTTGCATGGCGAACAAGACCGGGAGGGTGATGTTTCCCTGTTTCACATCGTTGCCAGGCGGTTTCCCGAGTTGTTTTTCAGTCCCGATCAAATCCAGGATATCGTCGCGGATTTGAAAGCACATCCCTACGTTATACCCGAATGAATACAACTTGTTGCTTACCCAATCAGGCGCATCGGCCGCCATCGCTCCAAGCTGGCATGAAATGGCGATCAGCAGCGCGGTCTTGCGCCTAATTCTAAGTAAGTAATCCCGGATCGTCTGTTCCGCATTAAAGAAGAAACGAATTTGCTCCATTTCGCCGATCGACATTTCCACAATCGCTTTGGACATGATCTGATGTACGGCCGGTTTATGGATCTGCGTAATGACGCCAAGCGCCTTGGCAAAGATGTAATCCCCTGTATACATCGCAATTCGGTTATCCCACTTCGAACGAACCGTTAATTGACCTCTTCTCGTATCCGCATCGTCGATGACATCGTCATGCACCAACGTCGCCATATGAATGAGCTCTAGTGGAACGGCTACGTGCTTCATGGTTTGAAGCTGATAATGGCCGAACTCCCCGGAAAGCAGGACGAAAACAGGACGGATCCGCTTCCCTCCAGCCTTGAGCAGGTGCAGCGACGTTTCTTTGAGCATAGCGTGGTCGGTGTAAACACTTTCCTCCAGCTCTTTTTCAATAGCCGCGATATCTTTTTTCTTCCTTGCATAAATATCCAATAAATTTTTCATTCTGTCACCCGTGCTTTTTCTTTCTCTGACCAGATGCCGATGATAGCCGGCTTAGACAGGAAACCAAGTTCATAGCAATACTTGTAATACATTTGGAGCCCATCCCATTGCTCCTGTCCGAAATCATAGCATAATGTATGAAAATAATGATGCCAGTAAGCTTCCGTTCCGCCCACTTTCTGCTGTGCTTCTTGAATCATTTCAGCGGGCTGCTTATGAGCTTTGAACTTGCTCTTCAAGAAAGCTTCGAACACTTGCGACACCAGTTCAGGGTATTGCTCCACAGTCTCTTTGCGTATGGCCCACACGGCGAACGACATCCATTGACCGGTCCATTTCGCCCATTCTTGCCCAAGATCCGTAATCATATACTTACGATTGCGCCAGTTTTCCTTGATGGCATCATCGCCGATTAATAAAGCGCCATCCGCCTGCTGCATCATTTCGTCCAAATTGGGGCTCGCAAATTCATATGTCGGCTTACCGTTGTAGAATTTCTCAAGAATGATCTTGAGCAGGTTGACGGAAGTCGCCGACGTTGTCGGCAAGACGATACGTCCGTTTGCGATTTCACGCAGAGGCTTTTCATGAAACAAAAGAATGGAATTGACTTCTCCATAGGCGCTGACGGATAAATCAGGGTAAAGCGAATAATATTCAAAAGACTCTCCATAGGCGAAGGAAGAAATCGGTCCCATGTCAATTTCACCGGCTGCCATCGCCCGATTGAGCGAGGTCGGCACTTGCTCAATAATTTGTACATCATCGCTCTTCATAAGCTCAGGAAAATAGTAGTATATGGGCCATACATTGGTGTAATTGATTCTGCCGATACGTATCTTAGGGTTATGACTGCTCATCGTTCTCTCCCCATCTCCGATATAAGGAATGCTCTATATTCATGCTGTCCAACACTTTGCCCACCAAGAAGTCCACCATCTCATCGATGGAACTCGGCCGATTATAAAAAGCAGGCATCGCCGGAAGCATACGAACACCCATTCTCGACAAGGTGAGCATATTTTCTAAATGTATGGCATGCAGTGGTGTTTCTCTCGGTACCAATATTAATGTTCTGCCTTCTTTGAGCATCACGTCAGCTGTACGTTCCAACAAATTATCGGATGCAGCCCGCGCAATTCCTGATAACGTTCCCATTGAGCAAGGGATTACAACCATGCCGCGTGTTCGAAAAGATCCACTGGCTACAGATGCTCCAATATCTGCAATCGGATGAAATTTATAAGTGCCTTTCAAACCGCCAAAATGTGCTTCCAGCGTTTCTTTGCGCTTGCTTACATTCCAGTCCAATTCATCATGGAGAACCCTCCATCCAGCCTCCGTAATAATCAGATGCACATCTTGTCCTTGTGTGAGCAGTACTTGGCAGAGTCTCACCCCATAGATCGCTCCGCTAGCGCCTGTAATGCCTATAACCCAGTTACCGTTCATGTGCGCTGCGTCACGAAGACGTCAAGCAGGGTAAACGCAAACACCACTAAACTTAGCACGCCGTTCATTGTGAAAAAAGCCGCATTCAGTTTGGACAGGTCGTTGGGTGAGACGAGACGATGTTCCTTGTATAAAAGGATATAAGCAATTACAAGTCCGATTAAGTAGAACCAGCTTAAATGCGTCATAAAGAACAAAGTGATTAGGCCGACGGCTGTTAATGCGTGCAGCACACGAGCCGTCATTAGCGCAGCTTTAA
Source organism: Paenibacillus sedimenti (assembly GCF_014534655.1). Taxonomy (GTDB): domain Bacteria; phylum Bacillota; class Bacilli; order Paenibacillales; family NBRC-103111; genus Paenibacillus_E; species Paenibacillus_E sedimenti. The sequence continues at coordinate 435,199 of NZ_JACVVD010000003.1, forward strand.
TTCCAAAACGGCTGGGCAAGGAATATAATCCTTCCTTGCGGTCAAAATCGGCATCCTGACAAGCGTAGATGAGATCAAATCCAGTGCTCCAGAAAACGACGGTCAAATAGAAAACGATTGACGACCAAGTGAATTGCCCGGTTACGGCGATCCATCCGCCTAATGGCGCAAGGCCAAGCGTTAAGCCCAGCACAAAGTGGCACGCCCAAGTAAATCTCTTCGTATACGAGTAAATAACAAGAAAAAACACTGCAATCGGCAGCAGTTTCATGGAAAGAGAACTTAAATTGGAAGTTGCCCAGAACAACAATGCAAAAGATAAAATGATATATAAAGATACCTGTTTAATGCTGATTAAGCCTGCTGGTATTGCCCGATTCTCAGTTCTAGGATTTTTCTTGTCTATTGCTCTATCAATTACGCGATTCAATGACATCGCGGCTGTTCTCGCCCCAACCATAGCTAATGTAATCCATAGAATTTGCATCCAAGAAGGTAATTGTCCGTTAAGGACGACTGAGCCTAATATCGCACCCATGAAGGCGAATGGTAAAGCAAATACGCTGTGTTCAAACTTAATCATTTCCAGAAAAATTTTTAATTTAGTAAACATAGCAAAATTACACTCCTGATTTCATTTTCCCCTTGGTGCCAATGTGCAATGCTGCAATGCCGCCCGTTAGGGGGTAAGCCTGTACATCTTGCAGCCCCTGTTTGGCAAAAATAGCGGCAAGCTGCTTATGATCTGGAAAATGGATTAATGATTCCGGCAGCCATTTGTACTGTTCGTAACGTTTGGCAATAAGCTTGCCTAGGAAAGGCAGTACACGCTGAAAGTAGAAATAATAAATGGATTTAAAGGGTTCCCATGTCGGTTTGGATAACTCCAGTGACACCACTAAGCCTCCGGGCTTGACGACCCGCTGCATTTCACGGATAACTTGCTCCAGATCGGGAACATTGCGCAATGCAAATCCGATGGTAGCATAATCAAACGAGTTATCGTCAAACGGAAGACTCATGGCATTTCCTTGAATTAATTGGATCTGACTGTCCAAGTGAAGCTGTTTAATTTTCTCAGCCCCGTAATCCAGCATGTTTTGACTGAAATCAAGTCCGACCATCTTGCCGTTGCCGCTTGCTTGTGCCAGACTGATCGTCCAATCACAGGTACCGCAACACAAGTCTATAGCTGTACTGCCCGGCTTCACATTCATTTTGCTCATGGTAAACTTGCGCCATGCTTTGTGCCTGCGGAAGCTCAAAATATCGTTCATCAAATCATATTTCGGAGCAATGCTTTCAAAGACGGAATGAACGAATTCTTCTTTGGATTTCGTTTTTGTCGTGTTCATCTGATTCGTCACCTCAAATTTCTTCAAGCACTTTAGGCTGCTTCGCTGAAAAGCGAAGGATTGGCTCCCCAATGTGAAACAGTTCACTTATTAGCTTATCGGAATCTAGCTGCTGTACTTTTAATTGCAGCTGCTTGATATGCGTCTCGAGCATTTGATACAGTTGAGAGGAGACATTATATTTATGAATCAATGTCCGTACTTTGGCCTGATCCGTTTCCTCTGCATGGAGCTGCTTTCGCTCTTCTTTGGTAGCATGCTGAAGGATATGCCAAAATCCCCAGCTTCCATGGAAACCAGTTGCAGATTCCGTTCGAAAAATTTCCTCAAAAATCACTTCGCATTTCGTATAGCTTCTTAGTACGTCCGGCCAAGCTTGATCGTATACGTCAGCCATAAATTCCGAAAAAGACAAAAAAAGCTGAGATTTGATCTCCACCGTTTGATGGATGTAATCTTCTGCCGTCATTTTCAACTGCTTCATTTTGGTATATAAATTCATCTTAAGACGATTAACTTCACAAATCGCACCCGACAGCTGCTTAATCATATCGATTTGCCCTGCTTGCGAGAGCAGGTAATAAAACCGGGAGCTGAAATAATCGCCGGCAAGCACCTTTAGCTGTCTGGAACGTGCTGCCTTTTTCTCTTTGATCTCATTGGACGCGTTGACCATTTCATGGGTATCAAGCGCTAATTGGACGAGGGATGTTGCCAAAGTGTACAGCTCGCTTGATTCACTATGCTTCGTGTTCCCGTTCAAGAAAGCAAATAGCAATCGTGAGCGAAGCTCTGGAAAATCGGGCAAATCTGTGTGAATTTGGATCATATCATATTCCGTGTATTGCTTAGCGATCTCAGGGATCCGATAAGAATTCATGCAAAAGCCTCCGTAACCGTATGCCGAATATCATTTGTGCTTCTATCCAAGTAATTATAGCATAACCCGTTCGCAGAAGCACAATTAATTATCTGCACTCTCTATAAAGGATATCTTTGCTGCCATCTGGACGTGTAGGTAATACGGAACCGGTTTTGCAGCTGCTGTTCAAGCTGAATAAGGCTGAGCTCGCCTGCGCTAGCTTCCATATCTTTTCCGTGCTCGCGATCTGCAACCATCGCCAGCACAAGCTGTGCGGAGGCTTGATCGGTCGCTCCTGAATAATCCATCACGCGAACCCATACCTGATTCACATTTTTCGTCTTGGTCGTTATCATTTGGGCGATTGTATACAAGTCGCGATATACGGAAGCGGATTCCGCATTTTTAGGCAAGCTTAAATCAAGGGACAGCCTCGCATTGGTCAGCTCAACTTTGCGAATTCGCAGCTGCAAGGGTACCTGCACAAGGAAATCGACTAGATTACGGTCCGTGAGTTGCGCCGCGCGCTTGCTTGACCAAGCGTCGAGAGGGTTCGATCCGGCTAGCTGATCAAGCTTTGGGAGCAATGACAAGCTGACAGCAACGGCAAGGGATAAACTTGCCGTAATTATGATTCGTAGAGACCATTTCATGTACAAGGTACCTCCTAAGAGTTTTCCGTAGGAAAACTTGCTTCGTAAGCATAAGCTTTGAAACAAGCTCATACACCATTGTACAAAGAAAAAAAGCAGGCTATGCCTGCTTGGAAAAATTATTCCTCCGTATCGATCGTACCGAACTTCGTCATGATCAAAGCTTTGCCTCTTACTTTCACAGCTGATGTATGTTCAGTAAACTGAGCAATCATCACTTCACCCTTGTCCAGCTTTTCCGTATGATGAAAACGAGTATCTTGTCCGCGGGTTAATCCAATCACATGGACACCGTTATCTTTGGCCTTAATGACGAAATATTCATTCCCGTTGGGGGCGCTGGTGTTGTTGTTGTTTTTATTATCCACTTTTCATTCCTCCGTTCGTGCCATACTTACATTAACCTTACTTAATGATGCTAAAAAAGCACCAGGAAGTCAATAAGGCGATATGAAGCCGTCATCCCCTTCGAGGAAGGAGCCCCCTAACCAATCTCCATCAAGCAATGCCCAGCCCGTAATTCGTTCCGCAAAAGAAAAAGACATCGGCTTTACGATGTCTTTCTCATGGTCGGAGTAACACGATTCGAACGTGCGACCTCACCCACCCCAAGGGTGCGCGCTACCAGGCTGCGCCATACCCCGTTCGTAAGCATGCGCTTACTTATTTACTTTTGTAATTATAGTAGGAGATTTTCGAATTGTAAAGGTATTTTGCAGATTGTTATAGAGCAACAAATAAAGCCGTAACTGCAATAATGCGGCCACGGCTTTGTTCATTTGGAATAACGTACAATCATATGTAAAACTAACAATTATTGAATTCCGTCTCTAAGCGCCTTACCAGGTTTGAAAGCTGGGATTTTGCTTGCAGGGATTTCAATTTCATCTCCAGTCTGTGGATTACGTCCCTTACGAGCGGAACGTTCACGAACTTCGAAATTACCGAACCCAACAAGTTGTACTTTATCTCCGCTTTGCAGCGCTTCGGAAATCGCTTCAAAAACAGCATCCACCGCTTTTGTCGCGTCTTTCTTGGAAAGCTCGGAGGTTTCAGCAACCTTGTTAATCAATTCAGATTTATTCATGCCATTCACCTCCCCCCAAGAATACTGACTTCCGTTACTTCCTGTTTTCACCGTTTCCTCGCAAAATATACATGATCCCGTGAAAAATCGCTGATTTTCTAAATGAAAATCGATTTCGAAAGCAGACGAATAAATTCATAGTAATACACTGGGAGAGCAATTTCAAGTATAGATTTCCTTTTTATGTAGGCTTTTCTGCTAAAAATCGACAAAAAACACTCTTTCGAGTGTTTTTTCGTCTAAACTATGATTATAGAATGATTGCGATGAGACCCCCGGAGCCTTCGTTAATTATGCGGCCCAATGTCTCCTGCAGCTTATAGCGCGCGTTGTCCGGCATCTGAGCAAGCTTGCCTTGGATGCCTTCGCGAACGATGGAATGCAGGGATCTGCCGAATATATCAGACTCCCAAATCTTGAGCGGGTTATCTTCAAAATCTTGCATCAAGTAGCGTACCAACTCTTCGCTTTGCTTCTCTGTTCCGATAATCGGAGAGAATTCCGATTCTACATCGACACGGATCATGTGGATGGACGGCGCAGTCGCCTTCAGGCGGACACCGAACCTGGATCCTTGGCGAATGAGTTCCGGCTCATCCAGCGCCATTTCCGCAAGCGTAGGAGGCGCAATACCGTAGCCGGTCGTTTTGACCATTTCCAATGCCTCTGCGAACTGATCGTACTCCCGCTTCGCATGTGTGAAATCCTGCATCAGCTGAAGGAGATGATCCTTGCCCCGGATTTCTACGCCAACCACTTCCTGCAAAATGCGGTCGTACAGTTCATCAGGCGCGTACAAGTCAATTTCCGCCACACCTTGGCCCATATTCATATCCGCAAGTGCCGCCTTGTCGATGAAATCATACTCGCCAAATTGGCTGACCACCCGATCTACGTCGCGCAGACGGCGAATATCTTGTACCGTATCGCGTACTGAATTTTCAAATCGACCGCGCAGCCAATGATTTTCATCCAGCACCATTACCCAGCTTGGAAGGTTCACGTTCACTTCGTGTACGGGGAACTCGTAGAGCACCTCACGCAGGACGGAAACCATTTCCTCTTCCCCCGCACTGGCTACGCTCATCGTGACTACAGGGACGTCGTAACGGCTTTGCAGCTCGCTGCGCAGTTCCAGAGCAGGTTCGCTGTTCGGTTTTTGGGAGTTGATGACGACGATGAATGGCTTGCCGACTTCTTTTAACTCATTGATAACCCTTTCTTCGGCCAGTACATACGATGATCTTGGAATATCAGAAATCGTGCCGTCGGTTGTAACGACAACGCCGAGTGTTGAATGCTCCTGAATAACCTTGCGCGTTCCGATTTCGGCCGCTTCCTGGAATGGAATAGGCTCATCAAACCACGGTGTGTTAATCATACGCGGTCCGTTCTCGTCCTCATACCCTTTGGCGCCATCGACTGCATAGCCTACGCAATCAACGAGGCGAACGTTAACGTTCAGCCCTTCTGCAACTGAGATTTGAACAGCTGTGTTAGGTACAAACTTCGGCTCGGTCGTCATAATCGTGCGGCCAGCAGCGCTCTGCGGGAGTTCATCGGTAGCCCGGATCCTATCCGCTTCGCTTTGAATGTTCGGAAGCACTACAGATTCCACAAAACGTTTAATAAAGGTTGATTTTCCTGTCCGGACCGCTCCGACAACCCCCAGGTAAATGTCCCCTCCCGTCCGTTCTGCAATGTCCTTAAAGATATCCACTTTCTCCAAGAGAATCCCTCCTACAGTTTGGTCGTCAACTGACGCAAGTGACGGTAACAATTGACTACTCGTACATTCATTTGGACTAGTAAGAAATATATGTACGTTCGATAAAAATATGATAGATGCGCTGAATCTTTTTTAGCAGCTCATATTTCACGGAAGCATACGGCTTTCCTTCTCCATTGAGATGAATATATGTCTGGGAGGCTATTGATATTCTGAAAAAATGAGAAAACCTCCCGCACAGTTTGTGCAAGAGGTTCGGTTTAAACTTATTCTTTATCTTGAGGCATGGGCTGATTATTTTTCCAATAATACGTAAAACTGCGAATCGGAACGAAATGCGATTTGGCAACCAGGAGATCACGCAGATCCTGATCCGGCTTGAGCGTACTTTCCAATGATCCGCTTTGGACCATTTTCATGATATCCATCCCATAATCGATTGCGACTTTGCCAGAATTCTTATGCACCATATACGTGAGGAAATCTTGTCGATTAAAGTCCGACTTAATTTCAGGCGACTTCATGCCAAGTTTACTAAAATCCACATATTCAAAAGAGTCGTTGATGGCAATCCCTGCCGGCAGATCACCATTATGTTTCACTTTATAGTCATCAACTTTCTTCTGAACATCTTCGACACTTTGATAGGCGGATAAATCCATGAGTTTTACTTGCGGTTTGGTCTCCACATTAACAAGTACATACATAAAGATGCCGCCGCTTTCGAAAGCGTTGGCTGGAATGCTGCTGAGCAGATGCATTTTTTGCAGCTTACCAAAATCAATCACATATTTCTCATATAAAGGAGTATTCATGTCACTGTTTTTGATTGGCAAGACACCGTTTTTTTCGTGAAATTGATCAACGGCCTGCTGAACGAGCGTAATGAATTCGGCCGGATTAATTTGATTCTCTTTACGCAACTCTTTGGGATAAGCACAGCCGCTTAGCAATAAGACCAAGCAAATCGCTGTACATATCCACTTCCCAAACAAACGAAGTCGGAATAATTTCACTTCAACCATCCTTACGTTTAAAATAAATCGTCATCAGTCTGCTGTTTGGCAAGCTGAGCACGAATTGCAGCTTTGAGCGGGTCTTCAGGCACAGTTACATCGACAGCCCCCTTGACACGGGCTTGGCAAGCAAGCCGGTACCCTTCCTCAGCTTGAGAGCCTAACTTTAGCCGCTCGTTTTGATTCATGGGCTCGAGGCCGCTTTGATCACTAACTTTCACTTTGCACATTAAACAAGCGGCTTTCGCACCGCAGCGTGTGCGAATATGGACCTTGGCTTTCCGCCCTGCATCGAGCAGTGTTGTGCCGGAACGCACCTGAGTTTTTTTATCATCAGGCCAAAAGTGCACATCTGAAAAAGACATCCTGTATCCCTTCTTTAGTCAAATAAAAGCTCTAATTTCTTACGGAAATCATGGCCCCAACTGTTTCGCGCAAGCAAATCCTGAAGGGCAGGCATGTGCTGAGCAGGCTGCTTCCTAATCACGCGCGCGATAGGTTCATAACGGTCTGGACGATCACGAAGCAGGTTAAATAAGAGCTCATGCGCCAAAGGCATAATTTTGACGGAACATGAATCTGTTACATGCACGATACGGCTATGACGCTCCCATAAGTAAACTGCTTCGACCTGATAAAGTGAATGCTGCGCAGCTACGCGAAAGTCGCCAACGACCTCAACGGCATTGCCGAGAATGTCGTAATGGCTAAGAATGGATGAATAAATCGGAGTTTCACTATGGGCCGGCGTATCCATTGAATATGTTTGCAAGGCTTCATGAAGGGAAGCAACATCGCATTGATCAACATACAGATCCAGGTCCCTTGGGATTCTCTGGATTTCTACGTTATGTAGAAGTAGACCGCAGCTGCCGCCGATCAACCAGCGGGACTCTTGGACATGCATCAAATGCCTCTCTAAGGTCTCGATGGTTTGCAGCATGGGTTGTTGCAGAAGCATGAGGCCAACACCTTTCCGTTCATGGTTTAAAAATAAGGCTTATGCGTAACGGAAATGTCCCCGCCCTGCTTTACGATACATTGACAAGCTAACCGGTAGCCTTGCTCGATTTCTTCCGGCTCCAAGCGATCTTCCTCTGCTTCCGTAGGAGCCTCTAACAGCTCTCGACCCGAAGCTATGTAACAGCGGCATCGGGCACAAGTGCCGCGTATGCATGAGAATCCCCAGTCCACATCATGTTTCAGTGCATGATCGAGTATAGTTAGTCCGGTTTCCGGTTCGATCATTTTTTGCGTTTTCCGCGTTTTCAATTCTAGCATTTTCCCAGCCTCCAAGTTGTTAGAACAAAGATAGCAGCATGTACAACATGATAGGGACGAACATTAAAAAGGCAATGGTTGATAAAATTACGCGAATCGCACCCTTCGTGCGTGTTCTTGCGTATGAAATTAAGAGCGAGGCGACAACCATAAGTCCAATCGCGACGAAGGATGCCCACATTTTATCCAAACTTGACATGTTCATAACTCCTTAGATCTATCGTAAAAGTATACAAAGTCACGGCTAATTATAGCATATGACAAGAAAAAAAGCATAAAGGGGAACGCTCTCCCCTTCATGCCCCTCATTTCTTGCCCATCATCATCTGCATCAGCTGCTGCATGTTGTTTGTATCCAATTTACTGCTCTTTACAGCATGCACGATCTCGTTAATCGTTTCTTCCGATACTTTGACATTTACGAGACCGGAAACCTGTTTGATCAGCTGACGAAGCTGTGCTTCGCTTTGAAGAGTCGATGGTTTCACGCCGCTGGCCAGCTTTTGAATATCTTTAGGTGTAACGGATTTGCCCGTTTTCTTCTTTACAACATTCAATACGTCCTTGGACATATCTTTATTCGTCAATGATGTCGCCTCCCTATACCGCATGATGACTAAAGCGTCTAAGGTATAGTATGAAAGCGGACATTAGGTTGTGTAGGCTATATTCCCCCGTTAGCCATATCATTTAGCTTCGCATATTCGATTAACCCATCCAATTTGCAGATGAGCCGCTGGCGACTTCTTCAATTTCGTGGGTCCTGACTCGTCCCATCAAGTCTTGAGCAGCCAGATTCGGTGATTTGCCCGAAAACATAACCTGATATAGCTCATCGGTGATCGGCATCGTAACTTGAAAGCTGCGCGATAGTTCATAAGCAGCCTTAGTTGTTTTAACACCCTCAACGACCATGCCCATCTCGGCGAGCACTTCATCTAGCGGAAGCCCTTGCCCGAGCTTGTTTCCAGCTCTCCAATTCCGACTGTGCTTGCTTGTACAAGTGACGATCAAATCCCCAATACCGGCAAGTCCTGCAAAGGTGAGAGGATTCGCACCCATCGCTGTGCCAAGGCGTGCAATCTCCGCCAAGCCTCTTGTCATAAGAGCTGCCTTCGCGTTGTCCCCAAAACCTAAACCATCGGTTAGACCCGCACCAAGCGCAATAATATTCTTGAGCGCGCCGCCGACCTCTACGCCTGCGACATCAGGGTTCGTATAGACGCGGAAATAGGAATTGATCAGCAAATCCTGAGCGGCTTCAGCCGCCTCTAAATCTTGTGCCGCGACAACGACGGTTGTTGGGCATTGGCGGATGACTTCCTCCGCATGGCTAGGACCGGAAAGCACGACAAAGCGCTTCGGATCCATCTCGGGAAGTTCATCTGCCAGTACTTCCGTCATTCGCTTCAGTGTGCCAGTTTCAAAGCCTTTGGTGGCATGGATTAAAAGTGTTTCTTTTTTTAAAAAAGGACGAATTCGTGAGGCAACTTCCCGCATCCCCGACGATGGAACAACTAAAAGAATCGCATCCGCATCTTCGATGGCTTCCTGCAGGGAACTCGTAGCGACAATATGCGGAGATAATTCAACGTCTTGCAGAAAGCGGCTGTTGGTATGCTTCTCATTAATTTCAAGAACTTGCTGCTCGTTACGAGACCATAACAGCACCTGCTTGCCATTATCCGCCAATACTGAGGCAAGTGCCGTCCCCCAACTGCCGGCAACAAGTACCGATACTTTGTTCGACATGTCAACATTCCTTTCCTGAGTCAGAGCCGCCTTCGTATTCATCATCCGGCTAGGCTCTCTTTTGCCCCAGCTTATTTTCTTTGCCTTGAATAAGCTTCACAATGTTTGTCCGATGACGAACAAAAGCAAAGACACAAAGCAAAATGCTGATCCACAAAATCGGCAGCGGTCGGTCCATCCCCCAGATAAGAAAAGGTAAAAGTGCTGTAAGTATAAGGGAACCGAGCGATACGAATCGGGTAATCGCAATAATAACGATAGCGGTAACACCAGCGATGACGGTTGGAATGAAGCAAAGCGTCGCCATCACGCCGATGGTCGTCGCAATACCTTTCCCACCCCGGAAGCCGTAATAGATCGGCCAATTGTGACCTACAATGGCGGCTAATCCGCACAGAACGGGAATCCAGATCTCATCGGCGCCGGGGGCTGCCAACTTGCCAATGAACACGGCGGCAACCCCCTTCAACGCATCAAGCAAAAGAACCAGGATCGCAGGACCCTTACCAAGAACGCGCAGCGTATTCGTGGCACCTGCATTGCCGCTCCCGTGCTTGCGGATATCGATTCCCTTAAACCATTTTCCGAATAAATAACTAAAGCTAATGGAGCCTAATAAATAACCCGCCACAATTGTCATTATCCAAAACAACTGCATGACCTCCTAAGAGTTTAATTTCCCTATTCGCTATCGGAAGATTTCCGGCGGCTCAGGATGCGAATCGGCGTACCTTCAAAGCCAAAGGCCGCGCGAATTCGGTTATCCAGGTACCGCTCATACGAAAAGTGCATGAGCTCAGGCTCATTCACGAAAATCACAAATACTGGAGGCTTAACCGCAACTTGAGTCGCGTAGTTAATGCGCAGACGCTTGCCTTTATCTGTTGGAGGCGGATTGTAAGCAACTGCGTCGGAAACGACATCATTAAGCACATGCGTCTGTACGCGGAGCGCATGATTTTCAGCGACTTGAACGACAACCGGAAGCAGCTTGTGCAGGCGTTGAGTCGTTTTGGCCGATACGAATACGACTGGCGCGTAAGTCATGAACAGGAAGTGATCACGAATTTTCTGCGTGAATTGTTGCATCGTCTTATCGTCTTTCTCCACAATATCCCACTTATTCACGACGAAGATCGCTGCTTTTCCCGCTTCGTGTGCATAACCGGCGATATGCTTGTCCTGCTCGATGATGCCTTCTTCGCCGTCAATAACGACCAGAATAACATCTGCGCGTTCAATGGCTTTCATGGCGCGCATAACGCTGTACTTCTCCGTATTTTCGTAAACGCGTCCTCTTTTGCGCATACCCGCTGTATCGATAATCACATATTTCTGACCATCACGTTCAAAAGGAGTATCGATCGCATCGCGAGTCGTTCCAGCCAAATTACTTACAATAACCCGTTCCTCGCCGAGAATGGCATTGGTTAAAGAAGACTTACCGACATTCGGACGCCCGATGAGCGCGAACTTAATAACCTCTTCGCCATACTCTTCCTCCTTCTTATCCGGAAAATGAGAGCAGGCGGCTTCCAGCAAATCGCCGATGCCAATACCATGAGAACCGGATATCGCAATCGGGTCGCCGAAACCTAGGCTGTAAAATTCATAAATTTCATCCTGCCGCTGCAGATTATCAACTTTGTTAACGGCAAGAACAACTGGTTTCTTCGAGCGGAATAACAGCTGCGCTACTTCCTCGTCTGAAGGGGTTACGCCAGCTTTGGCATCAACCATGAATACAATAACATCCGCTTCCTCAATGGCAAGCTCAGCTTGTATGCGCACCGATTTCAGAATTGCATCTTCTTCATCAATCTCGATACCGCCTGTATCGATGACGCTGAACGATTGATTCAACCATTCTCCTACTCCATACAACCTGTCGCGCGTGACTCCCGGTTTATCTTCCACAATCGCAAGGCGATCGCCTACGATCCGATTAAAAATGGTGGACTTGCCAACATTCGGTCGGCCAACAATTGCAATAATAGGTCTAGCCAATTGATTCACTCCTTAAAGTTTTCGTTAGAAAACTGTCTTCGTAAGCAAATTCCATGATCAACCATGGAAAATTACGCAACTTACATCATAACAAAAAAGACACGACTTGGCTAATCTCATCTGAGAATATATCCCGCCTAAGTCCGCGATCCTGAATGTTTTCAGGTATGCCTCACCAAAATCATCGTGCCGTTTTTCAAATCATGCGCGGTTGCATCCAGGATTTTCTCTAAAGAAAAAGATACTTTCTGCTGCTGCTCCGCATCATTCACAATGAAGATGGGAGCTCCTCCGCCTACCTTTTCCTTATCCATGGTGACTACCGCTACTATTTGAGACATACAATTACGCCTCCTTCTGTTGATTGACGCCAGCTTCGGAAGGCATCCGTACAGCGCTCTCCAGAACCGGTACACGGTGCAACGCGATTAACGTTCTGTCCGCGTCCTTCTCCTGTGGAAGCAGCAGTATGCCTAGCACCCCAGAGCTCATCTCCAGCTTGGCCATTGGAAGCAAAGAAGGCTCTCCTTCGTCTCGAAACACGCCAAATAACGTAGAAATATCATGAAGGATCGCCTGCCTTTGCCCTAAATTGGCCAAAGTAACGCGCGAATTTCGATTTTTGGGCTTAATAATAAAGCCAAGTGCTTGTTCTTGAATTTTCCGGCGGCTATCTTCAAGCCCAACGTTCATGATATAGATCGATCCAACAAACAAATCGGGCCCATCCAATCGAATGGGAGCCTGCTCAATATCGGCGATCTTAGACAGATTACTGCCCGATTTAAAGTAGTTCGCAATAAAAATCGATAGAACGCCGGCCACTAGCCCCCAATACCAGGCAAGCAAAATACTGAATAAGGAGGCGACAAACGCAGAGAAAATGACTAAGTAATTCCGACCCTCGAAAACCATGGCGATACCCTCGATATATGCAGCACCTCTTGGCACTAGCTCCAATTCATCGATCTTTGTCAAGGTCTGTCTTTCCATATTGCGCACGTCGCGAAACTGTTGGGCTGCTAACGAAAGGAAGGTGACCGCAGTATAGTTTTTATCGAGCAAGGCAGGGACAGCAACCGCTCCTAAACCCGCTGCGATGACACCCAGAGAGATATGAATGATTTTACCATGCGGATAGGTTGGATACTGACGGTAATCCGTTCGCAGCATGTTCAAACGGGCAACAACGCCGAAAATAACGCCTATCACAATGCCGATCGTATAGCGATGCGAATAAAACCAATCCATTATTTGCGCCATCCACCTTTCCGTTCCATCCAGGTTCTGATGATCAAGCGACAGCCATTGTAAGCAACCTGAAGTACAATCGTCATCGTTCTTGCCGCAAAGACCGAAAGCCACCACTGATCTTGAAAATGGGAGCTGCCTAGATGTAGGTTGCCATTTGCTTGATAAACTCCCGCCTGATACAGGTCCCCCAGCAAGTAACCCATAGAAAGGGCTGCGATTTGCTCCAGCTCGTTTCGCTGCAGGATCGTAATAACAAATGCAAGAAGTAATGCCGTATCCCACTCCGAATTACCGACGATGAGAATCGGGTCCATCTGGAGCAGCTGCTGAAGCAAGAAGTGCAAGGAACCTAACAAAAGCCCGATCGAAAGGAGATGAAGTTTATGGATGAAGCCTTGGGTTGCATAAAGAATTCCTATGCAAATGCACATGATCCATAGATAAACTAACTGCATCTTTACATGCCCGATGATGATCGTTATTTGCGATAAGGTCAGCCATGCGACAAAAAAAAGAAGTAACCCCTTGTGCGATATACTTCTTACGTACAGCTCCTTCCATCCGCTGGCAAACAAAATCAACGTGATGCAGAGGAGTATGAGAGATAAGTAGCCGGAGTTCATAATCATTACCACCCTGCGGATCATCAGACCTCCCCTTGCTCGTCGAGGGAGAAGCCCGTCTGATCCTTAGTATGGCAAAAAAACGATTATTTAACCCGGCTGCCTCTTTCTGCATATGAAGTTAAGTCGATACCTCTGACACGGCACCATTCCGCCGTTTCGCCCATAATGACGACTGGATGCTGCCACAAGTCTCGAACTGTTTTGGCGCCAAGCGCCGTCATGATAAGTATTAGTCCTTGCTCCAGCTCGTCCGCAAAGCGATGGAGCGCATCTACGCCTTCGGTGCGCAGCACTTTCAGGAAGGCGCCGGCCATGCCCACGGCCGGCGAGCCGAGAGCAAGCGCTTTGGCTGCTTCCAAAGCGTTCGTAATGCCTCCCGAGGCAATCACCGAGCCTCGGGGATACACCGACAACGCCTCGAGCAAAGCGATGCTTGTCGGTGTACCCCAATCGTTCAGCCACTCCAGAGCGGCTGAACGGCGTGCATTTTCGATGGCGGCGAAGTTCGTGCCGCCGGATCCGCCGACGTCCACAATAGAGACGCCGATGTTGTGGAGCTGCTTGGCATTCTCCTTCAGAATGCCAAAGCCGACTTCTTTCACGATGACCGGAACGTGAATGCGGTTCACAATCACAGCGATGCGATCGAGCATACCGACGAAGCTGCGGTCGCCTTCCGGCATAATCAGCTCCTGCATGACGTTCAAATGAATTTGCAGCGCATTCGCTTCGATCATATCGACAGCCCGGAGCGCTTGATCGACAGTCGCCTCACTGCCCAAATTCGCGAATATCAGGCCGTTCGGGTTTTCACGCCGTACCACTCGGTAGCTGGATGCTACCTCGGTATTCTTCAGTGCCGACATCTGCGAACCGACGGCCATGGCAAGTCCCTTTTCTCTCGCCACGATGGCCAGCTCGCGATTAATGCTCTCTGTCTCCTGAGCACCGCCCGTCATCGCATTAATTAAAATCGGCGAGCTCATAATGAGATCGCCGATTTGGGTATTTAATGCAATTTGATCCGTCGAAGTCTCAGGCAGACAGTTATGCACAAGCTTGATATCCGACAGCCCTTGCTGTCTGGATTGTCCAAGCTCCAGCGCGTAATGGACATGCTCCATTTTGCGTGAGATGCGCATGCTTGTTGTCTCCTGACTTATTTGAATTTGGAAAGCTTGTCGCCAAAACGTTCGCCGAGTGTCAAGGAAAGACCTTGGTTGCTCAGGGAAACATTTTCGTTACCGGCAATCTCTTTTTGGTGGCTCGCGCTGTTACCGCGATCACGATCGCCTCTCGGCTGTCTTTCTCTTTCTGGCTTTGCAGCCGCAGCAGGAGCAACAGGCGCTTCTTCCGTTTCTTTGATGCTCAAGCTAACGCGTTTTTCAGCTGCATTGATTTCTAGAATTTTCACTTGAACTTCTTGGCCTTCTTTCAACACTTCATGCGGAGTGCCGATGTGACGGTGAGCGATTTGAGAAATGTGCACAAGACCTTCAACGCCAGGCGCGATTTCTACAAAAGCACCGAAAGCAGCCAAACGTTTAACTGTACCGGATACGATATCGCCTGCTTTGAACTCGCGATCCACTTTGGACCATGGACCTTCTTGTGTCGCTTTGATGCTCAGGCTGATTTTCTCGGTAGCCGGATCAAGCTTAAGAATTTGCACTTTTACTTTATCGCCTTCTTTGACAACATCCGAAGCTTGTTCAACATGATGCCAAGCCATTTCGGAAATATGTACCAGTCCGTCGATACCGCCGATATCAATGAAAGCTCCGAATTGTGTTAAGCGTTGAACCGTACCGTCCAGCACTTGACCCACTTGCAGGCCTTCGATAATTTTCTTTTTGTTTGCTTCGTATTCTTCATCCAGCACATCTTTTTGGGAAAGAATCACTTTGTTTTTCTCGCGGTCGATTTCTTTCACGCGAAGACGCAGAGTGCGGCCTTTGTAGGAGCTGAAATCTTCAACGAATTGACGCTCAACCATGGAAGCAGGAACGAATCCGCGTACGCCGATATCAACGACAAGTCCGCCTTTCACAACTTCAGCTACAGTCGCTTCAATGATTTCTTTGCTTTCAAGCTGACCTTGCAAAGTATCCCAAGCTTTTTCATTATCAACAACACGTTTGGAAAGAACCAATGTTTCTTTCGCGTCATTGATCGAGACTACTTTCAATTCAACTTCTTGACCGATTTCCACAGCCTGACCAGCATTTTCCACTGCTACGGAAGAAAGCTCGCGAACCGGGATGACACCATCGTATTTATAACCGATATCAACGAAGGCTTGATCTGCGTCCACCTTCACGATTTTACCTTTAACGGTAGCGCCTTTCTTCAGCACAGCTACGTTATTAAGCGCTTGTTCAGCCTCAGCTTGTGATACAGCTGTTTCCTGTACCTCTTGAACCTCTTGAGATTGATCTTGAACTTTTACTTCATCTGACATTAGGTTACCCTCCTCTATTTACAACCAACAATAAAAAAATTTATAAGTCACAAAGCAGCTGCAAGAAAGCGTCTACTTTGTTTCAAACAAAAACTTTCCATACGTTTAAGGATAGTATAATTCCAAGCTTTCGATTCCATACATCGCAATCAGCCTTTGCTGTATGCGGCATGGAGTCTGCGGATCTCTTGCATGATGGTTTCGGTGGCCAGCTCCAAATCCTCCGAGCTTCCACTTGCATAAGCGCTTAAATCAAGCGGCTTGCCATATACGATGGTCATGCGGCGAAATAAAGAATAGCTGCCCACAATCGCAACCGGCACGACGGTCGCCCCTGCTTTGAGCGCTAGGCTCGCTGCGCCCTTCTTGCCCATGCCACCGGCGTTGCTTCGTGTCCCTTCCGGGAATACGCCCATCATATTGCCGTCTTTCAGCAATTGAATGGCGAGTCGAATGGATTCCTTGCTCACGCCTCCACGCTTGACAGGGAAGGCGCCGACCTTCGAAATAATCGTTCCTAAGACCGGAATATCAAACAACTCTGCTTTTGCCATGAAGTGAACCTTACGTTTGAGAGGCGTGCCAAGCACGGGAGGATCCCATAGGCTTGTATGATTGCCGCATAGTACAACCGCTCCATGTGTGGGAATGTTCTCTGTGCCAATTGCCCGAAGACGGAACATGAGTGCAAAAAGAACTCGAAATATGGCTCTGCCGATGCGGTATAGCATCTTATTTGCCACCTCCGACTTTGTCTTTGCAAAGTCCCAGAATTTCGTCCACAACTTCCTCAATGGACATTGATGTACTGTCCATTAAGACCGCGTCGTGTGCACGCTTCAGCGGCGATATTTCTCTTTCCTGATCCATTTGATCACGACGCGCAATGTCATGTTCCAATTCCTGCAGGGTCATCGTGCACGATCCGCTGCTTTGCATTTCTTTGAAGCGTCGTTCCGCTCTTTCCGAAACGCTGGCCGTAAGGAAAATTTTTATCTCAGCGTCCGGCATGACATGGGTACCGATATCTCGGCCATCCATAACCACGCCCTTGGAAATCGCCATCTGCTTTTGCATTGCGACTAATAACTGACGAATCGCACCAATGCTGGCAATTTGGGAAACATCATCGGTAATGGCAGTAGTGCGAATGGCTTTGGTCACGTCGATATCATCGACAATTACCTGTTGTCCTTCAGCTCGCGGAATTAACTCAATGCGCATCCGATTCGCTATAGCGACAATCTCTGATTCCTGGTCAGGACGCAGCCCTTCTTGCTGTACCTTCCATGTTACTGCCCGATACATAGCCCCTGTATCCACGTAAACAAAACCAAGCGCTCCGGCAACTAACCGTGCGATGGTGCTTTTACCGGCTCCAGCAGGACCATCGATGGCAATATTGAACTTATCCAAGCTGCAGTTCCTCCCTAAATTTACCCCACAAAGTGAAGTATTGCTTCGTAGCAGAGTCCGGTTACTTTGCGGGGGCCCCAAAAATACGAACATTACCTTACGAACAAAAAAGCAGGCACTGCCTGCTAATTAAGGAAATTATATCACACTACCAAGTCATATGCAAAACTTAGACCGTTATTGATAGCAACCTCTAGCGTATCTATGAACGCTCTCTGCTCGAGTCTTGCGGTTGTGAATACGGTTTGCCTTCCAGCGGTTCAACGCGTGTAAAATGATTTCTTACGTATGGAATTTGCAATAGGGCCTGGGAACTAATAAGCAAAACAAAAAATACGAGCATGAGCCGAATAATAATCTTCTCTACTTTCGCAGAAAAGCGAATAAACAGCTGCTCGTATGATTGATGTTCTTGGTCCGATGGCATGGAACGATTCACCTGCTTACTTCACGTCATGCATCGTAGTATACCCATGGGGCGATGATCTCATGCACTTACCGTTTGCGGAAATCCATTTGTCTTTCAAAGCAAAAGCGAATTAATTTTTGGCGGTCGCGATCAGTAATTTCAATAAAGCGGACCATCGCCAGCAGTTTCCCCGTCTCCAGTTGTTTCACGCGTACGATCTCTCCTTTGAAAGGAAGGTGCTCAATCGTACCGTTCTTGTATGGAACAAGAAGCCAGCAAGATATTGCAGCTTGTAGGCCCAATGGAACATGTCCGTCGCAAATGAAAGAGATCCCGCCACCGCTGACATCTTCTGTCAACGCAACAATTTGAATTTGTTCGGAGAGCCTAACAGCGATTTCGAGCTCGGCAAGCACGCGCAGAAAGTTTCTTCGCTGTATTTGCGTTATCGCTTCAGGCTCAGGCTTGCTGATTTCCACAAGACGTATGACATCTTCCTGAAATCCTGTGACCGTTGTGGAGAAATAGTGCTTTGCTCCACCTTGCGCCAAAAAATATGTACTAAGCTCGTCGCCTGCATAAAGCTTCTTTAGCCGGCCTGTCTTCTCATTGAGAGGAACCTCTATCACAATTGATGTGTCTGTAATGTCGGCAATTCTCGATTTGTATTCAATCTTGGATTCTTCATCATCGATGGAGTTAATTTGAAAATATAAAATCTGGTTAACCTTAGGAAGCAATTTCTGCACCTCCGACATAATGTGCCAAAACTTTCATTACTCCATCGATTATACCACGACTAAAGAATTAGGAAAGCAAAAAAAGAAGCAAGGAAAGTCCTATGCTTCTTCCATTCGATTACTTAGCTGCCGCTGCGGTTTGCTCCGGACGAATAGTTTCGATTTTCTCTTCAGATCCTGATTCGGCGTTGATATAAACTCTGTAGACATTACCGTTCATTTTGCCGATGAATTCATGGCAGAGCACTTCCTCATCCAGCTCGTTTTTAATAATCGCCAACGATTGACCTGATACTTCCATGTTAGAACTTAACGTTTTGCGCGCGTCCTCGGCTGTTACTTTCGGCTGTCCTATGCTCCGCTGTTTTTGCCCGAAAACGTAATCCGTTGCCTGAAGTCCTGTCACTTCCAAATTGTCCAAAGCAACTCTGACGCTTACCTGCTGCGGATAAATGGTAACATCCTTTTCACGCTTGGCAAAAATGATATTTGCAATATTTTGGTATTGATCGTAGCTTACGGCACTCATATCTTTATATTCATGCTGATCCAGGAATTCATTCGCGATATCCCTTGCCTGCCGGAGATCGAACTTTGTTTCTTGCACTGTGCGCGGCTTCATGAAATAGATGAGGTGACCACCCTTTTTGGTATAATCCATTTGGATATCATCTTCGCTGCCCGCAACTCCGGGTACGACAACGCTGAAACTTTGATATTCGGGGCCTGCGTTTCCATTTTCAACAACTTGCAAATTGGCTGAGTCATTGATTCCAAGAAATTGAGCCGCTTTCTGTTTGATCGTATCTGCCGTCATGTCGTTACCGGACAGCATTTTCACATCGTTTTTAGAAAGAATGCTTAGATTACCCGGACCCCAATTGAGTTCCTCGTAAGCACCGACTTTTTGATCCACCAGCGTAAATCCGTCTATAATCGCGTTATCATGTACTTCATTTTGTGAGATTAGAGCATTCTCCACATCCATCCAGCGCAAATTGTTCATCATGACTTTATCTTGAACGCCCTGCAGCTCCGTCGTAATCTCTTTGGAATGATTATATAGCGCATTCAATGTCTTGATTTCTTGCTCATTCAATGGCTGCTTGGTCATATCGCGAACGGACATCCGATACGAGAAGTTTGCCATGTTGGCCAAGAAATCTTCCGTTTTGTTAAATGGAAGCAGCGTGAGCGGCAGCTGATTGATATCGCTTTGCGCCTGACTTGTCAGCCTCCATACATTAACCAAGCCTTTCCGGTAGGAAGGCTCGGATGTAGAATTTACAGCAAGTGTATTGCCAAGCTCCGTATGAAGCTTGTCCAAATGAAAAGAGAGATCATGAAACGCTCGCTGGTATTGATTCTCCGCTTTGATTAAAATTGCGTTTTTCTCTTGATGCTCCAGATACCCCCACACGGAAGTCCCAATCAAAGCTAGCAAGAGGAATGGGAACATAACGATGCTTAATCTTTTATACATAACCTGACTCCTTTCATTTCCACCAAACTTGCCGTTAGTTTTTACGTGGAAACAAAGGTTTATACATGCAAAACGGTCCCCCAAAAGTGATGATAACCTTCGCAGCTTATTAAGTCCGAATCGAGGAAAACTCGATCGGCGTCTAAATTTACCTTATAGTGCGGTCGATCTTCGATGCTTAACTTCGAATCAAGTTTAGACATAAAAAGAGGCTCATTCTATGAGAATGGCCCCACGTTATTCATCGGTTTCTACGTCAAAATCATGCTCGTTACTGCAAATGCATTGACGAAAACCTGTTTCGATTTTTCCTTTTTCCTTTTTGCCTTTCAGCACAAATCGTTCGCCGCACCGCTTGCAGCGGATCGTCACTTTCACTCGTGTCATGGACATGTGCACCCTCCCGGATCGGTCCTGTTACAGTCCATTATGACCCAAATCAGCTTATTTTAATCTTTTCGTCTGTTGAAGCGATTCTAAGCGGCGAGCGTGCATTCGCCCGATCGATACGCCAGATTGTTCGAATCCAGAGATAGGACATGACCGGAATCATGATCCACACCCAGTACGATTTGGCCACGAGCAAAATATAATCGAACAAACCGTGCCAAGCGATTGGCAGCAGCAAGGATATCCATAAATATCTTTGTGACTTATTCGGTGTAAATTTGGCCTTTCCCATATAATACCCCATCATCACACCGAATAAGGCGTGCCCGGATACAGGGAGCAGCGCACGAATCATTAATGCTGAAAAAGATGAGGCGTTCAAGAACGCATAAATGATATTTTCCAATGTCGCATAACCCAAGCTCACTGCTACGGCATATACAATACCGTCATAAGGCTCATCAAAGGAAGTATGTCGGTAGATCAGATGATACAGTACGAACCATTTGAGAAACTCTTCTATTCCACCAGACAGGAAGAAAGCTAAAGTAAACGTACTTTCTCCAATCTCTTCAATAAACGATCGCTGCAGCACCATTGTCGGATAGACGAGCAGAACACCGAAGATAAACATTCGGATAACCAAATGTATAGGTTCCGTTTCGTAGCGATCCTTCAAATAAAAGTATGCCAGCAGAGAGAGACCCGGGGCTACGGATGCCAGCACAATTGGCCATATATGCATGCATAGCTCCCCCTTTTTACTTTAGTTCACGGAATTCTCTGCCTAGATCCAGCCTCTAAAGCGAGAGGCTTCGGCCATTTTACGAACGCCAACCATGTAGGCGGCGAGCCGCATATCGACTCCGCGAGTGCTATGAACATTATAGACATTTTCAAACGACTTTTCCATGACAATTTGAAGTTTGGCATGAACTTCTTCCTCGGTCCAATAATATCCTTGGTTATTTTGTACCCATTCGAAATAAGAAACGATGACGCCTCCGCTGCTTGCCAGTACATCAGGAACGATAAGAACGCCTTTGTCGGTCAGCGTTTTCGTGGCTTCTAAGGTGGTTGGACCGTTCGCAGCTTCTACAATAATACTCGCTTTGATGCGGTCCGCATTCTCGGAAGTAATCTGATTCTCAATCGCAGCCGGTACCAGGATATCGCAGTCCTGCTCAAGAATTTCTTTATTCGTTAACGTGTTTTTGAAAAGATTCGTAACACCGCCGAAGGAATCGCGACGATCCAGCAAATATTCGATATCCAATCCATCCGGATTGTACAAAGCCCCATGTACGTCGGAGATGCCGATCACTCTGGCACCTGCTTCATGCATAAATTTGGCCAAATAACTGCCCGCATTGCCGAAGCCCTGGATAATGACTCTAGCGTCTTGCAAGGGAATGCTCTTCTTCTGCAGCGCTTTGTCAATCATGAGCGTGACTCCCTTTGCTGTCGCCGTCTCCCGTCCATGAGAGCCTCCCAGCACGATGGGTTTGCCAGTAATGAAGCCAGGTGAGTCATATTCGCGTATACG
The DNA here is from genome assembly GCF_014534655.1 of Paenibacillus sedimenti. Classification (GTDB taxonomy): domain Bacteria; phylum Bacillota; class Bacilli; order Paenibacillales; family NBRC-103111; genus Paenibacillus_E; species Paenibacillus_E sedimenti. Next base: position 457,266 of record NZ_JACVVD010000003.1, read on the forward strand.
GCTGTATTCGTCCATCATCCAAGCCATGATCTGAGAATTCGTCATCACGTCGGGCGCGGGAATATCTTTGGCAGGCCCTACGAGCTGACTGATCGCTCTAACATAACCCCGACTTAAACGCTCCAGTTCCCGGAAAGACATTTCACGAGGATCGCAGATGATGCCGCCCTTCCCCCCGCCATAGGGCAAATCGGAGATGCCGCATTTGAGGCTCATCCATATGGAGAGAGCCTTAACTTCATCTTCCGTCACACCCGGGTGAAAGCGTACGCCTCCTTTGGTCGGACCGACCGCATCATTATGCTGTGCCCTGTATCCCGTGAATACCTTTACCTTTCCGTCATCCATACGAACCGGAATTCGTACGGTAAGAACACGTAATGGCTCTTTCAACAGCTCATACATATCGTCCGAATAACCAAGTCGCTTAAGGGCTTCGTGAATGACCGTTTGCGTGGATTGGAGTACATTTAAATTTTCCGTATTCGACATAAAGTCCACCTCGTGAGCGATTTATTCAGTAAATAGAGCGCGATCATTATGAAATTGTAAAGGCAAGCTTCCTAACGATCCGTTTCGATTTTTCGTTAATTCAATAGTCAAGGCGTTGCGGAGGCCATATTCCACCACGTTAGGCTTCATGATCATGACAACATCCGCAGAAGCTTGTACCGCTTCGGGTACACTGTCTTGACCCAGCTCCAAAGCCGTCGCGGCAATAACAGGACAGTTCCATTCACGGGACCATTGTTTCAGCGTATAGGCAATTGCGGCTTGCTGCTGCTGCCAGGTCAGTGGGACTGTTTGCTTATGGATAGGAATGCGCTGCAGATGATCGATGAAGATGACCGGTTCCCGGCCGACAATAACCGCAATTCGCTCAATAGAAGCCGCAACCTGATCCAGCGTCGTATCTATTGTACATTCAAGTGTCCACAGCATCTTGCTTATTTTGGCGTACTGTTTATTGGCTTCGGATACGTGATCAGGCTCGACTTTCCCGGCAAGCACCTTCTGCGGAGCCACCCCAATAATTCTGGCGATACTACGCGACCAAAGTTCGAAATTGGTCATGTCCCATGAAACGAAAATCACAGGCGTTTGATCTAAAGCAAGCTGATCGGCAATCTGCTTCAGCAACATGCTTTTGCCTGTAGAGCCGGCACCCGCCAGCAAGTATAACCCGTTATCAAATCCGCCAAAAAGCAGGGTATCCAAACTTGCGAACCCGGTGCTTATACTGGCCACTTGCCCTCGATAGCGCTTCATATACTCTTCCAGATAGATCGTGCTGTTCTTAATGTCCGGCGCAACAGGTGCTAGCATCGTTTCTTCAACTGATTGATTGACAAGTTGAATGAACGATTCGGCTGGATTCTGCGCTCTGACGAACAAATCATTAATATCTCGAATCGTTTCCGGTAAATTTACGATGTAAGTTTCTTTAGCATGTTCCCTTAATAAGGATTCTATGCGGGAGGCTTCCCTTCTCCCCGTTTCGTCGTTGCCCATGCAAATGTAAACGCGCTTATTTTCGAACATCGGTACATGATACTCTTTGAATACGGCAAAATCGGGCACACAAACAGCTGGAACTCTAGCCTGGAACAAGGTCAATACATCGAAAATACCAGAACAAAGCACAACTTCTTCCGACTCTGCAAGTACCGGATAATTGAACAGATATTGATCCAATCCGTACAATGGCTTATATTTCGGCTCCCTATGGTCAATTGCTCTTCCGATCAGATCGACTATGTCTCCTGCGTAATTGCGAATCGGGAGAATCACCCGATTTTCAAAGTAATCGCCTAGCTGGTTCTGATCCACATAAAAGCCGATTTTTCCGATTTCAAATCCGATACGGAACTGCTCAACCGTTTCTTCGGCAATGCCTCTTTTTTGCAAATAGAAAAAAGCCTCTTCGCGCAGCTGCTTTTGGTAATAAGCCAACAGGCCGTCCAAATCAACTGCTGCCGGAGTAGGCGCTAAACGTTTACGTTCTGAGCTCGTCATCTATGGTGTCCCCCCGATATCGCATATCAGCATTACAAATCCCATTATCCATTGAAATGAGCTTCGCATAACTTCCTAAACTTAAAAAAGCATCTCACAAAAACGGATGTTTTTGAAGATGCTTGTTTCATTTTAATGCAAAAGTAAGATAACCAGATTGATTTAGCGGAAATGGTGGCAGAGCACCTTAACTGCATCATCAGCGATAATCGTTTTACCATACTCCTCCAATACGGCAGAAGTAACCGAAGCGGCTTCCCCGAATTCAGAAAGAACCGCAATGAGCGCTTGATACTTGGACTCCTCAAGCTCGACAGGCTCCAGCTGTAAAATATATTTTCCTTTGTAGGAATACAATGTACCGCCTTCCATCAAAAGCGGGTTGATTACTTTCGCAACGCGAAGCAGATCTTCAAAATCACGGAATGCATAGGAGATCAGATCGCTCTGTTCGAGCGTAACTTCCATTTCGTACACTTCTTCAGCTTCATGATCGTCATAAGCGTCGGAGTTCGCATATAAATCAAGCTTGCCCCTGGTAACGATAACTACCATACCTTGGGCAGGAAGCGCAAACACTTCGACTGCAAGGGGGCCGGAAGGGTCAAATCCGAGTTCAGAATAAGCTTGATCCATCATCTCGCTGAAAAGCTCATGTACTTTGGGAATTTCTCTCCACATGTCGTCCTTTTGAATCCCGCGTTCAGTTAAGTCATCGAATGTTAGGAAAATCCGTATCTTATCCTGACTTAAGCGTTCAATTTTCATGATAGGATCCTCCTTAGAGCTTTTCGAAGAAAAGCTATCATCTTAAGCATGTTCACCTTATTAAAACAGAATATGACAAAAAAGAAAAAAGGTGAGTTGTTGAAAACGATTTGGACTTGCATCCAACAACGTTTTCACCTCCCATGTTAACACTAATTCCATACAAATGCACGTGGAAGTTAAGTATAAAAGAAAAAAGCACAGCCGGCCCCGTGGGTATGCCTGACTGTGCCGAACCTTATGTTTATTGAATCGCCGTCGTTGTTTCTTTGTTTTCCTGCAAAATTTCGTTCACTGTTGCCTTCAATGCAGGGTCTTCTTTCACGATTTTTTCGACCTGATTCAGATTGTTCGAGCTTGAGTTTGAGAAGCTTTTAGCAGCAGAATCTTTGAAGTTTTTACTTACGAATGTATCTTTTGCCTTGTTCATTACTTTACCCATTGATTCGGTGGGAGAAGTGAATGCGGAGAACAATAAGGATTTGCTTCTGCGATTCAAATAAATGACCGCAGCTGCGCCTGCTATGCCGCCAAGCAAAAATGTACTAAATCTCATCTGGCTTCCCTCCATGTCATGTAGTTTGAATCAAGACTAGCTTATGCGAGATTCAAGAGGTGCATACGCCGCTAAGGCAGGAAAACAAAGGGGATATGGTAACGCATGAATTGTGGTAAAATACTTGTAGCTCTATTACAAAAGAAGATTGAACATTAAGGAGAATTCATGATGAAACAAGCAAGTGTACTATTGGTTTGCGCGGCTCTGCTGCTGACCGCATGCAGCCAGGAAAAGGCGATTTCAAATCCTGCAGCTACTTCAAGTCCGTCGCAAACAATAGCTGCTACGCCAAGCCCGACACCAACAGCGACACAAGCACCTACACCTACGCCTACGCCTACACCTGCATCGGAAAAGCCTGCTGAACAAACCATCAAAAAAGAATACCGGATGAACAAAAACTATGATATTGTCCCTATCGATCCTAACGGCAATAAGAATATTGTGCTGCTAACATTCGATGATGGCCCCAAAGAACGGGAAATGAACGAGGCGTTGATTGCTACGTTGAAAAAACATAACGCCAAGGCTATATTTTTCTTAAACGGTTATCGCATCAAACAGAAGCCTGAGCTTGTCAAATTCATCCATGACAGCGGACAAGTCATCGGTAATCATGCCTGGGATCATAATAACTTGAAGGATATGACAAACGAGAAAATCGATCAGCAAGTAGATGATGTACAGAAAATCGTCAAGGAATTGATTGGCCAGGAACCGCAATTTTTCCGTCCCCCATTCGGTTCCGGCAACAACTATTTGAAAGATAAAATTAAAAATAAGCATATGCTTTATATGAACTGGTCGAACGGATCCTTAGACTGGGAGATGACGAATAGTAAAAATGATCCTAACAAAGTATTGGAGAATGTGATGAAGCAACTTCATGGGGGCAGTAACATTTTAATGCACGAGCTGCCGTGGACGGTTACGATCTTAGATACGCTTTTGACCCAGCTTGAGGAAAAAGGATATTCCTTCGTTGATCCCAACGCAATTGAACTTGAGATGAAATGAGAATGAGCAAAAGGCCCTGTTGTCCGACCACGGACTTCAGGGCTCTTATTATGATATTAGTAGTTGATAAGGACAGTACGCGTGCTCTCTACATAATCGACTTTGGCGCCTAATGTTTCTGAAAGTAAGCGGACTGGAATCATCGTCGTCTCATTGATGAGCTTAGCTGCTGAGTCCGTTTCGCGCTCTACTCCGTTAATGCTATAAGCATTTCGATTCGTATAGAAAATGATCGTCTTTTCTTTTTTCTTATAAATCGCTGCTTTCTTTTGATCATCCCATTCTACAGAAGCCCCCAGCGCCGCGGCTAGATCCCGGATATAGAGATAGGACGTTCCATCCTCGATATAAGGCTTCTGCTGCATGTTGTATGAAATCAAATCCAGTTTGTACTTATCATCATTTAAGCCAAAAGTAACGGTATGTGTCCGGTTCAAGCCAAAGTTGGCCATTTGGATCGTGTAGGCGACTGCGTCACTATGCAGTTTTTGGACACCTAAACCAACCTTGGGCTCTGTCCGGAAGGTCCAATCCTTATTGAAAGCTCTTGTACTGCCATCCTCCATGGTAGCAGTCAGCTTAACGCTCGCTTTATAAGTGGTGTCCAACAGCAAGGGCTGTTTTGGCATCATAAACACTTCTGTATCCAGATGGTCGTCTTTACCTGGTGCATTCAATAAGAGAGGTACCTCTTTGCCGCTCTCGTCTTTTAATTCCGCTTCATTTAAGACGACCTTAGCGACACCGGGACCATTGACCGATGCCATAATCGGATACCCGACAGGATACTCGCTGCCAGAATGTATACGGATAGGATCAGGACTTTCGTGTCCATCAAAAATAGTCGGCACGTATATATCATTATTGCTCGGTGAAACGACTAACTCGGGAGCAACGCCATCAGAGAATCCGAACTCGACGACATGGTAATCCCCTGCCTTAAAAACGCCTATCTCCGTAAGACCTGGTACCATGAAAGGTGAACGATGGTATGGGGCATCAAACAAACTATCGATCGCTTCCACAAGAGAAACACGGTTATAAGCTACATCTTCACCGCTTGTACGTGAGTAACCTATGTACCTCATACGTTCCCCGAGCGTTTTCCCAATATACCCCGGTTTCGACGAATCCTCTTCATGCAAGGATACATCCGTATGGATCGGATCGATTTGGTTATCGTACAAATACTGGGCATGCTTCTGTGCAGCCGTATTCAGCAAATCACTGAATTTGACCGACGAAAGGCCAAGCTTTGCCCGATAATCGTTAATGGCGCGTAGACCATCTCGCTGCTCTTGCGTAGTTGCCGTAGATAAACTAGAGGCATTTTGCGTAATAGTAAATTTCCAATCAATGCTAACAGGCTCATACCCGCTAAACGAGAAGACTAGACGGGCTGTATAATCACCTGGAGCCAGATCTGCCGTTGGCCGGTAGATATATTTGACAGAGATCGGATCATATATCGCATTGACTTCTGTATTATTTAAGTAAAAATGATAGCTTTCAGGCGTTTTTCCTTCACTTAAGTTAATTGTAGCACCAATATCCGGTCTTAACAGTCCTACATTCCCTTGCGGATATGCCATATACCCATAAGAAAGCGCGTATGAAGGTTTTGCTGACCAAAACATACTGGAAACTAACATACAAACAATTACGCATACCTTGATTAACGATTGCCATTTAGTTGCTTTCAAAACGATCATCTGGCTGCTCCCTCCTAAAAAAAAGAAACTATGAATCTATCATAGCTTTTTGGTAGAAGTTGCACAACTTTGCTTCGTTGGTATATTTTAGACCAATTATTTAGGAATAGCGTATCCCCCATACGGTTAAGCCGACTACAAGCGTGATAAACAACCAGAGTAAAGTTAGATAAAAAATGCGAGTCCATTTCCCATTCTCGGAGGGATGCACCGCTTTTCGCGGCGGCAAATAGGTATCGTCCTTTCCTTGTTCACTCCTCGTTTGATCTGATCGCAATGGTGTCTGTTCTTCCACGCTCATGAGCCTTGTTCTTCCTCCTTGCCAAATCGTAAAATACAGCCCATCACAAAATCAATGACAAAATGGGCGATAATTGGGGTCCATAGACTGCCCGTTTGCTGATAGATCCAGCCTAAGCCATAACTGATGCTGAAAACCATCCCAGTCATCAGCCAATGCTGCAAATAACGAATATGAATCGCCGCGAACACAATACTGGTCCAATAAGGTCCCCACCAATGTTGAATCGCCCCGCGGAACAATAATTCCTCGCAAATAGATACGATCAAGGAAATGAGCGCAATATGCCATACAGCGCGATTACCGAAAATCATCTCATTAATCCCGCCGTCGTCGGATACTTCTTTGGGTACCCATCTGGATATGATCAGATCCACACCAAGCACGACTGCAGCGAATAAACAGCCCCATATTGGTATTGCCCACCCTGCACCAAATTGAAACATGGAAAGAATATTATTATTACTCTGAAAAAAAACGATGACGATACCGATAATAAGCGTAAGAAGTTGGGTTATGTACAAATTGAGCAATAAAGTCCGATCATTTAAGTCGTTCAGATCGACTTTGCCGAAGCGAATATTTTTGAAATCGAATTTTTTCATGTAAGCTTCCTCATTTCCTCACATATTCCCTTTTCTAGCTATTTCACCTATACTAATTAAAAGAAAAAGAGAGAATAAGGAGCTTTTGATTATGGATAAGCGTCTGACCCGCACTGATTATTTATTCGCCCTCATGTTCATTTTTATGCTTGTTTGTATACTAGGCGCTTTTTTCTACGGCCTCAAGATAGGAGGGCAGAAATCAGACCAGAAGTATGAGAAAATATTGCATGCGGACAAGGCTGCAGTCCAAGAAATAGGGGCTTACGATCAGCAGGTTTTGGTCTCTTATTACCATACCATCTTTTTACCCTTTAGGGAATTTCAGAATAAATGGTTTGAACAGATGAGTCAAATTGAAATCGGCAACTCAGCGATTGATGCATCCGCCGTTCTCAAAGAACTGAATAAAGTCGCTGATGACAAATATAATCAGTTACAAAGCAAAAACATGCCTGCCTCCTCACCGCTGCTTGTGCAGTCGCATCAGGGTTATTTAAAGAGTCTCAAGCTGTTTGCTGACACATCGAAAAGCTACCAAAGCAAAGCGAACGGCATGAGCGGCGCCCAGCTTCTAGCAGCCATTGATAGTGATGCCTATTTCCAGGAAGCAAAGACGCAAGCTTTGACGGCGCAAAAGAACTACTTCGAATCGATTGTCGCTTGGAACGTAACACTGGATCACGACTTGGAATCTTTCGATCCTAACAATAATGCAAACTTAGATCAATGGCGGGCCATGAATGTGAATGTTAAAAATCTATACATAACAGCAAAATTACTGAAAAATAAAGCATTTTCACCATTTTATCCGCAAGATTTGACAATTCGCATTGATGAATTCATCGTTTCCGGGCAAGCCAAGAAATTGAATGTAGGCGATGTGAATCAAACCATAGATTTGCTGCTTAGTACGAATGCTGTAAGATCCGGCGATTTCGTAAAAGGAAAAGCCAAATGGTACAGCAACGAGCCGCTTCCACAGCTGCCATTTTTCTCGGATGTAAATTGATATGAAGAGCCGGGCGCATTGCGCCTGGCTTTTTTCATTTTTGATAGCGGGGGACTCTAGTCGTATTGAAAGCCGCGCAGCGTGCCGATCGCCGCCATCCCGCCTTCCACATTAATGACGCGGTCAAAGCCGTTTTCTTGTAAAAATTCGGCAACGCGATAGCTCCGCACGCCGTGCGCACAAACGAGATAAATATCCTTATTTTCCGGAAGCTCGCCCATTCGATGCGGGATTTGCTGCATCGGAAGCAGTACGGCCTCCTCCATGTGATAGTAGTCCCATTCATAAGGCTCTCTCACATCCACGATGATGCTGTCCTGCAGCTGACCCTGATCAAGAACTTCCAGAAATTTATGCGGTTGTATGCTTGTAATATCCATATATAATCCCCTTTCATAACCTGCTAATCATAGTAATTGATGTACTGAGAAGAATAGCGAAAAACAGGTTGAAATTCAAGCTTTATGCATTGCATTCTCTCAGCGCTTACTATAAAATGGAGTACGGTAAGCTTGCAAAGAGGACCTGAAGGGTTTATTTATAACTTTCATGTAAATGAATCGACATGTATTGACACGATTTCAAACCCATGTTAAGCTATTGAAAATTCTATAACACAGTAAAGCATTGACGGAGCCAAGCAAAACAAGTAGCTTTCAGAGAGCCGGTGGCAGGTGTGAATCGGCAGTGAACTTTTGCGGAGCACTCCAGAGTTATTGCATTGAATCATAGTAGATGCAATCGGCAATAGGAACCCGTTACAGTTCCAGGTCGCAAGACCATTGAGGCTGTCCGTGCGAACGGATAGCGAATTAGGGTGGTACCACGAAAGCAATCTCTCGTCCCTTTGGCTATAGACACTCGTGTCTGTATCTGAGGGATTGGGAGTTTTTTTTATATCCAAATTCGCAAAATTCTAAGGAGGCATTCAATTATGTTTAAAGTATTAGTATCTGATCCGATCAGCGACATGGGAATTCAAATGCTTTATGATGCAAGCGACGTTGAGGTTGTTAAACAGCCAGGACTCTCCGAAGATGAACTCGTAGCGATCATCGGTGAATATGATGCCCTGCTCGTTCGCAGCCAAACGAAAGTTACTGAAAAAATTATGACGGCCGGAAGCAAATTGAAAGTCATCGGCCGTGCCGGCGTAGGCGTTGACAATATTGACCTGGAAGCTGCGACCAAACGAGGCATCGTTGTTATCAATGCTCCGGACGGAAACACAATCGCGACTTGCGAGCTTACATTTGCCATGATGATGTCAACGGCACGCATGATTCCGCAGGCATATAAGAAAACAGTTGGCGGCGAATGGGATCGTAAATTTATCGGTGTCGAGCTTCGCAACAAAACACTCGGAATTCTAGGTATGGGTCGTATTGGCAGTGAAGTTGCCAAACGTGCGAAAGTATTCGGTATGAATGTGATCGGTTACGACCCGTTCCTCACCGAAGAACGCGCTGAGAAAATGGGCGTGAAACTGGGTTCCGTAAATGAAATTGCAGCGCAAGCGGATTTCATTACTGTGCATACGCCTCTTACCCCGGAAACTCGCCATCTGATTGGCAAGACACAATTCGAGTTGATGAAAAAAGGCGTTCGCATCATCAACTGCGCTCGCGGCGGAATTATCGATGAAATGGCGTTGGTCGAAGCGATTGATCAAGGTATCGTAGCTGGAGCTGCATTCGACGTATTTGAAGTGGAACCTCCGCAAAAAGATCATCCGTTCTTAAATAACCCTAAAGTCATCGTAACGCCTCACCTTGGCGCTTCCACAATCGAAGCACAAGAGAACGTAGCGATTGACGTATCGGAAGAAGTACTTCACATCTTGCGGAACGAGCCGTTCAAAAATGCGGTTAACATGCCTCCTGTTCCTGCAAACGTGCTGAATAAGCTGCAGCCTTACTTCAGTCTTGGCGAGAAAATCGGCAGCATCCTCGGTCAAATCGCGCATGGAGCCGTTGCCGAAATCGTTGTTAACTACGCAGGCGATCTCGTTGATGTCGATACAAGTCAATTGACCCGTTACATCGTAAAAGGTGTATTCCAGAACCAATTAGAGTCGATTAACATCATCAATGCGATGCATTTGGCAAAATCGCGCGGTGTTAACATCGTGACTCAAACGTCAAATGTGGCGAGCAGCTTCACGAACTTAGTGACGGTTACCGTAAAAACGAAGCAGGAAGAAAAAACACTCGCAGGCACATTACTCGCTGGTTTTGGCGAGCGTATCGTACGCATTGATCAATATCCGGTAGACTTCGCTGCGGAAGGCAACCTGCTGCTTATCTCCCATAACGATAAACCGGGCATTATCGGCCGCGTAGGTACACTGCTCGGCAGCAATGACGTCAACATCGCTACGATGCAAGTAGGCCGTAAAGTTATCGGCGGATCGGCGATCATGGTTCTGACTATCGATAAACCGGCACCAGCTGAAGTACTGGCTGACCTCACGAAACAAGCAGAAATCGTCAACGTACGAGCTCTTACGATTTAAGGGATTCTTGTTAGGAGCCCCCTCAAGGCTGTCCCTAAAGTAGGACACGTCTGATATTCATAATCATGAACAAAGGAGTTAAGCAGCTTATATGTGCTTAACTCCTTTGTTTTTAGCATCTATCGCTGATTTCTTCAGTAGATTGGGGCGAAATCGACCGTGCTGCTCACTGCTAAGTCGGAAAAACCGACTTACAATGGTCGGAGCACCGAAGATGAGCCAGGTAAGCCGGAATAATCGGATTACGGCATAGTTACTGGTGAAATCGACCGTGCGGCTCACTGCTAAGTCGGAAAAATCGACTTACAACGGCCGGAGCACCGAAGATGAGCCAGGTAAGCCGGAAAAATCGGATTACGGCATAGTTACTGGTGAAATCGACACTGCGGCTCACTGCTAAGTCGGAAAAATCGGATTACAGCAGGGTTACAGGCGAAATCGACCGTTCGGCTCATTGTTAAGTCGGAAAAACCGACTTACAACGGCAGGAGCACCGAAGATGAGCCAGATAAGCCGGAATAATCGGATTAGGCCAGGATACGGCGCCAACGTTCGTAAATGAAAACTTCCTCTCGAGTGTTTCACGAACAACAAGATTTTTTCTGAATATTCTACAAAATAAAGGCGTTTGCTGAGAAATTCATCAGCAAACGCCTCTTAATTTGTCGAAATAGTTACGCAATTCTCACTTTGGATCGCAAGGCAGCAATATGGTGAAAGTTGTCCCTTGCCCCAACGTGCTTTGCGCGTTTACGCTGCCTTGATGGGCATCGATGATGTTCTTTACGATGGCGAGGCCCAGCCCCGTACCGCCTGAAGAACCGCGCGTACGCGCTTTATCCGCCTTGTAAAAGCGCTCAAAAATAAAAGGCAGGTCATCTGCGGGGATCCCTTTCCCCTCGTCGGTGACCTCAATGCGGATCGCCGGCTGTTCCTTGTAGGCCGCCGGCTCCGCCTTCACGGCAATACGGGCCCCGCTGGCCGTATGCCGGAACGCATTGTCGAGCAGGTTCGTCAGCACCTGCTCGAGGCGATCCTCATCCGCCCGTTGGAGGATGAGGGACTGGTCCGGCAGCTCGGCGCTAAGCGCGATGCCGCACTCTTTGGCCAGCACCGTAAATTTACGGTGCATGCGCTTCACCAGGGAGTCGACTTCGACCTCCCTGAAATAGAGCTCGAGATGGCCCGCTTCCATCCGGGCCAGATCGAGCAGGTCGCGGACGAGACGCCCCATGCGGAGCGACTCGTCGTGGATGACCTGCGCCAGCCCCTTGCGCTCCTCCGGCGAGGAGGCGATATCATCCAGCAGGGCTTCGCTGTAGCCCTGCAGCATCGAGAGCGGCGTGCGCAGCTCGTGCGACACGTTCGCGACAAAGTCTTTGCGCAGCTTGTCGAGGCGCTCCTCCTCCGTGACGTCGCGCAGTACGGCGACCGCGCCACGCACTTGATCGCGTGAATAGAGCGGCGTCATGGCGACAGACCATACTCCGTTTTGCACGTACAGCTTCGACGCAGCCTCGGATGACTCTGCTACGACCGCTTCGAACAACGGTATGAGAGGCACAGGAATCGGCTTGGAATCCAGATTGCTATAGCTGGTAAGCCCCCAGTCACCAAGCGATGTGTCAGGCTTACGGAATCGATCGGTACCTTCATCATCCGACCAGTCAATCGTACTCCACTCTTGAACGATCTTCTCGCCTTGCGGATTCGTCAGCATGACCGAACCATCCGCATCCAGGGTAATGACGGCGTCTGTCATGCTTCTCAGAATGCTGGACAGGTGCTCTTTTTCTTCACTAAGCGCTCTAACGCTTTCCTGCATTTTCCCGCCCATATGATTAAAAGTTTTGGCAAGCTCTCCAATTTCATCCTTGGACAGAATGGGAACGCGCGTTCCGTATTCGCCTAACGTAATCAGATCTGCCGCTTTTTTCAACTGCTGCAGCGGACGCGTAATCCGAGAGAACAAGAAGAATGCGAAAAAGGTGGTCATCAAGAAGCCCACAAGTGATACATAAACAAAAAGTCTCAGCATATAGGACTGCGTGGCTTCAAGCGATTGAAGAGATTGGTAGAGCAGCGTCGCGCCGATAATCGCACCTAATTGATTTTTCAAAGGAACAGCGACAATCAGATACTCTGCCCCCGCATGAAACCGCCCGCTCCCGGAGCTGCTGATTTTCTTCTCCAGCGTTTGCCCGGCGAATACTTGCTTCAGCTCATTCTCAGTAAAGAAGTCCGTCGCATGAAAGTTAACCGGATTGCTTCCCGCAGGTGTTGGCAGCGGCGTCTCCTTCATGTCCTTTGTGATGACAAGCATTCTTGCATCCTGAAAGCTTAACAGTTCATTACTTAGTAAATAAAACTCATTATCGTACATATGCCGCGAAGCTTCATCCGAGAAGCGAAGCGCGAGTTTTTTCGTATTCTCCGTTTGATCATTGACTTGGGAGAAATATTTTTCCATATAATTGACAAGAAAAAAGCCCAGTATGAGCAGTACAACCGCAACCAGGCCAATAATCGTTAACCACAGCTTGCCTACGACGCTTCTAAAAATAAACACGTTATTTGGGCACCTCTAGCTTATAGCCAACTCCCCATACGGTCGTAATCATTGCAGCAGCATCCGGGGATACTTTGTTTAATTTTTCGCGAAGTCTTTTTACATGGGTGTCTACAGTCCGCAAATCCCCAAAGAACTCGTAATTCCATACATCCTTGAGAAGTTCCTCACGGGAGAACACTTTATCAGGAGAAACCGCCAAATAGTGCAGCAGTTCGTACTCTTTTGGCGTTAATGCCACCTCTTGACCGCCTGCCGTTACCCGGTGCGCATCATGCTCTATGACCAGATTCGGGAATACGATATTATTGCTGGATCCTGCATCCTTAGATAAATATGCTGTCGCTGAAGAGCGGCGAAGAATCGCCTTAACCCGGTAAATGACCTCACGCGGACTGAAAGGCTTAACGACGTAATCATCGGCGCCAACTTCAAAACCGCTTACCCGGTTCGTCTCCTCCCCTTTGGCCGTCAACATGATGACCGGTGTGGACTTCACCTGGCGAAGACGTGAGCAGACCTCAATACCGTCAATACCCGGCAGCATGACATCCAACAGTACCAAATCATAGTCCGTATCAGTTGCCATCCGCAATGCGGTTTCGCCGTCCTCCGCTTCTTCGATGATATAGCCTTCTTTTTCCAGATACATCCGCAGCAATCTGCGAATCCGTTCTTCGTCGTCAACAACCAGTATGCTTGCCTTCATTTCCATAAAGCTTCACATCCTTCATGTATTAATCACTAGACACCCGCGTAAGAGTGAAGACCGGCAATGACCAGATTCACCCCAACTAAGGTAAACATTACCACGATAAAACCAATGACCGATAACCAAGCTGATTTTTTGCCTTGCCAGCCTTTGGAAAGACGCAGATGTAAAAATACAGCATAGAACAACCAAGTAATCAATGCCCATACTTCTTTGGGATCCCATCCCCAGAAACGACCCCAAGCTTCTTGCGCCCAAATCATGGCGAAAATGAGTGCGCCCAAGGTAAAGATCGGGTAACCGATCGCAATTGCCCTGTAGCTGATTTCATCCAAGTCCTCAGGATCCATTCCTTTTACAACAGGTCCGATAGCAGCACCTAACGGTTTACGTGCAACCAATCGAGCTAAACCGTATAGAATTAATCCGCCGAGGACCGACCAGATCACAGTATTCAGCTTACGCCCCGCGCTAGCGCCTTCCATCCAGGATGGGGCAGTGAAAAGCGGCTCAGTCATACCCAGAAAAGGTCTCATTTCGACCGCTTGCATTCCATAAGGCTGAACGATTGGAGGCAATACGTAGGTTTCATTTTGTGTGTTGGTCTGCTGCTGACCTTGGGCATCAGTAACCGTCACTTGTTTGGTGAATGTTACTTTATATCCGGATCCGTTAAATGTGAAAATACTGCCAATGAAAGCAATCAGCATCAAAATGAAGAACAACGTCAATTCGATGCCTCTTTGCTCACGCTTATCCTGCTTGGTTGTACCTTTGAAGTCAACCGCTCGCAGCAGATACATCAATCCGCCGGCAAAACCCACAGCGAAAAAGGCTTCTCCCGCCGCGGCAGTGGTCACGTGTATTTTGAGCCAGTAGCTCTGCAAAGCAGGTATTAATGGCTGTATTTCACTTGGGAACACGGATGCATAAGCAATCATGATGAATCCGATCGGCAAAGCGAAAATACCAAGGACAGGCGTCCGATAAATCAGGTAGACGATTAAGAACGCAAACATGATCATCATGCCTAAAAAGGTCATGAATTCATACATATTCGATGTAGGAATATGCCCTCCCTCAGCCCATCTTGTAAAGAAAAAAGTCACCTGACAAGCAAATCCTATGACAGAAACTATGAAAGCGATGAAGCCCCAACGTTTAGTATGTTCTTCAGGTTCGCGATTGCTCCACCTTTTCCCTGTAATGGATAGGACGAAAAGCAAAAAGGCTAACAGATATACAAAAAAGGCGATGAGCAGAAACGTACTGCTGACTGAATTTACGTTCACCCTTGCTTTCCTCCTTGATCTAGTAATTTAGGCGAAATCGTGATGTTGTTCTTTGCAAGTGCGGCCGCCACTTCATTGCGTAATCCAAAATAGTTTTTATTCGTATGCGCACCGAGCGTAATCTGATCCCCATCAATGCGGAGCCAAATGCGGCGATGCTGCCAGTAAAAGCCCATGATGACGCCAATCATGAAAATCGCGGAACCTACCCAAATGTAAGGCATCGCTTTATCTACCCGAATATTCAGATAAGTCGTAAATTCAGCAAATTGTACGCCCTCCATCGATCCTACAGCGATATTCAGCTTCTTCGCGATAGCGCCGTTGATCGCATCTTGGGAGAACGATTCTTTATCAATTTGTCTGGGAAAATACATGTAAGGCTCGCCATTAGCGGCAAGACCAGGACCTGTAATACTAAAAATAAATGCAGGCGCTTTCGGTTCATTGGATAGGCTGATCGGCTGTCCTTTGCTATCCAAACCGAACTCCGGGAAATATCCCTTCAGCTTCAATTTGTAAGGACCTGCTTGATACTCTTCCTTCGGATTGTTCATCGGAAGCTCAAAGCTGCCATAGGCCTCGCCTGTTTGCGGATTGCTGACCGTGGGCTTGACCGAGATCAGCATCGGCGATGCTTTGTAATCGAATTGATACGCTTGCAATCCTTTGTAGTTCAATGGATGATTGACAAGAATGTCCGCCCTGTGCACTTCTTCGAGTTCAGGTTCTTTCGATGGATCGTCACAGTTTGCTGTGCAATGATACAAAACGGCTTTCGTCTCGTACGTTTTCGGTACGATTTGCCCCTTATCCTTGATGTTCTCCGGCAATTCCTTGTCATCGTACAGCTCAAGGTTGAACTTTTCATTTTTCAAATAATAGGAAGTATGCGGAATTTGCTTGGTTTCACCTTCAAGTACGCCGATATATTCGTCCATGTGCCATCCAGGGATACTGCGCATCAGCACACCTAACAGGAAGATGATAAGACCGATATGGTTAATGTAAGGCCCCCATCGGCTAAACCGGTATTTCTCAGCAAGAAGCGCCGTACCATCCGTATGTACGCGGTAGCTCTTTTTGCGTAGCAAAGCGCCTAGCTGGTTTGTCCACTCTTCTGCTTTGGCATTCTCCGGCAACGCCCCTGCATATGTCACCCTTTGCCTGGTCAAAAAGCTTTCATGTTTGCGAATTTGCTGTTTGGATAGTGCTTTATATAGTGGAAGCACGCGGTCTAAGCTGCATACGACAAGCGATGTCCCGATCATGAACAGCAACGTGATAAACCACCAGGAGCTGAACGTGTGAGAAAAGCCCAAGAAATGATAAATCTTGCCGAGCGTTCCATAATTCTCTGCATAATACTGGGCCGGATCGATATCAAGAAACGTATTTTCTTGCGGATAAATCGTTCCAACTGCTGATGCCACAAGTGTTACAAGGATAATACCTACCGCTATTTTAACCGATGAAAAGAAATTCCAGACTTTATCCAATACAGAAGGATTCGATTTTTGAGAGCGGCGGGCCATGCCGTCATAACGCATTTCCAGCAGATCGGTGCCATCCTCATCAATGAGCGGCTTCCCACAGGATTCACAAAGCGTGGTGCCAGTCGGATTCTGATGCCCGCAATCGCATTTGGTGTTGTGAAACATGATGTCCTCCTAAGAGTTTTGCTGTAAGCAAAACTTTCTTCGTAAGCGTACGCTGAGTTTTCCATAGGAAAACTAACTTCGTAAGCATATGCTGAGTTTTGCTGTAAGCAAAACTTACTTCGTAAGCATATGCTGAGTTTTGCTGTAAGCAAAACTTACTTCGTAAGCATACGCTGAGTTACTTTGTCTTGCCTGCCAATTGGGTGAGCGTTTGATCGATATACGATTCGGTCATTTGTCCAATCTTTTTCACTTCAACCTTGCCGTCCGGACTAATAAAAAATGTCGTAGGATAATCCATTACGCCATACTTTTTGCGCACTTCTTCTTTCGCATCCAGTAAAACAGGCATATTCAAATTATACTGGTCCATGAATGCTTGAACCGTTACCTTGTTTTTATCGACGTTCACTTCCAGGAAGACAACGCCCTGAGGGCTCCATTTGTCATATTGTCTTTGGAGATCCGGCATTTCTTCTTTGCACGGCGGACAGAAAGTTCCCCAGAAATTCATTAGTACCGGCTTTCCTTTATATTCAGACAATTTATGCGTTTTCCCATCGAGACCGATTAAGGAGAAATCGGGCGCTTTATCCCCAACCTGCGGGTATTTTTTGCTATCCGCTGCAGATAAATTTGTAATAATGGTAAATACGCCAATAACAAGCACGACGGCGAATATCGCAATCTGTACCCATTTTTTTCTTGCACCCACTGTCGATCACCTTGCCTTTTTTATTAACATTGTTAGCCATTTCACAAACGTTTATAGCGATTTACACTCACTTATATGTTCATTATAACGAAAAGAAGGCCAATTCCTATTGGCCTTTTTGAACTTTATGTGTCGAGAGCGCAGCGTCTCTGAGCTCTTTGATTTCGCTCACGGAGAGATGACGGTATTTGCCCCTAGGCACCCCTGTCAGGAAGATCGGACCGAACTTTATCCGCTTCAGCCGGATGACAGGGAATGAGATCGAGTCGAACATACGTCTTACTTGTCGATTCCTGCCTTCATAGATGGTGATCTCGATAATCGATTCATTCTTCTCCGGATTCACGTCCGCGTATTCTACTTCTGCCGGAGAGGTCATTCCATCCTCTAACTGAACGCCTGTTCTCAGCTTTTCTAGCAGTGTACCATGCGGCACACCTTTAACGGTAGCCTGATAAGTTCTCGGGACGTGATGTTTCGGATGTGTCAATAAATGTGCGAATTCTCCATCATTGGTCAAAAGGAGCAATCCTTCGGTATCATAATCGAGACGTCCAACGGGATAAACACGTTCCTTAATGCCGGGCAAGAAATCGGTGACGACTTTCCGGCCGCCCGGATCGGTCGCGCTTGTGATAACGCCTTTGGGCTTGTTCAAAAGCACATATATTTTTTGCTGCTGGTTGATGGCTCGTCCATCCACCTTGATTTCATCTTCCTGCGGGTTCACTTTTACCCCGAGCGTCGTGACGACTTCTCCGTTCACTTGCACCCGCCCGGCTGTAATAATATCCTCGCATTTCCGGCGGGATGCGATTCCCGCTTCAGCCAATACCTTTTGCAGTCGTTCCATGATCCGCTATTCACCTCATGCTAATGATAACGGAGTTGCATGTAAATCACAAGCGCACGGCTTAAGCAAACACCAGATAACAAATGACAATAGAGGCAACGAAGCCTACCAGATCGGATATGAGTCCGACTTTCAGTGCATAGCTCGCTTTGCGGATGCCGATCGCGCCAAAGTACACCGTCACAACGTACAGCGTCGTATCCGTGCTGCCTTGAACGGTGGAAGCAATCCGCCCGATCATGGAATCAGGTCCGAACTGCTCGATGAGATCGGTCGTGAAAGCCAAAGACCCTGCGCCCGTTATAGGGCGCAGAATCGCCAGCGGCAATACCTCGGTTGGTATGCCTAAGCTCTCGAAAAACGGCCGCATCCAGCCGAGCACGATATCCATCGCCCCTGATGCGCGGAATACCGAAATGGCGACCATCATGCCGACGAGATGGGGAATTATTTTAATAGCCGTATCGAATCCCTCTTTCGCCCCGTCCACAAAGGACTCATAGACCGGAACTTTGCGGTATGCAGCGTATAAAGGAATGAAAACGATCATAACAGGGATAGCCCATGCCGATAGGAGCGAAACGAAGGCGTACATACGTAATCATCCTTTCAGAGGGGGTAAAGGCGAACGGGACCTTCGGTACCAACGATCGACAAGTATGGCCGCAGCGGTCGATATGGCTGTCGCAATGAGCGTGGTACCCACGATTTCAGCCGGATTCACGGAATTAAAATTCATTCTTATAGCAATCAATGTAGTTGGAATGAGTGTAATACTCGATGTATTCAGTGCCAGCAGTGTGCACATGGCCGGACTAGCCGTATCTTTATCCGCATTCAGCTTCTGCAATTCTTGCATCGCCTTGATTCCCATCGGCGTCGCCGCGTTTCCGAGCCCCAAAATATTAGCGCTCATATTGGACATGATGTAGCCTAATGCCGGATGATTTTTCGGAATACTAGGAAACAGGAACCGCACGACCGGACGTAAAAGAACGGCTAACTTGCTTAGAATGCCGGCATCCTCTGCGATACGCATCATTCCGAGCCAAAAAACGAGTACACTAATGAGTCCGAAGCACACGGTTACACCGCTTTTCGCCCCGTCAAAAGCAGCCTGGGTCACGGTCTCAATATTTCCGTTAATAGCGGCTACGACGAACCCTACAACAATAAAAAACAACCAAATCCAATTGACCATTATTGATACCCCCTAATCGGTCCACTCAGACTTAGAGAAAGTGAATAATTTCTGGATAAGTAACCTGCAAATCAGCCCATATCTCGACAATAATGTTTCTGTATAGGCCTTTCCTTCTTTAAAACTGAACGCCGACTGATCTGACGCTTGCATGCGAGTGCTTGTTTTATCGTACAATGGAACGCTGCGGATCAGCTTCTGATTGAGGTAGATTTGCATGATACCTCTCTCTCCGAGACGATAATCGGTTGATGCCGCGTCCGTGAACGATACCTTTTTGCTGACTAAGCCTGCTTCACCTTCAGCTAGCGGATAGGAGAAAGAACGGCCGACTACCCAAGGGCTGCCTTCGACAGTATCCCCCTTCGCAGCCACTAGCTGGAGCGGATAATACTTGAATCCGTATTGAAGCAGTTTGGCATGGTCTGCCCAATCATTCGGATCGTCAAGGGTGACGACGACCAGCTGCTGTCCATTTCTTGTCGCCGATGAGACGAGGCAGCGTTTAGCCAGTTTGGTGTAACCCGTTTTAACGCCGTCTGCCCCCTCGAATAGGGACAGCATCTTGTTTTTATTGAACCAGGTATAATTCCACTTTTCATTCGGATTCGGAACCTTTTTTATTTTCGTGCTCACGATTTCTTGAAATACAGGGTTTTTCAACGCATAGGCAGTCAGCTTGGCCATATCATTGGCGCTCGCGCGATGCCCTTCGCCTTCATCCAGTCCGGACGGATTCGTAAAATTCGAGTGATCCATGCCGATCATTTTCGCCTTCTCATTCATCATGTAGACAAAACCTTCTACGCTCCCGCCTACATGCTCAGCGATTGCGGTCGCCGCATCATTGCCCGAACGCATCATTAGGCCGTAAAGCATATCGTGCAAGCGCATTTCTTCGCCAAGCTTTAAATAAATGGATGATCCTTCTTTACCGAATGCGTTCTTGCTTACCTTCACCTTATCCGTCAGCTTCCCGTTCTCAATGGCAACAATAGCCGTCATGATTTTGGTCAAGCTGGCAATTCGCATAGGTATGTCGCCTTTAACATTATAAAGAATGCGTCCGGATTCAACATCAATGAGCGAAGCGCCGACTGCTTTCGTGTCGATTCCGGGCGGGGAAGCTTCAGCTTGTCCTAATGGCGTCCAAAATAAAGCAATGATCAACGTCCATATGATCGAATGAATGACTCTCTTCTTCATCTTAATCCTCCTACGCGAAAGAACTTAAGGATCCTTGATCGTAGATCAAAGTCTCTCCTTTTTGCCAGCCAAAACTTTGTACAAGTATATGCTTCTCCAGCAGGGATAGACCTTGGATAAGGTTATTTACAAACCGGGCATCTCTCGTAATAATGTTAAAGAATTTTATATGGAGATCACCGGAGGAGCCTGCCAACGCAGGCTTCTTTTTGCATTTTTTGGGTTCTCCAAGCAAATTATCATATAAAAAAGGAGGAATAAACATGCTTACATGGCTCGCTCTGATTATTTTCTTAATCACATATGCATTGATTATTTCTGAATAAGTAAATCGTGCTGTAATTGCCTTGCTGGGTGTGGTTGTTATGGTATTCGCGGGAATTCTCGATGTCCATAAAGCATTCCAGCATTACATTGAATGGGAAACCATCACCCTGTTGGTCGGGATGATGATACTCGTAGGAATAACGAATCAAACTGGCGTATTTCAATTCGTAGCGGTTCGCGCGGCTAAGCGGGTAAATGGGGATCCGCTGCGGATTTTATTGGTCATGTCTGTTTTAACGGCCATCGGCTCTGCACTATTGGATAACGTTACAACCGTTTTACTGGTTGTGCCCGTGACATTCGCCATCACTCGCATATTGGAAGTTAACCCTGTTCCATTTCTAGAGGCCGAAATTATCGTTCACCGGAAGTGAATACCCTATGGTGGTCGCTTGCACTCGGCGCATGTCTGGGAGGAAACGGCACCATCATCGGGGCTTCCGCCAATGTCATTGTTGCAGGGCTCGCCGCTAAAGAAGGCAAGAGTTTCAGGTATATGGAATTCTTGAAGATTGGCGCACCGATTACCATTGTTTCTTTGGTGCTCGCGCACATCTATGTCTATCTTCGATACCTGATGTAAATAAAGAAAAAATAAAAAAAAGCTGTCCGCAAGGACAGCTTTTTCTTTGATATTTTGTTCCATTTTAAACGATAAAGTTCTGATTCTCGATATTGGTTACGTTCGTCGATCCCGCGGTCGTTGCACCCAATGTACTCGTAGATTTGGTTCCTACGCCTTTGAGCATGCTTTGGATCTTATCCACAACTTGCGGCGCAGAGTCGATCAGACGCTCCAGAATGTGTGTTTGATTGTCAAGTGGAACCACCTTCACTCCGCTCTTTCCTACAACCAGAAAAGCAATCGGCGTAATGGATACCCCGCCGCCGCTGCCGCCGCCGAAAGGAAGAGCGACTCTTGCGTTTAGCGCATCACTTTTGTTAATGGTGCCGCCTTCGATCTCGATTTCGGAGTCCGTCACGAACTCGCTGCCGCCTGCCGCGAAGCCGAATCCGACTTTGGATATAGGCATGATGACGCTGCCGTCAGGGGTTTCTACAGGATCGCCGACAATCGTATTGACGTCGACCATTTCTTTAATATTTTCCATCGCCACTTTCATTAGACCTTGAATCGGATGTTCGGACATCTTCATATTCCTCCTTTGAGTTTTCGTAAAGAACGAAAGCCATAAGCTTTAAAGAGCAATAATGGTTCTTTTTTATAGTGCCCTCTTGGGAAAGCCCTTATGTACAAAATTCAAGAAGCCATTTTGGCTCTAGCTTTTAAGAAAATTTGGTACCAGGCGCGAATACCGCCTTTGATCTTCGCCGCTCTCGCCAGCAGTCTGATGCCGGCAAACAAAATAAACCATACCCTGATACGGCCTGCAAGTCGAAACTCCGTTGAAAACTGGGGCTCGTTGTATTGTGGCACAACGTCGACACAAGGCTTGGTTCGCAGCCGGACAAACCGAGCGGCAAACCCGATCAAAGAAGATTTGATCCCCCATATCGCACCGGTTGTAATCGCCGTTTCAGGGGCATCTCCGATACCAATACGAGTGATCCATTTTAATTCCGTGCACTCTACTTTAGCTAACGTTTGTTTCATCCAATCATACATATTGAGCGTATTTTCCAGAGCAATTTTACCCTGCTTGAAAGAATCCAAAACCTTTTCTTTCGTAAGATGATCTTTCATTTCATCTTTCAGTCCATCGCTTGATCTGGTCGCAGTTTCTGATTTGACTATAATTCCCTGAGCCAAGCCCTTAAACTGAATAATCGGAATCACGTAGCGATACCGTACCAGACCGAAAAAAGCCCTCACATTCATAGAAAGCGTGTCATCGTCCTTCACCCGGGAAAAATAGAGCTCGCCGCGAATATAACTAACCAAGGCAATGATAATAGCTATTACAATTAGGATGACAATAATGCCTAACCAAAACAACGCACAGTTCCCTCCTCCTCGGAACAAAGTCCCCCAAAACTAAAAAACTCCATTGCAAGAATGTATCTTCTCGCCAATGGAGTTAGTATGACCGTGAAAAGGAAATGAAATGCATACGGAGAACTGTGAAAGTCATTATTCCACAACTTTATCCATATCCTCAAAAGTAATCTGCTTCTGATCATCACCTAATCGATCAAATAGCATGCGTGTCTCTTCTTCTAAATCAAAAGTCCCTTGGATGCTCGTTGAATCCGGCAGATCTTGAATGGAGCTAAGCCCAAAATATTCAAGAAACTGCTTTGAGGTACCGTATAAAATCGGTTTGCCTACCGCATCGGCACGTCCCACTTCTTCAATAAGATCTTTGGCCGCTAGCGTCTGCAAAGCGCGGTCGCACTTGACTCCGCGTATCTCTTCAATCTCTACCCTTGTAATCGGCTGCTTATAGGCAACGATCGACAACGTTTCAAGCGCAGCTTGGGAGAGCGATGAACGTGAAGGAGAATAGGCAAGCCGTTCAAAATAAGGAGCATGCTCGGCTAGCGTTGTCAATTGATAAGCACCCGCTACCTCAACAATTTGAATGCCGCGGCCTTTACGTTTAAAGTCAGTCTTCATATCGCGGACCAAGTCGTGAATCAGATGCGCGTCGAGCTCCAATACTTCAGCTAATTGCTTGGCATCCAACCCTTCGTCGCCGGAGGCAAAGAGCAGTCCTTCAATAATTGATTTCATTTGTTGGAAATTGAGCGTCAATTTCAGAATCCTCCTCTTTCGCATGGATGACAATGTCTTCAAACAGCTGATGCTGGAAGCACACAATCTTTTTCATTTTCATTAATTCTAATAAAGCCAAGAAAGTGACGACAATCTCTTCCCGCGTCATTTCGTAATCGAATAATTTGGAGAAAAGCAGCTTTCCGCCTTTGAATTTGAGCATATCTACGACTTCTCGCATCCGGTCTTTAACCGAGATCTCATCCCGGCGAATTTTGGCGACGACGTTGCGGTTGGCGAGCTTACGCAAGGTACGCCTAAAGGCGAATAACAAATCTGTGACATCAAGCCCCTCAACCGGATTCTCGTGCACAACCGGCAAGAACGGCGTTAAATCCTCCGGTTCGCGGGTATAGACCATGCTCCGCTCCACTTCTTTATCCCGGAGCATATCGGCGATCGACTTGTATTTCCGGTACTCGATCAGTTTGGCAACGAGCTCGGCCCGAGGATCCAATTCATCTTCGAATTCATCATAATATTCTTCAAACTCAATGACCGGCGGTTTAGGCAAGAGCATTTTGCTCTTGATTGATAATAGCGTGGCCGCCATAACGAGGAATTCGCTCGTAACTTCCAGCTCCAGTTCTTGCATCGCTTGCACATAACCTAAGTATTGATCGGTAATCTCTTTGATCGGAATGTTATAAATATCAAGTTCATTCTTATCGATGAGATGCAGCAGCAGATCAAGGGGGCCTTCAAACGCTTCCAGTTTATAAGTGACTTTCATCCAGCATTCCCCCTTGTCATCGTGCAAATAGATTGCGGGTATTAAGGCAACATATGTATGATTAATACCATTAAATTCGCAATTACGCAATACTGCAAATAAACTCGCCATTGTTCTACGGCAATCGTCTCTATGCCGCCTCCAATCCAAGAGGGCAGAAAGAAACACAACCGCCAGAAGAAAAAGACGAGTAATAGATTCATAAAAGGACCAGCCATAAGGACGAGCACAATCATCGCAAGCCCAAAGCATCCAAGCGTGCCAAGGGGTTTAGCGAAATCTTTTGCCGCCCCGCGCTTTCCGATCTCCCAATAACCATGCGGTTCCCGCATGCGCCGCATCATGCAGCGTCATTGCGATGAGAAATGCGAACAACCGGGGCAGCAATGTTTCCAGATGGAAAAAAAAGACAGCATTAGGAAGACAATTGTTTCGTCAAGTTCGCCATTTCAATAGCGGTAACTGCCGCTTCCCAACCTTTGTTGCCTGCTTTGGTGCCGGCACGTTCAACAGCTTGTTCGATGGAATCTGTCGTTAATACACCGAATATGGTCGGCACGCCTGTTTTCAAATTAATGGCAGATACGCCTTTTGCCACTTCACTGCATACATAGTCAAAATGCGGCGTAGAGCCCCGGATTACCGTACCTAAGGTGATGATGGCGTCGTATTTGCCGCTTTCAGCCATTTTTTGTGCGATTAATGGAATTTCAAAAGCGCCCGGCACCCAAGCGATTTCTACTTCATCGTCTTGCACGCCGTGGCGTTTCAAAGCGTCTTGAGCTCCGC
The DNA here is from genome assembly GCF_014534655.1 of Paenibacillus sedimenti. GTDB lineage: Bacteria > Bacillota > Bacilli > Paenibacillales > NBRC-103111 > Paenibacillus_E > Paenibacillus_E sedimenti. The sequence goes on from NZ_JACVVD010000003.1 coordinate 482,566, forward strand.
CGAGCAGTTTGGACGTAATAAATTCGTTAAAACGGCCAACGACGATACCGTATTTCAAGTTTTGCGAGACTAAATGACCTTCATAAATTTTTGCCATTTTGATTTCTCCCTTTTCTATTCAACTTATTTATTTAAATACCGCTGCCTGAGTCATGAAACTCCAGCATATGTCCAAGCTTTTGCTTTTTCGTGTGCAAATAATGCAAGTTGTGCTCTTTGCCTTCCATTTGGATAGCCACACGCTCAACAACTTCAAGACCGTAGCCTTCCAAGCCTTTGATTTTGCGCGGATTGTTCGTAAGAAGGCGAAGCTGGCGGATGCCCAAATCTTTCAAAATTTGTGCTCCAATGCCATAATCGCGCAAATCCGGAGCAAAGCCAAGCTTAATATTCGCCTCAACCGTGTCGAATCCCTGCTCCTGCAAGGCGTAAGCTTTCAATTTATTGATTAGACCGATGCCGCGACCTTCCTGACGCATATATAATAATACACCAGTGCCTTCTTCATCAATCTGTTTTAATGCCGCATCCAGCTGAGGGCCGCAATCGCAGCGGTGGGAATGGAACACATCTCCAGTCAGACATTCAGAGTGAACTCGCACCAGAGTTGGTTTTTCAGGGTCGATTCTTCCTTTTACAAGAGCGACATGCTCCTTATTATCTAGCTGATTCGTATAGGCAATCGCTTTGAATGTGCCAAAGTCGGTCGGCAGGTTGATCTCCACTTCACGCTCAACGAGCTTCTCCTTTTGATTCCGGTAATGAATCAGGTCTTGAATCGTAATTAGCTTCAGGTCGTGTTTAGCCGCAATTTCTACCAGATCCGGAACACGTGCCATCGAACCGTCTTCCTTAATAACCTCACAGATGACAGCCGCCGGATAGGAGCCGCACATGATAGCAAGGTCAACAGCGGCCTCGGTATGGCCTGCTCTGCGCAGTACGCCGCCCTTTTTGGCGATCAGCGGAAAAATATGCCCGGGTCTCCGGAAATCGTGCGGTCTCGTTTTGGAATCGATTAATGCCAGGACAGTTCGGGAACGTTCATGAGCAGAAATCCCGGTGCTAGTCTCAACATGATCGACAGAAACGGTAAATGCTGTTCCATGGTAATCGGTATTCCGCGCCACCATGGGAGGCAGGTCCAGCTCTTGCGCTCTTTCTTCCGTGATCGGCACGCAAACGAGCCCGCGCCCTTCTTTAATCATGAAATTGATCACTTCCGGAGTTGCTTTATCCGCAAGCGCAATAAAATCCCCTTCGTTTTCACGATCTTCGTCATCCACGACAATAATGACTTTGCCAAGCATCAGATCATAAATCGCTTCTTCAATCAGATTAAAACGTATGTCCTCCATTTTTCATCTCTCCTAAGAGTTTTCCCGAAGGAAAACTTACTTCGTAAGCATTTGCTTAAGCCTACATAAAGCCGTGTTCGGCCAAAAAGCTTTCCGATAATGAGCCTTGCCGGTTTTGATTACCTCCGGCAGCGCCTGTCGGACCGAATCCGAGAAGACGCTCCATATACTTGCCAAGCACATCGCACTCAATATTGACGGTATCACCGGCTTTTTTATCGTGGAGTATGGTTTGAGCGAGCGTATGCGGAATAATGGAGACCGCGGCGTCGCGCTCTGTCACGCTAACAACCGTAAGGCTTATGCCATCGATTGTAATCGAGCCGCCAGCAATGATATATTTGAAAATTTGCTTGTTCTCCGGTTCGAACCGGTAGACAACCGCATTTTCTTCGGGAATACGGGATAAGATCGTCGCCGTTGTGTCGACATGTCCTTGCACGATATGCCCGCCGAAGCGGCCATTTGCAGCCATGGCCCGTTCCAGGTTGACGCGGGTGCCATTCTGCAGCTTGCGTAAGTTCGTCTTGCGATACGTTTCAGGCATGACGTCCACGGAAAAGGAATCCGTGTCATAAGCGATTACCGTCAGGCAGACGCCGTTTACGGAGATGCTGTCTCCAAGATGTACGTCTTCCAACACCTTCATGGCGCCGATCGTCAGCACCATCGCTTGTCCTTGACTATGGATGCGGCGCATGTGGCCGATTTCTTCGATAATTCCGGTAAACATGCCAGCCCTCCTTAGAGTTTTCCGTAGGAAAACTTGCTTCGTAAGCATATGCTGAGTTTTTCGCCAGAAAAACTGGCATCGTAAGCATAAAATTTCCTCGGGTGATGATTATGTGTAAATCGGGTAGCCGGTTATGCTGATGTCGGGACCGAACTGCTCGACCTCCACACGGTCGAGCGCAATCGCATCCGCCATCTTCTCGAAGCCGGCGAAATTGAAACTCCCTGGTGCCAAGTGACCGCCGCCGATAATTTTCGGCGCAAACATCAGCACCAGCTTGTCGATCAGGCGCCGCTCCAGCATGGCACCGTTCAGCCGGCCTCCACCCTCTAGGAGGATGGAGCCGATCTCGCGCTCGCCGAGCTGCCGCATGGCGAGCGTCAGATCCACCTGCGGGCCGTCGCCGCAGGTGAGCACCGCGATACCGCGCGCTTCCAGCGCGGCACGCCGCTCTGCGGGCGCTTGTGCGCTCGCAAGAAGGATCGTCGGCTGACGATCCTGCTCCTGCAGCACGCGAGCGCCCAGGGGTATGCGCAGCTGCGAGTCGGCGACGATCCGTACCGGCTGCACAGCCGGTACGTCGCCGCGCGCGCTCAGCTGCGGATCGTCGGCGATGACCGTGTCAACGCCGACCATGATACCCTGATGCCGGTGGCGCAGGGTATGGACATAGGCACGCGACGCCTCGGACGTGATCCACTTGCTGTCGCCGGTCTTCGAGGCGATCCGGCCGTCAAGCGTGCTCGCCGTCTTGAGCGTCACGAAGGGCATGCGCGTGACGATGTACTTATTGAAAGCCTCGTTCATGGCCGAGGCTTCCATTTCCAGCAGCCCGACGGTCACGTCTACGCCGTGGGCGCGCAGCTTGGCAATACCCGAACCGGCGACCTGCGGGTTCGGATCGGTTCCGGCGACGACGACGCGCGTCACGCCGGCTTCGACAAGCCGGTCGCTGCAGGGCGGTGTCTTCCCGTAATGGCTGCACGGCTCCAAAGTCACATAAGCCGTGCTGCCCTTCGCCTCCTCGCCTGCCATCTGCAAGGCGAGCACTTCCGCATGCCCTTGGCCGCGCTTCAAGTGCGCCCCCATACCGACGATGCGTCCTTCCTTTACAAGGACGCACCCGACTACCGGGTTAATGCCGGTCTGCCCCAGCGCGCTTTGCGCCATTTGCAGCGCAAGCCGCATATAGGCTTCGTCGTTCAATAGCTGCATGACACTCACCATCCGTCCCTTGATGAAATCGAATGCAAAAAAGCCCCATCCATTGTAGGATAGGGGCTCAGAGATTGTTAGGTAACACGAAGAAGCTTCGTCTATACGCGCTTGTCTACATTTTTGCTCAAATCAAACAATAACGACGAATCCGTCCATAAAGGCAGACCTGCCGAATTTATGTTCATGTGAAAAAATGTACAAACGTGCACAGCGAATCTATGAGTTCGCGTTCTCCTTCTCCCATCCAGACTATACTGTCGGTCCCGGAATTGCACCGGGTCAGCCGTAGAGAAGCTGTAAGTCAGGTACCTTTGAGCTTCAAAACGGGTCACGGACTGAACGATCCGGAAGCAATGGACATGCCCCCAAACGTATCACCGCCGGTGTGGAATTTCACCACGCCCCGAAGGTTGCACACATTATAAAAGATATCATGTAAGTCTCTTACGAGAAACAGATTTCTTGGTAATGAATTTATCACTAGCACTTGGAAAAAGCAAGGGCTTTTTTTTCATTGGCTTGCTCACAGGGAGTCGTACACATCTCCGAATCAAGAATAGATACAATTTATATTTACCGAGACAGCGATAAGTAAAAAGGCTATCTCAAGGGTCTTTTCGACCTAAGAGACAGCCTTATTATTGCTACACGCTTTTGCTTATTTTATTAATTACACTTCAACAACTTCAACTTTCTCCATCAAATCTCTGCCTTTGAATGCGTCAACGAACTCCATACCTTTCGTTACTTTACCGAATACGGTATGCTGACCATCAAGATGCGGCTGAGGTGCGTAGCAGATGTAGAATTGGCTTCCGCCTGTGTTTCTGCCTGCATGAGCCATCGCGAGTGTTCCGCGCTCGTGTTTGTTAGGGTTGATTTCACAATTGATTTGGTAACCAGGGCCGCCTGTGCCCGTACCCGATGGGCATCCGCCTTGAGCGACGAATCCAGGAATGACACGGTGGAAAACAAGTCCGTTGTAGAAACCGGAGTTTGCTAATTTTTCAAAGTTAGCAACGGTATTAGGTGCATCCTTTTCGAAAAGATCGATGACGACTTCTCCGCCGCCTGCGAGGTTAATTTTTGCTTGTTTGGCCATTTATGGTCCACTCCTTTAGACAATATTACCTTATTCTACTATGAATGCGTTCATTTCACAAACCTCGTCCTGCTCGAAAACAAAAAAAACCACCGGCTTCCATTTTGAAGTCAGGCGGTTTTTTGCTCTTCGTATTGATTTTCCGACTTTACATGTTATCAAGTTATCTCACGTTCGATGACTTCATTCAGCGACGAGCTTTCCTCATGCGTCGCCGCAAGCACACGTTGATCGGCTTCGTTGAGTCCTTGAATTTCTTCTGCAGCTTGCGCCTGGTTGTTCAACTGTTTTTCCGCTTGCCCAATGCCAAGGGCGTTTTGTTGGCCTTTGCTCTTAGCCATCGTGATTCGCTCCCTTACTTAATTGGAATCATGCAACGAACCTTACTATGCGCTTACGGAGCCATACTTATTCCCTAAAATAAAAAAGAAACCGAGAGCCGGGCTCAAGGTTTATTTCATTTTGTCTTAAACGGTTCTGCTGACTTGTTTCATTCTTGCAGGAATCACGTCGTTACCCACGATGTTGTCGAAGGATTCCCGTTTCACAACAAGGTCGCTTTGACCATCCTTCACGAAAATAACTGCCGGACGGCGAATACGGTTGTAATTGCTTGCCATTGCATAGTTATAAGCACCTGTGCAGGATACAGCCAGAACATCGCCAACGTTAACCTTAGGCAATTTTAGATCCCAGATTAGCATATCGCCGCTTTCACAGCATTTTCCAGCGATGGATACGACCTCTTCAGGCGCCTCTTTTGCGCGGTTAGCCAGCATTGCTTCGTATTCTGACTCGTACAAAGCCGGACGCGGATTATCGGTCATACCGCCATCCACGGCTACATATTTGCGCACACCTGGAATGTCTTTAGTCGTTCCCACGCTATAAAGCGTAGTCCCGGCGTCGCCAACAATGCTGCGGCCCGGCTCTACCCAAATCTCAGGCAGCGGATAGTCATTACTGCCGAAATTCTCTTTAATCGCATCCGTGATCGCTTTAACGTATACCGCAACCGGAAGCGGCGTATTGCCTTCCACATAGCGAATACCGAAGCCGCCGCCAAGATTGATCACTTTGAAGGTTACGCCATCTTGCTGGCGTACTTGGACTGCGAAGCCTGCTACCTTCTCTGCAGCGATTCGGAAGCCGTCCACTTCGAAAATTTGCGAGCCGATATGGGAATGTACCCCTAAGAGCTCCAGGTTACTCAATTGAGAAGCTTCTTGAACGGCGCGGAGTGCAGAACCGTTGCCCAAGTCGAAGCCGAATTTGGAATCAATTTGACCTGTCGAAATATATTCGTGCGTATGCGCCTCTACACCTGGCGTTATCCGCAATAGAATCTTCACTTTTTGACGTTTCTCAAAGGCAATGGCGTTCAGCAGATGAAGTTCGATAAAGTTGTCGACAACGAAGCAGCCGATTTTCGCATCGATCGCCATCGCGATTTCTTCCGGTGTTTTGTTATTGCCGTGGAAGTGGATTCGATCGGCAGGGAATCCTGCTTGCAGCGCTGTATACAGCTCGCCATCGGATACGACGTCCAGCGACATGCCCTCTTCTTCGACGATACGGCACATAGCCATTACGCAAAATGCTTTGCTGGCGTAAGCAACCTGAAATTTTAAACCGGAAGCTTGGAAAGCTTCTACGAACTCTCTGCAGCGCTGACGTACAAGCGCTTCGTCATAGACATATAAGGGTGACCCATACTCGGCAATCAGCTTAGTTGTGTCAATACCGCCGATTTCGAGGTGGCCTAGATCATTTATTTTACTCGTACCGTGTAAATACATAGCTTTGTTTTCCCCTCTTCCTACACATGGCTATTCCTATATTCCGCGGAGCACCTTGATGAGCATTTCTATTAAACGTACCATAAGAAACGCGCTTTTGACAATATACCCTTCGACACAAAAGCAAAAAGGACAGGATGGTTCCATGTCCTTTTTTTATGGTTTTACGGGGGCTCCCCCAAAAGTAATGTCTAAACTCTTATCGAAGCAATTCAAAGAAGGATGACCGCTATGAAATGGGGAGTTTAGACGCCGATTGGGCAAAGACCAATGCGGACGGAATACGCTTCGAAGCTTAAGAGTCACTTTTGGGGAACTTTGTATCATTTCGGTTGGCGAGTGCCATCGACCGGCTTCGTTAAGCTGAGCCGCGTTTTCCCGGCTAATACCGGCCGGCGCAGCAGAATGGAGAAAAAGCTCTTGGCGTTGAATGGAATTAACGGCCACATATAAGGCGAGTTGTAAGACCTGCGGGTTGCCAGCCACAACAACCACAAAGTTCCGCCTATAACGAGGCCCGGAACTTTGAATATAGCGACTGCGATAAGAAGAACCAATCTTGTTATTCGGTTCGCAAGCCCCAGCTCGTAGCTTGGCGTAGCGAACATCCCGATTGAAGCCAGAGCCAAATATAAGATGACTTCATTGATAAACAGCCCCGTTTTTACCGCAATATCTCCTACCAAAATCGCCGCGACCAAGCCCATTGCAGTAGCAAGCGGTGTCGGCGTATGGACGGCTGCCATCCTCATGAGATCAATACCGATATCGGCAAGCAGGAACTGCACAAGCAAGGGCAGCGTTCCTTCCTTTTGCGGACCGAGGAATTCCAAACCGGCCGGCTTCAAAGCAGGGTCCATCACCATCAGGAACCAAAGCGGAAGTAGGAACAAAGATGCCATAATCCCGGCAAATCGCACCCATCTTAAGTAAGTTCCGATAAATGGCGTCTGTCTGTATTCCTCAGCATGCTGTACGTGATGGAAAAACGTTGTCGGCAAAATCATCACGCTCGGCGAAGTGTCTACGAACACACACACGTGGCCTTCCAGCAAGTGTGCCGATACCACGTCAGGTCGTTCCGAATACCGAACCATCGGATACGGATTCCAGCCTCTATTGACGATGGCTTCCTCTAACTGCTTTTCGCCAAGAGGAAGTCCGTCGATATTAACCTTTTCGATCTTATCTTTCACCGATTGTACCAAATCAGCATCCGCAATATCGTTTATATAGGCGATGCAAACGTCCGTTTTGGTCCGCTTCCCGATCTGCATAATCTCCAGCTTGAATCTTTCATCACGCAACCTGCGCCGGACCAGTGTAACATTAATAAGCAGCGTCTCGACGAATCCGTCCCGGGAGCCGCGAACAACCCGCTCCAAATCGGGCTCTTCCGTGGAACGTGCAGGGTAGCTCTTGGCGTCTATCGCAATGGCAGCAGCCTCGCCTTCAATAAAAAGCGCTGTACCGCCCATTAGCACTTGTCCAACGATTTCAGACATTTTCCTGTAGCTCTTGACTTGAATATGCGGAATGAGCATATCCATAAAAGTTTCGACCGTGTGGTGTGAAACGGCTTCTTTGTCCACATAAGACAGTCGGGTTATGATGTCCGTCAGCACGGTATCCTTCGCAAAGCCGTTACAGTAGAAAATGCCCACTCGTTTGGAGCCAAACACCATCTCTCTAAGCACCAAATCGAAGCTTCGATTCAGGCCAACCCGTTCCTCCAGCACCCTCTGCACTTCTCGCAAATTACGTGGAATATCTTCTTGGACCTTCAGTTCTTTCTCTTGAGGCGTCATATCCGTTACCGGGTTGTACGGGGACAGATTCCCTTCCTCATCGACAGCGAGTTTTCGTTCTTCATTTTGTGGCCGGGCATCGCCTTTGTCGCTTGAATCTCCAGCTTTCACAATAAACTTCATCTTGATCCCTCCAACTATTTCTAATCAGTAGAGCAGCCACTCGAATAAGGAGCCGATCACTTTGCCGAATATCATGGCCATCAGCAATAAAATCATATACGCTCCCATGCCGACTCGTTTGGCGAGAATAGGCAGTACATTGATGATTTCCGTCAAAGCAGCGGCCAGCATCCCGACAAAACACCCTGCTAACAATCCAACCAAAGCCGTCCCCATCGGGAACATATGTAGCTTGCCATCCCAAAAATCAGCCCATGTAAAAACTAAAGAACCGGCAACGACAGCCGCCTCATAAGCATGGATTTTATTGAATGAACGCGTGATTTGTGCGAGCCTAGGAATAATATCCAACACGACCAGAAAAGCAACCATACCGCTCCCTACAGCGATGCCGCCGGAGAGCCCGATGAATATGGCAAGAACTGCTTCCCCTAGCTGCACAATCACTTGACGTCGTCTCCCTTATGAATCTTGCTATATTCTTCAGTGATGACATAATGATTGATATTTTCCTGATACATAAACATTTCTACTTCCAATGGGCTCGGTTCTTCGTTAAATTTTTTCTTAAATAAATGATTGAAGAAGACTACCATGCCTACGCCAATGCCAATGGAATATGGAATTTGCAAAATAAGCGGATGATCTATTTTTTTCCCAGTCATCAGTTCATAAATGCGCCTATGAACCTCCAGCATGCTGACATCCGCATGAAAGTTCATAATCGCGAGTCCGGAACCGACAAACAACAGCAGCCATACCATTCCGATGAGGATCGGATTCGGCTTCTTGTTATCGGTATAGATTTCCAGCAGCACATGAGGCTCACCGAAATGCTCAATTTGCAGTTCCGGGTGACACTCTTTGACTTTCCGGACGATCAGCATCATATCGATGAGTACCCGATTGCCGTCCTCGTGCTGCGGCTTATGAATAACAAGATTATTGAGCGGTTTCTCATATCCGGGCTCTACAATCATTTGGGCAATATCACTTAATAGTACGGGTTTTCCTTTGCGAACACGGGCTCTCCGACGAAGCCGGATATAAAGGTACGGTGCGGCAGCGTGTCCCATTTTCTCACCTCTTAGTACGATCCATGTATAGGAGTAGTATGCAAAATCTCTCTAGCCCATAATCATCTTCTTCCATGGTAAATCCTAGCTTGTTCAAAATAAAAGCCGCGGCTCCCGGAAACGTGGAAGTACGCGGCTCTTTTCATGATCTGGATAATCGAATGACATCCATAAGACTTACTTTGTGATTCGTATGATCGTGATAAAGGAAGGGTTCGCTCACATGATCGATGAACAATGTCCCGTCCAGATGATCCATTTCATGCTGCATACAACGAGCAATAAAGCCTTCGCCCTCCATGAAAACATTATCACCCTTACGGTTCAGCGTTCGTATTTTCACGTACTGGGCTCGTTTAACGTTGCCTGAATAGTCCGGGAATGACAGGCAAGCTTCCGGGCCGTATTGCTCCCCGCTCCTTTCCAGTATTTCAGGATTAATCAGCTCTATGAGCCCGCTTCCGCAATCCATGACGATGATCCGCCTTAGAATGCCGACTTGGGGTGCCGCCAAACCCGCCCTCCCTTCTTTGGCATACAGCGTTTCGGTCATATCATCCAGCAATTTAAATAACTTCTCATTGAACTCGGTAACCGGTTTTGCTTTTTTCCTCAGAATCGGGTCTCCGAACGAAAGGATCACTTTTTGAGTCATTGCGTTTCACCTCCATGTCAGCTGATTCAAGTTCAGCATCCATACGATCAATTCGATCACCTCTTTATTAGGTATCAACTAAATTATTTAGGTATTACCTAATTTACACATATGAACTGAAAAAGGAAAGTGTTTATCTCTTCCCAACCGGTGGGAGACTACGAACAGGTCTCATGACAATTACACGAAGGAGCTCTATATGGATCTTCATACAGGAGTTTTATATTGGCCTCAAACCTTGCCTGCTCCCCCCGCATACCCTTCTCTTCAGGAAGATATTGAATGCGATATTCTCGTGATAGGCGGTGGAGAAGCCGGAGCGCTTATCTCTCATGAACTTATGAAGTTCAGGTTCAATACAGTTCTTGTCGAGAAGAGGACGATCAGCGGGGGAATCTCCCGTGCTAACACTGGCATTCTCCAATATGCGAACGATCTGCACTTAAACGCATGTATCGATACTTTGGGCGAGCAAAAAGGATTACGTATTTATCAGCTGTGCAGACAAGCTTTAGATGAACTTGAAGGGATTATTGCCGGTTTGGACTTGGACTGCGAGTTTCAACGCAGAAGCTCACTCTATTTGGCCAGTTCCCACTCCGATGTGCCTGAGCTTAGGCAAGAGTTCCACACGCTGCAAGACAACGGCTTTGACGTTACATACCTGGAAAAGGGACAAATCGCCGCCTCGTTCTCCTTCAGCAAACCTGGAGCAATTTGCTATAAAAATGATGCCGAAGTAAATCCTTTCCGGCTCACGCACGCTCTTATTCATCAGGCCCGTCAACATGGAATTCGAGTTTACGAGTATACCGAAGTGATCTCTCATACGTCTGAACAGGATCGCTTGGTCTTCAAGACAAAGCAGCAGCATCAAATTAAAGCCCGCTTTGCGGTGTTTGCAACCGGCTATGAAACGCAAAGCATCAAGCGCAATCCGGGCGCTGTTTTATCAAGCAGCTTTGCCATTGCCACGCAGCCGCTGAAAGAGTTTCCAGGATGGCCGGGCCGTTGCCTCATTTGGGAAACAGCTCGTCCTTACTTATTCATTCGGACAACGGCGGACAATCGGATCATTGCCGGTGGTCTGGACGAAGCGACGGTCAACACTGCCGAGCGGGACGCCAAGCTGGAGGGCAAAAAAAATTCCCTGCTTCACGAAGTGCGCCAGCTGTTTCCCGGCATCCCCGATCTTCAGGCGGAGTACTATTGGGCTGCTACCTTTGGGAGTACTCACGACGGTTTGCCTATGTTCGGCGTTCAAGAGGGATTTCCGAACTGCTACTTCATTACAGGCTATTGCGGCAATGGCACAGTGTATAATAGGGTCGCGGCTAAGATTATATCCGGCATGCTCATCCACGGCAGTCATCCGGATGCCGAACTTTTCCGCTTCGATCGCCGGACGCTTACGCCAAGCGTAAATGAGAAAGAGTAGATCTTCCCTTTTTTCTCCGTAGACCGATAATAGTCATTATCAGTGGGTAACCCCCCCTGTTGCAAAGCAAGCGCCGTCCTCATGAACCCTTCGTGAGGCGGCGCTATTTTATTTGAATGGAGCTGTCAGATGAATTTGTCCAGCGGACGTACGGGCTCTCCTTCAATGTGATTACGATACGGCCAGAAAAAACTTACCCTGTTCGATAAAAACGGCTCTTCCCGGAAGGGAAAGGAACAGCCAGAACACACGTATGGCGGGTTGATCCGACTCGAAAACCGCCTTTGTTGTAAGGGGAGTAGTTATAGTTCGATTTCACCCAATTATGTAAAGCTGGTTAGATAATTAGCAAATGCAATCCCAATTTACCAACTTACGATGACCTTATTGAACATGCGATCGTATAAACCATTTAATAATTAGGTAAAATCGGACTGCAGATATTTTTGTTGATACAGATTTCCCCGCAATTCGGCGTTTTCGGACAGCAGTGGAGATTACCTCTTTGTTTGAGAGGGGAATGAATCTCTAATAATTACATTTTCCGGGTATGTTTATTAGAAAGGGTATCCCTAACGCTTTAGTTCTGTAAAGGATTTAAACATTCTGTCAAAATAGAACAAACGCCTGTCTCATAAGAGAGGGCGTTTGTTCTCCTAACAACTATTGTGCGATTTGATCTTTGATCGATTGGAGGATCTTCTTTTCCAAGCGGGAAACCTGTACTTGCGATATCCCTAAGCGGCTGGCCACCTCGGACTGTGTCTGATCGCGGAAATAACGCAGATATACGATCAATCGTTCCCGCTCCGAAAGCGTTCCTATGGCTTCGTTAAGCGCCAGCTTCTCAAACCACTTTTCCCCTGACTCGTCCGAGATTTGATCCATTAAAGTGATCGGATCACCATCGTTTTCAAATACGGTTTCATGGATCGATGACAGCGGCTTATTCGCTTCCTGTGCGAACACGACTTCCTCCGCCGTAATCATGAGCTCTTCCGCGACTTCTTTGATCGTGGGCAGCCTACCGAGCCTTTTGGATAACTCATCCTTCGTCTTACGAATTTTGTTCGCCAGCTCTTTGAGCGACCGGCTCACTTTAAGCGTCCCATCATCACGCAGGAAACGCTGGATTTCACCGATAATCATCGGTACCGCGTAGGTGGAAAATTTGACATCATAAGATAGATCGAATTTGTCAACGGACTTGAGCAGTCCGATACAACCGATCTGGAACAAATCTTCGGCTTCGTATCCCCTGTTCAAGAAACGTTGAACAACAGACCAAACCAGTCGGATATTGCAGCTGACGAGCGTTTCTCTAGCGAGACTGTCTCCGGATTGGCTGAGGGCGATCAACCGTTTGACTTCCGTGTCGTCCAAATAACTGTGAGAGGCGTGTTTCAAATCGACATCCATAGATCAAACCCCTAATTGTATAAAGCTTTTTTAGATTCAATTCGCTTCATCATTTTTATTTTGGTTCCGATTCCGACGGCCGTCACAACATCCACTTCATCCATGAAGTTTTCCATGATCGTAAAGCCCATGCCTGAACGTTCGAGCTCAGGTTTGGACGTATAAAGAGGCTGCTTCGCTTGTTCCAAATCTTCAATCCCTGTGCCGTTGTCTTCCACTGTGATGTGGACCATATCCTCATCGATCTGCGTGGAAATCGTGATTACGCCATCGGTACGGTTGTTGTATCCATGAATAATCGAGTTGGTCACAGCCTCAGATACAACGGTCTTAATATCCGTCAATTCATTTAGCGTAGGGTCCAGCTGAGAGACGAAAGCAGCTACGGCTACACGCGCGAACGCTTCATTCTCCGAACGGCTGGCGAACTGCAGCGTCATAAAGTTTTTATCACTCATAGCGCAACCTCCAGACTGGAGATCGCGGATCTTTCATTTTCCTGAATCGATACGATTTTGAACAATCCGGATAGCTCGAACAAGCGATATACCGCAGGTGTTACGTCGCAAACGACCATCTTGCCGCCTTTGCTCGTAATTTGCTTATAACGACCGAGAATGACGCCCAGACCTGAGCTGTCCATGAAGGATAGATCCTTCAGGCTAAGTATGAGATGGCGCGTATCTTCTTTGGCGATCGCTTCCTCCATCCTTGCTTTCACGCTATCAGCCGTATGATGATCCAACTCGCCTTTCAATCTAACAATCAGCGCTCTTCGGCCTTGCTCGAATTCAATTTGCAGGCTCAACATGTTCACTCCTTCCCAGTCATGAAAACTAGATTTCTACAGGGAAGATGGAATTTCCTGCCACACGACAAAACTAGAAGAAAAGCGCTAAAACTAGAAGAAAAGCGAGTTCATTCGGGAATCCTCCCTATGAATCGGTATGGAACAAATTCGAGGTCGTCCGTTTAAACAGTTTCCACCATGAAGCCTTGTTCACGGCTACCGGGGACTCTAAAGGGTACTCGGCAAGTACGGCGTCGCCATTGTACACAACAATTTTGCCAATCGACTGCCCTAAAGCAACCGGTGCTTTGAGATTCGGATCCACTTGCAGTTCATGTCGAATATTTTGAGTGGCCTCGCCTTTTTTCATCAGAATGCTGTAATTTTGCTTAGCAACCAGCGGAACTGTCGAAACTTCACCTTTGTTAATCGTAAAACTGCCCAGACTGTCACCGGATTTAAACAACGGGTAATTCGAATATTGAGCAAAGGCGAAATCGAACAGTTTGCTCACTTCCGCATTGCGTGTTTTTGTATTAGGTTCCCCGAGCACAACTGCGATAACGCGAAGATTCTCCCGCTTCGCCGTAGCTGCTAAACAGAACTTAGCCTCACTGGTATAACCGGTTTTCAATCCGTCAGCACCACTGTAGAATCGTACCAGCTTATTCGTATTGACAAGCCAGAAAGGGTTTGCTGTATCTTTACGCAAATAATCTTGATATACGCCTGTAAATTTCGTAATTTCCTCATGCTTGAGCAGTTCTCGGGACATGATGGCGATATCACTCGCTGTCGTATAATGATTGTCCACAGGCAATCCGTTAGAGTTCGAAAAATGTGTATTTTTCATCCCTAGCTGCTGGGCGCGTTCATTCATCATGTGTACGAAATTTTCTTCCGAGCCGGCTATTTTCTCAGCCATCGCGACCGAAGCATCGTTACCCGATGCCATTGCGATACCTTTAAGCATTTCTTGTACAGTCATTTCTTCTCCTGGTTCAAGGAAAATTTGTGACCCGCCCATGGAAGCCGCGTATTCGCTCGCCCGTACTTTCTCATCCATCTTGATTTTCCCTTGATCGATCGCTTCCATAATGAGCAGCATCGTCATGATTTTAGTTATACTGGCCGGCGGCAGTTTAGCATCCTTATTCTTGTCTACGATCACAGTGCCCGTGTCCGCATCCATCAATACGGCGGATTGTGCGTTAGGCGTCAGATCCACCGATTGGGTTTTCTTCTCTTCGGCAAAAACTGCAGGCATTAAGAGCAGCATGCATAACAGTAAACAAATTAGACTGATAAACCCTTTTTTTAGCATAGCGATTCTACCCCTCCTGAGAGTTTTGCGCCAGCAAACTGGCTCCGTAAGCGTGAACTGATCTATGAAGCAAAGCACTAGACTTGCATCGAGAATTACTGCTAATCAGTGTTGACGGTTTCTCCGCAAAATATTCCAATCATGGGAAAATAAAAAAGCACTTTCCTTAATTGGAAAGTGCCTGACTTTTACTCTATTTTAGACGATAACGTCGTAAATCAATTGCACATCCGCAGGCTTCGTACTCTCGATACGGTAAGCCTCATGGATCATCGCTTCAACTTCCGCCACGTCTTGGCGATTGGCATGCATCGTGCAGATGGACTCGCCTGCCTTTACGATATCGCCGATCTTCTTGTTCAATGTCAGCCCGACTGCATAGTCAATCTGATCTTCCTTCTTCGCTCTACCTGCACCCAAGAGCATGGCCGCGATCCCGATTTGCTCCGCATCGATTTGGTTGACAAAACCGTCTTTTGCGGCTATCACATCGAAATGATATTGGGCAGTCGGCAGCAGCTCCGGATGATCCACAACATTCGGATCTCCGCCTTGACTAGCGACGAAACGCTTGAATGTCTCCAGGGCCTTACCATTTGCCACGATATCCCGAATGGCCGCTTGCGCTTCCTCAAAGGTTTCAAATACTTTGCCAAGAATGGACATATAGGAGGCAACAGATACAGCTACTTCGGTCAGCTCCTTATCACCTGTGCCCCTCAGCACTTCGATCGATTCACGGATCTCGTTGGCATTCCCGATCTCGCGGCCTAGCGGCTGCTCCATATCGGTTATCATCGCAATCGTGTTGCGGTTCAAGCTCTGGCCAATGTTTACCATCGTACGCGCAAGCACTCTCGCGTCATCGACGGTTTTCATGAAGGCGCCGGAACCGATCTTCACATCAAGGACAATTGCATCGGCGCCGGAGGCGATTTTTTTGCTCATGATCGAACTGGCGATCAGCGGAATGGAGTCTACCGTAGCGGTCACATCACGGAGTGCGTACATTTTCTTGTCTGCCGGAGCCAAGTTTCCGCTTTGACCGACGATGGCAATTTTGTTCGCGTTAACCGCTTCAAAGAAAGCTTCTTTGGTCAACTCAATCTGGAAGCCAGGGATTGATTCAAGCTTATCGACCGTTCCACCCGTATGCCCAAGACCACGGCCAGACATTTTGGCGACGGGGATTCCCAATGAAGCCACGATGGGTCCTACGATCAAACTGATTTTGTCACCTACGCCACCGGTTGAGTGTTTGTCAACTTTCACACCGGAGATCGCGGAAAGGTCGATCATTTCTCCCGATCCTGCCATCGCGAGCGTCAAGGAGGAAATTTCTTCTCCCGTCATCCCGTTGAAGTAAATAGCCATCAGCAGTGCCGACATTTGATAATCGGGAATATCCCCGCGGGTATAACCACCTACAATAAATTGAATTTCTTGTTCGTTCAGCGCCTCGCCGGATCGCTTTTTATGTATCAAATCCACCATTCTCATTGTTACTTCCTCCTTGTAGCATAAAATCGAAAAAAGGGAGCTGCATAAGCCCCCTTTGTTAATTATATTCTATTGTACGACCAATTTCGACTTCATTTTGGCATGCCCTTCACCGCAAGGAAGTGAACAAATAATTTCATAAGTACCCGGTTTATCAAATGTTACTTGCGCGGAAGGATTATCTTTGCTCAATTTGATATCCAGGCCAATAATTTCAATGGCATGAACGCCTTCTTTTAAGGACATGGATACTTTTGTCGGTTCACCGCTCTTAACCGTATAATCCGCGCTATCAAACTGCCAGTTTGAAGCTGCGATTTTTAATTGTTGACCTTTGTTAGCGGCAGCTTCTGCTTCCTTCGCCACTTGGCGATCGGAAATATCTTGAAAGAGGACTCCCAGCCCCAGTGCGCCCGCAAGTATAAATAACACAAAGAAAATCCACTTTTGCATGCATATCCCCCTCATAATGTGTTCACTTCATCTATTTTACCTAACAAGACCAGACAATCCCATACATGATTGATGGCAAAACATTGAAGATTTTGTGACAAAGATGTGAACATCTTAATCGTGAAAACATCCCCCTTCCGGAGGATATTACTTAATTTACTATTGCCTATTTCTTAACAATTTACACACCGTTCAATCTCTCGCGAATCTGGAACCCGCCTACAGCGCTAACCGCTTTTT
The DNA here is from genome assembly GCF_014534655.1 of Paenibacillus sedimenti. Taxonomy (GTDB): domain Bacteria; phylum Bacillota; class Bacilli; order Paenibacillales; family NBRC-103111; genus Paenibacillus_E; species Paenibacillus_E sedimenti. The sequence continues at coordinate 499,602 of NZ_JACVVD010000003.1, forward strand.
CTCTACGGACTTGAATCGGTCGCTCCTTGGCATGCAATTCTCGAATATCTTTATTTAATCGAGCTATGCAATCCGTGCACAGCTTGTGCTTCCGAATCGGCCGTGCGCAGCTGGCGCAAGCATAATGCAAATTCGGATAATCCGAGAGCAGCAATTTGCCTTCTTTCATCCATGTGGTTAACTGCTCTTTCGTCACACCGGTTGCGGCAGAGACTTCTTCACAGGAAGAACGATGGTTTTTTCGCAAATAATCTAGGCAACTATTGAGCAAGAAATCCAAATCACGGCTGCAATCCGCGCATTGATTTCTTAATTTTTTTTGAAAAACCTTCCCGCAGAGCGGGCAATTGGCAACTGACAATTGAGAGATGGTCATGCTCCATCACGTCCTTGTTTTGAAGATATAGTTCTAATTGACTATATTGTAGCATGGCCAAGCTCTCAATCATAGGTCTTAAGTTACTTAAATTTTCATGAGAAAACCTTTATCGAGGCCATTCAATGATGTGCGACCGTGTTTAACAAGGAGAGACTTTGGTCTCCGACCAAAGATCCCTATATTCGGTTTTATCGCCAATAAGAAAACGGTTTTCGGGAACCGAAATTTTATACTTATGTGGTAAAGAGATATGCACTAGAGCGCGTATTAACCTACGTTTACTTCGCGGACAAAAGCTTTGACAAGCGCGATGAACTTCGGCTTTGTACGATTTGCCACAGCTACGACTTGCTCATGGGTTAACGGCTCCAGCTCTTCCCCGATCGCCATATCGGTGATACAGGAGATGCCCAGCACCTTAAGGCCTGTATGACGCGCAGCAATGACCTCACCCACAGTGGACATGCCGATCGCATCGCCCCCGATGCGAGCAAGCATCGTAAGTTCCGCCGGTGTACAATAAGTTGGACCGGTAATGCCTGCATAGACGCCTTCTTGAAGCTTCAACGGCTCGCCGTCTTCGCCCACTACGCTTTGTGCGAGCTTGTGAGCAAGCTGACGGTATTCACGGTTGTAGGCTTCGGACATATCCGGGAAACGGACACCGAGGTCACTATGGTTCGGTCCGATTAGCGGATTGTCCCCCGTCATGTTGAGGTGATCGCTGATGACCATCAGATCGCCGGCTTTGAAATCGCGGTTCATCCCGCCGGCCGCGTTTGTCATAACGACGGTTTGAACACCGATCGCTTTCATCACATAAACAGGGAAAACAACTTTTTTCATCGAGTAGCCTTCATAATAATGAAAACGTCCCTGCATGACGATAACTTGTTTGCCTTCCAATGTACCGGCAACAAAACGGCCCTCATGACCCTCTACGGTCGAGATAGGAAAATGAGGCACTTCACTATAATCGATAGCAATCGGATTTTGAACCTGGTTCGCCATGTCGCCGAGGCCGGAACCTAAAACCAAGCCGATAACTGGCTTTACATCGCCCAGACGTCCTTGGATGTAGCTTGCTGCTTCTTTAATCTTTTCTATGTATGTCAATTCCATGTCGGTTCTCCTTTTGATTTCGAATGCTTATTTGTTAGAGAGCTTTAATGATGCCCAAAACTAATTTGAGGAATTTGGGTTTTACTTTCTCCGTCGTCTCCATCACTTCGTCATGGGAAAGCGGTTGATCCAAAATACCGGATGCCATGTTCGAAATACAGGAGAAACCGAGCACATCGATACCTGCATGGCGAGCCACGATAACTTCCGGTACTGTCGACATCCCTACTGCATCACCGCCAAGTGTTCGGAACATGCGAATTTCAGCCGGCGTCTCATAGTTAGGACCGAGAAGACCGACATATACACCTTCTTGAAGCTTAAAGTTTTGGGAAGCAGCCACATCATGCGCAAGCTTGCGTAATCGTTTGCTGTAAGCCTCCGACATATCCGGGAAGCGAACGCCCAGCGCATTATCGTTAGGTCCGATAAGCGGATTGCGATTCGTGAGGTTAAGGTGGTCGCTGATGACCATCAAGTCACCTACTTGATACGACGTATTGATGCCGCCGGCCGCGTTCGTCACGATAAGCGTCTGAACACCGAGCTCTTTCATCACCCGGACAGGGAACGAAACCGTATCCGCACCGTAGCCTTCATAAGCATGGAAACGTCCTTTCATGACAAGCACTGGTTTGCCTTGAATGGTTCCTACAACTAATTCCCCTGCATGGCCTTCGACGGTGGACACCGGGAAATGTGGAATTTTTGAATAATCCACTACAATGGGCTGTTCGATTAAATCGGCAAGCACACCCAGACCTGAGCCGAGAATTAACCCGATTTGCGGCTGAATGCCGGTTTCTTTTCTAATAAAAGCAGCTGCTTCTTGAATTTTTTGAATGACGGTCGTTTCGGACATGTTCAGTGGCCTCCTTAGAATAATTGATATTTATTTTAAAAGATTCAAGAAACTCTCGCCGTTTCCTGTCGCTGCCACCCCAAAGTTCTCGGCAATGGTAGCACCCAGATCGGCGAATGTTGGACGGATACCGATCGAGGCGGGCACCTGAAGGCTTGGACTGTAGATCAAAATCGGCACATATTCACGGGTATGATCCGTGCCTGCGTGAATCGGGTCGTTCCCATGATCCGCCGTGAGAATAAGCAAATCGTTTGGACCAATGACCGCCTTGAGCTGTGGAATATAAGCGTCGAATTCCTCTAACGCTCTGCCGTATCCTTCCGGGTCGCGCCTGTGACCGTACAAGGAATCGAAATCGACGAGATTCGTAAACGCCAAGCCCTTGAATGAAGTACCCAGCGTATCAATCGTTTTATGAATGCCATCCAAGTTGCTTTTGGTCGATGTCGCTTTCGTTACGCCTTCACCATCGAAAATATCATTAATTTTGCCGATTGCAATGACATCTAGTCCTGCATCCTTCAGATGGTTCATAACCGTAGGCGCAGGAGGTTTAACGGCATAGTCGTGCCGATTAGGCGTACGTTTGAATTGTCCCGGCTTGCCAACGTAAGGTCTTGCAATAACACGCCCAACGGCAAACTCCTCGGACAGCGTCAGTCGTCTGGCAATCTCGCAGGCGCGGTAAAGCTCGTCAAGCGGAATGATTTCCTCATGCGCGGCTAATTGAAAAACGCTGTCAGCCGACGTATAAACGATCCAAGCGCCCGTTTTCATTTGTTCTTCGCCCAGCTCATCCAAAATATCGGTTCCGGAAGCCGGCTTGTTGCCAATAACTTTACGACCGGTCTCCTCTTCAAATTGACGGATCAATTTCTCAGGAAAGCCGTCCGGATATACATTGAAAGGAATGGTTACGTTAAGCCCCATCAGCTCCCAATGGCCGGTCATCGTATCTTTGCCGACGGAAACCTCCGCCATTTTACCGTTATAACCTTCCGGCTTTTCGGCAGCCGGAATTCCTTTTAATTCGGCAATGTTGCCTAATCCTAATTGCTGCATATTCGGCAGCGAGAAATCTTTTACCTTCTCAGCTATGTGTCCTAGCGTATGTGAGCCCACATCACCAAACTGCTCTGCATCCGGCAATTCGCCGATGCCAACGCTATCAAGTACGATTACGCAAATCCGTTCGAAGCGCACTTATGTCCCTCCAAATCAATTGCTAGTTTTAACCACCCTTTATTATCTCATTTCCGCTCTACGAATGCAAAACAGCGACACCTCCTACGGGAGAATGCCGCTGTAACGTATTACATATTTGCGCGAGGATGCGCCCGATTGTATACTTCCTTCATTTTGAGCTTCGTCACCTGAATATACATTTGCGTTGTGGAAATGTCGGAGTGCCCGAGCATCTCTTGCACTGATCTGAGATCAGCTCCGTTTTCAATCAGATGCGCGGCAAAAGAATGACGAAGTGTATGCGGTGTAATATCTTTTTGTATGTTCACTTCCAGCGCATACCGTTTTAAAATTTTCCAAAATCCCTGCCTTGTCATGCGAGTGCCAAGATGTCCAATGAACAGTGCTCCTTCGTCAGCAACCTTTTTCAGCAGCTTAGATCGGTACTTGGTTAAGTATGACTCCAAACAGCGAACCGACATCGATCCGATTGGAATGTTTCGTTCTTTATCCGCTTTGCCGATACAACGAATGAAGCCCATATCCAGATTGACATCCGTGATATTTAAGGAAGTCAACTCCGAAACTCGAATTCCAGTCGCGTAGAGAAGTTCCAGCATTGCTTTATCTCTTGCTCCGCCAGCCGATTCCGGTTGAGGGGCTTCCAGCAATGTCTCTACTTCTGCGATCGTCAGCACCTTAGGAGGTTTTTTCTCCAGTTTAGGCGTCTCCACCGTAATCGAAGGATCAGATTCCAAGATGCGTTCGCGTATTAAATATTGATAGAGAGCACGGATGGATACCATCGTGCGGGACATTGTTGCCGAGGCGCGTCCCAAAAGCTTCAGCTTGGATAAATAGCCGGCAATATGCGTTTTCCCGGAATCTCTCCAAGCGGTTACTCCTTGTTGTTCCATATATGCCACAAACTGCTGCAAATCCCTTTCGTATGATTCCAGCGTATTTCTAGAAAGTCCACGTTCCACGGACAAAAATCGGATGAAGGATTGCAAATCCTTATTCATCATGCCGATATGCTCCTTCGCTAAATGCCTTGTATTTATAATTAAGCATTCAACGATTCCACCCTCAACTCCTTTTTTTTAGGTTATTCGCCGTACCAATAAAATAAGCGCAAGCGATCGCTCATCGAGGCACCCGTGTCCTGAACCAAGGCATGCTGGTGCTGCTGAAACACTTTAACCGACTTGCCTGCGGGTGTCTTGTATTTATTCGTAGGCTGAATCCAACCGGTAAGCACAACCATAACCTGATAAAGCAAGATCGTAAGCGCCATAAAGAGCACGATGAAACGCAAGCGTGTCAACCATTTTCGATAAGAAAAAATCATAGCCAGTCCCCTTTTCAAGGTTATAAATAAGTGTTTAAAAAGTCTGCTTTCAGAACCGAGAAGGTTGGATGAAATCCGGAGAAGGAGGAACGGAGCGTAGAGGGTTTCTACGTGAGTACCGGACTTCCCGGTTTCATTCAAGATTCGATGCCGAATTTGCTAAATATAATACTTCGTTATCAAAGTAGACTTTTTAAACTACCTATTTAGGGACAGGATATGATTGATGATAAGCATTTATGTCAGAGCAGACAACGGCATATACGGCATACTAAGCGCATCGGCTACAGCAGAGTGTGTAACATGACCTTTGCAGGTGTTGACGCCGAGTTGAAGAGGCGTGTTCCCTGCGATCGCTTGTGAAAACCCTTTGCCCGCTAATTCAAGGGCATAAGGGATCGTTACATTCGTAAGCGCTAATGTAGAAGTTCGAGGTACTGCTCCAGGCATGTTGGCTACCGCATAGTGCAGGACTCCGTGCTTCTCATAAGTAGGATCGCTGTGCGTAGTCACACGATCAATCGTTTCAATCGAGCCGCCCTGATCAACCGCTACATCAACGATGACCGCGCCTGGTTTCATACCCTGCACCATCGCTTCCGTTACTAATCGGGGTGCTCTCGCCCCTGGAATGAGCACTGCCCCAATCAGTAAATCCGCCTTCTGCACAGCATTGGCGATATTGTGAGGATTAGACATCAACGTGCGCAGCCGACCGCCGAAGATGTCGTCGAGCGCTCTCATCCGATCTGCGCTGCGCTCGATGATGACGACATTGGCGCCCAAACCCAGCGCCATTTTGGCCGCGTTCGTTCCGACGATGCCGCCTCCGAGAATAATCACATCGGCAGGCGGCACACCCGGAACACCACCTAATAATATACCCCGCCCCCCGTAGAATTTCTCCAGAAAGTGGGCGCCGATCTGAACGGACATCCTGCCTGCAACCTCACTCATTGGCGTCAACAATGGCAGACTGCCATTTGCCAGTTGAATGGTTTCGTAGGCGATGCCTGTCACTCCCTTGCTCACCAAGTGTTCCGCCAAGTCCTTGGCAGCTGCCAAATGCAAATAAGTAAATAAAATGAGCCCTTCCCGGAAATAGCCATACTCAGAAGGCAATGGCTCCTTGACCTTCATGATCATTTCGCTTCTCGCCCAAACCTCGGCAGCATCTGTGATCAGCGTAGCCCCTTCTTTGGCATAATCATCATCACCGAAGCCGCTGCCAACACCAGCTCCAGCCTCAACCAACACCTGATGCCCGGCCATCCGCAGCATTCCGGCTCCACCGGGTGTAAGGGCAACGCGGTTTTCGTTGTTTTTAATTTCTTTCGGCACGCCAACTATACACTGATGAAGGGACATAATCATAACCTTCCTCCAAATTTAATAGGTCGTTTAAAAAGTCCACTTTGACCACATCAGACTAAAGTCTGATTGGCGAATAAACCTTCATATGAACGCGGTCGATCATCTTCGAATGACCTCGATAAAGGTTTATCTCATAACGAAGTAGTTCGGGAGGTGATATCACATCGAATCTTGAACGAACCCGGGAAGTCCGGTACTCACGTAGCAAATCTCTACGCTCCGTTCCTCCTTCTCCGGAATTCGTCCAACCTTCTCGGTTCTGAAAGCGGACTTTTTAACCCCATAATTTAATAGTCATAATATTCCAAGCTCGCAGTCAGATTATGTGTTTAGAAAGGCTCGTTCTCTTGTTACATCATATGAACGTCAAACAAAAATGCCTGTACTCGCAAACAGCGAATACAGGCATTTTCCTTTGAAAAACAGCTTTTAATGAGAAGCTGTTGTTTTTGATTTATCCAATGAGTCCGGCTTCCCTCTATCGTTACAGCGATGGCATATACCTTGAAAATCAAGTCGATGATCCAGCACCTGAAAATGAAAATCTCGTTCCAATCGTTCTTCGAGCGGTCCAAGCCAATCTTCCATTATTTCATCTACGGCTCCGCATTGCACGCAGATTAAGTGATGGTGATGATGACGCGTACTATCGTCTCGCAAATCGTAACGGGCCACACCGTCTCCAAAATTCATTTTCTCCAATACATGCAGCTCGCTGAGCAGCTCTAAAGTTCGATAAACCGTTGCCAATCCGATCTCAGGAGCTTTATCTTTCACGAGCATAAACACGTCTTCAGCACTAAGATGATCTTCTTCATTCTCCAGTAGTACTCGCACCGTCGCTTCCCGTTGAGGGGTTAGCTTGTACCCTTGGGATTGCAGCTGCTGCTTAATCTTCTCGATCCTTGCTTCCATACTCCTCCCCCTCAAACCGGTGGGCATCAAAGCCCAATTGTAGCCACTTTACTCATTATAGGGGGAGGATGCTGACAAAGTCAACAGAACCTGCAAGACTAATCAGCTGTAAAGACCAGCAAGCATAGGCGTAACCCACTTCATCATCAATTGCGAGACGTAACCTTCCCATAACGCAGCGCCGAGCAAAAATACGCCCATAAGCAGTGTTATTGACGTATAACGCATGAATGGCTGATACATGTTCCCATTACGGCTCATGAATCGATGTTTGATCATATATATGGAGAATGCCATGGCGGCAACACTGCAAAAAAGAATGGCAGGAATAACGATCAAGTTCTGGGGAGCAACCGAAACAAGGGCAAAAAGCATGCCCTTCCACGACATTTGACCAACCATGTAGCCTACGGTAAAACCGATCAGCACTCCCTTAAGAAAATCCAACACGAGTATAAGCGGCAGACCGACAATAGAAAGCCCAAACAACCAAATGAGCAAAATCCATTTCATGTGCATGCCAAAAGATTGCACAAAGGACTGCCTGCTGTCAAATTCTGCACCATCGTTGATTTCATGAAAAAAACTGCCGAGATGACGCGACATTTCCTGCTTCTGCTCCAGGGAGAGCGCGTTCACCATCACAGCACCGAACACGACGCCAATGACAAAAAGCACTGAGACGAATATAAAGAGCGGCAAATTTTCCTTCATATAGTGCTTCATCGATAAGTTTCTGTTCATCCCGCTGCTCCTTCCCTTTGTACAACCCTTACAAAGACAAGCTTATGAGCAATAATCAGAAACTATGAATGATTTTTCACTTTGCCGTATCGGCCGCCGCCGCCGACCTCTAGTGCTAACCGCCCTTCTCGGGCTTGTACAATATATGCGGCAATATCTTCGCCAATTTCAGTTATGAGTTCCGCGAGTGTCGTACGGTGAAGCACATTCATCTCCGTCCCAAATCGCCCTAGCAGCTGACCGAGCTTCTTCGGCCCCAAACCGGGAATGAATTCCAGCGGTACTTGAAAGTGATACGGAGGTCGATATGACGGCAAAAAAGGCTCCTCCCGATCCGCTATAGCCAAAATTCGATCCATAACGCCACGAACAATCTTCTTGCTCCCGCAATAAAGACAGCGCTCAACTGTTGTGACGCTTTCATCCAGAATGGATTCGCAGTCGCCGCAATACGTTCTGTGATATTTACCGAGTCGCGGATTCAGCCCGTAGTTGGCAAGCACTTCCCTGCCTTCTTGACGGTGCAGAGCTTTAACAATCTCCTCGTAAGTAGGAGCTGCAAGCTGCATTACATTGTACTCCCGTCCTATTTTACCAAGTGAATGCGCATCGGAATTCGTCACGAATGTATACCGATCGAGCTCTGAAATCAATCCGGCCATATCGGAGTCGGCGCTGAGTCCAAGTTCAACGGCGGCAATGCCATCCAGCTCAAGCAGGTGCTCCATCCGTGTAGAAGAGCTGCCGTAAACGCTTTTGTGAGGAGTAAAAATATGTGCAGGAATTAGGATTCCGCCTCTGCCAATCACCTCTTCTTGGAGGATTCGGCCCGGTACATAGATACGCTGCGAGCTTAGTTCCACATTTTTCATATGTTTCCTCATAAAGAGGGTGAAATCTTGCATCGTAGAGAGGTCTGGCATATAGGCAAGCAAATGAGCAGCACCCATACCGGGGTCCCGTACCTCAATTTCGCTGCCCAGCATAATCGTGGTTTCCCGATAACGGATTCCCCCGCCCTCTTGCTCCACCATTTCTCCTTGATCCAGGTACATCATAATCTCGTCTTGAACCGTCGGTGAATGGCAATCAATGATGCCGATCACTTCCATCCCTTTCCGCTCAGATGCCTCGCGGGCAATATTGAAAAAAGTGAGATCATTGGCCGCACTGATCTTAACCGCATTGCCTTTTTCCGTTCGGCCTATATGGATATGCAGATCTACATAATAGCTATTCATCCTAGATTTGTCCGGTTAGTCGGTACAACTGCCATGCATACACAGCCATGATCGTCTTCGCGTCGCTGATCCGGCCATCACGGATATACTGCTGCGCTTCTTCCAGCGTAATCGCTTCACACTCGAGAAACTCATCCTCATCAGGACGCGCTTCCCCTTTTATGAGCTGCTCAGCGACATATAAATGAATGATTTCATCCGCAAATCCAGGTGATGTATAGAAGGAGCTTACATGCTTAACATGCTCGGAACGATAGCCTGTTTCTTCTTCCAACTCGCGTAAAGCCGCTTGTAACGGTTCCTCTCCGGCATCCAACTTACCCGCAGGAATTTCGACCTGACTTTTCTCAAGAGGCTTTCGGTATTGTTCTACGACGATCATTTTGTCATCAAGAAGCGGGATCACCGCAACGGCTCCGGGATGCTTAACGATTTCTCTTGTTGCCGTCTCCCCATTGGGAAGCTGGACATGATCCACCTGCAGTGAAATGATTTTTCCTTTGAAAATGGGCTCCGTGCGCAGTGTGATTTCTTCGAATTTTTTATGTGCAGTCATGATAATTTCATCCTCCTAATGTTCATTTGGAGCTCCCGCAAAATAACAGGAATACGCTTCAGAGCTTACTGGCATAACTTGTCCAATCGGTGCATATCGATCATTATATCAAAATTTTATAGGGAATGAGGAACTCGATATGAAAAGCTATGTAACCGATCGTCAAATCCGGCTGGTAGGAAAAGCATGGGAAATTAAACGTCATTTGCAGGTTTTACTGCAGCAAGCCGGTAAAGACGTCAAACTTATCGATTATGCCCGTTCCTTGCCCACTCCGCTGCTGCACAAACCGTTTGAAAAAAAGCAGGGTCCTCATATAATCCCCTTCCCATCGAGGTAATCGTTTTCGGGTACAGACTGAACAGCCCGATAACCCTCACGAACGGATAATCTTGCCAAAACTAAAAAACCGATCGGCCGCCCCGTAATGAGTAGCGTGCTGATCGGTTTTTATTGAGATGAGTTAGCCTTTGGCGGTTTCTTTTACAATGGCAACGAGCAATTCGGCGGTTTTAACCAAATCACTGATCGCAATATGCTCTTTGGTTGTATGAATTTCTTGATACCCAACGGCCAAATTCACAGTAGGAATTCCCATGCCGTTAAAGATGTTCGCATCGCTGCCGCCGCCGGAATGGAACGTGCGAGCTGTCAAACCAAGCGTTGAGAGTGCTCTGGAAGCCAGCTGTACAACCGGAGCAGCGTCATCGTGCATGTAGGATGAATAGACGATATCCGCATTAAATTCGCAGGTAGTTCCTGCATCAGCTGCTGCCGTTTCACAGGCATCTTTCATAGCAGCAATCTGATTTTCCAGCTTATGCTGTACAATACTGCGAGCTTCCGCTTCCATTTTCACTTTGTCGCAGACAACGTTCAAAGGGCCTACGCCTGAGAAGCTGCCAATATTTGCCGTTGTTTCGCTGTCAATGCGGCCCAGCGACATACGCGAGACCGCCTTGCTGGCCACTTGAATGGCGCTGATGCCGTCTTCCGGATTAACGCCGGCATGAGCGGATTTGCCGTGGAAAATAATCTCGATTTCGGCACGGCCAGGCGCCGCTGTCGCGATATCGCCTATGTTGCCGTTGGAATCAAGCGCGAAGCCGTATTTCGCTTCCAACCACTTGGGATCCATCGCGCGCGCGCCTTTCAAACCGCTCTCTTCGCCCGCTGTGATGACGAATTGGATGCGTCCGTGCGGAATATTATGTTCTTTTAACACTTGAATGCCTTCGATCATCGCTGCGATGCCTGCTTTATCGTCGCTGCCCAAGATGGTAGTTCCGTCGCTTCGAATGTAGCCGTCTTCGCCGATTTGCGGTTTGATGCCTTTGCCGGGAGCTACTGTGTCCATATGGGACGTGAAGAGGATCGTCGGAATAGCTTCATTCTTATCCGTTGCATCAAGTGTACAGATCAAATTGCCGGATCCGTGACCGCTTTTGGCCATCGAATCATCTTCGACGACTTGCAGACCTAGCTTGCCGAATTTCTCTTTCAATACGACACTTATTTCTTGCTCGAATCTCGTCTCACTATCCACTTGAACGAGGGAGATGAATTCTTGCACCAAACGGTTTTGTTGGATCATGTACTTTCCTCCGATATATACTATGGGTTATTATATGGATGAGACAAGCCGCTCCCCCCCAAAAGTGAAGAAATCTTTTGAAGCTTATTCCATTTACTTTTGCGGGAGCACTGTATCAACATAAAAAGGAGTGAATCGCCGTGCTTCAGAATAAGCGCTGGTTTAAAGTAGTCGTATACATCATGCTCATTACCATGGTATTATCAAGCGTATTGTTTACTGCAGGTTTATTCTTCAATTCATAAGATTAGTATATTTTCGTATCTGCGTTATAGCTTTCCAGGTTCTCTTTGACTCTTTGAAGGAACCTTCCACAAATAACCCCATCCAAAATACGGTGGTCCAGCGATAAGCACAGGTTAACCATGGAGCGAACTGCGATCATATCTTGAATAACGACAGGCTTCTTCACAATCGATTCAAAGGTCACAATAGCTGCCTGCGGGTAGTTTATGATCGGATACGACAGAATCGAGCCGAAGGAGCCTGTATTATTTACCGTAAAGGTTCCACCCACCATATCGTTCAACGAAAGTTTTCCGGCGCGCGTTTTCTTCGTTAATTCATCGATTTCTCTAGCGAGGCCGGCGATATTTTTTTGGTCCGCTTTTTTGATAACCGGTGTCATAACCGAGTCTTCCGTTCCTACCGACAATGAGATGTTAATATCACGTTTCACGATAATTTTATCAACAGCCCATACGGAGTTAAGGATCGGATAGTCTTTAATCGCATTGACGACAGCTTTCAGCATAAATGCAAGGTACGTCAAATTGATACCCTCACGGCGCATAAATTCGTCCTTCACTTTGTTACGCAGCACGACGAGATTCGTCACGTCGACTTCGATCATTGTCCATGCGTGCGGGATTTCCGTCACGCTTTGACGCATGCGGGTAGCAATGGCGTTGCGGATCGGCGTAACGTCGATAAAGTGTTCATTGCGGGTATCCAAGGAATGACCCTCCGCTTCAATGAGCGGCGTCGGCGGATTCGCCGACAAGTGAATGCCTGAACTTCGTACCGGCATCTTCGACGGTTGAATGTTCTCTACTGCTTCTGTTTGTGCAGCTGCTGTATGAGCGCTTATCACTTGTGGAGCTGGTTGAGCCGCAGCAGGTTGTTGCTGTACAGGAGCCGCGGCTTTCGCTATGTTTGCACCACCGGATGCAATAAATTGTTCTACGTCTTTGCGCGTAATTCGTCCGCCTAAACCGGTTCCCGAAACACGCGACAAATCGACGTTATTATCCATGGCCAAACGGTGAACCGCGGGGGAGTATCGGCCTCTCATGCTTGTGTCCGCATTTTCGGACAAAGCTGCTTCTGACTGTAAAGCTGCGCCATGTCCAGGATGCCCGGATCCGGCAGCATCAGCTGTTTCTTCGGCAGGCACCTCAATTAAACAGATCGCTTCGCCGACGGCAGCCGTCTCTCCATCGCCAACTAAAATTTTGACCAGCTTGCCTTCGATCGGCGAGGGCATTTCCGTATTGACTTTTTCCGTGAACAGTTCACAAAGCACATCGTACTGCTCGATATAATCGCCGGGCTGTTTGAGCCACTTGCCTATCGTAGCCGAAACGAGGCTTTCCGCCAGATGAGGGACTGTTACCTCGGTGATCCGGCTGTTGGTATCATTCATATGTATACCTCCTATAAAACTGGCATCTTGAATTGTTCGTAAGTTAAACCTCTAACGAAGTCTCTTCCAGAAAAGAGACTTCGTTTAGAGGCTCGTTATGTGTTCATTATTCAAAACGTTCGGATGGTTAAAACAGTGCGAGCTTGCGCATCGAGTCCTTCAGCTTATCCGTGCTGAGCAGGAAAAACTTCTCCATCGGCGGATTGTTGCCGACAGCCGGAACGTCAGGGCCGCAGAGCCTGGCGATTGGGGCATCCAGCTCGAAGAGCAGCTCCTCGGCGATGATCGCGGACACTTCCGCGCCGACGCCGCCGGTTTTGTTATCCTCGTGCACGATGAGCACCTTGCCGGTCTTGGAGACTGCCTCCAAGATCGCTTCCTTATCGAGCGGCTGCAGGGTGCGCAGGTCGAGTACGTGCGCGGAGATGCCCTCTTTGGCGAGTTCTTCGGCAGCGAGCAGGGCGTAATGAACGGCGATCCCGTAGGCGATCACCGTAATGTCCGTGCCCTGGCGCTTGACGTCAGCCTTGCCGATCGGCACGATGTAATCGTGCTCCGGCACGTCCGCGGATAGCGCCAAATAGCATTTCTTGTGCTCGAAGTACAGCACAGGATCAGGGTCGCGAATGGCCGCCTTCAGCAGCCCCTTGGCATCGTAAGGATTAGAAGGCGCTACGATCTTGATGCCCGGCGTGCCGAAAAACACCGATTCCGGACACTGGGAATGGTACAGGGCGCTAGCGCCGGTCGCGCCGTAAGGTGCCCGAATGACGACCGGGCACGTCCAGTCGTTGTTGGAGCGATAGCGGATCTTCGCCGCTTCGCTGATGATCTGGTTCGTTGCCGGGAAGATGAAATCGGCAAACTGGATCTCGGCGATCGGCTTCATGCCGTACATCGCCGCACCGATCGCCACCCCCACGATGGCGGACTCCGCCAGCGGGGTGTCAAGCACGCGATCTTCGCCGAACAGATCGCGCAAACCTTTGGTGGTGTTTAAGACACCACCCTTGCCCACGTCTTCGCCAAGCACGAAGACGTTATCGTCTTGATGCATTTCCTCCTGCATGGCAGAGCGGATTGCTTCCAAATATGTAATGACTGCCATCTGTTATACGCCATCTCCTTCCGCATAAACGTGGAGGAGCGTATCTTCCGGTTTCGGATACGGCGCAAGATCCGCGTATTTCGTCGCATCATTAATCTCCTGCTTTTGCCGATCCTGCAGTTCACGATCTTGCTCTTCGCTCCAAAGTCCACATTCCATCAAATATTCTTTGAACTTCACAATACCGTCCTTCTGACGGTTTTGTTCAACTTCCTCTTTGGTTCGGTACAGCATATCATCATCCGAAGTCGAATGCGGCATTAAGCGATAGGAGACCATTTCGATCAACGTCGGGCCTTCGCCGCGAATCGCTCTTTCTCTCGCTTCTTTCATTACCCGATACATTTCGAGTGCGTCGCTGCCATCTACCTGAACGCCAGGGAAACCGTAACCGATCGCGCGATCCGCGATTTTACCGGACACTTGCTTATGAAGCGGAACCGAAATCGCATATTGATTATTTTCGCATACAAAAATGACAGGAAGCTTATGAACGCCTGCAAAGTTGCAACCCTCATGGAAATCCCCCTGATTGCTGGAGCCTTCTCCGAAGGATACGAAAGTAACGAAATCTTGCTTTTTCATTTTCGCGGCAAGCGCAATACCTACAGCATGCGGCACTTGTGTCGTAACCGGGGAAGAGCCCGTGACCACATTATTTTTCTTATCGCCAAAATGACCCGGCATCTGTCTGCCGCCGCTGCTGACATCCTCCGCTTTGCAAAAGAGCGAAAGCATCAAGTCCTTCACCGTCATTCCGATGGAAAGAACGAACGCAAAGTCGCGATAATACGGAAGAAAATAATCTTTTTGCGGCTGCATGGCAAAGGCCATACCGACCTGACCTGCGTATTGACCCATTCCGGAAATGTGGAAGGGCACTTTGCCTGCGCGTTGCAGCATGAGCCCGCGCTCGTCATATTTTGCAGTAAGGCTCATGATCGTGTACATACGAATCGCTTCGTCGTCGGAAAGACCTAAGCTCCTATGTTTGTAAAGCTGGCCGATTGACATGGAGTTTGCCTCCTTAGAGTTTTTCGCCAGAAAAACTGGCTTCGTAAGCGTTACTGGTTTGAATATAATTAATACCTGGTCCTAAGACTTGACTCTATAAGCTTATTATAAACGTAATCGGATATGAATACAATTTTTATCCGCAAATTATCCGCTAATTGCTATACCGTCTACAGCGAGCATGGCTTCGCCCAGCGCTTCCGATAAGGTTGGATGCGGATGGATCGTCTGCCCGACTTCCCATGGGGTCGCATTCAGCACTTGCGCCAGGGCAGCTTCGGTAACGCTGTCCGTCACATGAGGGCCAATCATATGAACGCCAAGGATATCGTCCGTATCGGCGTCTGCAATGACTTTAACAAACCCATCCGCCTCGCCGTAAACAAGCGCTTTACCGATAGCTTTGAAGCTGAATTTGCCAGTCTTTATCCGGTATCCGCGTTCGGAAGCCTGCTGCTCCGTCCAGCCGACACTGGCGATTTCCGGTCTCGTGTATGTACAGCGCGGTACGAGATGAGCTTGCAGTTCATGAGGGGTTTGGCCAGTGATATGCTCAGCCGCCAAAATCCCTTCATGTCCGGCCACATGCGCCAGCATGAGCCCGCCGATTACATCGCCGACCGCATAAATATGCGACTCTGTCGTCTGATTAAAGCGGTTCACGCTGATGAAGCCTTTTTCGACTTTAATATCTGTATTTTCAAGTCCGATTCCTTCCGTATTCGCAACGCGTCCGACAGACACCAGCACCTTATCGGCGGTCAACTCGATCATTTCCCCCTGCTTGTCCGCTTTCACCGTTATCCGGCCATCCGCAACATTTACCGATTCCGGCAATATTTTAGCTCCGGTCACGAGGTTGATGCTGCGTTTTTTGAACAATCGCTCCAGCTCTTTGGAAATGTCCGCATCCTCAAGACTAACCAGACGCTTGTCCAGCTCAACGATCGTCACCTCGACGCCAAAATCATTCAGCATGGACGCCCACTCTACGCCAATGACACCGCCGCCAACAATGATAATCGATTTCGGCAGTTCTTCCATCCGCAAAGCGTCCTCACTGGAGATGATGTGCGTGCCGTCCACATCCAATCCAGGTAAACTGCGTGGTCTGGATCCGGTCGCAATAATTAAATTCGTATTGAGAAGCGTCTCGATATCGCCATCTTCCTTCTCTACGGAAACAGCACCGCTTCGAGGAGAAAAAATAGAAGGACCAATAATGCGACCGTTGCCGTAATGGATCGTAATTTTGTTTTTCTTCATAAGGAATTGCAGCCCTTGATGCAGCTGATCGACAATGCGTTGTTTGCGACCTATGACAGCTTCAAATTGAAGCTCTACGGAAGAGGCCGTTATGCCGTATTCCTCGCTTCTCTTCATCGTGGCAAATACTTCCGCGCTGCGAAGCAACGCTTTGCTTGGTATGCAGCCCTGATGCAGGCAAGTGCCGCCCAGCTTCTCCCTTTCCACCACTGCAACTGTCTTTCCTAATTGTGCAGCCCGGATAGCAGCCGTATAACCGCCGATCCCTCCGCCAAGCACTACCACATCATATCTATATTCACTCATACTGACTCCTCCTAAGATCAACTGCCCAATAGATTATTTACCTCATATGTATACGCTAGTCTCTACTATATTACCCTTTTTTGGCATTGAAATCATAGTCTTATTTGTGAATTAGACACAAATACAGATTCAGAGTATGATGATAGAAAAATATCAGAATTACTTTGTAAGGAGCAACTATGAAAGCGCCATTTTATCGATTTATTGCCATTCTTCTCCTTGTCATCCCCGGCTTGACCGCTACTTATGGCTTTCTTGCCATGAAGGATGCTATTTTCGCTCAATTTAATGGGGAAGACGGTCATGTGCTCTGGGGAAAATTCATACTCGGACTCATTTTGTTTCTGCTTGGGGTCGCATTTATCGGGGGCTGGACGTTCTTCCGTGATCGTAAAAGAAATTATGTAGCTCCCAGATTTAAGGCGAAGCGTCCGAAGAAAAGCTCTTGAGTATTATGGCTCGAAAAATAGCAAAAAAGACCGTTCAAAGCCATTTTGCAGCTTGAAGACGGTCTTTGTGCATCGTAAAAACATGTCATCAGGACTTTTTCAAGCGGCATTAGCTGCCTCAGGTCCTTATCTCATACGTTTGAGCATGGAGCGGGAAATGGGCATTGGCCCAAGTCCGTTGGCTGCCGATGACGAATCTCGAGACCGTACTTTCAGCGCTGTCACGCTCAAGGATTAAATAACGGCAATGGTCGCTATTTAGAGCACAATTGGACGATAATCGTTGGCGATACAGTCAAAATCATGTGTCCGGCGAACAGGTTTCTCTATTATAAGGCCTTGTTCAATTTTCATGCATCTGCTGCGCTCCTGATCGCTTGCTGATATAATCCTTCCTCAACATCTATGTCCGGACTAATCGAGGATCGATCCGATGAGGATCATACCGGCTTCCTCTGCTTCCAGCGAGTCAGCAATGCTGCTCCCACCGCGACGAATTGCTTGCCGCGGTGGACGAATCCATGCCAATCCCGCCCCGTTTCACGGTGCGAGATTGGCACATCCAGTTCAACGATGCGGAGGCCGTGCCGCGCCGCATCGATCGTCAGTGCGACTTCCACACCGAAGCCGCGCGCCAAGCTTCCCAGCTCCCGCAGACGATCAGCGCGCAACGCGCGCTGTCCGGATAAGGGAGCTCCGGTCTGGTAGCCGCTGAGGCGGTAAATACCGCGGCTGGCCAAGCCCTTCACCAGGCCGAAGCCTGCTTTGGCGCCGGAACGCGGCAGCTTCGCAATGACCATATCCGCTTCTTGACGAAGAAGCGGCTCTGTCAATACCAGCGCGTGCCCCGCCGAGGCTTGAACGTCAGCATCAATAAACAGCAGGACATCGCCTCTGGCCTGCTCGATGCCGGACTGCAGCGCAGCGCCTTTACCCCGCCGCCGGTCATGCCTAACCAATTTGTCTACCCACGGCCAAGCGGTCTCATACGTTTTATCGCGGCTGCCGTCATCGACGACAATGATCTCATAATAGAGTTCATCCTCCCAGGCAAGCTCCGCGCTTTCCTGCAAATAGCGAAGCGTGCGGGAAATCGTATGCTCTTCATTCCAGGCCGGTATGATGATTGATATGGACGGCTTCATCCGAATCCCCCCCAATTCCATACTACGTGGGAGATGCGTTTTGTAATCCAATGAATTTGCAGCAACCCAAGCGCTATGAAGCAAAGAGACATCAACAGGGTTACCCATGCTTCTTTTGTTTTGGAAGCGGACTGCCTGTAGAGGATGCTTAGGCTCTTAATATCCACCAAACGCGCGCCTAATTTCATACGTACAAGCAGCGTACTGCCCATACCTTCCCGTCCTTTTTCCATAAAATCGATCATATGCGTATGCGCACCGACCGTCACGATCCATTCTCCGCGTTTCTCATAGGCAAGCAGCAGCGCCGCATCTTCACTCGTCCCAAAGCAAGGAAATAAGTGAGCTTCCAGACCTAGCGCTTCAATTCTTGCCATGCCAGGCGCCGCTCCCTCCTGATCGGCATGGACAACCAATTCCGCACCGCAAGCCAGCGCTCGATCCGTCACACTATCCATATCGCCAATAATCATATGCGGCCGATATCCGCATTCCAGCAATGCGTCCGCACCGCCATCCACCCCAATCAGTATCGGCTTAACTTCGCGAATAAACGCCTTAGCTTCTTGCAGAGCTTTCTTGTATCCCTTTCCCCTCGAAACGATCATGATGTGCTTGCCTTCCAGATCCGTACGCAAGGCGATTAGTGGCAGCGGTGCCATCACGGCGCTTTTTTCCTGCATGGCGTAGGTTAATGTGTTTTCAATAAAATTCTCCAGAAGTAAGGAAACGTTGCTATTCGCGATTTGGTGCAGTCGCAGCCAGTCTTCTTTTGTAAATGCTTTACAAGGAATTGAATATTGGCCGCTTACAATGATTCCTTCGTAAACACTTAGCTCCGAATGCTCAATAAATGTCCCAAAGGCACTCGTCTCCACTTCCCATATTGGTATATTCTGCTGCAGCAGCATAAGCGGCCCCTGCGTCGGATATGTACCGCTCATCGTCATCTGGCAATTAATGACAGCCTTGACCTGATGATCAATCAGCTCCTGTGCAATGACCTCATCCAGATCGCGATGCTGAAGCACGACGATTCGTCCTGGAGGGAGATCGCGCAGCAATTCTTTCGTAATTGCTCCTACACTAGCCTTTCCTTTGCAGAGAGGTAGCGGTTTCGAAGAAAACATTGATAATGATGGCCAATTCATGATAAGCTCCGTCTTTCCTTTCACCTCATGTTAACCATATTTTGTCCCTTGCCGCTTTATTTATGTATATTTTACCTTTCATATGGCAAGTAATGGTTTATTATCTAATAGAAAAGGAGATGTAAACCATGGAGCTAAACATGAGTGCGGACGAAGTGCTAGGCCATATTGTGCAGCTTCACAATAACGGAGAATCGCTGGCTAAAAAAAATGTGAAGAAACAGCATCCTGATTTAATGAAAAACGCCTTGTACTATTACCCCAGCTGGGAACATGCATTGCAAAAAACAGGCGTAAATAACATCGTCAACTAACGTACATACGTCAGCATATGAACAGCTCCGTGAGGATTCCTCCCACGCCGGAGCTGTTTTTTTTATTCTAACACTTCCCATTCAACTTGTACCATTTGATCGACCCACGTTCGAATCTTGATCTCAATGGCGTTCTCAATCTCTTCGTCCGTTAATTCACCGAGCTTATGCTCGGCAATCTCAAGGACTTCTTCTTTGACTTTATCTCCTGCCACGGATAATTGAATTTGAATACGCATGTTTTCACCTTTTCCACGATGGTTATATATGCAAATTGAATAAAATATTGGAGCAAATATATTGATCGATCTGGGATGGTTGGAACAACTGCCGCAAGCCGCAGATCGAGATGCCTTAGTTGTAAAATAGAAGGTTAAAAAATCAACTGTCCATGTGTTGCTTCTTTGTTTTAAGAAAACTTGCCATTGTTTCAATCCTATTTGTATTTTACAATTAAATGGTAAGGTAATTTGATCAATGAAAAGAGGAGAACCCCATGTCCAAATCAGCAGCTCAAAAGAGAAGGAAACGTCAACTGCGTGAAGGTAAAATCGACCCGGCAATCAACCGGCTACACTGGAATGGAACGAACCCCGTAAGCAAAATGACTCCAAGCTTGCAGGAATCCGTTATCAGACAATCGAATAAGCACAAAATGAGGAATCTGAGCCGATTGCAGGGTGATGATTCCTTTTTTCATGTCTCTGTATGGATCGATATGCCTTGCCCTGCCGCAAAAAGGATCAATGCCTCTTTTTCCTCCGGACGAAAAGCATAACCGCAATCAAACCCGTTATAAAACAACTTCCATTCGCTAATACTTCCATCTTCATCTAATTCCAGCTCTGCTACGTAAAGCGAATCCGGCTCATCTTCGAATTGAAGACCCATATGAAGCTGCGTACGTCCCCCTTCGGTGATTTCCTTCTCGCAATAATCAATAATCATTCGATTAGGCCTCCTATTGAATAAAATCACTTTTATTTATATAATATACTAATGCACCCAAGCTCACAAAGATGAGATCATGCTGTCTTATGCTCACGCTTACGAACAAAGTTTTGCTTAGCAAAACTCTAGGAGGAATTACATATGGCTTACGATCCGCAGGTTGTAGATGCAAAAATGGTTAGTGATAACAAAAAGAACGGTCTTTTCGAAATCGTCGTCGTACTGAAAGACCGTAATCAATGCCGTCTTTTCTTCGAAAGAGATCCCGAAACCGGAGTCGGTAAAGTAACGAATTTGAATAGATTGCTGAAAGAACCTTGCCCAATCTGCCGCAAAGATTATCTTTGCAATTGCCTTGATCGCTACAAACAAACGATTGCGGATCAAGCGATGTCCTATATAAAATAATCGCAGAGCGACAATAACCCCCTAACCATACGAAATGGCTAGGGGGTTTGTGTTTAACGGCGCTGCCTATGGTACCGTTCACAAGCATCGATCCATATAGGCACGATACTCGATTGCGAGGCAAAATGAAGATGTGTATAGCCGGCTGCGACATTCGAACTTGTAAAGCCCTCCGCTTTCGTGCCAAATCTTCCCTTCGTTTGAAAAGCAGCCTCAAGCTCGACTCCTTCATTCGCCTGAAAGGTTGAGTAATGAAATTCATGTCCTCGAGCCTTCACGTTCCGGGAGAGTAAAAAGTTACCAGCAGTGCCCTCGACTTCTCGGTAACCGAGCGCAGCCAGCTTCTGCTGCATCGTGACATGACCGGGAATGATGCCAACCATCGAAAATATGTTTCCTGAGGTGTCTGCAATATACTCGGTCAGATACATGAACCCGCCGCACTCAGCGAGTGTAGGAATTCCTTCAGATATCCTCCTGCGGATTGACATCTTCACCTGTTCCTGCGCTGCGAGCCGCTCGGCGAATTCCTCAGGGAAGCCGCCGCCGATATACAACCCATCTGCACCGGCAGGAACTTCCTCTCCTGCCAAGGGGGAGAAATATATGATTTCCGCTCCGCCAGCTTCGAGCAGCTCCAGATTTTCCGGATAGTAAAAATGAAAGGCCGCATCTTTCGCTACTGCAATTTTGACGCGTTTAGAGACGGATGTGGCGTTAGTTGAGAATAAAGACGGTATGCTCTGCAATTCATCACACGCTGCCAGCTCCAAAATCTTGTCCAAATCGATATAAGCTGTCACCCGCTCCGCAAGCTTATCGAAGAACGGCTGCATCTCCCCCCTCTCGACCGAAGGAACCAGCCCCAAGTGACGTTCAGGCAGCTCAATATCCATGTCACGCGGCAAATAACCGATGACAGGAATACCGCATTCTTGTTCAATGGCTTGCTTCACCATCTTATAATGACCTTCGCTGCCAGCGCGATTGGCGATGACACCAGCAATACGATCCCCTAGACCAAATTGCTGGAAACCTTTCACTATCGCTGCCGCACTTCGCGCCATACTTGCGATGTTGACTACGAGAAGGACAGGGGCGCTCAAAATACGGCTAATATCAGCCGTGCTGCCTTCGTCCGATAATGAGTTTTTCCCATCGAACATGCCCATAACGCCTTCAATGATCGAAATATCCGCACCTTGGCAGCCGCGATGATAGATTTCCTCTACCGCTTCACGTCCGACCATCCATGAGTCCAAATTGCGCGAAGCTCTGCCTGTGACAGCTGTATGATAGGTGGGATCGATATAATCGGGACCGCATTTAAACCCTTGCACAACGATGCCCCGCTGCTGCAAAGCAGCCATCAGGCCTATCGTGAGTGTTGTCTTGCCGACCCCGCTCCCTGTGCCTGCAATAACGATTCTCCGTTCCATTACAAACCCTCCGGCTCAGAGAAATCTATCAATCCTACAGAAATCGTGACATTTCCTGATTTTTTCTTCACCAACGCGAGCCGTTCGCTGCCTGTGTACAGCTTGACCGCAGGTTCGCTAACGCCGTAGGCGCCGGTGAAACGGTGTACCGTGTCGGAAGGGGCTTCGATAGGAACTGTATTCAACTGTTCAGCCGGATAGTGAACAAATTCCCAGCCATACTTGCGAGTGACGGCAAGCAGACCTTCCTCGTCTTTTTTCAAATCGATCGTGCAGACCGCTTTCACGCTGCGAATGGAAAAAGCGAGCTCCTCTAACGTTTCGCTGATAACAGCTTCAATCTCCTCGGCTGTAGTCCCGCGGTTACAGCCGATGCCCAGCACAATGATCTTCGGTCGATACAATACCCCGTTACGCAAAATCGATTGCTCGTCTTCCGTGAGCAGCCGGTGTGAAACGAAAAGAACCGCCTGCGGGGCAAATGCCTGCGCTTCGTCGATTCGCGTAAACCTCTGGATATTCGGCGGCATCTGTCGATCGTGCGTCCACCAGTTCGGCTCGCCGGATTCTTGTATGACCGCGATCCGTTCCTCATTGACCACAGAAGCGCTCACCGGAGTCAGCTTATCGGCCGATTCCCATACCCAGCCGAACCGCCTGCCGAACAAATCGACCGGAATCGTCTTCTGGACGTCGGAAGCAGTTGTAATGACGGGTCTTGCCTCTATGGCAGCTGCAACCTCAAGCGTAAGCTCATTAGCGCCCCCCAAATGGCCGGACAGCACGCTGATGACGTGCTCCCCCTTGTCATCAATGACAACAACACCGGGATCTTTTTTCTTGTCCTGCAGCAGCGGAGCGATCATGCGTACGACAGCGCCAAGGGAAATAATGATGATGAGACCTTGATAAGCGGGAAATAAAGAGGGAAACAGAAGCCGAACGCTTCCGTCAAAAAGCTGGATCTGCCGCTGCTCCTCATCGCCTTTGGCAAACTTGCTCATATAATAAACGTCGCTTCCGCTCATTCGTTCATTCAGCTTGCGTGCAATATCCACGCCATGCTTCGTTATGGCTACGATCGCATACTCGCCCTTCTGGCGAATGACGGGAATGACGCCTTCCGTTAGCGAGATCGTCATGGCTTCACTCCTCTGCGGAAGCGATGAGTAAATGATTTATCGTATAGCTTGGAGCGATACTCCCCCTTGCCGTGGATCTCCGGATCCAGCGCCCAGCCCGCCAATATCATCGCATGCGAGCGAATGCCGTTCTGCCGCATATCAGCTTCTAATTGCCCAACCGTCGTTCGTACAATCAGCTGATCCGGCCATGTCGCCCGCTGCACGACAGCGACCGGCGTCTCCTCACTCCAGCCTGCTTCAACCAGCTCGCTGACAATTTTTTTGATTAAAGTCGCACTAAGGAAGAGCGCTATCGTACAATGATGCGCGGCCAGATCGCGCAGCTTTTCCAGCTCCGGCACCGGTGTCCGGCCTTCAGCGCGGGTCAGGATAACCGTCTGCGTCAACTCCGGAATCGTAAGCTCTGCGCCGACTGCGGCTGCCGAGGCGAAGACGGAGCTGACGCCCGGCACGATTTCATAGCCGATGCCTTCTTTGCGCAGTAAGGCAATCTGCTCCATCGTCGCTCCGAACATGGCGGGATCGCCGGTATGAACGCGCACGACCATTTTCCCCTGCCTGATCCGATCCACCATAATGGCTACCATCTCGCCAAGCTCCATGCCGGAGCTTTTGAGCACTTCGGCGTCAGGTTTCGCCTTGGCGATCAGCTCCTCGTTGACGAGCGAGTCGGTATACATGACAACATCCGCTTGCTGCAGAAGCTTTAAGCCTTTGACTGTAATTAAATCAGGGTCGCCGGGACCGGCGCCAATGATGTAAACCTTCATTTATTTTCTCACCACCATTAAGGTTAAATATTCCAGCTCCCGCCCTTGAAGCTCCTCGACATTCCGCCAAATTTCTTCTTCTGCAGAAGTCACTTTGGTAAGTACGGACGCCTTTTGAACAAGTCCCAAATCGCGCAGCACTGCGAGCATCAGGTCAATGACTTTGGCGACTTTGATAAATACGATGCAATCGTGTTCTTCAATCGCTTTACGCATTCGATCGTAGTCCTCGACAGCGGGCACAATGGCGATCTGTTCGTCCCCGTCAGCCAACGGGATGCCCAGGCGGGATGCCGAAGCGTTCACCGAGGAGATTCCCGGTATTGAAACAGCCCGAATCTCCGGATGCCGTTCGTTCATCAGCCGCATGAGATGGATATACGTGCTGTAGATCATCGGGTCACCCTCGGTAACGAAAGCTACATCCTTGCCTTGAACCAAATGCCCGTAGACAGTTTCAACCGTCTTCGTCCACTGCAGCTCCAGAGCTTCTCGATCCTTCGTCATCGGAAACGTCAGTCCGATCATCTCTTTTTGCTCCGTATTTACATAAAGCTCTGTGATGGCAAGGGCGTAACTCTTGGCTCCGCGCTTTTTCCTCGGATATGCGATGACAGGGCATTCTTTCAACAAACGAAACGCCTTGACAGTGATCAATTCCGGATCACCGGGACCAACGCCCAAACCATATAACGTACCAAGTTTACTCATCGCCAGTCGCCTCCTCTACTACTGCCAACTTGCGCTTGGCCGTGATGATGTAAATCGGATTCAGCGCATCAAAGCGCTTCATATGGAGAATCGGCTTACTGCGGGATACTTGTACCAGCGTAACGTTCACGTCAAAGCCTAGCTTTGTAAACGTCTGATCCGCCTCATATAAGGTTTCGATCGTAGCTGCATTCAGTACAATAGTTCCATTCGGCTTAAGTCGCTTGCTGCAAAGCTCCAGCAGCTCCTGCATTTCACCGCCGCTGCCTCCAATAAAGATCGCATCCGGATCCGGGAAAGCTTCCAAACCTTTAGGTGCTCTGCCCTGTACGGCTGTGATATCCGCTCGAAATTTGATGCAGTTCTCCATGCAGTTTTTCAGATCGTCTTCATTTTTTTCAATCGCGTATACCGCCCCTTCACGGGCAATCCGTGCCGCCTCAATGGCCACCGAACCTGTACAGGTGCCGATATCCCAGACGATGCTATCCGGCTGCAAAGCCATCTGGCTTAAGCTGAGGACCCTCACTTCTTTTTTGGTAATAAGGCCTTTATCCGGTTTCCGCTGAGCGAATTGCTCGTCATCGATGCCGAGTGACCATACGGGACCTGACGATTGCCTTTTCAAAATAACGACATTCAAAGGCGAGAATGAAACGGAAACCAACTGCTCCAAGTCGTACCATGCGCAGCGCTCGTGGGCGCTGCCCAGGTTTTCAGCGACAAACATCCGATATTCCGTCATTCCGAATGTCTGCAAATACACGGCAATTGCATGAGGCGTGTTCGTCTCATCCGTAAGCAGAGCTACCTTGTCTTTCCCATCCATTCGCTGGGCAAGCCCCTTCATGCTGCGCCCATGTACGCTCGTCACATATGCGTCCTGCCAGCTTTCACCCATCCGGGCAAAAGCCAGTTGAATGGAACTCGCAAGCGGATAAATCTCCACGCCCTCCAGTCTTTTCGCCACATAGCCCCCGATGCCATAAAACAACGGATCCCCCGATGCCAAAATAACAACGGTGCGCGTCTCGTCCTGAAGCTCCTTCATCAGACTGGGCAGACTGCCTTTTATGACGATTTTCTGCCCCCGATAACCCGGGAAAAAAGCCAGATTCCGCTCACCGCCAACGAGCACTTCGCTCTCTTCGATCCACTTCGCATATTGTGGCAGCAGACTTTCCGGACCATTATCGCCGATACCAATCATTTTCATATTTCTGCCCATGCCTAACCGCTCTCCCCCATCTTACCGTTATGATAAATCGCCGCTTTGCCTAAGAGCTCGGCTTTCATCGAAATCATAACCGTTTCAATAAAATCAAAACCATCGCGCTCAACCTCTTGAAGTCCGGATTCACAACACCTTTCACATAGTCGCTCAAAATAGCGCATCAATCCGCCTGCAGCCATCAAATCCCCGACCTGCGCAGCCGTATTGGCGCCCCTTATTTCTTCTACTAAAGTATCTGATGCTTCCGCTTCAATCGCTACCTGCGCGAGAAATTCGAAATCTACCGGAGCGCTCTTCGAGTGCACCATCATGACACCCTGCGCAACCTTGGAAAACTTGCCCATCATGCCGACCAGCGTTACCTTGCGTATGCCCTGTCTCTGGCATTGCGTTAAGGCGAAGCCAACGAAATCGCCCATCTCGATAAAAGCTTCTTCCGGCAGCCCGGGATAAAGGCTCATTCCGAACGTCTCCGTTCGACCGCCGGTCGACAGTACGATATGGTCGCAGCCGCATTGGACGGCTACGCGTATTGCCTGGGCGACGCTGGCCTTGTAAGCTGCGGTTGAAAAGGGCACGACGATCCCCCGTGTGCCGAGGATCGAGATGCCGCCGATAATGCCAAGACGCCCATTCAGCGTCTTCTTGGCGATCTCTTCGCCGGCGGGCACGGACACGAGCACGTCCACGCCGTGCTCGATCTCGTACCGGTCAAGCACCTCCTGCACGGTCTCGCGGATCATTTTCCGCGGGACCGGGTTAATCGCCGCTTGACCGATCTCGACCGGCAGGCCGGGCTTCGTCACGCGCCCGACGCCGATACCGCCATCGATGCCGACGCCCGGCTCGGCTCGCCAGCTCACACGCACGACGATTTCCGCGCCGTGCGTCGCATCGGGATCGTCGCCGCCGTCCTTAATGACGGCGGCTTCGCCCCACAGCTGCGTGTACGCGCAGCTGTGCAGAGTAAAAGCGACCGTATCCCCGATCGGGATACGGATAGCTACTTGCGCTTGCGGCGCCTGCTCGATGAGCGCCAGCAGCGCTGCTTTGGCTCCTGCGGTCGCGCAGGAGCCGGTCGTATAGCCGTGGCGCAGCGGCTTGCCCGGTTGTTCATCCATGGCGCGCTTCTACTCCTTGCGCGCCGCCATGATCGACAGCGCGTTGACGGCTGCGACGGCAACCGGGCTGCCGCCCTTGCGGCCGATGTTCGTGATGAACGGAACATCCAGCTTCGCCAGCTCTTCCTTCGATTCCGCTGCGGAAACGAAGCCGACCGGCACGCCAACGATAAGCCCGGGCTTGGCAACGCCTTCCTTGATAAGGCGAATGAGTTCCAGCAGCGCTGTAGGCGCGTTGCCGATCGCGAAAATGCCTCCTTCGGCTTCTTGAATCGCTTTGCGGATCGAGATAATAGCTCGCGTTGTATTCAGACGCTTCGCCTCCTCGATCACATCCGGATCTGAGATGTATACTTTGACGTCGCCGCCAAACTGCTCGATACGCGGTTTGCTGATCCCGACTTGAACCATTTGCACATCGGCTACCAATATTTTTCCAGCTCTAATCGCTGCGACGCCCGCTTCAATCGCGCGGGGATGAAAAACAAGGCTCCGCCCGAGCTCAAAATCGGCCGAAGCATGAATGACGCGCTGCACGACCGGATACTGATCCGCCGTAAACGAGTGTTCACCCAATTCTTCTGTAATTATTTCGAAGCTTTTTTCTTCAATTTCTTGCGGCTGCACGGTCAATGGTTTGAAATCCGTATGAAACTCCATATGAGTTAAGCCTCCTTTTGAACATGTGTTTCGAGATATTTGATAACGCCATCAAAATCCGAATACAGGTTGCCGTATTCAATCTCAGGTCTTCCGATTACGATCGTGGGAATACCCATCTCTAAAGCGGCTTCCAGCTTTTCATCGACAGCTCCGACTTTTCCGCTTTCCTTGGTGATCATTAACGTGACCTTGTAGTGGTTATACAGCGCTTGATTCAGCTCTTTGGAGAAGGGGCCCTGCATCGCAACGATGTTTTTTTGCTCGATCCCCAGCTCTTCGCATTTCTCCATGTTGTCTTTACGAGGAAGCATCCGTGCGATGAGGGTCGTATCCGGCAGTCCGATCAAGCGATCAGCGAAAATCTTCAACGTTTTACTGCCCGTGGTCAGCATAATGCTGCCCCGCTTCTCAGCTGCCAATTCCGCTGCCTGTTTGTAATCATCCACCGTGGTAACCAAAGCGCTCTGCTCGATGGACAAGCTTTTACGTTCGAAACGAACGTAGGGAACTTGAGCCAGCTGCGCAGCTGCCATCGCGTTCTTCGAAGCTTCCTCGGCAAATGGATGGGTCGCATCGACGACGATGCGAACTTCTTTATCAGCGATCAGCTGCTGCATGTCGGTTGCTGTAAGCCGACCTATTAGCACCGGAAGCTTCTCAGCTTCCATGCTTTTGGCCGCACTCTCCGTCACGACTGTCGTAAGCACCGCGTAACCTGCGGATCGAATGCGCAAAGCCAGCTCTCTGGCATCGCTCGTGCCTGCTAGTACGAGAATCATAGTTTGCTTCCTCCGGTTATCGCATGATCGTGATGGTGGTCATGGTCATGGTCATGGTCGTGATCGTGGTGGTGGTCATGCCCATGATGGTGATCGTCATGACCATGGTGATGGTGATGATGGTCAATGTGCTTCATTGCTTCCAGGCGATACTGGCACATATCGCAATTCATTTTCACTTCATCTTGAAGCGCTTCTTGAGAGCGACCGATTAATATATCTTGAAGCAGCGGATGGAAGCCGAAATAAGGCGCCATCTGAAACTCATGCTCCTTATACTTCTCCCGGTAACCTTGCACCATTTGCTCCATTCGCTGAATCAATATACCTGTGAACAGGAAGTAAGGTAAAACAATGACTCTTTTGGCCCCCAGCAACACGCATCTTTCTATCCCGGCATCCATCAGCGGTGCTGTGACGCCGATAAAAGCCGTTTCTACCCATTTCACTTGGAGCCGTTCCCAGAACAAGCGGGATATTTTAAACAAATCGCTATTGGCATCCGGATCACTGCTGCCCCGTCCGACAATTAGCAGAGCAGTCTCCTCCAGATCGCCTTTCAGCCTAATCCCCGTATCTTCAAGTCTGGAGGTCAAAATATCAAGAATTTGATCGTGCACGCCGATCGGTCTTCCGTATGTAAATTTGACGAACGGGTATTTCTTTTTCGCGTCGTCAATTGCAGATGGGATATGAATTTTGGCATGACCTGCAGCAAATAAGATGATCGGGATAACAACAACATGGGAAGCGCCAAGCTCCACACAGCGGTCAATGCCCTGCATAATTGTAGGCTCCACAAACTCCAAAAAGCAGGTTTCCACGATATGTCCCTGCATCTTTTCTGCAATTTCCTTTACAAACTGCCGTACTTCTTCATTTCCTTCATGCTCTCTGCTCCCATGACCCACAAATAAAACAGCATTCATAATAGCGTATCCCCCTTAGAGTTTTCCGTAGGAAAACGGCTTCGCAAGCTTTCACTTTAATCGCCGCAAACGGCGTTTTCAATCACGAATCCTACCATTTCCTGATGTTTGTACCCTTCAATTTCCTTCACTCGTTTAAAAAACTTATGAAACCGTTCATTCGGATGCCCTTCTGTTTGGTAACGCTCCACGATTCTGACGACCATATCGACAAGTTCCTCCGGCTCAATGCCTTCTGCAACTGGCTGTGCGGAGTGTGCATTCCGTCCAACCGTCTTGCCTCCAAGGAATAGATCGAATTTCTCTTTGCGATAGACGATGCCGATATCCTGCTGTACTGCTCCATAACAGGCCATACCGCAGCCATTAAAACCAATCTTCAGCTCCTTGGGTACTTCCAAGTTCCCGATTCTGTTGTGAATCGCTTCCGCATAGGGAATGGCCTCGCCCTTTTCCAGGTTACAAAAGTCGCAAGCTTTGATTTGGGCTACATCGCCAATCGGTGAAAGTAAAAGCCCTTGGCCTTTTAATTCTGTTGTAATCTGCTCGGGACTATCGGTCTTCACTCGAACAATTAGCTGATGATGCGGTGAATATTCAATATCACCACGATCGCCAATGATTTCACCTAGGGCACAGAGTTGCATGGCAGTCAGTTTTTTGTTCGCGATCCCTGGGCTTACCGCAAACTCAAAAATAGATTCAGTCGCTGTTAGCGTATGACCAAGCTCCGGTATAGCACTCTGACTCCCTTTGGTCACCAGTTGCAAGGCTTCCATGGCCAACTGCAAGGAACCGGCAGGTGGTTGTACCGCTGCTGAAGTGATTTCCGCGTCGCTGCCCGCAATCTCAGCTTCTTCGTCCCACTCCTCCCAATCCTCATCATCTGTCAATGAACCTTTCCACTCTTGCGGAGCCTCCATCTGCTCCAAAGCCCATGGCTCCGCTTCTGCTTTCAATCGTTGATGAGGTTTTAGCGGCTGCGTTTCCGCTCCGAGCGTATATTTCCGTTGGTAGCCCCGCGGAGTTATCATCAGCCCGTCATATAGCTTCGTAGCCGAGTTTCCGATAATAATCGTCGTCAACATGCCAATATCGTGATTCAACATGTCCGCCAGTGTCGTTACTACAACATGCTGACGATCGCGGTATGCGCTTTTTACAATACCGACCGGCGTTTGCGGTGAGCGGTACTCCAGCAGAATACGTTGTGTCTCTACAATCTGCCTCGTCCTTCTCCCGCTTCGCGGATTATAAAGAGCAATCACGAAATCGGCCATAGCCGCAGCCTGTACCCGCTTTGCTATGAGCTCCCATGGCGTCAGATGATCGCTAAGGCTAATCGTGCATGAATCATGCATGATCGGCGCACCTAGAAGAGATCCGGCGGAATGCACAGCAGATATTCCTGGAATGACCTCGACTTCCACGCCTCCCGCTTGCGTCCAGCCCTGTTCCATTAACACCTCATAGACCAGCCCGGCCATTCCATATACGCCTGCATCCCCGCTGGAGATGACAGCGACTTTCTTGCCTTGCTTCGCTTGCCGAACAGCTTCCTGGGCACGGCTCACTTCTTCCGTCATGCCTGTCCGTACAATTTGCTGATCGCTTAGTAAACCGGCAATAAGATCCACGTACGTGTTGTAGCCGATGATGACTTCACTTTCCTGTAACGCTTCACGGGCACGCTTCGTAATATGTTCAAAACTTCCCGGTCCAAAGCCGATAATAAGCAGCTTTCCTGCCATCGTCATTCACCCTCTCCACATCATTTACAGCAACAAAAAAAGCATTTCTTAACATGGGTCATGTTAGAAATGCTTGGTGGGTACATCTAGTCGAAGAACACAGGAGTATCCGCTCTCTAACACTCCCTAATTCCTCGTAGGGCATTCGTGTTGTTGAACCAGGCAGGTCTCCTGACTTGGATCGTTCTCCTTGCGCCTTCCCGAGATTAGCTCAGTGACTTCAAGCAAGGAGATGCCGTAATAACGGCGATCTTCACAGTGGCGGGTCCGTGCCGGTTTCACACCGGTCTTCCCTTTTAACTCTATGCTGACATAGAGCACCTAATTCCATTCATATGCAATTAATTTCATCCTATCATCTATCGAAAAGGTTGTCCACGCAATTATTCATAGATCGCTCGGTAAAGCCCCTCGATCAAGCTGGGGAAACTGATGGGATCATAGGTGATTTCGGCAAAACTGATAT
Source organism: Paenibacillus sedimenti (assembly GCF_014534655.1). GTDB lineage: Bacteria > Bacillota > Bacilli > Paenibacillales > NBRC-103111 > Paenibacillus_E > Paenibacillus_E sedimenti. The sequence continues at coordinate 531,693 of NZ_JACVVD010000003.1, forward strand.
GAATCACTTTATTCGTCGTCTTCACTACAAAAAAGCTGTCTTCCGTGCTTTCGGGATCAATATAAGTATAGCATTCCACCTGTGTACTTCCTGTCTTTAGTCGCAACAAATCCGTTGCTTCGGTACTCAAATTGGCGTATTTGGGCATCATCTTGTTCCTTTCAATTAACTTTACATCGGCTATTATCTCGCATTTGAAGAGAGACCCGGTGCTTAAACCGAGTCTCTTTTTTATTCCCACTATGCTTTTGTTTTAGAACCGTTTTTCTTCAAGGCCAGATAGCCTCCGAGTAAAGAAATCGGTATGATCACAATGAAACCGATGAGTTCATACCATAACGGAATGTCACGACTGGTCAGCATAGAATCAAAACCAATCGCAGCAGCAATGACCCCGATGATGGATGCATTGAATACTTCTGCGCGCTTCGCTACCTTAGCAGCCACGTAACCACCGAGGAACGTCCAAAATAAGCCAACCGCCAGAAGCACCATTAATAGACCGACGTTCGAATAAATCTGGCTTAAATCATTCCCGTTCACCGGGTTAGCTGCAAAATAAGCGCTGCCGATCAACGCTGTCGAAACGAACGTCCCTAAATTATCAATGGATACACCTAGCAGCACACCCAGGAAATGAAATCTTCGTTCACTTTTTTGTTCTGCCATTAGTTATTATTACCTCTCCTGATCGCTTCTACTATCGACCTTATCCATAATACCACGGTCTGGATAGAGTATCCAGTTCTTCAATTTCAATCTTCCTGCCTCCACCAGGTTATTTGAGGGAAATCAGCGGCTCCGATGAACACGGTTTCCCCTATTTTTGGCGTAGAAATGGCGACATTACGCGCCTTGGCTGCCCTAGTTACTCGCTCGATTGGATCCATCCAATCATGGAAAGCTAACGTAAAGCCTGCCCAATGAATGGGGATCATCAGCTTTGCATTGACATCCAGATGAGCTTGAACACTCTCTTCCGGCATCATATGAATATCAGCCCAACGTTCATCATATTGACCGCATTCAATCAACGCCAGGTCAAACGGACCGTATTTATCCCCAATTTCCTTGAAATGAGGCGCATACCCGCTGTCCCCGCTGAAAAAGACACGGGTATGTTCACCTTTAATGACCCAAGAGCACCATAGCGTTGCATTTCGGTCGCTCAAACTGCGGCCTGAAAAATGTTTGGCAGGCGTGCAAACCAAGGTGAGCCCTTCGAATTGAAGCTCATCCCACCAGTCATACTCTTGAATCTTTGCCGGATCCACACCCCATCTTTCTAAATGACTGCCCACACCGAGAGGCACCAGGAAATTATTCACTTTATGCTTTATTTTCCGGATGGAACCATAGTCCAAATGATCATAATGATCATGAGACAGCAATACCGCATCAATGACGGGAAGCTCCTCGACTTTGAATGGCAATCCGCCGCTATAGCGCTTTATTCCAAAACTCGGTAATGGCGAAGGTGCGTTCCCGAACATGGGGTCTAACAGCAGCGTCTTTCCCTCCATGTTTAACATGGAAGCCGAGTGACCGAACCAAGTAAATTGCGCATGATTACTCTGCTGAAAGCTTGTGTTTGCCATAGGCAAAGGACGGTGAGGGCGTCCGTTTGGGTTGCCTTTGATAAAGTCTTTTAGCGTGCTGTACATCGTCTTCAGACTGGTATCCATAATCGTTGACGTCAGATTAACAAATTTCCCGTCGACAAGATGTTCAGATTTTCTAAAAGCTTGCACCTTCGTCTTCGACGGTCTTCGTCCAAAAACCGGATAGAGTCTCATGAAAAGAATGCCCGCAACGATAAGTCCAACAACGATACTAGTAATGTTAAATAACACTTCGATTGCCTCCAACCCTTTATCGCTTTCTTAATTGCTATTTGTAACAACGTAAGAACTCATCGTGCGGTTCCAATTTTTTAATAAGGACGTTAATAGCAAAAAACCAATAAATCGGTATGATTTATTGGTCAGTTTGGTATTTGGTATTCTTACCTACAACTCCCATTATGCATTGGCCATTCTTCGATGTAACATAGTTATTGGGTGATTTTTATGTTCATTTCTCCGATGCTTGTTCAGAACGCCAAAGATAATAAACCATTCAACAGAAAAAATGATATCGTTGAACAGAAACTGGATGGCATCCGATGTTTGATCTCCAAAATAGATAAACTGTACATTTATTCGAAGCATCAACAATTGATTACACACAAATTTCCAGAGTTACATAATTGTCCTTTTCCTGAAGAAACCATTATCGATGGAGAGCTCATAGTTCCAGATCATCAGGGTAATCCTGATTTTGAAGCTATGTCAGCCAGATTTTTCTCAACGAAAGATAAGACTCCTGTCATATTTTATGCGTTTGATATATTACGATACAAGGGAATTGATGTCACAAGTTTACCGCTGCTTGAGCGAAAAGATCTGCTTGAGAAAGCTTTTGTTGAAAATGAGAATTACAAAAAGGTCATTATCTTTGAAGGAAGAGCAAGCGATTATTTCAAGCAAATTCAACACCAAGGACTTGAGGGCATCGTAATTAAACGGGCAGATTCCAAATATGCCGTCAGCAGGCGTTTGAAATCATGGCAAAAAGTGATCAATTGGATTTATGCAGACGTGTATATTTCAGGATACCGGAAAGAAGACTTTAGTTTGTTAGCTTCTATAGACACTGCCAATGGCATCAAAATGCCTGTTGGCGTAATAGAAATGGGTTTAACCCCAGAACATAAAATGGCTATCCATAGCGTCAAGAATCGCCTTGTATATAAGGAAAATCATCATTTTGCTTACATGGAACCTTTATTAATGGCGAGAATAAAAACAAGAAACTGGACACGAAGCGGCAAGCTGCGATCCCCAGTTTTCATGGACTTCGTTATCTAAACGAACTAAACAAAGACTGCAATCACCAATGGAGGAAAAAATGGTGGCTGCAGTCTTTGTACGTGAAATGCTGTTAACCAAAAAAATCAGCGTCTGAAACCTTGTAATTGTTGCTCTGCGATCTGAACTAATCTCCGAGTAATATTGCCCCCAAGTGCTCCTGTATCGCGTGTAGCCATATAACCGTAATAACCATCTTGAGGAATCTGAATACCTAATTCTTGAGCAACTTCAAACTTCATTTGTTGCAGCGCTGCTTTTGCTTGTTGGACAACTAGTGTGTTGCTTCTTCTACTCATTTGATTCACTCCTTTTCGTGGTCTAAGCCTAGTTTGTGGAGTTGTTGGATTATTATTCATTAATCTGGAAAAATCATGGAATTCGCACTTGCTGCTACAAAATCACAAGTAGATAAAATAAGAATTATCGCAATCACAATGCTTCTAGTACAACGAGTAATCAATTTCATCACCCTCTGGCGTTACAAGCTGAAACAACACCGCTTCATTCGGATTATCAAGTTTCATATCAACTTTGTTCACCGTCAACGCCTGAACGCCATTTCTTTGCGGTCTAGCAACAATCACTACTTGAATACCGCTTGTCAGCACTTTTTCAATCTTCGCTTGCATAACAACAACTATAATTTGACCAAGCCATCTATCCCGATCCGCGTTTTGTGGTTGAGCCTGAACATTCATCAACTCTTCGCTTAAACCAAGATCATGGACGAAATCATAATAATTAGAAAGTGCGGCAGTCGGAGCTGTAAATAACCTATGTTGCGCATAATGAAGCCGATTCGGTACATACGACCAGCGCCCCGAAACACTACTGTGCCAGTATGATTTATAAACCGGGCGCTTCCAATCTGGTTTATCAAGTAGAACCTTATATTGAAGCTGTTTACCGCTGCTGAGTATTTCTTGTGGCGGTTTTAATTTTGACGGAAACGCTCGTTGACTAAACGGTGGATCAGAAATATCTTTTGGCTCATCCGGCTCCAAACGTTTTAGACGTTCAGTTAACTTATTTGCATCTTGTGTTTTTTCTGGCTTAGCGGTGACAACTGTAGGAATTAAGAACAATGTAATGAGTAGTAAAGACAGCAGCCGTGACAAAGGATCACCTCTCGATTCTTCGTTACTTATACTTTCCCTCCAAATTCAATTATTAACCAACAAAAAAAGACGCTGCATCAGCGCCATTCGCTAATCGGCAGCCCAAGCTGTTATGCAGTAACCCAATAGTGCCGCTTGCATGAATTTTGTATTCAATAATGGTTCAGTGATAGCATACAAAGCCTTCATCTGCGGCTGCTTCACGAAATATGCTATTGTATCGCCGCCATTGATGGTGTTACCCCATAACTATTCGTCGTTCCCGCCAAACCTTCATTTGCCCCATAATATACGAATGTAAAAACAAAGCGCCAACAACGATCAATGCAATCGGTATGATTATGCTTCTAAGCTGCTTCAAATCTGTTTCCTCCGCTTCTATTTAATTTCAACAGCGAACGCATAATCCGCACTTCTACTGTCATTCCAATATGAATAAACAATATAAGCATAAATACCTTTTTCTTTGGGTGCTTTAAACGATCCCTTAAAGGGTGTTCTATTCGGTGATAGCTTCCAATCACCAATTTCGTCCCTTGTTACTTGTTGATAAGACAAATGGTTTGGATATGGTTCATATTCAAACTTGACAGTTATTTCTGATTCAGCAGGAACAATGACTTTATTTCTTGGAACAAATTGATCCCATACGAAAATAGCATCCAATACACCCATCCACTCATACGATCCTAAATTCACTGGCAGCTTTTTATTATTTGCAGACACGAAGGGGATTGGTGGCTTATTTGGGTCAGCAACATCACTTATCTTATCTGGAGCAGTTTTCAGCGTATCAACAGCAGCTTGAATCTTATCTTCTAAACCTATAATCGGCAAGTAACGCATGTACATAATCAGGATATTTTTGGCCATAAACGGCGTTGGAGTGTGTGCAATATCATATAGAGCGTTTTGGTTGTTTATTTGTTTCAGTCCTCTTTCAACTTCAGCGGTTGAATCAAATACATAAACATATAGCTGCTCTTTACCGTTCAAATCAAAGCTGTATTCGGTTTTCAAACCGAGCTTAAACCATTTGTAATTGAACTCTGAAGGAATGAGTTCAACTCCTTGTTTTTGCATAGCAGCTTTAACATCATCTATCGAAAACATCTCCATTAAACCTTGTATTGAGGATACTTGTTCTTGATCTTGTCCTTTGTTCCAATCTTGATATGCCGCTAACGCAAAGACTGCGAAAACGACCAGAAACGCTATGTATTTTTTCATCGTGTACCTCCGGCTGCTTGGATATCATCATTGACGTTGAAGGTTGATACTTTGTTGCTAAAAGAAAAATAGCTGCGGATAACGCTATTATAATAACGTTATCGACAGCCAAATAAGTAATATCGTTAATCTATACAAATACAAACACCCAATAAATCATTACGATTTATCGGGTGAGATAGGACAAGTACAAAGATTCTAACTCTCTCAAGAAACCTTATGCTCAATGCGAAGCTTATCTGCTACCATGGCGATGAACTCTGAATTCGTAGGTTTCGATTTTGAAATGTTAATCGTATATCCGAAGATAAATGAAATCGAATCGATGTTGCCGCGCGTCCAAGCGACTTCAATGGCATGGCGGATCGCCCGTTCAACGCGGCTTGGCGTTGTTTTGTATTTTTCAGCGATGGCCGGGTAGAGCGTTTTGGTGATAGCTCCGAGAATCTCAATGTTGTTGTACACCATCGTAATCGCTTCGCGGAGATATTGATATCCTTTAATATGCGCAGGTACGCCAATTTCATGTATGATGCTGGTGATATTGGCGTCTAAATTTTTACCTTTCGGCATGTGAACGATATTTGCTTTTGGCGTGACAGTCGTTGTCGAGGAAGTCACATTGTTGGATACCAATTGACGAATACGGTTCGTGAGCACCTCCATATCAAAAGGTTTCAATATGTAATAGGAGGCTCCCAATTGAACAGCTTTTTGCGTGATATTCTCTTGGCCAAAAGCGGTCAGCATAATGATTTTGGGCTGTGGGTGAAGGTTCATTTCACGCAATTTCTCAAGTACGCCCAGACCGTCAAGATGAGGCATAATAATATCTAAAATAAGTACATCCGGTACTTCACGCTGCTGTTCCATAAAACGAAGTACTTCGTTTCCGTTGTACGCGACACCTACAATTTCCATATCCTCTTGTTCACCAATGAACTCCGACAACAAGTGGGTGAACTCCCGATTATCATCTGCTAACAGCACCTGAATTTTTTGCAACTTGAAATCCTCCTTTTAGCTACTTGTACAAGTTGGTAATTTTTCTCTTAGGTTAAGGTATTCGACACCCCAATTAAAATTCCTTCTGTCGAAAATTATTTTTCTTTTCTTTTATTTCACTTTCTTATATAATAATATATTTATCTTGTGTTTCCAACATTTTTCGACATAATCCATCTGAAATAATGCCATCCTGTAAAATAAGGATATAACAAAAGAATCAAAGGCAATTAGCTCGCCTTTGATTCTGCGGATGAAGGTCTGAGAACAATACCGGAATCTTGAAGCATCCATTCGATGAAGCAACCATATCCGCTGGTAGGATCATTCACAAATACATGTGTGACGGCTCCTATCATTTTACCGTTCTGGATAATGGGACTTCCGCTCATTCCTTGTACGATTCCCCCTGTCTTTTCAAGCAATCTAGGATCGGTAATTTTAATGACCATTCCTTTCGTTGCCGGGAAATCCTGCTTGGAGACATGAACGACTTGAATGTCGAACTTTTCTACTTTTTGCCCTTCCACTACCGTATAGATTTGAGCCGGACCTTCTTTCACTTCTTCAGCAAAGGCAACGGGAATTGCGTTCTTGTCCAAGCTGTGATCAGGTGCAGCGTACATTTTACCGAAAATACCAAAGGATGTATTTTTCTCAATGTTGCCAATCACTTTGCTGTCTTTGTATAGAGTGGCGCGCTTCTCGCCAGGTTCTCCATTATGACTCTTCGAAATTGAAGTGACATTGGAGTAGACGATATCTCCATCACCCACAATAATCGGCGTCTGGGTATCCATATCCGTAATCACATGACCGAGGGCTCCATACACCCCTTGATCTGGGGCATAAAATGTTAACGTACCGACACCGGCAGCTGAATCGCGGATATATAGACCCAAACGATAGGACTTATCCACTATATCATATGCAGGCTGCAGCTTGACTCTAATCTCTTCGTTATTTCGAATTATCGTCAAATCCAGTGGTTCTTTGCTTTCGCCGGATTTGGCAACGAGATCAGCCACTTTACTAACATCTTTGGATTCTTTGCCATTGATTTTCATGATCAGATCACCGACTTGGATTTTAGCTTCTTCCCCGGGAGAAACTTTTTGGTCTTGGGCAACAGCAACTAGATGGTGACCTACGACCAGTATACCGGCAGACTTTATTTTAACACCGATCGTCTGGCCGCCGGGGATCACTTTTAAATCAGGAACTACATTGACCTTAACCGTTTTAAACGGGATGGCCCCAAATAGTTTAAGCTTCATTACCGTTTGACCGGAATGGTCAGATTGCAAGGAGATGGGTTCATTCAAATTAACCTGAAATGAGTGCTTGGCATTGCCGTTGACTTTAACGATATCCGGATCTTTGACAGTGACCTGTGCATTGACCGGCATCGTTAATTGCAGCTGCTTTCCCTGGCCGCTGAATAAGCGTAATTCTTGGGGGAATGAGGCAAAGCTTTGAAAAGGCGGAGACAAACTAACCATACAAACGAAGAAGACGAGCAGGAGTCCAATCAATCTTTTTCTTTTGCTGGATTGCAAGTTCTTCACGCTCCTTCACACTTCCTTGAGCCCTGACGAACAGCTTCGTCAAATGCGTACCTATAAGTTAACCCCACTCTCCCCGTTTTATAACTGAAAATGATGACTATCTATACTTTCATACCCTAGATTTCTTGTTTCGTGCCATGGCAAGCATTTCCCCTGCGTGGTGGAGCGTTGTTTCTGTAACTTCTACGCCGCCAAGCATGCGAGCCAATTCTTCGATTTGTCCGGATTCCGGTAAATCTTGCACGCGAGTAAACGTTCGCTCCTGATCTACTTCTTTACGAATGTAGAAATGTACGTCAGCGAAACTGGCCACTTGCGGCAAATGAGTAATTGAAAACACTTGGCAGCTCGCGGAGAGAGCGGACATTTTCTCCGCAATGGCTTGCGCCGCGCGGCCGCTTACCCCAGTATCGACTTCGTCAAACACTAGCACAGGAATCTGATCCGTACGGGCGAAAATCGTCTTCATCGCCAGCATGATACGCGAAAGTTCCCCACCGGAAGCGATTTTGCTTAAACCGCGAAGCGGTTCACCCGGGTTAGGCGCCATAAGGAACTCTACCTGATCGATCCCTTCCCGTGAGAAGCGTACCTTGTTTCCGTTGGCCTCAATGCCGCGCTCGTCGAGAATCTGCTCGACTTGGACACGGAACTGTGTACGTTCCATTTGCAGGTCACGCAGCTCAATTTCGATCTGTGCAGCAAGCTGTTGAGCAATCCCTTTGCGGATATTGGACAGATCGACTGCAGCAATTCCAAGTTGTTTCTCCTCTTTGGCAAGCTGATCTTCGAGCTTACGAATATGTTCATCTTTATTTTCGATAGTATCGACTTCTCTTTTGATTTTATCCAAATAAGCCAGCATCTCTTGAATGTTTTCTCCATATTTGCGTCGCAATGTTGAGATCGTATCGAGTCTTTGCTCAATAAAATCCAGGCGTGCCGGATTGAACTCGATCCCATCCCGGTAATCACGGAGTTGATAAGCGGCATCTTCCAACTGATAGTAAGCAGATTGAGCTTGCTCTAATAGAGGGCTAAGCGTGCCTGGATCTAGCTGTACGATCTCTTGAAGCCGAGCTACCGCCTTATTGGCCGCATCCAGACCTCGGTTCGTCGCGTATAACAGATCGTAGGCTTCGGATGAGCTTTGGTACAGCTTCTCGGCGTTGGCGAGCTTTCGTTTCTCTTCGATTAATGCCTCGTCCTCCCCCACCTTCAGCTTGGCCGAAGAAAGCTCATCAATCTGAAATCGGTACAAGTCGAGCATCTGAAGTGCTTGCTTGCTTGTTTCCTGCAGCTCACGCAGATCCTTTTGCAATTTCATATAGGTATCGTAGGAAGTTTGGTAAGCTTTTTTAGCAGAGCGGATTTCAGCATCCGCAAACAGATCTAGTGAGTGAATGTGTTCTTCCACGTCAAGAAGCGATTGATGTTCATGCTGTCCATGAATATTAACAAGCCACTCGCCGGTTTCTCTAAGCATCGTCAGATTCACGAGCTGACCGTTAATCCTGCTGGAGCTTTTGCCTGATGCCGTTATTTCTCTGCGAATGAGCAGATGTTCGCCAGGATCGGCTTCAATGCCGAGGCTTGTAAGCGTATGCCAAACCGGATGTAAAGCAGGTAAATCAAACATGGCTTCAATCTCTGCCTTATCGGCTCCATAACGTACGAGATCGGATGAACCGCGTCCGCCGACAATCAGTGTCAACGCATCGATAATAATCGATTTCCCTGCACCGGTCTCACCCGTTAATACGTGAAAACCCGCTTTAAAACGAATATGTACATGTTCAATAACCGCCAAATTGCGGATAGAAAGTTCTGTGAGCATGTGCGCCTCCCCGGCTTAGGATAGTAAAGACATAATTTGATTTACAAAAGCTTGGCTGTTATCCTTGCCGCGGCAAATAACCAAGATGGTGTCATCACCGCAAATCGTTCCCATCACTTCATTCCATTCCAGGTTATCGATCAAAATGCATATCGTGTTAGCCGTACCTGGCAAACATTTCATCACAACAAGATTGTCCGTATGATCAATACTTACAAAATGCTCGCTTAGCGCTCTGCGCAGTCTTTGCAACGGGTTAAAACGCTGGTCGGCCGGCATCGAGTATTTATATCTTCCATCATCAAGCGGAACTTTCATTAGATGAAGCTCTTTAATGTCTCGTGATACCGTCGCTTGAGTAACGTGAAAACCGGCAGCCCGAAGCGATTCCACAAGCTCATCCTGTGTCTCAATTTCGTTGTTCGTTATGATCTCTCTGATTTTCACATGTCGTTGACCTTTCATGCTTACACCTCTATATGAAACGTGATTTTTTTAATTTTACTCTGCCCCATGTCCACATAGAGCACCCCGGCGGCTTCCGGGTAAATAAGACTGTAAGGAAGGAGCATATCTCGAACAGAACTGCCAGTCATTTCTAACGGCTTTCGCTCTTTGGCCAGCTTGACGAGATACAATTCTTCATTTCTCCGGACAAAATAGTCGATAAAAAGACGGCTTTCCAGCTGCTCGCTATCGCCTATGGTCATGGTGATGGGGATTTTCGTTTTGCCAGCCAGCACATCAAAGCCTGCACCCTCCAGAAGCTCCACCACATCATCCTCTGGGATCTCGGACTGCAACGGGATGCGGAACCTCTGTTTCATCGGTGTTTGAAGCCACTTCTTTAAGCGCCAAATGAGATAGCAAACAAAAACAATCAGGATTAGCAAAATGACTGTGACATCGCCTTTCTCCATGTCCATCACCTCGCCATAGTATTCGCGGATTTACTCGAAAAATCCTTTTTTTCCAGCAAAAAACCCATCTCTGGGCCGCGGACAATCGCGGTCTCTAAGATGAGTTTTATTTACCCTGCAATTTCTGGGCTTCTTTCACAGTTGCCGAAATTAGGGACTTCAAAGAACCTTCGGCAATAGGTGCTTCCTCGTTGCTGCAAGTCCAGTATGCTAGAAATTCGATATTCCCCTCGCCGCCTGTTATCGGTGAATATGTGAGGCCTTTTAATGAAAAGCCTAGCTCCGCCGCGAAAGTAAGCACATTGGTTAGGACTTCTTCGTGAACGGCTGGCTCACGGACGACGCCTGACTTGCCGACCTTTTCCCGGCCAGCCTCGAATTGCGGCTTTATCAGTGCAACAACACTTCCTTGATGCTGGAAAATCTCCTTAAGCGGCGGCAAAATGATGCGAAGCGAAATAAAAGAAACGTCAATGGATGCAAAAGTAGGCCGTGGACCGTTCAAATCCTCCGCTTTCGTAAAGCGGAAGTTCGTCCGTTCCATCACGTTCACGCGCTCATGGTTACGCAGCGACCAATCCAGCTGATTATAGCCAACATCGATGGCGTATACATAGGAGGCGCCATTTTGCAAAGCGCAATCCGTAAATCCTCCTGTGGATGCACCGATATCCAGCATGACCGCCCCATCCAAATTGATATCAAACTGCTTGAGTGCTTTTTCCAGTTTGAGACCGCCTCTGCTTACATAAGGATGCAGTGCTCCTTTCACTTTCAATACTGCTTTTCGGCTAATCTTCGTTCCCGCCTTATCAACAGGCTCTTCATCAGCAAAAACAAGGCCTGCCATGATGGCGGCCTTTGCTTTTTCCCTGCTTTCGAAATATCCCTGCTCAAGGAGCAGTATATCTAAACGCTCTTTATCTGATGCCATTATGTTCGTTTTTGCTCCTATCAAAGTGGGCTTTTTAAACAACCTTATTAAGCGCGTTGGCGTTTGCGGGGCATTAGTTTTTTTACTTCGGCAATCAAGTTCTGCATAGTCAGTCCGACTTCCTCACGCTGCTCCGACACTGATCCGTGTTCGACGAAGTAGTCAGGAACGCCCAGTACTTTAACAGGCAGCCCAATGATGCCTTTCCCTGCGAAAAACTCCATGACGGCGCTCCCTAATCCGCCTTGGATAGAACCTTCTTCCATGGTGATAATAGGCGTCGAATCGTTCGCCAGCTGCAGCAAGTAAGCTTCGTCAAGCGGTTTAATGAATCGCGCGTTGACAACACGGAGGTTGATGCCTTCCTTGGCAAGCTGTTCTGCAGCTGTTTCGGCGACTTGAATCATTGGGCCAACAGCAAGTACGGCTGCGTAATCGCCTTCCCGAACAGTTTCCCAAGTACCGATTGGTATCGCCTTTGGCGGCAAGTCAATACTCGCGCCTGTTCCATTGATACGAGGATAGCGATATGCAATGGGTCCATCGTTATACTCAAGCGCAGTCTGCATCATATCACGCAGCTCACGCTCATCCTTCGGCATCATCAGCACCATGTTCGGCAGGGTGCGCAGGAAAGCGATATCGTAGACGCCTTGATGCGTCTCGCCGTCAGGGCCTACGAAGCCGGCGCGGTCAATAGCAAATGTGACATTCAGCTTCGGACGGCAAATGTCATGGACGACCTGATCGTACGCTCTTTGCAGGAAAGTCGAGTAAACTGCAAATATCGGTTTCATTCCTTCGGTGGCAAGACCAGCGCAAAGCGTAGCGGCATGCTGCTCGGCAATCCCAACGTCAATCATCCGGGTCGGGAATTGCTTAGCGAATTTCAACAAGCCTGAACCGCCAGGCATCGCAGGGGTTACCGCGATAATTCTTGAATCCTTTTCCCCGAGCTCGATCAACGTATTGCCAAACACTTCCGTATACATCGGCGGTTGTCCGACCGGTTTCAGTACTTGGCCGGATTCAATCTTGTAAGGCCCAAGTCCGTGCCAAGTGTGCGAATCCTTCTCCGCAGGCGTATAGCCCTTACCCTTTGTCGTGACGACATGCACAAGCACAGGTCCGTTTACCTTCTCCGCTTGTTTGAGGGTATCCATCAGTACTGGCAGGTTATGTCCGTCTACCGGACCGATATAAGTAAAGCCCAGCTCTTCAAACCAGACTCCATTCAGCACAAAATATTTGAGACTGTCCTTCAGCTTCTCCGCAGTTTTGGCCAGCGTTCCGCCGATGGCAGGAATTTTCTTCAGTAAGTGTTCCACTTCTTCTTTAGCTTTCAAATAATGACGATCCGAACGAATTTTGCTTAAATAATTATGAATCGCCCCGACATTAGGCGCAATGGACATTTCGTTGTCATTCAGAATGACCATAATATTTTTCTTTTCATGACCGATATGATTCATCGCTTCCAACGCCATACCGCCTGTAATTGAGCCATCTCCAATGATCGCGATAACCTTGTTATGTTCGCCTTTCAAGTCGCGCGCCAAAGCCATTCCCATTGCAGCAGAAAGTGAAGTGCTGCTGTGACCGGCTTCCCAGACGTCATGTTCACTTTCGGAACGTTTTACAAATCCGCATAGCCCTTTGTATTTTCGCAGCGTATCGAATTTGTCTTTGCGGCCTGTCAATATTTTGTGAACGTAAGCTTGGTGTCCCACGTCAAAAATCAATTTATCATACGGGCTGTGGAACAGAGTATGCAAAGCGAGAGTGAGCTCAACCACTCCTAAGTTTGGCGCAAGGTGTCCGCCTGTGACAGATAGCTTTTCAATCAGAAATTGACGGATTTCACCGGCCAACGTCTCAAGCTCTGTCAAGGATAAACGCTTCAAGTCCTCAGGCTGATTGATATGTTCGAGCAGCACGCTTGTTTCCTCACTTTCAATGTGAAAATGCTAAGATTACACCATTATAACATAAATTTGGGGACTGCATGTAAAACTGGCGAAAAGCTGATGATTTGGATAAAGAAAAAAATTAATGATCTCTTTTCATCAGATAATCTGCCAGCTGCAGCAATCTCTCCGGATGGACTAGATTGGCTTGCAACAACGCTTCCTTACCTTGACTCGTCAATTCTCTAACTTTCTTTTCTGAGGCTTCCATGCCAATGAAATAGGGGTAGGTGACCTTTTGTTGCTTCTCGTCGCTCTTCACCGGCTTGCCCAGCTTCGCCTCATCCCCGATAATATCCAAAATATCATCTTGAATTTGAAAAGCGAGCCCAATGGCATGACCGAATTGACTAAGCGCCTGAAGTTGAGCATGAGATGCACCTGCGATATGAGCTCCGGCACGTAAAGAAAACACAATTAAATCGCTCGTCTTATGCGAGTGAATGTATTCGAGTTCCTCAAGCTTCGTGATCCCCTGCTCTCCGAGCATATCGGCTGCTTGTCCTCCAACCATACCTCGTGCACCTGCATAAGCAGAAAGCTCTTCGGTAATGGCCAATACGCGTTCAGCAGGTATTCCGTGCACTTTATGCGCTTGGGAGATGCTGTAGAACGCATGGGTCAACAGCGCATCGCCCGCCAAAATCGCCATCGCTTCCCCATAAACCTTATGATTGGTCAGCTTGCCTCTGCGGTAGTCGTCGTTATCCATGGCCGGTAAATCATCATGGATCAAAGAATATGTATGCACCATTTCAATCGCACAAGCGACAGGAAGTGCCGCTTCCTTTGTACCGCCTAGCGATTCAGCGGCAGCAAGAACCAAGATAGGACGCAAACGTTTGCCTCCTGCCATGAGCGAATAATTCATGGATTCTCGTAATGGAAGAGGAATCTGCCATGCCGGTGGCAACGATTGCGTTAAAGCCGATTCCACTATTTCTGTATTTGAAGTTATGTATTCGCCAATCATGTTCGTCTTATTCAACCTAATTCCCCTTATCTTCCAAGGCCGGCTGGAAAGGCTTCCGATTTACAACGCCCGCTTCCCCCTCAACCAGCATTTCAATTTTTTTCTCGACCTGTTCGAGCTTCACGCCGCACAGATGGGATAGTCGAACCCCTTCCTGGTAAAGCTCAATGGCCTTTTCCAAAGGAACATCGCCGCTTTCCAGCTGAGAAACGATACGTTCCAGCTGTTCAATGGCGAGCTCGAAGCTAATTTCGGTTTCACTATTTGACATCCTTGTTCTCCTCCATCCCCCATACATGACAATCCAACCTGCCGTCTTTCAGTCGAATCTTTACGACATCCCCGATTTGCACCTGTTCAACGGAACGGATGAGCTTCTGCTCCTGTTCGTCGTACGCCAAGCTGTAGCCGCGCTGCATGACTTTCAGCGGGCTGAGCGCGTCCAAATGGCGGACGCTGGACTGCCACTCCTGCTTCTTGCCGCGCAGGAGTGACTGCATGGCTGTGAGCAGTTGCCGGCTCCCGGCATCCAATCGGCGCTTCGCGAATACGGCCTGCTCTTTCGGGTTGAAGCTGGATAAGCTGCGTTCCAGCTTCATATGCCGCTCGGCAGCTCGCGACAGCCGCTGCCGCATCCGGTAACCGAGCTGCTCCGCCAGCCGGTCGAGCCTTTCCGCAGGCTGCATGAGCAGCTGCCTGCGGGGGTTCGTCAGGAACGGGGAGCGCTTCGCGCGCTCCAGCCTTTCCTGCTTGCGGCGCAGCTGCTGGAGCAGCCCGTAGTGCAGCCTCTGCGCTTGCTGCGACAGCTGCTGCTTCAGCTCGAGGTGGTGCGGCACCGCTAGCTCGGCCGCCGCCGTTGGCGTCGGCGCCCTTAGATCGGCGACGAAGTCAGCGATCGTGAAGTCCGTCTCGTGGCCGACGGCCGAGATGACGGGAATCGCGGAGCCGGCGATGCTCCGCGCAACCGCTTCCTCGTTGAATGCCCACAGCTCCTCGAGCGAGCCGCCGCCGCGGCCGACGATGAGCACATCGGCTTCACCGAGCCGATTCATCGCTTCGATCGCTTTGACGATCGAAGGCGCCGCTTGCGCCCCCTGTACCAGCACCGGGTACAGGAGGATCGGAACCGACGGGAAGCGCCGCTGCAGCGTGATGATGACATCACGTACAGCTGCCCCCGTCGGAGACGTGATCACGCCGATCGCGCGCGGAAACCGGGGAATCGGTTTCTTGCGCTCCGCCGCGAACAACCCTTCGCCTTCGAGCTTCTTCTTGAGCTGCTCGAACGCCAGATACAGACTGCCAATGCCGTCCGGCTGCATAGCCGTCACATAAAATTGATAGGCGCCGTCACGCTCATATACGGAAATGTTGCCGCGAGCGATGACTCGCGTTCCTTCCTTCGGCATAAATCCGAGCCGCTGGTTTTGTGAAGCGAACATGATGCTTTTCAGCCTGCCGTCCGCATCCTTCAGCGTAAAGTACATATGACCGCTGGAATGGTGGGTGAAATTCGATATTTCACCGCGTACCCATACATCTTGAAGACGGTTGTCGCCTTCCAGCATCATTTTGATATAACGGTTCAAATCCTTTACGGATAAGATCTTCGTCTCATTTTTCGCCATACTTCGGGTTACACGCTCACTTGAGATTTCGAAGCGCGGTAAGCCGCATCAACGGTATTACGGAGAAGCATCGTAATGGTCATCGGTCCTACGCAACCAGGCACTGGTGTAATCGCGCTCGCGATTTCTTTCACGGCTTCGAAATCTACATCTCCAGTCAGTTTGCCATCAGCAGGACGGTTCATGCCAACGTCGATAACAACTGCACCGGGTTTCACGTGATGCGCTTTTATCAAATGGGCTTTACCTACAGCTACGACAAGAATGTCCGCTTGTTTCGTAATCTCTTCCATATTCGGCGTGCGGGAATGGACGACGGATACGGTTGCGTTCTCTCTGAGCAGCAGCATCGCCATCGGCTTACCGACAATATTACTTCTTCCTACTACTACCGCATGCTTACCGGCAATCTCTACGCCTGTTCGTTTCAATATTTCAATAACGCCATGAGGTGTGCAAGGTTTCATCCCGTCTTTGCCAATCATCAGATTACCGACATTCACCGGATGGAAGCAGTCCACGTCTTTGGCTGGATCGATTTCATCCACAACCGCTTCTTCATCAATGTGTTTTGGCAGCGGGGACTGAACAAGGATCCCGTTAATACGGCTGTCAGCATTAAATTTATGGATAAGTGCGATCAATTCTTGCTGCGTTGTGCTCTCCGGCAGGCGATGTACCTCTGAATAGATACCAACATCATCGCAAGATTTGGCCTTATTTCTTACATAAACCTGGGAAGCAGGATCTTCTCCCACGATGACAACAACGAGGCCGGGCTGATGGCCTGCTGCCGTAAGCTCAGCGACCTCCGATTTAATTTCCTCGCGTATCGAGCTAACTAGCTCTTTACCATTAATGACTTGTCCGGACATGTTGATTCCTCCTAAGCGTATTCGTAAAAAATTGCAACGGTTTACTACGGGTTTTCCGTCTGCAAAGCTTTGCTTTTCAATTCGTCCAATTCTTTAATCATCTTCCCGAGAACCCCGTTGACGAACTTCCCTGACTCATCACTTCCAAAATGTTTCGCCAAATCAATCGCTTCATTTACGACAACTTTCGGCGGGGTATCTTCCCGATACAGCAATTCATACACAGCCAAACGCAGCACTTCGCGGTCAATTCTGGAGAGTCTGTCCATTTGCCAGCCCTTCAAATACTCTTCCAGCAGCTCATCGATCCTGACTTTATTGTTATATGTTCCTTCGACCAATTCATAAATGAAAGCAGGTGATATCTTCTCAGACGGAACATCAAGCTGCGCTTCATTATCGTTCTCCGCTTCATGAATCGCGCTTTGTACGGCCTCTTTGGGAGAAGCTTCATTCATTTGAATCTGATATAAACTCTGTAAAGCAATTTCTCGTGCAACTCTGCGCTTCATTGATAGCCCAACTTTCCTTTTCTACTAGTATACGTCATCTTTCATCGATTCCAAACAAAAAAATCCAAGGAACTACCCAAGGATTTTAGCGGAACATTCTCCATTTTTGCGTGAGATAACGCCAAATGTCTTCCAGCAGCACGAAGCTTTCCTTGCGATCCAGCTTGTTGCCGACATACAAACCTACAAGGACAATGAATGCAAAGATCAACATGTCCCAGAATCCGAAAAACAAATAAATGATGCCGAAGAAAACGCCTGCTGCCACTCCGATCACTTTGCCCCTATGCTGCTCCCACAGCTCATTCCACATGTGGGTTCACCTCTATTCGACTCGGCTTTTAAAAGTTGGCGCTGATTGCACGATGTTCGCTACGAATACGGTTACGGAAGCTACTGGGATGCCGGTAATATCTTCTATGTAACTCTTCACGGTGCTTTGCATGTCTTCGGTCAATTCCGGAATCGAGCTCTCTCCGTCAACAACGGTGCGAATCGTGATTTCCAGGCCGGATTGATTTACTTTTACACGCGCCCGCAAGTCCTTAACTCCCTTGGTTCGTCCTGCTGCTTTCAATGATAAGTTCTCTACCGTTTCCATCGAAATGCGGATATCACCGAAATCCGTACGCTGATCGATCGAAGGTGCTTGCGAACGGCTGCGGCGAAGCGCAATAATTAAAAAACGAATGCTGATGAGCAGTACGATTAAGCTGACGATAATTCCCGGATATGCATAGTTTTTTTCCACATAGAAATTACCCAGCACTTGCTCAGCCTGAGTTCTTGGGATCCAACTGCAAGCCGTAAACAAAACAATGATAGAAGCAGCGAATACAATCAGGCTATAGATAAGAAGTAAGAGCCTGTCCACAATTTTACCCACGTAAGCTTGTCCCCTTCCTATGGTGAGAGGAAACCCCCTGCAAACTTGTAGGGGGTCTCGATTGATCCATATGGATTCAGCAATCGCGCTTTATTTGACGCGATGTGCAGCTGATGTATCTTCTTCGATCGGTTTTTCTGCTTGTTTGAAATGGACGTCATGAATATGAACGTTCACTTCTACGACGTTCAAGCCGGTCATCGATTCAATCGCCGTTCTAACATTTTTTTGGATGTCGCTTGCGACTTCGGGAATTCGATTACCGTACTCGATGATGATGGAGACGTCAATGGCAGCTTCACGCTGTCCCACTTCTACCTTTACGCCTTTGGACAAATTTTTGCGTCCAAGCAATTCGGCAATGCCTCCTGCTAATCCGCCGCTCATCCCTGCTACTCCCTGTACTTCCACCGTTGCCAATCCGGCAATGATTTCGATAACCTCGGGGGCAATTTGGATGCTGCCCATGTCTGTTTTGACGTAGTCCGGAGCGATTGTGCTCATTGTGGCACCTCCTAAAAGTTTTGCGCCAGCAAAACTGGCATCGTAAGCATTTCTCTAGGCTATGGATAAGCCGTCCTAATTAATAACTATACCATTTCGCCAAAAATATGACAAATGTTTGTCTATGAATTCGGGTCGTTCACATCATGCTCTTCCAAGAACTTGATATCGTGATCGCCCTTTATGAATTTCTTGTGCTCCAGCAATTTCAGATGGAACGGAATGGTCGTATGCACGCCTTCTACCGCAAATTCGGTGAGCGCCCGCTTCATACGGGCAATCGCATCTTCACGCGTCGTACCCCAAACAATCAGCTTCGCTACCATGGAATCATAATGCGGCGGAATCGTATAACCCGGATATACCGCACTGTCAACCCTCACGCCAAAACCGCCAGGAGGCAAGTAAAACTTCACTTGACCGGCAGAAGGCATAAAGTTCTTGTTCGGATCTTCCGCATTCACGCGGCATTCGATCGCCCAACCGTTGATTTTGACATCTTCTTGAGTAAATGATAGAGGGTTCCCTTCTGCAACGCTGATCATTTCTTTAATGATATCAATACCTGTAATCATTTCCGTAACAGGGTGTTCGACTTGGATTCTCGTATTCATTTCCATGAAGTAGAATTTACCGTCCGGCCCCAGCAAGAATTCAAGCGTACCGGCACCGGAGTAATCCACCGCTTTCGCAGCGCGAACGGCAGCTTCTCCCATCGCTTCGCGGATCTCCGGCGTCAGGATCGGGCATGGCGCTTCCTCGACAAGCTTTTGTCTGCGGCGTTGTACGGAGCAGTCGCGCTCGCCTAAGTGAACCACATTCCCATGCTTATCTGCCAGGATTTGAATCTCGACATGCTTCATGCCTGTTAAATATTTTTCCAAATAAACACCGGAATTGCCGAACGCGTTCTGCGCCTCTTGCTGCGCAGTAGTAATTTGGTTAACGAGCATGTCCTCGTCATCCGCAATACGAATACCTTTGCCGCCGCCGCCAGCGGTTGCCTTGATGATAACCGGATACCCGATATCTCTAGCAATGCTGAGCGCATCTTCAATATTCTCTACCAGACCGTCAGATCCCGGAATGATAGGAACTCTGGCATCTTTCATCGTTTGCTTCGCAACCGCCTTGTCACCCATGCGGCTAATTGCATCAGGTGAAGGACCGATGAAGGTGATGTTGCAGCTTTCACAAATCTCTGCAAAATCAGCATTTTCCGCCAAAAATCCATAACCAGGATGAATCGCATCGCATTCGGTCAGCGTCGCTACGCTCATGAGGTTCGTGAAATTCAGATAGCTGTCTTTGGATGGGGTCGGTCCGATACAGTAAGCTTCATCGGCAAGCCGCACATGCAGCGCATCACGGTCCGCTTCCGAGTAAACAGCAACCGTGTAAATGCCGAGTTCGCGGCAGGCCCGAATAATACGAACGGCGATTTCTCCGCGATTCGCAATTAGGATTTTATGAAATTTCATTATTTTTCCTCCTGAGAGTTTTCCTCAAGGAAAACTGACATCGTAAGCATTAGCTTTAAACTCGCTTACTCCGGTCTTACCAAAAATAAAGGCTGTCCGTACTCGACTAGCTGTCCGTTCTCAACGAGAACTTCCACGATTTCACCCTTAATCTCAGCTTCGATTTCATTCATCAGTTTCATCGCTTCCACGATGCAGACAACCGTTTTGTCGCCTACTTTGGATCCAACGCTTACGAAAGGAGCCGCGCCAGGGGATGATTGCTGATAGAACGTCCCAACCATCGGCGAAACAATCTTATGTAAAGATGAGTCCTCTTGCTTAGCATTTCCAATATTCGCAGGTACAGAGGCTTCCAGTGCGGCAGCAGGCACGTGTTGCGGTACGCCGGCTTGTCCGACTGGAGCGTATGAGTGTTGTACAGGAGCCGTCGTAACAAGCACGGATTCTGTTTTATTCGGCTTGCGAATCAAAAGACGAGCGCCTTCATTTTCGATTTCAAGCTCTTGTAAAGAGGATTGATCGACGAGTTTGATCAACTCTTTAATTTCACTCAATTTGAACATTCAAGTCACTCCTTCAAAGTTGGTGAACCATAAACATGCGGGATTCCAATCGCCGCACCGTATGTATTATACCCATAAACGTAAGAAATGGAAAGAGTCCAGTTTATCCGGACCCTCTCCATCCTCTCGCATGATTCGGCACGCGTGTTATGAAATCTATGGTCTCACGTATTGAATCTTGATATTTTCCGGAGCAGCGCCGAGCTCTTTGATGACCATATCGACGATGGTGACGCCTTGGCTTTTCTCAAGTTTATCGCTTTGAACCGTTACTTTCCATTGGTTTCCGTCTTGATTCACGACGACTTGCGGGTAATCTTTTCTCAGCGTATCCTGCAGATTTTCCACTTTATCTTGAATGTCCGCCAGTTTTTGAAGATCATTTTGAGCTTTTACAACAGCTTCCGGCGTTTGTTTGGGATCAATTGCAATCTCCATCAAATCTGAGGACTTTTTAGCGAACATGTCGTGCTGTTTCATTTGCTCGTTCGTGAAATAGTCGCTTGCGGAAGTCGTTTTCGCTTGTTCTTCCACTTGTTTAAGAATCTGATCGTCTGTCTTAGCCGTGCTTGTTTGGGTAGATTTGGAAGTATCTGTAGTTGCTTTGGAAGTATCTGTTGACGTTGTTGTTTTGGATGCATCTGTCTTGCCATCTGTTTTCGTAGTTGTTTGAGCGTCGGATTTAGCTTCTGTTTTAGCGTCAGTGCCTGTAGTCGCTTTTACATCTGTTTTTCCTTTGTCCGCTGCTGCGGCTGCCGGATCGACCTGAGTCATATCGATTTTCACTTCTTGCGGTTTTGCGGCAGAATCTGTCGCAGCCAGATCCAGCTTATTTACATCCTCCGTGAACAGATAATAAGCGGAAAGCACCACCATTAAACTAAGCATGGATACCAGCCAAATTGTTTGTCTTTTCGCATTCATTGAAAATTCCTCCTTAAATTTAGGGTTATAGGTTTGTTCGTTATTCACCGGTTTTTCGAGGTAAGACGGAAATGCGGCTTGAGGACACATCCAGACCTCGCTCTACAGCTTCAATAATCATCTTTTTGACGGTGAGGTTTTCTGCGCCTTTTGCAACGACGATGACGCCTCTAATCTTGGGCTTGATATATTTGAGCACAAGCGGCTTCTGGTCACCTGACACCTGGTAGATCACCACTTCCCCGCTTCGCGTTACCTGGGATATGTTCCGGGTTGCCCCGTTTGTGTCGCGCTCTGTCGTCATTTGCTGATTGTCGTTATAATTTTTATCGACGTTCATTTCCTCGGTCGATTCGATCGTAACGAGCACTTCAACTTCGCCCACACCCACAATTTTCTGAAGAATCTCTCTAAGCTGAGACTGATAAGCCACTTCATAATCATGGAAAGCGGAGTTTTCTTTAGGCGAGCTTCCTAGAAATGTTTCTTTGCTGGGGGGTGGAGAGGCTCTGCCCTCATTGATGGGATCAACCTCTTTTACGGTTAAAAACGAATTCATAATCATCAGCGCAGCCCCCAGAAGTCCAATTAAAACAACCCATAACAGTGTGTTTTTACGTTTGGGTCCTCCCGGACCGCCGCCAAATTTCTGCTCCATCCATTGCAGCAATGTTCCCATCGATTCACCTCGCAATCGTTCCATTCGATTGTTGAAAACGGATGTCAATCTGTGCGGGTTCTACTTGCCAGTCACGTGCAATTCCCCTAGCCATTCGTTCACGTTCTTGCTCTTGTCGAGGGGTAAGCTCATCTTCCGTAACGGCATTCACTTGACTCAAAATGCTTCCTTGCAGCTTCGTTCCCGATTCGATCCGAATTGGATCTATCGGCTTGACCGGCTCCATAACTGCTATACTCTTTTGATGGGACGCTGCCTGCGGTTTCTTTGTCGTCTCTATATCATTAAGGGTTACCCAGACCTTGCTAATGCCGGGTTTCCCGTTATTGTCGAACTGCGCGAGTACCTGCACATCTTTGACCATCATGTCGGTTTGTTTTTGTAAATCTTCTTTCATCAAAGCCGCCAGCTGGGTCTGAACCATCTGCTCAGATTGCTTTTGGCCTTCTGCATGTAGCTTTTGCGCTTCTTTAGTTATGGCGTCGAGCGATTTCATATAGTTATTGCCTCCTCCGCCTGCAAGCATGGTGACTTCGTTCTGCTTCTTCTCAGCCGAGGTGATCAACTCATCCACGTTCCAATCCTTCTTAATCAGCTGCATGACCGGCGATAACAGCGTGAGGAGTACAAACAGGCTCATCACTGTTTTGACATAGCGCTGCATCGTGTTGCTGGGAAGCAGCAGATCTACAAAGGTCGCCAGCATAATGACCATGATGACGGCTTGCAGCCATCCTCCTAACCAATCCATGGCTTCGCTCCTTAAAGTTTTCGTCAGAAAACCGGCTTCGTTAGCATTCGCTCACCGCATCATGACCGAGACGTTGCTGACGGTAATCATGATGGTAATGGCCAGGAAGAACATCAAAGCAACCGCCGCCAAGGCAGCAAACACATACACGAGACTTTTACCAATCGTTTGGAGGCAGCTAATCATCGGATTATCGCCCAAGGGTTGCATGATTGCCGCAGAGGCATTATAGATGAAGGCGAGTGTTAGTATTTTGATCGCGGGAAACGCGCAAAGCAGGATCAAGACAACGACGCCGACAAGTCCGATGGCGTTCTTAACTAGCAGCGACGCGCCAATCACAGTCTCCGTCGCATCTGAGAACAGCCGCCCAACGACGGGAACAAAGTTTCCGGCAACATACTTGGCCGTTCGAATCGCCACACCGTCTCTAACTGCCCCTGCCGTACCCTGTACGGAAATAACCGCCAGAAACACCGTTACAAACACGCCCAGTATACTTAGGCTGATGGTGCGCAGCAGGTTGGCCAACTGGGTTACTTTGTACCTCTCGCTGATCGAGCTTACAATGTGCAGCACGGCCGAGAAGAACAGCAACGGAAAAACGAACACATAGATGGCTGTTCCAACGGAATGAATCATGAAGACGATTAATGGATGCAGAATGGCTACCGAAGTGACATTGCCCATCGAAGCTAACAGGGTCAATAAGAGCGGCACGATGGCAATCATGAACTGAATCATGGAGGTAATCGCTGTTTTGGCATACCCGATCGCAACGCTAAAGCTGTTAACCGCGATGATGATCAGCACCATATAGGTGATGGAGTAACCTAGTTTACTCACCGTATTTTTCTCAAATGAGCTTTGAAGTGTTTCCAGTATCATGCTAAAAACGGTAAGAACGACGATGGAAGCGAGCAGTTTTCCATTGACTATGATTTCATGGAACACATATTTCAGCAGACCTTTAAAGATGCTGCTCATGCTGATACCTTTAGTTCCCAGGAGCAGTTCCATGAACGTGGGCGTCTTGCTCTCCGGAAAATAACCGCCATAATCCTTCATCAGCTTATCCCAATATTGCTCAACCTGATCAGTGTCCAAATGGCTCGCCTGTTCTTTAATGAGGACGTCGGCCGGTGACTCGGCGGTCGATGAACCTGTCCATCCGAGCCACAATCCCATGGTCACGATGATCATGATGATCCAGCGGTTCTGCAGCGGTTGGTACGAATAGTGAGGGGTCATGGGTTCAGCTCCTCTGAGCTTTCCGAAGGAAAGCTGTCTTCGTAAGCATTCTCTGAGCTTTCCGAAGGAAAGCTGTCTTCGTAAGCATTCTCTGAGCTTTCCGAAGGAAAGCTGTCTTCGTAAGCATTACTTAAGCTGGTAACAATTTGACTACAGTCTCAATAATGACGGTGATGATGGGAATCGCCATGACCATGATGAGGATTTTGCCGGATAACTCAATCTTGGAAGCAATCGATTCTTGACCGGCGTCCCTTACGATTTGAGCTCCGAATTCGGCAATATAGGCTACCCCAATTATTTTGAGAATGGTTTTAAGGAACACCATATTGATGTTCGATTTTTGTGCCAAGTCCTCCAGCACCTGGATGACCGAAGAGATTTTTCCGATGAGAAACAAGAAAATCATGACACCGGTGAAAGCGGCCAACAGAAATGCGAATATCGGCTTCTGTTCTTTGATGATCAGCGACAATATGGTAACGATGAGCCCTAGCCCGACGATCTGAATGATTTCCATAGGGCCCACCTCATTGAAACAGGAATATCGTTTTAATTTCTTTGAACAAATTATCGAGCATACTGACAACCATGAAGAGCACGACCACGAAGCCGATAACCGTGACCCAGTGCGCCATATCCTCTTTGCCCATCTGCTTGAGCACCGAATGGATCATCGCGATGATGATGCCGATGCCGGCGATCTGGAAAATGGCGTTCACATCTACGTTCATTCCAGGCACCTCACTCTTGTTGACAACCTACATCTCATACGGATGTACGAGTTGCAACTTAATACATCAAAATCACGATCAATGCTCCGATCAGAACACCAAGGCTTTTCCACATTTTTTCGTAGCGCCGCTGTTCGTCTCTGGATTCCGTCTCTTCCGCTTGAAGCTGGCTGACGGCAAGCCGCAGATGCTTCACTTGATCGCCTCGATCCGTGAGCCCAAGCACGGTACCCAATTGCAGCATCACTTCCTGCTCCGGTTGTTTCATCGAAGTTCGTTTCCAGGTATCTCTAACCGTTTGCTGCCAAATCTCACGCGTCGATGTGCCCACACTTGCGAGCAATCGTTCTGATGTCAACCGGAACAACGACGATAAAGGTTCAGCGATCTGCTTGCTGAGTGAAGCGAACGCTTCCGGAAGCGGCGTCAGTGCATAGATAATTTCCGTCTCCATTCGCTGCAAAGCACTAATAAGCAGCCGTATTTGCTTGGGACGACGCGCGTAATTGGCAGCCTGGAGAAATCCTAACAGAGCGGCCGCACCGATAATGAGCACTGCGCCGACAAACTTAAGCATCATCCATCATCCTTTAAAGCTCCCCAGAAAATATTTCTTCACTTTTGCGGTCCAAGCTGCTTGCCTTGACGGTCCAAAACCCGAAATGGCGCCAGCCGGCCTTTCCTTCGATCCAAAATGACATAACGTGTAAACACCCCCTCTTCCATCAAATGCTTCAAGACAGGCCTCAATCGTGCATCTTCGTAATCAGCGCCATGAGCCGTAGCAATCATCCGAATGCCAGCGTGAAGCGCTTCATGTATCGCTGCCCCGTCTTCGGGACGACCAATTTCGTCGACCACCAGCACTTCCGGAGATAGCGAACGGATCATCATCATCATTCCTTCCGCCTTCGGGCATCCATCCAAGATATCTGTACGTGGTCCCAGATCAAACCTCGGAACTCCCTTGACACAGGCGGCAAGTTCGGAGCGCTCGTCAACGATCCCCACTTTGCGACCTGCAAGAGCTGTCGTAGAGCCGATACCGCCCCAATCTCCTCGGCTAACTAGCCTGGCCAGGTCACGAACGAGCGTTGTTTTCCCTTGCTGCGGCGGTGAAATAATGAGCGTATGATGGATGCTTCGAACTGCAGGATCGAAGAGATAAGGCATAATCGTTTTACCCACACCTTGTATGTCGCGGGCAATTCGAATATTGAAGGAGCTTACATCGCGAATCTGTTTGACTTGTCCCTGATCCAAGACCGTACGCCCGGCTAGTCCGACACGATGGCCGCCGGCGATCGTAATAAAGCCTCTCCGCAGCTCTTCTTCATACGTGTATAAGGAATGATTCGTAAGCTGCTCCAGCAAAGCCAGGCAATCTTGTGAAGTCGGCTTGTAAGATTGCGCTTCTTGATTCACGAGCCCGCCGCGTTCACTGAGAAAGGCGTACCGATCCTGGTAACTAATTTCCAGCGGACGCAATTCCCGGACTCGAATTTCCTCAATACTAGCTTGTACGTCATCAGGGAGCTGCGCGAGAATCCATCTGAGAGAATGGGGCATCAAGTTCATAATCGAATCCAGCATGGGCAGACATGCCTCCAAGTTGTCCAGTCTTCTATATTCATTTGTATGCCTGCTAGAAAGAAATATGACAGATTACTTTTTTAAAATACCGATAAATAAACAGCTTACGCCCGCAAGCACCCAGAGCATTTTGCCAAATGATAGTTTCTCCGCAATGCCTACTAGACCGATAGTCGTCGTTGCTAGAAGTACTAGAGGACCTACTAGAGCCAGTCCTGAATTGACCAGCAGCGCCTTCTCGATGTTCGCCAGCCTCAACATAATAATCGCCGCGATAATCTCGATGCTCCCCGACATCAGCCTGAGCGACGCCATGCTCAACACAATTTTGTTGATCATTTTTTTCTACCCTCCTTAAAAAGTTGGAGCTCTTTTGAACTCTGCCAACGTTGCACCGCGGAGCGATTTGAAATTTTACCGGAGGCGTACTTTTGTAGAGCTGTTCCAACCAACCGAAGGCCCATTAATGTAAGGAACAGTTTTACAACGGGAGCCGGAGGTAAATTTCAAATCGTGGAGCTCTCGGATGTAACTGTTTGCGAAAGCTCAACGGCACCTCATCCTTTTTACCCTACCTTATGCGAGCTCGTCTCATTTTAGGCATGATGGGCACCTCCCTACTTCAAAATGCATATGATGAACACAGAATTGAACCTTAGAGGGATAGTGAGGAGATTTACCGATGGAAGTGACCTCTCATCTAAAATGGAATCCGGTTCTGGCCGATCCCACGGGGCGCAGGCAGGCCAAACCAAGAACACTCGGCAAAACCATGGTAATCGATAAAGGTTTAGGATTGAACGCCTTTGAAGATTTATTAAGCACTTCAGAGGACCACTTGGATATGATCAAGATCGGTTTCGGCACCTCTCCGCTTTATCCGCAGCGATTGCTTAAGGCCAAAATCGATATGGCCAAAGCGAGCGGAATTTGCATTTACCCCGGCGGTACGTTTTTGGAGGTTGCGATCGCGCAAGACGCGGTATCATCATTTTTTGATATGGTCCTTGCGCTTGGCTTTAACGGACTTGAAGTATCAGATGGAACAATTGAAGTGAAACGGAAGTTGAGAAATGAGCTCATTTTGAGAGGTGTAAACGAAGGCTTGCAGGTCATTACCGAATATGGCAAAAAGGGGTGGGGTTCGTCCATCGAGCTCGATGAGCTCATCGAGACGGTGACCATCGATGCTGAATTCGGAGCAGATTTGATCACGATTGAGGCCCGGGAATCCGGGATGGGCGTTGGCATATTTGACACGCAGGGGAATTGTAAGGACGAAGAGCTGCACAAAGTGCTTTCCGCCATACCTGGGCAGCATTTGCTCCTGTGGGAAGCACCACTTAAAAACCAACAGGTACATTTGATGCAAATGCTTGGCCCGGACATCCATTTGGGAAATATATCGACGCACGATATTATTTCCTTGGAAGCATTACGTAGAGGACTTCGCTCCGATACGCTGTCCTTTGGAACCAGAAAGGAATAAACCATGCAAATCGATGTGGTCGCCAACATCGGCGAAGCCAGAACCGATGAATTTATCCATAAAACCGTCATCGTCATCGACGTGCTTCGTGCAACAAGTACGATGATTGCCGCATTAGGTAACGGCTGTAAAGCAGTGGTGCCCGTAGAAACCGTGCTGCAGGCCAAGGAATTACAAAAACCCGGTGATCTTCTCGGCGGGGAACGGTTTTGCAAGAAAATACCTGGCTTTGATTTTGGAAACTCTCCGAATGAGTACACCAGATCTGCTGTACAAGGCAAACGTATTATTTTGACCACAACCAACGGCACCAGAGGCATTCAAAAAGCAATGAAAGCAGACCATGTGCTGGCAGGCGCGCTGACAAACGGGGGTGCCTGTGCGAAGGCGGCCGTGAACTTTAAACGGGACATCGTCATCATTTGTGCAGGAACACAAGATGTCTTTTCCTTAGAGGATGGGCTTTGCGCAGGACTGATATTGGAAGAGATAGGTAAAATAGCAGGAGTCAAGAATCTTGCTATCAACGATTTCGGCTTAGCGATGCGAAGCTGCTACGCGCAAGCCAAGGATACGCTCCTCGATACTTTACTGATGTGCGCTAACGGAAAGCGATTAAGCAAACTCGGTTTTCAAGAGGATCTAGTGACATGCGCCAAAGTGAACGATACGATTCACGTACCTGTTCTGGATCGTGATCAGATGGTGCTTCTTCCGTTCTAAAAACAAGCCCCCCTCATAAACTAGGATTGACTACTCATGAGACAAGGGGTTTTGGCATGAACGGCGATTTGTTATTGGTCATTCTCATCATCATCGGCCTGGTTGGCCGATCACCAATCATTACGACGGCCGCCTGTATTTTGCTGGTATTCAAATTGATCGGCCTTGATCGTTTTTTACCGACGGTTGAGCGCAGAGGCCTTGAACTCGGTCTGCTTTTTTTGACGATGGGTGTGCTCGTCCCGTTCGCAAGTGAACGGATTTCGCTTAAAGATATTGCATCCGTATTTACGACATGGCCGGGAATTATCGCCTTGATCGGAGGGGCTATCGCTACTTACATGAATGGCAAGGGGCTGGAATTATTAAAAATAGACCCACAATTAATTGTGGGTCTTGTTATTGGCTCCATATTCGGTATCATCTTTTTGCGCGGCATTCCGGTAGGACCGTTGATGGCCGCCGGAATTACGGCTTTTTTGTTAAAATTGGCGTGCTTTATCGCGGATAAGATCCGCTGAAAAATTACGCACCGGTTATCTGCGATCCTGCGGTCCGCCGACAAATGCCTGATCAGCTGTGTCCAAGCCATAAGCGGTATGCAGCGCACGAATGACGTCAGTCAAGTGTGTAGCGTCAATGACACATGACATCTTAATCTCGGACGTGCTGACTAAGGAAATGCTGATGCCAAGGTCGGAAATAACTTTGAACATGGTAGCAGCAACACCCGGCGTACTTACCATACCTGCGCCAACGATGGAGACTTTAACAAGATTCACTTCGGAAGTCACTTCGCGGAAACCAATTTCGCCGCGAATGGATTCAATGACGTCGAGCGCTTTCTCTTTATCCGCCAAAGTCGTTGTAAAGGAGAAATCGGCTGAACCGTTGATCACGCCGCTTTGCACGATGATGTCTACGTCAATTTGCACATCGGCAAGCGCAGTAAATACTTTCGCCAGCTGCCCCGGTTTCTCGGGCACACCCAGAATACTGATTCTTGCCACATTTTTATCGTAAGCGATGCCTCGAACAACGATGCCTTGCTCCATGACTGCTTCCTCCTTCACGTTGGTTCCTTCATTGTAAGTAAAGCTTGAACGCACCACCAGGGTGACGTTATAATTTTTGGCATATTCCACGGCTCTTGGATGAAGCACGGCTGCGCCCAGATTGGCGAGCTCCAGCATTTCATCGTAAGAAATTTCATCCAGCTTTCTAGCCACTTTGACGATACGCGGATCTGTCGAGTAGACGCCGTCTACATCCGTATAGATCTCGCAGAGATCGGCTTTAATCGCAGCGGCGAGCGCAACAGCCGTCGTATCGGAACCGCCGCGGCCCAGCGTCGTAATCTCGCCCGCATCGGTCATCCCTTGGAACCCGGCAACAATCACAACGTTGCCTTGTTCGATAGCGTTAAGTACGCGATGTGGCTGAATATCCGTAATTCTGGCTTTACCGTGTACAGGCTCCGTATAGATGCCGCTTTGCCAGCCGGTGTACGAAACAGCCTTCTCGCCTAAACTATGTATCGCCATCGATAAGAGGGCTACCGACACTTGCTCTCCCGTCGTTAAAAGCATGTCCATCTCACGAGCCGGCGGGGCTCCATCATAAATTTGCTTGGACAGGTCAATCAAATCATCCGTTGTATCTCCCATCGCCGAAACGACAATCACACAGCTATGCCCATCTCGTTTTCGTTCTACGATTCTTTTTGCAACACGTTTCATTCGCTCCGCATCACCTACAGAGCTGCCGCCAAATTTCATCACTATAAGAGACAAAGCTGACTCACTCCCAACGCATACTAGTGCATAACAATACAGTATTATACCACAAAGCTTTAACGCTGTGGAGTAATATCGAATCATTTTTCATAGACGGGCACAAAGGTCTCAAATAAAGCTGAGATCCATTTATTGGGGCCAGGTACATGATATTTTAATATGTACAGCTCGCATAGCGTAAAAGCAAGCAATAAGGTTCCCCCATATACATAGAACTCCATTTTATTTGAATTCTTCAACCACGGAATTTCAAGAACCACGAGCACAAGAAATACAAGTATCAGAAATAATGTTTTCATCCGCCTCATCCTTTCTATGAACTATTCCTCCATCAATCGGTTCGTAGGCACCATGATCAAACCATTTCTTCTAATATTAGAATCGACTTTGATGTTGAACTGAACTTGAGACAAAATATCTTTCCAATCCTTCTGCATGCTGTCCCAAACATGGGGATAATACCTATGCAGGTTTCTTCCGATTCCATAAATGTCCGCTTTCATTTCGGCACTTTGTTTGAAGGTATTCAGGATGTATGTCTTAATTTGGTTCTGAATGTTTTTTTCGACATGCTGCAATATATCTTGTCGTAATAAATCTCCCGCACACGATTGGTCATTTAAATTTCCTTCTACAAAAATATTCATGCCTACCTTGATGATTTCATCATCTGCAGAAATGCTTTTATTAATCGTATAATCCGTGACCTGGAAGATGAAAAACGCGGACTTCTCGTTTGGACATGCAACCTTCAGCAATGCATTTTTATACTTATTGTTTACCATCTCCACAGCCGTCCTTTGCGCGCCGGAGATGTATCCCGCTAATTTATCCCCTCGAAAAACAGCGATATTGGCCACGGAATACGTCTCCGGTTTCCCACGTACACTTTTTACGTTAATAACATCAACAGCAGAATCAATTCCAGGAGTTGCCAGGAAGCTAATAAAGTCCCGTAATGTCATTTTTCGGGTCGGCAGCTGACGATTATCCGACGTTTGGATCAAATCGGCCATGGTTTTGGTAGGCACATTCCCCAGCTCGACTTTTTGGTTCAACAGGTCCTCTGCTTTTCCTTGTGTGACGGCCAATAACGTACTGGTACGGCTTTCCAGATCTCTGGCAAACCAGTTTAAATATGGTGCAATGCCTTCTCTAGCCGATGCATCACCAAAAATGATCATTTGCATATGCGACCAATAAAGCCGTCGCGGGGAAATTTCATTTAAGCGGGCAACTGCATCCAGCAAAGTATCTCCGTTCGCTGACAAGCTCCACGTTGGAAGTGAAGAACCGCCTGCACTGCCGCCTTGTTTGGTTGGCGGCTTAATAACTTGGGCTGTGACCCGTACTTCACCCTTAGGACCTTTGTCTATGCCAACCCCCATAACAACCGCCAATTCATTCAGTTCTTTTTTGTCCCAGCATCCGCTAATCACCATCATCAAGAGGAGGATAAGAAATAGTAACCATTTGTTCATGCTGCTTTACTCCTCCTCCATCCGGGTACTATTCTTTTTGGCCACCTCCACGGGACGCGTTTTTATCTTCGTCCAAGGCAGACGAATAAAGAGATCTTTCCAATCTTTTTTATGAAAAGGTACAATGGGGGTCATATAAGGAACACCAAAGGAACGAAGTGAATTAAGGTGCGTAAAAATCAAGATTACACCGAAAAAAAAGCCAAAAGCACCTAAGATCGAAGAGAAAAGCAACAGTAAGAAACGGATGAGACGGGCGGCAATTGCCATATTGTAAGCAGGCGTACAAAAAGAAGCAATTGCAGTCAGGGCAACTGTGATTACAGTTCCTGGGGCAACGAGTCCTGCTTCTACAGCTGCTTGTCCGAGCACTAGCCCCCCAACGATGGAAACGGCCGTTCCAACCGTCTTAGGGAGGCGGATGCCTGCTTCCCTAAGGATCTCGAAGGTAATTTCCATGATAACGATTTCGATTGCCGCTCCAAAAGGAACGCCTTCCCTTTGTCCGGTTAATGCGATGAGCAAAGGCGTAGGAATCATTTCCTGATGAAATGTCAGCAGAGCCACGTAAAAACCAGGCATCGCAAAAGAGAGAATAAAGGTAAACGTCCTCAATAGTTTTAAAAAGGAAGCAATATCATACCTCTGGTAATAATCTTCATTGGAAAATAAAAATAAGCTGATTGTGGCAGGTACGACAAGGCTAATCGGGGTCCCTTCTAATAGGATTGCAATGCGCCCCTCAAGCAGATTGGCTGCAACCCGATCCGGTCTTTCTGTACTTAAAATCGTAGGAAAGGGAGTGTACGCCCGATCTTCAATCATTTCTTCGATATATAAAGACTCAAGCACACCGTCAACGTGGATTTGTTTTAACCGGTCCCGTACCTTCTCTACAATCTCGGCATCCGCTATTTTATTAATATAAAGCAAAGCAATCGGTGTATTGGAAATTGTGCCTAATGACATGAGCTCGACCTGCAGCTTGTGAGTATTCAGCCGATGGCGAACAAGTCCCAGGTTCGTTTGCAAGGACTCATTGAATGCCTCGCGCGGTCCTCTGACCACATTTTCCATATTCGGTTCCGATACAGATCTCCGCTCTCCTCCGCTTGTTTCACAAGCCAAAGCCAGATTGCAACCTTGAAACAAAACGATGGTGTTCCCCTTTAAAAGGGAATCCGTAATTTCCTTAAACGTCGAGATGACTGAAGCACTGCTCGTTGATAACTGAATTCGTTGGATATCAAAAGGGCCTTCCTGTATCTCCTCCGAATATTTTTCTAATTCCATTTGAACGGGTTTGGCGACGTGCAAATCCAAAATGGATTTATCTATCAAAGAATTTATAAATACAATCGCAGCATTCAAGCCATCCTCTACCTGCATTCTCCGCAGCGTCAAGTCGCTATGTTCTCCGAACGTGTTTGTTAGACTTTGAATATTTTCTTCAAGAAAAAACGATATCGAAGGATATTCATTCCCACTGGATTGGAGTGTTTCAGAGGCAGTTTGATTTTTTCGAGCGTTGATTTTCAATAATTTTTTAAGCATACAACCCTTCCTCCAACCTTAATGACTTGGCCTTCGTACCATGGAAACCACAAGAAGTATGCAAGGTAACAAGAAGCCCAACAAAGTGGAATAATAAGGATAAATGTTTGTTAAAAATCGGTAAAGACCTACAAAATTATCCTCGTTTAATAAAGAAACAATAATCAGCAATATACCGAACGGGGTCGTTAATTTTGTATGGTTATTTAATCTGAACAGCTTGGCCGTTCCCATGCAGGTCGCATAAAGAAACAAGGATATTTTGGCGTACGATCCGAGACTCCAAAGTAAGATTCCGATGAAATCGAGTCTTTGCAGCTGACCTACTTTAATATCCCGCAAGATTTGAAAAGTAGGAAAACTAAGTCCTTGGCTGCGTTCAGCACCAAATAGAGCGACTGGACCGGTAATCGGACCCAAAAACATAATGATCAGAATTATCATCGTTAGCATACTGTATCGTTTCAATTGCTTGTCCGTCCTCACATAGGGAAAAATCATCCCCATCACAAAGAAAGTGCTGAACAATGAGAATAAACTCAAGGAACCCAGCAGAACTGGCTTCATCCCATGTTCCAAGACAGGTAGAAAGTTTTGAAAGTCTTTATCTTTATGAGTTAGCGTTGAAGCGAGTAAGCCGATGGGGATCATGGAAAATAAAAAAATCTGATTCGTGCGCGCCATTGTCTCAAGACCGCTCCGTACTGTAAATGCCGCGAGAAAGACGATGCAGCTCATATAGACAAGGATAGGGGTCCGAGGCGTTACCGCAGTTGTAAAAAATTCACCAAACCCCCTAATTGATATGGAAGCATCGTGAAAGAAATAAAATATGAATAAGAAAGCAAATAATTTGCCAAGCCATTTACCCATGATGTCTTCCGAATATTCCATGATGGTTTTGCCAGGGTATCGCTGCGCCAAATGCGCGGTTATGCAACCAAGAACCACAACCGGAATCAACGTGCATAACACAGATATCCATGAATCTCTGCCTGATTGATTTATAATAACTGGAATAAAAAGCAGGTGGCCTGTTACAGTGATGCTGGATATCCCAAGCATAAATGCTTGAGTCGTGGATATTTGAATTTTTTCCATGACACACCTCAAATTCCATTTTTTATTCCCTTAGGTTGTCCAGATTCTGAAAAAATATATTAACAGGTCCCCCAATTGCACATAACAACAAAAAAGCTCCCTGACATGGTCAAGGAGCTTGATTATAAGCTTATTTATCATTATGCGCGGGAAATGTATTTACCGTCATCCGTATCAATTAGAAGCACGTCGCCTTCGTTGATGAAAAGTGGAACTTGAACGTTAAGGCCTGTTTCCACTTTCGCATTTTTCGTAGCGCCTTGTGCCGTGTTGCCTTTGATGCCCGGCTCTGTTTCGACGACTTTCAGCTCAACGCTTTTCGGCAAGTTGATACCGAGAATTTCGCCTTGGAAGCTCATGATTTTGATCATCATGTTCTCTATCAGGAAGTTCAATTCCCATTTCAATTGATCCTGCTCCAAGCTGATTTGATCAAAAGTTTCTGTATCCATGAACGTATGTTCATTGCCGCTGGCATACAAATATTGCATTTCTCGGTTATCGATGTGCGCGCGGCCAACGTTTTCGCCTGCACGGAATGTACGCTCAACAGTGTTGCCATTACGCAGGTTTTTGAGTTTGGAACGCACGAATGCCGCGCCTTTACCTGGTTTTACGTGTTGGAAATCTTGAACCGTAAATAAATCGCCTTCAACTTCGATGGTAAGTCCTGTTTTAAAATCGTTAACTGAAATCATGAGTAGAGCCCTCCGCTAATCAATAATAAGAAAATCTTTGGTAGAATGGGTGAGTATTTTAATGCCGGTGTCGGTAATCACGACGTCGTCCTCGATTCTAACTCCGCCAAAGTCGGGGAGATAGATGCCAGGTTCAACGGTAACAACCATGCCGGGAGTTAAAATCATGTCTTCTGTCTTCGACAAACGCGGAGATTCATGAACCTCCATACCTAAACCGTGACCGGTACCGTGTCCGAAGTAATCGCCATAGCCGTGCTTCACGATTACATCACGGGCAAAAGCGTCGCCTTCGCTGCCCTTAATACCTGGCTTTAAGTTTGCCAAGCAATTGAGCTGTGCTTCCAGAACAATATCATAAATCTCTTTATGCTTGTCCGTCGGCTTGCCTAACATTACTGTTCTCGTAATATCGGAGCAGTATCCTTTATAATACGCGCCAAAATCCAATTTGACAAATTCATTTCCTTGCAAGACCCGATTACTCGCTTTGCCGTGCGGCAGAGCAGAACGTTCGCCTGAAGCGACTATCGTTTCGAATGAGGTCGATGTACCGCCATTTTTGCGGATAAACATCTCGATTTCGAGGGCTATTTCTTTCTCCACAGCACCTGGTCTAAGGAAAGACAAAATATGTGAAAACGTTTGATCCGCCAAATCAGCGGCTTCTTGCATAATTTGCAGTTCGCCCTCATCTTTGATGATACGAATCTGCTCCACAATGCGGCTCGTCGGCACGAATTCGATACCCGATAGACCAGCTTGATAGCTAAGATAATCACCGTAAGTAACATTAGCCTGCTCGAAACCAAGCTTCGAAATGCCTTGCTGCTGCAGCAAATCTTTTACAGATTCGATCATATTAGGCTTATGTTCAATAATTTCGAAATGCTTTGCTTGCTGAGGTGCTTGCGTCATATAACGAAAGTCAGTTAATAATATGGCCCGATCCATCGTAATGACAATATAGCCGGAAGAACCTGTGAAGCCCGATACGTATGTACGATTATAAGCGTTTGTGATGAGCAGTGCCGGCAAATCTTGCTGCTGCATAACTTTTCTTAAACGTTCAATGCGTTTCTCCTGCATCCAAATCACCAATCTTTCTCACATGTGAGGTACTAACGCTCTTAAACCTAATTCATAGCTCGCTGATCCAAAACCGCAAATTTGTCCTATAACCACTGGTGCAGTCACGGAAGTATGACGAAATTCTTCGCGTTTGTGGATGTTCGAGAGATGAACTTCCACCGTTGGCAACTGCACCGTTGCCAGCGCATCGCGGATCGCATAACTGTAATGTGTAAAAGCGCCGGGATTGATGAGAATGCCGTCCTTGGTGCCGAATGCCTCATGAATTTTATCGATGATGGCACCTTCATGATTGGACTGGAAGCTCTCGAGTTCGATCGACAACTCTTTGGCAAGTTCATTCAAACCATGGAGAATGGCACCCAGCGATGCCGTTCCATAGATCCCAGGCTCTCTGACGCCGAGCATATTTAAGTTCGGACCGTTAATGACCAGGACCTTCTTCAATTGGGAACCCCCTAAGATTTTTGCTTCAGCAAAACTTTCTTCGTAAGCGTTACTGTGTTTCCAGAGGATAACTATCTTCGCAAGCATTTGCTTGAGTTTTTAACTTAGCTATTTTACCATAACTTTCATGTCTTGTGTATAGGTTCTCTCGCTCTTTCATCCGTGTATTCAACTGCAATGGAATAACCAATGAACATACCCCAAACAAGGAATAGACAGAAATCGCTTATAACAGAGTTTAAATCCAAGTCATCAATCCAATATGTCATGCCGGCTAACGGACCAATCAGTAAATAAAGAGCACACCACCAAATTGCGCCGTAAGCGATTCCCCACCATGGCCCCTGCAATCTCCAAAGTGTTACCATATATAAGTATGCCGCAACAATTGAAAATAGCGTGAAGAATCCCCAACCAATGAGCGTTCCCTGCCAAGTAAGCAGAAAATCATGTTTAAAAAACGGTTCGACGAGAAACCCGATGACAATTTTCGTGAATTTCAGATATTGTTCGACAATTTTCAAAGCTCCCAAGATCAATCCGGCAAAAAAGCCGATATAGAGAGCAAAAAGCCATCGATTAGTTTTGATCATAACATTCTCACTCATGATACTCCCTCTTCCTTTCTCTGCACGAGCTGTTCGCAACTTCCTTAACAGGAATAGTATGTTCTACCTCCATCGGTAGCATTCAAACCGCGAATCCGTTACAATGAGGAAGTAGATAAAGAGCATAGATAAAGAAGGTGGATGAATTGGCAGAACAAAACAGTATATACGGAGGACAAGCCGTCATCGAAGGCGTCATGTTCGCAGGAAAAAATGTGCATGTTACCGCAGTGCGCAAAAAAGACGGTTCCTTAGAATATTTAGAAGTGCCCAAGAAAGAAATACCATGGGTCCAAACACTTAAAAAAATCCCGTTTATACGCGGAATTGTCGGAATTATCGAATCCAGCGCAAAAGGCGCGCAGCATTTGAACTTTTCTGCCGAAACTTTCGCCGAACAAGAAGGCGATGAGCAGGAAGCGCCGAAAAAAGAAGAGAAACCCGGTTTTTTCTCTAATATCTCGATGTTCCTTGGCGTTGCTGTCGTTGGTGTCCTCTCCTTCCTATTCGGTAAATTTGTATTTACGCTGGTTCCCGCTATCATTGAACAGTTTTTGTTTCAAAATGTATTTAGCAATCCAATTCTTCATAATCTTATAGAAGGCGTTATTAAAATCATTTTGCTTGTCGGCTACATTTACTTTATTTCCCTTACGCCGATGATCAAAAGACTATTCCAATATCATGGAGCCGAGCACAAAGTCATCAGCGCCTACGAGGCTGGCGTCGAGCTTACGGTCAGCAACGTGCAGAAGTTTAATACGCTGCATTATCGCTGCGGCAGCAGTTTTATCGTGTTTACCGTTATCGTCGGAGTTGTGATTTATTCCTTCTTTCAATATGACGGATATGTTGAACGCATTGTTCAGCGTTTGTTGCTTTTACCGGTTGTAATTGGCGTCTCATATGAAGTGCTGCGCTTCACCAATTCATTGCGTGATACGCCTGTGCTTCGTGTATTGGGTTACCCCGGCCTGTGGCTTCAGCTGCTGACAACCAAAGAACCCGAGGACAGCCAAGTAGAAGTATCCATCGCCTCATTTAACCGTATGCGCGAAGCGGAACAAAGAATTATGGAGGGACGGGCATGAGAAGAAGATTTTCCAAGGCCGAGATCATTATTGCGGTGCTGATTGCGATTGGTTTGCTTGTAAGTTTGCGGACTTTATTCATCCCCATACTCGTGCTAGGGATTATCTTCCTGATGTATAAGTTCCCGCCTTCACGTTGGAAATGGAAAGTACCGACTGGCCGTACAATGGCTAAGGGCAAAAGAAAGAGCGGGAAATTCCGTGTTATTAACGGTAACAAAGAACCAGATTCGGACGATTTCCCGAAATATCATTAATACTCAGGCATCTAACTTCTCCGACCGAGCACATATTTCTCGTAATCTTGTTCGTACGTTTCCATCGTCCACTTGGTGAAATATTGATCGGCAGCTTTTAAACCGGAATTAAATAAGTCCATACTTGTTTCTTTGGATAGATCAAATTGTGTATTTTGGACGCCAAGGGTTGGAATTTTTACCGTTCGAAAACGGTTTTGCTGTTCAATGTAACGTTCATCATGGGCATCAAGCATCGTGCTGAATAACGCTTCAAACATTGTTATGGGGCCTCTGATCTTGCGGTTTTGATAATCGCTTTTACCAACCAGTTGAAAGCCGACGACCGGAATTCGCTGCGTATTAGTTTCACGATCGAACACCCATAAAGGATAGTTGCTTAATAAACCGCCATCTACAATATAATAGAATTGTTGCTTGAAAGGCTCTGCTGCTGCAGAGCTTTTTATATTGCGGCGGATCATAACCGGATCAAAAAAATAGGGAATGCTCGTGCTCATACGCACCGCCTTAGCCACAGGAAGCTTGCGCGGGTCAATGCCGTATTGCGCGATGTCGTCCGGCAGTACCAGCAGCTTACCTTGCGTAATATCCGAAGCAATAATGCGAAGTTGATTCGGTTTTAAATCGCCAAACGTACGAATGCCTTTAGCAAGTAAGTGTAGAGATACCCACTGCTCGAGTGCCTCGCCGGAGTACAACCCTTTTTTAATCAGCAGCCGCGCGGCAGGCCCAATAATTTTCGCATTAAATATCGGGGATCTTTGCAGAAAGGATTTGAAAGGCGTTCTAAGGATCAGCTCCCTCATCTCATCACCTGTGTAACCTGCTGCCAGGAAGGCTGCTACCATCGATCCGGAGCTTGTACCCGCAACCTCATGAAACTCATATCCCCGTTGCAGCGCAGCGCTCACGCCTCCGGCGAGTGCAATCCCTTTAACGCCACCGCCTTCAAAAACGCCGTTGATCTTCATTCCACACTCCTCCTCAGAAGCCCGGCTGCAAGTACATCAGGCTCCATTGTTCTATATGCGGAAGGAGTTTGTTTATATAACCTTTAAATTCAACGAAAAAAGACAGAGCGCTGTAAGACAGCCTCTGCCTTTATAGTTAGAAAAGTCCTTAGCTTTCCGCTTCCATTTCTTTGCGTACTTGCAAAAGCTCGTCCATTCGATTCGGTTCGCGACGAAAATATTCCAACAACGTTTCGATACAAGTAATGGAATCCCAGCTTAGATGGTGCTCGATTCCTTCTACATCCTTATATACATTATCCTCATGGACACCAATGAGCGTAAGGAATTCCTCTAATAATTGATGGCGGTCCACTAATCGTTTGCCCATCTTCTTCCCTTTGGAGGTGAGCATAAGTCCACGATATTTTTCATAGACCAGATAATTGTCTTTATCCAGCTTTTGGATCATTTTCGTTACGGATGAGGGATGCACCTCAAGCCCTTCAGCAATGTCGGAGACACGAGCGTAGCCTTTCTCGTCAATGAGCTTATATATTCTCTCCAGATAGTCTTCCATGCTTGGTGTAGCCATCGCGTTGTTTCCCCCTGCTTCCTTTATTTCCGGTTCATAGCTTTACCTATCATAATGCATGAATACTGATACGGTCAAATATCCTGCGGGGGTTAGAACTTTAACCAATCAGGGGTTATAGAGTTTAGCCAGAGCGTAATTTGCGTCATTTTTCCAGTATAGAGCAGGATCGCAATAAACACCATCAGACCCCCGCCTATTTTCATAATCGTATTGGAATAACGCAAAATCCACCGTGTCGATCCGATAAAAAACGATAAGATGAAAAATGGAATCGCAAAACCAAGCGAATACGCGGTCGTAAGCTGAAACCATGTGCCAGGCTCCGTTGTGGCCAAAGCCAATATCGCCGATAAAATCGGTCCGATGCACGGCGACCAGCCTGCGGCAAAGCCCATTCCGATCACAACCGAACCAGCATAACCTGCCGGTCTGAACTTAATCTGCAGTTTTCGCTCCTTCATCAGCCATTGCGGTTGAAAAATGCCCAGCAGAAACAATCCCATAATAAAAATTAAAATGGCAGCGATTTGACGAAGCAAATCGCGATATTCTACGAAAAAATTGCCTAAAAAACCGGCGGTTAAACCAAGCGCGTAAAAGATAATCGAGAAACCAACGATAAAGCTTAAAGTGTGCAGCATCGTTCTTCGGCGTACATCTGAGGATGATTGCCCGGATTTTAATTCGCTAACCGAAATTCCCGTTATGTAAGAAAGGTAAGAAGGATACAGAGGCAAGCAGCAAGGTGAAATGAAAGAAGCGATTCCAGCCCATAACGCAATCCATAAATTTACCGAGTCCATGTCAGATTCTCAATCCTCTTTTCATGATAATTCCGATTAATAATGCGATTAATGTGAGCACAACCGTTCCGCCTGGTGCCAAGTCCCATACTCCCGCTAAAATGAGACCGATAATGACTGCAATTTCGGAGAAAAGCACGGCTAGAAACACCGAATGCTTAAAGCTGCGGGCGATTAATAGGCTGCATGCCACCGGTATGGTCAATAGCGAGGAAACCAAGAGCGCACCTACAATTTTGATCGCGACCGAGATGACAAGAGCGGTCAGCATCGTAATCATCATGTTATAAAATCGGAGCGGAAGTCCGCTTACGCTTGCCGCATCCTCATCGAAAAACATAAGGAAAAATTCCTTAAAATGAAACGCGATGACACCTACGACAAGAACACATACACCGAATACAACCCACAAGTCGGTTGAATCGAGCGTATAAATACTACCGAACAGATAGCTCATGACATTCATGTTAAACCCTTTGCCAAGCGTAAAAAGCAAAGTCGCCAGCGCAACACCGCCTGACATGATGATGGCGATGGAAAGCTCAGCGTAAGTCTTATACGCTTTGCGCAGCCGTTCAATGGCAAAGGAAGCTAATAAGGCGAAAACAAGCCCCACCCCAAGCGGATACACGTTAATGAGAAAACCGAGTGCAACGCCTGCAATCGATACATGCGCAAGCGTATCCCCAATCATCGACAATCGCCTTAGGACAAGAAAAACGCCCATCAGAGGCGCCATAAGCCCGATCAGAATACCTCCGATCAAAGCCCGCTGAAAAAAATATTCCGAAAAAATATCCAAGATGTCCTCCTATTGAACACCGATCATCTCACGAATTTGGCCGATGGAGTGAGTCAGGTTGGTCTCTCGGCAATCCTCGGGATCGTGGGTATGCTTTACATAAAATTTAATGCCGCCGCTAGACTGCTGCGGTTCCGAACCCAGATACGATTGCA
Organism: Paenibacillus sedimenti; assembly: GCF_014534655.1. Lineage (GTDB taxonomy): Bacteria > Bacillota > Bacilli > Paenibacillales > NBRC-103111 > Paenibacillus_E > Paenibacillus_E sedimenti. Next base: position 574,189 of record NZ_JACVVD010000003.1, read on the forward strand.
TCATGTCCATATCATGAGATACCATGATGAAGGTCATATGATGATGCTGATGCATGTGCCGGATCATCCGAAAGAAGCCTGCTTGCGTCTCCGCGTCGATACCGACCGTCGGCTCGTCCAAGATAAGCAGCTCAGGGTTGTTGACGATCGCGCGCGCGAGGAAAGCGCGCTGCTGCTGTCCGCCTGACAGCTGACCGATGCGCCGGTCAGCCAGGTCCTCGATGCGCATTGCCAGCATCGCGTCTTCTGCCTTCTTAACGTCGGCCTTGGATAGGCGACGGTATACCTGCTTCTTGCTATACATCCCAGACTGAACGATTTCCCGCACTGTAGCCGGGAACAATGGGTTGAACGCATTTTTTTGAGGAACGTAACCAATACGCTCCCAGTCTCTGAATTGGCTGAGCGGACGATCGAATAGCCGTATCTCGCCTTCAGTTGGCTTGAGAAGACCGACGAGCATTTTGAGCAGTGTCGTTTTGCCTGCGCCATTGGAGCCGATCACACCGACGAAATCCCGTTCAAGAACGTCAAAACGAAGCTTCTCTAGCACCTTTTTATGCTCATACGAAAAAGAAATGTTATCTATAGAGACAATACTGCGATGGCACGATTGCATACTGCTGTTTTCCATCTACGAAACTCCTAACTGGTTGAGTTGCCTAAGCAATACTCACTACTGCTATTGTAAAGCTTTCACAAGATTATTCAAATTTTCGTCCATGATTGAAATATAATCTTCGCCTGCCCCAATTTGCTCTTCCGTCAAACCTTCCAGCGGGTTCAATACCATCGTATCTACCTTAGCATCTTTCGCTAGTGTTTTAGCAAGTTTATCTGAAACCAGTTCTTCAAAGAAAATATATTTCACTTGATGCTCTTTAATGAATTCATTCATATTTTTCAAATCCTGTGCCGTCGGCTCCGAATCAGGCGATAAGCCCATAATGGCCATTTGCGTTAAACCATAGTCACGGCAAAGATAGGCAAAAGCCTGATGGGAAACAGCAATTTCCTTTTTGGACGTCTTGGAAAGTTCAGTTTTATAACGTGAATCCAAGTCAGCTAATTTGGCAGCGTAACTTTTAAAGTTTTGTTCATATGCAACTTTATGGGCAGGGTCCGCTTGAATGAGCGCATCTTTAATATTATTAGCCATTTTCACGGCATTTAACGGGCTCAGCCATACATGCGGGTCAAACTCATCCTTATTGTCGGAGGTTTTAATTAATTCAGCGCCCTTGCTTGCTTCAACAACTTTCAAAGCGGCATCTGCCGATACACTTCCAAGAAAGTCTTGCACCCAGCCTTCAAACCCCGCACCTTGGTAAACGAATACTTGTGCACTGGTCATATTTTTCATATCTTTGCTCTTCGGTGACCAATCGTGCGGCTCAACACCTGCCGGAACGAGATTTATCGCATTTACATACTCACCGCCAATATTGCGCGTAAAATCATAGAGCGGATAAAAGCTGGTGACGACATTTATTTTACCTTGTACAAGCTCAGCTTTCGAGCTGGATGCACCTCCGCATCCGGATAAAACCAATAAGAAAAGAGCCAATATGGATATATACACGAAACCTTTTTTTCGCACGATAATAATCCCCCTGCTACAATCTAAATCGTAATTTTTTTTATTAACGAAATTGATTATACGAGCAAGCCTTCCATGATGTCAATACAATCGATCTTCAACTCTGTAGAATTTTCAACAATATGAAAAAACCACCTGTGATTGTTCACAGAATGGCTATAGTTTGATCGTCATTTGTCGCTTTCTTCTTTCAGTTTCTTATACCGCTCTTCAGATTGCTTGATCATCTTTTTATCCTGCTCGATCTGATATTTGATGATCTCTTGGTATATGTCATATTGCTTCTGTAGCTCCTGGTCAATTACACTTTCTTTTCCCTTACCGCTTTGTGCTTTCTGTTGTTTCGGGTCCTCTTTCTTTTTGGCGGCATCGCATCCACCAAGTAAATTACAAGCTGTAAGCAATACTAAAAGCCCGGCGACATTCATTAATTTCGCGAAAAATATAACGTTCATGTGCCACACTCCGTTGTTTCTTTTTTCATTAGGATGCCCAGATTAAGAAAAAAGCCCCGCAAAAAAAAACCAATTCCATAAAACCGGAATTGGGATGTGTGTCGACCTTATTTCACGATAGCACCGTTCGGCATGCTGTCAGGAACCGTCGCCAGTGTCAATTGATCGCCGTGTGAAGCGGCGAGGATCATGCCCTGAGACAGCTCGCCGCGCAGTTTGGCGGGCTTTAAATTCGTGACGCATATCACTTTGCGTCCAGCAAGTTCCTCAGGCGAGTAGAACTTCGCGATGCCCGAGACGACTTGACGCTGCTCGTACCCGAGATCGAGCTGCAGCTTCAAGAGCTTATCCGCGCCCTTTACAGGCTCGGCCGAGAGCACTTGCGCCACGCGCAGCTCCACCTTGGCGAAATCGTCGATGCCGATTTCGTCCTTGGGCTCCGGCGCGGGAACTGAATTGGCGGCGATCGCAGGCACCGCCGCTTCCGCTTCAGTGGCGGTAGTCGCTGCGCCGCCGCTCATTGCCTGGGCGATATAGGCGATTTCAGCCTCCACGTCCAGACGAGGGAACATAGGCTCTCCCTTCTGCACGATGGTGCCGGTAGGGAGCAGCCCGAAGCTTTGCACGCTTTCCCAAGCGGTCAATCGTGGCAGTTCTTCGGCAGAGAGGCCGAGCTGCTGCCAGATCAATTGCGGCGTCTTCGTCAAGAACGGGCGAAGCAGCACGGACGAAATGCGCTGAGATTCCGCCAGCACATACATCACCGAGCCTAGCGTTACGCGCTTGGCTTCATCCTTCACCATCGACCACGGCTGGGTTTCGTCGATGTATTTATTAGTGCGGCTGATCAGTTGCCACACGGCAGAGAGCGCGATGGAGAACTCCATTTTCTCCATCGCTTCTTCGTACTTCGCTACTGTAGATCGGACAGTCTCAAGGAGACTTTCGTCAAATTCCGTAGCGCCCGGCACATAAGCGGGAATCTTGCCCACAAAATACTTATCGATCATCACGATCGTACGGTTCAGCAGATTCCCGAGGTCATTGGCGAGGTCATGATTGACCCGCTCGACAAAACTCTCCGGCGTGAACGTACCGTCAGCGCCGAATGGCACTTCGCGCATCAAGTAGTAGCGCAGCGCATCTAAACCATAACGGTCGATCAGTGTAACCGGATCGACCACGTTGCCTTTGGACTTCGACATTTTGCCGTCCTTCATGAGCAGCCAGCCGTGCGCAAACACTTTTTTCGGCAGCGGCAAATCCAGCGCCATCAACATAATTGGCCAGTAGATGGTATGGAAACGAACAATTTCCTTACTCATCAGGTGCACATCAGCCGGCCAATACTGTTTGAATTTACTATCGTCATCAGAACCGTAGCCAAGTGCAGTAATATAGTTGGAGAGCGCATCAATCCATACGTAGATGACATGCTTCGGATCTCCGGGCACCTTAATGCCCCAGTCGAACGTTGTACGAGACACTGCCAGATCTTCAAGCCCCGGCTTAATAAAGTTGTTCAGCATCTCATTTTTGCGCGATTCAGGCTGTATGAAATCCGGATTTTCTTCATAATACTGGACGAGTCGATCCGCATAATTGCTCATCCGGAAGAAATACGTTTGCTCCTTCATTTTTTCGACTGGGCGCCCACAGTCCGGACATTTTCCGTCGACAAGCTTGCTTTCAGGGAAGAAAGACTCGTCCGGGATGCAATACCAGCCTTCATATTCGCCTAAATAAATATCCCCTTGATCCAGCAATCTCTGAAAAATCTTGCCGACAGCATGTTTATGTCGGTCCTCCGTCGTCCGAATAAAATCATCGTAAGAAATGTCCAGCTTTGCCCACAACTCTTTAATTCCCGCGACGATATCATCTACGAATTGCTGGGGAGTCGTGCCTTTCTCTTGCGCTTTGCGCTCAATCTTCTGTCCGTGCTCATCGGTCCCGGTTAAGTATCTGACATCAAAGCCGCGCAGCCTTTTATAACGGGCCATGACATCACCGGCTACTGTGGAATAAGCGTGCCCAATATGCAGCTTATCGCTCGGGTAATAAATCGGCGTTGTAATGTAGAATGTTTTCGATTGATTTGTCATCGTTCGTTCCTCCTAATGTTCACTTGGGGCCCCCGCAAAGTAATAGGAATATGCTTCAGAACTTGGCGTCACTTTGTGGGGTATTCAAATAATTAACAACACAAAAAGCCCTCATCCATCTTGGGACGAGAGCTGAACTCACGCGGTACCACCCAGGTTCCCCCGCCTTTCACAAGATCGGGGCTCAGTAAGTCTGTTGCGACTTGCCCATTAACGCTGGGACACGAAGCCGGCTTACTCCCAAATTATGCTTTACAATCGCAATCTGGGCAGCTCGAAGGCTTATTCTCCGGGACCATCTTCCAAACCTGCTCCTATACCGGCTTTCACCTGACCCGGCTCTCTGTTAATAGGCATCCGCTTGTACTTATCCGTTCATCGAATCCATATTTAACGCTTTAAGGAAAATATATCGAAAAAGGAAGCTATATGTCAAGCAGGCTGGTCGGAACGAGGCGAATTGGTCGCCGGTGGAACATGATCGATGCCTCCCGGATGAAAAGGGTGGCATTTGCATATCCGTTTTAGAGATAGCCAAGAGCCTTTAAGCGCCCCATGAACTTCAAGCGCTTCAAGGGCGTATTGCGAGCAAGTGGGATAAAACCGACAGGTTGGCGGCTTCAAAGGTGAAATGAATTTGCGATAGAAATGGATCGGTACCTGCAAAGTCTTCTTCAACCACTCTCACCCTCCCCCAAAAAAACCGGCTGAATCGTTATACATTTATCATGCCTGAAAAAAGGGGGCGCGTCAATTCATGCTTAATTGTCTAAGCGTTAAGTTGATAGCATCGCTGCCGATAAGATAAAAAAAAAGAGTTCCTGTTATATCTGCAATTAAAGCAAAAATCAAATAAATTAGATTGGGATCTAAAAGCCTGCCTGATAGATTATTAGTTTTTTAGAGTGCTGTTCGGATTTTCGTTTTCTGTTATATCTACAAATTCGTTAAGTAGGGATTGTTAGTAAATGAAATGGGATTTATGACGCTCGCTACATTAGCTGATTGGCATCCTATGAACAGGAATTGTATTTATCTCAGTATTGTTGTTATTTATGAAATTGGAACGGTCTATACAATTGTGAAAAATAACTTTTGTACGCATATTTCAGAATTGCCGCCGCTCCGTATTTCATAATTCAGAAAAAGTAAAAGTGGTTGGTGATGATGCCTGGTGAAGAAAAAAACTTCGAAGTAGAATTGCTATCAACTGCGGATTTGAATGGTTTCAACGATGATTCCAGCTGTTTCTTCGATGGCTTTGTTCGTTACGTTGATAACCGTACAGCCCAGTTGTTTCATGATGCTATTCGCATATTGGAGTTCTTCTTGGATACGCCCGGAGGTGGCGTACTTGGAACCGAGCGGCAATCCGACGGCTTTGAGTCTTTCTTGGCGAATTTGCAGGATATGGTCGGCGTCCATAGTGAGACCGATGATGCGGTTGTTTGGGATTTTGAACAGCTCGGAAGGAAGCTTAACTTCCGGGATAAGAGGCAAGTTTGCAGCCTTGATTCCTTTGTGTGCCAGGAAGATGCTTAGTGGCGTTTTGGATGTTCGAGACACGCCGATGAGAACGACTTCCGCTTGGAGCATGCCGCGGGTATCTTTTCCATCATCGTATTTCACTGCGAATTCGATGGCATCGACTCGACGAAAGTAGTCGGCATCCATTTCGTGGAGTAAACCGGGTTTACGTTTGGGGGAATCGCCATATGTATCCATGAACGCTTGCAGCATGGGTCCCATGATATCCACTGCCCTGACTCCCAAACGATGAGCCTCTGCTTTCATGGTATCCCGGAGCTCCGGCTGGACCAGGGTGTAAGCGACAAAACCGCCTGCTGCAGCGGCTTCTTGGAGCATGAGTATGATCTCTTTTTCTTGACTGATATGGCCATAGCGTTTGATTTTGACCTGTTCGGTATTGAATTGACGAATGGTAGCTCTTGCTACCGCGTCGGCGGTTTCTCCTATTGAATCTGAACAAATATATAAATGCTGTTGTTCGTTCACAGTGATTCCTCCCTTTACTCTACCTTCAGAATCTCTATCTCTCTATGAACTAACTATAGTAAAATATTTCCTAAAAAGCAAAAAAACCTCTGTCTTCAATAGATACAAGACAAAGGTTTTTCGTACATATGACTGGCATTTGTTAATAAATTCTATTTGATTTCTAAAACGAGGACTCCTTTAGCCGAGAGAGACTCGCTGCTCGATATGCTTTGACCGGTTAATAAATCTATCGCTCGCAGGTTCCCAAGTTCCAAGTTAACCGAGCTATCGTTATGATTCAAAATAAACAAGAATGATCTGTCATCTTTGATTCTTTGGGAAATTTCTACGCCTGGGATTGGAGCAATCGGCGCTACGATACCTTTGTCTCTGCACAGGTTGGATATAAATCCTTGCAAGAACGATGGCTCCGGACTGGAAGCCACATACCAGGCTTGCCCTGACCCGTATTGATTGACAGTAAGCACCGGCATTCCTTGGTAGAAATCACTGCCGTACACAGCTTTTACTTGTGCGCCTTCTGTATGAATCAAATCGCACAGCAGTCCGCATGAATAGTCTCCGCTCAACTCTCCCCACGGTTCGCTCATCACGATTTGATTGCTTTGATCAGGGAACAACGCATCGATTTCTTCCGCCCAAATGCCCAATACGTTCCTTAGCTCTCCGGGATAACCACCCAACGTTACGATATCGTTCTCATTGACAATACCACTGAAGAAGGTTGTTAAGAAGGTTCCGCCGGAACGAACAAAATCTTCCACGCGCTTGGCATAACCCTTTTTCACCATGTATAAGACCGGCGCAATAACGATATCATATCCCGAAAGATCCGTGTCGGTGCCGATCAGATCGGCCTGGATATTTTGTTGAAATAACGCATCATAGTATTTGTGGACTTCATCCACATACTTCAATGCAACGGTTGGACCGCTGGACAACTCAACAGCCCATCGATTTTCCCAGTCGTAGACGATAGCAACGCGTGCTTGTACTCTAGAATCGAGTAAGCTGTCTGACAATAGCTGCAGCTCGGCCCCAAGCTCTGCACATTCGCGGAATACGCGAGTGTTTTCATGTCCTACATGCTCAATCACTGCACCGTGATACTTTTCGCAAGCACCAACGGACCTACGGAGCTGGAAAAACATGACGGTATCCGCGCCACGCGCAACCGCCTGATAGCTCCAAAGCTTCATGACGCCTGGGCGTTTGAGCGAATTATATGGCTGCCAGTTTTGTTGGCTCGGCGTTTGCTCCATCAGCATGAATGGTTGACCTTGCTTCAAGCCGCGCATCAAATCGTGGGTCATCGCCGTCAAACTGACTGGCGTATTGAGCGAAGGATAGTTATCCCAAGATACGACGTCCATATATTTGGCCCATTGGAAATAGTCCAAAGGCTTGTAGGTTCCCATTAAATTGGTTGTGATCGGCAAGTGCGGCGTATGCTTTTTGATCGCCTCGTATTCGAGCTTATAGCAATCAAGCAAGCTATCAGACATAAACCGGCGATAATCAAGCGAGATGCCCTGGAAGTTCGTATTATCCGTACCCCACTCTTCGGATAAAGCGTTAGGTGGAACGATTTCATCCCATTCATAGAAGGTGTGTCCCCAGAATCGAGTATTCCACGCCTTGTTCAGCGTGTCCAGCGTTGCATACCGTTCCTTGAGCCAACCGCGGAAAGCATCGGCGCAATGGTCGCAATAGCAGTAACCGCCGTACTCATTGGATATGTGCCAAATCAATAGAGCGGGATGGTCCTTGTAGCGTTCAGCAAGCTTTTCAGCAATGAGTGCAGAATACTTGCGATATGTTGGACTATTCGGACAAGAATTATGACGTCCTCCGAATTTTCGTTTGCGTCCTTCAAAGTCTACGCGTAGTACATCCGGGTATTTTTTGGCCATCCACGCCGGGTGTGCGCCTGTACTTGTCGCCAAGCATACATAGGTCCCACTCTCGTGGAGTCTGTCCATGATTTCATCTAGCCATTGAAAGTCATAATTATCCTCATCGGGTTGTGATAGCGCCCACGAAAAAACGTTCAATGTAGCTACATCAATACCCGCTAGCTTAAACATTCGTAAATCTTCTTCCATTACGGGTTTGTCCCATTGCTCCGGATTATAATCCCCGCCGTACCAGATCTTTGGCAGTTTTTCGTTAATCATGAAGAACACTCCTTGGATTGTGGTTTATACTCGATATAAGAATATATCCATTGTATTGGATTCTATTTTCGCTTGAAATATAATATTCTTACAGATGATATAAGAAAATGGAACTGAGGAATTTGGAAATGCACAAAAGATTCGAATTAACTCCTTCTGCCGGGCAACCGTTTCCATTATTTATCGAAAATATCGGTCATCACGAGGACCAGGAGAAGCTTGTTAGGGATGAGGGGTATCCATGTTATCATTGGCTGCAATCCTTTTCGGGTGAGGGTGAATTCTGGCTGGAGGGTAAAAGCTTCCGCATGAACAGAGGCATGGGTGTACTGATGCTTCCAAGAACGCCACATGCGTATTGGGCTGTCACAGAAAGATGGTGTACACAGTACGTTACGTTTGGCGGCAAGCTGGCTGATGCTATCCTGAGCACGCTCGATTTGCATGAATCTGCCCTATTCCGGTGGGAGGAATATTCTCCGCTGCAAACCGCGCTCGAGCGAATGATTGTTCATGCCGAGGCGGGGGCAGAGTATACGGGTTATGATGCTTCATCGGATTTGTATCATTTTCTGACCACGCTCAAAAAGCACGGTCAAGTGAATAACCGCGCTTCGATTACAAATCAGATTATGCTGCTTCAGCCTTTGCTGGATTGGCTTGAGCGTGAATATGGGAATCCGGATATAGGGTTAGAAAATATGGCTCTTATATTAGGCGTGACTTCAAGGCATATGAATACTTTATTTCAGCATGCCTTCGGACTTTCGCCCTATTCGTACTTGATTCTCCTCCGGCTCCGCAAATCCAAGGAAATGCTGTTGAACCATCAGCACATGACCGTGAAGGATGTCGCGGAGCAGGTGGGGTTTCGCGATGCAAGCCACTTCGTGGCCAGCTTTCGCAAGCATGTCGGACTGACGCCGGAACGGTTCCGTCAGTTGAACTAGCTCCGCGCGGCTTCGGCAGCGCGGAGGTGCTTGCTGACGTCTTCGCGTATAAGCGAAGACGCGACCAATGCGTTGCGATGCGCAGCGGAGGGCCACTTGGCGTCCAAGTGGTACTCCTTCAGCGCATCGGTATCTTTGAGCAGATGGCCCGTCAGGATGCAGACGGCCGTTTCGTCCTTGTCCGCGATGCCGGCGCGGACGAGCTTGCGAAGTCCGGCGAGCGCAGCCGCCGACGCGGGCTCACAGCCGATGCCGCTGCGGTCGATGACCGCTTTGGCATCGAGGATCTCGGCGTCGCTAACGCTTGTCGTGACGCCGCCGGTCTCTTCCAGCACCCGCCGCGCTTTGCGCCAGCTTGGCGGGTTGCCGATGTTCAGCGCAGAGGCGCGGGTGTAGGGCTCGCGCTGCGGCGCGAGTTCCTCCATGGCCTCTGCCATCATCTGGTGGAAGGGACTCGCCCCTTCCGCCTGAACAACCGCGACGCGCGGCAGCCGCTCGATAAAGCCGAGCTCCTTGAGGTCGCGGAGCCCTTTGCCGAGCGCCGTCGCGTTGCTAAGGGCTCCACCCGGAAGTACGATCCAATCCGGGAGCTGCCAGTTTAAGGATTGAGCAATCTCGTATACGATGCTCTTCTGCCCTTCGATCCGCAACGGGTTAACGGAGTTGCAGACATACAACCCCAGCTCATCCGCATGCTTTTCCAAAAAGAGAATGCCGTCGTCGTAGGTGCCGTCAAAGCTGATCACCGTGGCCCCATAGGCGAGCGTTTGCAGCACTTTATTGATGGAGATATCTTTATTCGGCACGAAAACGCAGGATGATTCCCCGCCAAACGCAGCGTACATCGCTAGCGAAGAGGAAGTATTACCTGTAGATGTACATGTAAATTGCTTATAGCCGAGTGATCGGCCATGTGAGACCGCGACCGTCATTCCGTTATCTTTGAATGAGCCGCTCGGATTTTCACTTTGCGCCTTGAACCAAAGTCCTCTAACTCCTGCAAAACGGTTAAGGGACCAGGAAGCTGGATAGAGACCGGTATTGCCCTCGTATTTTGTGCAAATCATCTCCTCAGGCTGCTCGGGAGCGATTAGTTCCTTATACCTCCAAACGCCCGATGCGTAAGGGCTCATCCGCTCCGAAAGACGTTCCGTGAACAAGCGTTTGAGGCGCTCAGCGTCTACTCCCCGAAAATCATGAATGACTTCCAATAACCCGCCGCAAGCGCATTGATACGCAAATTTTCCAATCGGAAGCTGCGTTCCGCAATCGATGCATACAAAATTCATATGACCATCCTCCTAATAAAAAACTGTCATTCCTGAGATAACTGCAAAAAGTTTTGAAAGATTTCTGTGCGCGATAAGGATGATGCTGAATTGCTGTTGGGTTGCTGTTTGGGTTGCTGTTTGGGTTGCTTTTTGGGTTGCTTTTTGGGTTACTTTTTGGGTTACTTTTTGGGTTGCTGTTGTGATGTTGTTGCCGATGCTGCTGTGATGATATTCAGTTGCAGTTGAGTTGCTGCTCTGAATGAATTGCAGATATCACAGTTTTTTTGTTTTTACCGATATCATGCCTTCACCATGGCAATCCCTTTCTTCTCCCACTTCTTAGCCAGCGCTTCGGGCAAGCCGTTGGTTACAATTGTGTGGATGGCATCTATGGCGCAAACATTGTAAACATCGCGACGACCCCAGTCCTGTTCGTCGACTAGAACAATTGTACGTTCTGATTGTTTCAGCGCCGTTTGCTTGACTGCCAAGCTTTCCTGCAGTCCAGTCGTCAGTTTGCCATCTTCCGTAATGCCGGCAGGCTTTAGGAAGCATTTATCAAAGTTTATTTGCGACAGCATGTAGAGGGTAAAAGGTCCGTAGCAAGCCTCGTCCTGCTTGTGAACGGTGCCGCCAAGTTGAATGAGGTTCACTCTGCGTACAAGTTCGGGCAACCCGTAAATACTGTTCGTAACAACGGTCACATCCGGCATGTTGCCCAACTCATAGAACATCAAATGCGTGTAGCTGGACGACTCGATAAATACGGTGTCTCCAGGTTGAATTAAAGCAACTGCCGCACGCGCGATCGGGCGTTTCCGCTCAGGCTCACCGCGTTCCTGATAAGGAACGAAGCCGGAGACTCGAGTTACGGGGACGGCTCCGCCATGTGCTTTTTGAAGGAGCCCCCGGCTTTCCAGAGCCCGCAAGTCTTTGCGGATTGAATCTTCGGTCACCCCAAATAGAGCCGCTAGACGCTTTACTTCCACTCTTCCCTCTTTTTCCAATAAGGCCACGATTTGATTTCGCCGCTCCTCATTGAACAATGAATTAGATCCTAGTTTGTTCACTTGCTGCCGACCCCCAATGAATTATTATTTATTATTATATTTTATTATTTAATATTATTCAATATTATATATTCGCAAAAATAAGAAAACCCGCCTCTCACGAAGATGAGAGATCGGGTTGAAGATTTCGAACTGCGGCTATGTTTTGTAAAGCCTTGTTGATTAAATCGTTTCGGGACTAGTTGGAGCAGACTTCTTCCCGAAAATACGTATATAGAAAATACTACTGATGATGACGACGCCTGCAAAAATGAGCAACAGATTGCTGTAAGGAACGGCTTTTGTTGTACTCAAGATAGGATTCGTATAGAAATCCATGAGTCCGCCATCTATCAATTTCGCAACCAGCGCTGTACCAACAGCCCCGGAAATAAAGCTGATCAGATTGAACAACCCCATCCCGACACCTGTTTCATGCACTTCCAGTGTTAATGATACTCGATTTGCCAGCGCGGTTTGGACAAACGAGAAGCCGACATATGTCGGCAAAAGCGCTGCAGAAACCAACCATGGAGAGTATCCTACCATGAGCGCTATGGCAGCGAGACTTACGAAAAGCAGCCCCATGCCAATGTAAATGACAAAGTTATTTCCTTTGCGGTCCGCCAGATTGCCTCCAATGGTACCGAATATGACGGAACAAATCGCGCCTGGAAACAGGATGAGCCCGATCGTGCTCGTGCTCAACTCGTTAACGGAGGCAAGCATCAAAGGAATTACAAACATAATGCCCATAACGGTGCAAAAAATGAGAAAACCGATGAGAAGACCGCCGCGAAGCAGGCGATTTCGAAATAAGGCCGGCTGGATGAATGGATCTTTGGCCCGGCGTATATGAACAATGAACCAAATAAGCAATGCGACGCTGATCGCGAGGTAATACCATTCAGGGAACGATAAGTATACGATGAGACCTGCAACCGTAAAAGCGACAAGGGCAGCTCCGAGTACGTCTACGCTCCCTTTTTTGCTCTGCTCATCCGGCAATATTTTTCGGAAAAAAGGTATAGAAATGAGTGTAAACAATGGAATAATAAACAAGTAAGTCCAATGGAACGTTGCTGATATAAATCCTCCGATTACAGGTCCGACTGCAATGGCAAACGATACCGTAGATGTTAAGATGCCAAATATTTTACCCCGATCTGCAGGAGAAAAGTATCGAGCCACGACAACCATGATGAGAGCCGGAATGGCTGAAGCGCCTGCGCCTTGAATCGCTCTGGCAAGGATGACAGTCGGGTACCAGGCCTGCAGAGCAAAACCTATAACGGAGCCCGCGCTATAAATGAGAATCCCGACAACGATCAGCTTCTTCAAACTGAAGATGTCCGACAATCGGCCATAAATAACGGAACCGATACCGAAGAAAATGATGAATGTCGTAAGCACCCAACTCACGCCTGTCGGGGTGATCGCATACTGCTTCGCGATTTCAGGTGTGGACACGTTGAAAACCGTTTCGTTCAACACGCCGAAAAAAATAAGGAAAATAATCCAAGGCACCGCCTTTTTAGCATCTATCACGCTCTCTTGTGCCATGGTTGTTGCTGTTGCAGCTTGCATGGTTCCACCTCCACTTATCTTTATCTTCAGCCATCTTATCATAAGCAGGCATGAAGCGGTCCGGAAAAAACAAGTTAAATCAACTTAACTGTAATTTTTTCCATTACATTTTATCTGTAATGATAAATGTTATAGTTAGCACTGTCAATAGCTGCCTTCCCTCTTTACAAAATATATAAGATAATGAACGAATGAAAACCGATATTAATGACAGGAGCTTTTCAATGCAGATTTTTGTTCTAATTCTTAAGCGCTTGCCATCGCGCATCATGATAGTCGCACTCCCTTTTCTGCTAATGATCATGGTCGAGTTCCTGGAACGCGGAACCTTTCATGAACTGTACAAGTGGGCGACGAATCACCCGCTTTCAATGGTTCTTGCCTACTTCGTTGCGGGAACCCTCTACTTGTTCCTCATCGCTGTCACGGGGAAAAGCCGCTTATCATTCTGGATACTATGCGCTGCATTGCTCCCGCTTGGCGCCATCAGCGGTGCCAAATTAAAAGCCATTGGAGCTCCTTACTATCCATGGGATCTTGTGTTTCGCAATCAAATCGTAGAATACCGCGCATTTCTTAGCCAGTATTTAAGCCTTAGCATCGTGGCTTGCGTAATCGGCTTTTTGACGCTTATAGCGCTTCTGTTTCATTTATTATTGCGGCAACGTCCGATTCGCTTCCCTTGGATCGAACGATCGGTTTATGCACTGATCGCTATTGTGATGATGACTAGTCTATATATGGACAAGCCGATTCCGTTCATGAAGATGTATGGCCTATATACCGTACCATGGGATCAAACGATCACTTATGACGAGAACGGTTACCTGTTTTCGTCTGTCCAGATGCTCGGCTTCCTGGATGTTGCCAAACCGGACGATTATAGTAAAAAAGCGATTACTTCGATATTGAATCAAATTCCCGAGAAAAAGGCAGCCGCTGGCAAGAAGCCGAACATAATCGTCATGCTGAGTGAGTCATTCTGGGATCCAACCGTCATGAAGAATGTCAAATTCAGCGAAGATCCGATTCCTTTTTTACATGATCTACAGAAAACGTATACAGGCGGCTGGATGCTTTCCCCACAGTTCGGAGGCAGTACGGCGAATGTAGAATTTGAAGTTTTATCAGGGAATTCCATGCGCTTTTTTGGCAAATCGCCAGATAAAATACTGCCATATATCCAATATATGAACCATGGCGTCGACTCGCTGGCCAGCATTACGACCCGACAAGGCTATTCGGCAACGGCGATCAATCCTTTTTTCAACTGGTTCTTTGACAGCAGAAAGGTGTATAAGCATTTTGGGTTTTCACGTTTTATCTCCAGCGAATTTTTTCCGAACGACTTCGAGGGACCGAACTATGCAGACCGTGCAGTAGCCCGGAAAATAATAGAAGAGACGGAGAAAAGCGCCGGACCCGACTTTATTTTCGCTAATACGATGGAAAACCATCATCCTTACAAACCGGGTAAATTCTACAAAAATACAATTGAGGTATCTGGAGATATTTCTTCTGAATCCAAAGGCATTTTGGAAACTTATGCGCAAGGAATCAAAAATGCCGACAAATGCCTGCGAACGCTGGTCGACTACTACTCTAACCAGTCTGAGCCGACGATCATCCTGTTCTTCGGGGATCACTTACCGTTCTTCGAAGACAATTATAAAGTATATCGTGACGCGAAGTACGTTCTTCCTGACGATCCAGATCTATATACAAAGACACATTATACGCCATTCGTGATCTGGAATAACTTCTTACCTGCAGGGCAAGAGAAGTTGGACATGCACCTTAGCCCTTCTTACCTCGGACCTATCGTACTTCATATGGCTGGTGTGCAGGGCAGTTATTATACGGACTATATATACAATTTGTCGCAAAAAATACCTGTCATTCCTCCGAACGGCATGTGGGACAAATATCATATCAAAGCTAGCGATTTAAGCGATTACGCCAAGCTTCAGTACGACAACTTATTCGGCAGCCGCTACGGATACGAGATCAAAGGCTACAAAGACAAGATCGTGCAGCCTGCTTATACACTCGGTTATGGAGATCCTGTCATTAAGAACGTCATAAAGCAAGATAAAAAGCTGAGAATTGAAGGATCCAACTTCTTCTATTCCTGTAGTGTCTATGTGGATGGAATAGAGTTTAATTCCAGCTTTGACGGCTCGAATACTCTTTACGCAGAGCTTCCGGAAGGTACCACCTTCGATACGAGCAAAATGCATCAAGTTGAAGTACGTATCATTGATGATAAGAAAATGAAGATTGGCCAATCGGGCAAGTACAACATCCCATAAGTCATAGACTATGCCCCCCTTCGAATAGGATGAAACCATATCCGTCGATAAAGGGGGTTCTTTCGTATGCACAGCATTATTCCGCCAGCGCATGTCCATTTTTTTACGATGAAAACCTCTGAAGACCTAGGTCATCATCATCTGCTTCGCCTTTATACGTTCAATAATAACGGCACCGCCTATGACGGTCATGTTCATCAATATCAAGGTATTACAGGCATTGTCTACGGCCATTATCATAACTATTATGGCACTACCGGCCCCGCCATTTCCCTACAGAACGGAACGCATATCCACTTGCTGGAAGGAATCGTGGAGTACAACTTATATAACACCCCTCGCGGAAGAGCGCTTCTCATCTCAGCTCAGAAAGATGGATTGATCCGGGAGCTTCACCGGCATACGTATTCCGGTTATTCTTCGATCGGTTTCGGGTATGAACGTTAGCATTGTATACAAAAGGAAAATTCCGCTCACTATAAGTGAAGAATTTTGTAAATCAAGGAATTAAAGGAGCAGCTATGAAGATCTTTATATTTGCTTTAGTTTGTTGCTTTTGCTTTGAACTAACAGGCTGTGCGAACCAAAATCAAGGTTCTGAATGGAATACGCAACAAATAGCAAAGGAACAAGGACAAGCAGAGCAGACGCCCGAAGTAAACATGTCATCAATAGCGGAAATGAGGAATGTCCCTTCCGACTTCAGCAGTGAAAAACTTACTCCCGGCCCCACTGCACCAGCTGCAGAAAAAGAAACGGTGCTACTGGATATTCCTATCATCAAACAAAATCCGGAATTGAAATACGGCTGTGAAGTGACAAGCTTAGCCATGGTATTAAAGCATGCAGGAGTAAAAACGGACAAGCTGAAGCTGGCTGATGAGCTGCCGAAAGACGAAGATCCTGTGAAGAAAACAAAGTCTGGCGATATCACACGATGGGGTAATCCCGATCATGGCTTTGTCGGTGATATCACAGGCAAAACGGCAGGTTATGCCGTATACGCCGGACCGCTTGAAAAGCTAATGATGCAATATTTGCCAAACCGTACGGTCAATTTAACAAGGAAATCATTTGACGAAGTTTTGGCGCAATTAAAGAAGGAGAAGCCCGTCATCCTCTGGACCACAGGTGATTATAAACTTCCGGACCGTTGGGAATCCTGGAAGCACGGTAATGAGGAAATTAAGACCCCCCTTGATCTGCATGCTGTCGTGCTTGTGGGGTTCGATCAAGAACATATTTATGTGAATGATCCATTGACAGGTAAAAAAGCGCATAAAACAAAAAAAGACTCTTTTCTGGAGTCTTGGAAAGCACTGGGGCAGCAGGCGCTTTCGTATAATTAAATTGTAAGAGAGCCAAAGGCTGATAAATATCCCTGGCTCTCTTTGTTAATTTATATCGTCCACACGGATGGACCACTCAAATGTAAAACTTCCGTCGGCTGCAATCCCTTGAGCGCCCGAAATATCCGCCGAAAAAGGTTCATTAAACACATTCATGATGGAGGTGTACGGTTCCAGCGATACGGCATCTGCCCATGGCGCCGTAAACAGCACGTGGATGGGGAACCGGTCCCCCATATCGTACACTAGCTTCGTGCCTCTCGCCTCATAGTGCAGCTCGCAGGACTGACGCCCCGGCTCCATGGTCAGCATCTGCGAGCCACCAGGATAACCCGGCAGCGCCGTGACGGCCTCGCCTTGCTTCAGCGCGGCTGTCAGCTGTGAAGGTGCCGGTTCGCCGGCCGCGTAGCCGTCCTCGCCGAGCGGCCACTCCGCCGCTGCAGGGATCACCACCCGCACGCGGCTTGCTTCTTCCTTCGCGAAGGCGAAGTAAGGGTGGAAGCCAAGCGAGAGCGGCATCGTCTGCCCGCTGCGGTTGGCGATCTCGCCCTGCAGCGACAACGTACCGTCCTTCAGACGGTACGTAAAGCGAAAACATGCGGCATGCTTGAAATAGGCCAGCATGTCCGGATGCTCCGCGAAGTCGATCTCCGCGGAGACATACGCCCCGCCAGCGCTGTCCGCGCCGCTGGCCACGACCTTCCACGGCCGCTCGCGCAGCTCGCCGTGGGCATGGTGCGGCTCCCGATTCGCCGGGAGCCGGTATTCGCGGCCTTCGAAGGTGAAGGCCGCATGTTTGACGCGCCCCGGCGGGAACAGAATGGGCACGCCGTAACGCGAAGACTGCTCGCGAAGCACGGCCAGAGAGGCCGGCTTCGCGATATAGGCATGGTTCCGCACATCGAAGCGGAACAGATGGAAACCGACGGCCGGAATGACTTCGGCCTCGGCCTCGCTGGCGCGGTCGAGGAGCCGGAACGTCGGCACACCGTCCCACTCGCTTTGAATAATCTCATAATTTGCACTCATGATGATTTCTCCCCTATCCTATCTAATTATCAAACTTGGTTCTGCGATAATACTTGTATAAAAACGCTATGCCCAGCAATATAATCACGCTGGTAATCAGACTGCCTTCAGCGCCGAAAGAGCCGCCGGACAAGAGCGTTGATCCGCTCTCTTCGATGCGAACGATCGATGCGGTTTGCGTACCGGATACCTCGAAGCCGTAGACGTTGCCCTGTAAGAAATTCCAGGATAGGTGCATGCCGATCGGCATCCACAAACCGCCGGACCATTCCCGGCTTACGCCAAACAACAGTCCCGCTAAAAGCAAGTTCAATATCGGCATAGGCGTACTCCACATGCCCGGATTAAAAGAATGAAGCAAAGCGAACACGATCGTGGATACGGTGACTGCCGCTACGGCACCGAACCTTGCTTTCACAAGCCCTTGCAAATAGCCGCGTGCAAACAATTCTTCATTAGTAGCTACGCCGATGAACAGCACAAATCCCCAGAAAAGTTCCATGGCAATCGTGCTGTTCCACTGCAAACCTAGCAGCTTTACCCCGCCAAACAACCAAATGAGGCCGCAGCTTATGGTGATGAGTATCGCCCCGGAAGCGAGGCCTTCTCCCGCTCTCTTCCAGAATTGGTGCAAACTCATGCCCATGGACCATCCCTTTCTTCTCTCGAAGATGGCGTAGGCAGCCATAACACCGCCAATGAATCCGATAATCTGGGCCCACAATGCCGCTTTAATGAAAAAGGCATCTTTGGCAATCGCAGCGATTCCCATTTCCAATGTGGGCTGCCTCAAGATAGCGATAACCGCAGCAATGATGGACAGTAATACGGTAATGATGATGATGAAAACGGCGGACAATAGGACTTTCCCCACTATGGCAAGGATAGATACGAACGTTCCCTTATGTTCGTTAATTGGTATCCTCCTCCTCTCTATCCAACATTATTCGAGAGAAGCCGCCCATTTCCTGCCATTTCCATGGAAGTTCACTCTTGTGCAAATGGTTGTGCCATGACACAATATAGGAAATATCGTGTAACGGAGGAATTCAGCTTCATGCTGTTCGTATTATTTACGTTGTGGATCATCGCCCTGCTGCTGTTGATGATTGATCCAAGATCAAGCACCATGCGCTGGATGAGCGCCGTAGCGTTCACCGGCGGAATTGGAGCGCTTGCTGCAGTTCTGTCCGAAAACATCGTTCCGTATGTGGAGCAAACGATTCCGAATCGCTCTGTAAGCGCCCTCTTATATCGCATACAAGCAACAAGCTCCTTGCTTTCCTACTATGGATTACCCTATTCGTTCGCCATGCTGGCGCTTCAATATAATCCAACCTGGCCGGGTCGCAAGATAAGAACCTATCTTCCTGTTCTTATGTTATTGCCGCCAATAGCCTGTGTACTATTTACGCCGGGTTATAATGAAGTGATGCCGATCACGTTCCCGCTTGTTGCCAGCTGGGCAGTTCCTTATATTCTTGGCGGAGCCGTTTTAATTGCGATCAAAAAAGAACGGATGCCAGCCATGAGACGAACTCATTTGTTCACTTGTTTGGCGCTGCTGCCGCCTATTATTTGCTTTGCTGTGCTTAATTACGTCATGCCGAGCCTTGGCTTCTACCGCATGTGGGTGTACCATACGTGGATTCTTGCTTTTGTTGTGCCCTTTTTCATATACACCTTTTTTAAATATGGGTTTCTTGGCATCCGCCTGCTTATCGAGCGTCGCAAACTTGACTCAACGCTTCGCGCCATTACGTCAGGAACAGCGATCCTTAACCACGCTATCAAAAACGATGTCGGCAAGATGAGTCTGTTCCTTGAGAAAATGAAGCAGCACGCCGAGGAAACGAACCAACCGGAGCTCATGCAGGATCTGGACGTCGTAATGAATGCATCCATGCATATTAGGGATATGATTTCACGGGTTCACGAACAAACGCAGGAGCTTCCTTTAAAGACAACACCTGTTAAACTTGAGGAGCTTCTGTCTGAAGTACTGAATCCGCTAGCCCCATATCTCTCCAAAGTGAAACTCAAGCAAAGCATTCCTCCGGAGTTAACATTGGAATTGGACCGCATGCAGGTTGCCGAGACCCTGACCAATGTGCTGATGAATGCGGTTGATGCCATGCCGCAGGGCGGCGAGCTTACAGTGAAAGCTTTTGTAACCAAGAAGAATGTGGTGCTGGAAGTGCGTGACAACGGTTCCGGCATGGAAAAATCAATCCTAAAGCAAGCTATGGAGCCATTCTATACAACGAAAAGCGGGAGCCGCAACAACTTCGGGTTAGGGCTCGCGTACTGTTATAGCGTGATGAAAAAACATGGAGGCTCCCTGGAGCTTAGTAGTGAACCCGGCAAAGGTACGAGCGTTTTTCTTACTTTTCCAGGCACTCGTTTATTAGAACATATTTAAAAGGGGATCTATCTATGGAGCAAATTAGAATTATCATCGTCGAGGATGACCGGGATTGGCTGCGCGGCTTATCCTCCTACTTAAATCGTGAGCCGGATTTAACGATAGTAGCCACAGCTTCAACTGTTGAAGATGCGCAAGAGCTGTTACGCGGGACTGAACCGCTTGCTGATATTATTCTCATGGATATTATGCTGCATGATGAGCCGGCCGGCATCCGCTTGGCGGAGCAAGCCCTACTGGCTTGGGGCGTTAAGGTCATTATGTTGACTTCCATGGAGGAAAAGGATTTTATATTCCGTTCGTTTCAGGCTGGAGCGATTGATTATCAGATTAAATCGAGGTTTGAAGAACTGCCTGCTGTTGTCCGCGCGGCGCATGCACGCAAGTCGTCCATCAATGCCGCTGTAGCCGAACAGATGCGTGAAGAATTCCGCCGGCTTAAGCGTCTTGAACACGAATTCAAGGTCAAAGAGGTTAAAGATCTGATTACGCCGACGGAGCTGCAAGTGCTCGAAATGATCGATCAAGGTCATACGCAGACGGAAATTGCGAATCGCTTCTTCATTTCGCTGCGCACCGTGAAAATTCACGTAGGCCATATCTTGAAAAAGCTGGGTAGTTCCAGCAGCAAAGAAGCCGCCCAGAAACTCAGGGATCTCGGCCTATTTGAAGATAAACAGCGTTCGGATGAGAAAAATCAGTGAATATCGCGTTTCTTAAAGCGTCCGCCCTTCACATCATGGATGTTGCCGACGGCCAGAAACGCGCCAGGATCAAGCTCTTCCACGATCGATTTCAACTTTGCCTCCTCCAAGCGGGTAATGACGCAAAAAATAACTTTTTTGCTATCGCCGGAGAACCCGCCTTCCCCTTCCAAATATGTGACTCCCCGGCCCAGCCGGTCTAATATCGCTTCGCCAATGGTCCGGAACCGGTCACTAATGATCCACACGGATTTAGACTCGTCAAACCCTTCTATCGTGACGTCTATCATTTTGTAAGCGATGAAATAAGCAATTAATGAATACATGGCGCGATCCCAGCTGTATACAAAACCGGCGCTGCCCAGAATGAACAGGTTAAAAAACATCACAATTTCGCCGACGGAAAATGGAACCTTTTTCGAAGTCAGAATCGCAACAATTTCCGTACCATCGAGGGAGCCGCCGAATCGAATCACCATGCCTACGCCGATACCGAGGATAATGCCACCAAAAACGGCTGCAAGCAAAGGATCGATTGTCAAAGGGCGAACCGGATGCAATAAAAAAGTGCCCGCCGACATGATGAGAATAGCGAAAAGCGTAGATAAGGCGAACGTTTTACCGATCATTTTGTACCCGATATACAGAAAGGGAAGGTTTATGAGCGTCAGAAATATTCCCACCTGGATATTCGTTAAATGTGACAAAATAATTGAAATTCCCGTAATGCCGCCATCAATAATATTGTTCGGAACAAGAAAAATTTCCAGCCCTACCGACATGAGCACCGCACCGAAGAATAGAAACACGCCGCGCCTTAGCAGAGTGCTTTTTGTCATCTTTTTATGCTGTGCGTGCAGGGTTGTTTTTTGTTGAAGATTGACCTGTTGGTTCGTCACCGTGATCGCCTCCTTCTATGGATTGTTTTATTGTTCAGTTCTAGCCTCAACCACCATTTTCCTTCTAATTCAATACATTGATCTCATAATGGAAATATATGCGGTCCGGCTTCGATCCTTACGAAAAAAGTTATAAGAGATACCATCGAATAATATCGTCCAGCATGATATAATGTCAGATGTCATTTACAATTTCTTTAATTTCTGAAATAGTAGGAGAAACTATGAAACATCAACTAAATCGCGTAAAGCAGATAGGCAAGCAATGGTTACCGCTATTATTGACCGCAATTATTCCTTTACTGCTTATGGAAGCCTTGAGCCGCGGACAATATCTTGAGATTTTATCCTGGGGCGCCCATCACCTGATGGAACTTTTCTTTAACGTTTGGATCGCTCTCGGTTTCTTGTTTCTGTTCATTGCTGCAATCGGCCGAACAAGAGTCGCCTACTGGTTATTTTCGGGGCTTCTGATCATACCGGCCCTTATAAGCGGCATTAAACTAAAAATATTGGGCGTCCCTCTCACACCCTGGGATCTCGCTCTAGCGGGCGAAGGGTCCGATATGGTGAAATATATCAGTAATTTACTGAATGTACGTACGATTATCGGCCTGCTCATATTCATCGGACTTAGTTACCTGCTCCTCTACCGTACTAGTTTGATTGTGAAGACAACAGCATGGAAAGAACGCGGAATCTTTGCTGTGCTTGCCTTATTAGTGTTAGCCGCAGTATATACAGATAAGCCCTTGCCTGTACAGAAATGGCTAGGCATCAAAGCTGATACTTGGAATCAGGTAGAGAACACCCAAACTAACGGCTTTGCACTTGCAAGCTTACTGAATACGAAATCGATGTTAAATGATAAACGCGAAGGTTATGATGATAAAGCGATTGCGGCGATCGTCAGTCAGACGCCTAATCCGGATAAAGCCGGAAGTGTTTCCGGTAACGTAAAACCTAACGTGATCGTCGTACTTAGCGAAGCTTTTTGGGATCCGACATTGATCAAAGGCGTGCAGTTCAGCCGTGATCCGATTCCTTTCTTCCACAAATTGCAGGAAACCGTAACGAGCGGTTGGATGCTGTCGCCGCAATACGGCGGAGGTACGGCGAACGTAGAATTCGAAGTGCTTACCGGTAATTCGATGCGTTTCTTGCCGCAAGGTTCTGTTGCTTATAATCAGTTTATTACGAATGAAGTAGATTCTTTAGCCAGTATCTATGCTCGGCAAGGCTACACGTCAACGGCGATAAGCCCTTTCCATAACTGGTTTTTCAATAGTAAAAAAATATATGAGGATTTCGGTTTTTCCAAATTCATTCCGATTGAGTATATGAAACCAAATTATTCCGGCCCTTATATCGCTGACAACGAAGTGACGACCAACATCATTCATACAACGAATTTAAGCGACGGACCTGATTTCGTGTTCGCCAATACAATGGAAAATCATTTCCATTTTTATCCGGGTAAATTCCCGAAAAACACCATTGATGTCAAAGGCGATATAGCCCCTGCCTCTCAAGGCATGCTGGAAACACTGGCACAGGGAATCAGCGCGGCAGATAATATGCTAAAAGAGCTCGTTGATTATTATGCGAAATGCGGCGAACCGACGATCATCGCTTTCTGGGGTGACCATCTCCCCGCATTAGGCGATGATTACGCCACATACATCGATACCAAATATATTAGCGGTAAAGATGATCCGGATTTCTTGAAAAAAATGTACAGCGTCCCGCTTGTCGTTTGGAACAATTTTGATACGAAACGGAAGGATAAGCTGAACATCAGCCCCTCTTTCCTGGGTCCCTATTTGATTGAATTGTCCAAGCAGCAAGGCAGCTATTATACGGATTATTTGCGGGAGCTATCCAAGAAACACCCTATTATTCCACCCAAAGACCACTATGCGTCAATGAATATTAAAGAAGAAGATCTAACAGATTACGAAACGCTTCAGTACGATATTCTGTTCGGAGATCGTCATGCTTACAAAGATTATCAAACTCCGATCATCGATTCGCGCTACATGCTAGGTTACGGCCCGATTACGATTGAAAAAGTTGATGCGGATACGCAAGATTTGTCCGGACAATCAAGCGTAACGATATCCGTAGGCGGTAAAAACTTTCCGCCGCTCGGCGTCGTAACGCTGAACGGCAAACCGCTGCCGACGACTTGGCAAGACGAACACGCATTGACAGCCGTGGTCGAAGGCGATGCGCTGAAGCCCGGAAATTGGGACATCCAAGTTCAAGTGAAAGATTCCAAAGAATCCGTGATCGGTAAATCGAATACGCTGCCTATTCATATGGGCGGGCGATAATACGTGCACGAAATCCCCTGACCGCCCGCGGTTAGGGGATTTTTGTGTGCGCATCACGTTGTTTGTACAATTGCCGTTTGTCTCGTTCGGTATACATAGTAGCTAATTACGGCGAGCAGGAGGATACCTGCTATTCCCCAGAATATATTCGCATATACGTCAGCAGGCGGAAGCGATTTTTGCCACGCGATACTCTTACCGCTCATCGCTACACCGAATGCGCCGCCGACGAATTGGATCAATTGAGACAGCCCCATCCCGGCCCCAATTTGCTCTTTGGGCAGGATGCGCGACATTTCATTCGACAGGCTTGTCGTTAACATCGTTACGCCTATACTCATCGGAATATAGATGAATAGAATGCCAATTGGTGAAGTGCCGGACAACCATCCGAATAATACAGCCCCCGTAAGCAGCAGCAAGCTTCCTGCACGGAGCATGTAATGATTGCCATACCGGTCGATCATTCGGCCAATTGGATTGGATAAAAATGCAGATAGAATCGCGCCCGGGAAAATCAATAGCCCCGTCATCGCCGAACTTTGCCCGAACAATCGGGTTAACATGAGCGGCATCAAGAATAAGGTCGCAAAGTGAGCGGCAAATGCGGCAAAACCCATAAAGGTGAGCAGCATATAAGACCTATTGCCCAGCAGCTCAGGTTGTACGAAAGGCTGATCATTACGCTTAATGCGCATCCAGAACGCAAGTAAAAGCAAGATTCCAGCACCCAGCGCCAGCAGGTTGCCTGTCGTCATGAATAGCAACAGACCAGTTACCCCGATTCCGATAAACAAGGCACCCGCAAAATCGAAACGGACATGATTCCCCGCTTCTTTAGGAAGCAATTTATATAAAACAGGCAGTAATAGTATAATCAGACTCGTGATGATAAACAGTCCATTCCAGCCCCAATACTGGGTGATGACGCCTCCAACTACGGGTCCAAGCCCCATACCAAACGTAGCCGTGGAAATAATCGCCGACATCGATCTTCCCCTTCTGCTCAAGGGAATATAGCGGGTTACGAGCACAACGCCTAACGCAACTCCTGAACCGGCGCCAGCTGCTTGCAGCAATCTTGCAGATAACAACATGACAAATGTATGGCTGAATATACCGAGCAGCGATCCTGCGCCGAGGCAAGCGATTCCGATCACAAACAGCCTTCGGACAGACAAATAATCGGATAAGCGGCTGTACGTAATGGAGGATAAGGCGAAGACGATCGAGTATCCGGTGACAATCCAAGAGGCGGTTGTCGAGGACAAACCGAAATCCTTCATAATTTGCGGCAGCGCGACATTAAACATCGTTGTATTCATCACGATCAGCATAACGGCCACACTCCAGAAAACAAGGACCAGCCCTTCTCTCAGCACTATGGAATCTGTATGTGGGGCAGCTTGGGGTTTTGCCGTATTCGTAGTGGTCATGCAAGGTAACCCTCCTTTATTAATTGTTCGAAAATTATCGAACAATTAAACTTTATCACAATCGTTTTCCATATACAAGGAAAAAAAGAAAAGCCGCATCTACAAGTATAGATGGGCTTCTCGATCTGATGATGTAAGCATATTATAGCGAAACGATTTTACCCGTTGCTTGCGACTCGAATGCCGCCAGGATTACGTTCAGCGAACGCATTCCTTCTTCTCCGGAAATGCGCGGCTCTTTCCCTGACAGAATGCTCGCGACGAATTCGTCAATAACGCCGCTGGAAGTTTGCTTCTCATTCGTTGCGATTGCTCCGACTTTATAACGCTCAACCGTACCATCTCGCAGCTCAACGATCACTTGATCTTCCGGATGTGTACCGATTTTCATGACGCCATTCTCGCACCATAAAACTGTGGAGTTATCCTCACCTTTATAGTACGTCCAGCTGGCAACGAGAGAACCGATTATACCGCTCTTCATGCGCAGCACGCAGGTTGCATTGTCGTCCACTTGCGTACCTTCTTTGTGCAGCGTTCCGACGAAAGCTGCCACTTCAGACACTTCATCGCTGAGCAGCCAGCGGATCAAGTCGGATTTATGTACGCCGAGGTCGCCCATTGCGCCCATAATCGCTTCTTCTTTGCGGAAGAACCAGCTTTCACGACCGTCAACGCTCCAGCCTTCAGGTCCGGGATGACCAAAGGAGGTGCGGAATGTCAACACTTTGCCCAGCTTGCCGCTGTCCAAAATCTCTTTGGCTTTCACATGCGGCGGCATTAACCGTTGGTTGTGACCAACCATTAGGAATACGCCGTTTTTCTTCGCCGCAGCGATCATCGCTTCCGCCTCTTCAGCGGTCGAAGCCATAGGCTTCTCAACAAGCACGTGTGCCCCTGCATTAGCCGCTGCAATGGATACTTCCGCATGGAGGAAGTTCGGCGTACAGACGCTGACAGCATCCACTTTTTCTTGCTTGAGCATTTCCGCATAGCTGCTATACGCTTTACCGCCATACGTTTTAGCGTAGTGCTCTGCTCTTTCAATAATCGGGTCAACGAATGCGACCAGCTCCACATTAGGATTCCAGCCGTACTCCGGGATGTGTCTATGTTTGGAAATGGAGCCGCAACCTACGACGGCTACTTTAATTTTACTCATGATTTGTTGGTCTCCTTTATATTATTAGTTGCGAACAATTGTGTAGTGCTCTTTCACCCAGTTTAAACTATTAGCAACGCTAGTTAAAGGCGGCTTCTGACAGTGATCCTGTTCCACAACCAGCCATTCCACACCAGCTTGCTCTGCTGCTGTGATGACCTTCTTCAAATCCACGTTGCCGAGTCCGAGCTCCAACGTGATGATTTTGCCGTCTTCGTCTTTGCTAAAGTCTTTGAAGTGAACGAGCGGCAAACGTCCCGCATATTTCGCGATATAGGCTAATGGATCTTGGCCGGCGAATTGAACCCAACATACATCCATCTCCACGTTGATTGCATTCTCGCCTGTTTTGGCGTATATGGCGTCAAATACGAATTCGCCTTCAATGTTCACATGGAACTCGAAATCGTGGTTATGATATAGGAATTGAAGTCCCTGTTTTTTGGCTTCTGCCGCGAAGGTTTCGAACTCGGCAATAAGTTTAAGCCATTGTTCCGCAGTTTGACGCTCTTCATTGAATACACCCGGGCAAATGATGTATTTCGCTCCGAGCGTGAGGAGATAGTCTATCTCTCCTTGCAGGTTGTTTCTCAAATTGTCTAAACTCACATGTGCGCCAATCGCTTTCAGACCGATCTCATCCAATAACTGCTTCAGCTGCTCAGCCGGTTTACCGAAGTAACCCGCGAACTCGACGCCCTCATATCCCAAGGTGGCTACTTGGCGCAGCGTACCTTCCATATCTTGAGCCATGTCATCTCTTAACGTATACAATTGCAATCCAATGCCAATACGTGCCATTTCGCTCTTCTCCCCATTCATTCGCTCATTTTTGTAAGGCGGTCGTGAAACAACAATTACCAATATGAAATTATTATAACGGACCGTAGCTTCATATGACCATTCACGATATAATTGAAACATCTCCTATTTGGCTACGAAAGGTGAACGTAATGGAAACGGAACTGTTAACCTGCGGCTATTCCTACCATATGGAAAGGTTCGAAGTCAACAGCAAAAGCGGACTTAACTCTTATCTTTTTCGATTACAAACGGAAGGGATCTGCGAAGCGCTCGTACAAGGGCGGTTCCGCCAGATAGAAGCCGGCGATTTAATGCTTTTTAAGCCCGGCGACCCTTATGAGTTGCGCATTGCGGAGCAACCTGACGGCAAAATCGCAAGTGGCGACTACTATCTCTTCTGCAAGGGCACATGGATAGACCGCTGGTGGAACCGCAGCACGAAGCCCGAATGTAGCCGCATCGACCTGGACCCGCGGCTGATCTCGCTTTGGCGGCAGCTTATTCTCGAAAAACGAAGAATGGAAGAGGAAAACCGTGAGCTCAGCGGCTATTTACTGCAAGCGCTATGCTTGTACCTGGAGCGTGCCGCTACAGAAACCGTTTCCCTGCAAGGCCGACCTTTCACGGGAACGCGCATGAAACGGTTTATCGAGGCCCATGCGACCTCGACGTTCAAGATCGAGGACGTCGCAGCTCATGTCGGGCTAAGCGTCTCCCGCGCTGTGCATCTGTTCAAGGAATGCTTCGGCAAGACGATGATGCAGTACGCCCTTGAAGTGCGCCTCTCCAGCGCAGTAGAGCGCATGCATGACATCTCGATGTCGCTGGAGCAAATCGCACTGAGCTGCGGCTTCGGCAGCTATCCGTACTTCCACCGGGCCTTCAAGCATAAGTTTGGGATCTCTCCCAAAATGTACCGGCTGAAGGCTCAGCAGAATTAGCCGAGGGCGGCCTATGAAGGTTTCACGGTGCGCAGCAATTTAATGCCGAGAGCAATGAATATAATACCCGTCAGCTTATTTAAGTACTTCGCCATCGAGCCCGAACGCAGTCTGCGCGAAGCCAATTCCGTGCCGAGCACGATTAAGCAGCACCAGAGGGTCCCGGTCGTAATAAATGTAAGACCCAGAATGAGAAACGGAATTGCGCCGTACGAATTATCGGCCGACACAAACTGCGGTAAAAACGCCAAGTAAAACAAAGCGACCTTGGGATTCAACAAATTCGTCAAAAATCCTTGCATGTAAATTTTGCGGTTTGCGGTCCGTTCCATTTGTTTCATGCCAGACGCGTCAGATTTCGAGCGCAAGGCTTTGATCCCCATATAGATCAAATAGGCTGCTCCAATCCATTTAATAAGCTGGAAAGCAAGCGCGGACTTCATCAAAATGAGTGAAAGCCCGTAAGCGGCAAGCACCGTATGCACGATCGCTCCGCTAATAATGCCGAAAACCGACATCATCCCGGCAGCTCTGCCCTGAGCTAAACTTCTCCCCAGAATATAGAGCGTATCACTCCCTGGCGTGATATTCAGTACCACGCACGAAACCAAAAATACAGTGTAATGATCAATCCCCAACATGCGAATCCATCTCCTTCAACTCTATATATACCTATAAGATAACATAACGAAGGATACCGTAAGCTATAATTTTTTACACACAATAACAAGAATTTGACACATTTTTTTGAACTACAACAAATCCTGGGGCGTCCATATAGTGTTGGATTAAAAATGGAAATATCAATCTGCAATAATTGAAACATTTTAATACGAACATTCGTAATAAAGTCTAAGCAGGAAAAACTATACAAAAACCAGACTGAAACTGGAGGAATTCGCCGAATAAAGTATAAAACCAACACATTGTTTTAAAATTGTAAAACTATTTTAATGTTACATTAATAATCCTCATATATGCTTATTGATATATCCAAATCTTAGGATGGTGAAAATCTATGAAAATGTTTATTACAATTCAAAACAAAACCGTGCCTGTCTACTCCGATGAGAAAAATAAAAAGAAATTCAACTTATTGAAATCAGCACTGGAAGCGAAGGTCAGCAAAGGCAGAAATGCGATTAAGAAATGCTTGGATTCCATCATCAGCATTGAGATTATTGGTTGTGAAGCGATTCTCCACTCTCTGAACGAGCGTGATTCACTCGCCTTATCTCTCTATTAATCTGTTGTTGGCACAAAAAAAGGAACGCGTTTCCCTCGGGAAACGCGTTCCTTTTATTTTATCTCACAGATATCTCTGTTGGATCACATTTAGATGATGCTGGGCGTGTCCGGCAATAATATAGGCGAGTGAACGAGCGGTTACGTCCCTCTCGCTTACATTGCCCGTCCGCTCCCATGCTGAGTCGGGGATCGTGCCAAGCAGTGTGAAAGTAGCTTTTCGAACGGCTACGAAATCCTCAAGCAGAGCCTTTAACGTAAACTCGCTGAACGAGCCATTGGCTATTAGGATATCTTGATCAAAACCAGGCAGCTTGGTAAAATCCCCGCGTGCAATGCGCATCATACGATAACTCATCACACGCTCAGTATCGGTCATATGCCCCAGCACTTCTTTCAAGCTCCATTTGCCCGGTGCATAACGCCCTTCACCCTTTTCTTCAGAAAGCTGGGAAAACAGGTCTTTAACTTCATCAAGTTGATTGCGAAGAAATTGATCATAGTCTTCATCAGGTACAGCATCGATATAAGTGGAAAAGTATGGCGCGTACTCGTTGCGGTCAGGTCTTTGCAACATATCAATCAGTCTCCCTTCCATGATAAAATTATTTCTATCATACCTTATCGTGGAAAAATTCGGAAGTAGTTCGACCAAATGTAGTCTGTTGGAACAATTGACGGAAAGGATTTCCAGTAGATATGATAGAATAGTATAGTAGAATCACCCACATTCTAACAGTTCATCTACGAAAAGGGGATCGTGCGATGAAGCCTCACATCTGGAAATCTCCAGCAAAGACTTTCATTTTTGTACTCATTTACGTGTTCATCATCCAATTATCGTTTCCGGCTTTGTTTTCCACGGATGTCTTTTATCACAACCGAATGGATTACGCGCGGGCTAAGGATAACCCTCACGATTTTCAAATCACGCTGGAAGCCGTGAAGCGAGATATCGATAGCAAACATCTGCAGCAGTACCTCATTATTTTGGGCGATTCCGTGATGTATGGCAGTCCCGGCAATTCCAATCAAAATGTTAATGCCTACATGAAAGATTCTTCCAAACTTCCGATCTATAATCTATCATTCCCTGGTTCCCAAATCGGAGATTTGTATGCGATGCTGTTGAAAATGGACGCTTTGGGCATTTCAAGCGATCATCTCATGTTTAATATACGGTACTCAAGCTTTGTTAAAAGAAACTATTGGCAGCCGGTTCTGGCATGGTTTCAGAACGATTTGCGCACATTGGAACCGGATACCTATCAGCACATGCTTTCATTACCTGATGTCGAAGATAACGACACTCCAGCCAACTTTTATTCCAAATCGCAAAAAAGCCTTAACAACTACGTCCTGCCACATTTCGTGCCCTATCTGTACAAAGACTATTGGGATAAATGGGTCCAGCAGCTTGTTTTGAAGCTCGCCAATCGACCGCCGCCGGATGACACGTTGGAAGGCGGAGA
Source organism: Paenibacillus sedimenti (assembly GCF_014534655.1). Taxonomy (GTDB): domain Bacteria; phylum Bacillota; class Bacilli; order Paenibacillales; family NBRC-103111; genus Paenibacillus_E; species Paenibacillus_E sedimenti. Next base: position 605,516 of record NZ_JACVVD010000003.1, read on the forward strand.
TCCCAGGCCTTGGACGGAAAAAGAAGACGTATCCGAAAGAGTCAAAGACCCTAATGTGATTGCTGCCTTTGACCCGAAACCGTTTAATATGACGGATACGAACCCCGATATCTATTTCTTAAAGAAGATTATAGAGCATCAAAAGGGTAAACAAACACTCGCTGTATTGACAGGTACGAATCACACGCTTGCTCAGACCTTTGTGGAAGATCCGAAATACGTTGCTAACATGCAAGCTCTCGATCAATTCATGCAAAACATTCAAAACGGTTCGTTCAAGTATGTAAACATGGAAAAGCAGATCCCGGACGCGTTGTTTACGGATCATTTGCATTTAACACCGGACGGTTACCGGCAACTGGCTGACAAGCTGCTGAAGGCTTACGATTTTTAAGCATATGCTTACGAAGTAAGTTTGCTAAGCAAAACTATCAGGAGGAAGTTTACATGCTTTTTCATACACCAGAGTTTATGATTCTGCTTTTAATCACGATTGCGCTTTACTATATATTTCCTGCTAGACGGCTTTATACCTTGACAGCCGCCAATTTGCTATTCTACAGCGTTAGTGGGCTTGGCATGCTCGTGCTTTTTGCCATCATGACGGTGTTCACGTATTACAGCGCCCGTTTCTTGAACGGCTCATACCGGAAATGGGTACTGTGGACGATTTTACTCGTGAATATAGGGAATTTATGCTTCTTCAAATACTCGGTATTTTTTATCCGGAATATGGAAAAAGTGCTGTCTATCAAGCTGCTGACCGAAGATTCTTTCTGGCTTTCCATTGTGCTGCCGGTTGGAATATCCTTTTACACTTTCGAATTCATTTCATATGCCGTAGACATATATAAACAGAAAATAAAACCAGCCCGGTCCCTGCTGGAATTCTGGATGTTTATTTCATTCTTCGCACACTTGATTGCGGGGCCCATTATGCGGGGAAATGAATTTTTACCTCAAGTTGAGAAGCTGACGGCGCTGCGGTGGAACAATGAAAATTTCAGGATCGGCTGCTTTTATCTGTCGTTAGGGCTGATGAAAAAAATGATGCTGGCCGACCCCATCGCCGATCGGGTAAATGTTCTATTTGCGGATCCGTATGCATTAACCGGTTCCGCCGCTTGGATTACATCTTATTTGTTTGCGTTCCAAATTTACTTTGATTTCTCCGCTTACAGCGATATGGCGATCGGCATCGGGTATTTATTCGGGCTTCATCTGCCGCACAATTTTATGACGCCTTATTTAAGCTCTAATGCAACTGAGTTCTGGCGGAGATGGCATATTACACTATCCAACTGGATTCGCGACTACATCTATATCCCGCTCGGCGGTTCACGTAAAGGAACGGTCCGGAAGTACCTGTTTCTGTTCGTTGCAATGACGGTCTCAGGCTTTTGGCACGGTGCGTTATGGACGTTCATTCTATGGGGGATGTACCATGGCTTCCTGCTCATCGCTCATAATCTATTTCGTGCGGGCAAGCAGAAGCTTGGTCTTGAGAAATGGGATCAATTCTTAGTCTACCGCTGGCTGACGATTTTTATCTTTTTCCATTTGACTTGTATCGGCTGGGTCATGTTCCGCATTCATGATCGGCATGCCGTATTCATGCTTCTGAGACGCATGTTGTCGCCAGATGCTATCCATGTCCCTTCTTACATGCTGGTGTATTTGTACGTGGCGATCTTGCTATTCGGGATTCATCTGTTAGAACACTGGCTGCTCAAGTATCGTTCGCGCATTGCCGAAGTGTGGCATCGATCCTTGCCGTCGCCGGTACGCGCTGCTTGCTACACGCTGCTTTTCGTTGTATTGATTATCATGCTTCGCAATGGCGATACCAGCTTTATTTATTTTCAGTTTTAAAAAAGGAAGTCCTTCAAGTGTCCCAGTGGCGGTAAATCGCCCAAAATCATGCATAAAGTGCCTGTTTATCTAGCCTTAAGCGTTTGCCGGGACATAATCCTGCTAAAAGTGACGTTAAAATAACCCAAACGGCTGTGCAAAGCCCAATGTGAAGAATTTACATGCACTAAATGCATATAAACGGCCCTTTTGGACGAGAACTCGCAAAATTACGGCACTTTTTGCAGTTAGATGGGCTGACTGTGGTTGAGAATCGGCACTTTTTTGCAGTTATATTGCAACGATGGTTGAGGGGATCGCAGATATGTCACAAAAAAAGAATTGAATTATGATTTCAGCGAGATGGCTGCCAGGCCTGTTCGAGCCAGTTGTACGATAGGGAATTCGCTTATACGCCGTAAGAAGCGCTCCAGCGATTCAGTATCTCCCGAAATTTCAATGGCGTAGCGGTCCGCGGCTTTATTTACAATCTTGCCCCCGCCTTCTTCAACAATTCGCGCCAGGCGACGTGCATATGCTGTCTCAGACTTTACGCTAAGCAGCAGCAATTCACGTTCAAGCGCATAAGGACGCACAATAGGTTCAATGTGAATGACATCGATCAGCTTTTTCAGCTGATGAGCCATCTGGTCAATCCTTCCTGCATCCCCGTATGTTTGAATCGTCATTCTGGCAAGACTGCTATCCTCTGAAGGGCCTACCGTAATGCTTGCGATATTAAATCCTCTTTTTGAAAAGAGCACACATATCCGATGCAGGACCCTGGGATGATCGTTAACCAAAAGCGACAATAAGTAAGAGTTCTGCATGCTAACGGACCTCCACAATCATATCGGATAACGTTTTGCCGACTTGAATCATGGGCAATACGAGTTCGTCTTTATCAACCAAGAAATCAATAAGCACTGGACCGTCATGCTCCAAGGCTTCCTTCCAAACAGCTTGCGCTTCCGCTGGCGAAACCGCTCTCAGTCCCTTCACACCATAAGCTTCGGCCAGTTTGACAAAATCGGGGCTTCCCGATAAATCGATGTGGCTGAAGCGACTGTCATAAATCATTTCTTGCCATTGGCGAATCATGCCTAATGTCTGGTTATTAATCACGACCACCTTGACCGGGATATGGTGAATGGCGCATACGGCAAGCTCCTGTGCGCACATCTGCATCCCGCCATCACCGTTGATGGAAATAACCAATTTATCGGGATGTCCGATCTGCGCACCGATCGCTGCCGGAAAGCCGAAGCCCATCGTACCTAGGCCACCCGAAGTCAAAAGCGACCGAGGATGTTTGAACCGATAAAATTGGGCTGCCCACATTTGATGCTGCCCTACATCCGTCGCAATAATCGCATCGCCTTGCGTGCTCTCCATAATCAGATCTATCACATACTGAGGTTTCAATCCGGTAATATCTTGCTTATAGCTTAGCGGGAAGCTTTTTTTCAGTCCCAACAGCATCTGAATCCAAGGTTCGATTCTTCTCGCAGAGTCAGCGGATGCCTTAAAACGACTGTTCATATTCATTAATACGTCTTTTACATTTCCCGTGATCGGAAAATCGGCTTTTACATTCTTGCTCAGCTCGGCGGCATCGATATCAATATGAGCAATTCGAGCATTAGGAGCGAAGCCCTTCAAGCTCATCGTTACGCGATCATCGAATCTAGCTCCGAGCGAGATAAGCAGATCGGTCTCGACCAGCGCGCGGTTAGCGGCCACAGTCCCGTGCATGCCCGGCATCCCCAGCCATAGCGAATGGCTGCCGGGAAATCCGCTCAGACCCATCAAAGTCGTCGTGATCGGAATTCCGCTTGTGTCGATAAAACGGATGAGCTCCTCGCTGGCATCGCTGTGAACAATGCCTCCACCGGCTAGGACGATAGGGCGTTGGGCTTTTTCAATCGCTTGAAGCAAGCTCTCTATGACGTTAGTCTGAATATCCGGATAAGGCTTATACCCTCGTACCTCTATCCGTTGCGGATAATGGTAAGTTGTCCTTTTAGCGGAAATGTCTTTGGGAATATCAATAAGAACAGGCCCCTTCCTTCCGGTATTTGCCAAATAAAAGGCTTCACGAATCGTTCTGGCCAACTCCTCGACTTTACGCACCTGAAAACTATGTTTCACGATCGGCATTGTGATTCCGACGATATCCGTTTCTTGAAACGCATCCGTTCCAAGCTGCTCCGAGGGGACATTTCCCGTAATGACGACAAGCGGTACGGAATCCATCTGCGCAGTCGCGATCCCGGTCACCAAATTCGTTGCGCCGGGACCTGATGTCGCGATACAAACGCCTACCTTTCCCGTTGCTCTTGCATAGCCGTCAGCAGCATGAATGGCTCCTTGTTCATGCCGGGTCAACAAATGCCGAAAATGCTCATTCCCATGCATAGCATCATAAATGTACAAGACGGAACCTCCCGGGTACCCGAAAACACACTCCACATTTTCGAGCAATAACGTTCTTAACAAAATTTCAGAACCCGTAAGAAGATCAGGCTTATGTAATTCATTACGCCAGTTGTCTTTATGTTTAAAAGTTTGAGCGTACTTGATCTGCTCCATGCTTTCCCTCCTATACTCGTTTTCACTGAAGTTTACCAAGGGAGAGTGCAGCTTGAACATTATACCAGCGTATAAAAAAGCCTATACGCGAAGTTATCCCCAGTTGTATACTGGCACTATATGTGAATAAATCCAACGCTAAGGTGAGGCAGATGAATAAACGTCATTCAGAAACTTGGGCTGAACGAATGGAGCAGCTCGAGAACCATTTTTTTGTCGGTCGCCAAGACGAATTGAAAGCCATCGGCAACTGGTATAGCGATTCATTTACAACGACTCCCGTGCTTAATCTGTTCGGGCTAGCGGGAAGCGGCAAATCTTTGCTTTTGCATATGGCCAAAAAAAGGGCTCATTCACAAGGTATCGCTTTTCATGTGCTGGATTGCCGCAGCATGCTGAATGTTACCGATTTGAAACATGAGCTTCAAAAGCTTGACCTGCGTGATCGTGACAACAGCACGACGACGGTTGTATGCTTCGATCATTACGAGGAAAGCGGCTTGTGGGAAACCTGGCTCAGAGAGAATTGGCTCCCTTCCCTTTCCACGCGAATACGACTCATTCTTAGCAGCCGTTCAGAGCTTCAAGGTCCCTGGAAACTTCACCCGACTTTAAAATACCTCGTAAGTCCACTATCCTTAACCATGCTCGATTACGCTGCTGTCGAACAGTTTGCAGCTCGCCATGGTCTCACAAATGTTTCGCAAGTTCACGGGTTGTGGGTCGCTTCCAAAGGACATCCGTTGACCTTATCGTTAGCGACCGAAGTAGTTCTCAATTCGGGAACTCCCGCCAACGTTTTCACCTCATCAAGCTGGCACGATGTATTCGCAGAATGGCTTCGGGAAGTGCCTGATGATGCAACGCGAGAATTGCTGGAGGCTGCGAGTGTCCTGCGCTTCTTCGATCAAAGCAAACTTGAATTCGTGCTCGGGCAGTCGATATCCACAAGCTCGCTCGAGTCGATCCTTCGACTTTCGCTTGTCGATCGAAATAGGGATGGCTGGAACGTCCACAATCCGATACGGGATGCCGTCCGACTTTCCCTCAGGGCCCGGAATCCCGAACGATTTGAGAAATGGGAGATGCGAGCAGCGCTTTTTTATCAGCAAAAACTCATGAATCCTTCAGCTGAAATTCGCTTATCGAATCCACTTGGCGATTTGCTCTATCATACGGGGAACCCGGTCATCCGAGCGCATTATCATTGTTCCCGAACTTCAACCAACACGCTGATTCAAGTCCGTAATGTAGAAAATGACGAGTACCTGGGCGAACTGTTCGCATATATTCGCAAAAGAAAGAGGCACGCACGCAGCCAATCGATATGGTGCGGAGAGAATGATCAAGGACATTTGTTTCAGTACGAAATGACGAAGGAGCAAAGCTTGTATAGCTTATTGGATGAAGAGGAAGCGCTAGAACTTATTGCAAACGGGGCGGACGTAAAGCTGCTACTGGACGAATATGGATCAACCGTCGGCTGCTGCGCCCTGATTCCCATCCGTACGGCGACGAAGCCTTATTTGCAGCATCATCGGCTTGCTTCCATTTATTTTAATGGACTAACGGAAGAGGAATGGAGCCAGCTGTTGAAAGCGGAGGGCTGGTATATTCGTACGATCGACATCGAGAATCCGGAGAATGAAGCGTTAAGGCACGATTCCTTCCGAATCAAGCTCTCGCTTATACAGGCAGGCAGTGTGATCGTTTATTGCCCGCCGCCACTACCTTTTTATGAGGATGCTACTCTCAATCTCGGTTTTACAGCGGTCGATCCCTACCGTCACGCACTCTATGGTGAGTCTGCGCCTGCCCCTTTTTATAAATTGGATTTGCGAGGAAAAAAATACCGGGATTTCATTTCGGCTCTGGTGCCATGGGAAGTTCCGAAACGTCAGATGATGTTAGATGCAAATGAAGAGGAATTAACCAGGAAAGAGGCAGAAGTGGCAGAGCTTTTAATACAGGGCTTAGCAAATGCAGAAATAGCCAAACAATTATTCGTCAGTGTCATTACCGTCAAAAAACATTTAAGCTCGATTTATCATAAATGGAACGTTCGCAATCGGGCACAATTCATGACAAAATGGATGGATCGCCGTCACTCCACATCATAGAAAGTCATATGAAGCTTTTCCTCCCGATAATACCTCATCCTGTCTTCGAGGGTACCCGTATGAAATTCAAATTTATGGCCGTCTGGATCCGTAAAATAAATCGATAGCTCGTCTTTCTCGCTGCGAGGGCGACCGGGAAGAATGTTAACGTTCAATTGGGTCAATCTTTCCAAATGACGCTCATAGTCTTCCGCTTGGATAGTGAAAGCCATGTGTGTGTAGGATTGATGAATTTCAAACCGCGGGATATCCTCTTCGACATTGAGCGCAAGCCATAGGCCGTCCAAGTCGAAATAGGCCAGTTTTCGTCCTTTCACTAACAATTTCGCGCCGAACACCTGCTGATAAAAGTGTATGGATCTGTCCAGATCGGATACGGAGAACAATAGATGATTGATGCCTTGAAGTTTCATAAGACAAGCGGCCTCCTTGCCGGGGGAAGTTTTAGCGTCATTATAGCATATTTGAAATTTCCGTTCGATTGAGAGTAAGATAGGAGAAAACTAGATTTCCACGAGGTGCAACTGTCATGAGAACCGAAAGTCAAATCAAACGAAAATTAAATGAACTTCTCCAGCAGCAGCAGACGATTGAAGCGCGAATTGAGCAAGCAGGCAGTGGGGTTGAGCGCGAAGCGCTAACTGCACAGAACGAGCGCATACTTGATAGGATCGACATGCTGGAATGGGTGCTGAACGAGCCGGTGGGGAGCTATCACGCCTGAGGGATGAGTGATGGGTCAAACATTCGAGCTATCCGAATTAGAAAAAGGAGGATCCGCTTTGGAAGCCGGTCCTCTTTTTTTTCTGCACCTTATCCGTACTTGTAGGTGATTCCGTATCCGCCTTTGGGATAAACCCAATCGATGTTGTCGGATGGACACGCAATACGGCAAGTGCCGCATTCAATGCAGTTCTCAAACGCAACGGTCGTAATTTTCAGCTTTTTCTCCCACTCGTACACATCCGAGGGACAGAAGTAGTTACAATCTTTCGTCGTACAGTTTAAGCACGTTTGTGTATCCTTAATAATCAGGTGCGATTTGTCATCGCATTTGTATCGAATGGTGAACAGCTTCTCTGATACGTCAGTCTGGCTCATCCGTTCATCGCCCTCCATCCTTTATAGCCCAGCTTCATCAGGTTCACCGTGCCGCCGGCTGCATTTTTGATGAGCTTAGCGGCTAATTTTTGTTTGTCTGCCTTCGGTACGCCATCCACGAGAAACATATTGTATGCCGCTTCGTTCAGCGCTCTGGGCAGCTTATCGAATAGCAGCTCGGGGTCCTGCTCTTTGAGGAATTGATGCATACCCTTATATTTCTTCAAATCTTTATGCACAAACGATTCGCGGATTTTACGGTCGTAGGTTTGCAGTGAGGCGGCAGAATAGTCGCCGCGTTCTTTTGCCTCGATGATGGCTTCACCCGCCAAGCGTCCGGATGTCATCGCGAGGTTCGTGCCCTCGCGGTGGACGAAGTTGATGAGCTGCGCAGCATCGCCGCAGACGCACCAGCCATCGCCGGACAACGGCGGAATGGAGTGGAAGCCACCCTCCGGAATCAAATGTCCGGAGTATTCCTTCGTTTCTCCGCCTTGAATGAGCTTCCGGATCATCGGATGCTGCTTGACAGCGTCCAGCACCGCGTATGGTTTTATTTTTTTATCGCGCAGATGGTTGACCATCACGCCGACGCCGAGCGAAATCGTTTCTTTATTCGTATAAAGAAAGCCCATTCCGGCCATGCCGAGCGACGTCTCGCCCATAAATTCGATGGTGACGCCTTCGTCGCCTTCCAGTCCGAACCGGTCTTCGATCTTCTCCTTGGGCAGAGCAATGACTTCCTTCACAGCCAAAGAAACTTCGTCCGGCTGCCATTCCTTATGGATGCCCATCGCCTTGCCCAGCAAGGAGTTGACGCCATCTGCTATGACGACAACGTCGGCGTAGAGATCTCCATACTCCCGGTCGGTACGGACACCGACGACGCGATCGCCTTCGCGAATGACGTCCAACGCGACGGTTTCATAGATGGGAAGCGCACCGGCAGCAACAGCTTTGTCGGCGAACCACTGATCGAATTTTACCCGTAATCCGGTAAAACAGTTGTAGGGTTCCTTATACGCTTCGTTCCTGTGACCGAACGTCACCATCGACTCCTTGCCCATCATCCATATGCGCTGTTCCACAATATACCGTTCCATGGGGAAGTTTTTCTCTTTCCAAAACTCCGGCACGAGCTCTTCAATTTGTTTGCGGTAGAGTACGCCGCCGAAAATGTTTTTGGCGCCGGGGAACTCCCCGCGCTCCAGCAAAACGACCGATAAGCCGGCTCGTGCCATCGTCAGGGCTGCTGCTGCACCAGCAGGTCCGCCGCCAACGACAATCGCGTCAAATTTTTCACTCATCTGGCTTTACTCCTTTCCCTTACGGCGATTTCCGAATCCGTAGAAACCGCTCCTGCAACAGACGATTCGGTTTGTTGCTGCAGCGGAATGCCAAATAATGACCGACGCTTCCGGATCTCTTCCGTGATGGCCGGCACGATCTTAAACAGATCGCCGACGATGCCGTAATGGGCAAACTGAAAGATCGGCGCTTTCTCATCTTTATTAATTGCTACGACGACGTCGGCGTTGCTCATACCAACGGTATGCTGTACAGCGCCGGAGATGCCGATCGCAAAGTACAGCTTCGGCCGCACCGTCGCACCGGTCTGACCGACCTGGTGCTCATGCCCGATCCATCCCGCGTCGACAGCCGCGCGGGATGCGCCAACGACGCCGCCGAGCGCTTCCGCCAGCTCGGCGAGCGGCCTAAAGGCGTCGGGCCCGCCAAGCCCGCGGCCCCCCGCCACGATAATCTCGGCTTCCTCGAGATTAATCTTGCCCGTCTCGCGCAGGAAATCGAGCACCTGCGCGGCGATCTCTTCCTCGTGCATCGGTGCGAAGATGCGCACGATCTCGCCTTGTCGCGCCGTGTCCTTTGGCAGCTCCTGAAACACCCCGGCGCGAGCCGTCGCCATCTGCGGCCGATACTGCTTGCAGAGGATGGTCGCCATCATCTTCTCCGAAAAGGCCGGCCGGCTCGCCAGCAGCAGCCTAGACGGCGCCGGCTCGACATCGAGCTGCGTCGTGTCGGCCGTCAGCCCTGTCGGCAGGTGCGTCGCAATCGCGCCTGCCAGGTCGCGGCCCGTCGCTGTCGCGCCGAACAGAACGATCTCGGGCTTCTCTTCCACGATAAGCTTGAGGCAGACCCGGCTGTACGGCCGGGTCCTGTACGTGCGAAGTTCCGGAGCTTCGCACAGATAAACCCTGTCCGCGCCGTAGTGCACGGCTTCCTCGGCGAGGTGTGACACCTTATCGCCGATCACGAGCGCCATGAGCGGCACGTCCAGCTTCGCAGCCAGCTTCTTGCCTTCGCCCAGAAGCTGCCAAGACACCTTCTTCGCTTCGCCGTCCCGCTGCTCCACTACGATCAACACCCCACGATACGCCGACCAATCCGGCATCGCTTGTTCAGACGGTTCTCCTGTCTGTTCGTTTGCCATTCTTTCTTCCACCCTTCTCTTTATGAAGTCCATCCCAATCGGGCCGGTATTTCCTTCTCCCAGAGCTGATCGGCCAGCTGCGCAGCCGCTGCTTCCGGCGAATCATAGGCGATCATTTGCGTTTTTACCGCTTTTATTTCCGGTACCCATGTTTTGGCTACAATGGTCGGAGACCCTTTAAGCCCGATTTTGGCCCTTTCGAGGTCCGGGAAATCGGCCGTTGTCCAAACGACAGGTTTGTATCGGGCCGCACGAATCATCCCAGGCATGGATGCCCGCCTTATTTTGTTCAGCTCTTTGAGCGCTGTAATGAGAACCGGCATGCTTGTCTCAACGACTTCGACGCCGTCTTCCAACAGTCGATGCACACGCACTTTGCGTTTCTCTTCGTCGACATCGACCACTTTATTCACATAAGTAAGCTGTTCCAAATCCAGTCTGCACGCCACACCCGGACCCACTTGACCGGTATCGCCGTCCAGCGTCTGCTTCCCGCAAAAAACGATATCGACAGGTCCCCATGTCTCCTCGATTTTGCGAATCGTCTTAGCCACAACGTAGGAAGTGGCCAGTGTATCTGCGCCCGCAAAACCGCGATCCGTCACCAACACAGCCTCATCCGCGCCTAGGGAAATGCATTCCTTTAAACCCTTTTCCGCCGGCGGCGGCCCCATTGTCACGACTGTGATTCTCGCGCCGTGCTCATCCTTAATCCGCAGCGCCTCTTCCAATCCGTGCATATCGTAAAAATTCACAATGCTCGGAACGCCTTGGCGTATCAACGTATTATTTTTAGGATCAATCCGTATTTCCCTGCTGTCAGGTACCTGTTTGATACACACAACAATATGCAGCATCACTGCACCCTCCTGTTCTGTAACGATATCCTGCTTGTTCAAGACCAAAAACGTAAGTTCTTCTAAGCAGCTTGACTTCATTGTGAAATTTGTCACGTAATTATGCGAAGGGAACCGCTTTCAAATAATGCTGTTAAAGCACGGGAATCTACAACAATATATGCAAGAAAAATTTTAAAATGAACCTCAATAGCCTTTTTGTCGCTTGTATTTTTTACTCCTATTTTCTTATCCTTGGAAGCATGGTATGATGAAGACGTTAGTTTCATCATATGATATATAGTTTCAATAAATGAAACTATATCTATGGAGGTGCTTGAAATGAAAAACGAATACGGACAACGTATCAAACAGCATGTGCAAGAACAGTTTGGCAAACATGCAGACAAGTACGTGACTAGTTCGTCTCATGCCAAAGGCGATGATCTTGCATTGATTCATAGTTGGCTGCAGCCTCAATCAGACTGGATCGTTTTGGATATTGCAACCGGTGGCGGCCACGTGGCGAAACAACTGTCTCCCCACGTGCAGCATGTCATCGCAACTGACCTGACACCTCCCATGCTGGGCGCCGCTGCGGGGCATTTGAAAAAGGCGCAGTGCGGTAATGTCACTTTCGTGGTCGCAGATGCCGAGCAGTTACCGTTCCTTGATGATTCTTTCGATGCGGTGACTTGCCGCATTGCCGCACATCATTTTCCACATCCCGACAAGTTCCTTCAAGAAGCCGCGCGTGTCCTTAAACCAGGCCGCAAATTCATTTTCATAGATAACATTGCTCCTGAAGACGAAGTGCTTGGCCATTTTATGAACGCTTTTGAAACCATGCGAGACACCAGTCATGTTAGGTGCTTATCTGTAAATGAATGGACGTCATTAGCTATGGAGGCAGGATTGCAAGTCGAACAGTCGGTCACGAGCCGCAAGCAGCATCATTTCCCCGTTTGGGTCCGACGTACTGCGGAAAACGAAGAACAAATAAAAAACGTCGAACAGTTCATCGCTGAAGCTGATCCGACGTTTCATCAATATTTTTCTGTACTCATCGAAGATGGAGGCGTTCAATCCTTGCAGATCGATGAATGGCGAGCGCTCATGAGTAAGCCGGCCTCTTACACATCCAGCATATAAAATTTGAGGTCACCGAGCACGATTAGAAATGTGGGAGGGAACTGAGGGGCTTCCAAGTGAGCCCCTAGCCTTGTTCCTCGTTTGGGACGACCAAATCCCGAATGGTTTCAAATGTGATGGGGGTATAGTTCCAATGTTCCACACAGACGTTAAAATAGTTAAGTCCCTCATATTTCTGGCCATGGATATGTCCATGAACATTGACATAAGGCATATGTTTATTCATGTACATCGGTTCATGCGAAAGGAAAAAGAACTGGTTATAAATGATCGGGTGCTCACTCACCTCATCGAAACCAACATCCAGCCACCAAGACCTCGATCTGCCTCTGTCGTGATTGCCCAAGATAAGAAACTTATACCCGTTAAGCCTGGTGACGATGTCTGCGGTTTTTTCTTTATTTAGAAACGAAAAGTCTCCAAGATGAAATACCTTATCCTCTTTCCCTACTGCCGAATTCCAACTTTCGATCATACTTTTCGTCATCTCTTCACCATGACTAAAGGGTCTTGATTCAAAGTCAATTATATTTTTATGACCAAAGTGATGATCTGACGTGAAGAAAGATTTTGTCACGATCTATATTAATCCTCCTTTGAGATGTACCCGCTTAAATTTTTTTCCCAAATAGCATCATCAGAACCATCAGCTTCAAATGATTGTAATGTTGCAATTTTTATTCCTTTTTCCCCTATATTGTAATTAATTAATGTATGGTATTTCGATTCTTCGCCATGCACATTAATTATTAAATCAGCACTTCCGTAAACCCAACCATCATTAAATCTCGTCTTAAGAGAACTGTATGAAGATAAATAAATTCCCTTATTCTTCATTTCTTTTACACGGTCAGTCCATTTATGCTCGGCGTCATCATATTCTATTGTCGGGTCATAATCGTATGGCCCATCGTAATAATAAACATTTTTAAACGCTTCATCGTAATGACCTTTTACTATATTGTCAAGCAAATTAATTGCGATAAATCTAGCTTTATATGCTGTTATTTGCTGTTTAGCGTGAAAGCCTATAAAAAAAATTAAATAAACGGCAACTATATAAAATAGGATTTTTCTTATCTTTTTCATTAAATCACTACTTTCTTTTTGAATCCTCTTTAAAGTCTCAACAATGCCCTTCTCTCTGCTTGCGGTTTGCAACTATCGCAGACTCCAACTACTCCGCCAACTTCTGTAGCATAAAAGGAAAGACGTTTTGCTTTCTTTTTGCAAAATGAGCAGGTCTTTTTGTTAGCTTTTGACGATCTTCCTTTATTTAGACTGAATTTGATTACTTTATTGGCCACTGTTTTATCTCTTACCTTGATTGCAAATTTATAAAGTATGATAATCACAACAATGCTTGCAATAATCATAAAAAATTGATACATCATTTATTCCCCTCTTTTGCTACTCGCCCGATTCTTCGTCAATTTCATAAGTGCATCGGAATCTCTCGACTCCCGGATAAACTTCACCCAAGCTGTTAATCACGAACCCGATATTTCTATAAAATTCAACCGCTTCCTCATCCGTCTCAGCAACGATTCTGGCAGGCTTCGCTTCTTCAATAATCTCAAGAATAATACCGCGCCCAAAACCGACTCCACGGCTCTCCGGTTCAACAGCCAGATGGGTCAGAGTCATCTCATTCGACCCGTTCAGGCGAAAACCGATGATACCGACCATGACGCCTTCAGATTCATAGCCGAACAACAGTAATTCCGAATCATTTTTATAAAGCTCTATTGTGCTATCCAAGTCCTCGGGATCCGGAAACACACTATACCCAAGCAGTTCTTGTATTTGAGATTCTTCTAATCTTGATTTTACTTCAACAAGCATCCCTATTCACTTCTTTCTCGTATTATCTTAGGCAGAAATCGAATCTCTATTAAACCATGATTACCATATTTCTTCAACTAAACATAATCAAGCAACTGCATGAGATCATTGATATGAGCCACTGTGCGAATTCCCTTCTCCTCCATCAACAATCCTGATCTGCCATAGCTGATAAAAGGTATGCCGGCATCCATCGATGCGCGGCCATCAATCCACGAATCTCCGACGGAAATCCACTCATCACTCTTCACACTTGAAAAATGCTGCTTGGCAGCCAAATATCCGGATGGCGACGGTTTCATGGCCTGCATTTGCTCTCTTCCAACGATTAAATCAAAATTACTCTTGATTCCTGTTATTTGAAGAGCCTGACTGGCAGCTTGAAAGGAATTATTCGTTACAATAACGAGAACATACTTCTTAACTAAAGCTTGTAACAATCCCAATGCTCCAGGTTCCAGCCCGGCTCCTTCCATGCCACGCACTTCATGATCAACTGCAATTTTCATTGCTGTTTCATAGAGCTTCTTGGATACTCCTTTTAGCTTTACATGTTCAATGATTGTAGATGCAGTATGTTCCGCGATGGGAAAAGTCTCAGGAAGTAAGCCATTTTCCATAAAAAAACCGGCAATTTCAAGTTTCATACTTTGAAAATCTATATGGGACTTCAGCAGGGTATTATCCATATCGAACATGATACCTCTGATTTTATTTATGTTATTCATCTACGATACCTACTTCCTAAGACTCAAAGGGAGCCTCTGTTCCTTCCTACGTAAATTCCCCGCCTTCATCGATAATTCCTGCTACGGTTGATTTGTAAAAGCCCCCCGTTTCTAGGTTGTAAGCTAAACCTTATCGTTTCTTTGTTTCATTCGACATAATTCGATATTCTCATACATTTAGTGCTATAGACATGCTTATAAGAGCTATCTATAATAAGTCTCATATTGTATGCCATACATATTGAACACCAATAAATTACCAAATTGATAAAGGCAAATCATTGGAAACAATGAGACGCAAAGCCATGGCCTAAGGCATCCTTATTGGAATGCTACGGTTGTCAGGTTACCGGGTATGAAGGGTCCATCCTCTATTCGGGATGGGCTTTTTTATTTTTAAGCTCACATAATTCTGGGAGGCCTACTATCGTGATTAAAGAAAAAAACCGTGTTATGCAATTCATCACAATCGGGACCCTTGTCCTATCTTTGTTGGTTCATGCCCTGCGCCACGAAGAAAACTTTCTCCCTGCATTAGTTTAGAAATGAGGATGATCCCATGCATCACTCTGCAACTGATACTTATAATATTTACCTTGTGCTGCTTTCATTCGTTATCGCTCTCCTCGCCTCTTATACGTCCCTTAATCTGGCTAGGAAAGTATCGGTTTCATATGGTTGGTATCAGAAATTACGGATACTGTGCAGCGCTGTCGTCATGGGTGTTGGAATTTGGTCCATGCATTTTATCGCAATGCTGGCCTATCCTTTACCGAGCGGCGTCACCTATCATACCTACACCGTTATAATTTCCACTGTTGTTGCAATCACTGGCGCATTAGTCGGCTTTTTCGTCACCTTCCACTCGAAATTAAAAATACCGAAGCTAATTATCGGCGGTACTTTTATGGGTTTTGCAATTAGCGGTATGCACTACATTGGAATGGCTGCTTTGCAAAATGTAACTATACGATATCAGCCTGTTCCGTTCACATTATCGATTATCATCGCCGTAATCGCGTCGATAACAGCTCTTCATTTATCATTTAGCCGCAACCAAAAAATGACCATTAGCGGATTGATAATGGGAGCTGCAATTACAGGTATGCACTATACGGGAATGTCGGCTGCCGTCATGACACCCATTCATCAACCCAGCTCTAATGCCACGAATATGGATTTCTTTGTTATGGCGATGTATATCGCTTTTGGCACCATTGTAATTTTTGCCATAAGTTTGATAAGTTCTCTCTCTGCTGATCGGCGTTTGGCTGAGCAGATTGCTCTCAAAGCTTCGATTCTGGAATCGGCTGTCGATAGTATCATGATGTTTAATTCCCGCGGATGGATCATTGAATTTAATCCGGCGGCAGAAGCAACATTTGGTTACTCGCGCAAAGATGCTCTCGGTCGAACGTTATTCGATTTTCTGTTTCCATTTGATCAGGATGGTCAGGAAGCGGCCGCATTGTACCGGCTCCTGGCAAAAAAAGATGATTCTGTGATCGGCAAACGTATCCAAATGAAGGCGTACCGATCAGATCGAAGTGAATTTCCGGCGGAAATCACCATAACGGGAATTCATTATGATGGAAAACATGTCTATACGGCTTACCTTCGCGACTTGACCGAGTTGAAGAAATCCGAGGAGATGATCCGGCAGCTTGCCTACTTTGATCTTCTGACTGGCTTGCCGAATCGCAATCAGTTTAATCAACTTTTCATTGATACTTTAGATAAGGCCCGATTGCACCATCAGAAAGTAGCTGTACTTTTTCTTGATATTTATCGCTTCAAGCTTGTTAACGATACCTTAGGCCATCAGGTCGGAGATCAAGTGCTGCAAAAGTTCTCAGCATTGCTCTCTCGCTGTTTGGAGGACCAAAGCTCTGTTTCCAGATTGAGCGGCGATGAATTTGTCATTTTGTACCCGCTGGAGAATCGGGAAGCTGCAACACATCAAGCGGAGAGAGACATTTTCGTGTCCACCAGTATTGGTATAGCCTTGTACCCTGACGACGAAGTTAGCCCTGAGATTTTATTGAAAAACGCAGATCAAGCGATGTATGCGGCCAAAGAACGCGGTAAAAACAACTACCAATTTTTCGAACAAGAAATGAATTTCATCTTTTCCAGGAAAAATGCAATCGAACAATCGCTGCGCCATGCCATCGAAAATAATGAACTGTCCCTTGCTTATCAACCTAAATTTCATATTCCTACCGGTAAAATTATTGGGGTAGAAGCTTTAGCGAGATGGGACAGCGCTCAGATGGGGAGCGTCTCACCGAAGGAGTTTATTCCGATTGCCGAAGAATCCGGACAAATCGTTGCCATCGGCGAATGGGTGCTGTTAACAGCCTGCTCACAAATGAAAAGATGGCATGATGCGGGGATGGAGCCCGTTCCCATCGCAGTTAATCTTTCCCCTTCACAGTTTCATCAAGAGCATGTGGTGAATACGATTCTTAATCTACTGAAGCAATCCCGACTGGATGCGAAGTACTTGGAGCTCGAGATCACTGAGCGTATCGCGATGAATATGAGTAACCATACGATCGAAAAGCTTGATGACTTAAAGCGCGAAGGCGTTAGTATCACCATCGATGATTTCGGAACCGGTTCTTCTTCATTAAACTATTTACGAAAGTTTCCGATTGATACGATCAAAATCGATAAATCTTTCGTTCATGACATCTCCGCCTTTTCCAAGGATTCTTCCATCATAGAGGTCATTATAGCCATAGCTCGCAGTTTTAAACTGGACATCCTGGCCGAAGGTGTTGAAACGCAAGAACAACTTGCTTTTCTTGAGAGTCATGGCTGTCAACAAGTGCAGGGATATATGTTTTGTGTTCCTTTATCTGCTGAGCAATTCGAAGCGAATTATATCTTCTCAAATAGAGCTGCAGGTTCAAAAAGAGCCAGATGACGGTTAGCATCCGTCTTCTGGCTCTTCTTATTTAAGCGTTTCTTCGTCCCCTTATTATCCTGTACGTTTAGCCGTCGATCGTATTGCAAACGGCATCGCCAAGGCTGCCAGACTCGCAATAAGGCCGAACACGAACATGCTGTGGATTCCCGCGTAGAAACTGCCTGATTTGGTCAAAATTGCCCCCATAATCGTGACGCTGACTGCTGTGCCGATATTCCGGGCAAATAGCTGCAAGGAGGTGGATATCCCCTTCTGATGTGCATCCACAAGCTGCTGAGAACCAATCGTTGAAATGGTGAAGATCATTCCAAACGCGAGTCCCAGTACAGTTAACGCGGTAAAGGAATACCAGAAAGGCGAGTTTTCTCGAAGAAAGAACAACATGATCGCTGTAGCTACCAAGAACAGATTCCCGATAATAAGCAGCGGTTTGTAACCAAAGCGCAGCACCCATCTACCCCCAGGCACAGCAACCATCATCCAGCCAATGGACGTAGATAATAAAGCAATACCGCTAATAAGCAGCGAATATCCTTGCGTTTGCAAAAAGAGCGGCATGTAACTCGAAGTGCCGAAAAGCGCAATGCAACTGAGGAAAGATCCCGCATTCATGATTGCAACCGGACGGTTACGCAGCAAGCTTAAAGGAACAATCGGAGCGCTTTGTTTGCGTTCATATAAAAAGAAAGCGATCATCAACGTTACGCCAGCAATTCCGTACAGATAGCTGTAATGTTCCACGGCTGTTGTAAGCAGAAGCAGCGAAATCCCGCCGCCAAACAGAAGCGCACCTCCATAATCGATCGAGGACCTCTTTGGCTCATACACTTCCTTATACGGAAGCAAAGTAAGCAGTGAAATGATACATGTTGGAATGTTCACGAAGAAAATCCATCGCCAACTCATGTAGGTGACAAAGAATGACCCTAATAAAGGCGCTATAATTGCCGATAATCCCCACATGCCGGTGAAGAATGCCTGCACCTTCCCTCTCTGTTCGATAGCATAGAGGTCACCTGCAATTATCGAAGGAAACGGCATCATGATCCCTGCGCCTATCCCTTGAATCGCTCTAAATATGATGAGTTGTACCATGCTTTGGGACAACCCGCATAGAACGGAACCTCCAAGAAACAGCGCGATCCCTATCGCAAATATCCTTTTTCGCCCGAAGATATCTGACAATCTTCCCGCTACGGGAGCTAATACAGTGGAAAGCACCATATACGAAGTAAACGCCCAGGCGTATAAGTCATTGCCGCCGATTTCCTTCACAATAATGGGCATGGTCGTGTTGGCAATCGTGGAATCCATAGATGCGACTAACATCGCGAGTACGATGCTGACCATAACCGTTGATCGATTACTCACCTGCTGTTCCCCCTGCTATGTCATTTTTGTCATATCTTCACATTGTAACTGATGACAAAGCCTGTTGTATAGATTCGACTTGCAAATACGATCATACCGGACATTCACCCACTTCACCCTCATTCAATATAATAAACGGTGGTTAATAAAGTTTTCCTTTACAAACAGGTTTTATGTGGATTAAAATAAATCCAATAAGATTAGTAGGAATTTGATTGGGGACATGACAACATGACTTTGAGTATCTTACTGATGGGTTTATTGGTCGGATTTTTGGTCGGGTTAACCGGTGTTGGCGGGGCTTCGCTGCTCACTCCCATTTTAATCATGATGAACATTCATCCTTCCATTGCGGTTGGAACAGACCTTCTGTACAACTCCATCACCAAGCTTTTCGGAACTGTCCAGCATTGGCGGCAAAAGACCATCGATTGGCGGCTTGTCAAGCAATTGGCCGTAGGCAGTATCCCTGGCGTTATTCTCGCCGTCATTTTCTTGAAATTATTCGATTCGTATTATCACAATCAGGAAGTTATCATCAAACATGCACTTGGCTACGTGTTAATTCTGGTTGCCATCGCGACTTTATTCAAAGTGTTCTTCGGTCACAAAATCAAAGAGAACCGTTGGCAGCTAAAAAATCTGGAAGAAAAACGCGGACTCACCATCACGATAGGCGCTGTTCTTGGCTTCATCGTCGGTCTGACTTCCATCGGCTCCGGCTCGCTATACGCAATCGCGATGCTTTATTTCTTCCGAATGAGCGCTTCCACGTTAGTCGGCACTGACATCGCACATGCCTTCTTCTTGGCGACTACCGCGGGCATCCTTCATGCCAGTATGGGCAACGTGAACTTCACGCTTGTGCTGAATCTTCTGCTTGGTTCGATTCCCGGTGTGCTTATCGGCAGCATGCTTGCTACGAAAGCGCCGACGAACGTGCTGCGTACGGTCATAGCCAGTCTGGTTTTGATCAGCGGTTTGAAATTGATATGAAAAAACTTGTAAATCCCCATCAGATGGGGATTTTTTTTGTCGGATTGTGCGCTTCCCCAGGAAATAGAACTCTTTATCTCAGCGTCATTTCCCGCGTAAACCAAAGCTTATAACTGATCATGCTTAAAATAATGCTCGTAATCGCCGCCGAAGCTGTAAAGGCAAACAAAATCAAAATCTGATAACGAACCGCATCAATCGGATTCGCGCCTGCGACAATCATGCCCGTCATCATACCGGGCAGCTGCACCAGCCCGACGGTCTTCATGCCGTCGATCGTCGGGATCATGCTGGCTTTGACGGAGCGCTTCAGCGCTTGTTGGATCGCTTGCCGGACAGATGCGCCTAGTGCAAGCAGCGCTTCGATCTCCGCACGGGATGAGGAAACTTCGCGGTTCATATGATTCAAGAATAACCCGCAAACGATCATCGAACTTCCAATCGTCATGCCGCTAATGGGGATGATGTATTGTGTGGTTGGCTCGATAATGCCGAAGCCTAGCATGAGCGACAAAGTAACGGTTTCTGTCGCTGCGATGGAAACCGCAATTCGCAAGTGAATGCCTCGTAAGCCTTCTCCCCGTTTGCCGGCGTTATGAGTGGCAACGAGTATCATTATCGCGATAATCGTCAATATGAGCCAAACATTTGCTGACTTAAAAACAAAGTGCAATACATACCCGATTACTAATAGCTGCAGTGCACCGCGAATGGTACCTATTGCAATATCCTTTTCAAGGCCAAGCTTCTGCCATTTGGATAAAGCCATGGTGATGACCACGAAGGTTAAAGTGAAGCCTAACGCTAAAGTAGACATTCATCTTCTCCCCCAACGCCAACCGAGGTTATGTCGGTCCGACTCCATCCTGCAGATCCGGCATTTTCGGACAATTGGCCGCCCTGCAAGTGCCACAAGCGATGACTCACGTTCATCGCCTGCTCCCGATCATGCGTTACCCAAATAAGCGACGTACCCTCCCGCTCGCTCCACTTCACCAACAAGCTCTCAACCGCATGCTTGCTATTCACATCCAAAGCCGATGTCACTTCGTCCAGCAGCAGTACATCCGGACGCAGCATTAAAGACCTCACGAGCTGCAATCGTTGTTTCTGTCCACCCGAAAGATCGGCAGCTTTTTGACGCCAGTCTAATTGTGCAAGACCGACTTGCTCCATGAGCTCGATCGCCAGCGGCTTATCAAATGGCTGCCCGTGAAGCTGGCTCACGGCGGATAAATTATCTGCAACGGTCACCGGCAGCATGGCCGGCAGCTGCGGAACATAGCATACTTTTTTCCGCCAATCGCATGGGTGCCATTTCGTTACATGCCGTCCCTGCAGTGTCAGGCTGCCGCCATCGAAAGGCTCCAATCTGGCCAGCATGCGAAGCATCGTGCTTTTACCTTGACCTGACTGGCCCAGTATGGCAACGCGCTCACCCAAACTGACATTCGCATTTATTTGATCAAACAGAGCGTTTGGCCCTCCGTTCGGGTGATGTTTATGCAGTCGTTCAATAACGAGAACCATCAGCTGTTGAAGTCACTCCTTGTGCTATTTTTCCATTGATAATCATTGTCATTATATCACATCACCGTGACAGGAACCCATTTTCCCGCGAAATAGATACATGCCCACACCAAGACGATCGCCTTGTTCATACGTTGTGATGAACACCCAATGACATGATAAAGGAGCTACTGCGCATGCAGCGATTAATGTGTAAAGGAAAAATTCACCGGGCTACGGTGACTGAAGCGGATCTGGATTATGTAGGAAGCATCACGATAGATGGCTTGTTAATGCGCAAAGCAAATATTTTACCCTATGAAATGGTCCAAGTCACAAGTCTCCGCAATGCTACGCGGTGGAAAACATATGCCATCCCGGCTCCTGAAGGCAGCGGCAAAATCGGCTTAAATGGTCCGCCCGCCCACCTCTTTCAACCCGGTGACCTCGTTATTATTCTTAGCATGGGGCTCATGAATCAAGAAGAGATCAGCGTGCTTAAGCCGCAGGTTGTCTTTGTCGACAGCCGGAACCAGCTGATAACTGTAGAAGAACACGATCTCGTCATCACGAAGCAGGAAGCGAAGTCCAATGGCTAAATTATGCACGAGCAAATGGACCAAATATAAAATTTTGCGCAGATCGGAGAAACTTAAGGCCAGTCTTCCCGAAACAGCGTGGCTCAACGAAAGTTCCTTCTGGCGTATGATCGATAAATACGGGCAAGTCATCATTAAGCCAACCGGCAGCTATGGCGGCAAGGGCGTCATTCGCATCAAAAAAATCGAACCTGAAAGCTTCCAGGTGCATGATGGCCCTCAAAAAAAGATTTTTGATGATAAATCGAAACTTTATACCCACATCAAAAAGAAAATCAAAAGAAACTACCTCGTCCAAGAGAGAATCCCGCTAGCTACGGCGGGTGGCCGACCCTTTGATTTAAGGGTAATGGTTCAGCGCCGCACCAAATCCCCTTGGCAAGTTACGGGCAAACTGGCTAAAGTCGCAGGAAAAGGATTTATCGTGACTAATGTTCGTATGAGCAGCGGTAAGGTCGTCACCGTAGATCATGCTTTGAATCATTCTGAATTAAAAAGTATGTCAAAGTCTGCTCTCCTTTCTCAGATGGATAAAGTCGCATTAGCTTCATCGAAGCAGCTCAGCCCCTCATACCCCTGGGTGCATACGATGGGGATCGATATGGGACTGGATAAAAAAGGGAAAGTTTGGATCATCGAAGTGAACTTCGCCCCAATGCTTGGACTCTTTTTGAAGCTTAAAGATAAATCCATGTACAGCAAAATCAAATCATTCCGCAAGAAATAAACCTGACCAATAGACGCAAGCCGTCTCCTTCTTCATCCCTTGATAATAGTCTAAGGTAGTGTTTGACGCTAAGGAGGCTGCCTATGAACCGGTTTAGGCTTGTTTGCTCGCGATGCTCGCTGACACTCCCTTTTCGCTATAACGAAATGAAATGCGCCTGTGGAGGTACGCTGCTGGTCGACTACGATGTAGAGCAAATTGCTAGAACATTTACAAAAGAGGCGCTTGCTGCACGCTACCCTACGATGTGGAGATATAAAGATCTGCTTCCTGTAAACGAACCGGATTGTATCGTCTCCTTGGGAGAAGGCTGGACACCGCTTCTCCGCATGCGGGAATGGGAACGGAAACTGCCCATCCGGCAGCTGTGGATCAAACGGGAGGAACAGAATCCGACGGGCAGCTTTAAATCAAGAGGATTTTCGGTTGCCGTATCGCTGCTCAAGGAAGCCGGCGTTACCCAAGCTGCCGTTCCCTCGAACGGCAATGCGGCTGGTGCGTTAGCCGCTTATGCCGGACGCGCCGGCATTAAGGCATATGCGTTCATTCCTTCGGACTGCCCGCCGCTCATCGTACAGGAATGCGTTCAGTACGGCGCGCGCACCTTTCTGGTGGATGGCTTTATTCACGACGCCGCTGCGATTATTGAAGCCGGAAAAGAAGAGCAGGGTTGGGTCAATGTAGGTACGCTGAAAGAAGCCGGACGGGTAGAGGGCAAGAAGACGATGGGACTAGAGCTGGCGGAGCAGCTGGGCTGGAAGTTCCCTGATGTTATTATCTATCCGACCGGCGGCGGTTCCGGCATTATCGGCATGTGGAAAGCTTATATTGAATTGAAAGCATTGGGTTGGATCGACGGACCGATGCCGAGATTCGTCTGTGTGCAAGAAGCTGGCTGCCAGCCGATTGTGGATAGCTTGGCGGCCGGCGGCCAAGCGGCGGCACAGCCGGCAGGGGTGCCCGCCAGCCCGACAGGCATGCGCGTTCCGAATCCTCCGGATTTGGAGCTCATCCTGTCGATCGTGGAACAAAGCGGCGGCACGGCTATCGCGCTTAGCCGCAGCGAGATCGCCAGCGCGGTCGAGACCCTCGGTGCGCAGGGCATCTCCGCGTCGCCGGAGGGAGCGGCGACGTGGGCCGGCCTGCTCGCCAGCTGCGAAAGCGGCTGGCTGCGGCCGACCGATTCGGTCGTGCTATTCAACACGTCGCACGCGCTGAAATATTCGAAGCTCGCTTCGCTTGCGCAGCTGCCGACGATCAGGAACTACCGGGACTTCTGCAATTACTGGAAATGATTGCGATAAAAGAACAGCCAGAGGATGATCTCCCCTGGCTGTTCTTATTTTAATTGGACTCGCTTACGCCCAGGCCATTTTCTTCATAAAGTCGATACATCGCTTGTACCATCGGCTCGGCCGGATCACGATTCAGCAAGTATAGCGTCATCAAATATTGCAGTGGCAGCGCGCAAGTATTGTTGCCTTCTTCAACAGCAACGAAGCCTGCTTCCAAGACGGGACCGTGCTCCGGATGAAGCTCCAGATCCACATAAATTTTCTGATCGGGGAACTCTTCCCGAACCGTAGTGGCGCAATAGGGAACGATATGCTTATCGAGCAGCGCTTTGGCTTCATCTTCAGATTGCGGCGGGTTCGGCAGCGGATGACTTTCCGGACTGCGCAGCAAATCGACAAAGAACGATGACAGCCAGAGTGCGGCATTCGGATTGGTTTGGAAATTACGCATAATTTCATTAAGGAAAAATCCGCATGAGCAGGTTTTTCCTTCTTTGGTGAGAGTAAAAGCAAACATCGGACCATAGGTAGGATTATTACCGATTTGTCCTTCTACTTCGTATTCTTCATATTGTTCTTTTAATACTTGCTGTATGTGCTGAAACCACGTGAGGATCACTTGCGCTTGTGCTTGTTCTTGTTCTTGTTCGGTTTGTTCAGCTTGTGTATCAATATCTTTTTCAGTCATTAGGTTTGGAGCCTCCTGCATCATTCAAATTGGCACGAATATCTCTATTGTACCGCATTTGTCCGAGATCAGAAAGCTCTTGTTGCAGTTGCGGCCGAATTCGCACGACACCGGTCTTTTTCAATAGTCTACATACGCTTGGGCGTAGGAAGCCCGAGTACTTGCAGCGCCTGGTGCAGCGTATCCTTATAGGCTTGCGTTATCCACAAACGATGGGCAATAAGTTCTTGTTCCCCCTTAAGTACAGAGCAAGAGCCATAAAAGTGGTTGAACAAAGATGCCAACTCGAACGCATAGTGACAGATCAGGCTAGGCGCCAGCTGTTTGATTGCGGCCCCCAGCGCCTCCGGCCAATAAGCGATGTGCCTCAAAAGGCTATATTCGGGTAGTTCAAGCTTGGCAGCATCGAACCCGGGCGTGATCCCCTGAAGATGCGTTTCTTTTTTTGCTTTGTCCAAAATGCTGTTCGCTCTCGTATAGGCATACAGCAAATAAACGCCGGAATTGCCCGTCACTTCAGTAGCCTGCTGCAAATCAAATACGACTTCCGTCTGCAAATGGTATTTGAGCAAATAGTATCGAATCGCCGCCGCTGCGATCGATTTGCTGGAAATGCCTGCTTTTCTCGAACGCTTGGCGTCAATGACGCTTTCCATGTGCTCCAGCAGGTCGGCTACCTTGATCCCGATCCCCTGGCGTCCGGACATCGCATAGGCGCTTTTACCGTCCGAAACATCAATGCCGAGTCCCGCGGCGGTTTCCGGACTCAAGGAAACGACGCCATAGCTCACATGCTTAAGCTGGTTGGCTTGCTCTTCATACCCAAGCGCGTTCAGCGCCGATTTGACCATAGTCTGCGGATATTGCTGGCGATGATCGATGACGTTGATCACCGCATCGGCATGGCCGATTGCCTTTTTACGGCCGACAGACGCGGTCGACCACAGCCCGTCATCCCATTTTTTATACACGAAATCGTTCGGCAAGATGCCGAATTTCCACAAATGATAGGCGATATCCTTGGCTGTGTAAGTCAGAATGCCGTTGGAACGAACAAGTACTTTATCCGCTTGGAAGTCTGCACCTTCCTTGGATTCCACCGTCTCGCCCGCTTGCTTCAGCACCCAGCAGCCTGCGAGTTTCCCTTCCGTCACCTTATAGAACAACCCCGTTTGCTGCAGCAGCTTGAACGCGGCATCCCATAATCCCTCCTTGACAATACTGCTCTCCCAAACCAGCACATCATAGCTGATACCAAAATGTTTCATCTCCTCGAGCTGCTCGAGAACAATGCGTTCGGCAACTAACGATCCGACCCAGGCGAGATTGGAATTACCCGCCTCCAAGGCGTGCAGCACCGACGAACGCTCTTCCAAAAGCGATAGATTGTCTTTATAGGCCTGATTGACCTTCGCATAGGTCTCCCAGCAGAAATCGCCGAAACGGACATAAGGCTGCTCAGTCTGTGTATGAAGAATGCCCACAACGGTATCAGCCAGCTGATTGCCCAGATCATCGATATAATTGTGCACCTCGACCTGATAACCCGCATGGCGCAGCATGCGAGACAGAGAATCTCCAATGCAGGAGTTTCTGAGATGACCTACGTGTGCCGCTTTATTGGGATTAATCGACGTGTGCTCAACAAGCACCTTACTCTTCTTCTCCTGCATGCTGTTTGCCGGAGCCAGGTGCAACTTTTTGTCGGCCCATTCCTGCCAGTTCACATAGAAATTGAGGAAACCTGGCGGGGCGACAGCCACTTTGGCGAATAAACCCCGGGCATTTCCCTGCTCTTCGATAAGCTGCTGCAGCTTTTGAGCGATATGCAGCGGGGGCTTGCGCAACATTTTGGCTAACATCATTGCGATATTCGTACTATAGTCGCCATATTCCTTGAGAGCAGGGTGTTCCGTTATCACTTTTAACGAATCTGGACGCTCCACTCCCTCCTCTTGCAATAAAACATCTACAAGCTGCTCGATTTCGGCTGTCAAAAGGTTATGAATCATAATCAGTTCCTCCCTGTTTTGTCGTTGAAATGCAAAAAAGCCCCCGTCTCCAATAAAGAGACGAGAGCTGTTCATTCCCGCGGTACCACTCTAAGTATCAAACCAGCCGGTTTGACCCCTCACAAATAACGGCTTACGCCGGATCTTCCTACTACCCTTGCTGCCGTATGCGGCTCGGCGGTTCAAAAGACCATTTCCCAGGTCCGTTTCGCTCTTGACATTCGTACCGGTTCCCACCTTCTCCGGCTCGCTGCGACTGTCCGACAAGAACTACTGTCCTGTTCATCAATGTTGACTATGCAGTTGTTTAATTAACTGAATATTACATCATTTATACAGGAACGTTCCATGATTGTCAAGACGCATATAACCGCATCATGATAATTCCGACAAAAGCCATTGTAAGCCCAGACTGTTCCAAACGTGAAAAGTGATCCTTTAGAACGAATCTGGAATACAATAAAACCAGCAAAACATTAAGTGCAACAACAGCTGATACAAGACCTGCCTTCCCATCATCAAAAGCTTTAATAATCAGGATCATGCCAACCACATTCGTAATGCCTACCGACATCCCGATCAAAAACGTACGCTGTGTATTCCATGCAGCAGGAGCAGCAGGAGCCGTCTCCTCCCCATTCATTCTCGGACGATCCTTGAGCCACCAAATGCCAAAGCAGGCGGTTCCCGTCGCGAACATATAGAACAATGTAGGGAACAGCGGCGCTTCCACCATCGTCGACCATTTGCCCGAAAGATCATTACCGGCAAAAAGCAGCAAGGCCAGCAATCCCCATTGCGCGCCTTGCAAATTGCTTAATGAGATTTCGTTCGAATACCGAACGAGTAAAATGCCAACGACAATAACAACAAAAGCAAGAAATTGCATCATATTGAGGCGTTCGCCCCAGAGGGCAAAAGCTGCGATCACAACGACGACGGACGGCAATCCCGTCAGGATGGCAACGAGCGATGCCTTTCCAACCGCGAATCCTTTGAACATACTTGCATTAGCGCCAAATGAAAACAGCCCCATTTGTACACCTATCAAGGCCGAAACCGTCCATTCCTGCCTCAAGCTCAAACTGAATACCAGACTAATCAAGGCCCCCATGAAAAAGGTACCGCAAAGCAAAACATTCCGATTCAGCGATTTCTGGCTGGTCCAATGATACAAAATGCCCCGGAGCCCGAAGCTGACCGCTGCGAGCACCGAATAAATAAGCCACATGAAGCCGGAATCCCCTTTCTTCTTCAAAACCAAAGATTGGGACATTTTAACACAGATTCAGCTACCTAACAAGACTTGTTTCCTGCAGCAGCCGCACAAGAATGGCATCACCATTCGCAGACACTTTGACTACCGCGTACCGGGCATTTCTTTCAACATCTTGACCGGTACCTTCCGGGATAAAATAGGTTTCAATGCCGTATTCAACGTTGCCCAAGCCTCCGATTGTACCGTTCATTCGGATTTCTCCTGGGCTTAGCTGCTCTCCTTTGGTATATAGGCGGCGGAATTCGTATACGCCTGTGGAAGCGTCCGGAGCAAGAACAACGGCTATTTTTTTATGAAAAAAGCGATCACGCTCTAATTCTGCCGGCAGCTCCGGATCCGAGATCGCATAGTGCAGACGGACATAATCGCCCTGCATCAGGGAACGCGGATCCAGCGGAGCGAGCTCCAGCTTAATAAGCTGCCCGTGAGACAGCAGCCACTCGCTTTTACCGATTTGCAAGGACATCGCGCTAAGTTGCAGCATGAGAAGCACCGCTATTAGTAATCGCGTCCCTTTAACATACCAGGAGTAGTCAGCTTGTGCATGTTCAGCAGCTAGAGCTTGCCGGTTCCGTTGTTCATACCATACGGTGATCCCGATGATCAACAAGCCAAGAATCGCTAGGCTAACCGATTTATGCAAGAGTTTCCAGGCCAAATCGTAATATTTATAAACGAGAAACGCGATCCAGAAAGTCATTCCCCAACTGAACGTCCATGAGGACTGCAATTGTCTGCTGATGATCAGCACAGCGATAACGGCGAGGAAGTATAGGCCGTTGCTCATATAATACCATGAGAATTCAGTGATAAACGTAAGGATGAAGAACGCAAGCAAGAATGATGGGAAACTGCTGTACTGAAGCGGCGCTCTAACTGTTTCATTGCGGATCAACTGTGCTGTGATAAAAATTACGAACAGGATTGTTGTAAGCACGAGGAAAACCGCAACGCTATGGCCGAGCAAGTTGTGGAGTATAAAAGCCGCAATCGCTTCGCTGACAAGGAAGAATAAGATTCGCTGCACCTTGCCTGTCATATTGGCAAAAGCGAGTATGGTTAACGCCAAGAAAATAACCAACACGATCGTATAGTCCATAGCCGCGGCCGCACCAGCCCCAATCAGTAGCCCGCAGCATAACAGGGTATATCTGACAAGGCTATTTACATGTACGGCGAAGATCATGCTCACGATCGCAAGAATCCCGAATCCGATCAGTACATATTGCGGATCTCTAAATCCCAGAACACCCGTAACCAGCCCGATCAGAGACAAGCTGCCGATCAACGTGCCAATGACGATAACGGAAACCGTGAGCACGCGTGCGACCCATTTGGTAAAATCGCCCTCCGGTTTCGCTTCGTTATCCTTCTCTGCGGGTGGATTCCATGCACGTACAACCTGCACGAATTTCACATTGGCGCCGATGAAAAGAATGACGAACAGAATCCCTCCGATATAGAAAAGTTCACTATAATAACGTATTGCAAGCTCGATATATTTCACCGTGACGGTCATCGATACCCATAATCCGGCGAACAGGAGATATGATTTGTTTTTGGTTTTGCGAACGTATTGAATAACGACGGCCAGAACGGCAAGAAGTGGCAGATTCATCCATGGACCATACTGCTCATAGGCGATCGAATTGGATAACCAAAGCATGATGCCGAGTGCCGCTTGAAAAGCAACCCACCTCAGGATTGGCGAGTGAAGTCGCCCCCGTTCCGTAAGCATATATAAACATCCGTTGGCGATGGCCAAAACGAGTAAAATGATGATTTCAATCGCTTCCGTATCCGGATTCCCTCGCCATAACGGGAAAAAATAGAATAAATATGCAAGATGCCCCAGTATATAGGCAAGGATATAAAAGGGCTGCCAACGGGTGAACAGTGCGTATAAAAGAGCGGGCACGAACCATACGGCGAATAAGCTGTAACTGTCGGCATGAGAATTGTAGGTTTGCCCGATAAGCGCAATTCCAACACCGAATGAAATGCAGGATGCGAAAAGGCCTAACCGGCTAAGGAACTCACGCCCACTTTTATGCGATAACCATACAGACAAGCCGTAGAAACCAAAAATGAGAATAAAGATCGGAGCAAATTTCTGCGCTCGGGTTAACGCTTGCCAGTTTGTTGCGAAAAAATATACGATGGCTGTTAAGAGTGAGCTCGCACCTAACACATAGCCAAGCTGAATCGAAACAAATTTTGATTTCATCATGGATGTCCTCCTTTTCCTACTTATTACTCATTTTACGGAAGACGTGCAGTTTGAGAAGTACTATCTATTCCTAGTACCAGGTCATTAGTCTATGCCTTCTTGCTTATCCGTTGAATCCAAACGAAGATTTGAACGTATACAACATGAAAAGGAGTTGTGAACTATGATGATTGAACCTGAACAGATGCGCCATCCGGAAACAAGAGAAGAGCTACTGCAAGCACTTCATCACATACAATCATGGGAATCCGGTCAGAAAGATCTTTGGTTTTGGGAAAAAATCGGGCGGCTGCCTTTTCAAGTATTGGATCGGTTAA
The DNA here is from genome assembly GCF_014534655.1 of Paenibacillus sedimenti. Classification (GTDB taxonomy): domain Bacteria; phylum Bacillota; class Bacilli; order Paenibacillales; family NBRC-103111; genus Paenibacillus_E; species Paenibacillus_E sedimenti. Next base: position 636,148 of record NZ_JACVVD010000003.1, read on the forward strand.
CGCCCAAATTTTTGCACAAAAAGATTGGCGAAGCCTTGAATGAACTCGGAAATTATATCCAAGCCGGAGGCCGCTATCTGATTTCAGAAAAAGGGACTTTACGGCACATTGAGGAGATATGCCTTCGATCTGAGGGGAAAAGCAGAAGCGAATTGGTGAAGCCAGCTGAAGGGCTAACGATAGAGAAAGTGCGGTCGCTGCCTTTGACGGTCTTGGATCAAACAGCGGATGAGATCGTTCAGAACAGTACGAAACTGGCTGCGCTTCAGGGAGCGACAACCGGTATTGGCGGCATTCTAACGCTTGCCATCGATATTCCGGCTGTACTTGGCCTGTCTCTGAAAACCATTCAAGAGCTGGCAATCTGTTACGGTTATGATCCGAAAAACAAGCAGGAGCGGATTTTCACGATCAAATGTTTGCAATTCTCCTCCTCCGACATCGTCGGGAAAAAGGCGATCCTCGAAGATCTCGCGGAATATGCTTCGGCGGAACAAGAGAAAGCACAGATGATCTCGCAGCTGCAGGGCTGGAGGGAAGTTTTTGCCACTTATCGCGATAATTGGGGCTGGAAGAAGCTCTTCCAGCTGATTCCTATCGCCGGCATTATCTTTGGCGCTTGGATCAACCGCGGAACGCTGCAGGACGTCGGTGAAGCCGCGAAGATGCTGTACCGGAAGCGGCGAATTCTTGAGCGCCTGAACGAGATGGGATGAAAAAAGCCAGCTCTAGGCTGGCCATTCATCAATAATATGAGATTGATTTAATCTTTAACTCTAAAGTTTTGTACAGAATGCTGCAGCTCTACAGCCATATCGGATAATTGGCGAATAGCCGCAGTGATTTCCTGGATCGAAGCGCTTTGTTCCTGCGCTGCGGCTGCTACTTCTTCGTAACCTGCGGATTGTTCCTCCGTAATCCCGGAAATTTTCTGCATGGCATTTGAAATCGTTTCGAACGATTTTTCTGCCTTCTCTAAAGCATGAAGCAAGTGGTCTGTCCGATTCGTAAAAACGGAAATACCGTTGAAAATTACTTTAAAATTCTCATACGTTTCGTTAATCCACGTCTGCCCTTGTTCAACCGCCTGATTCCCCTGAACGATACTCTCCATCACAAGCTGACTATCGTTTTGGGTGCTGGACACAAGCTCGGTGATCGAACTCGCCGCTTTCGTTGATTGTTCCGCCAACTTCTTCACTTCGCCGGCTACAACGGCAAATCCCTTCCCTTGCTCCCCGACCCTTGCCGCTTCAATCGAAGCATTCAGAGCAAGCAAGTTCGTCTGCTGGGCAATTTCGGTGATGATATGTATGATTTCGCCGATTTCTTTTGAACGGTTCCCCAATTGGAACGCCGCTTCTTGCGAATGCTTCATCTCTTTTTGAATCACATTCATCTGATGCAGCGTCTTTTCAACTAGCTTTTGGCCGTCTGCAGACTGTTCACCGACTTTGTGCGCCATTTCTTGCATCTCTTTGACTTCGGTTGTCACTCCCGCCAATTCCGAATTGATATCTACGATTGAAGAAGTACTTTCCGTTAATGAAGTAACTACTTCGGCGACCCCTTCATTCATGCTGTTCATGGAAACGGCAACCTGCCCGGCGCTGGAGCTCGATTCATCCGCTGACTGGTACAATTGTGCACTGGTATTCGTAATAAGGTTGGAAGAGGAAACGATTTGCCTGATTAAGGAGTCCAAATTATCCCGCATCTCGTTAAAAGCATCGGCCAATTTGCCGATCTCGTCCTTACGCTTAATGGGTACTTGTGCGGATAAATCTCCGGCGGCAACCTTCTCAGTCATACGCACCAGTTGGGTAACCGGCTTGGTCACACTTCGGCTAATGAAATAAGCGATCAGGTAACCGACAACTAACACGATGATAGTGATCCATGTAGTCGTCCACAAAATGTCTTGCTTTGTTTTCGGAACCACGGAAGCGTCCAAATCAATACCGACAATTCCGACATTATCGCCTTTTGCATTCTTCAAAGGAATAAACACGGACTTATGTACACCAAATTCATCCTTATAAATTTCGCTGATCGTTTGTTTATTTTCCTTGATCGCCGCATTCATTTCCGGAGTGAACGGGTATTCGGTGCCGAAATCGTCATCAACTCCGGTCAATATGACGATTTGATCTTTATTTTGAGCTTTCATTAGAACATAAACGTTCTCCAGATTGTCTTCCTTTTTGAGCACTTCGAATTGCTGTTTAATTTTGGAATAGGCCGGATGATCTTTGCCTGTAATTTCATCTGCATGTTCGGGGATGGAAACAAGGTATTTGGAAACCGTCTGAATTTCTGACGACAATCTTAAAACAAACTGATCCTCAAGCTTCGTTGTTAAGGTCTGACTGACCAAGTACCCGGATACGGAAAATACTGCACTGACGAATAACAGCAGCAGAAGGATACTGACCGTCATTTTCACCGCGATATGTCCGCGGAACCAGTTAATCATAGTTGTAAAAACTACCTTTGCCACTTTCATTTACCTCCAGCTTAAAATCGATGCTTCGGAATATTTCTCGTAGACCTCAGCTACGGTTTTCTTCAAATATTGAACAATTTCTTCTACGTGCTTAGTCTCCGTATAAGGAGAAATGATAAAGATCTTTGTCGCGTAAAGAGCTGTTTCTTGGCCGTCTTTAGTCGGCACTACCAGATGTTTCTTGGTATCCCCGAAAAATATCCGGTCGCGATGATTGCCTAACATTTCAAACAAACGTTCGTTAAATTTGTTGTGCCTTTCGATTTCCTTGAGGGTGCATGCACCCGAAATTTCTGTCTGGAAACCGGATCCGCCTTCGGGATAAATTCGAAATAATGTGATGATGCCGGGGTTATCCAAATTAACGATTTCCGCTTGCGGGATTTCCCTTCTTAACGTTTCCCGGAAAGCGAGATTGACCTCAACGAATTGCGCCAAAAGCTGCTGATATCCTTCAATACCAAATGCGAGCAGAGCGCTGTACATACTGATGGAGCTGGCCATGCGCGAGCACTCGAGCGTGTACCCGGTATGATACTGTCCATACCCGCGATGTCCGACATAGGGAGTTTCATCCGGATGTAAATCGACAAGCCTTAAATCAGCGGCATCCTTGACCAAAAATAAACTTGTCACGTAAGGGGTTTGTCCCAACTTCTGGAAGTCGAAGCAAAGCGAATCCGCTTTATGCAAATGTCTCATCTTGCGCCGAATGGAAATTAAAGCTTGTGCAACATCCTTGTTTAGCTCCAGAGGATTAGCGGCAAAATCGTAATCGTTAAAGAAAGCAAAAAATCCGCCTAATGCTGAGTCGGCATGTATATGAGGTCTTGTCAAACCGTGCTGAACGGCTACCCTCTCGGATGTCATGCAAATTTGTTCCACATCGTCAATGCCCATGGCGTCTGTCGTTCCTGTTGTAGCTACAATGTAAATGGGGATTCCGCCCTTTGCAATCACTTCTTCCATTTTCTGTTGCAGATCAATCACATTCATGGAGCTGTCGTCATTCGTACGAACCCTGATCAATCTATCGCTGCCGATTCCAGACGCTTCCATGGACTTGTACAAGCTGTAGTGAGCGGCGTCAGAACAAAAAGCGTACAAATTGTCAGGAATGCCTTTTTGCAGCGCGTCGGGTACAACTTTGGCGATCGCGATCCTTAGTCCTGAGAATATGGCTCCTTGACCGCCCCAGGTCGTATACCCTCCGCTTTTCAACGAATCGTACCCGATTAATTTGGACATCATGCTGGTGACTCTGACTTCCGCCTCAGCTCCGGCCGGTCCGTATACATCCCATAAATTGTTCCCGTTGACCATAAAAGCAACAATCATTCCTAAAATACCGGGTATGCTCGCCATCGGCAAAATATTCGTCAAAAAATATTTCGTATGGTAAGGGTGATCATGCAGCAATTGCAGCAGCTCGGCATTAATGTCCTCTAAAGGGACGCTGCCGGCAGGGATCGCGCTATTACGGATGAGGTCGTTATAAAAACTCCCTGTCCGGTTTTTGAATCCTTTCAAATTGACGCTATCCGGATTCTTGAGATCATCCACCCCTGCAAGGATTTGCTCGATGAGCCTCATAAACATTTGCCTTGTTTGCAGATTACCATCTTCGCTTGGAAACAATTGCTGAACATTCGCCAGTCTTTTCTCTCTCATATCATTCTCTCTCCTATCGATAGACTTGTTTGAAGAAATGTTCACAAAAAAAAGGTGAACATGCGAAAAACGCAACATTTCACCAATTGCTACAATGCAACTGGCTGACATATCCTTGTAGGATGTAGTCCCTATAGTTTTGCGTCCCTATCTTTCAATAGGTTTGCCCAATTATAAAGTTGTAGGTGAATATTCCCATTACCGACAGAAACCGACAGGCAAAACTTTACAATTTCGATCTTCAGTATAGTATAGTCCTATAAATAAAACAACACAATTTTCCATTATTGTTTGTAAATTTTTAATATTGTCACATTGTAGATAATATGACATTATATTTGACTTTGGCAGAATATAGTTTAATTGTTACCTACTAACCATCTTCCCTTGAGCGTGTAGGTACAATTGCTCATAGTACCCGTGAAGCTCGATCAACTGGTCGTGACTGCCTTCCTCGACAATGCGTCCGCCTTGCATGACGATGATCCGATCGGCGTGTATGATCGTAGAGATGCGGTGCGCGATCACCAGCGTCGTTCGGCCTTCGGCGACGACCTGCAGCGCCGACTGGATCAGCTGCTCCGTTTGCGAATCCAAGTTCGCAGTCGCCTCATCCAGAATGAGCACCTTCGGCTGAAAGACGATGATACGCGCGAATGAGATCAACTGCCGCTCGCCTGCAGAGAGGCCGCTCCCTCTTTCGGAGATGCGCGTCTCATAGCCTTCCTTCATCCGTGCAATCAGCACGTCGGCGCCAACAAGCTGACAGGCGCGAATGACGTCTTCCCTCGAGATCGTCTCATCGAACATGCGGACGTTATCCAGGATGCTGCCGGCGTACAAATACGGTTCCTGCTGTACAAGCCCTACCATCCGGTGGAGATCAGCTTGCGCCATATCCCGAATATCCGTGCCGTCAATCCGAATGCTCCCCTGCTGCACGTCGTAAAACCGGCATAGCAGACTGATCAGCGAGCTTTTGCCCGCTCCTGTCGTACCGACGATGCCGATCAGCTCACCGGGCTCAATGCACAGTTCAAGATCATCAATAACCGTCATGTCCTTTTGATAGCCAAAATGTACATGGTTGAAATGAATGCGGCCCTGCACATCCGACAAGGGGATTTGCTTAGGCTCTTCTTTATCCGCGACTTCCGGCTTAACCGAGAACACATTCCAAATCCGCTGCATCGAAACAGTCGTCGATTGCAGCGTATTCCACTGCTGGGTAATGTTATTGATCGGCTGGAAAAACTGCCGAATATACGTGATGAACGCATAAAGCACGCCAAACTCAATCGTTTTGTCAAAAACGGCCATGCCGCCGAGCCATGTAATGAAGGCAACGGATAAATTGCCTAATATATCAAACGAGCGGTTAAACAATACGTTCGTCCGCACCTCACGTATATTCGCGCGGAAATAACCGAGATTCCGGTCATTAAAACGTTTCATCTGCTCCTTCTCTTGATAAAAAGCCTGAATCAGATGCATCCCGGATAAATTTTCTGCGGCGAACGCAACAAGCTGCGACAGCTGCGATCTCGACAGTTGATACGTTTTACGCATATAGGAACGAAAGCCGGCTGCAATCAGGACGATGAGCGGAATGACCAGCATACTGTACAGGGTTAGCTGGGGATCCAGGTGAAACATAAGAACGATAATAAAAACCAAAGTCATGCCATCGCGAACAAGGCTGAGGAGCACCTGCGTGAAGAACTGATTCAGCGTCTCGGTATCGCTGGAGACATGCGTAATCAGACTGCCGCTAGGCGTCCGGTCATAATAGGACATCGATAAGCGGAAGATATGCCGGAACAAATCTTTGCGAATCCTTGCGACAATGCTTTGCCCGGCAAACTGGAGCAAATTGTTTTGCAAATAACTGAAAAACAAGGAGCTCACAGATAAGCCTACATAGAACAAACAGATGATAACCAGCGATCTGTAGTCGTTCTTGCCGATCATCAGGTTGTCATCGATCGCAATTTTCACAAGGTATGGTTGGAACAAGTCGGCTGCAATACCCAGCAATGTGCAAAAAAGGACTGCAACGAAAGTGTACCGATGCGGCTTCGCATAAACGGATAAAGCGCGAAAAGCCGAATTCGTCGCTTTCCGCTCCTCTGCGCTCTTGCGTTTACGTATTGGCATCGTGGCTCCCCCCTTCTTGGATCGCATGGAGCTCAGCATACAGCCCGTCTTGCGACAGCAACTCCTTGTGGGTGCCCCGCTGTACGATGCGTCCCTCATCGAGCACAATAATTTCATCCGTATGCTTTAAAGCGCTGATGCGGTGGGCAATCCAAATGGTCGTTTTATCCGACCGTTCTTTCCTGATCGTGTCGATGATATGCTTTTCGGTCACCGAGTCTACAGCGCTTACACTATCGTCGAGAATCATGACAGGCGAATCTTTGATAATGCCTCGCGCCAGGCTGGTTCTTTGCCTTTGCCCACCGGACAGCGTCACCCCCCGCTCGCCCAGCTTCGTTTCGAATTGCTCCGGAAATGAAGCAATACTGGCGAAGATTTGCGCCTTTCTGGCGGCGCGTTCCACCTGATCAAGCGGCGTCTCTCTTTTATAGAAAGCGATGTTATCACGAATCGTCGTACTAAAAAGGAATCCTTCTTGTGGAACGTAAGCAATTTGACTGCGCAAGCTTTCAAGTGTCACATCGCGAATATCCGTTTCTCCGATCCACACCGTTCCGGCTGGCGGCTCGTAAATGCGGAGCATCAACTTCACTAGCGTGGACTTACCGCTCCCTGTTTTCCCGATAATACCAAGGGATTTTCCCGGCTCGATCCTTAGTGAGATATCATGAAGCACCTCGTCCTCGTCCCCGGGGTAGGCAAAGGATAAGTGCTCAATCCGAATGCTCTCATGGTCGAGATGAGACATCTGAGCAAGCTCGCTTTGTACGATATCCGATTTCAAATCCAGCAAATCGTTAATCCGCTCCAGCGAAGCCCTCGATCGCTGCATGGCGTTGATCACACGACCAATCTGCTGAAGCGGATTCACCATCATACGGATGTACAGCGTTAATTCAACGAAATTACCAATCGTGATTCTCTGATGTATCGTCAAGTAGCCCCCAAATGCAAGCGCGATAATGAGCGATAACGCCCCCAAAAAGGGAATGAGCGCCTCGAACAGCGAAGATAATCGGACCAAGCGAAGCTGGTTGTCACGAATGCGATCCACCGTTTCTCCGAATCTGCGTATCATGATCGCTTCCACAGCGAATTTTTTGGCGACGCGGATGCCTCCGAACTGCTCTTCGGCAGATTCTGTCATTTTGCCCAGTGATTCTTGCACCTGCAAGGAGTGATTTCTTATAACAGGCCGGAATTTGACTGCCAGTATAGGGATGAATAGTAGCGGGATTATGCATGCAGCAATTAAAAAGAGCGGGATGGAACTCAATACCATCGTGATCAATACGGCACCGATCAAAATGGTCGAGTTCACCACTTGATTGATGCCCATGGAAATCGATTCCCGAATCGCGGTCACGTCATTCATGACATAACTAAGCAGCTTCCCTACCCCATGTTTCGAATAGAAGGTCGCGCTTAACCGCGTAAAATGGTCGAACAATCGATTGCGCGACACATACTCGAACCTTCTGCCATTGCGCATGATTATGTACTGACCGATAGCAACAAGCACGCCATAAGAAATGCCGATCATGAGAAGCTTCATACTGTAATCAATGATTAGCGACTTGCTCAGCCCTCCTTGCTGGAGCTGGTCCGTAAACAATCCGAGAAGCTTCGGATAGTACGAATGAATAATATTCCCTATCGAAATAGACAGTGCCGCCAACACGTATAGCGGCCATTTCACTTTGAAGAAATCAATCAATAACCGTGTAGACTTCACAATCACATCACTTCCTGTAATCTCGTTTTATGTATAAAGTTACCTCCCCGGAATGCTGATTTCAAGAACAAAAGCCCAATCCGGTGTCTGGTAGACTTGCATGGTACCGCCCAAATGTGTCACCCGCTCGCTCATCGCAGTCAATCCGAAGCCATAGACGATTTTCGGGGCGGGATGCCCTGAGTTTTTTAATGAAAACTGCACTGCCTTATCCTTGGCTGAATAGTAGAGATCGAATCGAAATCTCGTACTTTTTCCATGACGCAGTCCATTCGTTAACCCTTCTTGCAGCGCGCGGTATAACACTTTACCATAGAGCGGCGCGAGCAAAGGAAGCGGACCGATCACATACTCAATTTCAACTTGCGTCATGGATTCGGTATCATGAATGAGCTTAATTAAGGATTGCTGCAAATCGCTCTTTGCAGAATCATCTTTTAACATACGTACCACATCTCGGATTTCATTCATGCCGTTGCGCATCAGTTCCTGGCAGATCGATAGCTTTTCAAGCGCGAGCGGACGGTCTTTCTCGAACAGCATTTTCGTCGCTTCCATCTGGATGATCGCAGAAGTGATCGTATGCCCGACGATGTCGTGGATCTCTTTAGAAACCCGGTTCCGTTCCTCCATCGCAACAGCTTCTTCCAAAATCTCCATCGTTTCGCGAATCGACGATTGCAGTTGTTGATTTCGCTTTTCCAGCTCATCTGTCCGAAGCTTCACTTGGTCTTCCAACTCCCGGCTCCACTTCGCCAGCTTGCTGTGCAGCTCTACACGCGATAAAAGTTCTCGTCTCGATACCGGTTTCATTAAATAATCGTTGGCACCGGAAATAAAGCCTTCCGCCAAATCTTCAGGGAGATGTTTTGCTGTCAGCATAATAATCGGAAGATCGGATTCCTTGTACGTTTCCCTTAAACGAAGACACAGCTCATATCCGTTCATCCCCGGCATCATAACATCCGTAATGACAAGGTCCGGCCGATTTCCCAAGCTTAACCAATTCAACGCTTCCTGTCCGCTGGCAAAAGCGAGTACTCGGTAAGTTGGGCTTAGATGGCTCGATAAAACCTCCAAATTAATGACTTCGTCATCCACTATGATAACTAGAGGGATCTCTGCCGTTCCTATTTCCACCCGTTTATCCCGTAACCTTACCGGACTTTCAAGTTGAGGGGACATCACAGCTGCTTCGATAGCTGAGCCGGCCGCAGCTTCCCAATGCCCCTCTTTATGCTCAGCATCGATTGGAAGTGTAAAAGAGAACGTACTTCCGTGTCCTAACTCTGACGAAACGCTTAATTCGCCTCCATGCAGCTCGACCAACTGTTTGCTGATCGTCAAGCCTAAGCCTGTTCCCATACTGCTTGCAAATGAGTTATCGGCTTGCCGGAATGGCTCATAAATGTTCTGCAGATCACTTTCTTCTATGCCTATGCCTGTGTCCGATACCGATACGCGCATATAAGCGCCGTCTTGCTTCGCAGATATGTGAACTTCTCCTGACAGCGTAAACTTGATCGCATTTCCGATCAAATTAATCAGCACCTGTTCGATGCGATCCTCATCTCCGTACACGGGCGCAAGCCCCGACAGCGGAATATCGTGACGAAGGCTTAATTGTTTGGACTTGGCTAAAGGATCGAGCATAGCAACGGCAACTTCGGCGACCTGACGCAAGTCCACCGGGCGCAAGCGCAGCTTCAAATCATTATGCCGAATCTTGGACATATCCAGGATATCATTCAAAAGACGTGCCAACCGCCTGCCGCTGGCAAGAATCAAAGAAATTCGATGCTTCGCTTCCTCTTCCGTAAGCGGAGCTGCGTGATCGACGAGCGACTCCGTTAACCCGATCATCCCATAAAGCGGTGTGCGCAATTCATGCGAGGTTCGCGCGAGGAAATCGTCTTTCAGCCGGTCGAGCGTTTGCAGCTGTTCATTTTTGACGATAAGTTCTTCCGCGTAGCCGTGCACTTTTTGCTGCGTTTCCCGATAGCGCTGAACCAGTACCGCCACGAGACAAAGTACAAACAAGAACGCACCGAAAATAATTTGCGTCTCATTCAAGTACGTGGTCATCATAGGAAACCATGCCGCAAGCCATTTTGAATAGGCATACACATTCATCTGGATATAGTGCAGTGCGGCAAAGACCGCGAGAAGAATACACCCTGCGAATATCCAGATCGTTTCATAATCCCGCTGTTTCCGGTAATGCCGGATCAGAAGGATGAGAACAACGAACATGAAAAGGATCGTCATCATGGGAAATACTTTTTCAATCAAAAAATGGTACCATATGTCATTCACCAAAGCGGCAGCCAGAACAATTCCGTCGAATAGAGCTAAGGCGGCGGCAAAAGAACGGAAAACGATTTTCTTGGTGCGGCTGGAGTACAACTCGCTCAAAAATCCCATTAATGCAGCGGTGCCGAACGGAACGGCTACGTCTTGAAGATAAACAAAAAGCGGCAGATCGATGAAAAACTGAATAATATGGGCGCGAACCATGCTGCCATAAGCGGCACAAGCGGTAAGCAGAGCAAAGTACAGATACATCAATTGCTTGCGATTGGTTGCAAATAAGATGAAAGACAGAAAAGAAAGACCAAAGAATAGCATGAAGAAAATAACTCGGAACGCATCGCGGTTCATCATATCCGAGTAGAAATCTTGCGTCGTACCAATCAGGAATTCTCCAAACCGTGTGTCCTCATCCGTTTGCAGTACCCGCACGTACAGCATGCTGCCTGCATCCTGCGGCTCAAGCGGGGCAAATCCCCAGTGAAGGAACTTGTTCGCTCTAAAATCAGGCGTGCTCATGTTGAACGCGTAGACCTGTTTATTCTCCACGAATATTTCAAAATGCCTGTATCCTCGAACGTATAGCTGTCCATCTCTAGGCGGCAGCTGCTCAGGAAGCTTTACGCGAAGCCAGTAGTAGCCTTTATACCCGGGTGTTAGTTCGGCAGTGGCGTTATTCATCAATTGAAGAGGTGTCCAGGCATCGTTACCTTGGCGATCTCCTGCTTGAATCTCCCACCCAAAATCCTCTTTCAAGCTTTGGAACCGCTTGGGTCCCTCACGCACCTGATTCCAGGTCAGAGCAAAGAGGAAAAGCATGAGCAGCATAGCAGCTGGCAGGAACCACCCGGCAGCCCTCACACCATTTGCTGCACGAATAAAAGGTTGTTTCAGAGTATTCATAACTCTGCGTCCTCCGTGATGATTATGCATCCTGTAACTTTTGACTCCAAATATTAACATAGCATATACTTCCTAATATCTGCTATTAAGTTCTAATAAAAACTTTATATTAGGAGAGAGAACGAACGAATGGAATTTAGACTCGATCGAATAGAGAATAAAATTGAGTTTTTTCAAGCTTACGATATGAAATCGCTGGAGCAAAAAATTGACGAGCAGATCGACAATAACAAAGCGTTGCTGCTCGATGTGTTTGCGATCCAACATCATGTCGTCTTCGACCCTAATGCCGGCAAAATGCTCTACAGCGCAGTCGTTCATTTTAAAGCGAAGTGAAACAGCATGATAAGGGCAACCCGCGAGGGGTGCCCTTTATTTCTTAGCTCGCGAATAATTCCTGTGTCTATCCTCGCTTTTTAGGCACAGTGTGTAATCAACCACAGACTCTTACCCATACAGTACGGACATCATTAACATAAACTAGTTAAAAGAGGAGAGGTGATACAATGACGGAAATTAAAATCGCCGCCGTTGGCGATCTCCTGATCAATGGGAAAATATGCATGTCGGTCAAACAAAAAGGTAAAAACACTTATAACTTCGATTATTTATTTGAAGAAGTTGCTCCTCAGTTGCAGGAAGCAGATCTTACTCTTGGAAATCTGGAAATTCCATTAAAAGGTAACCGAGCGTTTATTAAAAAAAGAAATCCAAAAACAGGATGCCCCCTATTCAACGCGCCGGAGGAATTAGCAGCTGCTTTGAAAAGAAACGGTTTTGATGTGCTTAGCACGGCAAACAATCATTGTTTGGATAACGGAATGGACGGACTGCTTCGAACGCTCGAAGTTTTAGACGAAAACCATTTAGCGCATACAGGAACATTTGCAAGCCGTGATCAGTCCAAACAATTTTTAATCATGGATGTTAAAGGAATAAAAGTCGGTATCCTCTCGTACACCCAAGGGACTAATCGCATAGCGATCCCCAAAGATGCACTTTGGTCAATTAATCTGATCAATGAAGACAAGATGATAAAGGATCTTGCTGAAATCAAACCGCTAACTGACCTTATTATCGTTAGTTTGCATTTCGGGAACGAGTATCATAAGAAGCCGGATCAAAAACAAAAAAAACTTGTGAAAACTCTGTTTCAATACGGAGCTGATATTATCCTTGGATCTCATCCCCATGTACTACAGCCGCTTATTAGGACTAAATCCAATAAAATCGCAATTTTCTCATTAGGAAACTTTATCTCGATCCGCTTGCGTAACAACCCTTACACCAATAACGGTTTGATCCTGCAATTAAGAGTAAAGAAAGAGGAGTGCTCAAGGGCAATAATCACTGAAGTTGATTGGGTTCCCACATGGACGCTTCGAAGATTTAAAAAAGGAACTGCCTCATATCGCATTCTTCCTAACCTGCAAAAGGAAATACAGCTTCAAAACTTTAGAGAGGATATTCCGCTGATCGATAAAAAGATGATGGAGAAGATGCACGCGTATACAAGTTCGTTACTTAAACGAAGAAAGCCGGTACTCCGGAAAAAGTATCAATGAGGTCGGCTAAAAATGGTCAAAAAGGGGACTATCTACTCGAGATAGCCCCCTTCTTTCAAATACCGCTAAGCGGGAGTCCATGATTTTCAAACAATTGCTTCATGACCGCTTTCGCTTCATCTTCATCCGGCCCATGAATGTCGAGCTGGTATACCTGATTGCTGAAGAGCGTAATGCTTAGGCCAAGAATGCTTTTCACATCGATGAACCTTGTGCCGACCTTGATTACAATACTTGACTTAAATTGATTTGCAGCTTGATTAATTTCCACAATTGCCTTTGTTTCCAATCCACCCATACCGATCCCTCCAACTTAATTTTAGTGATATCCGAGCCGGTTAAGAAGGAAAAACAGCGTTAAAAGCCAGCCTCCCTGCTTTCCGAACCTTCACTGGTTCGTAACCGTCCGAAACTCGCGCGGTATTCTACGCGCTACTCCTGTTTGTATCGCCGCGTGAATGACGGCTTCCCGAATGCGTCGGACGACCTCCTGATTGAACACGCTGGGAATGATATACAGCTTGTTCAATTCCTGCGGTGCTACGACGGAAGCAATAGCCGCGGAAGCAGCAAGCTTCATTTCTTCATTGATCGTTGTGGCTTGGCAATCAAGCGCAGCACGGAAGATACCCGGGAAGCAAAGCACGTTATTAATCTGATTAGGGAAATCAGACCTTCCCGTGGCAATGACGCCAGCGATGTCTTCAATTTCGTCCGGGTGAATTTCCGGCGTCGGATTCGCCATCGCGATGACGATCGGCCGCGCTGCCATCCGCTGGACATCGGCCCGCTTCAGCACCCCTCCGGCAGATAAGCCGATGAACACGTCCGCCCCTTCGATAATATCGTGAAGGGATCCTGTCCGTAAGTTCGGGTTCGTCTGCTGCGCGTACAAGTTCCACATCGGGTTGCTATACTCGTTGCTTCGCACCAGCGCGCCTTCCCGGTCAACCCCGATTAGCTCCCTTACACCGGCTGCGAGCAAAATGTTCGAGCAAGCAATACCTGCAGCTCCGATGCCGCAGACGACAACTTTGGCCTCCTCAATCCGCTTGCCAACCACTTTCAACGCATTGATCAGCCCTGCATACAGCACAACAGCTGTTCCATGCTGATCATCATGAAACACCGGAATGTCGAGCTCATTCCGCAATCTCTCTTCAATCTCGAAGCATCTTGGCGATGAAATATCCTCAAGATTAATCCCGCCGAAGGCAGGAGCCAAATGTTTGATCGTCGCGACGATTTCATCCGTACTCTGCGTGTCCAGGCAGATCGGGAACGCATCAACTTCAGCAAGCTGCTTGAACAGCATCGCTTTGCCTTCCATGACCGGCATAGCCGCATAAGGCCCAATATTACCGAGACCGAGCACTGCGCTCCCGTCGGAAACGACCGCAACGGTATTACGCTTAATGGTCAGTTTATAGGCATTCTCCTGCTTCTCATGAATCGCCATGCATACGCGTGCGACATCCGGCGTGTAGACGCGGGACAGGTCGTCCCTGTTCTGTATCGGCGCCTTCGGCTTCATCTCGATCTTGCCTCCCAGATGAAGCAGGAAAGTGCGATCTGACACATGAACGAGCCGAACGCCTACGAGCTCTTTCATCCTGTCGATAATCGCATCCAGCTGCGCCTGTTCCGAAGCATTGACCGTAATATCGCGGACGGTCCAATTCGCTCCGGTTTGGATCACGTCGATGGCGATAACATCCCCTCCATTTTCCGTGATGACAGTAATCAACTGACCGAAATGAATCTGCTCCGTTTGCAGTTCCAACCGTAAAATAATACTTTTGCCGCCAATCGTATTTTTCATTGCAACCTCCAAATCTGCGGTAAGCAGCCCCGCAAATCATTCAAATTTAAAATAGAATTTTTGCCGCGTAGACTACCGCTGTCACGGTCACACTGCTGAGCAGCGTTGATAGCAATACCGTCTGCGCCGCATATTCAGGGTGATTCCCGTATTCCAATGCGAATACGGCGCTGTTTCTCGAAGTCGGAAATGAGCTGGCGATGAGCAGTGCTTGGGCGGTCGTTCCTTCAAGTTGCAGCAGCCATATAAGAGCCAGCGCGATAACCGGTGAAACAACAAGTCTACCGAGCAAGCTGAGTACGAGCGAAACGCTCAATCGTTTGAATTGCAAGTAAGCGCTCTGCGCGCCAAGCGTTACGAGCGCTATCGCCAGGAATGCGTTAGCGACATTCTGGAGCGGATTCCAAATAAACGCCGGGATCGGAATGGTTAGGGAATGCATAAGCAGCCCCAATACAAAAGCGTAAATCATCGGATTTTTCAGCAGCTCTTTGAGCATCTTCTGTCCTTGGTTTCGGGCGGATACCGCGTTCATTAAACCGTACGTATTCGTGAGCAAATTCTGATAAATAGACACAACGACTTGCACCGATAAGCCAAGTGGATTGTTCTGAAACACGAGCTGGCTGACGGGAAGCCCGAAATTACCTGAATTACTTAAAACGACGCTGTTCGAGAAGCTCGATGCCAGCCCTTTATCGAATTTAGCCAGCTTACCTGCGGCCTTACTAAACAAGATAAGTACAATGCTTTGCAGCAGTAGAAAGCCAACGATCCGCATCAGCAGACCGGCGTCAAAATTACTTTCATAGATGTTCGTAAAGCTGACAGCCGGCAGCAGGAAAAATGCATTCAGTTTGGATAGCGTGTTCATCTCAAAATGAAACACACGATGCATCAGCACACCTGCTCCGATCAACAGGAATACCGGCACAATCACATTCAGCACGATTAGGAATAGGACGTCCATCGTTAGTTTTCTCCATTAAATGAAACCCCTGATTAGGTTGGAAAGCGGCTGATCAAGATCAGGGCTAGGGTCCATTCTATCAGGGGTTTGACGTTATCTTTTATCCTTCTTCGTTCACGAGGACATTCTTCCCTCTCATTTTCAAAACAAGAGGAATCGTGATCCACAAGAACCCGATAATGAGAAATACGAGAGAGACCGGCTTCTGCAGGAAGATCATGAAGTCACCGTTGGAAATGGTCAACGCTCTGCGCATATTATTTTCCATCATTGGACCTAAAATAAGACCAAGCACCAGCGGCGCTAGCGGATAATCGTTCTTGGCCAGGTAGTAACCGACCAGACCGCAGCCCATAATAAGCATCAAATCAAATGTCGAATATTGAACCGCATATACACCGAATACGGAAAAGACGATAATCAAAGGAATCAAATACTTCGTTGGCGTCTCAATGACTTTGGCAAAAACTTTAACGAGCGGCATATTGAGAATCAGCAGCATCAGGTTACCGACAAACATACTGGCGATTACGCCCCAAGCGAGCTGCGGGTGATCTTGGAATAATAAAGGACCCGGTTGCACATTGTACATAATGAAGGCGCCCATTAGAATCGCTGTGGTACCGGATGAAGGAATCCCCAGTGTCAAAAGCGGAATCATCGCGCCGCCGGAAGCGGCATTGTTCGCGGATTCAGGCGAAGCTACGCCCTCAATGGCACCTTTACCGAACTTCTCGGGATTTTTACTCAGCTTTTTCTCAACGATATATGCAAAGAATGAAGCAAGTATCGCGCCTGCGCCCGGCAGCAAACCGATGAAAAATCCAAGTACGGAACCGCGGGCAATCGGTGCGGCGCTATCTTTCAGATCTTTTTTCGTCGGCAGGATACGATTGATTTTGGCCAGTTCTCCATCGTTACCTTCACGATGGAGAATCGTCTTAAACACTTCCCCGACAGCGAAAGTACCTACTGCGACGGTAAGGAACTCTAAGCCCTGATACAGCTCCGGAACGCCGAACGTAAAACGTTCCACACCGGATACGTTGTCGATGCCAATCGTAGCAAGCAAAAGACCGAAAGCAGTCATCATGAGCGCTTTTACCATCGATTTACCCGCAAGACCGCTTATCGCAAGCAAACCTAGCACCATCAAAGAGAAGTATTCGGCTGGTCCGAACTTAATGGCAACCGCCGACAATGGCCGGGCTAAGAAGATGAGACCGATTAAGGAAATTAGTCCCGCGGCAAAAGATCCAATAGCTGAAATGGCAAGCGCTGCGCCTGCCCTGCCCTGTTTGGCCATTTGGTAGCCGTCCAAAGTCGTAACAACGGATGACGACTCACCCGGAGTGTTCAGAAGGATCGAAGTCGTTGAACCTCCGTACATCGCGCCGTAATATACCCCGGCCAGCAAAATAATCGAACTTGTTGCCGCTTCCTCAGGACCTAATCCTGCTGTCATCGTCGCAGTAATCGGGATCAACAGCGCAACACCGCTCATAGGACCAATCCCCGGCAATACGCCAACCACAGTTCCGATGAGTACGCCCAAGAATACGAAGACGACATTATGCCACTGCATGGCAGTACCTAAACCATGAAGAACGTAGTCAATTGTGCTCATGTTATTCCCCTCCTAACCAAGCTGGGAACCCGGGAAGCGAACCATCCAGCACGTTGACAAACAAATAATAAACGCCATAAGAAAAGCAGGCTGCGATCAGCAAGGAAACCCATACCTTGCCCTTTTGCATCGTTTGGAACCCGATCATCAAGAACAGGAACGTGGAGATAACGAATCCGACATCTTCGAGAAAAAAGGCATATAAGCATGCTGCAATAAAGATAATGCCGAATCTTTTGTAGTCCAGGTTTGATTTCTTTTTTTCCGCTTGCTTTTTACGGAAAGATTCATAGATAAGCCGGACACTCATCAGAGCCAGGAATGACCCCAGAATCATCGGGAAAATATTCGCACCCACATTACTGCCGTAAGCACTAGTCGATATGCTTCTGGAACCGACAACAAACGCAATACCGATAGCGAAAAAGGCAATGCCTGCATAGCGATCAAACGTAGTATTCATCTTTCTCTACCTCCTACCCTATGAACGAGGGAGAAGAGGTCATCTTCTCCCTTGTCTTCAGGTTCTTATTTCTGCATGCCAAGCGCTGTCAGCATGTCTTTAAGTTGAGTTTCTTGTTGTCCTAAGAAGGCTTTGAAATCATCTGCTTTCTTATAATCGGTTTCCCAATTGTTTGCTTGCATTTCTTTTTTCCAAGCTTCGGACTCTACCATTTTCTTGATCGTGTCTTCCCAGTAGCTTTTCGCGTCGGCGCTCATGTTCTTCGGTCCGAAGAATCCGCGCCAGATCAGGAATTCTGCATCAACGCCCTGCTCTTTCATCGTTGGAACGTCCTTCAAACTGCCGCCAAGTCGAGCCGGAGCCGCTACGGCCAATACGCGAATCTTTCCTGATTTGACATATTGATCCAAGGAAGCAGCATCTGTACCCAGAACGTCGGCATTACCTCCGAGCAGAGCCGTTACCGCTTCCCCGCCGCCGTCATAAGACACATATTTGACCTTTTTCGGGTCAATGCCATATTTAAAGGCTGGAAGAATGGAGACAAGGTGGTCCATCGAGCCCGGTGCAGAGCCGCCTGCAACTGTCAATTTCGTAGGATCCGCTTTCAAATCGTCGAGCAATGATTTCAGATCTTTATATTTGGAGTTCGCTGCGACAGCGACCGCGCCATAATCTTTAGTCAACTGGGCAAGCGGCGTCGTATCGTTGATGCCGTATGGCGTATTGCCTTCTTTTTTCAGATGGTTGATGAGAATCGGCGGTGAGTTGACGAACAGCTTGTAGTTATCTTTCACGTCTTTGGTCGCGTATTCAGCCATGAACACTGCGCCGCCGCCGCCTGGTTTATTTTCTACGCTAACCGGTTTATCAATCGCTTTCGTCTCGGTTAAAACTTTGGCAATCGTACGTGCCGTCATATCCCAACCGCCGCCTGCGCCGGACGGAGCGATAATGCTAAGCGCTTTTTCGGGATAGCTTGATTTTGCCGCTTGTGTTGGTGCTGTCGTTTCTTTTCCTTTTTCTGCCGGTGCAGCACCTGGTTTAGCGGCGCCATTGCCGCAGGCAGCCAAACTTACAGCCAAAATACTAATCGTCGTGACTTTCCAGGAAGCTGTTAAAAGTTGTTTTATCAAATGAAACCCCTCCACATGTTTGATGTGCTTGTTGTATACGCTTTCTTTGAAGCGTTTTCAGAATAACACCTATTATAGGATTTAGGGAAGTTTAACAAGATTAGTTGTAATAACGCCGTTATGGACATTTTGTTCATATTGTTCACGAATGCCTGCAGCTGATATCGGTCAAAATGATAACGCTTTATGATACAATACAAAAAACTAATATTCCCCCATATCCCATCATTGAAAAACGGAGGCCTGCGAGGGCTATGAAACTGCAAACCAAGCTTATCTTAATTATTTGTTCGCTGCTGTTCTTCGTCATCGTCAGCCTGGGAAGCATTTTCTATTACATCTTGACGACAGCGCTCGAGGATCAAATCGGAACGCGCGCCCTGAAAGTCGCTGAAACCGTTGCCAATATGCCCGAAATTCGTCATGCTTTTCAAACTGCAGACCCGCCTGCGATCATACAGCCAATTGCGGAAAGCATCCGTGAAAAAATCGATGCCGAGTACATCGTTGTCGGGAACCGTGAAGGCATACGTTACTCACACCCGCTGCCGGAACGCATAGGTAAAGAGATGGTTGGCGGCGACAACGGTCCGGTGCTGGCAGGTCAGTCGATTATATCTAAAGCCATCGGCTCTCTTGGACCTTCTCTGCGTGGCAAAGCTCCCATCTTCGGCGACCGCGGCGAAGTGATCGGTATTGTTTCCGTCGGCTTTCTCACCGAGGACATCGATACGATTACGGAAGCTTATCAATCGCGAATTGAGCTCATTTCCTTGATCGTGCTTGTTGTCGGATTGATTGGATCCGTGCTAATAGCACGCAATGTCCGAAGTTCTATACACGGGCTCGAGCCCAAAGAAATCGGTGCGCTCTACACCGAAAAGCAGGCCATCCTGCAATCCATTCGGGAAGGCATCATCGCTGTGAATCGGGATGGCATCATTACGATGGCGAACCGTTATGCACTGCAGCTGCTGCAACTGCCGGTCACCGCAAAAATTACTGGCCGGCACATTGAAGACGTCATTCCGAATTCCCGTTTGTATGAGGTCGTACGAACTGGCGAAGCCGATTTTGACCATGAAATGCTCATCGGCGATCACGAGGTCATTGTCAATCGGGTGCCGATTGTGAACCGAAAAAACGGGGTAACCGGCGCGGTATCGAGCTTTCGCAGCAAATCTGAACTATACCGGCTCGCCGAAGAGCTGTCGCAAGTCAAACGGTTCGCTGAAGCTCTTCGCGCTCAGACGCATGAATTTTCGAACAAACTGTATGTGATTTCCGGGCTTATCCAGCTTGAATCGTACCAGGAAGCCGTTGACCTGATATCCAAGGAATCGAATGTGCACCAGAATTGGGTGCAGTTCATCATGCATGAAATTCCCGATCCCATGATCGGGGGGCTGCTGATCGGCAAATTCAATCATGCCCAGGAGCTGAAATTGACGTTTGAAATCGATCATGAAAGCTCGTTCGCAGATATCCCTGAACATATCGATCGCAACCTGCTCGTCACCATTATCGGAAATTTGATCGACAATGCGATGGAGGCTGTTCTGGCAGGCGGCGAACAGACAGAGCCATATGTGAAATTGTTTTTGACCGACCTCGGTGAAGATCTGATCATTGAGTGTGAAGACCGGGGCATCGGTATTCCTGATGAAGTTGGCCATACAGTGTTCGAGAAAGGCTTCTCGACCAAAGAAGGCGAACATCGAGGCATAGGTCTCGCCTTAGTCCGGCATGCCATAGGCAAACTGAACGGATATATGACCTTCCAAAAAAATCCGGCCGGAGGTACGATTTTCACCGTCGCCGTTCCGAAGCAAAGTAAACTCGCAGAAAGGAGTCCGAATCATGAATCTACAACTCCAAAAAATGGCAATTGAAGTATTAATTGTGGAAGATGATGTGAAAATTGCTGAAATAAACCGAAGATTTATTGAAAAAATAGAAGGTTTTCACGTCGTCGGCATTGCCACGGACGAGATTCAAGCCAAGGAACAGCTTGAAATTTTGAGCCCTGACCTCGTGCTGCTGGACATCTATTTTCCGGGTATGAACGGCTTGGACATGCTTTCCTATATTCGCCAGCATTACAGGGAAACCGATGTTATTATGATCACAGCGGCCAAAGAAGTCGAGGCAATCCGTGAAGCCGTCCGCAGCGGTGCGTTCGATTACATTATGAAACCGCTTGTCTTTAATCGGCTGCAAGAAACGCTGCTGCGCTATCTCGACTTTCACCGCGAGCTTAACCGGCTGAATGAAACCGGAACGATTAATCAAAGCGACGTCGATCGCTTATTATCGGGGACCGGCAAGAAGGACTCACGCTCTGAAATTTCCTTCCTCCCCAAAGGAATTGACAAATTAACGCTGGTGAAAATCGTTCAGGCGATATCCGCCGCGGAGGGCGGCATGACTGCCGAGCAAATCGCCAAAGAGGTCGGCGTCAGCCGCACGACCGGCCGCCGCTATCTGGAGCATTTGGTCAGCTCAGGCGAAGTGTTCGCCGATCTGTCCTATGGCGTCGTCGGGCGTCCCGAGCGCGTATACCGCAAGAAGGGGTAGGGATCTTTTTCGCCGGGACTCGCGGCGGTCGCAGTCCGATTTCGCCCAATTGCAAAACGTGATGAATGGATTTAGCTGCTGGAGTACGATTTTGCCAGCTTATCATACGATCATCGAACATCCTCTTGCACAAATCAAGCGCCAATTCTGTATAATCGAACTCCAAACTGTTTTGGTAGATATATCTTATACGCAATTGTGTTTTTCCGAACTTAAGTAGCGATATGCGTCAAGCGTAGAATAAAAAGCCCTCAAAATCCACTGAAGCAAGTGGTTTTGAAGGCTCTTTGTCTTTGCTATATTAACTTATAATTGCAGTAAAAATTGAAGTGCCGCGTCATCGAATCCCGGTAAACCCTCGTGACCGAAGTCCGGATAAATCTCCACATTTTTTTTCGATTTTATTTTGTTGTATGCCGCAAACTGTGTGGAAGGCGGACAAACCGTATCGCTCAGGCCGACTGCCATCAGAACTTCGCCTTGAATCCTCTCAGCCAAATGCTGAATGTCGATATAGCCCAGCTTCAGGAACGTCTCCGCTTCCCGCTTATGCTGCGGGTCATGGCGGCGGAAATAATCTTTGAGCTCGGCATAGGCATCTTTCGCCAAATCCATTTCCCAAACGCGCTGATAATCGCTGAGGAACGGATACACCGGCGCAAGCCGTTTAATGCGTGGCTCCAGCGCAGCGCAAGCGATCGTCAAGGCGCCGCCCTGCGAGCCGCCCATCGCGCCTACACGCTCCGGATCTACCTCAGGCATGCTCATGGCGATACCGGCAAGCTGTGCCGTATCGAGAAAAATTTGCCTGAACAGCAATTGATCCGGATGATCGTCCAAACCGCGTATAATATGGCCGCGGAGCGTCGTACCTTTTACGCCTCCTGCATCTTCGGATAGACCGCCTTGCCCGCGGCAGTCCATCGAAAATACCGAGAATCCGAGCGCAGCATAGGCTAATTTCCCCATCCAATCGCCGGAATTTCCGGAATATCCGTGGAACTGTACAACGGCCGGATGCGGTGTCGCCGCATGCTTCGGACGAATATATTTGGCATATACGCGAGCTCCGCCTACACCTGTGAAGTAGAGATCAAAACAATCCGCATAGGGAACTTGAAATTCGCTCGGAAGCAGCTCAATTTGCGGATCAACAGCTTTCATCTCAGCAATGGCTCGCTCCCAATAAGCATCAAAATCATCCGGGCGCGGGTTGCGTCCTTCGTAAGTCATGAGCTTTTCAATTGGCATATCCACTAACGGCATTCGAACAACCTCTTTTCTATGTATGGGTATGATAGGCATAAGCCTGAAAATCAACAGCTGAACCATTCACAAATTTGGCAATTTTCCCCTTATTGTCTATCATAATTGCAATTGACTCTTCTTGCAAAGTTTTATAGGCAACTTCATAAGTACCTTCGTTAGACTGATTGAAAGTTGGCTGCATTCGCATCATGGTTTCTGCAAATTGCCCCGCATTATCAATCCCTTTGCTTCTTGCGTCAGCCATGTCGACACATTCAACAACGACCGCATTCTTGCCGCCTGAACTCCTCACAACAGAACGATCTGCAAGCACTTCTCTTTGGTACGGTTGCTGAATGTATACGGCGATAAGCGCATTTCCGCAATGACCGAATAAGCCGTTTGGCTCCTCGATCCAATCTCCCTGAGGCAGACAGCCAATGATCTCATTCTGCTGTCCATCCGGAATTTGATATACCGCTGCGACCACATTTTTATGAAAAAGCACTTCGCCGTGATCGCTTGGATGTCGGAGATCCCCCTCCGAATACCCGGGTCCGGGATGGAAAAAGAAGGCGCGATTTACACCGCTCACTGCTCCCAGAGGAAGCGTTACATCCCAGCGGTGCTGTTCGTTATCAAACTCCAGTGCCCGCTCCCATATACCCCCGACGGCAAAGTTTTCTGTGATATATACATAACTATGAAGGACGTCCTTATCACTCTGAGCTAACGCAGCCGGGCGGGGTACCCGACATCTTACTTCGGTAGGAAGCTTACGGTTAAGGGCAATGGCCCTTGCCTGAGCCGGCGCTTCGTAGGACAAGAATCCTGCATACTCCGTGCGAGGCATGTCGTCAGGCAAGGCGAAGTCACCGAATTGCACGTAGTCCATCAGCACATTTCGGTCTTGCGGGATGTCGTGAGGCCAGCCACGGGAATGAGCGCCAACCCAAGCGCCCCGCAGGTAATAAGTTGCGCGGACGCTCCATAGATAGTCCAGCATTTGAGCCAAAACTACGCGGATTTCTCCATCCTCCGCCAGCTCCCATGCGCAATTGAACGCCTGAACCCAGTGCCAGAACCAGGGCAAACCGCCATATTCGGACATACCGATCGTTGTGATGCGTCCAAGCGTTCGGCGCAAACTTTGATAGCCGTCCTTAATAAGTTCCTGATCTTGGTATAATTGTCCTAAAATCAGTTTAGCGGCTGTGTATTTCGCCTCATGATGGTGGTAATGCTCCAGCGGCTTGCGATAAAAATCGCTGCGGTAAATATGCAGCAGTGCTTGTTCGAATGCAGCCTGCAACGGTTCGCTCATTGATGCCTGATAACGTTTATAAAAGTAAACCATCAAGCTCCCCATTAACTCCACCGGCAAGGTATTGAACGGCGCTTCTTTAGGCGTAGGCCGCAGATGCAAGGGCCAATGTCCATATGTTTCGCTATCCGCATTCCGATCCTGCAATTCTAGTACTTGTAGCAGAATAAGTTCAGCTTTGGTCCTTGCTTCTTCTTTATTAAAATGAAAGGCTAAGCCTTCATCCTGCGAAGCGGCGTACAAATAAGATGCATAATAGAAGTTGTCCCTGATATCGCCTTGAAACCATAATCCATTATTTAGAATCGGTTGTTCAAATGCTTTTATGGCTATTTTGCTAATAAGTTCACGCTTTCTCTGCTGCATGTCCGTCAATTCATTTCATCCCCTTATGTTAAAAAACACAGAACATCAGCACATTATGCTTTGTCCTGAGTTTATTTTGTTGAAACGTTTAAACTAAGTTTATAGGCTAGCTTCTTAATCGTCAATGCAAAGTCTACACTCCATTTTCCATATCCTGGTGGTTGAAACTGGTTGCATTTTCTTATAAAATAGTTTACCGTTGGTCAAAATATAAAATCTTTGATTTCTGTACGATTGGAGGTATTCATCTGATTCATATCAAGCAATTGGAAAAGGTTTATGACGATGTGCCCGGACGTATACCTGCCATCCAGCAGATCAACCTACATATCGAACGCGGAGAAATTTTCGGAATCATCGGTCACTCCGGTGCCGGTAAAAGCACGCTGCTGCGATGTGTGAATATGCTTGAGAAGCCTTCCTCCGGAACGATTCAGATTGACGGGGAAGAAATGACCAGCCTTGACCCCCGGCAGCTGCAGGCTAAACGCCGTAAAATCGGAATGATTTTTCAGCATTTCAATCTGCTGTCGTCAGCGACGGTTGCGGACAATATTGCTTTTCCGCTTAGGCTTGCGGGTATGAACAAAGCGGCGATTCAGTCGCGCATTCAAGAATTGCTTGAGCTGGTCGGTTTGCAAGAGCACGCGCACAAATATCCGAATCAGCTTTCCGGCGGGCAAAAACAACGGGTAGGCATCGCAAGAGCGCTCGCCAATAATCCTGACATTCTGTTATGCGACGAGGCCACCTCTGCACTCGATCCGCAGACGACAAACTCGATTTTGTCGCTGCTGCTGGATATTAATAAGAAACTCGGCATCACCATTCTGCTCATTACGCATGAGATGCAGGTTATCCGTGCGATTTGCGACCGGGTTGCCGTCATGGAGCGGGGATTGGTCGTCGAGACCGGCAAGGTGCTTGACGTGTTCCTGAAGCCGCAGCATGCGGTGACGAAGGAATTCGTCGGACAAGTATCGGATCTCGGGTTTGCTCAGCAGGCTGAGACTGCCGGTCTGCAATCCTTGCAGAATGGCAAACGGATTCGAATCACCTATATCGGTTCGAAGACCTACGAACCTATTTTGTTCGAAACGGTGAAATCGACGAATGTTTCCTTTGCCATCTTGCAAGGGACGATTTCAGCGATGAAGCATGTGCCTTATGGACAGCTCGTTGTGGAATTGACCGGCGGGGAGCCGCATGAAATCGATACGGTGATCGCCAAGCTGAAGCAGGAAGGAATCGATGTGGAGGTGCTGGGACCATGAATATGACCTGGGACATTAACTGGGCCGAGATCGGCAAAGCGACAAGCGATACCCTTGTCATGCTCGGATGGTCGCTGCTGTTCACCGTCATCATCGGAATGGCGCTGGGTATCATCCTATTTCTTACTTCTAGAGGCCAACTGCTGCAGAATCTTCCGCTATACGGGGTACTCTCGCTCATTGTCAACATTTTGCGCTCCGTGCCCTTTGTGATCTTGATGATCTCGGTCTTCCCGATCACGAAGGCGCTCGTGCATACGACCATCGGCGTCAAGGGCGCAATCCCGCCCCTGGTCATTGCCGCCGCGCCTTTCCTGGCGCGGCTCGTGGAATCCGCGCTCCGCGAAATCGAGAGCGGCGTAATTGAAGCCGCGCAATCGATGGGCGCAACGCCGTGGCAAATCGTCTGGCGCGTCCTGCTGCCGGAGGCTCGCCCGGGTCTGATCTCAGCCGTCACGGTGACGGCTGTCGCCCTGCTTTCCTACTCCGCCATGTCCGGCGTCGTCGGCGGCGGCGGGCTTGGCGACCTCTCGCTGCGCTACGGCTATATGCGCTTCCGTACCGATATTATGATTGTGACTGTCGTGATTCTGGTCGTGCTCGTTCAGATTCTGCAAACGGTCGGAGACCGGCTCGTCACAAGATTTAATAAGAAAAACTCCAATCGAAGTCTAACCAAGTAGCCAGACCGCTTTTAGAGGAAGTTTTTCATGCCAATAAGAATTTTGTTATCCGACCACTCGGAAACTAATAAATTCTTATGTGGAAAAAAATAGATTAAGGGAGAGAAACATCATCATGAAAAAACTTACTGTAACATTGGCAGCCTTGTTCCTTATGGTTGCACTCGCAGCATGCGGACAAAAACCGGCTGCAAGCCCATCCCCAGCTGCAACCGCAGCTCCTGCAGCAACTGCAACACCCGCTGCGGCAAAAGAAGTTACGCTGAAAGTGGGAGCCTCGTCCGTTCCGCACGCGGAAATTTTGAACTCGATCAAAGAAAAAGTGAAAGCACAAGGCGTGAAACTTGAAGTTATTGAGTTTAACGACTATGTTCAACCGAACGTCCAAGTGTTCGAAAAGCAGCTGGATGCGAACTTCTTCCAGCACCAGCCTTACCTGGATCAATTCAACACCGATAAAAAACAAAACCTTGTGAAAGTTTCGGGCGTTCACATCGAGCCGTTCGGCGCCTATTCCCAAAAAGTGAAATCCGCTGCTGAATTGAAAGAAGGCGCAACCGTTGCGA
The DNA here is from genome assembly GCF_014534655.1 of Paenibacillus sedimenti. Lineage (GTDB taxonomy): Bacteria > Bacillota > Bacilli > Paenibacillales > NBRC-103111 > Paenibacillus_E > Paenibacillus_E sedimenti. Next base: position 663,054 of record NZ_JACVVD010000003.1, read on the forward strand.
TTCCTAACGATCCGTCCAATGCAGGCCGCGCACTCGCGCTAATGGAGAAAAACGGTCTGATCAAGCTGAAAGACGGCGTAGGTATCAAAGGAACAGTTAAAGACATCGTGGAAAACAGCAAAAAACTGGATATCAAAGAATTAGACCCAGCGATGCTTCCACGTACGATCGGAGAGTTCGATCTCGCGTTAATCAACACAAACTACGCATTGCAAGCGAACCTGATGCCGACGAAAGACGCTCTGTTCATTGAGGATAAAAACTCTCCATACGTGAACATCCTCGTTTCCCGTCCGGACAACAAAGACTCCGAAGCCATGCAAAAGCTGGCTAAAGAGCTGAACTCCGCTGACGTGAAGAAGTTCATTGAAGACAAATACAAAGGCGCTATCGTGCCTGCATTCTAAATGATTGAAAAGCCCCTGTACATGATATTGTACGGGGGCTTTTTTCACGACAACAGCTGTGTGCCGCAGTTCACCAATCCCATTCTAATCGGAACGTAGTGATGGCGCTTATTGATGCTCGAATGCGGACAGTTGCTTGACCAGTTCCAGGAAAACCCGTAACGCGGGCGATATCCATTTATCTTTATGCCATGCCAGATGCGTAACAACTGAAAGTTCTTCTCCCGACCATCGAAGAGCGGTCATGCGACCCGAGCTGATCTCAGCTCTTACCGCGATTTCCGGAAGAAATCCAATCCCCATCCCCGCCATTACACATTGTTTGATCGCCTCGACGCTTGCAAATTCCAGTTTCGTTGCAGGATGTACGTTGGCCCCGCGCAAAATCTGCTCGAATAACTCCCGGTACGTGCACCCCGCCTCCGTTAACAGAATGACCTCCCCTTCAAGCTTGCCTGGCAATACGGTTTCGAGTCTGGTCAACGGGTGATCCGGCTCAGCGATAAGGAGTAACGTTTCCTGTAAGAGCTGCTCAACGATCAAAGTATCCGAAAGGCGCGGATAATTAAAAAATAAAGCTACGTCCACCGTTCCTTGCATGACTTCCCGTCTTAGGCCGAGATGGCCGGGATAAAAGTCCGGTTTAAAATGGAGTTCCACCTTGGGGCAGCGGGAACGAAACTCACGTAAAATTGGAGGTAACCGATAAGTGAATAAGCTCTCAGGAGCGCCGATTCGCAGTGTTCCCGACGGCTCATCGTCTCCTCGAACCGCTAACTGCGCTTCATCCGCCAATTGCAGCATTCTCTCTGCGTAGAACAGCAAACGCTTACCCTCTTCAGTGATAGCCACTCGTTTGCCGAGCCGATTAAAAAGGGGGACGCCGAACTGCTGTTCCAATCCTTGAATCTGTGCAGTGACACTCGATTGGGCATACGCTAATACCTCCGCCGCTCGCGTAAAACTTAATTCTGTCGCCACCGCGCGAAATGTCTGCAGTTGTTTGAGTTCCATAGAAGATCCTCCATTCGAAACTATAAGTTAATCCAATTTGTACGAAAAAAAGCTCTAGGCTTGGCTGTTATTTTCAATTCTTCGGCAATGATGCGAATACCTTGGGTAATCTCCTGTTTATCCGCACGCATAATGCTAATGCGCAGCAGATTGCGCTTGGGGAAAGACGGGTGATATTGTCTGTCTACCGGCATTACGTCTATACCACGCAACTCCAAACGCTTTGAAAAATCCCCCGAATCTAACCATACAGGCAACTGTAAAGATGCGAAAATGCCTCCTGTTGGAGCAGCATAGAGGGTATCGGGAGGCAGATGGATTCGACAAGCTTCGGTCAACCATTGGATTCGCTCCTTGTAGAGTTCCCGCATTTTCATAATATGATGGATATACATGCCCGATTTGAGATAGATCTCCAGAGCGCCTTGAGACAAGACAGACGTGCTTAAATCTACGGCATGCTTGTGATAGCGAAACAGAGGAATAAATGAGGGCGGTACAATAACAGCCGCCACACGCAGGCCTGGGAGCATAACCTTTGACAAACTTCTGACATAAATAACATGACTAGACCCTTCGAAGGCATATAGGGGGTCGGCTTTGCTATTGTCTTCTAAATCTGCCAGATAATCGTCTTCGACAATATATACATCATAGGTTTTAGCGAGCTGTACAAGTCTCTTCTTATCCCGGGCAGATAAGGAAGTGCCAAGCGGATTATGGAAACGCGGGACCGTATAGAAAAATTTGATATTATTGCTTTGGAAATGACGCTCTAAACTTTCCCAATCGAGCCCGTTTGGTCCTCTTTCAATACCAATGACGGATTTTTTTTGCACATCAAGACTGTTTAGCATGCCCCAATAAGTGGGTTGCTCAATTAAAATGTTCGTTTTGCCATTAGGAAAAGGCATCCCGTTTAGAATGTGAAGCGCTTGTTGAGCACCTGAGGTAATGAAAACTTGTTCCTCATTTGTGAAAATCTGTAGGTTTTGAAGAAGCTTTACGATTTCTTTGCGTAAAGAGAGAAGTCCTTGCACGTCCGAGTAATCAAACAAACGATCCTTATATAGATCAATAGCTTTATTCATGCTGTGCCGAAAATCCTCGTAAGGCATTCTGTCTGCATCTGGTGCTGCCGATGCAAAGTCAATTCGAGCCGGATGAGAACTGACTGAAATCTCTTCCCTGGCAACGACAAAGTAGCCGCTTCTGGGCCGTGAATAAATGAGATGCTGATTTTCCAGTTCTTGATACACATGTATGATTGTATTCAGACTGCAAGCGAACCGCTGGCTTTGCTCTCGGATAGATGCCAATTTCTGTCCTGGCTTCATGCTGCCGTTTTCAATCTCGGAGCGGATGATTTGCACGATAGCTGTTTGTTTACTTCCCAATCGCAATCCCACCATTCGTAAAATGAACTTGACCATCTGTAACCATACAGATGCATATAATGACACTGTCTGTTCTTTTTTGTATCTAATATAATGCAAGAACAGTTAAATTAACAAGGGGATGACGATTATGGAATGGTGTAAAGATGGGTTTGTTTTAACGGATGATAAATCTCGGATTGATATGGATGCGTTATACGCCATGCTCTCCGGCAGTTACTGGGCAAGTAAACGAAGCAAGAAGATTGTAGAAAAAAGCTTAGCTGGCTCTCTATGCTTAAGCTTATTCACAGAAAGCGCACAGATTGGTTTTGTACGAGTGATCACTGACTATGCGGTATTTGCTTGGATATGCGATGTTATCGTAAATGAAGAATATAGGGGTCTAGGACTTGGTAAGTGGATGATGGCCTGCATGATGAAGCATCCTGACCTGCAGCAACTGAAAATGGCTTTAGCCACAAAGGACGCACATGGTTTATATGAGCAATATGGCTTTGTACGCAAGGAATTTATGGTACGCGAACAACAACTTTAAGTAGAGGGCCTAAGTTGCTTGTGTTGCATAGAATATTCTCCGATCGAAATTTCCGATGGATATCATCTGAATTATCGTATGACACGATTATATCAGTCGATATAACATAAGGAAAATAATAATGTGTTTGGGATATGGAGGGCTTATCATGAAAATCAAAAACGATTTGTCAGTACTCTTAGCTTCAGTGATTATTTTAAGTTTATTAGCAGGATGCGCAAACAGAAGTTCTACTTCAGTGCCGAATAACTCTAAATCCGATAACGAATCCAATGAATTAACAGTTATTAAAATTGCGACTCAATCGCCACTGTCTGGAGGAAGTGCAGTTCAAGGCGAGGCCATTAAACTTGGGGCGCAAATGTCATTGGATGACCATAAAGCAGAGTTTGAAAAGCTTGGCTTCGGTCTGCAGCTTGTTCCATACGACGATCAGGGTAACCCGAAAACAGGAGTGGCTAACGCAGCATTAATTGGTGCCGATCCGTCCATCCTGGGAGTCGTCGGACACTTGAACTCCGGAGTATCCATTCCTTCCTCAGACGTTTATGAGAAATATAATACGGTGATGGTTTCTCCGGCGAATACGGCGGCAGAAGTCACCGGCCGCAATTTAAAAGTGGTCAATCGAATCGTTGCCCATGACGATTTCCAAGGACCTGCAGCCGCCGAATATGCTGTGAATACAGTTAAAGCTAAACGAATTTTTATCATTCAAGAAAAATCCGTATACGGTCAAGGCTTGGCTAACGCTTTTATAGATACATCCAAAAAACTGGGTGCCCAGATTGTTGGCTATGAACGTATTATGATTGGTGATAAGGACTTCAATGGCTTGATCAATCAAGTGCTTTTCATAAAGCCGGATTTCATCTTTTTCAGCGGATCATATGCAGAAGGAGGCATATTGCTCAGGCAAGCGCGTGAAAAAGGCATAACCATCCCTTTTATGGGCGGAGACGGCTTAGATTCATCAGGAGTTATTGACTTCGCCGGAGAAAAAATTAAAGGTGCACTCTTCAGCTCGCCGGCTAGGGATATCACCCAATCAGATAACGGTCAAAAGTGGGCCGAAGCGTATCGGCAAAAATTCGGCAAACGTGCAGACGGCTTTTCCGTCTACGCGTACGACAGTATGTCTGTCTTATTAAATGGAGTGAAAAATGCGATTCGCGATAACGCCGGTGAACTTCCTTCCCGCGAACAGGTGCGCGATGCGGTTCGCTCCACTCAAAATTTCCAAGGCATTGCTACAAAAGTCAGCTTTGATCGTTATGGGGATAATGCTTTCGCAAACGTGTATATTTATAGATTTGAAGAAGCGGCTTATCCGGGCACACTTATTTCGGAGATAAGCAAGTGAGTGTTCTTATCTCTCGTTGACAAAAGAAAGCAAGTAATAAAAAATGACAAAAACCAGTCCCTGCAAATCTGCAGAAACCAGTCGTCATCATTACGCTATTCTACTGTAATAGTGAATAAACATCGGTATGTTCGTAGCCATGCGCCTCGGCTACCGCTTTATAAGTAACATGACCGGCTGCGACATTAATGCCTTTCGCAATCGCTTTGTTGTCCAAAGCCGCTCGCGCATAACCTTTATTCGCGATCTGCATGCCATATGGCGTCGTCACATTCGTAAGCGCGAGTGTCGATGTTCTTGCGACAGCACCAGGCATGTTCGCAACCGCATAATGGATCACGCCATGCTTCACATAGGTCGGTTGGTCGTGTGTCGTGATCCGATCGATCGTCTCAATCGATCCGCCCTGATCGATCGCCACATCGACGATGACGGAGCCTGGACTCATCGCTTTCACCATTTCTTCCGTGACGAGCCGTGGTGCGCGTGCGCCAGGGATCAATACGGCACCGACGACCAAATCGGCACGTCGTACTACTTCCGCGATGTTATACGGATTGGACATCACCGTCTTCACACGGCCTTGGAACTGGTCATCGAGTTGGCGCAGCCGATCCGGATTCAAATCCACGATCGTCACATCTGCACCGAGACCAGCCGCCATTTTCGCTGCATTCGTACCTACGATGCCGCCTCCGATAACGGCTACTTTGGCCGGTTCAACGCCAGGCACGCCGCTTAGGAGGATGCCTTTGCCGCCATGGGCCTTTTCCAGGAAATGCGCCCCGATCTGGATTGACATACGGCCGGCCACTTCGCTCATCGGCGTCAACAGCGGGAGGCTGCCGTTGTCCAGCTGAATAGTCTCATAAGCGATCGCTGTGACCTTCTTCTCGACCAAAGCATGCGTAAGCTCCGCTTCAGGGGCCAGATGCAGGTACGTGTACAAAATCAGTCCTTCGTGGAAATAACCATACTCTTCAGGCAGCGGCTCTTTGACTTTCACAACCATCTCCGCCGACCATGCCTCTGCCGCATTCCCGACAATTTTGGCTCCCGCCAGCACGTAATCCTCATCTGTAAATCCGATGCTGTGACCTGCATGCGTCTCCACCCGAACTTCATGGCCCGCATGGGTGTAAGAAAGCACGGAGCCGGGCGTCATGCCGACCCGGTACTCGTTATTTTTAATTTCCTTAGGTACGCCAATAATCATCGTCATTCTCCCTCTCGCTTATGACCCCAAGAAAAAAAGGATCGATCTGTACTTGTCTCCAAGTATAGGATCAATCCCCTGACGTTCCATTAGACAAATTGTAAGGAAACTTCACACACTTTTTTCACATTTTCGTTTCCGGATTTAACAGTTGGTATGCACGGATCGCAACCTGCAGCGCCAAACGTTTTTCCGGTGACATGTAATCTGATCCGAGCAGCTCCTCGATTTTTTCCAACCGGTAATAGAGCGATTGACGGACGATAAAAAGCCGCTGTGCCACGATTTGCTTGGAGCCGTCATAATCCAGATACACCTTCAATGTTCGTAGAAGCTCACTGCCTCTCGTCTGATCATGATCGATAAGCGGCCCTAAATGGGTCTTCACAAACGCCTGCAGCGTCTGCTTTTCAGCGATGTGAAACAGCAGCTGGAAGACGCCGAGCTCGTCGAAGTACAACACGTTCGCCTGCATGGTAGACGATAATGAAATCGCCTGAATCGCTTCTTGATAGCTCATATAAGCATTCATAAAGCTCCTGTTGATTTGCCCGACACCGATGACCAGCTTGACCTGCTCTTCGGCTTTCATTTGCTGTATAGATTGAAAGACGTGCTGTAATCTCTCTTTAGCGGGCTTCTTCGGGGCTTGATCGAAGGCGATAATGACAAGCCGATTGTTCTGCAGCGTGATGAGCGGGTGAAACGCATGCTGCTCGAAAACCGAACGCACCGTTAGCGACAGATGAATGCCAAGAGTTTCAACACCCTCGTCAACAGAAGAAGTTCTAGCTTCCTGGTCATACTCGAATTCGATCAAGCAAACGTGATAATTCAGCACATTCAGCCGCTTGAAGTCAATTCCGATCAACACCTTAATCTGCTCTTCGTCGCGGATGCGCAAATGAAGCAAATCATCTACCCAAAGCGTCTGTGAATACAGCTTGCGCTCTTCCATATAGCGTTTACGGAGCAAATCCTGCGCAATCGAAAGAGATGCCGAATCAAGGATCAAATACTCATACTCCCGAGGCTTGCGGCCGAGCACGATGGCAATGTGCGCCCACGTCTTGCCCATGGCGCCGACGGGCTGCACAATAATCGTTTGTCCTTCGAATTCGATCAGTGAAGGTGATGGGGTATGGCCTGCTTCTGAGCTCTCATCCAATTGTTTGCCAAGAAGCTCCATCCACTGTTTGGATTCACGGCTTGAAGCATGTGGAACAAATTTGGGCTGCCCTTCCGCCGGCACATAGATGACCTTTGCTTTTGTGCTGTTTTGCAACAGCTGAAGAACTTGGGCGACACCCTGCGAAGTCAGCGTCATGCGATGGAATTCCCGCGATATTTTTTCCAAGTCCTGCAGCGCCCGATGATGCTGATTGATGATATGCGCATGAATATCTTGCGTAATATCGATGAATCGCACCGCTTGCGGAAAAATGATGAGCGGCAAACCGCTCGTTTCCGCCATATCAATCCATTCCCCGGGCACTGAACTCAGGTAATGCCCCATCTCAATGCACAGGCAGGACACATTTCTGTTGATTAACTGTTCCAGATAAATCTTGAACAACTGCGTATCCGACTTGAAGGCGGCTCCGGTCGTGAGAATCATTTCCCCGCCTTGCAGCAGCTGCTCAAACTGGATGACTTCAATGATATGCACCCATCGCACCAAGCGATGCAGGCCTTGCTTTCCGGCAGCTAAATAAGCATGCTGAAAATGTGGCCGTTCCAGCACTTCTTGTACCGATAGCTGATAATCTTGATTCAAATGTTTCACTTCACTTTCTTCCCCGACGGGCAAGATGCCCTTACTTCTAGCATAGCAGAGATAACGGCAGGGGTGAAAGAAAAAAAGCGCCTCGCTGCGATCAAGGTCATGGCAGACCCGCAATCCGCAGCAACACGCTTTCGTTTTCAGCGCTTATTTTTTAATCGCAGCATACAGCTCATTGATTTCTTTGATATATTCATCGCCGCCGCTCTTTTTCCATAACTCGATGGCAGCTTTTACGCCAGCTTCATCAATTTGCCCTACGATGTACTTCGTCCGGGCATCGCTGATCATCAGATCAAGTTGGGCTCCCTGCTTCGTATATACGTTAGAAATCAACGGTTCTGCCGGGTTAGGCACAACGATGGATTCATTCGCTTTTTGTACCGCTTCGGATTTCAAACGCAGCGGCGTTGGCTTCACCTTTAGAGAGCGACTTTCAGGGATAAAGGAGGTAAATTGGTTCAGCCCTTCCACTTCCCCCTCCAAGAGTGCAGTATCCTTAACGATTTCGATGCCTCCTTCCACTTTCGTATAGTGTTTGCCTTCAATGCCTCGCTCTGCCAATGTTTGCAAGTCCGCTTCATTCATTTTATCGAGGAATGCTAACACACGGCGCAGTTCTTCTTCCGTCTTTACACCTGATTTGGATATGGATACCATGCCGGCATATCCGGAAGTTGGCATGTTACGCAAACCTTTCGGTCCGGACACGGCTCCCATCAGCTCCATGTATTGCTTACTCGGATCGTCTTTGCCCGCTTTTTTCAACACTTCGTGGATCTTATCTTCCAAACGCGCCGCATTATCCGTCACATCGACGATAACGCCCGCCTGCCCGTTCGCCAGCGGATCATTCCATTTGGCTGTATCCATGACGGCGAAATCGGCATTGATCAATTTTTCATCATACAATTTTTTGAAAAACTTCAACGCATCCATATATTCTGGCATCAAATGCGTCGGCAGCAGCTTCCCGCTTGCATCCTGGCCCCATTTGTTTGGAAGGCCGAACCAGATCTCCATAATATCGAAAGGACCGGTAAATTTGGAAATGGCCATTCCGTATGTATCATTTTTGCCGTTTTGATCCGGGTCTTTCTCTTTGAAAGCTTTCAGCATATTGTAAAACTCGTCAATCGTTTTCGGTTCCTGCAGACCGACGTTTTTCAGCCAATCTTTACGGTACATAATGCCATTACGGCCCAGCGGTCTTGAACGATAGAGGCCATAAATTTTGCCGTCAATCGAAATGTTATTGTTCACGATGGCATTAGCCTTGCTCAAATTCGGATAGTCTTTCATATAAGGTCCCAGTTCCCAGAAGGCGCCGGAACGAACCGCGTTAATAAAGGAAGAGTTTTTGGCCTGAACGACCATAACCATTGGAAGCTTGCCGGAAGCGAGCGTAATATTAAATTTGTCCGGGTAGGTATTATTCGGCACCCATTCAAAATGCATATCGACATTAGTCAATTTTTCGATTTCCTTAGCTACCAAACCGTCATCTTTAGGAAATGTCGGTTTGTAGTTTGGAAGCATGATGGTAACATCCAGAGGCTTTTTAGGCTCCGTTTTACTTTTGTCACTATCTGCTGCGGGCTTCGATGTCGTTGCGCCTTCTGTCTTGGCGCTTCCGTTCGTGCTGCCCGTGCAGCCTGCCAATGTAGTCATGGATAAAGATGCAAGCGCCGCTACAGCGACCCATTTTTTGTTTGTAAGTGCTTTCAATACCATTGATCATACCTCCCTTTATAGGTAAAGCATTCATAATATTAATCTTGATCAGCCTTTAATGGAGCCAATCAGTACCCCTTTAGCAAAATACTTTTGTACAAAAGGATACACAAGCAGAATGGGAAGCGTGCCTAATACGATAACAGCCATTTTGATCGTTTGCTCCGGCGGTTTGATAAAGCTGGGATCCAGCTGGGACATGTCGCCTGCACCTTGCGACAGCATGACGATTTGTCTGAGCAGCACCTGCAGCGGCCATTTTTCTGCATCATTGATGTAGAGCAGTGCAGAGAAAAAGTTGTTCCAATGCCCGACCGCGTAAAACAGCGCGAATGTAGCAAGAACAGGTTTGGAAAGCGGCAGGACGATTTTCCATAGTATCGCGACTTCATTGCAGCCATCGATCTTAGCTGATTCCTCCAGCCCTGGCGGGAGCTCCTGAAAGAAATTTTTGACCACGATTAAATTAAATGCATTGATGGCCCCCGGAATGATCAGTGCCCAATAAGAATCGATGAGGCCAAGTTCTTTGACGACCAGATACGTAGGGATGAGTCCGCCGGAGAAAACCATCGTAAATACGATCATATTCAGAAATGTGTTTCTCCCCATAAGTTCTCTTCGAGCTAGCGGATAGGCCATTGTAACCGTAAAAGCCAAATTGACTAATGTACCCACAAGGGTAATGCCCATCGATACGGCCAAACTCCGAAACAAGGGGGGGCTGGAAAGAATGTACTCGTAGCCGGATAATGTAAAGGATTGCGGGATGAGAAAGAACGGTCTTGCCGTCAGTTCCGCATCCGAAGCGAACGAACCGGCTACTACATATAGAAACGGAAGCAGGCTAAAGCATGCGAACAACGCGAGCACCGTATAGTTTAGGCCGTCAAAGACGACTCCTGGAACAGTCTTATGCCGTCTCATCTGTCAGTCTCCTTTCCATGCTAGTAAATGCCGGATTGACCGAATCTTTTGGCCAAATAGTTGCTGGAGAATACGAGCAGCACGCCGATTATCGCTTTAAACAAGCCGACGGCCGTACTGTAGCTAAATGCGCCTTGGGTAATCCCCATCAGGTACACATACGTATCAAACACGTCTGAAACTTCACGGTTCAGCGCATTTTGCATCACATAGATTTGATCAAAGCCATTCTCCAGAACGTCACCCATGCGCAAAATAAGCAAAATAATGATCGTGCTTCGAATCGAAGGGAGCGTAATATGCCACATTTGCCGCCAGCGGCTGGCTCCGTCAACAACTGCAGCTTCATACTGCTCCACATCTACACCAGCAAGCGCAGCCAGAAAAATAATCGTCCCGAAGCCACATTCCTTCCAGATCGTTTGAATAATAATGATCGGTCGGAACCAGCCGGGGTCGGCTAAGAAATTAATCTTTTGACCCGTGAACTGAAATAACAACTCATTGACAATACCGCCCTCCGTCGTCAGGACGACATAGCTGATACTTCCGACGATAACCATGGAAATAAAGTGAGGTATATAGATCAAGGTCTGAATCGTTCGTTTAAAGAAGGCCTTGCGTACCTCGTTCAGCAATAGCGCCAAAATAATGGGGGCCGGAAAGAAAAAGATCAAATTGTACAAAGAAAGAAGCAGCGTATTGCGCAAAATGCGAAAGAAATCCGGATTTTGAAAGAAGTTGCGGAAGTGCTCAAGGCCCACCCACTCACTATGCCAAAAACCGGTAAAGGGCTGATAATTTTTGAAAGCGAGCGCAATGCCCCACATCGGTACATATTTGAAAATAATAAAGTAAAGAAGTCCCGGCGTTAGCAGCAGATACATCCATTTGTCTCGCTTCAGCCGTTTCCATACTCTGCCTTCGAACGCTCTGATTCGGGTCCTGATGGGCAGATCACCGTTCCGGGATGTCGATGCCGCTCTGTTCATCTTTCTCCCCCTTCGTCTTGAACTTTCACCTGATGTTGTTCACCGGTCGACTTCGGTTTACAGCTTTATTGTGGCGTACCTGTCTTTTGATTGCTATCGGACATTTTTGCTGCGCAACCAGGAAGGCTTTCAGATATTATTGCTTCATTTGAACTTTATTGATTCCATTGTTTAAAACGCTTAGCGCCTCTAATTTCAAGTATTGCGGAAGCTTTCCCGGAACTGCGTCGGTGTCACGCCTTCGAATTTTTTGAACAACCGGTTGAAATAACTGTGTTGATAACCGACCTGCATGGCAATATCATGAATCTTTTGCTCGGAATTGCGAAGCAGCGCTTTTGCTTTTTCCATCCGAAGGTCTGTTAAATAATCAATAAAATTAGTGCCCGATACTTGTTTAAAGGAGCGGCTGAGCATAAACACATTAGCCCCGCAAACATCGGCACATTCGTCTAGAGAAATATCCCGCATGTAATTATGTTCGATGAATTGGATGGCCTGCTCGACGATTTTCTTAATTTTATGATCAGACCGGCTCTCCATTTCGTACATAAACGGTCGAATGATCTGAGTGATGAACCATTTTCGAATTTGTTCAGACTCCCGCAACGACGAAAGCTGCTCGAATCGGTTGACCGGCGCTAGAATATCGTTCGGATTGAGTCCGGATTGCATGATTTCACGCTCCAGCGCACCGAGTAAATTCAAAATGCCTTGCCGCACATTCAAATCAATAGGGGCCCCTTGCGTCAATGCTTCCAGAAAAGCCCCCAGCAGCTCCTCCGCTTCATCCAACTTGCTTGTGCGCATAGCTTGAATCATTTCACGCTCGATCATAAAGGGATAGGAAGCCCCTTGTGTCCGCTCTTGCTCCTTCAGTTGCCGGACGTTCAATATTTGACTGCCCGCATCCCACTTCCGGTAGTTTAACGCGTTGCGCGCTTCTTCAAATACCCATGGAAGTTGTTTCACCTGTGTACAACTGCTGCTGATCGAAATCGTTGCCTGCAGCTTCAGAATCGCATTCAACGTTTGAATTAATGATTCCGCGATCGGGTATAGTCCGTTGTTCTCTTCCAACCACGCTTCATCCACCTTCAGCAATATGCCGACGGTAAGATCATGGAAGTTGATGACCTGACAATGTTGGAATCTTTCACTGACGACATCTTGGGCAATATTAGCAGCCGCAAAACTAATCAGTCCTTCATCTCCATGCGTAAAACTGCTCATCGCGCTCGCATGAGTCATGCCGATAAGGCGGATAAACAGCACATAATACCGGTCATTATCCAGATTCCAACCGTATTGGCGCATCCGCTCATGCAGTTCTTCCTCCGTATACGAGCCCATATAGCCTTGAATGAGCTGATACAAGAAACCTTGCCGAAGCTGTGGAAGCTGGGTTTCGAATTTAGTTTGAAGCGCCTTGCTCTCTCTGGTTAAATGACTCCACTCTTCTTCGATCAGTTGAAATTCATCCCGGCCCTTGGACGAATCCTGCTGCTTCCCGTAAGCAAGTAAGCTCATTAAGCGGGCCAATGGGCTATACATGCGTCTTGAAGCGAACCAAGCCAGAACTGCTGCCAGCAGCATACCCGCGCAGCTCACCTGCACGATGAGCTTGGACATGAATACGACAGGGCTCGTAATCGCACTCATAGGCGCAGCCGAGACATACGTCCAAGTCGTGCCTATTCGCTCAAACTGACCGGAAGAAACGGAATACTTAAGCGCACCCCATTTCCAAATAAAAGATGAAGAGCCATGGCCGCGATTTGCGATTTCCTTTTTCAATGCGTCCAGCATCTCTGGCGTGGCTTGACCGCTCGATGAAACGAGCAGGGTGCCGTCTTCCTGCATAAGAAACGCTTCACCCTCTTCATACGGTGTTAGCGTTTTCAATAAATCCTGTAATTGAGCTTCATTCGTCCGTGCGATAAGTACGCCATAGTCATCCATCGTACCGCCGGAAATCTTATGAATTAAGGCTAGACTGGGCTTTTCTGAACTATCGGTTGGAAATGGCGTAAGTTTCCAATACACAGACGAATCCTGCTTTAACCATGCATGTAACTGTCGATTCTCTTCCGAATCGGGAGAAAGCAGGTTAAATTGAGGAGTGAACTGAACCGGGGAGCTCCCGCTCAAATAGAACTCCAGCTTCGCCGTCAATGGCATAGATCCTTCCATCACCATCAACGTCTTTGTTATGTCGCGCGTCACTTCAAATTGACGGAAAAAGTCCGTTTCCAGAAGACGAAAATCAAAGATCGGTTCGAACGAAAGATGCGACATCGATAATTCTAAGTGCTCAAATTGTGCGCCGATGCTCTCTGCCCGCTTCGTGATCTGGTTTTTGTGCAGATGGACCATGACCTCTTCAATACGCCCGCCTGAAAACCAGTAAATGAGAAGTCCCGTGATAAGTCCGGGGATGGACGTAATGAGCAGGATTAATACTAAGCTTTTTCGATAAAACGTTCCTTTGCCCATAGAAAATACTGAACTTCGCGGCAGCCATTTTCGAGTAAATTTTGTGAGCACGAGTTCGCTCCCCCCTAACCTACTAATGCAAACAAAATAGTTCGATGCCGCCATTATATTCGATTTGCATAGTCGACCATGTACAAATAACAGTCTATTTTGTTCGAATATCCGATTTGCATATGTAAATACCTCCCGCTGGAAGAAACGGGAGGAATATGTTGGATAAATATGCTTATGTCCAGGGAAATTATCGTTTCAACGCTTCCGTTAAGAGCATAATCGTAAGAGCTTGACCGTATGCGGTCGGACAGACGGGTATGGCCTTATAATGATCGTTAGAATGACCTATCGCCGTACCGTAAGAAACATCGGCAACCGTTCCGTCTTCACCGATGCGATCGACCACGGCTTGAAGCGCTTGACGCCCCGCTTCTGCGTAACGCGCAGGCAAGTAACCTAAACGGATTCCTTTCAAAATGCCGAAGCCAAAGCCTGCTGTTGCGGAAGCTTCAACATACGAAGAACGATCCGTTAATAGCGTGTGCCACATGCCATCCGGCTCCTGAAGTTCTTGTAGTTTTTCAACTTGGGCTTGCAATGTTTCAAGTAAATAGCGCTTCACTGACCCCTGAACACCGGAAATTTCAATAAACTCCACCACGCTGGCCGTGAACCAGCAATTTCCCCGCGCCCATAGCGACTTGCTGTAGGCATGTCTGCCGATAAAATTCCAGCCATGGTACCACAGTCCCGTCTGCGTATCGTACAAATATTTAATATGCAGCAGAAATTGGTATTCGGCCTCTTCCTGCAGGTCCTGCCTGCCGGTGATTTGCGCCATTTTAGCCAAAAACAAAACGGTCATAAACAGCGTATCGTCCCAAAGCTGACGATCATTAGCATCGAGAATCGTCATATGCTGAAGTCCGCCCTCTTCCGTCCTAGGCATCTCCTTCATAATCCATTCCGTCCATTCCAAACACACTTGAAGGTAAGACTCACGATGCTTGAGCTCATAAAGATGAGCAAGCGTTAGCAAAGGCGCAACTGTATTCACATTTTTACTAGGCAACCCTTTATCCAAATGGCGGTCAAACCAGTCGGTCATGAAGGTCAAATGATGGTCCTGCTTGTTGATCCTATTGTATTTAAATAAACCGTAAAGGGCGACCCCTACCGGCCATTCCCACGTATCAAAATTCATATGATCATTCGAATTGTCTTTGTTCGCCGTAATCATGCGCTGAAAAACCCGTTCCAACAGCACATCTGCTTGGATCGTCTGCATACGATATTTGGCCTCCTTTTAAGTGGTGTTATGGTTAAAATGTTGTCTCATTTTGATCGTTTCGATTCCGGCCAACAGCACAATGCCAATACCGTGCGTATCATTAAGCTGCCATGTTAATTCATCTTTGTAATAAGACTTCGAGTAAGAATATCCCGACTCTCGACAAACGCCGTATACATTTCCTTTGTTATCGATGCAATGCTTCACGATACCGTCCCAGCCCGTAAGCACAGCTTGCATGTAAGGCTCTGGCTTGGAAGTCAGCCAACCGAAGCGCACACCACGGGAAAATGCATAGATGAACATCGAGGTGCAAGAAGCTTCCGCATAAGACTCAGGGTCGGTCAACACTTGATGCCACAAGCCATCCTTCCCCTGCAGACGCAAATATCCCTCGCAGAGATCCCGGTAAAAATAAAGCACTTCATCCCGAAGCTCATGATCATCCGGCATGACCGCAAGCAGCTCGGTCAACGAAAATAATACCCAGCCGTTGCCCCTCCCCCATGCTACGCCATTGGGTTTGTTGAATTTATAATCATAAACATGATGCATGATTTTCTGCTCAGGCATAAATAATCGTTTCTTATATAATAAGAATTGATTCGCTGCATCATCCAGATACGATCGTTCTCCTGTCATTTCGTAGTATCGGCATAAGAATGGAGTACTCATGTACAAATCGTCACACCACATCGTATCCTGCATAAAATCGGTCGTACCCCGCACCCGGTACAATGCGCCATCAGGCATCCGGTCCTGCACACGTGTAATGTAATCGGCAATTCGCTTCGCAGCGCCAGCCACTCCTTCCAGTTCGCGTATCTGATGTGCCAGCAGCATCGTCGCACCGAATGATCCGCAGTCGTCAAGGCTATCGATCAGCGTCAACTGATGATTCGTGCCGGGAGCGCCATACTGCTCTTGATCCCACAATGCGTAGGCGTCAAGCCTCGTACAGCTTTCGATATGATCCTTCACATAGGTCACGAAATGATCATTGCTAAGTACCCTTCCCGTTTCCAATAATCCATATAACGTGACCCCAAGCGGATAGTTCCATTTGCCGAACATTCCATTCTCCAAATAAGGCCTGATCCATGTTTCTGGTTCATCTGCGCGCCAGTAAACCGTGTTCGCGCCTTGACCGAACAATGTGTCCACACGGCAAAGCTGCTGAAGTTCAGGGAGTTTGTCTGCTGCGAAAGGTCCCAGATACAGCCACGGCTCCTTGAGTCCTTCAATCGGATACGGCTGCGTCCAGCAGATTGATGAATGCCCCTTTAGTTGAGGAAGGGGATTAAACATGATCCCCCACTGCGAATCATCGCCTTGATACTCACTTTGTACGACAAGATCGTGCGTACCGAAAGTGAGGAGCAGCGAAGTTTCGAACGTTCCATCGAGTTTCTCCGTGTGAGGAACCTGCTCGTTGTCAACAAACAGCGTAAACCGTCCACTATGTATTCCGCTCAAAACGACTTGCTGTGGCGTTGCGCCCGTATAAGTCAACTTTGACCATGCATAAGCGTATTCTCCGGCTTGAGCACCGCCACAGCCGCCATCTCCGCCAAATAACCTGGATAAAACACCTCGGTTCGCATTAGCTTCAGACCACACCAACTGCGGATACCAGCGAATCCCCGAAGCCGATTCGGTCATGCCTTCTCCCGGGACCGCAGTCCAAGCCGAATCCTGCGGTACGCTATAAATCCAGCCTTCTTGTCCGTCCCTCTCTGCTGTTGGCGCAAGGAAGTGGAACGGAGCCCCCTTGACAGATGCCGTGCCGAATCGTCCGCCGCAGCCTGTTCCCGTCTTGACGAACCGTAGAACGAAATGATTCCACCCTTTCACCAGCTTCGTTCGAAAGCCCGTTTTACGATCCGGGAACACATCGTCATTTAAGTTCGAGCGAAATTGCACCTCGCCATTGACATAAATGTGGACCGGGCTATAGCAGCTTATACTGAAGGGCGCCTCCCCCTCCTGATCGCACCATAACTTTCCCCAGACATACACATATTGTCCATCCAACAAATGAGGGAACTTCTCGGATAAATTCATTTCATATCGGCAATCGTTCCCTCTTTTGAATCCCAATTTGCTATGTGTTCGATAGACGGGCGGCAGCTTCGGGAATGCTCCCAAGAAACGTCCTGCCACAGCGGCCAATATATCCTCGGTACGTCCGGCAGTCCTTCTCGAAATGGATTCCTGTTCATGAAAATAAGGCAGCATAGAAGCCCCTCCCTCTTAAACTTCCCCGCCGGGATATAGTGTCGAGCTGTAAAGTCTCTTCACCTGAGGCAACGGTGTACCTGTTGTCACTGTAAGGTCTTGATGTTGGCTAGCAAAAATACAAGCGGTTTCATTGTCATAAATAATGACTTGTTCACTGTCAACTCCGAGTAAATCGCCATGGACAACATAGCCCTCAAAGGGAAACGTCGTTACTGACTGCATATGCCCATCATACAAAGTGGGATTTACGCCTCCCCCTCTGCGATAGGCTAGTATATAATCCAAGCCGCTATCATCCCAGCCGCTCAGTGTTTCGATGATGGTCAACCAACCATCCGTCGTCCGATCTTCCTTCCATATTTCCTTGCCTGCCCCATCAAGCAGAAAAAGTGCATCTTTTCCGCTTTGGGTAAACATTTCTCCCGTATCACCACGAACAATCCGATCCAAACCGGCGATTTGCAAGCCTGGAAGATCGTCACGAAATTTTCCCAAAGCAACATGCTGCGATTCTACCGAACCGTCATAACGCCACAGTTCATGCCCGCTGCGATCATACATGACCGTCACGCTGCCTCCAATGACCAGCTCCGGTCGGCCGTCTCCATTCACATCGCCCACCCAAATGCAATCCGCATGGTCATCCAGATCCTTGCAACTCCATAACAGCTGTCCCTTAGGATCCAGCAAATCATATCCGGCCATAACTTCATCGCGGCCATCCCCGTTCAAGTCAAATGCCCAAGGGAAATGACCCGGATTGCCATCATGCTTCCAAAGCAGGTTAAAGTTATTATCCATCGCCCATAACCTGTGATAGCGATCTTTGAGAATCACATCACTCGGTCTTTTTCCGCCTGACAGATTGGCGATGATGATACAATCATGAGCTTGAGAACCTGGCAGCTCGTGAGAGGATTTTAATTCACCCGTTGCCCCGTTCAGCAGGCAAAAACGGTCATTCATCACACACAGCACCTCGAGCTGCCCGTCATCATCCAAATCATAGATTTGTGCCGGATAGTCGGAGCCTGGTCCGCCTGCCGTATTGCTTGGGGTACCCGTTTGCCAAAGAAGATTACCGAGCAAATCGAATGCAGTGACACACTGTACTTGATGAGGAATGTAACGGACATCTTGGCGATCATCCGGCTGAATCATAACGATCTCCATTCTACCGTCACCGTTAATATCGCCGAGCAGCATTTTGCAGCGCGGACCCGCCGATCGCAGATCCAATTTTCCTAATAAAATAGGCTCATTCTTCCCAGTCATCTCCATCAACCTCCCTACCTAACCGGATCATAACGAAATTCCACTGTGCGAACAATCATACTTTTTTGCAACAGGTGTATTCCATAGAATTACGCGCTTGCACTTTTTTGAGTTCTTGGGACTTTTTTGCGATCGTTTGCATTGGATTGCTGTGATTATTATGAAATTAAGAAAAACCTAGCCTGCGGCTAGGTCCTTGTCTAAACCCACACGTTTGAGCGTGGGGGAGGAAATTGGGTATGGGGTTCCAACCGCTGTTGAAATTCGTATTATTTGAATTGTACTTAGCGGTATCAACACGAATTTCAAAGGCGGCCGCTATCGCTTTTCCGCCCCATATCCATTCCCTTTTTTTTGTTCTACTTTGAGCTGCCTTCCACTTCTCTTTTTCCTATCCTGTCTTCAATCCGGTATTCATATCCATGTACTCCCTTGTAGTACTCCGGATACATCTTTCGTCCGCAAGTCGATTTTAACTACTTAAAGAAGGTCATTTTTCTCTTTTTTTTCCGTAGTCCGACTTAGCACACTTGCAGAGGCTTTTATATAGCCACATGAGCAAATAGACTCTCCAAGTTGGCAAACTCGGACTACGGATAGTCGGGTTGGACATCATTTCGCCGCAATTGGGTGATTTCGGACTCCAGTTGGAGATGGGCACGATTTTTACGTCATCAAGATGAAAACAGCTGGATTTCCGTCTCAACAATCCGATCCTCATTGGTTTCTGGCTTAAGCAAGGAGTGATCTTCCGGTTACCCCCAAATTTATACTTTCTTATCTTTCGAAAAAAGCCCTTCACAGGGCATTTCCAGCAGAAAGATAATTATTTCGACACGTTCGAACATCCGGCAGCCTTGATAGCCAACAAGCCCATCACGGCCGTTATGTCAGCCACGTTTGCCCGCCGCCCTTCACTTCCACAATCGCCTGATCAACACTCAGCCATACTGAATTGGCCGTAGGATTGTAAACGAAATCTTGTGCGGCGGAAAATTTCAACTGGCGGAATGCGTGCAAATAATCCACAATTTCAATATTAGTCGCATACCAGATATCGTCTCGACCGCCCGCTGCCTCACAAAACTGTTCGATCAGCTCCCAATTGTTATCGTTATCGAATTCATAGCTATGACCCCATACGTACATAAGATATAAATACTGCACCTTATGCAGGGAAATGAAGCTTTCGGCTAGATTCATGAGATTCTGATTATGATGACAAGTCGGCCTCCATGCCAACAAATCATCAGGAAGAGCAAAATCCTTCGTCGTTTGTACCACTCTGGCATATTCAATGCCGAGATGCGGCAGCATTTCCTTGATTTGGTTGTTAAATGATCCGTTCGGGTACGACATTCCTCTGACGGTATACCCGAATGCGCGTTCCAAATTTTTGCGATCTTCCATAATTTCGTAAACCAGCTGTTCCTTCGGACAACGTGCGATCGTCGGATGCGTTAGCGTATGCGCCGACACTTCATGACCTTGATACAGCTCGACAGATTCCTCCTCAGTCAACCGATCGCCGGCTCCGAACAGGCCGGAATTGATATGGAACGTCCCTTTGATCCCGTTGCGATTAAAAATCTCGACTAATTTACGGTCAGCCGCCCTCCCGTCGTCATAGCTCATCGTCAATACTTTATGCTTTCCCTCCGGAAAACAAAGTAATATTTTCGGCATGTTCCATCACCTCTCGTCACAACACTATTTCGCTTTATCTATCGCTACGGTTAGCCCAGACCAAGCTTTCTGCGAAGTCCACAGGGCATCGGGATTGCGCCAAAATGCATCCTCCGCCGACAGTCCGAGAGGCAAGAAGACCGCCGAGCACAAGTACAGACTGCCGGTCGAAATATAGGGCTCCCCCAGCTCGGGCTGGTGTCCGCATAAGCCGATACGCAACCAGCCGGCTTCATCGAATGTGCCGGGTGCTTCGATCAGCCTGCGAATGACAGCGCTAAGCGCGCACCGGACTTGCGCCGGATCCACCTCTGCCGGCAGATCACCTCTTAAAGCGATTTGAGCAAGCAGCTGAAACGCGCCGAAGCGGTAAGCAAGCGAGCGACCGGTAACCGGAAATGTGCCTTCCGGTGAAATGGAGCGTTCGAGCACGGCCGCATGACGTTGCGCTCTGGCCAAGATCGGCGCCTTCATTTGCGCCCAGTCGTCAGATTCGCCGCTAACCCGGTCGATAATATCGACCAGCATCGGTTGAATAACGAAGCTGTTATAATAGTCGGCGTGATACTCCGGACCGTCGCTGTACATCCCATCGCCTAGATACCACTGCTCATGCTGCTTGAGGGCAAAATCGACGCGCATGCGGTCCCATTCTTCGCCGCAGACGAACAGAGCAGCCTCGATCATGGCTGAGAACAGCAGCCAATTGCTGAAAAATGGCTTGCGCGTGCGAGTAGCCTTCAGAGCTTGAACCACATTGCTTTGGACCCGCTCATCCAAACTGTGCCACAAAGCATTCGGCGCCCTGAGGATTGCATGCGCCAAAAAAGCAGTATCCACAATCGGCTGATACCCGACTGTGAAGTTCAAGTAATCAGGCGAATCCGGGTCCGTCGCCGCGTCCATCGCAGAACAAACCAGCTCGCCATAATGGCTGCGCAGCCGCTCTTCCTCCGGATCCGATGAGCGGCTTTCCAGCCATGGCGCGATACCGACCAGCGTGCGCGCGAACGCCTCAAGATGAGAATACTGCAACTGCTCATCCTTCTTGCGCTCTACAGGCATTATGGCGCGAAGCTTCCTCGCAGCCAGCGCCTCCAACACAGGTGATGCAATGCGATTCACCGTGTTAATCCAGTACTTGCGGTGGTTTCCTTCAATAGCTCTATTATTCATACCAGTAACCTTTGAGCCCTTTTTCTAATCGAAGAAGCGCTTCAAGATAATAATAATCGCCCCAAATCATGTAATCATCCGGTGCATTACCGCCGCGAACGTGGTACGATCCATGCTCAATGAAGCCTTGAGCGTCCGGTTTGCCGATCGTGGCATACTTGTCAACGAGTCCGTTCATTGAACGCTGGATGCCATCTTCCAAGAATTTGCGGTCTGCATCGTCTTGCGGTAAATGGTCGAGAAGCTCCAAGGCCCCGGCAGACGCAATCGCGGAGGCTGAGCTATCGCGCTTCGTATCCGCATCAACAGGTACATTGAAATCCCAATACACCACGTTATCCTCAGGCAATCGTTCGAAGAAATAACGCGCTAAGCGCTTTGACGTTTCCAAATAAAGCGGATCTTTCGTATATCGATAGGATAACGCGAACCCGTAAATACCCCACGCTTGCCCGCGTGTCCACGTAGAGCCATCCCGGTAGCCCTGATGCGTTCCTCCATGCAGCGGCTCCCCATTTTCCTGATCAAAATAGAATGTATGAAACGATGAATCATCGCCACGCACCAAATAACGGCGGCTCAAGTTCGCGTGAGTCACCGCGATCTCTTTGTATTTGGCGTCACCCGTCTGTTCATAAGCCCAATAAAGCAGCGGCAAATTCATCAAGCAGTCAATGATAATCCGTCCTCCGTTGTGCTCATCACCTTCAGGACCCCAAGCTTGTATGTATTGGCCTTTAGGTCTCCAACGCTTTAATAACACATCGGCTGCTTGCAGGGTTAAAGCTTTAGCGGCTTCATCTTTTTCGATGATCCATTGCGCTTTGGAAGATAGAGAATACAAGAATCCAATGTCATGATGATCCAGTGCAACGTTCTTCTCCAATCTTTGCTTGAAGCTCGCTACCGTTTTCCTCGCTGCTTCCCGGAAAGCTTGGTCGCCGCTATATTCATAGCATAGCCACAAGATACCTGACCAAAAACCATCCGTCCAATCATCGTTCGGATTGAGCAAATATACATCATTATCGCTCACATGGGGAAATAAGTCGCCGAATCGCTCCATATTTACTTTTGTTTTCTGCACCGCATCTTCAATTGCCTTTTGCCACATGTTCATTCACTCCGCCCTTCAATGCGTTTGTTGTATGACGTTCAATTAATGTGAGAGGGACATTGATTTCCCGCTCATCCTGTTCGGCTGCTTGCTGATTACTCAGCTTGCTAAGCAGCTTATCGATAGCCATTTGGGCCTGAAATGTGTAAGGAATGTCCCAACTTGTAAGACCTGGATAACTATGCTCTGCAATATAATCGTTATTAATGCCTACGATTTTCATCTCCTCCGGCAGTTCAATGCCTAACCGAAGCGTCCCGCATATTAGGCGTAATGCCACATGGTCATCGAACGCAACGATGCCAATCGGCGCAGGATGGCCTTCACGCATTTTTCGCAAAAAAACATCGACATCGAGATCCTTCGCATCGGCAACCTCATAATTGATACCGTTTCCATAACGTTCCATCCCACGAATAAAACCGATATGCCGCTGCTCGTCGATTGCTTTGGATCTCTTGCTGCTAACATAGCAAAGCGTTCGGCAGCCACGTTCCAACAAAAGCTTGACCGATTGCTCGCAAGCTGAAGCAAAACCTAGATTGACTGCGCCTATGGCGATATCCTCAGGCCAATCCCAGCCGTTAATGAGCACTAATGGCGTCCCGCTGTTCACAATGGATCTGGTTGATTCAAAGCCCATCGCCAAACCGTGGCAAATCAAGCCATCAACTCTGCGCTGTTGCAAAACCTCCAAATTTCTGCGCTCAATCTCCGGGTCGAATCCTCCGGAGGAGAAAACAGACAAATGATACCCGCGATTGTGTGCTTCAACCTGCAGATGTTCGGCAAGCTGCCCGTAATATCCATTCAATCCCGGAACGATTAATCCAATCTCGTACGTTTTATTGCGGCTTAGCCCTGCTGCCATCGTATTGCGTCGATAGCCTAACCGCTCCGCAGCCTGCTCAACTTTACGGATTGTTTCTTTAGACGAACGAATACCACCTCGATTCAGCACATTGGAGACCGTGGCAATTGATACGCCGGCTTCTTCGGCCACATCCACAATCGTGACTTGTTTGGGCTTGCTCATGTTACTTTCAACTCCATTTTGTTAAACGTTTAACACTCAGTAATAGCTTAAATTGAAACGTTTAACATGTCAAGATGGATACAACAAAAAAATAGAATAATTTCCCTGCAAAAAAGAAAGGGAACCCTTCGCTAATGAAAGGTTCCCTTTTTTGGCCGCTCAGCAGCCGTTATTTTTTATTTTTTTCCAGGATCGCATTCGCATCCTTGCGGAATTTGGCCGCTGCTTCTTCAACGGTCGTTTTCTTGTAAAGAATTTGCTCACTTGTCGATTTCAGCAGCTTCTCGACTTCGATCGAACCAATTGGATTCGGTGGATCCATTGGGCTGCTGTTTTGTTCAGCCCAGGCAACATAATCGAAAATTTTCACTTCATTCGGACTCAGGATCGGCTTAAGTGCTTCCTTCACTTTGGAGGATACCGGCACGCCTCGGTCACCTTTAATCAGTTTGTTCGCTTCAACATCGTTGACGAAGAAGCTGATGAATTTGGCCGCTTCTTCTTTTTGCTTGGAGCTGTTAGTAACCGAGAAATACATGCTAGGTTTCATGAACAAACCTTTATTTCCGTTACGTCCAGGAAGCGGAAACAGCTCAAGCGGACGATCTTTCACCAAATTGGCAACAGCCAGGAATTGATTGGACCAACCATGACCTGAAACCGCTTTGCCAAGCAGGATTTCATCTTCTTCGGCAACGCCTTTCTTTTGCGCTTCTTTATCGAGTGAAAGGATATAGCCGCTATCATACCATTTTTGGTAGCGCTTGAAGTAGTCAATAAGCGGTTTGTCATCCGAGTAGCCAAGAGCCGTGCCATCCGCATTGTACATTTTTTGATCAATCGTTCTTAAGTAATAAGGGAAGAACACTTCGTGACGGAATGCGAAGCCGCCTACCTGTTTGCCTCCTTCTTTGGCTTTAGCCGCCAACGTTTCAAAATCGTCCCATGTCCAATCTTTGCCTGGAACCGCGGCTCCCAAGCCTTTAATCGTATTCACATCCAATGTGGTGCTAAGCGCATTTACGCCTAAGTTCATGCCTACAAGCTTGCCGCCGTATTCACCGCCGGATAGAGCGTTCGGGCTGACAGAGGAAACGTCAAGAATTCCGTTTTTCGTGTAAGGAGCCAGGTCTGCCAACTGATTTTTCCCGCCGTATTGAGCCAAGTACGAGATATCCATCTGGATCACGTCAGGCAGTTGGTTCGCTGATGCTTGAGGGGCCAACTTTTTCCAATAATCGTCAAACGTCGCGTATTCCGGCTCGATTTTCACGTGCGGATTCTGCTTCTCGTACATTTCGATCACTTTCAGCGTGTAATCGTGGCGCGATTGTCCTCCCCACCATGCAACCCGCAGCTTGATCGGATCTTTGCTTGCCGCAGGCGTTACGGTAGCCGCAGCCTTGGCCGGTTCGCCGCTAGCTGCAGGCGCTTTGGTATTTGTACCTGAAGAACAAGCAGCTGCTGTGAACAGCACAGATAACGAGAGTGCTAACGTTAAAGCTTTTTTCATCTCTGTTTCCTCCCCTAAAGTCGCTTGATTGTGGATAACGCTTACATGTTTATTATCCAACTTTAAGGAGAGAAGTTTAATGCAGAAATCGGAGATGTTTGTTCAAAAAACAGTGATCATATGAAAAAACTTCCCCAGCGCATGTGAAAAATTTATAAAAAAAAAATAAAACCAGATCCGTTTCTCTTACGTAGTACTCTTCATGCATGGCATTCTAACAAGTCAGGGAGGTTTCTTGCTTATGGCAACTACATTAGCTTTTCACCAAACCGCTTCGATCCAGGACTTTATCTCCATGTTAGTCTGGTATTTACGTAAGAGACGAAGAGCGTAGCTTGAATATGGATTCCTCCTATAAAAAGTAAGAAAAGGGCTGTTCCCCTGTAGAATTTTTCTGCTCGGGGAACAGCCTTTTTGTTCTAATAACTTACTTTTAGCCAATTGGTCTTGGACCAACTTAATTTACCGGATCCAGCGCCGTCTGACGCGGTGAGTCTCGATTTCAAAGTCGATGCATCGTCAGCGTTGTAGCTATAAGGCAAGGTCGAAAATCCATTCCAGGAGAAAGGTTTAACTGGTGCAGGTACCGGTGCTAGCGGGCTCCCTGTCGAATCGCTATTTCCCCTAAATGTGGATCCGTCTATTGTATAGATCGTATCAACAGCAAGAATTTTGCCTGTATAACTGGCATCTGCCGGATCTGTCTGATTGTTGCGCACAGGAGAAGCGACATCGATAATTTGAGATTTTTCAATCATTACGGCTCCATCCTCAGTAGAAATAGCTCCATTGCTTGTTACGCCGAACTTATAACCTTGTCCTGCCAAGGCCGTTTCCATCGCAGGCGTAATTTTCTTCTTCGCTGCCCAAGCGACAGCGTTATCCATCACGATGTTGTAGGCGTGGGCATTCCCCCCGCGGAGACGCGGCATCCGGTCTTGAACATCCTGATAATAGTTATGATGAAGCGTGACTTGCAGATTGGCATTATCGGTAGCAAACTCCGTTGATCCAACGAGATGCCCTTTTTTCTGTCCGGCTGCAATTGCAATAATATCCGCTTTGCTTAACCCGATTGCGCTGCTTCTTAGATAAGCATACATCGGATAAGAAGACATATTCGCTTCCATCTCGTTGATTTGCTGCGTAACCCAACTGTTTGCGCTCTGATCGTCTGCCAAGAAAGAAGACCACGATACCGTTACGCCGTTACTGCCCTTTTTTACATCGAGTACGCCGTCATAAGCTTTACGGAATGTACAATGGTCTATCCATACTTTGGAGCTGGCGCCCTCAATAGTCAGGTAATCCCAATCATTTTTGTCGTAATTTCCTTTGGTCGATTCATCCCACTCCCACAGCTCGTCGAATTCCAGATTGCGAATAATCAGATTGGAACTATATTTCACGACAAAAGAAGCATGTTTGATTTTCGCGCCGTTTGCTGAAAAGATCGTCAATCCGTTGAAGCTGTCGATGTAGATTTTACTTACGCCAGTGCTTTTAAGCACAGGATGTGTGAGAGCCGCGTTATGAACGCTGAAAGGCGATACTTGCGCTGCTGCCGGTATCTCGTTCCATCCCAGATTTAAATCATTCATGATTTCAATGACACGAACGCCAGACCCTTTCTTAAGGGCTAGAGCAAGATCAGTGGCATTGTAAACCTTTTTATAAGCTGCATCCGTTTCGGCAATCGTTCCTCCACCCGTGTTTCCAACTGAAAAGCCTGTTAAATTATACGAGCTCAAGGTGCCAGGCGTTGGGGTGGCTGTTGGGGTAGCCGTTGGGGTAGCCGTTGGGGTAGCCGTTGGTGTCGCCGTTGGCGTTGGCGTTGCTGTTGGGGTAGCCGTTGGTGTCGGCGTAGAAGACGAACCGTCCGCAACCAGTACTTGATCAAATTTCGTTACCGTTTTGTATGCGATAAGACCTACAGCCCCTGATGATAAGCTATTGTCAGTAACCGATAGCTGCAAAGTACCATCTACGTACATTTTGATGGATGTGCCAACCATCTCCAACTTCACGGTGTACCAGGTACCAACCACAAGCGGATAATTCGTTTTACTCACTAACGTCGTAGTGGAGCCGCTTACTTTTTTGCGGATTTCCAAAGTTCCTCCACTGCTATTATAGAGAGAAGCTGCATAGAAGTTATTTCCGTCTTTGTACCTGCCAGCCACATAAGCCCGATTGGAGCCATTGAAGTTCTCTACCTTCACTTTGGCTTCAACGCTGTAGTCGGTCCAAGACTGGCTGCCGGCAGAGGTACGTCCCTCGCTGGTGCTGGACTGACTGTAGACGTAATTGCCCGCGTCCTGAACCACCGACCAACTGCCGCTCGTAGGCGTCCACCCCGTCGCCTGGCCATCGTCAAAATTGCTGCTCAGCAATGTCGCCGCATTAGCCGGAAAGGCAAGCACCAAAGACAAAAGGATCGCCCCGCATAGTATCCACGCGATAGATTTATCAAACTTTTTCACTCGTACAATTGGATTCATTCGTCAGCCTCCTCTAGGGTTCAACCCTGCCGATATTCGTGCCGCTTGGCGTTCCTGCTCCGATCAGATCACTGCCTGTAGCAAGCTTCAAAAAGTTGCCCAGATTTGGAGACCCGTCTGCATTGCGCGTCAAAGTCGGCGTTAAGCTCACGAAATCAGCGTCGCTGGCGAGGAGACCGCTTGCATTCGTGCTTACATTGTTTTTCCACCATACATTCGTGCTCTGAACATCGGTGCCGCTTGTTTTATCGCTGGAAGAGCCTTTATAAGACAAGTTATTCGTAAATTGATGCGTTCCCAAATCAAATGCGAAATTGCTTTGTCCATTGTTGTAGGATGTATTATTTTTCAAAGTAATGGTGCCCGGATTGCTGTTGTAGGTGAAACCATGTTTCTTGTTCTGATAAGCCACGGAATTCGTTACCACGTGATTAACGGCGATTTTTTCACCGCCTAATTTGTACCCGTTCCCGTCGCTATTACTAGTCGTACTTCCCGAAGAAGTCTGGCCGTTGTGATGAGCGACACTATTTCTGATTGTCACGGTTCCGATGGGCCCGGTCTCGGTTTTGGTGTATAAATCCCAGCCATCGTCCGTATTGTAAGCGGCAATGCAACCATCGAACACGTTGCCTGTACCCACCGTCAATTTTGCCGCAAACCCGTCCGCATCCTCCCCGTTATCCGGGTCAAAATTATCGTGTGAATACGTATTAATGATTTCATTGTTGCTAGGCCATTCGCTGTCAGCCGCGGTGGAAGCATATCTGCCAAGCTGCACGCCTGTATCTCTGTTGTGATGTACATCCAGATTTTCTAACCGATTCGCGTTCCCGGCAACATAAATGCCATTATCGGCAGCGCCTTTAATCTCCAGTCCCTTAATGGTCCAATTGCTGCCGTTGACTTGGAGTCCTCTGGCATTAAGCGATACGTCTGAAGCGTTGTAAGTCTGTGAAGAGAAATCCAAAATCGGCTTCTCTGAAGCATATGGAGCGATTTGTTTCTTGGCACTTGCTGTTCCGTTGTTCGTCCGATCAATTGTGATTTGCGTAGAATATGCGTAAGTCCCGCCTCTTAGATAGATGATTCCGCCTGGCGCGACTTTCGTTAAAGCCGCAGTCAATGTCGTAGGGCTCGCAAGCGTTCCCGGATTACTGTCGGTACCATTCGGAGCGACATATACTTCGCCGGCAGCAGGCGTTGGTGTGGGTGTGGGAGTAGGTGATGTTGACGGCGACGGCGTCGGAGTGGCTGTTGGCGTAGGACTCGGTGATCCTGAAGTATCCGATACTACCACTTGATCGAACTTCGCAGCAGTTTTATAGGCAATTAATCCAATCGCACCTGAAGTCAGGCTCGAATCTGTAGCACTAAGTTCTAAGGATCCGTTAACATACATACGAATCGTCGAACCTGTCATTTCCAGCTTCACGTTATACCATGTCCCTGTTGCCAGAGAAAAATCTTTGGTAGCTAAAGTCGTTGTGGAACCGCTTACTTTTTTACGGATTTCAAGCTTGCCTCCATTGCTGTTATACAAAGACGCTGCATAGAAATTGTTCCCGTCTTTATACCTTCCGGCCACATAAGCACGATTCGAACCATTCCAATTGCTCACGTTCACCTTGGCTTCAACCGAATAATCAGTCCATGCAGAATTGCCGGCTGATGCACGACCTTCGCTTGTGCTGGTCTGCTGGTACACGTAGGATCCACCGTCTTGTACAACCTCCCAGGCACCGTTCTGTGTCGTCCAGCCAATCGCGTTGCCATCCTCGAAATCATCAATGAATAAATTCGCTGCAAAGGCTTGTGGAATAAGCAGTATACCTGCAATTAAGGATGCAATCGCTGCAGATGCGATCGTCGGTGCGGTCATCTTTTTTTTCATTATTCACTCTCCTGCAAATGTAGTCACTTCGTTAGCAATTATTTACTTGCCTTAGTACTAACAATGCGATAATAATAATCCGTTCCATCCACTCCTTCCCAATAGATTTCTCCTGGAAACCAAGGAACCATCGTCTGTCGGTCTTACATCTTAGATATATCCCGTTTTTTCAATTGCAGCAATAATCATCTTACGCTCTAATGTTATTTCTCAGATAAAACAGGTACTCTCAGCATTCGATAATCAGCAGCTCAGATGATAATCACTGGAACACTTTTCCAGTTCGCACGCAAAAAAACCGTCCAATAGGACAGCCTGGGATGATTATCTTAATGAAAAATCAGTGAACAATCGTAGTCCAACCGTTCAGCCTACGATCAAAACTAATCCCCCCACAGCAGTTATGCTGCTGTGGGGGGATTAGTTTTTTACCAGCTGCACATTACCCATAGCACTCGCTTAGCACCTGAGGGAAAAGTTAACCGCGTCCGATCAACCCTTCACGCCGCCCACAGTCATTCCTTTAACAAAATACTTTTGCAGAAATGGATAGACCATAATGATTGGAACGCTTGCGATGATCGTCATCGTAGCGCGGATCGCTGTCGGAGTCACCGTCAACGCGTTCGTATTTGCGCTATTGGCGAACACCTCCGCCGCCGATTGGGTCTGCGTCGTGTTCGTATTTTGCAATATTTTCATAAGCTCGTATTGCAATGTGCTCAAATAATCTTTGGAGGAGTTATACAAGAAAACATCGAACCAGGAGTTCCATTGTCCAACTGCGCAAAAGAGAGAAACTGTAGCCAAAACAGGCACGATTAGCGGAAGAACGACTCTTATGAACATTGCAAAATCACCCGCCCCGTCAATACGGGCCGCTTCCAATATGCCGTCAGGCAGTCCTTCAATAAATGAACGAATCACGATCAGATTAAATACCCCGATAATGCCTGGAATAATGTATACCCAGAAGCTTCCCAACATACCGAGGTCACGAATCAACAAATAACCAGGGATTAGTCCGCCGCTAAAATACATCGTGAATATAAAAGAAATCGATACGAATTTGCGCAGCACGTATTCCTGACGGGAGATCGTAAAGGCGACCATAGCCGAGCAGAACACAGTAATCACTGTTCCTAGCACCGTTCTTAATACTGAAATGAAAGACGCTTGTATGATCAAAGCTTCGCTAAACACATATTTATAATTATCCAGCGTCCACATGCGGGGCAGCAAATAGATGTCGCCGCGAACGGCATCATTCGCATCGTTGAGAGATACAGCGAGCGTGTTGACAAACGGATACAACGTTACGACAACTAAACAGATCATGAAGAGGAAATTGCAAATATCGAAAACACGGTCTCCGAATGAAGAATAGCGTATGCGCGAGCCTTTATTCGTCACAGCTTCCACACCGTACACCTCCTATTTTTCTATGGGGATATATAGGGATCTTTGACCGGAGATCAAAGTCTCACCTTATTTAGAACAATCTGGCTTCGCCGGCGCGCTTGGCAATTTGATTGGCGCTGATCAAGAAGATGAAGCTGACCACTGTTTTGAAAATGCCTGCTGCTGTTGCAATCGAGAAGTTGCTTAAGGATATCCCGTATTTCAATACAAAAATGTCAAGATTCTCCGAATAATCAGCGGTCATTCCGTTTCCAAGCAAATATTGCGGTTCAAAGCCCGACTCTAGAATGTGCCCTAGGTTCATAATGAGCAATATGATAAAAACCGGTTTTATTCCTGGGAGCGTAATATGCAAGATACGCTGAAATCTCCCTGCTCCGTCCATTTCCGCGGATTCATACAGTGCGGGATCGATCGTCGTCATGGCCGCCAAAAAAATGATCGTATTCCAGCCGACATTCTTCCACACCTCGGACAAACCGAGAATTCCCCAGAAATATTCACCCTTGCCGAGCCACAGGATCGGTTCGCTAATCAAATGTAATTTTAATAATACAAAGTTGACAATACCGCCGTCCGTTGAAAGTGCGCCCGAGATAATGCTCGCGGCAACAACCCAGGAAACAAAGTGAGGCAAATAGCTGATCGTCTGTACGACTCTTTTGAAAATGAGTTGGCGCAGTTCATTGAGGAGAATGGCTAATGTAATGGCTGTAACGAAGCCCAGCACAAGGTTGATCGTGCTCATCGCAAGCGTATTGCGCAGTACGCGAAGAAATGTCTCATCTTGAAACAGAAATTTAAACTGGTCAAAGCCGACCCAGGTTTGTTCCGAGAACTTTTGGGCGGGACGATAATTTTGAAACGCGATCGTCCATCCCCAAAGCGGAACGTATTTAAAAATAAACAGCCAAATCAGAAAAGGGACCGACATGGCAATCAGCGCTTTTTGTTTGCCAAGTTTTTGAAAAAACAAGGCCAATCCCGTTGATTTCCCGGACAGCGAATTTCTGCCCTTTAGGGTACTTGTCGTAAGGCTCTCCATGGAAAATCACTCACTCCTCCAATAAGTTAGCATGTTATTTATCTGGAAAAAAAGGGACGCATGACATTGAACCATGCGTATTGTGCCTTGCGTCCCGTGTCACTTATTTCGACCAGTCGCCGGATGCGCGAGCTTGCACGATTTTGGTTACAAATGCTTCATACCCTTTGATATCCAGCTTGCTTGCCTGAGATGAATAATCGCTCCATGCTTTTTCAAACTTGTCGGGTGCAGAGAGAATCATTTCAGGATAAGCCTTCTTCTGAAGATCGCTCATTTTTTGCTCGAAAATTTGCTCCGGCGTACCTTGTCCCTTGTTAATGCTCCATGCAGGATACCATGGACGATCATCCGGTTTGCTGAATAAATCCGTAAAAACTTTCGCATTGTACGCCTTCAGGAGCGCCTTATCCCCTTCCGTAAAGTTCTTCTCTGCAACGACCGGCTGCTTGCTCGGATCATACGCATTGTTGCCTTTCACTACAGAAGAGTTACCGTAACGAGGCCAGCTATAGGCAAACTCTTTCAGACCGAAATCTTCATAGAACTTAGGATCTTTAATTTTCGCGATTTGCTCATCCGTACGGTAGAACATACCATTATCATCGACTTCATAGGTTTGACCTTTAATGCCCCATTGCACAAGTATCTGGTTCTCTTCTTTTAGCATGTTGTCCCAGAATTTGATAATGCGAACAGGATCTTTAGCGCTCTTCGTAATTCCGATACCGCGGTTGTTTACGAAAGAAGGCGGATCGAGGTATTGATCCTTAATTCCTTTATCAAACACGATCGGCAGAGGCATATACCGTTTATCGTCGATGCCTGCTTTGGCCAAGTTATTGCGGGCGTCGCCCACTTGCCAGTCATATGCGAAGTATCCGAGAACGCGGCCGGAAGTCAACTTTGCTAAATATTGGTCTTTGTTCATCGTGAACGATTCTTTATCGAATAAACCTGCCGCGTTAACTTCATTAAGCTTTTTCACCCAGCGCTTGGTTGTTGCTTCGTCAATTGCGACCGTTTTCGCCTCGCGCGTCTTCATATCGATCAGAAGACCGCCGTCATTCGGATACCCTGCAAGATGGAACGCCGGGTTTGTAATCGTAAAGAAGTTCGTATCATAGGTCAATACAGAGAACCCGATGGTGTCTTTTCCATCAACTTGCGGATGCTTCTCTTTGTACTTCTTGATGACATCGAAATATTCGTCGAGCGTCTTGATTTGGGGATATCCCATTTCCTTGAGCACACCGCGTTGAATCCAGAATGCGCCCTGGTCTACGTTCGGGTTCGCGATAAAGCCTTGGTTCGCGCTGTAAGGAAGGTGATGGATTTTTCCGTCTTTTTGCTTCATTTTGTTAAAGTATGGGCCGTATACGCGTTTGATGTTCGGTCCATATTTTTCAATCAAATCGTCTAATGCGATGAATACGCCCGCATCCATAAATTTGTCAATTTCGCCCTCAGGTGAAATGACGTCTGGAAACTCGTTGCCGGCAATCATAACGCCTGACTTGGTTTTGGATTCCCCTACAAGCGTCTCAACCTTGAAGTTGACTCCGGTCTGCTTTTCCAATTCTTTACCGATCGGCGTTTCATTCGTGTTGATGTTCTTCCCGGCACCGAACCTGTAATAGGTAAATGTAACCGGTTTGTTGTCATCCGCAGCTGCCGCTGTGCTGCCAGGTGCATTCGAAGCGGCAGGGGCTGCAGTGTTCGAACCGCTGCAAGCGCTTAACGAAAGCGTTAACATTACACCGACTGTGAGTAAGGATAAACTTTTTTTCATACTTTGCTGAAACTCCCCTCTCAAAACGAATCTGTTGTTGTAAGCACTTTCATTATAGTAAATCGTTCTCGGCTTGATTACCCTGTAAAGTTTAGTATCTTCTTAGTAAAGCATAGGTGTATGATCAGAGGTTCGGCTGCACCGGCATCGTAATGGTCACGATGGTGCCTGACCCGTCTTCGCTATCGATTCGGACATCGATGGAGCTGCCATAATACAATTTCAATCGTAAAAAAGCATTCTTCATTCCCACGTGCTCGCTGACATCATCACCGTTCGTCATATATGCGTTCAGCAAAGCTACTTTTTCTCTAGGCATCCCAATCCCGCTATCGGAAATGGTAAATCTCAGCAAATCGCCCATTCTTGTTGCTTTCAGTTCAATCGTACCCTGACCTTGCAACGGCTCGATGCCGTGGATGCTTGCATTCTCGATAAAGGGAAGCAGCGTCATTTTCGGAATTTTACAATTATAAACCGACTCGTCCACTTCAAAGTGATAGCTCAGCTTATCGCCGAAACGGTACTTCTGAATTTCCAGGAAGCAGAGAATCAGATCCAGCTCATCCCGGAACGTGACCCAATCCCCGCCCCATTCCAAGGAACGGCGGAACATTTTCGCCATATTCTTAATAATCTTGGCCGTTTCGTTCTCTTGCTTCATCAAGCTTCGCATGCGAATAGTTTCTAAAGCATTGAATAAAAAATGAGGATTTATTTGGCTCTGCAGTGCGTTCAACTGCGATTGGCGTTGCTTCAGCTCCAAGTCTTTTTTCTGGATATCGGCGATATAGACATCATCGATCAAGCTCTTGATTTGCACGGTCATCCGGTTAAACTCTCTGGTGAGCTGGCCGATCTCATCTTTGGATTCGGGCTCGCCTATGAGCTCGAAATTTTGGTTTTTGACTTTTTTCATATGCACAAGAATGCGGACCAGACGCGCGTGAAGCGAGTGAGAAATCCAGATAATGATCAGCGTCGGCAGCAAAATGTTCACCAGCGCCAAATATACGACAAACTCTTTCGACTTACGCACGGCATCCAGCACATGCGAGTCGGAAACCAGTACGATGCGCCAACCTTGCAAATAATTCACGGTGTAAGTGCGTTCCAGAACCATTCCATCCTTAGGTACCGGTACAGTCCGAAAGTTCGTGTGCCCCCGGGTCCAGTCGACTTGCGTATCGGTCGTATACTCGATATCGCCTTCCCCGTTAAGCAGGTACAGCTTCCCTTGCAGGGCTTGATTTTTGAACAACTGCTTGATGGCATCCGGGTTCAGATCGATTTTGAGCAATTTGTTAAAGGAGCTCGGATGGTCAAAATAGTTCAGCTGACGAATGATGCTGATGCCGCTGAATAACGCATCGCTGCCCCCGCTGCGGGTCACAAGCGGATAAGGCTGACCTTCGCGATGCAGCTTCTGCAGCTTGCGGTACCATTCAGTCTCGCGTATCACATCCGTTAGCGGATGCATGCCGCCGGAATCGAGGATCGTCGGGTTCGAAGTATATAATTGGACGGACTTAATTTCGCTGTAAACCGAATTGTATTTATTCACATTAGCTGAAACCTGATTGTTGTACACCCGTACAAAATCGATCGTTTCCTCATATCTTTGCTCGAGTACTTCGTTCAGTAAACTGTCGGTATAAAAAACGGACGAAATACCGACCGCGTTATCGACGCTCGCCCGGAAATCGTCCTTTAATTTATCCAGATTTAGAGAAATGTCTTCGGTTTTTTGACGCTCCACGTTATGCGTCGTCACGTTGTAAAAAATGATGTTCGTCAGCAATATGGGAATAAAGACGCACAGAACATACAGCATAAGCAGCTTATTGCGCAGGCGGACATTATGAAGGTGAAAGGATGGTTGTCTCATGGCTGTATTCGCCTCGTTTGGTCAGTAGTTTTTTGCGATATTCCGAGGGAGGCATTCCCTCTATTTTTTCGAATTGAGCAACGAAATAATCCGCATTGTTGAAGCCTACCTTCTCCGCAATCTCGTAGATACGGAGGTCGGTTTGACGGAGCAGCTTCTTGGCTTCGCCGATGCGAATGGAGAGCAGGAATTCATTGAAATAAACGCCGTATTTTTTCTTGAACAGCTGCCCGACATATACAGGGTTCATGAAAAATTCGGCGGCAATGCTTTTGAGATTAATGTTTTCCTGGTAATGGTACTCAATGTAGCATTTGATTTTATGGATACTGCCTTTGGTCTGCTCGCCTCTTAGCTGTTCGATCATCCGTGCGCTCTCGGCCATAAACGAAGTGAATAACAATTGCAGATCACGGAAAGACAGCGACAGCTGGTCCCAGCCAAGCATCGGCTTAAGCGTCGTGAGAAGCTCAGTTTGTCCTTGCATCTGCTGCAATACACCTATGATCGCGTGTACATAACGATTAATGATCGTGCCTATAGCGTCTCTGCCCATCGATTTGGCTGCGATTTCGCCAAACAGGGTTATAATCGAAGCGCCAAGCCGCTCCATTTCCTGCTCTTCGACTGCTTCTTTAATCGCATGGAACAAGCTGGCATCCGGTTCAGAGTAACTGAGCGCCACCTTTTGTATGGATTCGTAAAGAAGCAGCCCTTTTAAGCTCGGCACATATTTATATTGCAGCGCTTCCTGCGTCGTCTGAACAGACTCCACAAGCGCTTTTATTTCTTTCACGCCTTTACCGATGTAAAGGGTGACCTCATCTTGCAAGCGACGTGCGAGCAAGCCTTGCAGCGCTTCCGCAAAGCGCTCGATACTGCCGCAGAATGGCTGCAGCCGATCACTCCCTATCAGGAAGGCGAATTGATGCTTGCGCAGCTGAACGACGAACTCATTCGGCGTTCCGGTCAGCGTTTGAAAGGCGTCAATGACGATATTAAGAACATCGCCAGGAGGAGAGATAGCGCTTTCTTTTTCAATTGTGAAACTCCGATTGATCTCTACGATGCCATATCGAAAAATAGTTCCTTTGGTTACCCGTACTTGCGCAGATAGCTCTTCCAGCGTTTTGGGCACCTGGTCGCCTCTGGACAATTGTTCGAATACGCCTTGTATGGTAAGTCGGCCACGAACCAACTGCTGGCCGAGCTCTTCACCGATTTGCTGGGCCAACCTGCGTAAAATCGCTTCTAACTCTTCCTCTTCAATCGGCTTCAAAATGTAATCGCTCACACCAAATCGAATGGCGGATTGCGCATAGGAAAAATCATTGTAACCGCTTAAAACAATAAATTTGCATGCGCTAATTCTCCGCCGCTTTACCTCTTCAATCAGCTGCAATCCGTCCAGCACCGGCATGCGAATATCCGTGATCACCACATCGGGCTGCTCGAACTCGATAAGCCGCAAAGCATCCTTGCCGTTATCGGCTTCACTGCAAACCCGAAAGCCTAGCGATTCCCAGTCGATTAATCCTAGCAAGCCTTTTCTGACATAGAGTTCATCATCCACCAGCATGACTTTCAACATGAAGATATTCACTCCCTTGATTACGAAAATGGAAAAGCGAGCCCGGCAGCGGACCGGACTCGCGAGGTCATATTAAAATGCGGCTGGAACTAAGCTATCGGCAACCGAGTAGGCTTTTGAATCGAATCAGGTTGCTCTTATTGTATCCCGTAAGCATGAATCCGGCAACATTCATTTATTTCATGATGTTGTGGAAAGACTTTTTGGGAACATGAAGGTTGTCAAAAAGAAACGGCCAATTTTTTCTGCCCTTGACCGGAAAATCGTCCAGCCATGTATGATCGTCCGCCGCTCCCCAGAACGTCACCGCCGTGATGATGCCCCGGAATTCCTTAAACAAGTCAAACATCTGCTCGTAGCGCTGCGCCTGCAGCTCCGCACTCGGTTCGATTAGGTCTGTGCGCCTGTCTTCATGCTCGAACATGGAAAGATCCAGCTCCGTAATCTGCAGCTGAACGCCAAGCGATGCGTAACGCTCGATGGCTTCGCGGATTTCGGCGAGTGTGGGGCCGTGAATGTTCCAATGTCCCTGCATGCCGATGCCGTGAATCGGTACGCCTTGGTCCAGCAGCGATTTGACGAGCGAATAAATTTTCTCGCGTTTTACAGGATTGGTTTCGTTGTAATCGTTATAGAACAGTACGGCGTTTGGATCTACGCGATGTGCATATTCGAACGCTTTAGCGATATAATCTTCGCCAATGATGTCGAGCCATTTCGATTTGCGCAGCATCACTTCCGCCGTATCCTCAATCGCTTCATTGACCACATCCCATGCGTATACTTGACCGCGATAGCGCTTCACAACGATTTCAATGTGCCGTTCCATCCGCGCTAAAAGCTGCTCTCTTGCGGCAGGCGCTCCGTTATCCCCTTGGAACACCCAATCCGGCGTCTGATTGTGCCATACGAGCGTATGCCCGCGTACTTTTTTACCTTCGCGTACAGCAAAATCCACAATGCTATCGGCTGCTTCAAACGTATAGCGATGCGGCTCCGGATGAATTTCTGCGAACTTCATCTGATTCTCGGCAGTCACGCTGTTATAATGTTTTTTCAGCAAGACGCCTTGGGAATGAATCGTTCGCGGCGTTACAGCCGCTCCGATGTCAAATATGCCCTGAAATTTTTCGAATAAAGAAGCTACTGCTTCCTGCTTGAATGTTACGTTCGTCACGTAAATCATCCTCCTAATACTTTGAGAAACCGTTTGCAAACATCAATTCCAGTATAATTGTGCGGTTTACGGATGGTTACCCTAGGAATTAAATCATTTCCTTTGAAAAGTATAGGAGGCATTTCAGACCATTCATGATTTTTGCCAAAAAGCCGTCGGCATGCACTTTGGCAGATGCAGTCCGATGGGGGTTGTCAGACGTCAAGATACTTACGGTACGTTCTGTTCCATCCCATTCTACGCTACCGCCGAATGCTTCGCCGATAAACCGGACCGGTGCCATCAGGTTGCCATTGACTAGCTCAGCAGGTGTCTCAAGATCAACGGTAGTGCCGTTTCTCTCTGCGGTTTTCTCCCCGATGCCGATACGAATGATTGTGCTTCCCTTGCTTCCAGTAGCTGTCTTCGTTGAAGGATCCCATGTAACCTGTGCTCCAAGTTCCACGAAAATGGCTCTCAGCGGGGCTAGCGTATAGCCTTCACGGATAACAGGCGGCTGCCCGGAACCCAAATCCTTGCCGTCAACTTTAACGTTGACATCCGATGATAATACGAGTGTCTTCGCATTTACCAACTTTCCGTTTTGATTGTGGACGTTAACTTCTAATTGTGCTCCTTCCGGTACTTCTCCTGCATGTAGATCAAGGTTGAATGGAGCGCGAGTTTGCGTTTGGATGACGGTTCCGTTCATCCTGTATTCCACTTTGCCGATAAACACCTCGGGAATACGAATGTATGGGACGATCCACACCTTCTTGCGGAATCTAAATGCTTTCTCCGCGTTCACGTACCCGATCGGCATGTCTGGCTTTGCACCTGTTGCGACCTTGTCAAGATAATAGGGGCTGGCAATAATGGACTTATATGCACCCATCATGATAGGATCGTCACGCAGCAAATAATCGTTGAGCGATTCCCGTGTCGTCATATTTTGGTTAAAGTAGGTAATCGCTTTGACCCGCGGGTATTTTTTGGGCATGACTTCATACAACCGGTCCAGGTTCGCGACCGCCCAATCCGTATGCGATTTACCATCCCGATTCGTTGTATGCGCCACGCCGGTTTCGCTGATCATGATCGGTTTCCGGTCGGCATACAACCTGTATGCCTCTTCAAGACGTTCCACTGGGCTCGTGCCATAACCGGGCAGTGAAGGCTGGCCGTCTCCATATGGCATCGTATACAAATTAACGCCAACCCAATCCACATAGAGGTCGCCGGGATAGTAGGCAGCCATCGAGTAGCGTGGAACGTCGTTTGGGCTCCACACCATGGCGACATTCGGCGCTTCTTCCTTCATCACTTCCGAAATGATGCGAAACTTTTCGATGTATTTGTCGGGATTGCCATGCCATATGACCCAGTTACCGTTCATCTCGCTTGCGAAACGAAGAAAAATAGGGATGCCCGCCGCATTCGCATCCTTAGCCCACTTACGGAGATGAGGATCGTCTTTCACTTCGTCCAGCCCATTCGACGGTTCCAAAGCAATCTGCAGCGCGGTACCGCTGCCGGCCTTTTTGGCATTATCCGCGTATCGCATCGGAAAATCACCGTCATACGGCGAGTAAGCTAAATAAATGGCATGGTTCTTGCCATAAATCGATTTGGAACGATCGAAATGGTTGCCCATCCCCGGATCAGTTTCGGAATACATACCGAGATATACGCCATACTCCGGCTCAAATTTGGCCAGCTCTCCTTGCTTTGGGACAGCCGCTTTCTTGATCGTCTCCAGTTGGTCGGTCGAAACATAGAGGTCGAGCGTCAACCGGAGCTCCTGTGCACGATACCAATCTTCTGCGCCCCAATCTTTGCCGGCATTCAACCAGCCATTGTTCTCGATCTCGTAATAACGGACCGCATTCGAATAATCGTGAACGGTTTCATAATACTTACCAAGCAGTTTCGCATAGAGGGCTGCATTCGTCCAACCGCCGACGGTCCCCTCACCAGTGAAGTGCTCAACGAGCTTTGCCCATAAGGGGGCGGCCTCGCTCATTTTACCTTCATCCGCGTATTTTTTCGCTTTCACTTCCATATTCCACCAACTATCGGCATAGACTAGCTGTGGTACCGGTGTTAACATTACGACTGCCAATAGCAGTACCGTCAATAACATTTTCTTCATGAAAAAGGCCAATGTCCTATTGCTTCGGAACGGTACCATGTCCTTCATCCTTCCATATTTGCCAAGACTACTATCAGGCGATTTCTCTATATACAGCTATTATAGTGAAAATTTAGTCCGCCGGATTCCGGTATATTTTGGCTAATAGAGCAGGAGAAGTGTTATG
This sequence comes from Paenibacillus sedimenti, assembly GCF_014534655.1. GTDB lineage: Bacteria > Bacillota > Bacilli > Paenibacillales > NBRC-103111 > Paenibacillus_E > Paenibacillus_E sedimenti. Next base: position 703,857 of record NZ_JACVVD010000003.1, read on the forward strand.
ATGGTAATATACGAGGAGGAAGATCATTGATGAGAAAGATTGCAGTTGTTCTGATATCGGTATTACTCGGGATTACTACCGGCTGTACATCTAAAAATGCAGTGAACAGTCCGGCTCCGGCACCTGCTGCCACTACAAAATCAGATATACCCTATACGATGGAAACTATCGCCGAAGGACTTAACGTCCCTTGGGAAATGGATATCGCGAAGGACGGGCGCATTTTTTTCACCGAAAGACCCGGACATCTGCGAGTTATTGAGAAAGGCCGTCTGAACCCGGAACCGCTTATTACTTTTGAGGCACCCTTCATTAGTACAGGTGAGGGCGGATTGTTAGGACTCGCGCTCGATCCCTCTTTTATGGACAACCATTACATCTATGTTTATCACACCTACCGGGATAAGGATCAAATCAAAAATCGGGTGCTGAGGCTGATTGAAAGCAACAATAAAGCCCGGCTGGATAAAGTATTGATTGCCGGATTGCCAGGCGCTGAAAATCATAACGGCGGAAGGATCAAAATCGGTCCCGATATGCTCCTTTATATCACCTCAGGCGATCGGTACGATCCCCCTTTGGCACAGGACCTGAATAGCACGGGAGGCAAAATATTACGAATTGGCCTGGACGGCTCCATACCTGCCTCGAATCCATTCAAGAATTCACCTGTCTACAGCCTGGGACACCGCAACCCGCAAGGACTCGCTTGGCACCCGGAAACCGGACAACTATACAGCTCCGAGCATGGACAAACCGCACATGATGAGATTAATCTGATTGAACCGGGAGGCAATTACGGTTGGCCTCTTATTGAGGGGGAAGAATCCTCAAGTCCTGAGAAAGCGAATCTTAAGACTCCGCTCCTCCATAGCGGAAAAGAAACGTGGGCACCTTCCGGCGCTGCTTTCGTTCGTATTGGACCTTGGAAAGGCAGCCTTCTGGTGGCAGGATTAAGGGGAGAACGGCTTATTAAACTAAATCTAAAAGGACCAAAGTACGATTCAGTCGCGAGCGTGGAACACTTATTTCAAGGCATATTCGGCAGGCTTCGCAATGTGTACGAAGGACCCGACGGCTCTCTATATATCATGACGAACAACCGTGACGGTCGCGGCAAGCCTAAGCAAGGCGATGATAAAATCATTCGACTGAAGCCAAATTTTTGACAGCCTGATCAAAATAGGCGTAATTCGGGGGCGTCATGCCCCCTGCCTGTAAACCGCACAGAATTTCTATGCCTTCTCGTTAAAAAAGAGCCGTATCGCCTATCCAAATAGGCGTTACAGCTCGTGTTAACCATCTAGAGCGCTGCTCCTTTTCCACCATCCACGTTGACGGATGTGCCTGTTACGTAAGAAGCGGCTTCAGAGGATAAAAAGGTGATGACATTGGCAGCTTCCTCCGTGTTGCCGACACGTCCGAGCGGGATGTCATGTCGTGGATCACGCGCAAACTCTTCCCATGACTGATCGGGAGCGACACGCTTCCACACTTTCTCAATCTGATCGCTGCGGATCATCCCGATGCACACCGTGTTCACGCGAATGCGATCAGCGGCGAGATCTTTGCTCATCGCATTCGTTAAAGCAAGCCCGGCAGCGCGGCTAACGGAAGTCGGCAAGGAAGAAGCAGGCGGCGTTTTGGCGGCGGACGTCGTGATGTTCACAATGGAGCCCCCGCCAACCTTGCGCATATGGGGAATGGCATAGCGGGAGCAATGAATGGCTCCGAACAATTTCAGATCAAGATCCTGCTGCCAAGCGTCTGCACTTACCTGTTCAAATGGCTGGGCCGCCGCTGTTCCGGCATTGTTCACGAGAATATCCAACCGCCCGAATCGCTCTGCCGTCTGTTCCACCGCGCGCTTGCAATCCTCCTCGGAGCGAACGTCGGCCTGAACAAAAAACACCTCGCCATTCGTCGCTTCGGCAATTGCTGCAGCGGCCTCCTGAAGCTGCTCTACATTTCTGGCGCAGATGGCTACCTTGGCGCCTTCGCGCGATAAGGCAATCGCCGTCGCCAGACCAATTCCTTTACTGCCGCCTGTAATAAGGGCTGCCTTGCCCTGTAATCCCAAATGCATAGTCGTATGCTCCTCTCCAACAAGAACTAGTTCAAGCATACTCCTTTTTCGCCGTGATCTACAAGTTCCAGCTCAAGCGCTCCCAAGCCGGTAATCGTTCATATAATGAACGCATTGGATGAAACGAACCGTCTGCGTTTGCGCTCTCATCACAACGGAATGCGTTTGTGCGCGGTTGCCGTAAAGGTATTTGACCCCGCTCAGGAAATCGCCGGAGGTCACGCCCGTTGCGGCAAAATAGATATCGGAATCTCCGATCAAGTCGCTCATCCCGAGCACCTTGGACGGATCATCGATCCCCATGTCGATACAGCGCTGTTTCTCTTCTTCGTTGTCCGGCAGGAGCCTTCCTTGAAACTCACCGCCCATGCAGCGGAGAGCCGCAGCCGCCAGCACACCTTCAGGCGCTCCGCCGGAACCCACGTGCAGATCGATGCCGGTATCCGGGAAGGCGGAGGCCATTGCACCGGCGACATCCCCATCGCTCAACAAATGGATTTTCACGCCTAATCCGCGTAGAATAAGTATTTTATCCGCATGTCTTTTGCGGTCAAGAATAGATACAGTCAGGTCCGTGATATCCTTCTGAAGGATCTCTGCGGCTTTACGGATGTTCACATCCAGCGGAGCATCCAAACTCAGCTTCCCTGCCAAACGCGGACCTACAGCCAACTTTTCCATATACATATCCGGGGCATGAAGAAGCTTCCCCTTCTCCGCAATGGCAACAACAGAAAGGGCATTATTTCTGCCGCTCGCGACGATGTCCGTCCCTTCCAGGGGATCAACGGCCACATCATATTCCGGACCTGCACCGCTGCCTACCGGTTCTCCGATATAAAGCATTGGCGCTTCATCCATCTCACCTTCGCCAATGACGACAGTTCCGCGGAAAGGAATCGAGCTGAATATGGACCGCATGGCTGAGGTAGCTGCTTCGTCCGCGCAATGTTTGTTTCCTTTACCCGTCCAGCGAGCGGACGCCAACGCAGCATATTCGGTAACCCTTACGATGTCCAGCGATAAGTCTCTCTCCATCTCTCCCATCTCTCCCATCTCTCCATCCATCCTTTCATTAGAGGTTGTTTAAATTTGAATTAATCACATGTTGGCCAAAATCAAGCCTGCCGTTTCTTCGATGGCCTTCTCGCTTACATCAATGACCGTACAGCCAAGATCGCGATACAGCCCAATCGCAAATTCGAGTTCTTCCACAACCCGCTCCTCCGTTGCATATTTGGCGCCGAAGGGCAGTCCCACCGCTTTCAGCCGTTCGGTGCGAATGCGGACCAGCTGCTCCGGGCTCATTATTAAGCCGACCAGCTTTCGCGGATCTAACTCATAGATGACCGACGGCGGTTTTACTTCTGGTACCAATGGATAATTCGACACTTTGTAACCTTTGTGCGCTAAGTATATGCTAAGCGGCGTTTTGGACGTTCGCGAAGGTCCCAGCAGGACGATATGTGCCTGCTTCATCATACTGGGATCCTTGCCGTCATCGGAATTGACGGTGAATTCCACCGCCTCCACCCGTTGAAAATATTGTTCATCCATCTGATACAACAGACCGGCCTTCCGTTTGGGCGAATCCTTGAATGTATCGATGAATGCCTGCATCATGGGACCCATGATATCTATAGCGTTCACGCCGAGTCGTATCGTCTCCTGCCGCATCATTTCTCTAAGCTCCGGCAATACGAGTGTATAGGCGACAAAACCGTTAACCCGGGACGCTTCCTCCATCAAAGCGCGGATTTCATCCTCAGTCCGGATCGACCCGAAGCGTCTGACTTGAACTGTGCTCGCGTTAAACTGACGGATCGTTGCTTGTACCACGGTATTCGCCGTTTCCCCGACTGAATCCGAACAAACGAAAATCGTATGCATATTCTCTCCCAATCGAACTCCCCCTGATTAGTTCCCCAGCGCTACATCTAGCAGCAGTTTGGTCATCGTCGTTTTTGTAATTCTTCCTACAACTTCATTATGATCTGGTTCAACCGAGTGCTTTACTACAGGAATACTGTCAACTTGGTGGAAAATCATTTTGCGGGCCGCTTCCAGCACGCTATCCTCGGGACTCACCGTGATGATATTCGGATGCCTCGTCATCACGAGCGAAATCGGCATCGATGTCGCTGCCGCATTGCCGAGGGTGACTTTTAACAAATCCTTGCGAGAGACAATGCCAACCAGCGTTCCATTCGCGTTTACGATCATGAGGCTGCCGACATTTTCAAGAAAAAGCGTAACAACAGCGTCACTTACAGTGACTGTTTCCCTAAGGACGACAGGAATCCCCATCACATCCTTGACTTTCATCGCCTCCACGCTGATAAAAGGCGAATCTTCTTGAAGCGCCGCTGTTCCCAAAAAATAACCTACCTTGGGCTTGGCGTCTATATATCGAAGCATGACCAGCAGCGCAAGGTCCGAACGGATAGTCGGTCGGCTAATACCTAGCAATTCTGCGATGCGTTCGCCCGTAATTGGCGCATGTTTTTTGACTAGATCGATAATTTCCGTCTGGCGGGACGTAAGCTCTATGATGGTTCCCTCCCTGAATAATTCATATCATGATCATCCCTCTGCATTTTCGCTAGAAAACTTGCATAGGAAGCATAATCTATTGTAGCTCAACTATGCATGGAATCATACCCTTGGTCATACTTACTTTAGGTGTTTTATTCATTTAGTGTGTTACATTTAATATATATTGTATATTATAAATCATTTTTTTTAAATAATAAATTATTAAAAGCACATAAAATGATTTTAATTGCCTCTTTTTCAATATTTATGACATATTTCAAAGAGTGAGCCACGCATAAAAAAAGCCCCTAATATTGATATCTAGGAGCAAAATAATAAGCATGAATTCGTTTTATGCCTAATGAAAGAAAACGATGCCCATGACACCGGACAATAAAATAACCGTAAAAGGATGCAGCTTGTACTTAACGACGCCTACGACGACACCTATCGTTATGAGAACCATCGCAGCTTGATGCCATGAGAATATATCTTCAGCACCGCTTGGCCATCCAAAGTGTATGGCTGCAAAAATAATTAACCCCGTCACTACCGGACGCAAGCCGTAAAATGAAGATTTAAACCATTTATTGTGATGCCACTTGTACATAAACGCCGCAAGCAAAATAATGAGCAGCAGCGAAGGAAGAACCATCCCGAGCGTAGCAGCTATAGCACCGGGTATTCCCGCTGTCTCAAAACCAATGAGTGTCGCGCAATTCGTCGCGATCGGTCCGGGACCCGTACCTGCCAAAGTAACAGCATGATTAAATTGTGCCGGAAGCAGCCATTGATGAAGCTCCACTTCATGCTGAATGATAGGAATCATCGCATAACCGCCGCCAAATGAAATGAAACCAATTTTCAAAAAGGTGATGAACAGATTCCATAGAAGCATCTTGGACACCCCATTCTCATATGCCGTCCGCGATAAAATAATCCGCGTATTTATAGGAAGTGTCTGTCTTAGGTGCCGCCGCTTCTTTTACTAATGGATTCTGCATCCCCCATCTCTCCTTAAGCATCAAGACGATGATGCCGAGGAATAAGCCGAAGATGATGACCAGTATCGGGTGGATCGGTGCAAAGAGCAGCACTGCAACCGTACTGACTGCGGCAAGCAGCGTTATTTTATCAATAATGCATGACTTTGCCATTTTGTAGGCTGCCACTATGATAAGTCCTACGATGGCGGCTTGGATGCCTTTCAGCATGGCTTGTATCTTCGGATAATGCTCGACAAATGAATACAGAACACTCAACAGGAGGACGATCAGGAATGTAGGAAGCGTGATGCCGATTACGGCTGCGACCGCTCCCGCGATTCCAGCCAGATGATATCCGACCAAGGCTGATGTGTTTACGCCGATGCCACCCGGTGCTGCACCTGCAACAGAGAGAATTTCCGACATCTCTTCATCGTTCATCCATTGTTTCTTTGCAACGACTTCTCTCTCGATTGCAGGAATCATCGCATAGCCGCCACCGAACGTGACAGGACTAATACGAAGAAACGTCCAAAAAATGTCCAAGAGCTTTTTCAGATTGTTAATTGGCATGACGGTTGACCTCCCCTGCACTTAATTCTATTTTGAATGAAAGAAGAGGAAATGTCCAATTAATTTAACTAATTATATTTGTGAAAGCTGCTTATAATGCATGTGTTTCACCTATTTCAATTCCGATAATCCCGATGCATTACATATGTTTATTTTTTTTTGGTGATAAGTTACCATCTGTTAGGCGATTTCGTAAATTTTCATATTGCCTATAGTCCGTTTCGTTCGATTTGACTTGCCGGGAAAGAGATATTTTACGATTGGCCTTACGGTTAGAGCACCCGGTGAAGCTTATGGACGTACGGGCTCTCCTCCAATGTGGTTATGATACGGCCAGAAAACAACTTACAATGTGGAAAACAAAAAATGGCTCTTCCCGGAAGGGAAAGGAACAGCCAGATCATACGCATGGCGGGTTGATCCGACCCGTAAACCGCCTTTGTTGTAAGGGAAGTAGCTGTAGTAAGATTTCACCCAATTATGGATAGTTGGTTAGGAAATTAGCTGATGCAGTTCCATTTTACCCGCTTACCACGACTACTCCGAACTTGTGATCGTGCAAACCATCTTGTATTTAGGTAAAATCGGACTGCAGTTATTTTGGCTGAAATACATCTCCCCGCAATTGGGCGTTTTCGAACTACAAATATTCTGATTGACGCAGCATCTTCACAATTTGACGTTTTCGGATAGCAGTGGGAATTGGCTCATGAGGAAACGGATCTCTAAGAATTAAACTTTCCGAGTATGTTTGTAAGAAAAACCTAGCCTGCGGCTAGGTCCTTGTCTAAACCCATACGATTGAGCATGAGGGGGGGGGGGATGTTCATGGATTCTTTTTAGATGCTGAATTGGTCGTCATCGGTCTCATAAGTTGTAGTTCTCTTAAAGGATTTCTTGGAAATAGAAAAATCAAGAGATATTTATCCCTATCGTTGTCAATTGTAAAACGTCCTGAATAAAATACTACATCTAAAGTACTGCACTAATCATATTAACGATGAAAGGACAACGATAGATGACAACTAAAAGGACTTATAAACTTACAGACATCGCCAGCAAACTAAGAAAGAAGCGATCCATCGTGGTTGATTGGGCGAATCAATTTCATGAATATCTTCCGACTGTTGGAACTGGCAGTTTCCTCAGGTATACAGAAGAAGCCGTTGAGACTTTTGAGATCATTTCCAAGATGAAGGATGAAAACAAAACGATTAGATATATACACGATCAGTTACAAAGCATGAATCAGACGGCTGTTATACAGAGTAAGATGTTAGAAAAACCTTCGACGTCAAACAGTAATAACTCGAGTGTATATTTAAGCAGAGATACGAATGATCTGCGCAACATCATCCAGATTCTCAGTCAAAAGATAGAAGCTAATAAATTACCTAAATACTCGCTTGACACTTTACCAAGCAGTAATCATCAAGTCGATCACTTAAATAAAGAAGTAACGGAACTACGTGACGTTATTCAGATCCTTATACAAAAGGTCAATGTAGTTTTGGAGCAAGACGTCAGTAGTGAAATGACGACTATAGCAGAATCACTGCATATGCGATATGAAGGCGTTTATAAAGAAGTCATGGAACTGCGCAATGTTATTCAATTATTGCCGAAAAGGATCAATGACGTTTTGGAACAAGACCTCCGAAATGAAATGACTGCCATCATAGAATCGCTAACCAAGCGTTATGATGGCGTTTCCGGTGAAGTATCGGAGCTGCGTAACATCATCCAATTGCTTCCGCAACAGATCATTGATGCTTCGGAACAAAACGACACAAGTGAAATGACTGCTTTAGCAGAATCGTGGAATAAGAGATACGATAGCGTTAACGAAGAAATAATGAAACTGCATAGCATGATCCAATTACTTACGCAGAAGATGAATGAAGTCTTGGAACAAGACGTTGGAAGTAGAATAACTGATGTCGCAGTATCGCTGAACGAGCGATACGACAGCGTATATGAAGAAGTAACCGAACTGCGTAATGTCATCCATGTTCTTGCGCAAAAGGTTGTTGATGTGTTGGAGCAGGACGTCAGAAGAGAATTGACTGCCACAACCGAATCGCTGAATAAGCGATATGACGGAGTATCTGATGAAGTAACGGAGCTGCGCAACGTCATCCATCTTCTTGGGCAAAAGATGAATGATGTATTGGAACAAGACATCCAAGGTGAAATCACGGTCACAACTGAAATGCTGAATAGACGTTACAACGACGTTGCAGATGAAATTACACAGCTGCACAACGTCATCCATGTTCTTGGGCATAAGATGAATGATGTTTTGGAACAAGATATACGAGGTGAATTGACGACCACTACAGAATCGCTGAACAGATTGGAAAAAGACATCAAAAGTGATATTACAACGACAGTAGAATCGCTGAATAAGCGATATGACGGCATGACTGAAGAAGTAACGGCCCTATATAACGTCGTCCAGATTCTCACCCAAAAGATGAATGACATCCTGAAACAGGATATCCGGAGCGAGGTCGTGACCGCCGCAACCGACGCGTTGAAATCACAATTTAATGGCATTTCCGAGCAATTCATGCAGCAGCAAAGACAGATTAACGAAATGGCGAAATTATTAGGGTGGAAACCGTATTAACAATCCAAGCAAAAGGGCGCTGCAAGCTCATCCCGAGTATGCAAGCGCCCTTTCAACGATTTAAGTCGAGCCGTTCAAGATTTATCTGCTCCGCGTTTCATTGTCCGTTTTCTGCAGCAGAAACTGCTCTAAATTATCGAGTTCCAGCGGTTTACTGATATAGTACCCTTGAATTTCGTCGCACTCCTGCGCGGTCAAAATCTCCAGTTGTTCTTTCGTTTCAACGCCCTCCGCCACCACTCGCAATCCGAGATTGTGCCCAAGATCGATAATCGCTTTGGCGATCGTCTTGTCCGCCTTCTGTGTACCCAGCTCATGGACAAAGCATTTGTCCACCTTCAGGCTGCTCAAAGGAAATCGTTTGAGATAACTAAGCGACGAATATCCGGTACCAAAATCGTCGATTGCAACACTCACCTTCAGATCCCGCAGCGCATGCAGCTTTTCAATAACAGCTTCGACCTTTGACATGACTGCACTTTCCGTAATTTCAATTTCCAGGTACCGGGGGGCCGGCCCCGTTAAGTGCAGTACGTCTGCGATGACCGGTACGATATCATCCTTCTCCAGCTGAATGACTGACAGGTTCACAGCTACGTGAAGGGACGCAAATCCTTTTTGCTGCAGCGCTTTGATGTCCGAGCAGGCACGATGAAGCACCCATTTGCCGATGTCGACAATTATGCCCTTTCGTTCTGCCAATGGAATGAACTCATCCGGCGGAATCATCCCGAGTGTCGGATGATTCCAGCGAAGAAGCGCCTCTACACCGACCGTTTCAAAAGCTCTCAAATCCAACTTTGGCTGGTATAATAAAAGCAGCTCTCCATTCGGCACGGCCGTACGCAAATGGCGCTCAAGCAGCGCATTTCTAGCATGCTCCTCGCGCTTTTTCAATGAGTACTCAAAGACGTTGTTCTTGCCCTCTTGTTTAACCTGGAACATAGCGACATCCGCATTTTTCACAAGCGTTTCCGGATCGTCCCCATCGAGTGGAAATACACTGACGCCCGTACTTGCACTAACCTCAACCTGCCGTCCTTCAAGCAAAACGTGGGAGGATAACGCTTTATGAATGCGGCTCGTTATCTCCCTGATGATGTCCGGTTCCGTAATGTCCTTCAGCAGGACCGTAAATTCATCTCCTCCCAGCCTTGACACAAGATGTCCCTCTTCCTCTAAGTCCCGTAGCCGTCTCGCGATCTCCTGAAGCACGCGATCCCCATTCTCATGTCCATACGTATCGTTAATCGTTTTAAAATTGTCAAGATCAATGAATAGAACGGCGGCATAGGTACCGCATCTTGTTGATTGTTCCAACGCTTCAGCCAGTCGTTCGAAGAACAAAATCCGGTTCGGCAGCTGCGTTAACGGATCCATGTAAGCTTGCTTCTTACCTTATCCTGCGAGGCTTCGAGTGAGACCATCATTTTGTTGAATTCTTTTTCCAGCTCAGCCACTTCATCCATACCTGTCACCTTGACGCGTAGAGAAAGGTTTTGTTCGCTGCTGATCGCCTTCATATCGTGGACGAGTTTCTGCAGACGGTACACTACATGTTTATTGATAAACGACATGATTGCGGCATTTACGAGCAAAATCAATACCAATAACATAGCCGCCATAACGAACATCGTTTGCCTGCCTTTCAAATATACATCACGCGTCTTTTCCGCCTTGACCCAAAGAACGGGCTCCCCGAACATATCATGAACGACAGATTGCACGGACACATGATTCATGGAAAGATTTTCTACCCAAATGCTGGATTGTTCAATCGTTCTTGATACCGATGCCATTTGTATGCCCAGATTGCCAGTATACTTGCGGAATTGTGCGTTCAAATGAGTTATCTTGTTGATTCGTTCCGTTTCATCATCGTCCAGGTAACGTCCGGCTATGATCGTTCCTTCAATCGGTCCTTCGAAGGCATTCGTCACAATGGGCAGCGAGGCGATTAGCATCGGCATCCCATTCACCATGAGAATTCCGGTATTACTATCTTTCGGACCGGCAAAATGCATAAGCTGCTCAGGTTGGTTTTGAACGAGCATCAGCAATTCTGCAGGCGGAGGAAGCAGTTAGTTTTGCTGTAAGTCATAGCCATGGGCATATACGACCTTCCCCTCAGCATTGGTTATCAGTACGAGCTGAAAGCGATTAGCCGTATACGTCGAATCCGGGAAATTGCTTTGTATGAACGGATGATCGTCCGTAATGTCGCTTTCGTCGATAAAGAAGTATGTCTCGTCCCTTGCCGAATAGTTGAGCACGTAGTTTCTGAGCGTATCCAGTTCTTCACTTACGGTATACAAAATGTCCTGCATTTCAGAACGGGCGTCTTGTTGGTCGAGGTCGGCGTAACTGCCAAGCAAATATTTATACAGCAAAACGTATACAAGCGAAATTGAAACGATGATCATGATCCCTAAGTATGTAAAAAGCTTTTTTTGCAGCTTCAAAATAATCCCTCCGTTAAACGTTTCTTCCACCGACCAGATAACAATTCCTTCTAAAAACGTTCCATATCGAAGTCTAATCATAACATGGCAAGGAAATTTTCTAGGCGGAGGAACTATTTTAGAAAAATTACTTTTACAGACTATGCTGCTAATAAAGCCAACTGGGAGTATGCCAAGCAAATCATAGAACGCTTAATATGAGAAAGGTGGAAAAAAGGAAGGATATGAAGAGGATGCCGCCTACCAGCGGACCATTGCCTCCATCGGAGAAATTACCGAGCTGATTGAAAATATTCATGCCGATACAACAAAGCTTCAGCGAATTGTCGGCATGGATTTTTCGATGAAAAATTTGCAAAACTCCGACTTCCGAGAAATTCAGGTACACGACGGAAAATTCAATACAGCAATCTGCAAGACTCCGACTTCAGCTATTCCGATCTGACAAACAGCACGTTCAAGTGCAGCAATCTGGATCGCTGCAAATTCGACGGCGCCAACCTAACCGGTGCCAAAATCTTGAAGTCCAACTTGAAAGGCGCCAGCTTCAAAGATTGCATCCTGGATCATGTCGACTTCAGCTCTTCGGAATTATCCGGCGTCAATATGGATAATCTTACCTTCAACGGAGCCACCTTTAACCATTCAGGTCTTAAAGGAACCTCATTCCGTAATGCGGTGTTCCGTCACGTAACATTTAATACCGAAGTAAAGAAAACCATTTTCGACGGCGCCAAGATGGATAAGGCAACGTATGCGTTGTTGAAGAGCTTTAAAGCGAATCTCCAACATGTACAGATTATTAAGTAGATTCGCCAATTATTAGGCAAACTAATACGGACGAAATGAAAGTGAGGCAACAATTCCGATGTCAGCACAAAAAAATAACAAAAGCTTGGGCATTGTCATCGCCGGTCTTTTGCTCGGTATCCTGATGGCCGCTATGGATAATACGATCGTATCTACAGCCATGGGAACAATCGTCGGCGAGCTCGGCGGACTTGATAAATTCGTTTGGGTCACATCCGCCTATATGGTGGCCGAAATGGCCGGGATGCCGATCTTCGGCAAGCTGTCCGATATGTACGGACGCAAAAGGTTTTTCATCTTCGGCTTAATCATTTTCATGCTCGGTTCGATCCTTTGCGGAACAGCGAATTCCATAATCGAGCTCAGCATCTATCGAGCGATACAGGGAATTGGCGGCGGAGCTCTAGTCCCTATCGCCTTTACCATTATGTTTGATGCCGTGCCGCTGGAATCCCGCGGTAAGCTGGGCGGCTTGTTTGGAGCTGTATTCGGGATGTCGAGTATCTTTGGCCCGCTGCTGGGTGCCTATATTACGGATTACGTGAACTGGAAATGGGTTTTTTATATCAATCTCCCGTTAGGCATCCTAGCATTCATCTTCATCGCTTTCTTCTATCATGAATCCCACGAGCACTCCAAGCAAAAAATCGACTGGTGGGGCGCATTCACCCTCGTTGGAGCTGTCGTTTGTCTCATGTTTGCTCTTGAACTCGGGGGCAAAAAGTATGCCTGGGATTCAAGCATGATTCTCGGTCTGTTCGCAGGCTTCGCCGCTCTGACATTCATCTTCTTGTACGTGGAACGCCGCGCCGAAGAGCCGATCATTTCTTTTGCCATGTTTAAAAATCGACTCTACGCAACAAGCAATGCCGTCGCTATTTTCAGCGGAGCGGCTTTCATTACCGCATCGGTCTATATTCCGATTTTCGTTCAAGGCGTACTTGGCGGATCGGCGACGAATTCGGGTCTTGTTTTGCTGCCTATGATGCTCGGCTCCGTCGTGACGGCAACCGGAGGCGGTTTCTTAATGACCAAAGTCAGCTACCGGGCAATCATGATACCGGCTTCCGTCATACTTGTGATAGGTACGGCTTTACTGACCACGTTGTCCGGGGACTCGCCGCGATGGCTCGTCACGATCTATATGGTTATTGTCGGGCTTGGTATCGGAGCTTCATTCTCCGTACTAAGCAACGCTGCTATCCATATGTTTGACGCAAGACAGCGCGGCTCGGCCAGCGCAACGCTGAACTTCCTTCGCTCTATGGGCATGACGCTTGGCATTACCGTATTCGGGATTATCCAGAGCCACGCGTTTACACGCAAGCTGGAGGACATATTCGCAGGTATGGGACAAATGCCGCAGGGCATGCCTACCGGCGATCCGCACAGTCTGCTGGACCCTGTTAAACGGGCAGCGATTCCTTCGCCTATTTTGGATAAAATCACTACGGCGCTTTCCTCCTCAATTGTCTATACATTCGTTTGGACAGTTGTTCCAGCCGTGATCGCGCTTGTGTTTGCCATCGCTATGAGCAAGGAAAAGCTCGACCTGACGCAGGAGCTTCAGACTTCTGCTACGCATTGAATAATCTACAAAAAAACGACTGGATCCCATGACTTGGGATCCAGTCGTTTTTTTAATTAATAGCTTTAAACGTGAGCACAGCCTGATGCAGCCGCTCGCATGCATCCGTATTTTCAGGCAGCGGATGAGCCGACCGTATGGAGCGTACGACACTTTGCAGCAATTGTTCGGGCATATCAACATCGGATGAATGTGCGGTCATGGCGACAATGAGCTTCAGTTCGGGCACGACAAAAATCCGCCGTCCCCCCGATCCAGCCGCATAGAACATCTCATACTTCTTAGTATCTCCGTCGAAACGTCCTCGGGATATTGTTTTTAACCACCAATAGTACCCGTATCCGCCTTGTTCTCCGTTCTTATAATTATGAATAATTCGCTTAGTCAGTGTCTCCTGAATCCAACGCTTAGGTATGATTTGTTGCCCATCCCACTCGCCTTCCTTCATGTACAGCAACCCGATTTTCACCATATCGCGCGCAGTCAATGCCAGCGCCCAACTGCCTATACTATAGCCCTGCGGATCATGGTTCCAGTTCGTCCGGGTGATGCCTAGCGGCGTGAACAACCGTTTTTTTGCATAGTCAAAAAGAGATTCTCCGGTTGCTTTATGCAGCACAGCAGACATCAAGTGTGCGTCTCCATTACTGTAATTAAAGCGAGTGCCAGGCTTATTGGCAGCAGGTTTGTCCAAGATCGTTTGAACCCAGTTCGCCGAATACATCATTTCTTGCGAGGACTGTCCGTACTCATCTGGCCATTCCACCCCGGACGTCATGTAAAGCAGGTGCTTGATCGCAATTTCATATTTTAATGGTACTTTTGCCAGCTCAGGAAAAAACTCAGAGAGCCTTTGGTCCACGCTTTTCAGCTTTTGTTCAGACAACGCAATTCCTGTTAACACAGACGTTATTCCTTTTGTGACGGAACGCGTATCTTGAGGCTTGTCAGCTTCATTGTCGGCATTATAGGCTTCAGCTACTAAGTATCCGTTACGTATGATGACCATACTGTGCACATGTCGATCACGGAAAATATCGATCGTATCAGCCAATTGGTCTGAGTCCATCCCCTGAGCTTCCGGCGTCGTCGTATGCCAGCCTTCGGTCGGCCAGTACGGGCCAGGTTTGCCCTTGACAGTTGAGATTCTCACTACTTCATTAGTCGTATTTCTATTCACTCCACTCATATCCTTCCGAAAGTCATTTCATGGAACATCATACTCCGGAGTTATGAATGAATTATGTACTGAACCTTAAAAAAACCTAAAAGTTAGCTGAAATTAAGCTTAAAATCTCCAGTGAATAGTTACCCGGTGTTATAACCGCCTAATTGATGCCGACATCTGACCGCGTTTAATCGCCGTATTTGTCACATAAACGCCAGCGACGATAAGAACAGCACCCAGCAAATGATACATTCGAAGCGACTCCCCCGTAAAACCTGTTGCAAAAATAGCGCTAAATAGCGGTATTAGATTCAAAAATCCGGCACACCGTTGCGGCCCCGCGAGTTCGATAGCCCGATTCCAGGAGAGAAAAGCAATGATAGAGGCGAATAAACCAATATACGCCACTCCTGCGAGAACAGCCGGGCTCCATGTAACAACCGGGGCAACCGCGATTATTTCCGCGGCAGATAACGGAACTAACAAGATTAGCGCTATGGCAACCTGTGCAAGCAAAAAAGCGCTTGAAGGAAATTGGCCTGCGACCTTCTTCATGCCAACCGAATATAACGCCCAGCACAGAATCGCCAACAGCATCAGGAGATCCCCTTTATTAAAAGAAAGCGTAAGCAAAGCCTGCAGGCTTCCGCGTCCGATGATCCAAAACACCCCCGCCATGGAGATAAGGATGCCTGGCAATGCTGACCATGCGAAGCGCTCATTCATCACAAGCCATGCCAGAAGCACGACCATGATGGGCGTTGCCGAATTCATTAACGAGGCGTTAATGGATCCGGTAAATTGAACCGCCGCATATGTCAACGTGTTAAATCCGGCTACGCCTGTGACCGATAGGAAGACGACGGTCTTCCAGCTTCGGAGAAAGCTGCCGCGCAGCTGCCAAGCTTCCTTACCGTAAAATGGGAGTAGGCAAACGAAGGCTATAGCCCAACGGATGGCCGCGAGTGTAAGCGGCGGGATGTGCGTTACCAGTACTTTGCCGGCTACAAAGTTCCCTCCCCAAATGCAAGTTGCAAGGATGAGCAATAGATAAGGCGAACGTCGGATCATGTCGGTTTGTACTCCTTTATTCTCGAATCTTCGGTATCCTTCATAATAGCACAGGCGGCTTATCTAAACACGGTTGAATTTGCGAAAATGAACAAGACCACGTTTCTTCGCATACGGATTGCGATTAACGTGGTCTTATTAATCTCAGAGCAAGCTGCGAATATAAGCGACTAAAGCAAGCAAGCCCAGAGCTATAGCAATGACATAAAACGAAGTGAGCCGAACCCACTTCACTCCCGTTTGCTGAAAATAGGTTTGATCTCCTTCACGATTTCGACGCGAGAAGCCGACCCACAATGTACCGCCCAAGCCAAGCAATAATATAACGGAGAACACCGCGTAGTAGAAATAAATACTCATCGAATGACTCCCCTTTCTCTTGTAAATAGCATTTCTCTTTATGCTTTTAGCATACATGATTTAATAAGGAGTTTCACCATTCACTTTGGATCTTGAATGAATTGCATTTATTCGTATTCCAAAGGTCAAACTAACAAAAACAGGACCGTCCCTTAACAATGCTTTTCGCATTGGGGACAGTCCCTGTTCCGGTTTTCCTCGCCTATTTAATAATAATCGAGGTCACGACCCTATTCTTCCCTACAAGTTGAATGAGATGGCCTTCTTCAAACAAAGACAGGTTACCACTCAAGGTTACGCTTGCCGACACATTATAAATGGATGTTTGTTCTTTGCCGTTGATCGTTTGAACAATGGATATTGTCGCCATCTCGCCTTGCGCATTAAGCGTTGTTCCTTTTAACTTCCCTAAGATCTCGAACGGTTGGTCCGCATCAATCATTTTGGTGACCTCAATGTAGATGACTTTATTGTCTGAGGTACGAATATCGACTTGATCGCCTACTTTTAAGTCAGTAGCTCTGGCCTTCACACCGTTCCGATAAACGACTACATCTGAATGAAGGGTAAAGGTTGTTGAAACACCTGACTTTGTGAGTTTAAGCTGGTTGTTGCTTACTACTGCACTAACGGTTCCGTTATTGGTTATCGGTTGAACCATTTTGGTTACTTCAATGTAAATGACTTTATTGTCGGAAGTGCGAATATTGACTTCATCGCCGACTTTCAGTTCGGATGCATTGACTTTCAAGCCGTTGCGATAAATAACGACATCCGCATGCAGCGC
Source organism: Paenibacillus sedimenti (assembly GCF_014534655.1). Classification (GTDB taxonomy): domain Bacteria; phylum Bacillota; class Bacilli; order Paenibacillales; family NBRC-103111; genus Paenibacillus_E; species Paenibacillus_E sedimenti. The sequence goes on from NZ_JACVVD010000003.1 coordinate 720,915, forward strand.
AAGCTCAAAATTAACACCTGACTTTACAAGCTTAAGCACATTATTGCTCACAGCCGCACTTACCGTTCCGCTATTCGTGATGGCCTGAGCCGTCTGAGTGACTTCAATGAAGATGACTTTATTATCAGATGTTCGAACATTCACCTCATCACCGACTCTCAGTGCTGCCGCATTCACTTTGACGCCATTGCGGTAAATAACAACGTCGGGATGAAGTGTATAATTCGTTCTGATCCCCGACTTCGTTAGCTGCAGCACATTATTGCTAATCGCCGCGCTGACAGTTCCGCTGCTTGAAACCGGCACAACGGATTTTGTGACTTCAATGTAAATAACCTTATTGTCTGATGTACGGATATTGATTTCGTCACCGATTTTCAGATCGTTGGCACTCACCTTAACCCCATTACGGTAAACGACTACATCCGGATGCAGAGGAAGCGATGACGTCGTTCCGGCCTTCGTGAGCGTAAGTGTATGATTAGAAACTGCAGCGCTCACGGTTCCGCTATAGATAATCGGCTGCACGGCCTTCGTCACTTCGATGAATACGATTTGATTATTAAACGTGCGAACTTTTACTTCATCGCCGATTTGAAGTGCGGAGGCGTTCACTTTAGCTCCATTCCGATAAATGAATACGTCTGGATGCAGCGCATAAGAAGATGTTGAACCTGAACTTGTGATTCTAAGCGTGTTGTTGCTTACAGCCGCATTAACAGTTCCTTTAATCGTATTATTGCCTTGATCCGGCAAGTGACCGCCAGTACGGTCCAGCAAAGCGGCAAGCTGTGCCCGTGTTACAGGTTGATTCGGTCTAAACGTATTGTCTTCAAATCCATCCACTAAACCTTTCTCAATAGCGACCGCTACATAACCAACAGATCCCGCAGGAATTTGGTTCGCATCTTTAAAAGGCAGTTTCGTGTTCATTTTCGCCTTCGCTTGGGCATCCAGCTTTAAAGCCTTGACCAAAAGCGTCGTCGCCCACAGCCGGTCTCCAGCCTTCTGCGGCTGAACCATATCATCATTTTCCGAGAATAAATCGTTCTCCAAGGCAACGGCCACATAACCGACCGCCCATGCAGGAATTTGATTCGCATCTTTAAAATTCAATTTGGTGCTCATTTCCGCCGCTGATTCAGCCTGTGCGCGAAGTCCCATCAACCGAACGGCAGCCGTAATCGCTTCGATCCGCGAAACCGTATTATGCGGTTTAAAGGTGCCATCCTCGTAGCCTTCAAACACACGCTTGGAAGCTAAGCTTGCAATATAACGTATCGCCCATTCCGCACTTTGTAAATCATCGAAAGTGAGGTGAATTTCTACTTTTGAATCCTTACTGCTGCCTTGGCCATTGTTGTTATTCTGAGCCAAAGCCGCTGTGCCGCTTCCCATCATCATCGCGACCACGAGTCCAGTTGCAACTGCTTTTTTCACAAACGACATCCAGTTCCCTCTCCCTTTTTCATAAATTTATCCATGATGACTTTATACGATAGGAGTTCGATGGAATGGTTAATTTTGGGAGGGTTCCTTTATTTCCCAGATGAAATTATTTTTCTTAAAAACAAAAAAAGCAGATTTATCGCCATCAACGATAAATCCGCTTTATTTCAGCAGTACATATTATTTGATTCGGGGCAAGCCCAATCGATTCACTGGAATAGTAACGGCGTCAGGAAGTTTACCAATTTTCTCCTTGCCTTTGGAGATCGTTTGTAATTGATCGGTAAGCTCCATAAACCAAGCCTCATCATGCGCTGCCAATGCCAGATCGATAAGAACTCGAATCCGAGACTCTTCTTTTAATGAAATCATAGGTGTTCTTTTAAGTCGGTTCTTAGCCACTTTCACCATGGTACCAACAATTTCTTCGTTATCGGATCTAAGCACATTGACACTAATGAGATCCTGCATTTCATGAATCGACTCAATGTATCCCTGGACTAATTCCCCAGCTTCTGTTCGACCGTGCACCCAATCGCCTATCTCAAAAGTCATCTTCCTACACCACCTGTCAAAAGAAATGAAAAACTTATACTGTAATAATAATATTTACAGTTGGTTTTGTCAAATGACAGGTCAAAAATGGACTTTGATCATGAATCTTTCTATAGCTTTCTGATTTGACTGATCGCATGCTTGGATCCAATGGCTGCTAAAGCCATTAAAATAGGGATCGCGCATGTTTTGAGCGCCTCAACAATGACCAGCATTGGCCTAAACAACTGAGGCTCTCCCAGAATAAATACGTGAAGATGTAATTTCTCTAATTGGTTCGGTGCCAGCATGAAATATAAAACATATGCGACCGCCACTGAGGGGATGAAATAAGGAATAAGAACCAATGTTTGTATCAAGCTTCTCAACTTGAAGGATTTTATACCACTCACCACCAGAGCAACCACAAGCGCAATGATTCCGCTAACCGCGACATACTCCAACTTGATGATCAGCGTATTGGCAAGGGCGTTACGGAATTCGGGACTTGCGAACAACTTGGAGAAATTCGCCATCCCTACCCAAGGGCTGCCGGACAGCCCGCGAAAAATACTATAGTTCTTAAATGCTATCACCATGCTGGTGATTAGCGGTAAGATTTTAAAAAAGAAAAGCAGAAGCATCGCAGGAATTATTATGATGTAGTGGAGTTTATACTTCCAAATGCGGCGCAGCACTCCTACAGTTACTGCAGTATCCTCTGTCCCTTGAATCTGAGGCGTATCCATGTCTTAATCTCACCTTTCATCGTCTTTTAAGCCATGAATAACCATTTCGTGACTACCCAATTATAAGGAAATTGCAGAAGTACAGGATTTTCTTCCGTTCATTACTTTTCACGCGTTTTTACGGAAGAAAAGAAGCTTCCGCCCGGCATGTTCCGGAAACAAGAGCAAAATAAGCCTAACCAGGCAGCGGCAAAACTGCGAGATTAGGCTTACAAATCAATGCTATTTCAACTCCGGCACGATATTCGGCGGAATTTGACCGGTAACGCCGGCCACGACATTGCGTGCAGCCATCATGGCCATGTCACGACGGGTTTTCGAGGTGGCAGAACCGATGTGCGGCAGAGTCACAACGTTTTTCATGGTGAGTAATGGGTTACTCGGATCAACCGGCTCTTGCTCAAAAACATCCAGGGCTGCGGCATGAATGAGCCGTTCCTCCAGCGCTTCGATCAAAGCTTTTTCATCCACCAACGGACCGCGCGATGCATTAATGAATATCGCCGTCCGTTTCATCAATTGGAAATGCTCTTTACGGATCATATGATGCGTTTCGGCGGTCAGCGGCGTCATCACGACGACATAGTCAGACTCGCGAAGTAGCTGCTCCTGCGTCCTGTATTGCGCCCCGTACTTCTCCTCGGCTTGCGGCTTTCGGTTCCGGTTGGCATACAGGATGTTCATATCGAAACCGAACCTTGCGCGTTTGGCGACGGCTTCGCCGATCCGCCCCATGCCGATAATGCCAAGCGTGGCGTGATGTACGTCGATACCGAACAATTCCTCGTCGGAAGGCCCCCAGCCACTTTCTTTGACCAACCTGTCCAGCTCGGCGGTGCGGCGCGCCACTGCCAGCATCAAAGCAAGAACAAGGTCGGCTACTGTGTCGTCGAGCACGTCAGGTGTATGTGTGCCGATGACGCCATGCTTTCTCATGGCTGCCGTATCGAAGTTGTTGTAGCCCACCGAAATATTGCTGACGATTTTGAGGCGGGGTGCGCTCTTCAGCAGTTCTTCATCGATCGTTACACCCGATTGCAACAGCCCGTCCGCAGTCGCCAGCGCATGTTTCAATTGTTCCGGACTATTTTCGCTGACGGACAAATCCATGATTTCACAATGCTCCGAAATATACCTTGCGACCTCTTCGGGCAGCTTCTTGAGCACAAGTACGGTAGGCTTCGTCATACGTCCTATCCACCTCTTTTATCATCCAGATTTCTCCGCTTCGTCTTTAATCATAACATTTAACTCTATAGCGGGAAATCTCTCATGCTCGTCAACTCGTTTCCTCTATGATCGCAAAGCCCCATCTGGAAAGTTCCAAGGTTTGGCCTTGTTTCACAACCTGTCCGCTCAAAAGTTCAATTCCTTCTCCATGCGGATACTTCAAAGTCTCGGTATGATCGGAATAATTGAAATAGTAACGAACGGTTCTACCTAGTTCATTGACGCCCGATTTCATAATCAAAGGATGCCGGATTTCTTGATCTGCTCCCCAAAGTCCCGCTTCTTTAGCCGCCGCTTCAATAATTTTGCTCATCACAGCAGCGCTAGGCAAGCAGCCGATGTAAGTTGCAGTACCTTGGCCAAAGCAGTTCTTCGTTATCGCGGCATAGGCTCCCCAATGTGGATGATCATAGCTGGCCAGCACCTCGGCAGTCGTTGACGTAAGCAGTTCCATCCACGTTTCCACTTGGTTGTTCTCCGCACCGACTCCAAAAGGATCGCCATTGAGTGAAACGGACTTCGGCTCCGCAAACATGTTGTATCGGATGCCGCAAGCTTCGCTAATGACGCCGGGCTGCAGTGTGGTGCGGACCTTGACATGTTCATCCGTAAATCCGCTTTTAAACGTATACACAATATGACCGCCGTTTCTTACATAAGCGTTCAACCTTTCGAGCAGCTGGTCAGAGGCTGCATACAAGGCCGGAACCAGAAGCAAGTCATAGTTCTCGAACGTATCGCTGGCAGGACTTACGATATCGCAGCCGATGTTCATCTTAAATACTTCATCGTACATCAGCCGCACGATGTCGTTGTATTTGATCTTACCGCCGGGAAGCGGAAACCAGGACAGCGCCGTCAAAGCTTCATTGCTCACCAGCATAGCCACCCGGTTCGACTTCCGCAAATTGATGAGATGCGGCGACAGCCGGTTGAAATCGATGCCGATCGTCTTCGCTTCTTCATACACCGGATTCGATTCGAAATCATGGCTGAGCAAGCCTTTCCAATACGTTTCGAAGGAATTGTGAATCGAATGCCACTGCCAATAGGAGACCATGTTGGCGCCGGAGGCCAGGTGACTGAAGGCCAGCAGTCTCAATTGACCGGGATAAGGCGTCCAATCCGGAAATGCCTGCGCCTGCGTTTCCAACACGAAATAGTTCGTGCCTTTCAAGGAACGCGTCACATCGCCGCCGAACGATATTTCAATTCCCGTCAAGTTATCTTGAGAAGGGTGATAAATGTCCACACCGGCAATATCCAGTGACGCGGAGGCTTCGAAATGGTCGACATCCGGCTGCACGCCAAAAGAATGACCCCTCCATTCGAAATCGAAGTTATGTGTAACGAACTGCTCCGGTCGTTTGTATTCGTTCACGATGGAAGCTTGCCAAGCGAGAAAATCCGTGACGAGCCTCCTTTGGAATCGCGCAAATTCAGACCCTAAGCTGCCATTAATCGTTCCGACAACGGATGGGAAGTCCTCCCAGCTGTTAATCCGGTTGCTCCAATAGTCAAGCCCGGATGCCTGATTGAGGCTTTCAATCGATTCGAACTTGGCCTTCATATATTTCACGAACATGAACTGAACATTTGCGCCCGCGGTATGGTAATGCTTGGTCTCATTATCCACCTGATAGCCGATAATAGCCGGGTGATCTTTGACATGCCCGATCAGCTTGCGGATGATTCTTTCGGCATAAAACAAATACGTCGGATTCGTGATATCCATGATCTGACGTGCTCCATAGCGGCCCGGACCCTTAGCGGTTTCAGCCAATACGTCCGGATGTTCCTTCACCATCCATGTAGGGATCGCATACGTAGGCGTTCCTACGATGACTTTTATGCCTGCCCGGTGCATCGCGTCCAGCACGCGATCGACATGGGAAAACTCAAAAACGCCGTTCTGCGGCTCGTGCGTACTCCATGTGGATTCGGCAATTCGCACCAGATTGATGCCCGCGTCCTTCATCATTTGGATATCTTTGTCCAATCGCTCGTAGGGCATATACTCCGTGTAATAGGCTACTCCGTACAGTAATTCTTTCATGTCCATCACCTCACTGAATGACAATCGTATTGAACGACTCAGGTTCGAGCTCAAAAGTATATACATCGTTTCCGGCGGAGAAACGTACGACTCGGGCTTCCGTAAACGGATTGGCGATGACAACAACTTTATCCCCATTCGGCCTTTCGAATGCAAGAGCGTTGCCGGTCCATGGGCCTTTCAAGCCGATTCGCGTCGAACCCGGAGTGACAAAATGGGAAAAGTGTTTCATCACATAGTACTCGGGGTTGAAGAGAGCTTGATGAGCTCCCGGATCTACGGTAATCATCGAGTTTTGCTCCCAGCCCCACGTGCTGCGGCCCTTCGGCTCAAGCACCATATTCCAATACATATAAGCGTTCACGCCGTTTGTGAAATAGTGCTGGTACAGATTAAAGACATATTTGGCGTAGTCCCATGTATTCGTCCCGTCGCCGCATTCATTTTCCGTTTGCATATAGCGCAGCTCCGGATAACTTTGTACAGTACGCTGAATGCCATATTTTCCTGCCCATTGGTAGCCGATGCCTTTGACGTATTTATAGGCTTCGGGATCGCTCAAGACGGTAAACGCGTATGCGTTAAAATCGGACGTCGACTTTTTCAGCCATTCCTGCCAAGGTTCCGGCGCATTAATTGTGCCTAGCCAAATCTCCGCATCAATCCCGTGCTTGTCGAAAGCAGGTCCTAAATAATCGCGGATGAAATCGCGAAGCTGCTCCCCTGTCCATAAGCAGGATGGGAACTTCTGATCCGCAACCACTTCATTTTGCACGTGAATTTGGTGAATCGTAATGCCTTCATTGCGATATGCTTCCACAAATTTAACGAAATAGAGCGCATACGCCTCCAGAATCTCTTTTTCCCAGCGCAAAGCGCCATAGTTGTATGCTTTCGGGAACTTCATCCAGGTCGGCGGACTCCAAGGGGAAGCGAATAATTTTAGCTCAGGGTTATAGGTCAGAGCTTCTTTAATGTAAGGTATTAAGTACTTGAGATCCCTTTCGATGGAGAAATGCTTCATCTCCAAATCGCCATCCGTCTCATTCAGACTATACCACTCCAGTGCGTAATCGCTCGCACCGATCGGCAGCCGGCAAATGCTGAACTTATGCTCGCCGTCCGGATGAAACAGGGCATGCATGACTTTGGCCCTCTCATCTTCAGGTAAATGACTTAGCGCCGCGAAGCCGAGCTCATTGAAGCAACCGCCAAAGCCCTCGGCAACTTGGAATTTCTCATCAGTTATCGAAAGATTGGCATCCCCGCTGATTGAATCAGGCGCATTTCTTTCCTTCCATGCCGCATCGCGCGTGCTTGAAATCCAGCGTATGTTCGAGTTATTCATCCCATTATTCCTCCAATGGTTTCATTCATGTATCGTGAATGACGGATTGTTTATCGTGACTTGCTCCAAGCTCATCTTTATTATAGATTGAGAGTAGAATCGCAGCGATTGTCCAAACAACGTGAAATTTACCCAAATCCAAGGTGAATTGATATGAAAAAAAGCAAACCCTTAATAAGCTGGAGCAGCGATGTCCAGTGGCTTCCCGTCATAGATTGGAACGTGAAATTTTACGGAGCGCACCAACAACAAGTGCCAAAAAATTGGGAAATGCCGGTAGAAACCCATATCGGTTTTGAAATCAACCTGATCCTCGCGGGTACACAAGAAACGGTGATGGAACGGAGTCGTTACTTCTTACACGAAGGGGATATTATTCTCATCCCGCCAGGCTTCAAACATGCGAATCGCTGTGCGTCCGAGAAGGGAATGACTTATTTCACGGCCCATTTTAACGTCGACGATCCCCTGTTTCGCCAGGAAATGATCAAGCATTCAAAGATGGTCTACCCATCCGGATCCGATGAAAATGTTAAGCTGCGCAAAGTGCTTGATCATTGGGTTGAGATGGGCAAGCAGCAAAGCGAATATACGATAGCGGACCGGTTCCGCTTACAATCTACTTTGTTCGAGCTATTTGGTTTGTTGGCGCAAATCGCCTCATCGGCCGATGGTCAGCAGGAGAGCATCGCTCCCGCTTCCATGCAGTATGCCAAACAGATTGCCGAGGCGATCAAAGCAACCTTCAATCCTCATACATGGGTCGACGATGCCGCTCACGAAAAATCCTTGCGGATTGAAGACATCATATCCTCGCTTGGGATCAGCCCCGGCTATGGTCTGGAAGTATTCCGCAAGGTGTACGGGATGTCGCCACGGCAATATTTATCAGACCTTAAACTGCACGAGGCCAAAGTGCTGATTCAGCAGCCCGACCTTTCTCTTAAGGAAATTGCCTCCTTGCTGGGTTATTCCCACCTATCCCACTTCAGCAGGCAGTTCAAACGGTGGACCGGCATGAGCCCGCTTCAGTACCGTCAGTCGGAGAAAGCTGAATAGTTACAAAGCAAAAAGCTGCCAGCACTCTGGCAGCTTTTGCTAATCCTCAAGATTGTTCCGGTACTGGGTCGGGGTCATCCCGACGTACTTCTTAAACACCTGGAAGAAGTATTTCTCGTCATTATATCCGACATCGTGCGCGATATCGCTTATTTTGAGACTCCGGTTATGTAGCAGTTCGCGCGCCCGATCGATACGGATCTTATGCAAATAATCCAGAAAGTTCGTCTTCAGCTCTTGTTTAAACAGCAGGCTCAAATAGCCCGGTGTAATGAATACTTCCCTGGCCACCGTTTCACGGTTAATATCTTTGTAATAGTGCTGCTGAATATATTCAAGAATGGATTGAAACAATTTATTGTTGTTCTTCTTCTCATTCAACTGCCCGCTGACACTTAATACGATATCCAAAATGGCATGCATGATGTAATCCATGCTGGAGTGCTCCACGATATGCGTCAGCTCCGCCAAATTTTGCCCGAAAACCTTATCCGTATTGATGTTTTTCTCTATGCAGAAGCGATAAAGCGCAAAGACGAGAGCCAGCGTCGATTTCAATACATGCTCTTTGGAGCTGCCTTCCGGTTTGAGCGCCTCGTTAAATTCATCCAATTTGGCCTTAATTGCCGCTCGGTCGCCATTCATAACCGCTTGAAGAATCGCTTTCTCTTGCGCTAACGGGTATGAAGTATAGATGGGATCGTCGTCTACGGTTACTTTATAGTCAACGATCTGTTCGGCACCGATAAATACTTTCATATCCAACGCCTTCATCGCTTCCCTGTAAGAGGTTTTCAAATGACTAATATCTTTATCGAAGCTGCCGATGCCGGCCGAAACCGAGAATTGCAAATAGGTTCTCGTATTTTGTTGAACTTTTTCTATAATAGGAATCCAAGTCTCGGTATCCGTCCATTCCTCCGCATTGATGATCACAATCAGATCGTCCTGATGTTCGAAAGCCGCGCACGGGCTTGAAGCGGAGAGCGTTTCTTCAACGATATTTTTCAACCCGTACTTGAATAGTTCGATATCCTCATTCCCATATTTCCGCTGCATTAAATGAAAATTATCGATCTGCAGGATGATCACGCCAAAGAATAGATGCGGAAATTCGAACCCGTGAATGCGCAAATTGGCCAAAAGCCTGTCATACGGGGGATTCTCCGTCGTCACAAGCCGGTTCAGCGTCTTCTCTTTCAGCAGCGGAAAACTTTCGCGAAAGCCCGCGTGAAGCTGCTCAAACCTCCGCACCTGCATCTGTTTTTCCTCAATTTGATCTTTCAATTTGAGCACCGTATCGAGAATTTCTTGCCTTCGGCTCGGTTTCAACAAATAATCGCTGGCCCCTATGGCAAGCGCCTTTTTGGCATATTCGAAATCGTCGTAACCGCTCATGATCACGCATTTGATGTGCGGATAATCCGACGCCACATGCTCAATAAGCGTCAGCCCGTCCATCTCCGGCATTCGTATATCCGTCAGCAGGATATCTACGGGGTATTCTTTAAGCAGTTCGATGGCTTCGGCGCCGTCTCGCGCTTCCGCAGCAATGGATATACCATGATTCGGCCAATCGATTAACGTCCGTATGCCGGTTCGCGCCCGTTCCTCATCGTCAACGATCATCAGATGGATCATACGCTCTGTTCCTCCTTGTTTTCGGATATCGCGGGAATGATCATGACAACCCTTGTCCCTTTACCGGGCTCACTATCATAATTCAAACTAAATCCGTTCTTATAAAAATGCTTCAATCTCGCATGCACATTTTGAATGCCATAACCGCCGGTTTCCTGAGCTGTATGAATGTCGCTCTCATTTGGGGGTTCTAACAGATTTCGAATGGCAGACTCCTCCATACCCGGTCCGTCGTCTTCGATGACAAACCGCAAGAAGTCGCCGGAAAGATTGCCCGTTACGGTTACATTCCCCCCGCCGCGTTTCCTCTCAATACCGTGAATCAAAGCATTTTCGATAAACGGCTGCAAAATCAATTTTAACATCACGTAGCTTTCCATCTCTTCCGGTATATCGATTCGGTAATTCAACAGATCTTTAAAGCGCATTTTTTGCAGGACCAAATATAACTCGATCAATTCCTTCTCCTTTTTCACACTGGTGAAGCTTTTGCCGCGGTTCAAACTTAAGCGGAACAATCGGGACAAATTGACGATCATTTCGCTGATTCGGCTTTGACCGGCCGCTTCGGCCTCCCAAAAGATGGTGTCGAGCATATTGTACAGAAAATGCGGGTTAATTTGCGATTGCAGCGCTTTTAACTCCGCTTCCTTCTCTTTGAGCTGCAGAACGTAGACGTCGTTGACTAATGACTCTATATTGACGACCATGCTATTATAGCCGCGGCTTAACTCTCCGATCTCATCCTTATACTTAATGTCCACACGTTCGTCAAAGTGACCGTTTTGAAACCTTTTCATGGAACGAAGCAGCACTCGGATCGGCGAGGTCAGCAGCGATGTCAAAATCATCATAAATGGAATGCTGAGCAGCAAGCAGACCACAATCAGGACGAGAACAAATACCTTAATGGAACTTAGTTCTTTCGTAAGCAATGACAGCGGAACCGCATACATCGTTTGCCATCCGTTTTCGTTCATCCCGCTATAGGTGATGAGTAGCTCTTCTCCTTGTTCGTTTAGAATCATCGACCCTGGGGACGTGGATCTCCTAATGTCAGCGAACGCAGCGGCTTCCTCACCTGACCGGTAAAAGTCTTTTCCAGCCTTTAATAAGGGATTGCCGTTAACATCCATAATGAGGATGCCGTGGTCCTGATCGTATAAATGCTTGAGATGCTTATTGCGTATCGTATCCAGATTAATACCTACGAAAATAAAGCCGATCATGCTTCCATCCGATACGCTTCGGATAATTCGGCTCATGCCGATCTTCTCATTCCGGTTGTTCTGCAAGAACACATTGTTGTCATCATTCAATGGAAACCAGTACGAGGCGCCGTTCAGCGCCAGCGTACGGTCGTACACTGCGCTTTTTTGAATATTCGCGAACGAGCCCGGACCGCTGCTGTCATCGCTTGCTTCTTGAAACACGGGCTGCTGGCCTCTGCCATACAACGCTAAAAAATCGAAATTTCTTGTGACCAGCATTTGATTCATAATGGACGCCGTTGGCCCGGAATACAGCGTGCTTTCCAATTCTCTCGACTCACTCACATGACGGATGAGCCCTTCCTGTACGACAGATGCAAGACTAAACACTGTTACCCAATCCGCAATGTTTTTCTGCAGAGCCGTGATGTTGCTGTCCACTTCCTTAATAACGCCGAGATTCGTGGAACTAACCTTATTGACAATTTGTTTGCTGGAAGTCTGGTAAGAATAATACCCAAGCGTCAAAGAAATGATGACGATCATCAAATAAAACAAAATGAAAATTTTATATTTAATGCTCAAATTCAAATAAAAGTTCGCCAAGGGGCATCACAAACCTTACTATTTTTTAATTGATTTTTTTGTTTGTATTGTATCCTCTCTGCCTTGAATTCACAACGAAGTTAGCGAAATTTTCGACAAATTTACACTTTACACATCTTTTTTCTACTGACCCGCCCCTTATCGCTTTGCTATGATCTGTTTATGAAATCAACGACCCAGCCAAATCAGCCAATAGGGGGAGCCAGTATGACTAACCAAAGTAAATTTATCCGGGCCACAGTCCTGACCGCATCCATCGCCATGATCAGTACGCTTGCTGCTTGCGGAGGCAACAATACCCAAAGTTCATCAAATGCTGCAAATTCGGATAAAAAAGAAGGAGCCGTCGTTACCTTACGCTTCTTCTCCAACCTGCCCGATCGCAAATCCGGACAAGGCCTTGTCGAACAGATATCCATCGACAACTACATGAAAGAGAATCCGAATGTCAAAATTGAAGTTGAAGCTCTGGCCGAAGAACCATTCAAAAACAAGCTGAAAGCTTACATGGCTTCCAACGAGCCAATCGATATTACAATGGTCCATGGCGGCGCTGAGCTAAGCACGCTCGTCAAAGCCAAATATGTCAAAGAACTGAATCTCAAAGATTACGAAGGAGAAAAATATAATTTCCTGCCGGGCGTTTTCCGCTCTTTCACCTTCGACGGTAAAATTTATGGATTGCCTCGAAACAGCGATTATGAGGTCATCTACTATAACAAAAAAATGTTTGCCGATAACGGCGTCAAAGTGCCGACAACCTACAATGAGCTTCTTGATGCGGCTAAAGCGTTCAGGGTAAAAGGCATTACGCCGATGTCCACGAATGGCAAGGATTTGTGGAGTTTCGGGCTATTGTTTCAAAATACGGCTCAGCGTATAAACGGTGATCAGAATACGATTCTAGATGCCGTCGATCAAAAGAAATCGTTCGTTCAAGATGAAAGCTTCCTTCAATCCGCAAAACTTTTGAAACAGATGCTCGATGCGAAAATGTTCCAGGATTCTTTCATGACGGCCGACTACGGCGCTTCGCAAAACATTTTCACTCAGGAAAAAGCCGCCATGTGGTACATGGGCTCTTGGGAAGCCGGCATGGCTACGAATGAAAAATTGCCGGAGTCGTTCCGTAAAAATCTTGGCGTGATCAAGTATCCGGTCGTTGAAGGCGGCAAAGGCAAAGAATCCGACTTGATCGCTTGGAATGGCGGCGGCTATGCCTTGACAACTTCATCCAAAAATCCGGAGGAAGCCAGAAAGTTTTTCGATTACTTGATGAGCGCTAACCAATGGGCCAAAAATGCTTGGGAAACAGGCGCAGCCGTACCAGCTCAAAAATATGAACTGACGGGCAAAGAAAGCGAAGTTCAAAAGCAGCTTACAGATATCTTGGTCAAAGCCACTTCAACAGCAGGCTCTACATTCATTGATTACGGCACACCTGCATTCAAAGACGACGTACAAAATGCGTTCGGCAAATTTTTCTCCGGCTCTACAACACCGGAACAGCTCGTCGCTGATCTGCAAACGGCAGCCGCCAAACAGAAAAAGTAAATCATGAGAAAAACGTCTATCGACGTACATTCGAAGATGAGCGACCGCGTTAAGCGGAAGTTTTTATCGCCAATAGGAAAGTTTGTTAAGCACTTTAGTACTTTACGAAGTTAAACTTTCCTATGTGGTAGAGAAAACAGAAAAGGACAGGTATAGTTTCCTGTCCTTTTCTGCATCCATACGGAAGGAGTTCAAGGACCATGCAAAAAGTGCTCAGCAACAAACTGGCTATTTTTCTATTCGTTTTTCCCGGCATCCTGTTATTTATCCTGACTTTTCTGGCACCGATTATTTTGAGCGGCTTTTACTCCCTGACCGATACGCTTGGACCCGGAACCGAAATTAACATGGTCGGACTACAAAATTTTAAAGAACTGTTTTTTGACGATTCGCGGTTTTGGAAATCTTTATTGAACGCTCTCCTGCTAGGTCTCGGCTGCATCTTGCTGCAGCATCCTATCAGCATATTTTTTGCTATTATGCTGGACCGAATCGGAGGAAAAGCAGAGAAAGTGTTCCGCACGATCTTCTTCATTCCCTGTGTCATCTCCGTTGTCGTCATCTCCCGCATGTGGCTGACCATTTTCGATCCTGAATTCGGGATGGTCAATAAAATTTTGGACATGACCGGTCTTGGATTTTTAAAACATGCCTGGTTAGGAGACACGGAAACTGCGCTCGGTTCCCTATTGTTCATCTTAATCTGGTCAGGCTTCGGATGGGCGCTATTGTTCTACTACGCCGGGATTAAAGGAATTCCGGAGGAATTGTACGAAGCCGCTCATTTGGACGGGGCTTCAGGGATAAAGCTTCATTGGAAAATAACCGTTCCTTTATTGTCACCGGTCATCGCCGTTCAAATTACGCTTGCGATGATCACTGCACTCAAACAGATGGAAACGGTATTCCTTACGACCAATGGCGGACCGGGAGATTCCACGCAATTTTTGGCCGTGTACTTATACAACAAAGCATTTTCAGCGAGCGAATACGGCTATGCCAATGCGATTTCCATTCTCTTTATTCTCGTATGCTTAATCGCCACGTATGTAAGCAATAAGCTCATCCGTAGCGATGTCGCAGAATACTAGGCGGTGATGACATGAAGAAAAAACATAAAACATTACTATGGATTTTGTTCGTACTAGTAGCATTCGGACAATTGTTCCCGTTAATTTGGCTGATTAATTTCTCATTCAACAGCAGCAGCGACTTTTTCTTTTCTTCCATTTTGAAATGGCCGAGCTCGCCCCAGTGGCAAAACTATGTGAATGCCTGGGTGGACGGCAAGTTCCCCAAATATTTGCTGAACAGTGTGCTGGTTTCGGCTGTGACCATTATTTTGACCATGTTCCTGTCATTGTCGCTTGCCTATGCATTCACGCGCATGCATTGGAAAACACGCTCCTTTTTCTTTTCGGTCATTCTGCTCGGTATCATGATCCCGATCCATGCAACCCTGCTGCCGAACTTTGCAATTTTCAAAGCTTTAGGATTGACCAATTCCTATTTAGGTCTGATTCTTCCTTACACGGCCGTCTCGGTTCCGCTCGGCACCTTCATCTTATCCGGATTTTTGCGCAGCATTCCCGGCGCCATAGAAGAATCGGCCGTTATGGATGGCTGCAGCATTTATCGCATCGTCTTTCAGATTATTATGCCGCTTACGATGCCGGCGCTGGTTACGATAGCTGTCACCACGTTCTTGAACTGCTGGAACGAATTTATTATGGCATCTACCTTCCTGAGCAAGGATTCGCTCAAAACATTGCCATTCTCGGTCATGCACTTTACCGGGCAGTATTCTTCGGACTACGGCTCACAATTCGCGGTTATGGTTTTAACCTCGATACCTGCGATTATCATCTATGCCATGTTTAATGAGCAGATTACTAAAGGTGTTACTGCCGGGGCAGTTAAAGGTTGAGTGTTCTCTTGCTTAATCTTGCTATTACATTCGAGAATGCGTACAAACGGTTATTCATGAGGTTATACTGATCGTGTAGATCATGAAACGGCCGTTTAGGAGGTATTGGAAAATGGAACATCAGAATAGTATAGCTGCCGAGCGCCTTGCTGAACGCGTAGCTCATCTGGATTGGAATATGCTCCAACAATCGCTGGACCATCACGGGTATGCAAAACTGCCTACTATATTAACTAAATCGGAATGCAAACAAATCATAGATACCTATGAAGAACCGGCTTACTTCCGAAATACCATTGATATGGCCCGTTACCGATTCGGAATCGGGGAGTACAAATATTACGATGCCCCCCTTCCGGACTTGCTGCAGCAGCTTCGTGAAAGCTTCTTTCCGGAACTATCGAAAACAGCCAATCGCTGGAATGAGCAATTGGGCAACAATGCAGCTTATCCGTTAACGCTAAAGGAGTTTCTGGATCTATGCTACAAAGAAGAACAGACGCGTTCAACCCCATTGATATTGAAATACGAATCAGGCGGATATAACTGTCTTCATCAAGATTTATATGGAAAAGTCTTCTTTCCTTTTCAGGTCGTATTCGCACTTAATCAGAAGGATGAAGATTATACCGGCGGCGAGTTTCTACTGGTGGAACAGCGTCCGCGCGCGCAAAGCAGGGGGCACGTCATCACCCTCGAACAAGGACAAGGTTTAATTTTCCCAACCCGTCATCGTCCGGTTTCGGGTACTCGCGGCTACTATAAAACCACGCTAAGGCACGGAGTCAGCACGATTACATCGGGAACCAGATATAGTCTGGGTATTATTTTTCATGACGCCAAGTAAGGGACTACAAGGGCTTTCTGCACCCTCTACCCTCAAAGCGGATACCATTGCGTTTATCGCAGTTCGATTTCACCTAATTACAAAAATGTGGAGAATGAAGTTAGCGGCTGGAGTTCGATTTTGCCTGCTTATCATGCGCTCATCGAACATTATCTTACAAAACCAAGCTGCAATTTTGTAAAATCGAACTCCAGACTATTTTGGTGGATGTATCTTATATGCAATTGTGTTTTTCCGGACTTCAGCCCATCCCGCGATACCCCTTTCATTATTAGTAGGTCCAATAGCATTCTTCCGGATCTTTATCCAATAAAAAACCTTTAAACATCGCATCAAGCAGTTGATGATGATCTGTACGCTCCAAATATTGAATTCTGCAGCAAAGCTTTGGCTCTATCCACTGTGTTTGCTTTTCCTGTTTCGTATGCAACTGTCTTGCGATCTCTAGAAAAGCCCTTTTCTCCGCTTCTTGAAAACCCGTTTCGACAATGCCAACAGGTTTATATTTAATTGTTTTAAAGTGCAGCCCTATAACTATTCCAAACTGCGGCTCAGTCCGATAACCCAGAATGATCGTATCGATCGTTTTGGGATTTTTTATTTTTATCCAATCCTTAGTTTCGGCACCAAGCAAATACTTGGAATCTTTCCGTTTCGCAACAATGCCTTCCATATCGCGGTCCTTGCTCCAAGCGCTAAGGTCCTTACCTCGCTCTTCGATGAAAACAGTGGGCGTAATAACATCCGTACCGCTAATGAGCTCTGTTAGGCGCTCTTTGCGAGCCTTTAACGGTTCGTATAGATGTTCAGATGAGGATAATAGAACATCGAAAGCAATAAAAGAAACCGGATGCGTCCGAAGCGCAGCATTAATTTTGGCTGAATCCGAAATCCGGCACCGGTACGAAAAATCATCGAACACGGATCTGCCGTCCCTAATACATACACCTTCGCAATCCAATATCGCCGTATTTGTTTTGATGGAAGCAATGGCTTCTTTCAGTTCGGGAAATTTGCTCGTCACAACATGACCGCTGCGCGTATAAGCTTCGATTCGCGATCCTTCTTTATGCAAAAGAATTCTCCAACCGTCCCATTTGGGCTCAAAAATAAACCCGTCATCATCAAATGCTTCGTTTCCCATGGTAACGATCATTGGCTTTATTGGGGAGAATAACATGCGCTTCCACCACTTTAATATGACATAGTTTCATTTATTATCCATTATGTCTGTACCCGAGGTCATTTCATACTCAAATTAATATCGTTAACGATTTGCTCAGCAATCTCTGAAAGTGACTTCGAACCCATGTCGCCTTCCCCGCGCTTGCGGACGGAAACCATGCCTGAACTTTGCTCGTTTTCTCCAATGACTAGCATATAGGGCACTTTTTCTAACTGTGCTTCCCTAATTTTGTAGCCCAGCTTCTCGCTTCGGACATCTACTTCCACACGAATGCCGACATCTTCCAATGTTCTTTTCACTTGAAGCGCATAATCGATAAAATGGTCCGAGACCGGCAAAATTTTCGCCTGTACAGGTGAAAGCCAAGTAGGAAAAGCACCGCTGAAATGCTCCGTTATAATTCCGATGAATCTGTCGATCGACCCATAGACTGCACGATGAATGACGACCGGGCGATGTTTCTGGTTGTCTTCACCGACATAGGACAGGTCAAACTTTTCTGGCATCTGAAAATCAAGCTGCACCGTTGCACATTGCCAACTCCGCTTAATTGCATCCAGAATATGAAAATCTATTTTAGGTCCGTAAAAAGCCCCGTCTCCTTCATTCAGGCGGTACTTAACACCGTTGTTATCCAGAACATTTTGGAGTGCTGTTTCAGCTTGCTTCCAAAGTTCATCCGACCCCATTGAATCTTCCGGTCGAGTTGACAGCTCCATTGTATATTCAAATCCAAACACACGATAGATCCGGTCAATCAATGCGATAACCCGACTGATTTCTTCCTCGATTTGATCAGGCCGGACAAAAATATGCGCATCGTCCTGGCAAAAAGTGCGGACCCGCATCATTCCGTTTAATGCGCCGGAAAACTCATGGCGGTGAACCTGGCCAAATTCCGAGAAACGCAACGGCAGTTCCCGGTAGGAATGCAGGTTGTTTTTGAAAATAAGCATGTGTCCCGGACAATTCATGGGTTTGAGTGCGAATTTTGTTTCATCCACTTCTGTAAAGTACATGTTCTCATGGTAATGATCCCAATGCCCGGATTGCTCCCACAATCGTTGGTTCATCATAAAAGGAGTACGAACTTCCTGGTATTCCTGCTTCGTCTGGATTTCGCGCGAAAAGTTCTCGAGTTCGTTACGAATCACCATCCCTTTGGGCAAGTAAAACGGCATACCCGGTGCTTCCTCCGAAAACATGAACAAACCAAGTTCTTTACCGAGCTTGCGATGGTCGCGTTTCTTGGCTTCCTCCATCAAAATCAAATGTTCCTCCAGCTGCGCTTTTTTGGGGAAGGAAGTGCCGTAAATGCGCTGTAGCATCTTATTGTTGGAATCCCCGCGCCAATATGCGCCGGCTACACTGAGAAGCTTAAAAGCTTTTATTCGGCCTGTAGATGGTAGATGCGGCCCGCGACACAGATCATGAAATTCTCCTTGATCATAGATCGTAATGACTGAATGCTCAGATAAATCTCTAATTAGTTCAAGCTTCAGTCCCTCACCCTTTTCTTTAAAAATTTGAATGGCTTCCTCACGGCTAACCACGCGTCTTACGATCGGCAGGTTCTCAAGAACGATTCTTTCCATTTCTTTTTCAATATACGAAAGGTCGTCAACGGATAAAGGTTTTTCGATATCAACGTCATAGTAGAAGCCGTCCTCAATAACCGGACCAATCCCCAATTTTACAGCGTGCTCCCCATAGATGCGTTTAAGTGCTTGAGCCATAAGATGCGCTGTACTGTGCCTATAAACATCCAATCCCTCTCTACTTTCGAGCGTAACGATTTCCACATGGCTGTCTTCGGCAATCGCTCGATTTAAGTCTACCGGCTCACCGTTGATTTTACCGGCTACGGCATTCTTTTTCAGTACTGGACTGATCGATGCTGCCACTTGCTCAATCGTAATGCCCTCATGATACTCTCGAATTGCTCCGTCGGGAAATATTACTTTAATCGCCATTTTCATTCCTCCATTAGCTGAATTCATTAATATGAACACAAAAAAACGCAAATCGCTCCAAGGGACGATTGCGCTCGTGGTTCCACCCTAATTGACTCGCTGATGCCGAGTCCTCATTGGTTTCTGTAACGGGAATTCCCGGCGAAGTTTACACTCATGGCATAAGCATGATTTCAATATCGCAGCTGCAAGGCGGTAAATATCCCAAGATAAATCCGAAGGGGATTTCAGCCGGTGTCCCCTCTCTCTGTACGGTATCTATGAGATTTCATGTCCCTGGTCGTAGCTTTTATCGTTTCTGGAAAAAGCAAAAAGCGCACTAGTCCTAAAAGGGACGAGTGCGCTCGTGGTTCCACCCTGATTCGACTGCTTCAAAAAAGCAGATCCTCATTGTTTCTGTAACGGGAATTCCCGGCGAAGTTTACACTCATGCAAATCCATGATTTCAATATCGCAGCTGCAAGGCGGTAAAGATCTCAAGATTACACCGAAGGGGATTTCAGCCGGGTCCCCTCTCTCTGAACGGTATCCATAAGATTTCATGTCCTTGGTTAAAGCCTTTATTAAGAAATGATATTAACGAACGAGAAATCGAATGTCAAGAATATTTTTTGAAAAATATTATTTAACAGCTGCAAGCTCAGCCTCTGCTTTGTATTTGGAAGAGATGTAAGTTACAGCTTTAGGTTCTGTAATTACCGTTGCGTTCATGGAATCCGGCTTAGGGTCCGTCAAGGTATACGTGATGACCGCTTTGCCATCCTGCTCAAAGCGGATACCGGTTATTTCAATGCCATAACCCGCAGTAGGTTTGGATTCGCGGGACAGCGTCACCTTGTTGATGTCGTCGCTTACTTTCTCAACAGTTACTTCAACATTTTCAGTCGGTGCAGGCTTTTGCGTATGTGCATCAAGCACTTTGCCAGCGTTGTAAACCCAAGTCGCCGCTTCACCGCGGGTAAGCTCGGCCTTCGGATTCAGCTTGCCGTCTTTATCAAGCTCCGCGATTTTGTACAGAAGCATACGCTGCAGCGCACCCTGATACTCAGGCGTAATTTGATCGGCGTCCTTGATCTCGATGTACATCTTGATTAACGGAAGATCGCCATGTTTTTCTAATGCACGAATGAGCAAATTCCCGAACTGTTCACGAGTAATCGTTGCATTAGGGTTTACATCCTTGGGAATTTCCAAGCCGTTGTAGTGTGCAATGATGAAAGCTTCCGCATACCAAGCGTCGTTAGGGATGTTCGTATATATGTCCGATGCAACCGGCTGTTTAATAAAGCGCAGCAAATCCATATTCAAGTTCAGGCCTTTTACGATGATCTGAACGCTTTGCGCAAATGTAATTTTGCCTTTCGGCACGAAATGTTCATTATCGATTCCGCTTACAACGCCGCGGCTTTGTAAAGCAGCGATTGCTTCCGCTTGTTCGCCTTCAACATCTGAAAATGCGAATGCCGTGTTAAATGTCAAACTCCCTAACATTACTGAAGTTATAGTTAATGCTGCTAATTTTTTCATAGTAACTATTCTCCTGTCAATAAGTGATTATTTTTAATCCTCTAGAGTAACCTTATTAACGGATAGCGACAGGAAAAGGTTGCATGGCCTCTCAAAAAGATTTCCGTCCCCCCACATATAGAGGTACAGTTATCGTTACTTTTGTACCGATCCCTACCTTGCTATCGTATGTGATTTGTCCGTTCATGCTTTCGATTATTCGCACTGCCAATGCTGTGCCTAAACCTGTACCTACTTCTTTTGTCGAGAAAAACAACGTGCCTATTCGCGAAACTTGTTCACGAGTCATCCCTTTTCCGTTATCCTTGATCATAATTTGAGCTTGGCTTTCTTTACATGTTAAACGTATCGTCACTTCTCCGTTGGTCGGAGTTGCTTCAACAGCGTTCTTGACAACATTGATCAATGCTTGCTGCAGTTGTCCGCGATCCGTATGTATAATGATATCTTCCTGAAGGTCCGCGGTTATCAGAATTCCACTATTACCAGCCATTGGTGTAAATAGAGCGGATATGTTATTTAGAAGATCGGTTAATGAAAATGATTCCATTTTGGTCAATTTGGGTTTCGCAAAATTTAAGTAATCGTTAATGATAGACTCTGTTCTTTCAAGTTCTCCAAGTGCGATATCCAAATATTTCTGGTTTTTCCCGCTCTCGTTCGGACGCATCATCTGAAGAAACCCTTTAACAACCGTTAAAGGATTACGTACTTCATGTGCGATTGAAGCAGCCAGTTCTCCCAAAGTTTTCATTTTTTCATTTTTTTGAATCTCCAATTTCATAGCTAGTCTTTCATGACTAATCTCCTGCAACATCGCCGACAAGCATGCCGCTAATGCTTGAAAGATACCGAAGAATATGACGGCAAGAACGGGATTGTAATCAAAATCCATAGGAATTTTATTCAATCTCGTAAATGAAATTAAGATGAGCAGCATGATAACAGAAGGGATCAGAGAAATGAATAACGTCATTTTAATTCGACTGTTTCCTGCCATTCCTTTGACTTTGCTAGAAGCGAACAATAAGGCTAGAAAGGTTAACGTGATGCTTATATATCCGAATAAAAGTGCATTGCCGCCGAGATAAGTACGTGTCATTAAAATAATTACATAATTGATTGCCGCAGCAATCGGCCCTCCATAAATCGCCGAGATGATTAGCGGTACGTACCGCAGGTCCCAAAATAAATGAAGAGCCTGATAGGCAAATAATAAACTAAGTGCTGACGATACGCCCTGGAGAATTCCGAAAACATAGGCTGACTGCGCTTGGCGCCATTTTTCCCCGAAAGCGATAATAACTAACGTAGGAGCAAGAACAATTAAAATGTTCAGAAAGAGTTTTTCGATCAACATTAGTTAGGTTTCACACCTCGAGATAGCAGTGTTATAACGCGTTATTTACGAACTTAGTTAACACCCACTTTTTCTACATGAAGATCAAATTCCCTTCAAACATTTAAGTTATATTTTCTACTGCTGCTAACTTAATTGGGACCAGCCTATTTTTCTAATTTTTCACTCGTTAATTCAATTTCATCGGATAGCTTTGCTGCGCTTTCTTCGCCGAGAATGGCACTATACCGGCCATGCAGCTTTTTAGATGCACGGCGAATCTCTTCTTCCAATTCCTGGCCTTTAGAGGTCGGATATATAAGCACCGTTTTTCCGTGCACTTTTCGTTCAACCAACTGTTTCCCTTCCAGCTTATCAATGAAACGAGTTAGCGTCGAAGCAGTGATATAAAGCTTCTCGGCTAATTCTTTTTGTGAGATTCCCGGCGCACTAATGACGAGCCTGATCAGATAGCCATACATGGGAGTAAGGCCTGTCGAAGCAAATTCTTCTTCAGCCATTTTGGTGATCGCTCGACTTAGTCGATTCGTCGTAAAAAATAAACACGTATGAAGGAAGTCGTCATCCATAGCTCTGAACCCCTTTTTCGTATTTTATATTTTGTATGTACAACTGATTTAATCATAAATATTGAAATTGTCAATACTGGATTGTATACGAGAGGAAATATCCTGATGTTTCTGTTATCGTTATGATGTTATCCAATAAAAAGACAGCCAAACCGCATCATCAGCGGATTAGCTGTCTTTTTTCTTGTTTTTACGCCTGCTGCGTTGTATTTTCAAAAGCTACCCGATTGGACTCGGCGAATTGCTGCAGCTCCCCGGCAATGTTTGCGACATCGAAAAGATTCATGCGTTTGGAGTACACCCACCGCGTCTTATTGTCCAGTTCAATGACCACAGAACCCGGCTTATAAATAATTTGTTTAATATTTTTAGCTTCAACAACAAGTTCCCTTGAATATCCTCTTTTCGCAAGACTCGTCTTACCTACCTTTAAATAGGGGCGACGTGCAAAATACATTAACAAAGCGACTAATAAGTACCCGCAAATCGTAAACAGATACATGCCGTTCTGATCAGCCTTTGTGTAAGTAGCTGCTAAAAACAGAAAAATGATGAAGAACAGTAAAGGCAGCAGTAAGCTCCGTCCTTTAAACACCAAAGGTTTTTCAGGGTCGGAGATCGGGGCTTTCCCTTGCTTCGACCTGGTTATATTCGCTTTTTTTGCATTTTTACTAACCATTCTTTCCCACTTGCGCGACATGCATGTACCTCCCAGTTTGCTGCTACCATATAAGGACTTGTAGAGCTTATCCTTATTTCACTGGAAAGTTGTCCATTTGTCAAGCAAGCTGCAAGACTTTATCGTATATTCCAGATTATTACGCGAGCGTCCGCATTAGCCAATCAAACGAAACTCGTCCGCTTACTTCGTGAGCCCCCGGGAACAAATCGCAAGTAAGCTGATCTCCGGCGTTTTCGCGCTCATAGATGGACTTTAACTCCCGAACTGCTTTCTCAAAACCGGCGGCCGGGAAGATCGGGTCACGATCGCCCGATTCCAGAAACAGCGGACGCGGTGCAAGGAGTCCCATCAATTCGGGAAGCTCGGCATGCATGAGAATGCCCGGCATGAAGTTGCAGATGCAGTGATGCACGGCCATGATACTGTCCTTGAATGTATTCGGAAATCCGATCAACACGGATGACCGGATTCGTTCATCCAGCGCAGCCGCCACATAGGCGATCAAAGAGCCGCCGGAGAAGCCGACGATGCCGATTCGCCCTGGATCGACCTGCTCAAGCCCGCTGAAATAATCGAGAGTGCCCAGCATTTCATTTACTCTCAGTCCTGTCAAGGTTTTGCCGAGCATCAGCAATTGCGTCGACATCCGATAACATGAACTAGGCGCGTTAGGATCCTCCGCAACATCGGCCTCCATTCGGCGTTCGCCGAAGCCGATGACATCCGGCGCGATGACAAGCATCCCATTACGAACCAGCTGCACGGCAAAATGGTTGTAAATATCCGGCTTGCCCGTATCCTCCGTACCATCCGCCAGCATACCGCATATTTGCCTGCTGCCGTAGCCGTGCCCATGCACGGCGATCACACCAGGGAGCTTACCCCTTGCTCCGGCCGGTTTCAATATGTAGGCGCCGAACGAAAGACCCGGAATTACCGACAGCTCGACGCGTGTTCTTGTATACCCTTCACATGCCTTCTCTTCCAGTACGACAGAATGGATTTGTGACGATCGCTCAAACTCCCCTAACGAATCCTTGAGGGAATGGAGCAACTGCTCTTTCCGCTGTGCTGCCGACTCCGAGTGCTGTTCGCGCCACTCGCCTGCCTGCCTATATAACTGCTCCAAGTACGCGTCTCCTGTCCACAACGAGAACACCTCTTTTCTCTTTTTCATTTTCTTGCTAATACTACTTTAAAAGGCATGTTTAGAAAATGCGGTGTTTCCAGCCATTCAACTTGGACACGGCTTCAACATAATAATAGTCGCCGAAAATAAGCGATACATCAATGAACGAGGTCCCGCTGCCGGTACCATGGAGCAGAATCGCTTCATGCTCCGGTTGATCCCAGGTAGCATAGTTTTCAGTGAGCGAGCGCAAAATTTTCTCCGCTGCTCCGCCGTACAGCCCTTTCTCTCCTGCCGGTACCAATCCTGCAAGCTCCAGCAGAGCGGAAGCGGCGATGGATGCAGCCGAGCTGTCACGGGACATTCCTTCCAGCGATTCCAGGCGGAAATCCCAGTAAGGCACATGATCCTCCGGCAGAGCCGCGATGAAGTAATGCGCGATCCGTTTCGCTGTGTGCAAGAACCGTACGTCTCCCGTGTGCCGGTATGTATGGATGAAACCGTATAGTCCCCATGCTGTACCCCGACTCCATGTAGATTCAGCAGCCAAACCCTGACCGCCGAAGTTCTCGATATAGGCGCCTGTTTCGGGATCGAACGAAATAATGTGTTTCGTCGACCCGTCTTCCCGGATGCCATGCTGCATGGTCGTCTCGGCATGACGAATGGCGATATGTTTATACCTCGGATCTCCCGTTACCTTGTGGGCCCAGAACAAAAGCGAGATATTGAGCATACAATCGATGATGACCCAACCGGGAACCGGTTTACCGTCAGGGCCGTTATTCCAGGCACGAATGTAGTTCCCAACCGGATTAAACCGTGCAGCCAAAAAGTTCGCCGCCTCAATACCTCTGCGCAAGCCGTCCTCATCCCCGGTCAACGTGTGCTTGATCACAGCCGTCGGAAGAAACTGAAAGCCAACGTCATGATGAAGCTCTAATGTCGGTTTAACGAACCATTCTTCCAGGATGCCGTCCCATCGCCACGCGGCTTCCTTGTAATGTTCCTTACCGGTCATATCATGCATAATCCAAAGTATCCCCGGCCAAAAGCCTGTCGTCCACCAATCGGAACCGATATCGTCAAATTTGCCGTCTTCCCCCGCGAAGTGTGGACATTTATTGCCCATCTGTTCGATCGTACGGGTTACCTTCTGATCAAGTCTTTGCATAACGTCTTGCCAGTACGCTATAACCATGTTGAATACCTCCAGTTTTTTCTTCATTATATCGCTGGGGCTCACGCAAAAGTTATGCTACAATGTGAGAAAATGTTGATATTTTGTCCTAAATGGAGGATCTATGAATCGACTGTTTGAACCCGTCCGCTTTGATCGCAAAGACATCGTTTGGGATTATCTGATCCGCACTGAGAGCGATTTCAAAGGATATTATCACTGGCATCAGTGCTGTGAAGCGGTTTTCGTGCACGAAGGACAAGGCAGTATTGTTCTCAATCGGCAGGCATACGAGATCAAGCGTGGAATGTTTTTTTTCTTTCAACCTTTTCAGCTGCATCGCGTTCATGCCGTCGTAAGCCCCGTAACTCCCTATGTTCGATCCATCTTCTATATTGACCCAAATTGGATACAGCGGCAGCTGGCTGTGTTTCCCAAGAAGCAAGCCTTGTTTTCAGCTTTATGGCAAGGAGGCGAACGCAATCATGCTTACGATCTTTTCCAAAATGCGGGAGTGCTTGAATGGACGTACGAGTCGTTCAACCGTTGTTACACGAGCGGCAAAGGAACTCAAGAAGATATCCTTTTAATGATAGCGCAAATTTTGAATATTTTAGATACGGAAAATGACGACAGTAAAATAAAACTCACGCCTGAGATACGAAGACATTCGCGTTATTCGGAAACGGTCATGCGCTGGATCGAAGAGCATTATCACGAAGACGTGAGTCTGGAACGATTGTCGGAAAAAACGCACCTTTCAACCAGCTACATCTCCCGTGTATTTCGTCAGGAGACAGGCAGCAACATTACGGATTACTTGACGGCGAGACGCATGAAGCAAGCCTGCAGGCTGCTCGAAACCACCGACTTGCCGATTGAGGAAATCGGCATTCGATCCGGCATCCCGAATACGTCCTACTTCATACAGCTGTTTAAGCGGGTTGTTGGAACGACACCGCTTCAATATCGAAAGGACAGAATGACTACACATAGGACGAAATGATCTGAGCATATGATTGGAGATAAAGAATAACGGGGTGATTAAAATGACTAAAGAATCAATGACAATTGGACAGTTCATGCTTAGATCGCAAAAGCATAACCGACCTCGTCGATCTGTATTCATAATAAGGATCCCAGGAGGTAGAAAAACGGCTCGATTTATTCGATATATCTCTACCTGAAAGTTTTGTTGCCGCTTACCGGTTAACTATTTTTATCCCGGTATTCGCTTGGGGTCACATGCATCTCTTTCTTAAAGAGCCTTATAAAATAGGCAGGAGAATCAAAGCCAACTTGCGGAGCAATATCTTGTATTTTCAGATCTGTCTCTCTTAGAAGCGATTTGGCTTTTGCAATCCTTAAACCAGTAATATAATCTGTCAGAACAGTTCCTGTCATTTGCTTAAAGAAGCGCGATAAATAAGAGGGATTTAAATGGACCATTCCGGCTAAACGGGTTAAGGATAATTCTTCGTTCAAATGTTTCTGGATAAATTGCTTTAAATGTTCTATTAATTCATAGGATTTATCGATAACTTCCTTCGATTTAAACTGAAATACCAGTCCGGATACTTCCAATAAATATCGACAGCTTGAAACCCATGTTTTATGCTCATCCATAGATAACATAGAATGAATATCGATATCACGTCCTATCTCCGCAGTTATGTTCAGATTGTTCATATAATTGATAAGCATCATAGCGACCGTAAAGTAATATTGGCGCTGTATAAAAGGACCTAGAAGCTTGATCTCATTAACCATTTCCAAAAAAGTCTTTTCAAAGTCCTCTTGCTGCCCGCTTTCAAGGCAAACCTCTAGTTGACTGATTTGCTTACGGAATAAGACATATCCAATCTCATCGATTTGATTCTGCCCCACATAATGTTCACTTAAATTATCCTGTTCCATGAGAATGATTTCTTTGTTTTGTCCAATTCCACGCCTTAATAAATGAGTAAGCTTCGCAATCTGTTTCCCTAAACCTTCCCAAGGAACCAATCGAGCACTGAGAAACATGGAAATGGGCAGTTTGATCAAGCTTTTGCAGGTCCCCTGTATGGAATCCAGCGTTTCTTCCACAATATGCAGAAAGCGAGCTTCCGCTTGTAATTTCAGCTTTGGCTGCAGCATAAAAAGCAGTTGATTGGATTGTACGGATAGACTTATCAGAATCGTATCCTGAAGATACTCCTCCACAATATTGTGAATGGCATAAAGCAATAGTGATTTATCAGAATAGTTCATTAACTCAAACCAGTCGTCGACTCTGCAAATGAGCAGCAAAACAGGAGCATCGGCATGCAAAGGAATCTGCAGATCATGGAAACGTTTGATTCTGCTTTCTGTTTGCTCCGGCTTTGCATCATCTGTCAAACTGATCAAATACTCTTTTTGAAGTATCGGAACCGCTTCCTGCATGGTTCTTTTTGCTTTTTGCAGCAGCTGCTCCTCTTCCAATTGAAAGGAGATATCCTTTACTGCTTTATGAAAAGCTTCAAGTATCTTATCCTCCCCCTCTGTTTTCAGAATATAATCATATCCACCGGCTCGAATTGCCTTTTGGACATAATTAAAATCATTGTACCCGGAAAGAAAGATGACTTTGCATCTAGGCCATTGCTCTACAATGAGTTGCTGCAGCTCAATCCCTGTCATGCCCGGCATTCGGATATCCGTAAAGACAAGATCAATTTTATAGATGGATATCGTTTCCACCGCTTGAGCAGGCGTATAAGCACGATAAATCTCCAGATCCGGATTACCCATTCCCCGAAATGTTTCAAATAACCCGTCTACGATAATCGGTTCATCATCAACAATCATGAGTCTGAACAAAGCTAGTAACCCTCCTTGTCCCAGTTCGATTGGGCTGTCACAGAACTCTCCCACTTTCATGCTAATATACAAGCATCTGATTTACACTCAACAATCTTTACATCTTTAATTATACTTTTTTTACTACTATTTGGATTCCAAATTCCCCTCACTTAATTCCTACCAATACAGCTGCCAATCTTTCGTCAACCGAACCAATGCTTCAAAGTAATAATAGTCACCCCAAATGCAGCACTCATCTACACCGCTATTATGTGGCTTGCCGTATACAGCGTGCAGCAATATTCCATTTGATTCGGGAGTATTCTTCGTTGTGTAGTTTTCTGTGAGAGAATGAACGATTTGCATCGCTGTAATCTCATATAAGCTTTTCGTTTCATCAGTAACCGGCAAATATTTCGCATGTTCCAGCATACCGCAAGCAGCTATAACTGCTGCAGAGGAATCTCTTTCTTCAGGTCCGTCTACAAACATTAAATCCCAATAACAGATGAGATCTTTCGGCATCCGTTCCAAAAAGTACTGAGTAACCCGCTTGTTTGTTTCCAGAAACTCAGCAGCTTTTGTGTACTTATAACTAAGTGGAAATCCATATAAAGCCCAAGCTTGACCTCGGGCCCAACATGAATCGTCGGAGAAGCCTTGATTGGTTTTCCCGAATCGGGGTTCTCCCGTAAGAACATCAACGTAATAAGTATGAAATGTTGTTGCATCCTCACGAACCAAGTACTGAGCAGCCTTTTTCGCATGATTGTAAGCTGCTTTATGATAGCTGGGATTGCCGGTGACTTCGGTCGCCCAGTACAACAGCGGGAGATTCATGCAGCAATCGATAATCATGCGGCCCCTTTCTTCCGGGTCGTTCAGATTCCCCCACGCTTGAATGATGCCTGCCTTTTCAAAATACCTCTCCATTAACAGGTCAGCAGCTTTTATCGCGGTTTCTTTTGCTTGTTCATTTCCTGTCAAACGGAATGCGGCTACGCAAGACAATGTAAACAAAAACCCAAGATCATGTGTGTCCGTACAAATTCGATTGGTTGCTTGACGGGTAAAATCCTCGAGTTGAATCTCGGCAACTTTGCGATATTTATCATCCCCTGTGACCTCATAAGCGAGCCAAAGCATTCCTGTCCAAAAGGAAGACGTCCATTGAACATTATCTATGGCCGGATAAACAAGGTTTACGCTCGCAGGTGCAGGATATTTGTAAGTAAATATATCGAGATTCTCATCAATCTTTTGTAAGACATGCTTAATCGCAGTTTGGCAGTATGCCTGATCAATGAATGGTTTATTACTATTCGCCACTAAGTTTCACTCCTATTATCATTTTAAATCTCTTAATTTCTTAGGGCGTTTGGCAATATTTCCAAACGATATCCCGTTGGAGCGATGATCTCCATTTCATGCCCTTCCGGAACTGACGCCTTGATCTCCATCGTCTTATTCTCTTCCCGGATACTCCAGGATACGTCTACACGGCCGCCCTGCGGAAGCGGGACGGTTCCCTTTGCCCAGGTTAATCCGGCAATCGGTTTAGGCGCAATCACAATTTTAGCCCATCCCGGTGCAGCCCTTCGTACGCCGAGAATTTCATGCCCAAGAAAATAACCGGGGGCAGCAGACCAAGCATGGCAATGGCTTCGAGTTAATTGCCTAGGATGTATTTGACCATCAATGAGCTTGGGATAGCCTTCATAACAGGTCGATGATTCATATTTCACCATGGTTCCATAGTTCTTGCGAATGTCCTCCACCATAATTTCGGTAAGCCCTATCTGCGACAATGCTTCGTAATAGAAAAAGGACATAAACGCGCTGCCGATTTGGACAAAATGCTCAGGCGGGAAAGCCAAATGAGCCTCTATTTGACGCTTACGATCTTTATCCGCAACCCCGCTTAAGAATGCGACAACCTGAGTTTGCATGCTAAGGACGGAGGAAGGCCTGCCGTCCGCGTGAATGCAGTCGATATAAGCCTTATGTTCTTCCGACCATAAGTGGGTATTAATGGCCTGAGCCAATTTAAGAGAAGCGGCTCTATAAGAATGAGCTCCTTCCATATCACCCGCTATTTCTGCAAGCATGGAAGCTTCACGGAGAGTTTTGACGAGAAACATATTCTGGTGGCTAACAGCTCCATGGCCAGGCTGATCGATAGGCGCCCAGTCCAGGAAGTTCCATCCCCTCATGAAAAGAAGCCCTTTAGAGTCCAAATTTGTTAAATAATGATCCAGTGTAAAACGAACATGAGGCCACATTTCCTCTGCAAAGGCGATATCCCCGGTATGTTCAACATATTCGCTGCATGCAATGGCCCAGAAGAAAGTCCAATTAGGAATAACGCTGCTCCACCCGCTGGGAACCTGATCTGCGAACAACGGCGTCTGAAATTTCGAACCGGGAACCAGCTTAAGGCAACGCTTGACAATATCAGTCGCTCCGAACATATAGTAATTGATAAGAGCTTCGTTTCGGCTGTCTCCCACCCAGAAGGTCTGCTCATATGCAGGGCAATCTACGAAAGTATCTTCCATGCACACACGGGTTGTGTGTTGGCTGATCCGCCAAATATCGTTTAACAGCGCGTCGGATGAGTGGAAGCGGCCGATTTCCGCAATCGGATAATTGCTCTGGCGCAGCTTCACCTCGTAGAGCTTTACAGGCCTTGACGCTGAGCGGACTGTTATCATTAAATACCGAAGACCGCGTCGGACGAGAGAAACATACCGCTGTCTTCCTTCACGGCATGTATACCGCATCGTATTATCAAGCCTGTAAGTATCCTGCCGCCAACCTTCATGCATATATTCAAATCCGTAAAAATCAAGCACAGTGCCTTCCGCTGCATCGGCTTCAAATTCAATGTAACCGCTGTATTCTTTCTCAAAATCCAAAATAATCTCCGTATCCGCATCGCCGAATAATGGAATTAGCGCAGGTTCCACATGAGCAATGACTACATTTTGCATGGAAGAAGGAACTTTATGGGAAACCGCCTCCCTTTTCCAAATGCTCAATGCGAACACATTGTCTCTGCTGACCAAAGCGTTCGGGATTGGACGAATCCATTCATGAATGATTGCCAATTCGGAAGCCGAGGAAATAGATTTAGCCTGCAGATAGGCGGCCTCAGCGGAGGTCAGTTCGCCTTTCTGTATATTTCCAGATTCATAAAGGCTCATTACTTTCCTGAAACGGGGTATCGGGTCATAGACATCCTTATGATCGATACGTTCGAATACTGCATAAGGCCCAATGGTGATAAAAGGGGAGCTGTGTTCGTCCGATGGCCATGGCGAGATGAGCTCGAAAGGCTCTTCGCAGTCGATCCCCATATGGAAGCCGTCACCGTGCTCTACCCCCGTGACATCCATGAGAAAGAAATTGTCGCCTTCCTTTAAATCGGCAACCACAAATTTTTGCGGAAACTCGCCGGGAAGCTGCTCCGGGGAATACCAGGTTCCATTGATGCTGCAAGGACCGAAATTAAATCTGGAATTGAGGAAACCGAATGTGGCTTTCACCGGTGACGAAACTCGGACTACGGTTGCCACATAACCGATTTTGCCGACAAAATTAGCATGGTTCGTACTCTCCGGCATCATTTGATTCCGCATATCAATATTCGTGGACCAGGAAATAGGCTTCACCTGCTGAAGGGACTCCACGCGGAGAGGATAAATCGGTTCCTCTGTCAGCAGGGGAATATCTCTGGGCACGAGCGTTGTCCACGGGGCGTCACCCGCCTCACCAATGACGGTGGCCGCCCCCCATGTTTGGTCATTATAATCATTGGAAACCCATCCTTCCGGCCAAAGCCTGGCATCCACCCGTTCAACAAAACCATGCTGGCACGACATTCTCGGTGAACGGGGATCATGCCCAAGATGAAGGGAAGTTTTCCACCCTTCATCTGTAGAAGC
Source organism: Paenibacillus sedimenti (assembly GCF_014534655.1). Taxonomy (GTDB): domain Bacteria; phylum Bacillota; class Bacilli; order Paenibacillales; family NBRC-103111; genus Paenibacillus_E; species Paenibacillus_E sedimenti. Next base: position 753,505 of record NZ_JACVVD010000003.1, read on the forward strand.
TTGTATGCTTTGTATACCATTCTGATTTACTTCTAGTTGAGCCAGCAGCCCTCCGCGTCCCCGCAAATAATAAAAGTTGGTGATTCCGTAATGCAAAACCATCACGGCTATTATATTTTCTTTCCCTGGCTTCAATAAGTGCCCTACATCATAAGTATCATAAGCAAGCTCAAATGGCCATGAACGTACCGGTCCGCGTCCGACTCTCTCTCCGTTCACATAAAGAACATACCTGGAGTCGGCCGTAAGAGACAATGCAGCCCCATCCAAGCGTCCCGACGGCAATCGAAAGGTGTTACGAAAGCATCTCCACTCGTTACGGGGACTTTCTTCATTACCGCCCCAAATCCATTGAGCTTTCCAATTTATCTCTTGCTGTCCCATTCTTGATCCTCCTGCAGGTTTTAATATTAGTATAGGCATCTCATACATAAACTTTCTATCAGAATATTTCTACTTGTATTGATTTTCCTTTACTTTTTGCTTTCAGACCCATATCGATTAAAAAGCGCATTCACCCGTGTGGTGTGAATGCGCTTGGTTGTTTTACGTTTAATTATTCAGAAGGTGCTGCGCATCCCGAAGCAAGAATGCCGCAGCCTCGCTGGAAATATGCTTGCCGCTCTGCGCCTGTACTTCGTTTACAAAGCTGCCTAAGTGATTTTGATCCAATTTCTCGTGCAGGCTATTGGCGATTCCATCATTATCAATGAATCCTTCTTGGACAAAGCGCGTTATCAGTTCTTTTAGAGAACTAATGCTAGTGCTAATCCGGAACGTAACGGTATGGCTTCCCGTGTTACCCGCCAGGTCGGTAGCCGTTATAACCAGCGTATGTGTGCCGAGCGATAACGAATAGAGCGGAATTGTCGTCCCTTGCTGCATTATTTGGCCATCCAGCGATAACGTAGTCTTGCTGTTATCAACCCCGGACAAGTCATCCTTCACAGTAATGATTGGCGTCATATCACCGGAATTGCTAAGCGTGTCGTATACGATTCCGGTTACAGTGATTTCCGGTGCTTTCGCGTCAACGAGCAGAGACTTGGCCCTCTCCGTATTGCCGGACGTGTCAACGGAACGGTACGCTACGATATAGTTTCCGGGCGGGCTTAACGTTAATCCACCGCTTGGAACCGTAGTATATCCGCCGCTTTGACCGACAATCCGGTATTCGGTTCTGGCTATCGACGCTCCGTCATAAGCCGTAGCTGCAAACTCCAGATGCCCCGGATAAACGATATCCACAACCGTTTTCGGCCGATTCACCGGGACAGCCGGGCCCAAGTCGATCAGTTCGACATCGTCAACGATAAATTCACTCGGCAATTCCGTCCAGAATCCTGTGCTCATCCTGGCCACACCGGGAGCAGGAACAAATTCGAGCGACTTGGTGACGAATTCTCCTCCGGTATTGGTAAGACCGGTTACCACAGGACCGTTCCCCAGAAAGACAGTATTGTTCGTATAATCTTTGTGCTGGAAAATGATTTTTCCGCTGATCACCCGAATTTTGGCGCTCAACCGATAGCGATTCTGGTCGGACACCTTAAAATACGCTTGATCGATTCCCCTTTGGTTGGAAAGCGTCTTGATTTTCTGCGCTTGGGAGCCGTTCATATTTACAAGCGAGACGATTACGTTCGAATCTTTGCCCCAACGATCAGCTAACCCGTCATTATCGGTATCCTTCTCAAAGGTACCGTTCATGACCAGATTAACCGGTGGAGCCGGCTCGCCGTTAGGCGGAAGAAATTCATTCCGGTTAAAGTACGCTTTGAGAACCAACTCCCGGTCCGTCGGTTCCGTCGCTATTGCCGAATCACGGTTTAAATCGCTGGTCATGACTTCGTTGTATTCGACGTCCCAGCCGTGCCATTCGCTATAAGCGTGATAAGTCCAGCTCCAGCCGTACTCCTCGAAGAGTTCGATCAAGTCCCGGGTATATGCCGCCGCACCGGGAGCCCAGCGGATGGCGCTGAATTCTCCAACATAAATCGGAACATTGTATTTTAACTGAAAATCTCTGACATCCTTCAAATCTTGAATAAGCTTGTTCTTATCCCAGTAACTCGTGCCAATCATCCCTGGATATGTAATCTTATCGGGCCAATCCGTCGAGACGGGAGCCGTGTTCACGGTAGTTAACCCTTGATGCGAGTAAGCAAACGGGTTGTACATATGCACGCTGTAAATGACTTTATCATCGTCAAGGAGCGGGAAATCCCCCTGATATTTCACCGGATAGCCGGGTCCGGCGTCGATCCATTTGTTTTCAACGAAGCCTCTGGGCAGAGCCCCCGGACTTGCTTCGTAAATGATCGGCGTATCCTGATCGTAAACCCGTATGGCATCCACGATATCTTGCGCCCAGATCGGCCATTTCTCATTGCCTAAAGGAAGTTCCGATTTGTTAAAAGGCTCGTTTAAAAGATCGTAACCCCAAATGTTGTTCCGATAAGGTTCAAACCGCTGCGCGATCTCCGTCCAACAATCGACCAGCATCTGCCTGTTCGCATCATTATCCCAGTAGGCATCCGTATTCGTTTTCAAACTCGGATCAGCTATCGGGGGCTCGTGCAAATCAACAATCACATACATCCCTTGTCTGGCTGCTTCCTGCAGTGCGCCCTCCATGTTATCGAGTTGTCTTTGCCAAGCAACTGTGATGGACACGCCGCTTCTAACTGCCTCAACCCGGGGCGTCAACTGCAAACGGAACACATTGGCTCCGAAAACTTCCTTTGCCCTTTTGAGACCGGTGAAGGCACTCGTATTGAACCCCCTGACCACTGTCGGATTGAACCCCGAACCCGAGCTCGCTTCTGCCTTGTTGTCAAACGGCAAACCGAGTGACGTAAAAACAAGCGTTACAATCAGTAAAAGCGATAACATACCGTAATATTTGTTCTTCATGATTTGAATCCTCATCCTTATCTCATCCTCCTAATTCGTTTTTTCGTGATTGACCGTTTGTGCTTATGATTCTTTTGATTCAATCGGTTGCCACTTGAGATAATCATTCACCTCCTTATTGTAATGTAAGCGTTGTCAATTTATCGCTGACACTCGGATTCGAATGTCATCCTTGGCTAGCCCCAAATCATATCCGTATAGAAATAATTAGGACCGGGCGTTGTTGTGTTTTTCAGTGCAACCGACAAGACATACACTTCTGGAGGAGCGCCGTTCCTTAAAGCTTCCAGTTCCACCTTATGGGTTCCGGCAGTAAGCGTTAATTCCACCCATTGTTCTTGCGGGGCACGGTGATACGCCGGCATGAATGCCAATGTTTCTTTGCATTCAATTACAACTTGGCCGTTCAATTTCAACGTTATCGGACCGTTAGCAGCTGCTATGAGTCGAACCTTCCGCTCGGAAGGGCTGAAGAGCATCGATAACGCCCGGTATACGCCATCCACCTGCGACCCGAGTTCCCTCTCCCATTCCAATCGGTTTCCTGGTACATAAATTTCTTTACCTACGCTGCTTTCCGGTCCCCATAAGGTCCATCTGGATGCACCGACAAGCGTGAAAGCCACCTTCTGAGCGGCCCATATCGAATGATCATGGATTCGCGTCCAATACAAAGCAAGCTCATGGTATGCAGCAGCAACCGCCGATGCCCTGACTTCCACTTCCCATTGAACCGACTCACCCGGTTGCAGACTGACCTTATACGCATTCGGTCCTTCCCAATCCTCAGGCAGTTCTAGAGAGAGACTGCCGGCAAGCGGAGTTGGAGACCGGTTCGTCAGCGTGAAATGCAAGGTCTTCCATTGGCCCGTTCCAATGGCGGGTCCATCCGAGCCGAAGTCGATCGCCAATTCAGCATCCGGACAGCTTCGAGTTCCCTGCGGCAGTAAATATCGATTGGCTGTTACTTTACGATCCCAGAGATCCTTAATCGCTTCATCTGCTCCTTCCGAAGCCTCTTGTCGGCAGGATGTCGGCAAGTCAGGATGTACCAGAATGCCCGTGTCCCATGTGGCCAAGACCTGTTTGCCCATACGTATGGTTCGCCGTGTCAGTTCATCCAGATTCTTAGGTGCGGGAAATCCTTTGATCGGCGAACTGACGACTACGCGTTCGCCAACCGGCTTCACCCATTTGTCCGGCAATCCTTCCGGCCCGAGCAGCATGCCCAATATCGCACCCAGCGTTGCTGCGGTGCAATCCGTATCGTAACCGCAGTTAACCGCCTTCAATATGGCGTCTTCAAAATCTTCACCATACAACCATCCAAGTATCGTAAAAGCAATATTTTGCGGAGCATCTGTGAAATTGTCGCTGCCATGATGCTCCAGAATGAGCAAGCGCGTTTCGGTCCAGCTCTTCCCTTCTTGTTGCCAACGAAGCAGATCTTTCAGCGCTTTGGCGGTACGGCAATGTTCAGGAATATGGTTCATTCCAATCTCTATTAACCGATCCCGGTCTTTCTCAAAGAAAATAGCGCTTTCCAATGCGGCAAAAAACATTTCACCATAAACGCCTTCCCCTCCGGCATGGTCCACAATTGCGTCCTGGTACGCATAGTGTGCCGCAGTATCCGGCGCTCCGGGTGCCGCCATTGCCCAAATTTCAGAACGAATAGGCGATCCCATACAATCGTTGAAGGGATTGTTAAACCAGCCTGAAATCGGCGGGATAAGACCTCTTCGCAGATTAGTCAGGGCGTAACCGTATTCATCATAAGGGAAGAAGATGTGTTCCAGCCATTCCTGTCCGAGCTCACGGGAGGTTAATCCGGGGCCATACTGCTCTAAGGCATGCAGCCATACCAATTGCATGTCCAGATCATCATTTTCCAGCGGACCGTCCGGCAGCTCCGGATAGAATGTCAATTCCAGCAGCTCCTTTCTACCCTCGACCGGAGCACCCAGCGTTCCCCCAATATTTTTCCCGAGCCATCCCCCGTATACGATCCGATAATAATCCTGTTCATTTAAAATGCTTATATCCATGTGAAATCCTCCGTCATTTGATATAATGTCTATGTCTACATTATAGGTACGGTTCCACGATGGAGCCATGAACATAGTTTTGTTTTCGAAAGAAAAAACATCGGAGGCATCCATGCCATGTATTACTCTCTTTCCCGATTATCCAGGCTCGACATCAAATGGGCGGACCTTTTCGATGCAAACAGCCCCAACTTCTTCGGGCAGCATCACAATCCATATTATGAGTTGATCGTTATTGCAGACGGAGTGGTGCATTTGCAAACGGCCGGTACTCCTATGACCCTGCATGCTGGCGAGTCCCTGATGTTGATGCCTTGGGAGACGCATACCGGCTGGAATTCCGATAAACGGCAAGGGCAATTTTTTTGGGTGCAATTTTCATCTGATCCGGCCCTGGGTGAATTCGGTTTGGATCGGGCATCCGAGCTTAATATTGTCCATGCCGAACGGACGGAACTGAGAACCGCCGAAATCCACCATGAGGATCTGCTTGTATTGCCTCGTCAATTTCGCACCAGCCAGCGATATAAGCTGCTCGGACTGTTCGAAGAGCTGGTAGAGACGATGAAGCAACCGAAGGGCTATTTTCGCTTTCATGCCAGCTTATTGCTAGGCGAAATACTACGGCTTATGGCTGGAGATTTTTTGGAACAAAGTCATTTGGATACATCTTTCCCGGCTTCTTACATCACTTTCCGCAATCTGGTCAATTATTTGAACAACTTTTACGAATCGGACATTTCCAAAGAAACGTTGGAGCGATTGTTGGACCGAAAATACGAATACTTGTGCCAAGTATTTAAAAAGTATGCCGGTACGAACATCCACCATTACGTTCACCAGCTAAGATCGCAGCGAGCCAAGTACCTGCTTCATAATACGGAAAAAAGCGTGAAAGCAATTGCCGAGGAACTCGGATATCAGGATCCGTTTTATTTCAGCCGGATGTTTAAAAAAATAGAAGGTATCGCGCCACAGCAGTATCGGAACAACATTACTATCCAATGAGCTAAACTAATGACTGTATGAGACAGCAAGAAAAACCTAGCGGAAGATTACGCTAGGTCCTTTGCTGTGCTATGCGTTACGTCTGTGTGTGGGGGAGGGAATTGGGCATGGGGTTCCAACCGCTATTGAAATTCGTGTTATCTGAATGATACTTAGTGGTATCAACACGAATTTCAAAGGCGGCCGCTATCGCTGTTTTCATCCGCAACGATGAAAATCATCGTTGCAGCGTGCGACAGCAACGGCAGAGACATCTGCAACGATGTAAAACATCAATTACAAGCCACACACAGTGCGGATAACAGACCTTATAACACCTGTAATAAAGGGAAACCTCTCGGTCACCCAAAACATATACTTTCTTATCTTTTAAAAAGAGCCGCTGTTTAGCGGCCCTTTGGCAACATCATTCACACAAACTGATTTCTACGATTGTCCGCGCACGGGAGTCAATGCGGAAGGTTTTAAATTCAAATCCATTTAGTTGGACTCCTGCGCGAATGCCATAGGATGGGATCGAAAGGACCGTAGTTCTGGAATGGCCGGTCGGTTCGAACAATCGTACGATGTATCCTTCTCCCTTTTCTTCCTTTTTGCATGCGCTAAGTTGCACAGCTTCGTCCTCTAGTTCAAGAAATGCTCCCCGCTTTTCCCCGTCGCCTGATGGAAAGAAAGATAACGCATAGGGCCTTTCATTATGGATGGTAGCCTCACGGTCCACCATGGTTTGCCGCTGCTCAAGCTCCCCGGCATTCAGCCAAAAAGCATAACATCGTTCCCCTTGGTCTATACGCGGAAGGAAACGGTCCTGTACAAGAATGGGACGGTCATGAATCGGATGCGCGCAATACCCCGCTCCCCGCAGCAGAGACAAGCGAATCTCGCCCTCTTGATAATCGGAGCCGTAAATGCCGTTATTGATGCAGGTTATGGCCTGCTTCCTCTCCGCCGAATCTACGGCAACCCATTTTTGCGCTACCGTTTCATCGCCGTTGCCAGCCAGCTCGCTGATGCCAAAGGCCGTTTGTCCGCGATATTTTCCATCCTCAAAGGAAGTCGGAACCGAGAGCTTGAGCATCTTGTCTTTTTCATTCCAATAGACTCGCACCTGCACTTCGATCTCCGTTCCTTTTTTCGGCAGCTTGTAGGTTTGGCAAATGAAGGAATGGTTGTACTGGAGTACAGCTTCTATGACCGTCCTGACTTCCCCATCTTCAATAACGCGAACAGAAGGCAGCAGCGCTTTCTTTACCCCCGAAAAATCGCTTCCGGCCCCTGGGTCCATTAATGTAAATTTACCGATAACTTGAGGAAAAGCATAAACATCCATCCGCCAAGGATCCTCATTATCCTGGATCACCAGCGGGGCAAAGGCACCCGTTTTCAGATACGAAACGCCGCGTACCGTATACTCGTCCATAAGTCCGGTACGCGTATTAATCCTGATAAGCAGATCATCGGTTTGGAACGTATAGAACCCATTCTGCGCCTTGAGCTCCGGAGCCGGCTTTCGCTCCAGCATCTCAATCCGGCAATCGAAACGATTCATTGAAGAAGGAGCAAGCTCCGCTTCAAACACGACTCTTTTGCGCCAATCCAGATTGAGGTTGCTCATCTCTTTCTCGGGCTGAGAAAGCAGCTTTCTTCCGTCTTGAACCACGACCGGCAGCGAAAACTCTTCCTTCCAGTTCTGATCCTCGAGCATAAATTCGCATTCAAACACTCCCTTGACCGGGAAAGGATGCGGGTTATATACGAGTACAGGATATTCTTGAAGAGCGGCTTTCGGCTGGCCTGCTGCAAGCGCGAAGAATGCGCGGGCCTTCAATCGCGCCGCAATTTCGAGGCCGTGGTCCATCATGCGCAGAGACGCTTCTTCTGCCGTTTGTACGGAGGAGCCGGGTAAAATGTCATGAAACTGGGCTGTCATCAAATCGCACATAGCCTCATGCATCTCAGCTGTTGGATAAGCAATCAATCCCTGTAGAGCTGCTGCGGAAAGCATCTTTTCAGTCAAGTACAGCTCGTTCTCCATTTGGCGGTGTTTTTGCTTAATACGGATCATAGAAGTGTAACAGCCGACAAACCGCGGAATCAGATCGCCTTCAAAGCGTGGAAGCGCTTTGGTTTGCTTCAAATCTCGAAAGTACTGTTCCGGTGTGGAATGAACGATTTCATATTGTTCCGACTGTTCCATCAGCTCGGCAATCCGCGAAAGATCAATGCGGGACGGTCCTCCTCCATGATTGCCGACTCCCCATAATATGAATCCCGCCCTCTCATCCGTATCCGCATTCGCGTCCAGCCATTGTTTGATCTTCTCATGCGCTTTGCCCAGCAGCGTATTATATCCGCCGCTTACCTTGTGGGCCATTACTTCGCTGCCATTAAAGCCGCTCCAAATAAAATCCTGAGCAGGCAGCCCTTTCATTTCGTCGGGACGCATGAAAATGTATGAATCGTAACCGGCTTGCTGCAAGATCTGAACGAGCCCTTTCGTATGGCCAAATGAGTCAAAATTAATCGCCGTCGTTGGCTCAGCACCGAATTTTTCACGGAAATAAACTTTTCCAAGCAAAATTTGCCTTACGAACGATTCGCCTGACAGCATATTGCAATCCGGTTGCAGATACCATCCGCCCATAATGTGCCATTTTCCCTGTCTAACCAGTCTTTGTATGCGCTCAAACAAAACAGGCTCGTATTCCTCAATCCATTTGTAGAGAATGGCCTCGTTGTGATTAAAAACATAGCCTTCATATTCCTCACAAAAATCGGCTGCTGCGCGAAACGTCGATACGGCTGCTGCTGCCCCTTCTTCCCATTCCCACTGCCATACCGGATCTAAATGCGCGTTGCTTAGCAAATGAAGTTTTTTCACGTTATTCCTCCATTATTATTTGGTATCCATGACTGGAATTCTAACGACAACCTGAAACCCGCCTAACTTCCCCCTGGAAATAAACAAACCGCTATCCTCGCCATACCGGATAACCAGTCGCCTGTGAACATTGATAATCCCTGTCGTCTCTTCACCAGGTCCGACATTACGCAGTTTTTTCTCCAAATTTACGATTGCTTCATCTGATAGCTGGGTTCCATTATCTTCGATTGCAACTTCAAAGAAACCATCTATTTGCGCAAAATGGATACGTAATATTCCTTTATCAACTTTCTCTTCCAATCCATGTTTGTATGCATTCTCAATGATCGGCTGCAAAATCAATCTTGGAACCGTTAATCGTTCCGCAATCTCAGGTACAAGAGATATATGGGTTTGCATTCTATGTTTGAATCGAATATTTTGAATAGCCACATAATTGATAGCGTGTTTAATTTCGATGGATAAAGGCACTTCTTCAACGGCATCTCGCGTAATGTACTGGAAATATTCACCCAAATACTTGATAAATTGCATGACGGACTGATCATCATCTTTATTCTTGACCATGTAATACAACGAGAAATAACTATTATAAAGAAAGTGCGGGTTAATCTGCGATTGCAGCTGTTTGAGTTCGGATAACCTCAGCCGATATTTTTGCTCGAATACCTCTTGAACCAACCGTTTCACTTGATGAACCATTTCATTAAAACGCATATATAAATAAGAAAATTCATCACTGCTTGAATGGGTAACCTTTACTTCCAGGTCTCCCTGCTCTACCTTCCGAAAGGCTTGAATCAGTCTCTTTAACGGAAAATGAATCTCTCGATATAATCGATAGGAGAAAAGCAGGATGATCAGAGCAGTCAGCACCGTGATATACCATATCCATTGTTTATATTTCTTCAGCGGTCCTAGAAATTGTTTTTCCGGAATCATCACAGCTAATGAGATGCCGATGTCTGAAGATTTTTCTACAAACGCGATATAATTCGTTCCATCAACACGAACCGTTTGCATATATGGATTTGAACTCGTATCCGTCTTCGCCTTCATTTCACCAAATATTTTCGTGGTTATCGGATTATTCGGATCACTGGAAAGTGACCATTCGTTTCCTTCCCCTATCAAGAGCGCTTCATCTTCCAAACCATCCGTCAGCTGCATAAGTACCCGTTGAAACTCCTTTTGCGAAACTTCTAGCGAAATAACAAATTGGGGTTCTTTCTTGTCTATTCCATTAGGCCTTTCCGGATAAGAGAAATTGAGATACATGTTATCCTTCCATATCACAAAAGGAGCATCGTTGCGGCTTGATATATGGCGTAACGGTACATATTCGGCAGACAACTCATCCAGAATTTCTTTGTTGGTTATGGTTCTTTTCAGAAGAGGAATATGCAGCAATGTGTTCTCAATAAAACTGCTTGAGCCTTTGAGCAAATCCAACCGCTGCTCCAGCCTCAAGAACGCCTCACGTTTGGCATTCGCGTCTATCAAATCTCCTTGCAGGGCTAACAACAGCAAGTCTTCGTCTAAAATAAAATTTTGCTCAGACTTCATCACACGCAAAATTTCAGCCTCAATTAAACCCATATAGAAATGCACCTTGGATAAGGTCGCCGATGATATCTCCTTTTTCACATTCTCGGAGCTGGCTTGATTCATATAGAGGCTCAATAGATTTAGGGGTAACAGAACCACTAAAAAAGTTACGACCAGCTTCGGGTAAATCCGCATATGACGAAAGCCCCATCGTTTTAACATCCGTTAACCTCCGCATATAATCTTCTCCAAATGTAACACAGAGGCGGCCCTATCTACTCCTTCACACTGCCGAGTACCAGTCCTGTCAGAAAATACCTCTGCAAGAAAGGGTATACCATCAAGATCGGAAGCAATCCGAGAAATATTTGTGCGGCTTTCGCGGTCCTGTCGTTGATTTCAGCCAGATCGTTCAAATCCACTTGGGCATTTGCAAGCAAATTCTGATTGATGACTACCGTTTGCAAATAGGTGGAAAGCGGATATTGCGCTTGCGAATTCATATAAATCAAACCGTCAAACCAACTATTCCAATGGGTCACAATCGTGAATAAACCAACTGTTGCAATAGCAGGGAGAGATAGCGGCACAATAATTCTCCACAAAACCTTCCAATACCCGGCTCCGTCCATGAATGCCGATTCTTCCAGTTCTTTGGGTAACCCGCGAAAAAAATTCAATAGCAAAATCATATTAAAGACAGGAACCGCTTCGGGCAATATTAATGCCCATATGCTTCCAAGCAGCCCGGTTTCCTTGACGGTAAGATAGGTTGGAATTAAGCCGCCGTGAAACAAGATCGTCATGACGAAAAGCCACGCATAGAAGGTGCGATAGCGGAAAGAAGTTGTCTCCTTGGATAAAGGATATGCGATAAGCAATGATAAAAGCATATTCAAAACCGTCCCAAGCGCAACACGTTGGGCGGAGACCAGCATGGATTGGAGAAACTCCGGCTTATTAAGGATATACTTATAAGATCTCCATGTGAAATCTACCGGCCACAATTTAACAAGTCCAACATCAACGGCGCTGCTTGAACTAAGTGAAATCGCAAAGACGTGAATGATCGGCAATAAGCAGATGATGGAAAGAAGGATTAGGAATGTATAGTTGGCCGCCAAAAACAATCTTCTGCTCAGGGAAACATGATGTGGCATATAGGTGCTCACCTTTCTTTAAAAAATCCGATAATTGGCAAATCGATACGCTAACCAGTAAGAAACTGAAATAAATAAGAATGACACGACAGATTTAAACAGCCCTATTGCCGTTGCAACCCCAAATTGCGCATCAAGCAAGCCAAGACGATAAACTAACGTGTCAATAATATCGCCGCTATCATATACAGACGGACTATACAAATTAAACACCTGGTCGAAGCCGGCATTTAATATATTTCCCATACTTAAAGTTGCCATAAGAATAATGATGGGCATCATCCCGGGCAAAGTAATATGCCAGGTTTGCTTCCATCGGTTGGCGCCGTCCATAACCGCAGCTTCGTAAAGCGAAGGATTAATGCTGGTGAGGGCGGCCAAATAAACAATGGTACTAAAACCGAATTCCTTCCACTGATGAGAAATAACAAGAACGAATGGAAACCAGCGGTTATCTCCCAAAAAGAAGATGGGCTTCCATCCAAACCAGGCAATCAATTGATTGACAATGCCGTTTGAAGGCGAGAGAATATCAACAAGAATGCCGCCGAGAATAACCCAGGATAAGAAATGCGGCAAATAAATGAGCGTTTGAACCCCTCTCTTCACAAACTTGGTTCTAAGCTCGTTAAGAAGCAAGGAAATGACGATAGGTACTATCAATCCGATCACGATTTTCATAAAAGCGATATAAATGGTATTCCATAGAACCTGAAACGTATCCGGCATATCCATGACATACTTAAAGTTTCCTAAACCTATCCATTTAGATCCTGTAATCCCCAATGCAGGGATATACTTTTGAAAGGCAATGGCAATTCCTAACATAGGAATATATTGATAAATGATAACCAATACAAGTCCAGGTAAAATCATCAAATGTAACGGAAGCTCCCGTAACCATCCCCGTTTTGCTTGCATCATACAACCCACCCATCCGAAATTCCTCGTATAGAAGTATGAAGAGGAGAAGGTATCCACCCGCTCCCCCATCTAATCCATGCAGCATTATTGTTTCATTTTCCAATCATTCACTTCTTTGATGATGGCCTCTCCGCCCAGCTTCTTCCAGTTATCCACAAAGGTATTAAATTCATCGATAGAGGACGTACCCATGATGATTTTCGTGAACGTCTCCTGCTGCAGTTTATCCAAACTGCTCTGTTTTTCTGCCATCGTCGGTGTAGCCGCTCCATAGAATTCAGTTTTCATAAATAGTTTGTTATTGTCATAGTAATCGGTGATACCGAATGAACCAGTCGGTCCGAATACCCGCTCCATATTCCACCACTTGGAGTCGCCGCCTCTAAAGAGGAGAATTCGGTCGTAACTCAACTTCTCATCCGGCTTCAGCTTGGAAGGATCATTTTTTTCAAGGGCTTCTTTAATATGGCGATATGCGTTTACATTCTTATAGACATCAGCTGCAAAGGCATACCTGTATTTAAAGATTTCGATGCCATCGTCGCCCTTGCTGTAGGTCTTTAAATCTGCTGTCTTTCCATCGATTTTTTCAGTTGTGAAATTAATCAGCTTGATCAAGGCTTCAGGGTTTTTTACCCCTTTCTTTACGACTACATAGTTTGAGATGTTTGATAGTAATTGCCCATTCGCCGGCTTGCCGTCAATGGAAGGAATTGGGAAACTCTTCCAATCCATATTCGGATCTTTGTCTTTACCGGATTGAAGAGGAACAATTGGAGCAGCAGGGCCGCTGAAAAAGATGCCGAATTTGCCGGCCGCAATATCCTGACTGACTTTTCCAAAGTCCTTGACGCCGAATTCCGGATCCATCTGTCCGCTCTTATACATTTGCTGCATCCTGGCTAACGCATTTTTCATCTCCGGTTGAATATGGCCAGGCGCTAATTTCCCCGTACTGTCTTTGATCCACATCTTCTGCGTATAAGCATGGAAGGCATTCGCAATTCCCTCAAAGTAGTCAAAGTCTTTCGTAATCGGCAGCCCGTAGGTATCGTTCTTTCCATTGCCGTCCGGGTCCTTAGTCGCAAAAGCTTCGGCAATTTTAAATACGTCATCCATCGTTTTCGGTTCGGGCAGATTCAGCTTTTTGAGCCAATCCATACGTACAAAAAGAATAGGTGCTCCATCCGGCAAGCTCCTAAGCTGCGGGATCGCGAGCAGCTTTCCGCCGAACGTTGCCGATTTAAGAGCAGTTCCGCCGTCGGCTTCATAATATTGTTTGGCAAGCGGCGAGATGTAGTCCGCATAAGATTTGGTCAAATCCTCCAGTTGATTGGCTTCAACCAACTGTTTCAACTGAACGGCGTTGACTTGAAACGTATCGGGCAGATCACCCGAAGCGATCGACAGGTTCAATTTCTGGTCGTATTGCGGCTGTGTACCGGTCACTGTCCAGATATTCTTTAATTTAATGCCAAGTTCTTTTTCATAACCTTTTGTCCAAGGGTTGTTGTCTATCGAATCGCCTTCCCGGAATTTAAAGTTTGAATCGACCAACCGGGCACTGGTAACTTCGATTGGCGGATCATATTTGGCTAATGGATCGGGTTTTGACGTACTAGTACTACTACTAGTGCTTGTACTTGCGCTCGAAGCTGATGGAGTTGGTGATTCCACCGGATTGTTACTTCCGCAAGCAGTTGCTGCCAACGATAAAACGGTTACAGCTGATAAGGCGAATATTTTCCGTTTGCGTTGCATTCGAAGTCCCCCTTTTAATTGATAAGCATGTTATTCTGCTGTTGATATTATTAGTATAGGACCCCCTCGTTTACTTATCTATCAGACTCTTTTTACTTGGATTGACTTCATTTTACCCTTTCATGAATGAACAAGGCAGCGACCGTATGACCGCTGCCAAGATGTTTCTTATTCCTGTTTGGATAAAGCGTTCTCTTCGTCATCCTGACGAACTTCCAACTCCGCCAGCTGCATGCGGTACAAGCTTCCATCCGAAGGATTTTGCCGCAGATTGGTTCCTAGGACTCTCACATAACGCGCGTTCGAAATCGGGAAACCAAAGGATTGGGCATGATTGCCAGGCTTGACATACCCGGTTTTGGTTACGACCGGAGTCCAGCTCGCTCCATCCAGCGAAACCTGGATTGTAAAATCGACGGGAAATCCTTGCCCAACGTTCCCGCTGTCCGACCGTGGGTACAAATCCACTTTGTTAATGGCATATACGGCACCCAGATCCGCCTGAATCCATTCTGAATGATTCACGGACAGACTGCTGTTGCTGGTCCAACCATTGCTTGTTCCTGCCGAAATCCTTTGTCCGTCCACAGCGTACGCGGCATTCCATACGCCGCTGTTCACCGTACTCCCGGCCGTTACCGGTTTGTTCAAAGCCAAATTGGCTGAGGGCGATAGCTTCGTTCCCGATGAATAGCCGAATTTCGCTTTGAATGTTTTGCCGTAAGCTCCATTCACGTTTACGGTCATTTTGATGGTGGGACTCAGTTGGGTCACGGTAATCTGGCTATCGTTCTCCAGGATGCCGTAAGCCGCTTTATTCAGTTCAATCTCGATCGTGCCCACGTTTTCCTGCGTGGGATCCGCGATCGCAATCTCGAGATCGTCCATGTTTTCCTTCACAACGACGGATGCTTTCTTGTTGCTGGTGACGATCCCGACAGACTTGACCGCATCTTTCCAGAAATTCACGGCTGTGATGTCCAAGTCGGTTTCTCTGACGCCATGGGCGTCGGCCGACTGCTCCAAAATGGTGAATTGGGGGGCGGAAGCATAGCTGCCGACTTGCGTGCCCGACATGTTGGGCAGGAGAGCGTAGGCGTAACTGCCTGCTGTCGGATTCAAGCCATGGTCAAACCATAGCGTCAGGTAGTTGCGCTTGTAAATTTGCTGGGGATTACCCGTAATGCCTGAATTTTGATTGATGTCGAACCATTTTCCGCTGCGTTCCGCCCTTGTTCCCTTCAGGGTTGAAGCGGTTGGAAAGTAGTACCCGATATCGGCGCCGGCGGAAGCCGTCCCCCCTAGATGTGCCCAGTTTACGCCGGTCATCGTCTCCGACCATCCGAGGGCAGTCGGTTTGGCGGTTCCGTTCACAGTCAACGCATTATTGCCGGCCGCGTTCAGCTTCCGGTTCTCAACTGTGGTTTCCACGACCAAGCCGCCGGCCGCGGAAATATTGGAACCGAGCGCCACGATTTCGTTATCGAACATGAACCAGGATTTCTTTGCTTGCAGGGATTCGGCGTCAGGCTTCAGTTCCATGCCGGCCGCGCCGAATTCGCCGAGATCCGCCCCCCCTGCCCACTTGCTTTGGTTGGGGTTGAAGTTCGAATTTTTATTGGCTTGTGCGGTAGTCCCGGCCAGTCGGTAGGCGTTCACGGTCGGATGATATTCCTGATCGTAAGCCTCGATATCATGGTTGTAGAGGTAAGTGGCTCCTTGCCCGTAATGCCAACCATGGAGGTTCTCGGCATTAATCTGCTCATAATTGATCACGTGACCGTTCATGGCCAAACCGAACGTATACCCCGGCCGGCTGTGCACGACGCGGTCCATCCTCGCGAACGTCTTATGCAGCGTGAGATCGCCACGGGAAGCAGCCGTGGCCGTCATCGCTTTCACTTTGCCGATCGTATAAATCGAAACGTCCTGATAAAAATTCCGGTACGTGTCCGAGTCCACATGGTATTTGATCAATTGTTCCATTCTCGTCTTGTTCGTGGCGTCCGCCACCAACGACATCCAGGTTATGCTTTCAAGAATGTTATGTCCAATGAGATGCTCTTGAGCCTCCGGGCGCGACATCTCCCGGCCTTCTACGAAGGACATCACCCCGCCTTTGTGCAGGAACGGTTCAAATGCGGTATAAGTCCACTCGTAGATGACTTGTTTCTCAACCGGTTTGATGTCCCATGCGGTACCTGCCAGCACCAGCAGCATTTCGGCCACCGATTTGTAAAAGCCCCGGCCGTATCCCCCGTTATAGGGATTGCCGGGATAGCCCGGCGTATTTGGACTGTTCGTACCAGTGTGGTCGACATAAGAGCCGTCGTCAAAAAAGCCGTTTCCATTGCTGCTTCTGAATTTCAAGGCGTCTTCGATCGTGGTTTTCACCACGGTCAGCGCAGACCCATTTTTCTTGAGAATGTTGTTCAGCATGAGAATTTTCGTGCCCCATAGTCCGTTTGCATCCGCTGACCCTTGGGGCAGCCTATGTTTATCGACTGCTGCGGCATAGTTGCTCAGCGAGGCGGCCGGCATATTCTCATACATCAGGATAGTGGCATCCAGCAAGTAAAAAGGTATCGCCACTTTCCACTCGAACCAGTTGCCGGGCTCGGGAGTCGCAGTCGAATACCAATGGGCATTCAGCCATTCCATTCCGGCCGTAATATCCGCAGCTAGTGCCGTATTCCCTTGCAGGGAAGAACCTTTTACTTGGTAGGCAAGCGCCATGGCCCTCAGGCGCCAGTACGAATCACGCACATGGAATCCGCTGGATCCATTATTAAATTCACTCCATAGGTAAGTACGGGAGGCCGATTTATCCAACGTATCCCAATATTCTTGAGCTGTGGAAACAATTTGGCCGATCTTGGATGCAATATCCGGATCCGATGAATCGTATGCCGTTCCTCCGGTCAATAGCACCTTCCATTTGTCTCTCAGCGTATCATACTCATCCGATGCATAAGCTGTTGGAATGAACATTTGGTTAACCGCACTCAAGATTAATGCTGCCATAATGACCATACTGACGATCTTGTTCAATTTTTTCATTTCAATCCTCCTTCTGGTTTTTACTAGGAAAACGTCCCGAAAAAAATGCCATATAATTGGGCAATATGCACCTCCCCTCCAAAATGTAAGCGATTACTACGGAGAAGCTGAAGGGGCATAACTTTTAGCACAGTCTCCCCCGTTTCTTTCATCGTTATCTTCTCTATTACGGAACTGTGAGGGATCTACCTATCCCTTCACAGCACCCGCAGTAATCCCATCAATAATAAACCTCTGCGCAAGCAAATAAATAATTAGCATAGGGAACACGATCATGCATACGCCAGCAAAAATGAGCGACCAGTCATTAAAATACCTGCCTTGAAAAGATGCCAATTGAACCGTTATCGTTATTTTCTTTGAATCCTGAATATAAAGCATCGGCATCAAAAAATCATTCCAAATATGAAATAAATTTAAAACGCTGACGGTTGTAATCGCAGGCTTCAATAAGGGAAATACAATCATGAAAAATGTTTTATAAATACCGCAGCCATCTATTAAAGCTGCCTCTTCAAGCTCCCTGGGAACCGATTTGACAAATCCGCTTAATAAGAACACTGAAAACGGAGCCAGGGATGCAAGGTAAATAAAGATAACGCCTTGATAAGTGCTGATCAGCTGTAATGAAAGCATAACCTTGTACAAAGGAATCATCGTCATCTGAAAGGGGATGATCATGCCTGCAAGGAAAAGCAGATACATCGCATTGTAAAACTTATTGTTTCTTCTTGCGATCACATAAGCGGCCATGGAGGTAATAATGACGGAAATACCTACCGATACAAGCCCAATGAATGAAGTGTTTAGGATGGAGCGGAAATAATGCATGGTTTGATAAGCAGCCTGAAAATAATCAAGCGTGAATTCCTTAGGGAGCCCGAACGGGTTCGTCGCCAAATCGCGCTTCGTCTTAATCGATGAAATCAGAACCAGCAGAATTGGATAAATGTACAAAATACTTATGATCCATAGTACGGCCTTAAGTAGATAAGAGGATAACTTGCCGATTACAACGTTCATTACATCTCCACCTCTCTTTTCCGAAGAAAGGTTACCATGGCGATGGTCACGATCAAAATAAAGATGAATAAAACGATGGACATGGCCGACCCATAGCCCCATCTGCTGCTTCCTGGACCAAAGCCCAATTGGTAGATCATCGAGGCAACCGACTCTGTCATATAACCGGGACCGCCCTTTGTCAGAACATAAATTTGGTTAAATATTTGCAGATTTCCAATCATACAAAGCACAATATTAATGGTGAAGGATGGAGCAATAAGCGGGAAAGTGATGTGAATAAATTTTTTTAAACCGGTGGCGCCCTCGATCTCCCCGCATTCATACATGTCCTTCGGAATCGCTTGAAGCCCTGCAATATAAATGACCATCGCATATCCGGCGAATTGCCATGAGGTTACCAAAGAAATTACCCATTTCGCCCAAAACGGATTGCTAAGCCAACCCATTTGCCAATAACTCAAGCCCAGCTTATCAAGCAAATTGTTTAAAACACCAATATTGGGTTCAAGAATGAAACCCCATACATATCCAATCAGCAAAGTGCTGAAAATGCTCGGCATAAAAAATAAGGTCCTCATGAAGTTTACGCCTGCAAATTTTTTAACCAGCAGCAAGGCAAGTACAAGCCCGAGAAAGTTTTGTAGTATCGTAATCGTAATCGTAAATTGAATCGTGTTTCGGAACGCAGTTAATATCATCTTATCGTGGAACATCTCTATATAGTTGCTAAAACCGATATATTTGCTCTGCATGCCATTCCAATCCGTAAGCGAATAATAGGCAGAACTTAATGTAGGGATCAGCAGGAACCCTAAATAAAATGCTAGTGCAGGGAGCAAAAAGACTAACCATTTCAATTCAAGGCTTATTTTTTTATTAGCCCACATCTCAAACACTCCTTCTATTCCTTCATACAACTGGCCGGCATTGGATAAGAATGCCGGCCAGTTTTCATTTATTCTGACCTATTTAGGAGCATTGGCCTTATCAAAATTAGCGATAAATTGATCAATCGTGATGCCTTTTGCGATTAAATTTTGCATCTCTTTGTCTATAGCAAATGTGGAGGCGGTAGGTTTATATAAACCGGCAACTCCCCAGAAATCGGGCTGCACTTCTCCGGCAGCAAATGCCGCATTGACGTCCGAACTAAAGGCATTATCAACCTTAACCTTGGTATTTGTAGGAATGCCATTTTTTTCATTCAAAACCCGGGTTTGATTTTCAGCGCTTAAGTAATAATCCATTGCAATTTTAGCAGCTTCCAGATTTTTACTATCAGCATTAACCACGATTCCCTCGTTTGCAGTTGTAGGTACAACTGTCTTCTCCCCAGGGGCATTTAATGGGAGTGTGAAGAAGCCGATCTGCGCTTTCGGGTCAGCATCTTGAACTGCCTTATATTGCCACGTGCCATTAATCAGCATTGCCGCCTTCCCTGTCCCTACCATTGCGCTTGCCACGTTGATATCCGTTCCAAGGAAGTCCTTAGGGAAGTAACCTTTGTCTATCCAATCCAGCTGTACGTTCAGAACTTTCGTGATATCCGTTTTGATATCCGCATATTTCAGAGAAAGATCGGCAAGCTTGACGCGGGTGCTCATATCCTTCGCATTAATATATTGGCCGAAAGCGATAAAATTGATGATCTGGGTCGTCCAGGAGTCCTTGAAACCTCCAGAGATGGGAATGATATTCGCCGCTTTCAGTTTTTCCGCAGCAGCTGTAAATTCATTGATATTTGTCGGAACAGCGATTCCATGATCGCTGAACACTTTTTTGTTATAGATGACTCCCAAGGCATTTGTTGAATTTGGCACATAAAAAAGCTTCCCGGCTTTATTATCTTTACGTTCTTTAATCAAGGCCGGCAAATATTCAGAAACAGATTTAAGATCCGATAAATCGGCAAATTGATTGGCATCGATTTGGACCTTTTCCATAAACAAGTCTTTGCTTATAGAATGGACATACATTAAATCAGGAAGATCCTTAGCAGCCAATTTGGCTTTTACCGCTGACTCATATTGATCGGTAGGAATGTTCTGCAGTTCAATCGTAATATTAAACTTGTCCTTCATATCCTTAATATAAGCATCTGTTGATTTGGTAGCATCTGCATAATTCCATGTCATATATTTTAATGTAACCGGCTTCTTAGCAGCTGCGGTAGCTGATGTCGCTGACGTCGCTGCGGACGATGCATCTTTTGTCGATGCCGGCTCATTGCCTGTGGAACTTTTGCCGCAACCGGCTAATAGCGTTGTTGTCATTGCAGCTGCAAGAACTATTGTTGAAAACTTTTTCATTGTAAACCCTCCTCTTTTTATTAAAGCTCATCTGGCTTATAAGGTAATTATAGGACGGAGGAATTTGATTAAAAATCAACTTCTTTGTCTTTTTTGACTATACTTTTTTTACCACATAGGAAAGTTTAACTCCGTTAAAGCACTAAAGTGCTTAACAAACTTTCCTATTGGCGATAAAAACTTCCGCTGAACGCGGTCGCTCATCTTCGTAAGTGCCTCGATAGACGTTTTTCTCACTTTCTCTTATACTCTGTGGGCGTGCAGCCGAAATATTCCTTGAATTTTTTGAGAAAATAACTGACATTCCCATAGCCGACCATCTCAGAAATATCGTTCATTTTTAAGTTTTCCTGCATGAGAAGCTTTAAAGCTGCATCCATTCTCACTTTGTTCAGGTATTCGTTAAAATTGTAGCCCGTCTCACTTTTAAAAATTCTAGAAAGATAGGCCGGATTGACGAAAAATGTGTCGGCTACGCTATTTAAATTAATATTCTCACCGTATCTCTTGTTCAAATATTCAACAATTTCATCCATGGTCTTCCTTGATCCCGATTTCTTGTTATCTGCAATAAATTCCATAGCTTTGGAAGCTGCTTCCATCGACCATTCCTTTAATTCCGAAATCGTGAACAAATCCTTCATTATTTTATCGTGGATGTTGGGTTCTTGGAGTAAATCCTCAAGTAAGCAATTATACTTTTTAAGGGCCTTTTTGATATTCATCGTTAATTCCAGCACCGTATTTCGAATGCTTTGGGGATGGATGGTCGGGCTTGAATGAATTTCGTTCAAACAATCTTCGATCAAAACAAAAGCCTGCGTCTTATAGGAGTTCTCCAAGTAGTAAAGTAACGTCTTCTCTTTATCCTCCGGATACATATAATAATCATTACGGCTATCGATTAAATCAAAATGAATGATACGGCTTCCCTGGACAATTCCGGCATTTTGTACCGCTTGAACGGCTTGCGTATAGGATCTGCCGGCCTCCCTCATATTCATGAATTCCCTGCCAATTCCCACATATAATTTGAATCTAACGATGTCAGTCACCACATCAATGATATGTCCGCATTTTGCATAGATCTCTTCAACGATCAGACTATATGCCTCTGTGTCGAAACCCTTTAGCAAAATTAGCTCACCCTGCTTGCTATAATTTCTAAACACGATGGAGTTATCGTAATCTTGAATGAGTTCATGTACTACGTTGTATAAAACATATCCGGCAAGTTCAGTATCCTTTTTATATTTGTCCACCGCTACGGCCTCAAAATTTTCTGCCCTTATAACTACCGCTGCCATACGAGGCCAGGCAAAGCTGAGCCCGTTTTTGGCAATGCCGGTCTGAATCTCTTCCAAGCTTAAATCCGTGCCTTGGACCAAATGGGTAAGAAATTTTTCTTTCGCAAGAATCCCGCTTTCATTTAATTTCATATTCAGTTTCAGAAGGTCTTCTTTTTTATTATTCTCCTCAATTATCCTTTGAACCGCCCGGATTAGCGTTTCTTCAAGCTTTTCCTCCTCAATCGGTTTTAATATATAGTCAAATACACGAAAGGTGATCGCCTTTTTGGCATATTCGAAATCAGAATAACCGCTTATCACGATAATAATAATGTTCGGAAACCTTGTATGAATCGCTTCCATCAATTGAATGCCGTCCATCCCGGGCATACGAATATCCGATACAACGATTTCCGGTTGATATTTGTCTACCATCTCCAAAGCGATGGCGCCATTCGGGGCTTCACCTACAATTTCGAGCCCCAGCGATTCCCACTCCATCTGCTCTCTTAGCCCGAGCCTGATCCATTCTTCGTCATCCACCAGCAGCACTTTAATCATTGGTGTTCCCCCTCTGTAGAATTTGCGGCAGTTAGTTTTTGAACAGGTATAGAAATGATTACCCTGGTCCCTGCCCCTTGGATGCTTTCAATGTCTATCCCATACTCTTGTCCATAAATCAGCTTCATTCTCTGGTTAATGTTTCTTAAACCAATACTGTTATGCCCGTCCCCAGGATAAGGCGTATCTTCGATTTCATCAGCAGAATTGATAATTTGCAATAGTTTGTCTATTTCGTCCTTTGCGATCCCGACTCCGTTATCCTCAATGATGATTCTTATCTTCTGACCCTCAAGTTTACCTGAAATTTTAATGATCCCATTTGCACCCTTGGGTTCAATGCCATGACTGACAGCGTTTTCTACAACTGGCTGCAGAATGAGCTTCAATATGCGGTGTTCCTTCACTTCTTCATCCATTTCTATTTCATAATTTAAAAATTCGCGGAATCTCAGTTTTTGAATATCCAGATAACAAACCAGCACTTCCATTTCATCTTTGATAATGGTTAATTTGTTTTTAGCGTTTAAACTGTATCGCATGATTCTAGCTAAACTTTTGGATGCTGTATTGATCTCGGGTACTTTATGTACGACCGCCATGCTGCTGATGATTTGTAAGGTATTGTAAATAAAATGAGGATTGATTTGCGCTTGCAGATATTTAAATTCCGCATCTTTTCGGGCAAGCTTCTCTTCATATTTTTCCAAAATTAGGGTTTTTATCGTAAAAACCATCGTATTAAAGCTCCTGACAAGCTGGCCCAATTCATCATTGGAAGCATACTCGAGTTCAAAATCAAAGTTGCCAACTTTGACATTGTTAATCCCTTTCTTTAATTTGTGGATCGGTTTGAACATGAGCTTCGAGAAAGCATAGGCTATACCTACTGCAAATAACAGAGCTACCAATCCAAGCAGCAAGTCAAAAAGCACTAATTGGTTAGCGACCTTCGTTATTTCAGTGTAGGGAGTAAATGTTAACAGCTTCCACCCCGTAACCATGGAAGTGCTGAAAGAAATCAGATATTTTTTATTAGATAGGATGGCTGTAAATTTGCCTGTGGCTGCATGTTGCGTTATTTCTTGCTCAATTACTGCTATATCCTTGTCCTCAACCTTCATGTTATCGGCGTAGATTGCCTTTCCCTTCCCGTCAAGAAATAACACGCCCGTTGTTTCGCCCAGATTCACCTTATCGACAATGCTGTTAAGAGAATCTATCGATAAGTCAATGAGGATAACGCCGTAAGGTTCCCTATTAATCTGATCCATATTTTTCAGTAATCTCGAATAGGAGATTACTTCTTTGTTATAGTTAAGCTGATAAGGTTTGTGCGGCGCTGAAATTATGGTACGTCCATCGGCGGCTACTGTTTCTTTATACCAGCTCTCACCTGTCGGGTCATAGTCAAGCTTATTCGTTCCGTTCAATGCATAGGAAAAAAATTTGTCTTTGGAGTTGTAGATGTAAATACTATTAAAATCCTTTCTTAAAAACATTAATCGTTGGAAAAAGTTTTGTACGACCTTCAATGCGTTATACTCATCGCTAATGCTAGCGAAGGTTTTCGTTGATAACACTTGCTTGATGC
Source organism: Paenibacillus sedimenti (assembly GCF_014534655.1). GTDB lineage: Bacteria > Bacillota > Bacilli > Paenibacillales > NBRC-103111 > Paenibacillus_E > Paenibacillus_E sedimenti. The sequence goes on from NZ_JACVVD010000003.1 coordinate 777,593, forward strand.
TGTTATTGGAATCAGCATAATCCGATTCGGCATAAATGGACTGGATAATGCGATCCACCTGATCCAAATTATCCTCAAATCCTGTATTGATATTGTCTACCAGTCTCACGGCGTTGTTGGTTGCTTGAGTCTCATATAAATTACGGGAATATAAGTTGGAGAAAAAACTGGAGCCGGCAATAATCAGGATAACGATGGCAAGCACGCCATAAAATATTTTATTAAATATGCTAAGATCAGAAACTGCCTTCTTATATAATTTATGAAGCCCTCTCATTCGTAAGTCACTCTCCCGCAAAGTAAAACTTGTATTTTCAGTGTAACAGAAAATAAAATAAAATGAGTCCCGACAAAAAAAGAAAGACCCAGACACTCAAATGTAGTGTTCAGGTCTTTAGCAATGTATTCGTCTTGCCGGTCTAGGTCAGACAGTTATTTTAGTTCCGTCAAACTTGGTTAAGGAAAATCCTTTGAAAGGCTCATTATAGGTGGATTTATACTCACGCAAGATCCCTATGGCTACCGCTTCCCCCAGCTTTAGTCCTTCCTTTCCATCAGTACGCCAGTGAATACCGGCATATTCGCGTCCGTGGCAAACTCTGGAGGCGAGCTTATTCAATTCTCCTCCTATCGTTAATGGCCGCCCGGAATAGGGAACCAGAGAAAGCCCGTCGGGACTGGCTACAACCGGATCGGGAATGACAAACGATTCCTTAAAGAATGCTTTTAACATCGTCACCTGTGCTCCAACAAAAGCGGCGTGTCCTGACGGATAGGCCGGATGAGCGGGGCAACCTTCCGCATAAGCACAGGGAAGCAGATATGTGCCATACCTGCTAAACACTTCTGAAACAGCTTGAGAATGAAGCAATTCCGGATTAATCGGGTAATCTGCGGCTCCTCTCAATTGGTTGTGGACACGCCCTCCGAACTCTTCAGGCCGGATACGTCTATGGACGAGATACTTTTGGAACCATGCTGCCTCTAAAGCGGGGCGTGCCGCCCGAGCCACAAAATCCAAAATATGCGGTGCTCCGAAGGTACAGAAGCCGGCCTGAGTTGCCGAATTCAAATAAGGGTTGGCCGGGTCTAGGGCTTCAGCGCCATAACTAAGGAGAATCAGACAGGCACCCAAACCGCTTTGATAAGAGTAGTCGGTATGGACCCATTCGGCCAAATCACGGCCATTTCGAATATACCGAGGGATGGGGTCATATACGTTTGCAGTTAGTGGGGCCAATCCATTCTGGATGTTCAACCATTCCCGATACAAAGTCAAATGATTATCATCGGCCACCGTTGTGCGGTTACGTTGGGCAATTTTTGTCCCCCCGTAGGGGATATCCTTCCATAAAAACTGGGAAATCATGGGGCCGACTCCATCGCCAGGGATATCGTCACGAAATAATGTACCTGTGGTAACCCTCCCATCTATCTTCGGTCCGCGGAAGGTTGAAAGATTCGAAATCTCTGACGCTGCGGCAAGCGTAAGCGGATTGTTTTCGTATGCTTGAAAAGGAATATCCCGCGTCAGCGCCCTCCAGTAAAGCTCGACCATTTCACCAGCCATCTCGGCACTGCTGAACGCCGGTGGTGCTGCAATAGCCAACTGATGACTATCAGGTCCAGCCAATTCGAAGGCATATGCGGCTTGAGGATCGACAAGTTTAAGGAGACCGCCAAGTGGAATATCTTCAAAATCTTCCATATCGCCGGTTTTTAAGGCATGGATAAAAGCCCCATATGCTTTCAGGTCTACCTCCCCGAGCTTATTATGCGGCAATCCTTTAGTGAACACGGCAATTTTTTGGGGATATCTACTTTCATCTCCGTTACATGGATGGCCTGGCAGCAGCCGGTTCTTTTGGAAAATCGCTCTTTGCAAACGAATTCGAAAAGCTTTATTACGTCGTCTCGCAGGTGTTAAAGGTCCAATTTCACATGACTTCATTGTCTTTTGACGTTTCCTGCGCCCAACTGCGCTCCTATATATAAAGTCGGAACCCTTTCGTATAATATCTCCCACTTTGCAGCCCCTCCTCATTATCCTTATGTAACATACGGCAGAGACCCAGAAAATGGAAGGGCGGTAGCGGATATTCAAAACTGGTTCCTTGGACGAAATTTATCAGATGCCACGCCAGTCAGCCTAATTTGCGTCCTTAGTTTTTTACAGCTCCAGAATCTATTGCAGTTGAATTAAAACCTTTTACTATCAACCATATTGGAAAAATGATTTCAAATAATGCCCCCGGAATATACAGGATCATTCCTATATCATAACCGAAAATCGCTGAACAACCACTTGCTAACAAAGCAACATATCCGATAAGGCCAATGACTGATATAAATCGTGGAATTAATTTCGATTTATATAATAAATAACAAAATATTAGACTACCCAAGCTAAGAACTAACATAGCCAATTCAAAAGCCATATAATGTCCTTTAATTGCTACATTCCCTACAGTTTGAAAATACGAATCACCCGCAGCTCCTGCGGTTATATATTCTTCACTTAATGTTATGAGTACTAGCGGGCTGAGCAAACTCACAATGAGAAGTGCAGACTCAATGATCCTGGAACCAAAGTACCCAAGTGCTATAGCTTCATTATGTTGTTTTAAAATTGGAAAGATTAACATGGCTATGCCAACAACTGCTGCGGAGTTAATTAGCTCAAAGAATATTGCAAAACCTGGCCGGTTATAACTGTCTATGCCGCTTGCTCAATTTAGAAGTCATTATATCTGCAATTTGGTATTAGCGTATAGATACTAAAGTATTGTTTTAGGGTTTTGGGGTATTGTTGGGCTACAACAAACCCAACTCGCGGGCACGTGCTACAGCTTCGGTGCGCCTTTGGACCTGTAGTTTGCCAAAGATATTCCGATTGTGCCCTTTAACTGAACTCAAGGCGAGGAAAAGCCGCTCGCTAATCTCATGATTCGAGAGTCCTTGGGCAATGAGTTGCAGGACTTCTAACTCTCGCACGCTCAATGGCTCGAAAAGGGGCTTGGCAGGGGGCAAATATGATTTGTCTTCGCTCTGCTGCTCCTCAGCTTCAAACACAACCAGCAGTTTATCTATATAGTCCGGTTTAATCCCATGAGCAGCTGCATCGGACAATAGCCTAACCATCGGCATACCTTCGTCTACGAAAATACGGATAAAGCCGCCCGGCTCTGCCAGCGTCAGCGCGTCACCTATAAGTTGCATAGCCTTGTCCTTGACGCCATGCAAATGTAGAGCAACCGCCTGTAGAACCATCACCTTGAGCCGTTCATCCTCCCAGCCCTTTGCCTCCAACTGTTGGCGCAATGGCTCCAGCACCGCAAGTGCTGAGTACGTTTCTCCCTGGGCTAAGTATACCCGCGCCTGGCTGATTGGGAGTTCGTACGTCTGAGCCAGATGCGCTGCTGCCGTCAGATTTCCCTGGTGAAGCAATGTAAGCACTTGTGCGGCTTTAATCTCTGACAACCGATTCAGGAAGTTATGCTGGCGCACGGACTGATCGGCCTTAGCTAAAGCAGCGGCCGCGCCGGCCACATCTCCATTGACAAGCTTCAGACGGGCTAGAAATACCTCACAGGCAATGAATCCTTCCGTGTTCTCTATCAGCCGTGCCAGTCGGGCGCTCTGTTGCCCGTGATGTAGAGCGGCATCGAGGTCGTTCCATTCGTAGCATACTCGGGCCAGGCCAAGATGCGCTTCGCAGATAGCCGGCAGAGGCAGATCACCTGCCAATTGCACGACGCGCCGGTAGCTCCGATCCGCCATATAGAGCCGGTTCTGAGCTTCCTCCAAATTGCCCAAGCCGATTGTTGCCATTATGGTGATGCTGTTATCCCCAATCGCCTGGCTGCTAGATAAAGCTTCGGTATAAGCCTGGCTGGCAGCGACCCGATCTCCCTGGAGCTGGCACGCAACCCCCAGCATCCAGGCAGCGGCAGTGCGAACAGGCAGGTTGTCGGGGCGCAGATACTCCAGGGCGCGTCGCGATTGGGCAATGATGGTTTCTACCTGGTGCTGGTTGACAGCCAACATAGCCCGTATGGGGGCAATATATCCTACAAGGTCTTTGGTCTTGTCATCTGGCTCGGTACCTTGCAGGACTGCCTCAGCAGCTTGTAGTTTTTGTTCGATGCCTGTCGGTTGGCCGGCAATCATTAACGCAGCCAACGCGGCCCATGTGGCGGCAATAAGTCCAACAAGGTCTTTGGTCTTATCGTCCGACTCGGCACCTTGCATGGCCGCTTCTGCAGCCTGCAGTTTTTGTTCGATGCCGGTTGGTTTGCCGGCAATCACTAATACCGAAGCATACATTACCCACAACGAAGGCCTAGCATCCAGTACTTCCGCCCGCAGCGACTCCAGCCAATTCAGTACAGGGGCAACCGCGCCGCGAAGGTGCAGGGGCATTCCTTCTCCTTCAAGCAGTCGCGCGGCGCGCTCAACATCATTGGAAACAACGGCATGGTGAAAAGCTTCAATCTCCAGACCATTGTCTTCATACCATTCGCTAGCACGTTTGTGAAGTTCGGCCACGCCTCTCCCCTCATCCCATGAAGAAGAGATAGTACTCTGTTGCAATCGCTGCCGCAGCAAATCAGCAAAAAGATGGTGATATCGGTACCAACGCCGCTCGTTATCCAAGGGGACGATGAACAGGTTGGTGCGTTCGAGATATTTTAGAGTTTCTTGTCCGGAAGATGTGGGGTCGAGCAGAACAGCATCACAAAGAGGACCGCACAGACGGTCGAGGATAGACGTGCTTAACAAGAAAGTCTGAACGATTTCGGGCTGATGTTGCAAAACTTCTTCAACCAGATAGTCCAGAACGAAATGGTGGCTGCCGGTGAAAGATTGGATAAAGCTGGCGGCGTCTTTATGTCCATGCATGGATATCGCAGCTAATTGAAGGCCGGCAATCCATCCTTCAGTGCGGGTTTCCAAGGCGGCAATATCTTCCGATGAAAGGTTTAGGCCCATCACCTGGTTGAGAAATCCGGCAGCTTCGAAGGAGGTAAACCGCAAGTCTGCGCTGCGCAGTTCGGTCAGTTTGCCCCGGACGCGTAACCGAGACAGTGGCAGATTCGGGTCTTCGCGAGTAATGATAACCAGGTGCATCTGTGGCGGCAGGTGCTCGAGCAGAAAGGTGAGTGCATCATTAACCGGTTTGGCATCAATAACGTGGAAGTCGTCAAGGACAAGGACGAAATTGTCCGGGATGGTGGTAATTTCATTGAGCAGGATCGTCAGAATCGATTCGGTTGACGGTGGCTGAGGGGATTGGAGCACAGCAAACACGCCTTCTCCTATATTCGCCGCAATCGTCTGTAATGCAGCAACGAGGTAAGTAAGAAGGCGTGTAGCGTCGTTATCCATTTCATCCAGCGACAGCCAGGCGACCGGTCGCTCGCAACCGGCGAGCCATTCGCTGACCAGTGTGGTTTTACCAAAGCCGGCTGAGGCAGAGATGAGGGTCAGTTTGCGGTGCAGCCCCTCGTTCAGCCGCTCAATCAGACGAGAGCGTAATACCACTTTATTCCGGCGCGGGGGGATATATAGTTTAGTGGATAAAATTGGCATATTCATAGATCAAATATAACACTGCAGTTCCCCGCCATCAACTTAATTCCAAGCTCGATGATTTATTGAATCCTTTAACTATGAGCCATACCGCTAGAATCATTTCATTAGCTGCTATTGGCACCGCCAATAGCCCCCAAACAGAAATTTGTTCAACTACACCGAACATTACTAACAAGGCATTAATAAAAACAAGCGTTGCCCCTGTCATACCCAAGATGGGTATAAACCTGGGTACGAGCTTGGATTTATAAAATATATAACTGTACATCATCGTGTTGATGCCCAGCATGAAAAGAGGCCCAAGCATAAAGGTCCAGTCATGTACGGCTTTTAATAATGTACCTGAAACTTGATAAGAGGCGATATCCGGAGCCGATGCTGCTGCATATTCCTGGCTTAAGGACAACAGAGACAGTACGCTGATTATACCAATAGTAATAATAACGGCTTCAAGAAACCTGAAGCAAACATGCCAAAGAGCAATTGTTTCATTATATTTTCTTAAAATTGGAAACATTGTAGTTGCAGTACCAACCGCTGAAACGACAAGAATTAACTCCATAAGCGCTCCCAGTATCACCTGATTGGCATGTTCGGAACCTTTCATCAGGTAATCCGGACCATTTAGGATAGGATCGTATAAAAGAAGACCTATTATCGCCGTAACCGCCGCAAGTATAAATAATACCCCCACAATTATTGCACTCTTCCTGTTAGTATTCATTTTGTTCATCTCCTTTTTAGATATACGCCTTCTTCATCCCGCTCCGTTATATTGTCCCTCTTCTCTCAGCGCCACCGATCTCCGTGCTTCTTCACATAGTGTTTAAACACATAGCGCCAAGGAATGACGAAAGGAACAATCACGACCACCAAGCAGTCTGAGGCAATCGCCCTGGTGGACTCGTCCATTTGACCGGTTGACCACAATGGAACAGCTACGACGATCAGCCAGATCGACTTCCAAACCAATTCCCATAGAAGCAAAGGCAGCATCTGCAGCGGATACCGCAGCCCCAGGACTGACAGAGCCGAAAAGGCGGCCAGCATGCAGGCGACGACTCCTTCCTTCAGTTCCCACGGCTCTTCTTGGTGGATGACTCCAGGCCATACCACGATACTGAGCCCCACGACGATTAGAAGATACATCGCCCTCAGCAAATAAAGACGAAACAACGAGACCTCGTTCATATTTGTTTATCTCCCTTTTTGAATTTATTTCATTACTGTTATGACCACGTTCCCCTTTTTGTGCTTTTTCTCTACATATCTATGAGCCTCGGGAATTTGTTCTAACGGATAGGTTCTATCGATAACCGGTTTTATTTTTCCTCCCTCAATAAGCTCCTTCAGAAAGACTAGATCTTCAACACGAGGCTTTTGTGACATATCCACATTCACACATTTTCCATTCGAACGAAGCGCATTCTTGCATGTTATTTTTGTGATTTTCGATATTTTTTTCCCAACGGCATCAAAGATTAAATCATAACGTTCCCCACTCGCTGTGAATTCCTGTTTCGTATAATCAATTACCCTATCGGCTCCTATAGATTGCACCAACGCAAGATTCGTGGTACTGCAGACCCCTGTTACATCCGCCCCATAATATTTGGCAAGCTGTACCGCATAAGTACCTACACTTCCAGAAGCTCCATAAACAAGAACCTTCATTCCACTCGCGATTTTTCCTTTCCTAAGAAAATTCAACGCGGTTATTCCTCCAACGGGAACAGCGGCAGCCTCCTCATAGGTCATATTGCTCGGTTTAATGGTCACCATTCCATCTTCAGGCAGACATTTATACTCGGCATATGCACCAAAGCCAATACCACAGAACGCAAAAACTTGGTCACCTTTCTTAAATCGTTTTACATCTTTGCCTGCTGCTTCAACTTCCCCAGCTAATTCAAACCCTAATATCGTTACTTTTTTGGGTCTTAAGAGACCATTGTAAAGTCTTGCAAGGAATGGGTCAGCCTTTCGCATGCGCCAGTCCCCTGCTGTTACCGTTGTCGCAACTATTTTGACCAGTATTTCATTGTCCTTGGGTGTAGGTTTTTGTAACTCTTTCAGATGAAGAACATCTGGCGATCCGTATTTGGTGTATACAATTGCTCTCAAATTTGTCCCTCCCAATGATTACCAATTGCAATAAGCAGATCTGCCCCATTAACCCGAATAAGTCTTCTTCATCCAATCCGCGATACCAATACCTTCTGATTCATGTAATTCATCCACATCAGCCATTCTTAGTAATGATCCGTCTTTGATCGCAATGAAGCAGTCCAATAATGATTCAATTTCAGCAATCTCATGGCTTGTCATGATTAGTGTCTGAGATTCCAAGTCAACATAAGAAATCATTCCTTTAACGATAGATTCCCGCACCATGGGGTCAAGTCCGGACAGTGGTTCATCCATTAGAATGTAGGGTACTTCTCTGGCCAAAGTAAGCATGATTTTTAATCGACCACGATTTCCTTTCGAAAGATCTTTGATTTTCATATGAGGCTCCAGCTGTAAAAACTTCATGATTTCTTCCGCTTTAGCCATGTTAAAGTCCGTATATTGGGAAGCCTGAAAATCCATCGCTTCACGTACTGTGAATATATGATAAAAAGAACCTAGCTCCGATAAATAAGAAACCGCTTTGCTGATTCTTCGATTGGCAGTCTCTCCATTTACGGTTACCCTCCCGCTCGTAGGAAGCGACAGTCCGGACATAAGTCTCAATAGCGTTGACTTCCCACCGCCGTTCTCACCCACAATGCCAATGATTTTACCTACGGGCAAAGTGAATGAAATGTTATTGAGTGCGGGCTGTTTAACATATTTTTTGGATACATTAGTCAATTGAATCAAATTACTCATCTCCTTCATCATATTTGCTTAGGTGGTCCTGTAGCCCTGATATGATTTCATAAGAGTTGAATCCCATTTCCTGCATGACCTGGACAAACGATAGGATCTGCTCATTTTTCAAATTTTCACGCAACTGAATCAAGCGATCCTCATGTTCCGTGACAAATGTACCTTGACCTCTTTTCGTTTCCAGGATACCCTCACGCTCCAATTCACTGTAAGTACGCTGAATTGTGTTTGGATTAACACTATATTTAATCCCCATCTCTCGGACAGAAGGAAGCTTCTCGCCTGCTTTCAATTCTTTGCTTACAATCTGTCGATTAATTCGATCCGCTAATTGCAGATAAATTGGCTTTGAAGCATTAAATTCTTCCATTCCTACACCTCAACTTTGCTGTCAACGATCCACGCGCTCAGAAAGAATAACCCAATGATAAAAATGAAGGTATACAAATATTCTCCTGCATATGTTTGTATAGGATTTATTGAAAAAGAAGGGAAATCATAAGTAATACTCCCCCATTTCGTTACTAAACTATACAGTTTAGTGGATTCGAATAGGGCACTTATCCAACTAGGTATGATAACTGCCCCAATAACTACTAACCAGCTCCAACGCCCGATTGCAAATTTAAGGGATTGGTATAGCGACCAAAGAAATAACACCCAAACGCCAATTATGATAGAAATCAAAATAATATGAAGAAATATTACTAATCCCGATGTCCAAGCATCCGTCCAATACGTTTCAATTAAGTTGAACTTGGGTATGATCAGCAATCCAGACATCACATATACCATCAATAGTGAAATAACGGTCATCATCAGCCCGTTCACTAGCTTACTAATTAACAATGCAGAAGCCGGCCCAGGATTATGCAGCCATATATGCAGCTGATTTGCCTCTGTTTTCAAACTGATAAATATCATAATCGGAACATAAAAAACATGACAAACACCAGCAACTACTAAAGGTAAGAAAATAAGTAATGTATGATCTGTTTTCATCCCCATTGATAACGTCAACAGGGCAAACAGTAAATTAATTACAAGTCCTACGAAAAATACGGTTCTTGTTAATTTAAAATCTTTTTTTAATAAAGCTACCCATGCCCCCATCCAAATCTCTCCTTCTTAATGAAAATAAATATATGAATCAGTGTATTAATTCAATAGTACACTAAGACAGTGTATCATGTAAATAGACAATAAAAAAAGAAGCAAGAAGAAAAAGCTTCTTTGCTTCCTGATTACGTATTAATACCAAGTACAATGTAAATCCTATGCCTGCCAAGATCATCATAGCTCCAGAAATCCAAAATGCTGTTTTGCCAGCAATTTAAATTTATCGTTGTCAATCTGCTCCTTTTTCAATTTTCCATTAATCCATTGTTTGAACTCGAAGATTGTCCTCCAATAATAACTACACCCTCATTCGAAAACAAAACAACGAAACATATACATTGAAACTGTTTAACATAGTAGTATCATTTCAGAGAAAAGGAGTTTATAACTTTGAAAATAACCTCTTTTCTATTACCCAAAGACAAGGTTGCCTTTATCACATCGTCAGCTTCCATGCGAGAAGCGTTGGAACAATTAGAAAATCACTATTATACAGCTCTTCCCATTGTCGATAGTGACGGGAAATATGCAGGTACATTGTCGGAAGGTGATCTGTTATGGATGTTAAAGAATACACCGGGGATTGATTTTGATAACATGCATCAAGTGCCGGTAAGCGTAATCGAGAAGCATATTCATAATGAGTCAGTTTCGATTAATGCACAAATGGAGGATATGCTGGCGCTAGCAGCCGATCAAAATTTTGTTCCGGTTGTAGATGACAAAAATATTTTCATAGGAATTATTCGTCGAAAAGATATTATTGAATATTATATGAGAAACATAACCGATTGATGAACCTGCCCCATTAGTCGGCATCATGATCAACCTCCGATTGTCGGACTGACTACCACAGAGACATTTTTTGTCGAATGTAGTTCGTAATATCCGTATATTGTTCATCCGTCATGCCATCTCCGGTCAGTTTGCACACTGCTAAAGGCACGATCCACGCCTCTATCTCTTCGTCTTGCATACCTGAAACGGTTTTGTACTCCTCAACAAATATGTTCTCGATCATAGGACGGGTAGTATTCAATCGGTCAGCGACATGGGACGGTGTATCAGTAGGCAGCACTCCATATCGGCATAGAAGAATAAATTCCGCAATATCGGCCGCCGGGTCGCCTTTACTTGCGCCCATCCAATCGAGCATGATAGGTTTACCGTTTCGAATCATCACATTATACGGATTCGGATCACCATGACAGAGCGCATGTCGGACAGGCAGGTGATCCAAATAATCCGAAATGCAACGTATCTCCTCGATAGTAAGGCGGGATGCCCTCGCAATAGTCGCCTTAATACTTTCGATTTGATTGGTTCGGATGCCGAGGACGCTTCGTGAATGGATATTATGAAGCAATCCGGCAATAATGCGAATATCACTTACCGCTTCTTCATTGGGAGTTTGCTGCCCACTATTCAGCAACTTGGCTAGTAACAATTCCATAATCGTTGTGCCGACAATTTTCTCAAAAACGATTCCCGGGCGCCCCGCCACTTCAACTACTCTGTATGGTTGAGGCACCGGCAATCCACATTGCCATGCAGCGACACTGTTCTGAAATTCGCCTTTCACCGCATCCCACGTCGTATTTGAACGAAATAGTTTAATAACTTTATCGTGTTCCCACTCAAAAACTTCGGAACAACCTCCTGAGCCGATTCGATTACCCAGTTTATTCATGCAACGATCCCCTTTACGACCTAATGATGCCTTCTTTCATCAACATCGCCTCATACAAGTCTTGAATCATTCTAGTGGCTTCTTTAATGTCTAAATTTAAAGTTCCGGTGTTTATCATCGTTCCAAGGCCAATAACATAAATAGATAACGCGAACATTATTTTTTTGCGCTTTTCGTCTTCAACTACGCTTAGCCTTCCGCGACTTCGCAAATGGGTTTCAAACATTTCTTCGCCGATAAAGGAGTCTTTGGCCAAGTCGTACGTTTTGTAACCGGACAGGTATACAGTTTGAAAGAGCTGCTTCTCGTTCTTGGCAAAATGCAGGCTTCCGATCGCAAGATTTAACGCAGACGTATAGCTTTCGTCTTTATAAGATTCCATGCTGGCGAGCGCAAAAGCGACAGCTCTACCGTACACGTCGTTTTTGATATCCGACATATTGCCGTACGCGCTATAGATCGGCTGCGTCGAACATCCCAGCTTTTGTGCAATACTGCGCGCAGTCAAAGCCTCAAACCCGTGCTCGCGTACCAATTCAAAAGCTGCATCTGCAATTATCTCTTTTGTGAGAGTAGTTTTTGGGGGCATAGTCATTCTCCAATAAAAAAATAACATTTGTTATATAACATATGTTATATGACAGAATAAGGAATGTCAACACGAAAAATCTCAAGAGTCATTGCCCCTTATCTGAATTTTGGGAGCGAATAGTCACGGGTTGTACAAGCGCCGATATTCCTGCGGGGTCAGTCCGATGTGCTCCCGGAAGCGTGCGATGAAGTAACTGCTCTGGGAAAATCCGGAATTCTCCGCCACTTGCTTAATTGTCCAGCCGGTAGACATGAGCAGCTGCTTGGCAACAACAAGACGGCATTCAAACAGCCATTCCATAGGAGTCCGCCCCATCACTTCGTGGAACATCCGACTAAAATAATAGGTACTGAAGCCTGCCTGCTCAGCCATCTGCTGGAGCGTAAGCGGCTCCGTACAGCGGGTTCGGATAAACTCCGCAGCCTCTCTCATCCGAGCACGTTTATCCAACGTTGTCGCTGTTCCAAGAGTCTCCGCACTCATCGCAAGCTCAGCAAGCAGTTCATAGAGCTTTACCGCCAAGTGCACCTCGTTCCTATCATAAGGGGAAGCCAGCTCCAGTAAGCCCCCGGTTAGCCGTTTGAGCTTATGCAAATCGCCGTATTTAAACAACCAAACAGATGAAGTTCCCCGGCCGTTCAACAGCCTGTCCACCCCCTCGCCTGCTATGTGTACCCAGAATACTTCCCAAGGCTCCTTCGGATCTGTTCGATACTCCTGCTCTAGTCCCGGCCCGTAATAGAAGCCCTGTCCTGCTTCCAAGCCGTATTCCTTTCCGTTATCTTTTACATATCCTTTTCCGCTTAATACCAGATGCAAATTTGCTTGTTGCAGCTGTCCCTTAGACCGCCACTCCTGGTGCTCGGGAAAATCGGAATATAAGCCGATCATATCCGGAAATCCCGTGTAGTGCTTGTACATGGGTTCCGGCAACACATAATGGATTTTCATGGTCCCTCCAAAACGCAAGAATCTAATATAATCAACAAAATGATGTTATTTACTTTCTATTTTAAAGGATTATAATGAGTGCATAAAGGCCTTTATACAACAAAAATTTATCATACCAAAAAGATAAGGGGATGTTTTGAATCATGGACAAAACCATTCCGGGAGAGAAATTTGATCTGGGAGTGTGTTACTACCCCGAGCAATGGCCGGAGCACATGTGGGCTGACGATTACAAGCGGATGCGGGAAATAGGCTTTACCATTGTACGCATGGGTGAGTTTGCATGGAATTTTTTTGAGCCGGAGGAAGGCGTATTTACTTTTGATTTGTTCGACCGCGCCATAGACCTTGCATACAAGCATGGACTGAAGGTCATTCTCGGAACCCCGACGGCTACACCGCCCGCCTGGATGACTCATAAATACCCAGAAATTCTTAATGCTTCATTTGAAGGCATGCAGTATCATCACGGTATGAGACGGCACTACAATTACAGCAGCCCGGTGTACCGCACCTATTGCGCAAAGATTACCGAGGCTATGGCTAAGCAATATGCGAACCATCCCGGCGTAGTAGGCTGGCAGATCGACAACGAGCTTAACTGTGAGGTTAATGTATTCTACTCCAATGCAGACCATGCGGCGTTTCGGACTTGGCTGAAGGAGAAGTACGGTTCCTTGGAGACCATGAATCAGGCATGGGGTACCGTCTTTTGGAACCAGAGCTACTCAGACTGGGAGCAGGTTCATTTGCCCCGCCTTACGCCCGGCAGCTCCCCTAACCCTCATCAAGTTCTGGATGAGAAGCGGTTTATCTCGGATAACGCCATTTCTTTTGTCCGTCTGCAGGTAGAGATTCTGCGAAAGCTTGCACCAAGACAGTGGATCACACACAACGGCATGTTTGCTCATCTGGATAATCATGCCATGACAAACGAGCTTCTTGATTTCTATTCCTATGATTCGTACCCGAACTTCGCTACCATCTGGAATGATGCCGATCGGGAAAATCCTCTTATGGACCGCAGCTCCTCCAACCAACTGACCAAGGTTCGTTCGATCTCCCCCAACTTCTGCATCATGGAGCAACAATCGGGCCCGGGCGGTTGGGTGAACAAGATGGCTCAACCCGCGCCGAAACCGGGGCAAATGAGATTGTGGACCTATCAATCCGTTGCTCACGGGGCGGATATGCTCTTGTACTTCAGATGGCGGACGGCAACCTTCGGCACTGAGATTTACTGGCATGGGATCAATGACTACCATAACCGTCCAAACCGGAGGGTGGCTGAGGCAGAGACCATTAGCCGGGAATTGGGAAGAATCGGGGAGACCATTGCCGGTTCCCGTTACGCTGCGGAAGTCGCCATCTTGCACGATTATGACAACGAGTGGGACGGGGAATTCGACGTATGGCACGGCCCTCTGACGAGAGAAAGCTTGTACAGCTGGAGCAAGTCCCTGCAGTACAACCATATTCCTTACGATTATCTATGCGTACAGAACAAGACTAACCTGAATGATCTCGTTCGTTACAAAGTACTGATCTACCCTCATCCGGCCATTATGTCGGAGGAAACGGCAGAGCTTCTTAAGCAGTATGTGGCGGGAGGAGGCAAGCTGATCTTCGGAGCCCGCACGGGTTACAAGGATAAACGAGGGCATTGCCGAATGGCGCCATTCCCTGGTCCGGTCGCGGATCTGTGCGGAGTGACGGTGGAAGACTTTACTCTTATTGTGAACAAGACTGCCACGCCAAACATTCGATGGATCGATGGCGGGGATGAAGCCGGCACGCCGGCAACCCTTTTCAATGACATTCTCCACCCGGAGAACGATAATGTGGAGACGCTAGCCTTGTTCGACGGAGACTATTATGCGGGGAAACCGGCTCTTACCCGAAACCCCTATGGCGCTGGTGTTGCCTATTATTACGGGGCCGCATTCAGCCGCGACGTAGCGGATGCATTGATCCGCCGCCTTGGACTGAAGCCTGTTACAACAGATTGGGCGGAACTGCCCCCTGAGGTGGAGGTTGCCATCCGGGAGAAACAGAAACGTCGCTTTGCCTTTATATTGAACTACTCCGACAAACCGGTCAAAGCCCGTCTATTACGGGAGACCGAAGACCTGTTGGAAGGCGAACGGCTTGCCGCAGGGGATCTGGACATCGCTCCGTACGGTGTGAAGGTCTTGTCGTTGGAGTAAGGAAAAAGGAACCGGTCGTCATGCAAGCGCCCTGGACTTTAGCCCATCAAGGCGGCCCAGGGCGTTTGATTGTCGTTTATCGTGCCATACAACCGAACGGCGATAACGTTACTTGATGACCACCACGTTCACGGAATGGGGCTGAAGTTCGACAGTAAGACCAGATTGCGTATTCCAACTCAATGGCTGTTCTATGACACGAACCTGCTCTCTTCCGATATCGTTGTATGCATCCTTCGAATCACCGACCACACTATGAAGCACCGCATTCGAATACTGGATTGCACTGCCAACATGTAGGGTAACGGATTCCGACCGATCCGGATGGCGATTTACCAAAGCAATTCTCAAATCGTCACTTCCCGTCCGCTTAGTTGCGATTGTATCTAAATACGGGACGTTTGTTGTCTTTCCTGCCTTCTCCACATCGAAAGCCGCATTTTCCGACAGCCAAGAGTCAACGACGATATCTCCCAGATGGCGGGTATAAAGCTCAAACACAAAGTAACTGGATCGCAGGACGATCCCGTCTTGATGCGTAAAGATGGCTCCTCTTGTATTGACGGTTGGGGCAAAATTCGCCATACCGACGACATCGCTATGTTTGTGGCACTGATTTAAGAAACAGGCTGTAAACACGGCATCCGCCATGGTGTAGCTGGAATTGATGTCGTTTTTATCCCTCGGAGTGATATAATCCTCGGTTCCGGAGTTAATATGCGGATGATGCCAGCCCCGAAGATTCCATTCGTCATAGGCGATACGAATTTTGCCCAAATAGCCGAGTGAGCCGAGAATATATTTCGTCTTTAGAATAGGCTTCTCAATTTCCATGGAATACGCCATACAAGATTCGTAATCCGCTAAATCGTTGACATGACCCAGATAATCCCAATAGTCATGAATCGAAATCCAATCCAGATATTGCCCTGCTTCCCGCAGCAAATTCAGATTCCAATCCAAATCCGAAATGCT
This sequence comes from Paenibacillus sedimenti, assembly GCF_014534655.1. Taxonomy (GTDB): domain Bacteria; phylum Bacillota; class Bacilli; order Paenibacillales; family NBRC-103111; genus Paenibacillus_E; species Paenibacillus_E sedimenti. Next base: position 793,596 of record NZ_JACVVD010000003.1, read on the forward strand.
TGCTGCCAGCAGCTCGATGTTAGGATCAACCCGCTTCATCATTTTGGCAGATTCCTTTACGAAACGCCCCCATTCCCTTACATTCTTCGCCCCCATTTCCCAATCGCCATAGTTTTCATTCCCTATGCTCCAATATTTCACTTTATAGGGCTCGGGATGGCCATTTTCAATACGGAGTTTCGCCCACTTTCCTTCGGAAGGAAGGTTACAGTATTCGACCCAATCACTCATTTCTTCAGGTAACCCTGTTCCGGCATTCGTGCAAATATAAGGCTCTGCGCCAAGCAACCGACAATATTCCATAAATTCGTCCGTACCGAATAGATTCGATTCCTCTACCCGCCATGCTTTATCAAAGTAAGGAGTGCGCTGCTTTCCTATTGCATCTTTCCAGTGGTAGGCAGATACAAAGCAGCCGCCAGGCCAGCGAATAATAGGGACTTCGATTCGTCTAAGCGCTTCCACAACATCCTGGCGATATCCGCTGCTGTCGGAAAGTGCGGACGTCGGATCGAAGATTCCGCCATAGATTTGACGATGAAAATGCTCCAGAAAGTGACCGAAAATTTTCTTGTCTCTTTTGCCAAGTTCTCTTCTTGAATTAATTTCCAATTTAGGCATCGCTCTACGCTCCCAAGACTAATCATATTTCCGTGTGCGCACACGGACCTTCTTAAGTGGAAATATATCTCGATTATCTTGCTTTGTCAATATTTATACATAAAATGCTGCTAATCGCTTGCTATAACTATTGTCATAATATAAAATAATCATCAGCTGATTCGTGTGCGTACACGAACATTTATATAAAAGGAGCCGGATATGTCAGCCACGATTAAAGATATCGCCCGGATATGCAAGGTTTCCGAAGGGACCGTCGACCGTGCGTTAAATGCTAGGCCGGGAATTAGCAAGAAGACGAAAGAATATATTCTTAATGTCGCGAAGGAGTTAAACTATACGCCCAATCATTTAGCCAGGGGTCTTGCCAAAGGCCGGTCGATGACGCTCGGCGTCATTTTATTTGATGTCCGTAATCCATATTTTGCGCAGTTAATGAACGCCATTGAAGTCAAGGCCAGGGAACTAGGGTATGTCGTTTTCCCTATTTTTACTCATAGCGATACTCAAAATGAGCGGAAAGCACTCGAGCATTTCAAAACCCGGCAAGTAGACGGGATTATCATGTTCAGTGTACAGTCCGGACATGAATTTGAAAAAGAATTGCTCGATTTAAAGATTCCCATCGTTACAATCGGAAATCGTATTTCCGGCGGGTGGACCTATGTAGGCATTAACGAGCGTGAATCGATGAAAGACGCTGTGAAACATGTCGTAAGCCAAGGTTACGAAGAAATCATCTATATTTGCCCTCCATTGACCCGCAGAGGCGAGGTCAATCTTTACACACTGGAAGAAAGATTGGCCGGATGCCGCGAAGGTTTATCGGAGATGGGAAAAAAGGAACCGCTTGTCATCATGGACTCGGATTACATCAAGGCCATTAGCCAAATCGATCTGGAATCCCAGCCCAAAAAAGCAGTTGTCTGCCCTGCGGATATCTATGCACTAGAAGTGCTTAATCATTATAAGAAAAACAAAATTAGAGTTCCTGAACAGATCGGTCTTATGGGCTTCGATGATATCGACACGTTGAAATATATTTCTCCAAGATTATGCTCCGTAAGATACCCTGTAAGCGAAATAGGAATAACAGCCGTGAATCGCTTGCTTGAAGAAATCAATGGAAACCACAATAAGCATTTGAATGTGTTGCTTTTGCAGCATCAAATCGTTACGGGTGAATCTTTGTAATGATATAGAGATGACGCCCATACTGGGCGTACCACAAAAAAGGAACCGGTCATCAGGCCGGTTCCTTTAAGTTATTTTTGTGAAGTTCTCTTATATTCTTGAATGGAGACCCCCGTCACTTTTTTAAAGCGGTGGCTGAAGTAATACGGATCCATGATTCCTACCCTCTCCGCAATCTGATAAGCTTTCCAGTCCGTCTCATTCATGAGCTTAACGGCCTCATCAATTCGAAGTTTTAGCAAATAGTCGGTGAAACTCTGCCCCATTTCTTGTTTGAAGATTCTGCTTAAGTAGCTCGAATTAAGATGGAACTTTTGGGAAACGGACCCTAGCGACACTTCGGGGTTACGGAACTCTTCCGCAAGATAAGTAAGCACTTCATCAATGATCCTGCTCGTTTTTTTGTTTCGGGTACCCTTAATATTATCCGCGGCTTCCTTAGCCAATTCGGACAACAGAAGACTTAATTCATTAAATGTTTGGCATCCGAACATTCGATTATACAGACCATCGTTTAACAAGTCCGTACGCATCTGGGAGAAGCCCAATTCCGACATAGCGAGTAGAAGTAATGAAAGGAAATGGACACCAAGCGAGTATGCTTGTTCGATCGTCGCTCCGCGGGTAGTGGCCAAAGAAAGAAAGAGCTTATCGATGGCGTGAACGGCTTGTTCCTTTATGCCTGTCTTAATGAAAAAAATAATCTCTTCCATCTCGGTCAATTTCAAATCCATGGCAGAATCGACAAGCCGAATGTCCTCTCCAAATGAAATGACATGGCCCCCGCCGTAGAATTTGCCATATCGTAGTGCTTCCAGCGCCTCTTTGTAGCTGTTTTTCACTTGATTGAGCTTATCGTAAACGCTTCCAACCCCTACGGTCGTTTGATAGCCCATTTTATCCTTGATGGCACGAATGGCCTGTTCCCCGATGGGCTCGGGCTCAATTGCTGCACCCCAGTTTACGATCACAACCCGTCCGCTATTATCATGAAATACGTTAACCCCCTCACGCTCGTGCACAAGGATTTCCACAACCCTCTTGCATCCTATGCTGAGGATTAGATTTTTCTCCTCTCCACCGTTAGGTTCGGCATGAACATCCAGCACAGCAACGGAGCAGCACGTTTGAAACGGCTCTCCAAAAAAGTATTCATATCTCCGATTCAATTGTTCAAGACTAGAGGTACCCACTAGCAGGTCTAATAAAAATTTTTCTTTCAGCTCAAAAGTATTTTCCAGCAACTCCGTCTTGATTTTACGGTACTCGTTCCAATGAGCCGTCTCCTTCTCGATCGCTTCTTTCAAGTCGAAAGCCAATTTACCCAATACGTCCGGTTGAATGGGCTTTAACAAGAAATCATGGACACCGATTCTCACGCTTTGCTTGGCATACTCGAATTCCGGATAAGCGGTTAAAATCACCACCTTAATGAACGGATCTTTTTCTCTCACAAGCCTCGCCAATTCCAATCCGTCCATGTATGGCATATTAATGTCCGTAAAGACGATATTGGGCTTTAAAGGGTCAATCAAGTCCAACGCTTCGTTTCCGTTTGCCGCTTCGCCTATAAATTCAATTCCAAGGGAATTCCAATCCAGGAGAACTTGAAGGAGCTTTCTTGGATTGACTTCGTCATCTACGGCAATGGCTGTTATCCTTCCATTTTCCACTCTGAATCCTCCAGGTAGGGTATTTCAATTTCGATTAACGTTCCATTTCCCGGTGAACTGCCAATCGAGTAGGACATGCTGTCCCCGTAAAAAAGTCTAAGTCTCGTTATCGTTCCACGCAACCCAAAGCTGGAAGCATTATGAATGAGCTGCTCCTCTCCCATGGAATCCAGCTTTTCTTCAGAGATGCCTATGCCATCATCTTTAATGGATAAGATGACCGATCTGCCTGAAGGGACGGCCGAGACGGTAATCATCCCCTGCTGTCCCATCGGCCGGATGCCGTGGTAAAGAGCATTCTCCACAAGCGGCTGCAAGGTGAGCTTGGGAACCGGATAGGTGTGCAAAGCATCGCTTAATTCATAAACTGCAGTAAACATGCCTGGGTATCTCATATGCTGAATCGTCAAATAGTTCTTGGCAATTTCAAATTCTTCTTTAAGCGAGATAATTTCATTCCCTTTGCTTAAACTCAAACGGTAATATTGGGCTAACGCGGATATCAGACGGTAGGTTTCTTCCCTTTCTCCGGCCAATGCCATGTATCCTGCAGACTCCAGGGCATTGTATAGAAAATGCGGTTTGATTTGCTGATGCAGAATATGAAGCTCCAGTTTTCGCCGAAGCGTCTGCTCCTCTTTCACGCGCTCCATTGATTGCTCTATCGTAACGATCAAACGGTTATACCGGTCCTGAAGCTGCCGGATTTCATTCGATTTCGGATGGAGAATGACTTGCTGGTAATTACCCGTTTCCGCTTTTCTCATCGATCTTAATAAACTTAATATAGGGTAGATAATGGACCTCGTTATCCAAATAAACCCTATAAATATAAAAACAAAATTAAAGGCGGCGATTGGGATGAGGACCCGATTCACAGCCTTGTACGGATTCGGCCATTCGCTCATGGAGAACGCGGTTGCATAGCGCCACCCGCCGACCTCCATCATGTCGAAAATGTATCGTTTACCGGATATGGTTTTAATAAAGCTACCTTCAGCATGCGTCCGAAACTCTGCCGATTCCGCAAACTGACGAAGCTCGGGATTTTCGAATTGGATCAAACGCGCGTCTTCACGATCCACCATGAGATCGTATTTCTTGCCGTCAACGGAATGTTCATAGAGCTTTTTGATTTGGGTTAACGGAATGTTAATCATAATCACACCAATTTGCTTCGCTGTGTTCAGATCGTTCACTACACGGATCAAAGAAAGATATGGTTCCCCTTTCGTCTGGGAATTCGGGACCCCGCCTGCATTGATCCGCCATATGAGACCGCCGCTTTTTTGTACGGCTTCCTGATACCAGGAAGCCGTTTTGATACTTGCAACATTGATCCCCAGTTGTTGAAACTCCAGGGAATAATATAAATCGTCGTTGCGGAACAAATAAACGGAGGCTACGCTCGGCTCTGCTAGGAAAATCTCGTTGAGTACCTTTTGGATACTATTGTTCGAATATACGAATCCTTCGTTTGAGAAGTCCGTCTTCATGAGCTCCTGAACCGTACTACTGGCAATCACCCTTTGGGAATACTTCGAAGTGTTATCGAACAGGGAATTCATACTGGATTGAATCGCGTATAAGCTTTGTTCGGAGACTTCCGCAATCTTGCTATCGACCAGGCTCCGGTTGAATCTTTGATACAAGACGCTGCTGATCAGCAGAGAAACCGCTAGCAAAAGAATGTAATAGGATATCATTTGTGTTCTTATCTTGGCGAATTTCACCGCTGAAACCACCTTCTGTCCGATTGTTGTCCTATCTGCTCTTTTACAAGAGTTTCTCTTTATTATATATCAAGATCGCTGCGGTACTAGCCCTTAATCGCTCCAGCGACGATACTCTTTTGCACCTGCTCGCTTAGGAAGATATACAAAAGAATCGTTGGAATGGTTGCTATTACCATGCCGGCTGCGATCGGACCGTACTCCGTCATGTGCAGCCCTCGAAGCGAATTAATGGCAACAGTTATGGTCATCAGGTTGGTGTTATTAATAAAGGTACTCGCGAACATCAATTCGTTCCATGCGGCCAGAAAAGTAAATATGGACACAGAAACGAGGGCTGGCTTAATCAAGGGCAACATGATCCTGAAAAAGACTTGGTATATATTACAACCGTCAACGACACTGGCTTCTTCCAATTCACGCGGGAGGCCTGAGAAAAATCCTACCATTATGAACATGGAGGTGGGAATGGCATTCACCGTATAAGGGATAATCAGTGCCCATGGCGTATTCAGCAGATGGGTTTGCTTTAGAATGAGAAATAAAGGCAACAAGGTAGCATGTACCGGAATCATCAGCCCGGACATAAATAGGACGAGTACGATTTTGCTAAGCTTCCATCTCATCCGGGTGACGGCATACGATACCATCGCCGCTAACAATCCCGAAGCGATTACCGTTATTCCGGTGTAAAACAAGCTATTTACGAAATTCCTTCCGAGCTTAGAGCCGACAAAGACGTATCTATAGTTTTCAAATTTCCAAGTTGACGGCAGTCCCATCACATTGCTTCCAGTGATTTCAATATTTGATTTGAATGAGGTTAAGACCAGCCAAAGCAGAGGATAGAATTGAATGATTGCGAAAACGACGAGAAATAGTTGAAGAACAAGATGGGTGCTATTCCATTTTCGGGTCAGTATCACTTGCCATTCTCCTCTCCTCGTACTCTAAACAACCATTGCAGCACACCATAAAAAACAAGACATTCCACCACCATAAAGACAGCCATTGCGCTTCCATACCCGTACATGTTTCTCTTAAAGATGGTGGCGTACATGAGAGTGCTGGGCACGTCCGTAGCCGGTGCCGGGGTGCCGTTCGTCATGATAAAGGTCAAATCGAAAAATTTCAGCGAGCCAATGATGGCAAAAACGATACAAACCTTCAAGATCGGAGTGACTAACGGAATCACGATGGAAAACGTTGTGCGCCATCTGGACGCCCCATCGATTTTAGCGGCGTCAAACAACTCTTCTGAGATGCCTTTTATGGCAGCATAAATCAAAAGCATGTAATAACCAACCCACTGCCAAACGGCCGGCAGCATGATGCTCGATAAAGCCGTCTTTTCGTCTGTAAGCCAATCATGCTTCCATGCGTGCAGTCCTAATTGCTCCAACATGGTATTCAACAGGCCGTAATTCGGGTTTAATATGGACAAGAACATGAGTCCGATTACAGCTGACGAAATCGTGACAGGGATAAAGAATAACGTCCGATAAAATTTCTCCCCCTTATTTCCTCTGGCAAGCACTAACGCGAGAAAGAACGCGAAAGGAAGCTGCAGAACTAACGATAAAACGGCCAAGTAAAACGTATTCAAAACAGAGTGAACGAATTGCATGTCGTAAGTATCGGTAAAGAACAGATCTTTATACAACGCGAGTCCCACAAATTTCCCTTTACCGATTCCGTCCCAATCCAACATACTGTAGTAAACGGATTGGACGATCGGGATAAAACCTGCAAGTATGAACAAGACTAGCGCAGGAAGTACAAAGACGGCAATGGCTTTCTTATCGCCAAACACTTGTTGCATGGTTCTCCCCCCCTAAATAGAACTGGCGGAAGTTGCCTGTCCGCCAGTTCGTTCGTTTGGACTCTTTGTCTCTATTTGCCAGGATTAATCTTGCTTTGCAGTTCTTTGTTAAAATCCTCGGGTGATAGCTTTCCGGAAGTGAATTTCATCAACGAACCGAACATAGACTCCGTATCATTACCGGACAACATCTGATCCCACCAGTAAGAGAAGCCGGTTGCATTAGCAGAGAGCTGGCCAATCTTCACGGCAAGGGGATCAACTTTGGAGGTGTCGCCCAGATCGCCTTTCCATGCAGAGGACCCGGAACCTGCAAAGTATACTTCCTTAGCCATCATTTCCATAAAATATTTGTAGACTTCCCATACGCGATCTTTATTTTTTACATTGGCATTCATAAAGAAAGTTTCGCCGGAACCGCCATGCCATTCGTCGACATTGCCTTTCCCTCCTGGAATCGTCGGGAATTTCACGACGTCGACCTTACCTTTAACCGGAGAGTCCGGTGCATTGATCTGCCCGTTCACCCATGCTCCCATGTACAACATGGCAGTTTTGCCGGTTAAGAACATATTGACCGACTCGTCATAGGAAGTCCCTAATGGATTATCCCCGAACGCTTTGGCGTCAAGCAGTTCCTTCAATCTGCGGCTGGCTTCCTGGAATTCCGGAGTGTTGAAGGATCCTGTCTTATTCAGAGCGGCATTGACGGCAGCTGTTCCCCCCATCCGAATGTCCAATATGGAGTTCCACATCATGACCGGCCACCTGTCTTTAGCTCCAAGTGCGATGGGCGTTATGTTCTTGGCCTTAAGAGCGTTAATGTCAGCTACCAGGTCGTCCCATGTAGCAGGAATTTTAGCGCCTGCGGCTTGGAATAGCTCCGTATTGATATAAAGGTTAGCCGTTGCGATATTGGTAGGAAGACCGTAAAGCTTATTGTCAAATGTGAAGTTGTCCGTAGTTCCTGGAACCAGCTTGTCGATGGTTCCGTCTTTTACAAGATCCTGCAGCGGTAAAATACGGTTACCAGCGACGAACGGCTGGGCAAAGCCTCCTCCCCATGAAAAGAAAATATCGGGCAAATCATTTGCGGCTGAAGCCGTTTTTATCTTGGTTTTGTAGGCTTCTCCCCCGACTCCCGTATGTTCGATTTCTACATTGGGGAACTTAGCCTTTGTCGCTTCCAACGCTTTGTAAAAGCCGATAAATCCTCCGTCCTTGGAGTTAGGGTCGGAAAACTGCGACCACATCGTGATCTTAATTTTCTCAGCTGGAGCACTCGTAGTTGCCTTTGGCGACTGGGAGTCTGCCGGTTTTTGGCTTTCTGTTGTGGAACTGCCGCACGCGGCAAGCGTCACCGATAGGATTACAGCCAAACTCAAACTTGCCATCTTCCTGAACATCTTCATTTTCTTTGCCTCCCCACTATTTATAAAACCGCTTACATTTACTATAATACAATTTTCTTAGCTGTCGAAAAATGTAATCGCTTTACTAAAAGATAGAATCTTTTTACTCCAGTCACTCTTCGATTTATGATAACTTACGCAAGAGTAAAAACGGCAGTCCCAACATCTTTGTCGGGGCCGCCGTTGCACGATCTATAATACTATAGGATAAACGTCTACTTCGTCAGCTATTTCTGCTGTAAAGTCAAAAAAAAGATAGAACGACCCACTATCGTCAATCTTACAACGACTTCATGAATCGATCTACCCCGATTTATTATTGTTCCACCTTAATCCAGCTTAACATCGGTTTGGAACCGCCTGCCTTAACGGCTTTCACGATGAGTTCACCATCAGTCACAACGATGCTATCGAACGTCTTCGCCTCTTGCTTCGAACCGATAACATAACCGGTCAGCTTGGTTTCTCCATTGATGGTCACGTTCATGATCCGATCGCTTGCTTTCCACGGATCGAAGAAACCGACAGTCACTTTGTAAGGGCCATTCGGAATCTGGAAGCGATAAGCAATCCCTTTGCCGTTATCGTTCCCATCGAATTGGCGAATCGATTCGTACGCGTCTGTCGGACTGCTGTGTGCCCAGGTCAGTCCGTCATCGGCTTCGTAGCCCCAATTGATTCCTGTAACGGGATCTCTGCCATAAGGCTGCTCTTCCAATGTCTGCAGCGATCCGAACATCTCGCCTTCCTCCAATTGGAGAGGTGTACCGTCGCCAGCGTCAACATAGAACAGAACCTTACCGGCGTTCCCGATTGGAGTCGCCTCTATCGGCTCTGACGCTGCTTCCTCCCCTTCTCGGATAGCGATAACCGTGAATGAATAAGTAACGTCGTTATCCAGTCCTGTAATGATCATAGAACCCGGATTGGCTGATATTTCTGTGGAACCGGTTTCGCCTCCACTTGTGGGCCTGTAACGGATCACATAAGAATCCGCTCCGTCGACTTCGCTATATTGAAGCGCTACTTGCCGATCGCCTTCTTTCACCTGATAGATTTCCGGACTAGATTTGAAGTTATCCGTCTCGCGCGCGATTTTTAAATAAGCGAATTCTGCATCAGCCCAGCTGTGAAGACCGGCGCGACCGCTCGTGTAAAACGTATCTGTCAGGTCAAATACCGGTTTCCCGTCGATAAAGGCCTGAATTCTTTTCCCGTTCAACCGAACATCTAATTGATAAAGCTCACCCAGCTTCGCAGTGAATGGGACGGAGCCAGCCAGATTTTGACCGTCTCTGCGAATGATCAGCGCGCCGTTCTCGTAACCGAACATATACCCCTTCTCGAAGCTGCTTCCACGGAAAGCGATTCCCCAATCAGCTCCTGCCGTTGCGTGTTTGACAATCGCCGTGATTGTGCCATCGATCAGCTGCATTCCGTTGACGCTGAGTTCCCCTTGGTGATCTCCTCCGGAAACATGCTTCAACAGTCCGTCTTCCATTCGCCACATACTAAGATCCTGCTGGTAACGTGTCATGTCACCTTTCTCAAAATCGTCTTCATGGCGAACCTCATATGCTTTCGGCGTTACTACCGCTTCCGTGAAACCGGTACCGTTACCGCCTTTGCCGATTGAGGTCACACGAACGGCAAACGGCGACCCGTTGGTCAAACCTTCCAACTCGATGGAACTTTTGTTGATGCTTTTGGTAGAAATGATTTGCGAGCCAGAAATGACCTGAACGATATAGCCGGAGGCTCCTTCCACCGGACTGATTTCAAGGTGCGCTTTGGTATCGGCCGGAATAGCCATAATTTTGGTAGGAGCCGATATATCGGGCTTCACTTGAAATTCAGAAGAAGGCGGACTAACATCTAAGCCATCAACCGCTTCCACGACAGCGTAATAGTTTGTGCCGTTCACGAGACCTTCGACTTGAAGCGTCCCGGTCGGATTTTCGCTTATTAGCTCTTTATCATAATTGCCGTGCTGAGTTCCATAACGAACGCGATAGGCGGGAACACTTATTTCCAAGTCATAGATTGCCTTAAAACCGCCGTCTGTACCTGTTGATGCGATAACGGTCGGTGCCAGCAGCTCCGGCGTACCGTAACCCTTCTTCGAAGGTGGTCCGAACCCGTTCTGGTTGCCTGCTCGAATGGTGACAGCATATTGTTTGCCGTTTTCAAGACCTTGAATAATGAACGAGTTTTCAGACATCAGCGTTAGCTTTTTTTCCTGTTTGTCGTTTTTCGCGCTGTAACTCACTTCATATTCGTATGCTCCTTTCGGTGCATTGAATTCGACTTTCAGCCCTTTATTCATAGGCTTTACGTTAACAATCTCTGGAGCTTCCGGCTTCTTGTTCGCCTTAATCAGATCTCCATTCAGTGTCACGACAGAACGGGCGGGAATAACGGTTTCGAATGTTCCATCCGTCTGAACCGGTGCATCCTGTCCACGAGTAAGATCCTTGTCGGCTGATGTGATGTACGGCTTCATAACAGAAATAGCGTCTTTATTATCAAGACCGCCTAATGAAAGCTTGATGCGTTTGTCCTCCTGGCTGTCGTTGACGAAAACAGCTGTTACCGTTTTCTCTCCGTCATGCTTGTAAGCAGATCCTAGCAGCCCGCTCCGCGCTTGCTCGTCCAACCCCGTAAGCGCAATGCGATCGGCACCTGGACGAATAAATTTGCTATAATTGCCAAGCGCCCACAAGATTTTCGAAGTGAGGATGTTCTGCTCGTCCCCGGCATTGTTGAAATCTGTGTAGATTAATCCATCTTTATAATCTTCTTTTGAGACTGCTGTCCACCACTGCCATGCCGACGCATTCGCCCGTTCCAAATCAAAATGTATCGTTCGGGCAACATGAAGTGCAGGATCGATGCCCAGGTCGCGTCCCGGCCCGTATGAACCGAGAATGCAATACTCGGTCATCCAATATTTGGCGGCCGCATCGTATTTTTTCAGGTTAGCAAGCAGCAGCTCCCTTAGTTTGCCGAGACGGTCGTCGTCCGGTTTACTATAATCGGACCAGTAGGAATGCGATGCAATTTTATTGCCGATCGCCTTCTTTAACTCCGGATCACCGAGCATGTCTTTGATATACTCGCGGTATTTGCCGAGTCCCAGATTATTAGCGCCGGCGTTGTACTGTTCTTTATTCGCGAACGATTTGTATACATCGTCGTCGAGCAGCGCAGTTATTTCCACGCCGTCTGGCGCACTGATTTGCGCAGTAAGCCCTCTTGACTGAAGCTGCCTGTGCAGTTCGAGAATGACGCGCTTCAAATCGTCATTATTATAGCGGTTTGCTTCCTGTCCAGCTTTATTCCAGTCCCAAGTTGGCTCGTTGATCGGGCTAATATAATTAAATTCAAGTCCTTCATTTTTAAAATGCTCCAACACGTCGCTTACATAAGCGGCAAATTCGTCTTCAAATCCCTCCTTCAAATTAGTGGAGCCTACGGTCGAATCCGGCTGAGCGTGACCGTTTTTTGTCATCCAGACCGGCGGACTATTGACAAAAGCGATCAGATCACCTACGCCTCGATCCTTGGCGGCCTTTAGAAACCATTGCTGTCCCTCTTGCTTACTCCAATCGTAACTGCTGACCTCCTCCGATTTGAACGCTTCCGCACGGCGCCATGGATTCGTAATGATCGCTTGGTCCGTTTCCGTGGAACCTGCCCCGATGTTGAAACGCCAAGCAGATAGTCCGATTCCTTTCTCCCTGGAAAATAGAAGATCCGCAACGCGTGTTTTATTTTCATCCGTCCAGTACTTTCCAAGCTGTTCCATTGACCACGCATCGGATGCACCGAAGTTGTCGATCTTCTGATACTTGACCGATGCATCTATGGAAATGATGGCGTCAATCGGAGGGCTCACTTCTGTTTCCGTACTCGCGGTCAAAGTACCGCCATACAGGCCGAAACAACTAGTGCAGGTGAGAAATGTAGCAGTGAATTTCTTCAAAAGTTTACTTTTCAATCGCCTATCTCCTTTGAGTTGAATTGGTCTTGCCATTGACGCTGTAATAAAGCCCTTCAGAAGTAGCTCATAATCTAAAATCTTCTAGCAGGCTATCACCCCCTTATAAGGATCTCATAATTGAAACCCGTTTCATGAAAAGGGTTTCATAAAACTCATAAAATATAGAGTGATCTCTGAGTCACTCCATAAAATCTTATGCCTAACTTGCAGGTAAATGGGTTTAGCAGCATTTTGTAAGTGCTTTCATTTCAATATTTTATTACCAAATGCTGGTTGCTGTCAATGATGTCATTTTAGTTTTTCAACCGGCCGGTACTTTTCCTGATCATCAATTCAGGTTCAAGTAAAGTTAATCGTTTTACTTTTTCTTTGTTGAGCAGCTTGGTAAGAATTTGCACCGCTGTTTTGCCTAGTTCATGACTTTTTTGCGATACCGTCGTCATTTCTGGAATGATTGATGTTGCTAAAGGAGTATCATCGAATCCGACAATGGAAAAATCATCCGGAATTTTCATTCCATGTTCACTCACTGCTTTAATAGCACCAACAGCAGTAAAGTCATTTACACAAAAAATTGCAGTCGGTCTTTTCTTCATTTCAATCATTTTTTTCATCAATTCTTCTCCTGAACGCACGGAAAAACTGCCATGCAATACCCAATCCGGTTGGTAAACCAAGCCAGAATCCTCTAATTGAGATTTGAATGCCTTTACTTTTTGGATAGTGGTCGACATATGATCAACCCCGCCAATGAAACCGATGTCCTTATGTCCTAAATCGATTAAATGTTGAGTAACCAATCTGGCACCTTTGGCTTCGTCTGTAGACACCCTTACTATATTGCTGTTAGGTAGCTGCCCATTGACGAGTACGACTGGGATTCTTGAAGAAATATCGGTAACTTCTTTTACAAGTTCGGGCTTGCAGCGGGCAAGATTAATTCTACCGCCCATAAAAATAATGCCATCCACACGCTTCTCGCTTAAAATACTTAAGTATTCGGATTCTCTTGCAGAATCACCGGATGTATTGCAAAGAAAAAATGTATATCCTTTTATTCTGGCTTCGCTTTCCGCCCCCAGAAACACCTCCGGAAAGAACGGGTTTGTAATGTCAGGCATGATCATGCCGATCGTACCGGTTTCTTTTTTAAGAAGGCTTCTTGCGAGAGCGTTAGGCTGGAATTGATATTTATCAATAATTTGCATAATTTTATCTTTTGTGCTTTTTTTGACCGGAGCCGTATCGTTGAGCACTCGGGAGACCGTTGATACTGAAACGTTAGCCTCTTTTGCAATATCATAGACTGTAATGTGATTCATGTTTGCATTTTCCTTTCAAGTTGATCCATGTTTTTAGTTAAGATTATCAGGTTTTATACCATAATGAAATGGGTTTCATGGAATCACTACGAAAGGAATTGGTGTATCAAGGGAATTGACTCCATTACTATAGGTTCCGATAATCTCAGAGCGCTGGAGAAAACATTCACCCGGCTGTTGGTTCCTCTTCGAGATTAGATTAAAGCGCCGGTTTACCTTCCATAAATATGCATATTTTCTTTCCGAAAATACTTGTTGCATTACATCTTGCTATCTAAACTCACGAAACTACAACTTCATGATCTGTACCCGTTATCACGTCAAACCATGCCTCAATTTCCTTCTCGAAAAGGTCCCTTTTTTCTTTGAAGAAAGTGAGGGCATCCTTCCCCATCGGCAAGTGTACCGGTGGTTTCTCCGCATTAGTCAAGAGAATTAATGCTTTGGCTAACTTGACAGGATCGCCGGGCTGTTTTTTGTTAACCTTTGTGGCGAAACTTCTCATCTCTCCTACAGTTTCCGCGTAATCGTCAATCACATGGCTGGTACGAGTAAGTGATGTTCCATCCAAGAATTCTGTGCGGAAGAAACCGGGTTCTACGACAGTAGCATGAATACCAAGTGGAGCCAATTCTTTTGCCATTGCTTCCGTTAACCCCTCAACAGCGAATTTCGTGGAGCCATACACCCCCCACCCAACAATACCCGTTAATCCGCCTACCGAGGAGATATTGATCACATGCCCTGAGCGTTCTTTTCTCATATAAGGAAGAACTGCGCGGGTAACGTTTAACAACCCAAATACATTGACTTCAAAATTTCCCTTTACTTCCTCGCTCGTCGCTTCTTCTACCGCACTAAGCAAACCGAATCCTGCATTATTGACAAGCACATCAATCCTTCCGAATCGTTTTATTGCCAGCTCTGCTGCCTCATAAGCCTGTTGTTCATTGGTGACATCGAGCACAACCACACTAAGGTTTTCCGGATTACCTAACTTATCTGCCAATAATTCAGGCGAAGTCCGGACAGTTGCAACAACCTTATCACCTGATCCTAACGCTTCCTTGACAATTTCCAATCCAAAACCTCTTGATGCTCCTGTTACGAACCAAACCTTTTGTTTTGTCATATCCAATATCCCTTTCCTTTCTGTCAGCTTGATTTGTTTTGCTGATGAGGTAAGTTTACTTCACTAGCGCTTCCGTTACTTTGTTCCAGAGCTCTAAACATTTGTTCATTTCGCTCACCCGTACGACATTTTGGAAAGGAATTCACTTCATTGTGCGCGAATATAGGATCAAAGATGGCACACTTTTTTGTGTCATTACGTAGTCGTAGTCAGGAGGAGTAAATGATGTCTGTAAGAAACAGCGCGATTGTTAAGGCACCTCAAGACCTGAGTGAGCCTCCATATAACCAAGGTATTTTAAAGCTGAAAGGATTGTCTGTGATTGAATCCTGCACACATACACAAAGCACAAAGGGAACCATGTTTTTAGAGGATCATCTGCTTCTCTTCGTTCTTGAGGGAATGTACACGGTAAGATTCGGAAATCAGGAGTACACGGTTCATAAAAATGAAATGATCCTTTTGCAAAAATCGATTGTTGTCGAATATGAGAAATCGGGAGATCCCGATTCTACCTATTTATTGGACTATATGATGTTTTTCCTGAAGGAAGATGTGCTCGGTGAATTTATAAAGCTGGTAGAATTTAAATCGTCCTATCCGGCATTGCTAGTTCCGGTGTGTGTTCATTCCGTAAATGATCGTCTTGTCAGCTATTTGGAATCTCTTAAGCCCTACTTCAAAGAATCTGATAAAATAAATGACGGACTTGTAAAACTTAAGCTGTTGGAATTATTATTCGATGTAGTGGACGCAGACAATCGGTTTATGTTTCAGTTTTTACAGCTTAAACATAAAACGAGGAAAGGTATTGCCGAAGTTATTGAGGAGAATTTTATGAACCCTGTATCAATAAGCGATCTTGCATTCTTGTCTGGAAGAAGTTTATCTTCATTTAAAAGAGAGTTTCAAGCTATGTACAACACATCCCCACTACAATGGTTACGTAATCGTCGTTTGGACAAAGCGGAAGAGCTGTTAACTCATTCGAATCTATCCGTTACGGATATTTGTTTTACTATTGGCTTTGAGAATGTTGCACATTTTTCAAAAGTATTCAAAAAGCGGTTTGGTTACCCACCATCAGCGTTAAAGAGGGGATAACATGAAGCTTAAGAATATTGAAAACCTTGAGTCGTACAAGATCGTGCGATTCAAGGTTTTATTGTTATTTGGTTGCGCACCGGGGCTGCTGATATAGCTGAGCTATTCAACTCTTTTGCCCGCAAATTAAATAATTTCATCATTAGTTGAGAAAACCACAGCCACATTTATCGGTTGCCGTTTTTTCGCGTAATTGAATATCCTGCCCGTTTACTTCAACGAACATCAAAAATAAGCTGCCAAAGCGGCAGCTCCTCACTATCGTTCCTTTTAAAAATAAGTTGATCACTGCTTACATCGAATATCGGATCGGCGACTTCCAAGATGAGCTTGGTATCATTGACAAGAAATATGCTCCTCAGACAGCTAGCATAACGGGGGCGGGAGTAGCAATTCTGTACTGGCATGTAGACGATGTTGCCGGAATGTTGGAGAGGTTGAAGGGACTAGGAGCTACGGAATATGACCCCCTCACACAGTCCTCATTATAAAGAAATTTTGAATTCCATTCAAAAAGCTTAACCGAAAAATATCCTAGGCTATAAGCTGGCGCCGATACTTAAGCGGCTTCAGCATACTACTTTATTCCTCTAGTTGGGATAGAGTTGCCACTATTGAACTAAACTGCCCGTTCATAGTAAGGCTGCCGGTCGCGGCAGCCTCTTGTGGTGCGCTATTGAGCTATCGTTTCCCGAGGAAGTGGAGCAATATGCTAAAGGCAACTATTGCAATTCTTTTATAAACAAAACTCGATCTTGTCCTTTCCCATCATAGTTAACAGTGACTGGCACACCATCAACCTCACCGGTTCCTTTTTCAATTTGGAATCCCATACGTGTATGAAATGCTATTGAAGTTTTGTTTACTGGTGATGTGACGCAACGAACTACTTCACACCCCTTCTCTTGAACCTTGCCGAAGAACATCTGATACAAATATTTTGCTACTCCATCTTTTCTATAATCTGGACGCACACCAATAAAGTGAACGTATGCTTCAGTCGGATATGTTTGCGACACAAATCCGATTAAGAATCCAATGATTTGATCATTCCGTTCAACTACAAAACTTGTGTCTTGAAAATGTTGAAAAAATAGTTTTGGCAACATGTCAGCCATATTCCGACCGCCCCACCAATCATCTATTACGGAGATAACTGGTATGTAGTCGGATTCAAGTATTTGCCTTACATCCACAGAAATGAAACCTCCTCTACCAACCCTATTCTTACACTCTATAATTCGCGTAATTAATCAGGTTCTATGTTGTTTTTCATCTTGCCATTAGCTTAATGAGGCTGACCGATCGATCCTGAGGCAACCTCATGATGTTTAATTGGAACTATCGGTAACAATAGGTAAGCATTTGATGTAATCTCCAGCTTTTCCTCTGCTCCACACGGAGCGTGCCGGTTTCCAGGCACTCCGCGTTCCATCTAATTGAATTTACTAAATCATAAGTTCCTCGTTACTCCCTCCACTATCGTTTTCCGTTTGGTGAATCCTTTAGTTCATCAAGGATACCCTTGTCTCGATATTCTCTATAATCAATTGATATTGTATTTCTCTTTAAACTCAGTCGATAGCTCACTCCAAACATCGTATCTGTTACCGTCAGGGTCAATAATTATAAAATTTCTGCCCGGGTGACCCCGGTCTTCAATTTCTTCAACAAGCACTCCCTTATCCTTTAATTCTTTATGTAGCTGAACTAACTCGCTTTCTCCATTCACTTCAAATGTGAATGGAAACATAAGCCCATCATTTATAGTCTGAAAATTTGCAAGTATACCAGGTTCACTCTGGATTAAAATAAAACTTTGATGAGCTAAACTGATTATTGCATGATTATTGCCTTCATCTATGTAATCAAGCTCTGCTTCTAAATTCGTGCAAAACCATTCGGCAGATCTTTTAGGATTCGTTACAGGCAAGTAAATCGTTCCAACTCTTTGTAATCTCGATGGCATATTATTACTCCTTTGGTTTTATTTCTATATTAACCTTGTCTAAGTGAAAATGGCACTAATTTTCATACTAATCTGCCCTTTAGCTCAACAAGCTGCCGACTTGATGCCGGAAGCTTGTGTCATGATGCTATTCTGAATAGCTCATGCACTTCAATCGTCTCTTTGTATGTCTGGTGGATAAGCTGTTACGTCAATTGGCTACAGCTCGTGGAAGCGTTGAGCGCGGAGTAGGTTGGTGCCGCTTACTACTTCGATCGGCTGAAAGAGGTGCTCGATCGGCACTCCCGGGGCATTAGCGTCATGCCGCAAAATATTATCTGCTTTTCATGTTCCTTTAAGGTATTGGGCTTACGAAAGTAATATACTGGTGCTATTCTACAAATGGGAGATGACTTCTTTATGAAAGCATTAAGACCGGTTCAGGCACTTAAGTCCGTCATGTTTGGCATGATGATGGCATTCGTTTCGATCGGCGCGATGCCCATTTTGGTTATCAAAAGCTTTACGGAAACGTTCCTCCCCTAAGCGGTTTTTGCGTCCCTATAACTCAAGCAAACAAACACCCGGACCTTCGCGGCCGGGTGTTTCGATTCTGTCCGATTCACTATCGTTCCCCGTCTTAGCTTAACGCAAAGGCTGCTACAAGAAGACTAAATACTTCGTTCATCATACTCAAAGGGTTCTTCACATGAGTAAATGCCATGAAAAAATCCCATATACGGGATATCGTTCTCCAGGCATTTTATGCAATATGACAACTCTTTATCACTTTCCGTTTCTTCACCATTGTTCCGCATACACTCGAATTCATCTGCAATTTGTTCCATGAGGGTCACTTGGATAAATAAGGGCAACTTCTCCAACATCGAATCCTCGATTCTGGTCTCGGATCGGTATCCCTGGAGGACTGTTTTAAAATAATCATCCATAAATTTTCTACGTTTACCCGGGTCTGGTTCAGCTGCTATCCAACCCACTCCGCTTCTCCAGAGATCTGCCAGGTCATACATATACAAACCGAAACATGAATTGTCGAAATCATATACAGTGATTTGCCCGGTATCAAAATCTATCATATAATTCCCATCGTTGTAATCAAAATGGATCATGCCAAAAGACTCATGGTTCCTGTCCATTCCTTCTAAGGTTTTAAGGAGCTCTACCAACTTCTCCTTAAGCAGAGATAAGGAGCCGGGTATCAGTTTATCGATATATTCGGCATTATATTTATCAAAAAAACTATACCGGCGATGAACAGGCATGTATTCTTTCGACAATTGGTGCAGTTTTCCCAGGACTTTACCGCAGTTATAATAATATTCAGTAAGAGGAACTCCTTCCCGATACCGATAATTATTTTCCACCAGTTTTTTTCCTCTGGCCTTTTCAAACAGGCAGACAAAAAACGTGTGATTATTATGAGTTATCTCTTCCAGCAGATCCCCCTTCTTGGAGCTGACTACATTCGAGACACTGCCGCCATGCTCGAATAAATACCTGATATATTCAACTTCACCCAGCAATTCTTCCCGGCTCCTGTCATTTAAGAAGGCGATTCTGAGTATTTTTGTATCAGTGCCCTCTTTCTCACAGTTATAAACGATATTCCGCCCTCCGGAATGTGCCTTAACCGGCCTGGTTTCGTAGCCTTCCAATCCGTACAACTCTGATACTAATTGAAGTAAATATGCTTCAGCGATTTGAACAACCTCGTTATAAGTTATAATATCTCCTCCTTTAGTTGCTAACTATAAAAAGCGATAGGATCCAGCTCGCATCGCCTAAATGACTATCACATTCAACTTCTCCAATTAGAGTTCGATCTATCTCTAGTGATGAACTCATCAAGTGTAACCACATATTCGATTTCATGAAGTGACTTATTTAATTCGCGTAAAAAGGGGTATACAACATTTATTAATGCAGATGTAGAAAAACGGTCATTTGATTCGAAGTTCTGCCAAATGGAGTGGATTTTCTACTTTTCATCACCTTCATAAAGGAAGTCTAAGATGACCTCATCGTGATCGATTGTATGTAACCAAGCTTATAAGCGGAATATTCACCGCCCGATGGTTTCCCCTTGTTCAAAATAAACGATAAATTTATGCTCATACTAATCACCTGGTTTCGAGTATCTTTTTTGCTAATCTGGTTATTTGTCTAATGAATTCCGTTTTATTATCAGTGTAGGCTTCCCTATCATACTTATAAGTTTCCGCTAATTTAAGCTTTAGTTCTTCATACTGCTTGGCAACAGTAGGGTTCTCACGTAGGTAGTCCCTAAAATACACTCTATCCCATAGAAAGTCCAAATCTTTTGACCCCATATGAATATGGAAGGATTCCTTTTCTAATCCTGCCGGAGAATAGCCTTTAATAAACATCAAATGATTTATCTGCTCTTTCATGTATATATAGTTATTTTCATTCATCTTGCTCATTATCAATTCAAAAATTCCACTTTCATTTGGAATCTCCACTAAAATATCAATTGTTGGCTTAGCTGATAAATTTGGTACAGCGGTGCTTCCGATATGCTCTATTCTTAGAGCTATTTCTGAGCCAAGAAGATTGGTTAAAAATTGTTTTTCATTTTTAAACAATAAAGTCCAATTTCCATCATAAGGGACAACTGTTATTGGATATAATTTTCCAAGTTCATCTTTGTTCATATCGAACTCACTCCTTATTAGTACGAAATCCTAAGTAAGTAAATTCCATATTGGCGTTTATAGTCCTTCTCTTGAGCAAAACTGCACGATAGTTGAACAGGCTGCCAGCATGCAGGCAACCTGTTCGTCATTTCGCTATCGTTATCTGATAGTGTCTATGAATCATAAAGCCCAAACAGATCAACACAACTGGACAGATAGCTACTATAGTGAAAATCCACAAGAACCTCTCCTTTTGACTTCTCTTAAATGCATAGCAATAACCATACGCGTTGCCCTTTACGGTTGAACTAGCGTATCCGTTAGCTTAACGACATCCACGATATGACGCCTACTTCAAAAAAAAAAGGGAACAGGCCACCCACGGCAGACTACTCCTTGGTTATCTTTCTTCCCCGTTACATTGACATAAAAGGAGTAATAGATCATCACTTCGCTGCGACGGCTTCGATCTCAACGAGCAAATCCGGTGAAGCGAGTGCTTTGACAATAACTAACGTCGTCGCCGGGGGAGAGGTGGGTAATAACCCTGCACCAGCCTCCATGAAGCCACCGAGCAGTTTTTCATCCGTTAAATAGATTGTGGATTTCACGATGTCGTTTGCATCCATATCTGCACTGGCAAGGACCTTGTATAAATTGTTGATCGCCAACTCCGTTTGTTGCCAAATATCTTTGCCGGGAATTCCGTCTGGACCTATACCCACTTGACCTGAGATGAACAGCATACGTTGGGAAGCCGTAACCTCAACTCCGTGGTGATAAATGTCTGAGGAAACCATTCCCGAAGGGTTAAATTTTCTAAGCACCATTCTATCTCCCTTACTATTCCATATTTTTGATATACTAACCTAGCTTATTGGAATTCGTGCCCTAAACCGTAATCGTGCTCTAGATTTTCCTTACGGCGAACCATAGTTCGACGGAATGAAGCCCGGCTTTTCCGCCGTAAACTTCTAATTCCATTCCATCCACCTGCTCAAAGCCTGACGTTGGGAGCCATTCTGTATAAAATCGACGATACAACTTCTCAATGGTTTCACCGAACACATCCCAAGTAATAGGTTCCGAGGGGAAGATGGCCCATGTTAGTGCGGGAATCGTTATGGTAGAGTATCCGTTCGCGTTGCTGGTTTCGCTCTTAAAGGCACACAGCATATACGGGAAAGTATCATTTCCTGTATTTTTGTAACTGCAAATCCCATGTACTTTGTATGAATCTTGACTTACAAAACGGGGCAAGTCGCCGGCATTAGCAGCAAGTTTTTCTACTTCGCCATTAGCGTGGCATTGTTGCCAGAATTGTGCAGGCGTGTTCGGTGCATCACCGCCTTCATCGCTGCGAAAAACTCGTTCCATGCCAAATACCTCGAATGATTCCTTCGTCTCAATACGATAATTCATTGCATCTACTCCTTTGATCGTAATCAGGAAAGAGAGGCGTGGATAGGCTTTAAGAGCAGTTCCGTCTTGGCGAGCCATTGCCGGCGTGATCCCATGAAGCGATTGAAAAGCTCGCGCGAAAGAAACCGGGGATTCGTAGCCGTATTTCATGGCAATATCGATTACTTTCGCCGACTTGCAATTCTGCAATTCGAGTGCGGCAAGGGTAAGCTTTCGGCGCCGAATATACTCCGCCAGTGTTACATTTGTTATGAATGAGAACATCCTTTGGAACTGATGAGATGAACAGCAAGCTTTACGTGCAACTTCACTCAGTTCAATCTCCCCAGCCAAGTTCAATTCGATATAGTCCATCGCCCGGTTCATCCGCTCAAGCCAATCCATCTAATTCCCTCCTCTCGACCAAAGTATAAAATACCAGCAATTTCGCTTCGCAACTATTTGTGCACAACTAAGTTGCATCTTCTTGGAGCCGCTAGCTCGTCATCATCATTCAACAGACACACCTGATATTCACCAAAGTGCTCCAACAACTCATCTCAGTACTGATCGGCTACAGAGTCCTCAGGCATAAAAGTTGGCCAAGCCAACTCATTTAGTATAGGGTATTTGTTACGTTCTTCTGCCCGTTATACTTATAAGAAACAAATTGACCGGAAGGGATTGTAATACTAATCAATTGTTCAGGAACAACGTCGTGATTTGCTACTTCAACGCCTAGGTAATAATGACATATATTTTCATCGGGGGCATCTGATGATTGAGGGTAAAATCCAATTATTTTTGTGTGATCTACCCGATTTTTGATCTCGTCCAATCGAGATTTAAGTCTACTAAATCCCTCCGCTATCTCTACTTGCATAGATGAAAAAGGACAAATAATATGTAATGCGGTTAACTTTATCTCGTTTTGAAAAATCAACTCAGCATTCAAACTCCCGCTCCTTCAATTTTTTATTATCACATCTCATATTACCATATTTAGGAAAACTATGTCTTGATTATTGAAATTCTAATGTATCTTTGATTATATAAATCTGCCCGTAAAGTAATGAAGCTGCCGATCGTATCGGCAGCTTCATCCATTGATGTTCATTCAACTATAGTTCTTCGTCCCTCGGTTGACAATACTAAAGAAATCACAACAGGCAAGATAAGCTTAAGCAATCATAATTATTCCTTCCTAAGTAAACTATAATCAAACTATATTACGACTTAGTTTGCTTAAATAGTTCTATCTTTCTCTAGTACCTAATTTAATACCATACTAAACTGCCAGTTACTTCAACGAGCAAAGGAGCAGCTGCCGTGGCGGCACACTACTCCTGGATGGCTCTGAACTAACGTACGCTAGTGCCGCTCATTTCGCTGTAAATCCGTTTCATGGATCAGCTAGAGCGTTAGCCTTATTCCTGCATCGGTTCAAATCCATTCTTTAAGCTCACATTGGAAAACTTGGCATAGTTCAGCTGCTTGAGGTCGTTCGCAACATCATTGCTGTCAACGGCGAAGCCAACATAGATCTTCTTCTTCATAGTGATGGTCCGCTCGCCGATAGTGGTCCACGTTTGGCCGTCCAAGGAACCGTACGCATAGAAGGTGTCGCCATTACGGCCCAGTTTAAGCCAATAACCCTGCGCCACTCCGTTCAGCTTAAACGGAATGTCTGCCACCAGCTGAATACCCGCCTTGGATGCACTAGCCACACTATCCAAAGTTTCCGTCATTTCGTTAAAGCTGCCGCCCTTGGCATCCCTTCCTGCCAGATAAGCGGACCAGGGGTAAGCTTTGGATATTTTCACCCAGGAGAACCCCAATGCTGCTGCAGCACTTCTATCCGTTAATTCATCACGAACCATCAAGCCTGTGAATGCGTGGTTATCAGCGGATCCGAATTCATCCAACCGCACGGTAAACTCCAGATCCCCAGGCATCTCCTGATAGACAAAATGGAAGTCGTCCTTGGTTGCGTCCGCCTCTTTAGAACTTTCCGCGGCACCTTCACGTTCCCCAAGCTTGCCACTGCCTTTGACCGTAATCACACCGTCCGTTAGGCTCGCGGAGCCTTTAAGATCCGGATTGCCGATATCCGCCGATTTCCAGCCTTCTTTAGCTAATGGTTTAGGGTCAGAGTTGACATGGATCAAGGCGGCAGTGGTTTGGGTACCGTAGCCCTCCGTATCAATGACCCTTGCAGAGATAAAGTGGGAAGCGTCTTGAAGCCCTTGGATGGTATACACATATTTGCCGCCGCGAAGTTCGGCGTCACCCAAATATTCCGAACCGTTGTAAACCTCTACCTTACTGATTTTGTGCCCAAACTTGGAGGAAGCTCTAATCTCTACCGGCACTGCTGTACCCAGGTCATATTGAGTATTGTTCGCAGGGGAAGCCAACTTAGCCTCAGGATTTTCGGCGATATGCTCCATGTCTACCAGTCCGTTAATATATAGCTCAAGCCAGGAGTAGCCGCTCTCCGTAATGGTCTTATAAGCATCAGGGTTCCCCCAAACCCCTTGCTCCTTCTCCCAATTGTCGGCTATTCCGTTCAGGTTCGTATCAAAATCAGCAGGCCGCTGCTCCTCGATCACCCCAAAGTCCGATACATATCCCCCAACCTCATGTTCTGTGTTGATGTACCGTCCTAAGCCCTGCTCCACTTCCGCAACGATTCTGGCATCGATAGCATCCCGTCGTGGATAGGTGGCTCCGGTCCGTGTAAGGATATCGTTCAGCAGCTTATCATCTGCAGCCTTCACCCCGCTGCGCACATACTCGTCAAATCCTTGATTGGTTACTCCATGATTCACTCCTGTGCTATCTGCAGAGAGGTAAGGTTCCGTTCTATAGTAGGTTTGGTTCTTCCCTTCGGTATCGCCGGAATTCTTAACGAATGTGGAGGAGCCGTCTAACAAGCCTGTTACGGTATTGTTGATCCGGTTCCCGTTGATATAGAACCCCCCGATCTTACCGGCCTCACCTGCTTCTATGACCCTGTCGGCTACATTGTCCCGTGTGCCTGGTCCTGCGATTCCGATATTGTTCATGTAGTTGGTAAAGTTGAACCCGCCGCCGTATACTGTGTTAAAGCCCCAATTGTAGATCACGTTGTTCGAAAATTGCAGTACCGCAACATGCTCCGCATCAGCTTTACCGGCATAACCGCCGCCAAGTCTCGGGTTCCGGGAGGTGTGGCTCATATAGAGATTATGGTGGAAGGTGGTTTTGTCCCCTCCTGCAATCCCGCCATAGCCATGTCGGCCTTTTGAATGCCCCGATAGGGTTAAGCTCTCCGCGATGATGGACCATTGAATGGTGCCATTCTCGCCCCGGTAGGTTGAGAGGGTCTCGTCTGTGTTCCAGCTGAAGGAGGAGTGGTCGATAATAAATTGTTTGTTATCCCTTCCCCACAGGGCGTCCATGGAATCACTGCCGTTAAATACATTTGTGGCACCTGGGCGGAAAGACATATAACGGATGATGATATTTTCGGAACTGCTGATATTGGTATCCCAGCCGGCTAGGGTAATTCCATTACCCGGTGCAGTTTGTCCGGCAATGGTCAGATTCTTGATGTTGTTCAATCTGAGGGAGCTCTTCAGCTCAATGGTGCCCGACACGTGGAACACAATGGTACGTCCTTCCTTCGGAGTGGTTAAGACCCCATATCGGAGAGAGCCTTCGATGGGCTTCTCATCTGGACCATAATCCTTAAGGTTGGTTACAATGTACACATCACCGCCCCTGCCGCCGCTGGTATAAGCCCCGCCTCCTTCTGCGCCGGGAAAAGCTGGGATAGACGCCGCTGTAATTCGGCCTTCCTCTGCTTGTGTTACTGCCGTGAAACCGGGTAAAATCAAATTAGCTGAAAGCGCTATCGAAATACTTGAGATGACGGCGATTGCTCTTTTCATACGGGGACTCTTACGATTCATCCGTTGCTTCGTATAACAAGACCCTGCTTGACATATAGCTGACTAACCTGCTGCAATCGCATGCAATCCTGTTATACTTCCTCCCTTCAATTTGGTGATGGTTGTACAATTTTTTAGCGGCTATGAGGTGGTTCGCGACACCTGCTTTAGCTGCTTGCAACTATTATGTTACAAGATTTGTAGATTTTGTACCTGCCAGTAAAGATTATTTTTTGTGCCAACTATTGCTTGATGGTTTCAATCCCCTGAAAAAAACTGGACTTTAGCATTGATTTAATAAATAAGGCAGGGGCGCATTTTTATAGCTGAGCACATGCGAGGAATGGCACCTTTACGACTACGATCACAGTCATGGGGCTAGGCGTCAGCATAAACTAACGTTTAGACTAACTCGGACGAAAAGGGGGACTCTGTTATGACAATCCGCTACCAGCACCGGATTCAGCCGTTTCATTCCTTCCTCTCAACCGACAATACATATCCCCTTCATCTGCACAAAAATGTGGAGCTGGCCATGATTCTCTCCGGCCAAATCCGGATCACCACTAACCAACAAGAATATGTACTGTCAGAGGGGGACGTGGCTATCATTTTCCCGAACCAACCGCACGGTTACCGAACAGAGGAGCATAGTCGGATTATGTTGGCCTTAGTTGATCCCGCTTTTATCGGAGATTATGCTGCCGATCTGGCTAACCATGTGCCGGACCACCCTGTTGTCCCTCAGAGCCAGGTCCCCCCTCACCTCACAGAAATCTTTCACAAATTACATAACCTGTATGAGGCCAATGGTGACACCCGTTTAATCAAGGCTTACACCTCCGTGGTGATGGGGAACCTATTGCCGTTGTTATCTCTTAAGCGGAGGGAGTCCAACAAGGATCTGTCCATGATCCAGAAGCTCCTGGTTTATCTGGACACACACTTCCTGGAACCTATTTCACTGGACACATTATCCAAGGAGCTGGGTATCAGCAAATTTATGATCTCACGTATATTCTCCGAGCAGCTCCGCACCTCATTTCGCGACTACTTAAACGGCCGCCGGGCCGCACTCGCCCAAGCGATGCTGCAATCCACGACCTATCCGGTCACCGATATTGCCTTCGATTGCGGCTTTAACAGCTTACGTTCCTTTTACCGGGCGTTTAAGAAGGAATACGGGGTCACCCCTAATGAGTTCCGTCGAAATGGATAAGTGGCATTCATCAAAAATTCTACAACATACAGGATACTAAGCCCAAGTGGGGCTACAAAAGAAAAGGCTGCAACCCCGTTTGTATATCACCTCCTCGCACCATCGGATATTACTTAGGAATTTCAGTCATGACAATCAATTCGTCGAGTTCTTGCAAGAGATTTGGTATGGCTTTGCTTTTCTCTTGATACTCTTTCTCTATCTGTGCAATTTGCTCTTTTTTATATTCTAAGAGTATAAAAAGGGCATTGTATTTCGGGTTGTTTGTTCTTTTGTAGTGATGAAGTAGTTCATTGCCGTTAAAATGTTGTTTCGAACTAACAAGTTTGCTTTCTAGCTCCCGCCTTGGATAGTCAGGGTCGACTTCCTTTTCAAGCAATCCTAATTCCCAACCAATTTCTTTTACCTTTCGTCCTTGCTCCACATTCTTCTCGATTTCCTCAGGTGTACGGGAAGACATGGCTTCGAGCTTAGCTTTTTCAGTCTCGAATGCTACTTTGAGCTGAGCAAAACATTCTTTTTTCGTAGACAACTGTTGTTCATCTGGAGTTAGAGAAACTATGACTGGTTTGTTGTTACTCGCTAACTCTGTGTTATTGTTTGAACAACCCACGGCGAGCAATGTGGAGATTCCTAGAAATGTGGTCAAGCCTATAATTCGGTTGTTCATGATGATGTACCTCCAAGTTTATGTTACATATATAGACTAGTTGACCAAAGAAAAGGTTGCGTTATCCTGCCCGTTAACGAAATGGAGGCTGCCTTTTTGTGCCGGCAGCCTCGTTTCGTTCTCTTCTTCTTTGCTGGGAGACAAATAGTTTTGAAGTACTTCTTACAATCGTTCTTGTTGGTCATTCAACTATCGTTCTTTAGCTTGATCTCCTGATACAAATTCGAATTCTCTTAAAGCTGTTATTTAAACTATGCAAAACAGGGTTGAATACGGGATGTTACAAACTTAGCTTCACTGATATAGAGGCCCGATTATATCAATCCGATTCGTCCAAATACCGCCACTATAATTCGATGGCAGACGTTCAATGTCCTCAGGAGTATCCAACCCTCTTGAAAATTCACTGCCATTTCCACCGACAACAATCACTCGCGTATCTGCTTGGTCCATTCGATTTAAAAACTTGTTGGGCCAGCCCCATAACCATGGCGCGATTTTTTCCGGGATATGTAACTGGGTATGTTCGCACGCTGCTGGGACATACCCTATCCATCCAGCTGCTAAATACGGAAGCAAGCAGCTTTTCATTGTAACCTTTGACATCACTCGCATATCAGGCAACTTTTCTTTTAAAGCAGTAACAGGTTGATCTCCCCCGTATACCGTCAATTGGCTTCGGCGTTTTTCCGGTAGCTTGGACAAATATTCAGCGAGTAGTTCCCCCTCTTTGGGATCGTTGCTCTTAATATGAATTAAAAGGGAATTTTCAGGAAAATGGGTAAGAACCTCTGTAAGTGATGGCATCATTCCGATTCCTTTGCCGCGAAAAGGGTATGTTTTTCCACCGTCCGCCGTATACCCATATCCAATATCTAGGTTCTTCAACTCGGCCATAGTATAATCCCTAGTCACGCCTTCTGCGTTCGTTCTGCAGTCTAGTGTCCAATCATGGAAAACAGCAAATTGCCTGTCTTTGGTTATATGTACATCAAATTCAACAATATCGGCACCGGTATGAAAGGCGGCTTCCATAGATGAAAGGGTATTCTCCAAAAAAGAATGCTCCGGCTCATGGATTCGTTCGGCTGTACAAGTATCGTTTGTTATACCTTCCATCGGAAAGGTTTGTGCAAGCCCTCGATGAGCTAGAAGTAGGGGGTCTCCACTGTCTTGTTTCGTGAGAAGAGAGCTGTTATTCAAATAAATGAAGACAATAAGCACTATGAGAAAAATTACGATCTTGTTTTTAAATATTTTTTTCAATCTATTCATCGGCAATTCCCTCCCATACCACATCCAACTGTCGTTGTAATACTTTAAAAAGTTCTTCTTCATTCAAGCTCGAAGACCAGTTTATTAATGTGTTTAAAAATACACCGACTACAACGGAGGCGCTCAAGTTTGGATCCCAACTACTTCGGAGGACACCGCTTTGTTTAGCTTCTGCAATGATAGTACCCAATGTTTCTTTGAACATCGTAATGTTGGTTGATGCATCTTTTGTTTCTAATGTTGATTTTATCGTTTCTACTAAAGTTAGGCGTAACAAGCTGGGATGTAGGAAATAAATAGATAATATATCCCGTAGAATATGCTGCAGACGCTCCTTAACCGTTCCTTCCTGATGTCTATGAACAATTTGATCCATCAGCTGCATATAAGAATTCACTATATGCAATAATAGATGCTCTTTTTTCTGAAAATAGTTAAAAAAAGTACCTTTGGCGATGCCACTTTTGAGTGCTATCTCCTCTACAGTTACATTTTCATAGCCCTTTTGCTTGAATAGCTCAATTGCAACTTGAGTGATCGTTTCATTTATTTGCTTTTTTCGGACTTCTCTTAGCATTGAGTGTACTCCTCTCAAATAATGACCACAGTCATATATGACTGTGGTCATTATACGACAAAGATTGTATTGATGCAACGGGGCTAATCTCATTGAAAGACGCTTACCTTGTCTGACGTTTGGTGACTTGAATCCTCCTCCGCAACTTCTAACCCATTTCTTAGTAGAATACACTAGACGATTGAAATTATAGCCCAAAGGAGACGTCCTTATGTGGAAAAAAGTTGTATTACTCGCTTTATCCGGCGCCGCAATCCAAATCGCGCTGCTGGCCTCTGCCGGTAACGCCTATGAATACGCAGATACGCCAACGGAGCCGGCAGACGGATTTTTTATTCCCAAGAAACTTACATTTGTAGAAAAGATGCCGTACTACGTCATTCCAAATACGCTGAAAAATGCTCCGGAAGGCTCCTTCTCCCCGCAAACGGTCGAAGTGATCGAAGCGGAAGTGCATTGGGCTACCTCGGGGAACTGATGGAAAATACATACCGATTTCGGGGATCGTTGGATCAAAACCGCTCCATGGCAAATCGAAGTGCCTCCCCCGGCGACCATTCGATTAATGTCGGAAACCCCTTTATATGCGCGGACATCAGAAGCCGGCGGACCAACGGCAGCTCTCTCCCCTCAGGAAGTGACGGTTGTGGACGCTGAGAAAAGCTGGTTCCGTCAAGCGGAGACGGATTACAATCCGAAGCGCTGGATCAAAATCCACACAACCTGGCTCGGTGATCAATGGGTTCACCTGCACCTGGATGAGATCGGCGCTTTACAGCCGCTGGATCGTACCGTTTATTACCCGAGCGTTTATTACAGAAGTTCCCCGCATATGGACTACATTACGTATCAATATGAAGGGCTTCTTACCAAAATGTTCGTCCATCAAACCGCAAAATACCGCACCTTGCTTGGGAGCTCTTATCAATTTGATACGGAGTATGGTCCAAAATGGTCTTTTGCCCCAGGCATGCCGATCACATCAGACAAGAAGACCATCAAGCGTACGCAGCCTAGCCCGTTATTCGCGTATCCGGATTCGAATGCCGAGATTGTTACAGAGCTGCCTCCGGGCGATTTGAACGTGGTCGAAACGACCCTCAATGATGACGGCTACTCGATTCATGAAGAATGGTTTCACGTCAAAAACGAGCAAGCGGAGGGTTGGTATAGCCCGACCTATGCCGAGCCTGAAGGTACGGTGGATGATACGGCGTCCATTCAACTTCGCGGCTATGTAACTGGTATCTTGCGGTACCCAAACACAAGGATTTCGCTGAATAATGGCCAAATTGGGCCTCAAACACTCCATCCGTTAGCGGCATGGACCGCGCCAGACGGCACGCGCTGGTACAAAATCGATTCTTTTGTCGGTCAAGGTTGGGTTCAACTGGACCCTTATCAAGACAGTGTAGTATTGAAAGGCCGCGAAGATGATGCACAAATTCGATCTACGATGCTGTATCAAGGCGCTTTTTATCAAAATGACTCGGGTATATTCACCTTCGGCTCTGAATCCGTCGGAAAAGTTCTGAACGGAGAGCCGCATTTCAGTGCCAGTTTTTTAGCAAAGCAGTATCATTATGATCTGACCGGTCCGGATACGGATGGTTGGTGGTCGCTGAAGAACAAAGACGGGTATGCGTTTCAAATCAATGCTGGCGAGAAGACGTCGAAAACGTTCTGGAACGGTGCACTTGCGAATGAAGTCAACCTCGCGGCGTCACCGGTTGCGACTTCTGAAGCCAAGCTCCCGCCGCTCTTAAGCTTATCCGATGTGAGAAAGCTCTTAGGCGCCACGACGGCCTACAATGACAAGGTTGTATATGGCGATAAAAATGTAACGCTAAGTTCCCGCGAATATGAGATAGCCGGTTTTAACTTGCCTGCAGCCGCGGACGGAAATGAACTTCATCTCTCCGGACTTCTCTATGAAAACAGCTATCTGGATGACGGCGCGATTTCCCCTGATCTGCAAATTTTAGTTAAAAGCCAAGACAGCGATGACAACGATCCGGCGAATATACAGCTGGCGAAAGTAAAGCAGCTTTACAAGTTGGGCTACAACTTCGGCGTGTATGATGTTACGCTGCAGTTCCCCTTGAAGCAGGGGATTAATCACTTATCCCTCGTGTTCAAGGTTGGTGAGCGCATACTCGATAAAAAAGATTGGGATGTAAACGCTGCGGCTCAAAATTAATCACAAAACGCTTAAAGAATAAAAAGATCGTCTCTCTTTATAGGAGAACGATCTTTTTTATTAATTAACCCCATTAATTAACTCAGAATAATTTAGTTCAATGCATCTAGCATTAACAAAAGATTTTTATATTGAGATAATGTTTCTGCATCTTCAATTTTAATTCCGGATTGAAAAAACAAAATATCTCCTGTTCCGTCGCCTACTTGATTCCTTGCTTCGAGTATTCGTCTTAAATTAGTAGCAGTACCAACACTTCCGGAAATAATGTCTACCCCCGCAGGCAGTATCTTCTTTAGACTATTTTGCGTGATTTTTTCTTCATCGAATTCAAATTTCTCGGCAAACTGAACAAGTCCGGGGAGCGGCAGTTTTTCAACTAATTCTTGATGGTCTATCCTTTTCACCAGATTGTTAAATTTCTCCTCCCTCAGAGTTAAATTCGTCGAACTTTCTTTCTCATTCCTTCCCATTTTAGAACAGCTGGTTTTACCGCTGGTTCTATACCTAGAACGGGGAAATCATAATAGCTTCAAAATATATCCTTTCACTTCTTCTTTTGGTTTTTCACCTTACGGAACATGTATGGTGTCAGCGTAATATATGAAATCTTCATTCGGGAGGAGTCGTAGTCCTTGATGAAGTACGGTTAACCCACCTATGCCAGAATCAAAAAATCCTATCCTCACTAACCTCACTCTTCCTGTTCAATTATTTCGATCCTTATTGCTCTTTTTTACCATTTACTTCCTCCCTGTAAACTGCCCAATAGATTAATGCAGCTGCCGATATCCTTCCGCGGCAGCTGCATTGTCAATGCATTAAGCTATTGTACATCGTTAGAGCGTGGCTTGTGAATTCTTCCCAACATGGTAGTCTTCCCATAGTGGGGCGATGTATTTTTCTAATGTTTTTACGACTTCATCTCTTCGGCTCTCTTCGACATTTACAGTGTCATTTGAAATATCATTTCTAATTCGTATGAGCACATATAAAGGGGGTAATGCAGCCTCACGAAGAGCCTTAATCATGTTTTCTTCTTGTGGAGAAATATCCATATCGTATCATATTTCCTTTCTAGTAGATTTCTGCTCGAGATAATCTCATTTTAAACTTTGACCTCAGTGTTAGGGTCAAGAGGAAAATAAGCTATTCAACTATGCTGCCTTTAGTTGAGCATTCTGGAAAACCGAAAACTGGCGATGGATCAGTTCCATCGCCGCACTATCGTCACCCGTTACTTCAATAAGATATTTTAAGGTTTGGTACAACTACACAACTGATTCCATCAACCCAACTTCTAGCTCCCGTCCGTACGTTCAAGCCGTCCTTCCGCAATCAAATGAGCTTCTATAATCAGTTGCTTCGTTTTTTCGGCATTTTCTCCATCTGGATTAAGTATGCACACAAAATGTTGACGAGAATATTGAGGATGTGGTAGAAACTCATTCAAAACCGAATAATCAATACCTTTATTTAGTTGGTCAGCGATAAGATTATTGAATGTCTCTTTGCTAACTCCAATATTGAGACGAAATACATCTACTCTATTAAGATTGGACAAATTGTCGTAATCATTGTCTGAATCAGCAATGGTTACAAACGGAAAACGGCGATCATCGCCGACAAAAAAGAACGAATATCCGTAGTTGTCTTGTCGTTGTACATTTGGCAAGTCCATAATAAACACTTCAAAATCCGCCTGGTTCATCATTCTCCCTCCAATAAGTCAGATTTGAACTCGTATTTACCTGCTTGAACATTTACCAATATCCTTTCTGTTGTTGCAGCCTCATTTTCAACATAATTAACCCAAATGCCAACAAGTTCAGGATGCTTGGATGGATCGGTTGGGCGCTCATCCGTTGGCAAACTCTTCAAGAAATGAATCGATCTTTCTAGTGCAATACGGCATTGTTGTAAGAGCCCAATTGCTCTTTGTCTTGGTAACATATCCATGAAAGCAATTCCCACTGAAAGCTGCTGAATGTCAACACTTACAAGTGCCGATTCAAGCAACGCTATGAATTCTGATCCGCCTTTTTGAGTTATAGCGTATTCCTTACGTGATGGACCAAGTTTCACATTAATCTCTGAATTAACTGACCTTATCATCCCCTGGGATTCAAGCTTGTCTAAGGCATGATATATAGAGCCAGGCTTAACATTGGTCCATGTGTCAGCACGCCAAGAAGTGATATCACTAAAAACTGCGTAACCATGACTAATTCCTTTTCTCAAAATGGAACCTAACACGAGTAATCTAACAGTAGACATGAATCCTCCTACCTAATGATTTAGTATATCTAATCAAATTTGAATACCAGAGGAATGTATTATAACAAATAGAAGTTATCTATTTAAGTTTGAATAGTGAAAAATATGAAAATATTTTAACGATCTGTAAACAGCTTCGGATATACAGGACTACTAATTATCCTGCCCGTTAACACAAGAAAGCTGCCGGTCATTGTCGCGGCAGCTCCTTAACGTGTAAAAACCACTACGACGTAGCGTCCCAGCAGATGCCATTGAACAACCAGAACGTTTACACCGTATCGGGATAACGTCCGCCGTATGCATTTGGACTAACGGCATCAATACGGGCTAAATCATCAGAAGTAAGTTGAATATTAACAGCCTCAACATTTTCCTCCAGATATTTCCGACGTTTCGTGCCTGGAATCGGCAGCGCGCCTTTAGCTATTGTCCAGGCTATTGCCAGTTGTGCTACCGTGCAGTTCTTCTCTTTGGCGATTTCCCCAAGCTTGTCCACTATGTCAACATTCTTTTGGAAGGTCACCTTGGAAACGCGGCAAAAATCTGCGCACATCATCGGCTTTAAAATCCTCAAAGTTACGAAGTTCGCCGGTGATGAATCCCCTGCTTAGAGGACTGTAAGCCACAAAAGTAATTCCCAGTTTTCTTACGGTAGGAAGAATTTCTTCTTCAACGTCCCGACTCCAAAGGGAATATTCCGTTTGTAATGCGGAAATAGGATGTACCGCATGAGCTCGGCGAATGGTAGATGCATCTGCTTCAGAAAGACCAAGATAACGTACCTTCCCTGCCTTAACTAGATCAGCCATCGCACCAACCGTCTCCTCTATTGGGACATTAGGATCGACTCGATGCTGATAATAAAGATCGACATAATCAAGATCAAGACGCCGTAGGCTCTCGTCGATTGCTTTCTTTACATAGTCAGGGTGTCCCCCGATGAACTCCCAATTGGGTCCAAAAGTAAACTTGGTGGCAACAATTACGCTCTTCAGACGTATGTAGAATGTGTGAGTATCCACGAATATCAGATTGCCAACCAGCGAATTGTTTTTGCCCCCGAGCTAAAGTATGATCCCCCCTTCCGTCCCCTAAAGGGGAAACGCAGGGAGTACACTCCCTGCACCCGTTACTCGCCGTAAGGCAGGACCGGCTTTTTGGATGCCGGGAAACCTAAAAGTATGAGAAGATCAGGGCTCCTGTCAAGAAAAGTACTAGACAGGCTCTTATTAAAGTGCGTCAAAAACTAGAGAGTAACAGAGACGCTTGACAGGTTTCGTTCATATCAAAGTCCTAGACTGTTGCTGTTTTATTGAACAAACATTCCCAGCTGAAACGTAAATGTTCAAAGTGATTAAGGTTTTTTTGGCCGATTAACTTTTTTATCGCATTCTAATTCAGGGAGACAAGATAGTCGGCAAGTTTATCGAAAGTATCCTCAAGATCTTGTTGAAGCATTGGAGTCATACCGTTGTAGGTTTCTTGTTCCTCAGCGGAAGCGTTCACAGGGCAACCTTTCAGTTTTAAAACAGTTTTACCTTCGTCATCTTCTAGCGTTATGATATTCATAATTTCAAGAGGCCAGCTCACGCTAAAAGGCGCTCGGACCGTATTGCGTTGCTCATCGGAAAAGGATTGGATATAAGCCACTTTCTCAGGTTCGACAACCTCTTGGTATGCAAATTTTCTCCACATAACCAGATTTCCGTCAGGAGACGTCTGAAAACCTAAAAACTCGCCACCTGATCGAGCGTCCATTTTAACGACTTCGAGGGTGAACCCCTTTGGTCCCCACCATTTCGCGAAATGCCCGAGCTCTGTCCATGCTTTAAATACGAGTTCGCGAGGGGCATCGAATACACGCGTAAATGCAATTTCGAACGATTGATTCAGATTGTTATCCATGAAAATCCTCCTTGTTTTTCATGTAGCGCAAAAGCCTCGGTGATCAGCCAAGCAGTTAACGAACTGGCGTGTAGCGGAGCGCCACGACGCCGGAGCCGAAGGATTTGATCCCGCTCAGCTTCAGATTCAGTCGATCACGAACTCCCCCCAATAATTGGGGGCCACGTCCGGCAACGATTGGCTGTACCAGGAAGTGATACTCATCCACCAAGCCTAGTTGTGCCAGGGTGGAACCGAGGCCGGGACCGCCGTTAACGACTAGGTTCTTTCCTTCTGCCGTAAGCTGTGGCACCTCCTCGGAAACAGGCCCCTTCAACAAGAAAGAGTTCTGCCACGACACATGATCCAGCGTCCGCGAGAAAACGTATTTGGGTTTCCGATCGAGCTTGCGTGCGAAGTCGACCATGAATTGAGGTCCGTCGCCGCTACTGGCAATGGCTGGCCAAGCACTTTCCATCAGCTGGTAGATTTCACGTCCAAAAAGCAGACCATCGGACTGGTCCATCAGGCCCACCGTATACTGGTGGAGCTCCTCATCCGCAATCACCTGCGTGTGGTCACAGCAACCGTCCAGTGTCACATTCATCATCAGGATTAAACGTCCCATATGCAGCCTCCTTATGTCTACATTTTATCATCCAAAAGCAGGCCCGGTTTCTCATGAATTGCTAATATGCACAGTCCGGGCCCTGCCGAATACTACTTTATTTTCTCAGTCTACAACTTTATTTTCCTAATCTAACACTTTATTTTTCAGTCTAACTTTATTTTCATCTGACATTAATGAACAAACGTATCCCGTTAACGTAATAGTCTTCCGAAAACCATTCTGCCCTTCGTTTAACGCAGCCGCTTAGTCCACAACTTTATTTTCACCTGAAAAATCAAAACAGCGTTCAACCAATAAGTAAACGCCTTTACTTCAATACAAAATCCATCAATTCTTAATCCTATTACATGTTTTACCATGCTCAGGGTTGTTTTGCATCTGACTTTCCGGCGATGTGCCGTTCGTACAAGTGCGAGCTCCAGCCCTGACCGTCATAACGCCCGCAAAACACAAATCCCTCACGAGCATAATACCGATTGAGCGCCAAGTTATCAGCCATACAATCTAGACGCAGCCAAGATTTGCCCTGGTCTTTGACATAATCCTCGGCCCAATTAATCAGCCGAGTGCCGATCCCCATGCCTTGATAATCCCGGGAGACGGTCAGCCGATGAACGTAGCCAGCATTTTCATGGAACTGATCTCCCCAAATCTCTTCATACCCCCACTGCACGGAAAAGCAGCCGACGGGCACACCATTCATATGCGCCACAAAAACCTCATACCGCTCGATCACATCGGACGCATACGCATGAGTAAACCTTTCCTCACGCCACTGGACAAAGCCCTGCGTCCGCTGAATCCACTGTGCCGCACCGACCAATAGCCCGCGTACCGCTTCCGCATCCTCCAGCACGGCTCTTCGAATGTCCAGCTTCGTATGCCAGCAGTACTCCAACCGCGAAGCCGTTTCCAGCGCCCGAGATTCGCCGCACAACCTTGCCACGACATGCAACGCCGCGTCGAACCCTGTGGTGACACCGCCGGACATGACGATACTGCCGTTATCGACATACCGAACATTCTCCACAACCGTTGTACCTGGCGAAACCATGCCCCGTAAAAGGTCGTATTCCATCCGGTTCGTTGTCACCCGAAGCCCCTCCTGCAAACCGGCTTTCGCCAGCAGCAGGGCACCGGTACGTACCGAAAGCACAACCATGGCGTTGCCCGCCGCCTCGCGAATCCAGCTAATCAGTCGCGAGTTTGCTATTTCTGTGCGAGCCCCCAATCCTCCGGGCACGATGAGAATATCTGTCGTTGGACAAGTGTCAAAGCTATATTGGGGAGTGATTGTGATGCCGCTAACGGTCATCACAGGGGTTTCTTTTTCAGCTACCGTAAAGACCCGAAAATCCCGACCCAAGTATCCAGCCACCCCAAACACATCATGGGTCCCTGTAAAATCCAAAGTATCTACCTTATCGTACAACACAACTGCAACCTGCCTTGCCCTCTCCATCGACATCATCTCCTTAGAAATAAAAAGAGCATTTGACCCATCGGATCAAACGCTCTGCCCAGGCGACCGGCTGTATGTAATATGCGCTCCCCCGTAGTCCTCTACGTTTCGCCAGTTACGCACACCAGAAATTTCCTTTATTATATATAGAAAAATTAGAGATGTCTAGATGATGAAACACTTTATTCCTTAAAAGCCATAATCAAAAGATAAATCTGACGCCTCGCCTATCTCTGCGTACGTCACCATTGCATCCTCCGTCGGTTGTGGCTCTGACACCTGCTTAATGCGAAAGCCGGCACCCATCAGCGCTTCTTAAGACAATAAAGTTTTGAAGTGGTTAGGTTGGACATAAAGGCAAAAATACAATTAAGTTATGGAGTACTTCTTACGATCATCTATAGCTCCATTTAACTATCGTTTCCGATAGCTTAACAAAACCTGATGTGCGGTAGCCTTTATTAGGTGTTGAATTTATCATCTTGTTAGTCTACGATAAATAATTTTGCTCCAGTGTTCGTATAAGATCTATGTGGATTTGCATCATCAGCCACCTGATAACTGACTCCTGGCGTGAGTTTAAATTCTTTTCCATCTAAAAGTTCGGTATACAGTTCACCTTCTAGTACTAACAAAACATGGCCTCTGTTACACCAATGGTCTGCAATATAACCAGGAGTATATTCTACCATTCGCACTCTAATGTTCCCCATCTCGAATGTCCGCCAATATGCAAACCCTTCGGTTCCAGGATGTTGAGTAGCGGTTATTTCACTCCAGTCAATTGTACAAAATGGAACATCCGTTATCTTCATGATGTTGTCCCCCTTGGATAATTTGGTTTTTCACATGACTAACGTTCCTCGGTAGTTTAAACAACTGTTCTTCAAGAACGACGAATGGTTATCTGAGTTTTCGCACTAACTCGT
The DNA here is from genome assembly GCF_014534655.1 of Paenibacillus sedimenti. GTDB lineage: Bacteria > Bacillota > Bacilli > Paenibacillales > NBRC-103111 > Paenibacillus_E > Paenibacillus_E sedimenti. Next base: position 832,701 of record NZ_JACVVD010000003.1, read on the forward strand.
CGTTCTATTGGTTTTCCCGTAAAAGTGGTATTTTCCTGAGGCAAAGAATGGGATTCCGGGGTTCTTTTCCATCGCTCCTTGGAAAAGATTAAATTTTGTATTGCAGTCCGAAAGCAGATTTCGCGCAGTCTTAATTTGAGTATCAGATAAATCGATTCCCCAAAGCTCTGAAGCTCCGCGCGAGGCCATATATTTTAGAGAGTGCCCACTACCACAGCCAATCTCCAAGACCTTCTTATTCAATAGATCACCAAATTAGTCCCGGTTTATAAACTGAGCTTCAATTGCATCGCTTGCTGCCGGTAATTCCATCCCTTTTTTCCATATCAGAATACGATCCTCCGGTGAACCATAATAAACGGCTTGAATTTCTACTTCCTTGCCATGTACTGCTTTCTGATTGGCATTTACCAATTCGAGATTGATGGAATAATACATGTTGGCAAGTCCGATATCAGCGAATTTCTTGGATTTAATAAGTGGACGTACGGGTGTCATATAAAAACCCCCATCGCTATCCAACTTAGAATTTACTTGGTTAACATTGTATCCATCGGTCATTTTAATATGATAGGCTATTTTTCCGTCTTTCAGCCGGCTTACATTTGTTATTTCAATAACGTCTGTAGGTACTTTTGTTATATTCCATTGGTATAAACCGATATAACCAAAATAAAATGCAGCACAAACTGTAGTGGCTAAAATCATTCCTCTGGCAAACGCCGCTGCTTTGGATCGGTTCCAATATGCACTAATACTTTTTAACCCATTTCCCTCCAGCTTATTTTTTTCAATGGTTTCCTGCGGCAAGCCGATGTTCACATTCAACTTATCCAGTATCGATTTACAGTCTTCACATGTCGCAATGTGCGCTTCAACCGATTCTTTAGTATTCGCGCTGCATACGTTGTCGTAGTAAAGCGGCAGCAAGTCTTTAATAATATCACATGATATTTTGCTCATAGTTCTTCCTCCATCAATTGGTCTTGAATTTTGTGCCTCGCTCGATGAAACGTAACCCTTGCCCAACTCTCCGTTTTCCCAAAAACTTGGCTGATGTGGTCAAAAGATAATTCACCAAACACTCTTAGCGTGAATACTTCCTTATATGGCTCGTCCAAACTATGCAATAACTTGTGAATTCGTAATGTTTCGGCTTTATCGACGTATTTTTTTTCGATTTCAAATCCACTAGCTTTTTCATGCCGAACATCCGGTTCAAATCGTTTTTGCTTATCCATATAAGAAAAATAGGTGTTCTTTGCGATTTGACACAGCCAGACGCTAATTTTGGAATTGCCTTTAAACTGTTCTATATTATTTAGCGCTTTAAAAAATGTTTCCTGCGTTATTTCCTCCGCGATCTGCTCATTTCGGCTTAATGACAAAGCAAATAAGTAAACGTTTTGAAAATGCTGATCATAGATTTTTTTAAAATCTGACACTTGTTCACCACCTTACATAAATAAGACTCGCTAACAGATTATTCGTTACAAAACTCTTTAAAGATATATTTCAAGCAGGATACATCTAAATTTATGAATTAGAATATAGCATGCAAATCATGTTCAGTTCGAGGTGTATTTGTATGCTTTGAAAGCTAATTAATGTATAGGTTGCATTGAACTATCCTGCCCGTCCCTCGGAGCTATAATGAACCGTTGGGATTGGGACAATGTTCTTGGTTGTTGTCTTGTTTAATTCGGTCATTAGATGAACTTATAATTACAAAACAACGTCACCACGCATCGTGGTGACGTTGTTTTAAAACTATTACGCTTCTATCCCTGATTGCCCTCGACGGCGATCAGTAGCACCGCGGCGGCGAGACCCAAGCGGCGATCAAGTTTGTCGTTGTGGTCAGCGGAGAAATCGAGGTTTAGCTTTTGGACGAACGGGTTGAAATTCTGTTTGAACTCTGCGACTTTGGTCCCGTTCATCTCCACGTTGTAATGCTGAGGAATCAAATTCGTCAGGAATCTTCGCAAAAGAGCAAGCAGCGCATTATCTTCCTTAATCAATCCGATCTCCGAATCACTAGTGGTCAAAATCGCCCATTCATCCTTGAAGATCGACTTCATCCCTTTGCGTCGCAAAGAACCTATCTTGCGCCCGGTTTCGACATCAACTACGTCGAAGATTGAAGAAAAATCAATGACGCTTCGCGCTTGAATGCTGATCAAACAATCTTGCATTGTTTCATCCCCGTATATTCGGATGTCTTCCTTCAACTTGAAGGCTTTCATCTTCGAGAACAGAATTGCCTTTTCATCAATGTCGAAAATATCGATTTTAGCGCCAACTAGAGAAAGGATCTGTTTTCTAACCACGAATTTTTGATGATTAAATTTCGGATTCAAGTCTTCGCCCCCTGCATTCTAGACTCAACTGAGTCTTTATTCATTGAATTCGACAGAATTAGGGAAGATTCCTTTTTGTATCCGAATTCAGTTCACTTCGAGATCTTGGATCACGTAATGAGCTTGTAAATCGATCTCCGTTCAATGACTTAATGAAATTCACTTTAGCATTTCAATAGCTATTTGCGCCCTTCTTCTAAATGATAAGAAGATTATTATCTGTAGCATTTAAAATAAGGCTGCAAGACAAAATCAACTATAGTCTCCCGTTAGCGTAATGTGGTGTAGCGCGGTTTTGCGAACGAAATATCGGATCCACCGCTATGCTTGCGTTTTGCTTCTTTTAATATTCTCCCTTAATTACAAAAAACGAGCCTCGAATTGTTCCAGCTAGTTTTGACTTCTGTCTAGCAAACTTAAACTTCTTCTCTTCTAACTCCTTTGGTACCTCCATCCCCTCAGAAAGTTTAAAACCAACGGCCCGCTTCTTAGGGTCATCAACCGTATACAGGACGTTGACCGCCAGACCATCCTCATAAAAGACGAAGGTCCATTTGATATTTTCCACTTGAAGACGCGACGTTTCTAAAGGTTTGGCCTTAAACTCAATATCACGTTCTTCTTTCAAAATTCGGTTCACATAATCAAGGGTCTCCTGGCTTTCGCTAGCTGGTAACACCGTAAATTCATGCTTGTATTTGTTCATGAAGTATCGAGCTTCATTCGCACGTAAACCAGCAAGCGCATCTGCTACAGGTGAAGATTCTAAACCAACCGTAGACACATTTTTAAAATCAACGATATAGGACATTTTTATCGCTCCTTTTATCACTTTTTTATATCAACAGGAATCCACATTTCACCAAAAAACTAAGCCGTTCGGATTATGTTGATTCGAGTCAATCAAGATTCAATTTTATTGGCAACGATAGTTCAAGCAATTGAATTATTCATTAGCTTGCAATTATGTTGCAATCTTGTCCCATTGGTGCGAACAAAACATTGAATACCTGCATCAGAATTGTATTACAATTCAACCAATACTTTTTCAAGCTGTCCGCACATGCTCGTCCAGCCGTATTTTGCGCCTCCGAGCGCTTGAACTTTGTTGAAGCCGGTTTGATCAAGATGCTGATGAACAGTTCCGTCTTTATTTTCTTGCAATGTCCAGATGATCGTAGTGTTCTCTCCGCCGCTGTCCCAAGAATATGACAAACGGTGCGGCTCGACGACTTCCAGCACTTCGCAATGGATGATGCCATCTCACCCTTCGACCGGTTCCCTTCGGAACTGAAAATCGAGCGATAGATCCTACTTCATTCCTGTTCCTCCTTAAGAAGTTGATCCAGACGAACCATATTTTGTTTCCAAAATATCTCATAATACGACAACCAATCCTGAAGCTCCTTCAACGGTGCGGGATTGAGACGGTTTCGCGTCTCACGGCCGACTTTACGCTCACTCACCAGGCCGGCTTCCTTCAATATCGTCAAATGCTTGGAGACTGCGGTTCGGCCCATCGCAAAATGAGGAGTTAACCGATTGAGCGGCAATTCTTCCGCATCCGCCAGCAGTCGAATGATTGCACGCCGGGTCGGATCGGCTACGGCATAATAAACATCCCGCGTCTGTGCAACTGCGCCCATCATCACCCACTCCCTCGCTTGAAATGAAATTACACCAATTGGTGCCTTTATTTTAGGACACTATATAGAGTCCCGTCAACAAGAAACATCCACCTTCTTTCCTTAGCTAATCAACCGTTTTCATTCGAAGAAAAAAAATACTATTAACACGACACCAAATGGTATCTATTTTGATTGTGAGGAGGAAACAAATGAACAAGATTGTCAGTGCGGAAACAACCGCGAAAGAAGAAACCCATCTCCGGGGAAGAGTTATCACTTATTGGGTTACAAAAGCGCTGCTTGCATTCGTTGTTGGGAGCGGAGGAATCGGGGATATAACCAATCAATGGGGGACACTCGAGACGGTGGAAATATTGGGGTATCCGGTGTACTTTCTGACCATTATCGGGGTTTGGAAAGTGCATATGAACTATCATGTTATTGCACAAACGAGAGATGGACAGAGGTTTGAGGGAAATATCGACGGCATGGATGATACTGGCGTTTACCATGTTAGTTCCTGAAGATGTTGAAGACGAAGGACGCGAAAACAACAACAGCAGTAGACAACCATACGGTCGAAGAGCCTTGTTTACTGAACTCTTGTTTCATCATTTAAAAATAACAAAAAAAGAAGCTGGATCATTATTGATCACAGCTTCTTCATTCTTGCGTCTTATCCGAAAGGAGAAAATAAACATATTGCAGGCAATACTTCATTCAATATTTTCAATTCCATTATGGATATAATTTTTTATTACGAACATTATCCGGTAAACAGGTCTATTTCTAATTTCAATTATAACGCAATAGATTATATTATTTCCCAAGTTAAACCAATGTATACATAGGTCATAGACCACCGATAAAACGTTCAACTATCGTTTTCCGTTAGCTCAACGAAACTGTTACCCATGCAGTGATTACATCGTTGTGATTTTTATAAAATTTAGTCCCATCCTTTAGCGTTAATCGGTTTCTTTTTGTTATTAAAAAACCTTCCTAATAAACTTAATTCCTTTTTTCGTTTGAGAGTTAGTTTAAGACCTTCAATCATTAGCCTTGCTCTCAATTCGTCGCGACGATTGAGCGTGTGCAACATCTTTATGAACTGTTTGTCCATGTTACCATCCCTCCCAAGTTCTGTTAAAGAGAAGCAGGACTTTTGATTCTGATCTATATACATTATAAGCTAACACTGGATTAATGTTTGTCAGATTATAGATGAGGACAACGCTTGTTTTGTCGACATTTAGGCAACATAAAAGTTCGAAAGCACCGTCCCGATCCCACTTCTCATTCTGATTTCAACGAAACTTTGCTACTCGTTAGCTTGGGCACACAGCAAAAAGAGACCCACAGCAACGGGCTGCGGGTCTAAGTTTTATATTTTAAAAGGGGTCAAGTTTTATTATAGGCTTGATTCATTAATGCTGTATGAAAATAAGATTTCAATTTTATTACATTTACTGAACAAACGTCTCCCGTTAGTGGAATCCTTTGTTCGAAAACGGAACGTTTTCACCGTTGTTCTCTGTTGGTTTGTCTCATAAGCAGTATTGCAGTGAGTAACGAAACCTGAATGGTAGTTGCATTCGACATTGAGAATCTATTTTATTATCCTTCAACTAATTGATAAAATCTAATGTCTCCTCTTTCTGTTTCTGCTATTAATATGTCATTTCGCTCTTTGACACGAAAGATCTTTGTGCCGTCTGACAGTTTATTTGCTGTTCCGTTATTAAAAGCTTTACCATTATTACTTTGGTTAGTAATTTCAGTTATTTGTATGTCCCTGGTTAATTTTAACTCGTCTACCCAAGGAATTCCTGCATTATAAATGGTGTCTTTGTACATAAAAATATTAGCATTCGAATCCATTCTTAAAACTTCTTGTGCAGTTGGATTTCCAATTGTTTTAGTCTCAATGTGCGGTTTTGAAATCTGCTTGGCGGGTTCTTTTTCGCAACCAATTAGAAAAGCAAAACTACATAATAATACATAAATAAGCATTCTTTTAATCATATTTTAAAATCGCCCCTTTACCATATCCATCAATTAAGTATGAGACGTGGAACTCCTCACGAATGTTGCTGCCTTTATTCATTTATCCCTGCCGAATACTTCAAAGTTAGGTGGCTGGTTTTCTGTACCCTCTACTGCCCTTTAGTTTAATAAATAAGAGCAGGCTGCCGCGGTGCCTGCTCGTCAATTATGATGTTCAACTAAAGTCTCCGTTAGTTCAATTCAATCGCTAGGGATGAACTCGTCAAGTGTAACCACATATTATGGAGTGAATTCTCCAATTCTCATCGCCTTCATAGAGGAAGTCGATTATGACCTCATCGTGGTCGATAGTCTCACTATGATTTTTTTAAGCCACGTCCCCAATTGAGGTCCAAACTCCGCTAGACAAATGTACTCGTCATGAAAGAACAACTTTCCATCCATTGAAATGTCAAGCGTCCCCTCAATGTATCCATGCTTATAAGCGGAATACTCACCACCAGATGGTATCTCCGTGTTCAAAACGAACGAAAAATTTATGATCATACCAATCACCTTGTTTTAGGAGTAGCCTTATTTAACTCTGCTGCCCGTAAACAAAAGAGGAGCTGCCGCGAAGGATCACCTCAACTATTGTTTCCCGCGTAATCAAGAAACCCTTATTTAATCATTTCTGTCAGGATCGTACTCATCCTCGACTACTGGGATGTAAGGTGAGAGGAACCTGTCTGTCTCACGAGTTAAATTCACCGAGGTAGGCTACTTCCTAAGGTCAAGTACTATCAATGAGATTACTAGATTGTTGCAGGTAAAGGTCTAACTGTCTTGCCGGTTAGCGCGGGATTGGCAGCAGCTCAAACTGGCCGCCTGCCTTCGATTGATGAACTATCGTTCTCGTTACTTCTTATGCACCTATAATATCAATCACAATCAGCAGCACCGCATAAACTTGAAAAAAATTTCGATAAGTAATAAACTGATCCGCCAGCAATTATGATTATGATAAGCATTAATACCACCATATAAAGTAAGAAAATCTTTCTCGTGTTTTTCCTACTATTTATCTCTTCTTGTTTATCAATTTCCCAATCATCACTCAAGAGAGGTCCCCCCTTAGATGATAGACACTTTTAATTTGAGTACATTAGTCAAACTTATCTATTCACATTATTTGATGATACTGCCCTTCACGGAGGAATAAATTCCCATTTACCGACCTCGCCGATCTGCTCCCTGTTTATTGCACAAACGTATCCGTTAGCTCAACAAATTCCTTGATTGAGCATAAACTAATGCGTTCAATACTCTTCTATCAGGATCATATACGTTCGAATTTCTCAAAGTATCTTTAGGTAATGATCGTATAAATTTGTCCAACTCTTGTTGTTCCTCAAAGTCACCGTTACGGTCAGGCATTACTATTGTCCATAGCCACATTTCCCGTCTCACCTTTTCTGTAATGTTCACTCCTGTATTGTACTATTGCTGCCCGTTAGCGCCAATGAGGCTTCCGTTTGTTCCTCGGCAGCCTCATGGTGAAGTTTATAAAATTCTCGTTCTCCGTTAGTGGAACGATTAGTTCCCGATGACGACCTTCGTCACTTTTTTCTCGGGTCCGACCTCATACCCCGCAAACCAAATCTTAACGCGTTCTCCGACCTTGATGTCAGAGACGTCCCCATTTTCACCCTTTATCCACACTTGTACAATCGGGAGAAGTAGATGTTTTACCCCATCGACTTCGATTATACGTTCAACGTTCACGCCTTCGCCGGTTCCCTCCAGTCCCGTGACTTCACCTCTTTCATCGCCTATCCCACTGTCCCTTGCCGTTATTTCGAGGCGCAGACCCGTTGTTTGACCTGGGTAACTCGCCAACATCAATCCTTCGCTCCACACCTTGACTATTGCACCGATCTCTATGTCCTTCATCTGAATTTTCTTTCCTTCAAACTCGATATTTGCATCGTTTGACATGGCATACCACGCAGCATCAGGCATTTTCTTTTCTTTGTCTAAGAATTTATCGGATGATACGATCAGAAATCTTCCCTTATCAGCGATTGATGTGATTTTCCCAGTAATTCCTGGTTGTTCACCAATAGTATAGACTGATATGCTCAGTGGAAATTCGCTTCCGACCGCCTCATAAATTGATTGTCTGAGCTCGACTTTCTCTTCGTCCGACAGCGATCTAGAATGTTCCCCTATTCTGCGGATTTCCAGGAAACCTTCTTTTTCGTTGCTATAAGAGGACTGAAACTTGACATGATGGTTTTTAAATACAGCCTCTAAAGAGGAAAGCTTATTCACATACTTTTCCAAATCCTCTTTAGATATGGACTCCACTTTCCCGGACGTCTTAGGCGGAGCAAATCCCTCATTTCTGTTCATCGGATTTCGCTCCCAACAACCCGAAAGCAGTAAAGTAACAAGAATCGTACAAACGCACACACTAAACAAGTGCATCTTTTTCCTCATGAACAAAGCCCCCTTTTATACTGTTCGACTGTTCTGCGAGTAAGTTTAATATATCGCTATTCGGTGGCTTTTCATCTACTTACCCTTCGAAATAATTAAAGATTTAAATACAATGTCCTTCCGACCATCTACCTGGTTATAATCAATAATCTTATAACCAAACCCTAAATAAACAGATGTACCGCCATCCTTATACAAATCTGTTCGAATTGCAAATAATGGTGGCATATCTCTTACTGCTCTTTTGTAATCAACAATAAAGATCGACATCACAATGATTACAAGAAATGATAATAACAGCATCTTTATTTTAGACATATAGACTCCTTATCTTCTAAGGGTTTGGTATTTATTAGACGGATACAACAATAGAAAGGTTTCCATTTCAACTATCCTGCCCGTTACTACAACGAACATCAAAAAGAAGCTGCCCTCGCGGCAGCTTCACGCTATCGTTACCCTTTGAGAGGGGTAAAAACTCTTGGTAGGAATATTTCATTGCTTCAATCATCTGTTCTGAGTTAAGCCTTCTTGCGACAGTGCAAAGGGGATCCCAATTATTAGAAATATAATATTGGTTGGCAAACTCAATTAAATCTTCGAATTCCTTATGATACTGCTTATGCAATTTAATTAAGCCTTCTGTAACAGATGCATCTATAAATAATGTCCCTGAAGTCAGGAAAGAAGCAAGCACATCAAACTTTATATCAAGTTCTGATACATTTTCAAAAAATGAGTTAAAGCATAAAATACATTTCCAGATCAGGGATATCATTGTAGACCGCCACATTAATATGAGGTCTTATTTCGGAAATCTCATCTGCTCGTTAGAAAAACGGCAGCCCTGAATCCGGTTTACTCCAATCTGATTATATTACTATTTCTTTAAATGATATGGCACAGTAGTAATAATTACATTCCTCCGAAATAGCAAGTGCGCTCGAATCAGTAAACTTGACTGGTTATGCAGGATGTTGTGCCAACCTTTCTTAGGTATGAATTGTGGGATAATCACCGTAACCTGGTAGTTTGATTCACTTGCTTTCCGTTGAACAGTATCAATAAATTTGGTCAGTGGATTAATAATACTTCTGTAGGGAGAGTGCAGTGTTACCAGTCTCACATCAGGATGCCATTTATTCCACTTTTCTTCAAATAATGTCTCATCTTCTCTTTCGAAAGGAACATAAACGGCAATAATTTGGTGAGGTGATAAAGATTTCGCATAATTGAGTGAGTTTTCTACGACATGAGTAATCCCAGCTACTGGGAGAATGATGACATTTCCCTCAATCGGCGCAGAAGGCTCACATGTTGTAATCCTTAGTTGATCACCGACCGCTTCATAGTGCTTCTTAATTTGATAAAAAAGAACAATGATTAAAGGCAAGAAGACTAACACTGACCATACCTGAGCAAATTTGGTCAAGAAAAACATCAACGTGACTACCAAGCTAATTGCCGCACCGGTGGAATTAATAATTAGTTTTGGAACCCAACCCTTAGGCTTTTCACGAATCCATTTTAACATCATACCCGTTTGGGAAAGGGTAAATGGGATAAATACCCCGACAGCATAAAGAGGAATAAGATGTTCGGTTTGCCCTTTGAATACAATAATTAAGATGATCGACAAAACTCCAAGAAAGATAATTCCATTGGAGTATCCTAATCGATCACCACGAATGGTGAACATTCTTGGGATAAATTTATCTTTGGCTAGATTAACTGCGAGCAGAGGAAAAGCAGAATACCCCGTATTTGCGGCAAGAATTAAGATTAATGCCGTAGTTCCTTGGATGAAGAAATACATAAAGTTCCGTCCAAAGGTTTGTTCAGCAATTTGTGAAACAACGGTAACCTCTTCTTTAGGAGTAACCCCGTAATAGTAAGCTAAGTATACAATTCCCGAAAATAATAATGCGAGTAAGGAACCCATCGCAATTAGCGTTTTAGAAGCATTATTAGGAGCAGGGTCTTTAAAATTTGGAATTGCGTTTGAGATGGCTTCTACTCCTGTTAGTGCCGAGCTTCCCGAAGCGAAAGCTCTAAGGAGAAGAAATAAACTAATTCCTGCTACTGGTGTACCGATTGGTGCATGTAACTCAGGAGATACATGACCCGTTACGATATTGTAAATACCTACACCAATTAAAATGAATAATGCTAAAACGAATAAATAAACGGGATATGCAAGTATTGATGCTGATTCAGTTACTCCTCTTAAGTTCAAGATTGTAATAAACAGTATAAATACAATGGCAATGCCTACATTATGAGCATGTAAACTGGGAAATGCTGATGTAATGGCATCCGTACCTGCGGACACACTCACTGCTACTGTTAAAATATAGTCTACTAATAATGAGCCCCCAGCTATTAATCCGGGGTACATGCCTAAGTTTTCCTTAGATACTACATAGGCCCCTCCACCGTGAGGATATGCAAAAATAATTTGTCTATATGAAAGAATTAAAGCGGTTAATAGAATTAAAACACCAATTCCAATTGGTATCGAATACCAAAATGCCGCTGCGCTAATTGTAATCAATACCAGTAGTATTTGCTCTGGACCATATGCAACTGAAGATAGAGCATCTGAAGACAGTATGGCTAATGCTTTTGTTTTATTAATTTTTTGCTCCCCTAATTCCGTTGATTTCAACGGTCTTCCAATTAAAAATCTTTTTAATATGGATATCATCCTTTGCCTGGCTCCCTTTTTAATTATGACTGCTCACATGTGAATATGTGGTTATAATCCCAATCTCATTACAAATTTATCCAAGACTTGATCCAGCCCTCCAAATCGCAATTCAATATTTAGGCAATAAAAAGCCACAGAGGTTTGAACCCCTGTGGCCATGTTTAAGTGATCACAGTATCAACATCCTCTCTCAGTCAACGCTTACGAGGTTAGCTGCCGGATTCGGATGGCGAGAGTCACCCTACTGCAGTTTGCATATCTGCAGATTCACCCCATGTAAATGATAAATTTGGCTGCATGTTGACCAAATTCGTCATTCACCTTGGTTCCCCCGTTTTTCCTTTTGGAAAACTCAGCGAATTAGAATATGAACATTAATTTTTATATTTTCAAGATTGAATACTACGCTTTATTGGTTCATCTGTAAAATGTTAAAAAATAAAAAAGCACCTAATTTCAGATCATACACAAACAAGAGAGCGCTTACTTTATATTTTCTCTTTGATTAACTTAATTATGCTCTTTCATTCTTTGTTTTCTCTATACCTACTCCACATCCTCCAAACATAACTGCACTTTAGTTGAACACCTTACTTATCCGAATAAAAAACGAAAACCCGCATTATGCGGGTCACTATCGGAATATCCTATTGCATTGCTTTTGCATACGCTATTCCTCTTCATCTTTTTCCCGTTCCCAATAACTTCCTTCACCGAAGTAATCCTGGCAAACGTTATCAAGGGTCTTCAACGAATCAATAAATCCTTTTAAATCACACGTATGAAAAGTATCTTTAAGCTCACGATTTTCTTCTGTAACTGAATATACGTGAATTTCTGTACAACCATCCCATCTAATATTAACATCAAGACGCTTATCCTCGGTTTCCAATTCTAGAGCTACCGTCCCACCATCTTCATCTCTTTTATGTTCTGTTTTTATAATCCACAATATAAAACACCACCTTTTGGTATAGGATTGCCAAAAGTGGAACCTTTTAAAAGCAATTGTTTACTGCGGCGGCGTCTGTAGCTGGTGGCTACCTCTCTGTCGAAGGAGACCCCACGCCTCAGCGAATTGAGGATGGGGCCATCCTGCTGTTCCCTTATGGGCACGCTCACTCGATCTGCGATGAACTTACTTCACCCCTGACTAAAATCGTACATGTGGGCTATGACGCGCAGCGTGAGTACCAGGTCTTCCCTTGTGAGGGCGAGGGATCAAAGATGGTCGTGCTCTGTGGCGCATTTCATTTGGAGCATCCCGGGGATTCTCCATTGCTCCATGGCTTGCCAAAAGTCATTCATATTCCTGCAGAACAGGGGCGATTGGCGCAGGGCTTCGCCGATCTTGTTCATTTCATTGCACGTGAATCGGCCGAGCACTTGGCTGGTAGGGAAGTCATGCTCAGACGCTTGACAGAATTACTCTTCATTCAAGTGATCCGGGTCTGGATCGACCGGCAAACTCAAGCTACAGACGGATGGGTAGCAGCGCTGCGCGATCAGCCCGTCAGCACCGCTCTTGGACTGATTCATCAGTATCCCGAACGTAGTTGGACGGTCGAGGAACTGGCAATGGCTGCGGCCCTCTCCCGGTCATCGTTCTCAGCTCGCTTCACCCGTCTTGTGGGTGAGCCCCCCATCAAGTATCTCACCCGTTGGCGCATGTACAAGGCGACCCGCTTGCTCAAGAGCGACGTCGAGATGGAAAAGATCGCCGAACTTCTCGGCTATGAATCGGAAGTGGCCTTTCGCAAAGCTTTCAAGCGAGAAGTTGGCATTCCCCCGGCCAGGTATCGCAAGTTGAGGTCGTAACATTAAACTGGAATGCTTGATAGTGCGGGCATTAAGAAAAGAAAAATCGTCAGCCTGCTGGAAAAATTGTACTGACTGACCCTAGAAATCGTAACAGCGACAGCCATGGACGAAAAAAAATAGTCCTAGACTGTCGCTGTATTATTGAACTATCGTTTTCCGATAGCGTAATTACTTTGGCTTCAACCGAATCACTTAAATCACTTAATGCTCGGAGGCGAACAGTAACTCCATCTTTGTCTTACCTATATTTTTTAACCATTCATTAAAAGTCAACAACCCGGGGTGTAACCTCCGGACTTCAGCAATATCAATTTTTAGTTCCTCATTATTAATAAACTCAAACGTTCTTGCTCCACTTGGGCTTATTTGATGAATAGTATCGATTGGAATCTCAACATAGGGAATATTTTTTCCGATAGCAAGCGATATTGCGTTCGATATAGCCACGGGGGTCAAAGAATCCCCGGCGAATTCAATTGTTTTGCCTAAGTATCTTTCGGGATTCTCAAAAGCTAAGGCTGAAAATATACCGATATCTTCAACAGCGATTAATTGCAATTTTATGTTTGATTTTATAGCAGTAGAAAGTTGGCCAGTTTGAAGTCCAAAGAGTGGATCGGAGAAATTATCCATGAACCAAGCAGGACGTAGAATTGTCAGTGGTAAATCAAGCATTCGAATGTAGTCTTCAATTTCCCATTTACTATAATTTCGTCCGCCAATTAATCGATCCGCTCCACTTACCGATGAGTAAAATAAAATGTTGAACACCAGCCTTCTTCGCCGCATTTGCTACATTTTTTCCAAATCTAACTTCGTCTTCATAGCTAAAATCCGGTGAAATATTTGGTGAGAATTCTGTAGGTTGAACGCTGAACACCCCGTATACCCCTTGCATAGCCTCCAGTAACGAATCAGGATTGTCATGGTCACCTTCAAAAATTTCTACCCCTGCTTTACGCAATTTTTCCGCTGAAGGTTTTCTTGGGTCACGGGTGAGAGCTCTAACGGACCAGTTACCATTTGCAAGTAAACCGCGTATTGTTGCTCCTCCTTGTTGACCAGTAGCACCAGTTACTAGAATGATCTTTTTTTTGTATTCCATAATTAGTCTCCCTTAACATTTTTCGAAGCCATTCTTGATGTTAAGCAGAGTATAACTTTTTGTTGTAAAATAATATAGTACGCACATTATTGTTATATTCTTAACAAAAAGTTAGTAAAGGAGCAAATTATGGACAATTGTAATAACGAAAAACTTAACTGTCCCATTTTTTACACACTGTCTGTGATAAGTGGAAAATGGAAATGGGCAATATTATTTTTCATAGCAAAAGAAGAAGTGATCAGATATGGGAAGATAAAAGAATACTTACCGCCAATTGCACATAAAACTCTTAGCCAACAGTTAAAGGAATTGGAGGGAGATGGAATTATCCATAGAGAACAATATATTGTCATGCCGCCAAAAGTCGAATATACCCTTACTGAGAAAGGTAAGTCACTGGTTCCAATGCTTGATTTTATGTTCCAGTGGGGCGAAAAATGGATCGATTGACATACCTCGAATAAACAGAGATCGGGCTTCCAAAAATATTGGAAGTCGGATCACCATTGTCGCTAACCTGCCCGTTGGGTGAACAAGGGCAGCCGATCGTTCTGACCGGCTGCCGTCGTGTCTTTATTCAGCTAACGGTATTGTTGCAATGATTAGTACTCTGTTCTTGGGTTCTCTTTCAGATCGCATTCCTCGTCGAAACATGCAGAGTGTGATTTATTTTGTCCGTGGTTTAGGTTTCTTAGGTCTCGTTTTGGTCATCGCCCCATGGCAGTTATATTTGGTTGCTGTGATCGGAGGTTTGGTTTGGGCTGGCAGTGCGGCACTTTCTTCTGCGATTCTGGGGGATATCTATGGCGTGAGATGGGTGGGTATTTTATAGGTTGGGCATATTTCATTTATCAAATCGGCGGAGCAACTGGTTCTTTTCTAGGGGGATGGAGCTATGAGCATTTTGGCACACATCTTGTTGCCTATAGTATCACCACCTTATTATTACTTTTGGCGAGTGTGGTATCTCTACAACTCCCATCCCAACTTAATTTTCCAAAAAAGCAAGATTTGTCCGTTAAGGTTACATTGTAAAAACGTAAACTTCCCAATATTTTTGGCAGGAATATACCTTTACATTCAACAAAGCAAAGAAATAGCAGCGTTCATTCAAGAATGTACACAAAAACCAAAGAAGGGAATACCGTCTTCCATGGATTCTCTTCTTTGGTTTTTCATAAGTTATTGAAGTATTCTGCCCGTTCAGCGACGAACGGCAGCCGATCGACTGGTCGGCTGCCGCTGTGTAATGATTCAACTATCGTTACTCTTAGCTTAGAAATACGAGGTTATTTCCAGAAAGTTTGAAGCCTAAAAGATTTCCTTTTTCCAGTGGCTTCCACCCTAGTCTGATTGCCTCAGTGATTATACTGGCTACCTCAGCAGGTGTTACCACCTTATTATTCAGTGATTCAACATTCGGAAACTCAACCCAATATTCATTAATATCTGACTCTACTTTAACTCTGATCAATTGTCCCTTGAACTCATCGTGTTGCAAGGTTAAAGTAAGAATCCCCTTTGCTGAAGGAGTGATTACCCATCTATATGCCTCTTGCCCAACAACGATCTTTCTTGATCCTTTTTTACTGATTGTCATAAATCCAACTCCAGCATAAAGTTACATCAAAAACAGCTTTGAATGCATCCTACAAAGGGCTTACCTCATACTACCACAATTAGAACTATCCTCCCTGTTCGTATTATGAGGTCACCAGAACTTTCTGGTCGACCTCATTTTTGTATGGTCGTAAGATAACGGTAGCCGGGGATCGAACGATTCTGCCGGTGGGACCTGGATCCTTCCGAAAGTCCCTGCCAAAAAATAGGAGAAAAATTTGTAGCAAGCATTCCAGCAACATCGAGGATTAATTCTTTCTTAACCATATTTCGCACCTTCCTCCAACACGTTTCAAACATATTCGACTTAAGCGCAAAAGCACCTTTTTTGGCAACTAGTTTAAAAGGTTGCCTGCATCGGCAACCTTTTCGTCATGGTGCTATCGTATCCGTTAGTTGAATAAGCGAGTGAATGCAAAAATCAGTAATCCTATAATTACTACCCAAATAATAATAATTATACTCCCTACAAACCAATTTTTTGGTTTACCACTCCTCATTCGTTCTTCCGCTTTCGCCCTCGACTCTTCAATGACAGCTTTTGGCATCATTTTTAATGTGAGCATAACACCTAAGGGTATCAGAATTAAGTCATCCAAATAACCTAGTACTGGGATAAAGTCAGGGATTAAATCGATTGGGCTAAAGGCATAAGCGACCACGAAAATAGAAAATAACTTTGCACACCAAGGTGTTCGGGCATCTTTATAGGCGAAATAAAGTACAAAAACTTGTCTTTTTAGGTTTTTGGCCCATGCTTTTAATTTTGCAACCACTATCTCATTCTCCTTGGCTCGGGATAATAATAATTTATTTTACCATTAGTAATGCTGCCCGTTAGCTTAATGAGTTTGCCGGATTCTATCCGCGTCGCAATCTCATCCTGGTGTTATGTAGCTAATGTCATCAGTTAGCTTAAAGTTCTTTTTCGAAATATTAGTTCTGATTACGCAGTTCCTCAGCCAATATATATAATTCAGCTAAATCTGTTCTTCCCTTTTGTATAAATTTCTCTGCTGCTTCCCCGACAGACATTATTTCTACTGCAACTACTTTCTCACCATCGTCTAGAATGAGGGGGTTCGAACTAATTTCTACGTTACCATATCCAACAAGGTGAAAAAATTCTGGGTGTGGTAGGTGAGGTTTATATGCGTGGTTATGATGCGAGAAACATTTCCATGCCCCAAAAGGCACGTATGTCTGTAGAATTGCTCCGGCTTCCTCGATAAGTTCTCGTCTTATTGTATCAGCATATAGCTCGTTTTTTTCCAATGTCCCACCTGGTATTTCCCACTCTCCACTTTCTAAACGAATAATAACACATTTTTCATTTATAAATGGGACCATATTAACATTACTTATCAAGTTTTCCTCTGGCATTTCCATGGTAAATTCCGATTCGATTTTCCCCCAAGTTGCTTTTTTAAAAAGGTTCGAATACTTGTCTTTGAAATACATTGGACTCCATCTCCTTGAAGAGAATTGACAGTCAAATCTATAACCAATTATACCTTTAGTTCCCGTCTCCGGTAAGTTTAATGAACTCGCGAGGATTCAGTCATTTGATTTAATCCATATACGAAGGGGACCTATCGTTGTCCATCCAGATAAGATGGCTGCTGTTAGATCATCGCCATTTTCATATCCCACCATTGGTATCCCAGGGAAATAGGTCGAAACAATTGGAACAATATCTGACCAAATAATTTTATTGCTGTTTGAAAATACATTAGATATCCCCACAGCATTAGCACTCAAGTTAGCTATAAATCCTGATAATTCACCATTTAATTCGCGCATAAAGATTTTTACATCTTTTCGCTCTAGCAGTTTTGGTTTTATCACTTTTTGCAATCCGCTTGCAATGGTCCACTCTTCAATATTTGTTGCAATTGGCTTCATGAGCTTATTTTACTAAATGGTCGTTCGGAACGATGGTAAAGTTTAAGTAAGTACCAAACTTTCCTGCCCGTTTCGTATTATGAGGTCAGCCAGAACTTTCTGGTCGACCTCATTTTTGTATGGTCGTAAGATAACGGTAGCCGGGGATCGAACGATTCTGCCCGTGGGACCTGGATCCCGAGAGCTATTCAGTTCATCCCCCCTACTTGTTCAACCATGGTTAGGCTGGTTGGGACATTGATCCCGGATCACATGCGATAGTGTGGAAGACAAGAAGGTTAGGGGTTGCCGGTGAAAATACTTTGGGAGTGATGACATGAATCCAGTCATTGGTGTGGATGTATCCAAGGGAGAGAGCCATGCACAAGCTTTTTTAGACCGTGGGATACCTCACAGGAAGATCTTTAGGTTTAAACATG
The DNA here is from genome assembly GCF_014534655.1 of Paenibacillus sedimenti. Taxonomy (GTDB): domain Bacteria; phylum Bacillota; class Bacilli; order Paenibacillales; family NBRC-103111; genus Paenibacillus_E; species Paenibacillus_E sedimenti. The sequence continues at coordinate 850,760 of NZ_JACVVD010000003.1, forward strand.
ATCTTGAAGGATTAGCTTCCTTTCTTAACTATGTAAGAGAAGTGGAGTCCGCTGCGGGGATGCGCCCTTGCATTGTTATGGAAGCAACAGGCCATTATCATAGCCCCATCGTTCAGTTTCTGGATGAGCACCAGTATCTTTACATCATCATTAATCCGTTAATCTCATATGAAGCCAAGAAAACCAATTTGAGACGGGTGAAGACGGATGCCGTTGATGCCTATCAACTTGGAGCGCTGTTCTATAAAGAAGAGTTTGAACCCTACAAAAAACGGGGTCAGCATCTCATGAATTTACGCTATCTAACACGCCAGCATGAATCTTTAACAGGTATGTATGTCCAAGCAAAACTACAATTTCAGGCCATTCTGGATCAAGTTTTTCCCGAATATCATGGCGTGTTTGGTGACCTATATTCAAAAGTTTCCCTTCGATTTCTAGCCT
>NZ_JACVVD010000030.1 GCF_014534655.1 Paenibacillus sedimenti
AATCTGCATCACTTATCCAAAGCAATAAAGAAAAACATCTAATCCATACATGTGAATCATTTCACACCTTAAAGTTTAATAATATCTGTCTTGACATCTTGTAGCACCATAGATATTAAGGGTGGTTTAGATGGGGCTGATTCTGCTATTGATGGGGAAGCGAGAGATTTACTAAGAGCAACATATTTAAAACCTTTAAGAGACGTAGAGCATGAGTTGTCCCCGGGATACAGATCAAGGCTTGCACAAATTTTAAGGAGCCATGACGTATTTCGAAAAGTAAAAGATGAGAATGGGATTATGATAGATCATTTGCTCGAAGTCATTATGCAAGACGCAAATGCTAAAGTAGAAAGTTATTTTTCTCCTCCACCAGAAGACAGAACTGAAATTGAAAATAGCGGATTTATTATTTCTAATAAATTAACTTCTTATCTAAATGAATTCTTTCATATTTCTGAAAAACGCAACCCGAATTTTAAAATATCCTCAGTAGAACTTCTAGAGGTCCTAAAGAAGTTAAGTTTGAGCATAGATGAGAATACTTCAGGGTTAGGGTCATTAAATTTACTTTTCATTGCAATGGAACTTCTACTATTGCATGATGAGTCTCATAATGGTGTAAGGCTAGCGTTAATAGAAGAAATAGAAGCACATTTACATCCACAAGCTCAATTAAGATTAGTGAAGTACTTACAACGACAAAGCCAGAAAGGTCAGTTTATTTTAACAACTCACAGTATAAGTTTGGCAGCATCAAGTAAACTTGAACATGTAATATTGTGCAAAAATGATCAAACTTACCCAATGAGTATTGATTATACGATGTTAGCAAAAGATGATTATGATTTTTTAGAAAGATTTTTAGATGCGACTAAAGCGAATCTTTTCTTTGCTAAAGGTGTTCTTTTAGTCGAAGGTGATGCTGAAAATATCCTTCTTCCTGCCATTGCAGAAATTATTGATAGACCGCTACACAAATATGGTGTATCAATTGTTAATGTTGGAAGTACTGCATTTATGAGGTATTGTAAGATCTTCCTTAGAAAAAATGGTGAGCATCTTAATATTCCTGTTGCTCTTGTTACGGATCTCGATGTAAGACCTATTCAATATTACATTGAGAATCAATTAGAAAAGATAGTATACACGGTTCAAGACAAGAACTTAGATGAACTTAATAAACTAAATGTTGCTATTGAGTTTAATAAAATTAAAGACCAGATTTACACGAGCAAATCAGCTTTAAATCGAGCTATCGATAGCATTAAAAAGGGGAAGTTATCGAAAGAAAATAGGCAAGCTATTCTGAGGATATGTCAAGTAGAGATAGATGAAAAGAGCATTAATTATATACGAAGCAAACGTAAGAAGCACTTATGTGATACATATCAAAGTGGAATGACAAAACTGTTCGTATCTAATAATTGGACTCTTGAATATGAAATTGCATTAAGCGCTCTTAAGTCTGAATTGTATCAGTCTATACTTATTTGTGATACGCAAATAGGATTAGAGGAAGCAAAAGAAATTACTAATGAGTTCATTGAAGATGCCAGCCTTGCTCCTGATCAATTAGCATATCAAATTTACGATCCACTTTTGAAAGGAGAAATATCAAAAGCTGCAGTAGCTCAACAACTAGCAAAAATATTAATTGATAATCCTTTAAATTTATCAAAATTAGTCAAGTCTGATTCCAATTTAGCCTACTTAATAAAGGCAATATATCATGTTACCGAAAATGAAGGAGAATTGGAACATAATGAACATTGAGATTTCGGATAGGCAAATTGATCAAATTGAGCAACTCATACTTGGTGATGGTGTTTTATATGACAAAAAGAGAAGAGAAATAATAAAATTACTTACTTCAGCTGATATTAAAGCAAGTCCAGGAAGTGGTAAAACCACTTTACTACTTACAAAACTCTTAATAATAATTTCACAGCTTGATAAGCTAGATGTTGGAGGAATATGTGTACTGACTCATACTAATGTTGGTATTGATGAAATAAAAAATCGTCTTGGAGATAAGGGGAATAAACTATTTTCATATCCTAATTATGTTGGAACAATACAAGGATTTGTAAATAAATTTCTTGCGGCTCCAATTTACATAAAACAAATCGGTAAAAGACCTGCGGTTATAGATTCTTCGGTGTATGATTCCAGAATAGCTGAAGGATACTCTTCATTTTTTGCTAAGGGTATTGTTAAGGAAGATCAAAATAGAGCAAAGTCACTGTTACGATCGAATCCCGTATTTCTGAAAGATATAAGATTCAATAGAGTCGATGGAAAAACAAAAATCACTAATGGCATCGGACTAGATGCTCTAACTTTTAGAAAACCGAGATTTAGTAAAACGAAAATTGATTTTACAACTGAAGAGAAAAGGGAAATTGAAAAATGGTTATTTGAATATAAAATGTCAATTTTAAGACAAGGAATACTACACTATGATGATGCTTACTTTTTGGCTACATTTTATATAGAAAAACATGAAAATAAGATCAAGGAAATAATATCAAAGCGTTTTAAATATGTATTTATTGATGAAATGCAAGATACTTACCAGCATCAAATTGACATATTAGATAAGGTGTTTTCAAGTGATGTGATTATTCAAAGATTTGGTGACTCAAACCAAGCTATCTATGGATCTCATAACGATAAAGATATTTTGGGTTGGATTCCACAACCTTCAGAAGATTTGCACCTTTCAGAGAGCAAAAGGTTTGGTGAAAGCATTTCTAAGATTTTAGAAACAGTGTGTCCAGAACATAATATCCATCTTAAAGGGGAGTCAAATGTAGAGTCATTTCCTCCACATCTGTTTTTATTTAGTAATAAATCAAGATCTAACGTATTATTTAGCTTTGCAGAAATAGTAGATAATTTTACAAGCCAATGTGAGACATTTGCAAAAAGCACAGCACCAATAAAAGCAGTTGGGTGGATAGGAAAAGAAAAAGACGATTTAGAAAAGAAATTATCTATATCTTCTTATTTTAATAATTTTGACAAATCGCTTAGAATTGATCGGAGAAAATATTCCAATTTAATTTCATATTTAGGAAAAGAAATCAAAAAAGATATTGGGACTAAAATTTATGTAAATAAAATCTTCGAGGCGTTTGTAGAATTCTTGTCTCTAATGGGTATTAAGCGAGACGATAAACATTTTTATAATATCGTAACTCTTAAGGACTTCTTTCATGAAAAAAATAATAGTACATGGATTAATTTAAATGTAAAAGTGAGTGACTGGGTATCAAAGATCAATAATTGTACAAGTGAATATAATTCAGAAGTTCATTTAGATATTAAAAAGTGGTTTATACAAATGCTTAAGGAGATATGGGATAAAGAGATACCTAGTGAAGGTCCAATCATTGAATTCCTAGATAGTACCGAACCAGAAATAACAAAAGAGGCAGTAAAGGCTGCCAATCAATTCATTTATCCAAACAATGAATCTTTAATAATTGATGTTAATACAATTCATTCTGTAAAGGGAGAAACGCATAAAGCCACTTTACTTCTGGATACTTATTTTAATCGAAAATATCATCTGACTGAGATAAAAGAATTTATTAAGGGGGATTATCTAGATGAAAAAGCAAGGAACCCTTTAACAAATTATTTGCTTAGACTTGCTTTTGTTGCGTTGAGCAGACCTACTCATTTGGTAGGAATTGCATATCATGAGGAACATCTTTCAGAAGAGGATATTACTAAATTTACTAGTTCAGGTTGGACGTTGATAAGGGTCCCTGAAACAATATAATTACATCTTCCCGGATTTAATGGATGGGAGAACTTAAAGTACTTGTTTCAAAGTTTGTTTCACTTGCCTCCTTTCAGAATATAATGAATGTATCATTGAGAACTATAATCGTTAAACTAATGGATAACTATAACTTCATGACAACAGGCTGCCGTCATTGATTGGCAGCCTATTGAAGTAACGGTTAGTTAAATATAGATGCTAATTATTAGAGAAATTTAAGTGAGACTGATTTATCTTATAGAAACATTAATTACACCGAACAGTAGAATTGTTAAAAAATAAACGAGGCAGGAGATATTATATTGTCAATAACGGTGATTGGAGGAAATAATATGTTTAAAATATTTATACCTGATGACGAATTAATAATTGTAAGAGCAAAAGAAGATTTTAGAACGAATGGATATAATGTTAATAAAGGGGAACTTTTCAATGCCTCTGAAAAAGAAGGGGTAATTGTAAATGGTAGTTTCGCGTGTCAAATTGGCAGTCCTAATTTCGAGGCTTGGTTTGAAATAATCGCCTAAAATAACTATTAAACTGAATACTGAAAGCAGCCTTGTGATTTCTGAATATTCCGATGAAATAGAGCCATCATTCCGGTGATTAGTGAGCCAGTCCTCCGGCAAAAAATGAGTCACCCTTCCGGAGGAAGGAGCCACCAGTATGCGGCAGCCCCCGTATAAAGTATGAATGGTTAGTTTATAAGTCCTTTGCGTTTACGCATAGAGTCCATGCCTTCGATCGTAATCGTGTAGGATGAATGCACTATTCGGTCGAGGATAGCATCTGCTAATGTACTTTCACCGATTCTGAGCAATTTCATCGTTACAGTTGTTTAAAACGATGATAATCTCATCGCCTACTAAAATTCCAGATATTGAAGACGAATGATAGATGTTATATCATAGAATAGTTACTTTAAACTATTTCGTAAATAAAGGAGAATCATGGTAGTGTATAACAAATATAGTAAATTTATAAATAAGATTTGCATTCGTTCAGTTACTGCACTTACAGCCGCCACAATTGTTTTTAATGCTCCTACGGCTTTTGCTTCTGATAATCTTCGAATAAGTGATTTTAATGATATGGATAAGCCTAATGCGTGGTATTATCAAACGATGGACTGGGGCATTCAGAGTGGTATTATTACAGGATACAATGAAGGCGGAGTACATAAATTAAAGCCTGAACAGGTCGTAAACGAAGCAGAGTTTTTAACTATGCTCATTCGTTTCTTCCCAAATTCAAAAGATGAGTTTAGCAAGTTAGAACAAAAAAATGCTGCTTCTCACTGGGCTGACCATTCTTATGATACTGCGAAACTTTTTAATATACCTATTACAGGAGCCGCTGACAACAAACTCCTAGAGCAACCGGTTAATCGTGGTCAAGTAGCCATGATGATTGCTGGTGCGTTTGGAAAAAACTATGACGTTGGTGGTGCAATTACATTTTTGTTTGATTCAGGATTATCAGAAGGACGTTCCAGCAAAACAATTGAGGGGTATGAACAGAATGGCATTTTGACTCGTGCTGAAGCTGTTGCCTTCCTGAAAAACATCAAGTCGAAGGTTCCGAACGCCCTAATGCAAACTTGCCCTACTATACGAGAAGTAAACCCGAATGTAAATAGCTATACAAAGCCCGCTCCGACACCTACGCCTGCACCGTCACAACCAGTTCAAGGCGATGCTGAGAGAATTCCGATAGCTAAACTAGATGGAGTCAAAACTAGTTCCAACATCACTATAACTAATGATAAGGCAATCACTGTACAACATGGTGAGGATTTAGGGATAAGTTTCATCATTGATGAGGTAAGTACTAATAAGGATGAACCTAGTGAAATAGTTTTTGATCTGGATAAAAAGTATATCCGCTTAGAATTGGTTATAACCGTCCTTGACGCTGACACTGAGATGACTGTTGTTGCAAGAGACAATAAATGGGTGCATTTTGGTGAGCATTTTGAAAAAGGAATGTCAAGAATAGGATATCGTGCAGATATTGTTGATGATTTACGTCTTCAGTTCTACTCAGAAGCTGAACCAGGTAAGGAAGGAAAGCCAGACAAGATTCTAGTCTCAGGCACTGTTAAACCTATTTAACTTTGAAACAAAACTACTGATACCTTTTTATTACGAGTATCAGTAGTTTTGTATGGCGTAAAATGATAAGGTTAACAAATTAGTAAAGGAAATATATTTTTATATTGACGTTCTAAAAAAATATGGTGTTGAATTAAGTCTCACCAAAAGTGAGAATCCTGGGAAAATAATTTACGAAGACGATTTTCAAGTTGGAGTGATAAAGGAATAACAAAGTGTTGTGTTATTCAACTAACTGGAGACGATAGTTCAATAACTATTTTATGGCAGCTGACCTCGCGATCGGCTGCCGTTTTCATTGAAGTAAGGCAGAATAGTTCCATTACGTGCTAAGATTTATGTGACTAAATTTTGGAGTTGGATTTTATGACTATCAGCAAAAAAAGGTCAAGGAAGATTGTTGTTGGGCAAGAGTCGTACAGATGGGTAATCACTCCGTCAGCAAGGGGGATTCTTACTCTGACCGTTCAGCATGATGAATTGAAAGGGCAACTGCTCCAGGTAGAAATTGAATCAGACATTAATGAGTTGTGGGTGGAGTTTCCGAATGTTGAATCGCTTAATAACAAAATCGTGATGCCTGCAGAAATAGCTTTAATTATTACTGAGGCAATAAGCCGAGGTTGGAAACCAAGGGAGAAAGGCGCGTTAATAAGGTTCAGACTTTCTGAAAACAAGCTCGCATCGTTGAACTAACGGAGAACGTTAGTTCAATGAAACAGCTACAGTCTGGGACTTTATTTACTCATCCTTGGCTGTAGCTGTTTCAATATTTTGGGACAGTCTAAAACTTATTTTTTGGAGTCTGACGGTATGACAATTCGAAAAGCTGCGTGGAACAAAGACATCCAGTTTAATACTTTATTTTCCGCTGATACTAAAATAGGGCGTAAAGAATGAGACAATCCAACAAGTTCATACCTTAATAAAAAGGATTAAGGTGATGGTACATTTGAAGATAAACAACAAACAAATAATCATTTTTTACACTATAAAAGGATCCACAATAAAAAGAGTTATTCTTTTCGATATCATTCTTGGAACAGTGATTTATTATGTTGTTGAAATGATTTCTTCGAGTGCGATAATCGCAACTATAGGCTCACTTATCGGAACTGAGGGAGTTAAAAAACTTCGAAGGCCAATTAATGGAAGGATAATAACAGTCTCTTAAAGTTACTTTAGCAAGTCTAACGGAGAACAAGAGCGAAGCGATGGTGCCGATCCATCGCTTTTCGGCATTTATCAGTCAACCGCTCAACTTTCGGGCAGGATAATGTCAAAGTTAAATTAGTTCGATATAGACTGTATCAAAGGCTCAAAACGGATATTTCATCTAATATTATGTTATAATCTCACATGGACAGGTGGAAGATCCAAGATTAACAATACAAGATACATAGTTTTAGTAAGCGGAGGTCAAAATGAAGAAGCTTTCGAAAGTATTACTGGCAGCATCCATGATATATGGTAGTTTTAGCGCAACGGCTGCAGCTGACGTTGCTGGCGCCCCTAACTTCAATGATATTAGTGGCCATTGGGCCGAAGATGTTATCACTAGAGCCCATGATCTAAAGCTGATAGTTGGATACGAAGAGGGGACTTTCAAACCTAATGGTGAGATCACCAGAGCTGAATTTGCCGCAATGCTCAGCAGAGCAACGGATCTACCTGTAAAAACAGGTGGTAATCCGTTTTACGACATGACAGGACATTGGGCGGAAGCGGCAGTAACCCAGTTGGTAGATCAGGGTTTCATAAATCCTAGTGACTATTCTACTGGATTTAATCCATATGCCCAATTGACTCGTTATGAAATGATGAATTGGATTTCGAATGGACTTATGAAGTCCAATGAAACCTTCATACAAGCATTTGAGGACACTAAAAACACGCTATTGCCGACCCCGGAAGCAATTCGTAGTGAGATCAGTTCTGATAAGGTGCCATATATTGCACTTGCCCGTGGTACTGGCATTATTGGTGGTTTTGAAGATGGATCTGTAAAACCACAAAACACTACGACTAGAGCTGAGGTTGCCGCTATCCTACTTCGATATAAGGACGTGGAAGGAAAGACTGCGGATTCCTACTCAGATCTGAATGAGCTGAGGGAAGTTGGACTGACAGGTGCGAACGCAACTAGCATCTCCCCATATCGATATCAGCAGATAAGTGAAAAAGATGAGAGTGGACGGATCAAAAAAGAATATCTTAGTTTTATCGGGATTTACTTAAACGACCATACTGACTATAAAGCGATGGAGACGTTTCTTCAAAATCCGGATGTTGTCATCCGATACCATGATGGTAAGGATCCAGGTACAGAAAGATTTGAGAAATTCAGCACGCTAAATATGAGCCTTCGGGACGTTGCATTTAAAGCCATGAACGCTGGCGAAATCGTGTACATGGGATTACAAAACCCTAAAAATATCAGCGACGAAGAGATGAATCGTTATATGGCCGACTCTAACGTTCACCTTAAGGTCGATAAATCGATTATTCCCTACACAAACTTCTCAAATGTAAAGGATCAGCCGATCCAAATGGGTGATGTGGCTGAACTCCAAGTTCACCGATTGCTCTTAATTCCCACAGGTGAAATAGCAAGACAGGGTGCCGTCAGCGTCTACACTTCCTTGTTCAAGGCAGACGAACTGATAGAAGGGAACAATGATTACATGGTACTGTACGAGTCCACCTTACACATAAAGAAGGATACTAACCTACTCGCACTACTTAATGCTCAAGGAAAAGCACTAGGCAACCCACTATTTGGTCGCCTACAACGCTTTAATAAAGAGATGAATAGTAAAAGCGAACTCCCTGTTATTCCGCAGATTCCTGGGGATTTTTTCAAACAAGGTGCAGTTAATCGATTCTGGTCGTACGAACCCTCTCCGTATGACTCCATCTGGGTGGCAACGGATTCTGGAGCCTATTTTAAATTGAGCAGACCGTGATATGCCAACTTGGCGATGTTCATTTCTACTAATAGATATAACTATTAACTTGGCATCGTTCCGCTAACGGTAAACTATAGTTGAATAACAAAGGTCAGTTTGCTTCAGCAAACTGACCTTTGTTATTTACGTTAATTCTTCTTAGTGATAACTATATTCTATGATTATGAGTATGTTATTGGAATTATCTTTTACTAAGAAATTGACAATTTGCCTTAACGTACCTTACTCCAATGGTGCTTAATACTAATTCGTCATCATGAGATTGAATTATTACATTCTCGCCTATCAGTTCACCTTGTAAAAAGATCGAGATTGGCTGTTGAAATACACGCATCCGTTCAAAGTCTGAAGGTTCTATCAGTTGACGTTGTTTTGGCATGTTTATCTCCCTTAATTAAATAATTACATGTTACATTATTACATAAATATGAAATTATTTACAGTGCTACTCAAGAAGTTATGAAATAATTTTAGCGGTCCGTTCTACTATTTTGCTAAGTTTTTGTTATTAAGCTCCCGGGTACACAAATTCAATAAGCATGTTAGCTTAATTATTTTGAAAAAGATAATTTAGACAGATTAAATCCTCCCGATTCTAGTAAAGCTAGAATTATTAGATATATTGGGAGGGTTTTGCTATGAAATTAGAAGAGTTATGGATGCTGTATGAAGCTGATAAACGAATAATGGGATTCAGTCCTCACACATTAAAATTCTTTGTAGTTAGAGTTTCGGCAGATAAGCCAATTGCTATATTTAAATACAAATCGAATATGCAAATTACAAAGAACGTAGAAAATTGTAAATCTAAATTGCGTATTAATAATAAAATTGAGAAATCACATGAACCAATGACATACTCAATGCGATATTTTGATTCTGAAAAAGGTTATCCTGACAATTATAAAGAAGAACAACGCTATATTGATAAATATGTTAGAAATATAAATGCACCAATAAAATATTCGGAGTTGTAAAAAGCCTCAAAAACGGGAGGCTTTTTTTGCTGCGCGACAAAATCGGCTCTGCGACTCGGGAATGGGATCAAGTTCTTGTCATTTATGACATCAAGTTCTTGTCAACCGACAACAGTATAGATCCTGAGGTGAGAGAACTAATAATACCGCCGAGATTATTACGTAAAATATAATTTTGACGAAATAATCTCTCTTGGTATATAATTACAGTAACATTATTTTACCAAGCTCGTGGCTGTGAAAAATAAGGGGAATTAATATGGATAATGAAAGTAAGCACAAGCTTAATCAGCGAACTAATGATAAACTACAACTCCTACCATGGTTTATTAATGAATACGTCAATAAAAAGCGAAGAACACTATCAACGGCAACATTATTAAATTATTGTCATGATTATATCATCTTCCTTGAATGGCTTATCAAGGAGATGCAATTTACAGGGAATATCTCTAAAGTTCCATTAGCTTTGCTTGAAACATTGACTACACAACAAGTAGAGGATTTTTTAAACCATCTGGAACTTGATCTGAATAATTCAAAATTAACAGTCAATCGCAAGTTATCTTCACTTAAATCCTTATTCAATTATTTACAAAATCAAGCAGAAACAAAAGATTTGAAACCATATTTAGAGCGTAACGTAATGGCCAAAATCGAGTTTAATTCTATAAAAGAAGATCAAGAAACAATAGCAAATCGTATTGGTGGAAAGATATTACGTGGGGATGAATTTGAACAATTCAGGCAATTCATTGCTTATGATTATGGAGAACTTAACAAAAAGAATAAAAAATTGTATAATTTTCATCAAATAAACCGCGAGAGGGACACAGCTATAATCTCATTAATCCTTGGTTCAGGGTTACGACTATCAGAGATAGTTGGTTGTGATCAACAAGATTTAGACTTAAAAAAATGTTGCGTTCGTGTAATTCGAAAAGGGAATAAAGAGCAGTATGTTTATTTTAGCGAACAGGCTCTTCATGACCTTGAAGAATATTTAAAAGTTAGAGAAAAGCGTTATCAGATAGATAAAACCATGAAAGCATTATTCGTAGCTGCTTCTATGGGACCAATCGGAAAATCCAGGAGATTAACCCCACGTTCAGTTGAAAAAATGGTAGAGAAATATGCTGTTGCACACGGTAGACCTTCATTAACAGTTCATACACTTCGTCATTCATTTGCAACAAGATATCACCAAGAGAATAATGATGTGCCTAAACTAAGAAATCAACTCGGGCATTCTGCAATTCAAACAACCATGATATATACACATCTTACAAACGATGAATTGAAGCAAGCCGTAGATAAGATGGATGGACTATAAATGACATTAAAATAGTCCCTAGCAAAGAAGTTGCGACATTAAAGTGGTACCATTCTCGGAAAATGACATTAAAATAGTCCCATACAGTAAACTACTGTCCTAAAGGAAACGAAGTGACATTAAAATGGTACTTTTCTATATAACTCCTGATATATATGGGAGTACTTTAATGTCACCGCGATTAAATATTAGGGAATGGAACCATTTTAATGTCAATAAGGGGACTACTTTAATGTCGCTGGACAATAAACTCGGTGGCCGACAGAAATGCATCAAGGTTTAAGTACATATGTATAAAATACGGGTTTTGTGAATATGTAATCTACCCTGCGCGAACCGGACCCCCGGATCTGTCGGACGACAAGAACTTTGTCCAGTGACACAAAGCTCACCTCTTTATTGACACAAAGATTGCCCCCTTTAGTAATATTGACACGAACTTTATCTTTCAATAGACGATTATACGACTAAAAAATGAATACGTGCCTTTGTGTCATTTTCCTTCAAAGGGATAAACTTTACGTCAAAGTCTCCTGAAGGCCTAATCTTTGTGTCAATTAGTATGTTTTTAGTATGTTATCATACTTTGTTTACAGCATCTTTTAATTCTGTATTTGTTAGATGCGTATATATCATCGTAGTCTGTGCTGAAGCATGCCCAAGTTGAATTCTAAGCTTTGGTACATCATTGTTCTCTTGGTGATATCTTGTGGCAAACGAATGTCTCAAAGTATGTACACTAAGTGCTGGTTTACCAAATTGTTTTGCGTATTTCTCAACCAATTTTTCAACACTTCTAGGAGTCAATCTTCTCGACTTGTTTGCTGGTCCTACTTGAGCAGCTATAAATAATGGCTTCTCATTTTTTAACTTATAACGATCGTCCCGGATAAGCAAGTACTCCTTGAGATCCAATAAAGCTTGTTCACTAAAATAGACATATTGTTCCTTATTTCCTTTACGCATAACCTTAATACAAGAGTTTTTAACATCAAGATCACCAATATCAGCACCAACAACTTCGGACAGTCGAAGTCCAGATCCCAGTATCAAAGATATGATGGCTGTATCACGTTCTTTGTTCACCAAGTGAAAAAAATATAGCTTTTTATTATTAATATTTAGTTTTCCGTAATCATCCGAAACGAATTGTCTGAAATTTTCAAATTCATCATCTCGTAATATTTTACCGTTTATTCTATCTGCAATAGTCATCTGATCTTCTTTAATGTCATTTAGATCTACTCTGGCCATAACATTTCGAATGATATAAGGCTTCAAATCATTGGTTTCTGCTACATTTTGAAGGTAATTAAAAAGTGATTTCAAAGATGACAGTTTCCTATTTACTGAGGATCGACTATTCTCTTGTTGTATCTCTAAAAAGGTAATAAAGTCTTCCATTTGTTGAGTCGTTAATGTTTCAAGAAACTCTAAAGAAATGTCTTTCTTGTTCCCAATCCAATAACCTTCGTTAACAAGCCAATTAAAAAAAAGTATGTAATCAAAGCAATAATTAAGTAATGTAGCAGGCGAAAGTTTTCTTTTTCGCTTTTCAACGAATTCCTGAACATACCAAGGGAGATCATCGACTTTTACATCGATATGTTTATTGTATCTACGTCCACCCATGAATCTTCACTTGTCGTTCGTATCGGTTCAGTCCAAATTGAGATCCGTCCTGGCTTTGACCCACGGTTGCTTAGAGAAGTTGTGCAATCACTGGAAAAGCCATGTTAACATTATCCAGTGTCCAGAATGTCTATCTTGCCACTGGATCAACAGATCTGCGAAAGTCTATCGACGGATTAGCCGCAATCGTACAGGAAGGCTTTGGACTCAATCCCTTTTCTTCATGCTTGTTTGTTTTCTGCAACCGCGAGTGCAACAAGCTCAAGATTTTACACTGGGAGCACAACGGTTTTTGGCTGTTTTACCGCAGACTTGAACGAGGCACGTTTCAGTGGCCGAACGAAAGCGTGGGCACCACAACAATTACCTCCCGCGAGCTTCGCTGGCTGTTGGATGGACTTTCGCTTAGTCAGCGTCAGGCACACCAAAAAGTTATAGCCGAAACGGTCATTTAACTTGAATGTTCGCTGTATCGCCATACCTTGCGGCAGGGATGAAGCGATATTTACCGAAGTATATGGTATGGAAAATCGAGCGGAAAACTTGGAAACAATCGAAAAACTGAATCAGCGAATTGCCAAGCAGGAACAGCAAATTGCTGAGCTTACTGCTATGCTCAAATGGTATGAGGAGCAAAACCGTCTTGCGAAACAAAAACGCTTTGGTGCATCGAGCGAGAAGACGAGTCCTGACCAATTGGAACTAAATCTGTTTAACGAAGCCGAGGTGCTTGCGTCGCTTGAAGGACAAGAGCCGCCGATGGAGCAAGTGACCTACGAGCGCCGGAAAACGAACGGTAAGCGTGAGGCGGATTTTGAACGTTTGCCAGTTGAAACGGTGACTTATGAACTTACTGAGGCGGATCAGGTCTGTTCGTGCTGTGGCGGTGCGCTCCATGAGATGAGCACCGAGACACGCAGCGAAATCGCTATTGTGCCGCCTCAAGTCAAAGTTATCCGCCACGTGAGGCAGGTTTATTCCTGCCGATCATGCGAGCGCAATGAAATTCAGACACCTATCGTCACAGCACCTATGCCAAAGCCTGTCTATCCGGGCAGCCTAGCTTCACCATCGATTCTGGCGCATGTGATGTGCCAGAAATATGTGGAAAGCATACCGCTTTATCGGCAAGAACAGCACTTTGCTCGCCTAGGCTTCACATTATCCCGGCAAACGATGGCGAATTGGATGATCTACGGAGCGGAGAAGTGGCTGACGCCAGTGGTTAGCGCCATGAAAGAAAACTTACTGAAGAAAGATATCTTACATGCAGATGAGACCACTTTACAGGTATTGCGTGAGCCAGGAAAATCGGCCGAATCCACATCATATCTGTGGTTATATCGTAGCGGACGCGGAGAAGACCCGGCTGTTGTGTTCGATTACCAGAGAACCCGAGGCGGTGAGCATCCGCGAAACTTTTTGGCCGGATTTAAGGGTTACCTTCATGTCGACGGTTACCCAGGTTATCACAAAGTGGTCGGTGTGACACTTGTCGCCTGCTGGGCACATGCACGGCGTAAATATGACGAGGCTTTAAAGGCGGCGCCGCCAGAGGCAAGGAACAATCCGGAAACGGTGGCGAAGCAAGGCCTGAAATACTGTAATCAACTCTTTGCCATTGAGCGGGATCTGAAGGAAGCAACGCCGGAAGAACGCTTTGCCGCACGGCAGGCACGAAGCCTTCCTGTGATCGAAGCGTACCATACGTGGCTGAAGCAACAGCGATCCCGAACGTTACCTAAGAGTTTGACAGGACAAGCGATCACCTACAGCTTAAATTAATGGGAGAAACTAACGGCATTCCTTGCGGACGGACGACTCGATCTCGACAACAACAGAAGCGAGCGGTCGATTAAACCTTTTGTAATTGGTCGGAAAAATTGGCTTTTTAGCAACACGCCGCGAGGCGCAAAGGCCAGCGCTAACATTTACAGCGTTGTCGAAACGGCCAAGGAAAATGGACTCAAGCCATTCGACTACTTGAAGTTTCTCTTTGAACAGCTACCTCAACTAACAGGTCAGCTCGATCCGAAGGCACTGGAGCCATTCATGCCATGGTCAGCTTCGCTGCCAACGCATTGCCGGCTAAATTCTTAAACAGTAGACATTTCTTCTCCCCCATCCCGAGGTGGGGGTTGTTTGATATTCATTTTTTTCTTGATAGCCAGTTTTTCGCATACCTTCATCCGTTCTTTTAGATATTCCTCTTTTGTTCTTCGAACGCTTTCTATTCTGTTGATTTCAGCTGTTACCATAATAATCATCTCCTAATTGGTTATTTGCCCGGAACGACAAAAAAACCCTGAGGGGAGCTTCACATAGACACAGAAAGGCCTATGATCAATATGCTCACCCTTAGGGTTGCTTACTTGCGTAAATTGTCAACTACGGACAGGAATTCTTGCTTTTTATTCTAACATAACTATTCTTAGATGGAAACCTTAAAAATTACAAGCCCAGCAAACTCCGATGTTATTGTTAGCTTTTCTTTCCTGCATATCGTCACGCAAAAAAACAGTCGTTAGAGTAATAAACTCTCAACGACTGTTCGGACTTACATTAAAAATCGTGATTTTCAATTTCAGAAATGAAGTCATCGAGGTGAGTGGAAAACCACCAATGGATGTGGATGGACTTGTTGATGAGCGGCAAAACCCATGAACCCTCAAAATGTTATATTTTAGAAAATTTTTAGAATTGCTTTCGAGGGTGTTTATACTTCTCCTTTAGACTAAGGTTGTAGGCAAGAGAAACCATATAACCTTAAAGGAGAGATTAATATGAATACACAAAATAAAGCACAAAATGCACTGGAAGACATCAAAGTCAGTTCGAAACTGAAGATTGCTACGCTGTGGGCGAGTTTTATGTTTCTCTATATTTATGTTGATTATTTCGCCTTATATATGCCGGGCAAAATAGAAGGTATTCTGGCAGGAAAAATATTTATATTTGACATTTCATATGTCTTTCTATTGATAGCACTGATTTCGGTAACAATTCCAGCTCTTATGATTTTCCTTTCTGTTGCCCTGCCGGCAAAAGTAAGTCGCTGGGCAAATATCATTATTGCCGCGGTGTATATTCCCTATACATTGTTTAATTTGACAGGAGAGGCTTGGGTGCACATGGTGTTTGGCGCTGTTGTAGAAGTCGCTCTTCTTTGTCTAATTATCTGGTATGCATGGAAATGGCCTTCTTCGTTACGGTAATTACGTTACTAATTATCTTTACTGCATGGAAGTGGCCTAGGCAGGATAGCTAGCAACGCGGGTTTCGGGCATTACTAAGAAGAATGATGATGACATAGTCGCAACTTTTGCATATCGGTATTCATGGCGTCGAGGGGTATGCTCACTTTTGTACGGAAAATCATACAAAATGGTTGATTAATTGCGATGACCGCCCACTTTTGTACGAAAATTCACACAAGTATCCGAAGTAAGATAAAATATGTTGCTGTTACATTTCTTGGGTCAGCGGTGGGACATCGTGTAACAGCCAGTATTGACTTGGTTGCTGACGCCGTCATATTCCCACCCGACTCCATCAAAATCAACATATACGATGTCCATTTGGTCAATCACTACCCATAATACCAAAAACGATTATAAGAAAACACATTGACAATCTTTTCCTCATTGTATGTCCAAGCAAAACTACAATTTCAGGCCATTCTGGATCAAGTTTTTCCCGAATATCATGGCGTGTTTGGTGACCTATATTCAAAAGTTTCCCTTCGATTTCTAGCCT
>NZ_JACVVD010000031.1 GCF_014534655.1 Paenibacillus sedimenti
ATAAAAGGCATATGCGCTCATCTCCTTAGATACAGAGATTCGACAAAGAACATCCATTTTCATGCCAAAAACGGATATTTTTTAATAATCGTTAGACAGACTGACGTGCGGGTCATCGCATAAGGCTCCTCCGCGCTTATCCCCTTTTGGGGATGATGTTCATTGTAAATATCAGTGAGGTTTGCTCCGAACAGGCCGATAATTCGTTTGCCTTATTCATAACTTCCAACGCCGACTCATTGACCGTCTTCACTAATGCCGTGATTTGATCCATCATTAAGTTAAATGGAGGGCTACTTGTCCGATTTCATCTTTGTTGTTGCTAACTCATGGCAGCTCTACAATATTCCACTGTTGGTTCAAGCCGCCATTATCCGTCCATTGATCAACTACGCCTCCGTCTGCCGTAGAATACCCATATACATCCAATGCCTTACCGCTATTGCGATTTATAATTTTGTAAGAACTACCGACATTTTGTATGGACCACTGCTGGGTCAAGCCGCCATTATCCGTCCATTGATCAACTACGCCTCCGTCTGCCGTAGAGCCCCCATTTACTTCCAACACCTTGCCGCTGTTTTTGTTCACAATCTTGAAATAACCGTTACTGAGGTCTACTATACTCCATTGTTGGTTAGAACCGCCATTGTCAGTCCATTGATTGACTGTTCCACCGTCTACCGTAGAAGCCCCAAACACATCCAATAATTTACTGCTATTGCTATTAATAATCTTATATTTTCCGTTAGGATTAAAAGACTGCGTAATCGTAAACTTATCTGCAACAATAAACTTTTCAAGCACCCTTACCTTGAGCGTGTGCGTCCCAACATTCAATTTCGGACTGGTATAAAGAAGCTGGGTCTCTCCATCCGAAAGAGCAGACGTATCCACAATCGTTTCGGCGCCGCCATCTATTGAAACTGCGGCAGTTCCTTTCGCAGGGCCCTTTGCTCCATACCAAGCAATTTGAGTTCCATTGAAAGTTGCTGTAAAAGAGGCATCCATAACGTTAGTATAATGGTCATCGTTATTATAAGTACCCTGCTTGGTTTCATTCACCCATGAGCCTTGATAAGTGATTGAACTATCGTTGTCGTTAATCTCCTTAAACGAGCCTACATTGAACACCATATCGTTTTCCCTGAACAGTTCAACACCCGATTTTTTGGCAATCAGCACTAAATACATTTTCCCTGTACTGCTCGGTGTTGTAAAAGTAATGTTCTGAGTGCTCATAAAGCCTGGGGTTACCGTTGGATGCAATTCACCCGAGGAAACAAGTGTTCCCGTAGCGGAATCACGTCTTACTTCCCAATACACGTCAACCGTTGAACCGCTGAAGGTGTCGTTAAATATATCCAATTGTCGAGTAACCGTTGTATTGGTATTAATAGTTGGTATATTCGCCGGCCATTCACCATTCTCATTGGAGAGTTTATTATCTGCCCAATACTCTCTATCCGCAACGAGAACAGGGTTAAATCCTGCTTGCAAACGAATGAATTGCGGATTTGCCCACGGGTTTGAAAGGTTATCGTCACCATATAGCGCACGCTGTTCTTTGTCATCACGTTTGCTTTCAAGGACAAAGTCTGTTGTTTTCGCTCCCGGTATTATAGAAGCCCATGCATCCAGGAGGGTGTACGGTCGGATGTCCGAAGCATTCTGGCGACGCATCGATTCGGTCGCTGTTGCAAACCATGCAAACCCTTGTTTTGTATTATCATTAGGCCAGATAATTTCACCTTGACCATACGGTCGATCCGGTCTTGCATAAACATCTTCCACGAACTGTCCAAGATGCCAGTCGCTATAGTGAGGGAAAACGCCTAAATCATTAAATGTCATATCATTGTACATATTTTTAGCCACATCTATATTAATCGGTCGGGTCGTATCTACGGCTTTTGCCGCATTGTACCATTCAGTCTGGGTTGCACTGGTTGCATTGTCATGGTTATAAGCATCTGCTTCATTGGAAATACTCCACTTCATAATTGAAGGATGGCCTTTATCCTGGGTAACCATTTGTGTAATGTGATTGGCAAAATTACCATTATTATTGTTTAATTCCTGATCGCTTGGTCCGCGAATGGCAGATTCCTGAATGACCATCAAGCCCATTTCATCACAAACATCCAACATGTACGGACTTGCGGGAATTTGATGCATCCGCACCACATTGTAATTCAATCTCTGATAGTTATCGACTGCTTTAGGCCATCCATTAGCACCTGGGAGGAAGCCGGGGTATGTGTCCATCGCATTACTTTCCCCCCCATAATCAATCCCATCGTAATTCTGAAGTTGAAGACTATCCCCTCTAAAATTCACACGCACCCCATTTAAATAGTAGTACGTATTCGTACCGTCGGATTGTTGTTTGATTTCTCTGAATCCAAAGCGTTCTGTTCTCGTGTTCTTTACTGCCCCATTTAATTTCAGGGAAAGATTCAAGTTATGAAGCTTCGCTTTGTAACCGGAAACATAAGGCACATTAGGCAACCAGTAGGAGGATGAACCTAAATTCCAGGTGATGGGTCCAATGGTTACTTTCGTCGTGGAATTAGCCGCTGCCGTAAAAGATTTATCAGCAATGGAAGGATAATTCCAGCTATCCCCATTCCATGGGGATAAGTTGCTGGAAATGACCATGTTTTGGGCCGTGTTTGAATTATTCTTTACCCATACATCATAGGTCAATGAGTTATTTGCTACGGAAGTTCGTACGAATTCGTCAGAAATATAGATTTGGGGATATACTTTCAAAAAGGCAGAGCGGAAAATCCCTTGGGTTTGAGCAGTTTGCCATTGCGCCGCATCTGGGACGATCGAAAACCAGTTCGCATTACGCATGGCATTCTT
Organism: Paenibacillus sedimenti; assembly: GCF_014534655.1. Taxonomy (GTDB): domain Bacteria; phylum Bacillota; class Bacilli; order Paenibacillales; family NBRC-103111; genus Paenibacillus_E; species Paenibacillus_E sedimenti. The sequence goes on from NZ_JACVVD010000031.1 coordinate 2,872, forward strand.
GCCTTTTACATGAACCCTTAAAGTATACGTATTTCCAGGCGTTACATAATTACTAATATCAAACTCAGAGGGCAAAAAAGCCGTGACATTCGTCCCTACGAATGTCCCATTAATATAAAGGGAAGCCTCATAATTCACTGCACCGAATTCAATCTTGGTCGTTTGTGCCCCTCCACTATTCGGAATCGTGATGGAACGTTCATAATCCGCTTCATTAACAGAGGTAAAGCCTTGTTTATACCAACCGCCGCCCGGTACAGTAATCGTTGTTGCAGATTGACCCTGTGGAGTAAACTTCCATGTCCCGGACAGATCCACCGAGCTAATTGGGTCGCCTGGTGAAGCTTGAACGGTTTGACCACCCATTGAAAGCGCTAACAAAAAGCCAAAGACGAACAAAGCAAAAGCAAACTTTAAAGATGACAACCTAACATTTTTAAAACTTCGCATCATTAACTCCTCTTTTCTATTTTTTTAAAACACATCTTAGATAAGCGCTGTTGCAAATGAAAAAATCAAAGAACTGCTCTCGTTTTTTACATTTCCACACTTATCTTAATAACTATTATGTATTGTAAACGCTTTAATCGTCTTTACACTCAGGCAACTTATTTTTATAATAATTAAACCTATTATATGATTAAGTTATTATCTTTTAGATTTTCATTGCGCCCACGATGAAGGGAAAAGTGTTTGTTCTCACTGTGTGGTCACCTCTCATATCGTCAGCGGTGATTCGTCGTATGCATGGGATTTTCGCACCTATTACCGTGAAAACTACTTCAAAGAACATCAGAGGGAATTTTCCTAAAGAGGAATCAAAAAACTTTTGGAGTTGAAAAATAATGGGTATGAATAAATTCGACCCAAGTTTCACGTAAGTACTTTTCGGGGCCGTATATCAATAATTTCTATTTATTCATGGTCTCGTTTCTCTGCTGAGCCTATTACTTTTTTCGGAAGAACCGAGTGTGAACTGGAAGTTGTTTGCAATTTGTAAGACTCTCCTGTTGCTTCTATGTTGCTTCTATGTTGCTTCTATGTTGCTTCTATGTTTCCTTTTTGAATTCAGATCTTTCTGTAAATTGAAAGGCTACCTCCCCAATCGAGTAGACATTATTTCACCCGCAACCGAGATCGGTATGTGCAAGGTCTTTTGGTTGAATGCAACCGTTCACGCTATTGCCATTAATACGAAGGACTCGAAACATCAAGCACTAACTTTGGTATTGAGCCTCTCTTATACATAAAAAATCGCCTCCTTTGATAGGTTTTTCAGCAACTGCTTCAAAAATGATGAATGATGTTCGGGAAATTACCATTCATTTCCCGAACATCAGGAACGATTCCCTCATCCGTGCTGTAAACGCACGTTAGAGTTTACTGGATGACTAAAAAATCCGAATAGGCATCCCAAGTCCCAATATCGGTTGTAACGATCAGTTTGACATCTTGATTTCCGGTTGCATGGGTGATATTGGGCAAGGTTTGGACCGTCGGCGTAGTTCCGGTAAAGTAAAAGGAGCCGACTGTCGTTCCGCCTATTTGCAAATCTACTCTGGCTGTGCCGGAGTTACTCGAAGCACCCTGGAGTGAAAAACTGTGGGTGGAACTGGTGAAATTCTGAGTGAATGAAGCAGAATCATTATTGGCGTATAAAGCAACGCCGTTGAAGGGAGAGCTGATCTTTCCGGCGTAAGGACCGCTGAGAGTCATATTCTCGGTTTCAACCCTTGTTCCAGTCGTATTGGGTGTAAACTGCCAGTAGTCAATATTAAATAAGTAGCCTGTCCCTGTTCCGGTAAACACAAAGAAAACTTTGTGGACACCGGTTGCACCGCTGACAGTAGTTGTTAGTTCCCGCCAGTTTTGCCATCCTCCTGTAGAAGGTACGGGAAGTGTTCCGACAAGAGTACCGTTTACACTGTCAAGACGTATTTCAATATTGCCTCCTGCAGTTGCTGATGCTACATTTGCTTTAAACGTCTTGGCTCCGCCGGTACCGAAGTCAGCATTTCCTACAGCTACCCAGTCTCCATTATTGATATATCCTACATTAAGATTATTTACCGGTCCGCCTGCAGCTTGACTTGCCTCCGTTGTAATACCTGCATTCCACCCGATCGTTTCAGCCTCGTTCCTAATGTACGGATCAAGATTGGCGATCTGAGGTATGCCGGCCATATCTCCCTGAACCTCTTGAATGGTTCCATCAGAATTATAGACCAGCTTATTAATATGCGGAGAACGGTATCCTTTTCCGTCTCCCAATAGAGCCTTACTGACAGTTTGGGCGTGGTACACGACATACCATTGGTTGTTAAAGTTAAACACGGCATGGTGGTTGTTTCCGCCAACTCCGAAAAATGTATATGGATTTTTCAGGAAATGCCCTGTATATGTGAAGGGTCCCATAGGACTGCTGCTCACCATGTAGCCGATTTCGCCTGCCGGATAAGCTGCCGGGTGTGTACCGGAGAAATTGATGCAATACGAGTAATAATATTTGCCGTTATACTTATGAATTCCGGAATCTTCAAACATGTAAGGAGCATCAATTGTTACTGCGCTTCCATCAATACTAATCATATCAGCACCCAACTTCAAAACTCTGGCTGTTTTCGGATTTGCAATTGATGCCGGATCCGAGGTATTGGGTATTCCTCCACCACAATACAGATATCCTGCGCCGTCATCATCCACCAATACTGCCGGGTCAAAAAGCCATGTAACTCCGGACATTCCGGACGTACTGCCTGTAACAAGAGCTTTTCCGAGCGGATCCGTCCAGGGTCCTATCGGAGTGTCTGCAGTCAGCACACCAATACCTGAGGCGCCATTTGCGAAATAAAGGAAGAACTTATCCTGACCATTTATCGTTTTACGTGCAACGGACGGCGCCCATGCGAGTGAAGCCCATTTTGCAATACCACTGCCATTATTGGCATTATTATATCCTGCTACCGGAATGGAACCGTGGTCTGTCCAGTTCACCATATCAGCAGAAGATATGACGTTTATTTTAGTCAGTGCACTAAAATCATTATCTTTAATCGTTCCGTCACTATTATATACATACGCATCGCTCGACATATAGACGTAGACTCTTCCGTTATAGGTCAGCGCAAAGGGATCCGCTCCCAATTTATGGTCCATAAGAGGATTTGAATACCCTGGAAGTTTTGCAATTGCACTGTTAGCAGCATATGCAGACGTCAATGGCAAACTGCTCAGCAGTACTGTAAAAAATAACAAAAATCCAATAATTTTCTTATACATTAATGTACAACCTCCAAAATGAGTTATTCTTATTTTTGCCCATTGTCGAGGTTTGTTTTATGAACCCCGCAATGTAGCTTGTTGCCCTTATTTTAAGGGGGATCGCTTTATGGCACCCCCTATTTTAAAACATATTTCAGTATTAATTAACCAATCGTTGTTCCCTATATCAGATCAATTACTGTACCGAAACATCATCGATATAAAAATTAGTTCCGCTGTTCAACCCTTCGAAATATATGCCCAACTCGGTTAAAGTCCCGGTAACATTTAATGTATAATTACCGGACAGCTGTGCCCAGGAACTATTGCTGCCGGTTCCAGTTGCAACATTGGTATAAGACGTTCCGCTGCTGTCCACTTTTTTGATAGTCATTATAATCGAATCACTCGCGGCATTATCTAATCTTACCCATCCGGAACAGGTATAGGTATTACCGCTTTGCACTTTTGAAGTTATATTCTGTATCGGCCCGTTCCAGGTGGCCGTCCTACCTGTAGACAACAGGCTATAAGCACCGCTATGCTTCTGGGTAGTTGATACTGCAAGGGAGCCTGCCCCATTAACAGCCCACCCAGTGGTATTTCCTGTTTCCAGTCCAGGATTGGTAATCAGATTGTTGATAAATTGGAACCAGTTAATGTTGAATAAGTATCCGCTTCCTCCGGTAAATTTCAGATATACGTTGTGTATTCCGCTAACCCCGCTAATATTGCAGGTTTTGTTAGTCCAAGTCTGCCAACCACCAGTCCCGGCAACTGCACAAGTCCCTACCAGGGTCCCGGTAATACTGTCAAGCCTCACCTCAATACTACCTCCGTTGGTAGCGCTGGCTACTCTAGCCTGGAAACTCGCCGCACCGCTGCCGAAATCGATATTGTTGTAAACAACATAATCCCCATTTTCGATAAAGGCGACATCCTGCCCGCCTTCACTGGAGCTTTCAGTTTGGATTCCTGATTGGGTGTTGTAACTCTCTGCTTCGATCTGTGTAAAGGCCGATCTCGGCGTTGAAGCACTGGCTAAATATTGTTTTAACCATGTAAGTGCAGGACGCTCAACACCTGATGAACTAATCAAATGTGTGTTGCTTGCCCATGTCTGTCCCTCTATATACCCCCACAATGTGATCCCTTTAACGTATTGGCTTTCATACAATACAGGAAATTTTTCTTTATATCTGTTGAGCTGGGTAGTGTCATCACCTGTCATATCTAATTCCGATACATAAATCGGAAGTCCTGTTGCTCCCAATATGCCAAGCACTTGATTCATGGTACTTACAGAAACCGTATCCATATTAAAGTAATGGCACTGTATTCCTATTCCGTCTATCAAACCTTTACTTTTCAGAATGTTAATAATCTGGACATAATTGTTTGCTGCATTCGCATCGCTTATTATACCGTAGTCGTTTATTAGCAGCTTGGAGTTCGGAAAAGCTTGTTTTGCCTGCTCAAAGGACCAAATAACCCAATCCCAACCTGTTGTACCGTTTCCGCCAAGTGCGTTCCTATAGGATGCCGGTGCATGTAACGGCTCATTGACAACATCAACGAACTCAGCATTAGGATATCTTTGACCGGCAGCCTGTATCCACTCTGTCACTTCTGCTTTCTGGTCAGCTGCTGAAAGGCTGCCTATCCAGGATGGTTCCTGGCTTCCCCATACTAGCGTATGAAACTTGAATGGTATCCCATTTGTTCTGCTGTAATTGTAAATTAAGTCTGTATTACTCCAATTCATGCTGCCGCGGCTTCCCTCAACGCTTTCCCATTTAGTCGCATTCTCTGGTGTTACCTGGTTCCAGTAAGTTGCAAAGTTTGATGGAACACTACCGGCAATAATATTTCCTACAAACTTACTTCCATTTGCCATTGCAGCTTTTGCATGCCGAGTTGGCAGTGTCATGCTCAAAAGCATGGTTGAGCATAATACAACTGTAATGAATTTTTTGATTTTTGATGCATACATATACTTTTCCCTCCTGTTTTAGAATAATCATTCGTCCAATTAACACTATAATTACCTCCAGATCCATTGACAGCGCTTACAATACTGTATTTGTGGTTGCTCCAAATAAGCCAAAACTCATTGAAGCTGCAAGAACTGCCGTTAAAACTTTCTTCTTAAACTTAAACTACCTCCTTTCGTCACTACTTACCTACATACTACTTGAATATTACCTTTTCTCTTTGCAGTTCATAACGAACCCTGTGTCCTATTTCATTTAACTTCTGACTTTACCTCCTCTCTAGTAAAATTTTAGAAGGTAAGCGCATACACAACAACCCAACAAATTAAAGATTTTACCCCCATATTTTTAACAAAACACATAGAAACCATCGAGGAACTGAGGTTATAAAGGGTTCCGTAACGCTGGAGGAAGCTCTCGAAAAGCTGCTAGCGTTCTGGTGTAAAAATTTCTATAGCCACAATATTCACCGTCAAATGGTGCAGTTCTTCTTCTAACTAAAAATTGAACTTTTTGTGAGTATTTCTCCTTGAAAAAATAAACAAGCCCAAAACGTTTAAGATCTGGGCTTTTAGACTAATGCATATTTATACATTTAGTTGTATATATGTTTTAATGGAACAAAAAATCCAACAAACTTTGAAACAAGAGGCATGCCGCCTAAAGAACATTCAAGCGATTTCGTTAGCCCACGCCCGAATTACTAATCCACATATTGATTGTCCAATCATTTCGTATTTCCGATAATATGGGACGGAAACTCGAACCATTCCAGGATATGGAAAATGCGACGAAGCTCATTAACTGACAAAAACCGCCATTGTGTTCCGTCATCGTTGAGCACATAAGAATTACTTGCGCTATGAGAACGATAACGACGTGGAATGCATTGCAGTTCCGTACAAGTATCAGGATTTACGAAGATCTTCTCCGTGCTCCGATCTGCCCATAAATTGTTCTTTTCAGCCTTGTACGAGAAGCTTTCAAACCAAGCTTTCACCGATTTCCACGTATGCTCCGTTCCCTTCGGATCCAAGAATTCACGTAGCTTGAACCGTCGAAACTTTGGCGCCTTGGGCACTCGAAACAACTCGAAGTCTTCCTTCTCACGAAGGTAGACGGCATAGGATCGGCTTCGGTGCACGATGCTGCCAAAGTCGAAACTATCAATATCGATCGGTCCTATCAAATAGGGAAAGTCAGGAGTAAGCAGCTCTTTTAAATCCAAGTAACTGGTAGAATCATAGAATCCCGGAACGTTTTCGAAGAATATGACTCGCGGCTGAGCAGCCTCCAGAATTTTGTAGGTACCAAGGATAAGATTATTGAAATATCCTTGCCCCCCATCCCCCAAAGAGGAGTGTTCCGAACAGTCAAGCGTAACGAAAGCAACATCTGCCTCGGCTACCTTATGACAGTCTCTTAAATCTCCTTGGAAAAGATGAGATTATGCTTCAAAACCTCCGCACTATCATCTTCGATCTCGACCTCTTGAACGGCCGTGTAATGCTGCGTATCAATGAACATGGATGAGCCAATCCCAGCGCCTGAACAAATCGACAGCAGGCGAATACGCTCGTCTGAAGGGGATTCGAAGGTATCGCTCTCGAAGAGCCGATAACGAAGCGGGCAAACGACTACTTGAGAGTAATCATCATGTCGGTACACACTGATCTCAATCTTGTCTTGGACGCACAAAATAGATGAATACTTGGCGCCACTAGTATCGACAAGCTGCCTCGGCTGCCCACTGATTCGGTTCATCCTCGAAGAAACGCTAACTTCATAAACGCTATCATTCTCTTCAAATAATGGCTTATTTTGGACAAGAATCATTTTCTCTTTCTCATCCACACGGCAAAATGTGAATTGTAACTTATTTTGTCGCTTTTAATGTCTGTTTCTGGGCTAATTTGCAAATCAGAATTGGCGTTATCTGTAAGATAAAATGTCGCTCTCACTAATATTTGTAATTTGAAATGGCACAATAAGTCTCAATAAAAAAATGGGTAAATCACAGTGGTGACTTAGTCATTTTAGTCATTTTGTGATTCAATCACTGAATTGCATATAATTCGACTAGCCAACTACTTGGCACCGAGCTGCTACTGCCGTCGTCCATTCCATCATGACCATTGCTCTAAGTCCCGATATTAAAGAGGCGTAGTTGTTCAGCTACTAGCTCTCTTTGTACTTTTAACCAAACGATGATATCAGAAACTTGTCGTTTTAACCATATTTGCCCCTGTGAAATATTATATATCTGTTTATTCTAGGAGTAGGGCAATTTTTCATGGAGGTAGTCCGATCCAGAGGTTCGTAATACCTGCCAGTTGTAGTTCCTATATGGCGTAGATTTTGACGCAGTTTAATCGGTCCTTCTTTGACTTTTTATTTATTTGACCACTATTGGTTTATTTAAACATAAAATCTAATTTCATCAAACAGGAATTTTACGTCATGAAAATAAAAGAAGCGGCCAGAAAAAAATCTGGTCGCTTCTTCTTCCTTATTCTTATTTCTTCAGCTTTCCGGTCATCCTTAAGTAAATAATCCTACATCTTTAGTTCTCAGAGAAGAATATACAAAATCTATTACACCGGAAATATCTGATGGTACCATTATATGCTTTCACCTGCTCAGCCACCAGTAAAGTGTCACGATAAACTGGATTGCAACCATCTTTGCAAGGGTGCGGAAAATACGAGTTATCCTTCGATAACATTAAGTGTTATCTCCTCAACAATCGTCAGAAATAGTAATCTTGAGGATCGCGCACTGTTGGGATGCTCCGTCTGCAACTGCAGCCGGAGTCCTGAATCGATGGCCGGCCGTTATCAACAAGCAAGGCTCCCGGTCGGCAGCATGGATCCTGAAACTGCATTTTACAAATTGAAAAAGTTCACTTCATATATTAAGGTAGTTTGTCCTTGACTTCTCGTTTCAATTCCTGAAATCTCCACTGTGAATTTATCGGAATCCCGATACTTTATAATGCCATCCGGCCGGAAAATTACAGTTCCATTTCTTTGGTATGCATGAGGCACAACGTTGAAATATTTACCATCCTCTGTAACATCATTATCCGCTGCACTTAAATTCCACACTCTATTGTCCGACTCTCTGACTAATTTAACGGAAATTTTATTCAGGTCAGGTGAATGATATAAATATTTGCTTAATGTAATAGACCAAGGTGTAAGAGGATCCATTAATGAATTCGGAAAATATCCGTCGCTGGGCCAAGTTACGTAGTCATACTTTACTTTTTCCGTCCTGCTCTCGTCCAGCACTTGCATGGAAGAATATCCTGCAAACCAGTTATCTATATTATTATTTTCGGCAAAGCCAAAGCCCATTTTTTGGAGTTCCGGATTTAGAATCCATCGTCTGTGTCCTACCTGGGGAAGGTTATTTAACCCCAGGTCGCTCATATAGTCATTGACCGAATCAGCTACGAACCCCGTATTTTCCAAGTTTTGAGAAGAATATATGGAATGCAGGTTGCTTGTTTTAGTAGACTCGTAACCAATCTTATAGAACTCCTCACTCATATCGGCTGGTTTTTGCGGGTAATGATTAAGTTCTTTATGAACGGCAGTCAATACAGCACCATATTGGGCTTGATTGATTAAATCTTCATCAATTACAATGTCATGCGGCATACCTGCCAAATACCTGACAAAATTCACTCTCTTTACCGCATCTTCGATCACGGATTTTTGTAGTTTACCCGGAGCATATGGAGCAGTCACAACTGGCTTATCAGCATAGATAGAACCTGCATGTGTAGGCGCATATTCGATATATTTTTCTTTAATCTCTTTTTTGGTTCTGCCGTTTAGTGCCCGGTCTTCGGATATGTACACCGTCTTTTCACTATTGTCCCAACTCACATACATGCCAAGGGCTTCGCTAACATATCTTGCGGGAATCATGGTTTTTCCATTGATTAATTGCGGGGCTACCTCCAACTCAGCAGCTTTATTATTACTCCAGGCTTTCTTCGAACCGATTTGGAGCTCCACTGAAATACCATTCTTGGTGCCGATGGCTTCTTGTTTGACTTCATCCCATTCGATTTTTGCGCCAAGCGATTCAAAAATGGCCCTCATCGGAACCATTGTGGTTCCGTGGATTACCTGAGGCATCTGCTCATAATTTTGTTGCACGCCGTTTATGACAACCTGAATAGACGAGTTTGTTGCAGCTTGTGAGGTCAAACTTGTAGGAAGCAACATTGCTGCAGTTAATGCAGCTGCCAGTATAGCTTTTTTCAAAAAAAAACCTCCATATGAATTTCTCTGTTTTTCACGCTAGTTCGATTTTAAAAAGTTTTTACTTTTCCATTTCATCAAATTAGTTCTTTCGCCCCCGGCATATGTACCTTTCCGTTCAGTTGCCATTATGTCGAGTTAATGTTTCTACTCCGTTCAGTATTAGTATTGTAGTTATGTTGCAACGCTACTTTACTACGAAATCGTGATAACGTTTAATAAAGGATATAATATGTGCCCTCTCTAGTATTTCGTCCGCACCGTATGATTCAAAAGTCTTAAGGGCATCCCCTTCCATATCGGAATACCCCGTTGTAATGTTTGCGTCATACATAAACTGGACCGCTTCCTTTACCAGAATATTTTTTCTAAAATGTTTGGAAGCTAGCAGCTCTGCAAATTTACCCCTGGTAATACCGGTATCAGAGCCTTGTTTATCGTTGTAGGATGCAATCGTGCTCAACCCATCTTTTTCAGCAAGTTGATAAGGAACTGATGCCCACCAATCGAAATCGGATGTAGTCGATACCAGAGCCTCAGGTTCAAAGTATCGATACAATGTAGTTAGTGCTTCAGCTTCAGTGAGTGTATTAGACGGTTTTATTAAATAGTTGCCGTTTTCTTTATAGCCAGTAATAAGCCCCTTATTAATTGCCCAGATCATGTCTTCAGACCAATATTGACCTTCTTTATAATCACCATAATAGAGCTCCGGAGGTATTTTTACTTGAAAGATCCCATTTCCAACTGCAATAAGTTCCTTACCATTCCATATTGCAGCATTAAGTTTTTCATCATTTAAAGAAGTTATCTTCCAATCTGTATGATCTTTTGAAAAACCCAAGAATCTTAAAGGGGAGGGTTGAAAACCAAAAATAAGCGAGCCAAATTCAGTAGCTATTATATTTTCCGTCTTAAAGCCATTGAGTGTGTGAATCTTTTCCCATGATAATCCATCTTTAGAGGAGTAGACCAATGTCGTTTCACCATCTACGTACCTAGTACGGTGAGGATTAAATACCATAATGAATTCTTTACCATTCCAAATAATATCATCAATTATTCCGTAATGTTCATAAATTATCCTCATTTGTTCGTCAGTCAACTTATAATAAGAATCCATACCTAATCCAACATCAAATGGCTTAACATACCACTCGTTCCCTGTTTTGTAAAAAAGGCTATTCTCTCCCGCCATAATCTCTATTTCATCGTTGTTTGCAAATGTATTAACGTTAGCTCGCCTCGCCTTTTGATAACTACTTAACTCCTCTACACTTTCTGGGATGATGATTTGAACCGCCTTCCATTCTTTCAAATCATCGGATTCCAAAACAATAGGCCTTTGTGTCCCCTTAGTTATCTTTCCTTCTTCTTCAGACTGGAGAATATATGGTGTAGCAGACCCTATATACTTGCCGTCAACCATTGATAAATTATGCCACCAATATTCAACCTCGTACGTAGGTAGAAATATATCCTTCCAGTCGTATCCATCTTTGGATACTAAAATCTTTCCTCGCCTATCAGCTGCAACAAACTGTTTCCCATCCCAAAGTAAGGAAGTAATATCTGATACAAAATTTCTGCCCATACCATCTTTTACAAGGGGAAGCTTAATTTCTTCCCAATTATATCCCCCATTGTTCGATACATAGATTGCGCCATACCCTCCTACCACATAGGTTTTATCTTGATCCCATGTGATCGATTTTAAATCTCTGGAATCTGGAATTTCTTTTATCTGTGAAATCAACAGATTTGTTTTTGCTTCAGCCATTGAAAAAGGAAAGCAGAAGCAAATTATACTTGCTATCCATATAGCAACACTAACTTTTTTCATTTTTTTGTTTGCCTCCTTATGCAAATATAGAATGCCTAGTTCTAAATCCTAACTCTACTAAATTCTCCCCTATTAGTAAATGTAGTACTTGATTTATCATGTTTATATGCACCTTGCGCGAATTGAACCCCGTTTTTTCGGCCACTAGTTTACACCCCATTATTGCTTTACAAACAAAATGAATTTGTATTGTCTATTGAACCCACGACTAGCCTAGAGCGGCCCCGCAGTTGTTCCGAGTGTGTAGAACCATAAATGCTGACTTCCCCTGCAACTACCGAAAATCCGTACCTACTTCTCCCATCTCAATGAAAGCATTCAACTAAGTGACACTTTATATTATAAAAATTTAATCAATCACTTTCGAAGTTTTTCAATACTTTTCCAATAATAAATCAGAGTAGAAACATTAAAATATGGTGCTATAAGATGTCAAGACAGCATTTTTAATATAATTAAGGTGTGAAATGGTTCACAATCTTTGTTTAGAGTCCATGGATTTAAGCCTTAGACCTACTTCTTCGATTGGTATAAAAG
>NZ_JACVVD010000032.1 GCF_014534655.1 Paenibacillus sedimenti
AAAATTTCCAGTACCAGACGTGCCTTTTCTTCAGGAGTAAACTTTCTTCTCGTGGATGCCATACAACTAAGAATCTCCTTTTTGGCTGTCTAGTTTCTATGTAGCATTATACTCTTTGATTCCATGCAGTTAAAAGAATAACTTACCCCAAGGCATTCTAGTGTAGTTTAAGTATTGACTTATTGTTTTCGAAAAAGCATCTGGTTTCGATAACATAGTTTTTGTCCTTTCATAATTTATTCGGCAATTTCGGCTAAAGTTATTTTGTTCCCGATCTTTAATTGCCGGACTCCAACAATTCATTCTCTTCATTTAATCGCACTTTCGGGAATTAGCTGATGTACGCCCACTTCTTGATTATACCATTAATATCCATTTAGTTCCCTTAGCTTCTTTAATATGACCTCAATATTATCTTGTAACTTGTTCTTGCCATTAATTATCAAATCAGAATTATCTCTTACTCTTTTTCCAATTTCAAGATACATCTCTCTAATGCCATTATTTAAATAATCAAATAAAAAATGATCCAACAAGTTTATTAAAACTGTTGAATCACTTCTCAAAAATGTAATTAAATCATATATTCTTCTACCAAGAGCAATTTCAGGTTCAAGATCAATATAGATTACATAGTCAATAAACTCTCGTATCTCCTTTCTTTCTCTTCCAAAAGGCTCTTCCAGTATTATAATCTGACCTGGTTGTATCGTTATTTCTTCTTTATTATAATTTTCAATTCCATATTCTTTTGCCCATCCAATCCCCTTTATAAATGAAACAGTTTTCCCATTCATTAATTGACGTAAATGAGTTTGTAATAAAGGAGTTGTAATGACATCTACATCTCCCCCGTTCGAGATCCAGTTGGTGATGTCCTCTGGGAAGTCCTTTCTTGAAGCATAATCATCAAAATAAAGGGCAACAGCAGACGGAATTGCTCTTGCCAATTCGGTTACCAGCGTACTCTTACCTGATCCAGAATAACCACTAACAATAATAACTAGAGGTTTCACTATTTTTCAGCTCCCTATAAAAAAATGATGAGGCAGAACTCCCGATTAGGGTTTCTGCCTCATATTGCTTGTATCATAACATGATTTAGCAAAATTTCAAGTGTTTTCATTTATTCCGTCCTTCTTCGATTCCACCTTCAAAGATCTCTAGATTCTCCTTCTAATCTCGTCATCAAATATATTGGTATGTAGCTTATCACCAAAATAATAAACATAAATTTGCAAAATAAAACGATATGACCTAACTGATTACTATCTGTTAGCATTACATATGTCTCCTTCAGGATATAGCCCGGTCTTGTCAAGACATCCCAGCTATTCCATCTAACAAACCTGCCAATATAAATGCCAAAACTACTCAGTATGAGAACTATCAATGCAAAAACCCAACTAACAATCATTCCATAAGATCTCCTGACTAATCTCTGTACGGAATACAATGAATACGATCCTAATAATACTCCTAGAAAAGCAATCGATGATAAAGTAAATAATTGTTTCCAGAATTCCATATCAGTCCAAAATCGCTGCGTCGGATCATAACTGTAGCGAACGAACACATGTAATAAATCAGTTACAAGATAAGGAGAATTGGGAAAAAAGAAAAACCATGCTGCTCCAAGCAACAAAATCATAATGGAACGAACAATTCGATACGATATGATGTAAATTAAATCAAGAAGTACAGCAATTATCACAGGTACCCAAGCCAAAAATGTATCCCAAAATATGAATAAATATGGTCTTACACCAGATGGCAGTCTGATATTGTAGACATTTGTTAGACAAATCAATGACGCGATACCTAAGGCTATGACAATTATGATCTTCTTCGGGTAATTAAGAGCATTGAGTTTTTCCATTTTAACCTCCTGATGGACCCATAAAATCAGTTGCTGGAATTTCTCATAACCTTCTTGCATGTGATGCCTCAGTTATCCTCGAGTTTACACACACCATATTCCTTTACAAGTCTCTTCGGAGCTATACTTCTCCAAGCCTTTAATATTAATCCTTTTAATTCTTCTGGTTCCACAGTGTTTAGATTAATATGCATGTAATATAAATTTGAAAATGAATCCGGGATTTTGTAAGTCTTAGGGTCCATAGTGGTGTAAATCATACGGTCTTCCCCAATTGTCTTTAGCGTTAATGTAATTCCATCTTCCTGTATAACAGCAAAAATCTTATTGTTGATTCGAAATGAGGGTTTACCCCAATGTTCAACTTCCTTTGATTCTGGCAAAGACAAAGCGTATTTCCGAACTTTATCAATTGTAATCATTGGAGCAACCTCCTCATACATATTTTACAAATTATCTATCCTGTTGAAACTTTTCAAAATTCTTAAATTATTTAAGGTTATATAACCCTTCCATTCTTTTCTGGCCACTTCCCATTCATCTTCGTATCTTCCCCATGACCAATTGGGTAACCATGCTCCATCCTCACTTTGAGTATTTATTAGTGAATCTAAATCATAAGGGAGCACATCACTATAAATGTAATAAAATTGAGAAGATGGCGAGTCTACAATTTTAAGCGGAACTGCACAATATCCGTTTCTTTCATTAGGATTTTTAACTATACAGTTATTAATAAATGATTCAATTTGTGGAAAGAATTGAGTTTGTAATTCGCGCGGCAATCTATCGAGCAGCCTTAAATAACAAAATAGCTCATGCATTTCTGATAGACTCGACCTGTTTTTAAGATACTCCACGCTATATGCCGTAATACTCTCAAGGAAGTCTTTTTCAACGAAGTCAGGGTATTCATAAAAGTAACCAAGTATTTCAGCATTTGGATTTCCCCAGTGCTCCTGAAACCCTTCGTAATTCCACCAAATAGCGCGAGGTGCTTGATTCGCGGCATCCGGTATAATTTCCCATCCATTATTGATTTCATCAAATGTATTAAAGAGAAAATCAAAACAATCTCTTACAAGTTGAATCTTGTGCTTAGAATCAATTCTAGTCAAATATTGAAGAGCAATGGTTGTAGCCAATGCCGAAGATTCGCTACATCTTAGATCTGGTTCCAGCGCATTGCCAAATCCCTTGTCTGAGTTTTGATAATACTTTAAAGCTGAGAGAACTTCTTCAGCATGACCATTTTCAAACTCATATCTGAACATAGATTTTTCTAATTCTCTTGCGTGATTTAAAATAAATTCTTTAGCTTTATAAAAATGATTTTGAGATAAAGTAGACATTATATCCCTCCTATACATTCACTGAATTCACATATCGTTCTTGTGTTCCCGAATCCTCACTGCCATAAGTGAGCTTGTTAATCACTTATTTTTTTAGATAATTCAACTAAATCTTTCTTATTTGGTAAATCTCTTTCTTCAAATTCTTTTTTTGATTCTTCTAATTCAGTAATTTGTTTTTTCAATTCTTGTTCTTGTATATTTGTTCTACGATTTCTTTTATTTGTATTTTTACCAATCTTGTCATAAATCATAATGAGTATAGTTGAGATAACTGCAAAATTAAAAATAAGCAAACCAGATATTCCGTAGATCTCATAAGAAAGTAAGTTAACAAAAATAAGAATAACAAGTAATGTAATATTCTTCATTTTTAACTTCACCTCAATCCTCTTTCATGAATATCTCCAATTCAAATTAGTCCTTAAATAGTTCTTTCAATATTCCATTTCGGTTTTCTAAAAATCTTCTGGTTATTTGATAATGTTCTGTATCTTCATAAGCAATTTCTGTTATTCTACTATTATCAAAACTTAATATATGTGCTCCCGGATAACCTAAGATTATGGGAGAATGAGTAGCGATAATAAATTGAGATGTATCTGCTAGATCATGAATAATTCGCAACAAAGATAGTTGCCTAGCCGGAGATAATGCAGCTTCAGGTTCATCAAGTAAATAAAGCCCTTTTCGATTAAATCTGTTAACAAACAGATTTAAAAATGACTCTCCATGGGATTGTTCATGCAATGAACGTCCACCATAATGCTCATGAGCACCAATACTATCAATATGAGACGCGAATTGGTAAAAAGATTCGGATCGCATAAAAAAACCATTAGAGATTTTGGGTAACCAAGATAGTCGCAAAAATTCTCCTAATGAAGATCCGGATGCATTAATCTCATAAAAATTATTCCTTCCGCCCCCAGCCGTATTATATCCACATTGATAAGCAATACCTTCAAGTATTGTAGATTTTCCTGAGCCGTTTTCACCGACAAAAAAAGTAACGTTGTTCTTGAATTCCAATTTATGCAATGAGTTTATTGTTGGAATATTAAATGGATACTGGTTACGATTTCCAATTTTTTCAATTAGTAATTCAACACTTCTAAGGTACATATGTGTGCTCCTATTCATGTTTTAGGCAGTGTCTGATAATGTTCTAGTATTCTTTAACCCTTACTGGCTTAAGGCGCGTAGTGCCGGGTTGTCTGCCTGAAACTACATCTCGAATTGCCTCGGGTAGACCAAAGGGCGTAAGGCTCGCTGCGTGAATATGGTATTAACAGAAGTTGTTGCCTTCTTCGAGATACATCTCAGGAATTATGAATCTCTTTACCTTTAGTCGTTCTAAAATTCTAAAATCATTTATTGATTGTTCTTCATATTCTTTTATAATTCTTGCGAATATCTTTCCAATTATTTTACAATCATCTAATGCGTCATGTCGCTTCAAATTACTTGTATCTATGTTGTAGTACTTAATCAAAAAATCTGTTGATACTACCTCAGTGATCTCTTGGTGTATATTTGTAAAAAGTGCTTTCGTATCTATGATACCATTCTGAATAAAAGGTAAATTATGTATCTGGCAAAGCTTCTCAAGTAATGGAACATCATATTCATAGCCAGCTTGAGTAACTAATACACAATCTCCAATAAACTCAATAAACTGACTATATGCTTCAGGAAATGAGGGAGCATGCATCATATCATGATTCGATATCCCTGTAAGTTGTTCCACTGCGAGCGGGATTGGCTTCGGGGATTTGACTAGAGAATTAAATGATTTATTCAGATTATCTTCTATGATAACCGCACCAATTTGGGTGATGAACTCTGTTCGGAAATTTATACCGGTACCTTCGAAATCAAAAACACAATATTTATTGCTTAATAGATTCGGTATGTATATTCCTTCAACTTCATACTTATCTTTGGATAAATACGAAATCTTCATAGGAATGCCCCCTTATTGGTTTGTACAATTCTGCAATAATTTCTGCTAACGTTGTTGTACGGTGTTATACGACGGAACTTCAGAAATCACCCGCAAAGGTTTTAAAAAACCGGGTTATATTTATATCTTATTGATATGTGTATCTTTAAAATCTGTACTATACTTCAATCCATACCCTGCAAGTCGATCGATTCCAATATGTGCTGTCCAGATTAATCCTGTTTGTAGTAATAATGATTGATCAAAGATTGTTCCGAAAAATATAAATATGCCACTTACTAAATAAGTATGAAATAAATTATATACTTTGGCCCCTATGTCATTTCCTCTAACATATCCAATCATAGATAAATCAGGTAGTAATAAAAACACAAAAAACCAAATCAACCTAAAATCATTAATAAAATATGTATAAAAACATGCTAAAAATACTAATAGTCCTTCTAACCTAATCACATATTTAACCAATTTAAAGTTCCCCATTCCCTAGTATATTCGAGTTTAGCTGAATTGAGTTACCCCAAGGATCGCCTGCAATCCGACGCGGGAAAACGGTGTTATACGCTGTTTCTCTGTCTTACCAATTCAATCTGAGCTAAATGGTGACGATCATGCCATAAAAACCTTTGTAATGCCTTCTCTAGACTCATAACACCGAAATATTCACTATTCATCGTTCGTTTATATTCTGAATGTTCCAGGTTTCGTAGTAAAACCAAAAAACGAGAATATATTATATCAATCAGTTGTAGTGAATTACTTATTGGTTCTTTGTAATCTATCAATTCTGCCCATTTATCATGATTGTAAGATGGTATTACGGGACACTCTTCGGTTAACGTTCTCTTAAATCGAAAATATGCATTTAAATTATTATCTGCTATATGGTGAACAATCTGTCTGATTGTCCATCCACCTAGCCGATATGTTGTATCTAATTGTTCTTCATTTAGGTCAATTACACTATTTCTAATTAGTAATGGTGTTTTCTCAATCTCTTGAATCCATACTTGAATGTCTTTAAAACTCGGATTTTTGTGTTCGATAAAATCATTCAGGAAAAGAGAACTATCCATTCTTTCACCTCTTTGTTTTGATTATGCTGATATTGAGTATAACGTTCATGTGTTCCCGAACTCTCACCACCTTAAGGCAACGATAGTGCCGGCCGCGATGCGGTTAGGTAGTGCTGTGTTGTCTGCCTGATTTCACTTCCCCGAAATCCTCTGGCAGACCGAGGGCGCTAGCCCGGAGCGTGAATACGGTGTTTTCTGTAGTATGACACTTCATGAATTAGCCCCCAAATAAAATATCTAAAATAGTTCCTAAAGACCCTGATTTCTTTCCCTGTAATACATCTGGATTATATATTTCAACAAATCCACAATTGTCACATGAAACAAATAAAAAATGATTATGTTCTATATCAAATAACTTACTTAAACCGGTTCCTGTCATAGCCACTTCTTTAATACTGCACTCATCATGTTTGCACTTTGAGCATTTAAACCTATTTATTATAAGATGTTCAATGTTCAATTCTGTATTATGTTCGTCTGATCTTGAAGGATCTTGATCTGATTCATTAAATCCTAAATTGTTCAAATGAACTGGTAGTACCTCATGCTTACATTCTGGACAAATATCAGATTGTAATTGAACTTGTTTATTACACCAAGGGCATTCAACCATGTTTTTCATCCTTTCTATTCAGTCATATTCTAGGTGACCAAGGGCCGTCAGGTCCGCAGCGTAAATACTGTGTTATATGATGGGGATGCCTCCTTGAAATACATTCATGAATTCTTTACTAGTTTTATCAATCCTTCGTATTATTTTCAGTCTTTTTCAATATTTTTTAGTTAATTTTTAATTTATAAAACTTATCCGAATCATTGAAGCAATTATTTAAGTGTGTTATCATATTACTAAGAAAGACCAAGTGCGCTAACACTTGGTCCATACAATTGGCTTGGATGGTAAATTCCCTTCAAGTTATAGGAAACGAAAACCCACCTTCGGCTGCTAATCTTCGGGTGGGTTTTTTACTTTCTCTTGTTGTTATTAATGTATGATAAAAGAGCAAGGATAAACATTCCAAAAAGGAACAAAATTGTCAATGCATCTTTTACTTCCATGGCTTCACCTCCTTTAGAAGGGAAACCATGCCCACCCAAGATTCAATTGTATTTATATTCTACATTTATTTTCTTTTGCGTACAAGTGTTCTTATTCGCTTGTGTTTTGGTTTTATTATGTTTTTTTAGTTTGCTCTTATCTTAGGAGGAAGGGTTTATCGGCCGCGATGCGGTTAGGTGTTGCAGGGTTGTCTGACTGATCATACTTCCCCGAATTGCCTCGGGCAGACCGAGAGTGCTAGCCCGAAGCGTGAATACGGTATTATATGAATTGCACTCTTCTTTGAAATAGCAAACTGTCTATTATTCTTGTAGTTTTGTTCTTATTCTCTGACAAATTTCTTCAACTTCTACTTTGCCCCCCCGTCTTCCTAGTGAATATTGTGAAACCTTGAACCCCCAAAACTCTTTTGGGGTATCAGGATATCTAGGAATTATATGTACATGAACATGAGCTACATTATCGCCAATAACTTGAACATATATATGCTCTGCTTCTTCGCTCTTTTTTAATGCTTTACTTATTTGGGTAATCATAAATCCTAATCTCTGACTTTCAGCATCCGTTAGATCAGCTAGAGTAGGTACATGTCGTTTGATATCAATCATTATATATCCAAGATATGTATCCTTGTTCAGGTCAAAACCTATATGTCCTATATAAACTAAGTCATCTTCAAATATTATTCCACCTGGTATTTCTATTTCTCCTTTGTGTTTACTACATATAAAACATTGTTGATTATCATTCATGTTAATCCCCTCAATTCAATTTATATAGTGTTTTATTTTATATTCATTGTTAGTGCATTTCATATAACGTTCCTCGTATTCACGACGCGACCCAGCCTTAGATAGCTCTTATCTTAGGCCGGGTCGTTTGTTGTCTGAGCTACCTCAATGAATATACATCTGACAACCAAGGAGCGTAAGCCCCGTAGCGTGAATGCAGTGTTATCAGAAGTTCATGACCTCATGAATTAACCTTCATATACTAAAACTAGGTCATCCATTTTCTTTTTTTGCCACCCTTGCTATCTGGTTAGACGAATTCCATTGTCCGAATATCAGTGTTTATTTACAGGGAATCTTAACACCGTTTTCAACTTTGCCGGTTCAGTCTTACGGGGATCAGACAAATAGATTTCCCGATGAATTTTGCTTGAACGGATAAATCCATGTTCTGTACAGAACGCTTCCATTCGCGCAAAGCTTTCCGGCTCATCGTCAAAGCTTCCAATATGCATCATTTGACAACTCAATCCATCTGAGGCTTGTTCGAACCTGACTTTCTCTAGGTAAGAATTTGGCTTTTTCCTCTTCGTCTGTTCCAGAAATCGATCGAACCCTTTTTCAGTCAAAAAATCGGGCTGGCGTATCATAATCGTGTACTTAAAATTGCTTTTGTCTGTCGCAGGCTTTGACCGATCAAGCAAGTCCCATAAGCCCTCAAGTGGAAAAACCGTATATTCATAGTTTCCAGCCGGCACATCATCACTTTTGTAAGACATTCTCACCGCATAACTCAAACTGTACAAAGCTTCTGTCGCTTTGGCAAATTCCTCGCCGTTAGGGTCCCCAGAACCACTGATCATAAAAAACGGCATCCTCGGCACTTCCACAATTTCAGGTAACGTTTTTGGCATATAGAGTTGCTTATAATCTTTTTTATAATCTACCTTTTTGCTCAAAGTCAATCTCTCCTTTATTACGATTTGAAAAGCTTAATTTGTTGAATATGAAAACTGTATATTATTTTCCAGGCCAATTAATTTTCTTATACATTTGATGCTCATCTATATAAACTACATTTCATGAATTTCTGATAACGTATAAGTATTCACGAACCCTTACTGGCTTAAGGAGAGTAGCCCCGGGTCCGACGGACTTAGCCAGTGCAGGGTTGTCTGTCTGATTCCTCTTCCTCGAATACTCCTCTGGCAGACCAAGGCGCGGCAGCCCCACAGCGTGAATACGGTGTTATTTGAAGATATTGCCTTCTGGCGTTACTATCATATGATCTTGTATGTAATCCAAAATTTCTTCATTTCTTTTTACAACGATTTTCTTATTTTTATATTGATTTGTTATTTCCTTAATCTCTTTAATAGCGTTTTTATCAAAGCCTCTATTCCATATAAATAGCATTTGATAAAGATCTTTAAGTGATTGCTTATAATTCGATTGTTCTAAACCTATTCTTGTTCTAATAAATCTCCGAATAACTCTAAAATCTCTAAAATATTTATTAGGTTCTATTATAAAAACTACTTCCGCCTTCTTAAAACTATCATGCCCCCACTTATAATGGGCTCCCTCAATTATCCAAGATTCTTGATCAAGTATTTCATTTAATTTAGCATCTCGGACTTCTACCGGATATTTAAGTTTCACAGCATTTCTATCCTAGACGATATTATCGAGTTCATGATAATTTACTCTATACTTCTTCGATATTTCTTTAGCTATATAGGATTTCCCGCTCCCGCAAGCTCCGATAATCCGTATTTTAATCTTTCTCAGCTCCTTGAACTATCCTAAAATAAACCTGTCTGCAATGATATCATATAACGTTCTTGTGATCCCGACGCCTCACTGACTTAAGCCCCGTTAGGGGCGGCCGCGACGCGGTTAGTCGGTGCAGGTGTGTCATTATTCAGTCATTCGAATTGAATTTATATTCTTTATACTCACCATTATCTGAAGAGAACTTCAGTAAATTACCATTCTCTGGTATACCCCTAAAATATGCGCCAATACAACCAGTTGTACATCTATGACCAGATATTAAAATATTAACTTCCCTTGTGCCATACTCAATTTCAAGTTCTCTCATAAATCCAAAAACTCTCTTAATGAAACTATTAATATCTTCTACGCCTTTATAAATGCCAGAGTCTGGAACTAACCCGGCCATTTTCACTTCATCTTTGTGTAATTTGTCAGCTTCACCCAAATCAAACACATCAAGTCTTTGGTCAATCTTCGCTCTCATTCCAGTTACTATCTCGGCTGTTTGAATTGCCCTTTCTTGTGGGGAGGAAAAGACATAATCAAATTTAATATTGCCAATTTTATCTCTTAAAGATTCGGCTTGCTTAGTGCCGTGATCATTTAATGGCAAGCCTTGCTTTCCTTGAAGTCTTCCTTCTTTGTTCAAATCTGTTTGTCCATGTCTAATTACATAGATCATAGTAATTTATCCTCCTTGATTCGTACGTGATTGTAATAATCTTTTAATCTTACTGTCTTTCCGGGCATATAACGTTGTTGCATTCCCGACGTCCCACCACCTTAAAGGAGCTTGAAGCCGGCTCCTGACTGGCCGCGTTGCGGTTAGGTGGTGCGGGTGTGTCGCCTGAATCACCTTCCCCGAAATGCCTCTCGGCGACCAAGGCCTCGTCAGGTGCCGCAGTAGGAATGGGGTGTTATGTGAAGTGACCGACTTCTCGAGTAATCCCTCAATCCCAGTAATTAAATACAACTTCTCCGATTGTCTTTGGATTCCAATATTTCAAATTCTTTATTTCATAGTCTCTTAGTCTTTCTAAATCATATATTTCAATGGGCTTATTTAGTAACTCTTTATTTAATATTTTGTATGGGTTTGGAAGGCTAGTATCGAATATGTCAATTGGATCTATGAAAATAATACCAGAGTAATCAACAGATGAGGCGAATGCTAACAGTGGATAGGTTGAATTCGATAATAAGTAATATTCTTTGTGATTTAACTCAATCAAGTATGTAAAAAAGTTCTTATTATTGGCCAATAATTCTTTGAATATTACTTTACCTTTATTCCAGTTCAATACTTGATATAAATACATTTCGAATTCCTTACTATCTTGCTCATCAAACTTATCAGGATATCTAATGAAACCGGTTATTCCAGGCTTCATAATTTCTTCGATTTGCATCCCTGAATCATCCTCAAATAACAATAGTACTCGGTCATTTCACCTAATGTTGTTGTGTTCCCGACGCCCCACCGCCTTAAGGCCCGTTAGGGCCGGACGCGCTGCGGTTAGGTTCAGGTGTGTCTACCTGATACGACTTCTCCGAAATGCCTCTTGCAGACCAAGGATCGCCTGTGATCCGACGCGGGAACACAGTGTTATAAGATGCCGGTGCCATCTTCGAAATAATAGCAAAAATAATTATCTGTCTTGAATAGGAGGTGTTGTGTCGATCCAATTCCATTCATTGTTATTAATAAAAATGCTTACTGCTTGACTGAATGTTATTCCCCAGTCTTTATAACTACTTATTAGATCAACGAACTCAGATATACTTTCCTTAGTTGGATTTATCAAGAGATTGTTGGTTAACTTAATATAATTCTCGGGCTTTTCAGGAGCCTCTTCCACTACACGCATTAATGATTTATGGCATGGAAACAAAATTCTGTTATATGCAAGAATCATTCTTCCAGAAAACAACACAATATTACTTATAGATTGACTCAATAAATAATGATTATTTTGTTCAATGGCTTTTATAGCAAAATACCTTCCATACAGTAGTACTTGTGCATAAAAATCAATAAGGTTTTTTTGACGATTTTCCTCTTGGTATATAGGAATTTGCTTAATTATTGACTCCAAACCTGAAATTCTCGTAAATGCAACGAAAGCCCCCATAAACGATGCTCTAGTCGGTTCACTTCCCTGTCTTAATGCGCTTTCTAAAAACTCATAGTTAATGATCTTCCCGTCTATGTAGCCTCCGGGATAGTCACATACATCCCCATTAAAATAAAACAGGTTGTTTTCAGTTTTTCTTCTATTAAATTCACTGTCAGTAACGACTAAATAAGTGTCAATGTCGGAATCATCTCGTGCGATTCCTTTAGCTATAGATCCAGCAATAATAATGGCAAGAAAATTTGAATCTTCTCGAAGAAATCTTACAAGATTATCTATTGACTTTTTGTGATGTTCTTTCATCAGAACCTGCTCCTTTATTGTTTTATAATAATTGCACCGGTTTCTTAAAACGTTCTTGTGTTCCCGAACCCTTTCCGCCCTAAGGCGAGTAGCGCCGGGTCCGACGGACTTGGGCGGTGCAAGGTTGTCTGCCTGATACTACATCTCGAATTGCTTCGGGCAGACCAAGGGGCGTATGCCCCGCAGCGGGAACACGGTGTTAGATGATGTCATATGCCCTCTTCGAAATTACCTAATTATGCTTTCAAATTCTTTAATATTCCATTTATTATTGTTATTGATTATTGTTATTACTTTCCTTCTCCTCGTCTTTCTCAGCATATCTTGTGACAATAATGTAACTTATTGTTTGTGTGTCAATGTTATTAGTTTCCATGATTTTATAATCTAGAAATTTCTTATTCATTAATTCAGCTATGTATTTGCTAAATCACTTAAATTACCTTTAAATTCTTTACCTTCTAGCATATGTATATTGTTTTTATATTCTCTTTCTACTAGGTAATTGTAATACTTGTTTATTAGGAATTCAGGGTTACTATCTCTATTATTAATATGATTTTTCCATGCAGATGCACCCACAATAGAAATGACTATTATTATTCCTGTAATTATGATCTTAAGTTTTTTCATGAAGCTCTCCTTATATATTGCATCATCTAACGTTGTTGTGTTCCCGAACCCTCATTGGCTTAAGGGGCGTTAGCCCCGAGTCCGACGGACTTCACCAGTGCAGGGTTGTCTGCCTGATTCCGCTTCCCCAAAATGCCTCGGGCAGACCAGGGCTCCGTCAGTCAGGAGCCGCAGCGTGAATACGGTGTTATACGCTGTTACTGCCTTCTTCGATTAGCTTACTAAAATGTAATCTCCATCTTCTATCTTTAATAGTTTTTTGTGTTCTGATCGTTCATATTCTTTTAATGTGTCCTCTTGGACTGAATATCTATTGCTATGAGGCAAAATTACCTCCCGTATCATTCCAATTGCTGTGAAATCAGTTAAGTGAATGGTGTTCCACTTTGGGTGCAATAAGTTTGCATGTTGTATAGTTTCTCCGAGTACAGCCGCCCCTGAACTATGACCAATTATTAAATGGCCCTTGTTCCTAAGGTCTAATAATATCTGATCCGTTTTTGATTTTTTAATCTGATTTAATAAGTGGAATGGATTTCCACCACCAATACAAATAATTGGAAAATCTCTTAATCTAGTTGGTTCTTCAGACTGTACATCTAAAAAATCTACTTCTATGAAACCTGCTCGCAGAAATATATCTCTAGTACTGACTTCATACGCTTGTCTAGCACTTAAATCCATCTGCGCTGTTGTAATTGTTATAATTCGTTTTTCAATTTTTTGATTCTCAACAAATTCAATAAAATGATTGAAAACATCTAAGTCATGAAGAAATGCCTTTGCAGTTAGAAATATTTGCATCATTGACTTATGGTGCTACAAGATGTCAAGACAGATATTATTAAACTTTAAGGTGTGAAATGATTCACATGTATGGATTAGATGTTTTTCTTTATTGCTTTGGATAAGTGATGCAGAT
>NZ_JACVVD010000033.1 GCF_014534655.1 Paenibacillus sedimenti
AATCGAAGAAGTAGGTCTAAGGCTTAAATCCATGGACTCTAAACAAAGATTGTGAACCATTTCACACCTTAATTATATTAAAAATGCTGTCTTGACATCTTGTAGCACCATTAAATGACCTCCAGCAAATTTCATTTACTTCAAGTATACATTATGTTAATTCCAGAACGTGGTAAAGATCTTATTCTATTATATTAACTCTACTGCCCGAAAGTTGAGCGAAGGGCTGCAACGCGCAGCCCCTTCGTCACTTAAACTATCGTTTCTTGTCCCTCAGTGATCACTTTGATTCTTTGAAAAGTAAACCTTGCTTTTCCTTTGGCATTTGGATCTTCCTTTCCGATCAGTATTCATTCCCATTTAAAGAGCGATATTGCCGATTGGGTAAGATTTTATAAAATATAACGTATACAAATTTGTAATGTTCAAAATAATCATAACTGTCAAATTGATAATAATGTACACTTTTCGTTTACTCATGATGGCGAAGATAGTTGATATGATAGCAGTGAGAAAAGCAATTAAACCGTTCCAATACAATCTCTCTTTTTCAATAAGTTGAATGGGAATTCGGCTCTCGCCAAAACCTCCTGAAAAATGCATTTTAAACCCAGTCATCGCAAAAATCCATGTCAGTATAATTGAAACTAATAGAATGACTACTGAAATTGAAAATAAAATCCTATTATTTGACACCAATTTCACCTCAATTTCGCTTCTTGAAGCCGATAAATAACCTCTTATTGCTCCTGGATATAAGACGTATTTTTAACTAACTTAGTTGCGTTATACTGCCCGTTACTTCAATGAGAACAGGAGCAGATGCCGCAGCAAACTGCTCCGTGTTTCGTTCAACTATTGTGTCCCGTTTGAGCATTTTTCCCATCGCTTTCTAGTCAAAGCAGAAATTATTATGGGAATGGTATTGGGGTTAATTTCTCCTTATCTTTATACCAATAATAAGTGCCATCACCATAGTATATTAAATAAGCCCAGTACTCCGTTAATTCGTGATATCTAATATCTAATCCGACAAAATCGCCATTGTTTTCCCACTGCCGATTTATTCTACCCAATGCTTCTTTTTCAGAAATATGGAAATGATTTATCATAATTGTTATTATTTTATTACAAAAATCTACTGCCTTTTCATCAGTTACGAAACTAAATTGAATTTCCATGTCCTATACTCCTTACTTCGAGTAATATCTCCACGTATGTCCCACTGCAAGATGGAGCTGGTTCAATGAACTATTGTTTGCGTTAGTTCAATTTCTCGGAATTTTCGTACAATCCGAGAATTTCAATTACTTCAAGTTGTCCAAGTCTTCTTGCCCCAGCCACAAAATAACCAATGACTCCTAGTTTAATTCTATCTATATGTACTTCTCTTCTCATTTGAGGGAAAAGAATCCACATCCTCGCTGTTCCATGTTGGGGAATAGGTAGAGTTCTATCTAAAATAACATTTCCTAATTCATCCTCAAATTCAGGATGAATAGCGAATATACCTGTTTCACGAATATTATCACCGTCATATGAAAAGTCACACCGTAAGCCCTGATAAACGGGATTTTTTCTGCCGCCTTCTTGCTCAGTAAAAAACCTGTATCTAATTCTAAAATCAGGTGGATGGTTTCTTACCTCCTCATACGGTTTCCAGGCTTCCATTCACAAGTACCCCTTACTTTAGAAATAAGATATATGTTAAATACTACCACAAAAACATACTCATTAATTACAATAATTGCCCATTACTTCAATAAACGAAAAAGGAGCTGCCCAAAGCAAGCTCCTTTTTCGTTAGCTTAATGTCTGATACCACTATATTTTTTCAACTGGGAAGTATAATGACAACTCGCCGTTATTATCCTTAGGAGAATAGAATTCTTGAATTGCCCCAACGATTGTGTAATTATTTAGTGGCAAATAATCTGTAATCATATAATGAAAAGTTTCTTTATAAGAATCTTGTGTACATTTAACCACAGTATACTTAAATGCTGGAATAACCCATTTTGTCCACCCATTTGGTGCTATAGCGTTGTCTAGAACTTCACATCCTGCTAAATATTTTCCTTCTTCTTTCCACCTTTCAAACTTCTCATCAACATCACTCATAGCACCCCAAATCCCAGCTATGTTACCTTCAGTATCCAACTTCGCGAGGTTGCTTATCTCAACAAAGTTATTATTTGCCTCTTGCCATAATGGAGGTATCCACTTGGGTCCTTCATTAGCAAGCCCCTTTCCCATTTTACCGATAACTGAAAATTGCTGTTTTTCAACGATTTCAACCACTTGTTCTTCCTCCTGTATCTGTAGTAAAGCGCAATTGTTATGCAAACGTATGTTCCTGATATATTTCACCAAGGGGTGGTAGCTAAAACAAGATTTGTTGAACATAAGTAATCTGCCCGTTAACGTAACGAGGCTGTCATTGATCCAGCGGCAGCCTCGTTGTATTATTTATCGAGCTATTGTATCCGTTAGTTTAATTAAGAGCGGGATAATTTATCAATCAGTATCATGGTGACAACAAAAACTGTTGCCCAAAGTTTAGGAATAAGATTGAGTATGCTGGCTAATCGGTGTCTGCTAGATTGTAAATTCTTTGCTATGATGGGACATACCACAAAAGCAACTGGAAACATGCTGATTAGCATGAAGAACATTGAGTTCCATAAATGTATGCCAGTATCAAATAACATAAACGATAATGGCCATACGTATAACCAAATACCTAAAAACAAAATATAAATCACTTAATTGCTGAGCCCCCAGTGTTAGTCCTAATATCTGAGCTAAACGTTTCAAAATTCCATTAGTATATTCGTTATTGTTAATTTATTTCCTTTTTATAGAGTAAACATCATCATTACTAACTGCCTTTAGCACAACGCGGCTGCCGATCCATGTCGGCAGCCGCGTATTAGTTATTATTTTTCTGAGCTAACGTTCCCAGTTAGTTGAGCGTCGAACAAAATATTTATCACTCATTGGCTATAGAGCATTACTGCACGATCAACGTTTATTGGTTCGTTGAGTGGTATTTCGAAAAAGTATTTTAACTGCCAATTCTGAGTTTTTAGAGCCTGATGGCTTGTTGGCATATCCCATGATGGATAAACTCGTATTCCACGCTTCCCGCCGCTCCCATTATTTGAAACAATATTGTATTGTAATAGCGCATCTTTAGGAAACACGAATTGACCAAACTTATTACCATCCCGTGTACTAATTACAAAGTAATCCACTTCCTCTGATCCATCATATGGTCGAGTTGTACCATCCTCCATTCTCCGCCATAGTGTAACGAATTGCCCAACTTTCGAGGGAGTCACTTTTGCTACACGAAATCGAATCAAGCGTGTATTCGCTTGAAACAAATAGGCCCCGTATTCCGCATTTTGAACTTCTAAGCATGGTTCGGAACAATCAAATTCGCACACGTTATAAACCAAATCTTGAGTGGCAAGTAGATCATGATGAATGACGCCTAACTTCCTATTTATTTGAATCACCTACTCCTCAAAAATCAAATATAAGGACTCACTAATATTAACACATATTGGAACTATCCTGCCCGTTACTTCAACGAACATCAGAAAGAAGCTGCCGCAGCAGCTCCTTACTAGCGTGTCCCATTAGCTTAATGGAGTAAATACCGCGATATTATTTCCTGGAACTGCAATAACATCCCAATGCTCATCCTTGTTGGAATTGTTCCATACCCCTAATTGCCAAGACTCATACTTAGCATTATGACCAAATATAAATAGAACTTCCCCAGTTTGGAAGTATATAAAAAGGTGCGGAATGAACTCCCCCAACTTAACATTCGTAATTCTCTTTAATCTTAATTCACATAGTATTTTATATCCATCAATCCAATCCATATCAGGTAGTTCATCCTCATGGTGTGGAATATATTCTGGATATGACTCGTAGATTTTGAATCTACTTTCAATGTTTAGATAAATCTGTCCATCAATTCTGTGCCCATTTGTTTCTGATTCGGAAATCAAAATTTGTGTTCCATAAAATTTTATTCCTTCAATTTGTGAACCAATACAAAGGTATTTTAATGTCTCCTCAGCTAGTTCCTTAAGAGAATTATCCATTATTCCCCTCCTTCTTTTCAGCAAATTCCCATATCTGAGGTATTCGTGAATTGATTGAACTATCCTGCCCGTTTGCACAACAGGCCACCGAGTTAATCACCGGCAGCCTGCTTGATCTTTGTTATGGAGCTATCGTATCCGTTAGCGCAATAACTTAGGGGGGTTCATTATTTTCACTTACATTTGTGACGACAAATCCTAAATCGTAATTGTAGCGGAAAGTGATTTGATATTTTTCTGCTTTCTTGTCTACCTCATTGTCTTCAGATATAGACGAAACAACGTTTGAATTGTTTCCACTATTCTGCCAAATAGCTCAATGGGAATGCCGCAAATAAGCAGCATCCCCATTTCCATGTGCATATTCAACTATAGTTTTCGTTAGTTGAACAATCTTAGAGGTGAATTCGTTTCCCAGTTGACTCCTTATACAAACAAAACTTATCGAACAATCTTCCATGCTCATCTAATGCATGCAATTCCAAAGAATTAGTAGTCATAACGACATTAAGAAAATGGGGTACCGCTAAGGATTGTGCTGTATGCCAAGATCTTTTAGGTAAAAACCAATCAGGCATCGCTCCTGCCCCACCAGCAACGATATAAACGATCCCTTTTTCAAAATCGACCTTACCATTACAGATTGGGTGGCTTCGTTCGTACACAATTGTATGTGAATTAATGACCAAATCGACTCCATATTGTTCCATTAGAGGGCTTAGTTCTTGTAAATCTTCCACCTGATACCCACCAGATACAAAAGGAGGATAATGAAAATAAACAATTTTCCATTTTGCAGAAGTTGATTTTAAATCGCGAACAAAAAAATCAAACTGCTCATTCCCAGGTGCCATCTTCCCCGAACTATTTGGGTAGGTTTCACGTTCAATAAAATCTGTGCTGTCTAAGCAGATAAAGTGGGTATCTCCATAGTCAAACGAGTAGTAATTTTTTGGGGAATCGTAAGCAAAAAAGTCATAGTACCATGAGGCATTATCCTCATGATTGCCTAAGCAACTATAAAACGGAGTATTCGTTAGGAACTCCTTACCTGGGCCAAAAAAATATTTCTCCCAATCCTCGTAATTATTGCCGTCATTAACAATATCCCCAATAAACAAGGTAATATCGGGGCGGTATCTTTGCATTTGACTAAATATATTCCGATTTATTTGCCCTTCGGATTTATCGAAACCGCTATATCCACCAGTTTCACTCGTCACAGTAAATGAAAACGACTCTCCCCTCCGAACTGCCGTTTTGAGGTAGTGGTATCCTGATTCGATCTCACCTCGCTCATTCACCGAACGTACCTGATAAAAATAAAGGGTATTGGGTTCCAAATGATTAACTGTAAGCTGATGAATCGTTGAATACTCTTTTTCGTCTACGGTTACTAGCACTTGTTCGGGTTTCTTGTAATTCCCCTGATATCCGCTGTGTATTCGTTCAGCCATTAGGACATTTACAGTTGAAGAAGCAGGTTCTGATGTCTCCCACATAAT
Organism: Paenibacillus sedimenti; assembly: GCF_014534655.1. Taxonomy (GTDB): domain Bacteria; phylum Bacillota; class Bacilli; order Paenibacillales; family NBRC-103111; genus Paenibacillus_E; species Paenibacillus_E sedimenti. The sequence goes on from NZ_JACVVD010000033.1 coordinate 5,630, forward strand.
GGTTATGGAATTTTCAGTAGGCCATTGTAAGTAAGGTCCCTTCATAATAGTTAGCATGGAATACAAGCCTCTTTTCGCTTAAATATATAATGCCAAAATAAAGAACATACGTTCAGTTATCATACATCATTTTCCATTATTTTTACATGGAAATTTATCATTGTCCTGCCCGATACTTCAAAGGTACGTAGCTTACCGCCACGCTCTAATGCCCTTTAACGTAATAGGGCCGCCAAATTTATGGGCAGCCCTACGTTATTGAACTAAGGTTTACAATTATGACCCATACGACATTCCCGAAACTCTTTCTTATCTTTTTCTATTAATTCTTTCCAGCGACCTATAATACTCATCTGTATCATTTTGTTTAGATCCTTCAATAAAGTTAAGTATTTTTAAAAAAGCTATACCTGCAAATATTAAAATAATTGGAATCATGTAAAGTGAAAAGCCAAAGACGATTGTATAAGCAATGATTAAAACCACTATCAAAAATATTAGCCAAAACCACTTTTTCATAGGATTACCCCAATCTTGTAATAACTTCAACAACTTTCTAAGTACGCAATTTGATGTTGATTACATTGGTTTCATTAAGTTTATCGCTATCCTATAATAACATATTTAGGAATGAATAATTGTAAAATTTATCAAGAATATACATAAATATTTACATCACAAACCTGCCCGTTACTTGAACAGGCTGCCGAATTGCCGGCAGCCTGTTTTATTATTGTGCTATCGTTCCCAGTTAGTTTAACGATCCCCCTGCTTATGCATACTTGCGATTTCTTCAGAAATCCCTCTCCGTATTTCTTTTTGATCGGACTATTTCGGTTTTCTGTTTTCAAAAATGCGTTCACTAATAATACGTAAGAACTGTGCCCACTTATCTTGGAATTCTGGATCCTCTGCAGTATACCCTGTGATCATACGGGTAACGTTACTATAAAGAAGTGGATAAATCGTCATGCTTGAAATCAATAAAGTGATTAGTGCCGGATCTAGCTCCTCTGGTACCAACCCCATCTCCTGTTTAGACTTCATATCCTCTACATAAGACTGTAGGAGTTTCATCCTCCGCTCAACGCCGTTGCTGTTTTCAGGGATATTATCTATAGCTTCCCAAGCCGTAAACTTTAGAAAATCCATCAAATGTTCTAGATTAACTTTGTATCGGAATTCCGCAATATGTACCGGATTTGCTGGGAGAAAAAAATTCCCCTGTGGCAATGATGTAAGAAAATCATCAACGACCTCATCAATAAGGTGATCTTTACCTTTAAAGTAATGATAGATTAATTTCTTATTGATTCCAGCTCGTTTCGCAATCGAATCAATTCTAGCACCCGTGTAACCTTTATCAAAAAACTCTTCCTTGGCTGCTTGAAGTATCGCTTTCCGGGTACGTTCAGCATTGCGTATTTCACCCATTTCGTTTACCTCCAGTACTTACATTAGGTATATCGTATTGATTTTAGGGATTCAAGTCAACATTAATTACACTAAGTAGTTGATATCAGATCCACACAAAACCATATTTAATTACACCATATAGTGAATAAAACTTGACACTTTGGTGATTAACTCATATATTTATCTACGAGGCCAAAAATTGGCATGCCAAAAAAAGGGTAAAAGGAGTTTTGAAAATGAGAAAAGTAAAAGTATCGATGTATTTGACATTGGATGGCGTTATGGAGAATCCGGCTTGGACAGCACCCTACTTCAATGAAGAGGTTGGGGAATTTCAAAGAGCCTTGTTATTTTCTAGCGATACTCTTTTATTGGGACGAGTGACTTATGAAGGGATGTCAGCAGCTTGGCCAACCATGGAGGATGAAGTAGGTTTTGCCGACAGAATGAACAACTATCCAAAGTATGTTGCATCTACAACCTTAGAAGAGGGGCCATGGAATGCAACCATGATCAAAGGTAATATTGTGGAAGAAGTGTCCAAATTGAAGCAATTGCCAGGTCAGGATATCTTGATCTATGGAAGTGGCGATCTTATTCATACGTTAATGGAGCACGATCTCATCGATGAATATCATTTCATGATCCAGCCGGTCGTACATGGGAGCGGAAAGCGCCTCTTCAAAGACGAAAGCTATACAAAAGGTTTTAAGCTTGATAAAGTACAAACGACCTCTACCGGTGTATCCATCCTTTCATATCAACTGGAGAAAACGAACTAAATATTGTTGCAATGAGAGTGGCAGTCTAGGACTTTGTTTTCTTGTCCAAAGGCTGCCGTATATTTTTAATCAGGGCACTCTAATACTTAGTTGCCGATTCTACAATTCAAAAAGCATAAGTTGTTCTAATGATTCATTAGCGGATTCTGCCTAATAGCTTAACGACAAAAGGAGCAGCTGCCGCGGCAAACTGCTCCTGAGTTGCTGAACTAACGTTTCCGTTAGCGCAATAACTAATGAAAAAAGGAAAACAAACTTAAAGAGTCCTTTTGTAATATGTAGCAGATTGCTCGTATCCTATTGCTTCGTAAAATTTACTCGCTCTTCGAGTAGCAAGAGCAATTAATTTAGAATTTCGGTTCTTAGCCGCATCTTCTATCAATTCCATCAATGCTTTTCCTATATATTTCCCTCTATATTCTTCATCTACGTACAACTCTTCCACCCAGCTAATTAAACCATTTGCATAAAATGTATGATGATGGAAAGCTAGTACATATCCAATTAATCTTGATTCTAATTCTGCAACAAAAATATCTACATTTCCATCTTCTAATAGTTGAAGATAGACATTCTTGAAGTCTTTCTCATTCACAACAGCACTTGTTGCTAACTTTTTTGCTAAATCAAAAACCCTTTGTTCATCTTGTAAAATTGCTCTTCGGTAATTAATCATTTCTCATCTCACCTTTCTCTTCTCTACTCTTCTCAGCTAAGTTTGTTTACGGGAATATTATAACATGTTTTAAGATTATGACATCAATCCGTTGCCATCATGCATCATTGTTTACGCCTATTCTGCCCGTTCGTATTATGAGTTCAGCCAGTATTTACTGGTTGAACTCTTTTTCATTAAGGGTTTTAGTATGGTAGCCGGGGTAGAACGTCTCTGCCCGTGGGGCTTTGACCCCGTGCGCTAAACTGTTCACCCCCTACTTGTAGAAACATGTTTGAGGCTGGTTGAGACATTGATCTCGAATAACAAGCGAAGCTATGACACTACAAGCGGGATTAGGGGCTACCGGCAATTACATTCGAGCGAAGGTGATCAAATGAACCCTGTTATCGGCCTAGATATTGCGAAAGGAGAAAGTCAGGGCCAGGCTTTCTTAGACAAGGGCCAGCCTTACGGCAAAAGCTTCACAGTTTATCATACTCAAGAAGGATTGGAGGTCTTCCACTCGTTCTTAAAGCTCGTTGAGGAAGAAAGCAACCAACAACCGATGATCATCCTGGAGTCCACAGGTCATTACCATCTCCCCGTCACTCGGTTTCTAGAGGAGCATAACTTCCTGTTTGTTGTGGTTAATCCAATCCTGTCTTACCAAGCTAAGAAATCATCGAGCTTGCGAAAGGTAAAGACTGATGCCGTAGACGCATACGCTCTCTGTGAGCTGTTTTACAAAGAGGACTTCGAGCATCACAAGACAAGAGGTATTCAGCTGCTTAATCTCCGAAATTTGACGAGACAGCACGATGCGGTTACCGGTCTATATATTCAAATCAAGTTGTAGTTCCAAGCTGTATTGGATCAGGTATTTCCTGAATACAAAGGTGTTTTCGGGGATCTTCACGCTGTGGTTTCATTGAAAACCTTGCTGGAGTTTCCGACTTCTGAGGCTGTTCTGAGAGCCGGAAAAGCGAAAATATCGGAGAAGATTGCATCTATATGTATGCGCCGCTCAGAGAGATGGGCAATGGGTAAAGCTGAGGCTTTGCTTGCTGCAGCAACGCGGAATCCCTTCCGTAAGGCACCATTCCAGAGCCATCTGATTAGCCTTGAAATGTACGTCAGCATGTTACTTCATTATCGAGAGCATCTAACGACCCTGGAAAAGCAAATGGATGCCCTCGCTAATGAAATTGAAGAATATAAGATTATCCAATCAATCCCCGGTATCGGAGAAAAAATCGCGGCAACGATTATTTCGGAAATCGGTGAAATCGATCGGTTTAATCATCCGAAGAAGCTGGTTGCTTTCGCAGGAGTGGACCCTAGTGTTCATATCTCTGGGAAGTTTACAGCTACAATTAACCGAATCACGAAGCGTGGATCCAGCAGGCTCCGTCACAGCTTATTCTTAGCCGTACTCTGTAGCTTAAGACGCACCGGCAGCAAAAAAATGAAGGCTTTTTACGACAAGAAGATTGCCGAAGGAAAGCCGCATAAAGTCGCAATGATCGCCTGTGTAAACAAGCTTCTACCTTGGATATTTGCCCTGCTTAGACGCAAGGAAACATTCCTCGACTTGGCCTAGAGGACCAATAAAGGAAAAACCTTCCACGATCCTACTGGAGGGTTGTTTGGCATGCACAGATATTAGTATAGCATTATCTTTCTCAAGCTTTTATTGAAAAATCTTGACAAGATATTAGCTGGTTTAGCACAACAGGCCACCGAGTTTATCACCGGCAGCCTGCTTGATATTTGTTATGGAGCTATCGTATCCGTTAGCGTAGTAATGGATTAACTTTGGACCGTTACTGAAATAACAAGTTTATTGATTCATGTGCTACTTGCCTACCTGAACAGTTATTGATTTGTAATTAGTGAAGTCACCTTTCCCCAAGAATACAGCAAAGTCTATCATACCCTTAGGTTTATCTGCTCCAAGAGTCGTTGTAGCCGTACCAAGACTATTTCCGTTAGCATCTAAGAATGTAAACGTAATAGGTGCGTCTTCCGATACTTCGTTTGGTTTATCCGAATATTGAATAGCTCTCACAATACTGTATTCACCTGTTTTAATCACATCTCGAATACCAAAACTAACCTTGTTTTCAGCATCCTTTACATATTGTTCTAGTCCTGTACCTAAATCAACAATACGAGTAGGAGTAGGCTGGTGACTTTCCAATGTAACTGTGGCATAACCTGATAAATCTTTTTGGCTTGTAGTTTGCAAGTTTATAAATTGTTCCTCACCAAGTTGAGCATTTTTTACTTCGTAAGGGACTTTTTCTATGAGTTCTCCTTTGTCATTCCAGAAAGCAAGGTTGCCAGTCACGTTTGTTTTAGTCACATCAATATTTGGGTCATTGTGACGGGTCATTGACTGATAACCGCCTATAAACTTATGGTCCCACGCAAAATAACTTATATAGAGTTTGCCGCTTATAATTGAATGATTTCCTTCCTTTATGATGGATAAATGTCCAGCATTGATTTCACGATTATTCGGGTCGATAATGTTAAAGCCATTATCAACTGTTATGGTTTTTGAAGCATCATCATAAGCGACTTTTGACCCCATGCTCTCAGCAATAAAACGTACTGGAACGTAAGCATGTCCATCATAATTCAGTGTTTCGTATCCCTGGGCAATTTTATTTTCACCATTAATAACAAATTTTGCTGGAAACAAATACGCTTGTATGGTGTCAGCGGCATAAACCGCAGTCGTTGCAGTTAAAGCAACTCCACATGTTAAACCTAAAATAAACTTTTTCATATCTAAACTCCCCTATTTTTTAAAGACGTAAGAATGCAAAAGAACTTAATGATGAAATAACTCTGGTTACTTTTATTGTATTCGTAAGCATTAGACGGCGATATACAAGGAATGGTTGCGAAATTCTCTGAAAAAATATGCATTGAACCTTGAAATTATCAATACAAGAGCGCCTTACTGCATTAATCTGCCCGTTACTTCCACGAACATCAAAAAGGAGCTGTCCTTGTGAACTGCACCCCAATTGTTGGACACAGTCTAACATCTGGAGGTGCAGTTTTTTATGTCTAAGTATTCGACTGAGGAGAAATTAGAAGCCGTCCTAGCTTATCTAGAAGGT
>NZ_JACVVD010000034.1 GCF_014534655.1 Paenibacillus sedimenti
GCTCGGTGCGAATCCGGTCATACCGTTTGATATCGAGCTCGCTCGTCCCATTGGCGGACGAAACGGATTTGGAGACCGGATAAATATGTGCAGTCACATTTTTGATATAGAAGCTGCTGTTTTGGGTCGTATAGAGCCGCTTCCACAGCAGATTGATTTTTTCCGTGCGCTTATACGCGTCCATTGAATCCCAGGTTAGCGTCAGTTCGTTGAGATTCTCATCTTCAATAAGCCCGTACTGCAGCAGCTTCATCCGTTCCACCTCATTCTCCAGGTCGGTCAAAAAGAAGGTGATCTGGGAAACCGCCGTTTTGGAAATGTCATCGCTTGCCGTTTGTACGACCCATTGATAAAGGTATCCGCCCAGCAAAATAATAGGCAGAATGATAAGTAAAAACGTTAGCAGGAGCCGAAGGAAAATGGTGTTCCTCAAAGAGGACGGTTGACGGTTGAACAAGGCGCACGCCTCCAGCTTTTTCTTTCATTATCACCCTTTCACACTGCCGAGAACAATACCTTTAACAAAATACTTTTGCAGGAACGGGTATGCCGCAATAATCGGAAGAGAGCCGAGGAAAATCTGCGAAGCTTTCAGCGTCCGGTCGGAAATCAGGGCCAGATTCAATGCTTCGTCGCGGGACATGTTCGACAAGTTTTGCTGAATGACAATCGTCTGGATATAGCTTTGCAGCGGATAGTGGCGCGGGTCTCCCATCAGCAGCAGTCCGTCGAACCAGCTGTTCCAATGATCCACCATCGAAAACAAGGCAAGCGTTGCCAGAGCGGGCTTGGATACCGGCACATAAATGTTCCACAGCGTCGTCCAGTGGCTTGCTCCATCGATGAAGGCCGCTTCCTCCAGCTCTTTCGGCACTTCCCGGAAAAAATTAAGCAGCAGCACGACGCTAAAGACAGGAACCGCGCCCGGAAGAACAAGCGCCCAGATCGTATCCAGTAGATTGTACTGCTTAATCGTCGAATACCAAGGGATCAAGCCGCCGTGAAACAACATGGTCATGAAGAAAATCCAGGCGTACACGACCCGCAGCCGGAACGAGCCTGTCGATTTGGATAATGGATACGCTACCAGAATGGTCAACAATAAATTTAACGGCGTCCCGATCGCGATGCGCTTCAAGGAAACCAGCATCGATTGCCAGAACGCCGCCCGGCTGGCCGTATAATTGTAGGAGGCCAAGGTGAAATCGACCGGCCATAGCTTCACTTGTCCTGTTGCCGCAGCAGTGCTTGAGCTGAACGAGACGGCGATGATATGGATGAGCGGAAGTACGCAGATCAGCGAAACCAGTATAAGAAAGGAGGTGTTCAGAACGGAAAACCCATCAAAATGCTTCTTCACAGCTGGCCATCCTCCTAGAAAATTCGATATTTGGCAAATCGGTAAGCGAAAAAGTACGAGCCGGAAATCAAAATGAGCGATACCAGCGATTTGAACAGTCCGACCGCCGTTGCCACGCCGTATTGGGCATCCAACAAACCGATCCGGTAAACGAACGTGTCCAGAATATCGCCGCTTTCGTACACTTGCGGGCTATATAAATTGAACACTTGATCGAATCCTGCGTTCAGCAGCTGTCCCAGGCTTAGAACGGACAGCAGTACGATCACCATACGCATGCCGGGAAGAGTGATATGCCATATTTTGTGCCAGCGGTTCGCACCGTCAATCGTGGCAGATTCGTAAAGGCCGGGATCGATGCCTGTAATAGCCGCCAAATAAACGACTGTGCCGTAACCGAAATTTTTCCAAACATCCGAAACGACCAGAGTGAATGGAAACCAATGATTATCGCCAAGGAAAAAAATCTTAGGGAGGCCGATGGAAGCGAGCAACCCGTTCACAATCCCGCTGGAAGGTGAAAGAACATCGATCAGAATGCCGCCTAATACGACCCACGATAAAAAATAGGGCAAATAAATGGTCGTTTGCACGCTTCTTTTGATCACCTCTCGTTTCAATTCATTGAGAAGAATTGCGAAAGCAATCGGCACGATCAGGCCTAACAGAAGCTTAAGACTTGAAATATAGAGTGTATTCCACAGGACCCGATTAAAGCTCGGCAGGTTCATCACATATTTGAAATTATCCAGCCCGACCCACCGCTGATCGCCGAACAGCCCTTTCGCCGGGATGAACTTCTGAAATGCGATGATAATTCCCGCCATAGGCACATACGAGAACAAAATGATCAGCACCAGTCCCGGCAGCAGCATCAGATGCAGCGGAAGCTCTCTCCACATTTTTCCCGTTCGCATAACCATCCTCCGTCATGAAGCAAAATAAGCAGAGGAAGGAAGGTGAATCCATCCTCTACCCGATACCGCTACTTCTTGATTGTTGCGTACCAGTCATTGACTTCTTTTGACATTTGCTCTCCGCCAAGCTTCGCCCAGTCCTGAACAAACTTATCAAAATCATCGATAGGTGCGCCCATAATGATTTTGGTAAACGTCTCATTCTGCAGCTTTTCCAGAGTCGATTTGCGCTCGACCATCGTTGGAGTAGGCGCGCCGACAAACTTATCCTGCAGGAACTGATTGTTTTTATCATACTGGTCCACGACCCCCTCGGAGCCTTCCGGACCGTAAATCCGCTCCCAGCCCCACAGCGCAAATCCATCCTTCGATCCTGAATGATAAGCTTCTATCTTCCCTTGAATCGTTTTGGCTTCCCCCGTCAATGCCGAGAAGTTGCCGGATTTACGGGCTGCATCGATCGCCCGGAACGCCTCCACGTTTTTCTTGGTCGGACTCGGATTCACCGGGGATAGCTGCCATACGCTTTCCGCTTCCGGCGGCGCATAATAATTGTCAAACTCCGCTGTTTTGCCCCAGTTCTTCTCATAGAACAGATTGAACATCTTGATGACGGCTTCGGGATGCTTAGCCCCCTTCTTCACGGCAAAGAATTTGACCGTATTAAATCTTAAAGGTACTTTAGGAGTTTCTCCAGTCTCCGAAACAATCGGAAACGCTTGCCACTGAGCATTCGGGTCTTTATTGCGGTTCAGCTGAAGCGGCCAGATCGAGTTCCACTGTTCGCCGTATTCCATGCCGATCTTCCCGGCGGCGACTTGTTCGGAAACCTTGCCTCCGTCCTTAATCCCGAATTCCTGATCCAGCTCTCCGTTCTTGAACATGCTCTGGAGAGCTTGAAGCGCTTTCTTCACTTCCGGCTGGACGCTGCCGTAAGCCAACTTCCCGGAGCTGCCCTCCACCCACTTGTTCGGATAAGCCTTATATCCGGCCATGAAGCCTTCCAACCCCATGGCTCCGCCCCACAGCGTTTTGGTTACGCCGAGACCGAACGTATCTTTTTTGCCGTTGCCGTCCGGATCGTTGTCCGCAAACGCTTTCGAAATCGCTTGAACGTCAGCCATCGTTTTCGGAGGCTTTAAGCCGAGCTTCTGCAGCCAATCCGTACGAATCCAGATAAACATCGCGCTTTCAATGGAGGAATCGACCTGCGGAATCGCCATCAGCTTGCCGTTAAACGTGGCGGCATCGAATGGGGCCGTCCCTTCTTGCGACATAATCCGTTTTAGGTCCGGCGAAGCGTAATGCTGATATAAAGCGGTCATGTCTTCGATCTGGCCGGCGTCGGCCAATTGCTTCAGTTGAGTCGAGTTCACGGGCATGAAGTCGGGAATATCTCCGGAAGCGATCGTCACATTGAGCTTCTGCAAATATTGCTCGGACGTATCGTTGCCCTTTACAACCCAATTATTTTTAATATTGATGCCGAGCTGATCCTTGAATAAGCGGGTCCAGCGGTTGTCTTCAAACGTTTCGCCCTTTAGCACGCCAAGCACGTTGTTTTCTACGACATCGCTGAGATTCCGCACGAACGATACTTCGATCGGCGGATCGTATTTGCCGAGCGGATCTGCAATTGCTCCTTTCGGTTCGTTTCTTGCGGTTGTGCCCGACTCCACACTGGATGATTTGCTCTGGCCGTTATCCGTTGAGCCGTTTTGTCCGCTGCAGGCCGATAAGACTATAGCTATCGACATGAATGAAATCAGCCATGCTTTCGTTCTGTGTTTTTTCACTTCCATGTTCATCCCCCGAGAGTTGATTTTTATGGGTCTTACACAATAACGCTTCATATGCATTCATTATAGGTTCGGGGCTGCAGCCAAACAATGTTCAACTTTTTACTTTGCTTACCCAACGTTGACATTTTGAAAGCGTTACCTTTTCAAATTTTCATTGAAATATTGCTGCACAAGAAACTTCATGATCCCACTCGGTTGTTCCCTGAAAAACTCGGCCCGATCTGCAAACAGCATCCCATACGGTGCTTCGGGCGTATAGGGCTCCCATCGAGGCATTTCCTCTCCAGTAGAATCTTGTCCGTTAGGGTCTCCGGAGCGGATGAAGTTCGCCCAGTAATTGCACATCCGGCGGGCCAAATCGTAATGTTTGCCGACAAACGATCTCCAGCATTTAGCAAGCGTCTCAAAGAAAAACCAGAGATCCACCGAGTGGAAGGTCCCGGGGTTATCCCAACCTGGTATTTCCGTGTCGAAATTATAATAGTGCCCCAGAAGCCTCGGAACTCCATCGCCTTGTCACGGAGATAGACCGCATCCAGTTGCCGGGCTTCCGCAAGCGAGGATACGCCGAGATACTCAAAAAACTTCACTCCGTCCTGTTCGGCTTCCGTCAAATGACTCCGATGTCTGGGCATGGGAGTTCCCGGGTAAAGCTTCGTAAAGATCCCGCTTTGAATAATCGCCCTCTGAAAGAGCCCTTCGTTCTGAGGCGAAGTGAGCTGGCTCCACGATACCTCGCCTGGCAATGCGTTCGCCGTCGAACTCCATTTCAGCCGTATGGCCAACCTGGAGTCCTCCGCCAAAATACCATACATATACCGGCAGTTTTTCATCGGTACGATTGCCCGGCGTCCATACATTCAGGTAGAGGCAGTCCTCATCCATGGCGATATCTGGTTCCACGGCCCTTTTCGCCTACGGGTGAAGCGGCAAATGTTATCCCTTTGAAGCTCGTGATCCGGGGGTCGGCTGCCGGCAGCCCCTGAACGATCCCGTTTTCAACCTTTACTACTCTAAGCATGGTTCATGTCTCCCTTCGTTTGAAAAACCCGAAAAATCGGGGCTCTTCAACAAGCTGAGGGATATATATTATTGAAAATATATATCCCTCAGATATTAAGAAATACTGATTTTACTTGCTAGCTGATGCATCGGCACGCATTTTAACGATCTTTTGAGCTTTTGCCGTATCCGCTGTAACTACATCATTCCAACCGAGACCTACCACATCGGTCTTCATCTTTGCCCACAACTGGTCGAATTCTGCTTGATTCTTGGCGAATACCATTTTCCAGGATGTGTTCTTTACATAGTTCGAAATCTGGCTGCGTTTGTTTTTTATGTCTGACGAATCGCTTCCGAGGCTTGTATTGATATTCGGTACGATATCGATCATCTTATTTTTCAAGTAATAGCCTGTTGCGTTCTTTGCGTTATATGTGTTCTGCCAATCAGTTGTTAGCACTGTCTTGTTAGCCTCTATTGTTGCGCTCCAGTAATTGTTGTTATAGAATTCCCCTGTATCCGGATCTTTGACAAAATCGCTCATGATCATACTGTTGAGCTTACTCTGTCCGTCCTGGTATCCGCCGCCTCCGTACTCAGCCGGAACTGGCGTATTTTTCTGGAACGCGGTTTGTCCTACTTCGGTCAGCTTAAACTTGCCATCTGCTGTCTTTTCGTAATTGAAGCCTTCAAATCCATTCGTATAGTAGCGCAATCCTTCAGGTGAAACCATCCAATCCAGGAATTCCATGATCCTATCAGGATCCTTTGCTTTTGAACCGAGAGCGAATACTCTTCCGTTCCCGTAATAAGCATCGCTGTTCTGAATGATATGAGTGTCGGCGATCGGAACAGCAACATTCCCGTCGCCGTTCTTGCCTCTTTCAATTGAATTGTAGAAACCTCTTTGCCAAGAGTACCACAAGAGAAGAACCTGCTTGTTGGTCAGCTTTTCAGCTACTTTGTTCCAATCCTGGGATGCCGAGTCGGGGTCAACCAGACCCATCTGATTTGCAGTAAAATAGAATTGCAGAATCTTCTTGTACATACTGCTATCATCTATGAGCGGAACGATGTCGCCTTTTGCATTCAACTGGATGGTCGTAGTTCCGTCCGGCTGCTCATAACCGTACCAGTTGCTAAGCCAGCGTACATTTTCCATACCGCCGCCGTCCCAATCCTTCCACAAGGTGATCGGCACAATCGGTTTACCGTCCGGCGTTTTGGGATATTTTTCCTTCATCTTTTTCAGTACATTCAGAAGATCAGTCAGATTGTTCAGCTTAGGAGCCCCTACTCCCTTGTAATAATCCCAAGGCATAATCGGGCTTGAGTAAGGTATTTCTTCCGAGAATGTCGTTGGCGAAGTGTCTGCTTCAAAAGTCGGCATCGCATAAATATTGCCCTTCGGATTTACTTTATCAAATGCTGTATTAAAAGGCTTGAAATGATTGTCCACATATTTGGACAAGTACTTCGTATTCTTGACCTTATCCGTGATATCCATAATAAGACCGGCCGGAATTAATTCTTCCAACTGGCTGTTATCGACGATCAGAAGATCTCCCAAATCTCCGGCTGCCGTTCTTGTCTTGTATAACTGATCGCCGGCAACCTGCGGAGCAAGAATGTTCAATGTAATATTGAACTTGTCTTTCAGAAGCTTTCCATACCACCCTGTCTGCTCACCTTGGTAATTTGCTGCGTTGTCAAATACGGTAATGGTCAGCGGCTTGCTGTGATCTATTGCATTACCGGCCTGGGATGATGACTTGCTTGATTCCATAGTTGATGTATCCGTATTTTCAGATGTGCTTTTACAGCCGGTCAATGCTACCGAAACCATGAAGATACAAGCAAACAATAACAACATCGATTTTTTTACTGCTTTACTCCTCTTCCTCATCGACAATCCCCCTAATACTGAAAATTTATTATAATGGTGCATGTTAACCTTTTACTGCACCGATCATAATCCCCTTTACAAAAAACCTTTGGAAGATCGGATAAACCAGCAATATAGGTGCAACAACAATAATGGTAACCGTCATACGAATAGAAGTCGTTGTTTGCTTTGTTGCCAGACTTGCCATGGCTGTTGAACCGGCATTTTGCAGGTTTACCATTGTGGATAATGAACTTGCCTGATTGATATAGTTATATAGAATAAACTGTAAAGAATAGAGTTTGCTGTCAGTAACCAACAACAACGTATCCTGAAAGGAATTCCACTGATCCACTGCCGCGAAAATGGCAACCGTAGCCAATATGGGCTTACTTATGGGCAACATGATCTTGACAAAGATGGTCATGATCCCGGCCCCATCGATACTTGCCGCCTGCTGCAGTTCCTTCGGAGTTGATTCCACAAAGGTCTTTACAAGAATGATAAAGAACGGGCCACGATTGTCGGCAGAACATATGCCAAAAAATTGTTGGTCAGATGCAAGGATCTCATTGTCAGATACCATGGTATAATCCCGGCATTAAAATACATGGTTATAATCGTAAAGCGATACCAGAATCTTCTTCTCCACATATCCTCTTGGCTAAACATGAATCCCAAAAAGGCAGAAGCCCCTACCGTCAAAGTTGTTCCTATCAATGTTCTTGCCATAGATACCACGGCAGCATTCCACAGTCCCGGTATTTTAAACACATCCAAGTAGTTCTGGAAATGGATTTGACGCGGGTAAAAAACAACTTCACCCCTGGCACTGATATCGTTTGCACTTATGGTATTAATGAGGATAGAGTAAATTGGATACACGCAAATAAAAGCGAACAGGACAAACAGGGCATAGATCACAGCAGAAATCATTTTGTCGGTTGTGCTGACCTGATCTTTCATTTTTTTAATGGAATTGCTGGTATGCACGTTTTCAGTCGGCGCCAGACCTCCTGCTTTGTCACTCATACAATGCTCTCTCCTCTTAACAATTTTGATAGTCCGTTAACAGAAAAGAGAAGCACAACACTGATCAAGCTCTTCAACATACTGATCGCGACAGAGACGGAATAGCTGCCGCCTCCCATTGCCAGATTGTATACGTATAGGTCTAAAACCTGTATGGAATCTTTGTTAAACGAATTTTGAAATACGAAATATTGCTCCAGACCATTATTCAGAAAGCTTGCAATTTGCAGCATCAACAAAACAAAATAGGTCGGCAGCAAGCTTGGCAATGTGACATGCCTGATAACCTGCATTCTTGTCGCACCGTCTACATGGGCCGCTTCATAAAGTGATTCATCGATCCCCGTAATCGCCGCCATATACAAGATGGCTGACCAACCCAATGTTTTCCAGGTAGCCCACATCCACATCGTAATCCAAACATGTTGGGAGTTTTGAAGGAACAATATCGGAGAATCGATAAGTCCCAGTTGTTTCAAAAGGCCGTTGGCTATACCTTCACTAGAGAACATGGAAAATGCCAGCGAATATACCAATACCCAGCTGATAAAGTTCGGAAGGGTGGTAACCTAATCTGGACCCCTTGTCAAGGACACTGAAAAAAAAGAGATTTTGAATGATTAGGCAGCTAACAAGAGATGATTCCTGTACTGAACAGGAATCATCTTTTTTAGTCCCCATTGGTATCTGTGGTTGTTGTAATAGTGGATATAACGATCAATTTCGCATTGAAGTTCGGCTATAGATACGCAACAGCAGCTGTTTACGTGGTCCTTCATATGACCGAAAAAGGATTCTTGCGGAGCGTTGTCCCAACAATTCCCACGCCTAGACATGGATTGGCCTAGTCCTTTCTCCTTCAACAACTTCTGGTATGTTGGACTGGTGTAATGGCTTCCTTGGTCCGAATGGATGAATACATCCTTGTGTAGCTTTAGACGCTTTTGCTTCATAAGTGCGTGAATCGTGTCCGTCGCAATAGGTAACGAGAGCCCAGTTGAAAGATTGTGGGCTAGGATTTCGCCTGTCGAGGCATCCAATATGGTCGACAAATAGGCCGTCTCTGTGCGGCCATACGGAAGGTAGGTAATGTCGATAAGCAAGACGAGGCCAGGAGTATTCTTTCTAAAATCCCTCTGCAAGCTGTTAGGAAGGGTGCGATGCTCTAGTGTCGCCTTAGCCATACGCTTGTAGGGGTTTGGCTTTCTATGAGGGCATACGATATTAAATTTCTTCATCAATCTGCGGATTTTCTTTAGGTTGTACACAATTTCAAATTCATTCTCAAGTGTCATCTTAATCGAGCGAGAGCCTTTTTTGAAACCTCTTTGGTTGAAGGCTTTCTTAATCCACTCTCCCGCTTTGGCATCCAAACGAGTACGCTCTAAACGCGATTCTTCGGCCTGTATATAACTGTAGTAACCCGAACGGGAAACACCCAGTAACTCGCAGAGGTAACGCGTCATATGCCCTATACCTTGATCCACGGCGTTCTTAATGAGTCCAAAGAGCCTAGCCTTACTTAGATTCATCCCTTTTGCTACCAGCAACCTTTCTTTCGTGTCTAGCTTTTTTAATAGTTCAATTTGCGATTCAAGAAGTCTAATTTTCGCTTCCTGCTTTGCAATCACTTCATCCTGTGACAATTCCCGTCTTAATGGACGCCCTGAGGATTCCTTGCGGGAATCGACTAATCCGATAATACCGCCCTGTTCGTAAGCCTTCTTCCAACGGTCTGCGCTTTGTTCTACTCGTTTCATCCCGATTACGTTCACTTCGAAACCGTTACTTTCAAAAATCTCTCTCGGGGTTTTCCCCATCATGTATTGATCGATAAATAATCGTTTGAATTCGTCATCATAGGTTATAGCTTTCTCACTAACTCTAACCACGTATTTGTTCTTCGCTAAAGATTCACGCTCTTCTGCACTAAATAATTTCTTAATCATGTCATCCCTCCGCTGCTTACTTAAGTATACAAAAAGGTACCCACAGTCTGAACACTTTTTTTCAAAGTGTCCAGACTATGGGTACCAGTTTGGGGGGGGGGGGGGGGGGGGGGGGGGGGGGGGGGGGGGGGGGGGGGGGGGGGGGGGGGGGGGGGGGGGGGGGGGGGGGGGGGG
>NZ_JACVVD010000035.1 GCF_014534655.1 Paenibacillus sedimenti
TATATTTCCGTGCTAAGTGGGACGGTTCTTTCCCATACACATTTTTAAGTATACCACCTCATGAATTAACCATTAATAATTAAATATTGACAAGCTATTAGCTGGAATAGCGGAACAAAGGGCTGCCACTCGGCAGCCCTTTCGGTATTAAACTATAGTTTTCCGTTAGTTCAATTCAAAGTAAGCGTCAAATATCCCCCACCTATAGTGAACAAATAGACTGTGAGACAATCTTCCTTAGAAAGATACGAGGAGGATTTTTTTATGGCTCAAACCAAAGTGAGAAAAGCTTGGGAAGCTCGAATCCGTGCTTACCATGCTAGTGGACAGAGCGCTTCAGTATGGTGCGCAGAGCATCAAGTAACTAAGCGGCAGCTTCATGTTTGGATAAATAAACTACAAGTCTCTACCACCAAAGATCCTTCAAAGTTCCCGTGGGTCAAGGTCCAAATGGACAAGGAGGCCGAAACGACGAAATCCATGTTGCTTGTCAGAGTTGGCTCCACCGCAATCGAAGTCCAACCTGGCTACAATCCAGCGCTGTTAACTGACGTCATTCGGACACTGCAAACCTTATGCTAAGTGAAACGACCAGATTTATTTGGCTTGCGGCATTGATAGGTCTGCATGTCGTTTGAATGTGTTTGATGAAAGAGCGTTTTGTTTTACATCGAATTCATATAAAATAGAGTAATGATAACGCGATCTAGGAGCCGTCAAATTGAAAAAAAGCATAAAAATAGCACAGATAAGTATAAAAATTATTGCACTGTTTGTTGTAATCGGATTGATTTTCCCCACATGGACACCTCAAATTAAAGGTGACAACAGCATAAGTTCATTAGAACAGATCGAAATCAATGGCACTAGGCATGAAGTAATGATTAGGGGGTTGGACTGGCGCAATCCGATAGTAATTTTTGTGCATGGCGGTCCAGGTTGTTCCGAAATTCCTTATGTACGGAAATATCAAGATTTGCTAGAGAAAAATTTTACAATCGTACACTATGATCAACGAGGAAGCGGAAGATCGTATCATTTTTTTGAGGACTACTCCAATTTATCAACAGACCTGCTCGTAGATGATTTGTTGGCATTGACTGATTATGTTGAAGAGGTATTTGGACAAACGAAAGTGTTGTTGATAGGTCATTCTTTTGGTACATACATTGGGATGAAAGCTGCGGCTAAAGCACCAGACAAATTTGTTGCTTATATTGGTATAGGGCAGGTTGCCGATCATCTGATAAGCGAATTGGACAGTTTGGATTATTCCATAGAACAAGCAAAACTAGCCGGCAATGTAAAAGATGCGGAACGATTAGAACATCTTCGAGGTCCGATAGAAAGAGGGGAAAAATTTACTCCCAGAGACATGGTTCGAAAATATGGCGGGGCAGCAAGAATAATTGACGATAACAGGGATTATTACACAGGGTTTCTCTTTCATCGGGAGTATAATTTGCTCGATGTCATTCGATATTTAAAAGGGGTTTCATTGTCGCAGGAAATCCTATTGGACGAAGAGTCGAAAAATAATATTACAGGCATCGTCGATAGATTGGAAATTCCCGTTTATTTTGTTATGGGACAATATGATTATATGACATCTGTAAATGCGGCAAGAGAATACTTTAATGTGCTGGAAGCGCCAAAAAAGGATTTTGTTATTTTCGAAAAATCCGCTCATTACCCACAGTTCGAGGAAAAAGAGTTATTTGCTAATTGGTTGAATAAAACCTGGAGTGAGCTTGGATTCTAAGAGATTATCCTTTGAAATTAAACTGTTCCCCGAAGGTCTTCTGCCCGTTAGTTCAATCATTAGGTATCCTTTCCAGCTATTTCTATATCCACCACATTCACTCCCAACCATCTGTCGGGAATGAGATAATGTTCTTGTCACCCAACACATACAAAAATCCGCTTTCGCGGATTTTTGTATTTTATAAATTATATTTTTAGCCTTGAAACATAACGATCAACATACTTACTTAGTTGTTTATTTACCTCGGTTGGGTTCGAATACAATTTCATTGAAACTCTTAACGGAAATAAAAACGAAGAAACTTCCGAAAGTTTTGGCGGCGTAGGTCTTGCCAATACTTTAATGCGAATGAAGCTGACTTATGGCAGGTTTTTTTTTTGAAATTACACCAAACCATCCGAAAGGATCAATAGTTCGTACGGTTTATCGGTTGCGCCTTTCTGCTATTAAGACCTGTAAAATCTAAATAGGCAAATAAGCACCATCTATCAAAAATAATGGGATATCTTCAAGCGGAGCATCACTCGCGATCCACATGCCGCCTTGATGTTTAATTCCCGAACTTACCTCTTTCCAAGACGAGCCTTTAGGCAAGTAAACTCTTCTTGCTCTTGCTCCTTCATAAAGCACGGGGGCAACGAGCAGATCGGGACCAAACATGAATTCATCTTCAATGTTCCAAGCTTCGCGATCCTGAGGAAAATCATAGAACAGAGGTCGCATCGGAGGAGTTCCTTTCTCATGAGCGGCTATCATCAGCTCGGTGATGTAGGGACGAAGCCGTTCGCGAATGAAGATGAACTTCTTGAAAATCTCAAAAGCTTCTGCGCCATAGCTCCACACTTCATTTGGGGCCCCGCTGTCCATCAAGCCGCCTCCGCTGACTCCTAAAGGAGGGGTATGCGGTTCTCTGTCGCCATGCATGCGCATAACGGGACAAAAAGTCGCATACTGAAACCAGCGGATGATGACCTCGCGAAAGAACGGATCGTTCGGATTTCCGCCGTGGAAGCCGCCGATATCCGTTGTCCACCATGGTATGCCAGCCAGGCCCATGTTAAGCCCGGCCCTGATCTGAATCCGCAGCGATCTGAAACTTGCATCGATATCGCCGGACCAGACCAGCGCGCCATATCGCTGACTTCCTGCCCAAGCGCATCGAAGAAGATTTATAATATTCTTCTGTCCGGCTTCGGTCATGCCCTCATAGAACCCTTTAGCGTACATGACAGGGTAAATATTGCCGATCTGCACATTCGGCCCTATGAAATATCTATAGTTGTCAAAGTCGTATACGGAATATTCCGGTTCGGCTAAATCCAGCCAAAAAATCCGGATCCCAATGTCATAGTAGTTCTGTTTGACTTTCTCCCAGACATAATCCCGCGCTCCTGGATTGGTTGTATCATAGAAGACGGTATCGGCAACAAATTCCATCGTTATCCGAATGCCTCTGTCCGTACGGACGAGAAACCCCTTCTGCAGCATTTCCGGGTAATTCTCGCTTTTCTTGTCAACCGTCGGCCAAATGGAAACCATCAGTTCGATCCCTATCTCTTTGAGTTCGCTGACCATGGCGGCCGGGTCCGGCCAATATACAGGATCGAACTTCCACTCTCCCATCTTGGTCCAATGGAAAAAATCTGCTACAATGACGGAAATTGGAATGCCTAAGCGCTTGTATTCCCGGGCAACCGCAAGCAGTTCTTTCTGTGTCTGATACCGCAGCTTGCTTTGCCATAACCCCATGGCGTAGGCTGGCATCATCGGAACCGTTCCGGTCACCCGCGCATATTCCTCCACGATCTGTGCAGGCGAATCTCCGGCGGTAATCCAGTAATCCATTTGCTTCGTGTAACCGACAACCCACTCCGTTATGTTTTTCCCGAAAGTCACTTGGCCGACCGCCGGATTGTTCCAGAGAAAGCCGTACCCCAAACTGGACAGAGCAAAGGGTACGCTGGCTTGTGAATTCCGCTGCGCAAGCTCCAGCGTACAGTTTTTCAAATCCAGAAACGGTTGTTGATACTGTCCCATACCGAATAGTTTCTCTTCCGGATCGGACTCGAAACGCACCGCCAGACTATAGTCGCCGCCGAGAATTGGCTTGAATTCGCGTCCCTCGATGTTAAGCGCGCTCTTATACTCCTGAATATCCGTCCGCATGCGGACATATTCCTGCAGCAGAATCTTGCCGTCCCTATTTAAAAAGGTGAGCTTTCCTTCAGATGATATTTCAGCACAAATACTCCCATTTTGAATGCAAGCTGTTTGTCCTACAACCGATATCTGAACATTGCCTGCTTCCTGTGACAACAGGGCCCAGTCTTCCTCCTGCATGGCATCCAGCTCTGTTGCGCGAACACGCAGACTATTAGCTCCCCAAGGCTCCACCCATAGCTGTTCCGCATCATAACGACGGATCAATCGTTTCCCTTCAATCCGAAACACGCTGTCCATTCCGGTTCTCCCCCATCGAAGCTGTGATGACCTCATAGTTATTTATGAAGACATCTTGTTCGTTATGAGTTTTATACGGAAATATTACGTCTGAAAAATAATAAAAGAATGTAGAGCTTTTCTTCTGAAGAAAAGCTCTACATTCTTTTTTGTATGTCTATCATGTTCTTGTCACAAGTCGGGAATGGGGGAAATCCCCACATGTAATTAGACGAAACTAGCCTAGTGTTGTTGCGCAATCCTGCCCGTTAGTTTAATCAGTACAGCCAGATTTCGAAGTTTTCGTTTATCCACCAATCCGCTTCAAGCCGTCTGTCGGGAATGAGATAAAGTTCTTGTCAAAATCGGGAATGGGATAAAGTTCTTGTCATTTGGTTTTGACAAGAACTTTATCCCATAAAACAAAAAAGCCGCGATTTACGCGACCTTTAATGAGATAATGTTCTTGTCACCCGACAATTTCTATGGTTTGTGTCACAAACATGTGGTTGTTTTACAAATGTCAGTGTTCAACTTAATCGGTTAAAACCGTTTTAAAAAACGAATGTTAATTCTTCGGGAAATTTTAGACCCATTCTTCTTTCGGCAATTTCAATTTCATGTTTGTGGGATGTATGGTCAATTTTGCTCTTTAGCTTAAAAGAGCAGTTATTGTGGTTATATATCAGCTGCACCATCTTCTCGATTTTCTATTGAAAAATCTTGACAAGTTATTAGCTGGTTTACTTCAACGAGGCTGCCGATTTATGCCGGCAGCCTCGTCCTGGTTTCCTATTGAACAAACGTTCCCAGTTAGCGTAATCGACTAGCTTTGAGGTAAAAAAAATGTTATTTTAATGCATTCTCATCGAACCAAATATCTTGTTCTTTATCTGAGATATAAAATCTATATCCAAAAGGTAAAGCGAAATATTTGATTATCTCTGGTCTCATAAATGCTAAATGGTGAAAATGAACCGTCATTAAAGATTCCACGTTATCGTCATAAAGGTCAGTTGTAAGCCACCAACCCGACATATGCTCTGGTGAAGGATATCTCACTGCTTCGACCGCTAGTCCTTCATACACACCTTTAGAAATAACAATCATTTGATTAAAAATCGGAAATATGGGCGTTGCCCCGTACTTCTGACATTCTTGTTTTTGTTCTTGAACTACTTTAATTGCATAGTCGGCACCCTCTACAAAACCTTCACCATTACTTTGAACTTCCCATATCTCATAATCAAGCTCAGAAAGTTCACAACATTTTACCAGCCAAGAATGGTATGCAATGGTCTGGTCAGGCGTAATTGATGGCTTAGCATCTATTACGTAATCAATTAGGTATCTGATTAGCTCTACATACTCATCTTGTAACCTTTTTTTAATATTTATCATGAATTCTTTTTCAATCATTTTAAACAACCCATTTGTCCGAATGTATCCATTTTCAAACATAACTTTTATTTCACGATATTCAATCATTCATATTCTCCTTATATCAAAGCAAATGATCTTTTTTCCCTTTTTTACAGTTGATTAGTAATTCTAGCTCCATATTCATTTTTCCTTTTCATTAAACTAATCTGCCCGATAGTTGAGTAAAGGCAGCCGTTCAATTAAACGGCTGCCTTCTCCAGTGCTTATTCAACTAAAGTTCTTACGTTAGCGCAATATTATTTTGGGTGCTTACTCACAGCTTTTTTAAGTCTTTGATAAGCCTCACTTGGAAATTCGTACCCCCATATTCTGTGGTACTCCTTCTCCCCAAGCTCCTTCAATTTAGTTATTTCATTATAAAATCTCTTAAGGAGCAAGGACATTTCGTCGGATGCGTGAAATACAATATTGCCCTTGGTTAAGTCGTCTGAGGAAAAATTATCATCAAACTCATATACTTCTACAAGGCAGTTGTCTCCATTTTTAATAATCAAAATTCTGTATTCTCCAGGCTCCGCCTGTACTCTTATAATAACTTCATTTGCACCTTCAGTAAGTGTGGAGATACGATTTGCTATATCATGAATAACATCGCTTAAAAAGGAACCTTCAATTGTAAATTCATGTTGGTTTTCCCATAGCCTAATATCAATCCATCCGCGATATTCAATGTTCATCAAGATATTCATGGCTTCCACAATCCCCGCAAAGTATTTATTATATTCCCTCATTTTACCACAGTATCAATCTGCCCTTTAGTTGAGCAAAGATTGCCGATCATGCTGACAGCCTCATCCTTGTTCAATATGTAACTAACGTTCCCAGTTAGTTTAATAAAGTTTACGTTATTGTGATGTACCACCGATAGTCTTCAGGAAGCCGTGGGTCGAAACTTACAATGCCATCCCATTCGTCATCGTCCTGATACGCAATTACTCTTTCACCCACACTTAACCCATTGTCACTAATTTCGCGCTCCGACATCGCTGGATTACATGGACCTAGCCAATTAAAGTTAGTGTCAACTTCGACTCTCTTCATACGTCACCTCGTTTTCATACATGCTTTTTTAACGTCCGTAGCTCTCTTCGGCTAATCTGACCGTTACATCAATAAGGCTGCCGATTCATACTAGCAGCCTCGTCCATGTTTCTTATTGAAGAAACGTTATCCGATAGCTTAATAAACGTAATTGGACCCAAGACCCCAATTGGCATAGGTATAAGTTTTTGGGTGCTGCACAAGATGCTTTGAACGTGCTATCCAGGATTTTAATTCTTCCGATTTAGCGGTCATATTCAACTTATCCAGTAATGCATTTAACTTTTGAATTTCTTCAATTTTCATTCCCCTAACGGTATCACCAGTGAAGACGTAAAGACTACTTAGAAAAAAAGAAGTGTGTTTACAATCACTATCGTCAACGAGCTTACATATCATCGGTATGTTTTCAAAACTATTTACAGCCAACTCCCAGTCTTGTTCTGGAATCTTTTCGTTACTGTATGCCCATTCTGTTATTTCCTGTGAAGAAGGATTCCACGCATGTTGTGAATCTCTAAATATGATAGCATCCATCCCCTTTCTGTAAATCATCAATTTGCTTATAATCTGCCATCAGGAAAAGGAGATTTCCTTTTTCTGTAATAAGGGTCACCGCACTGTATTCCCGTTAGCTGAGCAACGGCTGCTGATTATGCCGAGCAGTCATTTAAGATTTGTTTTCAGCAAACGTCTCCCGTTACTTCAACGGGAAAAGGCAGCCGATCATCTGGCCGGCTGCCGTCGTGTTATCATTGAACTATCGTCTCCCGTCCCTCAGTATTAAGCGTTTATCTCTCATATACTCAATCATTCGCAGGATTTCATCACTCTGAATATACAGGTCTTAAGGAAGAGTACTAGAGACAACCATCAGAT
>NZ_JACVVD010000036.1 GCF_014534655.1 Paenibacillus sedimenti
AAAATTTCCAGTACAATACGTGCTTTTTCATCAGGTGTGAACTTCCTTCTCTTGGATGACATACAACTAAGAAACTCCTTTTTTGCTGTCTAGTTTCTATGTAGCATTATACTCAGCCGGTGAAAATTTCGACCAATCGTGAATAATCCCCTGAATATACAGGCCTTCCTTCCAACTTTCAATTAGGACATTCAGTTTGTGATTAAGGATATATAAGAAATATTTCCAGTAAGCTTTTATCATTGGATTTGTTTCTCCTCTTCAGAATAAGTATAAGAGCCCTATCCATCCAATATATAACTCCTAACTAATAATCAACGAACCCCCCCTAGCTAGAAATAAAAAAGCGAATGTTCACAAAAGTAAACATCCACTAACGAACTCTATTTTCCACTAACGATCTTTATTTTCCTTGATCACTTCCTAATTCAAGAAAATAAAGTTTGTTAGTCAAAACCAATAATTTCGCGGTTATAAACAGATAATGAAAATACACCTATGTTTGTTAGTGAAGGTCATAATCGCAAGGTAGCAATGATCACTCTGGAAAATAAAGTTTGTTAGTTGTTTTTACATTTGTAAATAATAAGCCTGGATGGCTAGTCCCCCCCTTCTTTTCTGTAGACATTATCATATCTAGTAAAGAGACTACAGGTGAGGACTGTTTAGCCCTCACCTGTGAGTATCTTATTCTTGGATGTCGTAGAAATAGTTACCCTTCATGAACATATTTTCCATATCATACACCCCATAGAATTTATGTTCCATGTTACCGTAGTTCGTATACATACGGATCAAGGCATACCCATCGTACCATACGCCCTTTTTGAGTTCAGGAGAGTCAGACCCGGTAGAGACGTCATAGTTGTCTACGAACGTTTGAGCTGAGTCAGTAGCAGAAACAATCATGAACTTGAAATGAGTAGGTACCCAGACAAACCCTCCGCCGTAGAAGGCGCTGGACAATTCAGGATCTGCGTAACCTTTCGTAACTACCTTATTCTTCTTTGCGAACTCAACATACTGTGCCATGATGTTACGAGTTGGATATTCACGATTGTCGGTCATTCCACCCATATTGGCAACAAGGGTGTCGGCGAAAGACTTACTGTTTACAGTGCGATAATCAAAGTTAAGCTGAACTTCGTAGTAGTTACGAATGTGCTGAGCCCATTGATCTGCAAACTCCTTGTAATCCCAATCTCTTGCTGTTTCTAGATAAGAACGGCTTCCTTTCCAATTCTTGAACCCAGTGTAAAAATTAGTCGATTCAAGATCAGTCAACTTCATCCAGTTAGCGTCAAAAGTCTTGCTGTACTCCCGACCCCAAGAATCAAGTTTTACAGTACCAGCATCAACTTTTGCTTGATACTCAGCATCAGTTACCTTAACAGCATGAGCGGCATTATCCCATTCAACTTCAGAACCAAGCACTTCGCTTACAAAACGAAGAGGTACCATAGTACGACCTTCAGCAAACTCAGCAGCAGTATCCAGTTCTTGCTTTGTTCCATCGACAGTAATAGTCTTGGAACCGATAGGCATACGGATAGTTTTACCATCATAAAGTACAATTGCAGTTTGCGTATCGATTTCCCATTTGACTTCTGCACCCAGCATTTCGCTTACAAAACGAACAGGAACCATTGTACGACCATCCGTATTGATGTACGGCTCAGTGTCGGGGAATTTTGCCTTTTGACCATTAACGATTACAGGAAGAATGCGAAGATCTTTCCCAGGAGCTGCCATTGCAGGTGTCGACATAGCTCCGCCAAAAATTACTGTTACCGCTACCAGTGTTGCGATTGTTTTCTTAAACATATTATCGTCTCCTTTGGTTGTCCCATAAGTGACTCTCCAATAGAATTGGATTAAGTTTTATTGGCAACACCTTCCAAATTTTATTTACGCTAACACTATTTGTTTTCCATAATCAGATCATCTGTTTACCTTTGCAAACTCGACTAACGATCTTTATTTTCCACTAACACACTTTATTTTCCATTAACGAACTTTATTTTCCTTGATCAGCTGATGCAGGAAAATAAAGTTCGTTAGTGAAAGTCCAGTAATGCCGCGGTTTTCACAATTATTAAAAAATAAAATTAAGTTCGTTACTTAACTTACTTTCTCTATAGTTGGTACAGTAAAAATGGAAAATAAAGTTCATTAGTGATGTTTACTTTAGTAAATAAAATCCGTCTACCACAATAAACGCTTAAGGTGTAGTAGTTATTTATTTTCTAATATCATTAACCGATCAGTCTATTTCTTATTGTCTAGGGGGAGGTTTGAGAATCCCTCTTCTCATCAGGCTTATTTTCAAGGATACTCAAAGAAGTTTTCAAAAGCTTTTCATTTTTTAGGATAATAAGATGAAGCTTTTTCCGGGTTCTGGTTAAGATTTGGAATAGCATTTTGGCCGGATTGTAATAGTAATCGCCTCGAATGTTCAATATCCCTTCTTCCGTGTGATAAAAAGTTCCGTCCAAAAAAGCAACGACATTATCGTATTCTTGACCAACGACAGCATGGGCGGTGTCAAAGATGATATTACGGTAGCTGTCAGCAGCTATTTTTGTGTACCTTGAAGGTGTGAGGTTAATGACCTTCCATTCATCCTCACTTAGCCAATAACTGTAGAGCATTGCCTCTTTTGCAGTGGAAAAATATTGAACAGAAATGTTCCTATATTCTTGATTCGTGTTGCGACTTTTTAAATCAAACAAATTGGAAATAAATGAAGCAATCTCTTTATTCGTTCGGATTCTCTTCGTTAATTTATAGCCGTAGTGCGGTGTAAGGCTTTGAATAACCTGGGGAATGTTGTTTTCGATTTCCCAATCAGAAAGACATTGTTCCCCATCGTAAGAGAAAATTACAGTAGAACCGGTTCCAATACTATCGATGATCGTATCTAGTTGTCTCCTGCTAATACGCTGTATTTCATCGAAAACAATGACATCGAACTTGGAGAAATCTTGTTTTTCGTAATTCTT
Organism: Paenibacillus sedimenti; assembly: GCF_014534655.1. Lineage (GTDB taxonomy): Bacteria > Bacillota > Bacilli > Paenibacillales > NBRC-103111 > Paenibacillus_E > Paenibacillus_E sedimenti. The sequence continues at coordinate 3,003 of NZ_JACVVD010000036.1, forward strand.
TACCGGTATTATGTTCCATTTATATTTCCGATTTAACTTAAGCTGACCATCGTTCAAATTGCCTACGTGTACGATAAGGACGGACTTCCCTTGGCTCTTAAAATCCTTGGCAATTGAGTACGTCAACAAGGTCTTCCCAGTTCCTGCAGCGCCCTCAATTGAGAAATAATTCGTTCGTGAAGTTAGATCCATCTTCAGGATCTTGTCTTTTATCTCTTTTTGATGATCAGTCAAGAAATATTGACCATCCATGAATTTATTGGTTGAATTAGAGGGCGAAACCAGATAGTTTGTCGGATTAAAAAGGGAGTATATATCATCAACTGGAGCTACCTCTTGTTCTTTAAGACACTCCAGTAATTGATTAAAAGCAACTTCCGAATACGTGTCTTCTTCCTTATTGAGATAGAACAATTTGCACTCATCTGACACATACGTAAAGCTATGGATGCGTTTCTCAAGGAACCCCAAATAGTATTGGTTCTCAAGCACTTGTTTTTTCATACGATCGCCAGTATTCAGCTTCTTCAACTCAATGTTGATGATGGACTCTTTGCCTATGCGGAGGAGATCGAATTCTTTACTAATCTGGGGAATGGTGAATCCAACGTAAAAAGCGTCAAGCATGAATAATCTCTTCGGATGATCGGTAAGTTCGTCGACGATCTGGGAAATGCCCTCTACTTCTTGATCCTTTATCTGGATAGAAAAAGCCTTCATGTATTGCTCAAAAGCGGATGGTGAAAGTGCCTTTTTGGCTTGTACCAAGGAGAGTAGGTTAATTGGTTTCATTGAAAAATACCATCCCATCTATGCAGTAGTCTATCAAAAATTCGAGAATTCATTGACACAATTATAACATGCTGATTGACCAGGGGAATTTCGCCGAGGTCATTATATTGCAAAAGAACATAAAAAAGAAAAGAGCTGCTGCTAATCAGTCTCAGATTTCATTTGATCCCAAAATTCATGTTTACTGATGTAAACTCCACTAACGAACTTTATTTTCCGAGATCACTTCCTTGATCATCTCTTTGCTGCATATCCACAATATCGGCTGTAATACTTACCGAGTTTTTCAAATACTAACATAGTCTTATCAGGTTCCTTAAGTATAAGTGTTTCAATAGGAAACAAGTTAAAGCCTTTCTCTTGATCCCTTAGCTAGTAGTTTATATTTCGTTTATATTTCGTGTACATTATCCAAACCAAACCACTTTATTGCTTGATCAACGATATAATCATTAGGATTATGAAAGAAAACAATTAGATTTTCCTTTGCTCTCGTGCAACAAACATAAAAAATTTTTTTAGTTCTTAATAATACCGATTCTTTTTCAGTATTGTTACTAAACAAGTATTCAAAATTGAAATTGTTCCACCTACCATTGTCTAAGATAACAAGTACATTTTCAAATTCAGAACCCTTTATTTTATGTTGTGTAGAAAATGGAGTGAAGCCCTCAAGATAATAATACAGATTTTGAAATTCTTTATATTTGACATCTTTAACTCTACTGTGAACATAATCATTTTCTTTAATAAATTTATTGTAACTATCATCTTTTTTACATAGTCCGTTACTATCAGCGAATTCAATTACTTCATCAATACTGCTCTGAGAAATCTTATCAAATGCTGAAACAATATTATAGATCTCTTGCTTATGATCAATTGTTCTTATTAAATATTCTGTTTTACGAATAAATTCATTAAATCTCTTTTCTTTATACAGATGAATAATACTTTGAATTTTAAAAAGATGCTTGATTAGTGGATCTCTATTTGAACCTCTTTTATTCTCGTCAGTTATGTCTTGTTTTTTATCATCAATCAACGATTCTTTATCTAGATAAATGTTTTTCACTTCAAAATATGGTTTATCTTTTAATCGTTTATACAAATCATAAAGTTCAAGGTCTTCATATATAAGTTGTTTTTTTAATTGCTTTTGTCTATTAACAGGTGCTACTAAATCAATGACCTCATCGAATGTCTGGCTTTCGTCGATAGATATATTATTTTTCTTGATTTTAGCTCGTATATCATTTTTGAGGGCAATTATAGGATCTTTATCATATATTTCCATAAGATTTGGGAACCCGGCCTTCGGGGCAATAAGATTATGGGTTAGATAAAGTTCTTTTGTCTCAATTGAATTCTCGAAATTCCAACTTTCGAAATAGACTGTTTTTTTAATCTCTTCAATGTCCAAGTTTGAAGAATATAAGAACTTAATATTCCCATTTTTTACGGTTCCGTTTACCATGTTCGGTGCTGTTTTATCCAACGAAGGTTCTTGAAACAATGCATCAGTTCTTATTTTATTTGCCAAATCTATCACAAGCTTGGGGTTGCGTCTGTTTTGCCTTTTTTGAACCTCTACTACATCTCCAGAATCGATATATTTATACAAATCTCCAATTCCATCATCGTAAATTGATTGCATTGAGTCGCCAAAAAAGCCTATTATGTTATTCTTATTACTTTTCTTAAAGTGTTCTAAAAAAACTTCGACAACTAATGGACTAGTATCTTGGTATTCATCAATAAATATGAATTTATATTTATCTTTTAGGATGTCACAAAGCAAAGGATGCTTCTTAAACATAAAATTTGCTAACTCAATTACTTCATCATGCGAGATGATTCCATCTTTAATACGAATATACTCTTTATATTGAATACCTGCTTTTAAATTATCAAAATATGAATAATCTATATTCCCATCAGAACTAATAATTTTTGAATTTTCATGGTTAATTAGTTCGATTAGCCCTATTTTCAAATCTTTTTGAAAAGACTTAATATTGTCCCATAAGAAATCATGTATCGTAGTAACAATCAGATTATTATGATTGACTCTTTCACTAATCTCTTTTACAGCAGCATTTGTATATATGGTGCTACAAGATGTCAAGACAGCATTTTTAATACAATTAAGGTGTGAAATGGTTCACAATCTTTGTTTAGAGTCCATGGATTTAAGCCTTAGACCTACTTCTTCGATTGGTATAAAAGATAATTATTACCAGCTTAGACTTGTCC
>NZ_JACVVD010000037.1 GCF_014534655.1 Paenibacillus sedimenti
ATCTGATGGTTGTCTCTAGTACTCTTCCTTAAGACCTGTATATTCAGAGTGATGAAATCCTGCGAATGATTGAGTATATGAGAGATAAACGCTTAATACTGAGGGACGGGAAACGATAGTTCAATAAGGATACGACGGCAGCCGGCCAGATCGATCGGCTGTCTTTTCCGCGCCTAACGGGCAGATTACGCTAATACCTGGGAAGTGCTATAATTTAGAAAATAGTGATCGAAAATAAAGGGCTGGGATAAGATGGATTACAAACTTTTACATAAAATAAGCGGGCACTTATATTTCAATCTTCATTAAGGAGCAGAAACTGATGAATATGTACAGGTTAACGTTTCTTAGCATTCGTCTAATGTCGATTTTATGCTTTATCACGGCTTTCAAATCCTTCGGCAACGTGATCGACTTTCTCTTTATGAGAATCGGTAACCCAGAGCTGTATCGTTACATTCCGCGAAATGTCATATCTTCAATGGGTCCATTTGTCCTGTATCTTCTTCTAAGTTTTATCCTCTGGTTATTTGCGAGCAAGCTTGCCGGCAAGTTGGTTTCGGATGTAAAGCATACGCATGAACCGAATTATGAAGGAATACTTCAGATTGGCATCGGTTTGCTTGGTCTTTATATGCTTACAATGGATGTCGCCGGTATTATGTGGACTATCAGAGATTTAGTAGGAGAGCAGACAGGTCTTATCCATGAAGAAGGTATGATGGGAGTTCTGTTCGACATCCCTGTTGATTTGATCAACTTGGCTATCAGTTTTTTTCTAGTTTTTAAGGCAGGCTGGATCTCGCGTAAGCTTCATATGGTTTGGAAGAAGGGGAATAATCCTATGTAAGGGAAGATGTAATGTTGTTACTGATAGCCATCCCATCTGTAGGTGGTATCAGGAATATGTCCAATCTTACTCCTATAGATGGATTTCAGCGGTGGATTGAACTAACGGAATACGATAGTGAAATGATTGTGACTAGAGCAGGCACCTCGGCGACCTGCTCCAAATCGTTGAACCTTCCTGTAGGGCCTAAGAAATAGATTTAGTCAAAACAGGAGCGCCTCTGTAAGATGGCTTTGTGCACGGGTTCGAAACCCACACCATCAAGGAGGCGCTCTTATATGAAGTTTAAGCAATCAGACGAATAGGGGGAGCGGACGAAGCATATACCGGGTATAACCGGCGGCGAATTTTCTATGGCGTTTTCATCTGTTATTATGTAAAATATTCCCTGAGACCGCCATGCAAATGCATATCGATTGCTTCCGCAAGGCGAGCTACGATGGTTGTCGTCGGCACCGTATTTATTCTAACTCTATAAGGAGAGATAATGATGCACACGAGTGTGAACGCATTTCTAGAAGATGGCAGGCAAGAGGTTGAGCTGACATTGAAAGTATTGGACAAGCTGACAGACGATTCGCTGAAGCAAGCCGTTTCGGAGGCTCAGCCGCGGACGTTGGGCGAACTAGCCTGGCATCTGGTGGGTAGCTACGGCGCTTTTTTGAAAGCGGCAGGTCTACAGATGGAAGGTCCGGACCTTTCGAAGCAGCCAGCTTCCGCAGCCGAAATCGCCAAGACTTACCGCAAGGTTCATGACATAGTTTCATCGGCGTTGAAGGAGCAATGGTCGGACGCCAAGCTGCCGGAGAAGTTAGTCCTGTTCGGCTTTATCGATACGACATACGGCGGCGTGCTGCAAATGTTGATCCGCCATCAAATCCATCATCGCGGCCAGATGACGATTCTGATGCGTCAAGCGGGACTTGCGGCTCCCGGCATCTACGGACCGAACGAAGAGGAAACCGCGGCTATGCGCGCAGCCCGCGCGAACAAATAATAGATATATTGAAAGAGGCAGTGCCGACTCGGCGTCTGCCTTTTTGCTATTTTCTCGTTCCAAAAGATGCTAGGAAATGTTTATATGTGTCATATATTTTGACTAATGGTTCTGAATCGCTTGGAAATATGAAATTCGCCAATCTGATAAGTTGTAGGATAATTTGAGGTGAATCGAACCATAATTGAGAATTCAGTCATTCCGCTAACGGAAAACTTGAGGATGATCTTGCGGCGCTGCGTTTTGACCGAGTAATTTGCGAGATGCAGTGTACTTAATTATTGAGTTTAAATAGTAAAATTCGTTAAGCTAAGGATACGATAGTTGAACGAATCAGGGAGCAGATAGGGGGAAATAGATGCCAGATTTAACTCTCAAGCAATTGCAATTAATACTTAAGGAAAAGGATTATAAGCCTGAACTTAAACAGGCATATTTTCTGAAACTGATCGAGGAAGTCGGGGAATTAGCGGAGGTTTTAAGGAAAGATAAACGGCTAACTGATCATAATACGATAAAAGGGACTATTGAAGAAGAACTGTACGATGTACTTTACTACGTTACTTGCTTGGCTAATGTGTACGATATTGATTTAGAGAATTGTATCACATGAAAGAAGCCATTAATAAAGAAAAATACAGATAAGTTATTGAGGAGCAGGCGCCGCGGCGACCTGCTCTTGGCCGTTAAAGTAACGGGAGTTATGATAAAAAAGATGGCGTCACTTAAACGGAGAAAGTAATGTTAGAATAAAGGATAATAGTCTCAATTATGGAGGTTATTCAATGTTCATTGTTAATGTCGAGGGCGCAATTTATTGTGAAGAAAAATGGTTAATAATTAAACGCAGCAATAAAGAAGAACACGCAGGTGGAACCTTATCGCTTGTTGGTGGCAAGGTCGATATTGAAGAAAATACCTTAGATACTTTGGAAAGAACGGTTAGACGGGAAATATTTGAGGAAGTCGGCATTGAAATTAAGGAAAATATACATTTTTTGTATAGTTCATCATTTGTTTCAGATAGTGGACTAAACGTAATAAATGTTGTCTTTCTCTGCGAGTATGGCAAAGGAACAGCACACAGCAAAAGTCCAGATGAAGTTGAAGAAGTATACTGGTTGACCTACGAAGAAGTATTAGCACACTCGAATACACCTCCGTGGACGAAGGAAAGCATAAAAAGGGCGGAAGATCAACGGAAAGTAATTACCGCCTAATTGGTGCAGTTTTCTCGTCATTGTATGACCAATTCGTACATTGACTAACGGGATTAAACTAACCGGGTACGATTCTTAAACAGGGGCTGACTACCTGGCAAGTGTTGAATTCACTGGGGGCGAATGATTTGAAAGAAAAATTGATTTTTGGAGAGAAGTTTAACCATCTCAAGTATCAAAGAAGAGATGGCTATTATGCTGTTATTATAGATACTAATAAACAACAGGTTGCTTCAGTTCTTACGGCTAAAAGAAGCTATTTTTTGCCTGGTGGTGGGATTGAAGAAGATGAGACACCCGAAGAATGTCTAAGACGAGAACTGTTAGAGGAAACAGGTTATGAAATAAATATTGGTTCTTATATCGGTAAGGCACAAAGATATTTTATCAGTCCCCAAAATGAACCTTTATTAAGCAATGGAATTTTCTTTATAGCAGAGTTTATTGAAAAAGTACAAGAACCGATGGACGATGACCATCATTTAAGGTGGATAAACTTGGATCAAGTTGATAATTTGTTTTTTCATGAACATCATTCATGGGCAGTTAAGAAAGCCTCTCAACGATTCAACTAACGGATAACGATAGCTCCATAACAAATATCAAGCAGGCTGCCGGTGATAAACTCGGTGGCCTGTTGTGCTAACGGGAGTTGTAACTAAAAATGTCGCTGATTTGAACATGAAATGTCGTTGAGTTTGAACACAAATGTCACTGGCTCGTGCCTTGATGGTACGGGCTTTTTATAATGCTACATAGAAACTAGACAGCCAAAAAGGAGATTCTTAGTTGTATGGCATCCACGAGAAGAAAGTTTACTCCTGAAGAAAAGGCACGTTTGGTACTGGAAATTTTGAAGGAAGAAAAGTCTATAGCGCAACTTGCATCGGAGCATGGAATTCATACCAATGTCCTCAACCGGTGGAAAACGAAGCGGTACAGAATCTTTCGCAATTATTCGTCGACGATCGCAAAGGCATTACGAAAATGAAAAATGAATACGAGCAGAAGATTGATGAACTCTACGCCGAGGTGGGAAAA
>NZ_JACVVD010000038.1 GCF_014534655.1 Paenibacillus sedimenti
GAGAATATTGAACAGTTTAAAGTAGAACTGGAAAAATACATCACATACTACAACCACAAACGAATAAAGGCAAAACTAAAAGGCATGAGCCCGGTACGGTACCGGACTCATACCCTAGAAGCTGCCTAACAATATACTGTCTAACTTTTTGGGGTCACTTCAGACTTAGCTCTTTTTCATTCGTATTCTAATGAATTTGTTTCATCGCTTGATCTTCGACAGGCTTGGTTTCAACTTGAGTTTGCTTAAGCAGCTCGCTAACTGTTACGAACTCATAGCCTTTAGCTCTTAATTGATCAATAATAACGGGTAAAGCTTCATGTGTCTGTTGACAGGAATCGCTGGCGTGCATCAGCACGATATCTCCGGGATGTGCTTTAGAGACAACGCGATCAATGATTTTATCCGTACCAATATTCATCCAGTCTAGGGAATCGGTATCCCATTGCACCACGGAATAACCGAGCTCGTCTGCGATCCGCAGTACTCTTTTATCAAAATCGCCATTAGGCATTCGTATCAAATTCGGCTCTTTTCCGACCAATTCCGTCAAAATTCCATGTGCTATAGAAATTTGCTTGCGTATTTCTTCATCACTAAATGTACTGTAATTATCATGTTTATTACCGTGGCTGCCGATTTCAAAGCCTGCTTTCTTGATATGATCTACGATTTCAGGGTGACTTTTACTCCAGGGGGAGGAAAGGAAGAATGTTGCATCTTTCACGCCTTTACTTTCAAGTACTTTTAGAATGGGTTCCGCTCGTTTATCTCCCCAGCTAATGTCGAAGGTTAGCGCGATCACTTTTTTCTCCGTTTGCACACTATAAATGGCAGATGGTTCTCCCGCCCCGAACACGGAAATATTGCTTTGTTCCGAATACACAATGGCTGCCGCGAATACAATGGCAACGGCAATGAAGATGAATTGCTTTAATTTTCGAGCGTTCACTACAAAAAAATAGTTCACTTTAGCTGGAACCTCCTTCTTGCCCTACAGCGGGTAAGGCTTGTATTACTTTATAGACAATGTATGCTCGTACATACCCTACTTATTCTTGAATATCGGAGGGAAATCAAAATGAATTTTAAAGAATTGCTAGCACATCTAAAAGAGATGAAACACTATTTCATTGTTGTCGTTCTTGTCTTTGGTTTCAGCTTTTATTTGGGCTGGGCTAACTCGGATCAATTTTCGATTTTTCTCAATAATCAACTGGAAAGCCTGAAATCGTTAAGTCAAACGCTAAGCAGTAAAGAAAATCCACAATTGTGGTTTTTCGTCTTTATATTTCTGAACAATGCATTTAAATCTGTCATTATCATTTTTCTAGGGTTGTTGTTGGGTGTGTTTCCGCTGTTTATGCTAGTTGCTAATGGGATGATACTTGGATATGTTCTCACTCTGCAAACCCATGAAAGTACATTGTCTGTAGTGCTAAAAGGCATTTTGCCTCATGGCATCATAGAAATTCCAGTTATTTTAATTGCATGCGCATATGGGCTTAAGTTGGGAATGCTCGTATGGAAAGCAGGGTTACAGATCTTTTTACGAAGTGAAGCCAGAACGGTACGTGTAGAACTAATTAGAGTTCTTCGTTTAACGAAACCGTTATCGGTATGCATCGTGGTACTTTTATTGCTTGCAGCAATCATTGAAAGTACTCTGACTTACTGGCTAGTTCATTTGTAAAAAAAAAATCAAAACTCTTGTCATAAAAATGGGAAAATCTGAGCATAACAGTAAAGCAATAAGGTAAAGCGGAAGATAATAACGGATCCTCTTAATGCCGAATTGTTAGGAAAGCCATAAATCCTTGTATTGGGACATGTTCTGCAGAAAGTTGCCGGCATGCCTTTTCTGTATCTACAGTCGAGAGGGGTTTGAATGGATGTATGCTCGGATTTCTATTCAATGATCGGGAATGCAGAGAATTAGACTATGTGCTTCGCAAAGAATTAGATGAAATGCTGTTCGATCTGAATGACAAGAGAATTGATCAAGAGATTAAAGGGGCTATTGAATCCAGATACAAAGTGATTTTCCGTATGTATGCTCGTTTAGCCACACCCAAAGAAATTTCAAAGTATGCTAGGAATCGTAATTATCAAATTGAAAAAAAATAGAGGGTATAGGCTTGACTTACCCTCTTCTTATGTGTTATTTTATATTTCGCCGCTTCGATAAGAAGAGCTGATTGCTCAAGCGCGAATGAACTTCGAAATTGATGTTTAAAAAAATGCTTGCAATCAGATAGGCGAGTGTGGTATATTTAAAAAGTCGCCGCTAAAACGGTGGCGAGAGTGAAAGAAAAGAAATTGTTCTTTGAAAACTGAACAACGAGTGAGGAAGCACGGTCACGCAAGTGACCACAATTAAGAGATTGCAAAATCTCGTCAGCTTTGAAATTGAGCTATTCAGCTTAACAAATAGGTTTTACCTTTTTGGAGAGTTTGATC
>NZ_JACVVD010000039.1 GCF_014534655.1 Paenibacillus sedimenti
TCCCGTCCCTCAGTATTAAGCGTTTATCTCTCATATACTCAATCATTCGCAGGATTTCATCACTCTGAATATACAGGTCTTAAGGAAGAGTACTAGAGACAACCATCAGATGTCCTATCAAGGCATGCGGGAACAGAAGAAACATCTGGGATATTTCCCCAAGCGCTTATCTACTGCACGCATCCTCCACAATTCCCCTGGTGATTAACCATCCCATGACTCTACGGGTCGATGCCCTTACATTCCTTCGTTACACCTGTCCAAGGTGTGGAGCCCGATAGCGTTTAGCTGATGGGTCTGTGCCCTTATGGGAAACGAACTCGGTCCTCCGTGCTTTCTTTGTCTGAAATCCTACGAATGATTCAATGTACGATCATCTCATTACATACCTATATTAGGCAGCGTTCATGTGGACAACTTTTTCTGGTGTGAACAACTCGTCTTGTTGCACCATTCCGACTAGAATTCTTGCTAGTTTTCCAATGAGTTTGAACACAGACTGCCTCTTACTCATGTGTTTAACTTGTACATTATTCTCATGCAAATGCCGAAATACAGGATTTGTTCCCACCAGGGTAAGAGTCGCCATGTACATATATTTTCGAAGGGCGGCATCTCCTCGTTTGGAGAGGATGATTTGGCCTGTTCGCATCCCTGACTTGCTTTCCGCAAGGTTTAAGCCGGCTTTCCTCAATAGTTGACGACCATGGGCATATTGCTTTAAATCACCAGCTCCAGACAGAATCGCTGCGATATAGATCGTACCGAGACCTTTTACCGAGCGAAGTTGGTTGGCTAGCGGAATCTCTCCAAGTAACGTTGCGACATCCTGTTCAATTTGGTCTAGCATGGCGGTAATTCGCTCGTACTCTTCGATTAAGCGTTGTAAATCCTGTTTGGCCTCTTGGAGGGATACAGACTGCTCTCCGACGCTCTGGGCTGCTTTAGCTAGCAGTTCAGCGGCTTTCTGAATGCCCGTTGTACCTGCAGCTCGTCTCATATGGTTCCTCCAGCCTGTAATGACCTCTTCCGTCGATTTCCCTTGCAAATCAAGCGGAGATGGAAACTCTTTTAGGGTTGCCATGGATCTTGGGCAACTCCAATCCTTAAACACTGAAGTATATTCGGGGAAGTAAATATCCAACCAGCGCGTTAACCGATTCTGAAGGCGAATACTATTACCGCTCCAAAATTCCCGATCGCTCATGATGGTACGTAATCGCTGAAATTGGGGAGCTTGCCGGGTGTACTCGTAGTAGTAACCTCGGCTCACAACATCTGCTATGACTAAGGCATCCTTTGGGTCGTTTTTAGAAGGACTGTTATCTCGATTTTCTTTATTTCGCTTCGTCGTAGCTGGGTTTACCAGAACGACTTCGATGTTCTTTTTTAAGAGCCAGTTGGCCAAGTTGTACCAGTAGTGCCCCGTTGGTTCCATGCCGATTAAAATGCTCTTAAGCCGGTGTTTTAGTAGTAAACCTTCAATCCAACGTTGTAATTTCTCAAACCCTTGCAGAGTGTTTTTGAATGACAGATGTTGGCTAGTGAGCACAATTCCACGATAGTTAGTGGCTTGAGCGACGTGAGTTTCCTTAGCCATATCGATACCAATAATAAGATGAGATGTAGTAATTCGTTCAATCCGTTGATTTTGTCCATCCGTTTGTTTAAACTTCATAGTAAGAGCGCCTCCTTGATGGTGTTGGGTGTTTACCCGTCGACAAACCCATCATACCGAGGCGCTCCTTTTTTGACAAAGCCCATTTCTTAGGCTATACAGGAATGTTTAGTT
>NZ_JACVVD010000004.1 GCF_014534655.1 Paenibacillus sedimenti
AAAATTTCCAGTACAATACGTGCTTTTTCATCAGGTGTGAACTTCCTTCTCTTGGATGACATACAACTAAGAAACTCCTTTTTTGCTGTCTAGTTTCTATGTAGCATTATATATTGTCTGATATCAACTGTTTTTGTATTTGAGTCCCACGTTACTTTCGCTCCAAATGTCTCACTTACCATTCTTACAGGTACAAAGGTATATCCGTTTAAGACTTGTATTGCTGAGTCTAGTTGTACTTCTTTACCGTTTACAATGGCTTTGTTCGAGCCAATTTGTAATTTTAGAGAGATATCTAATTTTTGGGCTGTCACTGTCTGGGTATTACTATCCCAGGTTACATTAGCACCAAGTGCTTCAAAGATTTTTCTCATGGGAACATGAACGGAACCCGAAATATTTTGCGGTGATTCCTCTACGGAGTAATCTTGGAGTTCTTCATTTATTCTTACAAATATTCGTTCACCATAAGATACTGCTGCTCCGTTTAAAGCCCTATCTTTGAGTTTGCTAATTGATTCATCATTTAAAGGGTTATTTGCCAAATAAATCTCCCAAAGATTTGTTTGATTATCCAGAGAACTAATATCTTGGATTTCATTATTGACTAATGAGATCTTTCTTGGTGTTAATTGAGATAGTATTGATATATCCGAAAGACCATTACCATCTAGATACAAGACATCTAACTTATTCAGGGATTTAATTGGACTTAGATCATTAATATGGTTATTGCTTAAATCAAGATGATAAATACCATTCTGAGCTTCTATGCCACTTAGATCGCTAATAGAGTTTCTTTCAAGTGAAAGTAAGACAAGAGGAGGTAGGCTCTTCAGAAACTGAAGCGAAGTAATTCCGTTTGAGCCTAAATAAAGTGAACGCAACTTAGGCAAGCTTCCTAACGTTTCTTGATCGGATATTGAGTTACCGTTAAGTGATAACAACCACAATTTTGGTAATTTACTGATTGGTTTTATGTCTGAAACCCGATTTTGATTGAGTTTTAATGTCTCGAGTTCATTCGCATAAGCCAAGGCCGAAATGTCTGAAATCTGATTATCTGACAAATCTAGATCCTTTATTTTTACAAGCTTTTGAAGGCTGCTTATATCGGCAATTTGATTGTTTTCAAGCTGCAGCCACTTCATATCTGGCAGACCTTCAAGAAAGCTTATATTTGTTAAATGAAGAGAACCGATGCTTAAAGTATCAAGTTTAGGGAAATTCTTAATTACACTTAAATCTTGGATTGGATTTCCAGATAACTCGAGACCCCTCAAGTCAGATAAGCTGTTTAGTGAGCTTATATCTTTAACCCAATTGAATTTAAGACCAATGAAATCAAGTTTTGATAAATTGCTCAAAGGCGAAACATCCGAAATTTGATTTTCTTGTAAATTGGTAAAAGACAATTTTTTAAAATTTCGCATTGTAGAAATATCATGGATTTGATTCTTATAAGCGTTAAAAGTAGTTATGTTGCCAAGATTCTTTAGAGGTTCAATATCCTGTATCTGATTTTCAGACAAATCTAGCTCTTTTAAATTGTTAAGATTTCTAAGAGGGCTTATGTCAGCAATATGGTTTTGACTTATATTTAGACTCTCCAAAGAGCGTAGATTATCTAAAGCGTGAATGTCACTAATTTCATTTTGCCACAAGTTAATATTTCTCAATTTCGTTAACCCACTTAAGGCATTTATATTTTCGATTTTATTCTGTATTAATTTTATTTCCACCAAATTTTTGGCGTACTCTAAGCCATTTAGCGACTTAATGCCTTGCCAATCTGCTGGACCTATTTTTCTAAGACTCTCCATATCCCCTGCCGTTATAGGGCCATCATCTTTATTAAGTTCTTTTCTAATAACTTTTTCAAGTGCTGAATCCTCAATTTTTACTTCTGGGGAATCTGCTATTATTTTTAAAGGTAAAGATAAATTTAGTAAGAATACCATACTTAATGAGAAAGTAACAAACCTAGCCTTTTTCAAAAAATTACCTCCAGTATTTAAAAGACTAATTTCTTTTACCTGCTGCAAAATCTCCAGCATGTATATCTAATACAACTCGTTTCGGATGGATCAACGAAACCTCATGCCTGCAGCTCCATTTCTTTCCTTCGATCCCCTGTATTGTATTTCCGTCTTCAATAACATCACCGTTTAGAAAGATATAGTCTCCATATGTATAAAGAAGATTTGCAACTTCATTTACATCAAGATCATTAAAGTGTACTTGCAGATCCGGTAATCCCAAAGCAGAGAGTCCTAAAGTATCCATAACGGTTTCACTGAATGTGTTTTCTATATTAAAAAGTCTCACATTCATTAAACCGATCATGATATCGTAGTTAGGCTGATTTGGTTGATTGGATAGATAGTCATTTGGTTCAATAAATTGTTCGCTCACTCTAAAATGAATCGCCTTACATGAACATGATTCCACAATTGCATAAAGGGCCTTTTGAAATAATTCCATTCTTTTCTGATATTCTAAACCTGAGGCCATAAAATCAGTAATCAATACAGTGTATCTACACTTTAATACTGTGCTCCGCACATCTCTCCATCGCCAAGATTGAACAAATGATGATTCTAACCTGCTCATATCTTCAAGCTGTTCACTCGATAACATAATTGCTATTTGTGCGGGCATATCTCCTTCTGAAAAAGAAATTAAATAATCTTTAAAGAAAAATAGCAGCACATTTTCTTTATTAGTAGCTAATTCAACATTGCCGCAATAAAATCTTAATGAATCGAGTATTCTATCCGCTGATACCAAAGGATAATCTTCAAACAAAAGTTCTACACCATAGGTTCTTGCGAAAACATTATCCAGATCGTCTTTATCATCATTAATAACCATTTGTTTCTCTCTCCTTTATTAGCTTCATTCATTTTCTCATATTCACACAAAAATACCTATAATTGTTCTAAAATTCATTAGACATTTTTTCAATTTTTAAAGTACATTAATAATTAAATAGTGTCTAATATATAACGTTACACTGCAAATTGCGCTTCAAAGAGAGGGTGGCATATGATTAATTTTGATTTAATCTCAGATATCCATTTAGATTTCTGGATCAAATATTCAGGTAACTACTCAAAATTAGAAGAACAAATGGATGAATTTATTCAATCAATACTGCCCGATTCACCTTCAAACATTCTTGTAATTGCAGGTGATTTAGGTCATTTTAATCAGCAAAATTTCATCTTTATTAACAAGATGATGGAGATTTATAAAAACATTCTGATAGTAGCCGGGAACCATGATTATTATTTAGAATCAAAATCCATTAAAAATAAGTACAGAAAAAACTCATTAAATAGATGGAATGAAATGAGGCAATTCATTCAACGTTTTTCCAATGTAATGATTTTAGATGGAACATTGGTAGAAATCGATAACATAAACTTTGGTGGTTGTGGAATGTGGTATGATTTCCAATATGGCTATCAGGTCTTAAAGGCTAGTGAGTTAGAAGTTTTTAATCACTGGAAAAGCGTTTCTAATGATTCAGTATTAATAGAGGGAAAACCAAGATTAGTAGAATTAATGTTTCAAGAGGAAAAGCAAAAACTTAATCAAGTTCTGTATCAATCAGATGTCATAGTGACTCACTTCTCACCTGACTGGGCACATGTTCCAATAGATAGAGCTCACGATTTAGCCACAAGCTTTTATTACTTTGATGGACGAGAATTCTTCAATCAAATCAAGAATAAAATATGGTGCTTTGGACATGTTCATAAAAGAATGGATTATATGCACTATGATTGTAGGTTTGTTAATGCTTCATTAGGTTATCCTGGTGAAAATAAAGGTCTGCCTAGCAAGATAATTAATGTGAATCATTACGTATAATAAGTCTAAAGGGATAATTAAGTAAACCAAGTGACCAAGTGTTATAAAATAGTGTCGTTTAATTTTAAAATTAGAATGGATTTTTAGTTACATACTGGTACGTGAAATAAGCCGAGCAAGGTTCTTTTGCTCGGCTTTCCATCCTACTTTTCAAGAAAATCAAATTAAGTAAATCTGTAATACATGGGACCATTATTTAGTTGACTTAGTTAATTTTTCTGATGCTATAGCAACTCTTAAATCAAATACTTTTCCATGAAATGGATTTTTAACTCTTGGCCTTGTCTCAAATGACAGTTGATCGAAACCCTCTTGCAAATGCCTCTCTTCAATTCGATCCATCCCATCTTTTAACGCAATTTTTGTAGAATGGTATAACAAATGGTTCAAAGTTCTAGGAATTCCTAATGACGCATAGTAAAGTTTCTCAGAAAGATATGGATCAGCAAGTTCAGAGTTATCAGGAAATGGTAACTTGAATTCTATGCTGTTCAGAAAGGTACAAAATTCCTTTTTCTCTTTCTCCGTTTCATACTTAAAACCGGGAAAACTTGGCTTGTACGGAAACCGTTCATCCAACTGTTTATTTGAAGAAAAAATTCGAGAGGCGTCGTCTTTAATACCTCCAAATACAATAGGGAGGTTAACATCATTCACCAACTGTTTTAACCAGTCTGCTGCTTTTCTTATTACCCTCTGTGTATCGGTATCAATTAGATGCTGTAACTCGTCAATGATTATTAATTCGACTTCACAATCTTCGATAAATCCTTTCAACCTTGTTGTAAGTTGTTTTTCAGTTCCTTTGTAATGAAACGGATCACCCAGTTCCTCAAGCATCTTTGATGCTACGTTTAACGGTTTAGAGTTTGAATCTAATTCCACTCTCAGAACTGGAACTTTTGGGAATGTAACAGTTTGATTATTAATTTTTTTCACTCTTGTTTCTCTTGGATGAAAACTCTCATATGTTTTAAACAATGTCGACTTTCCAGCACCTGTATCCCCGAGTATACATAGCCCTTTTTTATTCAAGCTTTTACTTTGAAGAACGTGACATTCACGTATAGCTTCATGAAGTTCATTGAATCTAGTGTGCTTCACAACAATTCGATCGAGAACAGCAAGCCTGTCTGAAAGTTCCTCATCAGTAATTCGTTGACCGTTCAAACGCTTAATGTTCTTATCCATTATGGCAATCTCCTAATAAAATGACATCAAACAAGGGTAATTCATCATGCTTATCTTTAAATGATTCTACAACAACTTGCTTATTGCTCTGCATCGGTTTTACTGTTATTTCTGGTTGAGTTAGTTTCTCTTTATCAGTACTACGCGATTGTCTCTTCGATTTCATTTCTTCTAGAGTAAGTTCCCCTAAATACTGAAAAGTTTCAATTTCAGCAGGAAGACCTAATTCCTCATTTGTTATTGATTGTAAGGATATCCCACTTAAGCTTTCAACTTCTTGTTGCTTTGCTTTAATGTAGCCTTGCTTTTTATCTTTCACTTGATCATTCTGAATTTGCTTTATCAGTTTCATTGCTTCAATAACCTGTGTATCATCAAAATCCCTCCTTTCCCGCCCCCTTTGTAAGCATATTGCTTTAATTTGCTGGAAAGGGAGAGGCATTAGAGGCTCTACTCCAAAATTTTTGCTGAGTTGCTTTATCGTATTCGGGTCTGGATATGCATCTATGAAAGATCCGTCATATGGGTTCTGAATATAAACTTTACTCACGTCAGAATAATCAAATCGCACTATTACTTCTATTTTTTCATCGCCTTTACTTATCATTTGGTTCCGAAGCTTCATTAGTTCATCACTCCAAAACCAAATTTCTTCTAAAACTACACCTTTATTGTTAATAATACGTCTTTCTCTTCCACCACAGAGAGCCAATTTTATATCTTTTTTTGTAAATGGGAGCTCCTTTGATAGATGGATATTTTCTTTAAAGCCCTTTTCCCATATTTGATGAGGTGTTCCACCGAACCTACTGTGACTGTAATTATGTGAGATGATATCCACAAAAATTATATGGGCAATGTAATAAAAAGCCTGCAACGTTATACAAGCATTACCTTCTGAATCATATTGCTTTCTTTCAAAAATATTAGCAAAACTTGTCCCTTTCAATGTATGCACCATATCATTAAATGTCTTTAGCCATCTCTCAACTGTCCCCTTTTTATGACCCGCCGCGACTTCAGGAAACAATGGATCGATCCCAAAAAAGCTGCAAACTTCTTCAATATCATACGAATTATTAGAAGATGCATTATCAACAACTAGCTCTTTAGGTATCCCGTATGCAGTCCATTCATTTTGAACATCTGGAAAAAGCTTCTTTATATACACTTTTGGTAGAATACAGTGTAGTAAACATTGTTTAATAGCAAAAGAATCTGGGTAGTCAAATGTAATATAAAAGCCTAATGGATTACCGGAATAGACATCGATTGCATAAACCAACCACGGTTTTCTGCGTTTAAGTGTCTTAGGATCAACTAAATAAATATCTACTGGTGTCCAATCTAATTCAACCCGCTGTAGTGGACGCTCCGGTCGATCAGTTACACTCTTAACCCCGTCACGTTGAAGTCTCGCGGCAACATGCCCATCCCTAGCTGACATCTGACGATAGAGATCACGTTGTTCCTTAATAATCCTCCAAATTGTTTGAAAGGAATGCAAGGGCTCTTTATTTTCAGAACTCCTGAGCTCATTTACTTTTTTTATGCTATCTTTATACAATCGGTAAATGTAACGATAGTTAACTTCTTCCCCTGAGTACATATTTTCATCCATGATTTTCTGTAGTGAATTCATAACATTATTTTTTGTGCGCCGGTATTTCGGCCCTTTTTTACCATCAACAAGATAACGTGCATCACCGTACTTGTCCCAAATCCTTTTCCAGTTATAAAATGTCGCTCTACTTATATCAATACATTTTTCTTCCCTCAACTTTCTTAGATACTCATCTAATCGATATGAGTGAAAATATCCATTGATCACCGGACGAAGTACTTCCAACTTGATTTTCACACTGTTCTTCTCTTCATCCGTAAGTAGGTCTATGTCAAGCTTAACAATCGAAGAACGTTTTCCAGTATCCTCAAAAGCTAATCTATCTTCATCCCAAGCTTCCTCCAGCTCTTTAAGGGAAAAAGCTTTTTGCTGTTTGTAATTAATTAATTCAGCGACAACCTCATTATCTTGCGATCTCTTTACAACATACTCACTGCCATCCATAAGAAACTTTGTTCCATAAGAAAAAGAACACCGTGCCACATTAATTACCTCACTTTCTAAGCCAAATTATCGATTTCAACGATAATTCATAATTCACTAAATCAGTAATAATTTCATTTGAGTATATAAGTTTATAAAGTTGGATTATTATTAAGTCATTATTAATACAATTTGTGATACTAATAAAATCTTGAATGGTAATTGGACCACGGTAATCCAAAATTGTTTTAATATATTCAGCAATTGCTGGAATCACCTTGTATGCTTTAACTTCTAGTAATAAATTTATATTTCTTTGTAAAAATCCTGTGCGTATCTGATCTTCTGTAACTACATGAAATGTCCATTCCTTTTGCCTACAAAACTCGGATGCAGCTAAAAACTTAGCTTTATTAAGATCACTATTTACAAATTGCTTTAACTTTACTTCTACTAACACGTATCTATCATCCTTAGTGATTAGGAGGTAATCAGGAAAATACTTACGCGTTCTACCTAAGTAATTGTACTTAATCCCTAGAGGCTGGAAATAAATTCTCTCAATAGAGGGGTCGAAATTACATAACCGCACATAATCTCTTTCCAGTAGGCTTTCAGAATATATTACAACAGCATTTTTTGATTGTGTTACCTTACATCTGTAGTTCCTACCCTTTGTTGGTCTAATCTTTCTCGCAGGAAATCGCATTCTACAAACATTCCTTTTTATTCCAGAATTTATTAGACTAGTTTCTCCGATATAGACATGTTATAAACCTATTAAAAATAACATTTGTCCAGAGAAATTAATTTACTAGCCTGGAAATTTTAGTTTTAAACTGGAAAATAAAATTAATATCTTAGACTGAGATAAAACTAAACTAACGGGCGGATTACGTGAATGGGCATTAATGTTAATATAACCTTAATTGGGGGGGGGGCTAATCTTGAATGATTCTATTTGTAGAGCAGTTGCGACTGGTAATATCGAGTACATAAAATTCTCTTTTTTGAGAGGTATTAGTGTAGATTATAAGTGTATAAAGAGTGGTCATTCTTTACTTAATATAGCTATAGAAAATGAACAATTAGAGGTAGTAAGGTTCCTGCTTCAGAACGGGGCGAATATAAACTTAAAGAGCATTGAAGGATGGACGCCATTACATGTAGCGGTGGATGTATCCATAGATGGTACAATTCAATCGGGTGGAAATCCTGGAGAGGAACCAACAGAAGTATTAAAGTATTTGTTGGATAATGGTGCGGATAAAAACATCATGGCATGTAACGGTAAAACCCCGACAGATATTGCAAGAGATTATAACTCACAGAAAATAATAAATTTCTTAGAGAACTACTAGCAAATCAAATTTATTGAATACGACGGTGAACGATAGTTTAGTTTGATATAGACACCGCGGCAGACGGTGATGACGGACAGCTGCCAGGTTTTCCATACAGGAGACATTGGTTGAAAACTCGGAGGAAATAATTTGAACCCTAAATGCTAACGAGGAGCGCTGTATATAAACGATAAAGGAGATCAGGGGATTGATACTAAGGGCAAGCGGATGGATAGGGAAGCAATAGAGCTGTACAGACATTTATTGATGATTTAGTTAAGCTACGCCAAGGTGTGCTGCCTCGCTGGATAATGGTGTAGAGAATAGCTTCATAAAAACATTTTGTGGGGGGATTCATTTGTGGATATCGAATGAAGTACTTCGCGGGTTTCCACCTGATTTTAGAGTGAAGTATAGATTTTTTAAGCAAGAAGAAGGAGGTAGGAAAATACTTCCTCGACAAGGATATAGAAGTGATTTTGCTTTAGAAGGTGATTTTTTAAAGACAACGATTGAGCTGAGAGTCATTCACCCAGAGTTCGAAGATGAGAACGGAGAAATAATTATTAATGAGAACAGTCCAGTATTAGAAGTAGGCACTGCTAGGATGTGGGTTTTATTTCCGAAAGCACGAGAGGAAAGACATATTCATGACATTAAAGTAGGACTTAAAGGATATTTCATGGAAGGACCAAGACGTGTCGCTGAAGCCGAGATTATAGAAATTATCGGTTTATTCACAAACCCTAGAACTGAGTAGAGATAGATTAATTGTTCCTCTATACGGTGAACGATAGCTAGGCCGTCTGTAAAAACATCTAAGGACCAATATGAAGTATTTGAGCAATGCATTAGTTGTGCTTTCATTTGGAGTTTGAGCATGGAAAATATGACCCTGATGAGCCTTGTGATGACCCAAGTTTTCCTTGGAACAGGATACTAGGTGTAGCCAGAATAACTTGGGATGATGTATTTTAGCATTACGAGATTTAAGCAGCCCTTGTTGTTTCTAATAAAATCTTTGAAAGGGGAGAGATTTTATGGAGTTAAATTCAATTCAACAACTTATTACTAGAAGATATCCAAACTGGAATGTTTATTGGGAAATCTCCGGGAAATGTATTTGGGTAAGTATGAATGATAAACATCGGAATTTTTTTGAAATACAAGTTACTGAAGATGAAGGCGTGGGAATAACTAGAAGACGTGAAGATGATCTTATTAATTTTTCAGGACATGATGAGGCATTTAATACGTTAGAAGAAACCCTAGAATACTTAGATAAGAATATTATATAGCCATTTACAAATATTCACTTACTTATTAAGCTAACGAGGAACGCTAGTTGAATGAACACCGCGACAGCCGGCCAGACGACGGCTTCCGTTTCATTGAAGTAATGGGCATATTAACTTAAGGAAAATCGGTAATTAAGTTGCCGAACGAGGTAAATTTACTTGCAGTGGAGTAGACTACAAAAGCAGCTTCAGTCTAGAGTTTGTAATTCCTTGAAGGGGCGTATTTCCTACTACAGCACGCGATACTGAGGGACACATGATCGTGAAGGAAAGGCATGGATTACTTGCGATAAAAAGATCATTATCGATTTTTGTACGACAAAAAGAGGCTATCTTTATCACTCCCTTGCTGTGAAACTGAGAAGGCTGTGGAACGTCTCTAACTTTTCGGATCCAAGTCAAAAAGCAAATTATTACCGTGCATACCGTGTTGCCGACAAAGAGATGGTCCTGAAAGGTATTCATAGCCAGTACGATTTCTATAAAGCAGCCGAAGAATATTTACATTTGTCTATCGATGAAGCGTTGGCGTCGGAGAACCCTATCATAAGAGCACTTTCAGTAATCGATAAGAGGCTAGGAAAGCGAAGACTGAATATGATCCGAGATGATAACCTAATCGTAACGAAATGCTAAAGTTACGATTTGATGTAGAAACACGTTCAGATCCCGTTGATATGCTAAGCTAACGGGTACTTTACTTCAAAAATGTTATCAAATTGAAATATTATTTTCATGTGCTGTCTTAACGAATTAAGCCTATACTAAAAATCAAGACCCCCTTTAAAATATATGATTCAGACTCGCGGCCTATTGCTGTGAGTCTCTTTTTTTATTCTCCTAACGGGAGGATACTTGCAAGAACACATAGAATTGAAACATGTAATTTATGTATGAGAAGTGCTATTGAAATTTATTAAGTAGGTGGAAGTATGTGATTATTCGACTTTTTAAACAAACAGAAAATTTCTGAACCTGTAGTAAAAAAAGTAGATATGGATCTACAAGATGTAGAGAATTTTTCATCGTTGCAAGAATTATTTGAGCGATACAGTGGTGTTGCTCTTGAGAAACAACTAGCAATAAACGATTCAATCGGCAACCTTGATTGGACTGTTCATATGAGTGCAGGAACAGCGACATTTGGTAAGCATTTCGTAAGCGTAAAACCGTACCCACCTGTTCATAAGAGTCGGCACCTGTCACAATGAATCCATCATATACGGAAGGGTGGATTCAAATGGACGAAACCTTGCAAGCCATTTGGGCAAAGCGAATTGCAGCTTATCAAGAAAGTGGTCAAACCCTGAAAGCATGGTGTGCCGAACAGAACGTAACCTTGCATCAGCTCAAATATTGGTTATATAAAGCCCCTAAGACTCCAAATCGGAATACCTCCACGACCTTCCGCGCAGTGAACGTCATGCCTACCACTTCGGAAGATAACCTTCTCTGGGTTCAAGTAGGGCCTGCCCGTATTGCCGTGCGCCCAGGATTTAAACCGGAGCTGCTCCGTGACATCGTCGCTGCACTGGGTACTGAATGCTAAACTTCTCGGGATCTTCACAGGTATATCTGGCTTGCGGGCCGACAGACATGCGTAAATCCATCGACGGTCTGGCTGCCCTCGTTCAGGAGCAGTTTGCTCTGAGCCCTTTCTCGACGGCTCTGTTTGTGTTCTGCAATCGTAAGCGAGACAAACTTAAAATCCTGCAATGGGACCATGCGGGCTTCTGGCTCTACTACCGCCGACTGGAACGGGGAACGTTCCAATGGCCTGCAGGAAGCCTATCCCCTTTATGCTTGACGGAGCGAGAACTGCGCTGGCTCTTGGACGGCCTTTCCCTCTCTCAATGGCAAGCCCATCCATCTGCATCCCCTGAAGTGGCGATCTAAACAGGACATTCACGAGATTTGCCGAATATATACCCTATGAAAACAAACACGGAATCCATGACTTTGGAAGAACTCCAACAGCATAACGCCAAGTTGGAACAACAAAATCACCAGCAGGAACGGGAGCTTGCCGAATTGTCGGCCAAACTCAAGTGGTACGAGGAGCAGTTTCGTCTGACTCAGCACAAGCGCTTCGGCGCATCTAGCGAGAAGACGAATCCGGATCAATTGGAACTGAACCTGTTCAATGAAGCAGAGGTACTGGCCACGCCCAAAGGGCACGAGCCCGAGATGGAGAAGATCACGTACGAACGCCGTAAATTGACCGGCAAACGTGAAGCCGACCTGTCGGACCTTCCGGTGGAAACGGTGACGTATCAGCTTGAAGAGGGCGAGCAGGTTTGCGCTTGCTGCGGCGGACCGCTGCATGAGATGAGTACCGAGACGCGTAGTGAAATTGCGGTGGTGCCGCCACAGGTCAAGGTGGTTCGGCATGTGCGGAAGGTCTACGCCTGCCGTCACTGCGAACGCCATGAACTGCAAACGCCCATCGTCACGGCACCGATGCCAAAACCCGTCTATCCGGGTAGATTGGCATCCCCTTCGGCGATGGCGTATGTGATGTGTCAGAAATATGTAGACGGCTTGCCCTTATACCGGCAGGAGCAGCAATTTGCCCGTCTGGGCTATACCCTATCCCGGCAAACCATGGCAAACTGGATGGTCCAGGGGGCGGAGCAGCGGATGCTGCCGGTAGTGGAGGAGATGAAGCGCCATTTGCGGAAACAAGATGTGCTACATGCGGACGAAACAACACTGCAGGTGCTAAGGGAACCGGGAAAGTCAGCGGAGTCGACGTCCTATCTGTGGTTGTACCGAACTGGACGAGATACCACACCGGTGGTCATCTACGACTACCAACGGACACGTGGGGGTGAACACCCGCGGGATTTCTTAGGCGGCTTTAGGGGTTATCTGCATGTAGATGGTTATGCGGGGTACCACAAAGTAAACGGGGTGACGCTGGTGGGCTGCTGGGCCCATGCTCGGCGCAAGTATGCTGAGGCACTGAAGGCCGCCCCCGAGGCCAAGGGCAATCCGGAAACCGTTGGGGCTCAAGGGCTGGCATATTGCAATCAGCTTTATGACATTGAACGGGAGCTAAAGGATTCCACGCCGGAGGAACGGCAGAAGGCCCGAGAAGAGCAAAGTCGCCCGGTACTGGAAGCGTATCATGCGTGGCTGCGTCAGCAGAAGGCCCGAACGATGCCGAAAAGTCTCATCGGGCAGGCCATAGCGTACAGCCTGAACCAGTGGGACAAGCTGACGGCGTTCTTAACGGATGGACGCTTGGAGATTGATAACAACCGCAGTGAACGGTCGATTAAGCCATTTGTAATTGGGCGTAAAAACTGGCTGTTTGCTAATACGCCCCGAGGGGCTAAGGCCAGCGCAGCAATCTACAGCGTGATCGAGACGGCAAAGGAAAACGGGCTCCATCCGTTCCGATATCTCATGTACCTGTTCGAGCAGTTGCCTCAGCTTCCGGATTTGCGGGAACCAAATGCGTTGGAGCTGTTCATGCCGTGGTCCTCATCACTGCCGGACACCTGCCGTTCGTGATCTTTATCTATCTTACTCTGGCTCCCATCTGTTGCTAGTTGGGGCCTATTTGATATTTTGACCTTAGGAATGATTTTATCAAGTGATCGCTTGGTCAAGGAATACTTTTTTATAGACTGCCCGAACGAAACTCAGACAATAAATCTTCTAACCGTTCATCAGTTCCAGTGTTTTCAATTGGTGTGAATACCCTCATCACGAAGTCACCGCTTTCAGAAACTGTGAAATTATTGTAACGAAATGTCAACAGGCCTGCTTGAGGATGTTGGATCAATTTTTCCCCTTCCGAATTTCCGGAAACCTCATGTCTCCCCCACCACTCCCTGAACTCCTCACTCCTGGCATATAACATGTTAACTAATTCCTGATACCACGAATCATTCATGTATAAGGCATATCGGCTTCTGAAATGAGCTAACAGCATGGTGGCAACGTTTTCCCAATTAACAATGCGAGCTTGCTTATCCTTCATCATGAACACGCGCCAAAGGATATTTCTCTCGATCTCTGTCGCTTGTTTAAAGTCCCCACATACCTTATTCGTCATTTGGTTCCATGCGGAAACGTTCCAGCGCTTATCGATGACATAGGCAGGGTAGGTCCCCATCCTGTCAAGAATCTGTTGAATGGCTGGAGAAATGGATTCATCCACTGTTTCGTGTGGAAGTACAGCATGGTTAGCCAACACGAGTAGATGATTGCGTTCGTCGTTGCTAAGTTGAAGGGTACGTACCAAGCTTTCCAGTACTTGTTCCGATACTTGAATATCCCGTCCCTGCTCCAGTGCGGTGTACCACGGTAAGGAAATGCCTGATAGACTTGCCACTTCTTCCCGCCTCAGACCAGGCGTACGACGACGTGAGGTCTCAACCGGTAATCCCGCCTCATGCGGAGATAGACGCGAGCGGCGGGTCCGGAGAAAATCAGCTAGTTCTTTTCGTCTTCTTTCAGAATTCATAACAAGGATTCACCTCCATATCCTGATATATTTTATATCAGTATCCGTACGATTAGTATTCGGAATAGTACTACAAACACAGACCTATTTGTGTGTTTATTAACTGATTATAATCGACTTGTCGCCTGTAGTGAAGGAGGAGTCGGCAGTAATATTTTTTCAAAACCGATCATGAAAACGAGGGAGATTCTATGGTAAAAACAGAACAGAGCGAACGAAGCAGTACATTAAGAGGCAAACGCGTTGTCCTCCTTGGAGGAACGTCAGGATTTGGATTTGCAACAGCCGAAGCGGCTGCGCGGGAAGGGGCGTCCGTAGTCGTGGTCTCCAGTCGAAAAGAGAGAGTTGACAATGCGATCTCGCGTCTGCCCCAAGGTGCGGAAGGGCATGTGGTTGATCTATCGAATGAAGAGATGGTTCGTGCATTCTTCAGCCAAATTGGTGAATTTGATCATTTGGTTTTCACGGCTGGCGAGTCCTTGCATATCGAAAATCTCAGCACAATTGACATGGAGACAGCACGTCGATTTTTTAACCTGCGTTACTGGGGGGCGTTTATGGCCGCTAAATACGGTAGCAAGAACCTCAGAGAGGGCGGGTCAATCATTTTAACTTCTGGCGTTGCCGGAGCTCGGCCGCAGAAGGGTTGGGCGGTCGCAGCCAGCATATGCAGCGCTATTGAGGCATTGACCAGGGCATTGGCTGTCGAACTTAGCCCGCTTCGTGTCAACGCGATAAGCTTCGGGTTAATGCGTACCGAGATGTGGAACGACATGCCTGAGGAAAACCGAATCGATATGTATGAGACTTTTGGAAAAACCCTCCTGGTAGGCCGAGTAGGAGAACCAGAAGATGCGGCCGAGGCCTTTCTTTATTTAATGCGTGAGAAATTCTCCACCGGACAGACTATTGTCGTGGATGGCGGTTCTTCACTGGTATAACTAATTGACAAGGTGTGTGAATATATGAATAAGGCATTAGCAGCCTCGGATGTGAGAGTCCCAGACTGCCGATGCCTTTATTTAATCTTGTTCTACTGGGTGAAATGATCAGTGTCAGTCCCGTATGATGGATTCATTGTGACAGGTGCCGACTCCTATGAACAGGTAGGTACGGTTTTACGCTTACAGCATTTCTCTTTCCCAATTCAAATGTTGGGTAGTGTTTCGCACCAATCAAACACTTGGTTATGGGCTTGGGCAAACTCTCAGGCACAGATTTCCTCAGATAGTTTGACACAGGCAATTCAGCTAAAAGCTTATGGTATTAAGAACAACATTCCTGAACTGACAGAAGAAAAAATCTCTGCGACCAATAATGAAGGACATGTAATTGCAAGTATTGCTTCTGGAATGTTTAAAAACCGTTTTTATTATGCAGGTAACTATGGTGCAGGAACAGCTTTTTTTACTATTAATGTGACACAAGAAGATTTAATGGAACAACCCGAATCGGTATTGAAAGTATTTCCACAACTGATTATGACTTTTGAACTCAACCACAGAAAAGCATTAAACTTTTATCTGAAAGACAAAGGCTTTAGAGTTTTTGAATCGAATGACAGTTTAACAGGCGTTTCTGCTAAGCTTACGGTTACAGCACATTTCGATGAACTGAATAGAATGACCAACCTAGAAGCAGCTCATAAATAAAGTGTTGATCATTGAGAGACGGATAACGTTACTTGAATGACACAAGCGGCAGTCTTAGACTTTATTTTTTATAGTCTTGGTCCGCCGCTGTTTCTTTTTACTGATCAGTTTAAACATCATTTTTCAAAAGATGACGATTTTTCAATTCAATGACCTCGTCAAATCAAGAAATTCAGTCTAATTCTATGTTTTCATCGAACAACATTTACAAAAAAATGAGCGAGTAGCTTGGCAAACTCAACCTTTTCAATATTAAATTCGATTTAAAAAATTAAAAATTCGCATCTTTCCAAAGTGCTG
Organism: Paenibacillus sedimenti; assembly: GCF_014534655.1. Lineage (GTDB taxonomy): Bacteria > Bacillota > Bacilli > Paenibacillales > NBRC-103111 > Paenibacillus_E > Paenibacillus_E sedimenti. Next base: position 16,188 of record NZ_JACVVD010000004.1, read on the forward strand.
ACTCATGAAAAACTTGTTATATACTTTCTCAGAAATATTCTTTTGTTCAATAGACGCAATAAAATTCAAAAGATTCTTAGGCCAGTCTAACAATAATGAATCGGTAAATACTATAAAATCCTTAATTCTATTCAATTCAAAATCAGTTACTCTAACCATATTTGATTTTTTTGAATACTCCATTTCCAAATTATCAATGTCATTTCCTAAATCAATATTTTGGAGAATGCAATACATGAGCCATTTTTTTAGTCTAAATGCTTCCTGAGCATTTAGGTGTAAGAATACTTTTTCTTTTGAGAAGTAGTTGTTATTAACCAGAAGTGGTTGCTTCATTAGAATGCTCTGATCAATTGTTTGAACATCTTGAGCGGTAATGTCATTTTCACAATATGAGCATCTGCCAGTTACCAACGCTTTTAGATTAACTTCAGATAAACATTTATTACATTTGTGCTGCAGATAACAAAAATGTTTCTCACAAATTATTACTGGAATCATTGACCAATTTATCCTGTGATACCTGCTAATACAAAGACACAAAGGACAAAATCTTGTTATAGCAGGATACCACCTATTTCCATGCCCCAACAATAACTCGTTCTGACTTAGATATTTTCGATTATGCTTATTATCACTCATAGTGACTTGCCCAGTTAATTGTTCAACTAAATCATAATATATATAATAATTCGCTAATTTTTTGTTTGATGCTCTTATAACATCAAGATAAGGTCTATAGTAATATAGAAATTTATATGGATCATCGATCTCTTTATACCCATTAAGATAAGATAATCTAACAATAAATCCTTCTAACGACTCATCCTCAATAATGCTGGGATTAATTAATAATTGCTTACTCTTCATGGATTACTACCTCTTCATAAAAAAAGCAGACATTAAAATATCAAATGTCTGCTCTCGTTTGTATGTTTATTCATTTTATTGTATAAAAAATGAATCTAACTATTTCTGCAACAAATCGTCTAACGAATTTTGAAACAATTCTAAATAATTCTGGAATTTCACACAGGGTATTGCTTACCTATCGTTACAAATTCCTACTGACACCTGCTATATCCGCAGTTGGCGCAGTTCTTGCAGCCCTCGCTGTTGATCAGCGAGGCGGAGCCGCACGACGGGCACAGGTCTTTTGACGTGGCGCTGATCGCGCTCGTGCTGTGACCCTGGCCGCCGCCCTCATGGCTGCTAGGCGCAGCCGTTGGTGCTGGCGAATCCAGCACCTCGCTCGTCGCGGTCACGTAGTTCCGCGCGTCGTCTTGCTCGTTCATCACTTCGTCATGCTGCTCGAGCGCTTTGGCCACTGCGTCTGCGATCGACTCGACGCGGTTGTTGCCGAAGCCAATGGCGCCGGAGCCGCCAATGCCTTTGAGATGCTTGATCAGCAGCTTCACTTTATCGCCGTGATCGCCGTAACGCAAGAACAAGGAGCAAACGCGACCGAGCGCTTCGGACATCGCGAAGACATCGGATCCTGCTTTACCCACATTCAAGAAAATCTCGCTTGGCGAGCCGTTCATGTCATTGATGGTAATGTATGCCATGCCGAATGGCGTATTCACTTTATACGTAGCACCGCGCAGGATTTGCGGACGGCGTTTGTACTGCTTGTCGAAGACTTGCTCCGTTTTGGCATCCACGTTAACTGCCAGTTTTCCTGATAGGTTCGAGAAGCTGTCCTCATCCTTTGTTGCCACCGCAGCAGCAGTCACAGTTTCAGCCACTGACTGCGTCTCAGCTTTCTTCTCGTCATTCTTATCATCACCTGCACTCGTGCTCAATACTTGCACATCGCGGCTTCCGTCGCGGTAGATCGTCACGCCTTTACAGCCAAGATCGAAAGCCAATTCGTACAGACGCTTTGTTTCTTCAACGGTAAAATCTGAAGGACAGTTCGCCGTTTTGGAGATAGAGCTGTCCACCCATGTTTGGATCGCCGCTTGCGCACGGATATGATCTTCCGCAGTCAAGGACATTGCCGTAACGAAGTAGTCAGGCAATTCTTGATCCGGATGCTGATCTTTCCACTCTTGAGCGATCGGCACGTATTGCTTGTCAAAGCCCAGTCGGCTTTGGCGATAATATTCGAATGCGAAGTAAGGCTCGATACCGGTGGAGGTACCTACCATCGTCCCGGTACTGCCCGTAGGCGCTTGCGTAATCACCGTTACGTTGCGCATGCCGTTCTTTTGAATGGCTGCGCCGACTTCCGGATACACCTTCGTCATGTTTTTCATAAACCCGCTTTGCAGGAATTTATCTGCGACAAACTCTTTAAAAGAGCCTTTCTCAGCAGCAATCTCAGCGGAAGCCAGGTAAGCTTCTTTGGCGATAAAGCCATAGATTTTATCCAAGAACTGCAGAGACTCTGGGCTGCCATAGCGAATTTTCAGCTTGATCATCAGCTCCGCCAGACCCATGGAACCAAGTCCTACACGGCGCTCAGCTTGCTGATTCAGGCGGTTTTCTTCAAAATGGTAAGGCGTCTTATCAATAACGTTATCGAGAAAACGAGTGGAATAACGAACGACTTTGGCCAAATCCGCCCAGTCCACATCATGCTTCTCAGCATCATAGAACTTGGAAAGATTAATCGCCGACAAGTTACATACGCCCCAAGCAGGAAGACCTTGCTCCCCGCAAGGATTGGTGCAAATGATTGGATTGAAGTACCAGCTGTTGGACATTTGATTGTAGTATTCCATGAAAACGACGCCAGGTTCGGCAGACTTCCAAGCGGATTCAATAATCGTATGCCAAACTTCGCGCGCACGCACGGTGCGGTAAGGCTTCACTGCTTTTCCGAACTTTTTCCATGCATCCAAATTTCCGTCCCATTTATCGTTATAATCAGGATCCGTCGTATCCGGGAATACAAGTTCCCAGTCCAAATCTTCCTTAACGGCTTTCATGAAACCGTTGCTGACACAAACGGATAAGTTCGCATTTGTAATCTGGCCCATGGTCGACTTCACGGTGATGAAATCTACAAGATCCGGATGCCAGTCGTTGATCATCAGCATAAGCGCACCGCGACGGCTCCCGCCTTGCTCAATCAACCCTGTCGTGTAGCTAAACAAGCCGCCCCAGGAAACGGCACCGCTTGAAGACCCGTTCACACCTTTCACGATGGAACGGCGAGGGCGAAGCGAAGATAAGTTAATCCCAACGCCGCCGCCGCGAGACATAATCTCCGTCATTTCGCTCAAAGTGCTCATAATTCCGCCACGGCTATCATGAGGTGATGGAATGACGTAACAGTTAAACAAAGTCAGCTCATCGCTTGCATCGGCTCCTGCAGCAATTCGTCCGCCTGGAACAAGCTTCCAATCATCTAAAATATATCTGAATTTCTCAGTCCATTCTTTTCTTTTCTCTGGAGTCGTTTCAACGGAAGCCATCGCTCCGGCGAGACGGTCCCACATCTCATCAGGTGTCTTTTCTATATTTAACGTAAGCTTCTCTACCGAAGATTCGACAGTCTCTCCGCTTCGAGTCCGTACTGTAACGATATTGCCTTCTCGGCTAATAATCTCGCCTACTTCTTTGGCTGGGAACTTGGGATCATCCTTCGTCAGGACAAGAACGGTATCGCCAACTTTCGCATGGCTGGTATCCGCATTTTTGAGTGCATATCGATCCAAAAAGATTTTCTCGCTGAGTCCTTCCAATCGCTTCTTTTCCTGCATCATTTCCAACAACAACACCCTCCCAATAGGCTTCAAATTCAGCTGCAGCTATATAAGTGTTTGTACATGAAGTTTATGTAAAAGCACAATATATGGTGTGCGAGATTCATTATACATCACCATATGTTGTGGATCGAATGGATAACGGACCAAATTGCCCCAATAAGACAAGTTTATTTCTATATATCTATGATTTTCTTCGAAATGCTCTCTTTCTGAAGAGAATTGTTGTGATAAAATTCGACAAAATCGAAGATTCTGCGTGTGCTTATGGCGTTTGGTATCTCATAGTTTTTGCACACTTTGACGATCGATATTTCCTTTGATACCCTAGATATAGTATAACACAATATAGTTATTTTTAGAACATTTGTTCGCCGATCCGTGTCATTTAATTTGGAGGTGTTTGGTTAATGTATTTTTATAAAGACGGATTTTTAGAAAAAAAAGACCTACATATTTCACCGGACGATCGAGGTTATTATTTCGGGGATGGCGTTTATGAGGTGTTTCGCGTTTACAATGGCCGGATCTATGAACAGGAAGCCCATATGCAGCGTTTGCAAAAAAGCGCAAGCGAAGTTCGTATCGCTTTACCTTATTCCTCACAGGAAATCGAGAATATATTATCAAAGCTGGTTCATGAAAACGGAATAGTTGAAGGTACCATTTACATGCAAATCACCCGTGGTGAGGCTCCGCGCGCTCATCCTTTTCCCAAAGACGCTCAACCCGTCATGCTTGCCTATTGTACAGACGTCAAAAGGCCAACGGCGACGATCCAGAGCGGAATTCATGCAATTTCGTTTGAAGATATCCGCTGGCTTCGCTGTGATCTCAAGACGCTCAACTTGCTTCCTAATGTGATGGCCAAGCAGGCCGCTCTCGACCATGGCGTACAAGAGGTCATTTTGCACCGTAGCGGAACGGTGACAGAATGCAGCGCCTCCAATTTCATGATGGTCAAAGATCATATACTGTACACGCATCCGGCCAACAATCTGATTCTGCACGGCATCACACGCGCGGTCGTACTTCGGTTAGCCAGAGCCTTGCAAATTGATGTGAAAGAAGAACCCTTCACGCTTCAGCAGCTACAGCAAGCCGACGAAGCTTTCATCACTGGTACGACGGTCGAAGTCACACCGGTCATCCATATTGACGGAAAGCCTATCGGATCAGGTGAACCGGGTCCAATCACGCGCAAGCTGCAAAACGAATTCGAGCGAACTTTCGCTGTATAAAAAAAAGGTTGGGCAGAGTATGCATCTGCTCAACCTTTTTCGTAATAACTAACTGTATAGCATACAGCCCATCCCATGCCTCTACCGTCGTAAATTCCACTCATCCGTTCCATATTTCTCACGTACGAGCCGCTCCGTAAGCTCCGCCTCATAAGGCGATAGCTCCGCCTCCACCAGCTCAACGCCGAGCCCTGCAGCAATTTCGCGCCTAAACGCTTCTTCCACTTGCTTCAACGTAACCTCTGGCTTGCCCTGAGCCCGCAAAAGTTCGTTAATGGCAACAGCTTTTTTCAGAAAGCTCTGTTTCATCCGATCAGCCACTTTTTCGTTAGAGAATCGCAGCATACGGAACAACTGATCCGTATCCATATCAAGTAAAATAGAGCCATGCTGCAGCACCACATCCTTCTGGCGCACCTGTGCGCTGCCGGCGACTTTGCGCCCTTCAACCACGAGCTCGTACCACGAAGGAGAGTCAAAGCAGGCTGCCGAGCCTGCGGATGCGTACTTTTCCTTCTCTTCATCACTCGCAAGCTGTACCATCTCGGCGCCAAGTCCAAGCGCTCGAAAGCCTTGCAATAGCCCTTCGCTCAGCACGCGGTAGGCTTCCGTTACATTTCGCGGAATCCCCGGGTAGTTCTCGGCTACGATAATGCTGTACGTCAGCTCCTTGTCGTGGAGCACAGCTCTGCCCCCTGTCGGACGCCGAACAAACCCGATCCCCTCTCTCATAACCGCTTCCTGATCCACCTCCTGCGCCTTTTGGAAATAACCGATCGACAGCGTCGCCGGATTCCAGCCATAGAAGCGTACTGTCGGCGGAACCAATCCCTCGCTATGCGCAGTCAGTATCGCTTCGTCAATTGCCATATTTTCAGCAGGAGAACGATCTCCTGTATGTATAAATCGCCATGCTGTCATTATGCAAAGTCACCCTCTCCTCGTTCAATCCGTAGACAAGCTTTATCATAACATAAAATGGCGTCCGCTTTCTAAGCAGGAGAACGGCCGTAAATTCCCGCGAGGCGATCCAGCCTCAGCTTTAGTGCGGAAAAACCTGCTTAAATCCGCAGTACCGCACGGATCCGTTCTGTAAGTCGGATAAACCGAATTAGCTTTGCGATTTCAGGCCTCACAGGCAACTACGCATACTTTAATTCGGAAAAATCGAACTAGAGCAACAGTTTTGCGGCGTCAGTGCCAGTTAAGTCGGAAAAATCGAATTAAAGATCAGCTACTGAAATCTTATCACTACTTGCTGCCCCTTTACATCCAATCGCCCGTGGAAAAGTTATGAAAGCCCCCATAATGGATATACTAACACGTATTCAGAAGATCAGCTTATGCTTACGATGCCAGCTTTCCTAACGGAAAGCTTAGCTTATGCTTACAATGCAAGTTTTGCTAACGCAAAACACAGCTTATGCTTACGATGCCAGCTTTCCTAACGGAAAGCTTTTAGGAGGCTCATCTATGCGTCAACATGAACAGCAAGAGAACATTCGCCCCATTCATCATCACCTTCATATGCATTTTGACCGGGAGTGGTTTACCGAGCTGGATCATCGTGTGCGCGGAGGAGGTCCTTGGGATGACTGGACGCTGTACCAGCTTGCTTATGAATCTGAAGAGTCCGGGCTCATTTCGAGCTTTGACGAAATGCAGTGCCTCGTCCATCTCGGGCAGCTGGAACCGATGCCGCATCAGCTTGATACGGCAAAACGCGTGCTGAATGAGATGCGCGGTCGCGCCATTTTGGCCGATGAAGTCGGACTCGGGAAAACGATTGAAGCCGGGCTTATTTTAAAAGAATACATGATCCGCGGACTCGTCCGTAAAACGCTTATTCTTGTTCCCGCTTCCCTCGTGCTCCAGTGGGTAAGGGAGCTGAACACGAAGTTCGGCATTCCCGCCGTCGCACAGAAGAAGGCATACATGTGGCAGCAAAGCGACGTCATCGTAGCTTCAATGGACACGGCCAAGCGTGATCCCCATCGGGAGATTGTCATGGGATTGGAATATGATATGCTGATCGTCGACGAGGCACACAAGCTAAAGAACAAGAAGACGACCAATTACACGTTCGTGAATGAGCTGCGCAAAAAATATTGCCTACTGCTCACCGCCACCCCGGTGCAGAACGATTTGAAAGAGTTGTACAACCTCATTACCCTGCTGAAACCGGGTCAACTTGGCGTCCAAAGCAGCTTCAAAACGAACTATGTGGTCGGCAAACGAATCGCTAAAAATGAAGTCATGCTCCAGCAGGAGCTCTCCAAAGTCATGATTCGCAACCGACGCGGAGACGGGGGCGTTCATTATACGAAACGCGTCGTCAAAAATATTCCGCTCACACTCTCCCCCGACGAGCAAGCGCTCTACGACGGCGTGACGGATTTCGTACGCACCCGCTATCAGGAAAGTCCGGGCGATCTTACCAGCATGTTGTCCCTGATCACGCTTCAGCGCGAGGTATGCAGCTCCCGGGATGCGGTATTCATTACGCTTGTCAATTTGTTTAAGAAAACGGCGGAAGACTCCCCGATGCGGGCTAAGATTTGGGAGCTCGTCGAATTGATCCGAGGCATTAAAGCGAACACCAAAGCAGAGAAAACGATGCAGCTTGTGCAGGAAATTAATGATAAAGTCATCATTTTCACCGAGTATCGCGCTTCCCAGGAGTATTTGCTGAACTACTTGAAAGAACGCAAAATCAGCGCAGTGCCTTATCGTGGCGGCATGAACCGGGGAAAAAAGGATTGGATGATGGATTTATTCCGCAATCGCGCGCAAGTGCTTGTTGCTACGGAGGCTGGAGGGGAAGGCATCAATCTGCAGTTTTGCCACAATATGATCAATTTCGATTTGCCGTGGAACCCGATGCGCGTGGAACAACGAATTGGCCGTGTCCACAGGCTTGGACAAACTCATGACGTAAACATCTATAACTTGTCCACGACCAATACGATAGAGGAACATATTCTGTCGCTGCTGCACGAAAAAATCAATATGTTCGAAATGGTCATCGGTGAGCTCGATACGATTCTTGAGCGAATTGAGAAGAAAGGCTCCCTTGAGTCCTCCTTATTCCGTATGGTCATGGAATCCCGCTCTCAAGAAGATATTCGCAGGAAGCTCGACGAGATCGGCGATACCTTCTCGGAAGTTCAGGCTGAGATTGCTCAAGAACCGCCTCAAGGCGCCGAATTTCGAACCATTCTCGATGCCGCCTACGGTGGACAAGGTATTGAGGTAAGGACATGAATAAACGGAACATTCATACTTTCGTCATGCGCTTCCTCGAAGCTTTCGACTGCACCATTCTTGAAAAAACACCAACCTATGTGACCGCCAAGCTCTCTCCTGAAGCGGATAAAGAGATGACCGGCCGCCCGTATTATTGGAGTTTCGTAGAACGCACTGGAACGGCTCCGGAGACGATGACCTATAAGTTTGTTTTCGATCCTGAGCAATTGAAAGCGGAAGCAAAGCCGAAAGCTGCAGCCATAGCCGTCAAACCGTCTGCGGCAACTAACAGCACAAGCCCGGGCACGACTGCGGGCAACGCTCCGAGTCAACCGACACTAGCGCAGGACAGCAGTTCGGACAGTATCCTTGGCCGTTATTTTGGCTTCGTTCCAACAACGGTCACGGCTCGCGTTCCGCAGGATGAGGTCACGTTCGGCAGTCGCCGGCTGGAACAAATCTTCGGCATCGTTCGCGCGCGGGGCCGCTTCGTTCATTTATTCGAAGAACCCTTCCCTATGGGAGCATCCATGCATCATACTCTCGTCTATGATACTTGGTTCTGTGTCAACTACAAGGTCGAGCTGGCTTGCGACCGCAAACGAAGCGAGATTCATTCCCTTGCGATTCAGCTGAACAACGGCGAAATCCGGGAGCATTTTCATAAGTATTTGTTGACCAAGAGTTTATCTCCCAAGCTGCCGGCGAACAGCCACATTCTTCCCGATATGATCTCGTTGCCGAAAGCCATAAATGCCCTTGAAATGACATTAGAGCGCAAAATCAGCGCGTATAACCACAGTTGGGCGGATGAAGCCAATGAGCAGCACCGCAGCGAAATTAATCGTGTCGAAGCCTATTATAACGGGCTTTTATTGAGCGTCGAGCCGGACAAAAGGAATGAAATCGAAGCCCAATGCCGTAATCGGCTGCAGGAGATAGACTGGCAGTATAAGCCGCGAATCGTGGTTTCTGTCATCAATTGCGGTCTGTTCCACTTGAACTCGGGCCGAGCAACCAGAAACTGACGCGAGTCGCTAAAACTTCGCAAATCTGCCGCTACAGGTTCTAACATTCTTTTTAAGACAATAGAATTACAATAGAAACATACAAATGAGAGGTTCTAGATTGGTAGGTGATTCCATGTTGAAAAAGTGGACGACCTGGTCAATGGCATGTTTGATCAGTTTAAGTACTTTCGTGAGCATACCTATTCATATTTCCGCCGTTGATGACGCAAAGCGGACAAGCCTTGTTCAACCGCCATCTGAGACTGTTGCCGTGGCCATTACGAAACCCGCTATCAATACGCGCAGCGAACTGCCTTTGGCAGACTCCGTAAATAAGTGGAAGCTCGCTTTATCCCGTGAACAGGGCTTTGAGAACTGGCAGCAGGCCGCATGGCACAGCTATCCGCTCGGTCCGGGAACGCACGGATGGGTGATTATTCTCGGTGAGCAGGGGCACGAAGTCGGCTATATGATTGTGCATGCGGCAGAAGACGGCTCATTCCGATTGACCGAATTTGGAACCGGCGACAGTCCTTTATTCAGCCTCACGACGCTGTATCGTTCTTTGGTACAGCAGGAACTCATTTCCGATACTACATCATTCACCGATTTCATCCGCAATGACGCCATCATCAAAGAACGTTTATATATGGATTCGCTTACAGCCATTTGGAAAATTTCGATTGGAGACGAGTCCTACTATCTGGATGCAAAATCCGGTGAACTGCTGCCGCTCGATCACGATCCAACGGCCAAGCTCGCATACACACATGTAAGCGGAACTGAATTATCGGGCAGCGTTAATGACCTCACACTGCCTGCCTTTGACCCTTATGAGCGTCTCCCTTGGGTGCAAGGCAAACCGCTTCACGTAGTAAACCTGAATGAGCTCAAAGGAGCGTTGAAGCAAAAAAACAAACTGACTTATGTGACTGAACTTTATGACAACCAAGTAACATTGCCGCTTGCAGTAATCGGATATAAGCAATGGGGCCATGGCGAGCCTTATCTCGCTGTTGATCACGTAGGGCCGCGATATGTGCTTTTGAAGGAAGCGCTGGAGCAAGGTAATGTCTATCCTTAAATTAAAGCCTTAGACCGAATCATGAAGGTCTAAGGCTTTATCTTTTACTTCCACTCAAAACCGATCGCCCGCAGAAAAGCATTCGCCAAAACCGTATGCCCCACGTTATTAGGATGCACCCGATCCCATGCAATGTATGCCGGGTAGTATTCTTTGAGCACTGGCTCAAAAGCAGCTTGCGTATCTACGAACACCGATCCGGTTCCCTCAGCTATTCGTTTCACAACCTGACCATATTGATCCATCTTTTGCCGCATGGCATCTTGCGGATTCGGTTCAATGTAGAATGGAGTCATCAACACAATGCCTTTGACACTAGGCTTTGTCTGCTCAACAAGCTCTAGCAGAGTACGTTCATAAGTTGCGATATCTACGTGTGTCTCGGTGATTTTGGGGGAGTCAAACTGTCTCCAGACGTCATTGATCCCAATCATGACAGACAACCAGTCCGGCTTTAGGTCCAATACATCCGTCTGCCATCTGTCTTTTAGATGCAGGACTGTATTTCCGCTTGTCCCGACATTCACTGTCCGAATTTGCAGTTCCGGGTAGGAAGTGTTCAGATGACCATCCACTAAAGATACATATCCTTTGCCCAGCGCTCCGAAAAGTCCTTCGCCAATCGGTCTTGCGCGCTCACAATCGGTAACGGAATCCCCTATCATAACCAGCTTATCGTTTTTTTGCAGTTTCATTTTTCGTCTCCCCTTCCAATTTAAATCCATAATATTGTATTCGATGATAGCAACAAAAAACCTCCTAAGGAGGTGAAGGGTAACGAGCTTTACCCAAACAACCTTAGGAGGTATGATTCATTTTTTTATTTTTGTTCGTTCAATGAGCATTCGAGTCGCCAGGGGCAGCATGCCAAACCATCGCGTTTGCCAGCTTTCCCTTTGTTCTTTCATGTTCGCTTTAGCCTGTTTGCGAACATCTTTGGGCGTCTCGATATAGGTGATGACCTGCTGGGTTATGAACTTCACCAGTTCATCGCTTTTCGCCATACTTCCACCTGCCTTCCCTCCCTATTTTATCCATATAGGATCATGCCTAAACGGAATAGACAGGCGGAAGAAGTTGATTTACACGACTTTGCCGCCGCTTTCGGTCACGATTTTATCAGCAAACGATTTAATCGTCCCGCAACCGAGCAGCATTGGCTTATTGACACATTGCAGTAATAAGGTTTGACCGTTCGTATCCCAAGCATACTGAAAACCGACACTCATCCCTGCGACCGTAATCGTGAACTTCCCTGAAGCCGCGTTCGGAATCGTGAAGCCTTGTCTTCTTCCTACATTTTGCAAGCTTTTAAAGACCGAAGACGTTATCCCTCTATACGTCCAAGTGCTGCATGCCGCCACCAGGTCATCTCCTCTCTACTTGGATATGATCATTAAATTGTATGTGGCGAGTGAGGAAATCGTGCTTGTTTCGCTTTATAAATCCATTAGCTTCTATTCTTGTTTTCCCCGCATATACTAGAACAAATAGAGAGAAAGAGGTGCTTGCAAGAATGTGGAAACGGATGCTCAAAACCGAGCTCCTCGAGATCCGGATGGACGAGTCCAATCGACTGTTTGAGGTTCAATTATACGGGAACATAGAGGATACAATCCCTGTTGTACGGCTAGGCCATGCTGATCTTATCGAGCTGATGCATACATTACTGGAAATTAACCGGACTTTTCGCGGAGACTTGCCATACTATGCTGCCGGAGAAAAGAGTGAACAATCTACTCATAGTTTCATAGATAGGCAAAATCAACCGAAATTGCCTGTCAGCGCAGAAAAAAGCACCTCCGCTTCGATGCACGCATAATCGTGTATCGAAGCGGAGGTGCTTCCTTTTCTAGTTTGTATCTATTCTTTTAGTCTCTGTTCAAGCCAACGATGGAGGCCAGAAAACGAAGAATGTAAAGGAACAGATTGATGAAATCGAGATAAATGTTCAATGCAGCAAGCGGCACTTCTTCTGAAGCGACACCGTCACGGTATTGAGCTACATCATAGAGAACCCAACCGCTGAAAATAAGAATACCGATTAGTGACCAGACCAGATTCATCACAGAGCCGAAGGAAACGAACAAAGAAATTAAGCTCATCAGAACAAGCCCGATCGTGCCTGCGAACAAGAAGCCGCCTAGAAAGCTAAAATCGCGTTTGGAGCGGTGAGCGTAAAAGGCAAGTCCTCCAAAAATGGCTGCAGTCGCAAAGAACGCTCCCGATACGACATTTGCACCAAGCAATCCGCCATAATTCATAATGACCGGATACAACGTGACCCCCGAGATCGCTGTAAAAGCATACAGGAATCCATACCCGATATGTTTGCCGCGAATCCTGATCACTATAGCTGCTACCAACATAACCAATTCAGCTACGACGAAAAGCATAATCATTGACGGCGGAACGACGATAGCACCGATCAGCGTTCCCAAAAAGGAAACCAGAAGCGAAATCGCAAACGTCTGAAGCACATGGGCAAAGCTGCCCTGATGTGAAACCGTAACGGTTCTTTCCATGGAAATTTCATCCCCTTTTGAAAATAAGTACAATCTTATATTATGTATTATACTCAACTTTCATGTAAGCTGCCAGATTGTATTGCATCGGACTTCGGCTCTCAATAGCTCACTGCATCCATCAAGGATACAGTGAGCTATTTCATGATTAAGCATTAGCAGCAGATGGTGCTGATATCCCGTGTGACCCATTTTCTGCCTAAAGGTGTTCGGTAGAATATGCGTTCAATAATTGCGAACAACGAATTCGTTGTCCAATAAAGCCCAATAGCAACAGGAGCCGTCCAAATGATAACTGACATGATAATAACCATGATCAGAGGCAATGTCATTCGAGTCAACAACGACCCCGTTACGGCGACTTCATTCGTGAGCGGAAGTATCATGCTGATGAAAGTAACAACCGCATATAGAAGTGGCACAACATGAAGCGGATCACTTACTCCGAGCGTGGCAACCCATGGTACTAGATGACTCGTCATCGTCATACCATGCTCCGTGAAAACGCGGTATAGGCCAAAGAATAGCGGGGCTTGCAGCAAAGAAACCGTGATCAAAGACATCGGTTTGACGCCGAATTGTTGGTATGCCTTACTTGTCTCTTGCAGAAGCTTCATCTGGTCGTGCGCGAATTTGTGTTTGATCTCAGCTAGTAGAGGCTGCATCTTCGATTGGCGGATCATCTGCCTTGCTGTTCGCAGATTAAAAGGAAATAGCAGCACCCTGACCAGCAGGGTCAGCAGAATAATGGCGAGGCCCCAGTCTAATGTCATACTGTGAAACCAAGATAAACCAGTGAACAAAAGCTTTATGATAGGTTGAAATATCGAATCCATTTCTCCAATTCCTCCTCGTATTCATGAGCATCGTTTGATCATTTTCATGAAAACGTAAGGAATCTGCTTCTTCATCCTTCTGTCCTTGCAAAGCTTTACGTGCGGGTATTTTTCTTCGAACCCTGAGCAAACAAGGACTTGTTGCTTGGCTGTTCCATGCAGCCGGGAGTTGTATAACCGAAATATCCGTATGTCGAATCGGCGGCACCGGATGAATGGCGCCATAATATCCGATAATCAAACTGCTCAGACCTAGCAGTAAGACGACCACCGACCAATCAAATGAACCTTCCAACCGGTTACCACCTCCTTAATTTAAAATACGTTGATTTAAAGTAACGGTTTCATATCGAATACATAAGAAAGTCCCCGGTACGAAAAGCATAACCTGAAAAACATCTTTGCGGTCTTGCTCATCACATATAAATTCTTATATGTGAAAAAGACCATGATACCTACGAAAGTAGATGTCATGGTCTTTTTTATGATGCGGTCGAGAGGACTCGAACCTCCACGGGGGGTTAGCCCACACGGACCTGAACCGTGCGCGTCTGCCAATTCCGCCACGACCGCAAGCTGCCGATTGAACAAGTTCATTTAGCGGCGACAAAAAACAATATATCACGGAATCACATTCAAGTCAACGAATATTTACAACCTTCGTATAGATATCGAGCAATATCCGAAAGCTAAACCCAAAAGGAGGAATAACCATTGGATCAAAAAGAAATTGACGAATTAGAGCCGAAATATACCGGTAACCAGCGGGATCTGACTGAAGGTGAAGCAGAAGCTATCGTACATGATCCGAATTATCGTAATGAGGCCGATGATGAATTAGGCATTGATCGCAGTATAGCAAACGGTTTAGCATACGGTATTTTCCGCAGAACCTGAATAAGACGTCTATGATTAATTATCGAGAGCTTTACTGACCGGATCGAAGTCAGTAAGGCTTTTTTCCATATAAACGTCCTGAAGCCACGGTAGCATCATACACAGTTCTTCCAATCAAATATCCTAGTTGAGTAGCTGTACCTGCATACTTATACAAGCGTCCACGACCCGTCGCGGCAATGAGAACGGCATCTGTCGTTGTACCTGTGGCCGGCAAACCATCCACTTGAACATCCATATCTTGGAGCGCAGCCACCTTTGCTTCTGTAGCGGTTATCACCGCATTGACCATGGCTGCATCCGTTAAGCAACCATTGATGACTACGATACTATTAATCGTCCCCGGAAATAAAGATGATGCAGACAGCCTAGCGCCTGCTCTCGCCTTGTTCCCAAGTCCAACTGTGACCCAAGCCGTTACTTGAAGCTTCTCTCGCAACGGATCTCCAGCTTCTAAATCATCCGTTACCCAGCTTAATGAGCTGGTTCCTACATCTCTCACCTTCGCCGCTGTAAGCATGCCCGCTGTTTCAGAAGGGTCTAACCCCTCACTTAGGATGAATTTATTCATCTCGGCTATAGGATCGGATTCATTATAATGCTTGTTCACTTGGCGGTTCATCAGACCCGTATATGTACCAAAGCCGCCGCCACAAGGCGATGAATTCAAGGTTTTAAGCGGAGTCTTGCTTTTAATTAGCATATATTCGCCTTGTTGTGAGACAATCCGTTCCATCGTGATTCCTTGAATTTGCATATCAGTCAAGCCGCACACTCCTTATCGTGGTCGAATCCCACGATCCTCATTCATCCTCATCCGAGTAAGGTTCCACAGGTTCTTGAGGAAGCATAAATTCAGGCGGTCTTTCATCGCCGAATGGTTGGTAGACATAGGCGCGGGAGAGCTTGACGACTCTGCGATTTTTTTTACGAATCAGCACACTCTCATCGTCCCATGCGACAACAATACCTCTGATATCGTTCGTAGGGTTAACGTCCCGAATAACGCGTAATAACGTGCTTTCTATACGATAAGTATCTAATTGTTCTTCAGTTATCATAATTTGCCTCCTATTGTAGGGATCATCTGGAAAAAACTTATCCCCTCTAGCATACACAAATTTCTTAAGAGTTCAAATTACATAAAAAGTTGCTTTAGAGGTTACCTTATTTGTAATGAGCGCAAAATCCGATAATCAAGGGGAAGCTCGAAATGTGGATAAGAAAAAATATTACATCTCTGTAGGTAGCGGAAGTGCTGGAAAGCAAAGAAGATTCGAATTACGAGTTTGAGAAATAAAAAAAGGCCATGAATCCAAAAAGGATTCATTGGCCTTTTTATTATATTGGAATGCGATTAGCTTACATGCTCCTTGGAATCGTTCGTTTCGAACCAAAAATCAAGCACTTTGCTGGACATTACACGTTTTTGAATATATTCCACTTGAGCCGCGGAGAATTGCTGCTCCCACTCCATCGAAAGCTCCGTGCAAAGCTTCACTATGGTCAACAGTTCAGACCAAGCGACATAGCGTTTGTACCAAAAAAATTGAGGGTGTTCAATCATATAGGGATAGAGGTCATCAAACTCTGTATGCTTACAATCAAGAGCACGTTCAAAGTGAGTTTTCGCTTCTCCCAGCTTTGTCATAAAATATTCAGCAGAACCATTTTCAATACCCACAGATGTCAGCCTCCTCTCTTACCATGTAATCATTATAAAGGAAAAATCGTTTTCAGGGAAGGCGTAGAGCAGATGAAAAATCAGTCAAAAGTGATTTGTCCATTTGCGAGCGAGGCAATGCGCGCCAAAGATTCCACGCGAATGCCGCGTTCGCGGATCGATTTGCCGCCAGCTTGAAACAACTTTTCCACAACGATACCGCATCCTACCAGCTCTGCTTCTGCTTTTTCAATAATGCGTATTAAGCCGCGAGCCGCATCACCGTTGGCGATAAAATCATCGATAAGCAGGATGCGCTCCCCTTTTTTCAATAAATGCGAGGAAACCATTATGTCCGTAACAATGCCTTTGGTAAATGAAGGAACGCGCTCGCTGTATGTGTCTTGATCCATGGTAAGCGTCTTTTTACGACGGGCGAATACCATAGGAACGCCAAGATGCAAAGCCGTTGCGAAAGCAATAGGAATGCCTGAAGACTCAACCGTCAACACTTTGTCAGGTTTGCTCTCTCCGAACAATCTGGCAAATTCCTTGCCCATCTCCATGATAAGCACCGGATCCACCTGATGATTCAGAATGGCGTCCAGCTTGAGAACTTGGTCCGATACGACGACACCCACTTCTAAGATCCGCTGCTTCAATAATTCCATTTTGATGACCTCCTAAAAGTTTTCCTAGAGAAAACTTACATCGTAAGCATATGCTCTTTGTATTATGAGTAAGTTACCATATTGATCAAGTAGGTTTCAAGTCCCAATTTACACACTTAGGTCTTTTGGCTTGAAACTTTTATGGGCAACATAGTGTCTAACATTATGAAAGACTTCAAAAGGATTAGTTACACCATGAAAGTTGCGTCTTGAAAATGATAATCGTTCATTTTCACAAAAAATGCCAATATTTGCTCACATTTGAGCATTGAGATTGACAACCAGAAAGCATTATGATTAGTAATGTTGCGTTTTATATTAGAAGTTATTCGGCAGAAAGGAAGATGACGATGAACAAATCTATAAAATTAATCGTTCTTGGCTGTGTGCCGGTTGCATTCGCTTCTCTTCTGGTAGCTGGTTGCCAAAAGTCATCTGTTCCTTTCGCACAGCCTCCAATAGAATCACCTGCACATATGCAGCCAACCGTATATCCAAGCGCGACTCCGGTCGCTGTATCACCCGCTCCAACGCCTACGGCAACACCGGTAGACGCATCAAAGCATGAGGCCCAAGTCGCAGGAAGTTCCAAATCGGACTTCTCCGATATCCCGCAAACCGCGGCGAGCACAAAACCTACTGCCAAACCAAAGGTCAAAGCAGAGGATGCATACCAGCAAGAGAAGCCGACGTTAATGGGCTTGAAACTGGGCACGTTGAAGAACGATGTTTTGGATCGTTTCGGTAAAGCAAAGAAACAATTCATCATGGACGAGGATGATGATGCAATCGATGTCTATGATTATACTGATTTTTCGGTAGGCTTTAACAAACAAAATACGCTTGAATTCGTAGACGTCCATTCTGTCGATATAGATCCTGGTCTGCGCGGCCTGAGACTCGGCCAAAAGGCGCAAGACGCGATTACGATTTTGGGAAAACCGGATTCGAATACAACCTATGTCCTTTCTTACAAAGCGCAGGGCACCATTCTCAAAATTGATATCGATCCTAAAGAGAGTACAATCCAATCCATCAAGCTGTTCGCTGATCACTAATGCGAAATTCATAACCCGCCATAAACAGAAGACCATGAAAATCTCCAAAAGGCCGGAGACAATCATGGTCTTATTTGTATCTAATGAACAGCTTTACGTTTCCTAATGCGTAAGTAGATGAGGATTCCTACGATAGCAACGATCGCCAGAATAGCAAAACTTATGCCCATATACTTATGAATAAGTTTAAACAACCCTTCCAAATTGCGGCCTATAAAATGACCCAATGTCAAAAAAGTTGTACACCATAGCAGCGCACCTGTACCTGCATAAAACAGATATTTAAAAAATTTAACCCCGCTAACGCCTGATAAATAACAAGTAAAGTGACGAACGCCCGGCACAAAATAACCAAAAAAAACCGCCCAAAGCCCGTACTTTTTAAACCAGCCTTCGGCTCTCTCAATTCGGCTTGGTGTGAGTTTAAACCATTTTCCATATCGATACAGGAACGGTTTACCTACGCGATGCCCTAGATAATAACTAACGATCATCCCCGTCATCGTTCCCGCGTAAATGACAATCAACGCCGTTGTGTAATTAAAAGGGCCGCCGGGAGCGGTTAAAGACCCGACAAACGCCATAAGTGTCTCGTCAGGAACGGGTACGCCAATAATACCGGCTGATAGTAAAATGTACAACGCGATATATCCATAATGATTAATAAAATCATAAAGTGCTTCCTGCACGTAAGACACACTCCCAAATCAACGTAATCCTGTCAATCCATTTTACAAGATGAAAAACGCTTGCCCCAACTTCCTGTCATGAGCTTGTCAACGAGAACATACCTTGTACTATATCAAACGACGGAGTGAGGGGCAATATATGAGAACAGGATCACAGATCGTCCGCGTCGCTTTTACTTATATCGGTACGATCGTCGGAGCAGGGTTTGCTTCCGGTCAGGAGATCCTGCAATTTTTCACACGTTACGGCTGGATGGCGACGTTTACGATCGCCCTTTCCAGCATGCTGTTCGTTTGGATTGGGATCAAGCTTATGCTGATGGCTCACGATCTCAAAGCTGAATCCTATGAGGATTTAAATAAAGCGCTATTCGGCAAAAAAATAGGCGACTGGATCAGTCTGTTTACGATGGTCGTACTATTCGGCATTACGACCGTCATGCTTGCCGGAGGCGGAACCGTCTTTGAAGAACAGCTACACCTCTCGTATCAGACGGGTTTGCTGGTTACTTTAGTACTGGCCTACCTCGTATTGTCCCGTGGAATCGGAGCGATCATGACCGTCAATTCCGTCGTCGTGCCTATCATGCTGTTGTTCAGTTTGGTCATTGTCATCTACACCTGGCACTCGCCTGCATCGGGTAATTGGCTGCGGATCACAAGCGACTACCCGATTGCCAAAATCTGGTTTGCTCCATTCCTTTATACCGCCTTCAACCTGGCTATGGCTCAAGCCGTGCTCGTTCCCATGGGAGCGACCATCAAGAATCGTTCCGTGCTCTACTGGGGAGGGTTGGCTGGCGGTGTAGGGATCGGACTCCTTCTTCTATCCGCCCACTATGCGCTATCCGCACAAATGCCAGGTATCTCACAATTCGAAATTCCAATGGGAAATATCATCACTCGGCTGGGCTCCATCCCTCAGATCGCTTATTTACTGGTCATTTACGGCGAAATCTTCACCACGTTCATCGCAGATGCTTACGGCTTGTCCCTTCAACTGCAGCAGCGTACCAAGCTTCATCCGAAAGTACTGTTAATCATCATTCTTGCCCTAAGCTATCTCGTCAGTCAAATCGGCTTCAAGTCATTGCTGTCGGCATTGTATCCTTTATTCGGCTTGATCAGTACGATTTGGCTCGTTCTGATGATTTGGCGCAATCGCAGTCGTGTAGTGTAACGCCTTGGATCGAACAAATCCAAGTACGATGATTAGACGAACAAACATCAGCAGCATTCCCATCGCTGATAAGATCATACCAGTTAACAAATAAGAAAAATGAAAGCTCTCCAACGCCGTTTTATCACGCAGAACAGCTAATAATTCCGCTAGCAGCAGCAACTGTCCGAACACGAATACGCCAACTACAGCATAGTCCATCAAAGTCCATCTTGAGAAATACGCAGCTGCGATCTCCACTTGACTGGTAGGCTTAGGCGCCGCCACTTGCTGCTTCCATAGCTGATGTACCATCCAAGCCGTGTATACCGCAATACCAGTAACAAAGAGGCCTAACAAGCCCCCTGCGATAGCTAAAAACATATTCATTGAAGTCCCTCCTTCCTAACCCTCCTGATTCCGTCACGCACCGTAACGCAAATTGTAGACGAGAACGATGGTCAATATAAAGCATACAACGGGGAGTGCATATAAAATCGGTAATAGAACCCTGTCCGGCAGGGAAGGAGCAGCTCGCCACAGGAGCCGCAATCGCTTCTCACCAATCGGAATTGCCATTTCTTCAAGACCCTCGGCTTTGCCGAGACTTTGTATGGATGCCTTTTCATTCCATTCGATTTTACCCTTTTTCCAACCGACCTGATAGGTAATTTCGCGATATTCTTTCTTCTTCCCGCTTCCTGGTTCCATGTTCATTCCTCCTGCTTTTTGCTGACTTGCGGACTGCTGGATCTAAAGCTCAATCAACCGATGGTTCGCTATGAGCTTAGCCGCCGCATCCCGCACATGGCTGTGACAGGTGAATAATAGCACTTGGTGGCGCTTGCTCACATCCGCAATGACGCGCAAACAACTTTCCATCCGTTCCTCATCGAAATTGACAAGAATATCGTCCATGACAAGGGGCAACACCGCTTTCCCCGCATACTCCTGGACAAGAGCAAACCGCATGGACAGATAAAGCTGCTCCGCGGTTCCCCTGCTGAGTTGACTCGTATCGAGCGACTGCCCGTTCGCCCGAATGGCGACTAGCCGATGTTCGCCAAATGGCGCCTTGATTTGAATAAACTTGCCGCCCGTCATTTGTGAGAAATAAACCGATGCTCTTTGCAGTACACTTGGTTGGCGCTCCCGCTCATAAACATCGCGCGCTTTCTTCATAAGCAAAGAGGCAAATGAAGCTACCGCATATTGATCCACCTGCCCACGGATTGTAGCCCGGTAAGCTTCTGCCTCAAGCAGGTGGTCCGCATGTTCGGAGCCCTGCTCCAGCTTCTCCAAAGCACCTGTCAGCTTACCGACCTCCTGACGAAGCCCGTTGGCTGCTTCAACTGCTTCCGACAATTGATCCTGCAAAGCCTGTATGGTGATCATCCATTCATCTTCGCCCTGCATCTCTATCAGTTCAACAATATCAGGCAGCAAACTGCCCCCGGCTAATGATTCTAGTGCGGCCTCCAGCGTCTTCTGTTCTTCGATCAGCCTCGAGCGTTCCGCCTGCTCTCTCTCGTTCTTACGCAGCTCTGAACGATCATTCGCGCAGGCTTCTGCTAGAAGCTGCGCTAACCGTTCCTCCATACGCTGGCGACTCTCCCCAAGCGCCTGCATTTCCCTCTCCCCGTCGATGACAAGCTGCTCCAAACGCTGCTGCTCGGCTAGGAGTCGAAGCTGACGCTGCTCTTGCTCTTTCCAGCGTTTGAGCGCAAGAAGAGACTCATGCTGCGATTGCGCAGGAAGTCTTAGAAGCGATGCCAGCGTATTTTCATATCCTTCAATACTCGATTGCAGAGCTTCTTGCTTGGATTCCTGCTTGCGCAGCTGACGAAGCAGTTCATGCCCTTGTTCCACCGCTTGAATCGTTTCCAGCGCGGCATCTGGCGAAAGCTTCTCATTTAACTCGAGTGCTTGCAACCACGCATACCATTCCGATTCAACCTGACCAAGGGCGATCTCCAACTGACGTAACGCAGCGCTCCTCTCTTCCTCATGCTGTTGAAGCAAAAGCAGCGCCTCCCTGGCGTCCAGCAGCTTGTCCAATTGACGCCTCAGTTCGTTGCGCTGCTGCTTGGAAAGTTCCGCTTCCCGCATCCACGCATCAAGCTGAGGTTGAAGCTCCTGCAAATGTATAGAAACACCTTGCCCTTGTACCTTCATAGCCGTTTCAATTGAAGCTGCAGCCGCTTCCTTAAAGGCTAACCCCTGCTTTTGCAAACTAAATTGCCGCTCGACTTGTTCCTGTAGATTTTGCTCTAAGTTGCGCAATTCCTCAGCTAGACGCTGAGACTCTGAAGAGACGACGCCTGCTTCGGTACCGATACCAACTTCCGCGCCTGTATTTGACGCAAATATCGCTCGCGAAGCCCGCTTCACTTTGGTCGGCCGGCCTGTCGTATATACATATAGAGTCACGCCGGCGAGAAGCGCCAATGCCAGCACAGCGGTACTCCAGCTGTCTTTCCAAAGCAGCAGTCCAGGGACGATAACCGTTAACAGCGATGTAATCACTAGTAACCGCTGCTGGTTCCGTTTTGATGCCGCTTTGCTTTGCGCAGCCGTTTCTTCCAAAAGAAGCCGGTGCTGCTGTTCTTGCACCTGCTTTTCCCGAAGATGCTGAGCGTCTCTAACGAGCAGCTGCCAACGCGCATAGTCTCTGGCCAGACGCTGCAGGGCAGCGCTCCCGTCGACTTCATTCGAAGAAGTTATCGGGCCGGCAAGATCTACGGGAATCGCTTTTCTATGTAAATCCATTTCAATAGACTGTATTTGTTCCACAGCGCGAATCCGCTGTTGATAGAGGCTTTCCAGCTCCGTTCGAGCGCGGAGCTCCTCAACCCGGCTGGAATGAAGCCTTTCTTTATAAGAACGCACCTGTTCACGCAGTGCAATCGACACCGGGAAGGCAGCCAGCGTCCGTTCTTCCCATCGCTCGTCAATCTGCTTCAGCAGCCTGTCCAGCTGCGTGCGCAGATGGTTCATTTCGACGCCCAGCTCCTGGGCGCTGCGCTTATTCTCTTCGTAGGTGGAAGCTTGCTCCAGCAAATGATTCAGCTCGATCTGGTGCGCAAGCAAATCGGCGGGGAGGAGATCCAGCGCCTGCAGCTGGCTGAGCAAGCCCTGCTGCTTGAGCACTAGGCGCGTGCGCTCCGCCTCCACGCGCTCCAGCTCCGCTTCCAGCGCATCGAGCCTCGCCGAGGCATGCTCGGGGAAGCTCGCCAGCGCGGGAAGCGCCGCCAACTCCTGGCCGACCTGCCGCAAGCGGATCCATCCGCTTCGCGCCTTGCCGGCCAGGCTGAGCTTGTGCAGCTCCGCCCGCAGCGCATCCTGCTGCCGCTCCAAGGCGGCAATGCGCTCCTCGGCGGAGCGGCGCTCCTCCTGCAGCCGATCATAGTCGGCTGCATAGTCCCGGCTGCGGCGCAGCGTCTGCACCAGCCCCTCAAGCTCCCTCAGGAGACGGTTGATCTCCTGATTGCGCCCGCGGGGCTTGAACAGGCCGTCGGCCTGCGCCGTCAGCTTGCGTTCGGCCTCCATGATGGCCGAACCGCTCACGCCGAGCCCAGCGCTATACAGATAGCCGCTGAGCTCGTCCGTCTGCAGGGTGCGCAGCTCCTGCAGCTCGGTCAAACCAAAAGCGAACAAGCTGCGAAAGAGGTCGGCCGATAGGCCGCCCAGCAGCGTGTTCAGCAGCTCCTCGCCCCCGGTGGTGCCATCACCGAGGGTGACTTTGACGAGCCCGGCGGAGGCCCGTCTGCCGCCTGCGGCAGAAGCGTCGTAGCGCTCGACGCGGATACGTTGACCCTGCGCATCCAGCAGGGTTAGTGCGCCGCCATGGGCGCCGCCGCCCAGCGGCTCGTAACGCTCGGCCCGGTTCTGGCGGGTCGGGAAACCGAACAGCACCGCGCGGACGAAGCCCATGAGCGTGCTTTTGCCCGCTTCGTTGGCGCCGTAAAACAGCGCCAGCGGCGTATCCGTGTCCAGCTGCTTGTCCCGCAAGCTGCCGAAGCCTTCCACATGAATGGATATGATTCTCATCCATGCCACCCCCCATCCGCAGCTAGCAAGTCTGCTGCCAATTCTTCGGCGGCGCGCAGCCATTGCCGCAGCCGCTCGGGATCCGCCGCAGCCGGCGCTCCGGCTGCCTGCGGCAAGCTCTGCAGCGCGGCCAGCGCCTCGCGCGCGAATTCAGCCAGCGCAGCGTCGTCTTCGCGCAGCGCATGAGAGAGCCGCAGCAGATCGCCGAGAAAGCTCTTCTCCTGCTGCAACGCCTCAAGGTCGATCTCGCTGCCCGTCCGATCCTCGATCGACTCGATCCAGACGAAGCGGCTTCGCTCCGCTTCGTCTTCCCTGAATTCAGCGGTCAGCTCGTCCAATGCCCGCCCTTTGCGCAGGAGCGCGTGTACCATGCCGCGTCCTTCCAGTACGAAACGGACGACGGCATCCCGGCCGTCCGCCTCCTCGCGAATTCGCTCGATATGTTCGCCGAGCCGATCCTTCAATTCTTGCTCTGTCTGTAAGCCTGCAACAGATACCTTCTCATGAAACCAGCGTACACGATCAAGTGCATGGAACGTTAATTCCGCTCTGCCATCTTCGTGGACATCGACCACATAGCAGCCCCGTGCCCCCGTCTCACGTATGCTCCGACCCTGGATGTTCCCCGGGTATACGATCGTAGGCGACTGCTCATTCAATACTTGTCGCGTATGTACATGCCCAAGAGCCCAATAATGCATACCGCTTGCAATCAATTCCTGCTTCGTGCAAGGCGCATAGTTATCATGGCCAGGATCGCCGTCCACATTGGTATGCAGAAGCCCTATCTGATACACATTCGGATTGCCTGCTTTAAACTGATGCGCAAGATTATCCGTTACGCTCGAAGTCCTGTACGAAATGCCATGAACCTGAGCAATGACGCCGAGGTCCGGCTTTTCGACATCGACCGTCTCCACCCGGTCGCACGCAAAAAAATGGACTGCTGCCGGCCATACCAGCTTCGCCGCGCGTCCATCCTGAGGATCATGATTCCCATGTATGATATAAGCGGGAATTCCCCGCGCCGCCAATTGCTCCATCGCTCTTTGGAAGCGAATTTGTGCGCGCAGGGAACGATCCGATAGATCGTACACATCACCGCTGATGAGCACGAAATCTGCTTTTTCTTCAATGGCAAGCGTGACGAGTTCCTTAAGCGCCCCAAAGGTCGATTCTCTGATCCGCTCTCGAACCCGTTCAGGCAGCGCCGACATCCCTTTGAACGGACTGTCTACATGCAAATCGGCTGCATGCACAAACCGCAGTCGCTTCATCCCGATTCCGCCCCTACAAGTTTTTCGCTTAATTTATTGATATCTTTCGTACACGCTTTTCAACTGACGCAGCACGCGGTTGAGCGAGTAAGTCTTCTTCGCCTTTTCCCAAGCGGTTCGAGCCAAATTGTAACGGAATGTCGGATCGATGATCACTTTTTCCAAGGCAAGACTCAGCGTATGCGCATCCCCCACTGGAACGAGCAATCCGTTATGACCGTGCTCAATTTGCTCCGCGATACCGCCGACGTTCGTCCCGACCAGCGCCAACCAGCACAAAGCGGCCTCCGCGAATACGGAACCGAATGCCTCTGCACGCGAGGGCAACACGAACACATCAAAGAATGGCATGAACTCTTCCGGATGCAGCATATATCCGTAGAAAATCGTATCTTCATATATGTTTTGTTCGATGGCCAGCTTCTCCAGCTCTTGACGGCTGGGTCCGTCGCCGATAATATGCAGCACGAATGGAAGTCCGCGCCTCTTTAGTTCCCCGCAAGCGATGAGCAGCGTATCCAAGCCTTTCGCCGGTACCAGACGACAAACCGTGATGAATTGCGTAACTTGGTTTTCATGTGAAATCGGCCGAAAACGTTTCTCGTCAAATCCGTTCGGTATGACGCCGATTCTTTCACTATCTTGAACGAAGTCGGATAAATATTGTTTGAATGAGTTCGAGACGGTAATCATTTGATCGACTCTTGCTTCCAGCTCTCCATAGAGCAGCGTTAGAAACTGATGCTCGAGTCCATTTTCCTCAATACGGCCATTCAGAATTAACTCTTTCTCAAAACTGGAGTGAATGGTTACAATGACCGGCGTTTCCGGGTGCAGCTGCTTCATTACGAGACCTGCGATCGGATGGTGCGCATGAATAATATCGTATTTTTTCGTTAATCGCAGCTTCGTCCACCAAACATAATCCTTGTAGGTCTGGATGTATTTATCTACAATCGGGTTACCGGCATATTTTCGCCAATCGAACGTGGTAAATACCACTTCCTCTGTTCCTTTGCCGCGAATGCGCTTAGGCAGCGAAAATAATTCCATCTCCCAGCCCTTTTTATTAAATCGGTCCAAAATATAGGGAACCATGGATGACACCCCACCCGGCTGTTCCGGTGGAAAAAACAATGCTTGCAATATGTTCATTGCATGAGCCCCTCTCTCAAATCCTTGAGCTTACCTTCTCATTGTAACTGGTGTTCGCCGAATAGAAAAGAGAACAGCGCCAGTCCTGCCAATTCGATTCTATCCCTCTGGGCCTTTTTCCTTTATAATAGATGATGTAAATCTGCGTCTGGAGGAAGGTATGAAAGCTATTGATCTTCTGTTCGGTGATTTGGCCTCCATTTTATCGAATACTGTCATCCTTGTAATTCTGGCTCTCATGTTTGTGGTTTCTGTCAGGCTCTTTCTTGATCGCCGCAAAAAGGGCTACTTATCGATGACCATCTCCATTATCATTATCGGTATTCAGTATATGCTGCAGCTTTATCTAAAGCTCCACGCTATCGATACAAGCCACACGGCCTACATGCTGTTAATGCTCAAAATCATATCTTTCGTTCTCGTCAACATGGGCATTTATCAACTATACAACCGGACGAAACGTAAGCAGTACGTCTTTTTTTACGGGTTAATCATTATGGGCTTCATTGTATCGATCCTTCATTTCTTCATTCCTGAGCTTTATAACGGGACACCCGGTCAAGTCCGGCTGCTGCAGGATATCGGTCTTGAATTATATGTGTTTGTACTTATTTTCCTTTGTTTTTACATGATTCCGCCCAGCATTGGGCAGCAGATCAAGTATCAACTTGCGTTGACGGTATTCTTTTTCATGCAAACCGCTCATCTCATTAATGCTTACATGTACGGCAATGCTCAGCCTTGGTTCTCGCTAGCGGGCAATGCGCTGCCGATCGTGTATTATTTTCTGCTCTTTATGCTGCTCTTTGAACGCGTCGTTGAATTGATGCAGGCAATTTATAACTCTTCCATTACTGACGGGCTAACCCGGCTTTATAACCGCAAATTTTTTTACAACCGGGTCACGCAATATGTGCAGCGGCACCTGCCAATCTCAATTTTGTTCAGTGATATTGATAACTTCAAAAAGCTGAACGATACAAAAGGCCATCAAATGGGTGACGACGTGCTTAAGCAAGTCGCGCAAATCCTTAAAGATGAAGCTGAGGAATGCGGCATTGCAGGACGTTATGGCGGCGAAGAGATGGTCGTCATGGTGACCGATCCAAGCATTAAAATGGACGAGTTCGCAGAGCGCGTCCGCAAACGCATAGAGACCGAAACGATTGTCACGGCCAGCATCGGCTACAGTAAATACAAAAGCGGATTAAGCGCCGAAGAACTTATCAAACAAGCGGACGAGGCTATGTACAAAGCGAAGACGACGGGCAAAAACAAGGTGGTGAAGTTTGCATAGCATGCAAAAATTTCGTGCTGTCGCCCTTTGGCTATTGTTCCCGGTTCTCGGTGTGGTACTAAGTGCAGTTCTGTTTCCTATTGCCATAGAAAATAGTAAGAAACCTCATGCTTATACATACTCAAAACTAAGTGCTGCGAATGGTATCGTGCTTCATGCATTGAAAACGAAACCGGACAATATCGCCATTAAAGCCATTCATACAAATGTGACGGATACAGGCTTGTACGGTATTAATGGCGGTTTTTTCTACAATGGCGATCTGCTCAGCATCGCAGTGACGGACGATCGGCCCGCTAAGGGCGAGGCTAACGATTTACGGCACCGGCTGGTATAATACAGACGTCGCCCGTGGTACGCTCATTTGGGATAAAGCGGTCAGGGCATTCTCTATCCAGGTCGTAAAACATGCGGGCGAGCTCAAGGTCACGGATCGCAACCTCTACTGGGCTCAGGGCGGAGTTAGTATGAAACTTGCTGATAATGAGGGCTGGGCAGCACAAACCATCGAAGAAGAAATGCCCGCTTTTGATGAAAACCGACTTCGCTCTGCTGCTGCCTATGACAACCGTGGTAACGTATGGCTGATTGTAACGCCAACGCCTTGTACGATTGAGCAATTTCGCAGCGCTATTTTGCAAAAAATCGTTCCCGGTCAATTAGTCGATGGCATTCTCCTAGATGGTGACGGTTCCTCACAGCTACTAAGCCGTGAAAGGAAGCTGCAAGGGGATGGTCGTGAGGTTTATCAGATGCTGCAAATTGTTAGATGAATGTCTTTCATAAAAACCGACAGGCAGTGTAGAGCTGCATGCCGGCTTAAACTGTCAGCGGTTCATGATTACTTGTCTACCTCATCAATATGCTCCTTGCAAAATGCTTCCACCATAGCTACCTCATCGTCTTCCAGATCAAAGTCAAGATAACGTTGTATCGTTTTCTCGTAGAGCTCATATTTCATCAGCCCCGCTTGATTCTCATCCACATTATAAATGGCTCTAATATACAGGCCGCTTTCGGAGTACAGCTCATCGTCATCCGGAACCTCAATATCCAGCATAAACTCGTACCGCTGCCCGTTGAGAATGCCGAACGGGTCTTTGACCAATTCCACAGTATAACTCGTAATTGTAATCATCGTAACACCCTTTCTTTCTTAATAATATTAATGAATGTGTTTCCCAAAATTTAATATGAAATTCATTCTGTAAGTTCCCCTCATGAAATATACGTTAACAATTGCCTTTATGCAAATCAAAAATAAGTATTGATTGCATAAAGTCGCCGGCATCAGCATTACAGTATGAATATGGTTGCAATAAATGTTAAACGTACTTTCTATCAGGAAGGGGAGTGAATGTATTGAAAATATGGGTGTCGGGAGAGCATGAAACACTCAGGACCATCGCGAATAAAAACCACGTATCCATTGAGGACCTCATTTTGCTCAATCCGCACGTTGAACATCCCGATCAGGATATCACCGGCATACCGGTATATCTTCCTTCCAATACGGAATCGAGCAACGGAATCCATTCGAGGGCCGCGCCAACCGGTGCACTTCCGACTTGTCCGGTCGTACCGGGACCGACCCTTAATAACTGGATTCCCCTCACTCCGCTGGATCAGATGGCTCAGCGGGAATACGATGTTCTGATTATTGGCACCGGAGCCGGGGGAGGAGCCGTACTTTGGCGATTGTGCGAGCAATGGAAAAGGGAAGGAAAACGGATCGGTATCATTGAACGCGGGGACCAGGTAATTCCTACACATGCCCGAAATTTGTCGACCATGAACCAGGAGCGTCTGGTAGCTTATTTTAACTACTTATCCAAGTCTTTGCCTGGTTCTATGCCGGAATATCCGGGAGCTAGGCAGCTTTTTGCGCTGGGTGGCAGAACGCTTTTTTGGTATGCATTTACGCCTCGGATGCACGAGTGGGATTTGGCGAAATGGCCTATACCTGTCAGTGAAATGGAGAGCTATTATGGTGTGGCGGAAGAAGTCATGAAAGTAACCGGAGCTTTTGCTGAAGGTGCTTCATTCACTGAAATTTTACTTGAGCGGTTATGGATGCGCGGTTATTCCAAAGCTGCCCCCCTTCCGATCGCAGCCGATATCGTTCCTCATTCGTTCGGACAGATCCATACCGACATGTTTACCAGCTCCATTTCCCTGCTTGCAAGAGCGCTGCATATAAGGCCGTTCGATTTGGCTATCAATTCGCGGGCCGTGCAGATTATTCATGAAAACGGGAAAGTTACCGGTGTCAAGGTCGTTGCCCCGGATAAAACAGCTTATACCCTGAAAGCCAAAACCGTTGTTGTGAGCGCGAGTACTTTTGAAACGCCCCGCTTGCTGCTGAATTCAGGATTCCAACACCAGGCCTTGGGTCATTACCTGACGAATCAATCCTTTGTTCAAGCGACAGGAAGCATTAGCACGGCTGATTTCCCAATCCCTTGGGGTCCCCTTAACATCATGATTCCGCAAAAGCCGGATACTCCATACTCGGTGCTGATGACCGGACCGGAAGCTTTCTATTGGTATCCGGTTGCCTATGAAAGACCGCTAAGGGGTGAAGCACCGGTTAATTTTTATGGTTATGGAAAGGTCGAACCGAGATTTGAAAATCGGATTACATTAAATCCGGACAAAAGAGATGAGTATGGCGTCCCTGAAATTCAAGTGCATTTTTCCTTTAGTGAAACCGATTGGAACGTTGTTCGCCAAATGTCAGAAGGAATAAAGCGCATTGCCAAGGATTCGGGTATCCGTCTGGTTTCCAGAAACGGCAAACCGCCTATTTGCCTAACCCCTCTCGGCGATTTGCATCATGATTCCGGCACATGCCGGATCGGGGATGACCCATCTACATCGGTCGCGGACCCCAACGGGCAAATCCGCGGCGTTTCCGGTCTCTATGTGGCCGATAACAGCGCTTTACCTTACATCGGAGCCGAAAATCAGACTTTGTCTACAATTGCACTCGCTATTCGCACGGCGGATCACATCGTCCGGCAGCATGGGGGTATGTTGAAAACGAAACGCGATTTGAATGAACCGAGTTAGCTATTACATAAATCATCCCCTAAAAAAAGCAGCTTCTACACAGACTTTGAACTGTGCAGAGCTGCTTTTTCAAATTTGATAGTTAGCGCACGGAAAATTTATAAATCGTACTTTGCCTGTAAATCTGATCTGGAAGCAATTCCGTACTTGGAAAATTAGGATGATTCGGAGAATCCGGATAATGCTGTGTCTCCAGAGACAAACCACCGTACTTTTTATACCCTTTCCCCTCTTTTCCAATATCGCTTCCATTTAAATTGTTGCCTGAATAGAATTGAATGCCTGGCTGTGTGGTGTAAACCTCCATCATGCGGCCCGAATTCGGTTCAAACACGCTTGCTGCCAAAACCATGGCATTCCCGGTACGATTCAATTCATAATTGAAATCATAACCGTTCCTTGCATACCTCATCTGTGGGTCTTTGGAATGAATCCGCGCACCAATTGTCATCGGTTTACGGAAGTTAAGCGGCGTACCGGCTACGCTTCGTATTTCCCCCGTTGGGATGAGATCCGGCTTGATCGGAGTAAACCGGTCGGCGTGAATCGTTAAGATATGCCCAAGGACATCCCTGTTACCTGCGCCTGCGAGGTTGTAGTAGTTATGCTGGGACAGGTTCACTACCGTTTTTTTATCGGTTGTGGCTGTATAATCCATCCTCAGCTCATTGTCGTTAGTCAGGGTATATACCAGTTTTACCTTAACATTTCCCGGGAACCCTTCTTCACCGTCTTTGCTCAAATAACTTAGAGCGAGCCCGAAACCGTCTTCTTGATAGACTTCCTCCACTCCCCATACCCTCTTGTCAAATCCCCGTTTCCCGCCATGCAGCGTATGCGGTCCCTCATTTACAGAAAGCTGATAGGTTACACCGTCAAGTGTAAACCGGCCGTTAGCGATTCGATTCGCGTACCGTCCCAGAATAGCCCCGAAGTAGGGCTTATTACCGGTTCGCAAATAATCTTCCAGCGACCCATAACCAAGGAGGACATCCTCAAAGATCCCGTTCCGATCCGGTACCTCAAGCTTCAGCATTATTCCGCCGTAAGTCATAATTGCAGCCTGTATGCCTCTTTTATTAGTCAAGGTATAAAGGTATACAGCTTGGCCTTCGAGGGTTTTGCCGAAATATTGCTTGGTAATGCCGTAGGAAGCTGCATTCTCGTTAGGGAAATTCCCCCCTTGTTATTTTCTCCAGCGGCTGTGTATTTCCGTATACAGGTTCAGCTCCATGGGGCAAGGCCGCCCAACGTACAGCGTTTGCTATTACCCGCAAAACGTCTTTGTTATAGTAGGTTGGATAATTTTCATCTCCAGGCCGGAAGTAAAAGATTTTCCCGAGTCCTCGTTGATACGCACACCCGCTGCGGAATACTTCCCCGCCCTGGAACCAGCTGATAAATACCAGCTCTTCGGGAGCAGGTATATCAAAAAACTCTCCATACATCTCTTCATGCTGCAACTCGAAATATTCCCCAAGTCCTTCGGTAATCGGGTGGGAGGGGTCGACAACCCATATTCTTTCCCTCTCGGCATCTGTTCTCCATTTCAGATCACAAGTAGTCCCCATCAATTTCTGAAATATTTTCGACCGATGTCCGGAATGCAGAACGACGAGTCCCATGCCTTGCAGCACTCTTGCCTGGATTCTATTGACGATCTCGTCAGCCACCTTCTCATGAGCCAAGTGCCCCCACCATATCAAAACATCCGTTTGACTAAGCACCTCGTTCGAGAGTCCGTGCTCCGGCTGTTCCAATGTTGCCGTTTGAATTCGAAATCCGTACGGTCCAATACCTGTGGCAATCGCTTGATGAATGCCATTTGGATAAATGCGGGCTATTTTCGGATCTGTTCTCTCAGGAACAAATTCATTCCAGATGGTCACATGTATCGGTTTCATCTCAAACATCGGTCCGCTGCCAATTCTTACTTTCATCGGTCAATCCCTCCATCTCTTTAACTTCATGTATAGTGAACACGTCATTAACATAGTAATGGGGAGCATATATGTTTATTAAAAGGAAGTGATAATATTGAACATATATATCGCTGATAATGAAGATACCCTTCTTAAAATTTCTCGAAAATATCAAGTTGAATTAGTTCAATTGATGTCTCTGAATCCGCATATTGACAGGTCTGATACAATCATCGCAGGCCAACGCGTCAACCTTCCATCTCCATTCATGCCAAGAAACGAAGACAGGGTTGTTGCCCCTTTTTGCCCGCCAGTACCTCAAGAGGATTTTCTTCCTGACTGGATTCCGCTCACCCCCGTGGAGCAGATGGCTGCAACCGAATATGATGTCCTCATTGTCGGATCTGGCGCAGGGGGAGGAGCAGCTCTGTGGAGATTATGTGAACAGTGGGGGGATAACGGAAAAAAAATTGGGATCATAGAGAGAGGCCCCCTTTTCTTGCCCACCCATGTAGCGAACATAGCCACCATTAACTTTGATAACTTTAGGGTATACGCACCACCGCAAATTACCAATCTGGCCGGGAACAAACTCCCGCAATATCCAGGTTTAAAGCTGATTCACGCTTTAGGCGGAAGAACCTTAATATGGGGGGCAGTCACCCCGCGTATACCGGATTTTGAATTGGCAAGCTGGCCGATTCCGATCAGCGAAATGGGGCTTTATTACAATATCGCCGAAGAAATCATGAACGTTACAACTTCCTATACGAAAGATTCGTCGATTACACAGATTCTTCTAAAACGGCTTCGGGAAAATGGATATTACAATGCAGACGATATTCCGGTTGCTACCGACCTGGATGAAACCCGCTCCGGGAGACTTCATTCCAATGTCTTTTTCAGTTCCATTCTTTTTTTGGCCAGAGCATTGAGCATGCGCCCCTTTGATTTGGCCGTTAACGCCTATGCTGCTGAAGTTATTACCGATGGCCGTAAAACCGTCGGCGTTCGGGTGATGACCCCGGATAAGATATCTCATTTCATCAAAGCGAAAACCGTCGTGCTAGCGGCAAGCGCAACACAAACTCCACGTATACTGCTTAACTCGAGGATTCCAGGAAAAGCGATCGGCAGGTATCTCACTAACCATTCGTACCTGATAACTACAGCAAGCGTAAATACTAGGGGTTTCTCCGAACCATTAGGAGCATTGGGAATTATCGTTCCACAACTTGAAGATCGCCCTTTTCAGTTGCAGCTTCAAGGGCCGGAACAATATTTTAACTACAATTATGAAAAAAAGCCGATCAAGGACGATTGGGAAATCATCTTCTTCACGTCAGGTAAGGTTGAAGCTCGTTACGAAAATAGAGTATTTCTGGATCCGAACAGGTTGGATGAGTACGGGATGCCGGAAATGCAAGTTAGTTTCTCGTATAGCGAAAAGGATGAAGCTGTTCTTCAGCAGATGTATGACGCTGTCCTGCAGTCTTCTTCTGCGATGCAATTACGCGTGGCCACGATGAACGGAGTTCCCGCCATTTGCTTAATGCCGGCTGGGACAGATAATCACGAAGCCGGAACATGCCGGATGGGCGACGACCCGAATACGTCGGCCACGAATCGGCACGGACAAATTCATGGCGTGCCGGGTCTTTATATCGCAGACAGCAGCGTCCTGCCCTCGATTGGCGCTACCAATCCTACCTTGTCAACCGTCGCTCTGGCGATTAGGACGGCAGATTACATCATTAGACAGTTGCAATAATCAAGATCAAATAGCTAAATACTCTCCCCCATTGACATGAAGAGTGATCCCGACCGCATAGCTGGAATCGTCGGATGCAAGGTATAAATAGGCCGGCGCGAGTTCCGCAGGTTGACATGGCCGGCCGATCGGATTATCGCTGCCAAATGTCATATACATCTCCGGGGGAAGAGAGGCTGGAATTAGTGGGGTCCACGTCTTGCCGGGAGCTACACAGTTCACGCGGATTCCTCTCTTGATCAAAGATAACGCTAACGAGCGGGTAAAAGTGCCAACCGCTCCCTTGGTCGCGGAATAATCAATTAATTGTTCAAAACCGGCAATTGACGTTACCGAGCTTGTATTGATGATCGTGCTTCCCGGTCTTAAATGGGGAACGACCGCTTTTGCAAAATAAAGGAAAGAGAAAAAGTTGGTTCTAAAGGTACGTTCAAGCTGCTCGGCGCTAATATGTTCAATGCTGCTCTGAACGTGCTGTTCGGCGGCATTATTGATCAAAATATCAATTCGCCCGAACTCGGATAAAGTGTGCCCTACAGCCTCGCGACAAAAATCTTCATAGCCGATATCCCCTGCTATCGTCAAACATCTGCGGCCCATTTCCCTTATCCTGGTCGCGGTTTCCATGGCATCTCCATGTTCATTAAGGTAGACGACAACGATATCCGCCCCCTCCTTGGCGAACAAATAGGCGATTGCACGCCCGATGCCGCTATCCCCCCCTGTAATAATGGCTACTTTGCCCTGTAATTTTCCGGTTCCGATATGATCCGGATTTTCAGAAATGGGCCTTGGAATCATAATGGATTCAATTCCCGGCTGCCCAGGTTGATATTGAAGCGGGGCCTGAATAGGTATATCTTCACACTTCGTTAAGTGCCCGTAGTTCGGATGCATGAATGATTCCTCCATCACAATCAGTTACTTTCAGATTATTCCACGAAGCACAAATAGGTGATTGCCCATTAATTTATGACTGCCTGAACTTCCCAAGTATTACTTTCCAATATTCTGGAAACCATAATATAACATTCAGGGAAGGACTGATCCTATGAATTTTTTCAAGTGGCTTGTTCAAAGCCGTTATCGCGGCAGGATCTTTTCGTATAATGAATCAGACAATCTGTTGCAGGCAGCGGACCCGGTGAATCAAGAAGGGTCTCCCGCTTCAGGCGTTTCAACAATTTCGCCTCATTTATCGGACAACCTGCAAAGGGTAAAGGAAGTTTTCAAGCATTGCAGCGACTTTAACATACTTCCTTGGCAGTACGGTCCCGAATTGAGTTATGCCGCATTCTCCATTTATTTTGATTCAGTCGTTCAAAAAAAAGATCATAATTACTTTAGAGTATCGCTTCAGGATCAAGTTATCCACGAGCTTGGGCAAGGAACGATGGTTACGCCAGAAGATATTAAATTCTTTTTCAGCAATAAAGGAGCCTCTTCCGACTCTGCCATATTGGTCGAAGATTTCAACGAGGCGGTAAACTATGCACTTGAAGGCCATCTCGTCATCTTCTTCGACCAATGGAACAAAGCGCTCAGCTTCAACGCAACAAACCTTGAAACCAGACAAGTCACCGAATCGGTCACCGAACCGGTCGTTAAAGGACCTCGAGAAAGCACTGTTGAAAATTTATCAAAAAATTTAGGAATGCTCCGTACACGGTTAAAGACGCCAAATTTCAAAATAGAAACATTGCCGACGTCAGGACAGACGAGAACGAAGGTTGCATACGGCTATTTGGATGGAACCGTCAACCCTGAGATGTTAGCCGAATTTCAAAGGAGAATAGCCAAGCTTCAGAACAAAGAGATATTGGAAACCTCGTACATCGAAGAATCCATAGAGGATTCCACTTATTCTCCTTTTCCTCAATACCGTTACACCGAAAGAACGGATGTTGCCGTTGCCGCCTTACTGGAAGGGAAAATTATTGTTTTGGTTGAAGGAACCGGATCCATCCTGATCTGTCCCGGGTTGTTATTCGAACTGCTGCAATCCAGTGAAGATTACTATCAAAGAACCGTTATTTCAAGCATTATCCGTGTCCTGAGATTGGTTGCCTTATTTATCGCCATAGGCCTGCCCAGCGTATATATTGCTTTTTCCACTTTTCATCCGGAATTAATTCCGACCGTTCTCCTGCTTGCCGTCGTCAACTCCCGTGAAGGGATTCCATTCCCTGCCGTCTTTGAAGCACTCATTATGGAATTCTTCTTTGAACTGCTTCGGGAGGCCGGAATTCGTCTGCCGCGTCCGGTCGGGTCTGCGGTGAGCATCGTCGGAGCGCTTGTTATCGGAGAAGCTGCCATCAATGCCGGCATCGCATCGCCGATCATGGTCATTATCGTTGCATTAACCGGGATTGCATCCTTTTCCATACCCCAATACAACTTTGCCATTGCGCTGCGCATATTACGGTTTCCCCTCATGCTGTTCGCAGCTGTTTTAGGCATATTCGGCATATTGATCGCCTTCATGCTAATTTGGCTCCACTTGGCGAATTTACGTTCTTTAGGCCAGCCTTATTTAAGCCCAGTCGGTCCTTTTATACCACGGCAGATGAGGGATGTAATCGTTCGCGCTCCGCTCGAAATCTTAATGCGCTCACCGCGAAATCGCCATATGCGCAAGCCTTGAAATAAGCAACAATGTCATATTCAGGAGAGAACAGGGATCATGAAAAGGCGGATATGGATGATATGCTTAAGCTTATCGGCACTTTTCGCATTGACAGGATGCTGGGATCATGCCGAGCTTCCTGATAGAGGCTTTGTCATGGGGGTCGCCTTAGATCGAGCCGAGGACGGAAAAATTTCATTGACTACACAAATATTCAAGCCGGCCCAAGGGGTCGGCGCGGCAGGCGGCAAAGCAGGCGGAACGGCATACGTCAATGTTACGACAGTGGATGATACGGTTCCCACAGCCATTCGCGATATTCCTATTAATCTCGGACGCAAAGCCCAGTGGAGCCATACCCGCCTAATTATTATTGGTGAGAAGCTGGCTCGCGAACGAGAGATATTCAATTTGCTCGAAGTATTTTATCGGGATCACGAACCGCGACTGACGATTTCCATCATGATCGCGGAGGGAAGAGCCGATCAATATTTGAAAATGAGGCCGCACATCGAAAATACGATTGCCCAGCAGTTATTTCAAAGCGAAAAGGCGACTGCTGTTAGTAGCGGAAAAACAATAGATCTTAATTTACTGAATTTGGGCTTGCAATTGAAAAGCCAGGTCGGTAACGCTATGGTTCCCTACTTGTATTTAACGAAAGATTCATCATCCAAGGTCACGAATACAGCCGGTATCGCCATGTTTAAAGAGGGGAAGTTTGCGGGTAAAATGGAACCTGAGAAGGTTGAAATCTTACAAATGCTGTTGAATAAATATGAAGGCGGTATGATTGATATTCCTTGCCAGAATCCCTCCCAGCAGAATCCTAAAGTTGAAGCAGCGGAAGTACTCACCATGAAAAGCAAATGGAGGCCAACCGCTATGGAAGAGAATTCATTGAAAGTTCATGTAAAACTCAACATGGAAGTAGCTGTCGTGGAGTTGAGCTGCTCCAAGCTGGAAACGGTAGAAGAGGAAAAGAAGTTCGCGAAAACAATTGAGGAGCAGATGAAACATCGTATTACGGAAACAACCGATTGGTTGAAAAAAAACAAATTCGACGCCATAGGATTGGGCAACAAAGTGTATCAGAAAAATCCGTCATTGTGGAAAAAGTGGAAAAAAAACTGGGATGACCGATTTGCCGAGAGTGAGTTCGATATCGATGTTGAGGTCAAGGTCATGAACAGCGGAACCACAATCAGCAAGCCCATTTTTAAAAAATAGAAGGGACCGGAAAAATGTCGGTAAAAATATTATCGCTGTTGGTGATTTACGGGGTCATTTCGCTCGCGGACATACCGAAACTTAAAAAGTTGGGCAGCCGTGAACGTATTGCTTATTCTGGCATGCTGCTGCTTACGGTTTACCTTGGCATCAATTATATGCTTGACCTGAGATGGCCGTTTCTCGAAGAAGCCGCCGCTGTACTCATTGGTGAACCGGCTCGTCTCATCGTTGAGTTTTTGAAGGTTCCTTCTTAACCAAAAATCTGCTGCTATGGGGGTGCAAGAGATGATAGCTAAGGAGCAAATCAGCTCCGCGCAAATGTCCGTTTTATTTTTTTCTTTCATGACGGGCTCTTCTATCGTAAACATCCCCGGACCGTTAATCGGCTACGCCAAAAACGGAGCGTGGATTTCCCTATTATTGTCTATATCTGCGGGCTTATTCTTCCTATCCTGCATCCTGTATTTATACCGAAGATTCCCCGACCTGACTTTGATCGAATACAGCAGGGCTTTGGTTGGTAATTGGGTAACGGTTCTTCTCGCAATTCCCTTTATTTCGTTTCAATTCCATATGACATCCGGAATCGTCCTGGATATCGGTTTATTTATGACCAGTTCCATGATGCGGCAAACCCCTTTGCATCTATTTATATTTTTCGTATTTGTGGTTGTCGCTCTTGCGGTACGTTCAGGGATCGAAACGATTGCTCGAATGATCTTTGTTCCAATGGCCGGTGTCCTCTGTTTCATCATTCTCATTCTTGTACTCGCCTTCAAGAATTATGAGATCGATCATCTGTTTCCCATCATGCCGGATGGTGTCAAACCGGTACTTCTTGGCGCTTATTTCTCTTACGGGTTTCCCTATGTTGAGCTTGTGCTTATGGCCATGCTTCTTCCCTACGTACGCAAAGAAAGCCAAACAAATGTAAAGATGGGCATGTATCTCGCCTTGCTTATAAACGGTTTTTTTTTAATCGCCGTAACGCTCAGCACGATATTAGTGTTCGGTCCAATGGCAGGGGAACGAAATTATTCGATGTTTGAGGTAGCTCGAATCATCGACCTGTTGGAAGTCATTCAAAGGATTGAATCCCTCATCGGCATCTCCTTGATTATGGCTTCTTTTATCAAAGCAACCATTACGTTATTTATACTAAATTTAACGTTTACGAAATTGTTCAAGCTTCGGGACGATCGTATTCTGATCCTTCCCATTACGGTGGCCTGTTATTTTTTTTCACTGCTTCAAATTGGCAAAGGAGCAGCCCATTGGATTCATTCCGTATCGGTTATTCATCCTTTATGGGCCACTTTTGCTTATATGCTGCCCTTAATCGTCGTTACATCGGCTTCAGTAATAAGGAAAAAAACACCTCAATAATTCGATTAAAGTTGCGGTACTTATACGTTTTAGACACCGAATCATTTTACCGGAAATTTCCATGTCAATTTTGATTCTTCTTGGGACAAGTTAAAGGTGCTTATGTTCTTATAAACCGACAACAGTCTTTGGACATGGAGGAGAGACGATATCATTGCTTTGGATTATTTTGACCCTCTTACTGTTAATCAGCCAAGCTGCAATTGTTTTAATCAATGAATATTGTCGTCCGCAAAAAGCAGTTGCTTGGCTTGTAATCCTGTACATATTTCCGCTTATTGGTTTCCTGCTCTATTATTTTGTCGCAAAAGAATATTCCTGTTTCTATCCTGTACGGCACAAAGATAACAGGATATTGGAACATTTAAAGGAAAAACTAGCGGATAGATGCAAAATACGACTGCCAATAGATTTGGCCGACCAACCCATTCATCAGGATGAAGGTTTGCATGCCATACTTAAAAACGGAAACTCCCTCCCCATTACCGCCTGTAATGAAACAACGGTATATATCGAAGGAGAAAAAGCTTTTGATGCGATGTTTGAATCCATCTCTTTAGCGAAGCATCATATTCACATTGAATTTTACATTATCCGCGACGATAATCTTGGTACGCGGTTTCAACAATTATTGATCCAAAAAGCGCAGGAAGGAGTAGAAGTGCGGCTTCTATACGACGGGATCGGTTGCCGCAAATTAGGGAAAACCTTTTTGGAGGGGCTGCATAATGCCGGTGTAGAGACAGGTTGCTTTTTTCCCCTGCTATCCACATTCATCGACAAGCGGATCAATTACCGTAATCATCGGAAAATAGTGGTTGTAGATGGTGAAGTCGGTTTTATCGGAGGCTTAAATATCGGTGATGAATACTTGGGAAACAACTCAGAAATCGGATATTGGCGGGATACTCATTTCAAGATTAAAGGTGATGCGGTTCTGTGGATCCAATATACTTTTTCAACCGATTGGTACGAGGTCAAACAACAGTTACTAACCGCTCCCGAATATTATCCTGTTCAGGAAAGTCAAGGAAACGAATTCGTACAAATCGTGAAAAGCGGCCCGGATGAAACGATCCTCGAGCTTATTTTCTCCTTAATCGTTTCTGCGAAGAAGCGGATCTATATTGAAACGCCTTATTTCGTGCCCGATCCCAGCGTTTTATTGGCTTTGAAAACGGCTGCAATTCGAGGAGTCGATGTTCGTATCATTATTCCTGCCGTTCCTGATTCAAAGCTTGTTTACTTAGCTTCATTATCCTATGTTCGGGAATTGCTGCAAGCAGGTATTCGGTTTTATCGCTATCAAAAAGGGTTTATCCATGCCAAAGTAATCATAAGCGATGACGTGGCATGCTCCGGCAGCACAAATATGGATATGCGCAGCTTTACCGGCCAATTCGAGATTAATGCAGTCTTTTTTGATGGGAAGATCGTGGACCGCCTGCTTAAAGAATTTAATCGCGATCTTGGCGAAAGCGAGGAGGTTTTGCTCACGGAATTTGAAAAATGGCGGAAATTTCAAAAGATGAAGGAAGTATTCGCACGTCTGCTCTCCCCTTTATTTTAAAGGTACTCAGTCAATGAATGATCATCTGGTAAGAAGCGCATACTTAGAAACGATAATCAACGGATCAAGCAAAAGGGGAAGTTTATGCAGAGAACGATCCTATTCCTCTCCGAAGTATTTGGCAGCGGTCATACCAAAGCAGCGGAGGCATTGGTACAAAGTATTTCGCTTCTTGAACCGTCCATACATACCCGGATTATTGAACCGGGAAGGATACTCCACCCGATTGCAACTTCTTTGTTTCTTCGTTCATACAAGAAAATCATTACGAATTACCCTTTTTTATGGAAAATCATCTATCGATCGAATAAAAATCAACCTGTTCCCTGCTGGCTTCAGTTTATTATCTATCAATTGTTTCACAGAAATATAGAACTAATTCTGGAACAATTCAAGCCTAGTCTAGTTATTAGTACGCATCCGTTCAGCAGCTCGTCATTATCCCGGATTAAAAAATTAGGAAATCCCGTTCGCTTGTGTACGGTTATCACTGATTTTCACGTACACAGCCTCTGGGTTCAACCCGAAGTGGAACTCTATATCGTATCCGGTGATGAAGCAGGGCGGCAATTATTCGAAATGGGAATCCCGCAAGAGCGGATTGCCGTTACCGGAATTCCTATACGGATGAATTTTTGGACGAAAAACAATAAACAAGAGGCAAAGAAGGAATTAAAATTGAATAACTTGCCTACCGTGATGGTTATGGGCGGAGGGTTAGGATTGGGCGGCATTGAGGAACTTGCTTTTTCATTAATGAAGTGGAAGGAATCCATCCAGTTATTGATATGTACCGGATCGAACGATCGTCTCAGGCTTTCTTTGTTAAGAAATAAACACTTTCAGCGGGGCATGAAGAACATAACTGTAGTCATTTGGTCAATTTAGAATTAGCCATAAAAATAAATGACTTGCAAGAAATCGATGACTGGATCGATAAACTGCTTTTTTCTCCCGGAATTTTCGAACCTTGGCTTGCCAGGATCGAACAGTTCCAACAAAAAATGAATCCGCTGGCCGGAGCAAAAACTATTATAGAACTACTTGGTCAAACATAAAACCAGGGAGAAATAGGATGTATATAAAAGAAAGGGAAATACTTTTATATTTTCGCGCTTGGATACCGGAACATCCCAGAGGTGTGCTGATTTTTATCCATGGCGCGGCAGAACATTCGGGACTGTATGGCCATATCGGAACGGAGAGTATGAACCGGCAGATTGCTTGCATGGCTCCTGATCTTAGAGGATTCGGACAGTCCGCCGGACAAAAAGGTCATATTCACCGATTTCAAGATTACCTGGACGATCTCGATCAGTTGGTTATCCAAATTCAGAAGCAGTACCCGCAATTGTCCATCTTTCTGTTCGGCCACAGTTTAGGGGCTCTAATTGTCATCCGATATGTTCAACGCTTTACGAATGTTTTTGTTTTATAT
Organism: Paenibacillus sedimenti; assembly: GCF_014534655.1. Taxonomy (GTDB): domain Bacteria; phylum Bacillota; class Bacilli; order Paenibacillales; family NBRC-103111; genus Paenibacillus_E; species Paenibacillus_E sedimenti. The sequence continues at coordinate 58,780 of NZ_JACVVD010000004.1, forward strand.
TTATTTTCGTTTCTGAAAATTACTCATCATCACCGGAATCATCATCGTCATTTTCATCGGACTGCTGCTCCATGGATGGCAGTCCCGCCAGATAACCAACATAGCCCGGATTTTGTACACTAACCATGAGATAGCTGAATCCGTCTAAGCCATCCACCACTTGTAATCCCGTCGCTTCACCGCCGCCCGGTACAGAAACTAAGCGAGAAAGCTTCTTGGTATCAATGTTATATGCCCATGTGTAGTTGTTTTTATGCAATTTGGAATCTTCCAGGAAATGCGGAGAGAACACTAGGTACCCGGTCCAAAATGCGAATTTTCAGATCCGGGCGGGTTTCTCTCAACTCAGAGGCTACTTCCACTCCGCTTAACCCGCCGCCGACAATGGTCACTTGCCCATACACCTTCACTTCAAAAACGTTCTGATACGTCTTTCTTGCCGACGATAAAGATTGAATGCTGTTTGCATATTCCCGGACTCCGGGAATATCGCGGAAGAGGTCGACACATCCCAGCGAAATGACGAGCCAGTCATAGCTTATCCAACCGTCGCCATCAATCTGGACGATTTTATTCGCGAGGTCTATGCGATTCACTTCCGCAAAACGTAAGGCCAGTCGAGCATCCACAGGAAATGGTGAACGAATATTCATTTCCGAAACAGGGTTCTTCCTCAGTGAGTTGATAACCAACCGATACAGTCAGATTTAAGTCAATACAAGTTCCTTTTGTTTTTCCGGTTCATTTGGTTTCTCCAATTTCGATCTCTTCGGTGGATTAGACAGCTCGGCACATTCCTTAAATGCAAAATGTTTGCAGCCCTTGCATTTGTTGAAATCAAGCCTGGTTAATGCATAGTTGATCGCTTGACCCGTATGTTCAAAAAAGTGACTCGCACCGATTCCTTCATACGATCCCGTTCTTTCCAGCAAGCTTTTCGGTTGTTGACGAATCCCGGAAACCAGCAGCTTGCCGCCGTTTTTATGAATCTTTTTGATGACGTCGACAAGTACGGCCTCTCCGCTTGTATCAAGATATGGGACCTTGCTCATGCGAAGCAATATCGTTTTCTGACCGGACTCAAGCTCTTTCGATACGGAGTCTTCAAGCGCTTGGGTTGTCGCGAAAAATAGGGGCCCTTCCAGCGTAAACATACTGATTTGCGGGCATGCGCTTCCTTTTGCCACCCGTTCCGGTACGACTTTGTTAAATTTCGTATCCGGCGATACTTTGAGAACGGAATGGACCGAATTCATCTGCTTGATAAACAGAATGACCGCACACACCAAGCCGAATTCTACCGCAGTCGTTAAATCGATGAACACCGTCAGCACGAACGTAAGCAGCAGCACGATAGAATCATACGTTTTGGTCATCAGAATGTGCGCAAATTCTTTGCGTTCGCTCATGTTCCATGCAACAACCATCAAGACCGGCGCCATGCTGGCCATCGGAATGAGCGACGCGAACGGCGAGAGAAGCAGAAGCACGGCGAGTACGACCACTCCATGGATAATGCCGGACAGCGGAGATACGCCGCCGTTTTTAATGTTCGTAGCTGTCCGTGCGATCGCTCCGGTTGCCGCAATCCCTCCGAACAACGGCGTGATCATATTGGCTAAGCCTTGCCCGATCAACTCGCGGTTGCTGTTATGCTTGCTTCCCGTCATTCCATCGGCTACCACGGCGCAAAGCAGGGATTCTATGGCCCCGAGCATGGCAATCGTGAAAGCCGGACCCATCAGCTCTACGATCTTATCCATATTGATTTGCGGAATTTGGAGGCTTGGCAGAGTGCTGGGAATGCCCCCGAATTTGGAACCAATCGTCGCGACTTGATCCGGATAAAATATGGTGGCCACCACAGTGCTCACGAGCAGTCCCACCAAAGCACCCGGAATCTTCGGTAAAAATTTCGTCATCAAAATGATAATCGTTAAACAAAGGGCGGCGGTAATCACGCTGTACACATTAACGGTGACCAGATGCGTGAAGATTTCTACTATATTTTCATGAAAAAATTCATGCTTCTTCACACCGCTAAGACCTAAGAAATCGGATATTTGACTCGAGAAAATGATGACGCCAATACCCGTAGTAAAACCGATCACGACCGGCTTCGGAAAAAACTTGATAATCGTACCGATCCTGAGCAGACCCATGAGCAAGAGCATTACCCCGGCCATGAAGCCGGCAATCAGTAAATTTTCATATCCGTACACACTTGCAATCCCGAACAAAACCGGAATAAACGCCCCCGTCGGACCGGTGATCGCAAATCTCGATCCGCCGATCAGCGAAGCCAGGATACCGGCAATAATCGTGGTGTAGATCCCGTACTCCGGCTTCACTCCGGACGAAATGGCAAATGCCATCCCTAGCGGAAGAGCGACGATGCCGACAATTAAACCAGCTACCAAATCTTTCTGCAAACTTCCGATAGAATAGCCTTGAAATCGGTCCAGCCCCAACAATCGGGTGATCATACGATTCCCTCCAGAACCATTTCTCTTTGGCTGCCATTAACGACCATTTCCAACTTCCCGGTGTGAGGGTCGATAACGAGCCCATGTACCGGAATGGTCTCAGCCAAAAACGGATGCTTTGAAATGACCGACACGGTAGACCTCACGCTTTCATACACGTTATCAAACTTCTCCAGCCAATTCTCCAGATTAATTCCGGAGTTTTCGACCATCTGTATGGTTTGCTTGGAAATTCCACGCTCCATTAACTTTTCAACAAATGCATGTGTATTCATGCACTGCATTCCGCAATCATGATGCCCTACGACGACGACTTCTTCCGCTTTCAACATGTGGATGGCAACTAGAATCGATTGCATAACAGATCCGAACGGATGCTGCACTTGAGCTCCTGCTACCCGGACGATAATTGCCTGGCCTTGATCAATGCCCATCGCCCGTTCCATAAGTTCGACCAAACGGGTATCCATGCACGCAAGAATGACCATGCGTTTGTCCGGATATTTGGTTGTTTGATACCTTTCATATCCTTTTGCGTCACAAAATCTCCCATTCGCACGAATAATTTGGAATAGATTGTCATTTTCTCTCATCATTTTTCCCTCCACACTTTTTTTTATAGAAATCTTTGGGTCTTACGGCTATAACTTACAAAACAACCCTGATGTTGTCTATAGTTTCAAGACGACTAGTCGAATGGGAACGACGAATGAATGTTATAAAATGACGAATGAATGGGGAATGTATATTTACCATAAATACAATTTAGTTCTATATTTACATGGTGTTTACATTCACTTCACATTGGGCTTACATTATGTAGCTATATTGAAAGTGATACTTACAAAGAATTTCATTTTAGGGAGTTCGTATGTACAATTTATTTCTCGTCATACCGGAGTCATTGGTCCAAACCAACTTGATTTTCTCCTTATTCGGAATTCAGTGGAAAGCGTATAAGAAACAAAACTTTTTGTTTATAGTCATCTTTGCTCTTCTCACTCTCCTCATGTTTCAACTGCAAATTCAGTTCGAGCTTAGCGTCCTGGTGAGTATTTTCATCCATACGGTATTGATGAAATGGTTGTATCCTTTTTCGTGGAATATTATTTTCCTGATCAGCATAACAAGAACCGCGATACAGAACATTATGGGAATCATTTCAATTTACATGATGCAATATACAAGCATGGACCTGCTTGTGACTTGGACCATTAACGTCATCATACTTGCCATCGGTATCTTTTTGTCCGTTAAAAAGCTGGCCTTTTTCAAATGGTTCATGGATCATCAGAAACAATATAAACAGTATTTGATCTTAATTACGACTCTCTTTTTGTTTCACGACGACTTGATCAATTTGCTCATGATTCGAAACATCAAAAACCCGCTGGAAACAAGCCTGGATGTTGTCATCGTATACGTCTTGACCGACTTGTTTATGGCCATTATCATCTACGTCATATTTTCGTTTGGTAAAAAACTGGAGCTGAAAACGATCGATACGACCGAAAGAGTGTATTTTCAAAATCTGGAAGATTTTATTACATCTGTCAGGTCGCAAAGACATGATTACCTGAATCATCTTCAGGTGATTGGGGGTTTACTTCAACGCGAAGAGTATGAGGACGTCAAACAATACTTGAATGAACTGAATGCGGAAATCCGGGGCCATGAATTTCTTTTGCAACTGGATCATCCTCCTCTGGCCGCTCTGCTTCAAACCAAAATCGAAATCGGTTATGCGCAGCATATTGACATCAAAGTCGATGCCAAGACGACGATCCCTCGTTTAGATATTAAATCTTACGAACTCGTACAAATCGTCGGAAACCTGCTTGATAATGCGATCGACGAAGAAATAAAAGCTCCTTTGCACAATCGCTCCATTGCCGTGACATTGAATCGGCTTTATGATTCGATGCTGGTTATTAGCGTAAAAAACACCAATTCACGGATTTCCACCGAGAACATAAAAAAAATATTTAACAAAGGATACACGACAAAAGAAAGACACCAGGGGATTGGCTTAGCTACGGCAAAAAGGCTCGTCACAAAGTATCAGGGGCATATCGAAGTGGAAAGCGGGGAAACGGTCGGAACAACATTCTTGGTCTTTATTCCTTATAATGAATTGAGAAAGGGGTTGAATCATGTCTTACCAGGTCGTCGTAGCGGAAGATAATCCGAAACTAAGAGAAGAGCTCGTAGCCTTTTTAACTCAAAACGGATTTCAAGTAATTGCCGAAGCAAGTACGGGAGTTGAAATGAAGGAAGCCGTTCAAAAATGTCACCCTCAAGTTTTATTTGCGGATATCGATATGCCTGACGGCGACGGGTTCTCGGCAGCAAAGCTCATGCGCATCCAGTTTCCCGAGCTGTGCATCATTTTTATCACAGGATTAAGTCAATTCGCACCGCAGGCTTTTGCGATGGAAGCCGTTGATTTTATCGTCAAGCCGTATACACATGACCGGCTTTATCAATGTTTTAAACGAATCAAACAGGCTTTGGACAAGCCGAATCATAAAACATTACCACATTTGAGCTTTCGAAACCGCAACATTGTTGAGGTTGTCGATCAAGAGCAAATTGTATTTATTTCAGCTGAGAACAAAGCGACCAACGTTTATCTGAGCGGAAAGCAAGGAAAAGTGTTTACCACGTCGGAGCCGTTAAAAGAATTGGAAAACCGGTTGGATCCGGCACTATTCATACGTACTCACCGCAGCTATATCATCAATATCAAACATATTAACCGCATTGAACCATCCGGCCAGACCTTTGTCCTGCAGTTTAAAAATTCCGTTCATAAAGCGCATGTGAGCCGCTCCTATTTAACTGAACTTTACAGTCGCTTGCAAATTCAATGATAGGTAATAAAATATAAAAGCCGATGATTTCCTTTGGCTAGGAAATATCGGCTTTTCTTATTCCATTAAATAACTTGGCATGTTTTCTTGATTAACTTTTGCGATTGCTTCTTATACTCCCTGAATTTCTTCTTCATTTCGCTGGAAAGAAAACCGGTTGGAAAATCTTCGCATACCGTATATCATATTAGCCGCTGTACAAGCAACAACGTGACGGCTTGTATGCAAAGAATTTGTTCTTTTTGAACGACCTGCTATTTTCTGAAGCTGAAGGGTTGTCCAGCCTTTTGTCTTTAAGGCTTCGTCAAACTCCTTCTGGGCAGCCTGTTTGGCTTTAAACAGCATCATCTGAATCCTGCTGTAAACGTTGATCGCCCCATCCCCCGTCGTTTCAATCGGGAGAAAGATCGCATCGGGATATCTCTCGGTGATCAATGACTGTACTCCGTCGGATACGCCGGAAGAAGGCATGCATCCGAATGGCTTGACGGAGAGCGTCATATTTACTTTCTTCTTCACCACGTTGAGAATCAGCTTCCCGACTTCCATGTGGCCCTCGCCGCCGCGCAAATGATTGTTGTAATGTTCATGGGCGACACGAGCAATCTCTTCCATATCTGGGAGGTGATAATGATACAGTCCCATAGCCTTGGCGTACATTTGGAACATGCCTCGAAGGACACGGTCGGCAAGCCACAGCATACCAAGACGAATCTTTGGATTTTTCCCTTTTAACCCGAATTTGCCGGAATCCGCTTCGCGCAGGTTCATTCGCTTTTTCGTATCGTAACGGCCCGCCCAAATGAGGAATAGAATCCAGGCCATAACCGACTGTACTTCGACCTCGGCTCCTTCGCTTTCCAGAAAGCGCTGCAGCTGATAGTTGCCGTCACCCTCGGTGGTCATCGCCCAAAACTCGCCGATGATGCTTACTTTCGGTTTGACCATTGTGCGGTCTACCTGAACGGCTTGCAATTCCTTACGGCATCGAATCAGCGCCGGTTTCAGCCGTTTCCGCTCGCTTAAGGCATCGTACAAATACTGCTTGCAACGATCCAGGGCGGAGTCCGTCGATCCGGCTGCCACTTCATAGGGCCGGATGCGGTAAGCCAGCGCGTTCAAAATGTCCCCCAGCAGAACGGCTTTCAGAAAACTGAGGAAAAACGACGTATCCAATTTTAGGGCCGATTCCCCGCCGGTGGCCTGTTTCAAACCATCCGTCTGCTGGAACAACAGGACCCGGAAACCGTCAAATCCCGCGTCGCGCAATGCCTTCCGGTACTCCGTGACATAGGTGCCGAAGCGGCACGGTCCGCAGGAGCCGCTCGTAATGAATAAATAGTTACTGACGATCTCCTCTTTGGATTTTCCTTCCACATCGCGAAGGTAATGCAGGTGTTTGATCAAATTGCCGACCGTGAAATACGTCGGGTTGCATTGCCCGCGGTTGCCAAATTCTTTCCCATAGCGCAGCGATTCGTTGTCCGGGCAGTCCAGGTGCTTCACCCGATACCCGAGCCCATGCAGCGCCCCGGCCACCAAATAATCGTGGGCCATCGTCAATCCTCCGAAAAGCAGAGTCGTGGAGGTTTTATCTTTGGCCAAAAACTGGCGCGGCACGGGATCGAACCATTGGTTCTTGTTTTCCAGATCCAAGCCTAATGCTTTTTCCTGTTCCTTCTGAAAAATCAGCAGTTTGTCCTCCAGGGACAATTGATCCTCGGACTTCTCCTTGTTTTTGACAATTGCCATAATCGGCTTCGCTCCTTATATGTGAATTTCTATATAACCTCGGCTCGCTCGTTTTGCTGGTTGCCCAGCAATTCGGCGCGTTTTTGTTCCAGAAGCTGCTGCAATTCCGCTTTTTTACGGGCCAAATCCTGCAGCCGCTCTTCATGAAGCCCCAGACTGTGGGCATAGGTCTTGACCCGGATTTTAATCGAACCGCTCGGCTTGTTGGCATCAATATCGTGCAATGCCGAGAATGGAGTTCCGGCGGCCGTGATAATCGAGTCGATCAACCCGTAAGTCGGCGCATCGTGCCCGCATTTAAAGCTGGACAGATCGAGCACCGCCACGTTAGGATGACGCGCGGCGAATTTGGCGGCCCATACTTTCTGCACACTGTTGGAACTGAAGTTTTCCGGCCATACATCGGTGACCTCAAGCGCGTATTCTACCCGCCCGCTCTGCAAATCCTTGTTGAAGAAACGGCGCAGCCAATTTTCGTCTTTGGGAATGGCGCGCATGGACAAAATCGGATAGCCGAGCACCTGAAATTCTTCCAGGACGCCATGATTCATGCCGGGATCGGAATGGTAGGGGCGCCCGATCATCAGAATGGCGAGACGGTTTTCCTGTTCTACCTGCTCCAGGATCATGCGGCCCTTCTCCTGCATTTCTTCGTCAAAAAGCTCCATCGCCTTCCAGCCCTGATCTACGGCAAAGTCGCTTTCGTCCTCCGTAATCCGGAGATGATCCGCGAACGCCTCAAACAATTGCTTCTTCATCATATTCGGTTCGGTGAATGTGACGGCAGGATCCAGATAGACGACCCCTCTCGTTTCAAAGAAGTTCACTTCTTTCGTGAAGGCGGCCTTGATTACATTGGGGGCTCCGGCTACAATCGGACAGCTGGCAGAATCCATCACATTGTGAAGATGTGTCGGAATATGGGTGATGCACGGGAAAAAAACATAATCGAGCGGTGTTTTTTCATGATGCTTGAACAACAGATTATGAACATGAGCTTGCGCCACTTTCGAAGGGTAACAAGGATCGATGGACCCGTATTTTCCGCCTTCTTGCCACATTTCCTCGCTCGTATAATCGCTGAATACAATGTTCCGTTGATTGATGCCGAGCGCCTCGAAATAAGTACGCCAAAAGGGCGCCGTAGACCAAATGTTGAGCACGCGGGGAATCCCGATGCGGATATTGCTTCGACGTTCCATTGCCTCGGCGGGAGAGCGTCTTAATGGACGGCGGCTTTGGTCTTTTCGCGTTCCGCCAAGCCCAAACCAACCGCGTCTCACCTTTATGTCATCCACAGGCACGTCCGATTCGGGCAGCGGCTCGCAATCGTAAAAGTGTTGGAACATGCGGCGAGCCTCATATTCCACCAGATTGGGATAGTGTTTTTTCAATTCCTGACGTTCCTTGGTCAATTTAAGGACGGCATCCTTGTCTTCTACGGTTCCCTTTTCACAGGAAAACCCGGAAATGTATCGGGCGGTATGTCCATCCGGCGTCTCTGAATCGATAAAGGTACGGCTGCAGTGGTTGGGACAGAAATTGCAGCGGGTGGATTCGTCGTTGCGCGACATATAACGCAGATTGATGGCGGTATCCAGTCCTAAAAAGGTTGAATACCCACGCCGTTTGACCACGCGCAAGGTTTCCATGGCTGCCCCGAGGGCTCCCGCTTCTCCAGGATGCGGATGAACGTAAACTTCGGCATCGGGAACACGCTGTTTGATATAGTCGACTTGCGCCTTGACCGCAGCCAGGTTGTATTGGGTTCCGCCTTGCAGAACGAACTTCCGCCCTAATTCGGACATGCGCGGAATCTGTACGACGTACTGCCATACGTTTTTCGGAAGTACCATAGCGAGGCCAGCGAGCAATTCCTCCTTGGAATAACCCTCCTTCTGAAAATTAACCCGATCCGCATCCAAAAATACGGCACATCCATAGGAAAACTTAGGACTCAAGCCTGCGCTAAATGCGGTATCGGCATATTCCTGAACCGGAACGCCGAACTGATCCGCCATCGCTTGCAGCAGCATCCCATTCCCGGCGGAGCATTGATTCGACAGCTTAAAGTTGCGGATATCCCCGTTTTTAAGGAACAAGACTTTGATGTCCTGGCCGCCGATATCGCAGATAACATCGATATCGCCGAATTGATTGACAGCGCTCATCATATGAGCGACCGTCTCGACAATATTCACATCCGCTTTTAATGTTTTTTCCAAAACATCCGCAGCATATCCCGTTGACCCGAAACCGATGATTTCTAATTCGGCTCCCTGCTCGTTCACCTTATCCCGGATCCGCTTCAGCAGTTCTTTCGTGTCTTCAAGCGGATTTCCTTTGGAAAGCTGATATTCCTTGAGCAGAATGTTTCCTTCGTCATCGACCAGAACGGCTTTGGATGAAGTGGAACCGCCGTCAAGACCGATCACGGCTCTTACCTTTTGCCCCGGTGTGAAGGAGACCGGTGTAAATCGGGGAATCCGATATTGCCGGCGAAATTCATCCAGCTCCGTATCATCCGTGACCAGAGGAGGACCCGCTTTCTCGCCCAATTTGGCTTTCCGGCCGTGGGCAATAAATTCTTTCAGTCCCTCCAGCCCCAAATAATTTCCAACGCCGGCCGGTTCATGCATGCCGTACAGCACCGCGCCAAAAGCTGCATAATACTGCGAATTGTCAGGTACAAAAATCAATTCTTCGATGGGTATATCTCTGGGATAATTGTATCCGCGATCCTGCCAGGTTTGCGGGATTCGCAATCGCCAGCATTCCTGGAGGAACGGCAGATATGTATTCGGTCCGCCCAGCAGCAGAACACGGTGGCGCAGCGTATTTCCGCGTGTAAGGACGGAAAGGTTCTGCATGACGATCGCATCCGCGAGAGAACACATAATTTCAGGTGACGGTATCCCGCTTTTCACCAGATTGACAATGTCCGTTTCCGCAAACACCCCGCACTTGGCGGCCACATGATGCAGCTTGCTGTCATCAAAGTGAAGTTTACCGACTTCTTCCATCGGCATTCCCACCTTGATCATACACTTGTCTATGGTGGCGCCAGTACCCGATGCGCACTTGTCATTCATGGAGGTCAGCGCTTGCTTATTGCCCGTTTCCTCATTTTCCTTAAAAATGATGATCTTCGCATCTTGTCCCCCCAGTTCAATTACACTGCCGACGTCGGGGTGAAGGTGCTCAACCGCCATGGAAACGGCATTGACTTCCTGAACAAACTTTGCTCCAATGTGCGGGGCAATAGGCCCGCTGCCGGAGCCTGTCGCAAAGACTCGGATGTTTTCTTTTTTCATGTCGGGAAACTCATTGCCGATCGCAATCAGCAAATCCAGTACTTTTTCCGCCTGCTTCGTATGGTGGCGCTGATAGTCCGACCAAAGGATTTGTTTGCTTTCAGGCTCCACTACTGTGGCTTTAACGGTCGTTGATCCCACGTCAATGCCTATGATCAGAGTGTCTGTACCTTTGTTTATGTATTCCATCACATAACCCCTTTTTTCCAATTCACGTACTGACCCTAGGTTGCACAAGAAGTGTGATTTTTATCACACGGATCATTAAAACAGACAGCACTTTTGTAACTTTTCATTGAACCAATTGCATAATCCAGTCTTTAATGTCAACGATTCGCAGCGTTTTTGGCCGGGTATTCGTTCCGGTTATAATTAATGGGACAAGGGAATCTTTTTCATGCAGCGAGCCATGAGCCCCTCCGCCGATGTGGGTAGGGGAGCTTTCGCCGACGAGTTCATATCCGGGTTGGACCGTGACGACAACGTATCTTCCTTCATGAGAATGCATAGCCCCATACAGCCTCGCCAAAACATCAGGATACCTCCCATACTTGATGCTTTTGTTAGTAAGCTTAATATCCAGGAGACCCGGTTCGCCCGATAATGTCCATGATTGTCCATATTCATCCGTGTAGTCCCCACCGGGACGGTAAAAAAATAATTTATCGTTTTTCCCGGCGGTAATACGAACATTGTTATCCTCTTTCATTGCGATAATGTCAAGCTTGTCCTCATTTTGCAAAAGCTTCACGACGTCAGATAGCTGAACACCAGCATCGGTTGCATAGATATATGCCATTCTTTCATTTGTGGAAATCACAATTTGATCTTCGGTCCTTACAGGTTGATTTAATTTCGCAATGCGGTAACGGTTTAAAAGCGGTCTTAGTTCAACAGTAGCTGCCTGCCGATCATCGTAGACAACGCTTTGCGCACTGTCACCCATAATGATCCATATCGCATTTTGTAAAGCCTGCTCCCACGAACCGTAAGCGTTAAGCACAACCTGAAGAGCTTGATCCGCTTTTTCAATTCCACCCAAATGATCCGTGCCCTTTCTATGTACTGCATTATCATTCTCCGGAAAGTAAGTAATGGTTACATTCGGAAGCTTTTTCTGATGAATCAGAAATGCAGTGTCTTGTGCTGAAAATTCATCGTTCATCCCGAATTTTTTCCACATACGAGAATTTCTGTCATTCTTCGGGTCCAGTTGTGAAAAAGCCGCATAGGAAAACCATTTAGGTCCCGTTATTTTCATTTGATCCGGCACTCGTTTGCTGAATGAGATCAGGCGGGGGTTTGTTAAGGTATGTTGCGTTTTTCCTCTAAAAATAACAGCATTGATTGACGCGGAGTCTTTCCCTTTTTCGGCTAACTCTTCATGAATCGTTTTCGTTTCTTTGTTCAATTGAACCTGGTTTAACTGATAAATAGCATCCACAAGTACTTGCAGTTGATCTATTTTCAATGCTTCTTTGGCGCCATTTCCGTAGAAAATCATGCGATTCTCTTTGCCGCTGTACCAGACAAGTCCAGGCACATGATGCCGGTCTGCATACGTTCCCGTTAATAATGTGCTGTCGATCGTCACGGACATTGTGGGAAACGAACTCACAACCTGCGGGAAGTATTGCCCGTTTTTAAGCAGAAACTGAATTGCGGGCGCACGACCTGCTTGAATCGCTTCGTGCAATGGCTTATCCATTAAAGAATCAATCATGATGAATACGACAGGTTTGGCGCCTTGATTTGCAGTGATAGGGGACTCGACGCTCTGCTGATGAAGGCGCCCACCGGATTCCGCTCTGCAACCGATAATAAGCAAACTCAAACCCATCACCAGTAAAGTGATCATTTTATTATTTATTTTCATAGGTATACCCCTTTCTTGAAATCAAAACAAAATCAATTAAATCCCACCTCTTTATTAAAAGGGTGGGATTCAAAGTTAGCATGCTTTATGATTCGTTTTTCATTCACACATTTATCAAATTGAATCAGCAAAGGTTTCACGTCTGATGCGGATTACTCTTTTATGCAGACTATTTGGGTACAAAATTGTTTGAGGCCGTCCCAATGTCCCCATATACATTGTTGGCATTTATCAGGTTGTTTTGGTTTTCTGGGTTCTGTTGGGGGAATTAATATTTTCATGTAAAATTTCACTCCTTCTCTTATCAAACTGAAAATAAACATAACCATTTTGTGTAAATATTATGTAAAATTTAGGTTGTTTTCGCTTGAATTTTTTTCAATCTTAAAGGCAACATTATCTTTCGTGACCTAATCCGAAAGTTGGTGAATTTCCATTAACATTCCGTTCTCGCCTCGGCTCTATCACTGGTTTGTTCGTCCGAAATGGTTTACCAAAAAATATATTCACGATCACGTAAAGTCCCATTTTACATTTGACGGTCAAGCCGTACTGGATTTCGGCGCAGGTACTGGAGCAAACTGCGGTATGTTCCAACCGTTAAATTATCTTGGCATCGACCCTGATGCTAAGCGTATTGATTATGCACGGCGAATATATCCCAACCACAACTTCCAAGTGCTGGAAAATAATCATTTGCCCGTAGCTAATGAATCGATTGATTACCTCCTTATAATCGCTGTGTTGCATCATATTTCTTCGGATGAAATTTCAAATTATATGAAGGAATTTCAAAGAATTTTAAAACCTAACGGAACTATCGTTGTCATGGAACCTTGCTTATGTAAGAAGAAACCGTTATGCAACAGGTTTATGAAATGGTATGACAACGGAGAGTATATTCGTAATGAAGAAGAATATATTCAATTGTTTCGAGATCATAATTATGACTGTAAGGTCATGAAACGATTTCGAAAATGCTTTTTATACAACGAGTTATTTTTTTCAGCAAAATTAAACCCAATATAGAAAGCCGTGTTCAGCAATTGGAGAACTTAAACAGCCATGTGTATTTAGCATGGCTGTTACTTGTGTTTGCAGTAAATGGATCTAGCCGGATTGGCTCTTCTTCTGTTTCAATTTCCCCACAATGAGCAGCAGCAGGGGCAGACCGAGCATATTGACGGGAAGCGCTACCGGTACCCAGTAATTGAGCAAATAACTGCCGGTCGCTTGTGAAACGTTTTTAGGAAATAACGCAAATACCGTCACAACCGGGGCAACAAACCAAACCATATTTTTCCAATTTTTCACCTGCAAAAATTCGGCGGTTCCATAACAGGTGACGAACATATAGATGGACAATTTAATGAAAACGCTCGCTACCCATATCACGATTGCAATTGCATCGAAGTTTTCAAGGAATCCGAATAGCGATATTTTTCTGGACATCTCGAAGAAAGGGTACCACATTTTGGGTGTCAGATTGACCCCAACCGTGGCAACGGCCATAGCACCGGCAACCAGCGTAAAGAATGATGCGGTAGCGACTGCCCAGTATGCGTATGGCGCTCCTTTCTGCGGTTGATTTAAGAACGATGCGAGCATGAGATACTCTACGGCATGTCCAAGATATGAGGCAGGTCCGGCCGCTCCCATAAAGATCCCCATCATCCCGCTGTCCACAAATACCGGTAGTAGATTTTTCGCGTCGAGATCTTTAATGCTGGCAACCATAACAAGGATGACCATCAATAAGATGATCGGTCCCAGGACCTCGCTGCAGCGGGCGATCCCTTCAATCCCACCCGAATAGGTCGCATATGTGATTAATACCACCATAATCAGGATGACCGGGAGTTTCGGCGTCTCCTGAAGCAGCATGATTTGAACGAGGTCGCTGAATTGGCGGAGAACGATCGGGATAATGGTATACCACTGGACAAAGTAAATCACAACAATCATCCCGCCAAACCATTTTCCCATAATCGCTTGACTGAACCGAATCAAATCCTGGCCGGGGTAGAGAGGCGCCACCTTCGTCACCAGCAAGGTGATCAGCAAGGCGATGCCTCCGGCGACAAGAAAGGAAATCCAAATATCCTGTTTGGCAGCCTGCAGGCTTGGCGTGAGCGTCATGATTAGCGTCATCCCCAAATCCATAACGGCAATCATCCAGAAAACTTGTAAACCGGTCACTTTCATCCTTTGCCCCCCATTCCCTATTTATACTTTTGTATTTTCTGATGCGCAGGCGCTTGCGTTCTGCCCATCCGTTCGATTTGAATGTCAACTTTGACCTTGACCGGAACGTTGGGATAGATGTCCATCCACTGGTCCTTGATGGTTTTCCAAACATCAGGGTGTTCGATATGAACTTCCCTGCCAAAACTGAAAATATCCGCTTTTAACTCTTTTTGCGTGCGGGAGATCGTATCAGCGATCAGCTTGTGCATATCCTCCGAAATCTTCGCTTCAATGCGTTTCATGTTTGGGGCTTTGTTCATATCCAACTTTGTATTATTGGCCAGCCCCCGAACCGCAGCTTTGAATGTAACCGAAACTTCGGGGAGTCCGTCCTTTATGCTTGTGTGAATTTTCGTCGTTCCCTGCATCACTTCGACGGTGATTGTACCATTGAAATCTTTGTCTTTCGGTTCCACCTGCGAGGTGATAAACATCCCTTTGGCTTCTCCGTGCCACCAGCGCTTCGCCTTCAATTCCTCTTGCGACAAAAATCCGGTCAGTTTGTTCCCCCGGTAAACTGCCGCCCTATCGATTGTGAAGGATGGCTGGCCGGTGCCGGTTTTGATAATCCGTACAGCCCCGGTAATCGGTGATGCCTCGAAGGAGGCCACCGCATTCAGAAATTCGTCGATTTTGAACGATAAGCTGAATTCGCCGAACTGGATTTTGTTGATGCCGATAGCCGGAATTTCTTCCAGCAGGTATGTCGTGTTTAATACTTCTTTTGCCGTCGTTCCGAATGCCGTCACAACGAAACTGTTGTATCGGCTTTCGGGCGCACGCAGTAAATCGTCCAACACCTGATCGATCCCGTGTCTCGCATATTTTTCCCCGATTACGAGTACGCCCCGATGCCCCAAGAAGATTTTTCGGGACAATTGCTGCTGCAGCTTGCCAAGAATATCAAGCCCTTCTTTTCCTTTTGCCGAAACGACCATAACGTGTTCTTCCCTTTTTCCACCGCTTTGTAGAGCACTTGGAATTCCTAAGGGAAGGGCAATCTGCAGCGTAACCTCAAGCTGGCCGTCTTCACTGAGATCAAGTCCGCTGGCCATTACCAAAGCGAGATCGTCGATTTCTTCACGGTCCCAGCAGCCTGTGAATAATCCAAGGCATAAGATAAGAGCCAAGCTTACGTACAATATCCGGCTCGGGATCATTTTTTCTCCAACTCCAGTTTCTGCTGAATGTACTGCTGCCGCTTGCGCATCACCTTCCACGGAGCTCTGACCAATACGTCCACGATCCCGGACTTTTCGAACGGCGCAAGAGGCTTCAAATAGGGAACGCCGAAGGAACTCAGGTTGTTTACATGGATCAAAGTCGCAATCATGGCTGCGCCGACGCCGTACAGGCCAAACATCCCGGCGGCAATCACCATCGGAAATCGCAGAATGCTGATGGCCTGGCTCATACCCGGATGAGGAATCAGAAAAGATGCGATTCCCGTCAAGGATACGACGATAATAATCGGTGCGGAAATAATTCCGGCCTGTACCGCTGCCTGTCCGATGACGAGTGCACCTACAATGCTGATCGTCTGGCCTACCGGACGGGGAAGGCGGACTCCCGCCTCGCGGAGCGCTTCGAAGGTAATCTCCATAATCAGGGTTTCGACCATCCCCGGGAACGGAACGACTTCCCGCGCTGCTGCCAGGCTCAGCGCCAAGCTTGTCGGGATCATCTCCTGATGGAAGGTCGTTACCGCAACATATAGGGAAGGCATGGCCCACGCCAAAAAGGCAAACAAATACCTCAGCCATCGCAGCATCGTAGCGAAGATGAAGTTCATATAGTAGTCCTCGACCGTTTGAAACCCGTACCAGAAAGTAACGGGCGCGATTAACGCTATCGGCGTTCCGTCAACGAGGATCGCCACCTTCCCTTCAACCAGAGAGGCTGCAACCAAATCGGGCCGCTGTGTAGGCTGCATGGTAGGAAATGGAGAATATGTATGGTCGCTGATCATCTCTTCGATATAACCTGACTCCAATACGCTATCCATATCGATTGCTGATAGGCGTTTTTTTATTTCATCAATCACATTCTGCGGCGCCATATTTTTTATGTAGGTAACCGTTACGTCAGTTTGTGAGATCCTCCCTATGCTCATCCTCTCCATCTTCAGCAGCGGCGTTCGGATTTGATGGCGAATTAAAGACATATTAATCTCGAGTTTCTCAATAAACCCTAGCCGGGGACCGCGAATAACCGCCTCCGTACTCGGTTCCTCCAGTTGACGATGCAGATTATCTTTGATTTTGAAGGAAATTGCCTGATTATAAGATTCAATAAATATAACGACATTTCCCATGACGATGCTTTGAGCGATTTCATTCAGACCTTCGAGTTTTTCCGGCTGCACAACGGAAGACAAGTTATATGTAAATACGTCAAAGAGCTGCGCAGGGTAATCTATGACGACCGGTTCTTGTTTCATTAAAGATTCCAACAAACCATCGTCCCATGCTTTGGCATCGATCAATACTTCGAGGAAAACCGCCATGCAGGGGATGGAATCAAAGGCTTGGAATTTTCGAATGACAAGATCGGTGCAGTTTGAAAAAATTTCCTTGATCACCAATTCGTTATCATCCAGATTATCGAACAGTTCGGCATCAATCGCATATTCAAGCTCTTCCAGTTTATATTCGATATGATCAAGATGACTTTTTCTATTTTTCATAGGGTCTCTCCCAGATGAGTTGGTACAATGAATAGTGATTAGTTTCGATAGTTAAAATTTCCTTTTCACATAACTTTTCCCATTCCTTATCTGATTATTCTGCACATGGAAAACCATAATAAGGCCAACCCTCTCGGGCTGACCTTATATGTATGAAGGTATATTTTCCTTTATAGCGAACAAACTTAGGAGTAGGGTATCGTTATATCAAGGGTTTTTCGCATGAAAGAACAGTTATGGAAGGACAAAAAAATGAAAGGTATCTTTTGGAAAGGCGCGTTTTTTTTATTTATCGTTGCTTTATCAGGGGTTGTGCTTTATTATTCCGTTTCGAAAGGTTAACTAAAATAGGTTTGGGCCAGCTTCTCTGCTGTACGCGTAGCCAGCGCTTGAGTCGTAAGCGTCGGATTCGGTCCTCCGATTCCGTTGAAATGCACGCTGTTATCAGCAATATATAAACGTTTGACTTGGAAAGCCTCACAATTTGAATCTACCACGAATCCCATACGCATTGTACTTTCAAGATGGAGCAGCCAGCCGGTCGGCGAGTCTGTTCGGATGATTTTTTTTGCGCCCGCATGCTGCAAGGATTCACATGCATATCTGGCTAATTGATCACGCCTTTGTAAGGTTTTCTTATTGGGGGTGTAGTAGATAACCGGAATCGGCCCGTGCTCGTCTTTCAGCAGCGGATCGACTTCCACCCTGTTGTTATAGAGCGTATCATCGTCAGTAAGAAGCAGATACGTCATCGTCCGGCTGTAGTTCAACATCAGCTCTTTCAGCGCCGGTCCGACGACCCTGCCCCGAATATCCCACGGCTCTCCCGGTTCAGGCGGGTTCAGAGCATCATACCCCGCTTCGCTGAAGCCGTAGGTCAGGTAGGACATCAATCCGGGGCTCAGACAGGAAACCTGAAAAATTCCGATTCCCGGAATATCGACTCTGGCTCCGGACGTGTGTCCCATATACGGATAAACAGACGGTGATCCCAGAATGCTCATCAAGTCCTTCTCGTCGAATACGCCTCCAACCCAATCAAAATAATGATTGGTCAATCCTCTCCCCACCCAAGGGTTGTGAGGCAGCCCGGAATTCATCCACAATCGCGGTGTTTCGATGCAGCCCGCCGCCATGACAACCGTTTTGGCCGTCAGTTCACCGATTTCTCCTGTCCACGTATCCCGAAACTGTACGCCGGTTGCACGAAGTCCCTCTTTCGGATCAAGCTCCGTCAAAATTTTGATCGCAAAGGAGTTGGGCCGAATGGAAACGTTCCCGGTCTTGAGAGCCAAGGGAACATAACTGACGAGCGTGCTGCGTTTAGCGATTTTGTCTACGGAGGGACCGGCTGTGCATCCGTTGACGCAATGTCCTCGCAGGGTGCATCCTTCCATCTCGTGTAATTGATCCATCGTATAGTTGGGATCCATCAGATGTTTGTTAGGGGGAAGAATCGCATTGGGATTCGGGCGATAACCCGGGGTTACGACATCAAGCGTCGGAATCAGCGACCATCCTGCCTTTTTGACTCCGTAGTAAAAAAGCTCTTCTTTCGGCGTCGTCGGCGAGAACTGAACGGGCAAAGTAGCTTCGGCTTTTTCATAATAAGGAATCAGTTCCCGGTAACTGATCGGCCATACATTGTCGACAGCAGCAGGGAACGCACGCGGTGACTGTGTCCAGTAATGCTGTGTCGTGCCCCCGACGCCTGACGCCTGCCAAACCTCTCCTTTCTGCCGCATGATCCGATGCCAGGGCGTACGGCGGCGATCGGCCGGTCCGAAGCGAATGACGCCTGAAACAGGATCGTTCATGTTATTTTCATACGAATCGTAAACCTTCTTATAAATTCCCACATCCAGATCTGCGTGATCGGAGCTCCATTCCCCGCCTCGCTCGCTGTTAGGATTCGGCCACTTTCTGTTTCCAGTCCACTGCCCTGCTTCCAGAACCAGTACTTTAAGACCCAGCTCTCCAAGCTCCTTGGCCACGACAGCGCCGCCGCCGCCGGACCCGATTACGATTACATCGGCATCAAGCATCTAACGGATCTCCTCCTTTGTTCCATTGCGCTCAATCGTCAGCATAAAACCGCGAAGAGCCCGGTAACCCTTGGATACACCCGGATAGCCAACCTGCTTCCAACTGATTGGAAAATATTCTAATCTTCGTTCCTCCGGTGTTTTCAGTCGTGTCGATCCGTAAGCGGACCATTCCGAGTAAAAACCAAACATCGTTCCCCGGTTCAGATAATCAACGATAAAGGTAATGAGTCCGCCGTCATCTTTATACGGGGGCGGTAAGGTGCCGAGATCAATATCCAGCTGTTCCAGCATCGCTAATACCCGAATACGGTCCCGCGGAGAGAGACTGGCAAAGGGACCTCCGCCCCAGACTGCATAAAATTGAGGATCAAGTGCCTTTCCGGATGCAATATACTGAGCCGCACCGTCGTTGAGCAGCATGGCTGTAGGAGCTGCCATTGGAATATCTTCCAGATAGTACCCTAAAAAAAGCGAAAGATTATGATCTAATTCCCAAATCATATACTCGTGAATACACAGGTCTACCGCGCCTGCGGCATACGCTTCTCCATAGATGGCATATGCAGGGGAACTCGGGACTATCGCTTCGACCAACGCCTTAAAAGTTGTTACTGTTTGTGAATCTGAGATTGAACTATATTCATGTTTCGGATTCATTGTGGGACACCTCCGCATTAAGCAGGATATTATCCAATCCAATTATCTATATATTAAATTTGTATATAAGTTATTCGTATCTAATGAAAAAAAGAGTCAGCCAGATTTGAAGCATCTGAACTGACTCTTTTTCGCATTCACCTAAACGTTAGATGTTTTTCGACGATTCCATCCACACTTTCAAACGATAGCGGTTCTTCTTGGGATTCGAGCTCTGCAGCGATCTCGTAAAACTTTTTTTGTACATCACTGCTTGATATAGAGCTGTAGTCCTCCTCCACTTCGTCAAGAAAGCTAAAAGATTCATACGGCCAGTTGGAGAAGGCTGCGGTCCACGCACCAATTCGGACCCCGGCATACAGGAGTTGCGCTTGAGACCTGGAACATCCCCCTGCAAGACAGGCATAATAGAACATTACATCTGCAGCTTTACGGGAAATCGTTTGATCGTTACAAGCGATATCATGTACGATGGATGCGCGACGATAGTCTCCTGTGTAAGGCGAGCCTACAATTGCCCACAATGCAGATGGAATGCTTGCGCCGTCAATCACTGCATCACGTACTGCAATCCAACGGTTCCCGTCAGGATCTTCATACCAAAAATCTTCAAGCAGCTTCATTTTGCGGTCGTCACCTGACTCAACAAGCCATTCCGTCTTCGGGTTTCCTGAGAATTCACCAAATCCTTCCGGCATAAACCCGCCTCCTCTAGAATTGTTAATTGTCCGCCAATTTCCGGTGACTATTCATTCGTAAAAGAATCCCCTTCCCCTTCCGGTTCAGACAAACTTCGTTAGAAGGAGGACCTAATGAGCCGCACGAACTAAGGATGCACTTCGATCGCAGGATTTCGTAATAGCTTGAGATATGGCGGATAAAAGAAAGAACAATTAATGAACTAAAGATCATAACGAAGATACGAAAGCCCGTCGCAATGGGCCATTTTCTATTGGTATCAACAACTGCTGTTCTGCTCATATGCGATGTCTCCATTCCTCTTTTCATCCCTTCCGGACCAGCTTGCATTGGAAATATTATATCAATTAATTCCCAAATATACCTATACAAATTTCCCGATTCAAATGGGGATGGGCTACCCTCGCTTGCGGGAATAACCGTTTGTTATCATTTGAATCAAGGAAAGCAAATCATATATGGGAGCTGAACATGGTGACAACAGAAAAAGTAGTGAAATGGCTTGGATTTATTTGTATTTTGGCAGGGGTTTCCAGGATGGGGATGACGCCGGCAGGACTTATTTGGGGATGGGATAGTCCGCTGGAATTGAGCTTCGGCTATACGGCAAGCGTGTTGATGGCGGTCTGCTCCTTCGCCTTCTATTTGGCTCAATCGAAAGAAACTGGCGTACTCGGATTCGTAACCGCGTTTATCGCCTCAGTCGGCAATGCCGTCATTTCGGGGCAGCAGTATGGTATTTTCGCTTATGAAACTTATGCAGATAAGGGGCTTTTCGTCAATATAACCGGAATGATTGTAGGTATTGGGATGATGGCCGGAACTATTCTTCTGGCATTCGTGACCTTCCGCGCCAAAGTTTTCCCCCGCTGGAATGTGCTCCTATTTATCATCATGCTGGTTTCCTTCGGCATACCTTTCCTTCAGGATTGGTTCGCTTTCTTCTGGGGGCTTGCCTACGCAGGTATGGGTTATACCATCTGCACAGGCAAGTATTTAAAAAAAGACCAGCCTTTAAGAGACAGCCTTCCGGTTCAAAAATCCTTATAACCCTCCCCTCCCCCCGAAACTCACCTCGACTACAAAAAACACTACTGACCCCAATGTGTCAGTAGTGTTTGCTGTTTCAGGACCTATTTGCCGTTTCCAACTCATTTGGCGATTTTTGAATGCTTACGCCCGAATCGTTTACGTATCTGATGGACCGTTAGAAGCAAAATTGGAATTACAACGCTAAGAAGAGGCAAGAACACACCCATGATAACTTCTTTCCCTTTAAGTGCAAACTCAGACCAGTTGCCCGCTGTCACCATCGAGGAGAAAAGAATGGTTATTCCTATTGGCAACACCACCCTTTGCGTCTTCTTCACGCGGAACAAATCCGCTGCGACGATCACTGCGGCATAGCAAGTAATAGCGCATTTGAAGAAAGCATTAATAATCAATGTGAGAATGACAATGGCATCCATCCGTTGCAGAAAATCCGCTATATTCACTTTGCTAATCGTTAAAAATAAAGGAAAGGTAGATCGACCGTAAATATCAGCTCCAAGAACAGAAATCTCAACAGCATGAGTGAAGCTTAATATGAGGCCGCAGCATAGCAGGGCAATGATTCCCGCCCTTCTTCCCGATTGAGTTTTATTCAAATAGGGAAGAATTGTCGTAAAAGCAATCATCTCTCCGAAGGGAAACATAAGTATATTGCGATAAGCCGACTCTATAATAGGCTTCCACCCCTCGCCAAACAAAGGAAACAGATTATTCGTATTAATGATACCGGAAACGAAAACGACAATAAATCCAAAAAAGCCCAATAAAACCATGATAAGCATGTGGATTTCTCCTGTTCTTGCCAACACTTCTATCCCTTTATGCAGTACATAAATGACCGCTAACATCAACAAGGCATTGATCGCAAATAGCGGCGTTTGGTCATAGGCAGTGGTTACCAAGAGCTCGCCGGTTTCCCGCAAAACTCTAGCATCATTATAGATAAAGAAGCCAAGATATAAGAGACTTATTGGCCAACCGATATAGTTACCGAGAATTTCCCGGACATAGCCGCTTAGAGGCAGATCGGGGTACTGACGATAAAGATAATCATATACAATAAATAACAGGCAGCCACCAATTAAAGCCAATAATATCGATATCCAAACGCTTTGTTCCGATACAAATCCTATGGGCAGAACAAGCGCGGTACCAAATTCAAACAAAACGATCAAGACAAACAGTTGCCTAACATTAATTTTCGCGTTTTCCAACCCCCGACCCTCCCTTCATTCTTTCGAGGTTCCTTCTTGTTCGGATATATAGGGTTTTATCCGCATGCCAGAACGCCGTATGAATGCATCCACCTCGACGTCTACCTTGCTTTCGGCAAATGTCTTGCCCCATTCTTTCTTCATTTTATTCCAAGCTTTCGCATTTGCCCGATTCACAGCTTCCCCAAAACCGAAAATATCGCTCTCCTCGTTCTGGGCGGCTTTCACTGCTTCCAAAACTTCTTTTTTTGTCTCCGCTGCCAATTGTTTTTCCAGATTTGTGATTTCTTCAACCTTGGTCAAATCAAGTGAACATTTTATTTCGCTTAGATTTCCTGTTTCCCGAATATGAATATGGAAAACCGGTTTCCCATTTTGAATCTCCACTTCAACATTCGTATGGGATCGAATAATTTCAATGCCAACGGCATCCTTTTTATCTTTACAATCCAGATCAATAACGGTGCTCTTCATTTTATTTCGAATCCATAAAGCTCCACGTCCCTCATCTCCATCCAACCATCCCTTTAGTTTTCCGTTCTTGAAAATGGCGATTCCCGAGATATTCACCTTTGTCGACAGGTCACTCTGCTGTACATTTAAGGTCTTTTTTCCAACCTCCTGATCTCCTATGACATTTACCCCGCTGATCATTGGCTCTCCTTGGCTTACCAACGGCCTAATCACGTCATCCATTTCGACTTTTATGTTCTCCGACCAAATTTTTGACGTCATTTTTATTTTACCCGCAATCGCATTTGCCGGAATTTTCTCGAGCGGCGTAAGCATCTTGACAAGCGGCTCAGCTTCGCTTCCTCTGGCTATGAGTACCATCGTAGTAAGACGGATTTCGTGGGACCGTTCAAAAAAATCAAATAAATCTTGAATTCCTTCTTTCGCCAATGGTTCTCCAATGATCAGCACCTGCATATGCGAAAAGAAAAGCTGTCGCGGTACTTTTTGCGATGTTTTGCGGATCGCTTCGAAGAGGGATTTTCCAGTCCCCGAATAGACGGTAATAGGCGAATCCGGTTGTCCCCCTGCGCCTCCTGTTGCTCCTAATGCAACACTGCCGGGATTTATGATTTGAAACGAAACCTTGTATTCATTCACTTTCGGCGTTTTATCTATCCCCATTGCCGCGACAAAGGCTAGCTCTTTGAGCTCTCTTCGATTCCAGCAGCCTGTCAGAGGCAGCACCAGCCATAAAATCACGACGATTCGGATAACTTGTTTTGCTTTCATTCGTATCCTCCTCGTGCTCATGCTGTGTTATTCCTTCGGGGGAGAAGGCTTCATGTCTTGCTTCATCCGAGTCATATTTTTTGGGCTGATCAACCGTGGACGTGTAAGGAAGGACCATAACGGTAGACGCAGTACGGCATCCTTCTGATCCGCAGGAATAAACGGGGCAAGCGGAGCCATATAAGGAACCCCGAAAGAGCGCAAGCTGCATAAATGGGCAATGAGCATCATGTTGCCGATTGCCAATCCGTAAAAACCGAAGGTCGCAGCCAAAAACATGAGCACAAATCTGAGTAAACGAACCGAACTTGCCATATTGAAAGCCGGGGTGGCAAAACTGGCAATCCCCGTAATCGAGACCACGATCACCATCGCCGATGAGACGATCCCGGCTTGTACCGCTGCCTGCCCCAGTACGATCGCGCCTACAATCGATACCGCTTGGCCGACAGCCCGCGGCATTCGTACGCCGGCCTCACGCAAAATCTCAAAGCTGGCCTCCATTATGAAGGCCTCGACATAAGCAGGGAAAGGAACTCCTTCCCTTTGCGCGGCCAAACTGATTAAAAGGGGGGTGGGAATCATTTCCTGGTGGAAGGTAATGGCCGCGATATAGATGGAAGGCCCCCATAATGAAATAAAAAATGTTACATACCTTAACAAACGTACCGCTATTCCAATATCAAAACGTTGATAATAGTCTTCAACAGACTGAAAATACATAAAAAACGTCGTCGGCAAAATGAGGACAAACGGCGTTCCTCCCACTATCAGTGCAATTCGGCCCTCCAATAAATTCCCGGCTACGGCGTCCGGTCGCTCGGTACTGTATATGGTTGGAAAGGGGCTCGTCGGCTGATCTTCAATCAATTGTTCGATATAACCGGATTCTAAAATGCCGTCGATTTGGATATCGTTTAGCCTAATCTTTACTTCCTGCAAAAGTTGATCGTTAACGATTCCTTTGATATACATGATCGCGACCGTTGTATGTGTGACATGTCCGATATTCATGGTCTCCAACCATAGATTGGGACTTCTGATCCGCCGGCGAATAAGGGATACATTGGTCGCAATATCCTCGGTAAAACCGTCCTTAGGCCCGCGAATGACTACTTGGGAAGTCGACTCCGAGAGCTCTCTCGATTTTCCGCCTCTCGTATCGCCGCTTATGGCCTCCGCCGAGCCATGAATCAAGATGACCGTATTGCCTGACAAAATGGACAGCATTAATCCGTTCCAATCCTTAATGACTTGAACTTCACCTATGGCCAGGGCATTTTTTTTAATATAATCAAAAACATTCTTATCCGATGCCGTATTTTTCAAGGTATCTTGAGCGGTGTCGTTCATCAAGGAGCGCATGATAAAATCATCGACTACCACCTTGTCGGTTAAATTGTCAATAAAAACTGAAGCTGCTTGAACCTTGGAGTTTCGAATTTCAAATTCCCTGATTTTAAGATCGGGACTATTACCAAGCGCCTGACTAATCTGTTGAAGATTTTGTTGCAAATCGAAGTACAGGGGAAGTTCATTTGAATAACCAACCATTTCTTCATTTTGGTTTCGTGTTGCCCCGTTGTTTTGTTTACGAAGTCGCCACCAATTGAACATGCTGATCCCCTCCTTCTACACATGACAGTTATTAACAATTGAAGCTGTTTTTAAACAACATGTATGTAGATGATTCGATTGCCAACAATATTAATGGTGATATGAACAACATTTCAACCAAGGCAGGTGTTTGTACTTGAAAAATTGGGGTATCTTGTTCTTGGCTATTTTATTAACTTTGAGCGTTGTTATTATAAGTGATCAAATAATAGGTCTGAAACTTTCTATATCTTTAAGAAACATAGTAAGCCCTTTTCAAGAGATGTCATTACCGGAATACGTTATTTTAATCATCGTGCTATCCATGATGTTCGTTCCATCCATTGTTTCCTTTGCAATCAGTCTCTTTAAGCAACGGAGATAAGCTGCTTGATCCACTGGTTCTCGCGCATTCGTTTCAGTGCGATACCGTTCAGATGCTATAGTACGGAAGGCAGGGCTTCAGAACTGACCATTCTCACTATCGTTCGGGTAACTTGTACAAGTGACGGCTCGGCGGACATACAAAAGAACAACCGTTAATCCAACGGCTGTTCCTCTCCAATGGTCAACTGACAATTACGCAATCTCGTCCTCCAATCGAACGGTGAACTTCAGCATGCCGCCCCGGACTTCGGATACGAAATCCCGTCCGGCCAGCCGGGTGCCCCCGCATGCGAACAAGGGAACGGCGAAATTGACCAATCGTTCAATTAAAACTGCACATGCGTTCCCTCCTCAGCAAGAAGCTCACCCACAGTATAAAGCTTCTTGGTGCGGCGAGGGGTCCAGGCCCGCAACGTCCCCGATCGTCAGGATTACCGTGTGGCCGAGCCAGTCGGTCTATTCAACCTCTTGTTCTTTAAGTGGATAAGCCGATAACAAAGTATAATCCCTATACGTACGAAATTCACTGATGCTGCCGGGCCTAAACGTAGTACGCCCCGCCTATCATATTGCCGATGTGAATACCACAACGAACTTTATTATCTACTTACAATCTTTATTTTCCTTCACCAATATTGATACAGGATAATAAGGTTTGTTATCGATGCGTAACCTATCCATGTTCCGTTTGATAAGTTTGTAGTTGGGCGTAGTGCTATTCAGCTGGGGTTCATTATCGATTCTCATTCCATGAAGATAATTATCATTTCTGCAAAGCAAGTAAAGCCTGATTATATTGAAATTCTTCCCAGTTTTTCACATCCTAAGATAGCGGCTAAAAAAAAAAGAAACCGGAGTAGATATCATTAAAGAAGACATACCTATTTTACTAAGTGCAGGTGCAGTATCGACAATCTGTTATTTCGTTACAAGGAAGTTATTCCCTCTTACTTTGTCAAAACTGCCCAATATCTTAACGAGGCTGCCGATCCCGTTAGCGTAATTAACCCTAAAAGTGAAAAAGTGAATGTTCACAAAAGTGAACATTCACTAACGAACTCTATTTTCTACTAACAAACTTTATTTTCCCTGTTCATCAGCAAACGGTACTGTTTCTCTAGTCCATTGATATTTCCACAGTGGTTTTAAGAATAGTTCCCACTTTAGAACATTATTGCTCTCTGGATCCTTATAGTTCATACGTTTCCAATCTACTACTCCGAAGTGTTCAGCTGTTCTTCTAATCTGCCTAAATTCTTTACTAAGTAGATCCTATGCTTTATACGTCCCAATAAAGACAATTGGAACTCCAAACATATTTTTCAATGTAACAAAAAAGTTTAATATTTGGTCTTGTCCACCAACATTTGCTTCAAGCAAATGCTATATCTCATCAATAACAAGAACGCCAATTCGATAAGTTGCTGCCAACTGGGCCATATCAGGAATAAGCTGATCAGCAGTCGAACCTGCTTTAATATGAGTTTGATAGTAATTAGTATTACCTAATATCCTATCTTACATACCCATCTCTGATCAAAATAGAAAGAGCTTGTTCGATTTGCAAAGCAGGTATATTATATCAAAAGATCCTGTCGTTGGTGGGCAATCCTTCCAAAAAGAAATAAGCCCCAATAACCTAGGGCTGCTGTGATGAAATATTACATTATCTCACCAAATACAATCAATTAAGACTTGGGCTTTATAGTAAAAAATCATTAATTCAAAAGACCCACATCACAACAACTCAATTCGAAACAAATCCTCTAATTCCTTCCCCAATAAATCACTCAATTTTTTGGCAGTCGCAGGTCCTACTGATTTAACGGATCTTTCCAGTAGGCTAATATAAGCATGACTTAAACCCGATTTCTTCGCAAGTTCTCTTTGGGAGTAACCCTTTATTATTCGCGCTTTGATGAATACATCAGTCTTTGCCATTATTCTCATAACTCTGCGACTCCCCCTTTTCTCTATTGTTTACAACTGCAAATTTCATTAAATCACTTTACTTCAGGTTAAATGACTTTATTTCATCTCGCCACATTGATGCAAGAAAATAAAGTTTATTAGTGACATCTCAATATTTCAGCAGCTTTTAAGATTTCCTTATAAACGAAATTACCTAGAGTAAGTTTATTATTGAGGGACATATCCAATCGGTGACGACAATAAATCTGGAAAATAAAGTTTGTTATTTATATATGCAGTCTACCACTAAGACACTCATGTCAAGCATAGTATTTTCAAACTGTTATAATCCAAGTAGGCTTCAATACCTGTAAACTTTTTAATGATCTATAACAACCCAATGTGAAATCATCCTCCATTTTACTGAGAACCATTAAAGACTTAGTACTTAGCTTAAATTCCAAGAATAATTTATTAGTTTCAATACAGACCAGATAATCAATGTCTAAATATTCATACTCGGAGCCTGGAGAAAAATGCGAATACGTACAGGTCCCATTTTCAAGTTCCACGCCACCACAGCCCATAAAATGAGTGTCTTCATCTTTATCAAAATCGGTTATGCCTTTTGCCCAATATACGTAGCGACGTAATTTTGGTGTGTCCTCCCAATCATCTCTTTGGATGATAATAGTATCAGTGTTCCATTGATTCAAGATATATTCAATAGAATTACGACAATCTACAGTGTTTTTCTCGCTTTCCAAATTAAGCAAATTGTTTGTGGTTAACTCTTTCATAACGGAACTCCTCGTATTGTAATTTACTGTTGCAAACCCGACTAACGAACTTTATTTTTCATTAACACACTTTATTTTCTACTAACGATCTTTATTTTCCTGAATCACACATATCTCCGCTTGCCCCCGTTCTCATCTTGTTCCCCTAATACCATTATATCATTGTTTTTTACTAATGCAACCAAATTTGTTTACGTTAGTATACATCCAACAACATTAGGTATGCTCTTTATCACCCATTTTGCGCATCAGCTGCCGTACTTTCGCATCCGTATCAGACCCGACAGAAGGCGTGTATACGCTGCATCTGAGGTCAGTTCGGCCTTGAACCTGCAGTGTCGTCAGATCGAAGAACATTTTACCCACCTTGGCATGCCGGAATTCGATAAAAACTTCAGGGGCGGAGCTGACATCGCTATGATCCCAGAACTCGCGAAAATCCGCATTGCGTTCACTCAGACGCCTAATGAATTCGCTGTACCAGTTGTCCCCTAAATATTGACCGTAATAGGAACGAAACATCGCCAGAAACCCCCGTACAAAATCGCTCCAATTTACAGCAAGCGCCTTTAACTCTTTACGTGTAAAAAGCAGCCAAATCATATTGCGCTCTTCCAGCGGGATTTGCTCAAAATCAAGAAAGACACCTGCAGCAGCCTGATTCCAACCGACAATACTACATCTGCGATCGGAGATGATCATCGGGCAATCGCGCAGTTCGGTTAAAATGCGGTTCAGCGCAGGACTGACCGTTGGCGCACTGTCCACGACATTTGTTGGCGCAGGCTGCTCAAGGGCGAGCATGAATAAGTACTGGCGTTCATCTTCATTGAGCTGCAAAGCAAAGGCAATCCGATCCAACACTTGAACCGACATCTTGATATCTCTGCCTTGTTCCAACCATGTATACCAGGTCGTGCTGACACCGGCAATCGAGGCGACTTCTTCTCTGCGCAGTCCCGGTGTCCTCCTTCTGCTCCCGGCCAAAAGTCCCGCTTCACTTGGCTGAATTTTCGCGCGGTGTGCGGTAAGAAACTCAGACAGGGCTTGCATTCTTTCCTTCGTGTTCATCGGCTAACATCCCTTCAGCATCATCCTAGAACATATTATACCAGGATAAACAATAACTTGTAATAGGATAAGAACTGTGACAATCTAAGAAATAAGATGGCAAAAGTTCAAACTCTAAGGAGGGTTAAAGTATGAAACGCGTAGTCATTACAGGTATGGGGGTTATTACTCCCATCGGGAACGATGTGGAGACGTTCTGGATACATTTGATCGAGGGTAAATCAGGTATCTCGAAGATAGATACGATGGATGTATCTGCTTATAAAACCGATTTTGCCGGGATAGTTCGGGGCTTTGACCCGGCTGCGGCTGTAGGCGGCCGTGAAGTTCGCCGTATGGATCGGTACTGTCAATTTGCCGTAGCGGCTGCCAAGCAAGCTTTGGACGATGCCGGGCTTGTTCTTGATGAGCACAACGCGGAAAGAACCGGTGTCTACATCGGCTCCGGCATCGGCGGCATCCATACGATGCTCGAAAACTATCGCACGCTGATGACACGCGGGCCAAGCCGGGTTAGCCCGACCGTCGTGCCGATGATGATCGCCAATATGGCTGCGGCGCAGGTCAGCATCATGTTCGGCGCCAAGGGGCCTGTCTTGGCGCCGGTAACGGCCTGCGCGACGGGCAACAACTCCATCGGCGAGGCCTTTAAGCTGATCCAGCGCGGAGGCGCGGACGCTGTCATTGCCGGAGGCGCCGAAGCGACGGTCACCGACCTCGCGCTGGCGGGCTTCGGCAATGCGACGGCGCTGTCGACGCGCTGTGAAGCGCCGGAGCAGGCGAGCCGCCCGTTCGATGCGGAGCGCGACGGGTTCGTCGCCGCCGAAGGTGCCGGCGTGCTCGTGCTGGAGTCGCTCGAGCATGCCGAGCGGCGCGGAGCCCGGATCCATGCCGAGCTCGTCGGCTATGGATCGACCTCGGACGCCTACCACATTGTGGCGACCGATCCTGAAGGCTCGGGGGCTTACCGAACCATGCGCGAAGCGCTCGCCGACGCTGGGCTGGCGCCGGAGGAGCTCGGCACGATCAACGCCCATGCGACGAGCACGATTGCCGGCGACCTGTCGGAGACGCTCGCGATCAAGCGTTTGCTCGGCAGCCGGGCGCATGAAGTGCCGATCAGCGCGAACAAGTCGATGATCGGTCATATGCTTGGCGCAGCCGGCGGGGTCGAAGCCGTCGCATTGATCAAGACACTCCAGGACGGCATCATCCCGCCGACCATTAATCTGGAGCATCCTGATCCGCAATGCGATCTGGACTATGTCCCCCTGAAAGCGCGGCGCGCCGAGCTTCAGATCGGGTTATCCAACTCGTTCGGCTTCGGCGGTCATAACGCTGTACTCATCTTTAAAAGGTTCGAATAGTCAGCAGGGTTGTGATCGCGATCGATGCCTTTTCTAATCCCTCTTCTTTATTGTAATTACTTTAGTAAACTGTTATTATCATATTGTTAACTAATGTTTACTTACGCACATGATGAGGGTGAGAGGGCATGTATTTTTACGATAAGTTGAAAGATATGCGTAAATTGAAAGGCTTCACCATTCGGGAGCTGGCCGACCGCTCCGGCGTTTCAGCCGCTTATATTTCACAACTGGAAAACGGAAATCGCGGCATTCCTTCCCCGGACGTGTTGATGAAACTGTCCGAAGGCCTAAACAAATCATACTCCGAGCTCATGGAAATCGCAGGGTATCTGGAATCCGCACCATCTGAGCAAACTGCGCAGCATCAAAGCAGTCCAGTGAACTTACGCCGATTTCTCCGTGAAAATGATTTGATGTTCGATGGCGTTGTACTTACACCCGAAGATAAGGAATGGATTGAGCGGATGCTGACTGTGCTATTCTGGAAGGAACGGCAGCTTAGTAAAAGCGACGATAATTTGTCCGGCGATAACTAGCACACAAAAGCGGTTGAGCAATTTCTCGCTCAACCGCTTATTTTACTCAGGCATCCCCTGTTCATTCAATTTGTATACCATCCAAGATGCCGGGACTATACTGCTGAAATCGGATTGAGGGATTAGAATCAGCTCATGAACTTTCGTTATACGATCTAGCGTGAAGCCTTCCGATATCTTGAACCTGGTGAGGCGGCCTGTCTTGATATCGCAGATGACCATCTCATTGTGAGCATCAGGCGCATCGTATCCGTTAGCGGTTTGAAAGGTGAGATAGAGCTTCCCCCGATCCATCTGCACTTTGCTCATATTCGCATTCAACTGCCAAAATAGCGGTGTGACTTCACCATCGTTCAAATCGATTCTTAACAATCTAAAGCCTTGAATCAGATACAGCATTCCAAGTTCGTGATCAAGCGCATAGGTGTTTTCGCCTTTTGGCGTGGATACATAAATGCCGTCGGGCTGCGTTCGCGGAAACGATATTTCCTTTAACCAATGACCTTTGATGTCAAATACATGAATCCGGTCATCTAGAACCAACAGCACTTTGTTCGAATATGGAATGATTTTAGCCGTGCCTGCCATATTCGTCATCGCGCCTGTAAAATGTGTAAGTACGGTCTGTTTATTCGGATCGTATACATACAATCGGTTTGACTGGAATACCCATTGCATGCGATTAGAATCCTCATAGAAACCTTCCGGAGATGCGGCGATCTCTTCTTTTGGGAGCTTATCGACTGTTATTGGAGCCGCAGGCTGAAGTGAGACTTGCTCCAGAAGCATCGTATAGGAAGCCACGCCTTGAAGTCCTTCTACATTCAACAGCTTGCCGTCGTCAGTAAAAAATAACTTCGTGGGCATTGGGAAATTCACCTGTTCGATCATTCCAAAACGGTCGTCCAGCTTCAGGATACGATTATGATACGTATCTGCTACATACCAGAAACCATCTACTTTCGCGAAGTCCGCAGCTGTGGTACAAATCACATAATTGCTCGTAGTGCAGTGCGTTTTGACAGGCAATCGTCCAAGCTCTTTTAACCCTTGAACCCCGTCCCATTGCTCCATCCTTTCATCCGTAAGCACATGCCATTCATCACCTGATTTACGCACCACATGCGTACTCGCTATGTCCCCGCTTCCTAAATAATCTCTCTGCTTTAACGCATTTCGCAAGCCCTCCGGTATCGCATCGTCATTCAACGCATCAGTTACAGAAGACGGGATTTGGGGGAATTTCATAAATATTTCTTTACTCGCCGTGTCCTGCTTCTCGGCTTTGACCATGCGTCCCGGCTGGAGCATTCTCATCCAAAGGGCTGGTCCCGCTGCTTCCGAACGTGTGTTCATCACATCGTTCAAGGAGAGGTATTGCTTCACCCCCTCTTTTTCACCTTGCACGACCATGCCAGAACGGGTCAACTTGGAGATGTCAGCAACCGGTACAGCCGCCTCATGCTGCTCCGGATACTCGATTCCTTCATTCATCGGGTACGATATCGTTTGCAGAAGTCCTTCCTTCATCCGAACAAAACTTAACCCGCCAACTAATGTCCAGCCTTCTTCCATAAGCTTTGGCGCAAGCGAGAATGGTGTCGGGCTGTTTGCAGGCAGCAGGATCCCCTTGAGCGATCCTTCTTGGACGTTCATAATACTTAACAGTATCGCATTCGATCCTGAATACGGGGGCTGCGAGCGAAGAGACTCATCTACCGTAATTGATTGAGCCTGTCCAAGCTTATAGCCGGATAAACGGAAAATGCTCGGGCTCAACTGGCCGTTCTGATACACGAGAAGACCTCGTTCATCCTCCATAACGAACAGGTTGTTATATTCATGAACACGGTCAAAGACGGCCTGATCAGCGCTTATTGCCCCTAATTGCTTCCCCTTTGGATCTTTCATAATAGAATAATCATTTACAAAAAATTGGCCTTTCCCTTGACCGTTGATCCAAAATTCTTGGTAAGAATCCGCTTTCTTTTCAAGAAAGAGCGCACCTAACGGCTTATTGGAAAATCTAACGGCTTGCACCTCTTCGGGCGCCAGCTGCAGCTCCCCCAACCTTTTCAATGGGTTGCCGGCTGCCGCCGTTAGATTGATTTCGTACCAATCCCCTTGTTTTCGATTGCTTTCGGAGCCCGTAGAAAGACCAATGTAGGCGGTTTTTCCGTCCCTCCACACATAACCGGTTCTTGCTGAAGGAAAGCTAAGCGGAATGTTTTGAAAACCGGATCCGCCTACCACCTCGTAACGGATTTGATTATTTTGGATATAAACGATTTGCTTATCATTATGTAATAGAATCAACGGCTCGCGAGAATCGGTAGTAAAACGGCGCTCAGCGATTTTCCAGTCACGAATTTCAGATAACCTTTTTTCCAGCTCAGCGGGTGCAGGTCCAGAAGGTGTTGGTGTAGGAGGAGGTGTCACCGTTGGCTGTACGGCACGCAAAACATCATTCAGACGATCATTCGTGCGCCCCCATGTGAAATAGCCAATAATCAGAATCACGCCTAAGAACAATCCGACCGTTCCACCTATCCATAGCTTCCTGTTCAATCCTGCACCTCCTTCAACCCATTATTGTTCGACCGAAGAGCGTTTTCATATGAACCTGATTTCTATATTCTACCATACGAATGAGTCGGGAGAACTAGTAGTTTCTGAAAAAAGTGAATTTTAACACAATATTCGGGAATGAACAAAAAGAGGACCACATCCCCGTTCGTGTCGGGAAAGGATCCTCTTATACGTATTAGCCTTTATTTGATTGTTTTCAACAAACGCTTTGCCGTTCCATTCTGCGTATCGATGATTTCATACACATTCACTGTGAAAGGATAACTGAATTGATCCGAAGCAATATTGCTCGCATCGAGCGTTTGTTTGCCGCTAATCAGTTTATTTACGCCTGTGAAGGACGCATCCTTAGAACCAACTACGCGTCCGGCGGTATCGACGATCTCAAATCTGATTTTGGAGAAATTGTTGTCCACGACAACGTTCTCTTTTTGCTGAATGTCGAGGTCAAGACGGAACTTGTACGTATACGTCAGAGCTGCTGTAGTCTGTGTATTGACAGTCACATCGTTGAACTTCAAATCGAACGGATACATCGAGATCATGCCGCCAGTTTCTTCATCCTGCACATTCGTTTGCAAAGAAGCGATCGTGGTCGTATAAGGGGCAGCTGATTGGCCATCAAGCAGTTTCAAGGTGAAACCCGTACTTGTTTCGGTTTGCGGAACGATATATGAGTAGCTTACCACATAGCTAAGACCAGGATTCATCATCGTTGTTACATTGGATTGGCGGGAACCTTGATAGGTTACGCCTTGGGCATTCGTTAATTCCGATAAGAAAGCCGGCGTAGCTGTAGGCACATCGCTCGTATTCGTCAATTTGAACTTGGCGACCGCTGTTTTATAACCTTCGCCCGGATTTTCATGCAGGTGAAGCTCCATCAGCGAGACTTCCGTCTTCTTGTCCACGACTTTCGTTAGAGCGTCAAAGGCGATCGGGGTGCCGATTGTATAAGCTGGCGCTGCAGTAGCTGTTTGATTGCTCTTTGGCCATTCGACGGCTACTTTTCCAGTCGCTAACGTCGTGGATTGACCTCCGCCTTTTGGTGTAAAGGTATCCGTAGATACAACGATGAGATTTGAAAAAGTTACGCCATTTTCAACAGGAATCGCGAAATGAATGTACTTTTTCTCTCCTGCTTCCAGCGCGACCGGATCTGCTTCAGAGCGTTTACCTTCATACGATTTTTGTTCGGATTGCGCATCCAGTCGGAAAGCCGGGACGGTTTCGCGTCCCGCTCCCGGATTTTCAGCAAGTACAGTTACTACTGTCGCGCGGCCCGTACTCGTGTTTTGCATAGAAACTTCAACCGGTGTATACACAAGTCCTGAATTTACTCCCGGGATGGTAAAAGCTTGGCCCCAATTCAATATATCGAGCTTCTGGGGCGCCGCGCTTCCTGTACCATACCAGACAGCAGCGGTCGGCATCGCGAGCAAAGTCGTCTCTACCTTCGGATAGGAGTATATGTCCACATGAACGAAGGAAATTTGATCGATTTGCGTTACTTCTTTACTATCGATCGCGGCCATGTACACGAGCTCGCTAATTTCCTTTGGTTGCAGCGCATCTTTATTGCTTGCGCTTGGTTTCAACGTATATTCAACGCCGCTTGTTGTACGAACGCGAAGCTCATGCTCAGGCACACGGTTCTGTGCGGCTCCGCCGTTATACAAACGAATCGTTGCCGAAATCTGCGACCCTGTTGCAGTCGGTGTAACGGAAGCATTTTTAATCGCTGCGCGAATGTCGCTCGTTAATCCGTAGTTCACAGATGGAGCCGAGACGACTGACGTCGTCGCGTCAGCCGCAAGCACGGGAATGCCTCCTTGGACGATCATCGTGCCTAGAACTAATGCTGCCAATCCTGTTTTCCATGGTTTATTTTTCATGATTGTTGTACACTCCTCGTCTGATTTCGCAAGAATCTACTTTGCTGCTGTTGTGGCTGTGGGTTGCTGCGAACTCTCTACTTTTTGTCCGTCTTTCAAGGTGTTTTGTCCTGTGACGACTAATTCCTCGCCGTCTTTAACGCCATCCAGCACCTCTTGATATTCACCGCTAATACGTCCTAGTTTTACTTCACGCTTCTGATATTGATCTCCTTGTTTCACAAAGACAAAGGTATTCGACTCTTCACGAATCACGCTTATCGTCGGTATGGCAACGACTTGTTCTTCCGTTTCCGTCGTAAGTTGTACCATGAAACGTTTGCCCGGCTGCAGCAGATGATCCGCATTCGGAACTTCCAGTTCCAATGTAAATGTTTTGGTCGTAGCGCTCATGATCGGCGCCAGATAGCTGATTTTGGCGGTTCCTTTTTTATCCGGTTCGTCCGGGTTATAGTAAACAAGCTCTTGTTTGCCTTTAACCAGCTGATAATTCGTTTCGGACAATTCCGTCTTGATTTTAATCGGATCCACTTGCTGCACCTGTCCGACTTTACCCGCGGCTGCAGATACATTCTGGCCTACCACGATGTTGAAGTCCGTTAATATACCGCTCCCTGGTGCTTTAATACTATAATTATCCAGTGCCCGCGTTGCATCTTCCAAGTTCAAACTTGCCGATTCCGCTTGCGTTTGCGCCGCGGAAATCGAGTCGGTGTTATCGAAGGCGGACAGCTTGTTTTGTGCGGATTCCAAGTTCATCTGCGCATTGTCAAGCGCTTGCTTGGATTGATCGACTTGGTGCTGAGTGACTAGACCGGAATCATAATCATTGCGCATTTTATTGTAATCTTGCTGCGCATTCTTATGAGCCGTCTCGGATCTCGTCACATTGTCTGCCAAGTCTTTGCGATTATTGACTTTGTTATCCTTGGCCTGCTGCAGAGTTTCCTGGGCGCTGCGGAGAGAAAGCTCGCTCTTCCGTTTCGCGGAAACAGCATCTTTACTGTCGATCACGAATAGAACGTCGCCCTTCTCCACATACTCTCCGCGCTTCTTCAAAACTTCCGTGACTTCACCGTTTGCTTTGGCGATGACATCCAATGTCGTGCCCGCGGATACATCCGCTACCTGCTCGATCGGATTGCTGATTTTTCGCTTGGCAATGACCTCGGTTTTGACCGCTCTTGGCGCTAGCTGCGCCGTGGCAGGCCCGGCGCCCCCCGGAACCGAGCATCCTGATGCCAATATGGCAGCCGCTGTCAACAGAGACAGAATAGATAATGAACGATATTTGAATTGCCGTTTCCCCGAACTAACCTTTTTCATCGATGTGTCTCTCCTCTTCTCTAAACCTCAACTGTGGCAGCTGCGGCATTCTCATTTTTCCCACCCCGTTTGAACATGCGGCCAAAGCGATTTTTCATGCTCTCGATCAGCTCATAGACGATCGGAACGACGACAAGCGTCAACAAGGTAGACGTGATGAGTCCGCCGATAACGACGATCCCGAGTCCTTTCCCGATCAACCCGCCTTCACCGGAGAGGCCAAGCGCTAAAGGAACCAGCGCCATGATAGTCGCTCCTGCTGTCATGATGATCGGTCGCAGACGCACTTTCCCCGCTTCTATCAACGCGTGTCTAACTGTGTAACCTTCTTCTCTAAGCTGCTGAGCGCGGTCGATCAGTACGATCGCATTCGTAACCACGATACCGATCAGCATCAAGAATCCGATCATCGACGTAATCGTCAGAGGCTCGCTTGCAATAACAAGACCGAGCAAACCGCCAATAGCGGCAAGCGGCAGCGAGAACAGGATGGCAAATGGCGCACCGGCGTTACCGAAGGCCAGCACCATGATCAAATATACGACGAATACGGCAGCACCCATGGCAACGAACAACTGTGTAAAGCTTTCGGCAATATCTTCCGATGCACCGCCGACCTGTGGAGATACGCCATCCGGCAATTCAACTTCCTTCATCGCGATAGCAAGCTTCTTACTGACGCCGTTTTTATCGCTTGCATTGATCTTCGCAGTCACTTTCACAATCTGCTGTTGATCTTCGCGTCCGAGTGAAGCTGCGCCTTCAACTTCATTTATTTTTGCAACTTCTTTTAACAAAACAGTAGAACCGGAAGAGCTTTTCAAAGGAATATTGCCAAGCTTTTCAAGTGTATTTTTATCGGTGATCTCCAAAGATACGGTTGTGGTATAGACCAGATTGTCAAATTTCAGATCACCCAGTTCCTGCTTTTGGATCCAGGCGCGAGCCGTATCCCGGACCGTCATCGAACTCAGGCCATAAGCTCTCGCTTTATTCTGATCGACTGTAATCTCGATTTCCGATTTCGAATCGCTCAGGTTATCTTCAACTTCACTGAGTTCCGGGAAAGTATTCAGCTTTTCTTTAACCAATGCGGCAGCTTTCTCTAATTGAAGCTGATCTTCGCCTTTCAACGTATACTCAAAGTCGGTAGAGGAGACGCCATTATCGCCTTCCATAGCTTTCGGCTCGACTTCAGAGCCGGCAGGAAGCTCGGATAAAATGAATGTTTTCATTTGATCCTTCACTTGATTCGGATCAACTTTATCATTGACTTCCACGAAGATCTGGGCAGCATAAGGGACTTGCTGCTCATCATCTCCAGCATAACCGATCAATCCTTCCACGAATTTAAATACCGGTTCGCCATGGGAGTCTTTGGTTTCCATCAATGCGTTTTCGATTTCCTTCGTCTTGGCATCAGTAGCGTCAAACGAAGTTTCCTTAGGCAGCTTTAATTGGAAATACATCGTTTTGGATGGCTCCGAATCCGGTATAAAAGCAACTGACAGCATCGGGATTGAGCCGCCGACGGTTACGACCAGTAATAAGCCCGCTATGAGCAGAGACTTAATTCTGTTCTTCAAACTCCAAGTCAAGACCTTTTCGTAGAACAAACTCATTTTGCTTGGTTCATCGTGATGCACTTTCCCCGGCTTTGCGCGCAGAACGAGCAATTTGGCAAGCATGGGAATTACCGTTAGAGCAACGATTAAGGATGATAGCAGAGCGCATGCGATCGTTAATGCAAACGGTCTGAAGAATCCGCCGATAACTCCCGTTACCAATCCGAGTGGAGCAAATACGCCTACTGTTGCCAAAGTGGATGAAGTAATCGCCATAGCCACTTGACTTGTTGCCAACGCAATAACCGATTCTTTGCGTTCCTGCGCTTTTTCCAGCGAAGCATAAATATTCTCGATTACGACGATGGAATCATCCACTACGCGGCCTACTGCAATAAAGATACCGCCGAGCGTCATTGTATTCAACGTTAATCCGAGCGTAGACATCAACAACAATGTAATCAGAATTGATAACGGAATAGATACGAGAACGATGAGCGTCATCCTTACGTTGCGCAAAAAGATCAGAATCATCAGAGAAGCCAAAATGGCGCCTACGATACCTTCACGAATAAGACCGGAAATGGATTCGCTTATCTGATCCGCGCTATCATACGTATTTTTGAATATAACGTTCGGCATCGTTGTCTTCCAATCGTGAGTCAGCTTCTCGATAGATTCCGAGAATTCAACGGCGTTGGCGCTGCCCGCTTTATACAAAACCATGCCTATCGCAGGCTTACCATCCAACCGGCCTTTAAAGTCAGATTCCGAGATCGACTTTACTTTCGCCACTTGAGAGAGTTTGATGATGTCTCCCGCGGATGTTGTAATTTCAATCTGTTCCAAATCATATAAACTTGTGATATCGCCTGTAACACGGGTCATTTTATCGTTCCCGCTGATCTTGACGCTTCCGATCGGACTTTTGGAGACAGCGGCGCTTATTGCTGAGCTGACTTGAGACGGCGACAGACCGTATAAATTGAGTGCGTCGGCATCCAGTTCGATATCGAGCGAAGATTCGCGAGCACCGATAATATCCATATGATCAATGCCTTTAAGTCCTTCAAGTCCCGGCTTGATCTCATCTTTGAACAGCTTATCCAGTTCAGTTTGGCTCATGCCGTTGTCAGCATAAGCGACCAAATAATTGGTAGGGAAGGATGACGCACCAAATGTGGATGCTTTAGGCGTACCTGCAGCAGCCGGCAAACTGACCTCGGCAAGCATATCCTGGACATCCTGTTTCTTTTTGTCGATGACCGCATCTTGTTTGAACATCATTATTATCGTGGAGAAATTATCGCTCGACGTCGAGGTCATGGAATCCAAATCTTCGATATTGGCCAATTTCTTCTCGATCGGATCTGTAATTTCATCCATGACGTCCTTCGGCGCTCCCGTATAAGTCGTCGTTACAACTACAACGGGGAAAGAAACGTCCGGCATATTCTCTACCTTCAGCTGGGAAGACGAATAAAATCCGCCTATAAATAGCATGATCATAATGATAAACAGCGCTGAGACGTTCTTCATGGAAAACTGTGTAAGTCGATTCATTCCTGCACTCCCCTCATATCAATAACACTAGAATCAAGATACAAGTCGAATATGAACTCAATATGAACAAAAAATAAAAACCTTGGAAATTTTCATTTTCCAAGGTTTCACTAATTATGTTGTTTAGGAGGATAGGCCACGGTAGGAAGAGTTATCACGAATAAAGTGCCTTCCCCGGGTTCACTTCGAACTTCAATCATGCCCTTGTGAACCTCTATAATTTTCCGCGCAATAGACAGTCCCAAACCGTTCCCGCCGTTTTCACGCTGCCTGGACTGGTCGGCTTTATAGAATCGATCGAAAATCCGGTCCTGATCTTCTTTGCGGATCCCGATTCCATTGTCTTGGATCAGCACATGAACGCGATCTGTCTGAACTTCCAGCTTGATTCGGATCTTACCGTGAGGCGGCGTGAATTTGATCGCATTGCCCAGCAGATTCATCCACACCTGATTCAACTGATCGGCATCCGCCGTTATTTTCACTTTGGGCAAATCCAGGTCCAGCTCCAGCTGTTTATCCGACCACTGCGGTTCATAGAAAACGACAACGCGACGAAGCTGTTCGTCTAAATCAAACGTTGTAGGCAGAAAAGGATGATGCTCGGATTCGAGAGAAGCCAGCTTCAACAAATTTTCGCTTAATCTGGATAACCTCTCGCTTTCCCGTTCAATGATTTCCAAATATCGATGGCGATCTTCCTCTTGAATGTCAGGCTGACGTAAAGCCTTGGAGAAGCCACGGATCGAGGTGAGCGGCGATTGGATCTCATGAGAAACGTTGGAAACGAAGTCCTGCCTCATCTGTTCAAGCTGCTTCAGCTCGCCGGCCATATGGTTAAAGCCCTCAGCCAGCAGCCCAATCTCGTCTTTTCTTTTCACTTTTACATAGACGTTGAAATTTCCTCTGGCTAACCTGTTGGTCGCTAACGTTAGTTTTTTTATCGGACTTACAATATATCTTGAAGCTATTAAGATTAGAAAGCTGCCAATAAGTAAGACGATGATCAGCACCGTAACGAGCGAGGTTCGGATTTGATTTCGCGTTTCCTCCGAGAATTTTGGAGCTACGAATAGGGCATATTGTTTACCGTCTACCTGGAGATGAAGCCCTACATTTACCTTCGCCGGATCTTGAAATTTACCGTAATCCAAATTCATTTTTTTTAAAGTCTGTCCTTCAAGAACCATCTTTACTTCTTCAGGCTTAACATGCATGAAATGATTATTTTGCATACCGAATGCGGTGGGATTGCCGTCACTATCAAACAAAGTCAAGGCGTAACTATCGGTCAGATTCGTGCTCTCTTCCAGGAAAGATTCCAGATCTTTCGGCTCGAATTCCTTGCTCATTTTGACAAGCTGATTCCCTACTTTAAGTAAGCCAGTCTCAACCTCTGTCGTGATTACATCCGTATAAAGGAACATGGCAATAGGAAATGCAAGAAGCACACTGGTTACAACAACAGCTGAAAATGTTAGCACGACGCGTAAATACAACGTCTTGATCATACTTTCACCTCAAGGCGATAACCAAGTCCCCGGATGGTCGCAATATGAAATTGTTCAGTCAGCGGTTCGAAACGCTCCCGCAATCGTTTGATGTGAACATCCACGGTTCGCTCATCGCCTTCGTAATCCATTCCCCATATTTGCTCAATAAGCTGAGCGCGAGTAAAAATCTGCGCCGGATAGCTGGCCAACTTGTACAGCAATTCAAATTCCTTAAGCGGAAGATCGAAGCGCTTATCCTGTAGACGCACCTCTAACGCTTTGCGGTCAATAATGATGTCCCCGATATGGATCGTCTGAGAGGAGGCAATGCGGTATCGTTTTAACAGCGCTTTGACCCGCATCACCAGTTCCACAGGATCGAAAGGCTTGACCACGTAATCGTCAGTGCCGAGCTGAAACCCTTTCACCTTATGTACAGACTCTCCCTTGGCCGTTACCATGAGTAAGGGCAGATCGCTGTATTGCGCTCTAAGCTCACGGCATAAATCCCAACCGTCCATTAAAGGCATCATGACATCCAAAACAACAAGATCAGCTTGAGTCGTTTCCAATAATTTGAGCGCTTCCTGCCCGTTGCTGGCTTCAATTACCTTCAAACCTTCGCCAACCAAATAGACTCGAATCAACTCCCGGATTCCCGGATCGTCATCCACCACCATGATTCTGGCCATGCCTGGTTCCGCCTTTCCTTCTGGGCACTCGGGTGCTTACAAGTATGCGATCGGGTCTTTGGAGCCCGCTTCTTCAAAGCCTTTCAAACGCAGTCGGCAGCTATCGCACTCTCCGCATGCTTCTGCTTTTCCGTTGTAGCAAGAAGTTGTCAGTTCATACGGAACGCCAATCTTGAGTCCTTCCTGAATGATTTGCGCTTTCGTCCAGTTGATCAGCGGCGTCTCAATCGTAATTCCTTTACCTTCAACGCCAACTTTCGTTGCTAATGCAATCACTTCTTCGACTTTGTTAATAAACTCCGGACGGCAATCCGGATAACCGCTGTAGTCGAGCGCATTGACGCCGATATAAATAGCTTCGGAGCCCGTGACTTCCGCGTAAGACGTAGCGATAGACAGGAAAAGCAGATTGCGGCCAGGCACA
This sequence comes from Paenibacillus sedimenti, assembly GCF_014534655.1. Taxonomy (GTDB): domain Bacteria; phylum Bacillota; class Bacilli; order Paenibacillales; family NBRC-103111; genus Paenibacillus_E; species Paenibacillus_E sedimenti. The sequence goes on from NZ_JACVVD010000004.1 coordinate 102,148, forward strand.
TAAGTGACTGGAATTTCAGATGCTTCTGATCCGGTTGTGCCGCTCACTACATTGGGCACATCGATGGAATCGTCCGTCAGCGCGCTGCCTCCGAAATCACGAAGGAAATCAAGCTTGATGATTTTATGACGGTTGCTAACGCCGTAATGCTCAGCAACTTGCTTGGCATTCTCGAGCTCGATCCGATGACGCTGGCCGTAATCAAAAGAGATCGGGTACAGATCGTACCCTTTTGCTTTTGCAAGTCCCATACAGGTTGTGCTGTCGAGTCCTCCGCTTAGGATGACGACTGCTTTTTTGCTGCTATTAATTAAGCTGTTGCTCATATAAGACACCTCGATTTAAGTTCAAATTAGCGCTTTCGCGCTGTTGCTCGCTACTCAAACCCCCCGCATCGCAGGGTCCCAAATGATTTTGTGAAGCTGCATATTCAGCTTCACCTTCGATAGCCCGGCGGCAAGCATCAGTTCGACAAGCTTGCGCGGCGGCATCGTCTCCCACACCGGGCTGAACATTGGCAGCGCCTTCGTCGGATGCTGCTCGAGCACGCGGACAGCGGTCTTGAAGTCGTCCTCGCTGCCGATAACGAACTTCAGCTCGTCCTGCTCGCGCAGCAAACGGAAGTTGCCCATAATCATCTGCCCCATCTCGCCGGAATCGGGCAGCTTGAAGTCCATGATGTATCGCACCTTCGGCGATGCGATACGCTCCACGAACGGCGCGAGATCAATCGCGCCGTTCGTCTCGATGTGCAGGTCGTCGACCTGCTCGAGCGCTGCGAGCGCTTCGATAAGAGCTAGCGACTTCTCGCCGTACAGGAGCGGCTCGCCGCCGGTGAGGCAAATATGACGGGAGCGGTACGTGCTAACCTCGCTGAGAATCTCGGCGATGGTCATCGTGCGCTCCGCTTCCGCGGGCGGGTAGCTGTATTTGGTATCGCACCACGTACAGCGCAGGTTGCAACCAAAAAGACGGACGAAGACCGTGGGGAACCCGGCACGGGTTCCTTCGCCTTCAACCGTCTCGAAAATCTCTACCATCGGAATGCGGATATCACGCATTACTCTTCCTCCTCCATCATCGAGCGCGTGACGGCCGCGTAGCTGGTCGGCGTTTCCCACAGCCGAATTTCCTCCAGCTGAATCGCAGGATAAAGCTGCTCTTCCACAAGTCCTTGCTGAATTTGCTCGTACATCCAGACGACCATATTCTCAGCCGTTGTATTCATCGGCGGCAGTACGTCATTCAAATATTTATGATCTAATCGATCGATGACACGGTCCTTCGCAATACGTTTAATATCTCCAAAATCTATAGCGATCCCCCGGCTGTCTACTTTGCCGCGCATAATGACTTGCAGCTTATAGGTATGCCCGTGCAGATTTTTACATTTTCCCTCATAACAGTGCAGATGATGCGCACTATCAAACGTAAACTCCTTGGAAACCAATACGGATTTGTGATGATATTTTAGTTGACTCTCTTCGATGTCGCGCCCCAAAACTTGTACATCTCTTGGGATTTCATAACCCATATCTATCACCTCATCTTTGAAAAAACAGTACTCTACATTATATCATGTAACATGCGCTTCTCACAATCCAAAGCGAAGAGACTTTGAGCTCCACCCAAAGATCCCTATATATGGTATAATAGTTCCTGTTTATTTAGTTAAAACTCATACATAGTTATCGTACAAAGGAGCTTTATGTTTATGACAACGGTGCCATTGCCGCCTGCTTATATAGAACGTATGAAAGATCTGCTGGGAGAAGATGCAGAGGCTTTCCTGCAAAGCTATCATCTGCCGCGAACACAAGGATTGCGCATGAATCCTTTGAAAATCAGTCATGAATCCCCTATCTCACAACAGCTTATCCGGGAATTTAACCTAGAACCTGTTCCATGGTGTCCTACAGGCTACTATTATGATGAGAGCTCACGCCCCGGCAAACATCCTTATCATACCGCAGGTCTCTATTACATTCAGGAACCGTCAGCCATGTCCGCTGTCGCCATTTTGGACCCAGCCCCCGGTGAAGCTGTGCTTGATCTAGCGGGAGCTCCTGGCGGTAAATCAACTCAAATCGCCGGCTGCATGCAGGGGCAGGGGTTACTTATCGCCAATGAAATTCATCCGGCACGGGCGAAAATTTTATCCGAGAATATCGAGCGTATGGGCATTGCGAATGCGGTGGTGACGAGTGCTGCTCCAGATAAACTTGCACAGCGGTTCCCGGCTTTCTTTGATAAAATCATGCTGGATGCCCCCTGCTCGGGTGAAGGCATGTTCCGCAAAGACCCCGATGCCATAGCCGAATGGTCACCGGATCATGTGCGTATGTGCGCAGCACGTCAAATGGATATTTTGCCGGATGCTGTTGCCATGCTAAAATACGGAGGATTACTCGCTTATTCAACCTGTACATTTAATCGTGAAGAAAATGAAAGTACAATTGAGGAGCTGCTGCACCGTTATCCCGAAATGGAGCTGCTCAAGACGGAGCGTATTTGGCCGCATAAACAAAGAGGCGAGGGGCATTTCGTTGCCTTACTGAGGAAAAATCTTTCGGATTTACAGGAAGAATCCAACCTGGAAAAGACGAATACAAAAGGGATAGCGCGTGGTAGAGGCAATCAGAACAAACCTGCCAAAACGAACAAACATGCCGCAGATGCCTTACTTCAATTCGAGAATTTCTGCAAAGTTGTTATACCGGATTATTCACGCGGCTGCGTGGAGCCTTTACTATTTGGCGATCAGCTTTATTTATTGCCTTCTACCGAAACCTTCGGGAGTGGGCAACTGGATGGACTGAAGGTTCTTCGACCCGGGCTGCATGTAGGCGAGCTGAAGAAAAACCGTTTTGAACCTTCACATGCCTTGGCTTTGGCTTTAACAGCGCGGGAGCTGCATACCGCAAGAACATATCGGATCGCTGCTGATTCACAAGAAACTGAGGCTTATTTGCGCGGTGAAGCTCTTTTTACAGATCGAACTGAGAACGGATGGGTTATTGTAACCATAGACGGTTTCCCTCTTGGATGGGGTAAGGAAAGCGAAGGACAAATCAAAAATCATTATCCTAAAGGCTTACGCCGTACGTTCTGAGGCCAGTCCAAATGGCTGTGAATTTCCTGGATCCGCTCATTTTCTTCGCGTAAATCCGTTTCGATTAAGCCAATCAACCGCTCGATCTGATCAACGACTGAATCTGGGAGATCGATCTCTTCGAGCGATTTGACAATATAAAGCAAGCATTGGAGAGTCTCATCCATGAGGCTCTTTTTTTTGCCGGTCAACACTACTTCAGATAAAAAAATAAGATGACTTAATTCTTTTTGAGTCATTTTCAAGAGGAACATCCCCTTTCTTGCTTCCATTATCCAACATTTTACGACAGTGTGAAAGAGCAGCTTGACATTCATAACTATAACATTTATGATTACAGTAAATTATTACCTCAAGAGTTACAGTTTGGTCCAAATGAATGAGATGCTTGGTAACACAGCTGCTTTCCTCGAAAAGCCTTCGTTGGAAGCATTTTTTTCAAGCTAAACTGTATACTTTCTTGGCACAGTAACACAATAAAAAGAATTCATTTTATTATTGGAGGGAATCCTATTATGAGTAGCCAACAATCTGTGCAGTCCGAAGTTTTAAAAGTCTTGAGCGACCGCCGTTCCGTGAAACAATACAAATCAGGACACAAAATGCCCAAGGAAGATCTGGAGCAGCTGCTCAAATCTGCTTCCGAAGCGCCATCTTCTTGGAACCTTCAGCATTGGAAGCTTCTCGTGATTGAAGATCAAGCACAGAAAGAAAAACTGCTTCCTATTGCTTACGGACAAAAGCAAATCATCGAGAGCTCAGTCGTCATCGCTGTCCTCGGTGACCTCGAAGCCAACAAAAACGCTCAACTCGTATTCGGCCCAGCTGTCGAAGGCGGATTTATGCCAAAAGAGTTGATGGATAACCTTGTAGCTCAAATCGAAGGTGCTTATCAATATCCGCAAGTTGCTCGTGATGAAGCAATCCGTAACGCATCCCTTGCAGCTATGCAGCTTATGATTGCAGCTAAAGCAATGGGTTATGATACTTGCCCAATGGGTGGCTATGACGCGGCGAAATTCGTTCAAGAATTCAATGTCCCAGCTCGCTATGTGCCCGTTATGCTCATCAGCGTTGGCTTGGCTGCATCGCCAGCAAGACCGTCTGGTCGCCTTTCTTTGGATCAAATCACGGTTTCCAACTCGTTCTAATGATAAAAAGGCATGGCTCTCACCTAATCGTGAGAGCACATGCTTTTTTTTCAACCACTCAATGAATATGTTCAGTTTCGAACAAAATCTCATCGATCAATTTATTTCGGTAGAGCATGGAGAGGTTAAAGGTTTCGTATTCTTTTTCCTTATCCAATTCCTCAAGAAGCAGCGTTGCAATCAATTCACGATCATCGGAATCACCGGGGTGACGGAAATCGATAAATCCGGTCAATTGACGTTCGCTGATATCGACCGTAGCTGTACCAATCGGCAATCCGCCGTGTGACTGTTGATAAATTTCATAGGTAAGCGTATCCCCATCATCCCTTGCAAGTACAACCGTATAATCATCTCGATTCGGCGTCTGCAAATCCGACCAAATCGAATCTTCCTCTTCCAATAAATCGATATGAGTAAGCTCAATGGTATCGATGGTTTCCCCATTGTAATTCATATTGATAATAAACGTATCCGTTTCATCCTCATCGAAATCCGCAACAATCAACTCCGAAACATGATCCATTTCTTCGTCAAATGGGTCAAATTTCCACTCTATATCCCCTATGACATCGGTACCATATACATGAAGAATAGCCTCCGCTACCATCTCCGATTCCCTATCATAGATGTGATATTCCACTCGATTCCTCTTCTCGCTAACAATGACAAGCTCGTAACCCAACTGCCACTTACGTTCTTCAACCATGTCGACTTCATCATGGTTATCAGGATCAATATCATCAAACCGATTTTCGTCTCTGACCCACTCGTAATCCATTTCGTCATCATGCTCGCTATAGTCTTTTGACTCCCATTCAGACAAAGGTTGCTGCATAGCATGGTCTGTGGCGATAATAAAATCATAGTCACTGTACGTGACAAGCACCTCACACTCCCTAATCCCAAGCGCATCAACCAAATTCTGAATGTACGTTTGCAAAAAACCATACACCTGCTGCTTGTCCTCTGCGGAAATGGACTGCTCTTCCAGTTGGACCGATCCTGTGAGTCGATCTGACTCCCTGTAGACTAACGTTAACGTACCGACAAACTCTTCATTGCACATAATATCGCAGACTTCGCCGCCTGCAGTTTTCAGGTCTGGTCTAAGCAAGATACTAGCCACGACTTGACTCGCCTCCTCTACAGATCACTTATTCTCCTGTAGATTGTCCTACATCCGCCCAAAATATGAGTATTCAGGATAAACGTCTATACACATAAGTCCAAAGGATCATATAGTATACTAATTATCCAAGTGAGGGAGGTATTCAAATGTCCGCTGTAGGAGCTTACACATCCACGGGTGCCATCCTGGTGCTGTTCATTCTGTTAGTCATCATTTCCCGTTCTTTCCTTCTGTAAGACTCGTCATTCCGGGTTAATCCGGATACTTACATCGAAAAGAGACTGTCCCCCGTCAGATCGATGATAGAAGGGCAGTCTCTTTGTTTTAAGGTATTTGGTTGAGTCGCTGGCGTTCGGCTTCGATGTTGGTAAGTTTTTGTGCAAGCCCAGTCTGGAGCTCAGGACGATTCGCGTGTTTGGCGAAAATACGCTTTGCATTTGAAAGCTTCCCCGCCCTCATCGCCAGTTCTCCCAAGGCAACTTCCGCCTTCCATTCGCCAATCTGGTAGTCGGGTGTAACATTGCAGCGATAAGTGGACAAAGAATGTATGGATTGCTTTAGACTATTTTCAGCTTGTCGGAACAACTCGTCAGCTTGCTTCATTCGAACCTGTGCCAGCAAGTAGTGCGCGTCCGGATAATCGAGGTTGTGCTCAAGCGCTTTATGACAGTAAGCTTCTGCTTGCCTATAATCCTTGCTTTCAATGGAAAGAAAAATTAGTAATTTATAAATCTCAAGAATACTGCCAAAATGTGGTGTACTCTGTGCAAGTTGTTCGGCTTGATGAAGCGCCGCCTGCGCTTGCTCTTTGAAGCCTCCAGCGATTGATTCTCTTCCATAAAACAGCCAATGACCTGGATTATTCGGCTCTTCTCGTATCATCATGTTAAGCAAACGCAGGTTGCGTTCAATCTTATTCCGGTTTTGCAGTACAGCAGGCTCGTAACCGTTGTGATGCAATCGTATTTTCACACTGCGGCGTACGATATCCTTATTGAATATTCCCTCTTGTGTACCTAGTTGCTCATGAATACGTCCCCAGAAGCGAAGACCTCTACGCATAGGGAACATTCGGGTTTGTGAAAAATCATGCTGAACACTTCCACGGACTTGATTCAAATGCCATACGTGAAGTGCAGGAATTGGACTAGCTCCATGAAAAAGCCCGGCAACTTCTTTGATCGAAGATTTATCTTCTGATGCCAGTACCTCATCCGCGTCAATCCAAACTACCCAATCAGATTGAATATGCTGAAGTCCTTTGTTCCTGGCATCTGCAAAGCTATCATTCCAATCAATCTTTACAATTTTTACTTTATCGTAATTCGCGGCGATACTCTCCGTTTTATCCGTAGATGAATCAATCAATACAATTTCATCGACGGCATCCTGCAATGCTTCAATACACCTTCCAATATTCATTTCCTCATTGAAGGATAAGATTGCAGCTGCAATACTAACTTTAGGAACATGCAATAATCCTTCAATATCGTAACGTTCATCGCCATCCGGGACTTGTTTTAATGAGTTAAAAGCCTTTTGCACCCACGACGCCTGAGGATCCAACAGCCACGCTCTCTGAAAAACGCGGTTTGCTGCAAGCCCATAACCTTGCTGAAGTAGTGCTTCGCCAAGGAACACCCATAATTGTGCATCCAATTTGTCTTGCCTCAGCCAAGGAATGATTAGTATCTCAGCTTGTTTAAAATGTTTATTTTTCAGTAATGAAATGATGCTCTCGTAAATTGATGTACTCATCTATTTATTTTTATGTAAAATACCCTTTCTCCATGATCTGGATCAATCGTAACCGTATAAGTTCCCTCTGATTGAGTTTGTAACTTAACATAATCACCGGATGCATAGGTCAAAAAAGCTCCCGTATCCGATGGTTCAACCGTTGTATGCTCGTAAATATACCATAATCCATCCCCGGTAGAGCCCGGATATAGGGTCGGTAGATGGATACCCAGTTCATCATCCATTGGAATGGATTCCAAAATGAAATCATCTTGGTACCATTTATCAACTTCCGTATCATGTGCGAGTAGTTTTACAACTAACTCGGATGTTAATTGATTAGCATTTAGCTTCAAATAATGATCCTCGTATACGCTGGCTGTTACAGATTCCGAATTTTCCGAGTCCGAGACAAGAATTTTTGTATCATTAAAATTAATATTAGAACTGAATACGTGGTTCAAATCAAAAATATAAGAACTACCCAAATATAGAGTCTGTATCTGAGGAAAAGGGTTAGCATGACTCCTTCTAATCTCTACATCAACTTTAGTCTCCGACTCACCATCGCTTGCAATTATTTCTCTAATTGCCCCAAGAAAAGGTATATCGTTAGTAGTCAAGAATGAGCCCTCTAATCCTATGGGTTCAAGACTAACAACGTTATTGGAATTCATCACTTTAATACTATAATGGAGTATATCCTCATCACTATCAATAAAATAATTGTTCAAATCAATGATCGCATCTTTAGATAAATAATCAGTAAAAGGGATATTGACCAATTCCGGCGGTTGGTTTTCACCATAAAACTCATCATATATTCTGACGTTAAAAGGCACATTTAAAACTCCACCCCAACCATCATTCACGGTAACATTAACTACTGTAGTAAGCTCCGCAGAGTTGATATTTTCGGTGGCTTGAATATACCAATTTTCACCATCTTGCCAAATGGATACAAAGTCATTCTGCTCAAAACTAACAGTTATGGAATCAAAGTCCGGATCGGTAAAATAATTAGTAAGATCGCTATCTACTTCTAATTGTGATTGGCTGCCAACAGCCATATTTAGGTTACTGAAGGGATTGGATCCTTTTAATTCAGGCTTTTGATTCTTAACAGTTACTATAAACGTCCGAGATTCCACAAATCCCCCACGGCCATCTCGAGCAATGAGCGTGAATTGAGTATTATCGCCTCCACCATTTGCCTTTAAGTACCAATTATCGTCCGATCCCTTAATAAGACTTATGAACGCATTATTCGCTACTGGGATTACTTCTAACGGATCGCCATCCTGATCTTTAAAGAATGATTCTATTTTTCCTATATTTATTGTTTCTTCTTTATTTAATTCACGGTTAGTAAATGGATTTTCAGAATCTACGGTAGGTGCATGATTACCTTCGATAGTACCGGGGAGCTTCGCAGAACCAATGTTAGCGAGGAGTTTTTTTACTTTGGATGAATCCGCATAGTCGTTTGGATTGTTTACCAGTCTTTTAACTGTATCTGCAATATCAAATCTTCTACTGGAGCTTAATGCAGAATCTACGGTTATTTCAAATGTATCAACATAATAGTATCCGTCTTTATTAATCAGGACATTGAAAGTAGCCGTACCGGCATTTAAAGGACGAATTTTTAGTAAGCCTTTTTCCGTATAATCCGGTTCGCTAAAAGCCGTCCCTGCATTACTGCTAGTAACGTAAAATCCTCCACTTCCGGCTCCATAAACACTCTTAAGGTCAAATAAAATTGCACTTTGGTTAAGTGGGATAACCATATTACCAATTTTATCAAGCGTTTCGCTACCTGGGGAGGCACTGCTGGATGCATGTACAACGGTATCATAAGAATTGCTTATCAAAAATGGAGCCGCAACCAGTGCCGAGGTTACTACAGCCGCAACAGCCTTCTCTTTTTTCGTGAGAGGCTTATACTTCTTTGTCATTGATTTTCACATCCTATAGAATAATCACTTATGTCTATTCTATCATACAGGAAGCGTACTTTAGAACCCCAAAACGACAAAAATCCCCAATTTTCATGGGGATTCTAACCTATAAACAATACTTCACAATCGCCTCATGAACGCCATCTTCGTTATTCGAAGCGGTGATTGCATCCGCGGCTTCTTTCACGTCCTCCGGCGAGTTCGCTACAGCGATGCCTAGACCGGCAAAAGCCATCATTTCCAGATCATTATAATAATTGCCAATGGCCATAATCTCATTAGCATCAATTTCCAACGAAGCCGCAAGTGCTTTCAACGCATTTCCTTTATTAGCTTTAGCACTCATTACATCGATGAACAAGTCACCGCTTCGGATCATGCGCAAATCGCCGTATAATTTCTGATCTTCCCATTCCAATTGAACACGATCCAATACCTCAGGCTGTGCGAAAAGCGTGAATTTCACGATCGGCAACTCTAGTTCCGTCACATCGGTGACAAGTTTGGGATTGATCAGGAACTTTTTGTACATCTGCTTCTCGTATTCTCCGATTCTTTCGATATACATGTTGAAAGGCGTACATACGTCAAAATGGATGCCCTCTCTCCTCGCATAGTCGAGCATAGGCCGAATCTCAGAAAGGGGAAAAGCAAATTCATTCACAAGCGTTTGTCCCCGCTCATCTGCATGTACGGTTGCAGCTCCGTTATGAGTAATCATGGTTCCTTCTAGTCCGAGTTCCTGTAGAATGGGTAGAGTACTTGCCGGCGCACGTCCTGTACAAAGTACAATATGACAGCCTGTATCATGAACTTCCTGGATGGTTTGCTTGGTACGCTCGGTCAGCACGTATTGATCATTCAGCAGCGTTCCATCTACATCAAGTGCGATTAATTTAAACTTCATGATTCCCTCTCCCTTACTCTCTTTTTATCGACCTATTGTACCACAGGATTACCAACGCTTTCACCCCATTTACAAAAAAGACAGCTGTCCGAAGATAACTGTCATAACGACTATTGAACCCTATGTACCCCAACAGATTTATTGACATTCCCAATGATATGAACAGGAATATCTTCTGTTTTCACGACTCCGTTTCGATAACGTATTTGAAAATGAATCAGATGAGGACCCTGTGGTAAGCCTTCTGTATAAGACTGAAATTTCGGATCAAACAATTCTCCCTTATACAAAGTCGTATCCCCGCTTGATTCGGTTAATACTTGAGCTACATAGAGGGAGCGCCCATCTATACCTGTTGTGTCAATCCATGCCGTAACATCAGCAACAGGTGCAGGAGAGCTGCGACTGGAAACTACAAAGATTTCTCCCGAGTAAAAATCCTTTGGATTATGAACCGTTTGATGACCGCTTTTTTCATGAAGTTTCAGCCAATTATCCGTGTAGTTGACCTCAGAGTCTATGGTTAATGGTGAAGCTGTAATGTACTTGGTCGCGGTGGAAGAAACATATCCATCCCAAACCGTTAAAGTAACTATATAGTTCCCAGTCTGATGGAATTGGCGAGTTATGTTTATTGATGTAAATGTGTATACAATTGCATCTGGCTCTTGTATCTTCCATTCATAAGTCAATACATCTCCATCCGCATCAAATGATGCGTTGCTAAGTTGTACCAAGTCCCCCTCCCACACCGGTTTTGGCGACCAATCAAAATCAGCAACAGGCGCTCTGTTGATATAAAGCCACGTCTGTGCTGAAAAATCGGACCATACAAACCCGTCATAAACTCTAACCCGGACTCGCAGTTTTTGTCCTGCAGGAAGATTATCAGTAACAGCCCACGTTCCCGTCTCATCTCCGGTATTTTGAGCGATCGCAGATGAATCTAGAACCATAACGGAATTGTCTTCGCTAGTCACTTGTATTTGGAAGTAACTAAATACCGTATTGAGATCAGGATCGGTTTGCCTCCATTTAAACGTGGGCTTAGTTGTGTCATATATCGTCGGGGAAGTTAGACTTCCGGATGGATCTAACATTGTTGCTGTAGGAGGACTATTTGTGGTCATCCAACCTATGTTGGACCAGCCTGACCATACTGAACTTTCATTCATAACCCTAAGTTGAACTTTCAGCTTAGATCCTCTAGGTGCATCTGCATTCATGGTCCAGCTGTCAGTTAATTTTGTTCGATTAGCAATAGGAACGCTAATGTCTGCACTTGCAACAACCGTATTATCTTCGGACCAGACTCGGATCTGCTGGTAAGCTATTCTTCCTGTATCTTCGTCCTTTTGGTTCCAAGTGATCGTTGGACGAATATCAGTTACAGGAGTCGGATTATCATAAGTTCCCGTCGGGAATGTCAGCTGGACAGTTGGAGGTCTTCGACTTCCAAGCCAACCTTCGTTTGACCAGGCAGACCAAGTTGTTTCATCTTTTACTCTTACCTTAATTCTCCACCTTGAATTTGTGTCTCCAAAGATATTTGTTGCTAGGTAACTATACATTTCTTCTTTGGTATTAAATGATTTTATTCCCGATCCATACGAAGAAGAGTTTTCAAATTCATTCCCCATCCAGTCTAATGAAACTCGCCCGATGTAAACCTCGTAACCTGTATACGTGGTGTCTGGATCAATATCAGTTTGATTCCAGGTAATGGTTGGCGAGGTCCCTGTCGGCAAGTAATCCGGAGTATCTTTTGATCCGGTCGGGAAAGTTAAAACTGCTTTGGGAGGATTGTTCGGTCTAAGACCAACATCCAGCGTATTTATCTCCGGCCATGACCATGCACCAAATTCATCCTTCACTTGCAATCCAACGGTGTACGTACCTGAGTCATTCACTTTATCAATTTTCGTTTCGGACATCGTTCCGTCCGGAGCGATAAACCAATATCTTCTCTCTACGATCCCTCTGCTGGTTTCATAACCCGGTTCAATGTTACCTGTTGGTACGTTATACCTGTCAGGGTCATAGCTTGTATCCGTCCAAGTGACTGTTCCGTTAGGTTCCATAAAGAGGCTGAATTGAGCAACCGGACGACGATGGACGATGATACTTTTCTTGAATGTATTGGAGTTTTTTCGGTAAGCATCAAACGTCATATCTGGAAACTTATAAACAGACAGCGGATATGGGTCATCTTTTGCCTTTAATGTAACATCCCATTTACCTACCCGATCGAAGGTTGGCATACCCGATGTGAAACTTTTTCCGTTCGAGGGGGATAAACCGCCATTATCGATGAACATTGGCGTATGGACGTAGTTCCAAGTAAACGAACCAGCCATAGGGTCTCCTTCGGGATCGGTAAAAGCAACATTATCGTAATTTAGCTCTGCATTCCCTGTCTTTTCATCTAAAATGGCGTAATCAGCATTCCAGAGATCAGCTTCAGCATATGGTTTCATCGTCATAGCGCTAAAGTTCACAAAGCTTTTATTAGTGAAAGGACCGAACTTGCCGCTAACAGGATACGTGTTATCGACGATATCAACGAAATAGTTTACTTTATTAATCCATACATTGATTGCATTACCGGCCGTCCGAATCTTAACGCTGTAACCTTTACCGTCCTGGATGTTATAGGCCGAAGTAGATAAGACAGTTCTTACACTGTTCACGTACTTGGAGAGGAACACATTCGTTCCATCAAATTCCAAGGCGTATCTATTCATACCATCTTGCGCCCTGAACGAGTAACCAAAAAGTTCGCTATCAATCTTGTTTTGCTCTGCCTTAAAGTTAAACATGAGGTCTGCATCAGAAACAACAGGATTGGATAAGAATTGTCCGTATTGGTATCTTGGCGTAATAGCTGGTGCTTCTGCTACAGGCCCTTTATCGATCCAATATACGGTTTGTCCGTATGGTGGGCTATTATAGCCAGAAACCCAACTGTGCCACATAAATGAGCTAAGAAGTAATCCATCGCCCATATATTCGGAAAACGCCTTGCTGTTTACAGTTTCCGTTGCACCTGACGAAAAACCTACGTTTCCCGAAAGAATACGAGTATTTCCACCTAAATTTATATCACTACACTGGTTGTAGATGTTAGATGCACAAGTCCCACCAACATAGTTTCCAGCGCCATCAACGTGCATACTGGTAGACATGCCGGTTACTTGCGGTCCTCCCCAACCCCAAACCGCACCTGTAGTCATATCAATGGTGTTATTCATGGTTGTTCTGCTATCCCCATAGGAGCCGCCAACTGTGTAGAGCGTCTTCGTGACGATGGTGTTATTAAGTGGGTTCACAATCATCGTAGGAATATTTTCCATCCAGTTATATGTCCAAGCAGCGCTGAAAGTCATCGAGTTACCCGATGTTCTAGCTCTCCATACGACCTTGAAATCCTTGTCATACTTGGCCACATAGATCCCCAATGCTAACTCAGGGTAAGCTCTCATATTAAATTCTTGATAACCCCTCATTGAACTTCCATCAGGATTTTGGCAAACCTTATCTTCATAAAAGTAGGTATTACCATTCCGATCTTTATATGGGGTCGGGATTTGGTTAAATCTGCAAACAGTGTCTACGTAATTCTTGGGTGAATAACTTCTTGGCGTGTAGGTATCCGGCCATTGCGTATATTTGGCTTCATACGTATGTGGAACCCATGGATTATTTCCGGTAATTGTACCAGTGTTAACTACGTTTCCATACTGATCAATTTCTGAAAAACTATTACCAAAATACCCATTCGTGCTGTAGTAGCCATCACTATCGACTAAGAATACTAAATGGTCCCCTTTGGTTGTGACGTCTTTTAAACTTGGTCCACCGTAACTCCCGGTAGACCCAGGAACGTCAAAGCATCCAATAAATGTGGCATCTAAAGCTTTGAATGTACAGGCCATTGGTGACGAACTCCATTGGACTCTTATCGAGGTATTATCATCGCCATCCGTGTAGTCATACTGTCTAACAGGTGTATTTTTACTGAATAATAAATAAACTGTCTTCTCTGCAAATCTGAAATATACAGATTCATAATTAATGGACTCCTTAATATTGACGGTTCCCTTAGGGTGACCATACTCTGTTGTGTATGGAACGGTCTTCGTTTGTAGCAGTTGGTCTTTAGGGATATTTTTCCAATCTAACTGATAATCGTATGGATTTCCGTCCAACCACCTATGCACATACGTACCGGAGGAGAAGCAGCCACTGCAACCCGTTGACCAAACTAAGTCTAATCGGTATCTTCCAATCTTGTTTTTGTTTAGGGCATAGAAAGTATAGCCATAGCCACTACTAGCAAGTTGGAAATATAAGTGAGTTTTATCGGTTTCTACAGGTGTTGCCCCATCCACCCATCCTGCCGGTTGACCATCGGCTCCGGGAACCAACAAAGGCTGCGAGTATTCAGAATTAGGGTCAGTCATAGCCTTGTAAATCGAAACACCGTTTTTCCCGAATCCGTTGTCTGCTAAAGGAGATTGATAAGCCTGTGCTTCACCAAAGCTGGATGGCGCTGAAATAATGTTCACACCAAAGTTTTGTTTTTCCTTCCCTTTACCGGCACCGGATTGCAATGATTCGCTTTCATTCTGCCAATTATAGGTTGGGCTTTTACTTATTACTGCGTTCGTGTTTGTTGCGATTAGCTGCCAAAGCTTCAAGATATCTGAAGCCTTATACATTGTTGGTGGGTTAGGATCTGGATTCGGGCTGTTACCAGAAAGATCGAAGCTGACTTCCGGAGCTTGGTTGATTACGTCCATCACGCCAGATTCTGCTTCGGCCCAAGCGCCGTATTCTTCAATGGCGCGCAGCTTAAATTTGTACTTCCCGACTTTCGTGGGTTTGAAGTCATACTTTGCCATACTTCCCGTTACTTCGGTCCACGGTTCGGTAGCATCATCAAAAATCCCATTGTTATCGTCATCATATCTGATATACCAGATCGTTTTAGTCAGAATATCACCGTCAGGGCTATACGATTCGTTCAATACGTCATAATCTTCACCACGAATACCCAATGTTGGGGCATTAATCTTCGCGATAGGTGGATAATCGGGATGAACAATGATGCTACAACTACTCGAATTTTCAGAAGCCATGCCAGCTGTGTCATAGACCTTGTTCAAGGTTACTGTGACTGTGATATCGCTGCCCGTATTGTTTGTGTATGTGAGTTGCTTATTCGTCCACTCGTCTTTCGAGTGATCGATCGTTCGCCCCATTGGGCTTCGGCTCTTATCGGCGTTAATACCTGGCGGTCCCAATGGTCTGTTTGATTTCATTTCTGCCGGTGCTTCACAAGTAGCAATTGGGTTTGGCTTTACGACATTGATCATAGCCGATCTCCAACCGCTTTGTGCACCCCTTGTATCTGTCAGTTTCATTTTAACAGTGTGAATACCTAAAACATCAGCTTTGATGTCGCTGAATCGTTCGTCATGCTCATTAAATCCGTAGCCATCCTGGCTGTTACCTAATTTTTGAATCCATGGATCCGAACTACCGGCAAAATCCCATGTCGGGAAAAATCCATCGCCTTCAGGATCGTAAGGTTCTTCCGGGGTCTTAGATTTATCTTTGATAATGCCCAGATCGATAAAGTTATCTACGACAACCTCATCAATTGCAGGATAGTTATTCGTGTTTCCCCTAGCAAACCAACCCGGAGAACCGAATGGTGGATTGTTGTTTGTAGTAACCGTAATCGTAAAGCTCTTTGGCCCGACAACCTTTGTTTGTCCACATGTCGAGACAATTTTCATGGTGACGTTAACGGGACCTTCACCCATCCCCCCAGGATACGGAGGACCGGAGAAGCCTTGGGTCGTCGCTGACGATTTGGCTCCAACGTAATCCCGAATGATTCCATCCTGCTCGAAAATGAATCCGAATTGGCTGATTGCACATGGCGTTCCACCACTGGAACCACCTACACTAACGCCAACCGGGTACATCGTGTTACTCTGACCGTAGGGCATGGTCAGCTTTTCAATCGTGAAATCACCCGTAATAAACGGATCCAGAGGAACAGCCGCGCAACTGAGCTTCGGGGTCACAGTTACCGACTTGCTGTTATCAGCTGTACTAGTTTCCCCTGTTACAGAATCCACGATCACAGCAACACTATAGCCGGAAGTTCCTCCGAACGTTTTAGTGAAAGTTTCGGTTACATTTTGTCCAGCTGCTAACCCTGAGTAATTAAAAGTTTGTAGCGTCGTACCATCAACTAGCACTTTTGCTTGAAATGCACTTGTTATATCATTACCACCTGTATTTGAAAAACTAAAGGAAAATGACGTTGCTTTATTGACTTCTACACAGGAAGGTGCCGTTATTGAAACATTTGACAAGTTTGGTGCATCGGGTGGGGTATCATATTCTATTTTAACTTTGCTGTCGTACTCGTAAGTGCTTCCCTTTAAATCTACAATAAAAGCAGTAAACCAAACCCTAACCTTAGCTCCACTAGGGGGAGCCGCTAATTCCTTTTCAGATTCAGTAAGAGGATTAAAGCTTGTAAAAGTCTGATTATAGATTACCCTGAAATGTTTGGCATCTGCCCCCTGATCAACCCTTATCACAGAAATTGCATCCGCACGTGGTCTACCCGTGCCGGTAGGGCCTAAGATTGTTGCCGTTGGGTTAGGAACTGCAGAGGCTGAAGATGGGTCAGGATTTACCGCCTCAGAGGGTACTGATTCTCCTGTTGTTACACTCTTATAAGGCTGATCAATATCCGCATCCAAACCCAAATTCTTCATCCCACTGAACTCAGACTCGTTAGAGGAACAATTTGGCACCTGAGGCATATCATATCCGTTGATTGAATCGGTGTCTCCCCCACTCGTTTGATGGTGTATACCATCACTCACAGGTTGCGATGGCCCACAGTTGATACGATATGTATTACCGTCCTCCCCTGTAACATCCGCATACCAGTTAAGCTTATGAGGGTCAGTTGGTATGTAACGAAACCATGCGTAATACCCACGTGAACCCTGCCTATTATCTGCAGATGAAACAGTAATTGCAGGTCCTAATGCATTAATAGCATTTAAGGGTCCGGTATAACTGTTAAGCCCCACGGCTGCGGGAGGTGTAATATCTTGAGTTCCATGCCAAATTTTTTTGATAATTTTACCGTCCGGAACCTTCAAATTCTCTACTCTTGCTCCGGAAACATAAGCATATTTTGAATAATGTTTACCATTAGCATCTGCTCCGGTTCCGTTATAATTTATCTCGAATAACATATCTTCGACCGAAGAAGCAGCAAGAGCTTTCATTGCAGCTTCCCCAAGAATGTGAAAAGGATTAGACTCAAACATTATTAAGGCTAGTAACAACAAACTAATTGTGCGAGTCCTAATCCTAGCTTTGCTCAATCTCATATCATACCTCCTTAATTTGTCTTAGGAGCTAAGATATCCACGATTGTTCTACCATAGTCTTTCTGAGGCGGAATAGCAGGGGCCGAAATATCCAGCTGCACGCTAACGTTAGTTTTAAACCCCGATTTAGGAATTATATACATGGAAGTATCCCCTGGCTTTATAACGAATACTTCTGCAATAGAGTTCAAAGTCCCCTTATTTGCTGCTGAAAGATCGGGACTTTTTATCCCATAAAAGTTAAGGAAAGGAGGCATGTCCCCATAAGCATTTGGGTCTTTACTAAACTCCACATGCCTTTTAACTACTATCAAATAACTATCCGGGTAATCTTTGATGTAAGAGTTAGCAGTCGTTGTTCCCGGCACCCACCACTTCAAGTTGCTGATATCCCCTGCAGCTTCCCAATTTGGATCATTCGGATTAGCCATATCAATAGCTATAATCTGATCAATTACCCCTTTGTATTTTCCATCGGGAGTCTCCATGACTAACTTGGAGGGATTCCACATATTTTCATCATATTGCTTACCACCAAACACAGGAATCATAGAAAATAGATTTGTCCGCTTAAAAGCGAGTTCTGCATTGGAAATGGCCAACTTGTCGGTTTCCAGCTTTTCACCGCTATTTAAGCTAAGTATGCGTTCAATAATCGTGACAGATTGTGCACGGGTAGTACTTCCATCCGGAGCCAACTCACCTTTTGCAAGCCCTTGAATCAACCCTTTGCTTGCCGCAGTAAACATTGCCCCTTGATTGTTTAAATTTACATACTTTTGCTGCAGCGTTGGATCAGTTGCTCTTACAGCAATTTTAGACATTTCAACCCTAGAAATTGGCATATTAAGTACATCGATATTGACAGAATCCTCTTGAACGATCCCCTTATCAACTGCCGCCTTAACATAAGGGACATACCACTCCCTCCCTTCCGTATTGCCGGTAACAGGAAGTTTAGTCGCTGTGACTACCATCTTAATGAATTCCGCAGTACTGACATAATTCTCCGGCCTAAATGTTCCGTCGCCATAACCGTCAACGTACTTTTTTGCAATTGCTATTGCTACAGAATTTTTTGCCCAATGATCACTTAGATCGGCAAAGCTTGAAGCATGGTCATCGGCCATAATCGGGATTGCATTGCAGGCAAAAATCATTAAAGCAGCTGAAAGTACAGCCATTTTCTTTTTCATAAATAATCCTCCATTTAGAACATTAGTCTCTTAAAATGCACATGATTTATTATCCCATCCAAAATGTGACTTCCTCATTAACGGTAGTATGACACATTTTTTCTGGAAACGTCTACCTTTTCCACCTATAATCAGACAAAAAAATGCAACAAAAAACCGCCCAGCAATCGCCAATTGAGCTTTAGCGAGAGCATGGGCGGTTCTTCCGCACGCATACAATGTTATATCTTTAACTAAAATACCACAAAGTGGTAGATTGATCAATCCCTAGTTTTCACTATCCATGGTTTCATGTGCATTGCGTAGGGCTAGCAGTTCATCTTCAGATAATTCTCTCGATTGGCCCAGGCGCAGATTTTCATCCAACTTCAGAGGCCCCATGGATATGCGTTTCAAGTAAACGACCTGTTTCCCGACTGCTTGGAACATGCGTTTAACCTGATGAAATTTCCCCTCCATTATGGTAAGTTCAATTTCTGATGGCTCACCAGCCGACTTATTTCCAACGTTCAAAATATTCAAAATCCCAGGAAGTGTCTCGTATCCATCGTCCAAGGTGACACCTTGTGCAAATGCTTCCCTATCCGCCTCTTCAACCTCCCATTCGACTTTAGCGAAGTAAGTTTTAGAGACGTGTTTCCGTGGGGAAAGCAAATTATGGGCCAGTTTCCCATCGTTTGTCAGTAATAACAAGCCTTCGGTATCTTTATCTAGACGGCCTACCGGGAACACCTCGAAGGGTGTGTATGCATCATCAAGCAGATCCACGACCGTTCGGTCACGGTTGTCTTCGGTTGCAGAAACAACACCCTGTGGTTTGTTCATCATCAAATAAACGAACTCACGGTAAACAACGGTTTCCCCATTCACCATGATCTGGTCTTTGTCGGGATTAACCTGTATCCCGCTATCTTTTACTTTCACGCCGTTGACGAAAATCGACCCAGACTTGGTGAGACGTTTGAGTTCAGAGCGCGTGCCGATGCCCATGTGGGCGAGTATTTTATCGAGCCTCTGTGTTTGTTTCATAACGGTTAAGTCCACCTCCAACCTGGCGGGTATTCGTTCTTCAGCATCCCGTCGTGCCACTTGCCCCAGCCGACGGGATGGTCGTCTATGCAGACCAGGCAATAGCCTTTGGCTGCCTGGTCGGAGTCGCGGAGGATTTCACTCTCCGCGACCTCGAGGGTCTCGCCCTTCAAGTACCGAAGGGCTCGCCCGTCGCTCAAAGCCAAGCGCAGCGCGCGCTTGGCTTCTCCAAGCCGCAGTCCCATGGCTAGCGCATGGGACGGCTCGAATCGGCCGCGGTGCAGCGCGCCGATGTACCAGCCCGGCCGCACGACTTTCAGTCCGTGCAGCTCGGGCAAACCCGCCGGCGACGCATACGCGTGGTCGCCGTAGCACACGAGCCGCCCGGCGGCGAAGGGCTCGCTGCGCAGCAGCTCGCCCGCGAACGCCTGCAGCGGCTCCAGGCTCACAGCCGCGCGCGGTGCTTCCGCGCGGCCAACCCGCCGCAGCGCCTCACGGCCGCTGCGCTTCCCTTCCACCGATGCCGACACAATGTCGGCATCCATCATCCGCTGATCGGCATCCTTCCCTCCAGCTCGAGCTGCATCACGATCCCCTACCCTACCACTATCGTTCACTGCATTCCGCTGCAGCACAGCCACAAAATGCCCCTCGCCCTTCAACCGATGGGGCCATAATCGAGCCGTGCCGCTTACTGCTTCCAAAGCCCGTTCCGAATAAGCACCCTCTATACACCAGGGGGCTCGAACCCAGTCAGGCCGCCCAGCCTCAAACTCCTTTTGCCGTACCCGAGCCACCTCAAAATCCGGATGCTTATCCAGAAACTCAGCGATCTGCGCCTCGTTCTCTTCAGGAGAAAACGTGCAAGTCGAATATGCCATCGTGCCGCCGGGAGCCAGCATGTGCGCAGCTTGTCCAAGCAATTCCCGCTGCATGACGGAGCACTCTGTCACCGAATGGCGCTGCCATTGCGACATCATATCTTCCTCCTTGCGGAACATGCCTTCCCCCGAACATGGGGCATCGATCAATATTTTATCGAAATAGCCTTGAAAAACAGCCATCATCCGCTCCGGCTTATCATTCAATACCGCCGCGTTTCGAACACCGAACAACTCGAGATTTTTGACCAGAGCCTTCACCCGGTCGGAGTGGTTGTCATTCACAACCAATACGCCTTCGCCTTGAAGCTTTGCAGCGATTTGAGTGGATTTCCCGCCAGGCGCAGCACATAGGTCAAGCACTTTCTCCCCAGGTTGGACATTCAATAATTCAACAGGTGCCATAGCGCTAGGTTCCTGAATATAGTATAGGCCTGCATGGTAGTAAGGATGTTTACCCGGCCTCTCGCCCTCTTCGTAATAAAATCCCTCCGAAGCCCATGGTACTGGGCTCAGGGTAAATGGACTCTTTACCAGAAACTCATTAATCCCAATCTTGCCCGAATTCACCCGCAATCCATAAACCCGTGGCTGATCATAAGAATCCATAAATAATTCAAACTCATCTCTGCCCAGCAGATCGCTCATTTTCTCTGTAAATGCGGCAGGCAGCTTGTTGTTCATGCTTCATCTTTCCCTTTCCGTTCTAGCTATTCCTTGGAACCTATCGGTATTATAGCCGACTTGTCACGAAACAGCCAATTTTTTTCAAAAACAGGACAGGATATGCTATACTTTTTATAGAAGGTTATGTAGAAATATATATATATATATATTAAAGAGGTGCATAATGAAGAAGCTGCTTATCTATCTAGGCATCGTTGTTATTTTATTCGGGGGCTTGTACTTCGTTAACCAGCAGTCGAACAAATCAGCGGACTATCCCTACAACCCTTATGGCGTATCCGTGTCCAAGCTGCATCCTGAAACTGTGAAACAATTGAACGACCCGAACTATCAGAACGTCATTTTACCGAAAGATTTGGACCAGAAGCTGAAAAACAAAGAGTCATTTTTCCAGTACTATTATTCCTCCACTTGCCCGCACTGTAAGGTGACCACGCCTGTTCTTGTTCCAATTCAAAAAGAACTCGGTATTGATGTAAAACAATTTAACCTGCAGGAATACAATGACGGCTGGCAAAAATACAAAATCGAGTCTACGCCTACGCTCGTTTATTATAAAGACGGGGTGGAAGTAGATCGCATCGTTGGCGGGGTACCCGAAGGCAACTCTGCCGTAGGCAACAAACCGGAAACTTTCAAAGCATTTTTCCAAAAATATAAAAGTTAAAGAGTCTCAAAAAAAGCAGCGGGAGTTCCCACTGCTTTTTACTTCTCCCCAACCTACAACCGCTGCCTCGATTCCCTCGCCAGCCGCATGGCTTCTTCCCGATCAGCTACCTGAAGCTTATTTAAAATATTGGTCACGTAATTGGCCACGGTCTTGCCGCTAAGCTCCAATTTCTGCGCGATTTGCACATTCGTTGAACCGCCCTCCATCAGATATAAGACTTCTCGTTCGCGCTGAGAAAGTTCGGGGAATAATTCCTCCTGCGCAGCCGGCCGTGCCATTGAAAAATACTCAATCATGCGCGAAGCAATACCGCTGCTAAAAATAGCTTCTCCGCTGCCAACAGCACGAATCGCACGTAAAAGCTCATCCTTTTCCGCATCTTTCAGTACATATCCTTTTGCACCTGCGCGCATCGCAGTAAATACAGAAGAATCGTCTTGAAACATTGTAAGAATTAGAATTTGAATATTCGGGTTCGCACTCACAATGCGTCGGGTCGCTTCAATTCCGTTCAAACCCGGCATGCGAATATCCATAAGCATAACATCAGGATTTAATTCCTCGGCAAGCTGTACGGCTTCATCTCCAGACGCGGCTTCCCCTACAACCTCGAGATCAGGTATCGTACTGAATAACGTGCATACCCCATGTCTAAACAGGGGGTGGTCATCGACAATGACAAGTCGCAATGTTTTCATGGTTTTTCCTCCGTTTGGGTATTCACCGGTAATAACGCAATGAGCCGCGTTCCGCCTTGTGAACCTTTTTCGATTTTACAGCTTCCGCCCAGCTCCTCAGCACGCTCTCGCATGGATTGTAGACCAATACCGCCAACCTTATCTTGTCGGGTTTTACTACCGAACCCTGTGCCATTGTCAAGCACTTCCAAATTGAGCATGCCTGCAGGTTCATCTATCATCAAGCTGACGCTGCAAATACTTGCCCCGGAGTGACGAACGACATTAACAATAGCTTCAGTGACAATGCGATAAGCAGCCACCTCAACGGCAGCAGGAAGTGCAGGAAGCTCAGCAGGTACATTCAGATGAAATTGCAAATCGGGAAGGCCTCCCCATTTTTGTACCCTTTGAATCGGTGAAGACACATCGTTCATTCTTTCTTTTATCGCACCGACAATTCCCAGTTCATCAAGCGCCGGGGGACGCAGCTCATGAACCATGCTTCGTATTTCCGCAACGGTACTGCGAATCGTGGATCGGAGCTCGGTCAAAATGGCTTTCGTCGCTTGCTTATCCGTCACGAGCAGCTCTTCTGCCGCTGCTGCTGTTAGCGCCAGTGACGCCAATCGTGGTGCCAGATCATCGTGCAAGTTACTTCGCAAACGCCGGCGTTCC
Source organism: Paenibacillus sedimenti (assembly GCF_014534655.1). Taxonomy (GTDB): domain Bacteria; phylum Bacillota; class Bacilli; order Paenibacillales; family NBRC-103111; genus Paenibacillus_E; species Paenibacillus_E sedimenti. The sequence continues at coordinate 125,402 of NZ_JACVVD010000004.1, forward strand.
TCTTCTCTGGCCAAAACCAGACGCTCCCTCGATTCTTGCAAGTCGGCTGCCAGTACCTTCAGTTCTAAAGACACCTTCACTCCCTTGACTACAGCACCTGCCTGGCGAATCAAAGTTTCTATGAAGCTCCGATCCGATGGCGTGAAGGGTTCTCCGATAGCTCTTGGGGCCAAAAACAACGATCCTAACACTTCCCCTTGATGTACAATGAAATGTTCCTCGCACTCCGGCTGAGGTTTCCCATCTTTAATCGTCATCCATACTTCGCCATCCTGTTGAAAGGCAAGGTATCCATACGGTAGCCGCAGCGCTTCCCTGATCGTACGCACTACAACCAGGAGCACTTCTTCAGGCGGCAGCGGCTCCTCGAGCTTTTTGCCCAGCTTCGTTAGCACCGAATATGGATTATCCTTCTCACCGTACATCAATCGGTTAATCCAGCGCTGCACTTTCTCTTTCACTGGAGCAAACATAACGGCAACGATTCCTGTCGCGACAAGGGAAACAAATAGATGGTGCTGCAAGTTCAAGAGCCTTCCAATATACCAGACACTCGCCACATAAGCTCCGACCACACAAAAGGTCAATATCCCATAAAGCAGCGTTCGATTTACAAGAGGATCAATATCCCATAATCGGCGTCTTAATATCGCCATTATTAAAGTGATCGCGATAATGATCATCGAAAGATGAATCCCTATTTCCAAAGCGTACATTAAAAAAGGATCGTTGTTCAATTTCGGTTCCCAAATAATGAAAACAACCGTTAAACCGATTAATCCTGATAATGCTAACGAAAGACCGTATACGACCCACTTCGTTTGTTGCCGCTCCAAAGGTCCCATTTCCTTCTTATAGCGGTACCACTGAATGGCAACAAGGGAAGCCGTCCAAATGAAAAACCAAGCAAAGAAAAGTATTTCAGAAATGTTTTGCAAATCAAATACCGTATCGGGAGCAATAAATCCAGGAGCCCTAATAACGCTTAGCAATATCGCAAGAATTAATGTCCATTTCGGTACAAATCGCCCTGTTGGAAATAAGAAAAAGAAAAAAATAAATGCCGAAAACCCGGTGGCTTCAAGAATTCGAATAGAAAATTGAATAATAGGATGATATCCGGAGACCGCAAAGGTAATGGGAGTGAAGGTGCATCCTAAAATAAATAGCATTAGCGACCCTAACAGCCCTAACATCTCATTCGATTTTTTATAAAAGATGATGGCCCCGGCGATCATATACGATAAACCGAACAAGATATAGATCAATTCATAACCGACCGCGAACTGGACCGGGCTTATGCCGTTCGTTTCCAACCATCCTGGAGCGGGAGGTGGGATATAGTAGGCTTCACATCCTTGCAAAGCGCAATGATCTTTGACTTCCTTAAAAAACGCTGGAATACTGGCGATGAATAAAACCAATATAGATAGACACAGGACGAACACGACTATTCGCATGAGCTTCATTAATATGATATCACAATCCTTCTATTTCTCTCTGGTTACAGAAATTATAGCAGTCACGTAGATTATGCGTAAATGCTTTTTAACTGCTGCTGCAAACTTCCCAAAACAAGTTCCCAGCCTTTGGGAATGGGTTCCTCTATGTGTTGGGATATATCCTGCTGGTATGATATGGAACATAAAGCTAATCACAAGGAGGATTTACATGAGCATTTCAGTACCCAAAGGATTTCTTCGTTTTTCAGGTTGGACGTTATTTTTAGGTGGTATCATGGGTGTCATTGGGCAGGTTTTGCATGGTGAGGATGTGCCGGATTCGGTTGCTCACATTCCTGCGTTTGTAAATCAAGCGGTTAATCTTCATGTTTTGCTGGCATACGCTTCCACATTGATTTTGCTAGGTTTGCCGGGATTATTCCTCAGACAGTCTTCCGGGCTTAAGAAGTGGGGATGGATCGCGCTCCCGATTCTGTTTATCGGCTTAATGCTGGAAATCTTTCATGGACCCGTTCAAATTCTTGCCTACCCGATCATGTTCGACGGCATCAAAGACGATGCGGCCCTAAAGGTCATTTCCGACCAGATCAACAATTTATCCATTGACAAATTTCCTTTTCAGCTCGCCGTTCTTATTCCGATTGTGCCTTGCATCCTCATTGGTTTGCTGCTAACTGGCCTGAGTTCTATCAAAGCTCGGGTTTTATCCAAGGGACCTGGTATTCTGTGCTTTATCAATATTGGTATCTTCATCATCAGCCAGTTCGTTCATCTCCCGATCTTCAATTACTCCTTCTCCTTAATCCACCTCGTCTTCGTTTGGTTTGGAGCTATCCTCGCTTTCGAATCTTATGCTTCTGTATCCTCATCTTCTTCCACTTCCACGACACAAAATCAACAAATCTAAGTCTAATGGAATCCCTCGCATGATCTCCCCTAATCAAAAGGACTGCATACACCAATGCCGGTGTGCAGTCCTTTTTTTAATTTCCGTTTTGTCATTCCTTAAGCATGACTATCCTCTTCATCATGTATAGGCGGATTACGCTTCAACTCATCAAGAAGTCCTTGAAGCTCATCATCCAGAATCTGAATGTCCAAATCGTAAGGAGCAAAAGGCTCATCATTAAACCGTCTCAGCCTCTCCAAATACAACGAGCTGTCCTGAACCAGCTTTGCCAAGTCGATACCAAGCGTATGCGCCGGATAAGGTCCTAATTTATCCAGTCCAGCGCTAAACAGCTTAATAGAACCGCTTACGTTACCATTCGCATGATGATAAAGGCCTACTGCAACCTGCAGCAGACCTTGGTATAGCGGACTTCGACCTTCCTCCAGCCAAAGCTCCTCCATCACTTCATGACATTCAAAATAATCCCTAACCTCGTTAAAATAATACAAGTAGGCGACATACAATCGGTCATATGCACTCATAGGATCAAGATTGGTCTCCTTTTTTAGCTCGAGAGATCGCTGCTTCAATTTCTGATGCCAGATCACTCAGAGCCCATACATCTTCCGTTTCCCAAATCTCATTAAACCGTAACTGAAATTGCGCGGCTTCACGTACACGATGATAAAAGTATAGCTCCTGAATGTAATTCAGCACTTTATTCACCAAGTTCGAGTTATCTTCAAACATCCTCTGTGCTTCGACAATTTCACCGCGAATGCTGGACATTTCCTGATCAAGCAGGTAAGCCGCCTCTGCCGCTTTACTTAACCGATTTCTAACATCCTCAGGAAGTTTTTCTTTATATTTATAATTCAAAGAGTGCTCAATCGTTGCCCAGAAATTCATGGCGAGCGTCCGAATTTGAATTTCTGCCAAAATCCGTTTCATGCCCAAAGCGGTTTGCACCGGGTATTCGATAATGATATGAAAGCTTCGATAGCCGCTTGGCTTTTTGTTCGTAATGTAGTCTTTCTCGTAGACAACGCTCATATCCTGTCTAGATCGAATCAGATCAGCCAAACGATCAATGTCCTCCACGAATTGACACATGATGCGAATTCCGGCGATATCTTCGATTCCCGATTCCAAATGGTCCATATGAACGCTTAGCCGCTTCGCTTTTTCAAGTACGCTCGATATTTTTTTGACGCGCCCCGTCACAAACTCAATCGGGGAGTACTCTTCCCTGCTTTTAAGCTCGCCGCGCAGCGTCTTGAATTTAACTTTTAACTCTTCTACCGCTTGTTCATAGGGCAGGAGAAATTTTTTCCAGTCTCGTCCATCCATCTTTCTGGCCTCCATTCCAAATGAAGTCATTTCTGATCTGCGCCGATTGCCTGGGAAATATGTGTGAACCCGTCTCGCTTAAGTAAATCTTGAAGACCCTCGTTTAAACGGCTGAGTAGCCCAGGTCCTTCATAAATTAATGCTGTGTATACTTCTACAAGGCTAGCGCCAGCCCGTATTTTGTCATAGGCATCCTGAGCGGAGAATATTCCTCCTGACCCAATAATCGGCAGCTTCCCATCCGTTAGTCGGTACACGCGGCTAATCACCTCGGTCGATCGTCTCGTTAACGGCTTACCGCTGAGTCCACCCGCTTGTTCTTTATTCGCATTTTGAAGCCCATCTCGGCTAAGCGTTGTATTGGTAGCGATAATTCCCGACACACCGCTGTCTTTAATCGTTTTTGCTGTCAGCTCAAGCTCTTCGTCCGTTAGATCCGGCGCGATTTTAACCAGTACCGGTTTGCCCGGATGACGGTGCTTCTCTTGTTGAATTTGCATCTCATCGGTTACCGCATCCAGCAATCTGCACAAATCATTCCCATGCTGTAAGTTACGCAAATCCGGCGTATTTGGTGAGCTAATATTCACAACAAAGAAATCGCCATATGTATATAACGCGCGGATGCAAGCCCGATAATCCTCTTCAGCCTGTTCATTCGGCGTCATTTTATTCTTACCTATATTAATGGCCACAGGAATATGACGTTTTCCAACCTTTTGCAGGTTACGTGCCATTTCTTCTACACCCACATTGTTGAAGCCCATGCGATTGATAAGCGCATGATCTTCAGGCAAGCGAAACAGCCGTGGCTGCTCATTGCCCGGTTGCGGCTTCGGCGTAATCGTCCCGACTTCCATGAATCCAAAGCCGAGCTGTGAGAAACCTTTGACCGCTTTTGCGTTTTTATCTAAGCCTGCAGCGAGTCCGATCGGATTAGCGAATTCGATTCCCCATAGATTCTGTGCCAATAGAGGCGAATAGTTGACGCCCCACATCGCTTTAAGGAGTTGCTTCCCCCCAGGAAAAGCGCCTACCGCACTTAAACTGTCGATGATGAGATGATGTGCTTTTTCAGGATCCATTCGAAAAAAAATCGGTTTACCTAACTTCTTATACAGCATGTCCATGCACTCCGTTCTGTAAGTACTCTAACAGTCAGTTTATCCGACAATGTCCAAATATGCAATCGACAGAAAGGTTACAAAACGAATTACACATGAAAAATCCCCGCATCCGCAAGGCCGCAAGGGAATGAGAAAGTTTATATGGAGCAATGGAGCAATCAAGCTTCCGTTCGTTGAAGCAATCTCTCCAAATGCATCGTCAGATAGCCGGTTTCATCATCAGGGACTTCCATTTGAAGAGCGTCAGTGAGAAACAAAGACAGTACTTTCGCTTTTACGTACGTATCTCCGTACTCCTCTTTAATTTTATCCAGCAGTGAGTTTTGCAATGTCTTTTTTTGTTTCACCCGTTCGATAAGACCCTTCAAATGACTAATAAAACGCAATGTAGAGAACGAGTCTTCGAAATTAAACCCCAGCTCTTTCGCGGATTCAATCGTCTGCGATACGACTCTAACTACGGCCAGGGAGCCGGAAGCCTGCTCCTTCTTTCTCGCTCCGTTAAAATGCATAGCCAGAAATGCGACTTCGTCTTCAGGAAGCTTGACATCTAGATGACCGTTCAAGAACTCCACTGACTTCTTGGCCACCTTATATTCCTCAGGGTACATATATTGAATTTCATACGCGAAAGGATTTGTGATAAAAATGCCCCGTTTTTGCCGTTCCACCGCAAAATTGATGTGATCAACCAGCGAGGCATGAATTGTTTCTGAAAAAGCGCCCTCAAGCATTCCTTGGGCATAGGCGATGACTTCCTCGGTAATTCCGATAATCTTCACATCAACTGCGTTTAGAATTTGTTCGTAATTTTTAAGCACTTCGGAAGTATGAAGCAGAAATTCTTGTGTAATTTCACCTTCAGCTATGACCATGCCCGGTGTCTTTTTAAACCCGATCCCTTTCCCGAAGGCGATCGAATTTTTCCCTGATGATAGATGCGCCATCACAACGTTATGAGACAGCACATGAATAATCGTCCGTTCAATCATAAGACACCTCCGAATTCTTAGGTTTGTCCTGATTTTTTTTCTTTATATGCGAGAAGCATAGGCTTCATACTTTCACGAATTTGTTCCGATTCCGTTCCGAACACGACGTGGACATTGCCTTGCCCCAGCCTGATTACCCCTATAGCCCCAAGTTGCTTAAGCTCACCGTCCAGGATGAGACTTTCTTCTTTAACCAGTAAGCGTAGACGCGTTATACAAGCATCAATGGAAATAATGTTCGAAGGCCCGCCTATATATTTTAAAATGCTGGTTATGCGATTTTCTTTCGGCTCCACAGGTTCGGATGCTTCAAGTTCTTCCTGTTCGGACACCTCTTCACGCCCCGGTAATTTAGAAGGGAAGAAATGAAGATAGACACGGAACGTAAAATAATATAAGAAAAAGTATGCGATACCTACAACGATGATCCAATACGGTTTCGTGGATAAATTCCAATTCAATACCAAGTCAATGAAGCCGGCGGAAAAGCCAAAGCCCATTTTCACATTCAAAATATGCATGATCATCATGGAAAAGCCTGTCAAACAAGCATGGATGAAATATAAACCCGGAGCGACAAACATAAAGGCAAACTCGATCGGTTCCGTGATACCGGTTAAAAAGCTAATCAGCCCGCCGCTCAGCATCAGCGGAACAAATATATGGCGGTTAGCAGGTGGACCGCTTCGTATCATCGCTAGCGCTGCTGCTGGAAGACCGAACATAAATACAGGATAAAACCCTGTCATGAATAGCCCGGCTTCGGGATCCCCAGCGAAAAACCGCGATATATCGCCATGCACGACTTTCCCTGCCGGAGTGACAAAATCTCCAATTTGAAACCAGGCAATATTATTAATAATATGGTGAAGCCCTGTTGGAATAAGGAGACGGTTCATGAACCCATAGATGAGTACGCCGATATTGCCATTATCAACAATCCATAATCCAACAGCACTAATCCCCTTTTGCACAGGAGGCCATGCGAATCCCATCACCACTCCAAGTATAACCATGACAAGGGCTGTTATTAAGGGAACGAATCGTTTGCCGCCAAAAAAACCAAGCGCTTTTGGGAGTTGAATATATTGGAATCTATCAAAAAAGGTCGCTGACAATATGCCGACCAACATCCCGCCAAGCACGCCCATATCTACTCTGTCCGCTGCCGTCGTTCCTGCTTGAAAATGTTTTAACACATTATCGAAGACCAAATAGCCTACAGTTGCAGCTAGTGCAGCAATTCCTTCGCCGGACGTGAGTCCTATGGCGATGCCCACGGCAAAGATCAATGGCAAATTATCAAATATCGCGCTGCCGCCTGACTCAAATATTTGAGCAAGCTGTATAAGCAGCGGATCTTCGAATTTCATTTTTCCGATTCGCAATAAAATAGATGCCGCCGGCAGCACTGCGATCGGTATCATCAAAGAACGTCCAACTTTTTGCAGGATGTACATTAATTTCATGTCATTTCACCTAAGTTAAGCCCACAAGTTTGGCCGATTCTTGTTTGCTCTTGCACAAGACCAATTATAGTAGAAAGAACACCTGCCTGAAAGGATAAAATCCTCTAGGAGAAGGTGTTTTTTCTCGAATACATATGAGAATTATTTAACTGCGCCCGCCGTAATACCACTTGCGATTTGGCGTTGGAAAACGATGTACACGATCAGCGTCGGAAGTGTTGTAATGAGCAGACCTGCGAATAACGGCCCCCACTCGACCCGGTACTGCATCTCAGCTTGCATAACCGCAAGTCCGATAGGCAGCGTGTACTTCGTCGGTTCATTCGTCAATACGACTCCTAAGAAATACTCATTCCAGTTATTCAGCATGTTGGTGATCATGACGGTGATGAGACCCGGCTGCGATAAGGGCAGCATCACTCTGAAGAAGGTTCCGTAATGCGAAGTGCCATCGATAATCGCGGCCTCTTCGATTTCCTTCGGTAATGACTTGTAGAATCCTACAAGCAAGAATATTCCGAATGGCAGGTTAAGCGCAGCATACACAAGAATTAGACCTAGCCACGTGTTAACTAACTGCAGATCATTCAGTAAGAAAAATAAAGGAATCAAGGCCAACGCAAAAGGTATCATCATCGACGAGATATAGATCGTGAACAACAGCTTACTTCCTTTAAATTCATATCTTGCAAGAATGTATGCCGTCATTGCGGATAAGATCATACCAAGGAGCGTACTTCCCACGGTTACGACGATCGAGTTCATGAAATAAGTGCTGAAATTATATTTACTCCATACATAACTGAAGTTCGACCATAGCAGCGGAAACTCGGGAAGCGCCCAAGGCATGTTTAAGAAGAACTGCTCATTATTTTTCAATGCGTCCAATAGTGTCCACAATAGCGGGTATATAACGGCAACACTCCATATAAGGAGAATGACCCAAATAGATAGCTTAGCTAATGGATTTTTAATAGTCATAAATATGGTTTCCCTCCTTCAGTATCATCTTCTAGGATGGCATTAATGCATTTCGATCGTTTCTTGGCGCATGATACGTTGCAGGATTAGGGTCGTAACCAATGAAATGATGAGAATTGCCACGCCGATGGCAGCTCCATAACCGAAGTGATACTGTTGAAACGCCATCCGATACAGATAAGATCCCATCACATGGGTCGTATTGTCAGGTTGTCCTCCATTCGTCATTAACTGCACAATAACGAACGATCCGTTCAGTGTTGTGATTACGATATTGATGATTGAAACCTTAATTTGCTCCCAGATGAGCGGCATGGTGATGTTGCGAAATTGCGACCATTGTCCCGCTCCGTCTATATTAGCCGCTTCATAATATGAAGCAGGAATATTCACGATTGCGGCAATCATCAGGATCATGTAAAAACCTATACCTGCCCAAATCGTTGGAGGCAGTAGCATCCAGATGGTATGCTGTGGAAATCCTAACCAGGCGATGTCGACCTTGCTCCCTGTGAAAAGGGATAGAAAAGCGTTTAAAAACCCGATTTGCGGATTATAAATGAAGTTCCATAGAACGCCGATAACAACGACAGAAATTACGTTAGGAATAAAGAAAATCGCCCGAAAGAAGCCGGAGCTTTTCAATTGAAAACGAGTTAATGCGACTGCGAAAAAGGTTGCTAAAAGCATGATGCCAATCACTTTCCCAGCAACTAGAAAATAATCATTCCCGATCGACCGCCAAATAATGGGGTCTTTAAACATTTCCTTGAAATTGTCAAGACCAATAAACTCACTATTCTCAGACATCCCTGACCAATCATAAAATGACTTCTGGAGTGCCTGAATAACTGGATATAATGTAAAAACGCAGAAAAACAGAAATGTCGGAATGATGAATGAAGCGATGAACATGTTCCTTTTCCACGTTTTTGAGCTGGTCTTCATTCTCTCTCACCGTCCTATCAGTAAAATTGCGGAGAACTCATAAGGCGGCAGCCTTACTGTTCTCCGCGCTGTCTCTTTCGTTAAGAATGGGGTTAAGTTACTATTTCTTTTGTTTAGCTACAACATCAGTCACACGTTTTACCCAATCTTCCGGTGTGATGGTTCCAATCGTCAATGCGACAGACGCATCTTGCATTGCCTTGTCAACGTCAGCTGCAAAGGATACGGTTGGAACTACCACTGTATCGCTAGAGGACAAGAACTTCGCAGCATCCTTAACGAAGTTAGGCGCCTTGGAAGAACTGATGTCTCCTTTGATGTTAGAAGGTGCGCCGCTAAGCTCCGCCCATTGACCGGCTTGCGCTTTCGCAAAGACGAATTGCATGAACGCTTTAGCTGCATCTTTGTTTTTCGCTTTTTTAGCGATAGCAAATGTAGAAGTGGAAGTGTTAGCAACCACTTTGCCGCCTTTATCTTGCGTAATCGAAGGAATGAAACCAAAATCGAATCCGCTCGGAACGTCTTTCGCCATTTCGTTAGGCAGCCATAGTCCGTTTGGAATGAAAGCGTCTTTGTGCTGCAGGAACAAGGATTGGGAATCCGTATGGTTGATTTGTACGGATGCTTTATCAATGAATCCTTTGTCGCGCATTTGCACGATTTTGTTCAGACCTTTGATAATTGCTGGGTTTTTCCATGCTTCAAGGTTGTTATTCGCCATATCTTGAAGAAGTTTATAATCGTTGTTGTTTGCGGATACAATCGCCGGATACAAGAAAGCGCCGTTAATGTAATAAGGATATTTACCAGTGTGAATGAACGGATTAATGCCTGCAGCTTTGATCGTTTCGCTTGTTTTCATGAATTCTTCAAAGTCTTTTGGCTCAGCCCAACCTTTTTCTTTGAATAGGGCTTTATCATAGAAAATACCCCAAGAGTTAAGCACGAATGGAATGTTGTAGATTTTGCCATCGTATTGTGGAGGTTGTTGAGCTAGCAAATCGGAAATTTTATCGCCGTCAACGTTTTTCACGTCTTTGTACCAGTCCGTCAGATCTTCGAGCAAGCCGTCCGTCACCATTTGGCGGTCGAACAGCTCAGGTCCATCGATATATACGAAATCAGGTGGGTTACCGGCGATCCAACGGGGTTTCATTTGCTCGTTGATTTTTGGTCCCGCACTTTCTTTAATTTTCAAATCCGGGTTAGCTGCCTGGAAGTCAGCAATTACTTTTTTCCACCATTTATCGCCGTAACCGCCGACGAAGTATTGGATTTCAAAATCACCGGATAATTTTTTGGCTCCGGTTGTTGGAGCAGCCGATGCAACAGCAGTCGGTGCGGCAGTAGCAGCAGCCGGTTTTGCAGTTTCAGTTGGTGCAGCGGATTTACCGCAGCCTGCAGCAACTAAAACCACAGATACCGCGAGGCCCATTGTAGACCATTTTTTCAAATTCATGTGTCCATCTCTCCCTTTTCTTAATAAAGTCTGTTGTTGCTTTTTTGTTTAGTCGCAAGCCTCTCAATCTGCAGTGGTTTTGCGCTACCAACCCCTTTCGAGATAAGAATTACAAAAATAAAAAGGGCATAGTTATAGAAGAAGACTTACATTCTTCAATAACTAATGCCCTTGCGGTAACATGTTATTAAAACTGACATATTCAATTGATTTTCGTTCTTTATGTGATTAAATATTACAGTATACTGACATCATCGTCAATACATGAATTCAATTTTGCTTAAAACATTCATATTCTATCATTCGTGCTCAATGTGTTAAGATAGAATATATCGTTCTAATCCAATGAAATAGGTAGGTGATCTCATGTCAAAACGCAAACCTGTCCTCGCAAACCGCAGAACCAAAGATGAAGTCAATAAGAAAGCGATCATCTGGACTGGATCAGTTCTGCTCGCCATTATCATTGCAATGACTATACTGCTCGTTTTAAACAAATGACATTGAGTAAAACGATCGAAACCTTCACGAGTTGAATTGTAATCGCTTTCTCCAATCTTGTCAAGGGCTCCGTATCAGGAGCCTCTTTCCATATATTCAATCTAGCCATTTGTACGTTTTCTTTGGGTTGCTATCGTCAGTTTGCAGTGGAAGTTTAAAGGCTCGTGAAGGATTTCCTTTTCCTGCTCCGTTCCCCGAACCTTCTTTACCTTCGCCGTTAGGCTCAGGCAAGACTCCCCTTACGATCGTCACCTTCGTTTGCATAGGCACCATATCATAAAGCTCTTCAACGTCCGCTTGCAGCATACGCACACACCCATGAGACTCATCTTTTCCTATGCTGGATGGTTTGTTAGTGCCGTGAATCGCATACAACGTATCGGACAGGGTCATGCCCCTGCTCCCAAACTCGCCAGTTGATTTTCCGTTAGGATTTCGTACTTTCTCGCTGATCATGAACTCACCTTGCGGCGTCTTCTCTCCGCCCAGGCCAACCGGATAGCTCCGAATGATATAGGAGCCGCTGACAAGGGCCAGTTGATGCTTTTCCGTGTCGATAACAATTTCAAGAGGTTTTCTGAAGGGATCCGTACTGGCCTTCGCTTGAAACTTAACAGAGGTGTCTTGCCCAGCAGAGCTTAGCTTTTGATTATTTACGTCCGAAGCATTTTTTGTCCCAACTATCGTTCCACTTAGCGACTGACCTTGCAGCTTTTCAATTATTTGAGGGAAGATCGATTTCATCTCGGGTGATATCCCTGGGAGGTGATTGTCGGGATATGGCTTTAAAAGCAGCTCCACTTCATTCGGCAAGACTCCGGTCTTTTGCTGATATGCTTGGACTGCACTCTGAAGAACTATAGCTTGCTCTCGATCTTGCATCCAGCTATCAATAGCAGGAACCAATGAAGAGCTGTCTGCAGCCTGACAGGCGCATATCTCAGAATTATAGTATTTGAGTGCCGCCGTATTACCGCCTACAGATTGATACTCGATGGCAATTAAAGGCCGTACAGCCTTATTCCATTGAATCCAATTTCCGTCTCCGCTCTTCGGTGCGTCCATGATGACTGAATCGCCAGCTGCGCCCCCTGAGGCAGAAAGTAAGCGTTGCAACATAACTCCCCAATCCCCTTCCGAGAAATGTAACCTCGGCTTACTTGATTCCTCTTGTAAAGTAACGCTGGATATCACATTTGTCGGAGTGGAGGGTGCAGACGCAGTGCTTTTAGCAGATAAAGAAATCTTGTCCTTAGCAATATCTATCGATGCAGGTATAGAAATAAACACGAGCATGGCAAGCAGCATGATCAACTTACTTTTGCGCTTCGGTTTGTTCCCTTGTAAAGCCCCAGCCTCTTTAATGAGCGCTTCAGAGTGTAAGGAGCGCAATGGCCCGTCAACAACTATTTTTTGCCGCTCAAACGCCTCGTAAATCTCTCCGGATTGGGCAAAACAATAAGCAGCCTTCCCTTCTTTTCCCTGTGCGGCATACTCTCTGCCTAATAAATACCACGCCATTTTATGGTCAGGATGCTCTTTTACGTATTTTTTCAAATAAAGAGGATCTTCGATCGGGTTATACTGGAAAAATCGTTCTAACTGATCGTTTCGAAATTTTTCTTTCAACCACCAACCCTCCTTTCTGCATGCCAGTATGACTCTCACTCATTTTATCGGTAAAAGTTCCCATCATTTGAAGAGAAAAAAAGACGAGCATGGTGCAAGGTTTCCCCAGCCACGCCCGTCATTTTTTTATTTCAGAAAAGAGTTCGTACGCAGAATTGCCGTATGATGATCGGCATCCCATTGAACATTTAAACCGATTTGCTCAGCGAAGAAGCGAACTGGCACATAAGTACGATCTTGCTTCACGTAAGGCGCCACATCTGTTGTTTGTTTGATGTCAGCTTTGTTAACTTCTTTGCGAATAACTCCCGTTTCGCCGATTGTAAGCTCAATCGTAACATCGCCATTAAGCAGTTGCACAATGGATTTGCCGTCTTGTTCTACATATTTGACTTCATAGCCAAAGGTTTCACTAATAGCTCTCACTGGAACCATCGTACGTCCACCCTCAATTTCAGGCTGTGCGTCAAATTCAATAACTTTATTCCCATTCACAACTTTAACTTCTTGATTATCCGGTAAGTTCGACGGCAGCTGGTATGGTGCTATTTTACGAATTTTGTTATTGAAAGCATCAGCTACAACGATATTTCCTTGCTCTGTGACTAACACATCAGTCGGATTGTAGAACTCCGCAGCTTGCTCCACACCATCAGCTTCTCCAGTACTCACTGTACCAGCTATCGTAGTCACTTTACCATTCAGAAGGTATCGAACGGAATGATTCAAACTATCAGCGATTAATAGACCGCCTTCTGACGTAATCGCCAGACCTCTAGGGAAATCGAATTTTGCCTTCAGTGCGTCGCCGTCTGCATAATCCCCTGGAGCATAAAGCTCGTTGGTACCATAGGAGGAGCTTGAGCCGGCCAAAGTAGCAACCGTATTCGTCCTAAAGTCAATATAACGAATGCGCTGATTCCCTGTATCACTTACATAGAGATTTCCTTTGCTATCCAAAGCTAGACCAGAGGGCTCATTAAACTTAGCAGTAGAGAGACTCCCATCCTGAAACTCGCCGGCAAAAGAAGCTGTGCCTGGACGAATTTGAATTGCTCGTTTCGAAGCCGCATTTAGTGTAGATACTGTGCCATTTGGCGTAATTTTACGAATGACATGATTTAAAGAATCTGCCACATAGACAGTTCCGTCCGAAGCAACCGCGACATCGCTCGGATGATTAAAAGCTGCATCTGCACCTTGACCATCCTTATTCCCAAGAACGCCATTTCCCGCTAAAGTGGATACTTGTCCATTGGCATCGATCTTGCGCACAGCGTTATTAGCCGCATCTGCCACATAAACATTACCATTAGAATCTATAGCAAGACCCGCTGGTTCATTGAAAAACGATTCATTAGGTTTGCCGTTCACGAGACTGCCTGTTGGAAATCCTTGGCTGTTTGTTATAACGGGAAGTTCAGGACCTGCATAGGTCGTAACCTTGCCGCCGGAAATTTTACGAATGATATGATTACGCGTATCCGCTACTAAGATACTTCCATCTGGAAGCTGTACAACGCTGCTCGGCGAACGAAACGCCGCAGTAAGCGCATCTCCGTCCTTATCTTCAAAATCACCAATCCCTGCGTGCGTTGTAACATCTGCCATAATTTGAGCGTTGCTTGTAAATAGCGCATCTGCTGACAATCCGGACGCCAAAGCAGATGAGCCTCCGAGGAATGTCGCAGCTAAAAATGACGAGATTACAATATGTTTAAAGGGTTTCATAGCGTTCTCCTTTTACTTGTATAAATAGCTGGTACGAACTTATCTAGGTTCGGTACCTATTATTGAGACGATTGCTGGATCAATGCTCGTTACCGGGATGTTTAGCGTCTGAACATTATTATTTGAATCCTTGCGTACAATGGTGATGCTTCCGACTTTAATGCTCGCAATCGTATTCTCCATGCTATATGCATGGAACGGTATCGTCACCAAGGTTTTGGTTCCACTCACCTCTACATTACCGGCATCACTGCCATAATTGGTTATGGCATATACAAGCTCATGCTGAGATTCACCGTAGTATTCTTGAATATGGTACGCACTTTTGGTTGAATCAAAAATGCCAGACTCCAGATTATCCGATTCATTATGATAGTAAATGTACGGATGACTTTCAGATTCTGAGTTATCACCATACAGCAAATGAACTTCAACCGCATAAATGTCATTCAACCCGTTAAAATCACTCATGTTAATTTTCAGATCGAAAGTGTTAGTCAATGGATTATGCGTCCCGGCTGAAAGACTCACTTTTGGTGTTGGTGATGGTGTTGGATCATTATCATCATTACCACCAGCTGTCGGCGCTGGAGTCGTACTACCATTCTGACTGTTCAGAACCTCTTTTGCCTTTGCCACAGCCTCTTCAGCTGCCTTTTTATTCGCTTCCTCTATTTTCTTCTTCACTTCTTCTGCTGCCTTAAGAACCGCATCTAATTTCGCTTTAATTTCCGCTAATTTCTTATCTTCCTCTTCTTGCTTCTTGAGCATTGCAGCTTCTAGTTTTTTAAGTTCCTCTTGTTTCTTCTTCTCTAACTCCGGATCCACGCCAGCTGTTTTGTCCAGCTCTTGAACCTTATCGAGGTCTAAGTACCGATTAGGATCCGGAATTTTCTTATTAGCCCCTTCAATAATTTTTTCCATTACAGACTTGGAGATTTTATTATCCGCTACAGCTTGTTTGGCGATATTGCCAACGAGGTTATCGAAATTCCGCTTTACTTTGTCGAGATCAGCCAGATTCTTCAAATACAATGAAGTCTCGTCCTTCGCAGCTTTGCCTTCTTCCAGCTCTTTCTTTTTCTTAGCAATGAACTCATCATTTTCCTTATCGATTTGGGCTTTATTATCAATGATAGCCTGAATAATACTAGGCGAAGCATCTTTAACAATATCTTTTAAATTGATAAATTCTACTTTTAACGATGGATCGGTAACTTCATCTCTGGAACCCAGAGAAATTTGTTGCGTCGGATAAAGATAAGTAATATTTTTCGTTTGGAAGTTATTTCCGTCTTTAATAACAGTGGTAGCCGAAACTTTGCCGGCACCTACAGCCATCTTGGCTTTACCTGAACGCGGGTCAACGCCTACGAAGAACTGCGTTCCGCGTACACCCATAACCGCCGTTGGTGTTTCCACCTCAAATTCATCATTTGAACCCGCTAATGATTTGACTTTAACCCACATGGATCCAGCCCAAATCTTTAACTTCGATTTTTTATTGCCGTCGGACGTATTCAGATCCGAAACGTTCAACTCAGCGTTATCACCTAATGTGACATCAGCGTCTCCATTGCTCAAGTTCAGCGTTACCGATGAATCCGTTCCCGTATAAAGAGTATCACCCTGATTTAAGCTCATGTTCTCATAAGCATCATAGGTTTTGGAGCCTCCGCCTTTCTTAACCGTAACCTCACCGCTAAGAGAAGTGATCACCGCCACACGAACGGTCTTTGCCTCTGCAGGATTGACAAGTATGGCAGATAGGAAACCAAACAACATACAAAAGCTTACAAATAAAGAAAAAAATGATTTTTTTGTGAACTGCATTCTACATTCCTCCTCATAATTGCCCGATGACTTCATACACCATAACGGGCTTTTCTTTTCCCTTAACTTTGATTTCACCAACCGGCTCAATTCGGAAAAGGTCTTTCACTCTCGCATATGTATGCTCACTGATCAATATTTGTCCTGGCTTGGCATTCGATTCCAGTCTCGCGGACAAGTTAACGGTGTCACCGATTGCCGTATAATCAAGTCTCAAATCCTCGGAGCCAATGTTACCTACTACTGCCGGACCGCTATTAATGCCTAGCCCGAATTTAACGCCAATCCCATACTTTTCAATAAGGTTTTGTTCCAGAATATCCGCTTGCGATTTCATTTCTATTGCAGCGCGGACAGCCATTTCCGGATGGTTCGCATATTCGATAGGTGCCCCGAACATAGCCATAACGCCATCGCCAATAAATTTATCAAGCGTGCCGTTGAATTTAAAAATCGCCTTCGTACAAACATCCAAGTACTCGTTCAAGACTTGAATGACTTGCTCCGGCTCAAGCCGCTCTGACATTGGCGTAAACCCGCGAATATCGACGAAAATAAGGGAGATATCTTTGCGGCTCCCGCCAAGCTTCACATCTTCACCAGATTGCAGAAGCTCGTCTACGACTGTTTTCGAAACGAATCTGCCGAAAATTCCCGTTACACGATTGCGTTCCTTGCGTTCTTGCAAATAATGATTAACTAATGACCAGATATAAATGGTAATGAGTGCAAACTGCGGATAGACGATAGGTATGAATATCGACCCGGCCGTGTAGCTAAACAGCCAAATCAGGTCATAAACAATGAACATGCCAATGAAAATAAATAAAGCTGATCTTCCTTTAAATCTCTCAAACAAAACAATAGCAAGGATTGATAAGAGAATGATAATACCGGTACCAACGGGCTTGCTCGCATCTTTATAAAATTTGCTCTCCAGCAAGGTTTGAATCATGTTGGCATGAATCTCAATCCCAAACATTTTGACAGCGCTAATCGGGGTCGGATATTCGTCCTGCATGGCCGTGACAAAAGGACCTACAAGTACGATCGCCCCTTCGAGCGGTAACGGATTTTTACTATTTAACACATCGACGAACGAAAGGGTTTCATAGCCTGTATCCGCATCTACTTTTTGCCTTGGCAATGTGAAGAATTCCGTCGTTACTTGATTCCTTTCATTGGTAGGCATGACGATATTTCCGCGCTTCCATTGTCCGGTTGCGTCGTCTCGACTTACTTTTTCTTTCTCATCCAAAACTAAATTCGCAAGCGCAACGCTAAACGCAGGTATGTATTGATTTTTCTCATCCGGCAAGCCGACTGGAAGTTTCCGAGCTTTGCCATCTTTATCAACAAGCACATTAATATGCGCCATCTGATTTTTATTCGTTGTTAACGTTGTGGAGGGATAGTCGATTTTCTCGGGGACTAGATCGCCTGCTTGCTGTTGCTTGGAGGGATAATTGATTTGAACGGGCAATATGACGTTATCGTATTTGGCCAAAACATCAGCCAAAGCCTTATCGTCGGCGGGGTTTTTCGAAGGTTCGGCCAAGACTACGTCTATACCGATGGCTGCTGCACCTGATTGCTCCAATTTCTCAATGATTTGTGCATAAGTGGTTCGGTCCCACGGGAATTTTCCTATGGCTTTTAACGACTTCTCGTCAATTTTTACAATTTTTATTCGATCCTCAGGCTGTCGTTCATCGATCGATTTGGCTTTTCGCATGATATCTTGAAGCGGATTCTCAAGAAAATAAAATAAGCCGCTCGAGTTGACCGTGTAGAAATATGTCGATAACAACATCAAGACAATTCCTGCGGCCAGAGTCTGTAACCAATTCTTCCTGCCCATAAGTTCCTCCCATATGCTTACTAGTTTTATTGTAAGATGGTGTGTACAAAATGGCAATGAATAGTTACAAACTTATACAAAATGTATCAAAAAAAAAGCCCATTCCCTTGATAGGAACTGAGCTCTTTCGACAATTTGTGAAATTCACAAAATCATGTCTTGTTTTAGATTAGTTGAAAGGCGAATCCGCCACTTTGATGGAATCGGTTGGGCATCCATCTTGTGCATCCTGCAGATCATCATACAGATCTTCCGGAATTTCAGTTACCCCTTTGTTGCCGTCTCCGTCGAAAATAACTTCAGCCAGACCCTCATCGTCATAATCGTAGATGTCAGGCGCAGTCGCACCGCATGCGCCGCAAGCGATGCAGGTTTCTTTATCAACAAACGTATACTTTGCCATTTTTGTACTCCTCCTCAAGATATCCTCAATGTAAAATATAATATAAAAGCTTATAAAGTTCAAACCTTAATATTGACTAGCCTTGAAATAGCCTTCGATGAAATGGCTGATCGCCTGCACATCATCCGAATGAAACGTAGGGATACCATCTGCGGTATAATCCAAATCTGTCACAATGGCAATCGGTGCAGGATCAAGCACACGCATGATTTGACTTTGTTCCACTGTATGAAAGACTGCAATCTTTGGATACTTCTCCTTCTTGAATCCTTCAATAAAAACAAAATCATAATGGTCTAGTACAAGTAGCTGTTCTTGAAGGTCAGGATTTGCTTTCCTTTCATAGATACGCACCGCTTCAGGGGATAAAGTCACAACCGCTTCAGCACCTGCATCAATGAAGGATGTCGTATCAGCACCTGCTGCTTCTTTATAATGTCCATGTGCGTCGTGTTTCATTACCGCTATTCGATAACCTCTTCGTTGGAATTCAACAAGCACTTTAGTAATCAAAGTGGTTTTACCGCTATTGGAATAGCCGGCAAATCCAACATGACAAGCCATACCATCTCACCTCTAATCGTCCTGATGCAGCGGTCTGTTTTTCAGATGATCCATCTGAAGGGAAGTGCCTCTTGCTTTATGATTTCTAATTAAAGCTGAAGGATCATCGCCCATCATTCCAGCTGTCAAAATGGCATTCTCACCGAATTTATCCCGAAGCTGGTCCATGATCCGATTCAACTGATCTTTACGCGGCTGTTTTTCATAATCAAATAGATCCAGTTGTATAGCCGTCTCTTCCTTGGCTGATAAATTTTGCAAAGTAATGCCCAGCAGCCGGATCGGATTCCCTTCTTCCCAATGGTGATCGTATAACTGACAAGATGTTTTATAGATCTCATCTAAGTGCTCAGTTGGTGTTTGTAACGTTACCGATCTTGTGATGGTTCGCATCTCGGGATCACGGATTGTAATCTGCACCGTAGATGACACTAATTTTTGTTTGCGTAATCTTCTGGCCACTTGATCCGCCAAGTTCAGGAATACGCGATAAATCTCCTTCTTATCCGTAAGATCGTTCGGTAAAGTTGTTGTATGCCCTATTGATTTGCTCTGCTCCTGCTCGGGATTAACAAGAGAATGGTCAATTCCGTTTGCTGATTGCTTCAAATGAGTCCCCA
The DNA here is from genome assembly GCF_014534655.1 of Paenibacillus sedimenti. Taxonomy (GTDB): domain Bacteria; phylum Bacillota; class Bacilli; order Paenibacillales; family NBRC-103111; genus Paenibacillus_E; species Paenibacillus_E sedimenti. The sequence continues at coordinate 145,225 of NZ_JACVVD010000004.1, forward strand.
TAATGCCAAAGTGTCTGGTCAGCAGTTTCTCATCGGCCTTCGCTAATTGCCCAAGCGTATGTATATTAAGCTTGATTAATTTGTCCGCTGTTTTCTTACCAATCCCGTACAAATAATGACATGGTTTGTCCCACAATAAGTATGGAACATCACGCAGGCGCACAACCGAAATGCCATTAGGCTTTTTCATATCAGATCCCATCTTGGCAAGCAATTTATTGGGCGCTACGCCAATCGAACACGGAAGCTTTAACTCATCCATGATCCTTCGTTGAATTCCGGTTGCGATTTCAAGGGGGGTTCCAAATTGCTTGGACCCAGTAATATCTACAAAGCACTCGTCAATCGACATAGACTCTACTAAAGGGGAGAAGCTATAAGCAATTTGCATAAATCGTCGCGAGAAGTCCCGGTACAAATCGAAATCGGGTCGAATGAGGATCAAATCCGGACATAACCGCAATGCTTGCCGTACTTGCATACCGGTCTTGATGCCAATTCGACGCGCCGCGTATGATGAGGTCACGATAATACCTTTACGAAGTTCCACACTCCCTGCTACGGCAATAGGCTTACCTTTGTACAAATGAGGCTCAACCGCTTCATGTACTGAACAATAGAAGGCATTCATATCAATATGAAGAATGACTCTTCCATGTTTGGGATAATGATGATGAACGGACATCCTTCACGGGCACCTCCCTACAATTGCCGTAATCAGCGAAAGCCAACTTCAGCATACAAAAAAATATACTTCCAAGCAAACGTATTTTTGCGATATGATGTCCTTACAATTAGAATTATGTTATAATCGTTAATTATACATTAACGCTTTAAAGCAAGCTCACTAACTCCCTTGTACGCACAATCTCAGTCAGTCTGCTAGCTTTTGAAGGAGGAACCCATGCCAACATCAGTCAAAATCTTCGATACTACCTTAAGAGACGGAACACAAGGAGAAGGCATCAGCTTATCCGTCGAGGATAAAATAAAAATTGCCCGCAAGCTGGATGAGCTTGGGGTTCATTATATTGAAGGCGGATGGCCGGGCAGCAACAGCAAAGACATAGAATTCTTCGATCGCGTTCGCGACATGAAGTTTACCAACGCCAAAATTACGGCATTTGGCAGCACGAGACGCAAAAACTCGAATGCTGAAGACGACATCAATCTCAACAGACTCGTTGAATCAGGCGCTCAAGTCGCTACTATTTTCGGAAAGTCTTGGGATTTCCATGTGCATACGGCGATTCAAACGTCCCTCGAAGAAAACCTGTCCATGATCTATGACTCTGTCCGCTATTTGAAAAGCAAAGGACTCGAAGTCATTTATGACGCGGAGCATTTCTTCGACGGTTACAAGAATAACGCTGAATATGCGCTGCAAACGATTCAAAAAGCACAGGATGCCGGTGCAGATTGGATCGTATTATGCGATACGAACGGCGGATCTTTACCTAGCGAAATTAGTGCGATCGTTACTGCCGTTAAACAACATGTAACCACTGCCGTCGGCATCCATGCGCATAATGATTGTGAACTGGGTGTAGCCAACAGTCTGGCAGCGGTTCAAGCAGGCGCAGGACAAGTGCAGGGTACGATTAATGGATATGGAGAACGTTGTGGCAACGCAAACTTGAGCTCGATTATCCCTAATCTGCAATTGAAGCTCAAATACGATGTCATTTCTGATGAGCAGCTAAGATCACTAACTCAAGTTTCCCGTTATATTAGCGAAATAGCTAACACACATATGCCTGTTAACCAACCTTATGTCGGTAATGCTGCATTTGCTCATAAAGGCGGTATTCACGTATCTGCGATTCTGAAAGATGCAAGCACATATGAGCACATCATACCTGAGCTCGTAGGCAACAAGCAACGCGTGTTGGTTTCTGAGCTTGCCGGACAGAGCAACGTGCTGGTCAAAGCGCAAGAGCTTAATCTTGATTTCAATAACGAGCATCAAAAAACGAAAGAAATCATCGAGAAGATTAAAGATCTCGAACATCAAGGATATCAATTCGAAGGTGCGGACGCTTCCCTTGAGCTGCTGTTGCGTGAAGCTTTTGAAGGACTTGAAGAAATTTTCACACTTGAGTCTTTTAAAATGCTCGTCGAGAAGACTGCCAATCACGCTGTCGTCTCTGAGGCAATTGTCAAAGTCAAAGTACATGGAGAGACGATCTATACCGCGGCAGAGGGCAATGGTCCGGTCAATGCGCTCGATAATGCGCTGCGCAAAGCGCTGGTTCAGTACTATCCTGATATTCAACAGATTCATCTATCTGATTATAAAGTTCGCGTTCTTGATGAAAAAGACGCCACAGCAGGTAAAGTTCGGGTATTAATGGAAACAACCGATTTCAATAACTCTTGGAATACACTTGGCGTATCGAGCAATATTATCGAAGCCAGTTGGTATGCGCTGGTCGATAGCTTACGCTATGCTTTATTGGGTAGAACCCGTGTAGAGCCTGCTAACAAAGAACAACAAGAACGACTTGGACTCGTCAATCATTAATGCTTTTCGGTATAAAAAAGCTGCAAGAAGTTGGTCTTAAGACCCTTCGGCAGCTTTTTTCTTTGTTCAGCCTTTAATTAAGTTGGCGATCTTCTTATCAAGTTCTCGCGGAGACAAGACATGAATAACCTCGCGGACAACTCCATTCTTATCAATAAGGAAGCTTGTAGGAATAGCAACAACGCGGTATATATCAGCGTTCTCTCCCTTCTTATCGAGCAGCACGGGAAAAGGAAACTTATACTCGTCTACGAATTTTTTAATATTATCCATCTTATCTCCGGGCGTTACATTCACTGCGTACAAATCAAACTGGCCTTCATACTTTTTATACATCGCCACTAAGTCTGGAGCTTCAGCCGCACACGGACCACACCATGAGGCCCAAAAATTAACTAACAACGGCTTCTCTCTGGGACCGCCTATGGCATACTCCTTCCCATCAAGTCCCGTTAAGGTAAATGAGGGCGCCAGGAAATTCACCTTAGGTGCTTGCTCGGTAGGCAGAATGGTTTCTTTATTTGCGTGCTGAGCATTCTGATATACGGCAAATCCAGCAAGCAATACGACAAAAGCTAGTATGAACACGTTCCTTTTCAAACTCTCGCACCTCCACTCTGTCTATATTATCTCCAATTCGTCAGAATTCCAACATCTGAGGAAGAACTGTAAAGTATGTCTCAGCTGGGAAGGGGAAAAGTAAGGTTACAGACGCGGTGAGAAGGAGTAGAAGGATGGAAAAAACAAAGAACAGAAGACTCAACATCATTTTTGAGAGTGAAGTTCTGGACGAAAATCCCAAAGCTCAAAAAAAGAACAGAAAAAAAAGCGGAAGTACAAAGAAGGATGCGTCCTCTAAAGGGCACGTCTGGGAATTTATCGCTATTGCAACTATTCCGCTAGTGCTTGTCCTCGGCAATTCAATGCTTGTACCGATCTTACCGGACATGCAGGAAAGAATGGGCATTTCCCGCTTTCAAAGCAGCCTGGTCATTACATTGTTTTCCGTCACAGCCGGATTGATTATCCCCATTTCCGGATATTTGTCGGATCGCTTTTCACGAAAAGCCGTCATTATACCATCACTCATTGTATACGGCGCTGCAGGCATTCTCGCGGGATTTGGTGCGATCTGGAACTCTTATACCATTCTGATCATATCGCGGGCTATACAAGGCCTTGGGGCTGCCGGAACAGCACCTATTGCCATGGCGCTTGTCGGTGATCTGTACAAAGGGGGAACCGAAAGCAAAGCATTAGGTTTGATCGAAGCATCGAACGGGACGGGTAAAGTGCTAAGTCCGATATTCGGCTCCCTGCTAGCTTTGCTCATATGGTTTGCTCCATTTTTTGCCTTTCCTGTATTTTGCCTGCTAGCCTTACTGGCGGTTATTTTCATGATCAAAGAGCCGAAGAAGAAACAAGAACCTCAGGCTTTGAAAGCATATATCGGGCAAATTGGCAGCATACTCAAAGATAAAGGGCGATGGCTGATCACATCTTTTTTCGCAGGATCGCTAGCCTTATTCATACTGTTCGGAGTCCTCTTCTATTTATCCCAAATCTTAGAGGAAGAACCGTACAGCATCGAAGGCGTGAAAAAAGGACTTGTTCTCGCGATTCCTTTATTAGGACAAGTGGTAACAGCTTATACCACAGGTGCACTTATCAAAAAAAATGGCACCTTAATGCGATGGTTAATGAACATAGGGCTTATCTTAATGACAATTTCACTTGCCTTGACCATCTTCCTCAATACAAATCTTTATATTTTCATTGGATTATTGACGCTAAGCGGCATTGGTACAGGGCTCTTGTTGCCTTGTTTAAACACGATGATTACAGGCTCTGTAGAGCGGGAGCAGCGCGGCATGATCACGTCACTGTATAATAGTCTGCGCTTCATTGGTGTCGCCTTTGGCCCGCCGATTTTCGGTTGGCTGATGAATATTTCACACAAGGCTATCTTCATTACAGTATCCTCACTTGCCTTCATTACATTAGGTCTCGTGTTTTTCTTAATCAAACCTAAAGGACAAGTAAACTGACAGATTCCATGCGGAGTCTGTTTTTTCATAGCGCAAACTCTTATAATAACTACATCCACGCAGATTTGAGGTGAGTACGCATGATCGTCCATATTCGAGCAGAACTTTATAATACGATCGTTCAATACGCACTGAGCATGGTCCCCCACGAGGCGTGTGGACTCATCACCGGATCGATTCATTACGATATTCAAACCAAATCTTTCATTCCGCTAAACAATCTTGCCAGGAATCCGGAGCATCATTTTTCAATGAGTCCCCAAGAAATGATTCCATTCCTGACGGACCCTGCAAATCCGGTTATCGGGATCTTCCATTCTCATCCCACTGCGCCTGCCCTTCCCTCTAAAGCAGATTTGGAAACATTATGGCATACAATCCCGACACATTGGATTCTTTCGCTTCTCAAGCCTTCTACACCTGACTTGCAAATCTATCAAATAAAAAAAGCCCCCCTGACCTCCGCTCACAAACTTTCGTTTGTCATCGGTCAGTGATGGCTTAACAAAGCATATAAATCGCCTAGTGTATCGACATCTCTAGATTTAATTTCTTCCATAAATTTGGACCACAACTGAGCTGTCATAAGCGAGTCTTCCAGCGCATGGTGGCGCATCGTTACAGGAATCTCGTATGCGTGCAGCAGCGAATCCAGGCTTAGATCTTTTCTTTTGGGCATCAGCCATTTTGCAATCATCATCGTGTCCAGCACGCGGTGAGACAAGCTTACTTTGGATGTCCGCCATAAAGCTGCGTTTAAAAAATTTTTATCATGACCTGTAGCATGAGCGACTAGTACTTTTTGCTGTACAAATTCCAAAAAATCACGCAGCACAACGATCAATTCAGGAGCATCCGAAGCCATTCCGTTCGTTATCCCTGTCAGTTCCACAATGTCATCAGGGATTTTACGTTTCGGATTGACTATACTATAAAAGGATTGATCGTACTGGATTTCTCCGCCGATGACGGATACAGCACCAAAAGAAATGATTTCGTCCCCATTATATGGAGAAAAGCCCGTTGTTTCCAAGTCAAATACGACGAGTTCCATCGAATGCAACGGGATATCATAGAGTGAATTTTTCCTCTGCTCCTTGAGCATGGATCGTATAAATGCCATCTGCTGAGCGCTTTGCACATCAAACATCGAAGTAATGGCCGGCGTAAGACCTCCCATTTTATACAAATGCCACATACGGCCTGCCGGACGCATATCTTTCATCCCTAACCACCTCCACGCTATCCAATCCGAATGGTTCTAACTTTTCTCTTTTTCTAATTGAGTTTCTATCGATTTTTTTACATATTTTTGCAAACCCATACCAACACGTAAACAATGCTTCAATTCTTGTCTAAGCTCCCTAGTCAATTGATCAGCGCTTAATTTGCTTCTCGTCGTATAAAGCCCTTCACTGATTTGAAACGGGGTCAAATTTCTAAGCTTCAGTGCAGTTCCAAAGGCTTGACGCCACTCATCCGCATAAACATCTGTAATGAATAATTGATCCTTCAACTGACTTACTCGCTCTAATGTGGATGACGATTGAATGCCGGATTGAATCGCCAACAAACGTATACCGTTTACAATAGGTATATAAGCACCGTATTTAATATCAAATCCACCAGCATCTTCCCCATAACGCTCTCTTATGAGATGACCGAATACACCTAACGATATTTTGTGATGCAGCGTGTTGGAAAGCAGATACTTAAGAATGCCTGGATTGTTCCGGACATACGTCAACAATTCATTTTTCAAATGGATTACAAGGCACTCAGAGCCATAGACGCATCGCATATCGGCCATAATAAGCAAATAACGGACATTTTCCCAACTCGGCTCTTCAAGCCATCCCATCATCATCTCTATATAATGAGATAGCGGCTTTCTCCACTGTCTGTTGCTCGAAACCACGTTCCCTTCGCAAGGCGGGTAGCCAAGCACCTCTAAACCTTGAAGAATGCAATCCACGAGCCTGGCAAAATAATTCTCCAGTTCTTCCTCTGTATGATTCTTATTATCTTCGTAAATCAAACCGTTGTCTTGATCGCTCCAAAGCGTTTGTTCGCTGCGTCCTCCGCTGCCGAATAGCATGAACGCGTACGGAACAGGCGGTTTCCCATGACCTTGATCCTCCAGCATATGTTCAGCTATTTCGATCGTCCTTCGAATGAACGAGTCATGAATTTCATTCACATCTCGACCAAGATCAGGAGAGTAGGCGAAAAGGAGATGCTCACGAAACATCTCATGCACCTGATCCCGGGTGATGCGCAACTCATCGAATTGTTCAGACAGATGAATGCGTTCCAAGATCCGTTCCATGGAGAGATGTTTCATGTTGCATCCCCTTCGCTCTAGTAGAAAGTGTTAGTGAATTACACGGACACGCCGCTTTGATTAGCTTTTTTCATTTGTTCCGGGTAACCATAGGAACCATGTTCAGACAAGTCCAGACCGATAATTTCCTCTTCTTCCGTGACACGAAGACCGATAGTCGCTTTAAGGATACCCAAGATGATAATGGAAAGAATTAGTACGAATACAAATGCTCCGGCTAAGCCCAGTGCTTGAACGCCTAATTGGTGGAACCCGCCGCCATAGAACAATCCAGGGCCGCCTACAGCAACTTTTGCGGAAAGTTCAGGCGTAGCGAATAAACCTGTAGATAAAGTTCCCCAGATACCCGCGATACCGTGAACGGAGAAAGCATAAACCGGATCGTCGATACCAGCTTTTTCAAACCATTGAGCTGTGAAGAATGTAACAATTCCTGCCACTGCGCCAATCACGATGGCTGCCCAAGTGTCTACGAACGCACAAGCCGCTGTGATCGCAACAAGCGCTGCGAGAACGCCATTCAACATACTAGGAATATCTGCTTTACCAAAATACATCCAAGAAATAACCAGTGCTGCAACGCCGCCTGCCGCGGCAGCCATATTTGTCGTCAATGCAATGTAACCGAAGAAACCGTCATTCATAGCGCTTAACGTACTACCTGGGTTGAAACCGAACCAACCAATCCATAGGATGATAACACCGAGTACGGACAAAACTTGGTTGTGACCCGGAATCAGATTTGGCGTTTTATCTTTATTATATTTGCCAATCCGTGGTTTCAGCAAGATTGTAGCTACAAGAGCTGCTGTTGCACCTTGAAGATGAACGACTGTAGAACCTGCAAAGTCTTGCATACCCAATTTGCTTAACCAGCCGCCGCCCCATACCCAGTGAGCAACGATCGGATAGATAACTACTGTGAACAGAATACCGAAGATGAAGTAAACTGGAAGCTTCGCTCTCTCAGCAAATCCGCCCCAAGCAATCGCCAAGGATACGCCTGCGAATGCCAATTGGAACAAGAATTTAATACCGATAGGGACATCAGAGTAAGATAAGGAACTGAATGCTGCTGCTGCCTGATCTTCCAATCCGGAAACAAAGAATCCTGTAGTTCCGAAGAAGGCATTGCCATCACCGAAAGCAAAACCGAAACCAACTGCCCAGAAAGCAATCGCGCATAATCCGAATGTGAGGATGGTTTTACCGGCAACGTGGCCGGCATTTTTCATTCGAGTAGAACCGGCTTCCAAAAGAGCAAAACCAGCTTGCATGAAGATGACCAGTATCGCCGCCAGCATTACCCATACCGCATTAATTGCGCTTTGGAGTTGAGGGGCTGTTGCGTCTTCTGCTGCAAACGCGAGTGTTGGGAATAATAATGACATGATACCGAAAGCTAACAATAACTTCTTAACCACACGACCACTTCCTTTAATGTTAGTTTTTATAACACGTAATGAAATTCTTAATGTCATTATATACAGGACCGTTGGGTTTGACAATAGGATTTTCATTAAAAATAAGAAAAAAACGAAAAATAACCTGACATCTAACAGGCATAATTCGTGTTTTCCCTCATAGATGGAAGAAATAGCAACGTATCGCCTCTTCCATAGCCACTCCAAGTTTGACAGGCATTACGTTTGACTGTACGGTTTGTAATCAGTTATCATTAGTCTTAATAGTAGATTATGTATATTTGCATGAGCAGAGGTGATATTGAAATGGGGAATGGAAAGCTTTATAAAATCGGAGAATTAGCCAAGTTAGCCGATGTTAGTCCTCGAACCATTGATTACTACACCAAGTTGGGTTTGATCGAACCAGAGAAAAGATCGGATACGAATTATCGCCTATATAATGATGAAACCTTGAAACGACTTAAGCGTATTGAAACAATGAAGAACGAGAAATATACCCTAGAAGAAATAAAGGTGAATATACAGGAACTGAATAAAGTTTCTCATGATGACGCAGTGAGAGATAAGCTAACATCCATCCAGCTTCATCTGGAACAGTTAATGAAAGAAGCCAAGGAACTCGGACCGATCATTCAGCAATTGAAGCCGAATCAGATGAAGAAACTTTATAAAATGTTAACGCAGCCCACCGCTGCCTGTATTGAAGCTCTAATTGTACTTCTTGGTAAAAACCCGTTCTCATAATGAAATACTACGGAGGAATGCAGGATGTTTTTTCACCCAATGGATTTTCTCATTATTATTGCTTTCGGACTCTCCCTGTGGGCTTCTTTTCGAGTGAAGGGAACGTTTAACAAATGGTCAGACGTTCCAATCTATTCGGGAATGACCGGTGCTCAAGCGGCTAGACGCATGCTTGATGCCAACGGACTCTATGATGTTCCGGTCGAAGCTGTGCCAGGCCGACTTACCGATCACTACGATCCTTTAGCCAGAGCTGTTCGTTTATCCGAACCTGTATATTATGAAAGCTCCATATCAGCCGTCTCTGTGGCCTGTCATGAAGTCGGTCATGCGATTCAACATAAGGTACATTATCCGATGCTCGTTATGAGACACCAAATGTTCCCAGTCGTGAATATCGCTTCCGGTATTGCACCGATCCTGATCCTAGCCGGTTTCTTCTTTCAACAAATACCTTGGTTGCTCGGACTCGGCATTCTGTTCTTTGCTGCAGCGGTCGCGTTCCAGCTCATCACATTGCCGGTTGAATTCAACGCAAGTTCAAGAGCTCGCGAACTGATGGTCGCCGAAGGCTTCATCTCCAACGAGGAAGAACGCGGCGTAGCGAAAGTACTGAACGCTGCAGCACTTACTTATGTCGCAGCGGCATTAATCTCCGTGCTTGAACTTCTGAAGTATATCATGATCTTCAACAGCCGCAGTGACGACGAATAAACAAGAAAAGCTTTCCTTTCAAGAAGTGCAGTTCGCACTCTGAAGGAAAGCTTTTTTTCATTTCATGAGCTGAAAATATTCATGCAAGAACCGTCGGAACACCTCGGCCACTAACGGTAATTTTTCACCGCTTCGGCTAATAAGACCTACGGTTCGGGTTACTTGCGGATCCGTCACGCGTATTTTGGCCGGCTGCATTTGACCGCCTTCCGTCAAGGCCATCTCCGGCAGCAAACTAACCCCCATACCGGCCGCTACGAGACCTCGGATTGTATCCGTTTCTTCGCCTTCGAATTCAATCTTCGGCACGAAGCCGGCCTTAAGGCACGCTTCCATAACGATCGAACGCAATGTGTACTCCTCACTGAACATAACGAAAGACTCTTGCTTGAGCTGCTCCAAGCGGATGGATGTATACTCAGCTAGAATATGATTAGCAGGCAAAATGGCAAACAATTCTTCGGTGAGCAAGATTTCCCCCGTCACATGTTCATGGGACTCAGGGAACGGCGAGATGAAAGCCAGGTCGATCTCCCCTTTGGTGACATCACGAATCAGGCTCGTGTAAGTACCTTGGCGAAGCCTGAACTTCACATTGGGGTGATCCTTTTTAAATGCCGCAACAACTGCAGGAAGCAAATTAAGGACTAAGCTATGAGGGAAACCGATACGAATCTCCCCCGCTTCCGGGTCGAGAAATTCATGAATCTCCCCTACAGCACGCTCTAAGTCAGTAAGTATCCCTTCCACTCTGCTTAGGAATAAATGTCCGACTGAGGTTAAATGCAGATTTCGGCCTTTCTGCACGAACAAATTCACACCAAGTTCTTCTTCAAGCAAATGAATTTGCCGGCTTACAGCAGATTGAGCGACATGAAGCTCCTCTGAAGCTTGTGTGACATGCTGCTTTCTGGCAACTTTGACGAAATATTGCAGTTGTCTTAACTCCACTACGTATATCCCCCAACTATCTATGTCATTCGGTAACGCTTACTTGTCACGGTCTTATTATAGCCTTGCGGGATCGATTGGACAACCTAACTTGAAAAAGCTTATAATAAAAAAGTTGATATTTTTGGTATGGAAAATAAAGGAGGAAACGTAATCATGGCACAAGAACGTACAGGCGTTGCTACCCTTAAAGGCAATCCAATCACACTGGTAGGACCCGAAATCAAAGTTGGCGACAAAGCACCTAACTTCACAGTCAACAAAGATTTGATGACTCAAGTTTCCCTCGCAGATTATGCAGGCAAAGTAAAGCTGATCAGCGTTGTTCCATCCTTGGATACTGGCGTTTGCGACGCTCAAACTCGCCGTTTCAACGAAGAGGCAGCAGGTCTTGGCGACAACGTAGCGGTTCTGACCATCTCTGTTGACTTACCGTTTGCGCAATCCCGCTGGTGCGGTGCAGCTGGAATCGACAAAGTCGTTACTTTGTCCGACTACAAAACAAAATCTTTCGGCGAAGCTTATGGCGTGCTGATCAAAGAACTTCAGCTTGATATGCGTTCCATCTTTGTCATCGATGCAAATGATACTGTACAATACGTAGAGTACCTCGGCGAAATGACGTCTCATCCGAATTATGAAGCAGCTGTAGAAGCTGTGAAAAAACTTATCTAATTTAAACTTATGAAACAAATAAAACAGCAAGGAGGCCTAGCTTCCCTGCTGTTTTTGTTAACCGTCAATTTTATATGGAGCAAGCTTACGATCCAATTGTTTATAAATATCCAAGATCGTACGATAATTTGAACCGAGATCCCCTAAGGATCCACGTGAAGCGGAGTAAATGTCAACGGCGGTCTTAACCGGATTAATCCCAAACAAAGTTAAGGTAACATCTTGTGTTCGCCCAAGCATGGTACGACGTTCAGCGAGAATTTCACCAACATTCTGGACTTCATGAAGCAGCTTGTACCCAGGCGTTTTCTTAAGAACAGCTGTAACTTCTTCCCAAACCTGATCCTTAGGAAGCTTGTAATACCTAGTTTTGAGCAGTGGATCTCTCGCTTTCTCTCCGGTTGTTTCGTGACTACGAAGCAATCCTATCAAAGTTCTCTTTAGCAAAAGCCTGTTCCCCCTTCAATGAAGTGTATAGACCGCTTGCCATTTCTACACTATTTTCTATCTTACCATTGTTTAACCTTAAGAAAAAGAGGGAAAATGAATAGGCTATGAAAATGACATGAATCTATCCATTAAATACCAAAAAGGCAGTGGATGAACTTCATCCCTGCTTTCTTTAATGGCTAATTATCCGAAAATGGTACCATAAAGCAAATAAGCATTTAACCCTGCAATGATAATGGCCACGATCCAACTCAACACAGACATCCAGCGCGGCGCGACAAGAGCTCCCATCTTCTTTCGATCCGAAGTAAATTTAACGAGTGGAATGACTGCGAATGATAACTGTAGGGACAAAATAACTTGGCTGAGTACGAGTAAATCGGTCGCGCCACTTTCCCCATAAATGCCAATGACGATAACTGCCGGCACAATGGCAATCAAGCGTGTAATTAATCGTCGCAGCCACGGTGTCAAGCGAATGTTAAGGAAGCCTTCCATGACAATTTGACCGGCTAGAGTTCCGGTAAGCGTAGAATTTTGCCCAGATGCGAGAAGCGCTACGCCAAACAAAATACTCGCAGCCCCAGTACCCAACATCGGTCCTAATAATTTGTATGCATCCTGGATTTCAGCAACTTCTTGCCCTGCTGAATGGAACGCTGCGGCAGATAGGATGAGAATCGCTGCATTCACGAATAGAGCAAGCATTAAAGCGACTGTAGAGTCTATCGTTGCGAATTTAATAGCAGAACGCTTACCCTCAAGCGTTTGCTCGAATTTGCGAGTCTGAACAATTGAAGAATGCAAATATAAATTATGCGGCATTACTGTTGCCCCAAGAATACCTAGAGCAATGTATAACATAGCTGGGTTCGTTACAATTTGCGCCGTAGGAATAAAGCCTGCTGCAACGGCCTGAAAATCAGGTCGAGAAAAAATAAGTTCAAAAACAAAACAAACCGTAATGAGCGCAATTAAACTGATGACCATTGCTTCGATGTAACGAAAGCCCTTCTTTTGAAGCAGCAATACAAGCAATACATCGAGAGCAGTAAAAATAACACCGTATATGAGAGGAATTCCGAACAAAAGATTTAAGGCAATCGCAGCTCCGATGACTTCTGCCAGATCACAGGCCGCAATGGCCAATTCACACAGAATCCAAAGTCCAAAAGAGACAGGTTTGCTGTAATGGTCGCGGCACGCCTGCGCTAAATCTCTGCCGGTTGCGATTCCCAACCGACCTGACAATGCTTGCAGGAGAATCGCCATTAGATTCGAAATTAATATAACCGACAATAATGTATATCCGAATTGAGAACCGCCGGCTAAATCCGTCGCCCAATTCCCTGGATCCATATATCCGACCGCAACTAAATAGCCCGGTCCTACAAAAGCAAGCAGTTTGCGAAAGAAACTAGCATTCTTAGGCACAAGTAAACTTTGATGAACTTCGGGCAAGCTGGGCATCGGCGAATCCCTTCTCCAGCCTCCTTGTTCATTTTCAGGCTTTTTGTACGCCACTTCCATAGGCACACCTTCTTTCTCACAACCAATAATGTTGCCACAAGGAAACTTTCAAAGCTATTATACTACACATTTTCACCTTATGCCACAGGTAAACAATTATGCAATCAAGAAAATAATTTGCCTTCAAGCAAAAAAATAAGAATTTAAAGGAGTATCATAACCATGATTATCCGATCAGCGATAAATGACCAAGATATGCGTGATGCTTATAAAATCGAAAAAACTGTATATATTCCAGAAGCTGCTGCTACACTTGAAGCTTTCTTTATGAGAAAGGAATTATTCGGCACTTATTTCCTGTTGGCAGAGATTGAAGAACAGATTGTTGGCGTTACGAATGGAGTTAGGCTTCATAACGTTCATCTTGCTGATGACAGTATCAAGCAAGTTGCTGAATTTGCTTCAGACGGAACCTATTTCTGTATATTAACCATCGCCGTTCATCCTGATTATCAGCGACAAGGGATTGCTTCCAAGCTGTTGAAACATGTCATTCAACAAGCCAAGAGAGATCAATTAAAAGGAATCGTCTTGATGTGTGAGGAGCATTTAATCGAGTTCTACGTAAAACACGGCTTTCACTACGTATCCCCTTCATCTTCCACACACGGAGGAATTCAATGGCATGAAATGAGCTTAAATCTTAAATAAATAAAGGGCAAAAGAAGGAATTCTGTTCTACACTGCGAATATATTTAACTTAGATCTTTGTATATTCATTAAACAAACAAAGATTCTTAAATTATAAGCTGCTCTATCCTCCAATTTAACTAAAAAAGGGTGAATCAACTTGTCGTATTTCATGGGTCTAGATTTAGGAACTTCTGCAGTCAAATGCATTCTCGTAGATGACTCTGGCCGCGTCATCGGCAGCCACAGCGTCGAGTACCCGCTGCAGCAGCCCCATCCGGGATGGGCCGAACAGCATCCTGAAGATTGGTGGAACGGTACGGTGCAGGGCATACGTGCGCTGCTAGAAAAAACCGGCGTCCGCGGCGAGGAAGTTGCCGGCATTGGCTTCTCCGGCCAGATGCACGGGTCGGTGTTCCTGGACGAAGCGCAGCAGGTCATCCGGCCTGCGCTGCTCTGGTGCGATCAGCGCACGGCGGAGCAGTGCGCTTACATCGAGGCTGCCGTCGGCAAAGCCGAACTCGGCCGACTGACGGGCAACCGGGCGCTGACCGGCTTCACCGCGCCCAAGGTCATTTGGCTCCGGCAGCATGAGCCGGAGCACTATGCGCGCGTTCGGCACCTGCTGCTGCCGAAGGACTACGTCAGGCTGCGCCTGACGGGCGCGTTCGGCATGGACATGGCCGACGCAAGCGGCACGCTGCTGCTGGATGTAGCGGGCCGCAGCTGGTCGCGGACCGTCGCCGAGCGGCTCGACATTCCGATGGAATGGCTGCCGCCGCTCTTTGAGTCCGGCGACGTGGCCGGCCGGCTGCTGCCGGAGGCAGCCAGCCTCACCGGGCTGGCCGCCGGCACGCCGGTCGTCGCCGGGGGCGGCGACCAGGCGTGCGGCGCCGTCGGCGTCGGCGTAGTGCGCCAAGGCATCGCCTCCGTGGCGCTTGGTACGTCCGGTGTCGTCTTCGTCCACGACGATACCTACCAAGTGGATGAAGCGTACCGGCTTCATTCCTTCTGTCACGGGGTGCCGGGCAAATGGCACCGCATGGGTGTGATGCTTGCTGCCGGCGGCTCGTTCCAGTGGTGGCGCAACCATTTTGCGCACGAGGAGCTGGAACGTGCGAAGCAGGAAGGCAAGGACGTCTACGAGATCTTGACGTCCGAAGCGGCTACCGCTCCCCTTGGCAGCGAAGGCCTGCTGTTCCTGCCTTATCTGTCCGGGGAGCGTACGCCCCATCCCGACCCGAAGGCGCGCGGCGGCTTCATCGGGTTGAACATGCGTCACGGGAAAGCGCATCTCACCCGTGCCCTGCTGGAAGGCATCACGTTCGGATTGCGCGATTCCCTTCAGATCATGAAAGAGTCCGGAATTGAAGTGACGGAACTTCGTGTTAATGGCGGCGGTGCCAGAAGTCCGTTCTGGCGTCAGATGATTGCCGACATCTTTGGCATCCCTGTCGTCACAGTAAACTCAACCGACGGTCCTGCATACGGAGCTGCAATTATGGCAGCATCCGGCGTATTGAACGAGGATATAACCGCCTTATGTGAGAAATGGATCCAAGTCGTTGACCGGGTGGAGCCTAACGATAGTAATCATCAGCAATACGAAGCTTACTATCAAATCTACCGGAACTTGTATAGCACATTGCAAAGTACTTTTCATCAATTAAGCGACCTTGCCCGACAATGAAATAAAAGAATCAACCCCAGTTCTTCTTTAAAAGAAGAACTGGGGTTGATTCTTTTATTTCTCATCTTATTCGTGTACGATAGGTTCAACTATAGCAGAAAAGTATACGGAGGATGTTACCAATGACTCTCATACAAAGACAAGCTAAACTTATTTTGTTAGTTGTTTATTTAGGTACTATGATTCCCGCTTATTTTTATTTAACAAAATGGATGATTATCGGAATTCCCATTCTCACTACGTTCCTAACGCTTTATTTACTGCGTCACGAGTACATACATTTAACCGTCAAATCCCTGATGGATAAACCGCAAATGGGAGCCTGGATTCAAAAATCAATTCTTTTTTCTATTCTGGTTCAATTCATTTATCATTTTATGACGAACAATACAGCTACCACTTCTCTTCCATTTCAACTCATGCAGCAGTATCCGGTTATGCCGATATATATGCTGGCGAATGCTCCTATTGTGGAAGAAGTCATTTTTCGAAAAATCATTTTTCATGAACTGGATAAAAGAACCCCTTCGTGGTTTGCCGCAGTCGTCAGTTCTATTTTATTCGGAATGCTGCATTACAGCTGGATCGATTTCTTCATGTATTTTAGTATTGGTTTAATCTTTTGCTACATATTTAAGAAATCTCAATCCATAACCCCAACGATGATTGGACATGTTGCTTTAAACTTTATCTTTATCGTAAACGTCTCGTTAAATATTTAGAAAAGTGCAAAGAAAATAGTCGATATCAGTCGAAAAATATTATATATTATATCCAGAGCCCTGAGACAAATTAAACTTACATGAAGAGATGGTGAACAGCTTGGCATACATAATAAATACTTTTTTTTCTTTTATTGAATTTTTAGCAGGTCTCTCTTTAGCAGATGTTCTATTTCGGCTGCCATATGAGAACAAAAAACGCTTGAAACATGTCTTGATCTCTCTATTCCTCGCTTGTGAATCAGTGTATTTCATTACATATTGGCATAATCCTCTCATTAATTTCTCGTTCACTTTATTTCTTTGGATCATTGCCTTAGTTCTTGTTTTTCAAATCTCGATATGGTACAGCATGTTAATTGGAATTATTTCCGCTCTTCTTGGCGTCATCCTAGAAGTCATAGGTTTTTCCATCGCAGGGTTAATAGAACCTGAACCTAGTAAAATTACTCGTAATATAGTACTCATTTGTATTGCTGCCCTTTTATACATTGTCTCTGTTATTCTTAGTAAGAAAAAATTCGGTTTTTTAATTCCAAATATTTATTCAAAACCTCCACTCAATAAATTGTTTTTTATTGTCTCGCTTACTATGATTCTTTCTTTATTAGCGCTTACTATAGGTGCCGGATATTTTTCCCAGACAATAAGTTTCACTCACATTATCATTGTCATTGTTCAATTAATTTGTACTTTTCTAGCAGTTTCCTATTCGTATCAATATAATAAGAAGCTATTGAAAGACAAATATAATCGAAAAGGTGATGTGATGTGAAGCTAATCGACCGATGGATCTTCCAAATAGCAGATTTTTCAATTAATAATAATCCAAACTCACCTTCGAGAGATTCAATCGTATTTGTTTTTCGACTTTTAGCGATAATCATGCTTACAACTTTAATTACTCTTCTGGCTTGTGGTGTTACAGGTCATTTATATGAAGGATTTCTTATTGTCGCAGCAACAATATTAATTAAAGTATTTATTGGAAGTCTTCATTTTCGTTCTATTGTACTCTGTACGATTGTTTCTTCACTTAGCATGATTATATTGGCGTTCCTACCAAAATCACACAGCTCTCTTGTGCTTTATATTTTATCGGGAATTGCCATTGTTTTGATTTATTTGTATGCTCCTAAAAACATTGTTGTTTTCATGAGATTACGTCAAGATCAAATCCCTCATTTAAAATGGGTTGCAATCTTTTTAGTAGTTCTTAATATGTGGATTCAAATACCGTTATTCATTGATGCCTTTTTATATCACGTCATTTCGATCACACCTGTGTTCGAATATTTATTTAGACTAATAGAAAGGAGGACTTCACCATGAAAAAAATTGCTCTTCGCTCTATCACAGCCATCGTCAGTATAGTTGCTATGGTAGTACCTTTTACAGCATCTTTAACTTGGTATGCTTATTCCCCAGAAATTCCACAAGAATTAAAAGACAAATGGAGCGTATAAAACCATTTGTCGAAGAGAAAAAGGGCCATCTTCATATTAAGATGGTCCTTTTTCTTTTCAAAACGTCTTCTGATTCGCATTCGCCCAATCGGAAGTAAACTTCTCGATCCCCGCATCTGTCAGAGGATGCTTCATCATAGACTCTATGACCTTGAATGGCACTGTTGCTATATCGGCTCCAAGCAGCGCCGCCTCGATGACATGCGCCGAATGGCGTACGCTAGCGGAAATGATTTGCGACTTAATTTCATGGACTTGAAAAATCTGGCTGATTTCCTGAATGAGATTCATACCAACCTGATTAATATCATCAAGCCTTCCAATGAAGGGCGACACATACGTTGCCCCTGCCCGCGCGGCCAGAAGCGCTTGCGTGGACGAGAAAATAAGCGTTACATTCGTCTTAATGCCCATACTTGTAAAGATCTTCGTCGCTTTCAAGCCATCTGCAGTCATCGGAACCTTAATGACGATTCCCTCTCCCAATGCCGCCAGCTTTTTTCCTTGCTCTACCATTTCTTGAGCTTCCAACGATACGACTTCGGCGCTTATAGGAATATTACCGACAACGGTAATAATTTCTTTTAGCGTTTCGAAAAAATCTCTTCCCTCTTTGGCAACCAGCGATGGGTTCGTCGTTATTCCCGAAATGACACCAAGTTCATAAGCTTGTTTGATTTCATTCACGTTAGCTGTGTCGATAAATAGCCTCATCTAGTTCTCCCACCACCGTGTTCATAATTGTTATGTAAACACAAAAAAACCCGCCTATGCCGTCCGGTTTTGGTGTTTCAAACCCGCTCTCGCAGGTGGGTGTCCGCAGAAACGTTTTTGAAGTCCCTTTTCGAGGGCATGTCAGCCACGCTTCAATATAGGTCTCCCTAGAAACAGTCATTGGTTCAAAACAACTTAAAACCGAGACGAACATCGCAGGATTCTTTTGTATTATTTATTATAGAGCCACTACCGCACATTTTCAACTGGTAGAGGTTGTATCGGTTTACTATCTATTCTTCTCATTTTCATCCGATTTATGCTTGTCCGATTCTTTTTCTGCTGTGGTGTCCTCTGCTTCGTTCTCAGCCTCCTCAGCTTGCGCTTCGGCCAGCTTCTGCTGTTCTTTCTCCTCGAGCTCCTGCTGCTTCATTTGCAGCTTCGTAAAGCTCCGGTTAAACTGCCAGAAGGAGAACGTGGCCATGATGCTTCCCATAAAGAATACGACCAGGAAGAAATTCAGTTTCGTCAAGCAAACATAAACGATAACACCATTACAGAGCAGCATAACGATCGAATTGATGGGATTACCGATCGTAATAAGAATTGAGTTTTTAACAATTTGCAAGATCTTCATATGAAGGTGAACCATAATCGAGAAGAAATTAAATAATGAAATGGTTATAATGACCGTAAAAGCAATAAAAAGCACGGCCAAAACTTTAAGTGTACTGCCTTGTTTGATATAGAAGAAATAGTTCACGATAATGATGGTGTAAATAAGTACGTACAGTAATCCGCCAACCATACTTTGCACGTAATTTTCTTTATATCCCCGGAAAAATGTCTTAAGCAGAGGTACGTCCTCTTCGCCGGTTACCCATTTTCTTGCCACGGTGAACATGGCTGCAGTAGCAGGAAATAAAGTAAACGGTGTCAAAATAGCTAGAATCGGTAATGTTGACATTAATGCATCAGGAGATTGACTCACCAAACCCATGAAACCAAAAAAGAAAACCGGTATGGAGCACAATATCCAGAGAAGATTGATCACCGATAATCGCATGATCCATTCTGATATTCTATAAAGCCCTCCCATAACTCCTCTAAACTCCAAAACTGTGTCCTCCTTCGAGTTTTGCCTATGCAATTTATAGCTTAATTATAGCCTATTTTTGCTCATATAGGTAGACGTCTAGTCCGTGTAGGTCATTTTACATAGTATAGTATTGTCAAAAAGAATCATCCCCAATTCAATCTCAGGAGGTTGATACTATGTCTCATGCAGTCGGAACATCCGCAGGTGCTATCCTTGTCCTTTTCATCCTGCTCGTTATTATCACTAGCTCCTTCGTTATCTAAGACAAACATAACATAACCACGACATGGAAAAAGGCGAAGATCCTGATTGGATCTCCGCCTTCATTTTTTGAGTCTTATTTGTTAACAAGCGTTTCCTCAGACTTGCGAGGCGTTCTGGAACGATCACGGTTACCGCTGTTACCGTATTCCCGGGTACGGTTAGAGGAGCTGCGGCCTTCGCCGCCATCTCTGGAACCATACTCTCTGCCGCCGTCTTTACGCGGATAACGGGAACCGGTATTGCCGCCGTAACCGCCTTGACGATCGTTTCTGCGGTCGCCTGAACCATAGCCGCCGCCAACACGTCTGCCGGAACTGCGAACGTCGAATTTTTTCTTTCTTGCGCGGATTGGCTCTTCAGGTGTAAGTTCGATTTCCACCGCTTTCTTCTCGCCAGTCAGCAGCTTCATCGCAGCTGCAAGAAGATTAACGGAATCATATTGCTCCAACATTTGAATGGCCAAACCTTTGAATTCAGCATGTGTTTCATTTTGCATGACGTCCAGAATACGTTCAGCCGTCATTTTTTGTTTACCCTCAATCGCTTCAGCCAAGCTTGGCAGCGGCTTTTTGTTAATGCGATGACGAGTGACTTTCTCAATAAAGTGCAGGTGATCAATCTCTCTTGGCGTTACGAATGTCCAAGCCGTACCTTCTTTACCCGCGCGTCCTGTACGACCAATACGGTGTACATAACTTTCCGGGTCTTGTGGAAGGTCGAAGTTAATAACATGCGTTACGCCCGATACGTCTAAGCCCCTTGCAGCTACGTCCGTAGCGACGAGTACGTCAATGCTGCCGTCACGGAATTTTCTCATGACGTTATCACGTTGGTTTTGGGAAAGGTCACCATGAAGACCTTCAGCCGCATAACCTCTCTTTTGAAGGGCCTCTGCCAATTCATCAACTCTGCGTTTTGTGCGACCGAAGATAATAGCAAGATCTGGAGCTTCCATATCGATCAATCTGCTAAGCGCCTCGAACTTTTGTTTCTCGTGTAATTCAATATAAGCTTGATCGATCAGCGGAGCGCTCACTTGTTTTGGAATCACAGAAACATGCTCCGGGTTGCTCAGGAATTGTTGTGCCAGCTTTTGAATGTTAGCAGGCATAGTAGCAGAGAACAGCATCGTATGACGTTCTTCCGGAACCAGGCTCAAGATGGACTGAATGTCTTCCATGAAGCCCATATCCAGCATTTCGTCCGCTTCATCCAAGATGACTGTTTTGACATCATCCAGTTTAATCGTTTTCCGGTTAATGTGGTCAAGGAGTCGTCCTGGCGTACCGATAATGATTTGGGGTTTTTTCTTCAGGGCGCGGATTTGCTTAACGATATCCTGTCCGCCGTAAATTGGTAAGGAACGAATGCCTTTAAAACGACCCAATTTCTCGATTTCTTCTGCAACTTGAATCGCAAGCTCACGAGTAGGACACATAATC
Organism: Paenibacillus sedimenti; assembly: GCF_014534655.1. Taxonomy (GTDB): domain Bacteria; phylum Bacillota; class Bacilli; order Paenibacillales; family NBRC-103111; genus Paenibacillus_E; species Paenibacillus_E sedimenti. The sequence goes on from NZ_JACVVD010000004.1 coordinate 166,659, forward strand.
AGCGCTGAAATTCGCTCTTCTGTAATGTTAATTTTGTTTACGAGCGGAATACCGAATGCTGCTGTTTTACCTGTTCCGGTTTGTGCTTGACCGATCAAATCGCGGCCTTCCATCGCCAGTGGAATTGTTTTTTCCTGAATCGGTGTTGACTCTTCAAAGCCCATCTCCGTAATCGCGCGCAAAATCTTTGGTTCTAAACCAAATTCTTGAAATGTTTTCAAATCTATTCAATCTCCTTTTGTACAGGGCAGGCTAATGCCTTGTATCTTTTTTACCCTTAAGTACGACTTCCTATCCGTATCTATAGTTTCTTCGTGGAATACACATACGATTCACATCATCCATGATCCAACTGGCCGCCCTTAAGAATATCTCGAATATTATAGCACAAGTCATACACACATTTCCAGCGGTCCCTTTCCTGATGAGAACGAAACCTGATGCATACCCTAAACGTATAAAGAAGAAGAATGACTAACGGAACAGAGGAGAGTTTTCTATGTCTATTTTTAAACGAGTCAGCAACATCTTACGAAGTCAAAAACAAGAACCGGCTAAAACTCCAGCAGGCAATCCGCTTGAGGATGCCAAAGTTGGAGATATTGTGAATGTAGATCTAGAGGAATACGTCATTTCAGGTAAAGTCATTTATTTTGATCGCGGCTTCGCCCCCCATCGTTATGCTTATTATTTACAAAGCGGCAAAAATATTCAGTGCTTAATTGTAGAAATAGGGCGAACTTATGACTGTTTCATCTGCAGCTTCATGGAGGGTGCGCTTGACGACCCGAATGACGTTCCATCGCGCTTGGAACTTGATGGTGAAGTTACCTTCGAGCTTGAAAATTATCGCAATGATGTGACCCGTACAGAAGGAAATACGGATTTCCGCAGTGGGGACGACGTCACATTCTGGCGTTATTTTGGTCCAGATCATCGCTTTTTCTTCCTTCAATGGCAGGATGGTAAATTTGTAGCCATGGAGGGCGAGAGAACGCCTGGCAATCAAATCAAGTTTTTGAAATCGACGCATTAACCCGCCTGTGATATCATGAATGAAGTTTGGAAAGGAGGGGTACCCGCAATGAAAAAGTGGACTTCATGGCTTTCATTCCTATTGATTATTTCCCTTCTGACCGCGTGCGGCGCAGATGCCGGCAGCTATGTAAAGAACGAATATCCGCTTGTCAGCGTTGACGGCAGCGGAAATAATTTATCAAAGGTCTATGCTGTAGAAGGCAAATCCGTACCTGATGTTGCAGAAGAATTGGCCGCGAAAGAATCACCAGAAGAAAAAAGCAAGGAATCTGAAGATCAGATGTTCCTGCTTTATAAAGATAAGGTCATCAATATCCAAAAAGATCCTAAAGACAGCAACAATACGCTCGTCCAGATTGATAGCATTGAATATGCGAAGAGCCATTACGACTCCTCATTCTTGCAAGGGTATTTGGCAGCCACCCTTCTTCAATCCATCTTTGGCGGCGGTTGGTTCAACAATCGAACCTCATACGATTACAGAGGGTATACCCGGACCCCTGCCTATAACACGGGTACCGGTAAGACAACTGCACCGGCGACTGACATTTCCAAAGATAAAAAGCCGGCAACTTCGGACCGGACGGGTAGTTTCAAAAGCGGCACAGGGAGCCCGAATACGGGCAGCAGCTCCACAACCCGTAGAAATGATGGCTCTACTCCTAACAAGGTGTCAACTCCTTCCGGCAGCAAACCTAGTACGAGTACGCGTTCCGGTTCATTTAAGAGACGTAAATAGATCGTCAAAAAGCTGAAGTCCTTTATGGACCCGGCTTTTTTTGTGTTTATCTCTATTTAATTGAACATCGGTTAAATAGATATTGAACTTTTACACGAATGAATTATACTGGCATTATGCTGCATACTATTTTAGAGGTGATTGTTTTTGAAAAATGCGCTAGACGTTTTCGTAACTCTGGTTGGCGCACTGCTTGTGGCGGTTGGCTTCAACATGTTCTTGATTCCGCATCAATTATTAAGCGGAGGCGTATCCGGAATCGCCATGATTATCGGTTATTTCACGAATTGGAACATCAGCTTTCTTTATTTAGTTTTTAATTTGCCTTTATTGTTCTGGGGTTTGATCAAACTGGGCCGCAGATTCATTATTATCAGCGTCCTATCTGTCATCCTTACCGTTTGGTTGATGCAGATCATTCCAACCGGCTATGTGGCTCAAGCACCTATTTTAGGCGCCGTTTTCGGCGGCGTACTTATTGGGATCGGAAGCGGCATCACTTTAAGAATCGGCGGTTCCAGTGCCGGCTTTGACATTGTCGGATCCATTCTTACAAGAACATATGATTTTCCGCTGGGCACAGTCCTCTCTGCATTGAATGGCGTCGTTATTATTGCTCTCGGATACTTTAAGCAGAACTGGGATCTCGCATTGTATTCTATGCTAGCTATTTATATTAGCGGAAAAGTTGTAGATTCGATACATATTCGCCATGTCAAAGTAACGGCATTTATCGTAACAAAACAAAAGGATGAGTTACTTAAGCGTCTGCTTCTGATACCGCGCGGTGTTACTTTAGTGAAAACTGAAGGCGCCTACACCAACCAGCAGCACGATATGCTCATGACGGTAACGACGAGGTATGAGCTTGTTGAATTAAAACGAATTATTAAAGATATAGATCCAAAAGCGTTCGTAAATATTGTGGAAACTGTTGGCGTGCTGGGTGAATTCCGCAAGCTCAAATGAAGCAAACGTGAAAACAGCCCCTTCATTCCGTGTCAAAATGTGATATAATAGGAATTGTAATTTCATATAGTTCTGGTTCATTCAGAGTGGTTCAGGCGTTAAGTCTTATTCTAATCTTACGATTGGAAGGGTGATGCTTGTGGAGACAGTCAAGTTATCCAGGATTGTGATGAAATTAACACCGGAATTATACCCTTTTCTGACCAGCCATGAGCTGGATTCCGAGATTGTCCTCCAATATGGATTAGAGGCGCTCGATGCAGAAGACGTTATGGAAATTATTCAATTTAGCATTTCTGAACATCATAAGGACGCCTTTTATCATTAAAAGGCGTTTTTTTCTCTTATTTTTTAGAAAGTTAATGGGTTTGTAATAATTAGGGTGTATGGTATATGATAAGATCATGGTATGATGGAATAAGATGAATTTATGGAGGTGCACGTATGGGACCTTTTTCCGCCTGGCACATTATTTTGATTGTTCTCGTAGCACTGCTTCTCTTCGGGCCAAGCAAACTGCCTGAGTTGGGTCGCGGTTTCGGTAAAATGTTTAGAGAGTTCAAAGATGCAACAACTGGCAATGGCCTTGCTTCTTCTTCCGATGAGCAGCCTGTACGCAAAGAAGTTAACCCTGCTGAAGTATCGCAAACAGATAAAGGACAAGTTCAGAAATAAGCAAAAACACCCGGCATTCATGTATCCGGGTGTTTTTTTGTTGAACTCTATATCTGCTTTCTGCGAATATACGCTTGAGTGCCTAGAAACAGGCATGCGGCTATGAATGCCATAATCGTTCCGAATAAATACATACTCGAGCCCCCCCACTCATCGCTGAGCCAGCCCCCTATAGAGCCGCCAATGATGCCTGCAAGCCCCATGAATACCATGGCAAGAATCGATTGACCTGTGGAGCCGAACTGTTCCGGCAGCAATCGTACCACATATTGCACGGAGACGATCCACAATACGGCAAAGGTAAACATCGCTGTCGCCTGCATAGCAATTAGTCCCCAAGGATCACTTATAAACATATACAAGAGCCAACGGATCGCATACAAGAAGGAAGCGATTCCCAGCATTGTTAGTTCGTGAAACCGGTGCATGTATCTGCTGAGCAAAGCAAATACGGGAATTTCGCTGCTTGCTGCAATAGCCCATGCCCAGCTTACCATCGAATCGCTCGCGCCCAAATCGCTTAAATAGAGCCCTAGAAGAGCATCGTTCATCCGATGCGGAATCGAGATGAGCAAAACCATAAACAGAAACCACAGGAAGCTTTTATTGCTGAAAATACTGCTGATGGTCCCAAGTGTAATGCGCTGGCCGCTGCCCGCTTCATCCTTAATAAAAGCTAACAGAATAAATGGAAAAATCCATAACGCCCAATAAAAGTATGGGATTCGCGATACGCCTCCCAGCTCTTCAAGCAAAAGACCGGAGATCAACGCAACACCTGAAAATCCGATGGAGCCCCATAATCGGACCGAACCATACGAGATCCCCCGCTGCACTGTTGATTTTAAAACTAAATTGTCGATAAGCGGTATAGAAGGCAACAGGAAGAAATAGAGAAGCAAAATGAATCCCAGCGTCCAAGCGAATCCATTCGTTAAAAACAGTCCGAAACTGCCTAATAATGAAAGCACCCAAAGCAAAAAAACGATCTTCTTAACCGTCTGAAAACGATCGCTCACGTATCCCCAGAACGGCTGTGCAAAAATCGACACAAAGGGACCGATCATCATCAAGAGTCCGATATCTACTGACGAATACCCCTTCTGCTGCAAGTATAGCGGCAGGTACGGCAGCAAAATAGCGCTGGATGCATAGTAAAAAAAGTTAACGCCGGATAAAGACACGATTTGTTTGTCGAGTTTCACAGACTTTCTCTACCTTTCTTCTACATTCCTCTACAAATTTCCTCTGTGCGGAGTTCACCGCTTGCTTTATAATAAAAGCTAGAATCATAGATGGGAGAGGACTTATTCACCATGGAAATTTTACTAGCTTCTTTAGCGATGATCTGGGGCAACGTCACTGCTGCTAACCCGGATGCAGATTTTGAACAATTGGTTCAAGCATCACTGAATGCCAAGAACGCGGTTGTTCAAACAGTCCCACCCCAAGGAACGGATCCAGTTGATCCTCTGGCTCCCGTTAACAAACAAGATCCGCAGAAGGATGCGCCGAAAATCAAAGGTGTCTACGCCACGGCTCACAGTGCCGGAGGCAGCCGCTTGAACACGCTTGTAAAGCTGCTTGACGACACGGAGCTCAATTCACTCGTCATTGACGTGAAAGATGACTGGGGCTATATCACCTGGGAATCGGGAAACCCTGAGCTCGACGCCATGGGTACGACACAGAAAATCATTCGCGATATGCCAGGATTAATGAACACCTTGAATGAGCATCAAATCTACCCGATTGCACGGATTGTCGTGTTTAAAGATACGGTGCTGGCCAAAAAGAAACCGGAACTCTCCTTCATGAACCCGGACGGCACGGTATGGGGAAACAGCAAAAACCCGCCGGATAGCTTCGTGAATCCTTATAGCAAAGAAGTGTGGGATTACAATATCACTGTTGCCAAAGAAGCAGTGAAAGCCGGTTTTAAAGAAATTCAATTCGACTACGTACGATTCCCGGAAGGCTTCGAAAAAAGAGCCGACGTCCTGAAATATTCAAAGGACGAGCGAACTCGCATTGAAGCCGTTGCCGCCTTCGTGAAATATGCCAAAGAGCAATTGCAGCCGCTTGGCATTCGAGTATCCGTTGACATCTTCGGATATGCCGCATCGGTTCCAGCCGCCGAAGGAATCGGTCAAGATTTCGAGAAAATATCGCAGAATGTCGACGTCATCTGCCCGATGATTTATCCGAGCCATTACAGCACAGGCTGGTTTGGAGCCAAAGTACCTGATGCAGCCCCTTATAATACAATCAACGGCGCTTCCGTCGATACGACCAAGAAATTAGCCGAGATCGATAAAAAAGGATTGAAGCCTATTATCAGGCCATGGATTCAAGACTTTACGGCTTCTTGGGTGCCTGGCTACATTAAGTACGGCAAACATGAGGTTGAAGAGCAAATACGTGCGCTGAAGGATAACGGCGTTGACGAGTACCTCTTATGGAACGCCAACAATAATTATACGCCAGGCGTGAGTTACTAAGCGATAAGACACCCTGAGGGCCTAAGAGCACTCAGGGTGTTTTGGTTTCTATCACATAGCCGGAACCGGCATGGACACGTTTTTTTTCTACGATGACGAGTTGGTTAACTTTCGGCTTTGCGATGAAGTGACGCTCCAGATGCTCGTCCGCATATTGGAATGCTTTCTCATCCGTTTCAGATAATACGATGAAGTAAGCCGTTTGATCCTCCAGCTCAATTTCCAGTCGGTACATAAACATTGTTACGCAGGCTCCTTATTTACATGAGAGGTCGATTTGTTTATCATGTTACCAGATGAACGCATCGTGTACAATGATAAAACCAGTATGTGGTCTAATAAATGGATAGGAGTTGAAACTTATTATGAATATTGTCGCCATTACAGGGATGGATCTTACGTATTTGCGTGACCATATACCGCTCGATCTGCAAGACCGAATACGATTCCATTGGTTCAAAAGTTCAGAAGATGCTCGCGATTATCTCACTGAGGCGGATGTTATTCTTACTGCGGGACGGATGAACCCGGATATAATGAAACAGGCTGCGAACCTGAAATGGGTGCAAACCTTATCCGCAGGTATCGATAAGCTGCCGCTACAGCAGTTCGCCGAGCGAAATATCGTACTTACCAACGCGCGGGGCGTACATACGATTCAGATGAGCGAATTTACGATCAGTTTGATGCTGCAATGGGTGCGTAAGTCCAATCAGCTTCACGACAAACAACAGGAACAAGTGTGGGATCACCTGGTTACTTTCGGCGAGCTGCACGGGAAGACGATCGGCATCGTCGGGGCTGGGGCAATAGGCGAAGCTGTAGCGCATAAAGCCAAGGCTTTCGATATGCATGTGATCGGCTTAAATCGATCAGGTTCGCCAAAACCTGCCTTCGACGTTATCGTTAGCGGTGAAGAAGGACTGCAGCTGCTGCTGTCGCAAAGCGATTTTGTCGTTCTTCTCCTACCCAGCACTTCAAAGACTCAACGCTTCGTGACGAAAGAGCATCTAGCGTTAATGAAATCCGGCGCCTTCCTCATTAATCTGGCACGCGGCGACGTCATCGACGAGAAAGCACTCATTGAGGCACTGCAAAATGGAAAGCTGGCTGGAGCCGCATTGGATGTGTTCGAGCAAGAACCACTGCCAACCTCATCTCCGCTATGGCGTATGAACAATGTTATTGTGACGCCCCATATAGCCGGCTCCTCCGTTCATTATACGGAACGTGCATCGGCCATCGTTTACCATAACATCCGTGCCATGTTGGAAGGTGGCGATATGATGAATGTTGTTAATATAAGTGAAGGTTATTAAAAAATGGCGTACCCCACCCTATTTCTCTTAAGGATGGGGTACGCTTATTTTAGTTGCCAGGTATCGACGACATACCTCTCATATAAGGTCTAAGCGCCACCGGGATGTATATCGAGCCATCGGCTTGTTGATGGTTCTCAAGCAGCGGAATTAGAATACGGGGTGTTGCAACTGCCGTATTGTTTAACGTATAGACATACTGCAAGCCGCCTTCGGGGTGCATATACCGTATCCCGCTTCGGCGAGCCTGATAATCAAGCAAGCTCGACGACGAATGCGTTTCGCCATAATTATCACGGCTAGGCATCCACGTCTCAATATCGTATTGCTTGTAGTTTTTGCCCCCCATATCTCCTGTACACACTGCTACGACTCGGTAGGGGAGTTCCAGCAGCTCCAAAATACGCTCTGCGTTTTCCGTAATTTCGGCAAGCAGCTTCTCAGCAATGATAGGATCGTTCTCGCAAAGAATCACCTGCTCCACCTTAGCAAATTGGTGCACGCGGTATAATCCCCGAACATCTCTGCCCGCCGAGCCCGCTTCCTTTCGGAAACAGTTTGATACGCCAGCCAAACGAATCGGCCCCTTCGACAAATCTACGACTTCGTTCGCGTAATACGAGATGAGCGGACCTTCCGAAGTACCGACTAACCACTTGCTTTCATCCGTCAGTTCGTAGGTTTGATCCTTGCCTCCGGGGAAGAATGCCGCATGGATAAGCGTTTCTTCACGAACCATCAGCGGAACATCCATCACCGTGAAGCCCTTGTCGACCAACAGATCGATCGCCAACTGCTGAACGGCTCTGTGCAGATAAAGTCCCATCCCTTTCAGGTAATAGTTGCGGGTTCCTGCCACTTTTACGCCTCGCGGGATATCAATCAGATCCAGCTCTTCTCCGATTCGCACATGGTCCCGCGGTTCAAATTCAAAACGCTTCGGTGCACCAACGACTTTAATCACCATGTTATCCTCATCCGTAACGCCTAACGGCGTCTCCGGCGAAACGACATTGGGAACGGTGAGCATGAGCTCATGAAATTGAGCTTCCAGCTCTCGGAGTTCAGCTTCGAATTCGTTCAGCGCCGCATTACACTGACGCACCTGTTCTTTCTTGTTGTCTGCCTGTTGGTTCTGCTTCTGCGAAATGAACTGTGCAATATCAGCTGATGCACGGTTGCGTTCTGTCCGCAGCTCATCCACTCGCTGCCGCAGTTCCCTTCTCTTCTCGTCGGCCCTGAGAAGCTGCTCAATCGAAAAATCGTGCAGCCCTTTATTTCTCGCCGCCTCTACCACTTGCTCCTGATGATTGCGAATCCACTTGATGTCCAACATAACCTGTCACCGCTCCTCTTCTTTTTCTGAAAAAGACAAAGAACGCTCCTCTCCGATTGGGACGAGGAGCGTTCTGCTCGCGGTGCCACCCAACTTGATGAATAAGCTAAAAGCTAATTCATCCGCTTGGTTCCGCGATAACGGGCGGTGCCGGCTTATTTAGAGACAGGCAAGCGTAAACCTTCGAGCCTATCCGATCATGAGCGTCTCCGAGTTGGAAGCTCTTCATTGACATGATAACGAATGTATATATTTTCTAGTCATTATAGCCAAAGTCAGCCGTCAGGTCAACTCTGCTTCAATAAATTAGGCCTATTGAGATAAACGTTGTGCCAACTCGTACAATTCAGAATTAAATGTACGCTTCGTGTTCACAACCAGATCGATGTCGGTTGCGACTAATTCTCCTTTGATTACACCGCAAGCTTTGGAGGAATCACCTTCCATCAGCTTGCGGACTGCGAAATCACCCAGACGGCTTGCAAGTATACGGTCATTATGCGTTGGCGTACCGCCACGTTGAATATGACCAAGAACCGTTACACGCGGCTCGATACCATTGCGCTCTGTAATTTGTTTAGCAATCCCTTCTCCTGTGCCTGCTCCTTCAGCAACAAGTATAATACTGTGGCGCTTGCCGTGGGAGAAGTTATCTTTCATGCGGTTTGCGACTTCATCAATGTTGACCGGCATTTCCGGAACAATAATGGTTTCTGCACCGCTAGCTAATCCAGCGTAGAGTGCAATCTCGCCGCAGTGACGTCCCATAACCTCTACAACGGAAGAACGCTCGTGAGAAGTCATTGTATCCCGAAGCTTGTTAATGGCATCAACAACGATGCTTACCGCAGTATCGAAACCGATGGTAAAATCCGTAAATGGAATATCATTGTCAATCGTTCCAGGAAGACCCATCGTTTTGATGCCCAGCTTACTCAGCTTATTGGCACCTTGATAAGAACCGTCACCACCGATAACCACCAACCCGTCAATCCCGCGTTTACGCAAGTTTTCAGCCCCGATTTGTTGGCCTTCGAGCGTCATAAACTCTTTGCAGCGAGCCGTTTGCAGGATCGTGCCCCCACGTTGAATAATATCCCCAACGCTGCGCAAGTCCATTTTACGGATATCATCATTAATCAGACCATGATACCCGCGCTGTACGGCGTATACTTCAAGACCATGGTACAATGCGCTCCTAACAACGGCACGAACGGCTGCGTTCATTCCTTGAGAGTCGCCCCCACTTGTTAATACGGCAATTGATTTTACTGCTGACATTTCTCTTCCTCCTCCAAATTCTCCTAGGCAGATTTCATGATGTTGTTCTAATGTACATGCTATTTATCCAGAAAAACAACCGGGTTAGTGGACTATTTTTCATTAGACGTCTCGATATTTGTTTCACTTGCTGTTGGTGATTGACTTTAGGGTCAGATAAGTATAGCGCAAGCAAACCCTCAATTATCATACGATGAAATCGGGGATGTTCCAAGCATAAAATTTTCTCGCGGGCTTCCTGCGCAATGAAAGCGATTCGCTGAACCGTCACTTCCAATGTATCGTAATAACTGCAGAAATTGAGATCCCCGCCGATCAAATCTTCTTCCTGATCTATCAAATAATCAAGCAATATATGCAATCCGCATACATAAGGAAAATATGCTTCACGTATATGTTCTACCTTCTCCTGCCGCAAATTGGGATCGCAAGCAGCCAAGAAAAACATGAACATACCAAGCGTAGATCCCGTAGCCGCGGCAAACTCATTCCAGCTGAGCTGCTTATAACGGCTATGATGCTTGTCCCACCACACCTGAAGCTCAGGTTCGCGTAAATCCTTACGGATATGCTTGTACACCTGTAAATCGCAGTATAAAGAGACTAGCGTGCGTACCTGATCAGCTACCAAAGCATAGGAAGGCAATAGATAAATACAGGATTGACACGTTTTGACGAGCTCGTTTAAATAATTCCCGTCTTCCTTCTCCTGCCTGTAGGCGTAATAATCGTGCAAAGGTGCAGACGGATCCAAAGCATCCAGCATCGATTGATGGAGTTGGCGAAAATCCTGAGGGTCCAGCGATGTGCTGCGATCACAGAGATTATCCAAATAATCGCTGATCGTTTGGAACGCTACGATTAACGGAATTAAAACATGGCGCATCGACAAATTTGCCGCAGCATATACTGCGCCGCCTTGGCAGTGGAATTGTTTGGCCGCAATGCTGGCTAACGCTTGTGTACGAAGCTCGGCATCCGGAATACGTTCCGCCGCTGCTTTCCAAAGCGAAAGCTGACTGTCAACTTCGGGCAATATGTATCGATACACCCTAAGCATAAGTCTGAAAGGCCCTTGTGGCACTTTTGAGCTACTTCTGTCCAATTGCTTCAAGCAGACTTCCTCCACAACTTTGTTCATAGCAATATTGCAATAAAAGCTGCATCTCATATCGTTGAATATGTCTTAACCAATTCTCAACAATGGGATTTTGAACATGGGATACCTGCAACTCTACCGCATCTGTGAAAACGCACGGGTTCCACACCGGTGAAGTAATGAGCACCTCCAACTTGCTGTGAAGCGCTTCGTTATCCAATTCGGCTAAATCTTTGACATTCAAATAATTACTTACGCATTGGATTAGATTAGAAAAAATAGGATGATGACCAACATCATTAAACCAATACTTCGCATTGCTGTAATCGCCTTCCATCCGGTGCATCAAGGCATGCCAATAGCTTCCGGATGCATTCGTAATTTCCTGGGCAATATCGTGGGATTTATCGAGGCTTTCATTCAATAAAAAAAGACCCGCTTTGATCGCCAACCCATATGTCTCCTGCTCTATGCTTCCATTGGTAAGGTTCTCCAATAATAGTGCTTCAATACGTGCATCCATCGCTGTATCCCATTCTTCAGTCGGGTACAAAGAAGGCAGATGCTCAAGCAGCGGCTTCGCAATTGCTTCCAACCAGTTGGCTTCATCCTTGTTGCTATGCATGCCAGTCACTCCCAATCTTAATTAAAGTTGACGCCCTGTATGCAGCCATTATTAATGGTGAACTTTGGATTCCAATTCCTGATTAACACGGAACCATAAATGCAGATCATTAATCGTACTTGCCAAATCAGCAATTTCAGAATTCAGTTGACATGAGGTAAGAAAATCATCTTCATGGTCAAGCTGATTTTGTTTCAAGATAATGACCGCTTCCAGCTTCAAAATCCGGTCTGGTATCGCTCCACGAATCTGTTCCCATTGGAACAAAACACTGGCACGCACGTCGGACGAGTAGCTATCCCACTCCTCCTCCAGCTTCGGAATCTTTATTCCTAATCTTTCATCATATTGAAAATAGCAGCTCATCATCAGGTCTACCTCCTTGCAGGAAAAACTTGCTGCGGGATTTATTTAAAACGAAACAACCTCTTAAAGAAATATTCTAACTTTAAATGTATCACTTCAACCCTCGGGTTTCCAGTTAAAAATGTATGTCAACAAGATTTCAAATTCTGGTATACTTAAATAACGTTTTAGGAAGGAACATATGGTTAGGAGAGATAAAGATGTCCGCTACTACACAAAAGGAATCCATCACTTGGAAACAGCTCATCTCCTTTTTTCTGCCTCTCGGCATTTCTGCAACCCTAGTTACTCTCTCACACGTTATTATTAACAGTACGCTTGCGAGGGCTGCCAATGCCGAAGTGGTTATCGCCACTTATGCGCTGCCTCTTAGCCTGCTTGGTTTAACTGAGAAACCGGTTGTTCTGCTTAGACAAACGTGTTCGGCTCTAGTACGAGACCGCATTTCGTTTCGCGCGATGGGGGTCGTAAGCTCCTACGTTTTTGCGAGTATCATGATCATAGGTCTAGTTCTTTGTTACACACCTATCGGGGAATGGGTGTTTCTTTATTTTTTTGGCGTTGAACGCGATTTGTTGGCTGCCACCATTAGCGTTTATCAGATTCTGATGTATGTCAGCATTTTTTCCGGACTACGCTGTCTGTTTCATGGCATCATAATATTTAATATGCGGACGAAATGGCTAACGATCGGGATGTGCATCCGGCTTTTGGCTATGTACTTGTTATCTTTATACTTTATTACGACTAATAATGTCTCCAGCGGCAAAGTCGGGGCTATCATTTTCCTGGTCGGAATGATCATTGAAGCTGCTGTGGCGATATGGGAAGGCACGTCGTTATTACGAAAAGTCATTCCGGAGAAGGCGCCGGATCATCCGATTGAGACGAAGCAGCAAATTTTCAGCTTTTATAAACCGCTTCTTTATTCCTCCATCATTGCTGTCATCATCGGTCCTTCAATTAATGCCATGCTGGGGAAAACAACGCAAATTCACTTGGCCATTGCCTCGTTTGCCATTGCAGGCAGTTTAACTCAGCTCGTCATGAGTTTTTTCTCCTATATCCACCAGATTGTATTGAATTTTTACCGAAAAGACCCTGGGACGGTGTTCCGCTTTTCTCTCCTCCTCAGTTTTATCCCCGGATCGCTCATCGCGATACTAGGCTATACGTCGCTGGGGCCGATATTCATGACACATGTAATGGGTGTTAAAGCCGATCTGATGCAAGCAAGTTTAAGTACATTGCGGATTTTTATGGTGATGACGATTGTATTTCCATGGCTGGATTATTTGAATGGGATCATTATGCTAAGAGGTCAGACGAAAGTTATGGTCATTTCGCAATCTGCTAATGCATTTGTAACCGTATTAACCTTAGTAACCGCTATCCTGCTTGTACCCGGCTGGAATGGGATGATCGGCGCTTTGGCACAATCGATCGGCATGCTGGCTGAGCTTCTTGTCGTCTTCTATGTCCTCCGAAAAACAGCCAATCACCTGGAGCAAAACCTTTCAATTAAAAATATGTGATGAAATCGAGTGATGAACGTCAATGCATACGTCTAATACTATGAAGTCCCAAGATTTGCTGCTGAAATTGTTCACCTTTTCCTTTTTTATGACGATGGGCATCGTCGTCACTTTTTTTCCGCTTTATTTTGACTACAAAGGGTACTCCAAAATTCAAATCGGTCTGCTCTACTCGATCGGACCGCTCATCGGCATAGCAACGAATTTGCTCTGGGGATTCCTAAGTGACCGCTACCGGACGGTAAAGAAAATCATGATCATCCTCATTGCGGGGCAGCTTGTTACGTCCATTCTTGTTTATACTTCAGGATGGTTCTCCCTATTGTACATATGTCTGGCCATGTTTTTCTTTTTCCAGCAGCCTGTGAATTCGTTGAATGACAGCCAGTTGATGCTGAATGTCAGCATGACCGGCAAAAGCTATGCTTCCTTCCGGATTTGGGGTTCCATCGGTTTTGCCGTCTCTGCAGGAGGATTCGGGATATTACTTAGACAATATGGCTCAGGATTGACCCCGATATTATGTCTATTCACCATTTGCTGCTCATTAATACTCGTCTTCCTGCTCAAAGATGCCCGTCAAGGCGGAAAAAAGATGGAGTTTGGCGGGATGCTAAGCATTATTCGAAGCAAAAAGTTCATCTGGTTTATTATCTTAATCATCATCATGGCCGTTTCACATCGTTTTAATGATGGTTTCTTAGCGTTGTATATGAGACAGCTTGGCGCATCGGATTCCATAATCGGCTACGCATGGATGACATCTGCGCTCAGCGAAATTCCCGTGTTTTTCTTTCTTAGCAAGTACGGACACCGATTTAAGGAATTGCCTCTCCTTGCATTTGCGGGGATTGCTTATACCGTGCGTTTCGTAATTATGGGCTTCATTCAGGATCCGAGCTGGGTCATACCCGTTCAGATGCTCCACAGTGTGACATTCGGAATCTTCTTATTTACCGCGATTCGTTATATCGGGAACATCATTCCTGATGAATATCGCGCTTCGGGTCAAGCTATTTTTGCAGTGGCATGGTCAAGTGTGGCCGGATTACTTAGCGGAACGTTAGGCGGTTGGGTATTCGATTTATGGGGCGGAAGCTCCGTCTATTTCATTGGCGCAGGCTTGGCCTTCCTGTCGGCAGTTGGATTTCTGGGAACTCATCTGCTTCAAGGCGATGACAGTCTACCCAGTGTTACAAAATGATTGATTTCGAGGAAAAAATGAGGTTTAGAAAGTTCGCCGCGTTTAGATCTGGGTTCATTCGCCAATCAGACTGCGTCTGATGTGGGCAAAGTGGACTTTTTAAACTACCTCTAAAGAAAGGGATGATCGTGTGTTATCCGTAGAGCGGTTATCTCACAGCTTTCGGACAGGTGAAGAAGATACGCCCGTTCTTCATGAACTTAGTTTCCGGGTAGAGCATGGCCAAATGGTTGCCCTGCTCGGCAGCTCAGGTTCTGGAAAGTCAACACTATTGAACTTAATGGCAGGCTTAATGAAGCCTACCCGAGGAAGCATTCTTATTGCAGGCCAGGCGATTGAGAAGATGAATGAAAATCGTCTGGCTGAATTTCGCAGGACGCATATCGGATTTATTTTCCAATCTTATGAATTAATTCCACATTTAACTGTTCGAGAAAATGTTGAACTACCGCTAGTGTTTCAAAGTGTCGGCAGCAAAGAACGGAAAGAAAGAGCTATGACTCTCCTGCAGCAGGTAGGGATTGGCGATAAATCAGAGCTCTTCCCTTCCCAGTTGTCAGGCGGACAGCAGCAGCGCGTAAGTATCGCGCGTTCCTTGATTACGAAGCCTGCTATCGTTTTTGCAGACGAACCAACAGGTAACCTGGACACGAAGACGGAGAAAGAAATCATCGATTTGCTCATCGATTTGAATCAAAATTCTGGGATCACCTTCGTTATCGTCACCCACGAGCATGAGGTAGCTTGCCGAACACAACGTATTTTGCAGCTCCGTGACGGTTTTTTGATTGAAGATAGCGGCAGTCAGGAAGGTGTCGCAGGATGAAACTCAAAGACTATATTCGTCTAGGCTGGGATCAGCTTCAGCGCCGAAAAGTCGTAACTGCACTTTGTACCGTCGGCATTGCCATCGGCTCAGCTTCGATCATGGTCGCGCTTGGATTCGGTGAATCCATTCAGCACTATAGCCAGAAACAAATGAGCTTTTATTTAAAGACGGATGAAATAACGATTCAAGGACAAAACGATGACCCTAACGGTCAAGGCAAAATAACAAAAGCGAAACTCGATCTGATCCGGTCTTTTCCCCATGTCAAATCCGTAGCAAGTTTCCAGGAGTTGCCCCAATTCAGCTTCACAGTGGATGACGGCAAGCAGAGTTATGTACAGCTCATTTCAACGGAGCTGGATACTGTAGAAGTGTTCAACTCCAAATTCCAGCAAGGCGGCAGCTCCGATCGCGATAATAGCATTATTCTGGCTTACGGAGCTACCATGGGCGTCATAGATGAGAAAACCTCACAAGTCCGCAGCAAGCTGATGCAGCAAAATCCGAATAAGGAAATGTCAGATACGATCAACAAGATGAATGCCATCCCTTATCCGCTTTACCAGAAACAACTGCTGCTTACTCCGACGAGTTTCCCGGATCGCGGGAATGGAAATGGGAATGCGGAGACCGCTGTCACTAAAAAAATTGAAATACCCGTTCGCGTCGTCGGAGTGCTGAAAAAGCCTGAAGGGCTGCCGGACTATATGGTTCAAAACAACAAAACCGCCTATGTCTCGCCTGAAATGGGACGTAAAATACTCGAACTTACGAATAAAGCCTCCGGCGACGGGCTGGTTCAATATTCCTCCGTTCGAGTGAAGGTTGATAGCAGCGCTCACGTTAAAGAAGTGGAAGCTCTTATTAAGAAACTTCAACTCACAACGCAATCCAACCTGTATCAAGAGGATCGAATGAAAGGGGAATTCGCCATTGTGCGTCTTCTGCTGACAGGCGTTGGTCTCTTCGTGCTTTTCGTCGCGTCGATCTCCATTGTAGTCGCCATGACCATGTCCACCCACCAAAGACGCAGGCAAATCGGCATTATGAAAGTACTGGGCGCGAATTTAAAGCAAATCCGGAATATGTTTATCGTTGAATCATCATTACTTGGTATGCTTGGTGGCCTAGTTGGCATTCTGCTGTCTTACTGGGTGATATGGGGAATCAATCTGCTCATTATCCAATTCGATTCCAGAGATAGCAGCGAAAATGCCGAAATATTGTTCATCAGCTTATGGATTCTACCCGTGGGCATGTTCTTTGCCATTTTGATAGGTGTTCTTTCCGGACTCTATCCGGCCATTAAAGCTTCCAGAACAGATGCATTAACGGCAATAAAACGAGAATAGGAGAATTACGGCAATGAAGAAAAAGAAAACATGGGCGCTTATCGTAACAGCCGTTGTTGTCTGCGGCATTAGCAGTTTCCTATACATATCCAGCCATCCTAAACAGCCTCGCAGTCAAGCGACAAATGCTGCGACAAACGCCCTGCAGTTTAAGGTAACTCAAGAGGATCTGGTCAGCAGCATCGAGGTCAAAGGAAAATCTTCCTACCAAAAAGAGACGCGTATTTATGCGCCTTTCACTGGTGAAATAAAAAATTGGAATGTCGCGGAAGGATCGCAGGTTAAAAAAGGAGAGCTCATGTTTGAGCTGGATGCAACTCCATTAAAGAGCGAAATCGCCAATCTGCAAAACAGCCTAAAAAAGCAACAATTAGAAACCGACCTGTCTAAATTCAAAGCAGCCGGAGCGACGCTCGATCCTGCCTTGGCAGGTACCTCTTCCGTGAGCGAAGCGGACGCAAGACAGCGATTTGCCGATACCGAAGGCCGTAAAATTCAAGAGCAGTTGAATGCGGTGAATAATGAATCCTTACAGCTTCAGCTATCGAAAAGGCAAGAAAAAGTAGAACAAGCCGCCTTCATGGCTCCCGAAGACGGAATCTTCTTGTTTGAGGATTCAGCCAAAATTCCGCAATCCGTAGAAGAAAGCGTGCGTATCGGTAAAATCGTTGATTTAACGAAGCTGCAGCTTGTTTGTACTGTCGGTGAATTTGACGTCTTCAGGATCAAACCCGAAATGCCGGTACAAGTGAAAGTCGAAGCATTGAAACAAACGAAACTACAAGGCAAAGTCGAAAAAGTATCTAAATTCGCCAAGTCGGGCACGGACCAAGGCTCCGGCTCGGCTCAATTCGAAGTTACGATTTCCTTAGAACCTAATACGCAATTAATCGCAGGACTTAGCCTCTCCGGCACAATTGAAACGGATAAAAAACCGGGCGCAATCGTGGTTCCTACGTTAGCCGTTATGCACGAGAAAGACGAATATTACGTTATGCTACAAACCGCTCAAGGGGTAGAACGCCGCGCTATCGAGATCGGACTGGAAACTCCTGAGAAAACTGAAGTCGTCAAAGGGTTGGATGTTGGCGATACAGTTGTGCTGCAGTAGGAACTGGCATATAATAAGGAGAAAGTCTTAGTACCAAGTATTAATAAATGCAGCATAGACACAAACTGAGTAGTAAAGGCAGGTAATATGTTCTTATGAATTATGAGGATTTTAAAACGATTGTCCTCGATCGCCGAAGCGTTCGAAACTTTACGGAGCAAGAAGTAGCTGCCGAAGATATTCGCGAGATTATCGACTGTGCCCGATATGCCCCAAGCGATACGAACTCCCAAACATGGCAGTTTATTGCGATAAGAAATAAAGAGAAGATTAAACAAATTGAGCAATTGACCTGGGATCAACTGCATCTCAGAGCAGCTGCGGCTGAGGAAAAAGGACTTTCCCGGGAAGCGCGTTTGCTGGTAAAATCCTTCGGACCCTACGCGACAGCGTTCTCTGACGCTCCGGTTCTGATCATTTGCTTAGCTACGCCTTACGCCTCCAAATTCCGTGAACGGATTTTCGATCCGATCGCACTTGTGGATGACCACGTATGGGCCGAAGAAGGCATTAAGAGTTCTTGCCTGGCTTCCCAGAACTTGATGCTTGCTGCACATGCCAGAGGCTTGGCAACATGTCCAATGACTGGGCCAGTTCTGCTTGCACAGGATCAAATTCGCGAATATCTGGCTATTCCGGAAGAATGCCAGATCAATATGGTAATCGCACTCGGCCATCCGCAGGAGCGTCCCGGCAAACTCGCACGCAAAGAGATCGATGAGATTCTGCAAATCATCGATTAACATACTGAAAAGGAGCTGTCTCCATTCAATTGGATATCTCCTTTTTTGCTATTTACCGGTGAATTCACCGGTAAATAGCAAAAAAGACAGTTCCAGATGCACTGGATGCTGTCTTTTGTTGTTTGTGCTATGACACTCTATTTATAAGTGGGTCGACCCAATTTCTTATAATTTTGTGACGTTAGCCGCTTGAGGGCCGCGGTTACCTTGAGTAATATCGAACTCAACTTCTTGGCCTTCTTCTAATGTTTTGAATCCTTCGCCTTGAATTGCGGAGAAGTGAACGAATACGTCGTCTCCACCATCAACTTGAATGAATCCGTAGCCTTTTTCTGCGTTAAACCATTTAACTGTACCTTTCAAGTGAACAACCTCCTAAAAATATCGCCATCTGTGGCGAATACCAAAATTATATCACCATCAGCTGTATAAATCAACTTGCAAAACCACGTTTAAAGCCGAAAAAAGTGTATTCATCAAGGGTTTGGTATCATGCACAATCGGGCTTGGCAATGATGATAAATTGCTCGGAATTCGGCAAAAAAGGCAAGTTCGACTTCCTTTTTTCGGCCAAATACCCCGATAATGTTAATTCATCCAGTAGATCTTGCAACCTGGTATACTCCTCTGTCCGGAAGTTCAGGAGCGGATAAGCCCGCACTTCTCCTCCTGGTTTACAAATGCGCAGCAGCTCACGAACAGCCGCTAAGTGGAAGGCGTAATCAAACTGATCTTCATATAAGAATAGAAAATGGCTGCATAGCACAAGATCGAACGTATCATCTTCAAATGGGAGATTCGGCAGCAGGGATCCGTGATACCTGGATTTGGCGACAGGACTCGCAAAATCTTCAGCAAAAAGCCTTAATCCTTCCACTCGCCCTGCCCTGTGCTGTTCTACTGACCCATAAAACTCCCAGTTATACACATCAACAAGCTTTTCCATTTTCGCAGCAACAGCTTCAATCTCCTGCATACCATGTTCCGTTATTTCTTTTGCAGACTTGTTGAACAACGGGTCGGCCGCTTCCGAGAGCACTCCCTTCCGTCTGGCTTCCGCCGTGAACGACGATGCGCCTCCCGCAACATCCAGCACTCGTTTCCCTAGCAAATTCTTGTCGTCCAACATAAACATTCTTTCGTACTCCGCGTACGTTCTGGAGGTCATCGCGACCCCAACCTGCTCGTAAATTCGCTTTTGTTCCATCCTAATCTCTCCTCTGCTCGGCTCTAATCCATTCCCTCTGGAAAGGATTAGGAGGATTTTACCACCATTTTCCTCTTGCCGCAACCAGCATTTCTTGATTTCAAAGCGACCATGCGGTATGATGACATCAACTTAATCAATAGGGAGCAGCAGCGGACATGATTAAAAAACATACCATCTACAAAAAAGATAAATGGAATATGATGAATGTCGAGGTGCAAGGCACCAAAATCGTACTCACCGAAATATCCGATCAGTGGGGAGAAGAGTGCCATACATTTATCGGTAGACCGGCCATGATGCAATGGGCAAAAGAAAGATTCTCAAAAGAAAGCTTTGCTGGTTCGGAGGAAGATCGGCAAGCAATCATGGATGCTTTTCAAGAAATTTAGGCTTTTTTTCAATTCATCTTGACATTACCTTTCTTTTCTAATTATAATAAATATATAAATGAATATGTTTTTACTCCAAAGGGGAGTAGCTGTCACAATAAAGTCGTCAATTCGGATCCTCATCAGATCCCGGCTTTATTGGCAACGAAAACGTTGTTAGCAAGACCTTTGCCAATTTTTATTGGTGAAGGTCTTTTTTGATGGAATTGAGCCTTCACCGGTCACCGGTGCTAGGCTCATTTTTTTTTAATAACTAAAGGGAGTGTTTAGAATGGATTGGTTGTCAACAGAATTTTTCGTCGCTTTGCTCAGTATCATCCTCATTGACTTGGTGCTTGCCGGAGACAACGCAATTGTTATTGGCATGGCTGCACGAAATCTAAAGAAAGAGACGCAGAAACAAGTTATTTTATGGGGAACCGTCGGGGCAATCATTATTCGTGCTGCTGCTACACTCGTTGTCGTAAGTTTGCTTAAAATTCCTGGACTTTTATTAGCGGGCGGATTGCTGTTGATCTGGATTTCTTATAAACTTCTTACGGAAAAGAAAAATCACGACCAAATTGAGGCCAAAGACAGCATGTGGGCGGCCATCCGTACGATCATTATCGCCGACGCAGTTATGGGTCTTGATAATGTGATTGCGGTAGCAGGCGCAGCGCATGGTGAATTCATTCTCGTCGTTATCGGCCTTTTGGTCAGTGTGCCTATCGTTGTATGGGGTAGTACATTATTCATTAAATGGATTGAAAAATACCCGTCGATTATTTATATCGGATCTGGCGTTCTCGTATTAACTGCAGGGAAAATGATTACAGGCGAGAAATTCCTTAAACCTTTCTTCGAATCGAACCCGGTTGCCAAATGGTTGCTGATCGGCTTACTTATTGTCGTTGTTCTTGCTGCAGGCAAATGGACGTCAACGGTTGGTTATTTAGTCAAGGTTGGAGAACGCGGACAACTGACGTTGCCTAAGGAATTGAGCCAGGAAGCGCAAATTGAGCCCGAAGACCGGTTCACGGTCAAAATGGACTCGCGCGGCAAGCTGATGCTGGTTAAAGTTGAAGACGGCGAAGATCCGGATAGCACGATGCAGCACGCCGGTTAAATTCAAAAAACAAGTAAAGCAGCGGAAAAATGAAAGATTTCTCCGCTGCTTTTTATTATGTACACTCACCACTCATAAGAGGAATTTCACAGCCAATCGCGAAGTCTACTAGAGGTTGTTTATTATTTCACTACTTCAAACCGATAGGATGATCCGCAATGACTGATTCCGGTTCGATTTTAACCTTTATTCTCGTTTCCTTTTGTCTCGCCATTATATTAATTATGAAGAAAGACTCCTTACCGTCTCCATTTAAACGATACTTGGCACTTCTAGCCATTGTGATGGTTTCCATATCGTTTATACTCGTTTTGATAAGTTTTTTTGGTGCAGGTATGTGACATCGACTTTACCATTCAGATGGGGAGAATTTGTTAAATTTACTTCCTTCCAGCTTTTTCATATAATCATAAATGAATGGGCTTACGGTCATACTAGGTGAAAACCATCTTATGGGAGTTCAGTCAGTGAATGCCTGATGGGTATATGCCGGGAGCGTGACCGTTATGCGCTGGATCTATGCAACCGCAGCGATAGGACTTCTTCTAAGTTCTATGCCTGCTGCCGATTTGCACGCAAAGGAAGTAAGGTTACCTCAATCTCAATACAAGAACAGGAGGGCTCCGATGACTCAAATTTTAGAACGTAAACAAGTACCGGCCGAGCACCGCTGGAATCTGGAGGACATCTTCCCCGATCAGAAAGCTTGGGATCAAGAATTTCAGCAAGTGAAAAACTCGCTTGGCAAAATCAGCGCCTTCCAAGGAAAGCTGAGCGATCCTGCAGCGGTAAAACAGTGCTTTGAACTCGAGGACGAAGTCTCTTTGAAAACCGAAAGATTGTATGTCTATGCCAACATGAAGCACCACGAGGACACAGCAGAACCTACATATCAGGCCTTATCCGATAAAGCGAAAAAAATCAGCGTTGAGGTAGGCGAAGCACTCTCTTTCATTTCACCGGAAATTTTAAGTTTATCTGATGAAAAATTACAGCAATTAGTGAATGACTCCTCATTGTCCTTTTACAAAGATACACTTGAGGAAATGATTCGTCAGAAGCCTCATACGCTTTCCAAAGAGCAGGAAGCGCTGCTGGCGCAAGCAGGCAACATGGCTGGGGCGCCCAGTACCATTTTTGGCATGCTAAACAATGCGGACTTAAAGTTCCCTAAGATCAAGAATGAAAAAGGCGAAGAGGTCGAGCTGACCCACGGCAGTTACATCCAATTCCTGGAAAACAGAAATCCTGAAGTACGGAAAAGCGCTTTTGAAGCCGTCTATTCAACATACCGCAGTCAAAAGAATACGATCGCAGCTACGCTCAGCGCAAATATTAATAAAAATATTTTCTATGCAAAAGCTCGCCGCTATCCTTCCGTGCTGGAATCCACTCTCTTTGGCGATAACATCAAGAAAGAAGTGTATACGAATCTGATCAGTACGATTCATGATTCCTTGCCGCAGCTGCAGCGCTATCTGAAACTTCGCAAGAAGCTTCTAAAAGTCGATGAACTGCACATGTACGACTTGTTCGCACCGCTGGTGGAAGAGTTCAACATGGATATCACTTATCAGCAGGCCAAGGAAGAAATCAAGAAAAGTTTGGCACCGCTTGGTGAAAATTATTTAAAAATTCTCCAGGACGGCTTCGATAACCATTGGATCGACGTCTATGAGAACAAAAACAAACGCAACGGCGCTTACAGCTGGGGCGCTTACGGCACACATCCTTATGTGCTGCTGAACCACAAGGATAACTTGAACAGCATGTTCACGCTGACGCATGAAATGGGTCACGCCATTCATTCGTATTTGTCTGACGAGAATCAAGCTTACCGTTACGCGCAGTATACGATTTTCCTGGCAGAAGTAGCTTCTACGCTTAATGAAGCTCTGCTCATGGACTACTTGCTTAAACGTGTGACGGATCCGAAAGAGAAGCTCTACCTGCTTACTTACTACGCGGATCAGTTCCGTACGACGGTATTCCGCCAAACGATGTTTGCCGAATTCGAGATGATTACGCACGAGAAAGCGGAATCGGGAGAATCCCTCACCCCGCAAGAATTCAGCGAAATCTACTATGGCTTGAATAAACTGTACCATGGTAATGATATGGTCGTTGACCAAGATATCGAGATGGAATGGGCGCGAATCCCTCATTTCTACAACAGCTTCTATGTATACAAATACGCGACTGGCTTTTCTGCAGCAACCAGCTTTGCGAAGCAGATTTTGGATGAAGGCCAGCCAGCTGTGGACCGTTATCTCGGCTTCCTGAAAAGCGGCGGCAGCGACTACTCGTTGAACATTTTGAAGCGCGCCGGTGTTGACATGTCGACTCCAGAGCCGATCAAGCAAGCAATGAGCGTTTTCAGCTCTCTGCTTGACCAAATGGAAGAGCTAACGAAATAAATTCGACTTCAAAAGGTTGAAGGCGCAAGCCTTCAGCCTTTTCCCATGAAAGGAAGAACATAGGATGAAGATGCAGTGGATTCTGATTTGCGCTTTGATATTCGCCCTGATTACAGCTATTTTTGCTGTTATTAATGTTGAGCCTGTGCAGGTTAATTTCATGTTTGCACAGACGAATACACCATTAATTCTAGTCATTTTAACATCGACTTTATTAGGAGGCCTCATCGTCGGCATGTTCGGCATGATACGCCAGTACAAGCTTCAGCGAAAGGTTCGCCAATTAGAGAAGCAGTTGCAGGACGCACTTACACCTATCGCAGTCGGACAAACCGTCTTAGAAGCTCAGCAGCAAGAAACCAGCAGTTCGACGGTTCATTAACAAGAACAACAACCCTGTCCCTTAAAAGGGAAACAGGGTTGTTTTGTAGTTTCGTGTGAATTACAATGAACGAAGGCGCCATGCCCGCCTAGATGAATAAAGGAGCCTTTTATCATGACTGCAGTTATCGTTTTTTCTATTATTATCGTACTTGGAATGCTCGGTTTGCTTATTTGGGTTTTAAATAAAGCTTATTCCCGCAAGGATGAATAAACCTAAACAAATAACTCCTCCTGCCAGCGAACTAAAGGCGTTCACGTAATCATTCGTCATTACTCTCATACCACGCACTTGTAGGGCCCGCGTCTCGCAGTGAATATGCTTCTCAATCATTTTGCCGCAGACCTCACAGCGATACATGACTTGCACAGTTGCACCCAGCCAAGAATCGATCAACGAACCCGCCAGACCGGATAAAGCACCCATTAAGATGAGGGACAGCAGACCAAAGGCTGCCTCCGCTGTCTCTCCACCGTCCATCCGGCTCAAAATCCACCCGACTACGCCAACGAATAGGCCTCCCATCAGAGACGCCAGTAAGCCAAGTCCGCTCACGCCTCCAGATGTGCCTGCAGGCACACGCTTCCCGCTAATAATCGATCGCGGAGCAGATTTGCTCAAACCTCCAATCTCTGTCGCCCATGTATCCGCATTCACCGTCGCGATCACTCCGACATACAGTGCCCACCAAGCCGGATGCGGCCACAGCGCATTGCCTATACAGAGCAGCAGGCCGATTCCACCGTTCGCCGCGACTTGCCCGGCATCTCTTCTCCCGCTTTTCGCATAGCCGCTCTCAGCTGCCGCTTTACGTTTATGTTTGAATTTTGATAGCAGTGTCGAAGAAACGAAGAATGCGATGAGCGTTCCGAACCATGCCAAACTGCCTAGCGCAAACATTGCCGTTCCAAGCGCCATTGCTGCCAGAAAACCCGTTCCGGACAAGGAACCTCTCCAGAAAGCGGCACCTGCAATGACCACGCTTCCTATAAACCCCCACAACCATTCCAACCTCACCACTCCCATTCTTTAAGGTATTCCGTTCGGATCATCCCACACATTGTAACATACGGTTTGGAGCGTCACCATCTTTACAAAAATCACACGATATATCGACAAAATCAATCAAAATAGTTGTAAATTCGTAGTAAGTTGAACATACTGCGCGAAATTTATGTTAAAATAAGGTTCGGCAACAATTACCGAAAACTCAAGGAGACCATCATGGGACATGAACTTTTTGATTTAGAGCCTCGTTTCAAAAGAGATCTGGAGCCTCAAGAGATGCTGCGCGTCATCTTTGACTATGCTGCCAAAATTGCCAAAGAACGAATTCTGGATAATGTGCTCATGCTGATGGCGGATATGGGACGTGATATGATCGTTTCCGATCGTTGTACCGTATGGCTTCTGGATACGAAAAAGAACGAGCTCTGGTCCAAAGTCGCCCATGGTGTCGATGAAATACGTATCCCGAGCACCGCTGGTCTTGTCGGTTATGCGGTAACTCATGACAAGGCAGTATTTATCGATGATGCCTACACCAATGATGAATACAAGCCTTACTTGGTTAACGGCGCACTGCGTACGGATCAACAAACAGGATACCGAACGAAAGCGCTGATGGTGATTCCCTTCCGCAATAATGAAGGTGAAATTATGGGCGCCTATCAAGCTATTAACAAAATGACGACGAACGAACAGTTTTCGGTAAAAGATATGGAGTATTTGACACTGGCTGCATCCTATGCAGGCAAATCTCTAGAATCAGCTTTGCTGACACATGAAATCGAGGAAACGCAAAAAGAAATCATTTTTACGATGGGCGAAATCGGCGAGAGCCGGTCCAAAGAAACAGGTAACCATGTCAAGCGAGTAGCTGAATATTCGTATTTGTTGGCGCTCGGTTTAGGCATGAGTCAAGAAGAAGCGGATCTACTCAAAATGGCGTCGCCGATGCACGATATCGGTAAAGTCGCCATTCCGGACGATGTGCTCAAGAAGCCGGGCAAATTGACCGATGAAGAGTTTAAAATCATGCAAGGTCATACGCTGATCGGCTATAATTTACTGAAAAATTCCAACCGTCACATTCTCAAAACGGCTGCTGTCGTCGCACACGAGCACCATGAAAAGTGGAACGGACGGGGCTATCCGCAAGGATTGAAGGGCGATGAAATTCACATTTACGGACGAATCACGGCGATTGCAGATGTGTTCGATGCCCTAGGCAGCGAAAGGGTATATAAAAAAGCGTGGGAGCTTGACCGCATCTTGAACCTGTTCAAAGAGGAGCGTGGCGAACATTTTGACCCGAGACTCGTTGATGTGTTCTTTGAACAACTGCCTGCCATTCTCCGAATCCGCAATATCTATTCGGACGACAATTTAGAAGAACATTCAGTATGAACATAGGGCTATCTCTTTGTCATTCCACATGACTAGGGGAAAGCCCCCTTTCTTTTTTTTTTCATTCTTTCTGTTATCATAAGGAATATGCTATTTTTATTCAAAAGGACGGATCCAGATCATGAGCTTCCATTTGACAGATGAGGTCATTAAAAGGTTATGCGGGCGGTTCTCTTATGAAAAAGGAGAAATCCATTATCATCAGGGAAGAGTGACTTTCACGAACGAGGATTCTGAAGGTTTGATTTATGAAGCTACGGTGATCGAAAACTCACTTTGCCACATTGATATCGAGTTCATTCGAGAACAGGATGTCCATGCAGAGTGCACCTGTCCCGATTACTATCCTGACGATTTATTCTGCGAACATATAGCAGCCGTCCTGCTGAATATAAAGGAACATCAGCAATCTGATCAGTCACAGCGGCTTCCGTCGGATACTTCGAATATACAGCGTGCTGAAAAGTCCTGGGGGGAAGCTTCAACCAGAGACAATAAGTTGATAAGCGGCATTTTGGAGCTGTTCGATAGCAAGCCGAATCGACCAAACTTTCCCCGCTCTCTCATCGATCATCGGGCCGTTCTGGACATTGAATTCATTTGCAAACCTGTTCCTCTCGGCTACCGCAAGTACATGTTCGGCATCGAATTGAAGGTTGGTCCTAAGCGATTGTATATTGTGCGGAACATTAGAGAATATCTCGATCGAGTCGATCGAAGAGAAACCCACCCGTTCTCCAAGCAGTTCGAATATGATCCCGAACTTCACAGATTTCACAAGGAGAACGATGCGATCCTTCGTCAATTGATTCAAATTTATCAAAATGAAAAGATGTATCGCGCAGCTTCAGCCCCCTACTCCATGAATACAAACCCTATGGGTGACGGTAGAATGCTATTGATTCCCCCGTATTCATGGAACAGCCTGGCTCCTTTGCTCGCTGAAGCTCCAATGGTACAACTCGAGCACAATGATTTCACTTTCAAAGGTATCCGGATTTCGGATGAACCGCTCCCGCTACATTTTGAGTTCAACCAGGCGAAGTCGGAAGGATACCAATTGGATGTTCAGGGACTTGATGAGATTACTGTGATGGAGGCTTATGGGGTCGTTCTCCATGAAGGAAAGCTGCTAAAGCTTCAATCCGAGTCATGCAAGCAACTTTCGGATATGATACAAATGCTGGAGCATTCCCGTAAGATGAGCATTCAGATTCAAGCGGAACTCATGGAACCTTTTATGGAAAAAGTGGTACCCGGCCTTATGAAGCTGGGCAGTGTGCGTATCGCCCAAGCCATCTCCGACCGCGTCACACATACACAATTGCAGGCCAAGCTGTATTTGGATCGCGTGAAAGATCGATTGCTTGCCGGTCTGGAGTTTCAATATGGCGATATCGTCATCAACCCTCTTGAGGTAACAGGTCAAAGACGCGGCTCCGATCGCATCCTTATGCGTGATGGCGATCAGGAACGACAAATTCTGGACCTCATGGAACAAAGCGCGTCTGCCAAGACCGAAGGCGGTTATTATTGGGATGACGAAGAAGCGGAATATGAATTCCTGCATCATACGATCCCTCTGCTCGAGAAGCTTGCCCGAATATATGCTACGTCCGCCGTGAAAACAAGACTTCTGACAGGACTTGCTCCGCCGACCGTCAAAGTGGATGTTGACGAACGGACCGATTGGCTCGAATTCAAATTCGATATAGCAGGCATTCCTGAATCGGAGATCCGTCGTTTACTGAAATCTCTTGGGGAGAAGCGCAGATACCACAAATTGCCGGATGGCGCATTAATGCCGCTGGAAAGCGCTGAGTTCCAGGAAATCGTTCGACTCATGAACGAAATGGGCATTCGCAAAGAAGACATCCAAGAAGGAGGCATCCATGTCCCACTAGTCCGCGGTCTTCATTTGATCGATATCCAGGAGAACGGAAAGGCCGTCCAGTTGGGAAAATCGTTCCGCCGTTTGCTGGAGAACATGCGGAATCCGGATAATCTGGATTTCCCTGTACCGGGCAGTCTGGAGCCCGTGCTTAGAGATTACCAGAAGTACGGATTCCAATGGTTAAAGACGCTGGCCCACTATCGATTCGGCGGCATTCTCGCGGACGATATGGGGCTCGGGAAGACATTGCAAAGCATCTCTTTTCTCGTCTCCGTGCTTCCAGAGATCCGGGAACAAAAATTGCCGGCGATCATCGTCTCCCCTGCTTCTCTCGTGTACAACTGGTTGAATGAGTTCAAGAAATTCGCACCGGACGTTCGCGCTGTCATTGCGGACGGAAGCAAAGTGGAGCGAAGCCGAATACTGAGACAAGCGTCGCAAATGGACGTGATTATTACCTCCTACCCGTTATTACGCAAGGACTTTGACTTGTATGTAGAGTTCTCCTTTCATACACTCTTCTTGGATGAAGCGCAAGTTTTTAAAAATTACTACACGCAGACAGCTCAAGCGGTAAAAGGGATACAAGCGCAACACCGTTTTGCGCTCACCGGAACGCCGGTAGAGAATAGGCTTGAGGAGTTATGGTCCATCATGGACGTCGTATTCCCCGGCTTATTCCCTGGCCGAAAGGCATTTGGCGAGTTATCCAAGGAAACCGTGGCCAAACGGATCCGACCGTTTTTGCTTCGCAGATTAAAGAGCGACGTGCTGAAAGAGCTGCCGGATAAGATCGAGTCGCTCCAAGCTTCCGAGCTGCTGCCGGAGCAGAAGAAGCTGTATGCGGCTTACCTGGCCGAATTGCAGCAGGAAACGTTAAAGCATTTGAATGAGAAAGGCTTTCAGAAAAACAGAATCAAAATTTTAGCAGGCTTAACCCGGCTTCGCCAGCTTTGCTGCCACCCCGCTCTGTTTGTCGAAGAATATGCGGGAAGCTCCGCCAAATTCGAACAGCTGATAGAGATCATAGAGGAATGCCGGAGCGCGGGCAGACGAATGCTCGTATTCTCTCAATTTACAGAGATGCTGGGATTGATCGGACGGGAGCTTGGCTATTTGGGCGTGCCGCATTTTTATTTGGACGGCCAAACGAAGGCGAAGGAGCGCGTAGAGCTGTGCAGAAGGTTTAACGAAGGAGAGCGGGATTTATTCCTTATTTCCTTAAAAGCCGGCGGTACCGGACTGAATCTGACCGGTGCAGATACTGTTATCCTTTACGACATGTGGTGGAATCCCGCCGTGGAACAGCAGGCAGCCGATCGCGCCCACCGTATTGGGCAGAAAAAAGTCGTGCAAGTGATCCGCCTCGTCGCCCAAGGCACGTTGGAAGACAAAATGTACGAACTTCAGCAAAAAAAGAAAAACTTGATCGAAGAAGTGATCCAGCCTGGTCATGAGGTCTTGTCCGCTTTGACGGAACAGGAGATCAAGGAGCTTCTATTGATTGGATGAATGATGTACCATTAAATGCCTATTTGTGCCCCTTCAGACGTGCAAAAAAGCCTCCAACGCCACTTATTAGTGGGATTAGAGGCTTCTTCTTCGTTTCAAGGCATTAACCTTCTTTTTTAATCGTGACAGCTCCGAATTGTTCTTCTCCCCATAACAGCTCCAGCCGATCACCACTGCTTACAGGACCTACCCCTTCCGGAGTTCCAGTGTAGATGATATCTCCCGCACCTAAACCATAGTGCTTCGCAATATAATCAATGATCGTCTGTAGATCGAAGATCATGTTGCTGATATTCCCGATTTGCACAACATTTCCGTTTTGAAGAAGTTTAAAGTTCGTTTGCGCAAGCGCTGCTGCCCCTGGGAACGGACGGAACCTGCTGATCGGCGCTGATCCAAGGAAGCCCTTGGCCGGCAGCCAGGGATGACCTTTTTTCTTAATGACACTTTGGACATCTCTAAGGGTAAAATCAATACCCAGTGCGTACTGATCCACAATGTCGTTTACCGTAACACTGTTACTGTAAGGCTTCGCAATATGCAGAACCAATTCTGCTTCATAATGGATTTCACCTTGGGTTCCCGGAAGCGTTAATTCGCCACCGTCTATTTCTACAAGCGCATGTGTCGGTTTCGTGAAAATCATCGGCTGATCCGGCACATCGTTGCCGAGTTCTGCGGCATGTGCTCGATAATTGCGTCCTACACAATATATATTTCGAATTTGTTCTTTCATTAGTCTCTCCGCTCCTTAATTATTTCTTTGTCACATTGCCCTGTGCATCGACATGCGCACCAATCGAAATTTGGCTCAGACGTTGAAACAGCTTCGCGCCATCCTCAGTGTTCATGGGTGTTGGCAGCGCACCCTTGGTTAGAATCGGCACAAGATGCACATCGCATTGTTTATCTTTGGAGCAAGCCGCTTCGAGAATGACGGTTTCCCAAGTTTTGGGTATATCGTTCGTTGTAAAAATAAAATTGCCCAAGCTGTAGGCGATCCATTTGCCTTTGTACTGTTCAAAGCCTTGAAGAACGTGCGGATGACCGCCAACGATGAGATCGGCGCCTGCATCTATGTAACGGTGGGCCAGATCCTTCTGATTTTTGTCCGGATTATCGGATCTCTCAACGCCCCAATGGGCGATAACGACGACGAGATCAGCCTGCTCTTTTGCTTTCTGAATGGCCTCGACTGGCAGCTTATGGCTATAGGTTTCAGCGACGCCGGGATGTCCGGGACCCGCTTTCCAAGAAGCCTCAGGAACTACGCGACTGAACCCGAGAAAGGCGATTTTCATTCCTTGTTTTTCAACGATGACGGGTTGATAAGCTTCATTCAGATCTTTGCCGGCCCCTATGCGTTTAACGCCTTCTTGATCTAAAGAAGCCATTGTGTCCAGCAAGCCTTCGGTTCCAAAATCCATCACATGATTGTTAGCCAAATTGACCAAATCGATGCCTGAACCCTTCAAAGCCGGAAGCGCTAACGGTGACGAACGGTATACATAATCCTTTTTTTGAACCGTGCCTCTTGTCGTTATCGGCGTTTCCAGGTTCGCGATCGTATAATCAGGTTTGCTTAAAAAATCGGATACATTCGAATACGGATAATCATAGCCTTTTTGCTTTAAAATATCTTCCACTTTAGAGGCAAGCAGCACATCCCCGACAAACGAAAGCTTCACCTTCGCACCCGTCGCAACAGGCTTGTCCGATGCTGCCTGTGTTGGGCTCGTGACGACAGCTTTTGGTGTTGGCTGCGGACTAGGCGAAGGCGTGGAGCTTGGCTTCGGACTTGTTGAACTCGTAGTTTGAGGAGCTATCGTCGTTTCAGGCACTGATGCGGATTGAAATTGTTCGGCAGGCGTGCTGCGCGATGACCAATAAGCGGCTCCCGCGCCGATGGCGAAACAGACGGCGGCGGCTAGCGTCAGCCCTCCGATGACTTTGAGCGGCGTCTTCTTTCGTTCAGGCCGCTGCTGCTTTTGTTTACGGTGACGTTCTAATCTGGATTCCAATCGAGCATTCCCCTTTCCCCAAATCAAATTATACCAGAACCTATCCGTTTTCGGTATGAGAGGAAATTTAAAAAGACCACTTTGTCCACATCAGACGATAGTCTGATTGGCGAATAAACCTTCCTATGAACGCGGTCGCTCATCATCGAAAGACCTCGATAAAGGTTTATCTCATAACGAAGTGATTCAGGATGTGAATCGGCATCGAATCTTGAACGAAACCGGGAAGTCCGGTACTCACGTAGCAACCCTCTACGTTCCGTTCCTCCTTCTCCGGATTTCGTCCAACCTTCTCGGTTCTGAAAGCGGACTTTCTAAACCTCATATTGAGTAAAGAAGCCCGCGTTCTCAGATCGTCCTTACTGTGGTATAACAGAAGCAGGGTTTGAAGACTATTACTGGTTGATGAAAGGAAGCAATTCATTTGGAAAAGATCGCGATTATTTCAGATATTCATGGAAATATGCCGGCTCTGGATGCCGTGCTTTACGATATCGACCGCAGAGGCATTCGCCGGATCATTTGCCTTGGCGATCTCGTCGGCAAAGGACCGGGCTCCGCAGAAGCGGTAGATCGAACTCGGGACGTATGCGAGACCGTCGTGCAGGGAAACTGGGATATAGGCATCACATACCCACAAGATCAGCCGGCAGGCCTATGGCATCAGCAGCAGCTCGGCGAAGAGCGGCTCGCTTATTTGGCGCAGCTTCCATTTTCCGTCGATTTACATATGAGCGGTAAGCTGATCCGGCTGTTCCACGCTTCCGCACAAAGCGTCTTTCACAGGGTGAAGCGCAAAGCGCCAAAGGAAGAAAGACTCGCCATGTTCCAAAACACGGAAATGACGGGGATACCGTATGGTCAACGGCAGCCGGACATTGTCGGATATGGAGATATTCATCTCCCTTATCTCTTGACGATCAAAAATCCTCCTGAAGAACGATCTGCGAAGCATACGGGCGACGGGCGGATATTATTCAACGCGGGAAGTGTTGGAACGCCATACGACGGCATTCCGCAAGCATCATATTGTGTCCTGGAGGGAGAAGCCGAGAGTCCGGCAGTTCCGGCCGGGATTTCCATTCAATTCGTTCGCGTACCCTATGATATCGGGCGTGCTGTCCAATTAGCTTATGCAGCTGAGATGCCCGAGAGCAGAAGATATGAGCTTGAAATCACTACAGGTTTGGTTCATAAATAAAACGAAAAGACCCCATTAGACTCAGGTTAGAATCTAATGGGGTCTTCCTATGCAATACGGCTAAATGTATGGGGCAGGAGCCGTTGCCTGCATCGGTTGAAAAGCGTGCAAGAACGTTTTCGCCGTATGATCTTGCATCGTAGGCACTTGATATTGACCTAGCTGATTCATCAGTAAAAATGTATCGTAAGCATGCTGATTCGCAACAATGGCACCATTCAGCAGCATTTGCCGCACATTGGGGTCCGCGCATTCGAGCGAAGCGTGCATGCTGTTCTTGGCGCTGTTTTTATGACAGCATAAGACTGCATTTAGTATCTGCCCATCACTTAGTCGCCCTTGGATTTGGGGGGCCGCCGGGGAAGGTTGGCGCAGTCCGTAATTTATCTGCTCCGGGGAAATTCCTCCCATGGCGTAAGTCCCCGAACTAAAGCCGGTCGAGCGATTAGCCGCACTATAATCATGCGTATAAGCAACTAATTGATCATATTGCTGGACCATTATTTGAATCTGCTGCTGAATCAAGTCGCGAACTTGCGGACTTTGCGCATGCTCCGCATAAAGTGAGAAATGCGTAATCACGTTCATTTTTTCATTCAAAATTTCATGGACTTCCACGGTTTCATGTGCGCCGAAAGGCATCTCAAATCTTCTCCTTTTGCTGAATGACGATTGGAATATTTCACCATACTTTACTTTCCCCGTTGTCTATGAAATTATGCATACTTGCATAACTTCGATTACCATAATTAGGTGTCCCTCTGAAACCTTGTTATAATGGACAAGTCATGAGAAAAACTGACGAAACAGCATGAAATGAGGACTCAGAATGGTTCGTTGGCAAGTAAATTTGACCGTGCTTTGGCTAGGCCAATTTTTAGTTATGGGCGGAATGACGATGATCGTCCCATTCCTTCCCTTATATTTGCAAGAGCTTGGCATGAAAGACCCGCATGAAGTGGCGACATGGGCTGGCCTTATTTTTGCAGGTAATTTCGTAACATCCTTTCTGTTCCAGCCGATATGGGGCGGTTTGGCCGATCGCTATGGCCGCAAGGTCATGCTGCTGCGCTCCGGTTTCGGTATGGCCATCGTCATGACCCTCATGGGCTTTGCCGGCAATGCTTGGCAGCTCCTCATTCTGCGGATGGTGAACGGGACCATTTCCGGCTACGCGCCGGCAGCAGTCGCTTTAATGTCCACGAATACGCCGAAGGAGAAAATGGGTTTCGCCATGGGCACGCTCCAATCAGGAGCCGTTGCCGGAACGATCCTCGGGCCTTTTATTGGCGGCTTGCTGGCCGAGTGGATCGGTTACCGGTATATCTTTTATATTACCGGAATACTGCTGTTTGCCGCTTCGGTATTGACACTCCTGCTCGTGAAAGAGAAATTTAACGTAAAGGAAGCCTCCGCCAAGCCGAAAATATCGGTCATCCAAGCGTTCGGACAATTAAGACATGTGCGCCAGCTGCCTTCTCTCTACGGCGTAACGCTTTTAATCCAATTTGCAATGCTAAGTACGATGCCGTTGATGCCCCTGTTCGTGGCTGAGCTTCACGGGCAGACTGCCGGGCTTGCCTTTTTTGCCGGATTAGTCGGATCTATAACAGGTTTCTCCAATATGTTTGCTTCGCCGATTCTCGGCAAACTGTCCGATCGGATTGGGCCGGAACGCATTCTCGGCATCTGTCTCGCCGGTGCGGCCGTACTTTTCATTCCGCAAGCTTTCGTGCACAATGTGTGGCAGCTGTTTGCCGCACGTTTTGGGCTTGGCATTTTTATGGGCGGACTGCTGCCTACAGTGAACGCACTCATTCGCAAATATACGCCTGAAGGGATGGAGAGCCGTTCCTACAGTTTTAATACTAGCGCGCTTAGCCTCGGCAATATGTTAGGCCCGGTAGTTGGAGGCGCCATATCCGGATACTTTAATATTCGCGAGATCTTCATCCTTTCCACGATTCTGCTCTTTATCAATTCTTTATGGGTTTATAAGACGCTCCTGGTGAGAAAAACGTCTATCGAAGTCAATTTCGAAGATGAGCGACCGCGTTAAGCGGAAGTTTTTATCGCCAATAGGAAAGTTTGTTAAGCACTTTAGTGCTTTAACGAAGTTAAACTTTCCTATGTAGTAAAAAAAGATGGCGGTTAATTCCACAATATGGTAATATAGGTGTATTGTTGATAGAAAGGATGCCTTGCATGAAGCTGAACTGGCGAAAAATTGTATTCATCGTCGTTTGTGCGGAGCTGCTGTTTATTTATTGGAACAGCATCAGCGCGATTCCGTTTAATAAGCAGCAAACTACTCATCCCATTTTTACACAAAAATCGAACACTTCATTGACACACTTGAAGCCTCTGACACCTAATGGCCAAAGTGAAACGGAATTACATACAACGGTACGAAAAGCATCATGAAACAAAAAAAGCGCTTTAGGCTGATGGGAAATCAGCTTACGGCGCTTTTTGTTTGGTACAGATGGGTTGGTAAGACCTACTTCACACGCGCCAGAGCCAAGCCGTCATAGGCTGGAAGGATGGTGCTTTCCAAACGGGGATCGCTGGCGATCAGGCTGTTGAACTTACGCATCGCCTGCACCGAAGCTTTGGTCTCCTGCGAGTCGATGACCTTCCCCCGCATCAAGGTGTTATCGCCGGCAATAACAGCGCCCGGATTCGCGAGTTGAATTGCATACTCCAAATAGTTCGGATAATTGACCTTGTCCGCATCAATAAAAAAGAAATCGAACCGCTTCCCTTGATCCCGAAGCTGCGCGAGGTGATCCAATGCCTCACCAATTCGGTATTCGACGCGATCTCCGAGACCAGCTTCCGTAACATTATGCTTCGCTACATCGGCGAATTCCTGCTTCAATTCGAGCGAGACCAGCTTGCCGCCTTCCCCTAAACCTCGGGCCAAGCATATGCCGCTGTAACCGCCCAAGGCCCCTATTTCCAACACTTGCTTGGCACCGATCATTTTTACCAGCATCGTCAGCAGTCTGCCGTATCCCGGCGCAATGGATATTTCAGGCATATGATGGGCGCGAATACCAGCTTTGACCCTCTCCAAGACCTCATCTTCTTCATATAAGCCTTCCATATAGCTTTCAGCTGTTATCGTTTCCATGCTCACTTCTCCTCTTCTAAACCCTCTGGCATGAGGTTTGGTTTGTAAGTGTCCCCCATTTGTCCTATACTTGTTAATTGTATGAGTTTTATGAACGATGCACAACCCGGATAGAAAGGGATACGATCATGCCGCAACTTGAATTAATTGCTACTTGTCCAATGGGACTAGAAGCCGTCGTTGCTCGCGAAATTCGCGACCTCGGCTACAATGAGGTGACCGTAGAGAACGGTCGCGTACGTTTTATCGGAGACGAACTGGCCATTTGCCGGGCAAATATATGGCTTCGTACGGCCGATCGCATCCTCGTGCTGATGGGCCAATTTAAGGCGCTCACATTCGATGAGCTGTTCGAAGGTACGAAAGCTTTAGCTTGGCCGGATTGGATCCCAGGCGATGCTGAATTCCCCGTAGAAGGACGTTCGCACAAATCGCAGCTATCGAGCGTGCCCGCTTGTCAGGGGATCGTGAAAAAAGCGGTCGTAGAGAAGATGAAGCTGCGCTACGGCACCGAATGGTTCTCCGAAACCGGCGCGCGCTACGTCATCGAAGTCGCGCTTTTGAACGATATCGCGACGCTGACGATCGACACGACCGGTCCCAGCCTGCATAAGCGCGGCTACCGCAAGCTGGTGACGGAGGCACCGCTCAAGGAGACCATGGCGGCTGCCATGATCCTTCTGAGCCGCTGGCGCGTCGAGCGACCGCTGTACGACCCGTTCTGCGGGTCGGGTACGATTCCGATCGAGGCTGCCATGATCGGGTGGAACATTGCGCCGGGCCTCCGGCGCAGTTTTCCCAGCGAGGAGTGGGACAATGTCCCCTTCGAGCTGTGGGAGCAGGCCCGCGAAGAGGCCTACGACGCTGTCCGTGACGATGTCCCGCTGGACATCGTCGGCAGTGATATCGATGGCGCCGCCATCGATGTGGCCGAAGCCGCCGCGAAGGCGGCAGGCCTGGCGAAACAGCTCCACTTCCGAGTGGAGCCTGTGGCCAAGGCCCGTCCGCGCGGCGACTACGGCTGCTTGATCACCAATCCTCCCTATGGGGAGAGGCTTGGCGATTCCAAAGAAGTCGAGCAGGCGCTGCGCCAGCTCGGCTCGATCACGGGACAGCTGCCCTCGTGGAGCGTCTTCGTGCTGAGCCCGAGCCAGCAGCTCGAACATTACATGGGCCGCCGCGCCGATAAGAAGCGCAAGCTGTTTAACGGCCGGATCGAATGTAATCTTTTCCAATACTTGGGGCCATTACCTCCTCGCAAACCGGTCGAGAGCAAGTAGTCCGGCGCTCACCAAAAACAAAAATCCCTCAATGACATTGTCCTGCCAACTGTAAATACAGTTGGTCTGCCAAGCGCATGAGGGATTTTATTTTATGAATAACCACCATATCAGCAGTGCCCAGAATAAAATCGAGAATAGGATACTCCACAAGCAGCCTTTGGCAAAACCTAGCTTCGGCTCCTGCTCCGTCCTTCTATTCCTATCACCTGACATGTTCTACGAGCTCCAAAGGCAAACCATCCGGATCCGCGAAAAAGGTGTATTTCTGACCCGTTATAGGGTCGATTCGCACCGGCTCAACGTTAATCCCTTTATCTAGTAACTCCCGCACACTTTGCTCCATATCCGCAACGGTAAAGGCCAAATGCCTCAGCCCCCGTGCCTCCGGTCGGTTCACTCTCTCCGGCGGGTTCGGGAATGAAAACAATTCAATCTGCTGCTCTGTCTCCCCTACCTGCAAGTCCAGCTTGTATGAATCGCGCTCTGCCCGATAGGATTCGTGTACCACCTTCATACCAAGCAGTTCGACATAAAAATGCTTCGATCGCTCATAATTCGAACAGATGACGGCCACATGATGAATTCGCTCCAGATTCACACGGTTTCCCTCCAATTTGACCGAAATGAGGTCATTTTCTGTTATTCTCTCATCATACCTTCTCGTTGCAGCATGGCGCAACAAAGCCCCCGTTTTTTCCTATACAGCAAAATAGCCGCATTCAGGGCGACCCCCCATCCTGCAGCTATCTATTAACTCTATTATCCGTCCGCTCTCATCGTCTCGATAAGATTTTGAAGCACATCTTCAGCCTGCTCGTACGATACTTGGCAAGTGCCTGCAGCATGGTGTCCGCCCCCGCCGTTTTTGAGCATTAATGCGCCGATATTTGTCTTCGACGATCGATTAACGATGCTGTGTCCACATGCAAACACACAATTCTGCTTGTTTCGGCCGTCAACGATCCAGATGGATACGTTTTGTTCCGGATATAACGCATAAACCATGAAACGGTTACCGGGATAAATGTTCTCGACATTGCGGAGGTCCGTGATGATGACATTGCCTTCAGTACGCGAATACGTACTCAGCATGTCCCGATACAGCTTATCCAGCTCAAAGTACCGATCTACGCGCTCTTTGACATCCGGAAGCTCCATAATCTCATCAACCGGCAACGTCACACAATGTTCGACAAGTTCTTCCATAAGCTGGTAGTTGCTGATCCGATAATCGCGGTAGCGGCCAAGCCCCGTACGGGCATCCATGATGAAAGAGAGCAGATCCCAACCGCGCGGGTTCAAAATATCTTCTTTGCTGAACTGAGCGGAATCCGCTTTGTCCACTCCCTGCATGATATCGTCAATATCGCCGAAAGTCGGTTTACCGCCATAATAATCGTATACTACTCGTGCCGCACTTGGGGCAATGCGGGTTTCCCCTTTAAATTCCACCTTTTGTCCCATCCGTTCCAGCTCACTGGAATGGTGATCAAACCATAAGCCGCAACCTGGCACATAAGGCACGTTTGCCAAAATATCATTTTCCGTCACTTCAATTAAGCCGTCCTGCATATCTTTGGGGTGAACGAATTTCATTTCATCCACCATGTTCAGCTTCTTAAAAAGCATCGCACAAACCAGACCGTCAAAATCAGAACGAGTGATCAATCTCATGCTATGTCCCCCCATTAGTAGTCCTTAAGAACTACTTTTTCCATATCGATTTCATTATATCGTTCCTGTCGATTTGTGACAACGATTTTTCAAGTATGCATCCGTTCCTAATCCTCGATTCTGGGCGCCAACGGATCGCCGGAAGGTTTCTTCGTTTCGGCGATTTGTGATAACTTCGTTAAATAATACAGCTCTTCTCTAACCATATGGTCAGCCAACAACGGTGCAAATGCACCAAGTGTCTCAAGCGTTAGGCGCTGCTCTTCAAGCTCCCGCAAAAACTCCAGAAATAGTGTCATTTCAAGTTCCGCTTCTTTATTCAAACGGCTGAGCGCGGGAAATTGATGCACATTCGTGCGTAGGTATTGGGCAAACTCGACAGCTTTCAAATAGAAATCCCTGAATTGATGCGCGAAATGGCTGCTCATTTCTTTGCGCTTATTCTCTGTCAAATCAAGACCATCCTGAATCGCGCCAGCATGACCGAAAGCGTCTTGCAGCCAAACCAAATGCAGATGAAGCGGACTCGGTGCCGACGGCAATTCCTGTCTAACCAAAAATCCCATCACGGACAGCGCTTCTTCGACCTCATTCACCATATGATTCAAAAAGGTAGGCGGTAAATTAATGCTAATTTTCCCTGTCAAATGACGTTGCAGAAGATGCAGCTTGAAAGCGCGCAGCTCTTGTGCTTTCTGATAGGAACTATGATTCAACATCATGATCGCCGGCAAATCCAGATCCCCGCGTGCGGTCTCAAGCAAACTATCAAAGGTATGAATAAAACACCTCGCATGCTCTATCTCGATGCCTTCACTCGGCGCAAGAGCGTTGTATATGAACCGGGCATGATCACCCAGCACCTGCAGCCAGAAACGTTGTTCGTACAATGCCGTTGCTTCAAAATCATTTTTGAATTCCATTTCATTCCCTCCTGGGCATTTGCGTATATTCTGTACCCAACATATGTGCATTCGCCTATTCATGTGCGGAGGAAATCAACCAAAAAAAACGGTCAGCCTAAATCGGCTGCACCGTTCTCCATTTGGAAGATAAACATTGATAAAGTCTTGTAAGGAAAGCTTCGATTTGAGATAATGGCGGAATTTTCACGGAGAGCTTAACTTCGCCCTTCCAGTAAAAAATAAGGATGCTGTTGCTTCGTCCATGAAACATTTCGACGTCCCAGCACGTCTCATTTAATGAATATTCTTCACGATTAATCATCAGCTTCGGACCATCTGAAGATGGTACCAAACGGGCAACATGATTACCGCAAAGTGAGGTGATTTTCTGTTCTTCGTGTAGCATCCATTCAGGCTGCATGCTGCTGGATCCTCCCTTATTTCTACTTATATTATTGACAAAAGAAAAACCCCGCCATATGAACCGATCGGAGGGGTTCTGGATGTAGAAGACCCAATCGTCGGCAGCTGGCTGGCAACCCGTCCACTTGCAGGACAAGAAAGCCCCTCTAGCTTTGCGTCCCTGGCTTTCGCCAGGTTTGCCTTTATCGCGATGTTTTTTAGCGAGATGTAGCGAAAGCTGTCAAAAGGTGATATCTATACTATCAAGAATAAGGGATGTTCAGTGGAAATCGAATAGTTCTATAGAACTATTTTTCACATACTTTCATTATTTTTTGCAATTTTTGTAGGAAATTGACGTTGTGAGCCTACGTGGTGAGAAAACTTTTATCGAGGCAGCTCACAGATAAGCGACCGCGTTTAAAGGTTAGTTTTATCGCCAATAGTCAAGCTGTTTTCAATTTTTGAAAACCTATTCTTTCCTATGTGGTAAAACAAAGTTCCGCCAATCGTAATGACGGCCATTACCGTGTACAATGTACTTCCGCTATACGAAGCAAGCATAAAACCGCCGATCCAAGGTCCCATAAAGTGACCTACATTGGTTAGCGTTTGCGCGCCAAAGTAAGTTCCACGCATATGCTCAGGGGCTAATTTATCGATGAGCATGTTGGCGGCAGGGTAATTGAGAATTTCTCCAAACGTGAAAACAATCATCGAGATGACGAGAAGTATCGTCGTTTGTGAGAAGGCAAACCCGACATCTCCAAGCGCGAACATCAGGTTTCCAACCGAAATGGCGACAAGCGGCGTATATTTCTCAGCCCAGCGTGTCAGAGGAATTTGCATGGCTATGACGGCAATGGCATTCACGCTCATCAATAAAGCAAACATTTTCACACCATCAGCGAAGCTATGCTCTAAGTATTGGGACAGAGTCACCATAACCTGTGAATACCCGATCGCGCCGATAATCCCTCCAATGATATAAAAGCGGAATGTGGTATCACTGCGAATGACCCGCCATGCAGAGGTAAACGTTACAGTCGCTTTCTTCTCACCTTCGATTTTTTTGATGCCAAACGCGGAAAGAAGTACATACAGCGTAACGGCATAAATAAAATAGACGATCCCCGTAATCAGAAAAGGAAGCGCTCCGTCCATCGTTGCGAAGAAAGCGCCTAACAGAGGCCCTACCGCTACTCCTACATTAATGGCCATGTAACGCATCGAGAACACTTTCAATCGCTTCGCAGGCTCCGTTAAATCAGCCATCAACGCTTGAGATACAGGCTCGTAAAACGATCGGCACAAACCATTCAGCATATTCAGCAGCATGAACCAAATCGGCAGTTTCACAAAAGCAAAACCGGTAAAAACGAACGCCCAGCCAAATAAAGCGGCCAGCATGATAATACGTCGGCCAAAACGATCAGACAGCGTTCCTCCTACAAAACCGCCAACCGTTCCGGCTAAGGCTCCCATACCGATGACGATCCCAATCATAATCTCGCTCATCGAAGTGTTTCTTGACAGATAAATCGCGAGAAATGGCAAACTCATCGAGGATGCCGCTCTCGCCATAACGGTTCCGAGAATCAACGTATGTACGATAGGGTGATAAGAACTTAGAAAATCTCGAAATCGATTCATGTTGAGGGGCCCCCCTTCTATGTATTTTATTAACCTAAGGTAAGTAAATCCGAAAGATTTATTATACACGAAAAGTGTCGATGTGTGTTCTTTTCGCGCAAAAAAAAACACCTATCCTGTATGGAAAGGTGTCCGACTTGCTTACATTAACTGCTGCAGCCGGAGCCGCAGCTCGAGCCTGAAGAACAACTGGAGCCCGAGGAGCAGCTAGAACCTGAACTTCCGCTGCTTCCGCCGCTGTCTCCGGAACTTCCGCCATTGCCGTTGTCATTGCCGATCCAGCCTCCGCCGGAGCCGCCGCAGCCTGAAGAGGAGCAGTTGCTCTGGGTTTGCTTCTGCCGTTCCAGTTCCTCTTCCGGAAGGATCGGACTTATACTGCTTTCATAATTGTCTGTATCCATGACGGAGAAAAACATCATGGCGCCTGCAAGGTACAGCATGCCGGTTCCAGGCGATCCCGTTTGCGACCACTCCGTATCCTCGAACTTCTTCTTCTGGGCCGCGTGCTTTGCTTCCTGAATCGCCTGCCGGACAAGCAAGCGGATCGTTTGTTCGACCTCGGGATACCGCTCAGCCTGCTCCATGTCAAACCAACTTTCGGCGATCTTGGATTCATTGCCTTCAAGAAGCAGATTCGTCCGTTCCTGATCTAGCGGATTGCGGAAAAATCCATTCCAGCAGACAGTACTGGAAGGCGCAAATTGGAATAAATGAGCGTACACCCAATCAAACCATGCGCGTTCTCCCGGCATTTGCTTCGGTTCCCGCTCCGGCGCATGATGAATGACGCCGCTTGCGAAGATCTCTCCGAAGCGTTGATACTCTCTGGTAAACATCAGCATCTCATGCCAGATGGCGTCAATTTCGTTGCTAAACATCGGTGTACGTTTCATTATCAAATTCATCAGGAAAAATCGCTGTAATTCAAACCATTTACAAGCAAACTCATCATCGGTCATGTTCCGATTTTCAGATATAACCCGATATTTCAATCTTTCCACATAATCAGTCGGAATGGCGTTATGCAGTCTTGCTACGGCGCTCTCCAAAGGCACGCCTTCCA
Source organism: Paenibacillus sedimenti (assembly GCF_014534655.1). Lineage (GTDB taxonomy): Bacteria > Bacillota > Bacilli > Paenibacillales > NBRC-103111 > Paenibacillus_E > Paenibacillus_E sedimenti. The sequence goes on from NZ_JACVVD010000004.1 coordinate 210,040, forward strand.
GCAGGCCCAGCCCTTGAGGCAGACCTGAAGCATCATAATTAAATCTGGATTTCACGAATCGTGCGGATCGGTTGCGGTGCATTTGGGGCGATGGCGAGAACAATTTACGAAATAAACGAAACATTAGGCATCCCTCCCTATTTCCAATATAACACATAATTGTTAACGGAATAATAACGGAAGTTGGAAAACATTGCATTTGGTGCCTATAATCATAGTAAAAGGAGGCGCTCACCGATGAAAATTGCAATCACCGGCGGCACCGGTTTTATAGGCGGGCGTTTGATTGATCATCTCATTCGGGCAGGACATGAAATGCTCAACATATCGCGTTCGACCAATGCTCATGTCCACGGAGTCACAACCGTGACCTGGGAGCAGCTGGAAGCAACACCCTCCCTGCTTGAAGGCTTCGATGCGATTGTCAATCTGGCCGGCGAGTCCATTAATCAGCGATGGACAACGAAAGCGAAGGAGCGAGTCTTGCTGTCACGCCAGAAGGCAGCAGCACGTGTAGCCGAGCTTGTTAACCGGCTTGAGGTCAAACCGAAGGTGGTTGTCAACGCTTCCGGCATGTCGATCTACGGTACTTCAGAGACGGAAACATTCGATGAGCGGAGTCCGCATCGTGTAGCCGACTTCTTATCGGGTGTTACTGAAGAGTGGGAGCGAGCTGCGGATCAAATCCGTGGAACACGTATCGTGAAGGTGCGCGTCGGACTTGTCCTTGACGGGAAGGAAGGCGCTTTTCCAAAAATGGCGCTGCCATACAAATTAGGCGTCGGCGGTCCGATCGGCAGCGGAAGACAATGGCTATCGTGGATTCATATTGATGATATGGTAAGGCTAATTGCGTTCTGTATTCAGCACGAAGACATCAGCGGACCTGTCAATGCGACTGCCCCCAATCCCGTAACGAACAAGGAGTTTGGCAAGGTGCTTGCGAAAACAATGCGGCGTCCGAATTTGTTACCGCTGCCTGCATTTGTAATGAAGCTGGTTTTCGGCGAGTTGTCTGTCCTCCTTTTGGAAGGTCAAAAAGTATTGCCGCGGGTATTGCTGGAGCATGGATTTGAATTTAAGTATACGACTGTAGACAGGGCGCTAGCTGATATTGCTGGTGGGCGTTAGCAACCAAAAACCCAGATCGATAACGATCTGGGTTTTATTATACAAACTTTTATTTCGCGGATAAATCATCCGAAACTTGAATCAGCTGCAGCTGTGTCGGTACGCCTGTCAGCGTGAGATTTCCTTTTTCATCGTAGCTGATACCGAAGTCGTTGTCGTTCACGATAGCAATCGTGTTTTTATCAACCACGGTCAAACCTTCGATTTTCTCATAAGGGTAGCCAAGCTTGGCAATGTCGACAATCAACTCTTTGCTTGCAGGTTGAATGCCTTTGTCTTTAAGCTGCTGAACCGTTAAGCTCTCCAGGTTATTGCTCGCATCAGTGCCAAGCAAGTTCGTTGCTTTGGAAAAATCGGTTTTGTAAATGCGTTTCAGCTGTGCGTCTGCACCCGCGTTTTTGTCGCGCTCATCGACAAGCAGCTCATTGCCGGACAATGCCGAAAGGTCGCTGATGACGATATCTTTTTGCTTAACGTTAGTGAAGAACCCTGCTTGTTCAGCCACATAGACATACTCACCGACAACTTGCTTTGTTGCAAGGTCCATTTTGAGAATGCGCAGATTTCTGGAAGTTTCGCCTGTCTTCTTGTCAGGGTTAGCCATTGGGCTTTGAATCGACGTATACAAGAACTTGCCGTCCGGAGAAATGGTAACTCCTTCAAAGCCGCGGTTCGAAATACGCGTGTTGTATAATTCCGGAAGCGTATCAAAGATTGGCGTTTGCGCACCTGCTTCGACCAGCTTGTCCTTCATGCCTTTCGGTACATAGCGGCCAAGGATGGTGCCGTCACGTTTCACTTGAAGGACCGATGGACGATATTCTTCAGATAACCAGAATGTATCGTCGGAAGGGCTGTAAGCAATGCCTTCGAGATCAAGACCGTCCGGATCGTACGAGAGCTTTGTTACCCCTTTCTCATCATAAGGGATTTCATCTGAACCGACTAAGTTCGGAAGACCTGTTATGTATTTCGTTTGGCTAACTTTATCTACTTTGCCATCAGGAAGCTGTAATTTGATCGTTTCCAATATTTCGATGCTGCCATTCGAGATTTTGAATTTATAAATGCGCGGGTTATAAGAATCGATCGGGAATGTGCGAAGTTTATCCTTGCCCACTTCGCCGTTTGGTCCGCGATCTGCAAGCGCATAAAATGTATCGGCCCCGTCTTTAGGCAAATGAATGAGACCCGAGAAGCCGCCTTCTTGAATGCCTTTGCCAAGATCCGGCGCATTTTTCCACTCGAATTTGCCGGTTACTTTCGGTGCATCTTTCAGTGAGATGGTCTGATTCCATTCATTCCATTCCACTTGCTTGCCAAGCGCTTCGCTAATCGTACGAAGAGGCACATAAGTGCTTCCGTCAATCACAACAGGATCTTTATCCAGCGTTACCGTTTTCCCTCCGGATGTGATTTGGAATTTGGCAGCAACCGCTTCCAAAGTAGCTTGTCCTGCTGAAACCGCAGAAGTGCCCGAAACGGCGAATACCGCTGCGAGCACGATGAGCAGGCGTTTTCTTCTGAGTAATCTTTTCATAGTTACCTCCTATGTGTACTTTCACTACGATTAGAATACGGTTCAACTATTCACGGAGTATTATTCCAGATTGAATATTTTGTAAATCATGAAAATCCTTTTCAAACCCATTAAAATTGTGTACAATTAATTTGCGTGAAATAATTATAAGAAGGTGACCCTTATGAACGTTTATGATTTTAGAGCCCGAACCATTCGCGGAGAAGAAAAGCCGCTTTCCGACTACCGCGGTCAAGTGCTGCTGATCGTCAATACCGCTACAAAATGCGGCTTCGCTCCCCAATTTAAAGGGCTTCAAGAGCTTCATGACACATACAAAGATCAAGGATTTACCGTGCTTGGCTTCCCCTGTAATCAATTCAAGGATCAAGAGCCTGGCGACGACGCACAGGTTGAGCAGGCTTGTCAAATTAATTTTGGCGTGAACTTCCCGCTTTTCTCCAAAATCGACGTCAACGGCCCGGATACGCATCCCCTATACCACCATCTCAAGCAGAACGCATCCGGTCTATTGGGCTCAAGCATCAAATGGAACTTCACGAAATTTTTAGTGGATCGGAAAGGCAATGTCATCAAACGATTCTCACCCACGACTGCTCCACATAAAATTGAGAGTCAAATTCGCAAGCTGCTGGAGCAATCAGTCGTACATGGGTAAAAAAAAAGCATCCTAACCGCTTAGAAGCGGATGGATGCTTTTGTGTTTGCACTTCATTTTTTTACATACTTCTTCGCCTTTTCGATCGCTTCATCTTCTGTCGCTCCGGTTACGTAACGTCCATTAATAAATATAAATGCAAATCGGGAACACGGACCGCAATAGGACTTGCAGGCCACTTTGACGTCAGCGTCCGGCGCGATCGCTTGCAGCTTCGGCAGGGCGGTTTTCAATTTCATGTGTTTGCATTTATCACAAATGCGAATATCATTCGGCATTAGTGATCTCCGTGGTTCCCCTTGCTTGGGTTCGTAATCATGAATCCTTCTTCCGGCGTATAGAAGTAGTCGATCCGGATGCCGTCAAGCAGCGGTTCGTTCTTATCGAGCAGCACATCGATCCCTTTGTCTGTGCTGACAACGACATCATTAGGCGATTTATCGTCAAGACCCAAACCATAGTGAGCGTGGTCGCCATGCTTATGAGTCACTTGTACGCGAACCGTTAAACCTTTGTTTTCTTCTTTGTCCAGCTCCAATTGGAGTACTTTTGCTGCGTTGCGAGAAATTTTGACGTTCATATGTATACATCTCCTGAAACTAGTTTTATTCTTATTGTAAAGAATCGGGACAATGAAATCAACCTTCACGAAGCTTGCAAGTTTATGTCTCACTCTATAAGATTAATAGTAGCGGGAAAATTGAACACTAAATACAACATTGATACTTACTTACCTCTAAGTTAGTGACCAAACTTGAAAGGATGCGTTCTTATGTCTACCCTTGAGAATGAGAAAGTCGCTCCACTCAGCAATTACATTCCCAAAGAACCAAAAGTTATTGAATGCTCCATCGAACGGACACTGGAAGTCATAGGCGGCAAATGGGCTTTTCTCGTTCTTCGCGAATTATTTTGCGGAACGCGCAGATTCGGCGAACTGCAGCGGCAAGTAGCCGGAATCAGTCCCAAATCGCTGACCGATACGCTTCGTCATCTAGAGGATCATGGCGTGCTGGAACGAACCGCCTATCCGACCGTCCCCGTCACGGTAGAGTATACATTGACACCAAAAGGCCAGGATTTGCATCAAATATTGAAAGAAATGAAGTTATGGTCCGCAAAATGGACATAATGAAAGATTAGGAATCTACATCAAGAGCATATGCTTTCGAAGCCAGTTTTTCTTGCGAAAAACTCTAAGGAGTGTTTACCAGATGATTACGATTAAATCCAAAGAACAGATTGAAAAAATGGGAGCAGCCGGCCGTATTCTAGCCGATTGCCATAAAGAGATCGCTAAAATGATTCGTCCCGGCATCACATCTTGGGAAATTGACCAATTCGTTGAAGGCTTTCTCGCCAAACACGAGGCTACGCCGGAGCAAAAAGGATACCGCGGTTATGAATACGCAACCTGCGCCTCCGTCAATGACGTCATCTGTCACGGCTTCCCCAAAAAAGAAGCCTTGAATGATGGTGACATCGTAACGATCGACATGGTCGTCCGCAAAGACGGATGGCTGGCTGATTCTGCATGGTCTTACGCGGTGGGCAACATTTCTCCCGTTGCCGAGAAGCTGCTCAAGGTCACTAAGGAAGCTCTTTATAAAGGTATCGAAAAAGCTGTGCCGGGCAATCGCATCGGCGATGTGTCTCACGCCATTCAAGTCTATGCCGAGTCGCAAGGCTTCTCAGTTGTTCGGGATTTCATTGGACACGGCATCGGATCGGAGATGCATGAAGAGCCGCAGGTGCCGCATTACGGACCGGCAGGCAAAGGTCCTCGTATTAAAGAAGGTATGGTTTTCACGATTGAACCTATGCTCAATGCAGGTAAATTCCATGCGAAAGTTGATCTTGACGGATGGACGGCACGCACCGTCGACGGAAGTCTTTCTGCCCAATATGAACATACAATTGCGATTACTAGCCAAGGGCCGATCATATTGACTGAACAATAAATCCTTCTTGGAGGTATGTAAGTGATTTCTTTCTACAAGAAATATTGGAGAACGGCCTTTGATATCGGTCTAATCGTTCTCACGGTCTACTTATTCATGCTGCTATTCAGCTACCTGTATCGTATTGCGACGCCTATTTTCCTGGCTCTGATCATTTACGCGATGATAGAGCCTCTGGCGCGTTTTTTGCACCGCAAAGGCATGCGTAAAACGATTGCCTCGGCGATTTCAACCATGCTCTTTGTACTGGTCATCCTGGGCGCGCTAACGGGCGCCGCAGTCATTTTCACAAGCCAAATCATGAGTCTTATCGAGAAAGTGGATGATTACCAGGTCGTCTTTCAGAATCAGATCGTACATAGAATTAGTGAATTGAATGCACAGTTTCAAACGCTCCCTCAAGAAGTTATCGATAAAGCTAAAGAATATGCAGGTCAATTTGCCGTCAAAGCTTCGCAATTCATAGGGAATTTCCTGACCAGCATGGTCAACTCGCTCACGTCGTTTTCCACTTTTATGTTCAATTTCATTGTCGGGATCATTCTTGCCTATTTCCTCAGCATTGAGATTGAATCATGGAAAAGGCTGGCCCAGGATAAAACGCCGAACACATTCAAAAAAGCGTTCTATTTCCTAAAAGAGAATGTGGTCAAAGGCATCGTTTCGTACATAAAAGCACAATTGAAGCTGATTACGCTAACGTTCATTGTCGTATTCGCGGCACTGCTCTCTCTCAGCGTGAACAACGCTTTCTCCATTTCCCTGCTAGCGGCCATTTTCGACGTTCTTCCGCTGCTTGGCGTTTCGACGCTTTTCATTCCGTGGATTGTTTATCTATTCATTGTCGGCAATACGACTTTAGCTATATGGCTAAGCGCATTACTCCTTGTCGTTATCCTCGTCAGACAGTTCATGGAGCCCAAAATTACAGGTGAATCGCTTGGTGTCTCTGCCTTTACGACATTAGCTTTTATGATCGTTTCACTTTCGTTATTCGGCGTTGCCGGTGTTATTCTATCGCCCGTTCTGATTATTTTGATCAAAGCGCTGTACGATCAAGGCTACCTCAAGCGCTGGATTCGCAAGCCGGAAGATGAGTATGCGGAAGGCGGCACGCCTTATACCGGTCCGTAAATAGCCACCTTGATTCAATAGAAGTTCTCAAAGTCCATTAGGAGTTTGGGGGCTTTTTTGTCGTTCGATTTCCACGAAATGGGTCTTTCCTCCTCTTGTAGTATCTAACATGATATGTTATATTAAAAGTGCGTCAAATCAAGGTTTTTACTTCAAAAAGTTGACATAGGAGTGATGAAAATGAGCAACAGCAACGTCCAAATCCCGCAGGGAGAAGAATTAATTCGTGTGGAAATGACTGTCAAGGAAGCGCTTGCATTAACCGGCGCCAAATTCAATCAAAACCACAAGCTAGAGACAGACGCTATCAAAAAACTGAAGCAAACGCTGGAAGACAAATTGCTTACTCCTAACCACTAGACTCCTTACACATACATTGTAGTTACCTGCCCGGTGAACGATCATTTATCGTTTACCGGGCTTTTTATTGTGTATCGCATCAAATTCGCTAATCTGTTCATAATAAATGGGCATTGCTAAAACAAATACAGCAAAGGAGTGATACGACATGACGGACAACAAGCAGCAAGGTCATGCAAACCAAAATACGACCACGCGCACTTCGGATAAAAGCAGTCAAAAAGGCAAAAAATAAAAATCCTCTATCGTAGTCCAGTATCTAGGAGGAATGACATGATCGAGAATTTGGAAAGCAATTACGACTGTGCAAATGCCGGCAACGACCTGCACAGCTTAAAGGAAGAGCTGCAGCAGTTTCAGTCTCAGGACGACTCTTCCCAAGAAGCTCGGGAGCATCTTAACCGGCTTGAGAACCAAATTCGGTTTATCGAGAATAAGTGCTCCATTCTTCATAACCATAAATAACATCAAACAAACAGTCCATGCGCCGTATTCGGATGCATGGACTGTTTAATTGCGGATTACTGATCGCGGGTAAGGCGCCCGTCCCCGGATATGGGGATCTCGTCCCCGAGATATGTGGGTTTTGGTTTGAATATATGTACAAGCATGAAATCCTTATTTCTAGCCGCGACTTCACGTGTAGCATATTTAGGCATCCCCCTGTACGTCTGCAGGTCAGCAGCTACACCGTACGCTTCCATGCCCATTTGTCTTGCCGTATAGACGGCTCTTTTCAAATGATATTCCTGCGTAACGATGATAACTTTATGTACTTTAAAAATGTCTCGTGCCCTGTACAAACTCTCGTAAGTACTGAACCCTGCATGGTCCAGAAAAAGATTCTCAGGCTCCACATCATGCTTTTCCATAAACGTGCGCATAGCATTGACCTCATCGTAGTTCTTCTGTCCGTGGTCACCGCTTACAAGCACTTTGTCCGACGTCTGGCGCCGATACAAATCCAGCGCCACTTGAAGCCGATCATGCAGCATTGCGGATGGCTTTCCGTCAGGATGCACATAAGCGCCAAGCACAAGAATCGTATCCGCTTTGGGCGCCTGCTCGGCAGTGACAATATACTTAGCTCCCGTTCGCTCGACTCGTACGTTAATATAACCAGCCGAAACTGCCCCAAGAACGCCGATCACAGCAAAGAGAAGGATACCTCTACGCAGCCGGTGGTTTTTGCTCCACATTCTTCTCACCTCTACGTATTTGACGGTTGATCCTTCTCTCTTGTTCATTCAATTGATGCGCTTCCTCGTAAGTATACACGGAACCCCATGACCAACAGCTCCGGGCTCCGACATCTTAGCTAAATAGCGCAGGCCCCTTTCACATTGCGTCTTGCATATCGCGCATGTGGCTGATTCCACAATTTTCATCGTATACTGTGGCCTTGATGAAAGCTCCTTCTTTTTCTTTGCTCCTTTGCCGCCTTTACCTTTAGCTGCCGCTGCCGCTGCCATACTCATTCCTCCCAACAGTTTCCTGTCATCAGTATATGAGCCATGGGCGGAACGGTTCATGTAAGGCAAGGCCTAGTTCGTCATACTTGTCTGAGAATTGTTGTTATAGCTCTAGGCCTTCCAGTAAAATAGGCACGACTTGTTCATAGAGGACGGGAAATGTTTCGACAGGGAGCGGATTCACCCCGAAACCCACTTCAATGGTAAAACCGGGACGCCGGTAATGCTGGATGAACCAATCTTTGTAGCCTGCATCACTGCCGGTAAGCTTTACCGCACAATAGTTGCTTGCTAGGGCTAGCCGATCCGCTAAAGCTTCCGACTCCTGGGGTTCATAATCGCGATAGTTCCAATAAATTTCTTGCCCTTGAGTATGCAGAGCCATGACGAGATCGAATGAATGCTTTTCCGTAAAATTCGCCATCGCAATTGCCTCTGGCTCTGTTAATGGCGCTTCACCGCCATAGTCACGCTCACCCGGACCCGACCGGCCTCTCCGGGCAGCTTCTTCCTCCCAATGAGCGGGGAATTGGTCGTTGAGGTCGACCCCTCGTATATTGGCCTTCCAGTTGCGAAAATCCGGCGAACCGCCGTTCCAAGCAAGCAGGAGATCGCCGTGAGAATGATCAGGCGTAACTCCTTGCAATACGAGATCTACGCCGTCCGGGTTCACCATAGGTACGAGCCATAATGTTGCCTCCGAGAGCATTCGTCGAATATTCGCACCTCGCCAAGCTGTACCTCTGGCATAAGCACATGAGAGATCTTCCAAAAACTGCATAAGCAGCGGAGTTGTAATCCACTCATTCGCGTGAAAGGAAGCGTTATAGTGAATCCGCTTAGTCCCATGCCCAATGCCGATGGCCGGAATGCTTTTGCCCATCACGCTACGTCCAATCGGTTCGATCCGGAGAAAAGGATAAATTCTGCTGAGTCTCTCCAGTTCATTGCATAATGTCCAATAGCCATACGCTTGCACACCATCACCTCGCAGCTTAATGACTTGCTCGTAAGGCTATGATTATGCCTTTAAGCAATAAATCATTCAACAGCAAAAAAACCGAGCAAGCTCGGTCTTCAAGTCGTGGAGTCATATAATATTCGGCACCTGCCAGACGACAGGTCTTATGGAGATTAGCTCTCTTAGCCAAGATTGGGCAATCTGCTTGAACAATTCCGGATCTCCGCTGCAAAAAAATTGATGGATGGGCATGACTCCGGAAGCAGCAAGCATGCCGCGATGAGACAGGATCGTGCTGATTTCCTGCGCTGTTTCGTCTGCGGAAGAGATTAATGTCACTTCGGTCCCCATGACCCGTGAAATTGAATCCGTTAGGAACGGGTAATGCGTACAGCCCAAGATCAAACAGTCGATAGGCTTGCCGACAAGAGGTCGCAGCGATTGTTCCACGACGGCGTTTGCTTCTTCCGCATCGAATAGCCCTTTCTCAACGAACGGGGCAAGCAGCGGACAGGCTTCGCTATAAACTTGGATGCCGGGCGAGATCGTTCTAAGTGCCTGCTCATAGGCCATACTTCGGATCGTACCTTCCGTGCCGATGACGCCGACAATGCCGCTTTTCGTCGATTTAATGGCGGCTCTGGCTCCAGGCGAGATCACACCCAGCACGGGGATCGGCACGTGAGTGCGGATATCGTCAATGGCTACGGCAGTAGCTGTATTACAGGCGATGACAATCATTTTCGGGTCAAATTGAAATAAGTAATCGACGATTTGCCGGGTAAAGATACGCACTTCTTCTGCAGGGCGCGGTCCATAAGGACTTCGGGCCGTATCCCCGAAATAGATGACTTTTTCTTGCGGCAGCTGTCTCATTAATTCTCTAACTACAGTTAATCCACCCACTCCGGAGTCCAGTACGGCTATCGCTTGCTGCACAATATACGCTTCCTTTGCCGTTTGATGAATTGCGGAACCTCATGGATAGAATATGAACGCCCAAGCTCAAAGGTACCATGGAGTTTCTCGCAGAATTCCGGGATAGATCCTATTTTTTAGGCTGGAGCTCATTCACAAGTCCGAATTCATAGCCTTTCTTTTTGATCTCTTTACAGATGCGGTCGAGCGCCTCCATGTTCTCTTGAGAGCCCTGATGCATCAAGATCACGTTACCTTCATGCAAATTATTCATGATGTCGTTATAAGGATCGTCGGCGCCGTTTTTCCTGGGCTCCCAGTCTCGCATAGCCGTAGACCAGAATACGGAAGTATAACCCATGTCCGAAACTAGGCTTAAATTGTGCATATTATAGCTGCCAAACGGGAAACGGAAATACTTCTCCACTTCTTTACCGGTCAACTGCTTGTACATCTCTTCAAAATCGGTAATTTCCTTCTTAATCTGCTCATCCGTCATTTTGTTAAAGTCTTGATGCGTCATCGTGTGGTTCGCAATGAAGTGGCCGTCTGCAAGAAGTCGCTTCAAGTAATCCGGGTTCTTCTTAATATTATTGCCGGAGATGAAGAAATTCGCCTTCACCCCATTGTCTTTCAGTGATTTGAGCATTAAATCAACCTCGATCAGCGGTCCTCCCGCATCGATCGTAAGGTAAACTTTTTTACCGCTGCCTACCCATACGGCCTTCTGATCCGCTGTGAAAGATTTCGTTTCCTTCGGGAAATCCGGAACTTGTCCTGTTTTCTTCTTCATGTAGTACCAGGAGAATGGGGTACGGTCCCCTGTACCTGGCTGCCAGGACGGTTTGGTCGATGCTGTAGTTTTAGGTATTGTCGATGCCATGGGAACCGCGGATGCCTGTGGCGACATTGAAGGTTTTGCCGTTGCTTTTGGATTCGGTATAGGTGAATGGGTTGGTTTTGGCGTTGGGGTTACGGGGACACTGGTAGCGCGGGGCGCTACTGTTGCGGATGCGTTCAGTCTCTTGTCGGACGGAATTGCGATCAAGCTTTGGTCTGCACAGCCGATCAATGATACGCTAAGTACGATCAGCAGTGCAGCGCTCTTGGATATCGGGGTCATGCCGGCACCTCGTCTCATCATTGAGTACTCTCGGGTACTCATTTCGACAGCGCCAGACAAATTACCTGCCTGTTCCTCATTTGGTAGCTCGATACGTCAAAAACTGAAGAATGGTGATGAGGATAAATGCGGTTCCGGCAAGCATCGGGATCGTAATGAAACCGAACCAATAGAGGTAGTCCACATCGCAAGGAACGGGGCCGCAAGCGGCTGCATCTTCATGAAAGACGCCGGATTGCAGAAGGACATGATAAATGGAAATGCAAGCTCCCCATATCGTCATCGGCAGCACATAAATCGTGAGCTTATAATCTCTTCGAACAGCTGCAATGCCTAATAGAATCACTAACGGATACATCAAAATTCGTTGATACCAGCATAATTTACAAGGTAAAAAGTGCATGATCTCTGAGAAATAGAGACTTCCTAAAGTCGCGATCAGCGCGATGAACCAAGAGATATGCATCCCGTTATCTTTTAACCATTTATTTGACATGTACGTTTGTCCTCCCTTTCCAGCTTATTATAGAAAAAAATGAGAAAAAAAGGAACCCGTGCAGGTTCCTTTGCTCATTGCGTTACTTCACTTTAAACTGCGCGGCGGCATGCCCAAGCTCTTTAGTTAAGCTGTCGATACTCTCCACCATATTGGCTAGCTTTTGTACCATCGCCGACTGCTCTTGAACCGTTGCCGTTACCTCTTGTACGGAAGCGGACACTTCTTCTCCGGAAGCTGATAAGCTTTGCGCCGATCCCAGCACATCATCTTTATCTCTTTCCATCTTGCTGACTTCTTCGGCCATGGATTTAATTTGATTGGTGATGTCCATGACATTGTCCAATATCTCTTTGAATCCCTGCTGCGTTTTGCCGACAAACTCATCCTGCTTTACGGCAATCGCCTGAATTTCGCCGACGCTTTTATTATTCTCACCCACATGATCCAGCGTTTGTTGGATGATCTCGTTAATATCGCTCGACTGCTTCGAAGATTGTTCTGCCAATTTGCGGATTTCGCCGGCAACGACGGCAAAGCCTTTCCCATGTTCTCCTGCTCTGGCGGCTTCAATCGAAGCGTTCAATGCCAAAAGGTTGGTCTGTTTGGCTATATCGCCTATCGTACTGGTAATCGTCCGGATATGATTGGAACTTTCAGCCAAAAGTGAGGTGATCGAAGAAATTTTCTGTACTTCCTGTTCATTTCTGCTATTAATTTCGATCAGATTCTCAATGACTTCTCTGTTCGCGTGGAACACCTCGATAATGGCTTCGGATCGATCCTTCACGGATTGGGATCGAGTGCCGATTGTAGCGATTTTCTCACCTAAGCCATAAAATTTCCCAACAATATGTTCCGTCTCATGGGATTGTGATTCCATCGCTTTGGCAATCTCCATCGTGGTGATAGACGTTTCTCGAATGGACTGCGCGGTATTCTTAGATGTTTCTTCCAATTCGTTCGTACTTACGTTCAGAACCTCGATGGATCTATTCATATGAGCGATCAATTCTTTATTATTCGCTGCCATGACGTTGAAACTATCGGCCAGATGTCTGAATTCGCTTGTATATTTGCCTTCCGCAATAACCGTCAGATCTCCGGATGACAATCTCTTAAACGAGTTGGTCAATGTTACGATCGGAGACGTGATGGATCTTGAAAGGAGAAGACCGACCACGATAGCGAGAACGACCGCGACAGCTGTAACAAGAATGATATTGGTCATTAGCGTATGCAACGGTCTTTGGATATCTCTGTAATCATCTGCGACGAATACCGTCCAATCAGCGGTTGGAATCTTAGAGTAACGAATGTATGCTTCTGCATTATCGATGTTGCCCTTTGATACTTCGCCGGACGCTTTTTGTTTCAGAATATCTGCATAGAGCTCAGATTCAAGCGGCTTTCCGATCATGTCGGGAACCGTGGAATGATAGACGATCGTCCCTCCGCGGCTGACAACGAAAATTCTGCCTTCTCCGTTAATTTGAATCCCCTTTAATTTATTGACAAAAAGAGAGGTATCCAGTGTGCTGATATACACACCGATGACGTTACCATCATCATCCTTAACCGGTTCGGCAAATACGACAATCAAGGAATTCGTACTTTTAGAAATGATGGCATCGCTCACGAAAAACTTGCCTTGAATGGCTTCCTTGAAGTATTCGCGATCGGAGCGATCGCCCTTAACCGAATCCGGATTACTGCTCGCGACAATCGTTCCCTTGGTATCGATCAACGTCAAGGATTGAATCCCTTTTGTTCCTTGAATGCTCTTCTGAAGGATCGCATTAGCTTTAGCTTGAAGATCGTTTTTGGGGGAGAAAAAATCTTGTTCGGACAGTTTGTTCTGGAGTCTAAGCTTTAACAAATCTTTAAAAGTGCTATTGATGGAGACTTGATAAGTGCTTTGTTCCTCTAACTGAACGATCGAAAAGAGGTTTTCCCCGATTCGGTCTGCGTTTGCATTCATTTCGTCTTTACTTTTTTTCATCAGCATGTCTGACCCGAACATATACGCAAAAATACTTGATCCCGCTAGCGCGATAATAACCAAAAGACTTATGAATACTGGCAGTTTTACTCGAAGGGAGAGTTGTGAAAGTGTCATCCGGCTTGTCTCTTTCGTTGTTGTCATGCTGGCTCCTTTTTTATCTGTTGTATGATTGATCTAAATGTATATCGGCAATTGGAAATGTGATTTGAATAGATTTTGTAGTTTTTTGAGGAAATTTGTCGAGGAAAAATAAAATACCGTGTAAAGGTTCTGTACCTTTTACACGGTTTCTAAGAAATAAATCGTATTGTTTACACCGAAAAGCTATAGGCAACTTCTCTCGTTTGCTTGACAAGGTCATTCCATAGCCGGGTCGGCACGACATCCACGACGGCTTTGATCGGAATGCTCTTGAAATCCAGCTTTAGCAGGTCTTCCAGCTGCATTCGGTTGGTGACCAGGCGGGAGAGCCAGCCTGGCGACAGCTTCTCCATCTGCTGCAAGCGGTAGATGGCGGTCTCGAAATCTTTGCGTGACGCGTTCACCGAGCCGATCACGCATTTATTTTCGAGGACCATGCTTTGATTGAGCATGTCCGAAGCTATCTCCAGCTTCCTGTCAGCTGGAGTGACCCCAAGCAGCGCCAACACGCCGCCCGGCGCTAGCACCGACATCGCCTCGAAGGCCAGCGGGCTGTAGCCCGTACATTCGAGGATCAGATCCATCGGCTTACCGAGACCGTCGGCATAAGCCGTTAACGTCGGAGCAGATCCTGCCGCGCCGGCCTGCCGGTACACGGCTCCGCACGCCTGCACAAGCTCCGCTTGTAAGCTGTCTTGCGGAGACATGGACCACACATAGACGTCCAGCCCCAGTACGCGGCAGGTCATAGCTGCGAGCAAACCGAGCGGCCCTGAGCCCAAAATGAGCGCGGTCCGCGGCTCCCAGATGAGCCGCTGCTGCACGCGCTGCACCTGATCCCACACCTTCTCGACAATGCTTTGCGGCTCGACGAGCATCCCATGCTCCAGCAGGTCCGTTGGCACCTGCACCAAATACCGGGCTTCCTCCTTGTAATACTCGGAGAGGAAGCCGTGCGCCCCTTTAATGCCGCGCTCCACGTATTTGCCGGTCTGACAAAAGTCGGCATGGCCGTTGCGGCAATTCACGCAGCTCTGGTCTTTGCAGGGGCGTCTCACGATCGCTGTCACGAGATCCCCTGATTGAAAGCCGCTATCCGCCCCTGCTTCGGCGACGACGCCTAACGACTCATGACCTGTCGTCAAATCGTCCTCGCCATCCGGCGGAGTCCCGTATTTTTCTTGCAAAATCTCCCTGTCGGTTCCATCCAAGCCAACGGCCAGCACCCGAACGAGCACTTCATTCGGCTGGGTTAGCGCCGGAACATCAATCATCTCTAAAGCGATGGATGGCGCCCCCTGCCGAAGCTGCTTGACCCGAATCGTCTTCATTGTTCGAGCACCCCCTTCTAATGAATAACCGGTTCCAGCACCTTGTCCTCACTGGCATCAATCGGTTGCGTTATGTCCTTCGAGGTTAGCTGTTTCAGTTTCGACAAATACTCCTGGGTCACCTTAATAAACGAAGCATGCGACCATGTGAGCGGGGATACCGACATAGGGACTCCTGTAAAAGGATGCACCTGCTCGGCCATCACACCGGAAGGCAGCGCGTGCTTGATCGCCCAGCGCATCAGATTTTCCGCTTCCGTCAAATCATTCACCGTTTTGGACGATGCCACCAGCCACTCCGCATACCAGAGTGTACAGATGAACCAAGGATTACCGGGAACTTTGGCCACATCTTTGGTTACTTGGTGATAATAGTCGTTCTCGTAACGGGCGATACCTCCGATTTCGGTATTCACCCATAATTTTTCTTTTAGCAGCTGCATCGTCGTCACCATTCTCGGATCCTCGCGCTCAAACAACCCAAAATCAAATAGTCCATACATGCTCATATCGAGCGTATAGTCAGGCACGTAAGATTGTTTCTCTTGATTCCAAAACAATGCTCGTAAAAAACGCTTTTGATCCGGCGCGTACAGCTGTTGATCAGCCGCTTTCTTGACCTGCGCAGCCTTATCGGCGTAATAAATCGCTCGCGCTTTATCCTGATGATATTCGGCGAATCTGGAAGCAGCGACCAATCCCGCATACACGCTGGCTACCGTGAACGCGAGTACGCCATAACGTTCTTCCCATAGATCATAGGAAGGAAGCGGCAGACCCGATGCATCACGATAGTGGACGAGAAAGTCCGCCGCGGGTTTGACGAATTGTTCATAATCGTTTCTCGATTGCTCTATCGTCCCTGCCAGCTTATGATGATGCCACATCGCATAGAGGACGAGCGCTGTTTCATCTTCTTGGATGGCTAACTGCTTGGCTCCCTGAGCATTAACCCAGGGGTGCCAGCTGGAGCCAACGGAGCCGTCAGGATTGTACTTATGCATCAAATAACCTTCCGGAGACAGCACTTTGATACAGAAATCAAAAAACTTCCTGGCAAGCTCATGATACCCGGCCCGATCCAAGGCATGGGAAACCAGAGCACCGTCACGAGGCCACATATAGGAGTAGGAGTCCTTGGCAAACTTCAAAATATCCGAATCGTTGGCAGCTACGACAGCCCCCCGATTATCCAGATTCGTTCTTGTGATGAGCAAGCTTCTCTTGTAAAATGAATCCAAATCGGGTTTCAGCAGCGACAGCTGATGCTGATCGCGATTCACCCATTTCACCCAATGGTCGTGGGTGCGCTGTAACAAGGCTTGCGGAGTCGCTGTACGAAGCAAACGCTCCAAGCGTTCCACTTCCTGCTTGCTTCGTCCAAAACATATCCAAAACCACGCTTCCTTCGTGCTTTTCGGCGGCAGCGTCATCGTCAGCTCGATGATGCCGTCGACCGAACCCTGTGCGATCGGATTGCCGCCAAGATGACCGTCCTCCGCGTCACGCCAAGTCCCTTCAAGGCCGTGAATTCCTTTTTGCCCTGTCGCATAGCCGCTTGGCCCCGCTTTCACCTCATCGGGAGATAAGCACGACAACGTCAAGTAGCGATGCCCTTTATAAAAGACGAGCGAACTTAGCTCCGGATCGAAGAAGATGGTATCCCCGATTCCATTTCCATAGATTTGCAAATCCAAGTGAAAATACAGCTTGACCGTCCGTTCCGCATCAAACAGGTTTTCCACTCTCACTTTACGTAAAAACACATTTTGCTGAACATCCACACCATCTCTGAGCAGCATGCGAAGACCAAGCCGTTCATGCGTGCATTCCGCGTTGGTGACAAGTGAATCCTGCAAGTAGTTCAGCTTTTTGGATACCTCCGGATGATCGATCCAGAAAAACTGTTCCTGACACCAAACGCCAAAATGTGAAAGATGATCGCTGGATTGATTCTCCTGCCCTACCAAAGGGAAGTACATGTCACGAATATTATAAGCAGCATCGAAATTGATCAGTACATTCCCATTTCCAATGGGCAAATCTCTGGCCATATCATCAGCCCTTTCCAAGGATGTTGTGATTAATTTTCCATTTGCAGAGCTTAAATATGCATCTGTTGTTGCTTCACTGGAAGTAGAGGTAATTGGCACCATTCCCAGCCTCACACATTTTCATTTATAAGGAATTCGTTTACAATATGATTCAATGGAGGGATTCGTACTATGCAGCAATTAGAAGGATTCGGTAAATTTTTGGAAGGCTTGCGCGGCAAGATGTCATTACGTGAAGCAGCCCATAAAAGCGGACTTTCCCATGCCTACATTCGCGACCTTGAGCTGGAGCGGAACCGTTCGACGAACGAAAAAATTAAACCATCGCCCGTTACGCTGAAAAAGCTGTCGGATGCATACAATTTTTCCTACACGGAGTTGATGGAAAAAGCTGGTTATCTGGAAAAAGAGGAGAAATCGGAGTCGGAAGTCGAAATTCCTTTTCAGGATGTCCTATATATTGAAGTCAGCATGAGAGAGATCACTTATCACACGCATATGAGCAAATTGAATAGAAGCGTGAATTCATTGATCGATTTCAGCGGTTTTCTCGACAAGCTTGAAGAGCAAGGTTTTAAGAAAATGGATACGGATTTATTCGTGAACCTTCAACATGTGCAGAAATATGCCGAAAAAGAAGGTAAGCTGTATTTTGACTCCTTGGGAATTGGCAAGCATGTCGTCATTGCAGCCATACGGCAAAAAAAATATCATGAGCTCATTGTACGCAGCGTAGCGCGCAACACCGGTATGAGCCTTGGTTATCAGTTCGAACGAAATTCGGGCGTCGAGACGTTGTTTCCTTCATTAAAAAGACAGATTTAATCCTGGAAAAGCTTCTAATTCGTCATGATTCGACACCATTCGCTTGATTGGTAAACAAAGGTATAATAGAATGTTAAATATGTTTATCTTTCGACTTATGGAGCTGATCGAATGGCACAGAAAATACCCGTTACCCGCGATGGAAAAAAAGGATCCGATTCTTTACTTATCGACGCAGATAAAGTCGTAAAGATCGATAAGGTTGGTCATCGGGATTACCTGATCCATACGAAGGACAATCAGTATTATCTGGACTTTTCGCTGGGGAGTATCGAAGAATGGCTCTATGAAGACGGATTCCGTCTTGTGGACAGCAGCAATATTGTGAATATGAACCAAGTGAAGGCTTATGATTCACGCAAAGGCACTCTCTACCTGGGAGACCCTGACGCAAAGAGAACCAAAACCGCGTCTGCCGCTCATATTCATAAAGAACACATAACTAATCTCATATCGATGCTTCAAACTTCTACGTCGTGGGCGCCAAATGGTAACCGTCAGCAAATGGAGATTCAACCGCCTTCATTTGTGATGAATGAGGATAATCAGTTTTCCAGATCTTATGCCACCATCCGAGCGATGCACGCCAAACGGCAAGCGGAAGAGCAGCTCATTCATATGGCTTATCATGACTCGCTGACCAATTTGCCGAATCGGTTAAAATTTCAAGAAACGCTGCGAAACGCTATCACCGAGGCCGATGCAGCAGAATCCAAGCTAGCCGTTTTATTCGTCGACTTAGATCGATTCAAGATTATTAATGATACGCTCGGACATCAAGCGGGGGATTTATTGCAGCAGCACGTCGCCGCGAAGCTCTCCGAATTTGCAGGAGACTCTCACTTTGTTGCTAGATTCGGAGGCGATGAGTTCATCCTGCTTATGAAAGGTATCCAGAGTATAGAAGAAGTGCTGGCTTTTGCCAGTGGCATTCCGAATTGCATGAAAGAAGCCTTTTATTTTGAGCAGCAGGAACTGTATGTAACGGCAAGCATCGGAATCGCCTTGTATCCCCGGGATGGAGACAATGATCAGTCCCTGATTAAAAATGCCGATACGGCCATGTACAAGGCCAAAGAAAAGGGCGGCAATACCTTTGAGATGTATCATCCGGAAATGAACATGCGCTCACTCTATCGCCTCAATATGGAAATTGAGCTGCGTAAAGCTGTGGAACGCGAGCAATTCATGGTTTACTATCAACCTCTCGTCGAGCTCTCGACCGGGAAAATTTTTGGCATGGAATCTTTGGTTCGCTGGAAACACCCTGAATGGGGAATGGTATCGCCTGGGGAATTCATTCCTCTCGCCGAGGAAACGGGATTAATCCTTCAACTCGGGAACTGGGTCTTGCAGCAAGCTTGCAACCAGAATGCCAAATGGATCGCAATGGGGCTTCCTCCCTTATGCGTTTCCGTCAACATCTCGGTAAAGCAATTCATGCAGAGCGGTTTTGTTCAGTTGATTGAAGATACGCTGCGCCTTTCAGGTCTCCCTTCCAACTTGCTTTGCTTAGAAATTACAGAGAGCGTCGCGATGAACAACGTTTCGTATATTCAAGATATGCTTGATAAGCTAAGGCAGATCGGTGTACAAATCTCGATAGACGATTTCGGAACGGGCTATTCTTCTCTCAGTTATCTCAAGCGATTCCGCGTACATACGTTAAAGATTGATCAGTCATTCATCAGAGACGTAACGACAGACGAAGATAACGCAGCCATTGTAACGGCTCTCATCGCGATGTCACAGCAATTGAAAATCAAATCCTTGGCAGAAGGCGTTGAAACCCTGGAACAGCTTCAATTTCTGCGAGATCGCGGTTGCAATGAAATTCAAGGCTATATTTTTAGCACACCGCTGCCGGCCGATCAGTTTGAGACCATGATTGCAGAAAACAAAGTCTTATACCCCCATTGAGTGAAAAAGGAAAAAAAGTTCGAGATTTATGAAACTTTTGCTTCCTTTTTTTCGTTTATTTATAAGGGATTGCTATATTTATTTCAAAATAATTGTATGGAGAGTCCCGAAAAACATCGTTATGGAAGTGGGCTTTTTTAACCACCTCTAAGAAGGAATGGTTGTGAGAATGTATGGCTTTGCAGCAAACAGCTTCCCAGCTCCCTCCTCGTCAGACAAGTAAGACGAGACGCAAAAAGTCCTCTGGGCTGGGTTTTGCGATGATTACATTAATGAGTTTTACCGTGCTCTTATTGGCAGCTTTATGCTGGTTTTTTCTTACTTCATCGGGAACAAGTGTGAGACTCATGATGGCAGATACGCTCATCACGACGCAGCATCGCGATTGGGCCAAATATTTGATTGGCTCTGATGAATTGAAAAAGCGTGTGGAAGCGTATTGGAAGCAATTCGAAGAAATGGGTGAGGAAAAGGACAAAGGATTAGTCGATATCGAACACAAAACGACTGAGCCGGCAGCAATAAAAAAAGATCTCGTCACAATCGAACCGGTTTCGGGAAAAAACTTCAAAGGACATTTGGTTACGATCTCTGATCCGAAAAAGCTGAGGATAGCGGTACCTGAGAAAGCCGGGAAGGGCGAGAAGGTTTCTTCCATGGTAAAGCGTACGGGAGCGATCCTTGGCGTCAATGGCGGCGGATTTATCGACCCGAACTGGGAAGGCAACGGCTTCCAGCCAGAGGGCATCGTGATCTCCGGTGGCAAAATTTTCTATAACGACAAAGGTATGAATGGCTCCGTTCAAGTCGTTGGCATTGATAAAGAAGGCCGGATGATCGCCGGCAAATACAAAGTATCCGAACTTGCGGAAATGGGCGTTCAGGAAGCAGTCTCCTTCAGTCCGCGTTTTATTGTCAACGGTGTTGGACAAATCAAGAGCCAGGCGGACGGTTGGGGTATTGCCCCGCGCACAAGCATGGCACAGACGAAGGACGGCTCGATTCTGTTCTGTATCATCGACGGAAGACAAAAGCACAGTATTGGCGCAACGCTCTACGACGTGCAGCAAATTTTTCTCGAGCACGGCGCAGTAACAGCCGCCAATCTCGATGGCGGCGCTTCCTCAGTGCTTGTTCACAACAACGCCATCGTGAACAAACCGTCCAGCGAATACGGGGAACGCTACCTGCCTACTGCTTGGCTTGTTTTCGATCATCCGGAAACCGCTAAAATCAAAAACGTCTGGGAAGGCCTCGATATTCGCAAGATCGATCCGTCTAAGTGGTAAATGCAAAAACGCAAGAAGCTCTTAGAAATCCGAGCATCTTGCGTTTTTTGGGATCGATATAGGTATAGAATTATCGATTTCCGATGATGACCAAATCCTCAGCAGCCTCAGACGTTTCTTCAAGCTCTTGTGTAAGCTCATCGTCTTTTCTGGACTCTTTCCACGAACGAACATTTTCTACAACGCTAGAGGCAGTATCTTTCGCTTTACCAACCAATTCCGACGTGTGTGTACTCACTGATTTCGCAACTTCCTGTGTTTTTTGGCTAACTGTATTTGCGATCTGTACCGTCTTCTCGCTCACTGCTTGTGCTTGCTCCGCAATGTCGCTTCTTAGCTCACGACCTGATTTTGGTGCAAAAAGCAGTGCTGTGGCTGCTCCAAGTACCCCTCCAACGATAGCTCCAATGAGAAGATCTTTACCTTTTCTTTGATTGGACATTCGAATCCACTCCTTAAGAATAATTGGCCATACCTTTAGTCGTCTGATTTGGCATTCCTATGAGCCTGCCATCTGTGCCACAGCTCCATGCCGGTCGTCGCCCATTCGATGGCATCCTGCAATCGTTTCTGGTGGGTATGTATCACCTTTTCCGCACCATGAATCGATTGGTTCATCACGCTTGAGGCTTTGCGAAGCGCAGAAGCGACATCCCCTATAGCTGCTCCTGCCTGGTCGATCGAGTGAAAGCATGATTGCAGCGTCTGCACTTGCGTATGCACGTCATTGGTAAGCCTGCCGACTTGCATAATCAGTTGGTCGGACTGCTCTGCAGTATTTGCTACGCTATGTTTCATTTGATCAACCGCATCGCCAAGCTTGCTCAGCGTGCGCTTAGCCGCAATCAGCGTCCATACCGCGAAGCCGACGAGTATGATGAATGCGACAGCTGCGCTGAGAGCAATGATCTCCATCCATGTCATGACCGGCACCTCCTGAGAGCTTTCCGCAGGAAAGCTTGCATCGTAGGCATAAGCCGTCAACTAGACGAATGCCTATGAATTACTACAGTATAGGCAGCGGCGGCTCGTCCTGACACAAAAATGGTGAAAAATTATGGGGTACCTGTCATAATGGTGAGATGAAACTTATTTTGGACATGTGGAGGACTCTCATGAATCGCGAGCAAGGGCTTAAAGAAATCGAACGTACACGCATTGTAGCTATCGTGCGAGGGGTTAAAGAAGCCGATATCTCTTCCGTAGCTGACGCTTTGTACCGGGGTGGTGTTACGGTGATGGAAGTTACGCTGAATACGCCTGGCGCATTAGGGATGATCCGTGAGCTGCAGGGTAAGTTTGCTGATCGAATGTACATTGGAGCAGGTACTGTGCTAGACCTGGATGATGCGAATAATGCCGTTCAAGCCGGCGCATCCTTCCTGGTCACTCCGAATATGGATGAGGAAGTTATTCGCTGGGCGAAAAGCGAGGAAATTCCGATTTTCCCTGGAGCCATGACACCAACGGAGATCGTTAAAGCTTGGAAGGCCGGAGCAACTGCAGTAAAAGTATTTCCCAGTGCAAGTTTAGGCATAGCTTACATCAAGGAACTGATGGGTCCGCTGGATCACATTCCAATGATGGCTGTCGGAGGCGTTACCGAGGAGAACATTAAGCAATTTCTGAACATAGGCTGCTACGGCCTAGGGATCGGCGGCTCTTTAATTAATTTGAAAGAGATCGAGGCCGGCCAATTTGACTGGATCACTAATAAAGCGGCTCGTCTCCTGGCCGCATCCAGATAAAGAATAAGAAAGCCATCTCCCCCAATAAAAACGGAGGAAGATGGCTATTTATTTTGACTGATCCTATACACGCATTTGCTGCCGCCCTTCGCCAGACACTCCGTCCGCTCTACCTGAGCGTCGAGTAATTTTTGGAAAAGCGCAAGCTCGCACTTACAGGCCTGCTGAAACATATTCGCGACCTGAGTAATCGGACAGTTATGCTCGCTTAGGATAAACTCGCCTGATCCCAGCTGAGACCATTCTACCATATAGCCGTTCTCGTTCTGAATATGAGCAAGTTCAGCTACTCGCTCTTCCAAGCTTCCGGACTTCATTCGCGACTGATACCTGCGCTCCAGCTTCTCTTGTCTGCGCTCGAACAAACGATCGATTTTGGCATGTCCCTCATCTTCCAGCATTTCCCCTAACAAATCCATTGTCAGCTGCATATATTTCTTGGGAAATAATTCATCAGCCAGCTGCGTCAAAGAGTATACGCTTGTCGGTCTTCCCATTGCCTGTCTGACAAGCTTTGCTTCGAGCAGATTGTCTTTCTCCAGCGTATTGATATGGCGTCTTACGGCCATTTCCGTTATTCCGAGCTGCTTCGACATATCATGGACACTAAGAGGCCCCTGAGTTTTGAGCATGGAAAGGATGACTTTGCGCGTGGATGTCTCAAGTTCCTGATTCATAAGCTCACCTACCCTCGGAACTGCAATTTAGTCTCATTTTACAGCATCCGATAGAATAAGTAAATTATTAAACATCTATGTATGTTATTCCATTTCCTTCTTAATAAACGCTTTTACACTGGCAGCGAATTCTTCAAAAGCCGCAGGAAGTTTAGGGATTAACGGGTGGAAGAGCTCACGATCCCAATTCACGTATTCCTGTACTAGAGGCTTTCTCAGTTTGACAAGTTCCAGCAAAGTTGCGGTTAACGCCTCCGAATAAGCGCCTTCACCGTGCACGATTTCGACAATATCCTCATAGCTGCTCGCATCTCTAAGAATAAAGGCGTCAATTAACAAACTGCCGACATCCGTCACCGTTTCAATCGCTAAGTGAAGCACTCTTTCCTGAGCCATATGCAAGACGAGATCGCCTTCGCCAAGAGCCCATTGCTCTTCAAGCTTCTTGCATGTGGCCGCCAGAACTTCCAAAAATTGAATTCGCTGATCGATTTGCTCGTGATTGATAAAATACATGGGGCTATCTCCGTCCTCTTTTTCTCCATTTCGTCCAAATCATCATAGCAAAGAAAGTTACAATGACCAAAAAAATCAACAAAACCGCCTGCATCAAATACTCGTAACTCACGTTCATTCACCCTCTTGATCTACTTTCGTCATTCATACTCCTAATCAGTGTATCTCTCCGGCATGGGAGCGTCAAGCACGCCTCAGGCGCACTGCGACTCTATTGTTCTATCATTTTTTTCATGATAAAGTGGAAAAAGTGAAAAGGAGAATAGATTTCATGCAAATTCGACCCAAAATACCGGAAATCGACTTCGTAAGGGCCCTTGCTATCATAGCCGTTATTATCATACACGGAACTTCCGCTGCAACTTTACTGCCTGTGGGAACGGGTTCCCAAGCCTTATTTTTCGTCATCAATCGCGCTTGCTTATTTACAGTCCCTGTTTTCATATGGATCAGCGGCGTTGTCTTATTTTACAATTATTATGATCGCTGGGATCCCCGCACGTCTTTTATATTCTGGACAAAACGGTTGCGCCGCATCTTGGTTCCCTATGTCCTCTGGTCACTTTTTTATTATGAATATAACCAGTACATGTTCCATGGCAAAATCAATTTTGATACCTTCTATATGCTAAAATTGCTTCTTTCGGGCAATGCCAGCTATCATCTCTATTACATGGTCATTATCGTACAGTTCTATATCCTTTTCCCTATTGTAATGACTGTGATTCGTAAGTCCCGTCGGCTTTGCAATGGTTTAATTCCTATCGGACTCTTTATCCAAGCGGCCACGTACAGCATGAATCATTGGGTGCATCCCATTCCTGAATATGCTTCCTTCTTTGCCAGTTATTCGGCACTCTTTGCATTTGGTGCATACACGGGCATTCATTATACCAAAATTACCGCTTGGACGGGCAAGCATCGCAAATGGATTTGGACGGCGATGTGCCTGGGAGGACTCGCATTTATCGGGATGCTCCTGCTCAACCAGTTCGGACTAGCTTCATTCGAAAATATATGGTATGAGCTGACGCTTCTCGTGTACTGCATGACTGCCGCCCTTAGCCTCGTTCAGTGGGGGCAGCGGGAGAACACGAGCAACTCCCCTTTCAGCAAAAAGATAGCGGGTTTGGGCGCCGCGTCATTCGGCATCTATCTCGCGCACCCTGCGCTCTTAACGCTATGGGACCGATTGAAGCCGGCGCATGAGCGCGTCTTGCTTTTCGACCTGCACATCGTGTCGTCAATCCTGATCGGATTGCTCGGCTCGTGGCTGCTCGTGCTGCTCTATCGCAGCATAATGAAAAGTGGCAAAGTATCCGCCAAATAAGCGGTCCTTTGCCACTTTTCATTTGAGCCGGGCTAACAGCGCCCAGCGACGCTGCTGTCTGCGGCTGTACCGGGGTAAACCGCGGTAAATATCGAGCGCTTCACGGTAAGCTCGCTTAGCTTCTTCGCCGCGTCCCAGCTGCTGGTACAGCTGCCCGAGGCGGTAGTAGGCTTCCACTGACGAAGAGTGTACGTCGCGGAACCGTTCCATGTATGCGACGGCTCTCTCAGGCGCAACGGTCGCCAGGGCTTCACCAAGGCGCAGATAGGGCTCGCCATATTTGACGCGCGGATTCAGCTCCAGGGCTTTGAGCATTAAGCGTTCCCCTTGGTCCAGATCGCCGAGCTTCAAATGGCATAGTCCAAGCTCATAATGGACATCCGCTGAATCCTCCATCACATTAAGCGATTGCTCCAGATAAGGGAGTGCATCGCTGTATTTCTTCCGTTCTAATAAAATTCTCGCAAGCTCAAGCTTGGATGAGGTATTATGCGGGTTCGCATGCAAGTCTTGACGGAGCCTTGAAGCTTTGCGGCTCAATTGAAAAGGCTTGAATATATTTGGCGTTAAGCCTACAAATCTTCGATCCAGCACGTACAGAATGACAAGTAAAATAATAAGAGCAAGAAACGGGTTGCCTGTTAGATGCCACAGTAATCCGAATCCTAGCAGTTTGGTAAGCACGTTGAATCAGCTCCTTATGGAAAACTATTGATGTCAGCAAGTTGAGTAATCGAACCTCCCCTATACTACCATAATTTACATGCTTTGGTCATCAAAAACTCCCCAAATAAGCCGCTGATTAATTCCATGCGGCTCATTCGAGATTTTGAACTAGTGATGCTATAATGAAAAGAAAAGGGAGTTTTCACATGAGCGATCCGCGCAAAGACATTTGGCTAAAAAGAAAACAAATAGGCAGATCCAAATATTTGATCCGTTTCGGACTACTGCCTTGGGGCTTAGGGCTCACCGTTCTATTCGGCATTATCGAATTTCTAAACTTCTATGAAATGAACTTGATTTGGATCCCGATCCGATTGATTGTATTCGCATTCGTCGGCTTTTTCGTAGCCAATGCCCGTTGGCAGTCGATGGAGCGCCGCTATGAGCCTTCCCTGTATAAACGGCCCTAAAGGTCGTTTTTTTATTATATTCTAATGCAGAAAAGTTTGCTCCCTGTTATCTTCATTATGGAACAATGATGCTTTCCGAAGCAGTTGAAAGTGCTCATTGAGCTCTTTGCGAATCGTACCGAAGGTCAGTATGCCTTCCTTAAATTCCTCTCGTTTAGCCCAAATCGTTTCTCCCGCCTCATTTTGAAACATTTCCTCGGAAACATCTTTAAGCGCTTCATGCAAATTATTATCGTACCAGTCGATTTCTTCGGAAGCATCTTTTCGATATACATGTGTCATATCAAAATCATTATCGCGAGATCCAGTGAACTCCGCAAGAAATACGTCCTTGAAGCCTTCTACTTTCACTTCGATATCTGCACAATGAACATCATTTCGCTCTGTGAATCCTCTGATTTCCGCATGCTTAACTGCTGTCATATGGGTACCCTCCTCATTATCACATCAAAGTGGATAAAGGAAGTATCTCCATCACTGGAACCTTTTATCAGCGGCTCGGGGCAAACCAGATTTTGCGGAAATCGACCCAGCCCAGATCATTAATGCTCACGCCTTTAATCGAATCGTGATAGGTCGTATGAAGTGAACGGTGTAGAACGAACAGGAATGATTTATCCTCTTGCAACATATCAACCATCTCATTCAGCTTGCGGATGCGCTCCTCCTGATTCGGGTTGGCCAGAAGCAAATCGATTTCGCCGTCGATCCATTCGATTCGCACTTCGTTCAAATGCGCACGTACGTAGCTGTTGCTTTGCTTGAGCGTTTGTACAATATGAAGGTCATAATCGCTTTCCATTACGATGTGATATAAGATCAGATCCGCATTCGCGATCGTATCCAGCTTCATCATTTCAGACTTGCTATGCGGAATCAGTTGAATAGGAATGCCCACTTTCGCGCATTGATTGCAAATCCAAACGGCATCTTCATTCTGCTGGGTATAAATGAACATATTTAACTGCTCTCCGCCGTACCCCATCTCATCCAAAAGACGTTTGGCTTCTTCAAAATCGGTTTGATAGGGGGATTCCGCTCGTTCCAGTCTCGGTAAAAAGCTGCTGGCCGGCGCTTCCCTCAAACCTCCAAGCTCCTCTACCATTCGTTCTCTATCGATGACCAGATCGACCGCTTTGCGGAAAAGCCGCTGTTGCTGCGGTCCCTGCTTATTCATATTAAAGGTGAGCAAGCTGCAGCCGAGAACGGACTGTTTGATTTGGTGCCATTCGGAATCTTTACCTACGGCGCCCACAGGTATTTTGGAGTCTGTCGAATCGCAAAGCACCTGTACCATATCCCAGCTAGGACCAACCTCGGATAAATCCTGCGGAAGCAGCCAAATTTCCACTTGATCGAGATGCGGTCTTACCCCGAAATAACTGTCAAATGCGCGAAGCTTGCAAATATAATCATCATTTCGTTCCAAACGAAACGGTCCCGTCCCTATCGGCATGCGGGCAAACATCGCTTCATTATCGCGGCAAATCTCCTCCGGAACGATAGCCATCGAAGTGTGCGAAAGCTGCTGCAAGAACAGCACATTCGGCTGCTTTAGTTCAATCGCGATCGCATTGCGGTTAAGCACCGTCAGGGCTTCAATACCATCAGTAAGCCACCCTTGACTTGCCGACGCTCCAAGTTCTATTAGTCTGGAAAATGAATAGTGAACGTCGTATGCCGTCATCTCTCTGCCATGATGGAACAGCACGCCCTTTCGCAAATAAAACGTATAATGCAAGCTGTCTTCACTAATCTCCCAATAATGAGCCAGATGCGGTTCAATGACCATGTTCTGGGGATTATATCCAACCAGTGTATCAAAAATTTGATTAATGAGATGACAATCAAACGCAAAAAAAGCGTGCACCGGGTCCAGCGTCACAAGCCATTTATACACCGGAAACCGTAATGTATCCTTGTACCGCTCTTCATGCTCTACCGCACGATAACCGAAATAACTAAACAACCAATCAATAAAAGAGTCCTGCAGCGCCTCTCCTTTACCCAATTGATGAATCAGCTCGATCGTACCTAAGTAATCTCCGCGCCCTGCTAACTCCATTGCCTGCTTCGAAATCATTTCCTCTACAGAAATGTGAAAAGTCAGCTCCGACGCATTGCCTCTGCCCCTTCCGGGCTTCCAGCTAATCCATCCTTGCTCGGCCATTTTCTTCAGCAGCAGCTTGACATTGCGGGTTGTACAGTACAACCTTTCCGCCAATTCCTCTAACGTTACACGCTGCCCTTGATTCTCTACTCCGTGTTCAAAACCAGCGCGAAGCTCAATATAATAGGTCAAAAGCTGCATCGTTGCCTCCTTCCCACAAAAGGGGAAATTAATAAAGTAAATTATACTCTTTTTGTTCCCCTTATTCTAGATGTATGCTAAGAACAACAGGAAAAGAAAGGAAGGTGATCCGTATGCAACCTACAGATATTTATTTGTCCGAGAAGCTGATGCAATGGCACCAGCAGGAGTTGGAAAAAGAAGCACGCGAGCTGTGGAAATGGAAATCGTTCAAACAGCGCAAGGTTTTCGTCATGTTAACGAATTTACTCTTCTTCGTCTAATCCATCTTCTAAGGCCCAGGCATATCAGAATGAAGAGAACGGCAAGTGCAACACCAACGGCATCCACGGCAATATCAATTGCATGACCGGTTCTACCGGGCACAAAAGTTTGATGCCATTCATCTGTAACCGCGTAAAGCACCGATATCAATGAGGAGGTGAGCAGTGCCATGATGACATTTACCCGTTTCGACAGTAAGGCCAAGGACCAGAGCAGGGCAAGGATAGCGAACTCGCTAACATGCCCTGCTTTTCTTATGAAAAACTCGATTAACCCAATAGGATCCTGCCAGGAAACCAAATCATGATCGTAAGTAAACTCCCAGTGCGGGAGATTCTTTGCTATATCGTTCCTGCTCAGCCACGACGATAAAAGCGGTCGCAGACTCTGCTGTTGGTACGATTCCGCCGATTTGAAAAAAATAACCGCCATCCACATAAGGGCAGCGGCCAGAAATAAATAAAAGCGAATCGATGATGCTTTGCGCATAAGGGTATCTCCTCAAGTATTCAATTTCTTATGAATGCTCAACAACGCGAAAAATTCTAAAACCATCAAATTCACGCTAGACACTCCGTAAAAGGCCATGCCGAACATCATGCGGTATCCCTCTACACTGACAGATTTCCACCAAAAAACAGCCGCGACGGTCAATATAACATTTAAAGCCGTCGATATCCAAAACGAGAATGCCAGCCGATTCGTTGTCCGCATCAACCACACCCCCATAATAAATGGCAGTGCAAAAGCAACCCCCATGAAAATCCAATATAGTACATTGTTCGACACTTCCAGTCACTCCCAAAAAAATCTATAATATTCTATTAGGTTAGCATGAAAGTCTGGTTGAAACAATGTTTGCTAGCGTTTGCAACAGAATCGTCACCATAAACGGAATGGTTGAAAAACTGAAGAAATTTTCTGCGCGCAGGGCTTGCTCAAGCGACATTATTCGTGTATAATACGAAAAGTCGACGTTAATTCGCGGGGCCTTAGCTCAGCTGGGAGAGCGCATCGCTGGCAGCGATGAGGTCAGGGGTTCGATCCCCCTAGGCTCCATAAATAAAAACAACCGATCTTAATAGGGTCGGTTGTTTTTATTTATGGAGCTTAGGGGTTCTCCCGCGCGCAGGCAGCGGATTCGGTGCCGGATAGGCACCAAAGCGAAAGCAGGACGAATGCCTTGGATGCAGAGTAGTTTGCACTCTTCATTAAGAAATAACATTATGAGATGGGAAACCGAATGAACATCGTAACAAAATCATCTTGACGAATCAGAAGGAAATAATATACAATCATTTTGTACTGATCAGTATAGAAAGAGTGGGTGCAAGATGGTTCGACCAAAGGAATTCGATGAACGGATCGCACTAACTGCAGCAATGCAAGTTTTTTGGGAAAAAGGGTATGAAGCAACGTCCATCGGCGACCTTACGGAACGTATGAAGATTCAACGACCAAGTCTGTATGCAACATTCGGTGGGAAGAAAGAGCTGTTTGAAGCCGCGCTGAAAGCATATGTACAATTGAGCCTCACCTATGTCGAGAACAAGCTTCGAAGAGCGCCTTCAATGAAAGCGTCATTACTTGCGTACTTTCAAGGAATCATTGAAGGCTCAGGCGGCAGTAATCCGAATTTCGGTTGTCTGTGCGTGAATACGATGGTTGAATTGGCACCTCATGAACCCAGTTTCTCCCTCAT
Source organism: Paenibacillus sedimenti (assembly GCF_014534655.1). Classification (GTDB taxonomy): domain Bacteria; phylum Bacillota; class Bacilli; order Paenibacillales; family NBRC-103111; genus Paenibacillus_E; species Paenibacillus_E sedimenti. The sequence continues at coordinate 241,043 of NZ_JACVVD010000004.1, forward strand.
AACCGGAGAGTTCCATGCTCGATTAACCGAATTGTTCCAGAGATCTATTGAAGACGGGATTCGGACCGGTGAATTATCGAATCAATTGAACCCATCTTCGATCGCACGCGTATTGACTTTAACCGCGATTGGATTATCCGTGACGATGAAGATGAAACCTGACCCAGCGCGGGTCAAACATGTCGCAGCGGAAATTCTTACTCTATTGGAGTAAGTTTTTTTAACTATTCTGTACTGAATGGTACAAAATGAAAATACGAATTAGGAGGCGTTAAAGGATGAACGAGAAAATCGCATTGATTACAGGTGCAAACAAAGGAATTGGTCTCGAGATCGCACGTCAGTTAGGGAAGCAAGGGATGATTGTGCTGGTTGGGGCTCGAAGTTTGGATAAGGCTGAACAGGCAGCTGCGGAGCTGCAAGCCGAACAATTCCGGGCTTACCCGATCAAGCTGGATGTCACGGATCAGCAGGATATCCGTACCGCGGCGGAGCGAATTAATACAAAGTATGGTAAATTGGATGTTCTCGTGAACAATGCGGGTATCTATGTGGATCATGAAGGGACAGACGTCGATATGATGCGGCGAAGCTTCGAAACAAACTTTTTCGGCGCTTACGCGTTGACCATCTCGCTGCTGCATTTGCTAAAATTGAGCCCCGCAGGGCGAATTGTGAATCAATCCAGCATTCTCGGCTCAGTTGGAACCATTCTCACGAACGAGATGTACGGGAGGGCTTCCGTGCCTGCCTATACAACCTCGAAAGCAGCGCTGAACGCCTGGACTGCTCAACTGTCCATTCAACTTCGCGATACCCCGATTAAAGTAAACGCCTGTCATCCGGGATGGGTTAAAACCGACATGGGAGGAAGCGGCGCCTTCATGGAAATTGAAGAAGGGGCGGAGACGGCGGTCTTCTTGGCCACGCTGCCTGGTGATGGACCTACAGGGGGCTTGTTTCATAAACAAGAAACCTTGCCTTGGTGAGCTGCATAAACACCGATGAGCCGTTCATGTCTGGAACTAACATGAGGAATCTAGTGGTAGATTCGTATTATTGTTTTTTGAACCGGATGAGACCGTCACTATTATTTGAATTCTTTGTAGCAGAAGACATTGGACCAGTCTGCAATGAGCTTAATTGGTTGTGAAACCGACTCACGCGGGAGAGCGCATCGCTGGCAGCGATGAGGTCAGGGGTTCAGTCCGCGCGGACGGAGTGGATGTAGAGACTTCCTTGATTCGGCTTCACGGAGGAGCACGGCGTCTGAATCTACCGCTAAAAGTCCTCTTCGAATCCGCTTCGTCAGCCATTTAATCAGGATTCGGACATCCCCCGTTTGGGTGCCATGTTAATGGCATCCCCCTAGGCTCCATAACAAAAAGAAGCACTGTAACCTCTGGTTACGGTGCTTCTTTTTGTTATGGCATAGGGCAGGAGCGAACCCCGGGGGTTCAGTCTGCGCGGACGTAGCAAAGAATTGGGGTCCTCACAAAGTAACAGGAAAAAGATCGAAGCATCATGTAGGGTAAGAAAACGGCGTCTGAATCCACCGCTAAAAGTCCTCTTCGAATCCGCTTCGTCAGCCATAAAATCAAGATTCGAGCTGGTGCCGAAAAAGTGACAATAAAAGAGAGGGGGAACTTTCCAAAACTTGAGAAGTTTAGTTCAATGTGAATAATAAATTAACTTCTGTGCGATCATATACCGTGGAATAAGGAGGTGATTGTGCATGAATCAGCAAGCCCTAGCTTTACATGAAACATTAGAGTTACACGAACTGTTAACATCTAAAACCGTTTGTTTAACCGAAGCAAAAGCTCGACTTCAATTAGTTCAAGACCAAGAGTTAAAAACTTTGATTCAACAAGATATCCAGCAAACAAGTCAATCCATTCAACAATTTACAAACATTCTCTCCACTGCAGCAAATCAACTACAATGAATGAGGTGCTAAAATGACCACCGCAGTACAAGCCACATTAACCGATCAAACAATCGCTACTGATATGCTCTTAACATCAAAATGCTCTGTAAAGGGTTTAGCCGCTGCGATCACAGAAGCAGCAACACCACAAGTTCGTACTTTATTGAAGCAAGATCTTGACACTGCAATTGCTTTTCAAGAAAAACTATCTGCTTATATGCAATCAAAGGGTTGGTATAATGCCTTTAATGTAAAGCAGCAACTACAAACGGACTTACAAAATGCTAAAACAGTGTTAAGTTTATAGTGTGGGCTGGGTGGGCAGAGTATATTTGGGATCTGTTCACCCAGTTCTATTTTAAACTTTCGATAGAAAGCCAAAGATCTCAATATTCCCTCGTTTGCCGTGGTTTCTTTATTTTAAAAACACTTCTTTATGGAAATACTTAACCATGAAGGAGGTTTTTCAAATGAATGAACCTAACAATCCAGCAAAAGGAATAATTAACGGATTACTCCTCTCGCTCCCTTTATGGGGAATTATTCTGTCAGTATTGTCTCTTGTGATTCATCAATAAAGACCACTAGTCCCCGCTGGTGGTTTTTTCTTCAAATTTGCAGCTCTATTGAATTTCTTCGAATTGGGTATGCTAATAAAAAAAAAGGAAAAATTATGATCGGACTTATAATTGCAATAGTTGTATTTAATTTCATTGCCTTTAAAACCAATAAGAGGCTGTCGGCAAACCAAATTGTTCATATTTGGACATTTACAACGGCGTTTCAAGATACCTTTGATCTTATTGTTGATTATATATTGCATGCTTATTGGTATTTTACAGAAGATATTGACTGGCTAGCCCTGCCAGCCCATATAGCATTGGTTCCTCCCGTTAACATGATGTTCTTAAATTGGTTTCCTTTTAAAAGTCCATTGAGAAAACAATTATTTTACTTGATCTGTTGGGATATTGGAACAGTAATTTATGAGATCATTACATTGCTTCCTGAACCTTGGGGATTCTTTCACTACGGTTGGTGGAGATCATGGCATTCTTTAGTTATTAATCCCATCCTGATGTTAATCTTGTTAGGTTATTATAAATGGATCTGTAGGCTAGAAAAAAAACTTATTATTGGGCAATGAAAAAGTAACACGAGGGTGCTTGCTGGAGCGAACCCTGAGGTTCAGTCCAATGCAGTGTCATTCTTTTCTTGACTTGTTATAAAAAATGGCATACCATGGATACAAATGAAAGTAAGTACTTGCATTCAAAATCCTTTCCGGCCGTTTCAATAGAGAAGCGTCAGAACACTTACTAGGGCATTAACTCCCTTGTTTTTTTACAAGTCACTTGAAAGCAAGTACATGCTTACACGAATTGATCGTGGATAGACGAAAGGGGATATGGAAAATGGAAACAAACTCGCACCAGCAAACCGGAGAGAAACTGATTCGTATTCTGATGTTCACACTTACCCTGTCATCGATGAGCGCATTGATGTTTAACATCGTACTCCCTCAAATTAGTAAAGAGTTCGATCTAAGTATCGCTCATGTAAGCTGGATTTCTTCAGCTTATACTTTGATTTACGCTATTGGCACGGTTACTTACGGAAAGTTGGCTGACAGATATAAGCTCAAAAATTTATTGACGGTCGGATTACTTTTGTTTACAATCGGTTCATTGATCGGCCTGGCCTCCCAGACATTCTGGATGGCACTTGCCGGGAGGTGCATACAGTCAGCAGGAGCAGCCGCAATCCCTGCAACAGCTATGCTCATTCCCATACGCTATTTTTCTCCGGATCGAAGAGGATCCGCTTTAGGTATGACCGCCGTAGGTTTGGCACTTGGCAGTGCTCTTGGTCCGATTATTTCTGCATTAATCGTCAGCTTTGCTCATTGGCGATGGTTATTCTGTGTACCTCTCTTTATCTTAATCACGCTTCCCTATTACCGAAAATATTTGGGAGATGAGCAAGGCGAGGTAAGAAAATTTGATTGGCTAGGCGGAGGTTTACTAGCGGTCGCAGTGGCACTGCTCCTTCTTGGTGTTACGAATGGGGCCTGGTGGTTTATAATTGCCGGTTTGTTCACAGGTGTTTTGTTTATAACAAGAATTCGATCCGCTGCCGAACCGTTTGTTCAGCCTAAGATATTTAATCATACACCGTATTCGTTAGGTATAACGATTGCTGTTCTCTTAAGCGGGATTGGTGCTTCTCTTTATTTTCTAAGTCCTCTGCTTTTATCTCGTGTTTATCAGCTGCCGCCGTATTGGATTGGCTTCGCCATGGTTCCAGCCGCCATAGTCTCGGCCATTCTGGGGCGTAAGGGCGGAAAGCTGGCAGACCTGAAAGGAAACTCGTTCTTATTCTTTGTAGCATCCGGATCGTTAATAACCTGCTTTGTTTTACTTTCATCCTTCACCGGGGTCTCATCTGTAATGATTGCTGTCTTTCTGATATTCGGCAACGTGGGGCAATCCTTTATGCTCATCGCCTTGTCAAATTCCATCTCAAGGACCTTGCCAAAGGAACAGATCGGAGTGGGCATGGGAATATTTTCGATGTTGAATTTCATTACACAAGGAATGGCTACAGGTGTTTATAGTAAAATGGTTGACCTTCATTCCCCATTTCCTTGGAACCCGATAAATATCTACCCCAATAGTTCTGTTTTTAGCAACATCTATCTCGTTCTTGCTGCTTTGCATGTAGCCATTTTATTGTTCTACTATATTCAGTTTGGAACAAGAAAAATAAGCGTTCAAGCAAAAGGCTGAATCGTATAACCTCAACATGTTTCTAACCTGAAAGAAATATACCAAAAACCACGCCAACAACGGCGTGGTTTTGTTCAATTTTGAACGTTTAGGGAGCGAACTATTGGTCGAGCTCAGTGATCAGCATTCAAGCATCTCCCTGTTTCATTCGGTCAATAGCAGTAATTATTTCTTTTCTCGTTGTTGCTTCAATTGCAAAAATATTCGGTAGGGCCGGAACATCGAATTGCATATGGGAATGAAAAAAATCAAATATTAGCGTTCCAAGCGAACGATTCTTTTGATCTTCGACGACGATCCAAAACACCCTGGACCTATGATCTTCGGATCCCCATTTTTCCATGGAATTTCGAAAATTCAATAATTTTCCGATAATAAAATCAGATTCTTTTATATCTCCCCCTGTTGTAAAACCGGCTGCCTCAAGTGCATCGACGATCTGAGGTATAAATTTATCCAAGTAAAGGCCATAAGTTGAATCCTCTAATTCCGGAAAAACTTTGGTTAGCTCTTCCATATTTTCATTCAGTACTTTTTTCCATTGCGATGATACATAGTTCTGGGTGACTTCCCCAATTTTCTCCACAGACATGCCCGGTTTAAAATTTAATAATAATTGTTCCATGCATACATGCCTCCTATTCACTTTCGAATAATTATTCTTACTACAATATCATCTTACAACATTAAAGCAAATTCTAAAGTTTTTATTGTAATAGTCTTTAATCTACAGTTTTTCATTGAAAAAACTTTATAAATAAGCTTTAATCTTAATAGCATGACTAAAAGAGGTGCATTCAACCCGTGAAAATGAGACCCATAGATATCGCAAAAAAACTAAACATAAGTACAAGTGCCTTAAGAAATTATGAAGCGCAGGGAATGGTTCCCCCTACCAAACGATCATCGACCGGCTATCGAATATATACGGAAGAACATATTGCGTATTTTGAATGTATTATTGCCATGTCACCGTGGTTCGGGATGGAATTAACTTCAGAAGTTCTTCGAAAAATTCAGTTAAAAGATGTCGATTCTGCACTCTGGATGGTTAATGAAATGCAAGCAAACCTTCATCGTGATAAAACCTTGGCAGAGAAAACAATTCAACTCTTCGAGACACAAGAACTTGACCCCCTTGTATCGAACCGACAAAAAGAATGGATGACAATCGGGGAGGTCTCTGCGGCAACCGCGATCCCAAGTTCAGCTATCCGGCACTGGGAAAAGGTGGGACTTATTACTTCTTCCCGCAATCATGAAAATGGTTACCGGATGTTTAACCGTCCTCAATTACGCAAAATTTTACTGATTCGCACTTTACGAACAACCGTTTACTCCAATGATTCGGTTACGCTTAAGCAAGCTATCCAGAAGTTAGACCATAACGATGTTGAACAAGCAAGAAATATCGCCATTGATTCACTTGATTACTTGAATAAAATCAATCGGTCACAACTACGCGGCATATACAAGTTGTATCGCTTGTGTCAAATGTTGAATTTATTTGAATGAATAATCTCATGCGAGCAGCAAATAATATTTGTCGTTGTATTTATAAATCAAGGAGGAGATATACGATGAAACACATCGTAAGAGATCATGTGGCAAGCGAAGCCGGGATAACAGAAATTCAGGCCGAGAAAGCAGTTGAAGCCGTAGTTGATTATTTCAAGACAAGACTGCCAGTGGAAGTTAACAACGAAATACAAGGTGCCTTAAATGGTATAGATCGTAATGATAATGACTAACTCCCGTTAAAGGGGGTTTTTCTTTTTTATAGCTGGACCTGGAATTAAGTCATAACCTTACCGGAACCGAATATAATGTAAGGCTTGTATCCCCATTTGAGAGGTGTTGCCGAATGTTCCGAATATACGTTATTGATAGTGATGAAAGAACGATTGAACTATCTTTCAAAGATTCGAATGAATTATATAGGTTTGCAGATGTATTTATTGATCATGGCTATAAAGTACTCATAGAAAAAGATAATCAGCACGAAGCGATTCAGGTAGACAAAAATACATCAGATGGTGTACTTCTTGACGATTAGATTTTGCTTTTTCTAAAATAATAAAAGTCCCTGTCTCATTGCTTTTCAGCAAGAAACAGGGACTTTTTCTGTGCAATTTCATAAAGTTTGCGAGATATTAATTTTTGAAGCTTCACCTTTACCGCGGCTCATCAGCCATAGGGTGAACCATATGAGGAGAAATCCGATCAATTGTCCCATTGTTAACCGCTGATCGAATACAACCCAGTTAATCAGCACGCCGACAGCGGGAAAAGCAAGTTCTGCCAAGGTTGCGTAAAAGGCCTTCGTCGATGACAAACCTTTGTAATAGAGCAGCATGCTCAATAATCCCGGGAAAAACGCTTGAAACAACAGATTCACTAATAGAAGCGCAAGCCCGGCAGTTGTGCTATTTACCTGCCAAGCGTCACCGCCTGCCAGAAGCACGGCTGCTAACAGAGGAATTGCCAGCAAAAATCGCAACGAAGTAACGACTGGAAAATCCAAATTTTTTTGAAGCAGGAATTTTCCCATTACTGTGGAACCGCCCCACAAGACTGCTGCAAGGATGGAGAACAAACAGCTTAGTGTACCCAAATCCTTGAAGCCAAGCGCAGGTGCGGCAAAGCCGAATGTCAACAGATAGGTACCTAACAGAGCGGCAATAATGTAGACAATAAACTTGGAAGGCAGGGCCTCTTTAAGCATGAATCTGGCTAAGATAATTGCAAATAGGGGCTGCAGTTTTTGAAGCAGCAGGATTGCATTCGCGTTGCCGTGGGCAAAAGCGGAAGTAAATAAGATGGTTGCTATCGCAGAGCCTCCCCAAGAGATGAAGAGCAGTGCCCCGATGACGGTGAGTGATAGCTTGCCGACCAAGGTTCGGCGGAATTTAATTAATACCGGCAGCGCGTAACCTGCTAGTAGTAGATGCTCCAGAAAGACGATCTGAGCAGATGTGAAGCTTTTAAGTAACAGGATTCGGAATAAAGGATCCAGTCCCCATAATGTAGCTCCGAGCGCGACATACCAGATACCGTTGATTCCCGCGATGCGTGATGACTTCCAATTCAAACTCTTACTTCTAAAATCTACTGCATTATCCAATTCAAAAACCTCCTATGCGTTTTGCTTCAAGCAAAACAAAGTTTTGAATTGAACCTTCTGAAAGAAACAATGCCCCCGTTTTGATAATCAACGGGGGCATTGACAAACAGACCTGTTAAAAAAAGCATTTTTAACAAGCTGCTCTTCACCTTCTCCCATCCGGACTATAACCGTCGGCCTTGGAGTTCCACCAAGTCAGTCCCGGCCTTGTGAGCCGGGAGTCGCGGGCTTGAGATATACGTGCGTATCCTCACCGCCGGTAGGGAATTTCACCCTGCCCCGAAGGTTCAATTATGAAATTGTTTGATTCCGTTAGTTTCCTTTAGGTTGCATTTAGTTACCTAAACCCTTGTCCCTATTGGTTTTCATTTGATATTCTGTTTCCGATGATTTCTCTTGGTTTCCCTTAAATATCATCAAGTATCCTACCAAAATCCTACCACGAACCTACCGGATACACTTACTTAATACAAGTAACGTTAAAATGAATATTAACATCGTAAAAAGAAAAAAGCAAGGATTTTTCATCCCTGCTTCGCTGTACCTTCCAACCAATTAAAGAAAGCGTCTCTCGATACCTTTATAATCCCTCGTTTGCCTATGCGTTCGACATGGAACGGAGGGTTTTGTAATAGCTCATAAGTTTGGCGTCTTCCTAAACTCAATATATCCTGTATCGCTTTGGCATCTAGTACGAGGGGTAAATCTTCCTTCTTTTTCGTGAACATATCCTACCATCAACTCCTTTTTCCCTACCACGCCATCTGGTGTCCTTTAGTATATTTAATGCTGTTATCGGCTTGTATCATTACAAAAACAAATTCCCTCTTAACTCGTCCGAAATCTTCTCTTGTGCCCGCCTCACATATTGTTCAACTGATCCCTTCGAGATCTGCAGCATATCGGCAATATACTGAAATGGGAATCCGTGACCATGGGCGAGCTCATAGCATTCTCGCTCCCGTTCGCTCAGGCATCGCATTGCTTCCCCAAGTCTGAACCGTTCATCATCCGATATGTTCGCGGGGCTGCCGGCGTGATGCTGCTGCACATAAGCTTGCATCTTTAGCGGGTCCATAAGTTTATCCCGCTGGTAAGCCGCCCGCCGCTCAATGCCCCGCTTGTTACCTGGTCGCTTTCCTGTATGCATCCACATGATTGCGAAATTTACGTCCGATATCATTTCTTTTAATGTTTTATAGTCCGGGTGCGTTTCGTCCTCGCCGCACGCCTTCAATGCTTTCCGCAGCATCCAGTAGGTGCCGCGATAAGACTTCTTGAGGTCCCTGATATGTGTTAGCCAACCGTTGGTTTGATCAGCCTCGCGCACCACGCTCATCACTCCTTTGCTGGAGTCGTTAAGTTTCATTGCCTTAAAGTTAAGTTTCCTTGCTTCATGACTGCAAATGTGTCTAAATCTTGTTCAACCTGGCGAATTCCCCGTGATATTTAACTGCCGCATGGTTATATGCTTGAGCTGCCGCCTCTTTTGAGTTAAAACAGCCGATGTGAATCGATTTTTTATTAGAACGAATCAATGCTCTGTAAGAAGGTAATTGGCTAGATTTGTTGATAAAGACACCTTTGTAACCAGATTCACCGCCACGTCCACTACAATTAGTCGCATTTTGAGCGCGTGTAGCAAATCTCAAGTTGGATTTTCTGTTGTCTAAACGGTTTCCGTTTATATGATCTATCATGGAACCTGCTGGAGCTTTCATGATCTCACGATGCATTAACACCTTCCATCTTTCTCCCTTGGAACGGTCCCCCAGGCGGTAAGCATATCCATACTGCGATTTATTCCATCGATGTTGCGAGAGTTGTTCGTAATCTTCATCATCAACTAAAGTAATTTCACCTTTGCCGAGAATCAATTCTTTCACGAAGAAACCTCCCTTACCTATTCATGGGCCGCGTGCTCTTCTTATCCAACACATAATTCAGCTGCAGCTTCGATATCCCCAGCTTCGCCGCGAGTGCCGTCCGTCCAAGATGTTGATTCTCTTTTAGTCGCTGCTGTTGCTCCTCGGTCAACTCGAATACTTGGAGATTATCGAGCAGCCTGTCTTCAACCTCGATCATTAATTCCTTCTGCGCTCGACGCTCCTGAATTATCTCGTACTCAATGTCTGGAACCACAGTGTAGACAAAAGATCGCTTTCCGCCCGTTCTGATCAATGCCCCGAATTCAATCAGCTTGTTTGTTCTGCTGGTCATGTTATGCCTGTTATCGTCGGTCTCTTTCTTGATCTGAGCGTAGGTCTTTCCAGCCTTAAAACCCTCGTATATGGCAGCTTCAAGCGGTAAGAGTTGGAGCTTTTTCATTAAAGCACCTTACCGCCGTGCCGCTGCGGTCGTGTCGCGTTGTATGCCATCTTCTCAACAATCGCTTGTTCAAGATCAATCCTATAGCGACCGCAAGTATCAAACACCCTAATGACCACGTCTGCCAGTTCCGATGGGATACCGCAAGGCTTCCAAGTATCGTCATTTTGAAGAGCTGCAGTGACCAACTCACCGTCAATTTTCTTCTCATACCACATGGTAGTCGGGAAATTTCCGTTGCGGTAATCTTCCAAAGCCTCCGAAAGCTCCGAATGCATCAGGGCGATCAACTCGCCAAATGACCGTTCTTCTTCCCACCAACCTTTTGATACCGCGTTACTGTGTGCTTCTGCGACTAATTCATTTATGGTTTTGTTCATGGTTCACACTCCTACTGATTTATCAAAACATCGTCTTCCGAGTTGTAAATCTCATCCGGATGTATCTTGCCATCCTGAATCAGCTTGAGCAGACACTCAACTGTTGTAATCTCGCATAACATGCCGCTTCGAAGTGCCTTTGCAAGGTGGGGTTGTAAAGCACGTCCCTGCTTCTGGATCTCATCGATCCGGCGACGAAGGTAAGCCCGCCGCTTGTTGAGAGCTTGCATGAATAGCTCGATTGTTTCGTCGGCTGTCCGCATCAGAATTCACCTCGCTTATGCCATAACAGCCTTGCTACCGTTTCAATCCGGTCCCAATTCTGCACTTCCCGCTAATTCCGACCAGTCCAATAATCAACATCTGCCCATTTCCGACCGCTGCCATTCATCCTTAAGTTCGATGCTCGATACGTCCTGTTGCCGATGATAACCTCTGGAAGAAAGTGAATTTCGATTTGTTCGTTCACCATCGATCATCCCTTCAGGAGCTCTGGATTCTCGTAAATGTTGCCGATGATTTCGATTTTCTCGATGGAATCCATTAATGATTCCATATCCTCATAGCCATAGAGCTTAAATAATTCTTCATCCTCGAAAAATTTAACAATGTCGAGATCTTCGAAAGGGGAAAAGGCATTGCCAATCCATGAAAGTTCCGCGTTAACATCGTTCGTGTCTTCATTGACAACCCAATACGCGCAATCTTGGAATACTACAACTCCTTCAAGTGTTTTTATTTCGTATCCCAAAAACTCGTGATAATGTCCGTTCGGGATGTTGTCCCCATAATGATCTTGGTATTCCCGATCGATGGTTTTCCAACGGAGGATATCCCCTGCATAGATCTCCTTACCGTTTTTATCTCTGAGCCCAGTGAATTGCCCAACCGTTTCCGGTCTGACTTGGTAAGCGAATGGCAATCCAACTGAGTTTGAAATGTAGCTTCCTAATGGAACGCCGACTCTTTTATCTGTGACTACGCTCAAGAAGCCGTAATACCCCATTCACCGTTGATTCCCATGCCACGAAATTTTATTTCCCTCATACTCACCACTCCATCCGATGCGACATCTCAAGCTTTTCAACGTCAAGGCATATCTCCCTAGCCCAATCAATGTCCCGTGTTGCTTCCGCTTGTGCCAGCAAGTTCTGCTTCACCTGATATTCCCAACACTGCTCAGCGAGCACATCCAGACAGTTACTCCATTCCTCTTGCTCCGCTTTGGTCAGCGGCTGCGTCTTTTGCTTCATCCAATGTTCGGCTATTTGCATGAGTAGCATATAAGCACGCTCCTTTATGGGGAGCCCCCGCCCGCAAGAGCAGGGGCGTTTGGTTTACTCTTCTTCTTCGATTGGAAGCTCCTCGTCCTCGGGTTCTTCGTCGCCAAACTCCTCTTCGCGCTCTTCTTCAACGACATCAGTCTCACGATTGGCTTCTTCTTCCTCAAGATCAGCGTCCTCAGCCTCTTCGACGCCCTCTGCATCTCCAGCTTCGTCGCTTTGCTCTTCCAATTCATCGTTGATTTCTTCGCATCCCTGTTCAGATGACGTCTCAGAGGCTTCTACGTCCTCGATTTCCAGTTGCTCACCTTCCTCATCAGCCGGCTTCTCAACTGTTTGAACAACACCAGATCGATCAACTGTGACATGATAGCCACGGCGCGGTTCGAGGTAATCCCGCACTTCCGCTTGTGATACACCGAGAGCAACAAAGAATTCGTCGCGTTGCTTGAGTTCGTGAAGGTCATCAAGGCTGACGCTGGATTTAATGGTCAAAACTATTTCAATTCCGTTGCCGCTAGTAATTTTCTTAATTGCTGCTTTGGTTAAGATTGTTTCTGTCATATCGATTCACTCATCCTTTGGTTTTAGTTTTTATAGCCACTCGCCACATATCAGGCACACATCATGATCTGGTTGCATGACGTACTCGCCAGGGATGTATGACCAGACCTCATGCACTAATGGGTGATGGCATTTTTCCTTAAAAGCTTCAAATCGCCGTTTTCTGTCATCTTGCTGGTATTTGCACCGGGCACAGTAGATGTATTCAGTGCTGAGGATTTGATCATCCCAGTGGAATACCCTTCTCTTCGTGTAATAAAATGAGCCCTTAATAAATGAACAGCAGCAACATTCACATTTCCGTTTTAATGCCCGGGTAGCGACCTTTCGCTTCACCGCGGCCCCTCACCGTTCGGCTGAGCACTCGCTGCCGCAGACACAGCCTTCTTCTGCTTGTTCTCCGCACGCATCTGTTTATCGTGCTCCTCGATGGTAATCCAGCCGCCGAACTTCTTCTTATATTTCATGACCACTAGCGGCGGATACTCTGGGAATTTAGCATCGAACATCTTCCGTTTGAGCGGGAATTTCTGGTCTTCGGCGCCCTTTACGTCTACGAAAAACGCTCTTCCCGTAAAAGGGATGATCTTAAAATCAGGCGTGTAAGTAATGGCTTGGTGCTTGATCCCTTCTTTATCCTGCTTCTCAAGCAGAGTGAACTTTGGCTGCATCTCAACTCTAATCAAGCCAGCTTTGATGTCCGGCAGCAGAACATCGCGGTAGTATCTGCCTTCCATATCGGAGTCAAAAAGAATGTGTCGTATCTCGTCGTACTTCGTTTCCTTGAATTCTTTAAGTTCCGGCGCTGTTACCTTGACTAATTTCTCGGTATCCAGGTACAAGATAGCTTTTGAGGCATTGTACTTACTCGCCGGCGCTGCTCCTTCCGTTTTCTTCCTGGCTCCAAATCTCACGCTTTCCCCTTCTTCCCGTTAAGAATCTTTGCTTTCACTTTGATTTCCGCTAACTTTCTTTGCCTTGCGAGCATAGTAGGGCGTGATTGCTTTAATCATGTGGGTTATTTTCAGATAGTGCTCGCGTTCCTTATAGGTGATTCCAGACTCCGCGTAATACTTGGCCGTCTCCCAATAGATCGCTTCATGATGCTCCTCGCAAATATTGACCAATGCCCATGTCTTGCTCGCGTTGGCTTTGCATCCGGGATACCTGCATCTGAGCGGTACCGTGATTTTGATCATTTATTCTTCACATCCTTCTCATACCGAGCGTTCTGCTCAGCGACAATTCTTTCTTTGAGTTGCAAGAACTGCTGCGGAAGGTATTCGGCAATCATATCGTCCGGTACGCTGACGGTCTTCATTTCAGCCATCATGGCCCGTGTCATGTTATCGATGGAGATAAGCTTTTCCTCCAACAGCCATTCGAAGCTTTCCCAGATAGCCTTCATCTGCCCGGCGCGCTCCCGACGATAGACTTCCTTCATTCCGCCGTCGCCGCCTTCCTTTGAACGCCGTACTTTTTCTCAAGGATCTCCTCGATGATCAACTCCAGCGTGCTTTCGAAGGTTATAACCTCGCGGCAGCCATCCCAATTCTCTCGAATCTCGACAGCCTTCCGCTTCACTTCTTCAACCATTTTGGCACTGATACGCGGGTGGCATGACATTGCTTCACATACATGTTGCACGGCCAGTTCATATGCCCTGGTGTGGAGCTCGTTTTGCGCATTGCTGAAGTGCTCGAAGTTTAATCCTTTAATCCGCTGCCAGTATTTGCGAAGGACTATTGTATCTTCCATAGGCTTTAACTCCCTTCAATAAGCCGTTTACCGATCTCATAAGCAACAACCGACGTAACTGCATTACCAGCTATCTTGTAGAGTTGACTGTCGCTTATGCCAGCTTCCTTCAGTTTGTAGTACCATTCATCAGGGAAACTTTGGAGACGGAAGCATTCAAGTGGCGTGAGTTTTCGGATACGGTAATTGGTATCAATGATTCCTGCATCATGTTTGTTTGCTTTTAGTGTTCTGCTCAAGCCGACTGCTGGTTGTCTTAAAAATTCAGGCGATGTTCCCGTGTATATTCCGCTTGGTTCGGGTATTGCCACTCCATGCTTATCCTGTGCGGTAAGTGTGAACATTGGTTCTCCTGGTTCTTTAAATCTGCGTCCGTTTTGTCGTTTCTCTTCTCGGTCAGGTGTTAGAACTGGAATCGGTTCAAGCACTACACTCATTTCTTGTCTGCCCTGCAATCCTTTGTAATCTCTAGCCTGAAGAGTATTGACAATTTTTTGTGGCTTTCCAAGGTTTGTATTTGTTGCGCCAATCACTATCTTAGTGACGGCATTCCCATGCTGAGCCAACTGAGTCGGCGCAATCCCATCAGGATCGTAGATTTTGCCAGTACCGCCAGTGTCATCGTCCAATTGCCCTGCAACAAGAATCTTCGGTTCCTGCCCACCACCTTGCATCGTACTAAGAGTGGGTGCTACCCCCCCAGTTCCGTAGTCTCTGCTGTTTTGGTCGTGGTTACCTTCGAGCCTTCCAACGACTTCAATAGAGTTGCTGTTTTCTGCTCCGAAAGGAAATATTTTTCGTCCACTTGATCCTCTAGCACTTGCGATAATGAACACACGCTCTCGGTTTTGAGGAACGTAGGCTGCGCTGTTAAGCACACACCATTCCCCCACATACCCCATTTCATCCAACGTTCCGAGGACGGTCTCGAATGTCCTCCCCCCGTCGTGATTGAGGAGTCCTGTGACGTTCTCAAGGAGTAAATACTCTGGTTCGAGAATAGATGCCCACCTAATGATTTCAAAGAAGAGAGTCCCGCGAGTAGCGTCCCTAAATCCTTGACGCTTTCCAGCGATTGAGAAGCTTTGGCAAGGAAATCCACCAGCGAGCAAGCTAATGTCTCCTCGCTCTCTTCTAAACAGTCGAAGATCGTCATCTGTGACTTTTGTGACGTCATATGCGCTCCACATCCTTTTCTCATGGTCATGAAGTATCTCATAAGCTTGATGTGCGAATTTATCCCATTCCGCATAACCGACACATTCCCATCCGGCTTCCATGAGTCCGTGTCCCATACCGCCGATGCCAGCGAACATCTCTACGAAGGTTTTTCTCAAACCTTCCACCCCCGCTGTGCCGCCTGCATCCGCATCAAATCTATGTGCCGCTCATTATGCTGCCTCATGAATAGCTCGACGTACTGTGTGACATCTTCCCAGACTAGAATCTCTTTCCCGCCAGTTAGAAGGAATCCGAGCACCGCCTGATTTACAGCGAGCAGGGCATCCACGACTTTGGACTTCTCAATCGGCTGGACGCAGAACTCGTTGATCAGATCGTCCATCGCATCGATTACTTTCTTCCGAGCCTGCTCCTCGTTGTGGTCGGTATCGATAATGAGTAATTGTATTGTTATCGATTGCATTCAAGCCCTCCTTAAATCTCAATGAGTCCTATAATTTCCTCTTCGCTACGCTGTACGATCTCAGCAAGATCAGAAAGCTCATTCACTGCGGACTTGGATAGTTCTAACACAACTTTTAATCTCAATGCAGCTCTCAAAGCTCCTCCCAGACTTCCGTAATAACCAACTGGGTTAAACACTTCCTTGCCCTTGTTGTCGCCTTCCTTTACAATACTTTTCCGTTCCAAAGTGCACTGTTTGAATTCAACATCGATGTAAATATCGTTTTCAACATGGACTCGTGCCATATAATCACCCTTTCCTCACAACCACGCCGCAGCGCTCGCGTAATCATCCTGCGTGGCTTCATCATTTGACTTTCCAGCCTCTTTCCCGCCAATTTCGAACTGACGTTCCCCTGAAGGGGTAGAAGGCCCCACAGAAGCGCTACGTTCCTCTGTAGATGCTTCTTCTTTAGGTTCTGCAACTATCCAGCCAAGCTTTTCGTAAGCATCCTTCACACTCGGATATTTTTTCACATATTCCGATCGCTGATAGGCAAGAATGGCGCCGTCGATTAGGTCATACTCGATCATCAATTCTGCTTTCTTCTCAGGTGTAATCAATGGATGGTCCATCTCGACGGCCTTGCTGATCCGTTTGCTCCGCCAAGCTTCATCATCCTTGGCAACCTCGGCAGCGAGGTACAGTTGCAGCTCCTTCCGCGTGATATCGATATTCTTTTGGAGTTTAGTCTTGCTGTCCGGATCGATGGCTGGGTTATTGACCTTGGCGATTTTATCCTTCAGCCACGCGACTATTGAGTCATAATTAGCAGCAGTGATCTTGCTCATTTGCGACCGCCTGCCTTTTTCTTTTCTGGCTCTTTCTCTTTCTCCAGCTCCACATACCGCTGCAACCACCATTCGAAACGATAGCGGAACCGGTTGAGCCCGACATTTCGCCCCTTGGCAAAGATCGATTGAACAATTTTCACATTGCCGTCGTATTCACCGTCATGCCAAAGGAATTCGACCACATCCGCATCCTGCTCAATGCTGCCCGATTCCTTCAAATGCCTGAGCTTCGGCTCCTCATCGTCGGCTGAACGATCGAGCTGCGAGAGCATGATGAATACGAAATTCATCTTCCGGGCCATTGATTTGGCCGTCCGCGTAACGCGCCCAATTGCTTCATGGCGCTTTTCTCCGCGCCTCGGTACGATCTCCATGATCTGCAGGTAATCCACGATGATGGCAGCTATTTTCCCATGTTGCTTGATCATCTGTTTGGATGTGGAGCGAATCTCCTCGATCGTTACACCAGACGAATCTTGAATGTGAATTGGCAATGATTCGAGCAAGTCATACGCTTCATCAATCTTTTGCTGTTCTCGATCTGTAAAGCCTTCCTCGCCGCCCTTATTGATGAGCCGGTTATAGTTCACCCCAGCCACATTTGAAACGATCCTGTCCTTGACCTCGTTTTCCCCCATCTCCTGGGAGTAGATCAGAACGCATCCGGCATCCTTGGCGGCGACCATCTTGCCGTCGATTAGCCGAAACTGGCTCGCGATGCCGTAGACCAGTTGCAGCGCCTTGGCCGTCTTTCCCACGCTCGGGCGTCCGGCAATGATGTACAGCCATCCCCGCCACAACTGCGCCCACTCATCGAATTGCTTAAATCCCGAGAGAATCTTCTGCGCTTTGGTCTTAAGATGCTCGTAATAGTCCTTTCTGCTTTGCTTAAAGTCCCGCATCTTTGCGACTGTTTTCGGACGGATCTTATCGGTGATCTCTTCGGCGGAAGCATAGATATCCTCGTCATCTTCGAAATCGCCATTAACAGCAGCCTTCTTCATCTCTTCCCCGGCCTCATACATCCGGCGCCGTAAAGCTTTTGTTCGGACAATGCGTGCATAGTACTTTACATTGGCGACCGTTGGCACGGATGCGATCATATCGGTTAGATACGTAACCCCGCCAATCTCTTGAATGCGGCCAAACCGATCGAACTCACCAACAACCGTAATAAAATCGATTGGAAGGTCCTGCTCGTGGAGATAGCGGATGACGTTGAAAATGAGCTCATGCTTCTCGTGAAAGTCCCTTGGCTCAAGGAAGCTGATTTCGTCTAAGCATCTGGAATCCGATAGGATCGCGCCAAGGACGGACTGCTCAGCTTGAAAGTCGTTTAATGTCTGAAACTCCATCATAGACAAAGTCCTCCGGATCTTTCCCTAACCGGACCCATTCAGAGAAAGCAATGTCTCGGTTGCGGGCTTCGATTTCTTTATCAATGGGTTTTGGTGCTGCTTCACAGCGAATGTCCGCTATAGTCGGCGGGAACCGGTTCGTCTTGATGTGCTGGGCTAAATTCTGTTGAGCCCGCTCGAAACTCACATCTTCGAGCATAGATTGCCACCCATGCGTAACCGCTGTGGTTATTTCAAAATTAGGGAAGAAGGTTTTGATTGCGGCCAAGAACTTCGCCGTCTCCGTTTGCTTCAAGCGCCTCGCCCTCCCTATAGAATTGGTTTAAAATATCCATCTCTGCTTGATTCCGCTGTTGTTTGTTTGAAGGGCGGCTTGAAAGCTGTTTTTGTTTGGCAAGGTCACCTTTAATCCATACACGTAGCGTTTTGTTATGATCCTTTTTGGTTTTCTTCGGATAATTGGTTTGCCATTCATCCAGCTTCTCAATGAACAGATCAACCGTATCTTTTCCGAAATCATTGACTAAGCGATCGTATTCTTCTTGAGTCAAAAATACGGTATCAAGGAACTGAATTTTTGACATATATATCTCTTCTTTCTTTAGAGTTTCTTTATTTCTTTTCTTTGTCCTCGTTTTAGAGGACACTTCCGTCCTCGTTTTAGAGGACACTGCGTCCTCGTTTTCGAGGACACCTGTTTCTTCTATTAACTGTCCTCGTTTTAGAGGACACCTATCGTTATCCCATTCCTCATAATTTTTGTTGAATTGGAGCACCCGGGGCTTGCCAGGATTGCCGGAGATTACTTTCAGAACATTTCTTTCGATTAAAGCTGTTAGTTCCCGATCAACCTGACCTCTCCCCGCATCCGTCGCTTCAGCCAAAAAGTTTAAGGAAAACTCGTGGGATTTACGCCTGAAACCGTAGGTGTATCGCCAAACCACGAGGATTATTCGTAACTGCGTCCCATTGAATTTGAATTTCGGAACCTGCTCCAATAGCTCATTTGCTATCTTTGTGTAGCGGTCCGGTTGAGGGTTTGCCACTCAGCCTCACTTCCTCTGGCTGTCTTCCTCGAATATAGTTGTTACGAATTGTGTGACCTGCTCTGCAAAATGCTCCCGTGTTTTCGGATCCGTTGCATCGATCGGCGCCTGAATCCAGCCTTGATAAATCTCTAGTACGCCGTGCTTAATTCGGTCTTGCAGCGTCTCCTCCGACTCATAATCGTATAGCATCGCCCTAAGAAACGTTTCAAAGTTATCAGCAGCAAAGTCCCGAACAATCCGGCCCGCCTCATTTGTTTGGTAATTCTTGAATGAATGGGCGACCATAGTAGGTATGTGATTGTCGTAGAGCTCCCTATATTCATCTAACGCATCAACGATTAATCCCGGCAATACAACCTTTTTCATTCGCTCACAACCTCCAGACTATAATGCTTTCCTTCAATAAATCCCTTTTCTAGCAGGGCCCGCATGACTTCGGCTTTGGCGTGCATAGGTGTGTTGTTGCTACTTGATAAGTGGGTAAGATAGATCCTTTCGCCCTTGCCTTTGACCAATCGTTTGAGGGCTGCTGCCGTTTGCTGATTGCTTAAATGACCGATGTCAGAAAGTATGCGGGCTTTTGTAGCAATTGGGTAATCAGATGCTTCAACCAGCGCCGGATCGTGATTAGCTTCAATGATGTAGATGCTGCCCTCCATCATTTCCAGCATGTCATTATCGACTTTCCCGGTATCGAACACCACGCAGCAGCGGTTGCCGAAATCGTCCTCAATGGCGTATCCAAGCGGCTCGTAAGCATCGTGATGAACGCCGAAGGGGTAAATGTGGATGTCTCCAAGCTCGATCATTGAATAGCGGTCATTGTCTTTTGTAAGAGCATGGCGCAGATCGTCTGAAACTGAATCGATGTCCTTCCATTCCCCTTCTGAGGCGAAGACAGGGATGCTGTATTTGTTGGCGATAGTCAGTCCCCGGATGTGGTCGCCGTGAGCGTGTGTGATACATATACCCTGGATGTCGGTAGCTGGATTAATGCCGTTATCAATCAACCGCTTTTCAATATCCCGTTTCCATCGGCCAGCGTCGATAAGGACGCCGGCGTTCCCGCTTTTAATGTGAATACAGTTACCGTTGCTTCCGGATGCGAGGATGGTTACTTTCATCCTTTAATCCTCGATCGGCAGCTCGTCATTGTCCGCATTCTCTTTCTCGGCAAGTTTAAGGTCAAGCAACTTGATTACGCCTTGTAGCTCTTTTAGAGTCGGGTTTTTCGGGTCATCATATCTGACTTGATTGGTTTGGAAGAACCCATCAATTGCAGGAACTGTTGTTAAACCAAGTTGTGCCAGCTTCAATTTAATGTCCGCTCTGGCTTTCTCTTTCGGATCTGGTTTTGGTTGTTCATGTTCCGCCGGCTTAAACTTTGCATCTGAATGGGTGGCCTCACTCGTAATGTCCCGGCGCATCGGCTCGCCGTTATCCTGAGTTGAAGCGGAAGGTGAAAGAGTGACATCATCTTCATTAATGTCGATACCAAACTGACCCTTCAAGGCTCTCTTCAATACATGCTTCTTAAACATATCGGCCGTGTATCTTTTCCACATGGTTTGTTGATTTGGAATTGAGCTTTTTTGAAAGTGTTCAACTTCTGAGAATGGCATGATGACAGTATATGGCTTGAATCCTTCGCGATAAGCAACTGCATATGCCCCAAGAATCTTGGCGTCAGCATTAGGGAATCCATCTGGTTCATGTTCGATTTCCCAAGTCCCATCCTTTGCACGTTTCGGTTTAAACAATTCTCCTTCATAAACAACTTGAACATCATACCCTTGATAGCCATCTTTCTGCTTGGCTAAATAAGCAATTCCTTCAATACCAATCTGCAAGGACATTTTACCTTGATACGTGATTGCATAGATGTGATTGAGAAAAGGGTTCAAACCAGAGGCGTGAGCAGTTCGTAGGAATAGCTGAAATTGTGAATCGGTTGTTCCTACAGCAAGAGTTTCTTTCATAGTTGTTATGTCTTCAGCGGTCCAATTGCCGACAGTTGTAATTTGAGTTGTCATAGATTAATTACCTCCCGAGATTTCGAAGTGTTCAGCAAAATATTGACCATCTTTCTTTACATGGTGATCTGCGTCAGCGCGAGCGCCATTGATGATCATTTCCTTGGTATCCTCGTAATATGGAGTGACCTTTTGCCCTTCAAACAAGGCATTCCCAGCATCGGTTTTCTTGACTTTATAGGTGTTTGGCATTTGAATCGCTCCCTATCGAATAATGTAATCCGTAGTTACTTTGAAGAAGTCAGCTATCTTGATGAGTGTCCTATAATCCGGTTCCCTGCGGTTGTTCTCGTAATGACTGATCGATACTCGCAATAATCCAAGAGAAGAAGCCAATTGCTCCTGTGTCATGCTCCGCGCCCGGCGTAGTGCTGCTATTTTGTCACCGTACATGGATCAGATACCAGCAGCCGGCAATGATCACTGCTATGCCAACAGTTATGATGACGGCGTTCACGAATCCACGGGCTACTCCAAGTCCATCCTCTTCGTGAGTGGCGGGCCCTGTTGGGGTCATCTCAAGCGGCATGCCGGAAGCCTTGAGTATGAGTGTTTCACCGATCGATTGTACTGCGGCAAGGGCAAGCACTGCGGCGATGTAGAATGCGACGGTAGGGGCTGTAAGGTAGCCGACGATGAATAGCGCTGAAACCCAGATGCCCGCGCACCAATAGCAATTGATGATCTGGCCGATAAAGCGACGAATGCCGGTGCCTTGCAGGGTGAACGTGATGTTTTGGCCATCGAACCCGCGCTTTACGAATTGGCTGCGGACCCGTTCAAATAGTTTGTCGAAGACGATGAAGTGGGTCAGCCGGTAGACGGCAAGGGCTAGGAGTAGGAAGGTAAATGGCGTCATTGAACTACCTCGCTTTCTAGCCGAACTCTTATGTCAATGGTATAAAGGGCATAATCAATGCCGTAGCGTCCAGCTATGTTATTGATAAAATCAACGAGTATTGCTTCGATGTGGCGTTGATCAATGCCCTCGGCTTCCGCCAATTCATTCATGTGACGGTTACGTTTGACGGATGCATCGCCTTGGGCAACATAGCGCTCGGCATCCTTTTTTAATGAATTCAATAGTTCAAGGACTGTCATTGAACATCCTCACTCTCAATTTTCAATAGTTGATCCGGTACCGCCCGGCCCGTGATAAGCTGCCCATACACCGCGACTTTGCCCGTGTACTCCCCGATGCCATCAACGAAGGTAGGAACGATCAATTCACTTTGCTTATACAAGACCTCTGAAAGCTCTAAGCCCGCGCTGATCTTCTCTCCCACCGATAATGCTGGATAATCCTTCCCGTTCATCTGGATGACGAATGCTGGCGTGTATGTGTCCGAAGACTTAACGTAGTCGAATAGTCGGACAGACAATGTAGTGAATAACGCTTGCACCTTGGATACCTGCAGCTCCGCTTCCTTCGCTTTGAATGCCTTGATCGCATCGAGCACGAATATGGAGTCGTTCTTGGCTTTGAGGAAGTCGGCTTCGGATTGCTTCGCTTTCTCCAGGTCTAATGCAGCTTTTGCTCGAGTCCTTTCAGCCTGCAAGACCGAATTGATTTCCGCGATACGTGCGATTGTTTCGGCCACCGGTTTCGGCGGATCCAGCGGAATCAAGGCTTCAAGCTTTAATTTAAGGCCATCCCTTTCTTTCATTTGGTCATTTACTCGCTGGGCAATTACGTTAAGGAGAACCTTTTTGTTACTAAGCAAAGTAGTCTTCGCTTCTTCCGTGAGTTCTTGCTCGCAAGCGTGGCAATGGGTTTTTACTTCTTGTTCCTTCAACCTTGTATGCTCTTCCTTGCCGTCACGAATCTGCTTTATCAGCAATTCTATTTTGTTATGAAGCTGCTGGCGATCAAATTCGCGTTGCATTACTAATTGATTGTCTACATCAAAGGAGCGAACTTTGGCATCCAGTTGCTCGATCTCCGCCTCAAGCGCTTCCCGATCGATCTCTTTAGCGTGTCCGAGCGCTGCGAGCTGTTCGGATAGCGTCTTAACACTGCCTTGTGCCTGAGTATGCCATTTGTCGTTTTTGTTCTTGAGGTCCGCATACTTCTTCTCCAGGTCGGCAATGCTCAGCTTCTTCAATTCCTCTTCGAGCCGTTCCGCCTGCGGGTTCAGCTTGATTTCTGCCGCCTTCTGATCAGGTGATGTCCTAGACATTGCCTGAAATACTTCTTTATTAGAAGGAGGCGTTACATGCTTCATGACCTGCTCGCGCTGTTTCTGCCAGTGCTGGGTAAAGAAGAAGCCCGGGTTATAGAGGGAAAGAAATTGCTCTTTATCAAATAGAGTCGCGACAAAAGCATCAAATTCTGTAGCTTTCTGCGGCACTTCATTAATGTAGAACTTGTTGCTGCCCTTCACGATCTCCCGAGCCAGAAGCACATCCGTACCATCAAAGGATAGTAGTATGGAGCCGAAAACCCGTTCAAATGGTCGATCTGTTGGCGATGGATTAAACTTTGCACCGGATAAGTCCACGCCCCATTTGATCCATACCGGAGCCGTTCCGATCGATGATTTTCCCTCTCCGTTCTTACCGGACAGCTTTGTAATGTCTCCATAATCGACCGTGATTTCGTCATGGCCGGTGAAGCTGATTAAGTGCAATTGCTTGAATTTGATCACTTTTGGCATTGATTAGCCTCGCTTTCTTTGAATTTGTCGAGCAGTTCACCCGAGAAGCATGCGCCTTTCTCCGGTCCACCACGTTTGATTAACCAACCACTGCTGCAACTTTCGTTCCCGTTACCGCCCCGTTTGCATTCCGAACAAGCAACAAACATCATTCCGCGTGAGTCCGGTTTGCTGTGTTTGGGTTTCATGCCATTGCCTCCCCAGCCATATATTCCTTAAATCTGTTCCCGATCCGTATCAGCAGCCGTGATACCTGGGATTGAGCAATCCCGATAACCTCGCTAATTTCCCGTTGCAAAGCATCGTTTAGTCGCATCATGACCGCCGTCAACTCATGTTCAGTAAGCGTTGAGAGAAATTCTTTGACGTGTGCGCTAGTGTCGTCCTGTTCGTGGGAAAGCATTAATTCAAGAGGAATCGGTCTTTCCTCATCAACCCCGAATGCAATGGCATCCTTGGACATGTAAGTGAATTTGTTATACTTGATGGCATCAAACACCAGATAAAGCTTGCAATCAAGAATGTCCGCAATTTCGTCAGGAGAGTAAGCAAAAAGGTTTTGTTTATAGATTTTACCTAGAACTATGATCATGTCCTTTGCCCTAATCGCCCGTGCTCCTCCACCATTCAAGAATCTCTTAATTTCTCCCGAAATCATCGGGACAGCATAGGTGCTGAACTGTACGTTGTTGAAGCTTTCCGGATCAAAATTCTTGATTGCTGCCACCAATCCGATGCAGCCCGCGCCGACCAGATCGTCGAAATCGACGTGCAATTTCTGAGCACTACGATTGAATTTATTTGCAACACTATACACAAGCCTCATATGGGTTCGCGCCATTTCATCCATGTGTTCCGCTGTTACGCAAGCCACGCTGTCCACGCTCCATTCACAACCTTTTCAATGAATTGCTCAAATGTAATGCAGTACCGTTCCCGGATGCCGAAATGAACAAAATAAGTGCCAAGCCGTTCAAGCCGCTCGTCAGGCATCGGCTAATCCTCCTTTACCAACCGCCACCAAAGCGGGTAAGTAAAAATTGCAATCATGTTTAAGCCGACGAATACTGTCGATACTATTAGCAGCTCCACACGAGCACCTCAAATCATTAGTGTTTCAAGCTCATCGATCTTACCGCACAATTCTGCTACCCAGTCCATGTCATTCATTTCTTGAGCATGTAGAGCGAGAGTCTTCAAGCCATCGAGCTTCATGACGATGGTTGCATTAAGCACCACGCATTGTTGCAACTCGCATTGAACCTTATAAGGCAGCATTTCATAGCCACCAAGACGCATGGCCTGAGTGTGAATCTCAGCCATTCTTCGGTGAACCGGATGGATGCCGATCATAGAAAACCCCTCCACCATAAATAGCCTGCGATAATTCCCGCGATGAGAACCACTAATCCTTGACCGTCCGAGTATTCTGAGCTTTCAAATGTTACGCGGTCGCCGGGATTTAAGTCCTTACCATTGATTTTCACTCTCATATTGGTCACGTCCTTTAGGGATTTATTTTTCATTCCCTCAAGCGTGATGCGACGATAAGGAGGTATAGACGGCGATTTTTGCTGTTATTGCTTAAGGCAGGGATTTAAGCTTGCTTTAACTTATTGATGAAGTACAACTGCCCTTTTCCCGTGACCTTCGGCGTCTTGCTGATCGTGATATGGCCGTCCGAATGGCTCACGCTCGTTTCTTTTATCTCAAAAAGTCCAAGCTCCATGCTGTACTGCGTAGGCATATTGAAGTCCGTTCCCTTGCGGCTGATGAGATAGCTATTATCCCGAAGCCAAGTGAATAACCGGTTCTGGCCTGTATCTACGCCGTTCTGTTTGAGAATCTTTGCCAACTCACCGATGAGAATGCTGCTCTTGCTGGCCGTGACTGCGTCCGCGAAGATGACTTTTGGCCGATCGGCTTCAATCTTCTGCTCCAGCAGCGCCTTGGCTGCGCGTTCCTCTTTCAGCTTTGTTGCAACTTGGATGAGCAGGTCCGGATTGTCGAGCAGTTCTTCCCGGGCATACATGCCGTGTTTGCGGATGGAAGGGAGAACTTCGTGAGTAACCCAGCGTTTAAATGCTTTGGCTTCGGGTTTGCGACTGCCGAGCACTAAGCTATAAAGGCCGTATTCATTAACGATATTAGTTTCGCCGTGCAAGCCTCCTAAGTTAAACTTAGTCACCTCATCAGCATCTAACCTTTGGATTGCAACTGTTGGATTGCTGATCTCCAGAATGTCACATACGTCTTTGGCAACAAACCATGGTTGACCGTCTTTCTCGATCATGCGGAGCTGGGCACCGTTGAAGTTGAAGATTTGGGTCAAGGCTTCTCACCACCATCCGGCATAAAGATTTTAAGAGTCATAAGGTAGCAGTGGATGTAGGCGAGAGTATGTTGATCACAGGAACTGATAATTTCGTTGAATTGATTAGTGAGCTGTTTCTTGGTGATTTTGGTTTTCAGAGCTTCATCACGCATTGCAGCGACTACTTGCAGCATGTAACTCATATCGATCACCTCGTTGAAATTTAAATTTTCATAATTATCTTATACCGCAATTTTTAATTACATGGTGGTCATAGAGAAATAAACCTATGAAATAATCAAAGGAATAAAACAAGAACAAATGTTCCGCGTTGCGATATTTAAAATATCGTAATATAATGAGTATGCAATTATAAATTGCTTGACCGTGAAAGAAAATCACGAAAACTTGAAATTCATTTCTAGGGTTTTAAAATACTTCTTCGCTTCTTCTACTACATCAGGAAAAACCTCTTCTACAGTGGTTCCTAAGTACAAAGCATACACATAGGACATCATAAAGCTCGGATCGTTTTGCCCATTCTCAATCATCCGAAGAGTAACATCAGAGATTTCTAAATCACTAGCCATCTTACTTTGCGAAATGTCTTTAGAAAGTCGAAGTTCTTTAAACCGTTGCCGCGGTTGTTTAATTCGATCTTTCTTCTTGGGTGATGCTTTTGATCTTCTTGGAGCCCTTGCCATCATATTTACCATTTTTCACCTCCTGTCCTTTTGGTAAATCGAATATAACATGACATTTTAATTTGCGCAATATAAAAATATAAAATTTTAAATTACACAAAATCAATATATGCAAAGGGTGAGTAAAATGTCACTAGGTGAACGCATAAAAGAGCGGAGAGCTAGCTTTGATCTTAAACAAGACGAATGCGCTGAACAAGTAGGCGTTACAAGAGCGGTTTTATCCTCTTATGAGAGGAATGTTAGCATGCCGCCTGGGGATGTTCTAGGTAAATTAGCGACTGTTCTTAAGACAAGTTCCGATTTTCTTCTTGGTTTGACTGATGATCCAACACCTCCAATAACAAACGAAAAACTCTCGGAAGACGAAGTTATTAAGAAAAAATTTCTGCTCGAAATGGAAGATATTTTGAGGAAGAATAGCAACGTTGATGAGGAAAAGCTCAGATATGCATTGAAGTTTTTTCAGTTCACAGTGGAAGAGGATATCGAGGGAAGCAAGAGGAAGAAAAGTCAAAATTGACCGAAATATGACCGTAATGCAAACAAACGTTCCTGTTACAATTTATCTACAAGATTAATCATTTGACATGTATCGACACGATTTGTTATTTCTGATTAAATTCTCACAAAGATTGTATGTTCGCATACTCTTTATGCTGTGTTCGTGCTAATATTATTTTCACAGTCCCTTTTATGGGGCTCTGGAATTCACTTTGTAAACCTAAAGGTTGACAACAGTGCCAGAAGAGAAACCTATTCGGTACTCTTCATCGACTGCTGCTTCCTGCGCGTAGATGCCTTTATAGGTATTTCAATACAAGGGTAAATGTCGCGTTCACGGACGCCTAGCGTATCGGCAACTGACCAGGTTAATGCGGTACCCATCTTCTTTTTATCGTTGATGTAGTCTCCAGCCTGTTGTCGAGACATGCCCAGTTTGTCGGCAAACTCTTGATTAGATATACCAAGTTTATCGAGTATTTCTGGCAGGTTACAGCGTCCGAGCTTATAGCGCGGCATAGCTGCAGGCCTCCAATTGAGAGCAGTATTTAAAATACACTTTAATCGTACCAAGCATGTTCTACTAAATCAATCTGATTCTGATATAGGGGGATGGATAAATAATAAAAACCTCTCGAATGGTCCAATTGTATTGCGGCTGCGCAATAATTCGATAGGTTCGCACTATGAGGTTTGAATTAATACATAAATGCATTACAAAAATAAATTCACCAAAATGCAGCAAAAACTTTCTTTATCGAGGAGTTGATTCTGTTGGATATCCTGAAGTTTGATCCGTATAAAAAAATAAAAGAGCACGATGAAGTAAAATTGACCTATACGACTCATTTAGGTGACGGTATTATTGGAGTGTATATTCAAACTACTGAGGATACCTTTCGAATTTATTTGAATAATGATATCCACTTCGAACAACAAGACGAGGCGTTGTACATCTTGATGAAGCACCATAACACAGCGCGGGGCGAAACGAAGGTAATCACTATCGATAACATGAGACTCCTGAATTGGATCAAAGAAGACGCTAGACGATTTGAAAAAATGGCAGCTGACGTCTTTTTGAAAGGCTCCTTATTTGTTAAGAGATTAAGGAAAACTGTATAATCACATTTAAAAAAGCGGACCCTCCGAATGGTGGAGATCCGCTTTTTTGCTTAATTTATTTCAGTTCTTGAGGAACTTCTTCACTATAACACGCGAACCAGCAGTTTGTTTTGCTAAATTTCTTAGCCATAAACGTAAGCATCTTACCTGCTTGTCTAGCAGCAAATTCTTTCAACATAGTTTCAGTCACCTCCCCTACAGTTTCAACTTATCTATTAACTTCTGGAATAAGCTAAAAGTGGTTAATGCTTGAATTAAGAAAACAAGTGTGAGAATATGCGATTGAAATAAAAAATTAGACGCTACAATTAGGACTGATATCACCTTTAATACAGGGTAAAACTTTGGATCTATAGTACCTTTGACTCCTTGAGGTGCATTAATTAGTAATATTGATACAGCAATTATATTTAATACAAGACCTTCATACCAGTAATTTACTGGTAAAAAGATCGCTAGAAGGATAAAGAAAGATGAAACTACATTGCAAATGGTGTTAGATTTAAAGTGCATTCCACCACTAAAGTGCCTTAGTAATGGAAAAGCCCAGACACATAAAAATGCATCAAGGAAATGACCTGTGAATCCCGCTATGACAAGAACAATAATAACAGTGATTAGTAAATTTAGAATTGCTGAAAGCATGTATTTTAATATTGCTGGTGAAAACTCAGGGGCATTTTTGTGTATGGAATTTGCTATTTGATGAGCTAATTTATCAACCGTGATCAGTAAAATCATCTCCTTTATCACGTACAAAAAATGATGGATCGTAACGGTCCCGAAGTGATCTTTTATTTTGGAAAAATCCATAAATCAAAAGACCTATAAGCGCTGCTGTTATAATAAGAAGTATGTACCCGTGCATAGAGAAAACATTAAAGTGCAAGCTGCCGAAAGTTAGTCCTGATGTGACGAGTACCAGGAGAACCATCCAAATGACATTATATTTTTCCATGACATAAAACTTGTGGTAAACGAAAGAGAACCCAATTTTCTTTTTTGTTAACAAGAAAGAAATTAATAAATAAATTATTATTTGAACTATATGAAATAAAGTAAAATGGAGTAAATTATCATTCATCAGATCAAAAGTACTGAGATTCAACCACGCTGCTCCAAAAGATACACCGGCATCCAAAGCCGTGCTTATTACAGACCCAACTGTACAAACCAACAATGAATATAGTAGCGGGTATCTTCTCATTAACGCCAAGAGGATTATATATGTAATCGATTGTATTAACATGAAATAACTTGAATCGACTACAAACTTGAAATAAAAGTTCACACCACCAACAATTAAGGCCAAAATCGCTATCTGTTTGTCATTCCCCTTGATCGGTATCTTGAAAATAGAGAAGTTTAGTATTACAAATGCTGCAACAAATAATATTGATAGTACTAGCTTAATAAGAAGAATCATTTATAGACCACCGTCCTTTTTCGCTTCTCTCATTTCTTTGTAATCAACTATGTCACTCTCAAGCCAAATTGGTCTAGTCCCAATATGTGTAATCGGCTGTGGGAAATCCTTAAACTTTCTCATTCTTGGTAATGTAGTGCGCTCAACACCAAGTAACCTCGCGACTTCTGTGACCCCACACAAAGGTGGTATAACAGGGCGCTTTTTCTTGGTTGCCATCAGTTAACCAACTCCTGTTTAGGGATTCAATTATCATACTTTGTATGATAAAATTATAATACATTGTATGATAAGTGTCTAATGAAATCGTTATTAATAAAGCCATAAATTGGAGGTTTTCGGTGAATTTAATCATTTCTTTATTAATTCTTTGTGGAATCCCAATTCTCAACATAATTACTGTGAAAATGATCAAATCCGCCACTTATAACGACCGTGCAAAAGAGCTAGGATATTGGCTTATTTACGCCGTTTACTGGCTCATCACGTTACCGATCATACTTACAAATCAAATGCACTTTACAGCGTCGTACCTGATGGAAGGCATTATGTGGCACATCATCATATGGATTCTGATCGCTTGGATCGGGCTCACTGTTGTCCTGCCAGCAATACTCCTTCCCTTCGTCAAGCAGCTGCGTGAGAAGGTATCAGAGAACTATGACTCAAAGTTATATCCAGTGACTGGAAAGCAACAGTTCATGTTCATCTTTGTGGCGATCACGGTCGGGATCTGTGAGGAGATTATCTTTAGAGGGTTCTTGCAGCATTACGCGGTTGAGTTGGGATTAAGCGAGTTGTGGAGCTTCGTTATTATCTCGGTGATCTTCGGGGCCGGACACTTCTTGCAGGGGCTTAGCGGGGTTATCAGCTCGACCATATTCGGATTGATAATGGGGTATCTGTATTTTGTAACAGGCAGCTTATTTGTGCCTATCATTGTGCATATCGTGTATGACGCGAAGGTGATTTACATGACGAGGTTTATACAGAAGAAACCGGAGGACGAAAAATGGTACGTTTAAATTAATATAAATATCTTAAACCATCCTTACTAGAAATGAATATATTATAATATTTAAGAAGTAGGGGATGATAGAATGATTAATAAACAAAAGGCTAAAATGTTAAGAAACCGCAAATCCATACCTAGAATCACTCAAGTTCGAAATGCAGGGTTCGAAGCTGATAGTTTTTTTCCTTGGCGTGATGTAGGTAACGTTTTCTTATCCCGAATTCGCCCTAACATAGGAAGGCAACATGCACGATTTGAAGTTTCACCAGGTAGAAGTGCTTCATTAACTCAACTTGTTTTTCTTGGTAGACCAGGTCCAACCAATTCGTACAGATTAATATTTTCTGCTAATTCCCCCAGTACTACTGGTATCCTTCAGATTAGTCTTTTAGGCACATTAGTTTCAAGTGTTGCACTCCCACTAATAAGAATTCCAGCAACTAGTTATAGAGACTTTACACTAACTTTCCCTAGAACAGCTTTGAGAGGCAGGTCAAGCTTTGAGCTAGAATTTCGGGTAAACGGCGGTGCTGGGACGCAAATTGCAATCTTAAACCTTGATACTGTTGTTATCGTTCCAGTATAAGTCATTTTTCGAAATTCTTACTTTGCAGTTGAATTGACGAAGCGAATAATGGTATCATCTTCTTGTACCGGAAGCACCGGACAAAATGAAGGCCCGAGGGAAAGCATCCCCGGGCTATTATTTATATTTTTATTTTTAAAGGGGAAGTTATCGATGTCAGATTTTTGGGGTATACCTAGTGGAAAAATGCCTGATTTTTATGTATCTCTGTGGGCGGGGTTTGCTTCTAATATTGTTTCTGGGATAATTGGAGGTGCGTTGGTCGGGTATGCTTTATGGAAGATACATCTGATGAGAGAAAAACGAGGAATGCAGTCGAGCGAGAAGTTTCTGTTTTTCTAGATAATTTAAAATTAGCTTTATATAGACCGGATTCATTGAATATGGATGTTAATTTAATTAGAGCCGAAGGATGGCTAAATCAAAGTCATCAGTATGCAATCAATCTAATTAATACAAATCCTCTTGATTACTGGGATTCAAGTTTAAAAGAAAAATATAGGCTTGTTATAACTAAAATCATAAAGCTCCAAAAAACTCACTTAACTTTTTTAAAACTGTCCAATGATCTGGAATATATTATTCAAGAGGAAGGCAAGCCTGCTATTGGTAATTTTAGTGTCCACATCTTGGCATCGTTTAAAATGTATTGCTTATGTAAAATAAACGGAAGTGATTACGAAGAAATTAATGCATGGCTAAATGGCAAAGTATTTTTTCATGGAGACCCAACTGATTTTTTCTCTAAATATAACCAAGTTTCAATTAAACTTCAGTCTAAGGCTGCTGATTATTTGGATCAAAAAAATAAATTAATTACTGAATTTACTATTCTTAAAGCAGATCTCATTGACGGACATTATTAAGAACAAGCCCGAGGGAAATCATCCCCACGGGCTTGTTCTTTATCATTTTTTTAGTAGACATTTTTTGAAGTATGATGTTACTTTTGATTCATGGCAAAAAATACTGGAACAAGGAGTGTTTTAATATGGGTAACATGAGCCCCTACTA
The DNA here is from genome assembly GCF_014534655.1 of Paenibacillus sedimenti. Taxonomy (GTDB): domain Bacteria; phylum Bacillota; class Bacilli; order Paenibacillales; family NBRC-103111; genus Paenibacillus_E; species Paenibacillus_E sedimenti. Next base: position 273,465 of record NZ_JACVVD010000004.1, read on the forward strand.
CGGATACAGTCAGTGCGGATCATGTGTGGGCAAAGGTTATTTAGAGTGCAAGAAGTGTGAAGGTTCTGGGGATGATTGCAAGCGTTGTAATGGAACTGGAAGGGTGGTTTGTTGGAATTGCAGCGGATATAACAGGAGCCCTTCCTCAGGACCAAGCGACCCCACATGGAGATAAATGTTGTAAAGTAAAAGCCTTGGATAAAGTATATCTCGGGCTTTTGTTATATTCCTTAATCTGCCCCTAAACAATAAATTCCTCAAACACCGGCAGCCGCATCAAGCCGGACTTATACCAGTCCCGATATTTGACTCGGCAGCAGACCAGCGGTTTAACATAGACGTGATCCTTGCTCTCTCCACTTTTATAGGCTTGAAACACAGGCCACATCGATTGTCGCGCCGCGGGTGTAATTCCCAACTCCATCGTACCGATCGGGCGGATCCGTCCGTCATTTTCATATCCAAGCAGCCATGAGCTTTCCTTTTTCGAGTAGCCGGTTATGTAGACTTCGGCATGTTGGTAATTGATTACCTTTTGCCATGACCAGCTGCGCATGTCCCGCTCATACTTGGAGCCTTTCTTTTTAATCACTATGCCTTCCAAACCATGCTGGCAAACCAGATCATAGAAAGCCATAGGGCTGCCGTTGACTGGCCGTACTATCCGGTAATGCTCGTTTTCTTGCAAAGCGGTTTCGAGCAGCCCCTTCCGGACTTCCAATGGTAAGCCGGTCACGTCCTCGCCGCGGTGGTACAAGATATCAAATGCCATGTATACGACGGGCTTGCGCTTCTTGCTGGAGCGGAACCCTGCGTTTGTCGCCTCGAAGTCGGCGCGGCCCTGTTCATCCAGGACTACCATTTCACCATCGATCACTGTTCCCTTCGGAATCGGCGGATTGTGAAGCTCAGGATACTTGGCTGTAGCGTCCGTGTTTTTGGTGTAAAGCCTTAACTCATCCATATTCGAAACGATCAATCGAATGCCGTCCCATTTGAGCTCGGCCAGTATGGAAGGATCGTCAAATGGTTCATTATTTTTGGCATATTGGAGTAACATTGGAGGAATAAACATTATCTTCATCACCCATAATAATCTTATCCTCCTTGGATTGTGTTTGTATAATGGGACTTGAAGGAAAAAAACACCCTTGTCCTGCTGCTACTTATGCAACAAGACAAGGGTTATAATTTAATCATCTTCGCGACGAATTGCGATAAAAAGTGCTGAAAGAGAAGACGGATTCAATAAAATCCGACAAATTAAATTGTAATATATTTAACTTCATTAGCTGAGGTAATTGTTCCTGAAGCAATCGATGAGATAGATGTATCAAGTTGCATTCTATATTGATTGTTTTCTACCCATACTCGCTTTACTCGTGCTGTTAGAGTTGCTCCGGATGGCCCAATGTTTGTGAGGTTTATCCATTGTCCAGTTTCATGATGTCCCCCAACACTTAAATCAACCCAATTAAGATTTGTTGAGTATACGATACCATTTGATGCATCATGAACATTGAAATTATCCAAGCCCCGATTTCTTGAACCACTTTTTGTAACCAAATAACTGATATTATTAATCGTATCAATGATTAAGTCACCTGTAATAAATTCTATTCCATAAGGAAATGTACCGGTGTTTGTAAAATAAGTTCGTTGAATTTGTTTTTTATTAGAGACTGAGGACTCAATATAAAAATTATTATTAGTTGCTTCAAATATATCAGCTACAATGTTTTTTAATTCAACAATTGGAGTTCCCAATTCATCGCTAATGTAATTGTTTTTGATAACAAGTTTTCTTTTATACTTTGAATTGAATTTTGTTACTTCTAAAGCATTTGACATATAATCTAATATTAAACCTGGACTTCCACTTTTTACATTAACTGAGTTGTTAGTGATTGTAAGACTACAAGCCCCAAAATGGGAAATGTAAGAACCATCAGATAATTTGTTACCATCAATGATTGTGATACCATCATCACCACTCTCGCTAATAATGGGACCTGCATTTGCAAGTCGATTGTTGACAATCTCATAATTCTTGCAAACTTCTACATAAGCACCATTTAGGACTCCAGCCGAGATTCTGATACCACCAATTGTGCTAGTAAAATCTTTTAGTGAATTATTGCTTATTGTAAAATTGAATGAACCATTCACAATGATACCAGCACAATCCAGGCCAGTTGATTGAGAATATATGTTGCTTATGTTATATAATCGATTTCCAGTTATTTCAAAATCTTTACTGTTCTCGACATGAATTCCTTGGCGCATGTTGGAAAGTATGTTGTTACGAATCGAAAATTGTTTCAAACGCTGGTTATTTCCATAACTACCTCCAGCAACACCAATTCCGATTCCATGAAATGTGGATACTCCATTAACAGTATCAATAGTATTATTTTCAATTAATAATCTCTCATCATTGTATCCAATGTTCCATTCAATTGCATCACCATAAACATCCGTAAATATGTTATTTGTAATGATTGAATTTTTTACAGCAGATTGAGAACTTGCACCTTGTTTCAAAATTCCGTATCTAACTTTGTTGAATGTACAATTATTGATATTTATTTGATTAATATCTGTGTAAGGCACGATTCCTATCGAAGCCGTAGTATCAATTTGATTAATAAAATTCAATCCGTATACTACAGAATTACCTCTCAATTCAATTGCGTGGGGCTGACCAGTAAGAGAAATTGTTCCATTTCCTGACAAGCCCACTTTCCCATTACAAATGATTTTTCCAGTTCCCACTAAAGTTCCTTCAATAATAAGTATCTTGTCATTTGGAACTGTTATAGCTGCATTTATTGTATAAGCTGTACTTCTAAAAGGTATTAAAACAACTCTGTTTTCTGCATTGTTTATAGCAGATTGAATTGTATCATAATCAGAAGCATCCAAATTGCTATAAGTTGTATTTGTTACTGTTTGACTAGTTGCTGCAGTAACACTCACTGGATCAAATATCTTTTTCCCTGCAACTAAAGCAATTCCAGCTGCACTAACACCAGTAATAAACTTCCTTCTTGATAAAGACTTGTCCTTATTTTCCTCCACAAGCATTCGCCTCCTTGATACTATTTGTATCAATAATAGCACGCGCTGGGATTTTTTGTATATTTGAAAAATGATAAGCCCATGATTTAATCACCACGGGCATTAATGAGTTTTTGAATATTGTCATGGACAAGCAAATCTCTCCCGGAGACTCCAAAACAACTTCTAACGATCTCCGGATCCTGCTTACTCAGCGCCGCCATGTGAGGGACTAGACCACCTCCCTGCTTAAACCTTTGCCATGGGGCTTGCAGATGATGACCGTTATTAAAATATTCATTCCACCGTTTCCACTTCTCTCCCCATTCCTTGCGGCTCAGTGCCTTGAGTTGTACTTCCATTAGGTAAGCCCGCTTGTTCCAGATGAAAAACAGGTCCGGTGCGTAAACATATTCTTTTAATAAGTGTTTGTACGACAGCCGCAACTCACACTCGAAATGTTTGAGCAAGCCCGTCGCGTTTAACGCCAAGTAAACATCAGATATCGTCAACCAGTGCGTCATCTTCGGTGTATTGAGCGGCACCGGCTGCTGTGTTACGGCGTTCTCTTTCCGCCCATTGAGCGTAAGTCTCCATACCTTCTTCATATCCGGAAGTCGCTTGCCCTCCAAAATCTTTTCGCGCTCCAATTCCTTGCACATTGCTGATGCCCGCTTGACCGGACTGCCCGCGTCCGAAAACATCAGCCGGGCTATTTGATCCGTTGTTAAAACTGGAACCGATGCGAGCGTCGATAACAATACGTTCCTTCTCTCTACGACCAGACTTGCCACCATTAATCACCTCTGTCTTAAGTGGCTGTAGTAACTTCTCCCAGGCGCTGTCATTGTCGCTATGTCCCTTCTCAGGAGGCAGGTACGGCACTTGGATAGTTTGATATTTCGTCGTCTTGTAGATCGCTCTGCCGGGTACAGGGAGTTCTTCCGCTCCAGCACAATCGAGCACGACATGTGAAAACACGTCGCTTGGAACATGGAAGCATATGCGGGCGCCGCAGTTAATTCGAACGCTGGGATTGACGATGCTAGAGTGTGGATACTGCGTACAATAGATCAGATTGACGCCCGGCTCCCGCCCGATGCTGGCAATAGAGCCAAGCCGTGAATCTATGTGCTGTGCAATCTTCCGCTCCTCCTTATCGGTGATTGTGACGGGTGCCACCTGTGCTGCCTCATCCACGATAATAAAACGCCTCTTATAAACGCCAAACTCTTTCCGACTGCCGTTCATCCGGACGTACATAAGCCGGCGCTGCACCATCTGATAGGTCTGCTCAACTAGCTCAAAAGCTGTCTCCAGGTCGTGAGCGATTTTCGTTACATGTGGTACGCTGGCAAATGGTAGGAAGGATACACCCCCTTTAAGGTCCACCATGCAAATCTCAATCTCGTCTGGTGAATGGTTGCGGCATAGTTGGTAATTAATAAGTCGGATCAGCTCCGTCTTTCCCCAGCCAGTCTCCGCGCCGATGATCATATGTGGATGCTTGAAATCGTGAAGGATTCGGTTAGCTCGTTGGTCGAACCCTAGCAAAAGTTCCCCGGGCCGGATCATATCAGGCTTCAATTCTATCCGGTCCGGGAAGTCTTTATCTAATACTCGAATGATAACTACACCACCTCGATCTTCTAATTCTACAGTGCCGCCACACGCCGCGGACAAGGCTTTCCGCTGCGCTTGAACGTGAGTGAAGGAATAGCCCGCCGGAATCCTCCACGCGCTTTCATATGCGTTGTTGTGCTCTCGTTCGGCTTGAAATACGAATCCCTTGGTTAGACCCTCTTTGATGTCTGAGGGCTTAACAATGCGACTGAGGACGCTTTTAATGCGTTCACGATAAGTGTTCATCTTCACTCCTTATAGTAATGGAACTTTATTTCATTAAGTATCTATTTATCAAAATTTAATTTTACAACCGCCTTTGCATATAGGAAAATACAGGTAAGAGAGGAGTATGAAAATAATGAATTCACTTTGGATTATTTTGTTTATCACCATTGTCGTCAGTCTTGGACTCTATGCGTCCAGATTGTGGCAGGAATACGATTGGTTTAAGAATTCCAGATAATTTTCTTATGAGCAAAGCTAAGTGTATGTTCATACAACCCCCCACCAGACAAGCAGCGCCACGGCCAGCAAGAACAAGCCAACAGTTTCCTTCGGATGCTCATGCAGCAGATCCCGCCACGTGCGTCGCCGTCGAATCGGCTCCTCCCCCATAAACCTCTTCTTATTCCAGTCAAAACTCATGGCTTCGTTTCTCCTTCCTTGCCTTCGGATGTAATCCATCCTCGTCCTTATCTTTATTTCATGCGGATGACAAGTATGGATTCGGTTCAACACCGCTTTTCAAGGCTCTAATCCATGGTTGTTCTTATACCAAATGGTGCATAATATCTGCCAGATAATCCATGCTCGTCGCGCCTTTATTCTTGGCAGCTTCCTTCAATGAGTCGAGCAGTTGCCGGAGCAATTCACTGTCTTCCATCTGGCTCAGCTTGGCGCTGATGCGCCCTGTCAGACGCTGTAACATATCTTCCGAGAGGTTGCCGGATTTCCGACTATTATCCAGGTATGCAACGATCGCTTCAAGGTGCTCCTTCTTTTGCGAATCGTCGATTAGTTCTTTTAGATACTCAGCTGATACATGGCGATCCCCTGCAAGCTCCTCGATTTTATCAGCATGCGTCCAGCCTGGAATTTTTTCGAACCTCCTAAGATCACCTGTAACCACGCGCCCCATTTTCCGCCCTACCTGCCCGCCAAGAAACTCACAAAGTTTTAGCCATGGCCCCATGATGTGTACCTCCTACGATGCGTTTGTAATCGCGTGATTGTTTAGATACGACCCGGTAGCGCCCGGGGCGATCATTGAGAATTTTGTGCGCCACCCATGCCCCGATCACATAATACCGATACGCCGGCACTGCCACATAAACCGTTACGGCCGCAGCCGCCAGAATCCATTTAGCCCCTTTCATAGGATCAACTCCTTCAGAATGTGAATCAAATCGTCCGCATTTGTCTGTGTAAACACATCCGTTGGATCAATCTTAGCTGCCTTCTGCAGCATCCTTCGAATCAACCAGCTCATTCCGGCCACCACCTATCTATGGTCGCTATAGCTATCTCCGCCCCAACTCCTACAACCGCAATCATCCATGCAATGATGTCCTTTGCCTTAGAAGAAGACATGAAAGATCGCTCCGATCGCTCTCGTTTTATCCCAGACATATTTAAGGGTGACTACTGCTGCCGCCAACGAAAGAATAATGTTCCAGCCAATGATCATGTTTGGCTGTTTCAATTCCAGCAAAACAGTACTGCCAACGAACCCAATTACACCCATACCGAAAACAGCAAGAAGCTCATGTGGGATTCCTTCAATCATGGCTTTCCAACTCCTTTCTGTGGTGACCAGGGCTTCGGCAAGTTCTGTGGCGGTTTCACGGGCGTTGTAGTGGGTCTGAACACTAGCTTCTTCTCGATACCGAACCAAAGCCGCAGCGCGTCACGCACGTTGTCTGAGCGCTCGCTGTCGGGTAGCGCATTGTACTTCCGCTTGATGTCGTCGTCCAAGCCGTCACGGAAGCGTGCTGATGCCATCTTGACCTCTTTGTTATCCATGTTGTTTACCTCCTGTTTACGTGATGTATTACATGGATATGGAGGGCTGCTTGGGCAATATAACCCACACTTTGGAATAAATTTTCATAGAGTTGTCCATCCTATTTCTAATAGGGAGCGTGGACAAATATGGGAGTTTACGATTATAAAACTAGGACAAAATTCGGTAGATGGGCTGATCTAAATAAGATTAGTCAGGAATGGATTATTGAAAACATTGGGCTGAATAGGAAGACTGTATATCGACTTTTTAATGACATGGATTATGAACCTATCGAGGTTACACAACTGAAGATAATCGGAAGACTGAGGATGCTGGGGTATAACGTGTCTATCGAAGATTTCTGGCCATAAATTACCTTGTTGATCATTCTCACTCCCGCGGCATATAATACAAGAACAAACATTCGCATTCGGAGGTAATTTCAATGTCAACAAGTCCCACAGAGGTGGAATCATTTCTCATTCGTGAATACGTCATGCTACCGCTCCTGATAAAAACGATCGATAATAACTTGGCGAAAATGAAATCAGAGGATTACGGACGGCCAGTCCAGGAATTGTACGTAGGGGTCACAAGCGTGATGATCGATAAAATAAATGCCGATCTTACGGAGGTCAGAAAATCTCTGCGCGAGCTCAATATCAAAGTTTGGGAAGATAGAAGCAAGAATGGAGTTGGTAATGCGATACATTATCGCTACGTGTGTCGCGGATTTGAGCATGAGCTCGTGATGTTAAGGGAACAGGCAAAGGCGGAGCTGGGGGTACGCCTGGGGAAGTATGCTAAGAAAATGGAAGATGCTGCGATCGGTGCAGCAAAACAATCGTAACGGGGTATTCCATGGGTTAACCCTACAGCATGGAACGATACGCGAACATAACATCAAATATTCTTTAGGAACTTCCAGGAGGATACGCCGTAAGGCATAAAGAAGATAATCCAATATTATTTTCTGGGAGGTCTACTTTCTTGAAGAAACTAACGAAAACATTAATTGCCACTTCTGTTCTATCATTGACTTTCGCTGCAGGCGTGTATGCAGCATCTTCGGACATCAAACTTTTTATCAACGGCAAGCAGATTAATACTGACCTGCAAGTTGTCGACGGATCCAGTTATGTTCCGTTAAGAGTCGTTTCTGAATCCCTTGGAGCTGACGTTAAATGGGATGAAGCTGCGAGGAGTATTTCAATAAATTCTAAATCGAATTCTACACCACCGTCTATTTCGACTGCTGGATTACCTTCATCAGTGACAAATAAGGATATAACAATCACGTTAAATAAGGTTGTGCAAGATTCTGATTCCTTAAAACTTTATGTTACTTATTCAAACAATTCTAACGATAAAGTAATGACTGGCGATAGTTTGGTAAAAGTAGTTTCAAAAGGGAAACAATACGAATATAGCTCCGACTTTAACTTTGACAGATTTTATAAAAAGCCAGTTGATAAGGCGCCCGATTTTATTGAACCTACCGTATCAGCAAATTCAGTAATATTTTTAGAGCCGATTGATGGCGTGGACACAATCAATGTTGTGTTAAATGCTAACTTTCAAGAATTTCGGTTCAGTAATGTAAAAGTTAACTAAAACAAAAAAAGCCCTCACCAGCCCGATTAAAGGCCAGTGAGGGCTTTGTCATTTCTCGCTTAAATTATTCCAAAAATTATTCCGTCGGCTGCCCAGATGCTTTACGCAGTTCATTAGCGAGCCAATGCAGATAATTCTTTTGGTCCTGATCATCTGCATCATGCCATGCAGGGCTGATCCATGTGTTAATGATCGTTTGGGCGACTCCTTTATCGAGCATGGGTTCGACCTCCAGAATATCGTATTTATTCAAGTTGAAATCACGTATCAAACCCTGAAGCTTAATCGAGTAAGCTGGATCAGTCGCATAACCACAAAGGTATAGCGCCAATGTTTGCTCCTGAGCAGTCTTCGCGCCTCGGACACGCTCATATCGGCTTCGATTGAACAATAAGTCTTGATCGCAAAAACAATCCTCTATGGAGTCATAGGAGCGCCAATTTGCTTGTACTCCATCCACTCTAACCCCATCATATACTTCCCAAGTGGATGTGCTTATCGATTTCCCTTTCCAGTAAGCATTCGGCGTTCCGCTCCCGACCTTATACCCGACAAGATTTTTCCAAGGGTGAAGTACTCCGCCTGTTTCAAGAAGCGCCTGCGCGATCCTGACCGATGGGAATATGTGAGAGCCTTCTTTGCGTAACTTGACTGCGATCGGAGCCACAACAGCTATAAATGCATGTTTCATGGTTTATCTCACCGTCCAGTCCACATGTCCGAAATCATTCGTCCGACGAAATCCATAGGCAAATAAAAATAACCCTTGTCGCCCCAACCTTTACCCCATGAATTCCGGCAAATGATGTATTCTTTTCCGTCAATGTGCGTGTATCCCATTGCTAGGACAGCATGACCACCGAGGAACGTTTCACTTTGTCTGTCAGGCATCGGGACAACTCCGGTAAGCGCTACTTCGTCGCCCTCGAAGCTGCTGTAAATCTCAATACCCATGACCACCGGGAAGCCGTTTGCTAGCGATTCTTTGAGCTGTGCGGGCGTATTTGCGTTAAGTCGGCGGTATTCTGTTATTTTGTGGTGTTTAGCCGTGTCATAAGCTTCCTGTGTTGGTGTGCTTCTGAACTCGGATACTTCGGTAGGGTAAGTACCTCCAGCAGCTAACCCTATTTTCTGCGCTACCTTCATACCGTCCCGAATATATGCGCCTGAATCATAATCAATCGTTCCCTCAATCTCGCGCTCTTTCCAGTACAAAAAGAGAACGGAATAATTGAAGTGTAGCCTGCTTGGATAAGTGAAATTCTTATCTAAGTACGATACAAAGGCACATATGGCGTTTGCTGTGCATGATCCTAAGTAGCCTTGGTCAAATATGCCCGCTGCATCCTTCGGTCTCAAATCGACCTCGTAGGGCGTTGCAACCCCGCGTACTGCAAATAGTAAGTCGCGGTTATCTTGCTTATCGGGTTTGTTAAGATATTTTCTTTCGGTCATTGCTGCACGTCCTTGTCTTTAGGCGTGGCTTCTCCTTTGTTCTTGAGCACCTGGATAACCTGCTTAACACCATTTGGCAGCGGCAGCCCGATCCGTCCGTAATTCTCAGTAATGGAAATGAGCTCATTAGCCAGGTAAAAATAAATAGCACCTGTCATGATGATGTTGGTGCCAAGTAAAATATCGATGCGATGGGCGAGCATGACAATGAGGATCATAAAGAACTTCTTAAATAATCCCTTGAAACCTTCCTTGCTACTAAGTCCTTTACCCTCAATGATCGATGCGGCCAAGCCCGAAACATAGTCAATCACGATTGCCAACAGTAAGAATCCAAACACCTCACTCCACCCCCCGAATGAATAAGTCAGAATCGCTCCGAGTACGCCTGAAGTTGTGGTGAGCGTTGCTTGCTGTGTTGTTGATATGCCAAGTAGATCCGTTAATAGTTTTTTAATCATGTTCCACTCTCCTGAAAATAGAATAAGCCCCGAACCCTATCGGAGCGACTTTAATTTAAACCCTGATTGCTTATGAGTGTTCGAAGCATATAGCCTTTATTTTCGTCAGAATCAAACGGCGTAGTAACGTTTGTAAGCTGGTTGTTGCTGTATATATTCCGCGTATCTGTGGTTGTCCAGTACAGATTGTACCCAGAATGCGAAAATCCGTAAGCACAATTTGAAATCTTGTTACCTAGATAATTCTGACTAAAGAGTTTGAACCCCGCAAAACCTTTGTTGCAATCAGCGATTTCATTGTTTATAAAGTCGCAAAGTGTTTGTTCGTCGTTCACTGCCGCATTTCGCATTCCAGTAAAGGTGTTATTCAGGACAGTATGCTGCGAGCCGTTATTCCCGCCAGAGGCCCCCATATAAACGCCTGTACCTCTCCGGCCTGTGTTTTTGAAAGTGTTTTTGTTTATAACAACCCTCACGGAACCACTAATGATATTTACTACCTTGCTATTGACTGTCGGATCAGTAAATGAGTAGCCGCATTCCATAAACTCGTTTTTGAAGATGACAATATCGGAAGAGGAGTCCTCAACGTGTATAGCCTCTTTCTGAATTCCGTTAAACCTATTATTTGCCACCGTAACACCTTTGGCCCGGGCGATGCCGACTGCAAATCCGTCGGTTGTGCCGGATGTTGTAAATGTTTCAAAGTCGTTGTCGTTAATGATAATGCCTGTAAAATCGGCCTGATTGATTTCAATGTAATCATACCCGCCGTTGAAGAATGTGCAACCTTGGATAAGTACGCCAGAGCCTTTCGACGTTGCGTAGAACAGGATGCCGTATCCAGCCTTATCAAATTTACAGTTTGTGATGCGAACGTTTTGCACGGGAAATGCAGGATCGTTATTGAATGCGATGCCTTGAATGCCATTACCGAAATACACTTTGTCGATGATCAAATCCGAAGTGCCGCCTATGATGTTAATGCCTATCTTGCCAAGATTTGACGCGATTTTAAGGTCTGTGATTGAGGAGTTAGCTCCATTTGTGATAAACACCGCAGTACCTGCGAAGGCCGTCCCATCGGCTGGCTTGATAACGGATAGCTCTCCCTCACCCTTTAACCTAACATTAGCCGGAATGGTGAGTGCGCTGGAGATTAAAAATGTCCCTTGCGGGACGTACACTGTGCCGCCACCAGCAGCACTACATGCATCGATTGCGGCCTTAATCTTTGCTCTTGCATCCGTTGTTCCATTGCCTACGGCTCCATAATTCGTAACATTGTATATTTCCCCGGCCAATCTGCTCACCGCCCTCCTAAAATAAAATAGCCCCGATCGGCTCGGGGCAGCATTTATTATACGACCAAACTAGTCATTCCAAGTGTTGTCAAGTTGAAGACATCTGTAGCGCCAAAATCAACGCTAACGTTCGAATTAGCATTGGCTTGGAAGTTGAATCCAAATTTCAAGTTTGTATCAGCAGCCGTTACCTTAAACATAAATGGGATAAAGGTGTTATTAGTTGGCAAACTTTCAAATGGGATGCTTGTTAAAGTCGATCCAGACGCGATGCTTCCTAATTTGAGATAGCATCCTCCCGAAGTCACGTTCTGCCGTACATATCCCGCAAACAAGAGTACGTCGCCTGCCGCAAATTTGGTTGTGTCAATAGTAAGCGCCCAAGTCCCGTTGATAGCACTGCCGCCAGCGGAATTGTCGTAAATACGACGAACCATAGTAATGATACCGTTAGGTAAGTCACCAGGTGTAGATGCTGTATAACCGCCACCCGTGGCATTCGTACCTGCTGTCAACGTCCATCCCGTACCACCTGCTACACCCGAATCGTATAGGGGATTACTGCACAAACCTCCCCCTTTTGCAGTTACAGGCCATGCAATTTTAGGCAGCATGAGGTCCAATACAGGCTGTATGACTTGTGCAATTTTAAGATGCCCTGCATTGTTTGGATGGGTCGCGTCACCGCTGTCGTAAGTTGCTGACAGGTAGCCTGTTTGTGTATCGGCCAGCCCTGCATACACGTCCGCAAGTGGAATGTTATTAATCAAGCACCAAAAACGCAACCATGCATTGTATTGGTTAGTTAAATCAAGGTTTCCAGCCCCAATGGACGATCCCCTCGGCGGCACGGTGCAAAACATAATCGGCAGACCAGCCGCATCCGCTTTAGCCTTGATCGCGGTAATATTTGTCTGATAGGTTGCAAGCGTAACGCTCTGACTCGCATCGTTCGTCCCGATCAGTACAACTAGGGCTTTCACACCTTGAGCGATAATGCTATCCATACGCGCTAGGAGCTGGTCACTTCGCTCACCAGACACACCACCATTAACAGAAGACAATGCAACACGGTAGCCCAGAAGTTTTGTCAGCATCGCGCGGAAAGACGTCACCGCCGCATTTGACGATGCGGCTCCAAAGGTAATGGAATCCCCACAAAAACCAACTTTTGTACCAACTAGTCGGCTGTTTGGCGATAACTTGGCATAATCAAGACCGCCACTGCCAGCAACATTTACTTTTTTGCCTGTCACTCTGTCGAAGAATTCTAGTGCTCCATTTACCCATCTTGCATTCAAAACTGGCATGATTCATCCACTCCCTTATTGTTTTTTCACAACAAAAAAAGCCATCGCGATGTGCGAGGCTTCTAATACACTTCATTTGTAATTTCCGTGAATTGTTCTGGTGTGATCTTCCCAAAACTAACGTATTGCCGAATCTGAGCTACATTTGCCCATTTCCGATCAAAGTACATTTTGATTCGCTCAAAATCAGTCATCCTACAGACCTCCTTGTAAGAGCCTTAAATCCATAGCCACTAATTGCTGACCGAGTAAGTTATTTTGAGATTGAAGGTCTAGGATTTGTAGATCCTTCTCAACTAGCAGCTGACCGAGGAAATCATTACTCTGCTCTAAAGCATTTATTTTTTCTTGCATCGAAACTTCAGGTAAAGTGATTTCTTGTATGCATTCTTCGATATACATACCAGTTTCCACATCTTCGGTAATACGGTAAGGTATTCCGTCTTTCATAACTTCCGTTACTGTTATAGACATGTTTTCACCATCCCTTTACGCTGTTCCGTTAGCTAGTCGGTAGATAACAGTTCCATTCAAATAATTAGGATCGGAGTTCATAAACTCAACCTTAAATGAACTGTAAAAGTATATTGGCGCTGTTGCTTTTTCGGAAGTCGCATCTAAATATCTGATATACACACCTGAACCCTCTAAATACGTCGAATATGTTTCTGAAACACCGTCTATAGTAACTCGAATTGTCGGAGTAGAGCCGCCAGTTCCTGTTATCGAAGCTGTAATATACTCCACTCTCCCCTTAACACCTGTTATGTTTAGAATTGTAGCATAGGTGTTAGCAATTCCATTCGTCGAACCCGATGCCGCTCTTGGCCTCCCGACTTGAATATCACCCACTGGCAACCACGTCCCCCCATTGTTCCATTCGAGATACCCGTTTGTTGTGCGGGTTTGAGCGTTTTTAATACCGTTGACATAATAACCGTCTTTGACGTCCCATTTACCAAGACGAAAATCATAGTAACCATTGACGGTGTCATCGTAGGTAGACATACCCATGCCATTCCAACCCTTTAACTTAAAGTTGTGGGTCGCGTAGGATGCAGCATCACCGTTACCGTTTTTAAATTGGTTTGTACCAGTTCCTAGAAGTCCTAAGTCTCCCGTCATCGCCCCGCCTGAACGCTGCAAAGCTCCGTCAGCGGTCACATGTGCGTCGTAGATTCCCTGCTCCATCTTATTGAAGTTAGCAGCTGAAAGCGGCGTTCCCGCTTGCGTAACTGTGCCGGGATCGGCTGTCAACGTTACGCTCGTGCTTGTTTCGTTCGACTTTAAGAAGCGGTTTGCAAACTGAACCAGTCTATCCACCCAATTTGTTCTAGTGTATGCCATGAAATCACCTGCCATTTTCTTAAACTGGAACTACAAGACTTCCTCTCGCATACCCAGCGTTAATCGTTCCGCAATAAACAAGGCTATCATACACAAGCCCGGCCGCCTGAAACATTAGCCGGATATCTTGCTCCAATCGGTTCGCGTCGGAAAAGTCGAACCCCTTGCCGACCGTCCACGTCTCAGAGCCGGGGTATCCGATCGGTGTTAGGAAGTTCGTCCGGATCGACTCAAGATTCTGCTCTATTCGGTTAATGCCGGAAAGTAATTCAATATACGTCTGGTCTCGGTTTGTAACAAACGTGAGCGCTGGAATAGCGTATTGAATGGCGACAAGCATATTCCGAAGTGTCTGCGTGTTCGTCTCCAACCGATTGAAGTCCGCAAAGGCGAGAACGTCGGAGGATGTCCAATCCTCTTTGACCGTGATTGTATAGGTCGTACCATTAATCGTCTTGGTGTACGTTACCATCATCCAGTCGCCCCCTTCGCCTCTGTCGTTGCCGCCAAGTAGCCTTGGTACTTGATGTCGTTTTTCGTCACCATCGCCGCCTTGTCAGCTCCATAGGTATTTCCGAAGCCGAGTACGTCAGCAAGTTCATGTGCCGGATTTCCGCGCCAGTTAGAGCGATAGTTCGCCCGTAATTTTGATCGATTCAAAAGCCATTGTGCTACTGTCTGCGCACGAGCAGACGTATCAATCAGCTTGTTTTGTTCAAGCTTCAGCACGTTGCCATCTGATAAATCCGGATCAGTAACGGTGACCGTTGCCGACGTGGATACATTTGTCCAGTACGTAACCATGACTTGCCTAACTACTTGATCGAGCGTAATCTGTGGCTCGTCGTACGCGTTGGCTAGAGCGATCGTATCAACAGCCACCCCTAACGTATTCGGAAGCTGCTTAATCGTTATGAAGTTTCCACGGGTGACGTAAATGTTTGCGCAACCGGCAATGGCAATCATTTGAAGCAGCTGGCGCCGTGTCACTTTGTTGGAAATGGCGTTCGTGCTGATCGACTGGAGAGCCGTATCGATACTGTAGTTTGTAATGCCGCATGCGGCGAAATTGTTCACCGCGAGTTGATAAAGCGACATGGGATTGGCCGTTGTTTGCTCATATTCGTAATTGTCCATCAGGTCCAAGTTTGTGCGTGTAGTAAAAGTGGCCGTCAAACTGCCCTCGTTACTTTTCCATTCCCAAAGTAGGTAGTTGCCGAGCGGCATCCATTGAACAAAACCATTCAATTCTAACCCTAATTCCGCAATTACCTGTTGCCGCTGTTGAAGGTAAGCATAGAACCCTGTTGGGTTAAGGATATTGAAAGCTCGGTCTAAATTATTGAGAGTGAAACGGAATTCCGGTGAAGGCAATTGAGCTGTGGTTGGGTCCATTTCCTCGATCAAATTCATTTCGATCAGCTGATCATCCTTATATATTTTAACAATGCCAAAATCAACCTCAAGCACCCTTGCACGGCGATTTCCCATACTCCATTTTTTAATGACAATGAACAGCTTTTTGTAATTGGCGAGTTGACCCAGAGGAGTTGCGATAACGTCGGTATTGCCCGTTACACTAACGGTCTGTATCACGCCACCAGAAGCGTTGTAAGCCGTGGCATCGAACTCAGTAGCATATTCTCCGTTGTTTTGGTCAAACGTGATTGTCAGGCCAGCGGAAGAGTGCGTGCTATTGAATTCAATTGTGATCGTCGGCTGCACGGAGAAAACTCCAAACGAATCACAGAGCCCGCTGCTGACGAAACCCATTTGACCATTATTGGCGACGTTGCTGTCCGGAAATGAAAAAGAACCGTCCAATTTAAAGCGGTTCGTTTCCCACGTAGCGAAATTATATGTGGAGCTTCGGACGTTATCGTTAATCTGCGCTTTACTGCTAATAGAGGCCGCTTCTGTTGTAGTTGTGATGCTGGATACATCGCCGGTTGCACTGACATCCGATATGTCAAAAGTAACTCTTCCTACAATCCGGCGCGACCGCGCATAAATGTTATCTTTGAAAATTTGCGATGCAACATACATAACCTACACCTCCACGAGACTCACGCGCATTTCTTTGTATCGCGGAACACCGTTTTGGAAGTCAACCATGCCGACATTCCGGTCACCAGCGTAAAACGTACCCGTTTTTGATGTATTCGTGACCGGATCAGTGTACGTCACTGAGAATGTTACCGGCGACAAAGCGCCCATGATTGCTTGCAACTGCGCAGCTGTGAGATATGACCATGACAATTCAAGTTTTCTTTTGGTGGTAATTCTCTCAATAATCATAGTCCCGAGCGCGTTGCGTTCAGCTTTGCTAATATCCATCACCGAGACGGTTAAACTTGAAGGACTCACTTCCGTCGTGCCAATCGTCAATACCGCCATGTCGCCCCCTCCTTTACGTAACGGTTATCATGCTTCCACCAATTCGCTTGCTCTCTGCTTGATTGTACTGGTAGCTTTGGCGGGACAAGAGAGTTCCGTCCAAGTAAATGTTAGGATTGACTGTAACTTGTTGACCCGTATTCATTTGCATAGCGGTCATGACTGCCGTAGCAACTGCAGATTGAATGGAATCCATTAACATACTTTTCAAATCTGAAACTGGAGATACAACTTCAGGGTCAATTGCTGCTCCTGGGTTATCGCCGACCATAGCGAGTGTTGGGCCGAAAGCAAGCCCGCCTTTTGCTAGTTTGGGGATTTCTGGGATCTGTGGTACGCCGATTGTACCGCCCCCTATACCACCTACCGAGGGCATTGTTATCTTAATGCCGTTATATGCACGGACAAACTTGTTGATCAATTCGATAACAGCATTAACGCTGTTCTTAACAGTGGTTTCAATTCCTCCCCAAACTTTAGCGGTATCTATTTTTAGATTGTCCCACATTTTACCGACTGTTGTTCTGATACTTTCCCAATCGATGGATTTACCATCCGTAAATTCGTCCCACTTTTTCTTCAATGCCTGCTTGATGTCTTCCCACTTCGTGCCGGCCATAGTCGCAATCTCGCCCCATGCCCCGGATAGGATGTTATTTATGCTTTTCCACGCGATGCTTGAGCCATCGGTAAATGTTTTCCATTTATCATTGACAGTGGTCTTGATTTCTTCCCATTTTTGCTCGGCTCCTGTTTTAATTGCTTCCCATACGCCGCTAAGCGTAGTTGTAAGAGCATTCCATACAATTGACGTTCCATCCTTGATGCCGTCCCAAACTTTGCTAATACCGTCCCTTATCTTCGTCCATGCTGGGCCTACAGCAGTTTCAATATCAGTCCACAATGTAGACAGCGTTACTTTTAATTCGTCCCACGTAATCTCTGTGCCATCAAACAACTTGCCCCATGCTTTTTTAATCGCATCGCGAATGCCTTGCCATGCAGCGCCGACGCCGTTTTGGATGTCTGTCCATCCTTGAGAAATCTTTTTCTTAACATCGGACCATGCTTCCCAGTTTGTAAGCTCCCTCCAACCGTCCATAACCGCCTTAGAAATACCTGGGAAAAGTTCCTCAACGTCTTGTTTTATTTTCATCCATGTATCAGCGAAGGACTTCTTGAGATCGCCAAGCGCTTTTTCTATATCTACCCCCGTGAGCGTTTGTACAACTCCGGTAATAATTTTCCATAAGCCTTCGCCGAGGTTCTTGACTCCTTCAAGGATTTTACTAAAATCAAGAGTCACAATGCCTTTAAGGATTTGAAGAACACCGTTTAATGACTGGATGATTCCTTCGTCTACTCTGAGTCCGCCGGCCCATTTGATCAGTTGTATTTCCGTCAGTTTTTTAAATAACTCATCCCATGGCGCGAGATTTTTAATCGTATCCCATAGTTTGCCAGCTTGCTCTTTTACTCCACTAAGTGCTGATCTAACTTTCTCCAATGTACCCGACATTGATTTTAGCCAATCCGGAACGATGGATTTTTCATCTGCACCAGGATTAACCGCATTTGATGCCGATGTACCAGATACATTCGGAGTAGTACCACTTCCAGCAGATTTTGCTAACGTGTTAACTTCATCGAACCCGGCTAGAGCACCACTTGCTTTGTCTCCGGCTTCCTCATATGCATCACCTAAGCCATTCACCGCTTTAGTCTGCTGCGCCGTTGCTTGTGTTTGCTGTTTCACTCCAAACAATGCATTCATAAAATGCGCAACCATATTAGCTGCATTAGCTAATGCTGTTGCCATTTGAGTAAGCGCCGGCAGAACGGCGTTATAGATCGGTAGAAAAGCTTGACCTAAGCTGAGTCTAGCGTCTTTAAGTTGGGTAATAAATTGCCCTTGCGCGGTAGCTGTATTATTTGCAAGTGAATCGCCATATTTTTTGGTAGCCTGTTCCAATATGGCAAAATAAATAATCTGTTGCTGTGTTTGAAAAG
Organism: Paenibacillus sedimenti; assembly: GCF_014534655.1. GTDB lineage: Bacteria > Bacillota > Bacilli > Paenibacillales > NBRC-103111 > Paenibacillus_E > Paenibacillus_E sedimenti. The sequence continues at coordinate 292,054 of NZ_JACVVD010000004.1, forward strand.
TAAGTTTATCCCATGATTTGTCCCCTGCAAATTTCTTGAATGCATCTGTAGATTTAATCATGGACTGATTGATGTTAATCCCTAAATCTTCGATCGCGTCAGTCTCGCCCAACATACCGCTTCGAATTCTGTCCATAACATTTTCTATTTCTTCGCCTCTTGCTGACGCAACGATAGCCGATGTTTTCAGCAAAGTTTCCGTGTACTGAGCAGTTTCTTTTGTGTCTTTTGCAAAATTGCTAATAAGATTAGAATAGGTAGCACCAAACTTTATAGCTTCATTTCTTGAAAGTCCAAATGCGGCAGCATTATTATTCGCCCAATCCGTAAAAGATTTTGCGTTCGCGCCCATCATCCTGTTAACCTGCCCCAATGCGGCCTCAAACTTTATTGCTTCTTGTACGGCTCCATTAATCCCTTTGGCCATTACAAGGCCGATTCCCACAGCAGCAGCGGCGACGGCAGCTTGCACGCCTTTCATAGAGCTTGCTACGTTAGCTTTAAAGTCCCCCATGTCCTTTTTAAACCTCTGCATGGAATTTTTAGCTCCTGAGAAGTCGGCTCCGGCACGGATGAGTAGGTTTCTAACAACTGGCATGATTCAATCACCACCACTCTGAAATACAAAAAGACGCCCCGCTCGGGAACGTCTTATAAGTCATTCGATTCATTTTCTTCGCCACTTCTACTCATGAAATCTTCATGCATCTTTTGCGCAAAGGCTATCAATTGCTCGGTCGTCTTAGCCTGTTTGGGTTTTCCTGACTGTTCTACTTTCTGCAAGATGCTCTTTAGGCTCGGTAGCTTATCGGCGCGTGACCATGATGCCATAAGATACGCCATCGTAATTCTTTCTTCAGCATCAACCTTCATTCGATCAGTGTAGGCGTGGATATGCAAATTAAGCTCGTGCGGTGTCATTTCATCATAATCACGAAGAGATATACCGATGCGGATCGCTGCCTTTAGCGATTCTTCCCAGTCCCACGGCGCTGTACTCGATTCATCGCCGGCTGTTGCGCCGCCGGCGTCTGGACGTTTCCCTCTACCGCTCCGCTATATGATTTTTTAAGTGCCTCCTGCATCTTCTCAAGCAGGTAATCTAATGACGGTGCATAATCAAGAATGTCCTCCATCATTTCAAGAGTAAGATGCTCGCCGTTATCTTTCGCATCTCTTTCCAAGCCGTAAAAAAAGATGGTTTCCAATTCTTCTAAATCAAAATCGTCTTGAACTCCGACCTCTTCCATGCTTGTTCCTGTCAGCGCAGTTAGCTTTTTAAGTGCTTTATGTCTAAATCGCAGGACGCGAGGTCTGTCTAATTCAATGATTACAACGTCATTTCCGTTTTTCATAATTTTCCCTCCAGACATAATAAAAAGAGTGGCCTTGTTAGCCACTCCATGTATCTTCGCGTATGTTTACTAGGCTGTCTTAATGGCCACAATCTCATATACCACTGACGTCTTACCGGATTCTGTGGCGATAATAGTCAGCTTCTTACCGACATTAAGCGTAAGCGCAATTGCGGCTGATGCCGATCCGCTTGTCAGGTCCTGACTATACACACCGTCAATGTACAACTTGAGCGCATGACTTGCTGCCGTAGCCGTTACGGTAATGCTTGAGGCTGTTACACCGCCAAACGTATAGCTTCGGTTTCCGGCGCTGAAAGCAGGGCTTAGTGTCCCGCCTGCGCCTGTTAAGGATAAAGCCGTCAACCCGCTGCTCGCTGTCGTTGCAAGCGGTGCACTGCCGCTAATCTTGATTGTGGCCTCCCAAGCGAGCAGTCCGTCCAGAGTGGCGCTGCCGCCATTCAGCCCCGTAACGATCCCCGAGAAAGTATACGATGACCCGTTAGGGTAAAGGATTTCAAACGTCTCGAACGCGCCGCTCTCGAATATCGAGTCGATATTCACTTGTCCGACATCGCCTGATTCAAAGTAGCCTGAAATCGAAACCTCGCCTGCATCTTTGAAACCCTGTACGAAGGTTCTGTACCCGCCCGGGCTGTCCAATGTGGTAGCATCTATGGTCTCTGCGCTTTTTTGCGGCGGACCGATATCTGTCAAACCCGCAATAAAATTCGCACCGATTCGGATTTTTGTTCCTAACGATCTTTGTGGCATGGGATGATCATCCTCCTAGTAATAAACTTCAAATTCAATCACGCATCGGTGCAGCTTCGGCTCCGGCTCATAAAGCTCTACCGGCTGCTCGTAAGTAACCTCTTGAATGTATGGTCCGTCAGTGCCGATGCTTCGCTGTGCAAATGAGATGAATTTCTCAATTACGGCATTCACAAGCGTTTTGAGATCGGCATATCGAGCTGTAATAACATTCAACTCACCCCTCACCTCACGACCAGTCTGGTAGCCGTCTTGTGTCTTCGTACGGACTCCGGCGCTGGAAGTGTAAATGAGATAGGGCACACCCTGACCAGCGTTAGCCTCCGGCGCAAAGACGGGATATACACGGCCTCCTAATGCTGTGATTGTTTCAAACTCTTCAGTCATTGCCTCCTCAAAATCTTGCGCCATTCTATCTCATCCCCTTTTTGCGCAGCACCTTATCAAGTTCTTTTCCTGCGGCCTCCAGTACTGCCCGCTCGATCTCGCCCGTGTGCTCGTCAATCGCTCGCCTCATGTAACGCTTGCCCGGTATCAACCTGCCGTCCACGGTCAAAAAGCCATACTCCTGAGACGCTGGGTAATAGGCTCGATTACCTTCTTTGCTTATTTTGACAAAGATGTCGTTCTTGGCGGGATCCGGCATAACATCGTATACAGCCTTGCCGGGCTTAACTTTACGTTCCTTTTTGAGGAATAAGCCCTTTTTCAGCGCTCCGGTTTCTACCGGTGCGTACGCCCTCGCAGCCCTTAAAGCAATCCGTCCCCCGGCATTCGCGCCCCTGTTAGCCGCTGCCTGTGGAACTCGACCAAGTAACTTGATATCGCGTTCCAGTTCTTTCATGCCGATAATCTCACTACGTGCCATGCTCATCCCCCCATCGGGAACCGTGAAAGAATAAGCTCCAACGTTTCGCCATTGTTCGAAAAAGTGCGAATGATATGGTAGACAGTACCTTCGAAATCGGCCTTAAGCTCGCCTTTATACTCAATGGCTTGTATCTCGAATACAAGTTCTGGTTTCATCCCAACGGCTAATGCCTGATAAAACTCCGACTGTCGTACCGACTTCTTATTAGCGAAAACTTCTCGCCGCACCGGGTCCCCTTCGACTTCCTCGCCATATCCATTCTTCGTTTTCGTCGCAGTTAGCAAGTAAATAACATCCCGCCACATCATGGAGTTGTCACCTCGACCGTATATTCCTGCGATAGCGTGAGATGAGCCTTCAACGACTCATAGGACATCCGAAGCCGGTCCGCATCTGGGTTGTCATAACCGAAGTTTGCCTTAACATAAACAGACACCGCCCGCTTGATTAGTGGGTCAGTGTCTGAATTCACTTTTGAGGATAGGACACCCGACAAGAATAGATCATGCCGGGCGGCCTCAATCAAGTCCGTTATCTCGGTGTCGAAAGCAGTGTTGGCTTCGGAAATGCGGAGCACACGCTTGATGTCATTCAGCAGCATCGGGACTCACCTTGGCGGCTTCGTCTAGGGCTTTCAGAGCTTCGAGAGCTTCATCCTTGCCCCTTACCTTCTCGCCATTCGGGAGCAAGAAATAACCGCCTCCAACGTGCTTGAGGCGGTCTTCGTCAGTCGTATCGCCAGGGCTGCCAGCAGGCGGGTCTTGGCTATCCTTATCAAGTCCGGGGGCCGGGTCGTCGGTATCCTCGTCTTGCGTTGGTTCTGTCTCCTCAGAGCAAGCAAGGAATCCGAGACTTTGAAGCTCTGCTATCCGGTCATCATCATCGTTTTGATAGGCTGAACCGACTGCATAGTGTCTTAAGGTGTACTTATCCTGGAATGCTCTAATTACTGCATGCGCTAGTTGTTTGCTCATCGATTAGGCGCCTCCTTTCTTATACCGCTGCTGCTTTCTTCACGCGCAGGAAGCCGTTTTTTGATACGACGTTACCGCCGACGAACACACTGCCACGGTGTGCGATCATGCCCTGTTTGAATTTGTAATCCGTCGAACGTTGAACGTCGAGATCAGAGAAGATGGTAAGCATGTAGTTTGAGAGTGGTCCGTATGCCATCGAGTATTGGCCTACAGTCGTTGCAGTGTCAGAGACCGCTTTGCAGGCACTGTTGATGATGAACGGCACGCCATCGATAGTCCCGGTGTTTCCATTAGACACGACATTGTAGATCTTTTTGCCGTTAATGTCCCGCAGTTTCGCGAATGCCTTCAAATCCTTTTTGTTCAGGATCAGAACCGCTGTATCTTCGACATCTTCGTCTCCGCCATAGCTGTAAATGATGTCATCGAGTGTTGTGTCATCAATTGCTGAAATCTCCAAGTCCGTCGAAGCGACGATTGCCGTTGCGGCTGTAGAGAAGATACCAGTCAAATGATTTGTCGTGCCGTCACCAATCAGGATTTCGCGAGTAATTTTCTTGCGAGTTGCAACACTGATATTCTTCATGACTTCGCCATCGTAATCAGCATCAGGCAGCTTCAGGACTTCTTCGGAGTCTTCGGAATATGCTGTGATTTTGGATTTATTGATTTGTGCATAGTCAAATACTGGATCAGCATCCGTATAGTTCGCACCTTCTGCAGTGTAATCACCAGTGCCGTATCCTTTCAGGTAAGGCTGGCGGTAGCTCTCGCCGCCGAGAAGAGGCTTATGAGTTACGCGATCGATAAGGCTCGATACCTCGTTAAAGGTTGGCCGAATATCAGACGCGTCATGACGTGGCATGATGACATTGGACGAACCGACCGTAACCGAGCGATTTTCTTTCAGCGCTTTGCCTCGTTGTTCGGCAGATTTTCGGGCTTCCTGTGCTTCATTTGGAACGTCACCAGGAATGAATTCACTCGTTTGGCGACCTTCGATATCACCGACATTGATCCCTTTGGCGATGGCTGCTCTACGCTCGCGTTGCTGAATTTCATTCTTTTCCGTTTCAAGGTTGCGCAGTTCTGTCTCCAGTGCGTCCATATCAACCGATTCAGTACCTTCCAATGCTGTTCTAATTTCAGCCTTGCGCTTTTCAATCTCGATCAATCGTTGGTTGCCGCCGGCGAAGTGTTGGATATTCAGAGACAGTGCAAATGGCTTTCTTTCGATCACTTTCAAGTTTTTCATAGATTCGATTCCTCCTTGGGATTATAGATAAGTTTTTAAAAGTAACTTCTTCCGTCGTTCAGCAGCTGCCGCCGCCTTTTCTTCCTCCGCGATCTCTACCTCGAAGGCCGAACGAGCAGAAATTGAAGTTGTATCGTAAGCGGGAATGTCCACCGCTGACACATCGTAAACTTTTTTGATTCTAAGGACAGTCCTTGTGCGAGTCTCGGAGTCATAGGAGGTTTCTTTCGTCGTGTAAGCATAGCTCATACGATCGATGTAGCCGCCTTTGATCTCTTCGTAGAGCTTCCGCCCTTCTTCTGTACCATCCAAGCGAGCACGGATAAACAAGCCCTTGCTATCCACCTTCAACTCCAGTGTTTTGTTACGAGTTCGGGCCATCACTTTACCGCCGTGGTTGTAGTTGAAAATCACGTCGGACATATCTGCTTCGGCCAACGCGGTAGGTGCGACTTTTTCCTTGTACTGCACATCGTTGTATTCCCATAAGACAGTTGTCTCATTGAATCGAACAGCGTACCCTTCAACGTAGAGAGCTTCTTCGCCGCCTTCATCTTCGGTTAGAGTAGCTGCTCGAATTTCGAATTGGAATTCGCGGAATTCACGATCTTTCCAACGCGCATTAGGCGTCTCCGTTGTCATCGTCATCTTCTTCCTCACCCCCCTTCGGTGTCGTCTGTTTAACTGGCTTTGTCGTTACTTCAGCAGTATCGAGTCGCCGTATCGGCTTGTCTCCGCCATCGATCGGCCCCATGTTGAATGCTTCTCGCCACTCGTTGGGAGTCATGGCCCCGCGATCCACCATCTGCATCAGGTCCAGCTTCGTCTTCACGCTGGCGTATTGCAGTCGGTTTGCCTCGTAGACGATCTCATTGCCATGTGATTGCTCGTTTTCAGTGAAAACCTTAACTGTGGTCTCCAAACTGATTTGAACGGCTATAGGTTCAATTACAGACTCATAGAAGGCATTCCACTCATCCTCGTTGTAGCTGGAATTTATAATTTTTTCGTTGACGCCGAAATACTTATAGACCTTCTGTTCAATGAGCGCCATCTGCTTGGCATCAATCATCTTGGGATCATTGTTAAGTGGTGTGAAATCAGCCTTAACGTCCGTCGCCGCAATGCCGCCGCCATTCTCCGGATTAAGGTAATCGTTTATGAAATCATCGGTCTGCTTCTTTCTATCCGCGGGGTTTAAATTCTGGGTGAATTTCAAAATACCGCGAACAAATGCCGACGATTTGATTGCGTTAATGATCCCCTGATTAGTCGCATGGATGAGCTCAAGAGTCGGTAAAAGAGGCTTCTCATTGCTGCTGCCGAAATCTGAGTCGGAATAATAAAACCGACGCAAATGAATCACGTCGGCATAAGGAACGGTATAGGTCTGGCCTTGCTTCATTCGAAACCGAATGAATCTTTCATTTTGAGTTTCCAGCATCTCCGCCTGAACACAGTCCACAGGATAAAAGCCCCGTACCCGGTATCTTTCCATCGCGTCAGCTCGGTCGATCAGAATGAACGCATTAGAACGAAGTAGCAGCTGCGTAATGACCTTGTACAAGAAGATATAGGCATTCTCCTTCGGATTCGGTCTGACGCTTAGCAGCCGCTCTATCGCGCCCCCAATGCTACCGCCTTTACCTCGAACATGCTTGGCCTTAATCTTTGCTGCATTCCTAGCAATAGCATCGATCGTAGAACGGACGACATCGCTCTCATAGGTGTTATCTCCGAACGGTGTGAACGTTGGAGTGTATCCACTTAAGAACCTCAATTTTAAGGCGCTGCCGATGGCTCCGGCGAACTTACTGAATACCTTCTGAAACATGCCCAATCGCTTCTCACCTCCTCCCTCTAAATCAATCCCATATATTCCTCACGGTGTCGTTCAAGGGCGACGTATGCGTCAAGAAGAGCAGCCGTGCCGTCTATCCTTCGCCTCTGGTTCTTGCCTTTGTGAGGCTGGATCGTTTGGTTCTTCAAATCAAGGTCGATGTTCGTATTCGACAAGCACCATTTATCGATAGGGTTGTTGTTGTAATTCACCTTTTTAGCTGCAAGGTCAGCTCCAAGCAGCTTCATTGGCCCGGATAATGTCTGCTTACCTTGTGCGACTGGCTCCATGGAGTTAAGCCCGAAATACCCCTGCATCTCCTCAACCCAATAGACTGCCGAATACCGGTCATAACCAACCCATGGAATGTAGATGCCGTATTCGGTCTGGATTTCGACAAACCACTCGGTAACAAATTTATGATGCACCCTGTTGCCCGGTGTGGTCCGCAGTAAGCCGCGCTCCTGCCAGAGGTCATAAGGAATTTTGTCTTCCTTCGTTCTCTCTTCCAGCAAGTCTTCCGGAAGCCAATACATCTGCAACACATAGATGGTCGGATCGTCCCGCCGCATCGCGATTACTTTGGCCGCCGTAAGGTCGGTTGTTTCAGATAAGTCGGCGCCGCCGATACCGTACTTCAAACCAAGCTCACGCACATCAAATGTCGCCTCGTTGTTCAGATCCTCGAAGGTTAGCCATGACTCGGTCGATGTCTCCCGGATGTTGAAATCCTTGCAAAGCAGGTTTTTCACCAGCATCGGGTTCTTCTTCGCCTTGTTGACTTTGGTCTGGAGTTGGTCAACCTTTTTGATCGTTCCAAGACCCGGATTCGCTTTTGGCCAATATTCCGGATCAGTCCATTCCTGTCGGCTATCGAGCTCGTAAATGATCGGCAAGAACCGATCGTCACGGTCCGGATTGTCGATATTACTGAGCAGCATTTCCGCCTCTTCGTACTTCATGTCATAAACAGCCTCGCGAATGGTGCCCGCAGTCGTGATCATGACGAGAAGCGGCTGCTCCCTTGCGCTCGTACCGTCGACAATAACGTCGTACAGGTTCTTATCCTTCCATGCGTGGATCTCATCCAGAAGGGCGCCAGAGACGTTCAAACCGTCCAGCGTCTCGCTATCGGCTCCGAGCGGCTTAAAGATACTATCGTTCCAAGATGAGACCATCTCGGACACCAGAGGCTTAATGCGCTTGCGTAGCGCCGGCGACTTGTTGACCATCCGTTTAGCTTCGGCCCATACGAGCTTGGCCTGATCTTTTTTCGTGGCACAAGCGTATACCTCGGCGCCGGGCTCATTGTCGGCAACCTGCAGGTATAAACCAATGCCGGATGCGATCGTCGATTTCCCGTTTTTTCGAGCAACGACTAAAAGCACCTCACGGTATTTGCGGGTGCCATCGATTTTATGAACAAAACCAAATGTCGCGGCGATGAATGCCTGCTGCCAAAGCTCCAGGTCAATCGGCTTGCCGCCCCATTTACCCTTAGAGTGCTTGCAGTAGTTCTCGATGAACTCTATCGCATGGTTGGCTTTCTTCGGATCGTATTCGTATTCCGAGTCTTGAACGTCAACGTCAGCAGCGAGCTTCTTGTAAATGCGCCGGACCTTATCCCCAACAGTCACGGCCCCGGACTCAATTTGCTCCCAATAGGCTAGGATTGGGTTATGTGTCAGGGGATATTGTTTCCTTAATACGGCGGTGGCGCTCATCGGTCTCTACCGTGTACGAACTCATCAAAGCCGTCATCGACTTCACCCTTTAGAGCTAACCCCTCTTCAGGCTTGGGCAGCATGTCTGAAAGCTGCTTGATGATGCTTTGATAGTTCTTGTTCAAGCTATTATATAACCTAGCCACGGGACGCTCGCGCTCATACGGCACCGCCTTCTCGGATTGCGAGAACATCTCGACAGCGCCTTTGTCATCGAGGTCTACCTCATAATCCTCAAGCGTTATCCTCATATGGGCAGCACGACGAATAAGGCCGTCGGCAATGGCCGCTGCATCTTTCGGTAACTTGGCGTAAACCAAGCGAAGTCTCTTTTCTTCCCTGGTAACTCGTGTCTTCTTCGCCGCTTTAGCCCTACTTGTTTTCTTTTCTTCCGCGGTCATTTTTGCCATGATTCAATATCACCTCTTTTAGGGGGAGGGGGGTCATGCGCGTAACCTGTATATTCTCTGAAGGGGGCACATCGGTCTTACGGAAGCCCCTATGATTCCGTTGATGGGGGGGTACCCCCTTGGGTATATCCCTTCACCCATTCAGCTAATGCTTTGCCATCGATCTTAATCGTTAATTCTTGTCCTTTGGTCAGAGCCAAATCCTTTAAAGGAACCACTCTCTCGCTTCCTTCTCCAAGGATAGCAGCCGGACCATGATTCACTATCCTACCTTCAGCAAGCCTATGAATTCCCAAATCCTTCTCGATGCTGTCACATAATCTTTGAACCCGTTCATTATCACAATCATGCAGCTTAATGAGCCTATCTAAATAATCAAGCTTCGCTCATCCTCATCATCTCCTTTACACCAAACCGTCTATGATTCTCTTTGCCACTTCACCAATACATTCCTCACAAATGTGTATATCATGACCATGTATGCCTAGCAGGAACATCGCTTCCTTACCGCAATCACACGATTGTCCCGTGCCACCAGGTGGATCGATCACGTAAATGTTGCTTTCCATAGCTACTCATCTCCCTTGTAAATCCATTCATTTGCCAGAACTGTTCATACTGCTCATTGATTGCATTCTCCATTGACTCGATTAATCTCTTTTCGATTTCAGTTGGAATGATAGGCGTTATGGCAAACGCTTGTTTAACGTATTTATGATCGCAGGTTTTCACATCATCTCTCTCCTCACCAAATTCCCATATTCATCAAACATCGTATCTTCACTCGTTACGCCTTCACCGCTGCCATGGTGCTCTTTGTTATGGCAATCCTGACATACGAGTTCCAGGTGCTCATGATTAAGCGATATGCTCGGATCATTGATGTTCTCCGGTGTCAGGTAGATCGTATGATGCACGATCTTACCGGGTCCTGGACATCGTTCACATAATCCGTGCCGCAACACAAAATAAGCGTCACGGCATAATCGCCACGCCTTTGATGCATAGAACTTTTTAGCCCACGGTTTCATGTCTGGCTTTTCCTCAGAACAAACAACGGGCATGGCTTTTCCCAACCAACACTCAGATAATCTTCTATGCTCAGCATCTTATTGAGGTCATAGTTCTTGCTGCACTTTGTCGCTTCTGTATTGGCATTAGTGCAGGTGTAGCATTGCGGTACAAATTCCTGCTGTTGTGTCAACCGTTACTCACCTCACTATTGGGTTTGATTCTTTAACAAGCTACGAACAAACAGCGCAGCGAATTTGTGAGGCACTTAAAAGATTTAATAAAATACACGAAACTCGCATAATTTTCAATCTCCGTATTTATTCGTATTTGACCGTATCCCTCGATTTTCACGACAACCTAGTCTCGAAATACGTCCTTATACTCTTTCTTTATCTTTCTCATGAATTTATGAACTTCATAATGACACTCTCTACAGAGAACAATTAAGTCGTTCAGATCCTCATGACCTCTACGCTCATATGTTAAGTGATGCACGTTAATGTCCTTTTCCAATGTGACTTTGCAATTGAAGCACACTTTCCCATGCTTTGAAATTGCAGCAGCCCTTGCCCTGATCCAGTGAGCTGTTTTGATGTAATTGGCATATAGCATACCTTGAAGCTCTTGAATAAACTCCTGTGAGTAATACCTTTTTGATTCCTCGTAATAAATGATTTCAAGGAATAAAGCATCAAGCTCTTTAGTTGAAATTGGAGATCGAGCTTCTTTCTTCTTTCTGTCCACTTCCTCGTACTCTTTCGCCTCAAGATCACGTTTCTGCTTAGGAGTTAGCTTGTTCTTTACAGCCATATTTCCTCCTTGTTTTCTGAAATGCCAAATAACCCATCATTACATGAATGTGGGTATATGCAGGGATGGTGGTTAGAAACCTGACAGTTTCTTTTTTTATTTAAGTCTTTGTATGTAATGCAAGACGTTCAGCCAGATATAGTTTCGTTTGTTCGCAAGTTGTCATATTAGCCACATGCTGCAGTGTGTCAAGAATTTCATGAACAAGATCCTCATACTTTACCCATTCTCCATCCGGATCTTCAAAAGAGACAATAAATCGATCCACGACATCAACGTACATTGAGTATCTCAGCAATATATCCGCTCCTTCCTCGTCTCATAAATTATGTTTTACAGAAAGATTCTTGTGTGTAAAAATATGTTTATCAAATAAAATGGTAGGAGTTGGTATTTTTGAATTTCACCATAGTTTCGAGTATTTATAAATTGAAATTGCAATATCAAAAAGCCAAAGGTAAAAGAATCTTCGATAATTACCGGTTAAGCAACAGTTCAGATGTACTACTTAGTGAAATCGTTAACCCAAATTTTTATGAAACATTCGGAAAAATTAAAGTTGATGTACTTTTCCAAAAACCTTATCTCTACGCTCACAAAAATATCCCTGGTATTGAACTGACTTTTGAAAATGCATTTGACTCTGCAAGTTCCATCGCTCATGACGCGCTTGAAAATATTAAGCTATTTACACTTGGTCTGTGGCTTATCAAAGATAACAGCGTTGATATCGCAGAAGTCGATATATACTGTTATGACGGTGACTTTAAATATTCCATAAATCGTCATGATATGAGAGTTGTTACTGACGCCTCTGGTATACAAGAAGACGTTGAATTCAGTGATGATGAAATCGAGCAAGCAATTAATTACGCTGATAAGATCAAGTCATTTAAAGGTGTTGACTTTAACGATACTAATTATAATGAAATTCACTACAACGAACTAAGCCGTTTTGATAGAGCGTTGGGGTTCATCAAACATGCCAGAGCAGAAACATTACTCCCCCTAAAAATAGCATTTTACGTCCAGTTTCTAGAATCAATCATTACTGCATCAAAATCTACTGAATTGACACATAGAATAGGCGAACGTTTAGCTAGATTGTTAGGCAAAGATTTTGAAGAAAGAAAGGAGATATATAGCCAAATAAAAAGAGCTTACGCCGTAAGATCATCATTCGTTCACGGTCAGCAGTTAGATAGGAGTTATAGAACAAAAGAAGTCGTTCTTGATATTTCACTAAAGCTCGATAACTACATAAGGCAGGTTATGATCATCATGTTAACAGAGCACGCTGAAAAGTTGAGTCTCAAGGACGAAGAGTATGAAAATTGGTTTCAAGAAATTGTATTATCCTAACCCCATGTATAAACCACTAGCCCCCACTGGTGGTTTTTTTACGGATTCAACATCTTGCGTTCCGCCATAAATTTTCTAAACGCTTCTACTTCCTCGCTTGTCGAGCTGCTACCGTTACAAATGCTAAGCCCAAACGATATTCCGCCTACTCGAATCTCCCTTGTCGCAGATCCCGCAGTAATCCCATACGTACTATACGACTCCATATACACCGTTTTTGGTATCTCTTTCAACGGTTCCGGAAAATCTTTTTCCTTACTCATTCTCATTCACTCAATCCCACCCTTCAATCCATCACCAAACGAACAGAATGCCACTTTCTAGCCATTTTCGGGTATAGAACACACATTCGGGAGCAGGAACTATAAAACGGCTTATTCGGGCTTCTTATTCAACTCTCGCTCATAAACCTCAATCGCCTTATCGCACATCCCGGCGAACACATGCATGCCGGCTATTGCATAAAGCTCCCTGTCCCAGCGCAGCGCGGCTATTCTTTTCAGGAACCAGTCCCGGTACATGGTCATCATCCTTTCTATGGGCAATAAAAAAAGCACCGCGGTGGGTGCCCTTCATAATCTTTATTCCATACGGTATTCATTTAACTTCTTATAGTTAACGACGATATCTAGTTGTCCAAGTAAAGTTAATGCTTCTACCAAAACTCCAACAGCTTCTTTGTTTGCTGCTTCTTTATCGCTGTATTTAGCTAAATCTTTCAACTTCATTACTAACTCATGCATACGCTGATTATTTTCAGGTGCTAATTCCGACATGTTTTCCACCTCCCTCTTCCTACATTTTCCGACATAGGCCGAGGCATGTCTAATCAAGTTTTGATAAAGGTATTAGCGAAGCAGGATTCGAACCTGCGCGCCCCCCACGGGAGGCAACTCCCGCCTTTCGGCGTCATCCCTTTTGTCCTTAGTCTCGGTCATTTCACTCCGAGCAATCTCCGGGCATTCGCTATGCATCATAACGAGCGGATTAGTTCTGTCGGATACTTGACCATGGTAAGTAACTCATCGTATAGCTTAAAAATATACGAATCAATTAGATTAAACACACAAGCATCCTCCCTTAATTTCACATTTATTACATAGTAAGAAATTTGAGGAGGTTATATCGTGACAATTAAAATCAAATCCAAGGTTAGAAGAATGCCAGCTTTAAGGCGTGGAAGAACCATCAGATTACGTACGACAAATGCACGTATTACACAGAACCTTGGGGGTGGATTTCGACGCCATATCTTGCAGAATGCAATTATCCCCGCAGAGGGCCGTATGACTGTTGAATTAGAAGCTGTGGGAACAACTCGGAAGGTTGTCAGTGCTGGATGGTCTCTTACAGGCGGATTTGACCCTGAAGTATTTTCAACTGAGAATTTTCCATTTACAGACAGTGTATGGAGAATTGTTATTTGGAATGACACTTCAGTGCCAAGAACAATAACACCTTACCTAATAACTAAAAGGTAATTAATGTTTTTTTCACAAATAAAAATTAACTACTGTAATTTGATAATTCCTTCGCCTGTTTATGGGACATATTCAACCATAAGCAGTTTTTTGTGTTCGGTAATTGTGAAATAAACAATATCCACTCAACTCCGTTTTTTACTTACTTCCACAAAGCCACGATCGCAACGATGACTGCGGCCATGATTTACTGTTGTCCGGATCTCGTTTAAGCTTTGTTGTAAACCCCCTGTTCCCTCGCTGCGATTAGAAAACCAAAAGAGGGCGACGATCCCCGCGGCAAATGAGCAGGACTTAAGGCGGCCATCTCACGGCGGATGTGGAATGTAGCGGCGCTGCCTGCTGTTCGTTGTGTGTCGGGCGTCTTTCCCTCTCATCTATAGGTGGCGTTCGTAAGTCAAAATTTGCATACTTTTCAACATAATGAGCGAATTTTATTTAATTTTTGATATTTCTTATTCTTTGCCATTGTCTATTATGCAGATGAAGTAAACCAAGCCTATGAAGCGCCTCATTCCGTTTGAGCTTGAATATGAATGTTTGCCGGTTCCTGGTGATTCGTCCGCCGAATAGAGTGTTACGGGTCATTAGAGTATTTCCTCGCGGTAGCCAGTCTCTTTCTTGAACGACTCAATCTCTGCAAGATCTATAAAGTAACGTACATAAGGCATCACCGAGCCGCCCCACTGAATTTCATAAACACGAGCTCTAATTAGTTTCAACATTTCTAACACCCCTTTTTTTGAATTCAAAACAACGATTTATGAATTCATAATAGCTAATTAATAAATCAATGTCAATGCAAATGATTTCTTTTTGTTGAAAAAATAATTCATATCGATGTATAATGAACTCAAACGGAGGGGATATTCATGGAACGTAAGGTTGCAAACATATATGAGGATACTCGCGAGCTTTTGAACCAAGTAAAAGATGAGTTTGATTTTAAAAGCGATGATCAGGCCGTTAAGTTCTTGTGTCAATTGTTCATGGCTGACGATCGGAATGAGCTATTAAAGCGATATATCGAAATCAAGAAAAAGGCGGGTGAATAACCCATGCCCATTTACGAGTATCAAAAGGGCGGGAAAGCACATTACTATTATGCATTCGAAGTGAAGGACGCTAGCGGAGAAAGAAAGACAATTAAGAAGCGCGGCTTTACCGGAAAGAAAGAAGCTCGTGCAGCAGAAGCAGAGGCACGTGTATCATGGGAGAAGGGAAATTATATAGATCCTTCGACCATGCTTTACGGTGAATATGTGAAGAATTGGCTAGCGAACAAACAAGACATTTCAGACCAAACGAGAGCAACGAATGACGGACATTTAAAAAATCACATTATTCCTGAGATCGGTCAGATCCCATTACAAAAGGTAAATGTTACTCACATTGAAGGGATGGTCAAGAAACTTCAAGAGAAGGGCCTCGCTCCGGGGACTGTGAAAAAAATCTATAATCTTGTCCAGACATCTTTTAAAGACGCAGCAATAAAAGAGTTGATTGTGAAAAATCCTTTCAACTTGCTTGCTGACGGTTCAAAGCCAAGAGCTAAAAAAGCCTCTGTTGATTATTGGACGGTGGATGAGGTCAGAGAGTTCCTTGGAGGATTTGAACATCGCTTAAAGATCCTATTCATTCTTGCAATATACACTGGCATGCGCCGCGGAGAGATATTAGGATTGAGATGGAAAGACGTTGATTTCGATAATGGCCAGATCCGTATTAGTCAGATTCTAGCCTTCAAAGGGAAGATCAAAGATGGTGCCAAGACAACTGCTGGTAATCGATCTATCTCAATACCTCCAGTTGTGGTTGCTGAATTGAAGAAGCATCGAACTGTTGTTATTCAAGAAAAATGGGAAGCAAAAGATAATTACAAAGACAACGATCTTGTTATTTGCGGTAAAGATGGACGACCTGTTAGCTGGAGTAATTTCCATAAATTCTGGATTAGGCGATTAGAGAAGGCACCAAACCTTCGGAAGATCAGATTCCATGATCTAAGGCACACTTGTGCTTCACTCCTTTTAAGCGCAGGCACGCACCCAAAAATTGTACAAGAGTTGCTTGGACACTCATCGATCAAAGTAACGCTCGACCTATACTCACACATGATGCCTAACATTCAAGCTGATGCAGTTAAAAACTTAGAAAAAATGCTCACTTGATTCCTTTGGGATTCTTTAGTTATCCATCATTTCCTACCAAAATTCCTACCAAGATCAAAAAAACGACCAAAAACAAACGCTCAAACCCTTGTTATATATGGGTTTGAGCGTTTTTAAGTGGTTGGAAATAATCTTCCTGCCCCGAAGGTTCAATTATGATTTTGTTTGTTTCATTTCGCACTTACTTAATACAAGTAACATTAAAAGAAATATTAGCACCACAAAAAGAAAAAAGCAAGGATTTTTCATCCTGCTTCATTTGTTGCCCCTTCCATTTTTCGACCTCTCGTTTGCTAACCGATCTCATTTGATTTTCGCAATGTTGTCAACTTTTACATTCCTTGATTCCAGAGAAACGTCCTCTGCATGTAACCCGGATTCTCATCTGTCTTAAACGGTGTAGTTACATTAACAAGTTTGTTATCCAGGTAGACATTC
Source organism: Paenibacillus sedimenti (assembly GCF_014534655.1). Classification (GTDB taxonomy): domain Bacteria; phylum Bacillota; class Bacilli; order Paenibacillales; family NBRC-103111; genus Paenibacillus_E; species Paenibacillus_E sedimenti. The sequence continues at coordinate 308,536 of NZ_JACVVD010000004.1, forward strand.
CGTGTCTCTGTTGGAGACCAATACAGGTTATAGCCCGTATATGAGAAACCAAATGAGCAATTTGTAATGATATTTGACATATATGTTTGACTAAATAGCTTGAAACCGCCAAACGCTTTGTCACAATCACTGATTTCATTTCTAACATATTCACATTGTTTCTGCTCATCATTCACGATCGCCGCCCTAAATCCTGCAAAGACATTATTATAAACTGAATACTTGGAGCCATTGATCCCTCCAGATGCCCCCATGTAAATTGCCGTTCCTCTTCGACCTGTATTCTTGAAAGAGTTTTTATAAATGTTGATGTTTGTAGAACCGCTGATACAGTTGATTACTTTGTTGTTTACTGAAATATCGGAAAATGAATACCCGCACTCATCAAATTTGTTATTAAAAACTACAATATCCTTTGAAGAATTCTCAATATGAATAGCTTCTCTTTGGATTCCATAGAACTGATTGCCTGTAATCGTAATGCCATTACCTCGGGCTATACCTATTGCAAATCCATCTGACGCCCCAGTCGTTGTAAAAGTATCAAATTTGTTATTAATAATTACGATGTCCGTAAAATCTGCTCTATTACTTTCAAAGTAATCATAACCACCGTTAAAAAAATAGCATCCTCGGATGATCAAGCCCTTTCCTTTTGAAGTAGCATAAAGTAACACACCATACCCGGATTTATCGAATTTACAATCAGTTATGATCGTGTCGTTTACGGGCATTAAAGGATCGTTGTTGAAAGCAATACCCTGCGAACCATTAGAAAAATACACTTTGTCGATTCTCAGTTTTGAAGTGCCGCCAGCAATGTTAATACCAATTTCTCCTGAGTTGTTTAACGACAGCTTGAGGTTCGAAATCGATGAATCTTGTCCATTCGTATTGATTACTGCGGAACCGGCATAGGCAGCACCCGATGCTGGTTTGATTTCAGAAGGTTCCCCATTCCCAAATAAGCTAACTTTAGATGGTATAGTAAGTGCGCTGGATATTAAATATGTTCCGTTAGGTACGTAGACCGAACCACCGCCAGAGGTACTACAATCATCAATGGCAGCTTGGATATTCGCCCTATTATCTGTTGTCCCATTTCCTACAGCTCCATAGTCTGTGATATCGAAAAATTGCCCGGACATGTTTCAAACACCTCCTAATTTATTGTCCTGTTTGTAAGATGGGATGATCAATCAAGATCATCTCTCTCTAAGATACATTATTAAAAATCTGACCAATAGTTCCAGCAAATGCTAATTTTATCTGATCAATAGTTCCGCCTATGTAACGAAAAAAATATTTAGAAGAAATGAAACATGATGATCCGTATTCATTTTGTATTGTTTAACACAGTTTCTTTCAAAACAACATGTTATATTAGGTTTATTGGACTAATTGACTGAAAGGGAATAGGCCTTATGGAGAAGTATCTCATTGTTAAAGAACTAGATTTAATTGGTGATAACCTCGCGTCTCTTAATAAATGTGTGGATATGATTTACAACATACAAAGATCACACGGTCCGCTTGTCGAAGTGGTAACCATTTTAAAATATGAGAAGCCTAAATTGTTTCCTTTCTTAAAATCCAGATTGGAAAGCAACCCTGTATTTAAAATGCTGTTCGAGGTTTCATTTGAGTATCAACAAGCTAAAAAAAGTCTAGGATTACGGTAATTTCGATGGCAAATTAATAAACGCTCGATCCCTTGATGCTTTTGGGATTGAGCGTTTTTGTTTAAGCTAATCTTCAGTTGCTTCCTTCGTTTATGTAACCCTTGAAATTTGGCCATACGTCATAATTTTAATCTTTAATATACCTATTAGGTATGTTAAAATCAACTTGACTTTAATTTTTAAGGAAGTGTATCCATTGGAGTTTGTTATCTTGGGGCTTCTGTTGATTCGCAATCTAACACAATATGATATTAAGAACGTATTACAGCAGAAAGTATCTCCATTTTTTAGCGCAAGTCTTGGAAGTATTCAAGCAGCATTAAAAAAACTAGAGAGCAACGGCCATGTTGAACTTACGGAAGTAGTTGAAAGTGGCCGGAGAAAAAAGATCTATGCAATTAACAATCTAGGAAGGCAGTACTTCATGGACTGGATGTTGTCTTCTATCGCTCCGAATCGTTTGGAGCAGGATGTGACAACACGATTATTTTTCTTAGGATTTATGCCACAACCGAAGCGTGTTGAACTTGTAAAAGCAGTCGTTACTCATCTTGAATCCACGGTCCATGAATTTGAAGCTTCTTTTACTGAAGCCACTCAGAAAGAAGTGCCGGAACATCTAAAGCAAGTGGTAAAATACCAACTTAAAACATTGGATCTGGGACTCTTTTATCACCGGAGTATGTTGGAATGGTTTAACGAACTTTTAACTGAACTGGAGGGAAGCCCGCATGAACAGCGTAATGAATAAGACAAGAAAACTGGTATTCAAAAAAGCTCAAATCTCTTATTACGTTATAGAAAATAAGGGAAAAGAAACGATTTTGATGTTACATCCGGGATTTGCTGACCATAACATATTCGAGCTGCAAATTGATCATTTTAAGGATAATTATCAGGTAATCTTAATTGATATGCCTGGTCACGGGGAAAGCCAAATCATGGGATCAAAAGTCACGATAAAAGATATGCCGGAAATTTTAAACCAAGTATTATTCGAAAACGACATCATTTCCTGCCATCTTCTTGGTGTCTCATTAGGCTCACTTGTCGCACAAGCGTTTGCAGATCGTTATCCGGATCGAGTAAAGTCAGTTACCATCGTGGGAGGATATTCGATTCATAAGGCGAATGAACGAATATTGAAGGCGCAAAGAACTGAAGGATTAAAGTGGATCCTGTACATTCTTTTTTCAATGAAGAAATTTCGAAGGTATGTTACTTCCGTTTCATGTCATACCGATGTGGCCCGTGATATGTTTACTCGCGGGATTCAACGCTTTAGCAGACGATCATTTTCTGCTATGGCGGGAATGAACACATTTTTTACAACAAAAGATACCCCTATGACGTACCCTCTTTTGATTATCTTCGGGGAACACGATCTTAAGCTGGTTCACGAAGCGGCGATGGAACTCCATCAATTAGAAAAACATTCTCAATTGGTGCTTTTACCCGGGGCGGGACATTGCGCAAACGCGGATATGCCAAATGAATTCAACGTTGTTGTAGAGAACTTTTATCGCAAAAAAGCGCAGTTTCATTAACTGCGCTTTTCTCTCAAATGTTCAGCTATCGTGTTTCCCCAAGATTTGCGTCAATTCTTTCAAGAACATGTTGATGTCCTTGAATTGCCGGTAGACGGAAGCAAAGCGAATGTACGCCACTTCATCGACCGGGTACAATTGCTCCATAACGAGCTCCCCGATGGCCAAGCTGTCCACTTCGGCATGTGCGGTATTACGAAGCTGCATCTCTACTTCCGAAACGATAACCTCCAGCCGCTCCATCGATACCGGACGTTTCTCGCAAGCTCGAATCAAGCCCCTCATTACTTTCTCTCGACTAAATTCTTCCCTGCTGCCGTCTTTTTTAATCACAATAAGCGGCGTTTCTTCCACCATCTCAAATGTCGTAAATCGCCGCGCGCATTTCTCGCACTCTCGACGGCGGCGAATCGACTTATTTTCGTTCGCAGATCGGGAATCGAGCACTTTCGTACCGTTAAAGTCACAGAACGGACATCTCATTCGCTCTCTTCTCTCCTTTCTTTCCTGGTATGTTACCAGATGTTACTTGTTATGATCAATAAAGAAACGCACATAATACAATTACCAACGACAAGGAGGTGAACAGACATGGCAGCAGGACAATCCCGCAGCAGCAATGTTTTAGTAGTTCCCCAAGCTAATGCAGCGTTGGATCAGCTGAAATACGAGGTAGCGCAAGAACTCGGTATCGCCATCCCTCAAGATGGATACATGGGTAATATGGCTACTCGTGACGCTGGTGCCATCGGTGGTAACATTACTCGTCGCCTGGTACAGATTGCAGAACAATCTTTGGCTGGTCAATTCAAGTAATCTTGAATCCTAACCTTTGATCTGCAAAGAAGAAGTATTGGACTTAACGCCCCGTCAAGGAGCTAGTCCAATGCTTCTTTATTTATACCCGCAGTTGAATCAGTCCATTGCTTATCATACAGCTTCGTATACTTCTCATAATAATAGAGCACTCGCTGCACATAATGCCGCGTCTCACCGAACGGGATCTGATCAATATTTGCTTCCGTACCGTCCCAAATCTCATTTTGCTTCCATTTATTCACATTCCCTTGACCTGCATTGTAAGCGGCAATGGCATAAACCAAATTCCCGCTATAATGCTTGGTAAGCCAATTCAAATACCAAGCTCCCAGGTTAATGTTGACTTCCGCATTCACTAAATCTTCCTGTGAGTGAGGCCCCAAATTTGCTGACTCCACGATCCAAGCTGCCGTATCCGGCATAAGCTGCATAAGGCCGATAGCCCCTTTGTGCGATTCCAAATGAACCTTATAATTCGTTTCAACCCTGATAATTGCAGCAATCAGAAAAGGATCTATATGATGTTTCGCCGCACTTTGGCGAATTTCCTTCTCGTAATAAATCGGATACAATTTTCTTCCTATAAGTGTACTATTCATGAACAGGATCAGGACAAAACAAATCAGCAGAAGTGCGAAAACCCGCTTCTTGCGAAAAAATGTCATGAAAGCCCCTTCCTAAACCAAAACTGGTCGACCTGGCGACTCGTTTCTTCCCTCGTCCCGCTATTATCAATGACAATGTCAGCCAGTCCCCGCTTTTCTTCGATCGATATTTGCGCAGCCAGCCTTTCTTGTGCAGCCATCTCCGTTATACCGTCACGCAGCATAAGTCGCTCCACTTGTACCTCTCTGGGAACATACACGACCATTACTTCTTGAAACATCGACGTAAGACCGGATTCATACAGCAGAGGCACGTCAATTACAACCAGCTTCTGTGGGTGCTCACGCTCTGCAGTTTCCATCTGTTCACGCATTAACGAGCGGATCGGCGGGTGCAGTAAATTTTCCAGCTGCTTGCGCGCTGCGGTATCAGCAAAAATGATCTCGCCAAGTTTTTTGCGATTCAAAGATCCGTCCGCATGCAAGACCGCTTGTCCAAATTGCGCAGCAACCCTTTCCAAAACAGGGCTGCCGGGCTCAACAACGTCGCGGGCCAATTGGTCCGCATCTACTAATATGGCGCCGCGGCTGACTAGCATGGCACTTACTGTGCTCTTGCCGCAAGCGATACCTCCTGTTAACCCGATATTCATATGAAGATGCTCCTTCAAGTATTAAAACATTTTCATAATACCCATCAAAATTAATATACATCCTGGGAGGATCGAAAGTTTCTTCATCCAATTCATCTCTGCATAGCGGAAACCGATCCGTAGTCCGATAGCAATGAACGTACCGCTTGATAAAGCAATAACCGATGCCGTCAAGGCAGGGAGGAAACCAATCAGAGCAGCGCCTATGCCTGCGCCGAAAGCATCCAGGGAAAGTGCCAACCCGAGCAATGTGGCTTCTGAAGCCGAGATGTTGCCGGATCGATCCACATCCGCAATGGAAGGAGTCCGCAGAATTTGTATTACGAGACCGAATCTTTTCAACTCAATGCTCAAAATCTCTTTCGTCCTCTGGAGTGTATCAAATGTCTGAACCACTAGCTCGCCTGTCAGCTGGGAACCGTCCTTTGCAGGATGGACGGATGATATGGCAGACTTCCCATGCTCTTGGACTTCTAAAGTCTTTTGTTGCCTCATCTGCACCAAAGCCCAGATGCCGATGCCAATAAGAATCAATGCGCCTACTCGTTTGGCGAATATCGGACTCATGAAGGAGGACATCAGAACACCGATTTGCATAGAAGCAAATATAATAATTCCCGACCAAATCGATATAATGCCAATGGATAGGAGCGGTATTCGAATTTTGCGCAGGCCGTACATGACACCGACACCGAAACCGTCCAAAGAGACTGCAAACGCGAGAATAAGCAAAGAAACCGCAGGAAGCATAAGACCCCTCCTAAGAGTTTTGCCCCAAGAGTATACAATTCCCTGGGCTAAGTACTCCATATCCTATGAGGAGGGTGGGCATCGCGTGCCTAATTCACGGTTTTCTTTCGCACTCGCTTCCGTTTAAGCGGTTGGCATGCAGGGCAAATATGCGTCCCTCTGCCGCCTACAACCGTCTTGTAAATCTCGCTTCCACACTTTTTGCAGGGCTCGGATTGACGTCCATAGATGTTCAATTGATGTTGAAAAAGGCCGATTTCACCTTGTCCGTTGACATATGATTTTATCGAAGAGCCGCCGACTTCGACCGAATCCAGGAGTGTACGAACAATCGCTTCGTGCAGAGCTTCAAGCTCTTTACGCGTCAGCGATGACGCTTCCCGCTCCGGATGAATGCCGGCCAGAAAGAGAGACTCGTCTACATAAATATTCCCGATCCCTACGATATATTCTTGATTCAAAAGGAGCGGTTTAATCTTCGTGGAACGATTCGCAATCCGCTCTCTGAATGCTTCGAACGTGAACGCCTCATCAAGCGGCTCCAAGCCCAGTTTGTGCAGCGGGGCCTGTTTCAGCTCATCGCCCTTGGGGAACAAATGCATCGTGCCGAACTGCCGGACATCCTTGTACCGGAGCTCGGTGCCATCGGTAAACCGGAACAGCACATGCGTATGGAGCTCCAGCGGATCATCGCCTTGGTACAATCCGTACCGCCCCTCCATACGCAGATGCGAGACCATGACATAATCATCGAGGACAAAACGCAGGAATTTCCCTCTACGCTCTATCGTTTGAATCGTTTGCCCTTGAAGCAGCACCTCGAAGAGATGAATATCATCCGGCTTCTGAATAATGCGGGGCAGTCGAACCTGAACATGCTCAATGGTTTTGCCGGCGACGAGCATATTCAGGGTGCGTTTGACGGTTTCGACTTCAGGTAGTTCGGGCACCGGACATCACCTCTCTAAAAAAAATTAAAATGAATGTTTAAAAAGTCGGCTTTCAGAACCGAGAAGGTTGGACGAAATCCGGAGAACGAGAAACGGAGCTGAGAGTTTTCCGGAGGAAAACTGGCTTCGTAAGCATCCCTGTAGTGGGGTACTACGTGAGTACCGCAGTTCCCGGATTTCGTTCAAGATTCGATGCCGATTAAGCGTCCTGAGACGACATCGTTATCAAAGTGGTATTTTAAAACCTCCTTACTTGGCGTCGTACCAGGTTAGGCCGTAGTCTACATCCGCGCGCAGCGGAACGTCAAGTTTCAAAGCGCCGGCCATTACTTCCGGGACAATGCGCTTCATTGTCTCAAGTTCCTCTTCAGGAACTTCGAAAACAAGTTCGTCATGTACTTGCAGCAGCATGCGGCTTTTCAGCTGCTCTTGCTTCAGGCGCTCAGCCATCTGCACCATAGCGAGCTTGATAATATCCGCAGCCGTTCCCTGGATCGGCGTATTCATCGCCGTCCGTTCTGCAAACGAACGCAGATTAAAATTTGAAGCCGTAATTTTAGGCAGATAACGGCGGCGCTGCAACAACGTCGTCACATAGCCGCTACTGCGGGCATCTTTGACGATATCATCCATATATTTGCGAACCCCTTGGAATACGGCAAAATATTGTTCAATGAAAGCAGCCGCTTCCTTGCGGGTAATGTCCAGGTTCTGAGACAAGCCGTAATCGCTGATGCCGTAAACGATACCAAAGTTGACGGCCTTCGCTTGACGGCGCATGTTCGAGTCGACGTCGCTCTCGGCTACGCCGAAGACGTCCATCGCCGTCTTCGTATGGATGTCCATATTCTGAAGGAACGCCTCCTTCAGCTTCTCATCCTGCGAGATGTGCGCGAGCACGCGAAGCTCGATTTGCGAGTAATCCGCGGCAAGAATGTACCATCCAGGCTCGGATGGGACGAACACTTTGCGGATTTTGCGGCCCTCCTCCAGACGAATCGGAATATTCTGGAGGTTCGGGTATTGGCTGCTGAGGCGGCCAGTGGCGGCGATCGTCTGACGGTAATAGGTATGCACCTTACCGGTCTCCGGCCGCACCTCTTTGAGCAGCCCTTCGACATACGTCGATTGCAGCTTAGCCAGCGATCGGTAGTTCAAGATTTGCCCTACAACTTCGTGGTAGGGCGCAAGCTTTTCCAGTACCTCGGCGTCCGTCGAGTAGCCGGTCTTGGTCTTCTTCCAAGCTGGCAGACCCAGCTTCTCAAACAGAATTTCGCCAAGCTGCTTCGGCGAGTTGATGTTGAACTCTACGCCGGCGAGGTCGTAGATTCGCGCCATAATGATCTCGAGCTGCTTCGCGAGTTCGTCGCCGAACGCCTTGAGGTCTGCGGCGTCCACCTTGATGCCGCGCAGCTCCATCTCCGCGAGCACGCCGGCGAGCGGCAGCTCCAGCTCATAGAAGAGGCGATGCATCTCGCCCTTCTCAAGCTCTACGCGCAGCACCGGAACGATGCGCGAGATCGTCTGCGCTTTGCGGCACAGGTGCTCGCTTAGCGCAGGCAGTTCCGGCAAGCGGAACTTCGCGCCCTTGCCGAAAATATCTTCATCGGCCTTGATGCCCGGCAGGCCGTATTTGCCCGAGAGGCCGCTGAGCGTCAGATTCGATTCTGTCGGATCGAGCAGATAAGCGGCCAGCAGCACGTCGAAGTCCACCCCGCGAAGTTGGACACTGTGCCAAGCCAGCGCCAGCTCCGCACGGTGCTGGTCAAACAACTGCTTCTTCTTCGAGTCATCGCTTAGCCAGTCACGGACAGGCGCACCCGCTTCGCTTATCAGCGTCTCAAACGGCAAGTACATGCTCTTGCCCCCGTCTTCTATATAGAACGCTACGCCAACGACTTCCGAATGATGAGGATTCTCGCCGACGATCTCCACATGAATCGGTGCACTTTCGCCCAATGCTGAGACTAGCTCTTGCACGCTTGCAGCTGTTACGATCTGAACATCAAGGCGCTCTACAACCTGGTCGTCCTCAGCCGCAGAGCCTCCTGCAAAATCCATTTTTTCCAGCAGAGACTTGAACTCCAGCTTGCGGAACATCCCTGACAAAGCTTGTCCGTCATAGCCTTCGTAGCGGAACGACGACCACTCTGTTTCCATCGGCACTTCACGGAAAATCGTCGCCAGTTCCTTGCTCATGATCGCATCTTGAGCATGTTCCTCGACTTTTTCCTTCATTTTGCCTTTCAAGCTAGCCGTATTCGCCAGCACCTCTTCCACGGTGCCGAATTCATGAAGCATCTTCAATGCCGTTTTTTCGCCTACACCCGGGATACCCGGAATATTATCCGACGTATCGCCCATCAAACCTTTCAAATCGATGATTTGGTTAGGTGTAAGCCCGTATTTTTCCTTGATTTCCTCAGGATTGTACCGTTCAACTTCAGTGATACCCTTACGCGTAATGGCCACGGTTACATTGTCGGAAGCAAGCTGCAGCATGTCCTTGTCTCCAGAAACGAGCAATACTTTCTCGCCTCTCTCGTCAGCGATTCTGGTCAGCGTTCCGATAATGTCATCAGCTTCATAGCCCGTCAGCTCAAACTGCGGGATTTGGAACGCTTTCAGCAGTTCTTTGATGAGCGGGAATTGCTCCGAAAGCTCAGGAGGCGTTTTCGCTCTTCCGCCCTTGTATTCGGTGTATTCTTTATGTCTGAATGTTATTTTGCCCGCGTCAAATGCGACCAAAAAGTGAGTCGGCTTTTCTTCCTCAATTAATTTGAGCAGCATGGTCGTGAAACCATAAACCGCATTCGTATGCAATCCACTGGAATTGCTGAGCAGCGGTAAAGCATAAAAGGCTCTGTTGGCGATTGAGTTACCATCAATAATAATAAGCTTATCCATAATTGCGCACCCCGATTTTAAACATACTCTCTTCATCATAGCATATGAAATAAAAATAAAAAAACAGTTGCGCACATAAACATGTAGGGAAGCAAATATTTGGTTAAGCGGTCTTCAGAAGGAGGTTCTCCAAATGAGCCCTTTTTTTTCCCCGACACGTAAAAAGGTCATCTTTTTCGATATGAATAATACGATCCTGGATCGCAGGCAGTGCTTTGATTCGGCTTTTCTTGAAGTGATGAACGACTATACAGCCCGGTGGGATCCTGAGGATCAGAATTGGTCGTCACAAGATGCTCTGCAAAGCTACAAGCTGGAATGGGGCCGGCACCGGAAGGCGCCCGTCCGGAGTCCCATATCGCCCGACGAGCTTCGGCATATATGCTTGCGCAAAGCGTTGCAGCCGTTCCCGGTCAACGTCAATCCGGCATTTACACGGTCTTTTTTCGAACAGGTCGAGGAGCAAGAAGATAACTTCGTCGCTCTCTTCCCGGGCGTTGAAGACACGCTGGAGGCTTTATCGAAAAACTACAAGCTTGCAATTATCAGTAACGGCAACAGGAGGCGGCTGCAAAGCAATCTGCAGAAACTTAAACTGACGGCCTGGATCGAGCAGGATCGGCTATTTAGTTCGGAGAAGGATGGGCCGCGTAAACCGCATCCTGCAATCTTTGAGGCGGCCATGAAGACGATGAGCACAATTGCAAGCCATAGCGTCATGGTCGGTAATTCGTGGCGCAACGACATCGTAGGTGCGACCTCGTGCGGAATGGATGCCATATGGATTCATCCGGGGAATATCAAGAAAATATCGGAACGCCGAATCGGCAAACAGAAAGTCGTGATCGTTCGTTCTTTTAAGCAGCTTCAGTACACGTTCTAGTTCAAGGCCCTTAACATATGTTTTGGAAGTAATAAATACTTCCCTGATGGGCCTTCGCTTTCTTTTTCAACAGCGCAGCACACTGCGAAATTTGTTCCAGCGAAATGGGCGTATCACAACTGCAGACGACAAGCGAGAGCGAAAGCGTTACGCCCTCACTCTTTACCGGGTTACCGGCCCGATCTCGGACATAATCCCACTCTTCACCCTCATAAAACAACTGTACGCCCTGATCAAACCGGCGAATCATTTCCTGGCATAGCAGTTCCGGAAAGCTGGTGGCTGAAATCGCAATAAAATCGTCGCCTCCAACATGCCCGACAAAATCATGCGGTGTCCCGCATACTGCGATTGCCTGCTGCATAATATCCGCTGTGTACTGAATCAATTGGTCCCCTCTTTGAAAGCCGAAACGGTCATTGAACCACTTGAAATAATCCAGATCCGCATAAACGACATGAAACGGTTTGTTTTCTAATATTCGCTTGTTTAGCTCCCTGTTGATTTGCAGATTGCCAGGCAGCCCGGTTAGCGGATTGGCGACTCGAGCCGACTCCATCCGCACATTCGTAATGCTCTCTAGAATCGCTCTGATGGAAGCTGATCCCACCAATTTCCCCTTACTTGTAATAATGACCAGATCATACAAGCGTTGAATCGAACGGGAAGTTGCCATTTGTGACACCTGCTCCACAGCCATATACTCATCTACAATTAGGGGGGCATCGTCCATGATACTATCAATCGTGCGATTCCAGAATAAGGAGAACGCGTACTGCCCGGTCAACTGCTGAAAAAAACGGTCCCTCATCATAAGTCCAACCGGACTGTCCTCGCTCACGATCACGGCACCGACGGCCTCCTGATTTTTTTTCAAATAATCAGCCACTTCGGAGATAACCGTTTTCTTGTCAAATACCTTCACGGGGGTCGCCAAATCCCCGATCGTCCAGGTCATCCCGCTTCCCTCGACTTTGCGATGCTGCCAAATCAGCGTGCGGTGGCTTTCCTCAACTTGAACCGGACGCTCAGAAGGTCTTCCAATCAAATAACCTTGCGCATAGTGAACCCCAAGGCGTGTTAATTTAATCAATTCGTCCGCATGCTCGATCCCTTCTGCAATGAGTGAGATGTTCAGTTTCTGCGCAAAAGTCACGAAGGTTTCCACGATGTACTCTTTGACTTTATTCGTATGTATGCTTTCGATCAGTGAACGATCGATTTTTATAAAATCCGGCTGCAGCTCGGCAATCGCTTGAAGGGAAGAGTAACCGGCTCCCGCATCATCAATCGCAATCCGGTAGCCTTGTTTCCGGTAGTGCTCCAGTATTTTTTTTGCCAGGGAAAAATCCTCAATAGAGCTTCTCTCGGTAATTTCGAACACGACATTGCTGGGGCGGAGTCCGTACTGGTGCAAAACCTCCAGCGTTTTACCGGGAACAAACTGCGGATCATATAACACTTGTGATGAAATATTGATGAAGAGTAGCTGCTGATGATGTTCAAGAATTGAACCTTGAATGGCTTTTTCACGTGCAAGCTTCTCCAGTATGTATAACTCCCCTTGCTTTTCAGCGAACTCAAACATCTCCAGCGGAGAGTGAAAGATGCTCCCTTTCGGACCGCGCGCTAAAGCTTCGTACCCGAATACACTCCCATCTTGTAAAGAAACGATAGGTTGATAGACCGAATATATCGACTGCTGTTTAATGATTTCCTGAAACTGCGATAAAGAATCTGACTGAACGCTCATAGCTATCATCCCTTATAGGAAGTTAATAAAGCCCACTTCGAAAACGAAGTATCTCCAGAAGTCAATCGGCATCGAATCTTGAACGAAACCGGGAAGTCCGGTACTCACGTAGCAAATCACTACGCTCCGTTCCTCCTTCTCCGTTTTCGTTCAACCTTCTCGGTTTTGAAAGCGGACTTTTTTAACTTTCATCTTATTATTTTCATAAAAATACTTGTCCTTATATCTTACCAAACCAAATAACAAGCTTTATTAACTTTATGTAAAATGAATGTAAAGAGTTGCCAAGAAAAAGAGGGAATTCGCTCTTTCTCCCGAAAAAGAAAACGAGGGATTGTTAGGTGTGTACGTGCTAAGGAAAAGCACAGAAAGGATATGAAATGGAACAACAAGTAAAAATCTTGGCGGTAGATGACCGTTATGAAAACTTGCTGGCTCTGAATAGCATATTGGCATCATCTCAATACGATATTGTCTCGCTTCAATCGGGAGAAGAAGTTCTCAAATACTTACTAAAAGAATCGCCGGATCCTATCGCCGTCATCTTGATGGACGTGCAAATGCCCGGATTAAACGGTTACGATACGGTCGAACTGATCAAGCAGAGGAAGTCCTGTCAAGACATTCCGATCATCTTCCTTACCGCACTCAGTATGTCGATCGAGCATGTATTGAAAGGCTATCACGTAGGTTCCATCGACTATTTATTTAAGCCTATACACCCTGATTTACTCAAAATGAAGGTGGACGCATTCGTCAAACTGCACCGTTATCATCAAAAAATCAAGGTGCAAAGCGAGCTTCTGCAAATGCGAACGCTTGAACTGGAAGAATCGAATCGAAGATTAGCCCAGGCGGAAACCAAGTTAAAAGAACAGAATCTCCTCCTGGAGCAATGGGTCGAAGAGCGAACCTCCGAATTGGTTGACGCCCATGAAAAGCTGATGAAATCCCAGGAGCATTTCAAGAAAATGTTCATCTCTTCCCCCTGCCTTATGGCGATTCGCCGATTATCGGACTATATCTATATAGAAGTCAATGAAAGCTGGAAACATTACACCGGTTACGGAGATGAAATCATTGGCACTGCAGCAAATTTTATAAGACCGGAGCTCGGCGAAGTTGTGCCGATCAATCAAGTCATACACAATTACAAGGTGAAATACGAAACCAAATCCAAAGAAATCCGCACAGCATTGCTATCGACTGAAATTATTGATATCGAAGATGAGAAATGCTTGCTTCAAGTCGCCATAGATATTACGGAGAATTTGAGATATGAAACGGAGATGGCGCGTCTTGCCCAGTTGAATCTAGTCGGTGAGATGGCCGCGGGCATCGCGCATGAGATTCGCAACCCGATGACAACAATTCGAGGATTTCTTCAATTATTTCGTGACAGTAAACGCAAAATGGAGAAAGAATATATCCACATCATGCTCGAAGAACTCGATCGTGCCAACAACATCATTACCGAGTACTTATCTTTGGCCAAAAACAAACGGACGCATCAACAAATGGAACACCTGAACCGCATTATTGAAACGCTTCAGCCATTAATTCAAGCAGAAGCCGTAATGTCGGGCAAGCATGTCCAGTTCCGTCTGGACGATTGCCCCGAATTAAGTCTGGACGATAAAGAGATCCGCCAATTAATTTTGAATATGTGCATGAATGGACTGGAGGCTATGGAAGCTGGAAGTACGCTGACAGTGGAAACGTGTAAAGAGGCTAAGCACGTGGTACTTAAAATCTCCGACGAAGGAACAGGCATTCATGAAGAACATCTTGAGAAGCTGGGTAGACCTTTCTTTACGACCAAAGATCATGGTACCGGATTAGGCCTCGCAATCTGCTACAGTATCGCTGCGAGACATCATGCGCCTATTGAAGTACAATCCAGCAGTAAGGGAACGACCTTTCTGATTCGCTTTGCTATCCGGTCAGAATGAATGTGACCAGCAGAACGAATTTAGGGGCTATCCTAATGTCATCTGAAGACATCAGGATAGCCCCTTAGCAGTTAAGCCTATATGTTTAAGTCTTTTCTCTTACCCGTTACCATATAAATAACGCCTTCGCCGATATTGGTCGCATGATCGGCAACACGCTCCAAATTATGCGCGACCAACAGCAGGTGGGTCAATTGACGGTTCCGGTTGTAATCCTCGCTCATCAGGCTTATTAGTTCCTGCATCACAATGCTGTACAGTTTGTCGACGCGGTCGTCTCTCTCGGCAAGCGCTGACGCGCGGTGCACATCACGCTCTGTATAAGAGTCGAGGCTTTGTTGCAGCATCTCAATTGCGATTTCAGCCATTTGCGGAATAATTTCAAGCGGCTTCACCAATTCCTCACCCGCTAAACGAATCGTGATTTTGGCAATATCAACGGCGTGATCCGCAATACGCTCCAGGTCCGTTGCAATTTTGAGCGCGGTGCTGATAATGCGCAAGTCACTTGCCATCGGCTGCTGCAGTGCTATCAAACACAGTGACAACTCATCGATACGCGTCAAATAATCGTCGATCAGATCGTCGTTCTTGATAACCTGATCTGCCGCCTTCTCATCTAACTTGGCCAAAGATTCTACAGCTGAACGAACCAAATTTTGCGCACTGTCTCCCATGTCAAGCAGTTCTTTTTGCAATAAAACCAGCGATTGATGAAACCCCGGTCTTGCGTCCATTTGCTTCACCCCTTCCTGCTAAGTTAACCGAATCTTCCTGTGATATAGTCTAATCCACTTTAATTTTATGCGTATCGTCTATGTTTATTTCCCCCCGTTTTTAAACATTTTATTTACTTTGTGATAATACTCCAATTACATATGCACCGTACAATAAAGTTATCTTAAAGTGGCGGAGGCATCCAAATATGACAGTTAAATTAATACTTTCATTTGTCTGTTTATTATCCTTATCTGCTTTAGGTATCGGTACAACAGAGAGTCAAATTGTGCGTTCGTACTCACCAGAACATTATGACTCCATAGAACAATTTGAATATGAATTTGAGTGGTTAAACGGCAAGATCGAAGCCAATCCCTACGGCACAACTAAATAATCCATTTAGTGATGCCTTCGGGCTTGTCTCATAGGAACATAAAAAAGGAAGCTGCTGAATTCAATCAGACCCCTATTAGGTCAGCATTTGAATATCAGAGCTTCCTTTTCACTTGTTATCAGGACTTATACATTTAAATCATTGCGTTTCCCAGTAACCATATATATGACGCCCTCACCGATATTCGTGCAGTGGTCGCCTACGCGTTCCAAGTACAGTGCTGCAAGCATCAGTTGTGACAGCTGCCGGTTTTTTACGAAATCTGCACCCATTAATCGGGTTAGTTCGTCAACAATGCTGCTATACAGTTTATCAACTTCATCATCCTGCTCAGCCAATGCCGCTGCGCGGTGGATGTCGCGTTCCGTATAGGAAAGAAGGCTTTCTTGAAGCATAATTTTCGTAAGCTCTGCCATCCTAGGAATATCTACGAGCGGCTTTAATAATTCTTCACCGTTCATACGAATACAAATCTTCGCGATGTCAACCGCATGATCGGCAATTCGCTCCAAGTCCGTGGCAATTTTAAGCGCCATGCTTATGATTCGGAGATCACCTGCCATTGGCTGCTGAAGGGCAATCAGACGGAGAGAACTCTCTTCGATGCGAATCAGCATGTCATCAACGAGGTCATCCTGCTCAATCGTTTGTTTCGCCAGCTTTTCATCCATTTTTGCTAATGCTTCAACGGCTTGATGAATCAAATTCTCAACTTGGCTCCCCATACTGAGCAGGTCTTTTTGCAAAGATTCTAAGGATTGGTGAAAACTAAATCGGTTGTCCAATATGGAGCTCCCCTTTTCTCGATTCTCGATAGCTTGTTTTATCCGAAACGACCTGTAATATAGTCTTCCGTTCTTTGATCAGAAGGCATAGTGAAAATTTTATCCGTGACATTCGATTCGATGACCTCACCATTTAAGAAAAATGATGTATCGTCCGATATCCGTGCAGCTTGCTGCATGTTATGGGTGACGATAATAATCGTATATTTATCTTTAAGCTCTCTAATCAGCTCTTCGATCTTTAATGTTGAGATTGGGTCCAAAGCTGAAGTCGGTTCATCCATTAACAAAATTTGAGGATTAACCGCTAATGCTCGGGCAATACACAGACGCTGTTGTTGACCGCCCGACAAACCGTATGCTGACTTTTTCAGGTTATCACTTACTTCCGACCAAAGGGCAGAAGCTTTTAAGCTGCTTTCCACGATATGATCTAATTGAGCTTTGTCCGTAATTCCGTGAATACGGGGACCGTAAGCAATGTTATCATAGATGGACTTCGGAAAAGGATTTGGTTGTTGGAATACCATTCCGATATTTTTGCGAAGAAGCTCTACGTTAACATCGGGATGATAGATATGCTGGCCGTCAATTTTAACTTCCCCTTCAATCCTGATTCCTTTGATCATATCATTCATCCGGTTTAAGGTACGCAACAAAGTGGACTTTCCGCAGCCCGAGGGACCAATAAAAGCTGTAACAGAATTCTTTTTTATTTGCATACCGACATTTTTTAAAGCATGAAATTCTGAATAATATAAATTTAGATTATTGATGCTAACTATAGACATAAAGTAATCCCCCTGGTCCTATTCTAAAACTTCCGTTGGTACTTGTTCCGTAAATAAATGGCGAAAGCATTCATACTTAGCAGCATGACAAGCAAAACAATTATACCTGCAGCGGCAACATAAGAAAATTCAGCTTGCGGTTGGCTCGCCCAGTTATAAATTTGAATTGGCATAACAGTGAAAGTATCCATAGGTGATTTAGGCAAAAATGCTACGTAGGAAACTGCACCAATAACAATAAGAGGGGCTGTTTCACCAATTGCTCTGGATAAGGATAAAATAGATCCGGTCATAATTCCTGGAAGTGCGGACGGCAGTACAACGCGAACAATAGTTTGCCACCGGTTAGAGCCAAGTGCGTATGAAGCATTTCTTAGCGACTGCGGAACGGTTTTAATCGCTTCTTGGGATGACACGATAATAATTGGAAGAACAAGCAATGTCATCGTAAGTGCACCTGACAATATACTCCGTTCCAATGCGAGTAGCCGTACAAATACAGTTAAACCAAGCAGGCCGTATACAATTGATGGAACACCGGCGAGATTCGCAATATTTGTTTGAATAATTCTGCTTAATCTTGTGTCTTTAGCATATTCTTCCAAATAAATGGCTGTAGATACACCGATGATAAAAGTCAGTGGAGCCGTAATCAACATCAACCATAAGGTTCCTACTAAGGCTGCTTTTATGCCAGAATTTTCCGGGATTCGTGAAGAGAAGTTTGTAAGGAAATCCCAGCTTAGCCAACTGCCGCCCTGAACGATCACTTGGATTAACAATAAGGCAAGTGCAACTACGCCAAAGCAGGTCGAAGTGTAAAACAACGAGTGGTAAAATTTATTTTTTCTTTTCCGTTTATTGACATGCTGCAGTTCTGTCGTTGTTGCCATCAGTATTCCTCCCTGAACTTTCTGGAGATGTAACCAGCCAATATATTCATAACGAGGGTCATGATGAAAAGCGTTATACCTACCGCATAAATCGTCAAATATTCAATAGAACCGTACCGCGTATCCCCTGAACTAACCGATACGATATATGCCGTTAACGTTTGTATGCTTTCCAATGGATTAAAAGACAAGTGAGCCATGTTACCGGCTGCTAATGTCACAATCATGGTCTCGCCAATGGCTCTTGACAATCCGAGAACGAAGGAAGCTACGATCCCAGACAATGCAGCAGGTACAACTATTTTAATAGCCACCTCTAGTTTGGTCGAACCAAGAGCGTAAGCGCCATTGCGCAATGCGTTTGGAACGGCTACCATGGCATCTTCACTCATAGAAGAGATGATGGGTATGATCATTATCCCTACAACAATACCTGCACTCAGTGCGTTAAAAATTTCTGTTTGTGGGATGACGAACTTAAGAATAGGCGTTACAAATGTTAAAGCAAAGAAACCATAAACGATCGTAGGAATCCCTGCAAGAATCTCAAGGATAGGCTTCAGCACATTCCTAACTTTGGGTTGAGCATATTCACTTAAATAAATGGCACTTCCCAATCCGATTGGGATTGCCACAATACTCGCAATTAGAGTTACAAGCAAAGTTCCCGAAATTAGCGGCAGAACGCCGAATTTGGGGTCACTAAATAACGGTGTCCATTCAATTCCGGTTATAAACTCCCAAATCGGAATTTCTCTAAAAAAGCCTATGGATTCAAAAACCAGGACAAACACAATTCCTACAGTAGTTAAGACTGAAATCACAGCAAAAAATGCCAATATTTTAGGTATCAGCACGTCGGACGAAAGGATGCTTTTTTTCTTCTTAAAACTTGTTATATTATTTTGATCCTGACCTGCATTTGAGATCTCTTTTATATTCGTTTTCATCACTTGTTCCATTTCCATTAGCATTTCCCCCACATTTAGCATTTGATATCATGAAAACCGTGACATACCATAGGACTTGCACTATGGATGCCACGGCTTCCTTACTTGTATTGGGCGGATGATTAAATTATTTCAGCTGATCCAAGTTTTTATTCATGACATCTTGCGGAAGTTTAATATATTTAACAGCTTCCACCAATTTTGCTCCATCAGCACTGTTGTAGAATTTCAAGAATTCTTTAATGTGCGGCTGTTCAATGGATTTCTTTGTTGGATATACATAGATGTAACGTGCAAGCGGAACGTATGTCATTTTTTCGATTGATTCATGTGAAGGCAAGACAGCTGGAGAATTTGCATCTTTTTTGATGGCAACTGCGTTCAGCTTTGCTTCATTTTCTTTGTAGTAGGAGTAACCGAAGTAACCCATTGCAAACTCGTCACCAGCTACACCTTTTACAAGAACGTTATCGTCCTCGGAAGGAGTATAATCGTTGCGGGATTCTTTCGCTTTACCGTTGATTGCTTCTGTAAAGAATTCGAATGTTCCGGATGCAGTTCCAGGACCGTACAGCTTAATTTCTTTATCAGGGAATTCCGGACGAATTTCATTCCATTTTTTGATTTTGCTATCTTTGGACCATACTTTTTTAAGTTCTTCAACAGTCAATTCTTTAGCAAAAGTGTTCTTTTTATTAACAACTACAGTGATACCGTCAAGCGCTACCGGCATTTCGACTGCATCAGTACTTTGTTTAGTTTTCAGTTCTTCTAATTCTTCTTTCTTGAACTTACGGGACATATCGGCAATGTCAATCTCACCAGCGATTAGTTTCTTTGCGCCGTTACCGGAACCAGATTCTCCAACAGTGATTTTAACATCCTTATTCTTTTTCATAAATTCTTCTGCAACCGCCTGAGAGATCGGGAATACTGTGGAAGAACCATCGATTTTGATATCACCTTTCAATCCAGCAGGTGCCGGAGCAGCAGTTGCAGCAGGTGTCGCAGTACCTGCAGCAGGTGTTGCACCTTGATTTTTTTCAGGAGCTTTACCACACGCAGTTAAAGACAATGCTAAAACAACGGAGGATAATACGATTGTGCTCTTACGCGTCAAAACTTTAAACAACTTGACCACTCCTTAATAATTTTCGTTTTATCAACTCTACTTCTACATCATACCCAGCATTTGTTTTCTCTATTTCATGCATTTGTAAACGCAGTGTAAAATATCTGAAATTCGAGGTTGTTTTCATAGAATTTCAGATTACGACTTTATTCGACCAATATTTACATTAAATTTACAAACTTACGTCATTAAATTAATTCTACAATAGTAGAATTGGACTAATCCAAAAAAATAGAGAAGGATATACATACATTAGGAGGAACCATATGAAGCTGCTAATGCATTTACGGAGAAGAAGAGTAACATTTACGATGAGAACCAAATTAATTGTAAGCTTTTCTTTATTATTTATTATTTTTACCGCTGTATCTGTTTTCAATCTAATGCAAGTGAATCAGATTAAGAGTCAGTTTTCTTTTCAAAATCAACAGGCAGATAAACAATTGCTTTCTTTACATCTTAAACTTATGGCGAATGAGCTGGATGCTTTGAAGTCAGCGATGATGATTTCGAAAAACACAGAGCTGGTTAGTCCATTCAAGGAAAAATCAGAAGAGTTTTATAAATTGGTAGCACAGATATCAGAAACAGCCTCTAATTCGGATGAAAGAAAATGGGGAGCACGTCTAACCAATACTGCAAAGGAATTTACCTCTGCATTTGATACCGCAGTTTCCGTCGTTGAAAATAAAAGTCTATCCATGCAGGACGTAACTAAGCAGTTAGAAACGATACATACCTCTTCACAAGTACATAAGGAATATATATTTGAACTGGTCGACCAGTTTAGTCAAGCTTATAAAGAAGATGCGGCTAATGCAGTGATCAGCACTGACAAGCTTCTCGATAATACTGTTAATGTGGCGATTATGACCTTATTTATTGTTTTAATCTTTACACTTTTCATATCATTTGTACTTGTTCGTTCGTTTATGAAACCAATTCAGCTTCTGCAGAAGGCCGTACAACAGATTGCCGGCGGGGACTTACGAAATAAGATCAATAGTACGGCCAAAGATGAACTCGGTATGCTAAGCCAAAACTTCGACCTTATGGTCGATGGGGTCCGCAGCATGCTTGAGCACACCCAAACGATCGCCTACTCTCTGTCGGATCATTCGCAAAGGTTTCGCGAATTTTCTGGAGCAACCGCTACAGCCAATCAAGAAATCATCCGTTCCATTCAAGAGATCTCTGCCGGAGCGGAGGAGCAGGCTAATCATTCGGACAAGAGCAGCGCTATTCTATCCCAATTATCGACAGAGATTCGTCAAATTTCCGATTCCACAAACAAGATGCTCCACACAAGCCGGGAAGCAGCTTTTAATACCCATCTTGGCTCCAAGTCAATGGAAGCATTAAAGTCTGCAGTGAACCATTCCGAGGATGTGCTTCATCAGGTTTACATGGCGATGGAAACTCTAACAAAAAGCTCTGCGCAAATCCGCAAAATCGTCGGAACCATCACCGAGATTTCCGCGCAAACCAACGTATTGGCGCTGAATGCTGCGATAGAAGCCGCAAGAGCCGGGGAGCATGGGCGAGGCTTTTCCGTCATCGCGGAAGAGGTACGCGTTTTATCATTGCAAACAAGTAATTCTTCTAAAGGCATTGATCAAATTGTCCAATCACTACTTGCGCAAATGTCAGAGCTTGAAACCTCCTTAGGCACGGCAAAGCAGTCCTTTGGAGAGCAAAACCAGAAGATGAACGATAGCTTAGGAGCGTTCAACGAAATCCGCGAATCCATGGACGAACTGACCAATCAGATCGGTCAGGCACACGTGTTAATCGAGCAAGCAGAGGTGAAGAATTCTGTATTAGTTGAGTCGGTACAGCATGTAGCTTCGATTGCTCAGGAAACTGCCGCAGGTGTTGAGGAAGTCAATTCATCGTCAACCCAGCAAGATTTCGCCATTCAGCATATCGCAACTCAGTCAGACGATATCTTAGGTCTTGCATTACAATTGTCCGAAGAAATCAACAAATTTAAGATCTCTTCTGATAACGAGAAACCGGATACTTTGGAAGCAGAGACTAGCGTAGATACTATCTCAGCAAATGAACCAGTTCTTAGCCAGGATGCTTCGGAGCCAGACGACGAACAAGAACAGCTCTCGGAAAATAAAGAGCCCGTACTCATTAGCAAGCCATAGTAGATTTCACAGCAAATCAGTACCGCCCCTCTCCTTCCCGCCGGGAAATAAAGAGGGGCGGTTCCGTTTCTCAATGCACGAATCGACCTTCCTCCGGTACGGCAATCTCCTCAAAATTTTCAGCCAAATCGCTTAAACTAAGAGACAATTCTTCTCCGCTCATGGGTGTTCCATGCCCGGTCACAGCGATTAAAGGGCGTAAAGCTTGCAGCTTGCGAACCGATTCCTTGGCTGCCCGCCAATCCGTCGTAAAATATTTGGGCGGCCCGCTTATTTCCTGTTTTTGAATAAGCACCTTATAGAGAGACTCCTGTTTCACGGTTACAAAGGCATCTCCGGCCAGGAGCGCCCGATCCTTTTCTCGAAACAGAGAAATATGTCCCGGTGTATGCCCTGGCGTATGAAGCCATTGCCATTCCGGCAGACCGGGAACTTTCCCATCTGCCGGCAGCGGTTTAATTTGGTCCCCTAGATCGATGCTATGATTGGGAAACAGCGGAGAAAGCTCGCTCACGAGTCCGCCATTTACGGTAGAGTCCCCTTTGGGATAATCCGCTTTCCCTGTCAAATAGGGGATTTCGAGCTCATGTGCATACACGGGAACGTCCCATTGCTCCAGCAAAACTTCGATAGACCCAACATGATCAAAATGACCATGCGTCAAGATGATGGATTGCGGTTTACTATTCGGGCCAAAGCGTTCTTCAGCCACACGTATAATGCGCTCAGCGGTGCCGGGCATGCCCGTATCAACTAATACCCATTCTTTCACTTCCTTGAGGATTTCGCCAACGAAACAAAGATTAACGATCTGATCGCAATAATAGAAGATGTCTACCGTAACCTCATGCCCCTCCCCACTCGATAGGGTGGTCAACGGGATAAATGTATGTTTGTAAGTAGAATCCAATTCCATTTATCGTTCCCCTCCAAGCCTGATTTTGCGCACAAAGTCCCCCAAAAGTGACCCTTAAACTTCGAAGCATATTCCGATTACTTTTGGGGGAGCCCCCGTTTATCCACAGAAATGTGCTTTGCATAGTTTCTTGTACAAAAAAGCCAAGAGCCATAGGCTCTTGACCTTTATAAAGTAGTATTGCATTATTTTGCAATTTCATCCGTAGCTTTAATGTTGCGTAAAATGCTGACTTCGACCCGGCGGTTTTTGGCCCTGCCCTCTGTCGTATCGTTGCTCACGATAGGGCGATATTCGCCAAAGCCGACCGAATGGTAAGAAGCCGGATCAATTTTACTGTTATTCAGCAATATTTTCATATAATTCACAGCCCGCTTCGCACTCAAATCCCAGTTCGTTTCAAAGTCCTGCCTGTGGATGGGTATATTATCGGTATGTCCCGCAACCTCGACCTGATACCCAGGGTAACGGCTAAGCAGATCAGCCATAGATATGGCCAGCTTCTGGGCATCTTGCTTCACGGTTGCCGATCCCGAATCGAAGAGCGCTCTGTCGCTGATCGTAATCGTTAGTTTCTCATTATCCAACTTCGTCGTCAGCTGCTCATTCAAATTATTTTCTTTGATGAAAGCGTCCATGCTTTTCTTTAATTCCTCGAGATCCTTTTCTTCCTTCTGCAGCTTTGCAGCAAGTTGGCTATCTTGTTTGGCTTCCGAATTCGGAGAGTTTTGCTCTTGACCCGTGCTTTTCGTTGCATTCGCCTCTTGATTGATCGGAATCAGATTGGACATGGCGAAGGGCGCCTCTCCCCCTGTAAAAGCACTGTTCAGCGACCGCATGATCGAGTCATACTTCTTGGAATCCATCTGACTGGAAGCAAACAGAATGATAAAAAGCGCTAGAAGTAGAGTAAGCAAGTCGGCATAGGGAATGAGCCAGGTTTCATCAATATGTTCTTCATGTTCCTCATGCTTCTTCTTTTTGCTCACTGTGGAGTGGCCTCCTTCGATTCTTCATCAAAGGCTGCACGATCAGAGTTGGCGACGAAGATCATCATTTTTTGCTTCACGGAGTTAGCCGAGACACCGGATTGAATGGAAAGCAAACCTTCAACGATCATCAGTTTGATTTCTACTTCTTTCTTTGATTTTTGCTTTAATTTATTGGCCATTGGGTGACAAATGACATAACCGAGAAAAATACCGAACAACGTAGCAACGAAAGCCGCCGAAATCAAGTGTCCCAGTTTTTCAACTTCGCTCAAATTTCCCAGCGCCGCAATCAATCCTACTACAGCACCGAGTACCCCCAGAGTCGGAGCATATGTACCTGCTTGGGTGAAAATGCTTGCATATTTCTTATGTCTGGCTTCCATCTCGGCAATATCTTCAAGCAAGACGTCCCGAACGAAATCAGGATCGTTTCCGTCAATAATAAGTCTCATACCGCTCTTCATAAAAGGATCCGAAAGTTCTTCCGCTTGGGTTTCCAAAGAAAGCAAACCTTCACGGCGTGTAATCGATACCCAGTTGATGAATGTTTCGATGAGCTCTTTTTTGGGCATCAGCTTTTGTTCGGTGAAAATGATTTTAACAAGTTTAGGAAACTTCTTCATTTCTTCGAGTGAAAATGCTATAAATAAGGCCGCTGCCGTTCCTCCGAAAATAATTAACATTGCCGCAGGATTCAGGAGTGCAACTAAGCTTGCTCCTTTCAAAACCATACCTACACCGATTGAAATAACCGCTAGGACGATACCAATGAGTGATGACTTCTCCATCTTCCTACTCTCCTCTAAATAATCTAATAGATTTCACGCAATCCCCGAATTTTCGACAAAATCAATGTATGTGTACATCTATAATAAATTTACTTACCATAAATGACAATACTATTTTGTCGATAATATAGTTCCATAGACTTATATAGACAGGAATATGGAATCCTTGTCATATATCTTTTATACGTGAATCATCAGAATCCCTTCTTAAATCGATATCTTCAATATGAATCGTAAAAATGGCAACACTAAACTAAAGGAGTGATTCAGTTGGAAAAACGAGACTTCGGCCTGATAGGGCGTAAGTTCCCGATTTTGAGCTTCGGCGCTCAGCGGATCGTCGACGAGCATCATTGCTCGGAAGAGCAAGCGATTCTGATTGTGAACCGGGCGATAGACGAAGGCATTACGTATTTTGATACAGCCCCCAGCTATTCGGATGGCCAATCTGAAGAAAGGCTCGGCAAAGCACTGCAAGGCCGCAGAAAAGATGTATGGATCGCCACCAAGACGCATGACCGGACCAGAGACGGCTCCTTGAAGCTGCTGGAAGCCAGCCTAAAACGGCTGCAGACGGATCATGTAGAGGAATGGCGACTGCACAACATCATGACGATGGACGAGCTTGATCGCTGCTTCGCCAAAGGCGGAGCGCTGGAAGCGCTCCTTGAAGCTAAAGAACAAGGGGTGATCAAGCGGATCAGTATAAGCGGGCATACGAATCCGCGCGTTCAGCTGGAAGCGATTGAGCGATTCCCGTTCGACAGCGCACTGGTCGCTTTGTCCGCAGCGGATCATTTCATCTACAGTTTCGCACATGAATTTCTGCCAAAAGCGAATGAGAAAGGCGTCGCCATTATCGGCATGAAAGTCATGGCGCTGGGTAAGCTAGTCCCTTGGTACGAAAAAGCGCTGCAATATACGTTCTCACTGCCGATTTCCACAGCGATTGTCGGCATGGAGTCCATGCAGCAGCTGGAACAAAATCTCGACATCGCGAGAAGCTTCAAGCCTATGACGGATATGGAGCAGCTTGAGTTCTTCAAAGAGATCGTCCATCTAGCAAGTCCTGATGTGCTGCGCTGGAAAGCCAGCGAGTGGATGTCCGGCGAGTGGTACGTCCGCTAGCTGTTCATCTGCAAAAGAAGAAGCCAGCAGTCACGCATGCTTTCAATGAGGAAGCAGCGTGCGCCTGCTGGCTTTTTTGATCGGATGATGAAATCTCTATCTTTTCCCATCCATTGCTTTAAAGCTTTTGCAAACCAATTCATACACTTCTTTCTTGCTCGTAGCCTTTATCATCTGATCTACAGTTTGCTTGCTTTCGATCATATAAGCGATTCGCGAGATCAGTTCCGGTTTTTCCTGATGATGGCCGACTACAGCTATTAACAGATAAGCGGTTTTCCCGTTCCCGTAATCGATACCGTTCGGGTATTGGGTAATAACGATTCCTGGCTTGCGTATATACTTGCTGTCTACATTCACCCCGTGCGGGATTGCCACGCCATTGCCGATATAGGTGGAAAGCATCTTCTCTCTTTGATGCAGTTCTTGGATGAACATGGGTTCCGTATGGGAAAGCCGAATTAATGCCTCTCCGATTTGCTCAATGGCCTCCTCCTTATGCTTGGCTGACATTTGGAGCAATATATGATCCATAGTGAACACGGTCGACTCGGTTATTCTCGAGGTATCCTCTGAATTTCTTTCAAAGCCTGAACCTATTTTTGAAATGAAGTCTTCATAGAATTGTTTATCTAGGAATGAGGTGATGGAAAAATGCCGCGCAGACGGCGCTGATAATTTGGCCCGTTCAGTTAAATGGGTGTGAGAAATAACAATGTCTGCGTCTGATGAAAGTTCATCGACCGAACAGTTTGTTACCTCAATAAATAAGCCTGATTCCTTCAATTTTTTGCGCAATAAGGCCGCCCCCATAGCACTCGACCCCATTCCGGCATCGCAGGCAAATACAATCTTATTGATTCGCTTATTCATCATCGTATTGCCATCTGCGGCCATCTGTAGTTCAACAACCTCTCTAACGCTCTGGGTATGGTTGGATATTTTTGAAGAACTTTTGGATATCACCAAGTAACAACCAAGAAAACTAATGAATGCCGATACGAGAAAACCTGCTAATACGGCCATATGCATACCTTTTGGAGCCATAAACATCAGAACCATAATACTTCCGGGAGAAGGTGTTGCAACGAGCCCGGCATTCAGGTAAGCAAATACGAAATCTCCGGCAACTCCGCCGATAATCAAAGGAATAATTGTGACCGGCTTCAATATGGCATAAGGAAAATAAACCTCGTGAATCCCGCCTAGGACATGAATGATCAGGGAAGACCTTACATTTCCCTTTTCCATACCTTTTGCATGCAAATAATAAGCTAATAGTAATCCTAGGCCCGGTCCTGGATTCGTTTCAAGCAAGAAGAAGATGGACTTTCCAAGCTCCCTCGCCTGGTTGATTCCTAAAGGCTCCAGAATGCCGTGATTGATTACGTTATTAAAAAAAAGCACTTTGGCAGGCTCGATGATGATCGCGAGCGGCCACAAATATCCCGAAGCGACCAACTGTTCCGCACCCGCAGCAATGAAACTCATCATATGAACAAAAAGCGGTGTAATTTCGTAAAAAGCAACCAGCGCGAATGCAATCGAAATGGCTCCGGCAGCCACGGTATAACACAAGAGCTCCAAGCCCAATGGAATCCATGCCTCGAGCCATTTGTCCACTTTTTTGATGATGTACCCCATGACCGGACTAACGAGCATGGCAGGCAAAATCATGGAATAAGAAGAAGTATTTCCCGCAATCATGCCAAGCACAACAAAGGCGGAGACGACTCCGCCCCGATGGCCACCCATCATTCTCCCCCCTGTATAAGCGAATAGAAGAGGAATGAAATAAATAGTGAGAGGATCGATTAATTGATGAATCCCCTGCTGAGGCCACCAACCTAAAGGACCGAATAAAACCCTCAACATCCCAAGGGCGACAAGACAAGCGACATTCTGAAAAACCATTGTACTGAAGAATCGTCCAATACGATCGAGTAACTTCATAATCTCCCTCTGAATTCCGCACTCACTTTTTGCATATAGCTTCTGCTCAGGAGAGCTTTTATACGTTTTCTAACTTCTCCCGATTCGCCGCTCAACAATGTTTGCACAAACTCATCTTCGATTAGCTCAGCGCTGATTTCACTCACCATTTCGATGTGCTCCTTAGGCGAGGTGCGGGGAGCAAGCAGCAATAGAACCGCTTTGACTTGGGCAGCGTGATCCGTTACCCACCAATCTATATCTTGTTCGAGTAGAAACAGGCATACGCACAGCGAATCAATAGCTTCGCTTCTGCAATGAAGCATGGCAAGCCGATCCTCTTCAAGAACAAGTCCACCCAGTTGCTCTCTCTTCGTCAACTCTTCTTGCAAGCGAATTGTATCGCTATTTGATAGATGGGAGCCGACAAAAACAGAGGCCTTGCGTATCATATCTTCTTTAGTCGTTACTTGAACATGCTCAGCCAGATATATATGCTCCATAATGATCATGATCGCTTCGCCATATCGATTTACTGCCATTACCGTTTCCTCAATTTCCACAGTCTCAATAGGTGCTGCGCCGGATGACATCGGCATCGTTTGTAAATAACCCTCTATCAACTCTATATCTGCCTCGTATAAAAAAGAATTCACGACAATAACCTTATAATCATCATGTTGAAAAGGAACCGTAGATATGATGAGGTCGATAGGCCGTTTTTTTTGCGTCCATTCTTCCAATTTCAGGATGGAAACAGTATCGACAATTTTGATATGCGGGAAGTTTTTTTCGATTTGCGCGCCCAGCAGCCTGGACGTTCCCATGCCGCTGGCGCATGCAAGCAAAACGCGGTAAGAAGCGGAAGGCCTGATTCTTTTTCTAACCAGCGCTGCGCCAAAGTGCATAGCCAGGTAGCCGATTTCTTCTTCCGGCACTTTACAATTTAACTGATCTTCCAGATAACGGGCTGCCTTCACAGTAGCGTTATATACGTCGGGATATTCTTGACGAATGCGGTTCAGCAGCGGATTCCGAATATCCATATTGAATAAAAGCCGTTGGATGGCTGACTCCAAATGAGTACTCAACGATTCAATGAGCGACTGATCTTGCTCAAGTTCAAGCTTCAGCTCTTTCTCTACAATCCGGATCATCGGGTAAACGTAGTAGTCGATATCGGGATAGGCTTTCTTATCGGATAACGTTATATTTCGCTTGCCCTGCGCGCCAAGAAGATGCATCGTAATATAACCGACTTCGCTTTCGGGGATACCCACCTCAACAGCAGCACTTAATTCTTCGGCTATTTGAAGCGCCCAGATGAACTCATCGGTTTCTTTTAACTTTTGCAGCGCGTCCGGATTGATGGAGATGTTCTCGCCGCTCTTCAAACGCTGGATGGCCAGTGCAATATGGACAACAAAACCGACATAAGCACTGTCGGTCATCTCGTAACCATGAAGTTTCTCCGTTTGCTTGATCACATTCTCGATGTGAGAGATCGTCGTCGGTTCCACAAAATGAAGCAAATGATTGTGTATCGACAGCTCCAGCTTAAATTTATCGGAGAATGCAAACGTATACGAATTTAATATTTCCATCAATTGCTCTTGGGAAAAGTGCTTATACAGCAGATCGACTATAGCGGCGCGTATGCTTGTCTCATTTCCCTCGATAAAAACACCCAAGCCCGGCTTTCGCACGAGCTTGATTTGATGCTTGTCAAACCAGGGTTCGATTTTGTCCAGATCATTGCTGATTGTCGCTTCGGTCACTTCAAGCTTACTGCTGAAATAAAACAACTTTGTTGGTTCCTTTAGGCTAAGCATCATCTGCATCAACAAATATTGGCGTTCTTCAGGCGAAAAAATCTTCGTGCTTAGATTGACGGACAATTGATTGAGAAAATCCCTTCTGGCGATATCCGTGCCCTCGATGCTTAATCCGACGCCCGATTTCTTAGACAATGTTAATCCTTGTTGGTTCAATCGAACATCGAGTCCGTCGATTTCGCGTTGAATCGTCCGGATGCTAATCTTCAGGTTGTCCGAAATTTCTTTCAATGTTACCGGTGCCGAGGCATGCAACAAGAGCGAAAGGATTTGATGTTGTCGTGAATTGAAGGTCATACCTTGTCGCTTCATGCCAGCCTCCGGGATTAGAATGAAATTTGTACCTTTAGAATGGACGGATCTTTCGGGTGTGCCAGGAATTCAACGGTCTCTTCCAAGGAAATCACTTTGGAAATTAACGGTTCAGTAACAATGCGTCCTTCCTTGATCCAATGCAAAGCTGGCAGGAATGTATGATTGATCGCCATAGATCCGATGAGTGTCCAATCTTTATTATAAAGTTTAAACGGATTTATTGAAATTTTAGAATGTTCGGGTGTAACGCCGAATTGTAAATATTTTGCGCATGGTCCCATATAATCTAAGGCCTTTTCGATAACGGCTGGGATACCTGTAGCATCTACTACGATGTCGAAGCCATAGGGATAATGCGCTTGACTTAATTCTTTTTCTACGTTCTCAACTAAAATCCCTTTTGTAGCCCCGAATTGAATAGCCGCATTGAGTTTATCTTGATCTTTGTCCACGACGACAAGTTCAGAGGCGCCCACCTTTTCAATCGCTTGAACAAGCTGCTGCCCCATGGCTCCAGCCCCAAATAACAGAACACGATTGCCAACCTGAAGCTGCAAACGATTCATCGCATGTACAACGCAGGCAATAGGCTCAATAAAAGCCGCTTCGGCAAAGGACATAGTGTCGGGGATTTTAAATACATTCTTAGCAGGCATGGACACATATTCTGCCATACTACCGTTCACAGTATTTCCCAGAGCATTCCAATTCACACACTGGTTCCCTCGGTGTGTCAGGCAAAAATCACAGGCGCCGCAAAATAATGACGGGTCCGCACTCACACGGTCGCCAACTTGCAAGCCGGTCACATACTCGCCAATTTTGTGGATCGTTCCGGAGAATTCGTGGCCTGGAATGATGGGAAAAGGGGATATGAATTCCCCTTCAAAAATATGAAAATCGGTTCCGCAAATCCCTGTTCGTTGTACTTTAATCGTTACTTCTCCTGCGGCAGGTTCCGGATAGGCAACTTCTTGTATGCTCGCTTTGCGTGGTCCTTCGATGACTAATGCTCTCATAAGTTATCAGCTCCTTGAGGATAGATCATGACCTTAATGCTCGTTTCCTTTTGCGTTCTGGCGACTTCAACGGCTTCCTTAATCTCATTCAGCGAATATTTGTGGGTAATGACATGCCTAATATCCTGATTCGCTTTGTTCAGCGCCTGAATGGCTGCAGGATACGTATTCGCGTATCGGAAGATGCCATACACATCGAGTTCCGAATCTACTAGTGTGGGAATGTCTAACGGAATCGCATCCGTCGATGGCAAACCTACGAAAACAATCCGACCGCCGCGTTTGGCCAAATGGACCGTATCCGCAATGGCTCTCGCGTTCCCTGATGTCTCGATGATGACATCAATGCCTTTCTTGTCGGTCAACCGCTCAAGATTCGCTTGAATATCGTCTTCCATTGGGTTGAATACTCCCGATGCCCCAGCCTTTAAAGCAAGATTTCTGCGGAATGGGACTACATCACTGCCGTAAATTTCAGTGACTCCATACAGCTTTGCTGCCTCCAAGGCCAGCAGACCGATAGGACCAAGCCCTAAGATGAGAACTCTGTCATTCGGATGAACACGAGCTCGGCGCATCGCATGGAAACCTACCGATAGCGGTTCAAGTAAAGCTCCCTCTTCATAGCTCATTTCATCGGGCAACTTATACAAAAAGTCGCTTCTAACCGCTACATATTCCGCCCAAGCGCCGTCTACAGGGGGAGTCGCCATAAATACAACATCAGGGCATAGATTATAACGTCCTGATTTGCAGTACTCGCACCGTCCGCACGTGATTCCAGGTTCTACAGCCACACGGTCTCCAACCGTTACATTTGTTACCGCATCCCCGACGCTTATGACTTCTCCAGCTAATTCATGACCGAGAATAATCGGTTGTTTGACCTTATATCTTCCGATTTTCCCATGCTCATAATAATGCACATCGGAACCGCAGACTCCAATGCAATATACTTTAATAAGTGCTTCATCAGGCTTAGGCAGAGGGATAGGCACTTGCTTCACCTCAATAGAGAACGGTCGGTCCAAGACAGCAGCGCGCATCGTTTCATTCAACATTTATTTGGCCTCCAAATCTAATTCATTTCTTTTCCAATACTTTATCCTTTTACTGCCCCCATGGTCAGTCCGCGTACAAGCTGCTTCTGTGTAAACCATCCCAAAATTAATGACGGCAGAACAGCCATTGTAGCGACGGATGACATTTTCGCCCAGAACAATCCTTCCTGAGTCATAAAGGTTGACATGAAGACTGGAATTGTCGCGGCATGCGTATAAGTCAGACTGACACCAAAGAAAAATTCATTCCAGACAAATACAAGGCATAGTAATGATGTCGATATGATTCCAGGTCGAACAAGCGGCAGCGTAACTTTATAAAAGCCCTGAAGCCCAGATGCGCCGTCAATTTGGTAAGCTTCAATAGTCTCATGAGGAACATCCTTGAAGAAGGAACGCATCATCCAAACAACCAAGGGCACATTCATCGCGGTATATAATAAAATCAATGTGTATAAAGAATCCAACATGTTTAGGTTTTTCACAACAAGATAAACGGGAACGATGACACCGACAGCCGGAAGCATTTTGGTGGAAATAAACCAAAACAAGATGTCGTCGCCTTTTCTCAATTTATACATAGCAAGAACGTAAGCAGCCGGAACGCCTAACAGCAGTGCCAACAGCGTGGAGCTTATGGAAACAACCGCCGAGTTCTGTAAATATTCGCCTGCACCAGCGTCCCAAATGATCCTGTAATTGTCCAGTGTCGGTTTAAAGAATAACGTCGGAGGCATGGCTGCTGCCTGGCCTTCCTGTTTAAAGCCAGTTAGAAACATCCACAGTACAGGGAAAAAATATACGATTGCTAGGAGATAGGTAAACAGCGTAAGTAATGCTTGCAACAATCTTTTCATGACAATTCCCCTCCAAATGTTCTGCGCAGAAATCTGAATAAAACTGTCATTACTATCGTTGTTAGAATAACAATAATGACTCCCAATGCTGAAGCTCGGCCAAGATCCCATGCCTGGAATCCGATACGATAAACATAGAACGGCAAATTCGTTGAAGCATAGCCTGGCCCACCGGACGTGCTAACGTAAATCTCGCCGAATGTTTGCATAATAAAAATAAGTCCTAATAATGCTGCCACTTCGATATATCTCAACAAATGCGGAATGATCACATAGAATAACTGCTGTGGTTTGGTCGCTCCGTCTAGCATAGAGGCCTCCATTAAATCAGGTGAAACGGATTGCAATCCGGCAAGGAGAACTAGCATGAAAAATGGCATCCACTGCCATGTTACGATACCTATTATTGTTTCAAGCGGGTATTGGCCTAACCAATCAATTGGATTTCCACCGAACAATTGGACCATATAAGAGCTGAGGCCGAAACTTGGATTCAACAGCATTGTTTTCCATATAATTCCCGATACCGCTGGCATTACAAAAAATGGAGAAATGAACATCGTGCGAATGATACCCTTAGCAAAAAAATTCCGATTCATGAGTAAAGCTAGCCCCATGCCAAAAAATAAACATAAGCTAAGCGAAGCTACTGTTAAAATGGCTGTGTTTTTTAGCACTTCCCAGAAGGAAGGCTCAATAATAATATCCAAAAAATTGGAAATACCGGCAAACGTTACTCCTTTATCCGGCCTCATTAAATTCCAGTCATGCAGACTGTAATAAACCGTTACAATAAATGGAATTTGTGTAATCAGAGCAACAAATATGATGCTAGGCCATAATAAAAGCTTAACTGGCGGGGCAGAGAAATGTTTTTTTGATGTTTTTCGTACAATAGACTTCTCCCACACTTTCGTTTCCATATAATCTCCTTCTCTTTAAGGCGAAGGAAGGGGGGGCCCCTTCCTGTGCACCGTTGTTCATTAGTTCTTATAGCCTCCGTCTTTCGCTATTTTCTCGGCTTTTTCCTGAGAAAGCTTCATGGCGTCATCGACAGACATTTTCCCGCTGATGGCCGAAGCGACAGCTTGACTCACTTCTGTTCCCAGCTCTTGGAACTCTGGAATGGCCACATACTGAATACCTTGATAAGGAACCGGATCTTTCGTCGGTTTCTTGTAGTCGGCGTTCATCATCGATTTAAGGACGAGATCGGCGAATGGCGCAGCTTCTTTATACTTCGGATTGTCGTAAGTTGATTTTCTGGTACCTGGAGGCGCTACAACCCAGCCTTCCTTTTCACCGACTTTATTGATGTATTCCTTGCTCGTTGCCCAAGTAATAAATTTAAATGCTTCTTCTTTATTTTTGCTTCCCGACTCAATGGCCAAGGACCATGCCCATAACCATCCATTGTTGCTTTTGGCTTGACTTGGCGCCAGAGCGTATCCGATTTTACCTACGACTTGGGAATCCTTTGGATTATTCAAGAAGCCTGCCGCAACCGTCGCGTCGTACCACATGGCCGCTTTTCCCGTCGACATCAAGGTCAGCGATTCTGTAAAACCAGTCGAAGTAGCGCCTGGTTGACCCGCTTCCTTCAGCAAATCAACGTAGAATTTAACCGCTTTCGTTGTTTCCGGGCTGTTAAGTTTTGCATTCCACTGAGTGTCATACCAGGACCCGCCAAATGCGTTGATTACTGTGTTTAGCGGTGCTAGTACTTCTCCCCAACCAGGCAAGCCTCGAAGCACAATCCCTGGAACATTGTTCGCGGCTTTCACCTTTTTCGCTATATCCGCAACTTGATCCCAAGTTGGACTCTCCGGCATCGTTACTCCTGCTTTAGCCAGCATATCTATGTTATAGTAAAGCATGCTGCTTTCTCCATAAAAAGGAAGAGCGTATAACTGTTTCTCATAAGAGAGCGCATCCCTTACTGATGGAAAAATATCTTCCAAATCATATTTGGATTTCGCATCTCCCGGCATGCTGTCCAGCTGAGGGGTTAGCGGGGAAATCCATTTATTTTTCGCCCAGATCGGCGCATCGTAAGTTCCAATCGTTACGATATCGAATTTGCCGGCTCCCGATGCCGCATCCAGTGTCACTTGTTTACGCAAATCATTTTCAGGAAGTGTAATGAAGTTGATCTTCACACCATTGTCTTTCTCATAATCTTTAGCCATTTTTTGCATGATGACCATGTC
The DNA here is from genome assembly GCF_014534655.1 of Paenibacillus sedimenti. GTDB lineage: Bacteria > Bacillota > Bacilli > Paenibacillales > NBRC-103111 > Paenibacillus_E > Paenibacillus_E sedimenti. The sequence goes on from NZ_JACVVD010000004.1 coordinate 343,911, forward strand.
GGGGTTGTTTACAGTAGCTACGGTAAGTTCAGCTGTTTTTTTACTGCCGCTTGGTGTTGATGCGGTGCTTGCTTCCGGTTGTTTCGCTGCATCCGTTGGACTGCTTGTCGTACTTGACGTGCTGCATCCGGAAAGCGCTAACATTGTTGTGAAAGAAAAAATGGATATAACCTTCAAGCCTCTGTTCAATTGAAAACCCTCCTATTATCGGGGACCCCCCAATTTGATTAGGATACGAGCAACTTCATGTCAAAATTTAATTGCTGCTGTTCCTGACTCAATTATAAGACCCGCACTTCACAGAAGTATACAAACACATACGCAAGTTTGACATGAAGAAGATGACGCCATGATTAAATAATGAGGATAGTAAAAAGCCGTGAGAAGAGTTATTCTCTCACGGCTTATATCGTTAAATGGATGTTATCCTGCTACTCTATGATCAAAGCATAAACAATGCCCGGCCCATGCACGCCGATCGTCAAATCATTCTCAATATCCGCGGAGCGGCTCGGCCCAGAAATGAAGTGAATACCCGCCGGCCGGTTTTTCATCGCCAGCTCGTCGAACGGCCGAAGCACTTCACCCAGCTTCGTTACTAGGCGTTCCGCTGGAATGATCGCGATGAGGGTCGTCGGCAGCAAGCTGACGCTGCGGCCCCGCGTCGCGTCGGAAGTGACCACGAGTGAGCCGGTGTTTGCTACGGCGTGCTCGACGGCTACGATGCCGATATCGGCGCCGGCGGCCTTGGCCACGAGCTTATCTTTACCCTGCTCGTCGGCGCCGCCGGAATTCCATACGGTAACGTCCGTGTCCATAGCGGCCAGCGCCGTTCGCAGCTCCGCAAGCTCCTCTTGGTCTTGAATGATCAGGTTCTTCGCTTGCGTATCGGCGATGAAGCTCGCGATAAAGGCCAGAGCTTCCGCCATGCCAACCAATCTTCTCGTATGGCCGCCGGCCTTTTGCCAATTCGTCATAAATAATTGGATCCGCTGTTCTAGCGGAAGATCAACTTCCTCCCAGAATTCGGGAGCGCCTTTGATCGAGCGCGGCGGCAGGCTTTGCAGCGGTCGCTCTCGGCCTAACCGGGTGGCGATGTTGGCGAAGAAAGCCTCCTGCTTCCGGCGGGATTCATCATGCAGCTTCCGAAGGAATTCCGCGTCTGATTTAGCCATGGTGTTTGCCTCCTCCTGTTCGGTTCGCGATCAGCCGCTCCATGCGAGCTTTCATGTCCGGATTCAATTCCGGAAGCGTACCGTCCAGCTCCTTCTCGATATCCTTCCATGATTCGCGGAAAGTCTGCTTCGCTAAACTTGGCGCATAGCGGTAGGAGTTCCAGCCTTTTAGCGGACCGATCTTCGCTCTAATGTGTCCATCGCGGACCAGTACTTTTTGCCCGATGCGGCCTAATTTAATTAGCGCCTTCACGCGCCTTGAGTCCGACATGAGGAACTTAAAGCCGGACATACCGGCCTTCTCGGCCAAATCCGTCCCTCCGCGCTCAACTTTGCGCTGACGCAAATAGACCAGCATATCATGCAGCGGAATCTTTACGGGGCAAGCCTCGTAGCAAGCGCCGCAGAGGCTTGACGCATTCGCAATGTCGTCCCATTCGGCGACATTTTTGTTCAACGCCGGTGTCAGTACGGCGCCGATAGGTCCGCTATAAACGCCGCCATACGCGTGACCGCCAATGTGGCGGTAGACCGGGCAGGCGTTGAGGCACGCGCCGCAGCGGATGCAGTTCAGCAGCTCCTGGAACTGCGGGTCGCCGAGCTGCAAGGAACGTCCGTTATCCAGGATGATGACGTGCATTTCCTCGGGCCCATCGCCGTCCTGCTGGCGCTGCGGTCCTGAGATGACCGACATATAGACGGTCAGCTTCTGGCCTGTGGCCGATCGCGGCAGCAAGGTCGCCATGACTTCTAGATCGTCCAAGGTCGGAATGATTCGCTCCATGCCCATGAACGTGATTTGCGTCTTCGGCACGGTACTAACCATGCGGGCGTTCCCTTCATTTTCAAAGAGAACGATCGAGCCCGTCTCCGCAATGGCAAAATTGCAGCCTGTCATGCCAATATCGGCTTCCAGGAACTTCTCTCGTAATTTTCTGCGTACGAAGCCTGCCAGAATGCCTGTATCCGGAGGCAGCTCCTCGCCCGCTTCCTTCGATAACAGCTCGGCGATTTGGTAGCGATTCTTATGAATCGCGGGAATAATAATATGCGAAGGCGTCTCGCCCGCGAGCTGGATTATATATTCGCCGAGGTCCGTCTCGACAGCCTCGACGCCCAGCTGCTCTAGCGCATGGTTAATATGGAGCTCCTCGGATACCATCGATTTGGATTTCACGACGCTTTTCGCCTTTTTATGCTCGGCGATCTGCATCGTTAACTCAACCGCATCAGCAGCGTCAGCAGCGAAATGGACATGAACGCCCTGCGCCCGCGCATTTTCCACAAATCTTGCTAAGTAATAATCCAGATGCGCGATCGTATGAAGCCGAATTTGACGGCCGCGCTCCCGCCATTCCTCCCAGTTGCCGTGCTCTTCCGCAGCTGCGAGCTTGCCGTTTTTCAATCGCTCCGTCGTGAACTTAACGGCATTTCGCAAAAATTCATTATTCAGCGCGACCTTGGATCTTTCCTTAACCGTACCGCCTGCCTTATGCTCGCTCATGCGCCAGCTTCACTCCCTCTGCCAGTAATTCCGCTAGATGCATGACTTTTACGGGCTTGCCGCGATAAAGCAGATTCCCCGAAATATTCATGAGACAGCCCATATCGAGTCCAACGAGTACTTCCGCTTCGGTTTCCAGAACATGGTCAGACTTCTCCGACACCATCGCGCCGGAAATGTCGCACATTTTCACCGCAAAAGTCCCTCCAAATCCGCAGCAATCCTCTGCGTGCGGGAGCGGAACAAGCTCCATGCCGCGTATGTGTTGCATGAGCTCCATCGGCTCGGATTTGACACCCAGTAATCGGCTTCCGTGACAAGACGGATGGTAGGTCACCTTATGAGGGAACTCCGCTCCAAGATCCGTTACCCCCAAAACCTGAACGATAAACTGCGTGAATTCGTACGTTTTCTCTACAAGGCGGTTTGCCTTAGCCAGATTGACAGGGTCATTTTCAAAAAGCTTCGGATAATAATGATGAATCATACTCGTACACGAACCCGATGGCGAGATAACAAAGTCACTGTCTTCAAACGCTTGAAGCAGAGTCATCGCCGAACTCCGGGCTTCTTCCCAGTACCCGCTGTTAAATGCCGGCTGACCGCAGCACGTCTGAACTTCAGGAAAATCAAGCTTAACTCCGTAGCGTGCCAGCAATTGAACCATTGAAGCACCTACGCGGGGGTATACAAGGTCGCTTAAGCAGGTGATGAACAAAGAAACTTTCATGAGGCAGCTTACTCCCTTCCATGACCGTCCTTGCAAGCCGTTTCGCTATACAAAAAACCATCCTCAGCACTATCGAAATAATACCGGTGATGGAAGGGACGATCGCGATTAATTTGGTTCCAACTGCAGGACTTGAACGCCTTTTTCACGGATCTGGTTCACAAAGTCCTTATTGGTTTGTTGATCGGTTATCAGATGATGGATTTCATTCCATCCAGCTACTTGCGTCAACGACTGCATGCCGAATTTGCTATGGTCAGCCAAGAGGTAGGTCTCGTCAGCGATTGAAATCATTTTATGCTTGATAAGCGCTTGAAGCTCATTCGACTCGCTAATGCCCCGCTGCATATGAACCCCCTTGCAGGACAAGAACAACTTGTGGGCATGATACACATCCAGGGATCTCTCCGCCAGCGGTCCCACATAAGACAGCGATTTGGGAGATAGAAGTCCTCCCGTCGAAATCACCTGAATTTTTTCCTTCGTGCTGACCTCTAAAGCTACTTTTATTGAATTGGTAATGATCGTCAGAGGCATATCCGGTATGATTTTGGCCATATACCAAGCCGTTGTGCTCGCGTCCAAAATGATACGGTCATTCTCTTGAATGCGTGAGACAGCTTCCTTGGCGATGCTGTTCTTGAAGTCAGCATGCGCTGTCTCCCTCTCCATAAAAGGAACCTCGGATTGCGCTTCCTTCACGCTCACTGCGCCGCCATGGCTGCGCATCAGCTTGCCTTCGCTCTCCAATTTATCCAAATCCCGCCGGATCGTCTCTTCCGTAACTTGACATAACTCGCTCAGTTCGGTGACGCGAATGCTTCCGCGCTCATTCACCAATTGAACAATTTTTTGCCATCTTTCCGCTACCAGCATCGTCTTCCCTCATTTCACAGTCGATCGGGATGCCATCTGATAAAATGTTTCATACGCTTCCTGCCAAGCTTCACCGTCATCAGGCGTGTAAGTTTTTACAGGGAACGAATTCCGAATCAGCTTTCTGGCTTCGCTTAAGTTTGCGATATACCCAAGTGTAATCCATTGTACTACAAGGTTGCCGAGGGCACTACCCTCAACAGGACCCGCCCAAACCTCACGCAGAATGGCGTTCGCCGTGAATTGGCAGAGCAGCTCGTTCTGAATGCCGCCGCCTACGATATGAAGGCCCGAGTACCTTTTGCCTGAAAGCTGCTCGGTTCGCTCCAGAATAAGACGATACTTCAACGCCAGGCTCTCCATGACGCACCGGATGATTTCGCCTTCCGATTGCGGAACCATTTGCTGCGTATCCCGGCAGTACTGCTGAATTTGCTTCGGCATATGCTCAGGATTCAAAAATGCGTCGTCGTCCGGATCGATAAAGCATTGAAACGGTGCTGCTTGCTCAGCCAGCTTAACGAGGTCGGCAAAGCCCAGGCTTCGGCCTTCCTTATCCCATGCTCGCTTACATTCCTGAATGAGCCACAGCCCCATGATGTTCTTAAGCAATCGATTGGTGCCGTAAACACCGCCTTCGTTCGTGAAATTCCATTCGAGCGCCTGCTCGCTGAGAACCGGAGACAAGGTTTCCGTACCGAGGAGCGACCATGTACCGCAGCTTAAATAAGCAAAATCTTGATCGAGCGCCGGAACAGCAACAACTGCGGATGCTGTGTCGTGCTCCCCTACGGCAATGACAGGAATGGAAGCAACATCCAGTTCTTCACAAATCGCTGTGGTCAGCGAGCCTACCTTGGTACCGGACGGAACGGGCGGCAAAAGCAGCTTGGACGGAAGCTCAAGCTGATCGAGCAGTTCCTGGTCCCAATTCCGGGTGGATGCATTCAGTAGCTGAGTCGTCGTAGCATTCGTATATTCGCTGTGCTTCTCACCTGTCAGGAAATAGCGGAGCAGGTCTGGAATCATAAGAAGCGTATCGGCTTGATCCAGCAGCGACGGGTTTCTCTCTTTTAACGCATACAGCTGGTAAATCGAATTGAATTGCAGGAACTGAAGCCCTGTCTTGGCAAAAAGTTTCTCTCTGCCGATCTGTGCAACCAGTTGGTCCATAACCCCATCCGTTTGATGGTCGCGATAATGGTACGGATTGCCGAGCAGTTCGCCATTCGGCGCGATCAGACCAAAATCCACTGCCCAGGAGTCAATAGCAAGACTCTCCACATCCTGTGCGTAGCCCAGATGCTTTGACTTAAGAATCCCTTGTTTAATCTCGTGAAATAATCGCAGAATGTCCCAATGAAGGCGGCTGCCCACCTTCACGGGATCATTCGGGAAGCGGTGAATTTCCTCGATCGTCAATTGGCCCGCTTCGGAATCAAGCCGTCCGACGATCGCTCTGCCGCTGCTTGCTCCTAAATCAAAAGCCAGAACGGTCGATGGCTTACTCACCAGCTCGCACCGCCCTTGCCTCGAACATTAATGCTCTCGTCATAGCCGCTCGCCAGATACGCCTTCATCGGATCGACAGGCACGCCCATTTCTTCGCGAACCGCATGGAGAAGCGGCGTGACATCGAACTCGAACGCCCCTCGGACAGCGTCCTCCGCACCGAGTACATCCTGGCGCTCTTGCGCGTCTTTCACTTCTTCCAGGTTGATCAGCAGCGCTTTGGCATATTGCGTCTGAACATTCAGAACAGAACGCAGCATCGCTGGAATTTTTCTCTCAATATTATGGCTTTGATCGATCATATACGCGATATTGTCAGCAGCTTGGCGGACTTGCGGGTTTGCATCGTTAGCTGCATCAATAATTTGATAAAAAATTAAGAACAGCTCATACGGATTCACGGAGCCCACGATCAAATCGTCGTCGCCGTATTTGCGGGAATTGAAGTGGAAGCCGCCGAGCTTATTTTCATCCAACAAATAAGTTACGATATGTTCGATGTTCGTCCCCTGCGGGTGGTGTCCGGTATCCACAAGCACTTCAGCTTGAGGGCCGAGCTTGTTCGCCATATTGAATGCCATTCCCCAATCGGCCAAATCGGTGTGATAGAAAGCAGGCTCATAGAACTTATATTCAATCAGCATCCGCATACTTGGCGTCATGGCTTGATACATTTCTTTGAGGGATTCATACATCCACGTTTTGCGTTTGCGGATATCAACTTGCCCCGGATAGTTGGACCCGTCTGCGAACCATAGACTAAGCACATCGGAGCCTACGGTTTTGGCGATATCCACACACTCTAACAAATGATCCGTCGCTTTGCGGCGAATCGCTGCGTTAGAATTAGTCACACTGCCGAAAATATAATCGTCCTCTTGAAATAAATTCGGGTTAACGGCACCGATGGAGACGCCAAGTTCAGCCGCATGCTGTTTCAGTTTTGCGTAATCGTCAACCTTATCCCATGGGATGTGAATGGCAACCGACGGGCAGACGCCTGTCAGCTTGTGCACTTGCGCAGCATCCTCGAATTTTTCGAACGGATTGCGAGGTACGCCGGTTTGCTTGAAAACTTTGAAACGCGTTCCGGAATCTCCGTAGCCCCAGGACGGGGTTTCGACTTTGAGCGCTTTCAACTTGCTTTTGACGGCATCCAGATCAATACCTCTATGTTTCTGCTGCTCTTCGAACAGTGTATATGCACGGTCGCTCATCGGATTGCTGCCTCCTAATAGATATTTGGTTCACTTTGGCGGGTTATTGATTTAAGGGAAACGCCATCGTCGTCATGAGGCTGTTTTCCGCTTGTGTGGCATCGAGACGGCTGTACTGCACGATAACAGGAATATCGCTTTCCACTTCCATCGCGTAAGGTACGCCTTTGGGGATAGACTCACCGTTTTTAACGAGCGAGCCCGTTCTGACGTGCTTGGTTCGTCTTGCGGGAATCACGACCCCGATCTTCTCGATCGGGTCGCGGTCCTCAAAGTAAACGGTCACTTCAATATGAGCATCTTCATAAGTGCAATTTAAGATACAAATGGATTCGTGACTTTCCAGCTCACCGGAGCTGACTGTCGGAATATAGCCGTCTGGAATATACCAAAGCTTGTGCCCTTTTTGCAACGTCATAGGTGCCTCCTTAACGTGTGAAGGCTGCAGGAACGCCGCCGTCAACCGTAATCATGCAGCCTGTCGTTTTGTCCGCTTTGGAAGAGGCAAAGTAAACGATCGCTTCCGCGATATCTTTCGGAAAAATGTTCACGAGCAGCGTCGTTCTTTTGCGGTAGTGCTCCTCAAGCTGATCCGGTTCGATGCCGTAAGCGGCAGCCCGCTCATTGCGCCAGCTGGAGTTCCAAATCGCAGAACCTTGGAGGACAGCATCCGGAAGAACCGAGTTAACCCGGATTCCATACTCTCCGCCTTCAGCTGCGATGCAGCGTGCCAAGTGAATTTCAGCCGCTTTGGCCGTGCTGTATGCGGAGGCGTTTTTGCCTGCGTAGATGGAATTCTTGGAGCCGACGAATACCATGCTTCCGCCGACGTTTTGCTTTTTCATGATTTTGAACGCTTCTCTGGCAACCAGGAAATAACCCGTATTGAGCACGTTCATGTTCAGATTCCACTCTTTAAGTGAAGTTTCATCAAAAGGACTGGATGTTGCCAAACCAGCGTTGTTTACGATGATATCGATACCGCCATAAGTAAGGATCGAATCGCGGTAAGCCGCTTCCACTTCTTCTTCTTTCGTTACATCCATTTTAACGGCAATCGCTCTGTTGTCGCCATATTGCTCATTAAGCTCGGCCGCAAGCTTTTGTGCGCCTTCGAGGTTCAAATCGGCGAGCACGACGTGCGCGCCTTCTTTTAACAACTGACGAGCCGTTACGCTGCCGATACCGCCGGCGCCGCCGGTGATGAAGGCAATTTTACGCGAAAACTCAGCTTCCGCAGGAGCAAGCGTCAGCTTGTAAAGCTCAAGCGGCCAGTATTCGACGTTGTAGGACTCATTTTCGCTTAAGGATACGAACGTTCCGAGCGCTGTTGCGCCTCTCATCACGGAAATCGCGCGGTGATAAAGAGCTCCGCTCACTTGCGCCATCGCCCAGCTTTTACCTGTGTTGATCATCCCGATCCCTGGAATCAGGATAACGCGAGGCGCAGTTTCGAAGATTACGTCGCCTTCATTTTTGTTACGGTCAAAATAGGCTTTGTACTCTTCTTTGTAAGCGGCGATTCCGGCTTTCAGAGCATCCGTGAGTGTTGAAGCATCTCTGGAATTCGGGTTCCAATCGATATATAGAGGCTTCATTTTCGTGTGAACAAGGTGATCCGGGCAAGCCGCACCCACTTGCGACAATACGGCAGCGTCCTTGCTGTTCACGAATTGGAGCACATCGGCAGCGCTGTCTACGGTTAAAATCATTTTCTTCTCGGCGCTTACCGCTCCGCGTACGATTGGCAGCACTTGCGCGAGAAGGTCATTGCGCTCTACTTCGGACAAAGACTCGTATTTCGCTCCGCCGTAAAGATCGCTTTCTTTTACTCTAGCTTCGATGAAGCTTTCCGCTTCGTTGATAATCGCCAGCGTCTTGAGGTAGCTCTCTTCCGACGTCTCGCCCCAAGTCACCAGACCGTGCTTCTCCATCAGTACCAATTCGGCTTTCGGGTTATTTCTTACGCCTTCGGCGATCATTTTCGACAGTGTGAAACCAGGGCGTACATAGGGTACCCATACGAAGCGGTCACCATAGATTTCCTTCGCCAGCTCCTTACCATTGTGCGCGCAGCAAAGGCTGATAATCGCATCCGGGTGCGTGTGATCCACGTGCTTGAAAGGCAGGAACGCATGCAAAAGCGTTTCGATCGATGCACGCGGATGCTTGCTGTCGATCATGCAGTTGACGAGATAAGCAACCATTGCCTCATCGGACATTTCATCGCGTTCGTACAGCGGACGGATGTCATCCATGCGCAGACCTGTGAAATTCTTTGCTTTCATCGTCGCGAGGTCGGAGCCGCTGCCTTTGACCCACATCACTTCCACTTCGCGTCCGCGGAAATCGGTTTCAATTGTTTTCATCGACGTGTTGCCGCCGCCCCAGTTTGCAACTGCGCGATCTGTCCCCAGCAAGTTCGAACGGTATACCAGTTCGTCCAATCCGCTTTTTACCGCTTTCGCTTTTTCCGTTTCCCACAAATTCGCAACCATAAGTACCCTCCTCAAATTCGTTCCCATGAATAATGTGTTTGTTCTTGATGGATTTATCGTAACACATCTTTGTTTATTTTTGAATATATATTTTTATTTTTGTTTCATAGGCAACTCGCTTGCCACCTCATATCCGGCCTTCCCTCATCTGCAAGAATGAAAAACATCGCTACAGACTCGATTCCACCTGCTCCTCTCGTCTGTTAAATGCTTCTTAAAAGGATTTGCTTATCTTGTGTCTATGAGATTGACGGAGGTTCAGGACTCCATCTAATGCAAAAAACCAAGTCCACGATCGGACTTGGTCCATTCATCTTGTTTTTTCGCGCATCAAGCGTCCGCCACGCAGCGAAAGCCCATATGCCCGGTCGAGCTATTGGGCGTATTGGAAATTCGCGCCGCAACCCGGTAGCGGTTGCAGTAGGATTTGTGGCACAAATACGAGCCGCCTTTCAGCGTCTTGGCGGTGCCTTTGGCCGGCCCTTTGGGATTGTGCGAGGACGTGGATCGGTGATGATCCGCGCTGAACCAGTCCTCGCACCACTCCCATACGTTGCCCGAAACATTGTACAGCCCAAAGCCATTGGGCTCGTAAGCATTTACAGGCGCGGTCCCCGCATAGCCGTCGGATGCGTGGTTTACCTTCGGGAACAGCCCCTGCCAGATGTTGCACCGGTACTGACCCTCGACAAGAAGCGTATCGCCCCAAGGGTAGCGCTTCCGCTCAAGGCCGCCCCTCGCCGCAAACTCCCACTCGGCTTCCGTCGGAAGCCGCTTGCCGGACCAGCGGCAGTAGGCATTCGCGTCGTTCCACGAGACGTGAACGACGGGATGATCCATCCGGCTCTCGATGCTCGAGCCAGGACCTTCCGGCTGACGCCAGTTGGCACCGTCAACCTTCCACCACCACGGCGCATTGCTCACGACGCCGTCAACGTTCTCCTTCAGCTCATCGGAGACGAACAGATGGAAGACATAGGACCAGCCAAACTTCTCCGCTTCCGTCACATAACCCGTCGCTTCAACGAAATGCCGAAACTGCTCGTTCGTCACAGCATATGGATCGATATAGAATGGATCGATCGTAAAAGCCCGTACTGGCCCCTCGCCATCCTGAGGGAAGCCTTCTCCACTCTCTTCCCCCATCAGAAATTCTCCTCCTGGCAGCAGAATCATCCCTTCTTTGGACATGCCGCTCCCTGGAGCTAATACCTCTTCCACACGTTCAATGAAAGCTTCCGCTCCTCTGCTCACTGAGCAGCCGCATGATGATTCATTATTTTTCATGCATCTGCCCCCCAATCCGCGACATTGATTTCAGCATAGTCCGCATGTTCCTGCTCTTCTTCAGCTACGTTCTGCAAATCAAAAGCGTTGATGGTGATGATCGTATACGGCTGCGAGTTCGCCATCTGCAGCGCTTGCCGCTTGATAAACTTAGGCGAACCTTCGGATTCTTCATCGTACACCAGCAGGATGCCATCGGAGTTGCGCAGCAGAAATTTATCCCGCTCCTTGAACTGCCAAGGTCCTTCGTACTTCGTTTTCGTAACGCTGTTCACATAATTCGCCCGCGTAATGACACCGTTATAAATGTTCTTCTTCTCTTCGCTCCAGTTTTCTTCCTGATTCAAAAACGGCGTGATCACGGCAACCTGAAGCTCTTTATAGGTTTGTCTAAGCTCCAGCGCCGCTTCTGCGGCCCACATTTCCACACCCCATTGCCCGCTCACAATCACCCACTCCAGACCATCGTCCAGCAGCATGAGGAGCTTTTTATGTATCGCTTTTTTGATAATCGAAATGCCCGGGTGCTTTAATGAAAAAATGCCTAATTCCGACGCCTTATATCCGGTAATAAAAACCCGCTTCAATGAAGGTACACCGCCTTGTCCACTTTCCGTTACTCTTCATTTCAGGTTAGCACAGATGATTCTCTTTATAAATAGCTTGAAGATCCAGGGTTCTTCATTTTACTCTCCAATACTTAGATGCTTAGCATCTATCGACTTCATCGCCCGGCCCGTATTCTATCGGAAATCCGGCCGTTATCATGTTCTACCCTCATCCCATTCCGTTATTGCCTGGATTGCACAAAAAACAGAGCAATAGCGGACCACTTTCTTCCGTTATTGCTCCGTTTTTATCATAGGATGCTAGGATTTTCCGTCAACTAAGCATGCCTACCAGCCATGGATATGACATGCTACCGTTCACTTCATGAACGCCTTCAAACAAATGTACGCCAAAACGCGATTCTGCATTCACCTCGACATACAACTTTCGCAAATGCTCGATTGCTGCATATACAGTTTCAATTGGGAAAATAGGATCTTGTTTCCCCGATTCAATAAATAAGGCACGGGGTGCGATCAAGCCGATTAAATCAGGCAGCTCCGCATAGCCAAGCACCCCGGGTACATAATTGTCGATGCAGTGGCGCACGTGCATGATGCTGCCCTTGAACGTGTTCGTGAATGCGCACAGCAACGTCGCTTTCACTCGCTCGTCAATTGCAGAGGCATAGGCACCGATTAAACCGCCTCCGGAAAATCCGATGCAGCCGATCCGCTTCGGATCCACCTCCTCCCGGGAGATGAGATAATCCAGCGCCCGCAACGCTTCTTGAACACGGAGGCCGGCCAGCGAGATGCCGTACATCAGCAGGTGCGAGGCCAGCGATTGGCAGGAGGAATTGCCGAACTGCCCTGCCGTTTGATCGGCAGCCAATCTTCGATCCCCGAAGCCGAAGACCTCGGGCGCGATCACGATCAAGCCGCGCCGCACAAGCTCCAGCGCATAATTGCCATGGAGATCGGGCGGACCGTCGTTCTCCGTTCCGTCCGGAAGCAGGCCGACGATCTGCCTGCTTCCGTACCCATGGCCGTGAAGGGCCAGTACGGCAGCACCTTTGCCCGCAAGCTGCTTGGGAAGCAGCACGTAAGCAGGGACGCGCAATCCCCAAACCGTGCCGAACTCAACCCGTTCACGAATATGGTCGGCAAGCTCAACGCGTTCAAGCACAATTGGCCGAAGCTCATCTTTATTATCCATATCAATGCCCAGTGAGTTGACCAGACCCAATTTCAATCTCGCTTTCGTTTGATCGGCATTTTCCGACTGCTTCAAATGATTGCGCTTCTCTTCAAAAGATTGATAAAGCCGCTCCATAAATGAATCCGGATTCCACATCAGCATGTCCTCGTTTTAACTTATTTAAAATTTGACGAGCTTATCGACTGCTACCGGCTGACCCGTTCTCAGCGAAATGTTGCCGGCGATGCCTGTCAAGATCGACATCGCACCATCCACATGGGATGCCGCGCGCTTAAAGCGATCGTCTGAAGGGTTATCGAAAATATCACGGAGAAGGACCGGATCGCCGCCGCCGTGACCGCCGCTTCCCTCTTCAATGTGCACCTCATATGGTGCTGCGAACATCGGGAACACGGTGATCGACTTATTCTTCAAAGCGCCTTCATCCTCTTTGGAGCCGCCTGAATTGACATACGATTTCTCCACGACTTTCATTTCAATTCTGCCTTTGCTGCCGTTAATGTGGACATTAAAGCCTTCCCAAGGCATATAGGCATTGAGCGAATAGGTCAAAATCGCCTTGTTCCGGTAGCGCACCATAACGCCCATCGTATCCTCGATATTGATGCCGTCGCCGAACACGCTTTGGTCCCGCTGGTACCCGTCTTCATGTTCGGCATCCAGATACAAGCCTTTGAGGTGTTCATTCTTATCCAAATGAAGCGCGAACGGATCGTTTTGAGCAATCTCATTTCCCGTTGCACGTTGATAGAACTGCGTAACGCCGCGTTTCTCGGCATTTTCCCGTCCATAAAACATCAAGCTGCCTAAAGCAAAGACCGTCTCCGGCTGCGTCCCCAACCAGAAATTAACGAGATCAAAATGATGCGTCGATTTATGGACAAGCAATCCGCCGCTGTTGCGCTTATCCCGGTGCCATCTGCGGAAATAATCCGCCCCATGCTCCGTGTTCAGCAGCCACTCAAAATGCACCGAGTGAACATCGCCGATAACGCCATCCATAATTAACTCGCGGATTTTCGTATTGTGCGGGGCATAGCGATAATTAAACGTTACGCGCAGCTGACGGCCGGTCCGTTTAATCGCATCCAGAATCTCCTGGCACTTCTCTTCATCGACGGTCATCGGCTTTTCGGAAATAACGTCGCATCCCAGCTCCATCGCTTTGATAATATACGTATGATGCGTACGATCGACGGAGGTCACGATGACGCAGTCCGGTCTCTCCTTGCGAATCATCTCTTCGAAGGCATCCGCTTTATAAGTCGGCACTGCAAAGTAACCATACTTATCGACCAGCAATCGATTCGTGAAATCCATTCGGGTCTGATTGATATCGCAAATGGCAACGAGCTCGGATGTATCCCGGAAATCCTTTACAATCGCGCCATAGAAAAATTCTGCTCTTCCTCCTGTACCGACTAGTACGTATCGTTTTTTCATGATAGATCATAACTCCTCTCGTATTTCGCAGGATTTGATAAATTAAGCGTAATACAAGATTTGCTCACTTTCTAATCGAATCTTATCTACTCACTTCATTTCCTTGCATATATTGCTATAATATAAGTAATCTCCATCATAGACCGAAGAGGTGACACCTTTGATTAGCTTCGAAATCGAACGGCTTCGCAGGGAAGGGCCTTTCTCCATGCCGGTCAATCATTTTCATGACCATTATGAAATCTACTATTTGCTATCCGGTAAAAGATACTATTTTATACAGGATCGTTCTTACCAGATTCAAGAGGGAGATCTCGTCTTTATCGGCCGTAATAAGCTGCATAAAACGCACCATGCCGATGCACAGCCGCATGAACGAATCTTGATCAATTTCGATCATTCGTGGATCGGCTCCATTGGCGATAGCGCGGCCGAATATTTGCTGGCGCCCTTTCTGCTGAAGCAGCATATCTTTTCCATGACAGGCTCGAATCGCACCTTTGTCGAGAACATCCTGTTCAGTATGCTGCGCGAGCAGCAGCATACGTTAAGCGGCTGGGAGCTGGCCAGCAAGGCGCTGCTAACACAACTGCTTATCTTTTGTTCCCGATTGTCCGACAAAGCGATTGAGCCAACCGAGCGTCCGCATGCGATGAGCCCCAAAATTTTTGAAATCGTCGGCTATATAAACGAACACTATAAAACCCGTTTGACGCTCGCTTCCATTTCTGAGACGTTCTTTATCAGTCCAAGCTATTTTTGCCGCTCCTTCAAGGAAACGACCGGCTTCTCTTTCATCGAATACCTGAACAACGTGAGAATTCGCGAAGCGCAGCGGCTGCTGCGCGAAACGAAGCTCAAAGTCATCGACGTTGCGGAACAGTCCGGCTTTGACAGCGTAGCTCATTTCGGCCGCGTCTTTAAGCAGGTCACCCAGCAGACGCCGCTCGAATGCCGCAAACTGATGCGCAGCGTCAAATGAGGGCGGCTAATCCACGTACACGCGTATATGCTGTATCGCATTATAGCCGTAACCTTTTTCATTCCAATCTGCCCTTTCGGGTTGAATATGACCGGCAGCATCGGTAGCTCTGACTTTCACGTCGTAGGTCCCGGAACTCGTCACCGTCCATTTCCAGCACCAGCGCCTCCAAGAATAAGGCTCCTGCGGGTCCAGCCAGGATACCGGCAGCCAAGTCGTTCCATTATCGGTACTGATCTCAACTAAAACGACCGGATCCTCACCTGATATTGCCGTACCCACTACCCAATGGTCCCCTTTTGCCAGCGCCTCCTGATCTGTAGGCCGGGCAATCGTCGAATCAAGACGAATTGTTGTAACTGGTTCGGGAGATTCTGATGGTACTAAAGGATTTCGGTTATACACGTAATCTACGACTTGAAAAGGGCCTTGAAACGGCTCTTCCGTGACCACCAATCGGTGCAGCCATTTGACGGAAGCCATGCCAAACCAGCCCGG
The DNA here is from genome assembly GCF_014534655.1 of Paenibacillus sedimenti. Lineage (GTDB taxonomy): Bacteria > Bacillota > Bacilli > Paenibacillales > NBRC-103111 > Paenibacillus_E > Paenibacillus_E sedimenti. The sequence continues at coordinate 359,403 of NZ_JACVVD010000004.1, forward strand.
AACAATAAGTCTCGCCGGATATCCATGACGGAAGGGCAGCGGCTTTCCATACATGTACAGAGCTACTAACGTATGGGGATTCAGAGATTGATCCAAAGGCAGGCTTCTGGCGTAGGAAAACACGCCCGGCCTATCCGTTCTCCCCCCCTTATCCATGCCCTCGAATATCACTTCACGCGCATGCATTTGTATGCCGGCTGAATAAAGTAAATCCATCAGGCGTACTCCTGTCCATACCGCATGACTGATCGCACCCAGTTCCCATTGTTCTCCGCGAACTTTCGGGTGAAAAAGCGCTCTCTTGTTTCCCACGCATTCAAGCGTTACAGGCAGCGAAACTTGCGGCATTTGGAGTAGATCATGATATTGGAACTTGATGCGTCTGTTTACGCAACCTTCGATGCTAAGCTCCCAAGTACGAATATCCACAACCGGATACGGAAAATGGTTTCGGATGTAGAACAAATGGTCCGGGGATGATCCGGCCGGATAACGATAGCATTGGGAATTCCTGATTTTCCGGCATGATTTTTCGAGTGATCAAATGAGGCGAATACAACAAGTGAATCATCCTTTCGCAATAAGAAGTCATTACCACAAGGTATGGGTCACAGGCTGAATTCAGACTCCAACAGAAATGAGAAAAAGGGCCGCCCCCATCTATGGGGACAACCCTCTCACCAATTTAAAATCCGAAATAAGCTTTCGCGTTGTTATAAGATATACCCTCAACCAGCTGCTTCAGCAGCTCCTCGTCATTCGGGAACTCTCCCGCTTCCACCCATTCCCCGAATAGGTTGCACAGGATTCTGCGGAAATACTCATGCCGCGTATAGGATAGGAAGCTTCTGGAGTCGGTCAGCATGCCGACGAAGCGGCCCAGCAACCCGAGGTTGGCCAAAGTTTTCATCTGCAGCAGCATGCCGTCTTTCGTATCGTTGAACCACCATGCCGCCCCTAGCTGGATTTTACCCGGAATGCCCTCGCCTTGGAAACTGCCCATCAAAGTGCCAAGAATATCGTTATCGCGTGGATTCAAGGAGTACAGAATCGTCCGCGGCAAGGCATCGTCCAGCGCCAAGGAAGATAACAGTCCCGTCAAAGCGCTTGCCACCGGGCTGTCATTGATCGAATCATAACCGGTATCCGGCCCTAAGACATTGAACATTTTACCGTTGTTGTTACGGGAAGCATTGATGTGATACTGCATCGCCCAATCAAGTTTCTTGTACACGCCGCCCAAGAATACAAGCGTAAACGTCTTATACTTCTTCTCGTCATTTAGACTTACAGTTTGACCTTCGAGAGCGCTTTTGAAAATTTGTTCCACTTCATCCTTGGAAGCGGCCATATAAGGCACATAGTCCAAAGCGTGATCGGATACTTTGCAGCCCACAGAGTCAAAGAAATTGGCGCGATTCTCCAGCGCAGCCAGCAAATCGTCGTAGTTGCGAATGGCGATGCCGGACGCTTCTTCCAACTGAGCGATCCAGGGGCGGAACGTAGCGCGATTAATTTCCAGCGCTTTATCCGGGCGGAAGGATGGCAGCACTTGCGTTTGGAAATCTTTAATCTCTTTGATTTTGATGTGATATTCTAACGAGTCTACGGGATCATCGGTTGTGCAGATGACGGTAACCTTAGACTTCGTGATCAAGTCTCTGGCCCGCAAATTTCCTTGCGCCAGCTTCGTATTTACTTTCTCCCAAATGACAGGAGCATTCTTCTCGTTAATGATCTCATGGACATCAAAATAACGCTGAAGCTCCATATGAGACCAGTGGTAAAGCGGATTGCCGATTGCCATCGGCAGCGTTGCCGCCCAGGCCGCAAAACGATCGTAATCGCTCGCGCTGCCCGTCACCTTAGCTTCATCCACGCCATTAGCACGCATCATTCTCCACTTGTAATGATCGCCGTACAACCAGGCTTCAGTGATATTGTCGAATTGTTTATTTTCATAGATTTCTTTCGGACTTAAGTGACAATGGTAGTCAATGATCGGCAGTTCCTTGGCTATATTGTGAAATAAGTGAACAGCCGTCTCGTTCGTCAGCAAAAAGTTGTCATCTAAAAACGGTTTCATAAAGCGAAATTCCACCTTTCTTAACCATGAATGATCTGCTGTTTATTGTAGCCGAGTCTTATTCAAAAATCTTGTGATTTTTTGCTTTCATTTTATAAAATATGCATATATTGACCTAATCGATTTTCGCGCCGTAAGCCCTGGCAAAAGCTACCGCCTGCGCCATATCCATTCGCGCCCCTTTGATATCCAAAGTCTTGAAGTCGATGCCATCCAAAATAGCCCCCCTGAAATCCGCGCCAGCCAGTTTCGCTTTGCTGAGCTGTACCCGCGTCAGATCCGCCTGTCGAAGGTCGGCTTTCTCCAGATTGCAGCCGTATAAATCGGCTTCGCGCAAGCGAATGCCCTTCAACTGCTGCTTCATGAAATTCGCATGTCTCAGGTACGTATAGGACCAATCGCCCCCTTGAACCGTGATGCCTTCAAGCGAAGCTTCTGCAAAATCGGATCCTATCATTTTACAATCTATGAATTTGGCGACAAAAAGATTAGCGCCCCGAAACACGCAATTTGTAAAAGCCGATCCGGTGTGACTCGAACCGTTCAGCTGCGCTCCTGTAAAATCGCAATCGATGAAATGCGAACCTGCCGTATCGATTTCTTCCAAATGAGTACCGCGAAACCGGCATCGCGTAAACGTACAGTTCCGCAGTTCGCCATCCCTTTGATTGGCATGGCTGAAATCCTGTTCTACATATTCTTGATCAGTATAAGCGTACATGCTGCAGCTCCTCATGTAAATTTTTTCACATATTTATATCATAATGTGCTAGCGGATTGATGTCCAAAAATACGAAAAAACCCCTTCACAGCAACATTGATGTGAAAGGGCTTCCTCTTTATGGAACATGCTTGTCCACATCCGTACCTGCCTGGATCTCTTCAGGCAATGCCTCTGAAGCGCTTGGTACGTGCCGCGGCTTGTAGTTAATGACATCGGAAGACGAGATGGTAACGAACACTCTTCCCGGTAGGGCCTGGACTCTAATCAGGATTGGTTGATTATAGTTGTTGATGAAGCTGAAATCCGGTCCGCCCCAGTTGACTGTAGCGTCCCGTCCTGGGGGTACATACGGCACGGATCTGCTATGCGAGTACCGCTCTACGATCTTGAGACCGGCTCGATCAACCGCATTGAAAAGCGTAGAGGATATTTGACAGATCCCTCCGCCGATGCCTTCGGAGAATTCGCCTCTAACAATGACTTTGGCTCTCTTATAACCCCGTGCCGGTGTTCGAACGCCAACAACTCGGTTAAAGGAGAATTTTTCTCCAGGATGAACCACCACATTGTTAATCGCTTTTGCAGCCAGATTGATGTTATGATAGCGGTTTTTGTTATTTGAATTAAAATATGTCACATAATACCCAATCGGCTGAACTCGGATGGTTGCAAGCAGTTCGCTGTCAACCTTGGGATAGATAGCTAATTCGGGAGCTTCCTGTTTCATGGATCCATCCGAGTAGAAAAAATCATACAGCTCATTCCGGAAGGCTTGACGATTCAGTTTAGCGCCTGCAACTTCTTTCACGATGGCTCCGCTTTCATTGATGGTCGCGTTCACCGGTGCTCGGTAAACCTTTTTTTCCACGTCTTTGACCACCTTTTCTAACTTCTCATTGTCAATGAGCGGAACATCGAGATATGGAAGGGAATAATCCGTGCGTTTGACATTCTTAATGCATTTGCCGTCTTGATCAATACATAGATCATCCGGCATGTAGCTCTGCTGAAGCAATAGAAACAATCCCGCAATCCACCCGTAACCCATCAACAAGCGCACCACTCCTATTCTCGAAACAAGTCCATAATGAATTCTAAGTGGTAGTATATTACATTGAATCCAGCTCTATACTATGCAGACCTCTGATATCAAAAATGACAGCTTAAAGAGCCCTTCCTGCACTAGAAAGGGCTCTTCATCTACTTTTGTTCTATTGGATTTGCTTCCAAATGGTTCTTGCACGTTCGGCAAATAGCAGTGACTGCGACCAGCGATCGCTCAATTCTATTTTTCTTTCGGCGTGTTCGTCTATAGTGATGGCATAAGGCGCCGGACCCAGCTCGCAAACAAATGGGAAAACGTCTCCCGGATTGGCAGCTTGCAACCAATGGCGCATTCCGCTTGCCCACCAGCGTTCAAAGTGGGACATCATCCGATGCCCGCCATCATCTCCTACATTCACTTGAATTTGCTCACCATTGGATACTCTGGCGTGAATGCTTGAAGTACGGGCAAGCAACGCTTGCAGATGGTCCTCGGCTTCATCGCTGATGGTATGCATCTCTCCGGCCACGACATAATGAGAGAAATCAATGGTAAGCCTCAGAAAATCCAATCGATTGACATATTGGACGGTCCGGATCAAATCCTGCGTGATCGTGCCCCGGTGTGTTTCGATGAACAAGGGGATTCCCGCTTCACTAGATACGGTATGCAAATTCGTCAACAGCGCTTCTGCATCTTGGTCAATCAGGAAGGGTGTAAGTACTTGTGCGTTAATAAAAGAGACGGGCCCGTAGCTCTTAACCTTCCCAATAAAATTTATCAAGTCTGCGGAGGTTCTGGGGTAGGCGTTGACACTAAACGATAATCCATATTGCGCTAAAAGACGCCTCCATACCGCGGCTTCCTCAGGGAGTGGAACGAATCCGTTAATTCCGTCGAAACCCGCTTCGGCAATATGCCGGAATTTCTCCTCTATGCTCCACTCGCGGCCGCCCTCACCCAAACCATTCATCGTCCACCAGGACATTTGAACTTCCATTTTTGCTCCCGCAGCATTAGTGCGGATAGACCAGCTCGAATTCGTCACCGCACGGACCTCCATTGGGGTTAATCTCCAGATCGACAGGAACGCCGTTCTGCCTGTACAACGGTCGATAATGATTGCTAATATGCGTAGCCGATGCATTGGCATAATGGCAAATGAACGCTCGGCGGAATCGATCCTTCGATTTGTTCCGATAAGAGCCGTGGATCAGGTTTCCGTTGAAGAAGAGCACGTCCCCCCGCTCCATCAGTGCAGGGATGGCTTTTTCATCTTTTGGCGGCTTGACATAATGGGTCGTAAAGGACTCCTTGGAATCGGCCGTATCCGGGCAGGAGATTGCCAATTGATTCGTTTTCGGTACAACGAGCAATCCGCCGTTTTCTTCATCCGCTGCGTCAATAGCGGTCCATGCGGCAATGCAATTCCCAGGCTCGACCTGCAAATAGAAATTATCCTGATGCAGCGCCTGGCCTCGCGAGCCCGGCGGTTTGTAATAAAACATGCTTTGCGCAGCAAGCGCTTCTTCCTCATACAAATCTGCTAACACTTCCATAACCGGCTGATGCAGCATATATCTTTTGGCCGTTTCGTTGAACCGGTGCGGATGCATGACGCGCGGATAACGTTTGAGCGGGTCCGTGCCGTCTGCGTTCATGTCCGGTTCAAAGTGACCGGGAACTGTCTTCTGACTGATAGCCTCGAAGGTCTCGTCGATTTCGGCCAGATTTTGCTCGGAGAACAAGCCTTTTACGACCAGATACCCTTCTGTTTCGAACTGAAGTTTTTGTTCAGCGGTAAGTCTGCGCAATTGCTGAGACATGTGAATTCCTCCCCATTTGTGTGCTGCTATATTTCCTGTGATTTAAGGATACCGAAATTGCACGATTCTTAGAAGTAACGATGATGCTAATCACTCATACAATTCTGCTATTTTGTTGTCATTCTCCATGCTTTTCCTATATGATGCTAAATGTAAGCTACTGGTTGATAAAAGGAGAGAATAAGGATGGAGATCTCAGATCGCACCATGATCGCAGGGCATTTTCATGAACCGGATACTTATGTAACCAAACGGCCGCAAGGCAGGAACGACTGGTTGATTACTTTTACACTGGGCGGTGAGGGCTACTTTGTTACGTCGGGGAAGGAGCAATGCTGCCAAGCTGGTGATATTACGCTGCTTAGGCCCGGAACGCCCCACCAATATGGTACGAGGAAAGGTCAGACCTGGCATTTCGTTTGGACACACTTCCCTGCAGCATTCACGGAAACGAGCATACTGCCGGATCTAGATCTGCTTATCCTTTCTATAGAAAGCGAGTCGATTCGCGAGCGGATTTTTCAGGCTTTTATCCGAATTCTTGGAGATTCCAGAGAACGCGGTGAATATTGGCATGAATTATGCAGCAGCGCTTTGCGCGAGATTTTGTTCATGATGGCTCAGCAAACAAGCAGGAAGGTCGACGCCCGAATCGAGGAAATCCTTCATATACTCTCCGTACAGATGCGCCAGCCGATCCGGATTGATGAACTCGCCAAAACTGTCGGACTCTCCCCTTCCAGGCTGTCTCACCTTTTCAAAGCAAGCACCGGCCATTCGATTGTCGACACTTTGAATCGCATGCGCATTCAACAAGCTGCTCTTTTGCTCGAGCATACCGATCGCAGCGCATCTGAAGTTTGTTATGACGTGGGGTTTCAAAACTACAATCATTTCACCAATCAATTCCGTAAATGGTTTGGTGTAAATCCTAGTACGTTTATGAAGGAAAAACGGTAAAAAAAAATTGACAGACTTGAAAGCGGAGGGGTAAGTTTAAGTTATAACCATAGTGGCGGTGAATGCTTATGGATAAAAGTATGGAGAAACAAATAGCCCCCCGTATGGGCATCGTGAAAGCAGTCAGCTTGAGCGGTTCACACATATTCAGCAAGCTGAATCAGGATCATATCCAGCTCCTTGCCGGTCTTGGCGTCCTTGGAGACGCACATATGGGCGAGACGGTGAAGCACCGTTCGCGCGTAGCTCAAGATCCGACCCAACCCAATTTGCGGCAGGTGCATCTCATTCATGATGAGCTCCATGATGAATTAGGAGCAGCTGGCTTCAAGGTGCTAGCCGGGCAGATGGGCGAGAACATCACGACGCATGGCGTCGACCTGCTCGGTCTGCCGCGAGGGACGAGACTGCATATTGGAGCAGCAGCCGTCATTGAAGTTACCGGCCTTCGCAATCCATGCCCTCAGCTCGATCGATTCCAGACAGGGCTTAAGTCGGCCCTTTTGGACGAAGATGTGAACGGCAACGTGATCCGCAAGGCGGGCATCATGGGCATCGTGCTCGTTAGCGGCGAAATTCGTCCAGGCGATCCTATCCGCATCGAGATGCCGCCGGAACCGCATCAACCGCTTGAACGAGTCTAATTCCTGAGAAGGTGAGACTTTGTTCTCCGAACAAAGATCCCTATTCTAGATCAAGGAGGATTTGCATGACGTTTGAAATGAATTTAGAGAAATATGCTGAGCTTACCGTACGCGTAGGTCTGAATATTCAAAATGGGCAAACGCTCTGGATTAACGCCCCCCTTCATCTGCCTGAGCTGGTTCGTCACATCTCCAAAAAGGCCTACGAGGCGGGCGCCAAACATGTTCATATCGAATGGCAGGATGAGATTTGCACGCAAATCAAATATAAGTACGCTCCCGACAAAGCTTTTCATGACTATCCGAACTGGAGAGCCCAAGCAATGGAAGAACTCGCTGACAACAATGGAGCCTACCTATTAATCGAATCCTCCGATCCGGAGCTGCTGAAGGATGTGGATAGCAAACGCATCTCCGATTTCTCCAAAGCAGCCGGACCTAAATTAGTGAAATGGAGAGAAGCCATGTCTTCCTACAAGATGGCTTGGTCGATTATAGGGGCGCCTTCGTCCGCTTGGGCGAAAAAGGTATTCCCTCACTTGGAGGAGAGCGCAGCGATTCAAGCTCTGTGGGATGCGATCTTCAAAGCTTCCCGTGTAGATCAAGAGAATCCAGTGGAAACATGGCATGCTCATAATGCCACGCTGCGCAGCAAAAGAGAACAACTCAATGAGAAACAATATCGCAAGATTCATTATCGAGCTCCAGGCACAGAGCTTACGGTCGAGCTTCCTGACAACCATGTTTGGAGAGGCGGCTCTGCTACGAACGGGACGGCCGGGTTCCAGTTTAATCCGAATATCCCGACCGAAGAGGTTTTCATTTCTCCGAACAAGAGAGGGACTCACGGTACCGTTCGAAGCACAAAGCCTTTAAGTTACCAGGGAAATCTGATCCATAATTTTACGCTTACCTTCGAGAACGGGCGTGTCGTTAACTACAAAGCTGAGCAAGGCTTTGAGTCGCTTCAAGCGATGATTGAAATGGACGAAGGCTCCCATTATTTAGGCGAGATCGCACTCGTGCCGCATCAATCGCCGATCTCGAATTCCAACTTGATCTTCTTTAACACGCTGTTCGATGAGAATGCCTCTAATCACCTGGCATTAGGCCGATCATTCCCGACATGCGTGCAAGGCGGGACTTCGATGTCCAAAGAGGAACAAGAGCTAGCAGGGCTGAACCACAGCCTCATTCACGTCGACTTTATGATCGGTTCGGCCGAGATGGACATCGACGGCGAGCTGGCGGACGGCCGCATCGAACCTATTTTCCGCAATGGAAACTGGGCTTTCTAATGCAAAGAGACCATGGAATCCATTTCCGTGGTCTCTTCCTCTTTATTTCGTAAACATTTTTTCCGCTGCATCCAGCGCCATTTTGTTGCCGATCGCTGAGTAATCCAGCCACGGCTGATCGGCAATCGGATATACGTGGTTTGCTTTTACAGCCTTGAGCCCTTTCCAAATCGGATTGGACTCTAATTGCTGAAAGAGCTTCTGTGCAGAGTCATCTTTATTGACAATGACGAATATCGCATCCGCATCAAAGTCGGGAAGCACTTCTTGAGAAATAACTTCATACGCTTTATCGATTTTCTCCACACCATTCGCCGGCTTCAGTCCCAAGTCCGCAAAGAGAATCGGGCCTAAAGGACGTTTCATCCCCATCACGCGCAATTCTTTGGCCGTCACTCGAATCGCCATGACTTTACCGTCGCCAATTTTGCCGTTAATGAGCCCTTTCACTTTAGCAGCTTGAGCTTCATATTCCTTGATGTACGTCTCTGCTTGCTGCTCACGGTTTACTAATTTTCCGATTTTATTCAAATGGTCGCGCCATGTGCCCTCATCGAGGTTAAACACCTCTGTCTTCGCTAATTTCTCATATTTGGAAATATCTTTGCCAGCCAATTGCTGATCAAGATAAATAATGTCCGGCTTTAACGCTAAAAGTGCTTCCATGTCGGGCTCGGCGGCGACGCCCAGCTTTGCCGTATTTTGCAGGCGATCGGCTACATGCGGAAGAAACGCCTTGAGATCTCCGCCCATGACGGAACCGACCGGGGTTATGCCGAGCGCAAGCAGATCATTCGTTAAATGGATGGACATGGAAGCAATACGCGGCTCTTTCTCAACCGGTTTGGACGAGCCGGCTATTGATGCACTCGCTGCTGCGGGTGCTGCCGGTGTCAAAGGTTCCGCGCTCGGTTTATTAGTTGTTTGTCCGCAAGCAGACAAAATAAATAATGCCAAAATCATCATCCATGGTACTAATCTTTTCTTTGTCATGATGTACTCCTTCATAATCGGTTATTTGGTCCTTACAAGCAAATATAGAAAATAAGGCGCGCCTACAGCAGCAACGACCACGCCTGCCGGAATCGCATTCGGCTGAAAGATGGAACGTCCGATCGTATCGGCCATCACAAGGATCACCAGTCCTATCAGTCCTGCTATCGGGAGCAGGTGCTGGTGCATGGGACCAACCAGACGCCGCGCCAGATGCGGGGCGACCAAGCCAATGAAACCGATACCTCCCGCCATGGCCACGCTTGCGCTGGATAATGCGACAGCTGCCGCCAGAAGCAGCAACCGCTGCCTGTTTACCGGAATCCCCATCCCCGTTGCGATCTCATCTCCTAACGAGAAAGCATTCAATGTTTTCCACTTGGACAAGACATAAGGAACGAAAAGCGCTATCCAAGGAAGCAGGGCATAGACATGAACCCAATCCCTCCCCCATACATTCCCGAGCAGCCATCTCGAGGAAAAGCTATAAGTCGCTTCATCCAGGCGCAGCGATAAGAACAGAGTCACCGCACTGAATCCTGCTGCTATGGCAATGCCTATTAGAATCAGCCGGATGGGCAGCACGCCTTTATGCCGGTCAAATGCTAAGAGCACGATAATGGCGGCTGTCAGCACACCTCCCGCAAATGCAAAGATCGGAATCAGCAAAGATGGCATTCCCTTCATCGTATGGAAAAAGCTGACGAAGACAATCAAACCAAAAGCAGCGCCCGCATGAAGTCCCATAATCCCGGGATCAGCGAGCGCATTGCGCGTTAAACCTTGCAGAATCGCACCGGAAATTCCCAGACCGATCCCCGCCAGCATCGTAATGAGTATACGAGGTAAACGATACTCGAGTAATACAATCCGGCTATCCGTACTGCCGTAGCCCATAAAGGTTTGCCATACGTCTGCAGGGGAAAGTCGAATCGAGCCGGTATTCAAGCTTGTGACAATGATCCCTACGCTGATGAGTAGCAAACAAATGCCTACGATCATACTCTTCCTGCGCCTGATGCGCGAATACCGATCCATCTATAAGCTCCTCCTTTCTCTTCGAGCAAGATAAAGAAAGAAGGGGACGCCTACCAGCGCCACCATTAGACTAATGGCCAGCTCTCTGGGAGGATTGACCATTCGAGCACCTAGATCGGCGAGGATAAGCAGGATAGCCCCCAGCAGCGCGGATACCGGAATGATGAAGCGATAATCCACGCCAACCAGCTTGCGGGCAATGTGCGGGATCACCAGTCCAACAAATCCGATAGAGCCGACCGCGGAGACGGAGGTGCCTGCAAGAATGACAGCAAGCATGATGCCGAGTACACGAATCCGTTTTGTTTTCACACCTAAATTAACCGACACATCTTCTCCGAGCGCAATTAGCGATACGGATCGACTGATTGCCATCGACCATACAATAGCAAGCAGTATGATTGGTACCAGCAGCTTTAGATGATGCCATTTCACACCTGCGACGCCGCCTGCATACCAGAAGGCCGGATCTTGATTCAGTTCGTAATAGATCGCGATACCCGAACTTAGAGAGTGGAGCATGGCCGCCACCACAGCCCCTGCCAACGTGAGACGCAGTGGAGTCAAGCCTCCTGCCGCCGCTGAACCGAGCAAGAAGATGAAGACGGTACTGAGCGCAGCGCCGATAAATGAAAGCAGCATAAGAGCCGAATACGGCAAATCAGGAAAAAACACAAAGCTAAGCGCGACCATAAACGTAGCGCCTGCGTTAATTCCCAGAATACCCGAATCAGCTAACGGATTGCGTGTAATCCCTTGCATTAATGCGCCTGCAACGGCGAACCCTGCACCGATGATAGCTGCACCAATGACCCGAGGAAGGCGCAATTCATGAATAATCTGGTGCGTCGTGTGTGACGGATTATAATGAATAACGGCTGTCCAAACTGTCTGCAACGTTAGATCCTTGGCTCCGAACGAAACCGCGATGAACATCGAAAGCAATAAGGCGAAGATCGCAATGATGCTGACGAACCCAAATGTAATACCATTCATGCTTTTATGACCCAGCTTCATTAGCGTGACACATTCCCCTTGTCAATATTGATAATCATTATCAATAAAGTCATTATAGAAACCTCTGCCGATTTCGTCCATGACATATTTTAAGATTATTGTCCATGGATTATTTTCAGTTCTGATGCCGGCAGCATCCCTGTCAACAAAGCGACGGCCTTCTCCACTAGCCGGTTGATCGACTGTGGCGCATATACCATCCATTCATCCCACTGCAAAAAGAAAACACGTTCATTCCGAACAGCCGGATGACGGAGCCACGACGGATCGGCCATCATTTGCCGGCGAAGACTGGCCGCACTTTTTCCGGAAGGGATCAAAATAATCAAAAAATCCGATTCAAACAGATATATTTCCTCAGGAGATACGCCTATCCAGTTAAAGTTCGTCCCAACTCGATGTTTCTCCATTTCTTGACGTATGCGATCAGGGGCATCCATATGTAAAGAACGATAGAAGACATGGCCCACATTTCTGGCTCCGTACATCCTGACACCGCTGTTCGTTAATCTGCAAATGGCAATCGTTGCATGCCCCACGGCCTTCCTTATTTGCTTCCTGGCCCTCTCCGCATTATATTCATGAAGATTGATCCATTCCTTTGCCGCTTGTCTCCTGTCCACGATCTGTGCGATTTCTTCCAAATGATCGAAGACATCAAGCGTTGACCAAGGGATGGATATAATTGGCGCGATATCGCTTAAATGTTCCCTGGCTTTCAATAAGACGTTTTCTTTGCATAAAATCAGATCAGGCTTTGCTTCAAGGAACGACTGTCTGCTGATTTCCCATGGGTCGGATGCGTGAAGCGGCAAGGTTAAAGATCTCGTATTTGGAGGCAGCTGATTGGGGATATTAAATTGCGCTGCAGACGGAATTACGCCTAGCGTCAACAAATGATCCGTATAAGGATACGATAACGATACGATATTCGAAAGCCGCCCCCCGGCATAATGCGTCGGCGCATATCCGCTATTTTCTTTAAACCTTCGGCTGAAATAAAATTCATCCTGATAGCCCGCCTGACGGGCCACATCGCGAATTTTTGGTGCGGAGACAAGGAGCGCTTCCTTGGCTCTATTCATGCGAACTTGTGTAAGGAACTCTATCGGCGTTTTATTCATCTTTTGCTTAAAACGCTGCGAATAGTATGCAGGATGCATGCCTGCAATTTCTGCAAGCTTATTTATTTGAATGTCGGACTGGTAAGCATCCTGCATATATTGAATGGTTAACTGCAACGAGGCATCAACATCCTTGGGCGTCGATACCGGAACTTTCGTATTACGAAGCATGACTTCCAACAGTTCGTATAAATATTGCTGACGCAAATGCTCTCTTGTGCTCGATGCCCCATGTGCCGAAGCAAGCAAATGCATTTTTCGTTGAATAAGCAGCAGATCTGCCGATAGAACGCCTTGTACCGGAAAAGAGAGCTCTCGTTCGAATACTTTCCGCATTTCCGTATGTTCTGCCATTCGAAACAGATCGAATTCCACATGATAGACGATGCTGTTCTCATTTCCATAGATGCTGAGCAATTCTATGCTCGTTCCTGGGAGCAGCAAACAAAGTGTTTTCCCTTGTATTTGGACTTGCTCTCGATTTATTAGAAGCTGACCTCTCGTCTTTATAAAGAAGAGCAGCGTATGATGCGTAACCTCTCGGATTCCCGGTGGCCACTGGGTAAAGTCCGTTACGACATCCATTTGCACCAACTCTAGCAAAGTCCCCTGAAAATACCCTTGTAAGTCATCGTCAAGATACATGCAGAGTCCCTCTTTCGATTAATATGAGAATAATTCTCAATGAATTATAGCACATTTCACACATTTGTGCAGGAACAAAAAAACTGACACCGGTCAGAACCGATGTCAGCTTTGGGATTCACAATGATTTATATCCACTCAACCACTTCAGACAGCGCGCGTCTTGTTTTCTCGCGGGGCTCTCTGACGCGATAACCGAACGCTACCATGCAGGACACGCCATAATTCCCTTTAAGGATGTCTTCATCCTTCAAGATTTGCTCCACTTGCTCTTTATCAAAGCCTTCAATCGGACAAGAATCGATGCCGATTTGTGCCGCCGCCGTCATCATATTGCCCAAAGCAATGTAGGTTTGCCGGCTGCCCCATTCAAACACCGCTCTTTCATTATCGAGCAGCTTGAAATCGTTCGCCAGGAAGTTATGGTACATCTCTCCCTTGCTTTTCTGTACATCCTCCGGCAAGTGCTGGACCTCTTTCATCATATACCCAATGTGTTCGGAATCAACAACCAAATCAGCTTTAGTACGGGACAAAAGAACGACGAAATGACTTGAAGTCGGTAATTGCTTTTTAGCCCCCCAGGTAACGGGCAGCAGCTTTTCACGGATCGCCGGATTTTGAATGACAAGGAATTTCCAAGGCTCAAAGCCGAACGAGCTTGGCGACAAGCGCCCCGTTTCGAGAATAAAAGCGAAATCCGCCTCGCTGATTTTTAACTCCGGATTGAATTCTTTGCAGGCATGTCTAAATCTATATGCATCGAGAATCTGCTCTTTGAAGCTTGTTGTCGTTATGGTCATTTGGATCACCCTATCCTAAAGTTTCTATGTGATTGGTGTGATGCATCACATGGATATAATAGGATGAAACCGATGTCCGGCGTAAGTACGCACATTCTTGATACCTAGTATCCCTCTTGTAACTTTATTGCGTCATCTGAAGGTTTATTTTCGCATAGTTACTTCTTACGATCCTCTTCGTCTCCAACCGAATACGCGAACGTGCACGATCCCCTTGGTCACCCAATGCGCGAATATATACAATACAATAAAAAGAAGGATAAGCGGTTTAAACAAAAGCCATGCGACGATCCATGAAAGAAAGACCTGCCACGGCTTTAGTTTACGGATAAGCTTAGCAGGCCATAGAAAAACGCGATACAGCTTATGGCTGTGCTGAATCGCCTCTAAATATTCATCTTGGATCTGCTTATCCTCGGGATTCAACCGAACCGCATTGCGCATGTACGTCTCTTGCAGGTCGTAATCACTTCGATGTCTCGCCGCCCATGCCAAATATAAGAGAACGTACGGTTCTTCCGCATCATACTTGATCGCTTGGCGGTCAAGTTGTCTTGACTCTTCGACGTTCCCCAGAAGTGCTTCCGAATAACTGAGCGTTGCCAAATAAAGCGGAGATTCCGGTCTGAGCTCCAAAGCTTGCAGCAGCTGCTCCTTCGCCTCTTTGAACTTTCCCTTTTTATTCAGCATATTCGCTTGTAAAAAATAATAGTGAGCCTCGTATGGATCGATCCGCAAGGCTTCCTGCAGAGCTTCCTTGAACGCATGTTCATTCTCCGTCTCATAGTAGACGCCGACGCGCACATACCAGGCCAGTTCATGCTCGGGCTCTCGTGCCAGCGCCTCGCCCGCCCAGTGCAGCGCCTTCTGGTATTCGTCCATTAAGAAATAGATCCGGGCAATAAGCGCATAGACATCCGGATCCTCAGGTTCCTGCCGCAGTATTTGCTCCGCTTCCGCCAACGCTTCTTTATATCGTTTCCACTCAATGAGCTGATGTACTGCAGAGTAGGCTGCTTGTACCGAATGCTGTTTCACCGACTAAGTCCTCCAATTCCCCCATCATGCTACTTGATCCCGTGCTTCTTCACATAATCCAGGACGATCTGGTAATCCCGGTTCACATCGCTGAAGGTGGCGTAATTTTTCGCTGTCGCAAACCAGTCCAGCGTCGTCGCTTTCCGTGATTTTGCAGCTTTCTTCAAATCGTCCTGTGTAATCGGCTGAATTTCTCCCGTCTCGAACGTGCGCTCCATTGCAGATTCCACTGCATCCTTCACGACTTGCTCCAAATCGGCGCCGGAAAATAACTTCGTCTCAGCAGCAATCTTGGACAAATTCAGCGACTCCGTCGGCTTGCCGGAAATCTTCAGCTCAAGAATCGTCTGGCGTTCGGCTTCCTCCGGCGGCGGTACAAACACAAGATGGTTGAATCGGCCCGGACGCCGCAGAGCAGAATCAAGATACCATGGCGTATTGGTCGCGCCGATTACAAATACATTGTCGTTTTGCGCTTGCAGACCGTCCAGCTCCAGCAGAAGCTGATTGACGAGCATCCGGTCGTGATGCTGCCGCATCTGGTGACGGCTTCCGCCCATGGCATCCAGCTCGTCGATGAAGATAACGCACGGCTTGTTCTCCCGCGCCTTCTCAAAAATGTCATGCAGGTTATGCTCACTCTGCCCCACGTACATCGAAAGGATCGCTTGGAGCTCAATATGCATGAAGTTCGCGTCGATCTCTCCAGCCACTGCCCGCGCTAGGAACGTCTTGCCGCAGCCCGGAGGTCCGAATAGCAGCAGACTGCCTCCCGCTTCCTTGCCATAGGCCGCGAACACCTCAGGCTGCTTCAATGGCAGGATGAAGTTCATCCTGATTTTCTTCTTCACATCCTCCAAGCCGCCGACATCGGCGAAAGTCTCCTTCGGTTTCTCCGACTCGACAAGCGTTTGATCGTCTTTACTGAATTGGATGAGTTTTAAATTTTTACGCCGCCGTTCAGCGAGTTCATCATGATCCGACATCTGCTTCTCTCCCTGTTCGTTGATGTGATTAGTTTACCATATTTTCAATTTCGACAGTATTCGGCGATTAATTCCAGCTCCGCTTCATAAATCTTTTTAGCTATTTTTAATTTGCTAATCTGAAATCCTCAATTTTCTTAATACCGGTCTCTAACTTATTTCTCACTTGATTTATATTCATCTTTAAAGAATCAAATTCATTAGCTGCTTCTTCCTGTGATCCATAAACACTGAGACTGAAATTATAAGTCTTCAAGATCTTCTTGTAGCAATGAATTAGAGTTTCCAACTCACTATAGGACTCGAATATTTCCTTTTCTAAAATAGTCGGAAGCATGGGATGAAGATAAGAGTTAGATAAATGTTTAAATGAAAAAAAAGAAAATGATTCGACATAAACCATTCCCCAATCTAGAATGTCTGTTCTAGACGTATTGCTTTTATTAAGAACTCCGCATAATTCGGTCAGTATACCCAGATTGTAAAATAATTCCTTTCGTACTCTTCCAACGTTTTCTCTAAGCAGTACCTGATTCTTTCTTGATTGGACTATTTCTTGGGATTCAAATTGCCATCGTACGATTTTGTAGGCTATTAAACCACCAATAAGAACACCAAGTATACTGGTAATTAAGCTAGTAAAAAATCCTTCCACTTAGCAGCCTCCTTACAAAGTTCCACCTATCTCTTTACTGTCCCAAACGTAATCTTCATGTTTGGCGCATACGTTAGCCACGAACCTTCTCCAAACTCATTTGAAAACAATAATTCAGCCTCATACTGGTCCCTGGCTTCTTCTTGCGTTAATCCTCTTTTCATTAAATTGTTTATGGTTACATTTAGATCTCCAGGTTTTTGCCCTAATCCTTCTTCTCTTAATGAATGATAAAGTTTGTTCTTGCTTGTAGCGTCCATGTTTTGATCTAAAAAATTAACCCTATCGCTTACTCTGCACTCCACATTCTTTAATCCCAATTGACTTAGCATGATTGGCAGTTGCATTCCGATATTACCATCTTTGCCATTTCGTCTGGAATCTTCCTCAAACAATCTTTGTAAAATCCCTAGCCGAATGACTTTGGACTGTTCGAGACCGTCAAAACCGTAATTCGACATATTTGCAATCCAATGAGGTTCGAAACAAATAACCCTTCCGTTATCTAAAACACTATTCATCATCTTCATAAGAATTGACTTCGAATCCGTCATATGCAGCAAAAAAGCATGACACATAGCAATGTCATACTTACGTTCTATTTTAATTTCTTTAATGTCCTGTACGAAAAAGTCGGTTAAATAGGGCAGTTTTGAAAAGATTTCCTTTGCTTTATTAATTAAGTCGTTGCCTTTGTCAATGCCGGTATAGGTAGAGCCTTCAGGTAACATGGGCAGGATTTTAAGTCCCAGATATCCATACCCGCAGCCAAAATCAACAATGTTTACAGGTTTGGTGATCTTCCAAACGTTTTTTACCAGGAATTCTAAATAATCATCGTTGTAGTATAACCACCGAGTATTCCTGAGATATTCGATTTGGTTGTTCCAATCAACTTCAGACATTTAATTATCCCCTTTAACTTGCTCGTATTGTCCATATTCTCATCATAAAGTTTCTATGGATTCCAGTTAATTCCTGCATGAGAAAAAAAGTCCTTATTCCTTTTTTCATGGGCATACATCGGTTATCCATGTAAATAAAGACAGCCCTCCACTAGGATAGCTGTCTTCAATATCAAATGGAGTAAATCCTGAATCCCTATAACTGTTGATCTCATTGATGAGCAACAGCGAAAATCTTGTTCCATTCCTTGTCATACGTTGTACGATTCGGAAATGCGATTGCAATTTCCTTGAGACGCTGCAGCATTTATCTCCCTGCCTTCTCTTTAATCGGGATATAAATATCCATCTGGAGAAGTTCGTTCTTGTTCGTATGGCACCGTTCATCATAAAGCTCGAATTCGGATCTGCCTGCGTGTTCATAGCCTGAATGCGGGAACCATTCCTCAAATATCGACTTCCATGTACTCTGTATCGATGCGCTGAATTGATCAGGCGATACTTTCGGCGTGGTGAACACTGCATAGTTTGCTTCCGGAAACTCCCTGCTTACCAATCCTGCCGGCATGCCGTCAAAATGAGTGACTTCCATGCCGATCAGATACGTAAATGCGCCCGTTTCCATGTTAAAATCCGTGCAAATCCCCAGCTCAACAGGTGCCCCTGCATGTACCCGATTTGGAATCGCGCATCCTTTATTTTCCTGTAAATACTGACTCCAAAAGGCAGGGATCTCCTGCGAATTTTTACCGTCCTTAGTAGTCGTTTTAAGTTCGTAGCCAATTACTTTATAAGCCGGTTTCCGAACGATAACATAGTCCATTTTAATTCCTCCCAGGTATGGATTGAATCGCTTTTGCAGCACATTCGCTTTCGGGTAATAGGGGGTGAGGATTCCTCGCTTGCGATACTCGGCCGGCGTTAGCGCAAACATCTTTTTGAATGCGCGGGTGAAATTCTCATGAGACTGAAATCCGTTGTCGAGGGCGATTTCGAGCAGCTTTTTATCTGTGTGTGCGATTTGATAGGCCGCTTCGGCAAGCCTTCTCTTACGAACGTAATCCATCACTGGGTCTCCTACAATACTTTGAAAGACTCTATGAAAATGAAATTCGGAGAAGCAGGCCTCCTGCGCTAATCTCGAGAGTGACAGATGTTCCGCCCGATGATTTTCGATAAATTCAATCGTCCGTTGAATCTGGATGTAATAATCTTCACCCATTTTATACCTCCTGTTATCTAAAAATAGTGTATATGGAATCACAGCTGTATTCTTGATAATTCTTGCTATTGTAGCACTTACCTGCTAACAACGAATCGATGTTTCAAGTAAAAGGTGAACAGGCTCATATTCAATATCCCCCATAGAACGAAGATTACGTATACCGGAAATACCCATGGGTCAGACCACTGGAATAAAGAGCGTCCAAGGATGGTCGGCACAATCGAGTAGGCACTTAGCATCAGCCAAAGTAATCCGCTAACATGCAACCAATTCAGTCGTGCGCGTAACGATAGCGGGCATCGGGACAGTAGGATTGCTAGGATCGGAGCAGCCTGCAAACCATGGAATCCAAGAAAATGCACAGTCATGATATTCCCTTGCTCACCGATTAAACGACCGCCCGCCAGAATCATCCAAACCCCGCTCCCAAAGCCTATTATGGCCGCCAGCAGTCCGTAACGAATCCCCAGAACAAGCAGTGGGTGGATTTGGTAGGAACGCTCTAGAAAAAATTGAGCGATCAACCACACATACATCACAATAACAGCGATGAAGAGCACTCCATCCAAGATACCAGGTAAAATATCCGTATAAAAATTCCCAACACCAAAACGCGGGTCTACCCCGCGGAATACTTGAATGATTTCAACGGTATAGCCATAATAGACAGCAATAGATAGTAAGCGTTGAAAGTTAGCACGTGAATGAGATGCAAGACCTGATAGGGGCATAATTAAAGCAGTTGTAGATAAAAATACCCCAAAAGCCAAGCAAAACGAGGTTGGTTTATGCAATTGAAGCTCAGGGGGAAACATGAATCCTGCCTGTTGAACTAGCAAACATACACAACAGATACCTCCCAGAAGGAAGCCGATTGCCGACATTTGGTACAGCCACTTTTGCTCTGAACGAAACAGCAGTTCCTTGATCATAAGACTCTCTCCTTGTCACCGTGATTTGCTGTCATCATTATAGACATCAGCGAGAAATCCTGAATATATAACGAAAGCTATATCTTGATGTATCTTGGGATATATTCAATACTTAACTACGGAGAAATATACGCGTGTTCGTAGGGAGGCTATAATGACAAAAAGGAGGATGTACATTGGAATTAGAACGGCGCGTATCGGCAGTTGAACCTTTGATCCATTGTCTTGTGAATTACTTCAGAATCGCTTTCATTCTCATGCTTTGCAGCATGTACGCGTTTACCCATAACCAGTCGCACGGACCGGTTTTATTTTTTACTATAGTCTCTGCCTTGGGCTTCTGCATCAATCATATCCTGTACAGATATCTTGCCAATAATAAATATTCCTTAATAGTGCTTAGCGTCGATTTTTGTCTGGCTGCAAGCTATGGATTCATCTACTTACAAGAAAATTATCCGGATCAGCTGCTTGTCGGCATGGTCGGTTTAGTGTTGTTTATGCGTCATAAAGGCCGATTCATAACGGTTGGCTGGCTATTGCTTTTAAGTGTATACTGGACTGCGTTGCTAATCATCCAATCCATGCATAAAGACTTCCTGGATTGGATTTATGTGCTTATTACGTTTTCATTTGTCCTGTTTGCTTCTGTCATCGGTGCGCTAGTGCGTTATTATCAGGAAGCAAGGGATGAGGCAACCGGTTTAAACGGTCAGCTGTATGCCTACATGCAGCAAGCAGAGAAGCTTGCTGCCGAGCAAGAGAGAAATCGAATCGCGCGCGAAATTCACGATAACGTCGGCCACTCGATGACAGCATTATTGGTACAGCTTCAAGCTGTACGCAAGCTGCAGCATATCGCCCCGGACGAAAGCTCGGCTGCAATGGTTAAATGCGAACTGCTTGCGCGAACTGCCTTACAGGATCTTAGAATTTCCGTTCGGGCAATGCAGCCGGAGGAATGGTCCGAGTATTCTTTAAAGCAATCATTGGAGCGCTTGATCCATGACTTCAAGGAGATAACTGGAATCCAGGTGTTGCTGGAAACCGAAGGGGATCTGGAGCCACTGCGGGAACCGATTAGATTGTCCATATTTCGAATCGTTCAAGAGGCATTAACGAATGTAAGAAAGCATGGCAATGCATCCGTCGTTACCATTCACTTAGACATACGAACAGACTCGATTCAATTCTCTATAAGGGATAATGGAGGGGCAACTGAGCATTGGAAGGAAGGCTTCGGCATTAAAAATATGCGCAAGCGCGTCGAGGAATACGGAGGGCTGCTAGCTGCCTCCTCAGAACCGGGCATTGGCTTTCAACTGCAAGTCCGCATCCCTATGAATCTCCATTAAACATGAGAGGATAAGTGAAAATGATACGAGTTCTGATTGCAGATGATCAAGCGTTACTTCGTGAGGGCTTATCGACATTATTGAAGCTGGAGCAAGGAATTCAAGTCATTGGTACTGCTGTTGATGGAGAAGATGCCTATCTCCAAGCGCTGGAGAAGCGACCGGATGTCGTATTAATGGATATTCGAATGCCTGGAACCGATGGGGTTGAGGGGACTCGCAAAATTAAACAGGCGATGACGGATGTCAAAGTCCTTATACTAAGCACCTTTTACGATAATGATCTGTTGATGCGGGCGCTCGAGGAAGGAGCCTCCGGCTATTTGCTTAAAGAAATGCCTTCTGAAGCAATAGCTAGCGGCATTCGAACGGTCCATTCAGGGGGAGTCGTGCTGCAGCCCTCTATTTCCGAGCAGCTTATGGATGCTTTGAAGAAGATGAAAGAAAAGTCGCTTGATCGAGATGCGGATCGAAGGAAAGAGCTAGAGCGAGTAAACGAATTAACAGAACGGGAGATTGAAGTACTGCGCCTATTAGGGCTTGGGAATACCAATAAAGAGATTGCGGGAGCGCTTTTCATCACGGAAGGAACCGTTAAGCTGCATGTGTCCAACCTGATGGCCAAGATGAAATTTCGGGATCGGACGCATGCTGCCATATTTGCTGTCCGATGCGGCATTATGGATAAATGATTACCAACTAAAAAACGTACCCGATCGGGTACGTTAGTAATTCCATATTTGTTTAAGCCTTTCCTATTTCAGTTCAACTTTGATTAAGTTAGGATCTACTGCTTTCAATAAGCTTAAATCGTGATAAGTAGTCGCTTGGGGCACCGTTTTAATATTGCCGACACTCTTTAGATATTCCCCCACTGCCGCACCGTTGCTGCCATTCACATAGGACTCCTCTACCACCATTGCATACACGTTGCGGTCCATGATTTGCTCCAGTTCTTCCACACTCAGGTGCAGTTCCGGCGCTAATATTTTGATTGCTTCTTTGCGGTTTATATTGATATAATCGGTCGCTTTTTTCAAAGCCACCAGGAGGGCCTTAATCGTGTTCGGGTTCTTTTGGATATAATCGTCCGAAACTTGCATCGTCGTATGCACGCTCATCCATTCCACATTGCCTTTTTTGTCCGGCAGTTCGCTTTTCGTACCGCTGAACAGGAATTTGCCCCCGCCTTGGATCGCCTTGGTGATGAACGGCTCCCAGCATGCCATGGCGTCGATATCGCCTTTTTGCAGCGCGACGACGGCATCGCTTGGCGCCAAGTTGACGTACTTGATTTTGCTGACGTCGACACCCAACTCCTTGCCCATGTTGTCAATCGCAATCTTCACGTCGGCTCCGTTAGGGATGCCGATCGTTTTGCCTTCCAGATCTTTGGCGCTTTTGAGCTCCAGCTTCTTCGAGCCGACAACGGCTTGTGTACCGGCGATTTGCGCTAGAGGGGCCACGATTTTGACAGGCACATTGGAGGATTTGAGGATAATGTCCATGAAATTGGTCTGGATGCTGACAGGTGCGCTGCCGCCGGCTACCATCGGTCCGATATCAGGGCCGCTTTCTATCAGTTGGCTTTTGACGTTCAGCCCAACTTCTTTGAAATAGCCCAGCTTATCCGCAATAATTTGCTGGGATGAAATTTGCGCGTCCCTTACTCCGACCAACGTTACATCTTTGGTTTCCGGGATTATTGCCGCTGCAGATGCAGTTGCTGCTGCAGTCGCCGCAGGTGAGGCTGCCGAAGTTGCAGCCGCCGTAGCTGCTGGAGCTGTCGTTGTCGTTGCCGCTTCTTTGGAACCGCATGCTGCCAAAATCAGTGTCGATGTTACGATTAACGCTAAAGATTGAACCCATTTCCCTTTGTTTTTCATTGGTTTCCCTCCGCTTATCGTCTCTATTTATTGGGCATTCAACTGCAGCTGTTTCTACTTCTCAACGGCATCGCGCATGCCACCCTTCCGCCAAGCCAAGACCCTCCTTTCCAGGATTTTCACAAGGTAAGAAAATAAGCTGTATGCCAAGCCAATGAGAATAATGGCGACGAACATGTTGGATATTTTAAAATAGTTCCTGGCATCGACGATGATATATCCGAGCCCGGATTTAGCCCCCATCATCTCGGAGACGATCAAAGCCGAAAAAGATAGCCCCAGACTGACGCGGGCACCGACGATAAAATTCGGAATGGCCGACGGAATCATGACACGCGTGAAGATTTGACGTTCGGAGGCACCCAAACTTAGTGCAGAACGGATTAACGTCGATGGAACCGACTTGAACCCGTCGACCGTATAAACGAGTACGGGGACGAACGTTGTCCAAGCAATGAGCAAAATTTTGGGAAACTCGCCAATCCCGAACCAGATAATGAATAACGGCAGCAAGGCCAGAGCCGGAATGGGACTTACGAGATTGAGAATGGGCGACATCCATCGTTCCACGCTCCGAAATTTGCTCATCAGGACGCCGATCACAATCGCAAACAGACACCCGGTTACGAACCCTGCAGCAATCCGGAGCGAACTGGAGACGAGGCTCTCCACGACGAGTCCTGTCTTCGCTAGCGCCCAAGCATCGGATAATATAAGCGAAGGCGGCGGCAGAAAGAGCGGATTAAACCAGGTAAACTTCTCATTACTTCGAGAAAAAGCTTCCCATACGACGAAAAAGGTCAGAAATGGCAGCACGTTCCACTTTTCGAAAAAGCCGCTCCCAGCGGTGATACGCTTCTTCGGCGGCGCAAGGCGCTTGGCCGGTATCTGCACCAGCTCGCCGTCCGCAACTGCCGTTGTCGAGGTATCGTTCATCGGATTGCCTCCTCCGCTTCATTTTCCATTAAGACCCGCTCGATGCGATGCATCGCCTCACCAAAGCCGGGAGATTCAAACGTCCTTGGATGGTCAATGTTGATTGTAAACGTATCGGCAATCTCACCGTCCTTCATCACAACGACCCGGTCGGCCAGAAAGACGGCTTCGCTAATGCTATGCGTGACGAACAGGATCGTCGGTTTCAGCTTGTCGCATATCCTTCGCAGCTCTCTGCGCATCATGTCCCGCGTTAAAATATCGAGAGCGCCGAACGGTTCATCCATAAGCAATATTTCTGGCGCGCTCGCAAGTGCTCTGGCGATCCCTACCCGCTGCTTCATGCCCCCGGACAGCTCGGCCGGATAATGATTCGCATACTTATCAAGCCCGACCAGATTCAGAAATTCTTTGCCGATCTCTAAGGCTTTGGCCTTGGGCGTACCTTGAACCTCCGGACCAAAAGAGACGTTTTCGAGAACTGTATACCACGGAAATAACGCATGATCCTGGAACACCATGCCCCGCGACTTGGACGGTCCCTGAATGCGTTCCCCATCCACGGTGATCTCTCCCTCATCAGGAAGCAAGTAGCCGGCCACCATATTGAGCAGCGTCGACTTCCCGCAACCGCTGTGTCCCAAAATACAAATAAACTCATGGGCGTGCACGGTCAAATCTACATTTTTCAGGACAATGCGATCTCCATAGCTTTTTCCAACATGCTGTGCGATTAGTTGCATCCTCTCACCCCTCGGTCAGCCATTGTAAGTTGCCACAAATTTCATACAAGATTGTATACAATCCATGTTTTAAAAAAAGCTGCTCTTCCCTTATTATTTTCTTGTCCCCGCATACCCTCTCGATTTGAATATATCTGCTAGCGAATTAGACTGCGTACCATTTTCCCCAAAATCCAGAGTTGACTCGATATCCTTCAAATGGTCAATCATCAGCTTTTCAGCAAGCTCTCCATTCCCTTCCTTCATGGCCTGCAAAATATGCTCGTGTTCGTGACAGTACACGTTCTTCCTCATCCCATAAAAAGCAATGATGACGTACGTAAGTGAAATCAACTCTTCCAGGTACCTGAAAAAGTAGTAATTGCCGGCAAACTCTCCGATCCGAAGGTGAAAATCGCCTGTGATTCTCAGAGCCCCGAGCAGATCTCCGTCCCGATGTGCCTCGTGCTCTTTCTGCAGGAGCTTATGGAGCTGGTCGAATTGATCTTCGGTCAGGGTTCGGCTCACCTTTTTGATGGCGGCGGCTTCGAGCACTCTTCGCATTTCGAACACTTCTTTGGCTTCATAGATCGAAGGGCACGCGACGAACGTCCCCTTGTAAGGAATGACCGTCACCAGCTTCTCGCTGGCCAATCGGCGCAGCACATTGCGCACCGGCGTTCGGCTTACCCCAAACGATTCGGCCAAAACATCCTCGACAAGCTGCATATTGGGACGAAGCTTTTGCTCAATAATGGCGTCCTTGATCGCCTTATACATGTCGACTTCGTTCGCTTGTAACATGAGATTGCGTTCTCCTATCTCTTGTTGATGGATGTTTCACCATGATGGTAATATACGGCTTTGTTCGCGTCAATATATCTAACATGAATGTACGTTAAATTTAGTTTACAACACAAAAAAGTGATTTATTTTTGGGGAATCCACTCAAATCATACTGCCCCTCACTTATTTGCGTCACATTTTATTACACTAAATAGTTCAAGCAATCAGCCTTTACTTCGTTACCTTCCACCTGCATGCCCTTTTCGGGCGCTACGGAAACGTGTCGGTACAAATTTGCGGATCGTAAGGGGCATAGTAGTGGGAGAAGCAAGTCTGTAAAGATGTTTTTCATCGCTACAGACTAGAGGGTCAGGTGGAATCGGGGATGGAGCGATGCTTTTCATTCTTGCAGACGAGGGATGGCCAGAGTTGTGACGTGAAAAGAGGTGCTATGATGTTTTTGGAATTTTAGCGCAGGATTCATGTAACAAACAAAAAGAATGGCCAAGCAGAGATCCATCTCTACCTGGCCATTCTTTTCTATTGTCGTGCTCTGCCGGCTGACCGCCAAACAGCCCAGCCGCTAACTCCGTATAACAAAGCGCTTGTATAGAAAAGCGCATTTATGGTCAGCCAATCGATGAAATAGCCGCCGATGATAACGGCAAATCCGGAGGCAACGGATGTCCAAAAGTGATAATTTCCTATGAACGCACCTCGCGATCCACGCTCCGAGTGGTCGGCGATGAGCAACCGTTCGCTCATTTTTTGCATCGCGTTGCATGTACCCATCAGCAGTTGGAGGATAAGGACCCATGTATAGGACATCACCCAAGGAAAAATAAGCATCGCTGCCATCATCCCCAAGGAACTGGCGATCAAAATCCGTATGCCATGCCTATCCAGCCTGGGAGCCAACCACTGTGATACGGCAGCGGAGCTTATCGTAAAAACAGCAAAGGCGAGCCCGTATTTGGAGTAGCTATTCCCCAGGTTTTTCAAGAAGAGCAAATAGTACGGATAAATCATTCCCGCAGCCAACGTGACAATGCTTTGGGACCGAATTAGCCATTTTACATCCATTTCCGACTACTCCCCCTTATAATCTTTATAAAAATAATTCATGAACAGGTGATCCGGATCATACTGATCTTTCTTGTTGAAAAACTCTTGATGCTTCGGATATACCGTCCGAAATTGCTCAAGTGACGGGTAAGGCGCGTAAGGTAAGTAATACGTCCCATTATGCTTAATGACCTCATCCACGATGTTCTGCATGCTCGATTTAACCTTATCCTGAGCTTGCTCTGAAAGCGGCACATGAAAAAGACAAACCAGTGCAAACATGTCCTCCTTCGCATACGATAGTACGGCTTCTTGATCCTGGTTTACATAGCGAACGGTTATGTTCAATAGATCCATATTTTCTTTGCCTAATACTCGTTTCATATTCTCAAGAAACCCGGCAAACTCACCGACAGGAATGAAATACTCCTGTAAGAGATCATTGGCGCCTGCCTGTCGGTATTCCATAAATTCGGATTCGGATCGCATCGCGTTATTCCGGCTGATCGGTTGCCCTTCTTGTTTGTTAAAATAACTCTTTTGTATATCCCAAAATGTATCCCGCGCCGAAGTAAAAGACCGGTTGAGGTTAAACATCAGCTTGGTCGGAATCACCCAGTTTTCCCTGGATCGCAGCCGATCATGTCCATTTAACGGAACTTCAGGATTGCGCCTATAATTAATCGCGTACATATCCGTTAGAAAAGTGCCGGGAGCTACGGATACCCGCGCAATATGCATATGAATATCCGGATCGGATTTCACCTTTTTCATAAAGTAATCGCTGTATTCGGCTGCGCTCATTTGATCACTGCTAATCGAGTACATTTCATTATCCGTCAAGGTAAGGATCACGTCTAAGATAATGCCGAATAACCCGTATCCTCCAAGAGCTAGCGGGAACAACTCTTCATGCTCGGTACGACTAACTTCGATAATTTCACCGTCTGCCGTTAACAACCGAAAAGATTCTACACTTTTGATAAGCGACCCATGCCGGATGTCCCGACCATGCGCATTAATACTGATGGAACCGCCCACGGTAAAAATATTTTGGGACTGCATCGTTTTTACCGATAGCCCGTAAGGGTTGATCGTATTTTGGATGTCGTTCCAGGTCGCTCCGGCCTGTACACGAATTTTTTTCTTCTCCGGCCAAAAATCAAGTACTTGATTGTACGTCGTCATGTCAACGACAATCCCATCCTCATAATATGTGTGCCCGCCTTGGCTATGGCGCTGACCGGCAATCGAGAGGGTGAGACCCTTCTGCTTCGCTTCACGGATAAGAGCAATTAATTGCTCTTCTTCCTTCCCCATAACGACTCGTTCCACTTTTACGGGGTGCAGCCGGCTATAGTCCGTTATCAGGTAAGGGTCTTGATCCAACCCGCCATGTTGGTAGTAATTGAGCAAACATACGAGAGTCAGCAGCAATAAAATGATCGACTTTTTCATTTCAACACCGCCTCATCCTCTTTTCATCTATTCTAAAATAGAAAAAAGCATTTTAAAACCAATATTGGCTTTAAAATGCTTGCATGCTTAATTCTATGCTTAGAGTTTAAATTTGTGAGCCATGAACTGCATCTCCGAGGACATGATTTCCAGCGACTCCGATGATTTGGTCAGCTCCTCCATCGCTGCAAGCTGTTCTTCCGTCGAAGCGGAGATCAGATGCGCCAGATCGTTGGTCTGGTTCGCCATCCGCTCAATCTCCTGTAAGGAAGCGGCAATTTCTTGCGAGCTCGCCGACATCTCTTCGGCAGCTGCCGAAGCTTCCTGCACCTGATTCACAACGCTCCGTGTCGCATCGAGAATGCGAACAAAAGCTTGACCCGTATGCTGGATTGCGCTCACGCCTGCAGCAACTTCCTGTTCCCCTTTATCCATCGCTTCGCCGGCCTGTTTCATATCGTCCTGGATAGCCCGGATCAGTTCGGCGATCTCAGCGGCTGATGCCGTAGAACGCTCGGCCAGCTTTTTCACCTCGCCCGCTACGACGGCAAAACCTTTACCTTCATCTCCGGCGCGCGCAGCTTCAATGGATGCGTTCAAGGCCAACAAATTCGTTTGCGACGAAATTTCCGTGATCACTTGGACGATGTCGCCAATATTGTGCGAACGTTCCGTCAGCTTCTCAACAATCTTCGCAAGATCGCCTACTGTTCGACTGACAGCATTCATTTGCTCAGTAGACTCGTTAATCAGCAGGTTTCCTTGCTCTGCTTCACGCAGCGTCATCTCGGATGCTTCATAAGCAGTCGAGGAAGTTGTCGCGATCCGCTGGATCCCAACAGCCATTTCTTCCATCGCCGTCGAGCTTTCATTGACGCTTCGTGCCTGCGTTTCGTTGCTTAAAGCCATATCCTGAATCGAAGTCGCAATTTGGTTGCCCGCGCCTGTCGTTTCCCCGATCGACTGATTTAACTCATGCGTTGCATCCGTCAACCGGTCGGAATTGGTCAACAGTCCGGAAACGATTTGGCGTAAATGCGTGTACATCGATTCAAATGAAACAGCGAGCTCACCGATTTCGTCTTTATTGTGCACTTTGATATTCGCTGAACGAAGATCTCCTTTAGCGAACTGTTCGGCCTGACGGGCAAGCTGCTTGATCGGTCTCGATATATGAAGAGCAAATAACGTCATCACCACGCCTCCGGCGATCCAACAGCAAATTAACGTAATGATCATCGTGTTCCAAATACGATCTTGTCCCGCATTATAATCCTGTTCATAGGAGCCCGCCGAAATGATCCAGCCCCAATCGGAATTCGTGACCTCTGAATAGGCAATTTTTTCTCCTTCTTGCGAAGATTCGGGAAGCGGCCAGTTATATATCGTGAAACCTCCGCCGTTTTTCCCTTTTTGAATCATATCTTTAATATAATAAAAGCCGTCATTCGTCTGCTTGTCCAAAATATTTTGACCTTCCAAAGCCGGATGCGCCAGTAAGTCACCCTTCTCATTCAAAATGAAAAAGTAACCGTTGGTCCCGAGATTGAGGTTAGCGTTAATGGATCGCTTACCGTCCTTCATCTCTCCAAGTAATATCTGCTTCACTTTTTCCTGGGCATCTTCTTTGGACATCGTTCCCTGTTTCGAAGCTTTTTCAAAAGAAGCTGTCAGCTCCAAAGCCATCTTGACCATATTTTGCAAGTTGCTTTGTATTAACTTATCCGTTTCCTGGTGTGAAACGTTATAAGTGATCCCGCCAAAAACTAATATGGGCGTTAACAGCAAAAACAGTGAGACCAACATTAATTTTTTGCGTATCGTCAACCGCCATATTTTTTTATTATTCGACATAAATACCCCTCCTAAGAACGAGAACCAAGACTTTTGCCCTAGTTATTTTTAAATTATATACGTACTTCACCACCGTTGGTTCGCAAAAATAAATGAGTTTCATGAACATTCTGTGAAATTGTGAAATTTTACCTACCTATGCAAACAAAAAAAGGCCATCATTACGATGACCTCTTCGTACCGCCAGCCTAATCAGTAGGCTGCAGCAATCTTTCGCCGGCAATGCCGGGCGTTGTCATTTGAATCGGGTTGAGAATCTCTTCAATCTCCTCCGGTGTCAGCAACTGCTTCTCAAGGATGAGCTCTTTCAGCGACAAGCCCGTGCGCACCGCTTCTTTCACTAATTGCGCGGCAACTTCATAACCCAGATGCGGATTGAGCGCCGTGACAATGCCGAAACTTTGCTCCACATATGCTTTGCACCGCTCCCGGTCCGCTTCCATGCCTTCAACGGCAAAGCGCTCAAACACCCCGGCGGCGTTGCGCATTATTTTTAAAGATTGCAGGAGATTGAAAGCGATGACCGGCCCCATGACATTCAGCTCGAATTGGCCCGCTTCGCAAGCCAGGCAAATCGTATGGTCGTTGCCGATCACCTGAAACGCTACCTGGTTGACAACTTCGGCCATCACCGGGTTGACCTTACCCGGCATGATCGATGAACCCGGCTGTCTCGGCGGCAGCTTGATTTCGCCCAGTCCGACGCGAGGACCTGAAGCCATGAGCCGAATATCGTTGCAAATTTTCGACAGATTGACAGCACATACTTTTAGCGCTGCGGAGAGCTCGGTGTAGGCATCCATGTTTTGTGTAGCATCCACCAGATGCTCTGCAAGCTCGATCGGCAGCCCTGTTTGCTCTTTCAAGTGTTGCATAACGCTTTCCACATAAGCAGGTTTTGCATTAAGTCCTGTACCTACTGCCGTTGCTCCCATGTTCACGGAGAGCAGTCCTTGCGAAGCTTGCGTAATTCGCTTGATGTCTCTGTCGATGACGCGGGCATAGGCGCCGAATTCCTGTCCCATCCGAATCGGAACCGCATCCTGCAAGTGGGTCCGGCCCATTTTAATGACATCATCGAACTCAATCTCTTTCCGGGCAATAGCAGCTTGAAGTGTTTTCATAGCGATGAGCAGCTGCTCCGTCAAACGGAATGCGGCGATCTTAATCGCAGTCGGGATTACGTCGTTCGTCGACTGCGACATATTGACGTGGTTATTCGGATTGCAGTGAAAATAATGGCCTTTTTCTTCGCCCATCAATTCCAGCGTCCGGTTCGCCAGTACTTCATTCATATTCATGTTAATGGAGGTTCCGGCTCCGCCTTGAATCGAATCTACGATGAATTGGTCGAGTAAACCGCCTTGCCGAACTTCCTCAGCTGCCGCAACCAGCTGCTCGCCGATTCTTCTGGGCAGCATGTGGGTATCCATGTTAGCCAGCGCCGTCGCTTTCTTGACCTCAGCCAAAGCCGTAATCAGCTCTATGTGTATAGTTACTCCGGTAATCGGAAAGTTTTCTATTGCACGCATCGTCTGAATACCATAAAACGCTTCCGAGGGAACCTTCTTCTCACCTAAAAAGTCTTTTTCGATCCGATAACTCATCGAACGCACCGTCCTTATACTTCGTCATCATTGAAGAGCATGACGCAAGAGATGCAGCACTACCAAACGCTGCTCATGGAAACACATTCGCGATAGATGCCTAGGTCTCCTGCTTCCAATGTTTAAAAATTAACCAGTGGTTAATAGAATATCCTCTCACAACTAGGATACGCATTTCAACCTACTGAAAACACGGACAAAAGCGAAAAAACTCCTCATGACCGAGGAGCTTTCGAAAGTTTGCGATGACGTGGATGCTCAGAGAGAACGGAACCAAGCAAGCGCTTCACGCTGGGGTTAGTCGACGATAAGAACTGAGTTTTATCTTCACAACGCAATGCAACTTCCCCGTTATCCAATACGGCTAAAGTATCGGAAATGGCGTAAGCGGCTTTAATATCATGCGTAATAAAAAGATAAGAAAGGCCGAAAGTCGATTTCAATTCGTTTAATAAATTCAGGACGTTGGCTTGCGTTACCATGTCCAGACTGCTGACCGCTTCATCCAATATGATCAGTTTCGGCTTCAAAGCGATCGCTCTCGCGATATTGATTCTTTGCAGCTGTCCACCGCTAAATTGAGATGGGAGCTTGTGCATATCCTCAGAGCGAAGTCCGACTCTTTCAAGCAGCTCACCGATGACTCTTTGTTGCTCCTTCAAGGATAAGCTCTCATAATTTTGCAACGGCTCCCCGATGATTTGCTCCGCCGTCATTCGCGGATTTACGGAAGAGTAGCAGTCTTGAAACACCACTTGAAGGTCACGGCGAAGCCGTTTTCGAGTTGAGGTGTCCGTATCATAAAGATCGATGCCTTGAAAAAGAACCTGACCTTTTTGCGGTTTTTCTAGTCCGAGAATCACCCTGCCCAACGTGCTTTTGCCAGCTCCACTCGTTCCGAGAAGCCCCAGACATTCTCCCTGTTCGATCGAAAGGGAAACGCCGGAAAGTACCGTTGTACGCCGTTTCGCCTGCCAGAACAAATGGGAAGCGGCATAACTATGCGAGACGTCTTTCACCTGCAGCAGACTCACGTTCTCACCCCCTGTTTATTAGCTAAGAGGAGGATGTAAAGCAAAGTGACAGCCCCAATAGCCATACAGCCGGAAAACATCGCTTCGTACGAATACGCGTTGGCCACCAGACTAAGCGCCCAAGTACCGACGGAAGTTCCGAAGTCGGCAGCGGCAATGAACAGACCGATCCCTCTGCCTCTAAACCGTTCCGGCACGACGAACGAAACATAAGTGAGCAGCGTTGGATACAGCATCGACAAGGCAATTCCGTTGCACACTGCCGCAATCAGTATAACAGGCATCGATTCGGCCATTCGCACCAGACCTACGGCAGTCGTAATCAGGCATATCAGGACAATGACCATGCGAAACGGAAAACGTCCGTTCGTCGGAATCATTTTTCGGCCGAAAAAGCGAAGGGTGATCAAAACTACCGTCTCGGCGAAGAAATACAAACCCGCATAGGGGAGCTCGCGGTTAGCCAAATAAAGCGGAAGAAAAGCCGCCACCGTTCCAATGATCGCTGATGCAAGAAGCATGGTTACGGATGGGAACAGAAGTTTCGGGTCTGCCCATCCTCTGTAGGACTCAGTATCATGAGGATTCGCATTCGGCGGTTGGGCAT
The DNA here is from genome assembly GCF_014534655.1 of Paenibacillus sedimenti. Taxonomy (GTDB): domain Bacteria; phylum Bacillota; class Bacilli; order Paenibacillales; family NBRC-103111; genus Paenibacillus_E; species Paenibacillus_E sedimenti. The sequence goes on from NZ_JACVVD010000004.1 coordinate 392,657, forward strand.
CTCTACGGATCTCAGGCAGTTTAACGTTCAAGCCTATGAGAAGAGTCATCACGCTGAGCGGTATCAAGGCCAAAAAGATGTATGACATAGGTACTATATCAGTAAAATACACCACGAAAAACGGGCCGTATGTATAGGGCAGCATTGACGAGAGCGAGAATAAAGACAGTCCTTGTCCCCGGGCCTTCTCCGGCAGCACTTCGATGATCATCAGATGCAAAACCATCGAAACGAAGGATAAGATCACCCCCTGTGCCATTCGAAGTATGGCGAAAACCCAAAGCTCATGAATAAGGTACATCGATATCACAACCACATTCAGAATCAATGCTCCTGTGAATATCCGTCTGTAGCCTAACCTGTCTACGATTTTACCCGCAACGGGCCTTAAAAACATCGAGGTAAACATATAAGCTCCCATGATCATACCGATCTGCGCCGGGCTTGCTCCGAGAGCGTGCGAGTTCAGCGGCAGAAGGATCAGCAGGGCATGGCTCGTTGTATAAAATAAAATCGAAATGAGGTAAATCTGAATCGCTTTCGACCCAAACGGCGTATCCTTCGCAACCATCGCCGGCTGCTGGGTGATATTCATGACAGTACAAGCTCCTTGGTCTGTTGGTTAATCGGTAATGTGAGTCTGGCATCAAGCAACTGCTTCGTGTACGTATGCTGCGGATGATCGAACAGCTGGTAAACGTCCGCTTTTTCTACGATCCGGCCCTGCTGCATCACGGCGACTTCATCAGCCATCTCTGAAATGACCCCCAAATCATGGGTGATCAAAAGAATGGATGTGCCGTATTCGGAGCGGATGCGATCCAGCTGCCGCAGTACCTGGAATTGATTGGCCACATCCAACGCTGTCGTCGGCTCATCGGCAATCAGCACAGATGGACGCAAGCACATGGACATGGCAATCATAACCCGTTGCAGCATCCCTCCGCTTAGTTGGAACGGATACCGCCGCATCAGCGCGGAAGGATCCGATAAATTCACATCATGCAAGGAGGTGACCGCGCAATCGTATGCTTGTTTTTTCGTTAGTGCGGTATGCGTCCGGATCGTTTCGACGAATTGATCGCCGATCGTAAACACGGGGGAGAAAGCATTCATCGGATTTTGCATAATCATAGCGATCTCTTTCCCGCGTATTTTCCGCATATCTTCGGCTTTGAGCTCACTGAGCTCGCGCCCGTTCAATCGAATGCTGCCCTCCACATGGATTGTTTTCCGGTCAAGCAGTTGCAGAATCGACTGACATGTGATTGATTTACCGCAGCCGCTTTCACCGATAAGACCGAGCACATGGCCCCTCTTCAGCTCCAGATCGATGCCATGGACAAGGGGCAACATCCCCTGCGCCGTCTTTACCTTTACTTGCAAACCGCTTACCTGCAAAACATTGCTCGGTTCTCTCATTGATCTCATTCCTTTTCAAAGCGTCGCTTAACACCAAACCGATCCGACAGAGCTTCGCCCAGCAAGTTGAACGAAACTACGACCAGAAGTATCATGATTCCCGGGTACAGCATTAGTTCCGGATTGCTGCGTATGAATGATTTTCCTTCGTGAATCATCGCCCCCCACTCCGGCGCAGGCGGCTGAATGCCAAGTCCCAGGAATGATAGAGCGGAAATATCCATGATCGCCCATCCCATTTCCAGTGTTCCCATAACGACAATCGGGGGAAGCACATTGGGAATAATATGCTGCCTGATAATCTTCCATTGTGAGGAACCGCTTATTCTGGCTGCAGTGATGAAATTCCGTTCCTTCAAGCTGATAACCATGCCTCTGAACATCCGGGCGTAATACACCCACTGCACCAGCATCATCGCCAAAACAACCTGTGGCAGTCCAGGCCCGAATATCCCGACCAGCCCAAGGATGAGCACGAGATTCGGAAACGACATGACCCCTTCGCAGAACCGCATCAGCACAAAATCGATCAACCCGCCTATATAGCCGGCAATCGCTCCGACGAACAAACCGATTCCCAAAGATGAGATGAAGATCAGGGACGCAAAGCCTAACGAAACGCGGGCGCCATGCAATAAGCGAGACAGAATGCAGCGTCCCAAATGGTCAGTGCCCAAAGGATAGTCAAGCGAAGGCGGCTGCAGCTTAAGCGCCAAATTCACCTGAATCGGATCATGCGGTGAGATCCATGGAGCCAAAATGGTAAGAATAAAGAGAACAAGCAAGAAACCTAAGCATACCAGAGCGGTCTTCTGACTCCTAAGTCCCGTTCGTATACTTGCGATCATAGGCCTGTTCTTCCTTTCCGGGAAATTCGCGGGTCCATCACCATTTGCAGAAGATCCACGATCAGATTGCATACGATAAATAAACAAGCAACGATCAATACGTAGCATTGAATGACCGGTATGTCTCTATTTAATATCGAGTCGACAAAATAACGGCCGAATCCGGGCCAAGAAAAGACGACCTCCACAATAATCGTACCGGAAAGTAGCTTACCCATGTTCATACCCAGACCGGTAATCATCGGCGAGATCGCGATTTTCAGCACGTGCTTGCCCAAGATGATTTTCTCCTTGATCCCTCTTGTTCTAGCGTATAACACATAGGGCTCTTGCATTTGTTCAAGCACGCTCGTACGAAGCAGACGGGTATAAATGGCAATCAGCCCCAAAGCCAGTGTGAATGAAGGCAATACCAGATGCATGAGCGTCCCTTTGCCTTGTACGGGAAATAAATCCAGCTTGACGGACAAGAAAAAAACCAATAGGTACCCAAGCCAGAATTGCGGGATGGATGCTCCAAAGAAAGCAAGCAGCCGGCTAAAATGGTCGATCACGCCATTTTTATAAACGGCCGATAAAAAGCCGATGGGCACGCTGATCAGCACGGCTAAAACAATGCTGCTGAAGGCGAGCTGGAGCGTTGCAGGCATCCGGTGCGCGACCTCCTGCCAAACCGGCTCCTTTGTAATATAAGATGTGCCGAAATCAAGTCGGCACATCTTCATAAGGGACTCCACGTATTGGACCAGCAGCGGCTGATCCAGGCCGAATTCATGCCTGACCTCGGCCAGCAGCTCTTCCGTCGGGTGAATATGGGCTACTGTCAGATAAACTTCAGCCGGATCGACGGGTGAAAGATGGATCAGTACGAAAGATAGAAGGGTGGCAAAGAGAAAGATGGGAATGACGGCAAGGAGCCGTTTCCCGATATAGCTGTGCAAATCATAACCTCCCTGCCATTTACTTTTTCACAATGTCGAGCCCGAGAAACGGATTGTCATCCCGATTGGCCGGGAATACGAAGCCATTCAAGTCTTTTTGATAAACAGCCGTTTTCTTAATATAAGAGATCGGCAAAAATGATGCCTGCTCATGCAGCGTCTTCAATATAGAATTGTACAGCTGTTGGCGCTTGCTCTCATCGGTTGAGAGAAAAGCTTCTTTTACTTGCTGATCCAGATCATTTTTCATTGGCAAGCTTGAGAGCGACTCCGAGATGCCGAAGCCCTTCGTAGCTACGATATTAATGAAGGAGTGCGGGTCGTACGGCGCACCGTAATTGCTCCAGAAGTATAAATCAAAATCCGCTGCCCGTAAGCGTTTCACATGTTCGGTGAGCTCCAGACTCTTAATGTTCAGCTTGACGCCGATGGCTGCCCATTCGGCTTGCAGCGTTTCCGCCATCGGCTTTTGAACCTGATCCGACTTTTCATACAACAATTCCAGCTCAAGCGGTTTGCCGTCTTTCTCGCGAACGGTTTTGCCTGCAGGGAGCTTCCAGCCCGCTTCTTCCAAATAAGCCTTCGCTTTGTCCACATTGTATTCCAGCGGCTTAACGTCAATATTGGTGTATGGCAAGTTTTTGGATAAAATATTGTCGGCTTTCTCTTCTAAACCGGTCGTAACCCCATCCACCATCGCCTGCTTGTTAAAGCCGTGATGAAGGGCGAGACGCACCCGCAAATCTGAAAGTATATTCTTTGAGGTGTTCATCACAATCTCTCTTGTTGCGATAGGCTCGGAAAGACTTGTTTCATATTTGCCGGAAGCTTTCAGCTGCTTAAAGGCATCCATGCTGATCACGCCTTCTCCGTAGATCAGATCAAGCTCTTTTTTCTCAAAAGCGAGAACGCGGGTTTCTCCGTCCGGAATAATTTTGATAACCAGTTTACCCGCTTTCGGTTTATCTCCCCAGTAATTCGGATTACGGGTAAATTCCGCAGATTCGTCTTTCTTGTAATTGGTCAGCATCCACGGTCCGGTGCCGATCGGGTTCTTTACGCTTTTGCTCGTATCGCCGTCATCCGGGAATCCGGCTTCTCCGAGAAAACGCACCGGACGGACGACCGACAGCTCCTGAATGGTCGGATAATAGGGTTTCTTCAGCGTCATTTTGAACGTATTCTCATCTACCGCCTCGGTCTTATCGAGCTCATTAATAAAACCTAGCCAGCTATGATTTTTGGAATTTTTCATGATCGCATCAAAATTCTTTTTGACAATAGCGGCGTTAAAAGCCGTCCCGTCTGAAAACTTAACATTTTTACGCAGCTTGAATATGTACTCTTTTCCGTCCTTCGATATTTCCCACGATTCCGCCAGATGAGGCTCCAGCTTGCCCCCGGCTTTATAACTGACCAGCGGTTCGTAGATCATGGATTGCGCAATCAACTGCGAAGGATTGTATACGTGCGGATTCATTGTTCCGATATCTCTGGGCCATGAGACCGTAATTGTTTTGTCTTCTTGGGCAGCTCCTGCTCCGTTATTCTGAACTGCATTCTGCTTGGAGCAACCTGCAAGTATGATTGTCAGGATAAGCAGTATAAGATACAGTGTTTTACTTTTTGATGCAGCCATTTCTTGTATTTTCCCCTCTCGATCTATATAATGATAATGATTATCACTCTCGAACGAGTATCGCACACCGTATTCTCCCTTGTCAAGATATATAGTGAGAAATTTTCATTATGGAAGGAATTCATAAGATTGAAGACACATACACATCGGCCGCTATCGCTAGGCTTTGTAAGGATATATCTGCTAGCTTGTCTTTTCTTCGCCGCCAATTCCATTCTCACCGTGATTCTCCCGCTTCAAAGCGAGAGAGAGGGAATCGGTCAGTCGGAGATCGGCGTTATCATGGGCGCATATATGCTTTTCTGCATGTTTTTGCGCCCTTGGGCCGGTCAGACAGTTGCCAAATTCGGAGCGCTCCGGACGATGCGTATGCTCCTAATTGTTAATGCCATTGGGCTTGTCTTGTTTACGATATTCGGTACCGAAGGCTATCTCCCGCTTCGGGCATTGCAGGGGGCGGTTACCGCCTTTTTTTCAATGGCGATGCAAATGGGTATCGTAGAAGTGCTGGAGGATCAAGACCGGGCGCAGGGCTTTTCTCTTTATACGTTGTCGACGATGCTGCCGCAGTTATTTGGGCCGATAGCAGCTTTATATCTTTGGGAACATAATCAAACGCCTGCCATCGCCGTCATTCTGATTGCGCTTGGACTTCTGGCTTGGCTGTGCGGTTTGACGGTGCCGCTCCCTGCGTCCTCGATGAAGGGGGCTTCGTTTACTTTTGCGGAAATGGTCAAATCGATTTCTCAACTGTGGAAAAACCGCGATCTATTTGTTTGCTCCGTTGTTTTGCTAGTTACCTCCATGATCTACGGCGCGATTATGACTTTTTTACCCTTGTATATGCAGTCGATTAATAAAGGCGATGCCGGGCTTTATTTTATGCTTCAAGCTGCTGTAGTCGTCGTTTGCCGGTTTGCTCTGCGCAAAAAAATCCCGTCTGACGGCCGTTGGCATACGGGTCTGATCGCCGGATTGCTGTTGTCAGCCGCCGCAGGCGCTCAACTATTGGCGATGCTTCATATTGCCGGACCTCTCATCTACATCTCGGCCATTTGCAACGGCGTTGCCGTTGCCCTGATTTATCCGACGCTTACGACCTATCTCACGTTCGTTTTGCCGGCGCATGCTCGTCACATCTTACTGGGCCTTTTCATTTCCTCGTATGATCTCGGATTTTCGCTTGGCGGACTGATGATGGGGCCGCTCGCAGAAAGGTTCTCTTATTCGCAAATGTTTACTTGCTGCGCCTGGTTGAGCATCGCCGTCCTGATCATCATAATTGGCAACAAGAATCGGATGAGCATATTGAAACAAGCATGATTGTTAACTTTTATATCTAAGATTAATATCGTATTTCGTCTTCATATAGGCGGATAATTGGCCTCTATTTTCCGAGCTCATATTGATGTGCCAGGAATATTCCAGCTTATCGATCGTTTCTTCGCGCAAACTTTCATATTTTTTTTTAGCTTTCTCCACTTTGGTAAGTACATTTCTCGTAAACACGGCTGCTGCTATACTTAATAACAGAGAGAACAGCACATATTTATTTCCAAGCAAAATGCCGAGCATCGCCATAACGTTGCCGCCTGAAACAACCAGTATATGTCGATAAAAAGCATAGGCAAAGATGAAACATATGCCGGCGGTTACCAAAAAGTAAAAGCCTCGCAGATTTTTAAGTTTATCCCATTTATCTTTGCGCTCTATCAATTCTTCAATCAGTTTTTGCGTATCGCCAGATAGATTGAATTCAGACCAATTCATGGACATACCCCCTTCTCTTCTGATGGTATGCTGGATACATAGACTTGATGCGTTGCAAGTTGACTGACTGTATTTGTCAGTGAAGATTGTGTATGGTTATTTACATAAGCGAATTTCATTTACAAGGAGATTAGATGATGAACAAATTCGGTATGTATGTAAAATTCACCACGCATGAAGGGCAGCGCGACGCTTTCGCCCAAATCCTGCTGGAAGCTGCAGCTGGCATGCAATCTACAGAGGCCTGCGAATTGTATATCGTCAATGTGTCGGATAGCGAACCCGAAACCGTATGGGTGACCGAAATATGGAGCGATTCCGCGGCCCATGAAGCTTCTCTGGCAATGGAGGAAACCAAAGAAATGATTCAACGCGCCAGACCGCTGATCGCGAGTGTTGAGCAAATTAAGCTGCGTCCGCTCGGAGGCAAGGGGGTTTAACAGAGCGGCCATACTATTGCAATGAATCGTTTCGCTGATAAGATCATAGTAACAAGAAGAAACCGAACATCCCTGTCGCAAAGCATGCGCCGTCTTCACGATCCTTTCGTGAGGCGGCGCTATTTTTATTTGAATGGAGCGATCAGATGAATTTGACCATGTTTGACAAGAATCACAAGGAATGGCTGGAGATGCACCTTAACAAGCGAAAAGGCGAGGCCAAAAGAAAGCTCAAAACCGGTCACGACTACTCCGAAAAGGAGTTTCTTCGGCAAGTTTGGTGGCCGGCATTCGGTCATTTAGGGCACCTTCACCCGGAGTATGAGGTGCTGGACTTTTTCGACGGCAGAAGGTATCTCGACTTCGCATATATTCGCTCCGGCGTTCGTATAGCGATAGAAGTAGATCCTTACGGTACGCATTACGACAAGCTTGACCGAAGGCAATATGCTAACCAATGGGTTCGGCACATGCATCTGTTGAACGATAGTTGGTTAATCGCCAGAATTAGCCTTGACGATGTAAAGGAACGTCCGAGACTATGGCAACAGCTTTTTCAACAGATGATCGGGCATCTATTCGGAGACACCGGCTCCGTTTCGTTCGAATTGACTAGCCGGGAAAGAGATATTTTACGATTGGCCTTACGGTTAGATCGCCCGGTGAAGCTTGCGGACGTACAGGCTCTCCTCAAATGTGGTTATGATACGGCCAGAAAACAACTTACCCTGTTGGAAAACAAAAAATGGCTTTTCCCTGAAGGGAAAGGAACAGCCAGAACACACGCATGGCGGGTTGATCCGACACGTAAACCGCCTTTGTTGTAAGGGGAGTTGCTGTAGTACGATTTCACCCAATTATGTAATGCTGTTTAGGAAATTAGCGGATGCAGTCCCATTTTGCCCACTTGCGATGACCATTCCAAACATGCGATCGCAAAAACCTTTTACAATAAGGTAAAATCGGACTGCAGATAATTTGACTGTTATAGGTTTCCCCTGCAATTGGGCGTATTCGGACTACAAATATTCTGTCTGACGCAGCTTCCCTGCAATTGGGCGTTTTCGGACAGCATAAGGGAATGGCTCATTGTGGTAAAAAAAAGACCAAGGCCACCTCACCTGAGGCATACCTTGATCTTTATCATGACAAACAGTACTAGAACCGTCTTTTTCCCATTAGAAATTTTTTATTCCCTTTTTTCGCGGTAATAGGCACGTGTCTGTAGCTGCGGATCATCGGATTTTTGCATAACGGGCAGTTAGGTAAAGCTTCCGTAACGAATTCTTTGCGAACCCATGCTTTACACTCCGCCTCTTTGCATTTCCAAATTTCCACCTGTTCTACTTCCGGCTTCTGCTCTAGCTTCTGTTCCTCTGTAGTCGTTGATGTAGGCATTTCGATTTGTTCTCCCTGTTCTTTTATTAGCTTACTTATTATTATACAGATCAGCTCGAATATCAAGTCTATAGGGTGTCCAAATTTATTTACCAGTGGTAGAATGGATACGGCGGTTACATTTTAGACACAGATACAAAGGCAGGAGTCCCCATGTCGAATTTGCTTCATGAATGGAAGTCACAGTTTCAAGGCTATAGTCGGAATATTCTCTTATTCTTCTGGTTTAATTTTGTATGGAACCTCGGTCTTGGCATGTTCGGTCTGGTCTATAATCTCTATGTGAAAAGTCTCGGCTATGACCAAACGATGGTCGGCAGCATTGTCGGGATGAGCTCGCTCGCCGCGGCCATTATTCTCATTCCGGCAGGCATGATGAACGATAGATTCGGGCCTAAGCGGGTGATTTCCTTCGGTTTGTTATGCGTCATTGCGTCGTTGACCGCAAGATCGCTGATCGAAGGGCAGCACGGCATGCTCGTCTCTTCCTTTTTGGGCGGCGCGGCGCTAGCCGTCGTATCTGCGACAATTCTGCCGTTCATGGCGAACAATTCAACGCCTCAGCAGCGCGTTCATTTATTCAGTTTCAACATGGCTCTCGTGATGGTAGCCAATGTCGTCGGAATTGCGCTGGGAGGCGCTTTATGCGACTTCTTCCAATTCATGATCGGACTCCATGAAATACATAGCATGCGTATCACGCTGCTCATCGGTGTCGGATTCGCCGCGTTGGGCGTCGTTCCGATGCTTATGTTCGAGAAATCGGAACAAGAGCTGGCGTCGAACAGCGATCGACTGCCGTGGCGCCAAATATGGAAGGTTCACAAAACCTCGCTGCAGGTCATCGGCATCTTCGTCCTTTTGGGCTTACTGTCCTCAACAGCCGGAGGCATGATCGTCCCTTATCTGAATGTCTACTTCGAGGATCGATTCGAAGCGTCCAAGACGGCGATCGGCATCATCGTCGCCTTGGGACAAGCTGCGACGGCCATTGCTTTTCTCATCGGCCCCATGATCGTGAAGCGGTACGGAGAAGTGAAATCCGTCGTCTATTTGCAGCTCAGCTCCATTCCTTTTCTGCTCATTACCGCCTTCTCCTCGAACTTTTACTTGTCATCCGCCGGGTATTTGTTCAGGCAAGCGCTGATGAATGCAGCCAACCCTTTCTACAATTCAATCAAAATGAGCTATGTCCACCGCTCTCTGCGCGGACTTGCATCGAGCTCGGGCGAAGCTGTTTTTAACTTGGGGTGGTTCCTTGCATCCCCGGTTAGTACTGGACTTGTCTTCCGCTATGGTCCTTACTACGGCTATGCCTATGCCTTCTGCATTACCGCCGTCGTCTACACACTGATCTCTTTATTGTTCCTCGTTTTCTTCGGAAAAAACCGGTATAAACCGGTCGAAGAATCGAATTGAAAATAGTGCTTTCCTATCGTTGACGTCAGCGATAGGATACAACTACAATATGAATGAGAGCGCTACCAATACAAGCGAAACATAGATCATGAGCTCATTATCATCCAGTGATTGTGAGGTTTTCCCATGGTGAGGAATAAAATGATCTTTAATGGACAAAGTATCGTCTTAACGTGGCTGACCTCTTATATCGTTGTCCTCCTGCTGCCGATCGCGATCGGCTTTTTGCTTTATTTTGAGTCGAGCCGGACTTTAAAAGAAGAAATTCATCAAGCGAACGATTCCTTGTTGAAACAAATACGCGAGATCATGGACAACCAGTTCAAAATGATGGAACAATTGAATTTCGAAATGACTTGGGGCGTACGCATGCAGGAGCTGCTGTACTCCAACAAGTATGAAGCTTTTCCTAAAGAATACGTCTATGATGTTTATCAAATTGCGCAAGACCTCAAGCTGTTCAAAAATTCCTATCCCTTAATCGATTCGTTCTATGTATATTTTAACGCCAACGATTCCGTTATCCTCCCCGGCACTGTCCGAACTGGTACATTTGCGTACGAAACTTTGCACCAAAGCGATGCGTTTTCTTTCGTTTCCTGGTCTTCCATCATCGGGAGAAGCAATTTCAAAGGCTTCATCCCCATGTATCGAATCAATGATGATAATAAATCGCAAAAGACGGTCGCCTATATCAGCACCTACCCTTTGGAACGCGACAAGCCCGTTGCGACGAACGTCCTGATGATCGATGAGTCCCGGATACTCGGCGTCATTCAGAATATGGAGATTTTCAACAAAGGCCACGTGCTCATCTTAAATGAAAACAATCAAATTCTCGCCGCGAGCTCCGACCTTGCGCTGCCGGATGATTTTCCGTATGGACAGCTGCAGGACGACGCGAACTTATATTATTCCGATCCGAACGGGGAAAAATACGAGGTTTCTTATATTCAATCCCCTCGTTCCAAATTAAAATATGTCTCCATGATTCCAAGCAGCCATTATTGGAAGAAAGCCGAACATGTCCGTAAGCTAACGTACGTGTCAATGGCAGTTAGCCTGCTTGGCGGCTGCATTCTGACGATGTTTTTCTTACGCAGAAATTATCACCCCGTACGCCGCCTTGTGGAGGCTTTTTCCAAAAAAACAGCTTTCCCTGCCCGTAAACGCTATAACGAATTTCATTTTATCCAAGAAGCCGTAGACAGTACCTTAAGTGAAGTGGACAATATGAAGCTCAAAATGGAGCAGCAGCGGCACATTATCCGATCCAACTTCATCGTAAAGCTGCTTCGAGGCAAGCTCGACAGCCAGGTGCCGATCGATGAAGCGTTGACCACGTTTCATATGAGGTTTGATACGAACGATTATGCCGTCATGCTGTTCGTCGTGGAAGATAGCCGCAATTTCTTCGAACGTATAGAAGGCATGCAGGAGGGCGATAAGTGGCGACTGATGCATTTTATCATCATGAATGTCGTGGAAGAATTAGTGTCCCGAAAATACCGCGGCTATGCGGCTGAAATCGATGATACGATTGCCTGTTTAGTCAATGTTCGGCAGGAAGCCGGCCATGATGCGAAGAGCGAGCTACTGTGGATCGCGCAAGAAGCTCTATCGTTCCTGGCAGCTACCTATGAAATCCGACTGACGATTTCCATTAGCCGTATTCATGAGCAGATCAGTCGTGTATCTACCGCTTTTATAGAAGCTCTGGATACAATGGAGTATAAGCTGGTTATGGGCCGCCAAGAAATTCTTGCCTTCGACGATTTACAAACCGAACAGGCTTGCGATACGGACAACGGCTATTATTATCCTCTACAGCTTGAACAGCAGTTAATGAGTGCAGTGAAGCTCGGGGAGCTGGAGAATGCCAAATCCATTCTGGTCGATATAATGGCAAATAACTTGGAACGACCCGGCATCTCCGCCGCTATGGCCAAATGTCTGATGCTGGATCTCGTTTCCACGATGATGAAGACGGTAAGCGAAGCCGGGGATATGCAGGAGAGCTTCTTCATCCGTAATCCCAAACTATTGGACCGCCTTATCGTCAGTAAGACCATTCAAGATATGCAGCAGCAATTGCATGAGATTCTTCATCATGTTTGCGAGTATACATGGGCTAGGCGTCAGCAAAATATGGATCAATCGCGTCAGCGCGCACTGCAAAAACTCGTAGAGGAAGTCACGGCTTACATCGAAAATAACTACAACAATCCGAATCTCAATGTAACAATGATCGGCAACCATTTCGACCGTAAAGCCACTTATTTATCCAAACTGTTCAAAGATTATGCCGGCGAAGGTCTGCTGGATACGATCAACAAAGTACGCATCGAGAAGTCCAAACAGCTCATGATGCAGCGTGACCAATCCGTCGGGGATGCCGCGAGCTGCGTAGGATTCAATGATATCAACGCATTTATCCGGGTATTTAAAAAGATGGAAGGGATCACCCCTGGGAGGTATAAAGAATTAGCCCAGAAATAAGCTGCGAAAAGCGGCTTTTTTTCGTCATTGGCGATTTTCGCGATGCAGTTGGATATTTTGCATAGTCTGCTTAAAGATTTGGAGATGGAATTGGATGTTTTCGAGATAGCGGTCATGAAAGCGCTGCCATATAGTTGATTTATGGGACACAGCCAGCGTTGCTTCATCAAATGTCCTGAACCGATGATCTAGCGAAATGAGAATAAAGCTCAGGAGGTCCACAATGAAAAAGAACAGAAAAAAACTGTTATCCATGCTGGTCGCAACTTCGCTAATGGCAAGTTTCACTGTAGCATGTACATCAACGGGCACTAGCTCGAACCCGAGCAGCGCGAGCCCAACGGCGGCAGCCGGAGGCGCGGCAACCCCGGGCGCAAGTGCAACGACAACCTACCCGCTCAAATCGGATAAAACCCTCACGTATTGGGGCGAACTGCCCGGCAATCTGACGGGTGTCAAATCCGCACATGCCGATGTTCCTTTCTTCCAAGATTGGCAGAAAAAAACCGGCGTGAACCTGAAGTTCACTGCACCTCCAACGAATCAGGCGGAACAAGCCTTGAATGTCATGCTCGCATCAGGTGAACTGCCGGATATGATCGAGTATGACTGGCTCACGAAGTTCCCTGGAGGTCCCGAAAAAGCGATAAAAGACGGCTACATCTTAAAGTTGAACGATACGATCGATAAATACGCGCCGAACCTGAAAAAATATTTGAAAGAAAACCCGGCCGTCGATAAGCAGGTGAAAACCGACAACGGCAGCTATTTCACGTTCCCTTTCATTCGTGGCGACGATTATTTACGCGTCTATCAAGGCCCTATCGTGCGTAAAGATTGGCTGGATGAGCTCGGGCTTCCGGTTCCGACGACAATCGATGAGTGGTATACGACACTCAAAGCGTTTAAAGAAAAGAAAGGCGCTACGGCAGCATTCGCAGTCGTCAGTGTGCCCCGTCCTTTCAATGAGCTTGTCAACGGCGCTTTTGCCGGCGCATTTGGCGTGACGCGCGACTTCTTTATCGATAACGGAACGATCAAATTCGGTCCGGCTGAAAAAGGATACAAAGAATTTCTCGCGACATTCCACAAATGGTATGAAGAAGGCTTGATTGATAAAAACTTCGCAACCGCCGATACCAAGTCGATGGATGCCAATATCGCTTCCGGCGCGACCGGCGCGACCGTCAACAATGCTGGAGGCGGCATCGGCAAATGGCAGCCGCTCATCACAGCCAAAGATCCGAAAGCCGTTCTTATCGGCGCACCATATCCGGTTCTGAAGAAGGGCGACATCGCCATGTACGGTCAAAAAGATCCTGCTAACTCACCTGGAGGGATGGTTGCTATTTCGGCCAAATCCAAAAACGTTGAAATCGCCGCTAAGCTTCTGGACTATGGTTACTCGGAAGAAGGGCACATGTTCTTCAACTTCGGAACTGAAGGCGTTTCCTACAAAAATGAGAGCGGATATCCAAAGTACACCGACCTTCTCTTGAAAAATCCCGATAAGCTCGCTCCGGCGCAAGCCTTGTCCTTGTACATTCGCGGTAATTACAACGGTCCTTTCGTGCAAGATAAGCGTTACATTGAGCAATATTTAGCCCTGCAAACGCAACGCGACGCCGTCACCACCTGGCAAAAAACGGATGTAGATAAATATAAGCTGCCGCCGATAACGGCAACGCCTGAGGAAAGCACGGAGCTCGCAAAAATAATGACCGACTTGAATACGCTTGTCGACGAAATGACGCTCAAGATCATTTTGGGTACCGAGCCGGTGGATAGTTTTGACAAGTATGTGGAGAAGTTCAAGTCCGTCAAACTCGATCGTGCCATTGAGATCAAAAAAGCATCCCTGGATCGATATAACAAACGGTAATTCAGCAAGAGGGAGCGAGCGTCCCAGGCGCTCCTTCCTCAAATCCGAAACGCAAGCTGATGAAAGGAGTCGAAAGCCCATGCGCAAAGGAACGGATGCAGCCTTTACCGCCCGCTTCAAGCGAGATTTTGTACTGAACAAATATTTATACCTCATGATGGTGCCCGTTCTGGCTTATTACGTAACCTTTCATTACGCCCCCATGTACGGAGCTATCATTGCGTTCAAAGAGTACACCCCGATTAAAGGCATTCTCGGCAGCGAATGGGTCGGACTGGAGCAGTTCAAAGCGTTCTTCGGCAGCTACTACTTCTGGCGTATTTTGAAGAATACGGTGTTGATCTCACTCTATACCTTATGCTTTGAATTCCCTGCACCCATCATTCTCGCGGTGCTCATCAACGAGCTGACGAATAAGCGGTTCCAGCGCTTTGTGCAAACGGTCACATACATGCCATACTTCATTTCGCTGATCGTGATTTGCGGAATGATTAAGGATTTTACGAACAGCGGCGGCGTTATTAACAATCTCTTTACGTATTTTGGCGTCAACGATACGGCCATGCTCCAAAAGCCCGAGCTGTTCCGGACGATCTATGTGCTTTCGGAAATTTGGCAAAAAATCGGTTGGGAATCGATCATCTATCTAGCTGCACTCATGAGCATCGATCAGGAGCAGTACGAAGCTGCCCGGATGGACGGCGCCAGCAGGTGGAAACAAATATGGCACATTACACTGCCGGGCATTCTCCCGACGATCGCGATTATGTTTATTTTACGCATGGGCAATTTACTGAACGTCGGTTTCGAGAAAATCATTCTGCTCTATAATCCGAGCACCTATGATACAGCGGATGTCATCTCCTCCTTCGTATACCGGAAAGGGCTGCTCGAATTCGGTTGGAGCTACAGTGCGGCAGTGGGCTTATTCAATTCGGTTATTAATCTCTTGTTGCTCATCGCAGCGAATAAATTCAGCCGAAAAGTGAGCGAAAACAGCCTATGGTGAGAAGGAGGGGCTTGAGGTGAGAAACAGCTATGCCGATAGGGTGTTTGTAGGACTGATTCATGTCATCTTGGTGGCGCTTGTCATTGTTACGCTCTACCCGCTCCTCTATGTGACTTTTGCTTCCATTAGCGATGCGGGTCAGTTGGTTACGCACAAAGGCTTCCTGTATAAACCGCTTGGATTCAGCATCGAAGCCTATCAGAGTGTATTTAAAAATCCTGCAATCCTCAGCGGGTACAAAAATACGCTGTTCATTCTCGTTTTCGGCGTCAGCACGAACTTAATTGTGACCGCCTTGGGCGCTTATGTCCTATCCCGTAAAAATGTGATGTGGAACCGGGTATTCGTTTTTGCCATCGTTCTGACCATGTTTTTCAGCGGCGGTTTAATTCCGCTTTATCTCGTCGTAAAAGGAGTCGGTTTGATCGATTCCCTCTGGGCGACGATCATCCCTTTTGCGGTCAATACGTTTAATCTCATCATCATGCGAACTGCCTTCATGTCCGTACCCGACAGCCTGGAAGAATCGGCCAAAATGGACGGTGCGAATCATTTCGTCATTTTGTTCCGCATTATTATTCCGCTATCGATGCCCGTCATCGCCGTCATGATTCTTTACTACGCCGTTGAAAAATGGAACGGCTGGTTCTACGCCTCAATCTTCATTAAAGAGCGCGAGCTTTATCCGCTGCAGTTGACTCTGCGGGAAATTCTGCTTGCGAATAACACGGATGCCATGTCTGCGGGCGCGAACGCCGCCGAGCAATTTCAGATCGGGGAAACGATCAAATATGCGACGATTATGGTCGCTTCGGTGCCTGTACTAATCTTGTACCCGTTCGTGCAAAAGTACTTCGTTAAAGGCGTTATGATCGGCGCCGTTAAAGGATGACCGGAGAGTACGTCCCGAAAAAGATGACTTGACTTCATGAGTGGACCGCGGGGCGAAGCGATGGGGGGCGCTATGCCGGCGCGGGGTGAGCATGGTGATCAAGAGGTGAGTCAGTCGAGTTCAGGAGACGTTAAGGACAAAGGTCGCTAATAAGGCATACTGGAGGCGCAATTTGGGGGCAGACAGCCTCGTTTCATGCTCCGAACGAACAAAGGTCCACCATCAACGAACGATGTTCGTTGATTATGGACCTTTGTTCGTTAACCCGTATCTAGCTCTACTCTACCATTTATTTGCGTCACTAGGTTCTCTATTAGTGAACTATCGGACGCAATTACACAAAAACTTCAGCTGCTCGACAAATGTAGAAAGCCACTATCCCAGTAGCCACGAAAGGTGCTGCCCTATGCAGATTTATCTGCTTATCGGCAGCTCCTCCTTCTATTCCTTAAATTTGCTGGGAGAAGGGTCTCGTTTCTTTGGTTTCGGGCCGAAACCAAATATGTTTAAAATCAAACCACCCGAGCGTATTGACGGCTATGCCCTTCAGATGCGGGCTGAACACAGTCTGCTGCTTCACGTGGACGAGAAACAGTACGTGATACTCCTCCGTCAGCAGCCGCTCCATCCCGCGAATTTGTTGCAAACGCACATTCGCGTCAGGCTCCGCCACGATACGCGCGATTGCATCGTTGAATGTTTGTCGTTGTTCATCCGTCGCACAGACGCGGATCAGCATGTTACCCACTTTGTACATCTCGATGAGGCAGCGCGCTTCGTCGTCATCGGCCACAACACCTCCCAGCAACACATCACTTTCTTGCAGAAGGTCGGCACTCGACATCTCCTCATGCGTACATTCGGTCAGTAGTAATGGGATGCCAATCGCTGCGCATCGCTCTTTAATCCATTTCGCCTCATGACTGTGGGAGGGGGTGAACAGAAGCTTAAGCGGCTGCCCTCCGTAGCCGCTTGCCGTGAGTAGCTCGCGAGCCTGCTCAGGCTGATTGTCGCATGGCCACTCGCGCGGTGTATCCGGAGGAAGAAAGCCCTCGGCCGGGATCGCACCATTCAAGCCGAGCTCAGCGATCATGCCGCCCCGGTTCAAGACGATATTTATAGCCCTGCGTACATGCAAGTTCTGCTGCGGGCCTTGTTTACGCAAGTTAAAAGAAAGCATGTTTGATCCGAGCGTCATGACTTCTTTTTTCCGCCAATGTGCAGGCGCCGGCTGCTTGTAATGGTCCAGTTTGCCCATGTGGAAATTCCACTGCTGCCAGTTCCGATTGCTCACAATTTCGGGTACATAGAGCAGCTCAATTCGATCCAAATGAGCGCCCTCGCGAAAATAATCTTCAAATGCTTCCAGCGTAATGCCGCCTTCATCATGCCGTGTCACACGGAAGGGTCCCGTTCCAACCGGAAGTTTCCTTACTTCGTTGATGCTTCTTGACTTATATATATCCTCAGGCAAGATAGCCATCGGATATGAGCTGACATAATGAAGGAACATGTAATTCGGTGCTTCCAGCTTCACCTGTAGGGTTAAGCGATCTACGACCTGAATATCTGCTATCGTCTCCCCAAGCCAGCGATTGGGCGAGTCTGCACTGCCCAATGTACTAAGCCGGTTCCACGTATACGCGACATCAGCTGCCGTAAGTTCACGTCCATGATGGAAGCGAACTCGCTTTCGCAGATAGAACGTCCATACTTGCCCATTCTCGCTGCTTGCCCAGTTATGAGCAAGACTGGGTTCTAAGCTGCCGCGAGCCGGATCGAAACGGAGAAGCGTATCGAAAGTCTGCTTCGCGAAATGCAAATCACGAGAGAACAAGATTTCTGCGGGATCCAACGTCAGTATCCGGTTATGCATCGGCAGGCGGAGCGTTTCTATTGCTCCTGCCTCCTGTGTCCCGCGATAGCCGAAAAAGTCCCCGAGCCACGCAAGGAACCGATCCGTCAACCCGGGATCCAAGCCTTCCAATTGAAACAAGCTCATCGCGCTGTTCAGATTGCCCTGTTCCACATACATCTTGGCCTCGGCCAAAATAAGCTCTTCTGCAGATGCAAGGAATCGTATCGACGAACGATGGCCCCGTCCACGGCCAGGTGTCCACATAATCCAGCCGAGATCGCTCATTTTGCGTATCAAGATCTTCACGTTTCGTTCCGTACAGTACAGGTAACCCGCGATTTCTTCAACCGTGACAGGCACATCTACATTCGCGCGATGTCCGAGCCGTATAATTGATGCTTTCAACTGCGCGTATTGCAAGGCAAGCTGCATGCAGGTTTCCTCCCCGATTTCTCCAATTAGAAAAAGTATAGGCGCCGCATTTCATTTCGTCAACGACCTTTAGACGTATTGAAAAGGTGAAAGCTTTTTTCATTGATGTACACTTTTTAACCGGGCACCATCTGCTATGCTTGGTCTACCAACAATTGGAATCCTACTAAAAGCAGGTGACTCTTATGACGTTCTTTCAATTTCATCCCAACGTACGACTGCGGATTATGATGAGTTTCATGACCAATACGGTGGGCAACATGGTAACACCGTTCATGGCCGTTTATTTTGCCAAAACTCTCGGTACCACGATAGCCGGCGCAGCGGCAGCCATCAGTATATGCATCGCACTTCTCTGTGCAACCATCGGCGGTTACTATGCGGACCGGGTCGGGCGCAAGAGAATGATGCTGATTGCCGAGATCGGCAGCACCATAGGTTATGCCGTGATGGCGCTTGCCAATTCGCCGATGCTGCATTCGGCCGGCATTACGCTGCTCATGACGGTGTTCGTCAGTGCATCGTCGGGTCTCGGCAAGCCGGCCGTCGAAGCGATGCTCATCGACGTATCGGAGCCGGATACGCGCAAGGCCATCTACCGCATCAACTATTGGTCCAACAATTTGGCCATTTCCATTGCGGGAATGATCGGCGGTTTTTTCTTCAGCGACTACTTATTCGAGCTCCTGCTAGCGGTAGGCGGAATATCGCTGCTTTCATTGATCATCACGGCGTTCTTCATTCAGGAAACGATGCCGAGCGAGACACTGCCCGCCACAGCTTCGGGGAGCGGAGAAACCACAGTGGGCACATCGATGTTTCGCCGCTATACCGAGGTGATTCGCGACCGGAGATTTATGACCTATGTTTTAGCCGGCGTTCTGATCGTATCTGTCGAGATGAATATGACCGGATACATAGGCATCCGGCTCGCCGAAGACATCCATCAAGCAGCTTGGCTGCCAGGATGGTCGGCTACGGTCGACGGCTTGCCGCTTGTCGGTTTCCTGCGGACCGAGAATACGATTGCCGTCGTTCTTCTCTCACTCTTCGTAGGCCGCATGCTGAAGGGTCGTTCAGACTCTCGCATTCTGCTTGCAGCCATCCTGTGCAACATTGTCGGCTACTCGTATCTAGTGTTCGGCAATCAGCCCGCGCTGCTCATTCTATTGATGCTGCTGGCCACCGCCGGCGAGATCACTTACGTTCCGCTGAAACAAGCTATGCTTGTCCAGCTCGTGCCCGATCATGCCCGCAGCTCCTACATGGCGGTTGGCAGCATGACGAATCAGGCTGCGCAAATCATCAGCGGTCTGAACGTGGTGATCGGCGGATTTCTATCCCCGGCTGCGATGACAGCGATGATTCTGCTTACTGGCCTAGTCGGCCTCGGCTTGCTTGCCTCGATTTTGCCGGGTTTGCAGGCGAAGGAGACAAGTCTGCAAGAGGCGAGAACTTAAAGCTGCGGCTTCACGCGACTTTAATAAAAAGGCTCTGTTAAACTTTGTTGTTGCTTTTCTTTATTTAAGTAACGGGCCTTAAAAAAGAGCGGAACTGCGAAGGTTCAGTAATCATAGAAACAACGATTCTGTATGAAATTTCATATAAAATTGGGCTCTTCGCTTCAATTAGAGCTTTTGTGTATGATTTTTCGTGTATAACTATGGATATTACCGTTTGAAGGATAAATCTGTATGATTTTTCGAGTACATATATAGGGGAACGATAGTTTCGAATTGATCGCTAATTGTTTAGGTGGTTTTTCTTACCACATAAGAATTTATAAGTTTCCGATGAGTCGGAAAACGAAATTCTTATTGGCGAATAAACCTTCCGCTGAACGCGGTCGCACATCTTCGAAAGACCTCGATAGAGGTTTATCTCATGGTTAGAAATCAACAATGAAGAATAACAAAGCCAATGAGAAAACCTCGATCGAGGCTATTCAGAGATGAGCGACCGCGTATAGAGGTAGGTTTTATCGCCAATTAGAAACCGGTTTTCGGAAACCGAAAACTTATACTTTCTAATGTGGTTAAAAAAGATCGCCGCCCCCGGCCATCAAGGCCGGAAAGCGGCAATCTTCAATAGGATCAATACTATTTTACCTGTGCTGTTTTTGCTTTCCAGCATCCAGTGAGGCTTTCATAGGCTGTTCAGGCCCACGGCGTTAAAATCTGCAAACTTGATGCATACCGGTTTGGAGACTTTCAGTTCACTTCCTGTAGGAAGCAGCTTGCCGGTTTCAGCATTTCTTGCGAACGTTACGATGTTGTTGCCGTCTCGGTTGGCGACCAGTACATACTGTCCATCCGGCGATATCGCAAAATTACGCGGATGGCCGCCGAGCGTTGAGACGTGCTCAACGTAAGTGAGCTTTCCGCTTTGCTCATCGATCGCCCACACCGCAATACTGTCATGCCCACGGTTAGAGCCATAAAGGAATTGACCGTCGGGAGAAATATGAATATCGGCGCAAGCATTTTCCCCTTCAAAGGCATCCGGCAGCGTGGAAACATGCTGGATTTCGCTCAGATCCCCCTTCTCCTCATCGTAAGAGAAAGCCGTAATGGTACTGCCAAGCTCATTAATTACATAACCGAAACGTGAGGTTGGGTGAAAAGCAAAGTGGCGAGGCCCGGATCCCGGCGCTACCTGGACATCCCCATGCGGGATAAACCGGCTCGCTTGAACATCCAGCTTGTACACGAAGATTCGATCCAAGCCTAAATCACATACAATAGCGAACCGGTTGGCGGCATCCATCGTAACGGAATGTGCGCGTGGACGATCCTGCACCGGAAGGATGCTTGCGCCATGGTGCTGCCGGATATCAGCCGTCGCACCGATTCGACCGTCCGCAAGAATTGGCGACAAACCGATCATACCTCCGTGATAGCTGGTCACAATAATAGTTTGGCGAGTGCGGTCTAAAGTAATATGGCAGGTGGTCGCCGGCACCGTATTTTCCTTGTTCAGTAAAGACAGTCGGCCGATTGACGGCTCGAACGTATAAGCAGCAGCAGCTCCGCAGCGCTGCCCGTTGGCATCAACGCCCTCTGATAGGGCGTATACTCTACTGCCTATTTCATCCAACGCCAAAAATGTCGGATTCTGCAGGCCGTCGACCTGATCGATCAGCTCAAGACTTCCCGTTGTCGTATCATAGCTGCAGGCGTATAGTCCCGATTGATCTGAATTTGCATAGGAACCTACGAAAGCAATTAACTTGTTTTCCTCCATCGATAACGCACACCTCTATCGCATTTATTTCCTATGCGCATTATCGCAAATCCACTAGCGATTGGCAAATGATTGTCTCAAGGACAAGCGTTGAAACCGTTCGGGCCATTCCATTTTCGGATGGAAATTGTATAGCAGCCCATGTGTAAAGAGCACCGCACTGACCCATTGAGATTTGAACATGAGCGGTTTACGTTCGAGGTAGGATAGCGGATCAACAGGAACGGAAAAATCAATAAAGTCTTCAAATGTCCCTTCAAAGCCCTTGGGCCAATAGCGCTTGAGCGGATGGTCAGGCACTCTTCCCCCCGTTTTTACATGTTTATACGTTTCCATAAGCCATTCCAATGCCGAAACTTCCTTCAGCGGGATCGTCAAATTTTCCCACCCTTTTAACAGGGAGCCATGCTTCCCCCATTCAATGCGTATGATAGGCCGCCCTCCGTTAGCGTGGGCTTCAAGCACAGCGGCCTGAGATTCGATAACGCTGCTATGGAAAAACGTCAGCACACTGGTTACGACTTCTTCCTGAGGGTCGTACTCCACCCATATTTCTTCGTGATCGCAGGGCTCATAGTCATCGGGAAAATCGTAGTCATCCTCCCAGAACAAATGGTAGCCAATTAGCGGAAGGGTCGGGTGATGTACGGCGGCTACATCTTTCAAAGGAAAGCATTCCTGAGGAGTCGTCAGCAGTTGCGGACAAAATTTACGGATACGGCTGATCGTTACATCGTCAGGCTGCTCAAGTG
The DNA here is from genome assembly GCF_014534655.1 of Paenibacillus sedimenti. GTDB lineage: Bacteria > Bacillota > Bacilli > Paenibacillales > NBRC-103111 > Paenibacillus_E > Paenibacillus_E sedimenti. The sequence goes on from NZ_JACVVD010000004.1 coordinate 415,101, forward strand.
GCGCCAGCTCCAAGACTCGCCTATAAAGCTCGCCGGCTCGACGCAAGTTGCCGTCCAAGTGATAGTATTCCGCCTCCCAGGCGGCAAACTCTATATGATCGGGGCATACCTCGCGCAGCAGCTCCAGCATCGGCACAACGGCCCGATAATAGGCGCTGCCGGCCGTAATTTCACCGCTAAGCATTTTCTCCATGAGGATTTGGCTGGTCCGCTTAAATTCATCCACATAGATTTCTATCATGACAGGCCCCCCTGCCAATTTTCTTTTACACGAACTAATGCAAGGACATTCCGAGCGGTAATGGAAGCAACGCCCATTTCGGCGAAATGCTTCATCAAGGCTTCGTCATCCACGGTCCACACGTATACCGGCAGCCCCTTTTCAGCTGCGCACTCCATAAGTTCTGACCGGACTAGCCGATAATTGATATTGATGCCGAAACAAGAAGCGTCGAGAGCATCCTGGCAAGTTTGAAGTACAGCGTCGCTGTATGCCATCGATACGAATAAACTGGTATCCGTATTCAGAAGTTTCCGCAGTTCAGGTTGTGTCTGCTGCGCCAGCATGGCACGATCCCTCTCACAGCCTGATAAGAAAACTTTATCATGCATCCCAAGCTTATTTACTAGCGCTGCAACAGGCGCGATACTTTCGTCCACTTTTAGATCCAAATTTGCGATCGCTCTTGCTCCCCGAATCAGTGGCAGCATGTCCTCCAGCCTGCAGATGCGCGTCGTTTCGCGGTGCTCTCCATGCTGAACTTCCAGGCGCAGCCCGCTCAGTTCCGCGTAGGTCAATTGGGATATGCGGAACTCCTGCCCTTCCACTGTACGCACTTCATCGTCGTGGGCCAAAACGGGGACCCCGTCTTTGGTCACTCTAACGTCTTCTTCTATTACGTCGGCCCCTAGACGAAGACCGGTTTCTACGGAAAGCAATGTATGGTCCAGCATGTCCATGCATCCGCTATGGGCGGTAATGATCGGAAACCGTTGTGTCATGGCGCATCCCTCTCATGATTCAAAATAAATAGCATTCGTAAAAGCGATCAATGCCCGAACACCGCGTACCGTACCCCAGAGCTCGGCCCGCATCCAGATCAGACCATCGTTCCGGATATCCGACTGGACGCGCGGATTCTCTTCATTGACGGGATACTCGGCCATAACGCCGGCGTTTCCAATGAGTCTGAGTATATAAGTCTGTTCGGGCAAGTCCCAAATTCCTTTACGTACAGAGAAATCGACGAAAGCAATGGCTATCATGCTGACGAGCGGGTCGCGATCCCCTGATACCGTTTCGCCTAAACCATAGACATTTCCTTCAGCTTCAATCTCAAGTAATAACAGGGGTCCGATCGTCACTGAAGCTCTGCCGGCTGACAGCGCACGGACCGCTTTTTCCGTAACCGGTACATCCCCTTCTTCGAGCCCGAGGTAGGTCACAGATACCGGGTCTCCGCCAACAGGTTCCTGGACGTGCCAGTCGCGTCCCGAAGTAGCCGCAATCCGAAAGCCTTCGTTCAGCTTGCCGGTCCATAAACGGAACGCGCGAGCGTTGTCGCTCTTGATCGATGGGAACGTCCCCGACCAAACTTCGATATAATCGATATCGTTCCAATCGCTGACCGAAAATTCCCAATAACAGCCGGTACAGAGCGGGCTTCCCATTCGAAAAGGATGCGCCATGCCGGCAATCCCTCCTTGCGCATGGACACGGGCAATCCCGGCATGAATATCGCCGGGTCCCACAGGTCGCCAATCCACGAATGCCGTCAGCCCGATCGTGACCATATGCCCGTAGAACGTCGTCCACTCCATGCCGGAAATGATGGAGATGCCGGTCTCCCGCTCCACCGATTCTTTATCCTGCAGCCCTGTCATCGTATTGTGGTCAGTTAGAGTGATACAGTCGAAGCCGAGCGCTTTTGCGCCTAGAGACAGCTCGCGCAGCGTTTGTCTGCCGTCGCTGTGAAAGGTATGTGTATGCAGCTCGCAAGCAATCCATGGCATGACAGCTACTCCTCCTCTCGCCAGATTTGCAGTATATATTGGCATGTATCCGTGACGATCGCATGCAGACTGAGCGTCGCTTCCCACATCCCGGAAGGAATCGAACCGCTGACAAAGCCTGGCGAGGCGTTATCCTCTGACAAGAATAATAACTGCTCGGGATCGTGGCGATGCCCAGCGCCCCGGTGGCGTTCGGGGTCATCCAAAGATACGGTTATTAAGTTTTTCAGCGGAATGAATGATTCCCATTTTGCTTGCAGCCGCCCCCGCTGATCTGGTTCGGTGTATTTGTCTATGCTTTCATGAATCAAATCTCTCGACCGTTCGAGATTCTCCAAATTTTTAGGCCCGTAAGCAAAACTGAACCAAAGCATGCCCCCCGATTCTGGAACATGAAATTTGTACGTGATATGGCTTCTCGAACAAACCGGCGTCACTTGCCCTTGCGACTCAAGGAGCAATCGTTTCATCACGACCTGGCTCCCTCTTCTTTAATCATAGTACGAATATAAAAGTATCCCATGACTGAGCATAAGAGGAAGGTAAAGAAAGCAGTCGCAGCAGCCAATTCCTTCTCTTGGAAAACGCCGAAAATTTGCTCCATCGACACACCGAGCATCTGCGGTGCATTGGGGCCAACCAAGAACGGGGCGGTAAAGGAGCCGATGACACCCATGAATACGAAGGTAATGGCAACTAGCAATGTTTTGTACGTGAGAGGCAATACGAACTTGAAAAAAATTCGCAATCCGCCGGCGCCGACATCCTTCGCGCTCTCGATAATCGAATTCGGGACTCCGGACAATGCGGAGCCTAGCAGCATCGTTGTAAAAGGAATATTAAACCAAAGATTGGCGATGATGATACCCTTCATGTCGAAAATAATACGCGGCATCGTTTCAACCCCTGCCAGAAATAAAAATTTGGCTACCCAGCCTTTATTGCCCAGCATTTGGATCAGCCCATAGGTGGCAATGACAGACGGGATGAAAATGGGAATCATATACGTTCTCCGGATCATACGGACTACCGGACCGTCATTGAACCTCATATAAACGGCTAACGCGTAGCTGACGATCAGTACGAGAATGACGGAAATGACCGTCACCTCTAATGTAAAAATGATGTTGGACCGCATCAGCTTATCCGTAAACAAATAGGTGTAATTGGATAAATCGTAGCCGCCGGACTTATTCCTGAAGCTTTCTTTAAAGGAAATGACAATCGGAATGACGACGATGACGAACAGCACTAAAAAAGAGGGGAATACCAGAAGTAACCCCAGTATCCCCATTTTCATTTGTTTACTCATTGGGCAGCAACTTCACTTTGCCAACGTTTGGTCATCGCTTTGTCCAAATCGCCGATGTTGAAGGAACGGAATCCTTCGGATGCGCCTTTAAATGAGTCTTGAATTTCCTTCGGCATATTCGAAAGCTGGATGCCCGGGAAGCCGTGCATTTTGTTCACGACAACCGTTTGCGCTTCCGGAGAGATGACGAAGTCCAGGAATTTATAAACGGCGTCTTTTTTCTCCGACAGTTTCGGTACCATCAAGTACGTTGGACCGCCGTTAAAGCCAGGCTGCAATTGCTTCATTTTCGTCGATTTCGGGAGCTGGCCTTTTGCGACTTGATCCAGCACCATATCCGACCATGCCGGGATCATATCGACTTCGCCGCTGGCGAGCAAGTCAAGCGTTCCTTGGTTTTTCTTTGGATAAATCCCTTTTCCATATACGGATTTACCTAGATCCTTGAGCAGTGAAAAACCTTGATCCCATTGCTTCTCCATGGTTGGATCGGAATTATGTATGGCTTCTGCAGGCAAAAATTTGTAGATGGCCGTCGCCACAAAGGAGTTTCCGGAACCGCCGGTGGTCGGATCGTTATAAGCGAATTTTTGCGGGTTCTTGCGGATCCAATCATACAGTTCGTCCAATGTACTTGGGACTTCTTTCACTTTATCGCTGTTATAAGCTAAAACGACGGCGGAAGAGCGATACGGAACGGCCATATTCGAAATGTCTTTCATCGTTTTCGGGTCCACTTGACTCAAATTCTTGATCTTGTCGCTGCTTAAGCTATCCCACAGATCATCTTTCTGTCCCTTCGTCACATTGGACAAGCCGTCTTCGTACAAGTCAATATCGCCGGAGCCTTTACCCGCTTGCTTCGCCGCCATGATGCGGTCGTATGTAGGCTGAGCGCCTGTACCTGAAGGGATATAGACAGGTTTCACCTTCACATCCGGATTTTGTTTCTCGAACATCGGGATGAGTGTATCCCACAGATCTTTTACGTTTTGAGAGCCTGTGAAATAAAATGAGAATTCAACGGGCTGCTTAGGCGCTGTAGTCTGACTAGCCGGACTTGCACTGGAAGCTGTGGAGCTCGTTGTTTTCCCGGCAGTGCCGCAGCCGGATAAGAACGTTGCTATGATGGTAAGTGCGGACAATAGAGTCAAAGCGGTTTTTTTACGAAACACGGATAATCCCTCCTATGGATTCTTTTGGGTCGCTTCACTTTGTGGGGAATTTTTAGACTGCCGGATATGCCAATGCTTTTGCGAAGTTTACTTTCATGCTTTGCCCCGGTTGCAGGTCTTTGACCTGATCACGCGGTTGAAATGCCCGAATCGTTCCGTGCTCCTGTACATCGACGGATACTTCGGCGTAGTGTCCCAACACCATGATTTGCTTGATTGTTCCTGGAAGACCTTGCCCCTCTTTGTCATGCAAATTCACGTCCTCCGGACGGACCGCTAGGCTCACATTCCCGGAAAGCTGTTTCGGATTCGGGAAGCTCAATTGCCCCAACGTTACCCGCTCGCTTACCACCACCCCCTTCAAAAAGTTCATTTTGCCGATAAATTGCGCTACATACAGCGATTTCGGCTCATCGTATATTTCCTGCGGGGAAGCGATTTGTTCGATATGCCCATGATTCATCACAACGATACGGTCGGAGATGGACAATGCCTCCTCCTGATCGTGCGTAACGAACACCATCGTCAGGCCTGTTTGGGCCTGAATCTCCCTGAGCTCTTCTCTCATTTCATGCCGAAGCTTGGCGTCCAGTGCGGAAAAAGGCTCGTCTAGCAGCAGAACAGCCGGCTTTAAGAGCAGAGATCTTGCCACTGCAATCCGCTGCTGTTGTCCGCCGGAAAGCTGGGAAGGATACTTCTGCGCTGCTCCGGGTAAGCGGACAAGCTGAAGCACGTCGGTAACGGCTTGTTCGATCTCGGCTTTCTTTTTTTTGCGGATTTTTAATCCGAAAGCCAAGTTTTCGTAGACCGTCATATGCGGCCATAGATTATATCCTTGGAAGACCATCGATGTCGGCCGCTTTTCCGGCGGGGAGTTCAGCACACTTTTGCCCTCAATCAGAATGTCGCCTGAATCCGGATCGAGAAAGCCGCCGATGCTGCGCAGAACGGTTGTCTTGCCGCAGCCCGAAGGGCCTAGCAGCGTGATCAGCTCGCCCTTTCGGACATCCAGCGTGATGTCGGATACGCCGTCTCCGGTTTTATAACGTTTGGTCAGCTGTCGAATCGATAATTGAATGTCCATGTGAACCTCCTTTTTACTTGATTTGAAACCCGCTGGACATAATATCCGCGCTCACAAAGCGCTGTGCGGCAAGCAGCAGAATAATGGTCGGGGCTGTTAAAATGATCGAGAATACGGCGCCTGCATAAGCCGGATAATCGGCGATGATCGAATACATGACGATCGGCATCGTCTTGTAATTGGGAATACCTACCAGGAATGTACCCTGCGCCTCATCCAGCGAATTCAAAAAGGTAAAAATCGACGCAACCAGGATGCCCGGCATCGCCATTGGCAGCGTAATGCTGCGGAACACGCGGAACGGACTTGCTCCTACATCTCTGGCCGACTCTTCCTGAGCGGTATGAATATTACGGAAAGCGGCAGTGGGAATCCAGGTCATGAACATGAGCACGTTGATAATATGAATGAGCACAACACCTACCAAGGTGTTCATTAATCCCAGCTTATAGAACAGGACGGCGATCGATACATACAGCCCCATTTTCGGAAAAGCGTGCGTAAGCAGAAACGAGAATAAAAAGAAACGGCTTAACGGAAAACGGATTCGGGCGAATGCGTAGGCGGCAGGAATACAGAGCACAATCGAGACAGCCGTTACGATAGATGCGATTAAAAACGACAGCCCGATAGATTGGGCGATGTCCTCCTGTTTGAGTACGAACGCCCACCATTTGAGTGACCATTCTCGCGGGAAAAGATCCGGGTAGTTCCATTTTCCGGTAAAAGCCAGAATGGCCAAATTCAACAGCGGCCCCAAGAAAAAGATGACGAACACGACAAGTATGATGAATTCGATGATTTTCTTAGGACCTATTGCATTCAAATACCAACGCATGCGGACGCTCCTTTCATCCTAAATGTTTGCCTCCTGTCGATTGCCGGACGATAAGCTCAGGCTCAAATTCCATGTTGGATTCGGCAACCTGTTCCTTTCGGATGAGCCTGTCCAACATCGTGAAAGCTTGAGTGCCCATTTCCTCCATGTTGACACGGATCGTTGTCAATGAAGGCGAGAACATAGCGGCAAAATCGATATCATCAAAGCCCATAACGGCCACCTGCTCGGGAATGCGAACGGACTGCTCCAACAAAAACTTCATCGCGCCGAGTGCAATCATGTCATTCGTTGCAAAAATAGCCGAGTATTTCCCCGAACGGAAATGATCCCATTGCTTTTGCATCGTCGAATATCCTTCTTCAAACGTGGATGCTCCAGGATATGCAATGGACGAAGCCGCCAGCGGCGTTTCTTGATGTTCCATGTAATGCCGGAATCCTTTCAGTCGCAAATGATGGCTGCGATGCGTTTGCGGTCCTGCGAGAACGTAGATGTTCCGATGCCCCAGGCTCGTTAAATGATCGGCGGCTTTGCGGCCCCCTTCTTCATCCCGGCCAACGATATGAATGACGCCATCGACATCGGTCGAACCATTGACCATAATGTAAGGAACTCCGAAATTTTGGATATTCTCGATCACATTTTGCTGAAGACGACTGATCAGGATGAGACCGTCCACTCTTTTCTCAAGCATAAAATCGGAAGAGCGAACCGACATTTCGTGATCGGTTGTCACGAATACGGAGTAATTTAATCTCGCGGCTGACGTTAGAATCGCATCGAGAATTTTGCCGTAAAACGGATGCGAAGCGATCGGATGATGCCTCCGGTAAATCAGCACGCCGATATTATACGTTCGCTGCGACACCATGGCTCTTGCCAGAGCATTCGGTTTGTATTTCAATTCCTGAATCACTTGAAGCACTTTTTCCCGCGCTTCCAGACTTGTGTAGCCTTTGTCGGAAATCACCCTCGAAACCGTTGACTTGGATACGCCGGCACGCAGGGCAATTTCTTTTATGGTATACTCCATGCTGCTAACTCCTTTTCATGTTGTGAGACCGTTCCCACATCAAATAGAATAACTTTGAAGTGTTTCTCGTGTGTTATCGGTATTATAAAAAAATGTAAAAAGGCCTGTTGGCAGCCAACAGACCTTTGCTTGATTTATTGAATAAATGCCTTTACTCCATTTTTATACCGAAGTAATTGAGCAATGCATCCTTGTACTCTTCTTTCGTTTGCGGGAAAAAGGAGCGTACGCCATCGGAGGTAAAAATCCGAAATTCTTCCCCGGCAACGGAATTGCGTCCGTCTTGCGTACGGATCGCAACCATTGCATCCTTTATGAAAATGGAGTCAGGAGCGTTCTCACACCAATAGGTCGCCATAATAAAATCTTTCGGCAATTGCGGCTCATCCGTGAATGAATAAAGCCAATTCCACTGCCCCCGTTTTAACTCGCACAGCACCCAGCCATAGTAGGGATCGCGCTCCAAACGGTACGTTTCGTCGCCTTGATGATGCTCAAGTCCCTCGACCATTTGAATGGGCTGACGAGGTACGATCCCTCCAACACCAACATCACACAGGTAGGAAGCACCATCCGACTCCACTTTTAGGACATGATGGCGCCTTTTGGGAGGCGGATTCGGTTCGTCACGCCAGAAACGGGCCATGAAGTCTGTAACGGAGAAGCCGAGCTCTCTCAGCAGCCAGCCAAAGAGGGCATTCAGCTCAAAACAATATCCGCCCCGCCCGCGACTGACGATCTTTTCATACAGGTCTTCAATCTGAAGCGATAGCGGTATACGCTGTAGAATATCGAGATTTTCATATGGTACGCGATGAAGATGATACTCCTGCAATTTGGCAAGGGTGGCCGCGCTATGATCCGGCAACCCTTCATAACCTATACGTTCCAGATAGGCTCGTACTTCGGGTTTTAGATGGCTGTGATGATGATTCATTCCTGGATCAACTCCTCCATAACAGTTATGTACATGTATTCGTGGAGTTGTTACTATTTACCTTTTCGATATTGGTTCGGCACGCCATCTACGATTCACACTACTGGGGCGCTCGCCGCATCATAAATTAAGATAACGAAACAACCCTTACCATGGATATGGCAGGGGTTGTTTCGTTACATTAAATCAATTTACGCACATGAAAATTATCCTGGAGCAAGGCCCAATTTTGCGGGAACGGATAACCAAGTACCCAATAACTGACCCCTCTCAGATTATACTCCTTGATTAGATCGAGCTTGGCTTGGGCGCTTCGCGCATCCTCAAACCAGACTTCATGGGTACGCTGCCTATCATCCGTATAACGGTAAAACGGCGTTTGGGACAGCTGATCGTATTTTATTTCCGCCCCCTGTTGAACGGCTCGGCGGACAGCTTCTTGCATACTAAACGTCTCTGCCTGCTGTCCTTTTATGTGAGGAAGCAGCCAGTCGCGCGCATATAATTGAAAGCCCATAAATATTTTATTTCTCGGGATAACCGTAACCGCATAGTCGAGAACACGCCGTATTTCGTTGAGAGGGGAGATGGCTTGAGGCGGACCGAAGCGGTATCCCCACTCATAGGTCATGAGCACGACAAAGTCGACAATTTCTCCATGGGCTGCATAATCGTGGGCTTCATAAAGCAAACCCTTCTGCTCTGCGCTAGTTTTGGGCGCAAGGGCGGAGGAAACAAAAAAGCCTTTCTCATGCAGCCTGCGGACAGCCAGTCGAAGAAATTGATTATAAAACTCACGGTCGCTTGGATACACATTCTCAAAATCGACATTCAAGCCGCGGTAACCTTTATTTTCCATGATCCTTATGATGTTGTTCACTAGCGTATTTTGTATTTCGGGACTGGATAAAATGGTATGAGCTAACCTCGAGCCAGCTTCCGTCGCGGTAAAATTGGTGATCGTCATCACCGGTACGACGCGATTCGAATAAGCGGCTTCAATGAGCCGCTGATCATCGACAGGCTCCAGACTTCCATCGTCCTTCATACGATACCCGAAGGGACATAAGTAAGTTAAATGAACGCCATCCTGCCGAACTTGCGCGGCAGCTGGTTCACCGAATATGTTGGTATAACCATTGACATCGATGGTTTCTTTCTGCTTTTCAGGGATTTTCAGGGTCTGTCCCGGGTAAATCAGCGAAGGATTGGCAATCCCATTAGCTTGTGAAATTGCCTGTAAAGTAACTCCGTAGCGGTGAGCGATTGCCCAAAGAGACTCGCCCGGCCGCACGGTATGATACAATACCGGAATCACTAATACCTGTCCCGGCCTAATTTGCGTGACGTCGGAAATTGAATTTGCCCTCGCAAGGGCCTCTACACTTATGCCAAAACGGCCAGCAATCGTCCCCAGCGTGTCTCCTGACTGCACCACATATTCGGGATAAGGCTGCGGAATGAGTAACGCCAGACCGATCGCTAAACGATCGGGATTTTCGAGCCCGTTAACAGCAATAATTCGATTGATATGAACTCCATACCGATTAGAAATCTGCCACAGATTTTCTCCTTTTTGTACCACATGAATTTGCACGATTTTACCTCACTCTCGCCTAAACTTCTATAGGTACATTATTCCGCTAATGTCTCAAGCGATCTAGGCGAATATCCAATTTCAATCACAGAGTCGGTATACCGCTAATCTTCCGTGTACATGTTGTTGCTTCCGATCTGAATTGATAATATTAGAGATATCAAGTTAAGAGAAGGTGGCCTATTTCATGAATCACAAACAATTAATTGAGCTAGGGCTTAGCTACTTAGGAACAAGCTTGCGTTATCCATTCGATCCGGATCTACCGGTGCTTTTCGTTCAAGAAAAAATGTTTGCTTTGCTCGGCAAGCAGAAGGGCGTTGAAAGCATCAACCTGAAAACATCCCCTGACGAAGCCTGGCTGCAGCGCGAAACCTATCCCGGATCCGTAATCCCAGGGTATCACATGAATAAACAACACTGGAACACCGTCATGCTGAACGGAACTGTCCCGGACGATGTCATTATCACGATGTTCCGGGAATCGTACCGGCTGGTTATCGCTAAATTGCCCAAGGCGGAGAGAGACTGGCTTATTCCATTCTCTTCCTAAGCTTGATAAAGCACCAGACCAAAAGCGATCCTACTGCAATATCGGTCAGTCCTACAAAGATATCGTTAAATGGGTAGCCGCCCATTTTGCTAATAAAATAGAAAGTAAAAGTCATAATTCCGATAGCTCCGAGAATGAAGATCCAGATATTTCTGAAGTGAAGAGTGATACTAGCCACGAATGCCGTCAGCATAAGCGTCGTCGCCAAAATCAGAAGATTATGATCCTTTTCCACATTCGTCGGATACAGAAGCCTTTTGGGATATGTATAAGAGAAATACCATTCCTCATCAGGCAGTTGGCTGAATGTCGCTCTGTAGGCGTGATCATTCATCCGATTTATCGGTAAACTTGAGTGGAGCCTGCTTCCCGGTTTCGATAGGAATACTTCCAGTTCAACCTGCGGCTCTCCCTCCCAGAACTCGGCCGGTGTCAAAAAATACAAGTGGGAAAAGATCGTATTGACCACACCTTTATCGTACATCCCCCCTCTTTCCTTGTACTGGATGAGAATCTCCTTGCTTTCACCCGGTTCAAAGGTCAGCGAAAACTGTGTGCCTTCCGCTTGTATTTCCCCTTTGCCTCGGGAAGCCAGGGGCAGTTCATGACCACTCACCGGGTCTGTTACCGTGTCTTTTTGTTGCCCATACCAATTGTTGGGCAGATCTCGACTGACTGGAGACGTTGCGATATTGCGGGTCCCATCGGTAACCGATAATTGTTCCTTAACAGGGGTGAGAAATAAGACCGCAACTGTTTTTATGTAATCATTCTTGCTTTTGAGCTCATAGCGGACTGAAACCTCTGCATCTCGGTCATCGCTGAAATCATTCTGGATCGTATAGGTCACTTTCTCCCGAATAAGACTAATGTTCGAATTCTCATCTAAGCGCAGAAGTCCGTAAGCATCGGCAGGATCATATAACGGTCCCCCATTGGCGCTCACAGCTGACGGCAATAGCATAGACAGGACTGCAGCAATCACCATAAATGGCATTCTAAACAAAGACATCCGAACTCCCCCTATTTCTTGACCGGCTTCCTTTTCGCATGATGGTTCGATTTAGTGTAGAATAGATGAAATATAGGACGTTTAAATGAAATGTACCATGAATTAGGAGATGCAGAAATGTCAAACGACGAAATTATATTAACCCCTGAAGGACTCGCGAAATTAGAGCAAGAACTTGAAGAGCTGAAAACAGTAAAACGCAGAGAATTAGCCAGCCGTATTAAAACAGCGATCAGTTATGGCGATTTGAAAGAAAATAGTGAATACCATTCAGCCAAAGAAGAACAAGCGTTCATGGAAACAAGAATATTAAACATTGAGCGGATGTTAAAAAAAGCCCGCGTCGTGAAGAACATAGACACTTCAACCGTGAATGTTGGTTCTGTTGTAATCCTTAATGATGTAGAGTTTGCCGAAAAAATCGAGTACAGAATCGTAGGTCCTTCCGAAGCCGAAGTATCCGAAAATAAAATCTCCTACGAAAGTCCTTTAGGGAGCGCTCTACTCGGTAAATCCGTGGGTGACATCATTCATGTAGACGCTCCAATGGGTGTCATCAAATACGAACTGCTTGAAATAAAAGCAACGTAGTTGCATATCTCCTCATACAAAAAGAGAGGCATCCTGCTATTTGGCAGTATGCCTCTCTTTCATTGCTTGCTCGGCAGCATCTACCGTATGTTTTAAGAGCATCGCTATCGTTACCGGGCCAACTCCAGCAGGTACTGGCGTAATGGCAGATGCCTGCTTCAAACATGTCTCGTAGTCAACGTCTCCGACGTTACCCGGGTTGTAACCGGCATCCATGACAACGGCACCATCCTTGATCCACTCACCTTGTATAAACTTAGGCTTTCCTACGGCTGCGACTACAATATCGCCCAATTGCACAATTTGATCCAAGTGTTTTGTTTTGGAATGACAAGTTGTCACGGTTGCATTGCGATTTAACAGCATGAGGGAAACTGGTTTTCCTAGTATGGGGCTGCGGCCAACCACAACGGCATGCTTGCCTTCAATTGGAATCTGGTAGTAGTCCAGGATGGCCAGTATTGCGGCCGGTGTGCAGGACGGGTAATCGGCCAGCCCAAAGGCATTTTGCGCAAAACCGGATGTTGTCACGCCATCCACGTCTTTTTTCAGATCAATAGCTTCGAATGCGGCTCTCTCATCAATGTGCCCTGGCACCGGATGCTGCAAAAGGATACCATGAACATTTGGATCTTCGTTCAGCTGCCGGATCACATCGATCAGTTCATCGGTGGTTGTGTTCGTTTGCAGATAGACACGCTTAGAATCGATTCCTAGACGATGACAAGCATTTCCTTTCATGCGTACATAAGTTGCCGATGAAGGGTCATCCCCCACTAAAATGGTCGCGAGGCACGGCTTGATCCCCTTTTCATTTAGAGCACAAACCCGATCAACTAATTTCGACTTGATATCATCGGCTACACTTTTGCCATCCAAGATTAATTTGTGCGTCATTATCGCATCATCCCTTCTGTTATGAAAACATAAGCGCCTCCGTTATAACGTCTGCCCGCTATCCACGGTAATGATTTGCCCTGTAATCGCTTCTTGTTCCAGAACCGAACAAATGAATTTGGCAATATCATCGGGTGTCGCTATACGCTGCAGCGGCAGATTAGGGCTTAAGCGTTTCATTTGCTCCTCTCGCCCTGCCCACCATCTTGTCGCGACGGCTCCGGGCGCTATACTGCAAACTCGGATTTCTGGAGCCAAAGCGCGGGCTAGTGATTTGGTAAGTCCATGTACGGCCGCTTTGGATACCGCGTAGGGCAATGAGGAGCCAACCCCTGTGAGCCCCGCTATGCTGCCGACGTTAACGATGGCCCCTTGTTTATTTTTCTTCATCCAAGGAGCAACGGCTCGCGCGCAATTAAACATACCTTTGACATTCACTGAATACAACTCATCCCATACTTCCTCCGTTGCGGCTTCCAAATCGTCCAGTGGAATGTGCCGAGTGATACTGGCATTATTAACGAGCAAATCGACGGTCCCGAATTGCCTCACAATATGATCGACCATGTCCCGCACTTCCTTGTCCCGGGAAACATCGGCCTGGATTGCGATTGCTCGTCCGCCTTCGTTATGGATCAAACGCACTGTTTCGTCGGCATCAGTTTGAGACCGTGAGTAGTTCACTGCGACGATGGCCCCCCGCCTTGCGAGCAAGAGGCATGTCGCCCTGCCGATTCCTGTACCGCCGCCGGTAACGAGGGCTACTTTATTGACAAACTCCATAGCTAGTCACTCCTAATCCGTTATTCATGAAGCAAGACCTTCTTTAATCAGTTAAATGGCATGGAATTTCAATCTCTACCGTCGTTCCCTGATTAATTTTGCTGTGAATGGACAGTTTGCCTTGATGGGCTTTCACAATTTGTTGACAAACCATTAAACCTAGGCCTGTTCCCTTTTCTTTCATCGAAAAAAACGGCTCTCCCAGCTTAGCTAATTGATCCTCAGGAATACCAATTCCTTGATCCTCAATACGGATAAGAGCGGTTTTGTCATTTTTTTGCTTCATCGAGATTTGCACAAGGCCGCCTGTCGGCATGGATTCGATGGCATTTTTAATTATATTCATAATCACTTGCTTGATTTGATTCGGTTCACAGAGTGTTGGCCTCATCTGCGTTTCCACGGCCAACTTCAAGTTCACCTTGAACAATAAAGCCTGAGGCTGCATGAAGTGCACGACATTGGCGACAAGAGCTTGAAGTTCATTTTCCGTATAGGTAACCGAGTGCGGTTTCGCAATAGTCATAAATTCATTCACAATGTAATTAATCCTGTCCAATTCCTCCAGCATAATGTCAACGTAGTCGGTGTTTCTTGCTTTCAAAATTTGCGCAAAACCTTTGAGTGAAGTTAAAGGATTTCGAATTTCATGGGCAATCCCTGCAGCGAGCTGTCCGACAATCGAAAGCTTTTCCGACGTTCGTACATATTCTTCGGTTTTTTTCCGTTCTGTCATATCACGTACGACGCTTTGAATCACGGGGGAGCCCATATGCTCATGCACATAAATGGATGAGATTTCAACATCCAGAAAGATGCCATCCAGCCTTCTCAGCTTATACCCCATAAATTCCAGGAATTCTTCTGTTTGAAGCGATTGTTTCAAGCGGCTTATAATCCTCGGATGATCCTCCGGCAAGAAAAATTCGAGGATATGACGATTAACTATCTCTTCATTGCTATTCCCCCTAAAAAGCTTATTGCCGATATCATTAACGAACTGAATGATACCGTTACAATGCAGGACGATGGGTTCGGGAGAGAGCTTTAGCAAACGGCGGAATTGATTCTCGCTTTCAATCAGCTTGGACTCTGCCCGTTTGCGATCCGTTACGTCCCTAAATAATAATTGGACAGAAGTCCTCCCTTGAAATTTAACAAGCACCGCCCTGACTTCTACGTCAATAGCTTCTCCGTCCAACCGTATGAGTTTGATCTCTATCAGCTCCGTGGCCTTGCATTCTTGCAGCACAGCTTGAACCTTCTTGGTTAATGGTAAATACATGGGGTGTATAAAGCGAAAAACACGTTTTCCGATAAGCGCTTCGGGAGTCGTTGCACAGACAAGCTGGGCTGCTGCGGCATTTGCATAGGAAATACGATCATTCGTATAAACGACTATCGGTTCAGGCGAGCATTCAACCAAGACCCGGTATCTTTCTTCGCTTTCCTTAAGCTCTTCTTCCGCCTTTTTCTTCTGGGTGATATCTCGTTCAATCCCTACAAATGCAACGACCTTACCCTGTTCATCTTTTATGGTTGATATGGTTACGTTCGCATAAAAGCTGCTGCCGTCTTTACGCATTTTCAAACATTCTTGGCCCGAAAATGGCTCTCCGGCTATAATTCGTTCATAGAGGCGAAATACATCGTCTTTAAATTCTTTAGGAGTCATTGGCAAAACCTTGCCAATCACTTCATCCCTAGTCCAACCGTGCAATTCTTCAAATCCCTTATTGACTTCTATGACTTTCCCTTCTAAATCAACGATCACAATGCCATCCGAAGTCAAATCCATGAATGAGTCGATTAATTGTTTCATTCTCAATGGCTTGATCAGTTCAGCAGAAGTTAACATTCCGTCCATAAGATTCACCATTCCGGCTATCAAATTCAAGTCATGTTATCCATTTTGACCTAAGCTGGCAAATTCCTTTTTTATTTAAGTAAATTTTTAAAAAAATGAAAAGAAGCATAGTTCACAGCAATATGCGTTTACGATAGTGATCGATCTAATAATGAGATGGATTTCATCTAATAATGATTTTGTACCATCACTTATTTTTGACTAAACTTAAATTCTCTTACTCCATTGCAAAGAAGGAATTCACATGCCTTATCTCAGATTCAAAGGCTTCGACAAAGCTTTTATCTCTTCGATTTCGAATGCGGTCATCCAAGAGTTTTCTCAATTAACAGGTGTTCCCGGGCAAAAAATAAAAATAGAGCTCCTTCTCGTTGAACAAATAACGAATTCTCCGCAATCTCTGGAAATCCTCATGTTTCCGAGAGATCAGGAACTTCATGACCGCATTGTTCAGAGGCTCTATCAATTATTAAGTGGGCATGGTTTTCCGGATGTTCATATCTTTTTTATCCTGCTGTCCCCTCATTTATATTATAAAGAAGGTCAGCCATTAAAAAGCAATCATACAGGACCTATCCCGATTACCTGACGCAGTCGGTGAAAATGATATAAACAAGCGAAAAGGCATGCTTAAGCAGCATGCCTTTTCGCTTGTTTGAAATTACATTTGCAGCAGCAATTTCCCTACTGTGTTGCCGGCTTCTAACTGAGCATGCGCTTCTGCAGCTTTTTCAAACGGATAGATCCCAAAAATCTCCGTATGAATCCCGTGATTCGCAATTAATTGCAAGGCTTCTCGCGCCGCTCGCCCAACTTCTTCAGGTGCAAACTGGGCATATACCCCCAGTGCAAAACCAGATACCGTTTTGCTTTGAATCCATAGCTCGTTGGAAGCGTACATGACATCTTCTTTGCCGCTTGCATTTCCCACAACGACTAATTGCCCAAGGGAACGAAGGACTTCCAGGCTCATCTTGCGCATTTCACCGCCAACCGGATCAAATACGGAATGAACGCCTTGTTGTTCGGTTGCCTGCCGGATCTGTTTGACGAAATCGGATCTGACGAACAATTCATCGTAACCAAAACTTGCCGCATGTTGCAGCTTTTCCATACTTCCGACCGTTCCATATACCTTACCGGCTCCTGACCATTTGGCAACTTGCCCCAAATAACTGCCAAGACCTCCAGCCGCTCCGTGAATAAGAACCTGATCACCAGGCCGGACTTTGCCGACATGTCTTACAGCCATGTATGCAGTAGTTAAATTTACTATCGCCGCAGCTGCCGTAGCCATGTCGATTGCTGCTCCCGCCTGATCCAACGGAATCGTAAACTCCGGTCTGGCCTGAACGATAGACGCATAGCCGCCATAAGTTCCTAATGTCATAGCCGCCACTGGCTGACCGATATAGAACCCCTCCACACCGTCACTAATTTCACGGACATAGCCGGAAACCTCTAAACCAGGAGTAAGCGGAAAAGGAACAAGAGGACCGAATTCTCCCCGACGCATCATCACATCCACGTAACCTACGCCGGCATAGACCACATCTATGGTTAGCATGCCTGGCATCGGCTTCATATCCGGGCTTTCTTTTTCTTGCAAAGTATCTAAACCACCCGATTGTTGAATAACGATAGATTTCATGTAATTAACCTCCTTGATTGATATGTTTCCATTGTATCTGGCTATCGCAGAGGCAAACAGTTTTTGATATTACTGGTATCACGACTACCAGGGAGAGCCATATTCTTTTATTCTGGCTTTCGAACGGCGACGAGAGTAAACTTGAGTAATAAACCTGATTCATTGAGCTTGTTAATACCTGGAATGAGGGAGATGATTATACATGTCTAACACTAAGAATATAAAAACGCTCGGGGAATTCCTAAAGGCGAAACGCGCTGAAGTTTCCCCCCGAGATCTGAATATCGCTGTAGGCAGCGGTCTTCGAAGAACCGCAGGTCTTCGCCGGGAGGAAGTCGCTTACTTGGCAGGTGTAAGTATTACGTGGTACACCTGGTTGGAACAAGGGAGAGAAATCAATGTATCCAAGGAAGTACTGACGAGTATTGGGAACGTACTGAAATTAAACGACGATGAAAAGGCGCATCTGCTCACCTTAGGAGGTTTTTCGAGCTCTCCCGCTCCCATGCCGGAGGAGCAAGCGGTAAATGCAGAATTAGAAGCTGTGATTCATTCATCGAAATTTCCAGCCTTTTTGGTCGGTGCGAGAACGAATGTGTTACTGCATAATTCCCTCGCAAATTTAATTTACCCTATAGATTCATCCACTGACGAAAATGGGAAAAATATGGTATGGCTGATCTTCATGAATGAAGAGGTCAGGCAGAGCGTGATCAACTGGGAAGAAGCAGCCAAATATGGGGCAGGCGTATTTCGAGGCTATCATGATTTAAATATGCACGATCCGTGGTTCAGCCAATTTAGGGATGAGCTTATTGCGAAAAGTGCACACTTCAAGCAGTGGTGGAACGATTATCATATTCAACAAAAAGCGGAAGTCATTTTTGAATTTTTTCATAAGCCGATCCAGACGACCATACGGTATAAACTCGTATCCTTTTTCCGAATAAACGGCAGAGACGACATTCATTATTGCAACTACGTGCCGCTTCCGGATGATATGGAGAAGTATGAGAGATTGCTGCAGGAAACTAAGACAATAGTATAATATGCAAACTTGATTACAAAATAAATGTTGGAGGTTCAATATGGGTCCACAGTCTCTTTATCAAGAAATTTCGGACGAGCTCAAGGTGACCGATGAGGTGCAAAGCTCAAAAATGTTTGGAATGCCTTGTTTGAAAATCAGAGGCAAAGCTTTCGCCGGTTTTTACCAGGAACATATGATCTTCAAACTGCGCGGAAATCCGCTAACCGAGACTCTAGCCTTGGAAGGCGCCAAATTATTCGATCCCATGGGTGGCCGGCCGATGAAGGAATGGGTGCAGCTCTCATACGGCCATGCCGGGAACTGGCTGGATCTAGCCAAACAAGCGCTAGTCCTGCAGCGCGAGTTGAACGGATAAAATAAGCGTGAACCTGACCGATAGGGTCAGGTTTTTCATTTTGATGCGAATGAAACCAACCTTGCATACCTTCAATCTCCTCATTAAATCATTCAATTATTCGTTGAAGCCGCTTCCTCAGCATGATTCTGAAAAAAAAGGAAAAAATAACGCGGTCACAAGCAACAATAATGAGGAGGCGCAGTTTATGAACGCATTGAAAAAAACAAGCTTACTTTTAGTTATACTGTTGTTCTTCTTTTCAGGAACTGCAATAACCCGGGCATCCAAGCCTGAAAGCTTGTTAAAAGCAGCGTTCGTACGGAATGGGGACCTATGGATCAAAACCGGTGACGTCGAAAAGCAATTAACCAAAGGGGAATATATCCGCAACCCAAAATGGTCCTACGACAGTAATTGGATTGCATATACCAAAGGGGAAAATGAACAAGAATTATGGGTATGGAATGTTCAAACCGGAGAAACTCACTTCGTTAGTTCGGATATCCTAAAGAACTTTCAATGGGCCCCCACGCGGAACAGTCTCGCATTTGAAAAAGCACAGCAGTTATATGGGGCAGATCCTGAAACGCCGGGAAAATCGGAGCTCATTGCTCCAGACATCAGTAATTTCTCCTGGTTGCCTGATGGGAGTGGATTTCTGGCTTCATCCGCTGCTAAGCTTTTGCCTGAGGGATGGACACAGGTACGCATTATTAAAATACCACTATCCGAACAAGGCGATCCCAGCCGCTTTGAAACATTGTATGTGCTGCCTAAGCAATCTGACGAATTCTTTGCCGTAGGCACAAGTATCTTCAAATGGTCGGCAAACGGACATTGGATAGCATTCCTGGCAACACCCACCGCGTCGTTATCGGCTGATAGCAATACACTGTGTATCTTGTCCGCAAACGGTTCTGTGTTTATGACCTTAGATCAGTTGGTGAACAATGACCAATGGTTCGATTGGGCGGAGAAAGGCGATACACTTGCGTATATCGGAGGGGTCGGCAGAGAGGCCACTAGAAATAAACAGTTGAAAGTTACAAATATCCCGCAGGTCGCTCCAGTTATTTATACACCGGCAGGTTATGTCGATCAAAGTTTCACTTGGATTCATTCCCGAAAATTGATAGCTTCCAGAGCCAAAGAAGCTGCTTGGTCGGGCGAAGCTCCAAAACGTCATCTGCCCTTCTTAGTTGAAGTGAAACTGAAAAAGCAACGGCAAGAGACAATAACTCCTCCATCGGAAATTTACGGCGATTTTAATCCGATATCACTACCGTTCAAGTGTCTTGCCTGGATCAGATCGGATCGCAGCACTGCAAAAGTCATGCTTGCAGACCACAACGGCAACAATGCTGTTGTCTGGATTGAAAACCTGGACATAGGAGCCAACTATTACGAACAGTGGGATTGGAGAAGTGTGCTCAGTTTTTATAAAAAAACAAGCTAAGTGAGAAAAACCTGTAACCGGCTGCTCTTATGAAGGAGCAGCCGGTCACAGGCCAAGTATAAATGTTATTCGCTGGAAGTATATACCCTTACCTCAACGACTTCGGCATAATCGCTTCCGTTTGTCGATTCTACTACGAGACGCAGCCGATTCGTGGTGACCGTTCCAAATATGGAATGTCTTCTTGTTCTCTTTCTATTGTCCGTTTCCCGATGAAGTAAAGTCCAAACTCCCTCTGCCCAAGCCTCAATTCTATAGTTCTTCACCAGTTCCGGTATAATCTCAAAAGGCGTGCGGTGATGATGCAGGTTGATCAAATCTTCATTCACGTCATCGTTAAAAGTAAGCTGAACTTCTTGTACGGAAATTGCGTCCGCCCACTGCAGTTCGAGCCATTGCTCCCCGTATTCGCGAAGGGACTGTGACATCCATAGGTGTGGTCCTCCGAAAGGACGCATGTAACCATCCACGGCCTTCTCTGCGGCATAAGCTTGCGTCTCCGGATAAAGTCTAAAGCAGAAAGGTTTCCGGACAAGCTTACTCATCCTCCACTGAATCACGGGCTGATCCGGTTGATGATTCTCCAAATCCGTAGAAACGCGCGGTTCGACGCTTTTGATAAAAGATAACACTCCGGTCATTGGCGTATGGGATAGATGAAGACTGACATCGCCGTTCGCTTTTACAATCAGAAATGCATTTTGCGGTATCTCCGGCTTCCAGGGGAGCTGCACCTCAACCCACTGATGCTCTCCCGCATTCACTTCGGCAACAGCTTGGGCCTGAAGCCGGTAAGGGACATAATTCTCCGCTTTCCCGGTATCCCATACTTCTACTTCCAACTTTGTAGAAACGGAAGCGTCCAGCAGTAACCCGATCTTCGTCATTTCACGATCAATAGGGAGCAGCAGCCCCACATCGCTTGTTAACGGGAATACCTCTGACGCCGTCGTTACGGCAAGTTCCCTGAGTTCACTGGAGGCGGTAACCGATGCTGACCTAGCTAAATCCCGGAGATCTTGATTGGCCAATCCGATGATGGAAGCATCATGACGAAGCATTAACTGTTGTAGCTCCGCCATATGCTGACGGTAAATTTCCCTTGGTGTCGTATGGTGCTGCACGCACAGCGCTGCGCCGGTTCCAGCCGCTTCGCCGATAACGGCACAGGTTGCCATCACTCGCGTCGTTCCAAAGGCGACATGTGTGGCACTAATGTTACGACCCGCGAACATCAGATTGGATACGTTTACCGAGTACAGCGAACGAAACGGAATATGGTAATTGCCGTCTGCGTACAAATGTTTTGAACCGCTTTCTGTCGAATACATCCCCTGCGGCGGATGAAGATCAATCGACCATCCACCGAAAGCAATCCGGTCTTCAAAAGGTGTCTGAGCAATAATATCGTTCTGATTGAGCACATAATCGCCGACGAAACGGCGGAACTCCCTTTTTCCAGGAATGGACCCCACCCATTCAAGCGTCATGGTATCGGCGTCAAACTTGCCGGAGTTTTTAATATAATCCCATATGCCATAAATGGCAGACCAGAGCTCATCGCGGATCCGTTCATTTTCATGTACCGTATCCAGCTCGCCGCCCCATTCGATCCACCAGTAATGGCAGCCCGAATCCCCGCTGCGGATGACGCGTTTGATTGGAATAGATGTTTTCGTTATGTCCTTAGCAAAGCTCGGAGCGATATAGCGGACCGGATGCCCTGCATCTTTGGTATAAAATAAAATCGTGCTGCCCAAGGTAATATCGTCGGCCTCTTCCGGAGCCCAAT
The DNA here is from genome assembly GCF_014534655.1 of Paenibacillus sedimenti. GTDB lineage: Bacteria > Bacillota > Bacilli > Paenibacillales > NBRC-103111 > Paenibacillus_E > Paenibacillus_E sedimenti. The sequence goes on from NZ_JACVVD010000004.1 coordinate 437,083, forward strand.
CTTCGTTGTACTCGTGTTTCGCTTCGCGGCCTATCCGGTGTTTTGCACCGGCCAAGAAGCCGACTAAACCGTCTCCCGTACAATCCAGAAACATTTCGCTTTCGAAGCGGATCCGTCGCTCCGAGCCCATCATCCATCCCGTAACGGAATGAATTTTACGTTCGTGATCATCGCCGCTTGCTTCCACCTCATGCACATCAGTGTTTAAAAATAACTGAATATTTTTCTCGGCGAGCACCGTTTCGAGTACGACAAGATCCCAGCCGTATGGATTGCCTTCCGGGTTCCGGTATTGATTTTCAACAAACATTTCCCCCATAATTCCGGTTTCCCGGGCATAGCGGTTAGTTCCATGGCCTGTTGCCCCGCATACCCATACGCGCACCTCACTGCTTGAATTTCCGCCAAGTACAGGCCGATTTTGCACCAAAGCTACCGTTTGACCCGAACGTGCGGCAGCTACCGCGGCGCACACCCCGGCAAGACCGCCGCCGATGACAGTAATATCCGTATTAACCGTTTCATTTCTCATTAAAGACACCTCTTCAATTAAAGTAAATGATCTATAATTTCATTTTATATAGAACGGTTTACTTTTAACATGCACTGCTTTACGATATTCCATATACATTATTTCAATCAATTGAAAAATAGGTGAAACCCATGCAAAACCATCTTAAATTTCTTGATCATGTATACTGGGAGCAGAAGCAGCGGTTTTTACTGGAAGAGGATACGTATCCTTGTTGGACTCTGTTTGCTATTGAAGAGGGACGGTTTAGATATGGAATTTCAAAATATCAGGGGGAGGCCGCTTTTGGCGATCTTGTATTTTGTCCTCCATTTACCCCGTTTCGCAGAAAAATAATAGAACCCCTAAGCTTCCATTTTTACTCGTTCGACTGCATCCCTTCTGCGGATGATATACAGAAAGATTTAATACAGCAGCTTCCATTAGGGAAAGTCACTCTATTTGATCAAGAGCGCCTCGCTTCCAACTTTTTTTACATGAAACAATGGCAGACCCTGAATGACCCGGTGACTTATGAGAGAAAAGCGCATTTTCTGCAGGACTTATGGCATCTTTATTGCATGGAACGGGAAACGGTAAAAGAGAAAGGCGTAGATAGCCGGGCTAAAGATCCGCTTATTCATGAACTGACTTTGTGGATTCAGCGCCATGCCTTCGAACCCATCATATTCAAAGATGTTGCTGCTTCCAAAGGACTAAGTCCGGTGCAATTGACAAGAAGATTCCAACAGCAGAACGGTGTATCCCCGATCGAATATTTGACTCACCTTCGTCTGAAGAAGGCAAAAACTCTACTCTTAGAAACGAATTATACGTTGGAGCAAATTGCGCAGCAATGCGGCTACGAAAACGGTTTTTATTTAAGCCGCGTATTTTCTAAAAAAATGAAAATGTTCCCTTCGCAATTTCGAACCGCTTATAAGCTATAATTTTCTATCTTTTAGACAAGTTTCCGCCTCTATCTTCAATAAAACCGTAATTCCCCCCTCCATTACTTCGACAGATTTTACAGGTGAGATGCTTTAAACTTGTATTACATACAGATGGAGGTGCAAAGATTTGATTGATAAAAACACAAAAGCACAAGCATTATGGTTTATTAGTCAAGAAATGGAAAGAATCGTAAGGGATTTGGAAGCCGGGGTCATCAATAGAGATCAAGCGATAGGAAGTTACAATACTGTTTTCGGCCTTGCATCCGGCATTGAGGATGTTCGATATATGAAAACCATTTGTAGAATCATCAGCCATCTCCGCTCGACGAACAACTTTTTCAATATAAAAAAGTTATATCTGAGCAATTACTTTGCGGAAGAGCAGGTAACCGTTGAAAATAAAGAGAAAGAAATCGCATTTAAATAGATTTCAATTGAAAAAGCGCATGCGGTCGCAAACCACATGCGCTTTTTTATTTGGCTGCTGTCCTGTTCAACGAATTTTTTTCAAAAATTGCAGTGTCCGTTCATTTTGAGCATGCTCAAATATGTCTTCCGGCGTTCCTTTTTCAACGATGACACCTTGATCCATAAATACGACCTGATCGGCGACGTCCCGTGCAAACCCCATTTCATGTGTGACTACAACCATCGTCATGCCTTCATGGGCTAACCCTTTCATAACTAGCAGGACATCCCCCACTAATTCCGGGTCCAGCGCCGAGGTAGGCTCATCAAATAACAACACGCCAGGATCCATAGCCATCGCCCGTGCAATGCCGACACGCTGCTGCTGTCCCCCGGATAACTGGTGGGGATACATATCTGCACGTTCTCGCAAGCCGACCTTCGAAAGTAAAGCCACGGCTCTCTCTCTTGCTTCTGCTTTGGGCCGTTTCAGGACGATGACTTGTCCTTCCATAATATTTTCAAGGGCGGTTAGATGAGGGAACAGGTTATAGCTTTGAAAAACCATGCCGGTTTGTTTACGAATCGCCTTAACAACCGTTTGATCTATTCGATGATTTCCGCTAAACGCGATGCCAATCTTGGCAATAGAAAGCGTGCCTTGCTCAGGCATCTCCAATAAATTCAAACAGCGCAGCAAGGTGGTCTTTCCGGAGCCCGAGGGACCGATGATGACGGCGGTTTTCCCTTTTTCAACAAACAGATCGATACCATTCAGGACATGCAGCCCATCAAAACTCTTATGAAGTCCGGCTATCTGTATCATACGTCACTTGGCTACCTTTCGTTCAAATCGTCCTTCAAGCCTGTCCTGAAAATGGGATAGCACAGTGCTAAACAATAAATAAATACATGCGACCTCCGTATAAAGCCATAGTGGTTCGTACGTCACCGCCGCAATTTGCTGGCCTTTTTGAAACATCTCCGTTACTGTGATCGTTGCTGCTAGCGAGGTATCCTTGATTAGACTAATAAAAGAATTGCCTAACGGAGGAATCGAGACGCGGGCAGCTTGCGGTAGAATAATGCGCCGCATTGCTTGCCATTTGGTCATGCCGATTGCATAAGCAGCCTCGCTTTGCCCTTTAGGAATAGATAGGATCGCCGCCCGAATAATTTCTGAGCTGTACGCTCCCTTATTCAAAGTAAACCCGATAATGGCTGTTGGAAATGGGTCAAGCGTTATGCCCAAACTCGGAAAACCGTAAAATAAAATAAAGAGCTGAACGAGCAGCGGGGTGCCGCGGAATATCCAAACATAAAACTTGGCAATAGCCACCAAAGGCGGAATACCCGATAATCGGGCAAGAGCTGTTAATAAGGCCAGCAGCAAACCCAATGTGAACGTGATCAGGGTAAGCGGAATGGTAAATAGAATGCCGGCCTTCAAAATAGGAAAAAAGGAATCGCTAAGGATTCCCAGAATACGTTCTGTGCGATCGGTTGTCATCGGCCCCTAGTCCTTTACTTGGAAACGTCTGCGTTAAACCATTTTTGCGAAATCTTCAGATAGGTGCCATCGCTTTTCATATCTGCAAGAGCTTTATTGACTTGCTGAACAAGCTCATTACTCCCTTTTCTGAACAAAAAAGCATTGCTTGTTGCATTCGGCTCTTCGAACACGGTCTTGATCGGTAAATCCGGACGCTGCTTTTTCAAATCCAGGTAGGACAGGCTGTCGTTGATCGTGGCATCGATGCGTCCTGATGTCAGCAGATCAATAGCTTGATTAAATCCTTCAACCGCCGTAATCGCCGCACCGTGCTCTTCGGCGATTTTACGGTAATTGCTTTCTAAAGATTGACCCACTTTTTTGCCTTTCAGGTCGTCTAGCGTCTTGATATCCGTATTATTCGCCTGTACGACAAGTACCGCACGAGATACGATATACGGGTCGGACATATCGTACTTTTCCAGACGATCCGGACGTATCGCCACTTCATTAGCTACCATGTCATAGCGTTTGGCATCCAGACCGGCGATCATCCCATCCCATTTGGTTTCTATGAATCGAGGTGTGCGATTGATACGTTTACTCACTTCTTGGGCCATTTCAACGTCAAATCCCGTTAAGGTACCGCCTTTATCATGAAACGTGAATGGCGCATACGTACCTTCGGTACCGATCGTAATATCACCTTGGGTTTGAGCGGTTGGAGCTGGGATATTGCCTTCGGCTGCTTTTTGCCCATTAATCGTGCCGCAGCCTACTACCGCTAGGATCAAAATCAATACGAAAATCAGGGATGCCGTAAATCGTTGCTTCATGTTGTAACCCCCATGGAAAATTGATCATTCTCACTGCCTACTATTTTTTCTAAATTTGGTTAATGCTATTCACCTGAGGGCTATTTCAAAAAGAGGGCGGTGAACTTGTGACCGATAGCAAACCGAAAGGGCATGTGGAGTTTCATCAACCTCCCGTCAAACTTGTAGCCGATATACCGGGAGATGAAATCATGCGAGAGCATTTGGATGAAATGATGGAGAAAGACGGTTATCCTGGCAGCTGCACTGTTATCAACGCCAAGCAGAATAATGAATAATAACCAACACAAACAAGAGCAATAACGGAATTTCCGTTATTGCTCTTGTTTGTAAGCATCATTTTAAACGACAACAAATTGATTTACGGATCTCAGCAGTTGTTTTTCTTCGATCGTGACTTGAATTGTACCGTATGCACGAATTTTGCCCGGTCCAAAAACCTTCAAATTCGCTTGTCTTGCCTCGATGTTACAGCCTTGATTTCGCGCTTTCTCAAAATCAATATCCTCTACGAGGATAGTTCCTGGTGTCAGCATATGATTACCTCCAAGTTTATTTACCTTCTATATCTTATCAAAAGCGGCTCGATAAATAAAATGGTAGCTATTCAGAAGATGGGCGCTCATTTATTTACTTGTTCTAAAGTAACATAATTTTGGTAATTGAATTTTGGATTTTTGTAAAATATATAACTGGAATTACATTGCTTGAATAAATAAAGGGAGGGGTTTGTATTTTTAGCAGGCATCCCAAAGACAAATGGAATGATTACTTTGAAGCTGCGTTATACGCTCTTGCCGCCGTTTGCATATGTTATTTTCTAGTCAAGGGCATCTATGCAAAGGTTTATCAGGCCCTTCTAATCGCCTTCGTATTAGTTTTAATCCGGGTTTTGATCAAATTTACAAAAAGCAAGATGTTTCCGGCACTCCGATTTTCCATCCTGTTCTTCATTTTTGTTGCGATGTTTTTGGCTAATGAATTTGAATTTTACAGCATTATACCTTATTTGGATAAAATCGAGCATGTATTTTCGGGGGTTATCCTCTGCTTTGTCGGACTTCTGTTCTTCAGGCAAATCAATAAACATGTTGAAATACTCCACCTCCAATCCAAGATAGCCGTATGGTTCAGTTTCTTCTTCGCGGTTGCGATGGCTGGATTTTGGGAAATTCACGAGTTCACCACAGACTGGTTATTCGGGCTCACTTCCCAAATGGGAAGTCTCCTCGATACGATGTGGGATATTATTTGCGGAACGGCAGGCGCTATTGCAACCAGTCGATATCTAACCTATAAAGCACGGAAAAAGGAATTGCCGCTGATTGATGTTGACAACGCAGAAGATCCCCAAATTCATGTCACCAGTAAATGACACAACTTGGGGATTCTTGGCCATTATTTAACGCCTCTCTGGGAGAGACCAAGCTTCACCGTAGGTTAAGTTGTTCCTATTGATTTTTGACGTGAGGAGCTAGTGAAAAGTTTTGGTTAACTTCGTCTTAAGTCAAGTGCTGCCCCCGACCTTGGACCAGCCTTTAATACCGCCGCCGGTCTGTTTTCCCGACATCGCAGAAGCCTTACAATAAAGACATGAAAGACAAGAGCTTAACGACGCTTTCACAAGTCGAAATCATATAACCGAGAGGAGAAATTACAATGAAAAAGATTTATCGTTCAACTTCGAACAGCCGATTAACAGGAATTTGCGGAGGGATCGCCCAGTATCTGGGTATCAATGCTACCCTCATTCGTTTAGTCATGGTTATCGCGGCCATCTGCAGCATTGGAACTACGGTGCTTCTATATTTCATCGCGAGCATGCTAATACCTAAAGAACCCTACATTCATTTTAGTTAATCATACAAAGAAGGCAGTGTGCATTTCGATAAAAATAAAAAACGTAAAATGAGTCATAGAAATACCTTTACCTAATACAATAAATAAGGAGTCAGGGGATATAACCCCGACTCCAACAAATGGATGACCAGTTGTTACAAATAAAGATCACCTGCATGGCCGCTAACCTATCGGGTGGTCTTTGTTTGTTTCGAACGTCTTTTGAGCCATTTGATTAATCTGCGCATTTTAAACCAAAAATCAATAATCGTGGAAACGTTGCCTAATATAGAGATGATAATAATGATGAATCTCATACGTCTCACCCCCCATCTTTGTAAGGCTGAGAACCCTAAGAAAACAATAACTTGTAACTACTATATAATAGTCACACAAGTTGTGACTTAGACCATTTTCATGTAAATATTATCCACAATATTCACACTTTGACTGCCAGATGCATATACAAAAAACCATCCAATCACGTTTGGATGGTTTTTTATCTTTTTTTTCAAAGTGTAGTAAAGGATACAGTTTTCATTACGGCAATATGATACGATTGGTAGCGAAATTAAGTAAGGAGAGGATTTATTGAAATGTTAAATTTGAAAAGATTCGGCGTACTTTCCATTCTGCTGCTCGCAACGACGGGTATGGCCTCCGGATGTGGAGTAAGCGAGAAAGTAGCCGAACGTACAGCTGAGAAACTTATCGAACAGTCCACCGGAGTCAAAGTCGACAAAGAAGGGGAAGCAATCACCGTCACCTCCAAAGATGGGCAGCAATTACAAATCAGCGGAGAAGCCAAGAAGCTGCCGGACGGGTTCCCATTGCCCTCTCATCCGGATGCTAAGATCGAAAGCTCTATGACCTCCACCGAAAACGGGGCAAAAAGTTTTATCGTCGCCTTAACCAGCTCTAAACCGATAAAAGATTTGGCGGCATTTTACGAGAAGGCACTGCAAGATAAAGGCATCAAGCCTGAGCGAACAGATTTAAACGACGAGGGTGCGGACTCATTGAACTCCGTATTCCTTAACGGTAAATCCGACAAACTGGAAGCAACCGTGCAGATCGTAAAAGACGAAAGTAATGAAGGTAAAGAAAGTTACATGATCAATCTCATCGTCAGACAAGCGGAATAACAAACTACATGAGGCCTCGGCCGATGAAATTTGCTGAAACGGGTTTCTTCCCAACTTCACGCGCCCAGATCGATAATTGGCCGACATGATGAATCTCGTGAGCGATCACATGACGAGTGACCTCGCCCCAAGTATATGTAACCATTCTCCCATCCGGTCGAAGATCGTTAAAAAGACGATTTTCCAGACTCTCGTCCCAGCCGTTCACAAAGGCCTCAACTTCCGGCCGGAATTCCGCTTCCAGCTTACGAACTTTATCCAGGCTCCTATAACGATCGAAACCCTCTTGAAAATCGGATTTCCCCTGTATGGACCGTATCCAGCTCCACTCCACGTCAACAATGTGAAAGAGCGTATTCAAGATTCCGTTCACGCCGCCATTACGGGTACGAAGCAGTTCCTCTTCCGGAACCTCCTCACACCATCGGTACCAATCTTCCCTGACTACCCAATTATACCGGAACATTTTTTTCAAAGAGACTCCTCCATTTGGCATATAATCTTCGTAACGACAAAGAAACAGTTTCATCATGAAAAAACCACTTTCCCAATGCTGATGCCCGCATGAGAAAAGTGGTTTTGCTATCAATTTGAATTAAACTGCTATATCAGCGACGATCTCTTCTTCCAGATTAAACCGGATTTGATCCGAGAAAACGCGCATCTGGTAGCTGTTGAACAAATATTGCACGATGGCTTCGCGCAGATTGGCATGCGTGAGAATCTGACTGCGACCTCCTGCAAATATTTCAGCAGAGAATCCCAAGTCCTCATCCCACATGAGCTCGACATCAACGTCTGTTGGCTTGAGACCTTTGCGCTCCGCCATATTCAAGCAGACCGCATTAACGATTTCTTGTTCCCCCAGGCGCATCCTAGTACCTCTTCTGATTCTGATTCATCTTTCTTCTATTAATGAAGTAAGTGACGACCTTTTTAATAAGAACAACCAAGACGACAATGGCGAGCACGTTCACTAGTAAACCTAAAATATTACCGAGCGCTCCCATGCCTCCAAATAAGCCTCCGAATAACAGGCCGGCCATTCCCCCGATTAACAAACCTTTCATTAAACCGCCGCTGAAAAAGCCGGGCTTTGTAGTCGGAGTTGTAGCGCCAGGAGTCTTTGTTGTCGTGCCTGCAGGATCAGTTTTCGAAACATTGTTGGTTGGCGCTTTTTGCTGATCTGTCGGCGTGTAGCTTTTGCGCGGCGCTTTATAAGAAGTTTTAGCTTCTACCAGCGTTGGCACAGTAAAAGAGAACACCAACATACTTGCCATTAACAGCATTACTAATTTTTTCATCATACTGTCTAACCCTCCAGAATTATAGTTAATGAGTGAGTGAATCACTCTAGTCCATTTCATACGTTCTACATTGGGTATTGGTTTCAAAAAAAATATAAATTTTTATAAAGGGTAGGCTTTCCAGCAACTCGATCTCTTATCCGTGATGAAGCTGCATCACTTTCGCGGCGGAAAATCAATGCGTAATTCCCGGCTGTTTAGGATTTTCCCTCAACCAACTCAATATATCGTCTAATGTACGCACAGGCACGATTTGCAATCCAGGGGCGCCTTTTCTCGCGTCCTTTTCATTTTTAACGGGAACAAAAAACACATCTGCGTCCGTTCTGCTAACCGTATAGGCTTTTTGCTCCAAACCGCCGACGGGACCAATGGATCCATCCGGCTCAATGGTTCCAGTGCCCGCCACCTTATTACCGTGCAAGATACCCCACGGGGTAAATTGATCGATCAAGGTAAGCGCGAGCATCGCTCCATGCGATGGACCTCCTTCATGAAGCAAATAGTTATGATAGTTTATAGTCTCGGGAATGTCGTATTGGAGTTCATTGCTTACATCGATGCCAAACGCTGCCCGTTTTGGATTGTCCGGATTGGCACGGGTCTTTGCCGAAAGCGTCTCTCGGTTACTATTGCGTAGTACTTTTACCTCAACTTGATCGCCAGGACTAGTCGCAGCCAAACGATCCGTTAATTCTTGTACGGTTTTGATAGCCTGCCCGCTTACCTCCTCAATCACATCGCCTTGCCGTAAGATGCCCTCAACAGGACTATTTGGAGCGAGCCCCGTAACGAGGACCCCTTTGGGGATGATACCTTTGCCTCTGCCGAGCTTCTGCAATGCAATGGCGCTTCCCGCGGCATTTGCATCCGATTTCATGACCCGTACTTGTTGATTGTATTCACCAATGGATATGCCAAGATTATTAACTTCAAACGTATAGTGCGGGAATAACTTGGCATAAACCCAGTCAATCGGGAAAGCCGGCCGGTCAAATACAAGCACACCGGAAATCTCGCCATGCGGGCTCCCGCCATTCGCTTGCGCATACCGACTCATGTTCAGAGTCATACCTGGATAGGTGACCAAATAGCGGGTTGGAAAAAATAATACAATCAATAAGCAAATCGTTACAACAAACGCGGATATGCTCTGAACCGGAATTTTGCGCAAATTACGCTCAATGAAAAATAAGTCAACAAATACGAGCAGCCATGTGAGCACCAAAGCACTCACAGAAAACTCAAGCTTCTTCGGAATCGTTATGATTACGATGATTGCTGTCACACCGGCAATGATTACAGCCCCGGATCTTAATTGGGCCCAACCGAAACGCCGCTTCACTCGAATTCTCCTTAACCTAACGAGGATAAATCCAGCCGTTATCGCCCAGATCAGCGGAATTAGCGCAAGTACATAGACAAGCAAATCAAGGGCATCAATCCAATATACCCCGTTTCCGAATCGCAACGGATCCGGCAACCAGATCAGCTCGCCTGCCACGAATAAGAACAAGGCCAAGACCATGCCCAAATAATACAACCTCTGAAACGGTTTCATGAACTCTCCTGACATTCCTCGCAAACGCCATAAACTTCAAAACGGTGGTTAATAATTTTGAAATTACCAGGCAATTTCAAGGTAGTTTCCATGGGACAATAGTCAAACGTCAACGTTTTTTCGCAATTCATACAGATCAAGTGATGATGGTGATGATTCGAACAATTCATCCGGAATTTCAAACCGCCATCCATGAAATAAAATTGTTCAAGCGCCCCCATCTCGCTCAGCAATCTCAAATTGCGATATACCGTATCGAAGCTGACGCTCGGATAGTGAACGGTCATTTGGTCGTAGACATATTTAGGGGATAAATACCCATCTGTTTTGGCAAATATTTCGGCCAATAATCGGCGCTGATCCGTGATCCTCCACCCGTTCCTGGACATGACCTTGATCATTTGTTCGACGTTATTCGTTTCCGACATGTTTGTTATCCTTTCAACGTTATACTATATCTTCATAGTGCCGTAAAGGAGCAAAGTAGTCAAGGCAAACGGAGAGGCGCCCTTGATTCGTTGAAGTCCAAAGAAAAAATGACTTTGCAAATATGGATGCATGTCGTGTACAACCTGCTCTCTCTACCATATATTATAGTACGCAAGTGAATCCTCCTAAAGGAGGTGAGACTAAATGACACTTACACTTACAGGTTGGATGCTGTATACCATGTGGGTTGTGCTTGGATTGATGGGACTTAGCTTCTTGCTGGGCTTATATCAATCCCTCAAAGCCAGCAGTTTCTCTTACAATCTGATTCTGACTTATCTGCAAGATTTACTCTATTATGTTTTCCCATTATTCCTCATCGCCAACATGATGCCCCTGGATAAAACAGGTTGGTTGCTGCAGATTGGTTACTACATCGGCGCATTAGGGGTCGTAATCAAATATATATCCAATATCAGAAGCAAAATGTAATCGCATTCAAAAAAGCTGCCGTCGATGACGGCAGCCTTTTTTTATCAATTCGCAGCAGCGAACTTAGCATTTTTCTTTTTTCGCTTTTGATAAAAAGCTATGTATCTATCCAATCTTTGACTAAGCGCAACGACATTCTCATGTGTAAGACTTCTTTGCATGAATGCTTCTTGGATCATTTGAAGGCGTACGGCTTCGATCTTTGCTAAAAGGATTTGTTCCACATCGCTTATCTCCGTTCCTGATAAATAACACAACAAATCCTATTATATACAAGTTGGTTGTAAAAGGGTGTTACTATTTGTCGTTGCTGCCGTGAACAAAATGAACAAAACTATTATCTTGTAGTTCTGATAAGCGGAAACTCCCCAACTCGCAGCTTTGCACTGCCATAAGGGACTAATTCAAGTTCTTCAATGGGCTGACCGTCCGTGTTAGGAAACATCGGCGGAGTTCCCGCGTTACGCCCTTCCATCTTCCAATCACGGACTCGCTGCCCCCTGGCTTTCATCCGTATCGGCGCTTGCGACCCCGAGCATGTCAAAGCCAGGCATATCTGGTTCGGCAGCGGATATCTGGAGTATCGCATCCCGAATTACTTGGTCGGGAAACAAGGCGCCCGCCAGTTAACCATTTCCATGGAAATTTGCTCAGAAGCGCCCGCTTTCAATGAAAATTGGCCCTCAGACATATCCTTTTATATTAAAGATATTCGGATTGGGGTATGGACCTGCCCTGGCGATTTCGGGGCTGACCCAGGCGTACACACCCCCGTATGGTGGAGTCTCGGCACGAAGCACGGCTTGCTCAAAACCATTTCCGTGAACAAGGAAGGCGCCTTCTTGGATGGCATTCAATTGTCTGACGTTACGATCAAAGAGCTAGGCATTACTTCCGGACAAGATATTTACTTTAGAATCGCTTGTTTGGAGACAGCCGAGCACTGCGGCGGCGTCAGTCTCTTTGGCAAATAATTCGGTAATTACAATCAGGACATTGAAGTATCTGTTTTGTACGGGAATGATTAATCCCCTGGCAATAAAGGCGGTAAATAGAAGGACGGCTCCTCCGCATATGGAGCGGAAAGAGCCGTCTTTTTGAATTTCCCCCTTATTTCGCACGTTCCATGGATAATTCCCAACGATCGTACAACATGATTAAGGCCAAAGGTACAATATACCGCAGAACCATAAAAAAATGGTTCCAATTATGATAGATCAACCACCCTTTGAAATAAGCGTACAGTGCGAAGGAAATGCCGATACAAGCAATCACGGTAAAAGCAAGCGGCTTGAACCGATTAGGCGTTCTTGGAATGAATATCGTACAGAGTACGCTTAGGACATCTCCGGAGAGCAGATCTGTAAACCGGCAATCCGCCATATGATCATTAAACACGCCGGGTCTGAATTGAAACATCTCTAGCAAAGGCGAAGCAAATAAAGCGCCGGCCCACATGATGATGGTATGTGAAAAACAAATCAGACGTATCCGGTAGGGAACGGGCGGATTGTAGGTTGCGATACGCGGAGCCAAGTAGGCGCCTAGGCGGAACCCAGCCACATAGAATGCAGCCGAATAGGCTAAGTTCCAATGAAGATACTTCATGTATCCTAATCTCAAATAGATCCACTCCTGGATGATGGATAGCAATGCGAATAAAAGCGATGTTCTCCAGGGAGGACTTTGCCTTGCATAATAGACAAATACGATGAAGGTAAACGGCAGAATTAACGTATCCCCGAAAATGATGCCAAATTCATTATCTTTGACCGGATCGATCGCCAAATGCGTCGGAAACTTGTACAAATTAAGAAGCAGGTTGAATGTAACCTCAAGCATATCCGCGCTGAATACTGCAATTGCATATGAGGTAACAATCGAATGCCAAGAAAGCTGCTTTTTTCGAAGCAACATAACCATCCAAATGAAAAAAATTGCCAAAGTTATGATGTAGAGCATCCCATTTGCCACTCCCTGCCTAAAGATGTCCATTATGCATTATTTGTAAAAGAACAAATAATTATGTGGCGGCAGCTGGATAATCCTTTTTATGCTGATGATTTATGGAAATATGGGAATAGTATCTTTAAATGGAATCCTCAGGAGAGGAAATTATGTTAAAAGACGTTAAAATATCTGTTCGTCAATTTGGTGTCCTTGTGATTATCTATACGATCGGGACCACAATCCTGATCATCCCTTCGGGACTTGCTGCCGATGCCAAACAAGATGCCTGGCTGGCTGCTATTTTGGGAGTTTGTCTGAATGTGCTAATCGTATGCTTATACAACAGGGTCGCTAATTATTTTCCCAACATGACCTTGATCGAATATAACGAAGCATTGTTTGGGATATGGCTGGGGAAGCTGCTCTCTCTCTTATTTATTTCCTTTTCTTTTATCGGGGCAGCTACAGTTTTATTTTATATGGGGAATTTTATTAACACGCAAGTGATGCCCGAAACACCCATTCAAGCTGCCAATATTATTTTTGCAATCGTTGTTGTGATGGGTGTGCGTCTTGGACTAGAAACCTTAGTTCATGCTGCAGAGATTTTTTTTCCGTGGATCATTATGCTCTTTGTTATTTTGGTCCTTTGTCTTTTACCGGAAATTGATATGGTCAAGCTTCAGCCCGCATTCTCAGCCGGAGTCAAACCTATGATTAAAGCTGCCTTATCCGTGGCGGGCACTTCTTCACTGCCATTTATTGCGTTGTTTATGGTGTATCCTGTTCATGTTAATCAAGTTGATAAGGCAAAAAAGGCATATCTTGCTTCCACCGTTATTGGCGGAGCTTGTTTCATCATCATCACCTTTTTATGCATATCGGTATTGGGAACTAAAATGACGGAAAGACATATGTTTCCAAGCTATGCTTTAGCCAAGCAAATCAGTATCGGCAATTTTTTGGAACGAGTTGAAATCCTTATCGCAGGGATCTGGTTTCTAACGGTTTATTTCAAGACAACCTTCTATTTTTATGGATTCGTCACAGGTCTGGCTCAAATTTTGAATATGAAAGATTACCGCCCGCTCGTTTTTCCGCTAGGTATGATTCTGGTTGTTTATTCGCTCGTTGTCTATCCTAATGTCGCTTACATGACAGAGTTTGATACCAAAGCATATATACCCTACGCTTTAACATTTGGGCTGCTGTACCCCATTATCATGCTAGGGGTTGCAGCAGCGCGAAAGTCACTGTACAAGAAATAAGAGTACTTTGAAAAGGTGGCGATATCATGCAGTTCATCAAGAAAATTCTTCAGAATAACTACCGCTCAATAGACACGCAGCTTAATCAGAGTGACTTACCGGTATCAAAGCAACCCCTTGAGAAATCACTGGAACTTAACATCGCTAAGATCAAGCTAGCCTTTGGTCATAGTAAGGATATCATCACACAAACCATACTTCTTAAAGAAACAAGCACGATTCAAATTGGATTCATTTACATAAATGGACTGATTAGTCCCATATCTATTCAAGCCCTCATCACAGAAAATCTTAAAGTTGATTCATGTGAGTTCACACTGAACGCTTTAAGAAATTCAATGAGCACTCTCGGACAAGTTCGCGATATCTCCGATTTTGATACCTTATATCAATCTGTCTTATCCGGATTCACGGTTATATTAGTGGACGGATATGCTCAAGGGTTCGCAGCGAATACACAGGGCGGGGAACATCGGTCCGTAGAAGAACCATCCACACAATCGGTCGTAAGGGGCCCCCGTGAGGGATTTACTGAGCAAATCAGCACCAATGCCGCACTCATCAGACGCAAAATCAAAGATGCTAACCTATGGATGGAATCCATGACAATCGGTCGTGTAAGCAAAACGGAAGTCGCCATTATGTATATAAACGGAATCGTTAATGACAAGTTAGTGGCGGAAGCAAGAATTCGGCTCGGACGTATCGATATCGATGCCATTTTTGAAAGCGGCAGTATCGAAGAGCTGATCCAAGACGAGACCTTCACTCCTTTCCCCACCTTATATAATACGGAACGGCCCGATGTAATCGCGGCAGGTTTAATGGAAGGGCGTGTAGCTATTCTTGTTGACGGCACTCCCTTTGTGCTTATGGCGCCTGCACTCTTTACCCAATTTTATCAATCTGCAGAAGATTATTACCAACGGGCAGATTTTTCAACGCTCCTGCGGTTTCTCCGTTACGTCTGCTTTTTCATTTCTTTGCTGGCTCCGTCTCTATACATTGCCATCACTACCTTTCACCAGGAACTGCTGCCCTCTTCTCTTCTGATCAGTTTAGCCGCTCAGAGAGAAGGGATTCCATTCCCGGCTTTTATCGAAGCAGTCGGCATGGAAATCATTTTCGAAATCCTTCGGGAAGCCGGTGTTCGGCTGCCAAAGACAGTCGGACAAGCGGTCTCCATTGTAGGCGCTTTGGTCATCGGCCAAGCCGCTGTAGAAGCGGGTTTGGTATCTCCTGCGATGGTTATTGTAGTGGCCATAACTGCCATTGCCAATTTTGTAATCCCCTCATTCAATATGGCTATTACGATTCGGATTTTGAGATTTGCTTTGATGATAATCGCTGCTTCCTTTGGGTTATATGGCATTACAGTGGGGCTTATCGCGATCGTTCTTCATTTATGCAGTTTAAGGTCTTTTGGAATTCCGTACATGGCTCCAATGGCACCATTTATTTTAGCGGATCAGAAAGATACGATTTTTCGTTTGCCGCAGTGGGCATTATTTGCAAGGCCTCGCCTTATTAGTCAAAAAAATAACATCCGAGAGAACAATGCTCCTACGAATAAACCTGAACCTCGATCCTAGATAAAGGAGTCATCGGTCATGCGAAGATGTTTAATGCTGTTCATCGTCCTTGGATTCCTCACGGGATGCTGGAGCCGGCGCGAACTGAATGATCTCGCCATTTCAGTTGGTATGGGATTCGATAAAAAAGGCGATCAAGTACAGGTGACGGTTCAAATAGTGAACCCTGGTGAAGTGGCTTCCAAAATGGGCGGGGCTGGACAAACTACACCAGTAAGCACCTTTCAAGCTACATCCCAAACCATTTTTGAAGCATTAAGGAAAATTGCCACGCAAAGTCCAAGAAAAGTGTATTCTGCTCATCTTCGGATTCTTGTCATCAGCGAAGAACTGGCAAGAGAAGGAATTACGCCGATTCTGGATGGTATATCAAGAAATCATGAAATGCGAACTGATTTCTATGTAGTGGTTGCAAGAGGAACAACGGCAGAGAATGTATTAAATATTCTTACACCTATCGAAAAAATCCCATCGAATAAAATGTATTCTACTTTAGAGATGTCCGAAAAGATTTGGGCGCCTACGGTAAAAGTAAAATTAAACACATTAATTTCCGATCTGCAAACAGAAGGAAAAGATCCTGTAATAACAGGCATACAAATTATAGGCGATCCGACTAAAGGTAATCTAAGAAGTAATGTGACCCAAATAGACCCTAAGGCAATATTGCGATATTCTGGCGTAGCCCTTTTTAAGAAAGACAAACTTGTCGGTTGGCTTAATGAACAAGAAAGCAAAGGATACAATTATATTATTGATAATGTTAAAAGCACGATCGGACATACGGCTTGTCCATCAGGCGGAATAATGGCTCTGGAAGTTGTACGGTCAAAAACGAGAATGAAAGGCAAAGTGAATAACGGCAACCCGGAAATCTTTGTCGATGTTTTTTTAGAGGAAAATGTGGGTGAAGTCCAATGCGAAATCGATTTAATCGATCCAAAGAGCATCAAGGAACTCGAGAAATCAGCGCAAAAGGCAGTACATGCCATCATAGATTCTGCCATTCAAAAAGCAAAAAAAAATAATGTCGATATTTTCGGCTTTGGTGAAGCCATTTACCGAGCAGATCCTAAATATTGGAACAAAAATAAAGACAATTGGAAGGAACAATTTCATGATTTACCTGTCCATGTAAATGCAGAAGTGAAAATTCGCCGTTTGGGTACCGTAAGCGACTCTCTGGTAGAAGAAATAAAGGAATGAGCGAAGTAAAGACCGTGAGGGAGGTAAGAAGATAGAACATGGCATTATCGGTATCCGGCAATTTACCATAATTGTCACTCTATTTACAGTAGGAAGCGCCATTTTAATTACCCCCTCCGCTCTCGCAATAGAAGCCAAACAGAATGCATGGATAGCCGCAATTTTGGGCGTATGCACGGGATTGCTGACGGTCTATTTATACCGTGCATTGACAAAGCAATTTCCTAACCAAACCTTGGTGGAGATGTGTGAAGCTGTATTTGGCTTTTTTTATGCTTCAACTCTCAGTTTCGCTCAAATCATGAAAATGAAAGAAGCTCGTCCTTTACATTTTCCGTTAGCAATGATTCTCATTGTTTTATCCATTATTTCATACCCGAATGCAAGCTATTTTCTTAATTTCGTTTCAAAAATTTGGTTTCCCTATGCCCTAACATTCGGTTTTCTACTACCTGTATGTATGATTGGCGTAGCCGTTATTCGAAAAATTTGATAAAAGGCTGCCGTTGCTGTGGCAGCCTTTTATTTTACACCTCTAATGCCCGCTCCCTTGTTTGCAGCTGATACATCTTGTAGTATCTACCTTCAAGCGCCATAAGCGTATCATGATTACCCCGTTCGACAATTTCACCGCGATGCAGCACCAAGATTTGGTCGGCATCACGAATCGTAGATAGTCTATGCGCTATGACTAGCGTAGTTCGGCCTTCGCTGACGACCTTCAGCGCTTTTTGGATTAACCCCTCGGTTTCGCTGTCAATGCTGGCTGTCGCTTCATCCAGGATGAGAATAGAAGGATCGAACGCCAGCGCTCTGGCAAACGAAATGAGCTGCCTTTGCCCGGATGACAGCGTGCTTCCCCGCTCTACCACCTGCTCGTCATAGCCGTTCGGCAGTTGCTCGATGAAAGGTGCTGCGCCTACATCTTTGAGCGCATTTTTTACACGATCCAGTGAAATTTCTTCGTTATAGAGGCTCACATTGAATTTAATATCACCGGCAAACAAAAACGGATCCTGTAAAACAATGCCCATATGCTTACGGAGTTCTTGTTTGGAAAAGGTTGAAATGTCTCGTCCATCAATCGTGATTTTACCGTCATCGGGCTCATAGAACCCCAGAAGCAGGTTGATAATCGAGCTTTTACCTGAACCCGTGTGGCCGACAAGCGCCACAGTCTCCCCTTTATGCGCCTCAAAGGAAATCCGCTTCAGCACATTTTCTCCAGCTTTATATGCAAACGTCACGTCATCGAATTTCACGATACCTTCAGGGCGGCTCACATGATCCGTCTTCCCGACCTCATGGCCTTCCATATCCATGATCGCAAACACTTTATCAGCGGAAACGAACGCTCTCTGCGCATTCGTAAGCTGATCAAAAATCCCTATAATCGGCTGAAAGATCCGGCCCAAGTAATCAATAAATGCATAAAACACGCCAAAGGATATCGCCGTTTGCAGCGACTCACGGCCAAAATACCAGATGACTAAAGCCGTCACCAAGCTGCCAATCGTTCCGACGATATTGCGGGAAGACAAGGAAAATATCCTGAACTGTTTGATTTGATTCACATAGCGGTCTTCATTCAATACTTCAAATTCATCAATCGTCACTTTCTCGCGGCGAAAAGCCTGGATAATCGGCATGACGACGATGGATTCGTTAATCATTGCGTTCATATCGCTGAGCCGGGCACGCATGATGGTGATGAATACCTTGGAATACTTCAGATGGATGATCATTATCAACACGAACAGCGGCAGAAGCAGCAGACAGAACAGCGCAAGACGCACATCCAAAATGAATAGGGCGGCGAAAATGCCCGTCAACTGTACCATGCTCACGACGAATGTCGCCATAAAGCTCATGAACAGATCGCGAACAGCTTCCGTATCATTGGCAATTCTCGATACAACCTGTCCAATCGGCGTATTGTCAAAATAGCGCAAAGGAATCCGCTGAATGTGCCGCATCAAATCCATCCGCATGTTTTTGATGATTTGCAGCGCGGTCGATTGGAGGATGTAGGCTTGAGTAAAGTTGCCGATACTTGCGATAAGGAGAAGTCCCATATACAGGGCAAGCAGACCTAGCACGGCAGCAAGATCCCGCGCATCGGTACTCAAGTGCTGATCAATAATGGTTTTGGTAATATATGGCCCGCCAAGTTCGGCGCCAACCGCACAACAAAGAATGAGCAGCGCGCCGATAATTCTGAATTTATAGACGAGAGCATATGCGAATAGTCTTCTCGCCGTGGATTGTTTTGGCATTTAAGTGCTCCCTTCAACGTCACTCTTCCAGGCTGGCTTCCATCTGCTGGCGATCCCACTGCTGCTTGTACCAACCGCCGAACAGCATCAATTCATCATGAGTGCCTTCCTCGATAATCCGTCCGTCATCCAGCACAAGGATCCAATTCGCATGGCTGACCGCGGATAGACGGTGCGTCGTAATCAATGTCGTTTTGCCCGCTCGTTCCACGCGGATATTATGAAGAATTCGGCTCTCCGTCCGCGCATCCACCGCCGACAGCGCATCATCGAGCAGCAAAATTTCAGAGTCAATGAGCATTGCTCTTGCTATGGCCAGACGCTGCTTCTGCCCGCCGGACAGCATCACGCCGTTTTCGCCGACAATCGTACTCAGCCCCTCGGGCATTTGGGAAATATCCTGAGTAAAAGAGGCCATTTCTATGACTCTAGCAATTTCATCCGCTGATGCATTTGGCTTGCCGAGCGCGATATTGTCGCGAATCGATTTGGACAACAGCAGATGCTCCTGCGGCACGTAAGCGACCCAGCTCTTCATCTGGTCCATGGCAATTTGTTCGATAGGAACGCCTGCGACGAAAAGCATTTCTGGGTCTACCGGATACTGGCGCAGAAGCTGCTTTAGCAGCGTGCTCTTTCCGCTGCCTGTTCTGCCTACAATACCCAGCGTCTGACCTCGCTCCAAACGGAAGAAAATGTTGACGAGACTAGGATGGCTGGAGGTCGGATATGTAAAGGTTAACTTTTTCATTTCGATCGACGTCGGGACTTTGATAGCTACCGGTGCATCTGTGTCCGTCATATCCGGTTTCTGTGTAAATGACTCTTCAAGACGATCCGCCGAAGCGCTTCCGCGCTGCAGCACATTAATAAACTCACCGAAGGAAATCATGGGCCAGATGAGCATACCCAGATAAATGTTAAAAGAAATCAATTGACCGAGCGTAATTTGATCATCAAATACAAGGTAAGAGCCGTAACCGATACCAATCGTGTAGCTTAACCCGACGATCAACGAAATGACCGGCTGAAAAAGAGCGTTTAATATGGATACTCGTTTGTTCTTAATCATGACGTCCGAGGTCACTTTATCAAAAGCGGAAAGATCATGATTTTCCTGTACATATGAACGAATGACGCGAATGCCTGATATCGACTCCAGCGCATGGTCGTTCATTTTGCCAAAGGACGCCTGGGCTGCGAGAAAGCGCGTCCTTACTTTTTTACCCAAGGAACTTATGGCTATGGCTAGAAAAGGCAGCGGAATCAATGCGGCTAGCATTAATTTGAAGCTGATGAAGGAAATCATCGTAATGATCACGATGGATGCTCCCACGAGCGTATTCACCAGCGTCATGACGCCATAACCGGCAGTCTGTCCGATGGCCAGAATGTCATTGGTCGCAAGCGCCATCAGCTGCCCCGTACTGTTTCGCTGAAAAAAAGCCGGTGTCATCCTGGTCAAATGCGCGAGCAGCCTTCCTCTGAGCAGCTTCTCAATCAATGCCGAGTTCCCGAATAAGGTCGTTATCCATATGTAGACCATCACATATATAAGCAGGGAAAGGCACACAAGCAAAATCACGGTCTGACTTAAGCCTGAAGAGGTTAATCCTCCTTTTCGAATTAGATCGATTGTATTCCCGATCATTTTGGGCGGGATCGTCGTCAGCAGACTGACGCATGCCATCAATGCGATGGCTACCGCATAACGACTCCATCTCCATTTAAAAAACCACTTGAGCCGAATCACAAAAGACACGTTAGTCACCTCTTTCCGTATTCCGATACACACATTGATTTTACAGTTTTATCCATGGCAAGTCTACGCGAACAGGGCGGTTCGCAGCGGAAAATATACTTATAAAAAAATAAGCTTAAAATTGAAGCAATGGATCGTCGCTTCAATTAAGCTTATTTTCGCATCAGTTCCGGGCGTCAAAAAGTTCTACTTCTTGCCGGGTCGGCAGCGAGGTTTGCGCACCGAAACGCGATACCGTGATCGCGCCTGCTTTGGTCGCAAATTCAATGGACTGCTCCAGCGGCAGCCCTTCTCCATGCCTCACGGCCAAGGCGGCATTGAAGGAGTCGCCTGCTGCCGTTGTATCTATTACAGGAACCCGAAATGCCGGATATGACCCGGAGCTGCCGTTAATGTGATAAGTAACGCCCTTTTCGCCTTGAGTAATGATCACGTTGGTCTTAGTCAAGCTGCAAAGCTCGCCCATAAGCTCAGACTCATCTGCAAGATTAGTCCTGCCTGCCGTCAAAATGGCCGCTTCCGTCTCATTTGGCGTTACCAAATCAACATACTGCCAAATGTCTGAAGGAAGCTCGGCGGCAGGTGCAGGATTCAAAATGACCTTCACGCCGTGGCTTTTTGCGAGCTGTACCGCCCGCAGGACCGTCTCTAGCGGAATTTCAAGCTGTACAAGCAGAACATCTGCGTCTGCTATGACTGACTTCGCATTTTCAACATGTTCCGGCGAAACGCAAGCATTGGCTCCCGGTACGATGGTAATCCGATTTTCTCCATCTTGCACTTGTATAAGCGCCACACCGGTCGTCTGCTGCGACTCCTTAATGACATAAGAAATGCCTACTCCTTCGTGTGCAAGCTGCTCCAGCATCTGCTTCCCGAATGTATCGCCGCCCACGCAGCCAACCATCTCGACATGCGCGCCCAGCCTTGCCGCAGCTACCGCTTGATTCGCCCCTTTGCCGCCGGGAATCGTTGCAAACTCCTGACCGATGACCGTCTCGCCGGCAACGGGGATATGCTTGGATTTAACAACAAGATCTATATTAATGCTGCCAACCACGACGATTTTTGCTTTTTTATCTTGCATAATGGCTATCCCTCGATTTCACCGATTCTCTTTTCCACTTGGACGTAAATTCCCTTTTGCGGTCGAAGCGTTATGGAAGGTTCAAGAATGACTTGATGTGTTTTATCCAGCACAAAATGAAACTTTTGCACAATTGCAGCAAGAAGCAAGGTAGCTTCCATCATGGCAAAGTTATTCCCGATACAGATGCGAGGCCCTGCTCCAAAAGGAAAATAAACATAGGGAGGTAAGCTTTTTTCAAATTCCTGGCTCCAACGATCAGGCATAAAAGACTTAGGATCATTGAAGTAGTCAGGATGTCTATGCATAACCCACTGACTTAAAGCGATCTCACAACCGGCCGGTAAACAGTATTCATCAATCCATACATCTTCCATTGGTTCCCGGGTGATGAGCCAGACAGGGGGATATAATCGCATGGATTCTTTAATGATGGCTTGTGTATAACGAAGCTCTGAAATGTCTGTGAATGAAGGTGCGCGACCATCTAAAACGTTATCTAACTCTTTTACTAATCTCTCTTCCACACTCGGATGTTGAGCAAGTAGATAGAATGTCCAAGACAATAGGTTAGCCGTAGTTTCATGTCCTGCGAGAAATAACGTCATGACTTCATCTCTTAATTGTTCATTTGACATCCCTGTTCCATCATCATCTCTTGCTAATAATAACATGGAAAGCAAATCGCCATGATCATGGTTTTCTTTTTTTCTTTGCTCAATAATGTCATAAATAATTTGATCCAGTTTATCGACACTTTTCTTTAATTTCGAATTCCCCGGCAGCGGCAAGGAGATGGGCACCATCTCAAGCAATCGTCTGGAAACGCTCGTATACTGTTTAACGTATTCATGAAAAACTTGATCCAACGCGACTCCAACTTGGTTTGAACCTTCGTAGGCAGTGTGCAAATCAACATCGAAAAGTGCTTTGCCTACAATCTCCATCGTGCATTGCATCACATCTTCATGGATATCTCGTGTTTCACCATGCTGCCAATTCAGTAGCATTCTCTCTGTAAATTGTGTCATAATACTTGCATATTTTTCAATCCGGTGCTGATGAAATGCAGGTTGCGATAATCTCCGTTGTCTAAGCCAAAAACTGCCTTCACTCGTAACTAAACCATTTCCCAACACCATACTTAAAATACGATCGCGATGATATCCTTTGGTAAAAGTACGCTGGGTATGATTTAAAACATATTGAATATGTTCAGGTCGGCTCAAAATATATGTATCTCTGCCTTTTTCCAAGCTAACCTTAACAACCGGACCATAGGTTTCCGCACAACTTTCAAAAAAGCGAAGCGGATTTGCACCTACATCCATCAAGTTCCCAAGAAAGGGAATGGGCTTAGGCCCAGGAACATTCGTACCTTGATTTGTCATTCAATCTCCCCGTTTCTATTCACTTATATTGTAATGACCACTTGAAAAGTGATAAGCCATTCTACGTCCAAGTTTTCCGGGAAATTCCGTTTTTTTACCATCCAGCCCGCACAATATGATTTAGTTACTAAACTATGAATGCAAAAAAAAATATTTCTACATGGGGTATTTTTTTATCCATATATTTAGTTTAGTTATTAAACTATAGGTTTGTCAAGACGCAAAGACTCCAGTCATCAAAGTTTATTCTTTTCTTGAATTGTCTCCGGCAGACCAAAGAGATGCTAGGATCCGTAGCGAGAATATGGTTTTAGGTGACACGCTGACTTTTTTTGAAATTGCTAAAAAATCTCTTCATAACCTTCATCTTCCTCTACTCTCTCATGCCTTATCCACGACATCTCATTAATCCCAATAATCTCTTTAAATTCTTCAACTAATTGATATATTTTTTTATGTTCTCTAAAATAGGATGGATTTAATATTGATTTTAATTTATCAATTTGCTTTTCTGAGATATCAAATAATTTAAAAGCTGAGACATTACTTTCGTCAAATAAATGTTCTATTGCCTCATCAAATATACCGTTCTCAATAACTTCCTTGGATATTTCCTCGTGCATATCACCATATAATTCTAATATCTCTTTTTCCGGATAACGTTCCTTGAAAATCTCAATAATAATTTCTTCCAGAAATTCATACGAAATACGTAAATATGCGACTTCTTGACCGCCATTAAAAATCCTATACCCCCAGAAGTGATCGCTGAGATTACAAAAGTTTAACACTGGCGCATCGTAAGATAATTGATATATGTAATCTGGAGCTTCCTGGTATTCTAAATAGCTATCATTCCGAGTCAAGTAAGCAATCCATTTCTCGTCTAAAACTTTAATTAAAGACCGTGGTACCGCATTTTTTCTTATTGCTTCCTTGTGACCAGCCAACAATAAATGTCCTGAAGTAAACTCACTCATTTATTATACGTCCTTTCATTATTATTTCAGGTATGTCATATAACTTTGTTATGTCCCCGAACCCTCGCCGATGTCTCTTTATTTATTGTAGAATTGGCAAATCATTAATGTATTTCTGTCACAATCTTTAAAAGTGAATGCTGAATGATCACCGTATTCCTTTATGGTGCTAGTCTCAATTCCTTTATCTGTCAATGATTGATGAGTTGTTTTGATATCTTTAGTATCA
Source organism: Paenibacillus sedimenti (assembly GCF_014534655.1). Lineage (GTDB taxonomy): Bacteria > Bacillota > Bacilli > Paenibacillales > NBRC-103111 > Paenibacillus_E > Paenibacillus_E sedimenti. Next base: position 461,800 of record NZ_JACVVD010000004.1, read on the forward strand.
AAAGTAAATACTGCTCTTTCAATTGGATCAAAATTTTCTACTTTAAACAAGTGCATCACATATTGACCGTCTAAGGTCAATTCTACAAAATCATTAAAATCATAGTTCCCTAACCTAAATCCAAGAGAGCTACAGTACCATTCACTAGCTTTTTCTAGATCATTTACATAAAGCATTACACCAATAATGTCTTTCTTAATAATAGGATCCATTCATCATTCCTCATTTCAATATGGTTTAATAAAAGCTGTTACTGGTTTTGTGGAAATTCATCTAATGTTGATTTGTTCCCGAATCCTCAGTGGCTTAAGGCGCGTAGCGCCGGGTCCGAAGGACTTAGCCAGTGCAGGGTTGTCTGCCAGATTCCGCTTCCTCGAAATGCCTATAAGTGAAATAATATTCATATTCTTCGTTCTTATCTAGATAACCGTGGGTTTCACCACCTGAGGCAGTTCCGTTGGTGTGAATATATGGCTTTGGTTCATTGAAAACGATTTCAATTGAATCCTCTCTCGTATCTCCCTTGTTTATAGTTTTTAATATTAATTCTATCATAATTGGTTCATCTAATTTTATTTGAGGATGATCTATTCCGTTTATAACTTCTTTATCAGTTATAATTGTATAATTTATTGACGACCACAGATTAACGCTTTTATTTATTTTATTGTTTAAGAGTATAAATCGGTTTTCAGACTTATTTGGGTTGTTACAACGAGTAACATGCATAGGAAGCATGCATAGGAGTTAAACTTTTTCATCTTTCCCCTCTTTAATAGCTTTCGCAATGATTTCAGATAACGTTGTTGTGTTCCCGACGCCTCACCGACTTTTGCACAGTAGGGGCGGCCGCGACGAGGTTAGTCGGTGCAGGTGTATCTGCTGATTATGCTTCCTCGAAATCCTCTTGCTAACCAATATATTCAATTTTTCTTACGCTTTATTACAAATGCTTTATCCGCTCTCTCAAAACCGATCTTCTCATAAAACCCTTCTGCCTTTGGAGCCGATGTTTATATAAATTGTAATTCTTCCTCCCCTAAGTTGGTGCGGATTGTCCGCTGCTCCGAGTATGCCTCTCGTGGTCCAGGGACAGCGTAGCAGGCCCTAAGCCTGAATGCGGTGTTAGATGAAGTACCTTGCTTCACTGAGTTACATAAAAAATATGTTTTTCCCAGTCATTCCAATCGTTCTTTATGCTATTTATAAGCCATTCTCCCCCGAATGTTGTTGACCCTTCATGAGAGCAATATATAATCCAATTCATATTTTCATCAAACCAATAACCTTCCCCTATGCTTTCATAAGAAGGTTCAAAAGATTCTAACTTAACAATATATCCTTTATATCTAGACTCTCTTATTTCTATAATTTCATTTATATCATTCAGTATCTCTCTTAATTTAACGAATCCAAAATGACTCTCAAACGCAACAGAGTCAAAAGCAATTACAGAATTAACGTTTGTATCATACAAAGGAAACCAATAATGGTTTGAAATATCCCATATTTCTGTGAGTTTATCAAACATGCTATTTATTTCATCTCTACTCAATTCTCTTAAGTAGTAAAATTCATTCATGACTTTCATCGCCCTTCAAGGTATTTCATCTAACGTTATTGCATGCCTCTCGGCGACCAAGGGCCGTTAGGCCCGCTGCGGGAATGCTGCGTTATAAGAAGTCGTCGACCTCTTCAATTTATCTATACAAGAGTTCTTTCATATATTTCAATGAGTAGTAAGTTAAACCAATAAGTAAAATTAACATGACTGCTACAAGAATCAGACTCATCCATTCCCAAAAAGTATTTGAACTAAATTTATAAAATACTATTGATATTTCATTGTTCTTAAGAAAATTACTGGTGAACAATACAAAAACATTTACAATTACAAAGATACTGTTCAATGCAAGAACTCTATATAAAGGATTTTTAGCGTTCTTGATAATATAAATTTTTCTTTCATTGTCATCGGCCATTCCATCTTCCATTAACGCTTTAATATAATGCTCCCATCGAAAAGTCCCAATACTAGCTACGAGTGCTGCTATTGCTAATGCTGCTGTGATATTAACCTGAACTAATAATTGTATAAGTGCTTTCAAAGAGTCCTTGTCCTCAATAATAAACACTTGTAAAAATACAAATGCTAACATTGTAGCCATTACAATAGTGAAAATAATCTCAATATTATTCTTTCTTATTTTTTTATTTAATTCTTCTGAATTCATTACTTTTTTGTCTCCTTAAATTGATTTTTACGATTTCTAATTACGTTGTTGTATTCCCGAACCCTCACCGACTTAAGGCCGTTAAGCCGGGCGCGCGATGTGCTTAATCGGTGCAGGGTTGTCTGCCTGATTCCTCTTCCTCGAAATGCTTCTGGCAGACCAAGGGGCGTAAGCCCCGTAGCAGGAACACGGTGTTATATGAAATACGAGCTTTCCTTAAAATACAACCAATAAGAAAAAGCCTGATTATCAGGCTATTATACTTACGAAACAGCAATTTGTTCTGTTGATTTGTTACTTTCCATATTTATATTAAGTTCTTTACATAGATTTATTATATTTGGATTTCTAATTGCATCCTGGGACAATTCTATATAGCTTGTAAGGCATTCACTTGCTTCAAAATAATTCTTCTTGTGGTTATAAATTAGCGCTAAACAAACATGTAGGGATATCTTGTCAGGTTCTGATTTAACAATGTACTTTATAAATTGTATTATTTCATGTATTAAATTATCATTATCATCTAATTTAAAAGCTTTTCTATAGGTTTTAAATATTTGATTAATTTTACCTTGATAGGCATTTAAAAAAGCTGTACTATAATGCTTTTGTGAAACGTTATCACTTACTTTAAGTAAAATCCTTCTAGCTAAGGGAACATCTCTATTCATAAGGAAAGCATATATTGATTCCATTAGCAGATAGCTTACAGTGTTTGACTTTAAATCGTTTGCCTTTAGAATAAAGCTTCTAGATTCATTAAGAAGTTCTCTAGATCTGGTTTCGCTGTACTCATAATATAATCTTCTGCCTTTAAATAAATATATCTCATAAAGCACTTCCCTTGATAAACTTCTAATTTTCGAAAGAACAGGTATAGTTCTCCTTTGATCGCCAATATCTTTATTCAGCCTCTCAAAAATACTTTGAGCTTTATCGATTTTATGAGACCAAAGTGTTGCTAGTCCAACGAAATAACTTGAATAAAGACTAACCCAATTCGAAGTAATATTAAAGCCCTCAATTAACTGATCTTTATGTATTGAAACTCGAGGTAGTAATTCAGTTAATTGAACTGCCAAATCTTTTCTAACGTCTTTCTCTAATTCAGGATGAATTAGAACAGCATTAAGATCAAGTTTGACATCTTTACCAGCATCAAGAGTCTTACCAAATATAATAATATTACAGTTTAATTGTTTTACGCAGTTTTCTGCATCTCTGAAACTTAATATTTTTCTACATTCTTCAAAACCCAAAATTCTGACCCAAAAATCTTCAGAATCTAATTGAGATTGTATCTGTTCAATGAAATTATATTTTAATTCTTCATATTTCTCATTATCACGCTCTTGGATTGCAATAATTATCCCTACTTTATTATATGGGCAAACTAAAACATTACTTTTCTTACGACGCAAAATTACCCAAATTAAAATAATAGTAAAGATTACTATTGACCAGCTAATAATAAAAAATTTATTACGAATATTATCAGGACTAAATTCTGTAAAAGAAAGCATTATTAAAGTTAAAAAAGGTATTAAAATTACCAATGCTATTGGTCTGTAATAGTTTTTAATCACATAATTTGCCACAATCTCAAATAACTTGTCCATAGAGCCCCCGTTGTACTAAAAGTCTAATGGGTATTATATCATCTTTTAGAATCATTTGTTAGTTATTACTTATCTTGAATTGCGGGGATTTCTTATAACGTTGTTGTGTTCCCGAACCCGAGAGACTTAAGGTGTGGCTGCGCCGTGTGGCTTCATCACTTAGTCTCGCAGGATTGTCTGCCTGAATCCACTTCACCTAAATACCTCGGGCAGACCGAGGGCGTTAGCCCGATGCGTGAATACGGTGTTATATGATGCCTACGCCCTCTTCGAATCCGCTTTCTAAATATCTGTTTTCCTTGGTTTCCATCCAACTCTTTGACTCCATTGACTCGCTTCGTTCATTATCTTCCAAATAATTGGAGTCTTTCCTTCTACATATTGATGACGTTCATGTGCTTGCTTGTAACGATTCATCAAAGAATATTTCTCTTCAACATACTGGTTGCAAAATTCTTTATGCTCACGTAAAAAGTCTCTAAATAATAATGCGAATTGTTCTGACCAACTCCCTACTTCACGAACATGAATATGTGTTCTTTTCATTCCTTCACTTTCACGAAAATAACGTTTGGTCTTGTCCAAATTGTCAGCTCGATGTATGTAACCAATTGATTCAATTAATGGTTTGTAAATCATAGGTTCTAGGTGATTTACTGAAATTTGGATGTCAACGATCGGTTTTGCATCTAGTCCAACTATCGATGTAGAGCCGATATGGTCAATCCGTATAGCAATGTCCCCTAGTACTTGCCTAAGTAAACTTCCGGTTTTAATGAATTCATCTTTCCACTTCTCATCATATGGAATAACGATTATTGGTTCTGCCATAATTCCTCCTAAGGTTTATTTTTGCCTAGGTTTCATATAACGTTTTATCTGCGAACTTTGTAAATACATTTGTTAAGGAGAATTTTACCAAGTTCATTAACAAAATGATGTATTAACTTTCGTGAAATATCACTATTTTTCCTTTATATGTATTTGGTGTTGCCTCTAAAATCTCTAGACAATATGCTATACTACTCGATAGAAACTAACGCACCCTGCAAGGAGATGGACGACAATGAAGCTGGTATCGTGGAATGTTAACGGTTTACGGGCGTGTGTAAATAAAGGATTTAACGATTATTTTGCACAAACCGACGCCGATATTTTCTGTATTCAAGAAACGAAATTACAAGAAGGCCAAATTAATCTTGAGTATGGCGAAGACTACCATCAATTTTGGAATTACGCAGTTAAAAAGGGGTATTCCGGCACGGCGGTAATCACAAAAATCAAACCGCTGTCCGTTAGATACGGCATGGAAGAGGATCAAGAGCCTGAGGGTCGGATTATTACTTTAGAATTTGACGCCTTTTATCTGGTAACGGTGTACACGCCCAATGCAAAGCGTGATCTATCAAGACTGGACTATCGACTGGAATGGGAGGATCGGTTTCGAAGCTATCTGAACCAGTTGGACGCCCAAAAGCCTGTTGTCGTTTGTGGTGATCTTAATGTGGCTCATCACGAAATCGACATCAAAAATGCGAAATCCAATCGCAACAACTCCGGTTTTACGCAAGAAGAGCGAGACAAAATGACTCAATTACTAGAGTCTGGCTTCATAGACACCTTCAGACATTTCTATCCCGACCAAACGGATGCTTACACTTGGTGGTCGAATATGCCGAAGGTAAGAGAGCGTAATGTCGGATGGCGAATCGACTACTTCCTCGCCTCCTCCAGACTGGCTCCATCGTTAATTGACGCGCAGATTGATACCCATATTACAGGCAGCGATCATTGCCCTATTGTTCTGAAAATGGAAGATTCAACTTCAGAAAAATAGCCCCTTAATGGATCTCAACCGGCATGTACGCTATTTCGGTATTCCTTAGGGGTCATACCGGTCTTTTTCTTAAATAAGCGATTAAAAAACTTGATGTCCTGGTACCCGACCTTCAGTGCGATCGAAGAAATTTTTTCGTTCGTTGAAGCTAGCAGGCTGCAGCACAACTCAATACGCAGCTTGTGTACAAACTCGGTATAGTTCATCCCGGTCCGCATAACGAATCTGCGTCGAAACTGCCTTTCGCTGAGGCCAGCCATGGTCGCAAGCTGCTGTATTTGCGGCGGCTCGGCGATCTGTTCGCTAATCAAATGGATCATATGTTCCAGTGCATCTTCCGTGCTTGTGGAATATTTCGAATCCGCTATCCCGCTCCGACAGCGATGCATATGCGCAAAAAGCCTGATCATATCCGATTGCATCATCAGCAGGTAATCCGGCCGTTTGCGCGCAAACTCATCGAACAACGTATTGATGATCGTCTGAAACGTACCGTCCCGGTCTTTCCAATGAAACCATTGCATGTCCGGGTACGGTGTTGTGAGAACATGAAGAATGTCTATTTCCTCTGCAAAAAAATCAGTCAGTTTACGTATAAACGCCTCGCCAAACAAACAGTTATAAACAATCAAATGTTTTCGTTTCGGTTGTGCGAAAGCCGGACGGAATACATGAGAAACCCCAACAGGCAGAAAAAACAAATCCCCTTTGGCCACAGGCAGCGTCTGGCCTTCAATATAATGGTAGCCGCTGCCCTCGCTAACATAATTAATTTCCAAGAACTCATGGTTATGTTCCGCAAGCTCGAACGATTCCGACACCCGATTGATATAAATCGGCGTATCTGGCGTTAAATACAGAGCTGACGGGGTCGTTTCTATATGTCTTTTTACACTCATGATTTCACCTCATTCATAAATGTCCGATTACACCCTACATATCGTCCTTATAGGCACCCATTTTTCATTTTCTCCTAGATTATACTATAAACAGAACAACTTGAAATCTAGGGAGGATTCATGATAACGATGAATGAAAAAGTACCTTGGAAAGCCCAGTGGATATGGTCCGGAGGAGAAGTAAGCCCTCGTAACGAATGGCGCTGCTTTCGCAAGCAATTTCATTATTCCTGTGCTCATTATGAAGAGCAGGTCAATATTAAAATTACAGCAGATTCCCGGTACGTCTTGTATGTGAACGGCACTTTAGTCGGACGCGGTCCTGTCCGTTCCTGGCCTTTCGAGCTCGCCTTTGATGAGTATGAAATCGGTCATTTCCTTAATGCGGGGGCCGATAATACGATCGCGGTGATCGTCATGCATTATGGGGTGCCGACATTCCAATATTTAAGAGGCCGTGGCGGACTTCTTGCCCAAATCGACAACAACGATCGCAAAGTCATTCTTGCAACCGATTCCACCTGGACAACTGCCATCCACTCCGGTTACGATTCCCGCTCCTCCCGTATGTCCTGCCAGCTCCCTTTTACTGAAATTATCGACTCCAGGGATTGGGACGAATCATGGACGGAAACCGGATTTGCCGATGATGACTGGGAGCCCTCAGACGTGATTGGTCCGGTAGGCATGGAACCATGGACTTCCCTTATCGAACGAGACATTCCTCCTCTAACCGAAGAACCGGTATATCCGGTTCGTATCGAAAGCCTGAGTAGAGTAAAGCCAAGATCGTGGGGCGTCGTTCTCGACTTAAGGAACCATTTTGTTCCTAGCAGTGAGCAGCATGCCAACAATGTGCGATTCTACGGCTATGTGACAACGGTTATCCGGACGAACAAGCCGGTTCGCGCTATTATCGGTATCGTTGACGGCGGACGCTTGTCTTGGAATTGCAGCATTAATGGCGTGTGGCTTGACGAGAACGATTATTACGGAGAGAAGCCGGAACGATACTTGGACGTTCAACTGGTGCAAGGAGACAATTTCTTCATGATGGATATTCAAGGCTCTAGCCACGGGCATGGCTTTCATTTCGCGATCGATTGCGATGAACCTATCGAGATCGTTTCTCCTCTTGAGAGCAGGCTCGATCCCGCAGGAACCCGTTCGCCTTTCGCGACGCTCGGGCCATTCGATTATGTCGAAATTATCGATCACCAGCCTGAACGTCCTATCAATCCTTCCCATCCCGATTTCATGCAGGCGAGAAAGATCGCAGGAGCGTCCGAACTCGAACATTTCAAAGGCTGGTTACGGCCTGTCGATAACCGCTATGTCAGCCGTGACGATGTTTTCAGTAAGTGCATTTGGAAAAAGCAGTCTGTGCAGATGCCGATCCCATACTCCCTGCAAAACGCGGTCATCGCTAACCGGGCAGCCGCCGTCGTGCCCGTCTATCCGGAAGAACATACCGAGTTGATCATCGACTTCGGCAAGGAATTTTCCGGTTACATCGAGTTCGAAGCGGATGCATCTGGCGGCACCGTCATTGATTTCTACGGATTCGAATTTATGAGGGACGGCTATAGGCAAGAAATGTACGAGTTGGACAATACGATGCGGTACGTATGTAAGGAAGGCCATCAAACGTACTCGTCCCTCGTTCGCAGAGGATTCCGTTATTTGATGGTCACCGTCCGAAATGCCACAAAACCGTTGAAGCTTTACCGGGTCTCGCTTTTTCAAAGCAACTACGCAGTCGCGGAGATCGGCCGCTTCCAATGTTCCGACCCGCTGCTGGGTGACATCTGGGAAATCAGTAAACATACGACCCGCCTCTGTATGGAAGATACTTTTGTCGATTGTCCGGCTTTCGAGCAGACATTTTGGGTGGGCGATGCCCGCAATGAAGCGCTTGTGAATTATTACGTATTCGGTGATGACGCCATAGTCAAAAGGTGTCTGCGTCTCGTGCCCGGTTCGAATTTCCAGTCCCCCTTATACGGGGATCAGGTTCCAAGCGGTTGGAGCAGCGTGATCCCGAATTGGACATTTTTCTGGGCGATCGCCTGCCTGGAGCTTTACCGCTATAGTGGTGATCGAAAATTTGCCGAACAAATATGGCCTCATATCCGCTATACGCTCGATCACTTCCTGGAAAAGCTTGACGACAACGGTCTATTAAACATGAAAGGCTGGAACTTATTGGATTGGGCTCCGATCGACCAGCCTAACGATGGTGTCGTCTCTCACCAAAACATGTTTTTCGTTCAGGCGCTTCGCTCAGCAGCCCTTCTCGCCGATGGAGTCGATGAGGAGTGCGCTGAACGCTACAGGTCCCGCGCGGACGACATGAAAACAGCGATCAATGCCTTCCTTTGGTCGAAAGAACGCCAAGCCTTTGTGGACTGCATTCATAGCGACGGCCGGATTTCAGAAACGTTCAGCATGCAAACGCAGGTTGTCGCTTACCTATGTGGCATTGCAGACGATACGCGACTCCGTCGTTTAGAAACGTATATCGTAACGCCACCGCACGAATTCGTACAGATCGGGAGCCCTTTCATGTCCTTCTTCTACTACGAGGCGCTCGCCAAACTCGGCCGGTTCGACGTCATGCTGGATGATATGCGAATCCAGTACGGTAAAATGATCGAACACGACGCTACGACGTGCTGGGAGATGTATCCGAATTCTACTGAAAACCGGGCGAATCCGAACCTGCTGACACGCAGCCATTGTCACGCCTGGTCAGCCGGTCCCGGTTACTTCCTCGGTGCCTTTGTATTAGGCGTTCGCGGTCTTGATCCGGGCTGGTCGAAGGTGCTCGTCGAGCCGCAAATCGCCGACCTGTCATGGGCCCGCGGGACGGTTCCTCTTCCAGGGCAGGGCCGAATCGACATCTCTTGGCGAGCCGACCGGTCGACCCGGAAACTGCATATTCGGATCGAAGCGCCATCAGCATTGGAGCTCTCGATCGTATCTCCCGAAGGGTATGAGGCTGTAATCGAGCGTATCGGGCTTGGATAAAAATAATCAAAACGGCTCTATCGCATATCCAATGCGATGCAGAGCCGTTTTGTTCAGTGGCTGTACCCCTTCAAATTGTGCTGCTCCATTTTAAGTTGGTTCTATGTTTTTATATAAATTGTCTAAGACAACAACTGTAATGTATACCCAGAAAATATTTGCGGCAGTGAAAGTCAGAAACCACCATTCGTTTTTTAAAAAGTGTTTCCTCCATAGGCTAATTACTTACTATATTTGAGAAACAATAAAAAAATGAGTAAACTATAGTTAATGAAGGAGGCGAATCAAAATGGCCGATCTGGCAACAAACATGGAAATAGGAATCAGTACATTCTTGGAGACTACTCCGGATCCGGTGACAGGAGAGGTCATCAGCCATGCCGAGCGATTGCGCAACGCTGTTGAGGAGATCGTACTGGCCGATCAAGTCGGTTTGGATGTCTATGGAATTGGGGAACACCATCGAGCCGATTACGCTGGCACCTCGCCCGCCGTTGTGCTAGCAGCTGCGGCTGCCAGGACCAAGCGGATAAGGCTATCGAGTGCCGTTACCGTGCTGTCCTCAGACGACCCGGTTCGTGTGTATCAAGCGTTCTCGACCCTCGACGGCATCTCTAACGGCCGTGCCGAAATTATGGCTGGCCGGGGTTCGTTCATTGAATCCTTTCCGCTTTTTGGATACAGCCTCGACGATTATGACGAATTATTCGATGAAAAGCTTGAACTGCTGCTTGCGATCAGATCCTCGGAGAAGGTGACTTGGAGCGGCCGTCATCGTCCTGCCATCAATAACCTTGGCGTCTATCCCAGGTCCGTTCAGAGCCCGCTGCCGGTATGGATCGCAAGCGGAGGAACTGCACAATCAGCTGTTCGAGCAGGAATGTTAGGCCTTCCGATCGCATTCGCCATCATCGGCGGAATGCCAGAAAGTTTTGCTCCTTTAGTCGCACTCTATAAAGAGGCTGCTGCGCGGGCCGGACACGATCCCGACAAGCTGGAGATTGCCACACACTCGCACGGATTTGTCGGCGAGACAACCGTGCAGGCTGCCGATTTATTCTTCCCTTCAACACAGGCCCAAATGAATGTCATCGGGCGTGAACGGGGTTGGGGGCAGAATTACACCCGCGCAACTTATGATACTGCACGAAGCCTTCGCGGCGCCCTCTATGTCGGCGATCCCGAATATGTCGCGGAAAAGATTATTCTACTGCGCAATAATCTGGGGGTTACTCGTTTCTTCCTGCATATAAATGTCGGCACGATGCCGCACCTTGAAGTCATGCGTGCCATCGAATTGCTCGGCACCAGGGTTGCACCAATCGTACGCAAGGAGCTTGCCCGAAACGAGGCAAAGAAATAAGACAAGCTTCTCTAGGCGCGGCAGCCCGCCTTTGGCTGTATATCGAAAAGGCCGTAAAAGAAAAACCTTCCATCATAAAATGGAAGGTTCTTAAGCATGTCCGTTTTTAGTATAAAGCGTTTAAATGGTAAGTTTTGTTTTAATTATCTTGTACCGTTGACTAATTAATATTTAGATTCTATATTTGGGTTAACTTTTATATGAAATCATTTTTTATACATAAGAAATGAAAAGGATGGAAACCACGTAATGTCTGAGAATCACGAAAATTTAGGAATTCCCGAAGGGAGCCGCCTCAGTCTACAAGCTGACTGCGAGAACTGCTTCGGCTTGTGCTGTGTCGCGCTGCCCTTCGCGGCTACGGCAGACTTCGCGATCGACAAAGATGCCGGGCAGCCCTGCCAAAACCTCCAATCGGACTTCCGTTGCGGCATTCACAACAGCCTCAGGCAGCGGGGCTTTCGGGGTTGCACTGTTTATGACTGCTTCGGCGCGGGACAAAAGATTTCCCAAATTACCTTCGGCGGACACGACTGGCGGCAAGCTCCAGAATCCGCTAAACAAATGTTCGAGGTGTTCCCAATCATGCGGCAGCTCCACGAGCTCCTCTGGTATCTGACCGAAGCGCTGACGTTGCAACCGGCCCGTCCGATCCACGGTGCGCTCAGCTTCGCGCTCGACGAGACGGAACGCCTCACTCACCTCGGTCCCGACTCTCTCTTGGAAATGGATGTGGCCGCACACCGAGCAGACGTCAATGCTCTGCTCCTACGGACGAGCGAACTCGTTCGAGCCGAAGCCCTTCGCCAGCAGAAGGGCTCCCTAGGTCGTCGGAAGACCTACGACCGAGGAGCCGACCTTATCGGTGCCAATCTTAGAGGAGCCGACCTCAGAGGTGCCAACTTGAGGGGAGCCTACCTGATTGCCGCTGACCTCAGAGGCGCCGACCTGAGAGTGGCTGATCTCATCGGGGCTGATTTCCGAGACGCTGACCTCAGAGGTGCCGACCTCACGGAAAGTATCTTTCTCACCCAAGCCCAGCTCAACGCGGCGAAGGGTGATGTCGACACAAAGTTGCCGCCGTCTCTCACTCGCCCTACGCACTGGTCCACCTTTGAAGCATAAAGCGATTGGGCGCCTTTGACCCGCAGCGCCTGTAAGGTGGAAGTCATTTGCCCGAAATTCAAGTCGTTTCACCGCATTTGGCGTGAGAGAGGCTGTCTCTCAAGGGGAATTTCCTCCTTTTGGGACAGCCCCTTAGTTATTCCTATCGTATCCGAATGTTTAAATAATTAGTTATCCTATTTTATCTGCATTTGTCATATACTCTTCTTCTGCTCATTATACTTGTTGTATTAGAGCACTTTGAGAGGAGAGTGTCCGAATTGTCAAATGAGTTTGTCATGCGTTCATTAGATGAGATTCGATTCTGGTCACGTATAATGAAAGAACATTCCTTATTCTTGAAACTGGGATTTCGATGCGAAGATACGCAACTCATCCAAGAAGCAAATCAATTCTTTAGTATTTTTGAGCAAATTGAAGGCAAATCCCATTCATTTACCCAAATAACTGACCCTGAACAAATTAGACGCTTTAACATGGAAGTACATTCGGCAGCAACTCAAATTTGGGCTTTTAAAAGAAAGGTTCTTGGACTCATCATACAATGTAAACTTCCCGGTGGAAACAATTTCCCTTTGTTAGTAGACCATATAAGCAGAGAGGCCAATTATTTTAGAAATCGATTAGAGGAATTGAATACAGGCAGATTAGAACCGCTTCCCGATGCGATTATAGATGAAAATGTATTCTTTTTACGGATTATGGCTGACCACGCAAAGTTCATAGGGCATCTCCTTGACCCATCTGAAAGACAGCTGGTAGAGCAAGCGCGGAACTTTAGCCACGATTTTGACCAACTGCTATTTCAAGCCATAGATTTAAGTGGAATGCGCCCACAATCACAAACACAACCGCTTCTTGACCAATTCCTTGACCAGAATCGAATTTCCGTCGTTTCTCTGCGTGATTTTAAAAAGACCGCTAAAGAATTAATCGAGGCTTGTCGTATTAAAAGTATAATTCATCCATTACTCGCTGACCACGTGTTTCGTGAAGCGGAAAGATTTTTGTTCATTATTGATATGCTTGAACAATCTCTTTCTCCAGGAACTCCCTAAACGATCTTGAATTACTTAAACGCGAAGACGCCTGACTATCCTGAACGTCAGTTAATAAAAATGAAGTGCGAATTGCTTTATAGTTAAGCATTTCGCACTTCTTTATCATGTATCTACTTCATCAGTTTATTGATAGTGGTTAAAAGTTCCGTGATGACTTCATCATCGCCTTCTTGAATACGTTCAATGACACAACTTTTCATGTGATGCTCAAGCAACAACTTCCCCACACCATTTAAAGCAGATTGAACAGAAGCTATCTGATTCAGCACATCGTCACAGTACGTATCTTTCTCAATAAGGCCTTTCAAGCCTCTAACTTGCCCTTCGATACGATTTAATCTGCTTATTAGGTTACTCTTCGTTTTGTCTGAATGATGGCTTTTACGCTCACCAGAGGAATGACAGGAATCGTCGAGGCCTTCGTGTACATGTTCCATTAAAACGACCTCCTTTCTTCCCTTAGTATACCAACTCCCCGTACCCTATGTAAAATGGCATACAATGTTAGCTCAATGAATTGTATGTTATTAAGGTTTGTTTGCCTTGAAAATCATAAGGAATTACATCAGATTCAATTAGCTTTTTTATACCATATTTGTAATAAGGCATTTTTTGATCAGCTTCATCAAGATCTGCCCACTTTATTTCGGCTATTTCATGAGGCCGTGCAATCATAATATCCTCTTTTTTGGTCTTTGCTTTAAAGGTTACAAATACTACATGTTCACCTTTATCTTCAAAAAAACACTCGTTTACTGCACAAATACCCAATAATTCAACCTCAATACCTGTTTCTTCTTTTGTTTCTCTGATAGCTGCCGAAGACCATGATTCTTCAATCTCTACTGCACCACCTGGCAATGACCAGCTTGAAGAATGTATATTTCTAACAATTAATACCTTGTCTTGCTCCACATTTGTTATTAAAGCGTATGCCACGTCAACCCTAAACACGGATCAGCATCCTTTCATATTTGGTAAGCCCATCCATAATTATTTTAGCGAATATATGTTCGTTTGTGAAGGTGTGATTTTTCATAACGGGACCATATAACGACTGGAATTAGTAGAAGTGCGAGGCCTCCTCCAGCAAGCGATAGCGTTACGTAGCTGGAATGAGCAACAATCATGCCGGATAGTGCTCCACCCGATGCCCCGGCTAGTGCTATTAATACATCAAGCGTTCCTTGAGTTTTTGCACGAGTTCCAGGATCAGTAGCATCCACGATAAGTGCTGTACCACTGATCAAGCCAAAGTTCCAACCAAGTCCCAATAATGCTAGAGCGATTATAAGTACCAAGATAGAATCTGCAGGCGCTACAGCTGCAACTATACCAGCAGTCAGTAGAACACCTCCCGAAGCTATTGACATGGCTGTGCGACCGATCTTATCAACTAGAATGCCTGTAATGAGGGAAGGGAAATACATCGAGCCAATATGGATTCCTATTACTAATCCTACTTCTCCCAAACTATGCCCGTGATGCTTCATATGTATCGGCGTCATTGTCATAATTGCGACCATCACGATTTGAGTTAAGATCATTACTGTTGCCCCAACAATTAAGCCTCTGAAGTTAATTTTATCCGAATTCGTTTGCGTGGCGGTTGATTGGCTCCGATCTGACTGCGCTTTAATTATAGCTTTCGCGACAATGAATGGGTCTGGGCGTAGGAAAATCAGAAATACCATCCCTGCAAGGATGAAAGCCACCGCCGCTAAAATAAAAGGACCCGCAAGGGCAGGGACTTCGATTGACGTTGCAAATTGGCCCATAACATCTACCATGTTAGGACCTGCAACCGCACCGAAAGTAGTCGAGACCATTGCAATACTAATCGCTTTTGCCCGCTGGGTAGGCTTAGCTAAATCTGTTCCTGCATAACGTGCTTGTAAGTTTGTAGCCGTGCCTGCACCGTAAATGAGCAGCGATGTAAACAGAAGTACGATATTATGACTTACAGCAGCCAATATGACCCCAATAGCACCAATGCCGCCTGCCAAAAATCCTGCAGCAAGCCCAAACCGGCGCCCGTAACGTTGTGAAAGACGCCCAACAAGCAAAGCGGCCATAGCAGAACCAAGAGTGATCAAGGCGACGGGAACACCTGCAAAACTTTCTGTTCCCAACATATCCTGTGCAAGAAGTGCGCCGACTGTTACACCTGCAGCAAGCCCCGCACCCCCAAAAATTTGTGATATGACTACAACAAGCAAAGAACGCCTATACAACTCCTGCTGCATATCTTGGGAATCGGCATAACCTCGAAAATGGCTGTCTCTTATAATACGGGGTTCATGCGTCATCGCTTAGAACCACCTTTCTAATTGTTAATATAAGATGCCTTTCCTTGTGTTGATTTATTTGAATGCTCGACGTAACGCTTCCATTCGTGTACGCCCTCTTCTATACGAGAAGCTTTAATACCTTTGCTTTTCAAAATTTCAACAGCTTGAGCAGACATTAGACAATAAGGACCTCGGCAATACGCCACAATCTCCTTATTGACTGGTAAAGTCGCAAGATGTTTCTCTAATTCTCCAATAGGTATTGAAATAGCCCCTGGGATATGGCCCATTACATACTCATCCTCTGGGCGCACATCTAACAATAAAACTTCTCCTCTTTCCATCCGTTCCATAAGCACTTCCAAAGAAATGGGTTCCATACTTGCGTGATGTTGCAAAATATCAGTCTTTAACCGCTGAATCTCCACTAATTGCTTTTCACTGAGTCGATGTAAGGAAACCATAAAATCAGCGACAGATAGCTCAGCGACTTCATAAATGACAAAGTTACCCTTCTTATTGAATCTAACCAATCTTGATTCATGCAGCGTTTGCAAGTGCTGCGATACATTTGCAATACTCATTCCGGTTGCCTTAGATAGTTGATCTACAGATTTGGGGCCTTGAGCAAGTAAGTCGATCAGTTCCAACCGTTTCGGACTAGATAGACACTTACCAATGCGAGCAAATTCCTGATAAAGTTGATCTTTCCATTTTCGCTCTAAGTTCACAACAATCCACCTCAACTATTCAATTGTTTTGTTGAATAGTTATAATTTTAAAACCACCACTCATTAGTGTCAAGGACTATCATTCATATTCGGTTTCCAAGATAATCTGCTAACATTGACAAGAAAATGGTTTATATACTAAACTACAATCGTTATGCAAAAGCGACAAAGGCAAATAAGATGATCGACGAAAGTATGATTCTAGTCGTAGACGTACGGACAACGGCATCTATAACGGGAAAAGGAATCGAAGACCATGGATAAGAAAATATCTCAACAATCAAATCACATACACCGAATAAAAACGGGAAGCCATCATTTAGGTCGATTAATTATGCAACTCCAAAGACTTGAACGCCATCCCCGCAACTTTGGGGACGCAGGCCCGTTAACGCCAAGTGAAATTCACACGATTGACGCCATCGGTTACGAAGGCGGCATCCTGATGAGCGAGCTCGCTTCCCGTCTCGGCGTAACGAAAGGAGCAGTGACGCAGCTTTTCAGCCGTCTGGAGGCCAAAGAACTTGTTAAGCGTTCTCTTCACCCGGATGATTCCAGGGCTGTATTGATCTCTCTAACCGAAAAGGGAAAAAGTGCTTACCAAGCCCATGAAGATGTGCATCTGAACTTTTACAAGGAGCTTAGCGCTCAATTAGACGAAGAAGAAATCCGAATTTTCGAAAAATGCATTCAAAAATTGAATGAGTTTATGCAGAAATAATTTTCACCAGAAAATCCGAATATCCCGAAGAACGGTAAACCACAGCTGCTACAGCAGCAGCAACCTTGGCGGTAATTTCTGCCTCGCGTTTTAACGGCAAATATTTCTTGCCCGATTCGCATCTTGCTGCCAAACAACTGTACGATGGCATTGCGAATCGGCCTAAATTTCAATAATCGGAACGCTCCCGATGCTCTCATCCATTTGAGCAATCCGGTCACCGCTGCCGAATCGAAATCACATCATATTTCATGCCTAAATTATCGATCGTCCATTCGATTGCGGCTTTCCCGTGATGGTCCCCTAATCCCAGCATAATGGAAATGTCTATAGAATCCGTCTCATCCATCAGATTTTTTGCGCGGCGAGCAAGCAAGCTTGTCAGCCCCATCATACGAGTCCTCCCGTCACCGTAATCCGTCTACATAGTATAGTTGCTAAACGATATGTCAAAAAAAATAAAGGGGAAGGTTGCGTTCGAGCCGCCGAGGTTGAATTATCTACCACCCCAGATTAGCAACATTTTAATTATCCTCATATTTAGTATAGTATCTAAACAATTTATCGTCAAGATGCAGCCACTCTCTGTAAATAGAGCTAACTCGCTTATTTTCATAAAAATGAAAGCATAATTCGGCATTTTTTTATTTTTCTTCAACTCAGCATTCGATACCTTTTTTAGGAAGTGATTGTTATAATTAACAATAGATATCATGGTGATAGTTCACATATTGAATTCTGAAAAGGAAGTGGGTTTCGTTGCCCAGAACGCTGCTGCACTGCCTCATGGCGGCTGTTTTTTTGTTATATGGTTGTCAAGCTGCTGACAATAATTCCGCCTCCGCAATCACAACTCAGATACCATTACTACAACAATCAGTATCCTCCGAACATGCAAACCCAAGTCCATCACCCAACGAAAAGCCTGATCCTCTTACCAGCCCTACTCCAAAGCCAAGTGCATCAGTTCCATCGGCTCCCCACTCCATGATCCAACATCTTGAACCGATCGATATCATTTATGCCGGAGACGCTATGTTCGACTGGTCTGTAAAAGAAGCAGTAACAAAGCTCGGTCCCGATTTTCCTTTCGTGCATGTGAAGGCAGAAGTAGAAAAAGCTGACTTTGCTTTCGTCAATCTTGAAACTGCTGTTACGCTCGCGAATAACAAAGATACGAACCAGATTTATAATTTCAAATCCAATCCGGAATCGCTTATCGGGCTAAAAAATGCAGGGTTTGACATGGTTTCGGTCGCCAATAATCATTCTATGGATTTCTTACAAAATGGATTTCTAGACACGCTCGATAATCTGGACAATGCGGGGCTACTTTATGTTGGGGGCGGACTTAATGTGAAGGAAGCGTATAGTGCGAAGAGCGTCATTATTAAGGGGAGAAAGGTAAAATTTCTCGCGTTCTCACGCTTCATTCCTACAGTAGAGTGGTTTGCAGGGGTGAGTAAGCCGGGTGTCGCCCAAGCGTACGATAAAAAACCGGTGCTGGATGCCATCGCCCAGGAGTGTAAGGATGCCGATTATGTGATGGTCTATATCCATTGGGGAATAGAAATGAATAACCGTCCCGAACAGTGGCAGCGAGATTATGCTCGCCAAATGATCGATGCAGGTGCGGATGCAATCGTTGGCAGCCATGTGCATGTACTGCAGGGGTTTGAGTTTTACAAAGAAAAGCCGATCGCATATTCTATTGGAAATTTCCTCTTTCCTGACTATGTAAGCGGTCGGAAGGCGGATACGGGACTGCTTCATTTGACAATTCACGACGATCGAATCGAAATGTCTTTTCGCCCATATTACATCGAGAAGAACCAAATCGTTCCTAAGGACGAAGCGTACGTGAACAAACAGTATAAGTATTTGGAGTCGATATCGTACGACGTGACAATGGATGGCCCGAATGTCCGGATGCAGGATCCTAAAAAATAAAAAACCAGCCAAAACACGAAAAATAAAGTGTTAGACTGGTTTTAGTATGATGTCGGTCAAGCCCCCTCTCCCCAATTATTAAAGGGTGCGTCTAATCCTCTCTTGCATTCATACCGGATTTTCACTAGGCAAACTGCTGACGCGCTCCAAATGAACTGCCATCTCACTGCCAAGCATTATTTCTTGAGGGCCAAAGATGTAAGAGCAGTATATGGACAGGCTAGCTATCCGATCGGCTCTGGAAAGCTTCTGGTTCCGATGACGACAGTGGCGTCCAGTTCTTCAGAACTGGCCACCCGCGGGATCAGCCCGTTATAAGCGAAGATCTCGACGGTCTTCGGCGCTTGCCGCTTACTCGTCTCGACCAGCAGGTGACCGCCCGGTGCCAGCCAGAGTGGCGCCTCGGCTGCCACCCGTCGCTGGACATCAAGCCCGTCCGCACCCCCGTCGAGCGCCACCCGCGCCTCATGTATGCGGGCCTCCGGGGGTAGCAGCCTGAGCGACTCGGTTGGTACGTAGGGTGCGTTAGCGACTAGAACGTCGACGCGGCCCCGCAATGTAGCGGGCAACGGCTCGTAGAGATCACCTTCGTACACTTGACCACCGACGGCAGTGACATTGCGACGGGCGCACCGTACCGCAGCGGGGTCGATGTCAACGGAGAACAACTCGATCTTTTCCAGGTCAGCGGCCAGCGCGGCGCCCACCGCGCCCGATCCGCAGCACAGGTCTACCACTACGGCTCTTGAACGGGCGAGGGCGGCAGCCTGGCGAACAAGAAACTCGGTACGGTGCCGGGGTACGAAGACTCCCGGGTTCACCGCAATCCGTAGACCGCAAAACTCCGCCCAGCCGATGACTTGCTCGAGTGGCAAACCAGCGGCTCGCCGATCCACCATGGCGGATAGGTCGGCCGGCGTTCGTGCTGCGGAAATGAGCAACCGGGTCTCTTCTTCGGCGAAAACACAACCGGCGGCCCTAAGCCTGGTAACGATGATTGTACAAATGGAATCTTCATGAAAGTCACCGACAAATGATCCTGCCTCGGCATGCTTCAAGTCCATAAATTCGCCTCATTTCGGAACGATTATATTTTATCACTTTGTCATATAAATCATTTTATCCCCGTCGTCGTTTACCGGATAGGTACAAATTAGTTAAAGGGAACTACCCTGCTGCCCGTTGAACGTAAATAAGCTTAGTCCATAGCCAAAGCAGCTCAAGACTAAGCTTATTCCATTAATTACTCTAATTCTACAAGGAAAGGGTTATGCATTTTTGCACATCGAACGCTATGGACACTTTACGTCCTCAACGCATTACAGCTCCCGGTAATCGAAATAATCAAAATCCGCATGGAGCATGGTTCCGCTTATATCCTGGGCGCAAAGACCTGCGAAGGTGCCGGTGAAGGAGAGCTTGCCTTTGTATTCGTCGGCTAACAGCCCCATATAAAGAACAGGTCCGATGGTGTTCCATTCTGCGCCATCCTTCGAATAGTGGAACTGGAGCGTCACTCCATCTATGGTTGCTTTCAGATAACAACGCTCCCACCCTGCGATGGAAACCTTTTGGTCCAGTTCATCGTATTGGCCCTGATCGCTGACGATAATCGCCAAGTGTTTGCCCAGCGTTTCATCATGGCTGATTCGAAGATAATAGTGGTCCTGATCGTCATAGTAGAGCACCAGACCGGCCATTTGGTTGAAGTGGACGGGCTCATACTCGACACAGGTCTCCACCTCGCATTGGAAACTATGGATGCGCCGTGCCGCCATGCTTTGACGATGCAGCGAATAGAGCGACTCCTGTCCGCGAAGCCGCAAGAATCCTGGGCGTTCCTTCAGACTTAGCCAAGATTCATTCGCCGGAATCCGGAGAGTGTGCCAATGAACGCTGAGGGCGGGGGCATCGAAATCGTCCCGTTCCGGTTCTTCCGGAAACAGATGGGACGGAAGCTCTGGCGCCGGAACCGCAAGCTCCGGAAGCTTCCCTCCCGAAGCCAAGCGAAGCCAGCCGGCCTCGGTCCAGACCAGCTTCTGGATGGAGGTCTCCCTGCCAAGCGGACTGAGGCCGCTGCCATCGGGCAACTGACGGCTGCAGATATGCACCATGTACCATTCTCCATTGGGGGTTTCCAGCAAGGAACCATGACCCGCCTTCTGGAGCGGATGCTCCGGGTGGTTTCTCGTTGTTAAGATGGGATAATCCGGATCCACCTCATACGGTCCGTCCACGGACTCCGCCCGCATCAACGTAGCTGCATGGTTGATGCCGGTTCCGCCTTCTGCAAGAAGCAGATAATAGAAGCCGTCCTTCTTGTATACCATCGGCCCTTCGGTCACACCGAGATCCGTCCCTTGGGTGACCAGCTTAACCGGTCCGGTAAGCTTCCGTTCCTCCGGGTTGTATTCCTGCATGATAATTCCGGCAAACCGGCTCTTATTCTTGCGGAAGTCCCACTGCATATTGAACAAATACTTGCGGCCATCCGTATCATGGAACAAAAAATGGTCGAATCCGCTGGAATTCAAATAGATAGGCTCGGACCAAGGCCCTTCGATTGACGATGCCGTCACAATGTAATTGTGAAGATCCTTGTAAACGCCTTTGCGTCCAACCACATTCGTAAAGCATAAGTAAAAAGTGCCGTTGTCATAGCTCAGGGACGGCGCCCAGACGCCTCCGGAGCTTGGAACCCCCCGCAGATCCAGCTGGCTTACCCGGTTGAGCGGCCGGGAGAGCGGCCTCCAGTGAACCAGATCCTTGGAATGGTGGATCAAGACGCCCGGAAACCACTCGAAGGTGGAAGTCGCAATGTAATAATCTTCGCCCACCCGGATGGCCGATGCGTCGGGATTAAATCCGCGCAGAATAGGATTGTGAATTTTCATGTGTCGATGTCTCCTCCTTGTTACCAATAAAGTCGCCATTTTCCGATCCCTTGATCTCATAATACAAAAACTAATCATTTTGTTATTAATTATAATTATCTTTTCGACAACAAAAATGAAGTTTTTTAAGATATTCCTGCTGTTTTTGCAGAACTACGACAAAAACCGCGGTGGAGAAGAAGCCCCTAGCTTCTCATGAGGAAGGGGCATTCCAAATCCTAATAATGAAAAAAAACAGCGTTCAGGTACCTAGCCTGCCGGCTTCTGCTCCCTGAACGCTGTTATACTCTTGTCTTCTCATGTCCTGTCCGCTACATCTTTGGCCCGTTCTGCGTCCTATATTCCTGCGGCAGCTTCCCATAGTACTTCTTGAACATGTCGCTGAACTGCCGCGCGTTATTATAGCCTACCTTCTCTGCAATCTCATAAACCATCATATCGGTTTGAAGGAGCAGCTTCACGGCTTGCTTCATACGGACCTTGGTCAAGTATTGCTTGAAGTTCATCTGCGTATGCTTTTTGAAGAAGCTGCTGAAATAATAGGGATTCATATAGATCTTTGAGGCTACCCCTTCAAGGGTGATATTCTCCATATAGTGGGTCTCGATAAACTCCTTTACGGTCAGGAGCTGCTGCGTATCTTTACCGCTCCCGCCCGTCGAAAGCCGCCTGAACAGCTCGTCGGCCATCTCCCGGACGTATTCCAGCAGCTCTTCGTACCGGCCAACGGCTTGCATGGCGGTCAGATGTCCCTGATCCTTCGTGCCCGCCTCTCCCTGCATGATTCCAACCTCCTCCAGCCCCTCTGACCACTCGATCAACGTGGCATAACAGGCCATTACCGCTTTCTCCCGACTGCCGGCCGAGTACCCGGCGATGAGTCCCAAGAGACGGTCCAGCTCCACGGTCAAGCGGGACCTGTCCTTGGCCAGCAGTGCCTGCAATGCACTCTGCCTGGAGTCCCCCAGCTCCCGTTCCGTTACTGGCGCTGCTTTATAATCCCCGGACCAGATTATAGATTTGCCCACTCCCGAGAAAAAGGCTTGTCCAAGCGCCTCCGCCGCGGTTCGGTAGGATCCTTTAATTCCCTCCGCTCCGTAAACCTGCTCTCCGATACCGACGGTCAGGACGATCTTCAGATAGATTTCCGCATTCCGAATGATATCGTCGGCCAGCCCTTCCATCCTGGTCTCATCTTTGTGGTTCACCACAGCGCACAGCCGGTCCCCTTTGCGGAGAATCATACCCGCCGAGCTGCGCCGCATGAGCTCTTCAGCCATATTCCCTACCGCAAAAAGCAGAAGACGCTTCTCATGCTCCCCCCACCGGCTATCATCCGCAGGCTGTTCCGGCTCCATCAGCAGGACGGTATAACAGTTGTGGATGCAGCCGGAGTGCAAGCTGCGCAGCTTCTCTTCAGCGTCAGCTTGCCGAATATCTCCGTCCAGCAGTCGGTCGAATAGTTCCTCTAATTGGGTTTTCCTGTCCTTATGCTCATAAACAGCCAGCTTGCTCTTGGAATGCTGCTCCTCCGACTCCTCCATCAGCTCGGATACCGCCCGCTGGACCGCATCCAGCAGCAAGTCCTTCTCGATTGGCTTGACCAGATAATCCACTGCCCCGAGAGCTAATGCTTCCTTCGCATAGGAGAACTCCTGATAAGCGCTAATAAAAATCACCTTGGTCCGAAGTCCTCGGCGTTCGATTTCCTTGATCACGTCAATGCCGGTGCCATCCGGCATGCTGATATCGGTGATAACAAGCGAGGGACGTTCTCTCTCGATGAGCTCCATAAGTCCCCGTCCGGTCCAGGCCTCTCCGACGATCCGGATGCCTTGCTGTTCCCAGGGGATCAGCTTCTTCAGACCCTTGATGATAATCGGCTCGTCATCGGCCAGAATGGCAGTAATCATTGTTCTTTCCCCTCTTTCTGGTACGGTAGGATCATCCGGACGGAGGTTCCGATTTTCAGGGTGCTGTTCAGTTCAATTCCATACTCGGTCCCATACAGTGCAGAGATCCGGTCATGCACGTTCTTGACCCCGATTCCCTCGCTACCGGGTTCCGACGCCGTTTGTCCCTTGAGTTTGTCCCTTACCCGCTCCAGCTTCGACGCCTCCATGCCGACACCGTCATCGTCCACGGTAATGATCAGCCGGTCCTCATCCTTTTCAGCCGATATGCGGATCGTTCCCTTCCCGGACTTGGGCATGATGCCGTGGTAAATCGCATTCTCCACAAGGGGCTGGATGGATAGCTTGGGCAGCAAACATCCCAGAAGGTCCCCGTCGATGCGAAGATCCATGGCAAGGCGGTGGTCCCCGTACCTCAGCTCCATCAGACGATAATACTGTTCGATATTCGTCTTCTCTTCCAACAAGGTGACCGTTTCTTCTCCGTAATCCAGCACATATTTCAGCTGGCGGGAGAGGGAGAGAATCATGTCGGCCACTTCCTCATCGTCATTGGCCACAGCACTCATCCGGATCACTTCCAGGGTGTTGTACAGATAATGGGGGCGGATCTGACTCTTGAGAGCCGTAAGCTCAGCTTGCTTCTGCTTGATCTGGGCAACGTACACCTCATCAATGTAGCTTCGGAGACGATCGGTCATCCGGTTAAAGCCTCTGGCCAGCATTCCGATTTCGTCCGCAGATCGGATCTGGACCTGGGTATCGAAAGCGCCGGATTCCACCCGGGCCATATGCCGGATAATGTTGCGGATCGGATTGGACAGATTGTTCGAGAACCAGACGGCCACCGCCACAAGGGATAAGATGCACAGTCCGATCACGATGGCGATCGTACTTTTGATCTGGTTGATCTTATCAAACAATTTATCTTTATTCACTTCCCCGACGACATGCCATGCCGAGCCCGGCATATCGTGGCTTACATAATGATACACTTCCGAATCTGTTGCCTGGAAAATCTGACCGATCTTCTCGGGTTTGTTGCTATAAAGAATCCGTCCTTCTTGGTCCGTCACATACATGCCGTCCTCTTGGCTTATAGTCAGGTGTTGGAAGATTTCATCGAAAGCTCCCAGGGAGATGTCCATGTACAAGCTTCCCACCACATTTCCATCCAATCCCGGGCTTCCCGCCACATCGATCAGATTCCGGGCGAATGTCAGCACCAAAGTGTTGGATTCCAAATAATATTCTTGTTTGTGAGTTGGGAACAATACCAGTTGCTTCGGGTTCTCCGATAACGCCTTCCTCCACTGCTGAGGAGGATACTCAGCCCGAAAATCGATCCGGCTTCCATCCCGGCTCAAATCCTGGTATTTGCCGTCAGTAAAGACAAATGCCGCGCTCCGGATATGGATATCGGTGGCCACTACGGTCTGAAGAAAATTATCCACCGTGACGGCCAGCAGGGGATCCTCCAGCGACAACTGCTCTGCAATAAGCTCCTGGAACTGACCGTACCTCCCTTGCTGGCCTAACGAATACATCAGCTTGGAAATATTATTGTACTTGTTATAAAAGTCATCTATATTCTTTCCCGCATATATGACCATCTGCTCGAAATTGTTGATCGAGTATCTCTCCATGTAATTTCCGAACGTGTTAAGCGAGAAGAAGCTTAAAATCAAAAGCGGTATCAAACCCACCGTGATGAACGAAAAGGTGAACTTGGCGAATATGCTCTTGCGCAGCCTGAAAAGCCGGATTTCTTTCAAGATCTGGCCCCCTTTCTCTATCGCTTGCGGGTACTGCTCTTATCATACACTAAGCCCATCATGCACCGCCATGCCTCTACTAAGAGGTAAGACCGGCACCGTCTGAACGGTTGCCGGTCCGGCCTAACACTCCCTCCTCCGATTACCAGTACAATCGCCAATTTTTCAAGACGCGTACCAGACCTTCGAAGTAATAATAGTCTCCCCAGATGTTGCATTCATCAATGCCCATGCCACGGGGTTTGTTATACACCGCATGTTTCAGGATCCCGTTCGATTCCGGCAGATCCTTCGTCGTATAGTTCGTCGCAAGCGACGTCAGGATCGAAAGCGCCTTCTCTTCATAGAACCGTTTGTCCGGGTCCGCCAGTGGCAGCTGTTTGGCCAGCTCCAGCATACCGCATGCGGCGATGGCCGAGGCGGAGGAGTCCTTCTCCTGCTCCTTGCCGCCCATAAAAATCAGATCCCAGTACACCACGCCGTCCTCCGGTGTCCGGCTCAGGAAGTATTTACTCAAGGATTTGGACAGGTCCACCAATGAGGTATCCCCGTTGTACAGGGAGCTTAGCAAGAAGCCGTAAATGCCCCACGCCTGGCCCCGGGCCCAGCAGGAATCGTCCGCATAGCCTTGGTGCGTGTTTCCGTATTTCGGCGCGCCGGTTTCAACGTCCATGTAGTAGGTATGATAGGTGGTATGATCCGGCCTGACGATATACTTGGCCGCTTGCTGCACATGGGTCCGCGCATATTCCGCATAATGGGGCTTGCCCGACACTTCCGTCGCCCAATAGAGCAAGGGCAGATTGAGCAGACAATCGATGATCATCCGCCCGCATTGCTCGGGATCGTTCAGATTCCCCCAAGCCTGAATGATGCCGGCCTTGGGGAAATAACGTTTCGCAAGCAGATCCGCAGCCTTCAAGGCCGTTTCCTTGGCCACCGGGTTCCCAGTGATCTTATATTCCGCCACAGCGGAGAGAGAGTAGAGGAAGCCCAGATCATGAGTCTCCGTCTCGATCTCTTCCTCGATCCGCTTCTTGTAGCTTGCCAGCTGGTATTCCGCCGCATTCCGGTACTTGAAGTCTCCCGTCAGCTCGTAGGCCAGCCATAACATGCCGGTCCAGAAGCTGGAGGTCCACTCGATATTGTCGATTCCGGGATATACATGGTTCATGCTCGCCGGCGCCGGGTAGGTATCGGTGAACACCTCCAGGCTTTTGTCGATTTGCTTCAAGACATATTGGGCTGCTTGTTCATAAAAATCGCGTTGCATTTATTATAAACCCTCCTTGGTTGTACTTAATGAAGTCATGCTTTCATAGGCCGGCTCCTTCGCAGCTGCAATCAGCTGCTAAAGTCAACTTTATGAGCAAATTCGTTGATCTCGATGTTGCCCTCTTCCGGGCTCAGGATCACTTTCCCGTTAATCCGCAGGTTCTTGAAGTGAACCCCCGTTACGGGACGTTCAGAGTCGTATCCGAAAACCTGGCTGGGTATAGCATTCGCACCGTTATACGTGATGTTCTCGAAAAGGATATCTTCAATCCGGTTGCCTGAACAAGGATTATAGTCTTTATTCCACACTACCCGGAGATCCACCAGCCTGCCCAGCTCAAAATCCTCCACGCGGATATCCCGATATGTGACCTTCCTTACCGTATTCTTATCTCCCGCATTAATAGCCATAGCCCCCATATAGTTAGGCTGGGGCTCATGATGCTCCAGGATATCGACATTCTCGAACACCACATCTTCAATTGTATCACCATTTCGATGATGATCCCCATGAGTCCCGATCATCAAAGGATGGGCTACGTCCGCCCATAACACCGAGTTCCGGACGGCAATTTGTCGGGTATCCCCATGGAAATCCCAGCGGGACCCGTAGACCGCGATACAATCGTCGGAGGTCCGGAGAAACACATCATCAATCTCGATCTGCGAGCAGGACATCATATCTATCCCGTCCGACCAGCCGCGGGTGCTGAACGACTTGAAGTTGCGGATGGCGACCTGCTTGGATTGGCCGAGATAAATGCTGTAGTGCGGCGGATCGACGGTTATGATCCCTTCCACCGAGATATTCTCCGAGAATACGATCCGAATGCCGCGGAAAGCGGAGAACCTGTGGAAGTCAGAGAGGTACAATATTCCTCTCCCCCGAATAGTGACATCCCTGACATGTTCACATACGAGGGAACCCACAACAACCGCTCCCCCCGCAATGTACACGGTCTTCCCGGAAGGAATGCGCAGCACTGTTTCTTCCAGGTAATGCATGCCCGGGGCAAAATAGATCGTATCCGGCGCCTTGCCGCCTTCCGTCTTCGGGGTTTGGGCCAAACGGTAAATGTCCTCCGTGCGGTGGATCGCCGGCTTCAACCACAAGATGTTATCCCCATCGGGAAGCGTCGCATTTTCTTCCACGGGGTTAGCGAACAAGTGTAAATTGGCAAACCGTTCCCCGTTGACCTCAATAGACAGCTTCCTGGGCCTGTCCAAAGTAAACGTGATGCAACGCCCATCCTGTTCGTAAGCAATAGCAGCCGACAGAGGACGGATCACGGCTTCCCGGATCGGGCGGGCCTTACTCTCCACACGAACCTCCACGGAGCCTTTCATATCAAAATACACCATCGATGCCCGGCGGACGTTATGCATATCCACTTTGACCTCATAAACGAACAGGTCCTGCCATTGCCCGCCCGGGGTACGCACGCTGACAACAAAATCGTCACATCCGACTGCACCTTTGGGAGCATCATAAATAACTGCTTGATTCATATCGTGTGCTACCCTTTCTCTCTTCGATTTTTATTGATCTTATGCCGAAAGCCGCCCCTGTAAAAACCAGAAGCGGCTGGGGAATCACCCTTTTGTTGCACCGGCGGCGATGCCTTTGACAAAATATTTTTGGAGGGACACGAAGACGATCAAGACAGGTACGATGGACAACGTCGTGCCTGCGAATACCATATCCCACTGGGAGGCAAGCTCCCCTACGAACTTGAAGATCTCTACGATCATCGTTCTATTGTCGGAATGGAGCACCAGGCTCGGCATCAAAAAGTCGTTCCAGATGCCCAGGCCCTGCAGCACGACCATGCTTGCCGTACACGGTCCCAAAAGCGGGAACACAATCTGCCAGAAGATCCGGACTCTGGAGCACCCGTCAATGGCAGCCGATTCTTCGATTTCTGAAGGAATCCCCTTAATAAAGCTGGTATACAACAGCACGCCCATACCGACTGAACCCGAGATATAGATGAGGATGGGAGCAGTCAGCGTACCGTATAATCCGAAGGCTCTCATCTCCTTGAACAGGGGAATCATGTATACCTGGAAAGGGATCATCATTCCCGCCAGATAATAAATATAAATGACATTCGTCCACTTTTTGCCCGTCCGTTCAATGGCGTAAGCCGCCATCGGGATGATCAGGATCATGAAGACGATGGAAGTGACCGTCAAGATCAGACTGTTGAGCATCGCTTTCGGGAAATCCGTTTGGGTCAACAGATACTTGAAGCTATCCAGGTAAAGACTGGTGGGCAGCGCGATGGCGTCCCTTAGAATTTCGCCATTTGATTTGAAGGCCGATATCAAGCTGAAATAGACCGGGAAGAAAAACAGGACCGCCAGCACAGCGGCGATTGCAAACATGGAGATTTCGATCAATTTGCCCGATTTACGCATCTTACATTTGCACCTCCCGTTTCCGGAGTAATTTCACTTGAATCAGCGATACGATAAGGATCAGGACGAAAAGAACCAGAGACAGTGCTGTTCCGTAGCCTTGCCGCAGCTCGCCGAAGCCTACTTTGTAAACGATGTACGTCAATGTTTCCGTTGCAAAACCAGGTCCGCCATCCGTCATGACGGCAATTTGGTCGAATATTTTGAGTGCACCGATCATGGACAGCATGATGCTGACCGTCATGGCTCCTGCAAGCAAAGGGAAGGTGATATGGCGGAATTGCTGCCAACGGCCCGCCCCATCAATGGACGCCGCTTCATGCAGCTCGGGTGGAATCCCTTGAAGCCCCGCCAGATAGATGATCATATAATAACCCGAGCCTTTCCAGACGGTTGTGATGATAATGGCGATCAGCGCATAGTCGGGATTACCCAGCCAGTCGATCTTAAGATCACCCAATCCTATCCGGTCCAGCAATTGGGAGATGACTCCGAAGTTATAATTGAAGATAATGGCCCATACAAAACCCATTACGATACCGCTGAGCAGGACCGGGAAATAAAAGATGCTTCGGAATAAATTTTTGAACCAACGCACTTGGTCCACCAGCATAGCCAGAGCAAGCGCTACGATGTTCTCGAGTACAACCAGTGAAACCGATAGGATCAGCGTGTTCTTCAAAGCATTGTATACCCGGGTGCTATGGAGCATTTCTTTGAAGTTATCAAGTCCGATATATCGGATATCCGTGCTGACACCGTCCCAGGAAGTAAAGCTTAGATGAAAGCTGTTTAAGGTCGGATAAATGACGAACAATGTATACAAGATAAAGGAAGGCAGAATAAACCAAACCGAGAAGGAGAGCCATTTTTTCTTTTTGGCGGCCGCCTTTGTCTGGGCTGTTGCACGTATAGTCTCTATGTTTGCCATACTCTCACTCCTAAGAGCTTTGCTTTAGCAAAGCTTGCATCGTAAGCTTAAACTACGTACTGCTTTTTTTGAGAAGGAGCAACCCCTTCCATTCCAATGAGGTTGCTCCGTTCCCTGTAGGAAGCTGAATCTTATTTTTTACTTGCCGCGTTAGCTTTTATATTGGCATCCCATTCGGCATCTGCTCTCTTCATGTACGCCTCGCTGAAGTCGCCTTTGGTCAACCATTCTTGAATCAGCTTATAGTACCAGTTGCGCCATTGAGGAGGCATTTGGTTATCGCCAAAGAAGGCGTTGATCTGCAGGGATTTGATGGTTTTGGAATCAGCCATGACATCAAGTACGCGCTTCATTTGCGGACTTGCTTCATAAGTTATCGCTTCTTTGGTCGTTGAAATTCCGTTAACGGCTTTCAGGTATTTGCTATATTGATCCTTAGAGAAAAAGAACTTCACAAATTCGGTGATGGCCGCTTTTTTGTCCGCATCTTGATTGGCTTTGGTAGAGATAGACCAGCCCTGGATGTTGTTCAAGCCGTTGACGATGATTCTGCCCTTACGGTCTGGAACAGGGTACCAACCGAATTCAAACTTGGGATCAGCTTGGCTGATCTGGGTGAACATCCACGGGCCGGAGAACAGCTGAGCCGCTTTGCCGGTTACCAGCATGGAGGCAGTTTGGTTGTCGGCAGTACTCGCCCAGCCTTTGTCCACATATCCTTTAGTGAACAGTTCGTTAAAATCCTTCATCGCCTGCATCGGGCCTGCATCGGTAAAGCTCGCCTGCCCTTTGGTACGCTTGGAATTCCAGTTCGGATCATCACCGAACACGTTATCCATGAGGTATTTGTTTACCCAGAAGCCCCAGTGGAAAATGTCCTTACCGCCGAAGGTGATCGGTGTGATGCCTTTGGCTTTCAGCTTCTCTTGAATGGCCAGGAACTCGTCATAGGTCTTCGGTTCGGCGGTTACGCCTGCATCCGCATAAGCCTTTTTACTGTAAATAATGCCGTGGGGAGGATTGCCGACAATCGGCGCTGTCCAGTTTTTGCCGTTCAGCTTTGGAGCATCCGAGAATAAGGCGAGCCATTCCGGCGGCAGCTCTGCGATTTTACCCGCTTCAGAGAACAGCTGGGTATCGCGCATCTCCACCAGGTCCGGGAATTCACCAACAGCGTCTTTCGTCTTCAGCCAATCCAGATAGGAGGCCATGCCGCCTTCGGAGAGATCGTTGATCTTGACGTTCGGGTTCGCTTTGGTGAAAGCAGCTACCGCATCGGCTATAGCTTGTTTGCCTGCCGGGTCGCCGGTGGCATAACCGATAGAGAAGGTTACGTTCTTCTTGGGAGCCGCGCTTGCTGCGGTTGTTGCCGCCGGACTCGAAGTGTTGCTGCCGGTACCGCAAGCGGATAGGACTAGCGACAGAGCCACTACGCTGGACAGTGATACTGCGATGGTTTTTTTGGTCATTGCCATTTGTGTGTAACCTCCCTTGGATGGTTCAAACTTTATTTTCCGAAGAATGGCGTTTTTTGTCGTTTCATCGCGCTTCTTCTTCCGTGTTTTAAGACTACCATACCGCGAAAAGGTTTAGTATGCGGTTTTTTAAGCTCGATATGCAGGAATTTAAGGTGTTTAATTATCTGTCTCCTGTGTAGTTTCCGACCGCAGCATACGTTCACCCAGCCATTCTTCGATGGAGATCCTGATGTCCGCCCCTCCGCTTTCCAAGCCCAGAACTGTAAGTTCCTGCCTCCTGCCGTCTGCCAGATACACCTGCAGTCGGCCTGCCGACTCCGCTTCGGCCCGCCTGATCTGCGGTTTGCCTTCATGAAGTTCCAGGACGGTCAGAAAGCAAGCCTCCTTGCCTTCGGAGCGGAAGCTGACCGTTGTCCTTCGGGCCGGATCGTCGCCAAGCGGATAGTCGCCGCCGATGGTCCCTTCGAAGGCCACGGCTCCCATACCGCTTATATCCAATATGGCTTCAGCCGGCTCCCGGCAATCGAGAGGTTCGAAGGGCAACGCACGCAAAGCCGGTTCCCCTTCCAGGTGAACGGGTCCCCCATAATAATCCGTACCGATCCCGTTGCCGTGATCAACATTCCTGAACGTAACGTCCATTTCGGCCAGATGGATGCGCCTCCCATCCGCCAGGATGAGGCAGGGATCGTCCCAGAAGATGGTTTTTCGTGCAGCTCTGTCCACATATACCTGAAGAGTCAGCACATGGACATCGCGCAATGAAACGCTGACACGGCGTTTCCCCAAGATCCAAGCGCCAAACTTGTCTTGGGCCAGGTGCTTCCCATCCCCCAACACCCGGTATTCCAGCGTTTTATTCACGGGAACCGCCTCGGCATACCAGCCGGTCATGACTTCCTGCTGCGGAGGCCAAACCGCATGGACATCCGTGTCCATCCGCCCTTCCTCGTTATGCAGCATGTGGCGGCCGTCGCGGTCATCTCTCTCCCGGTTGTACACATGTGAGAACCGGGCTACGGCCGGCGCCGTGCAGGAGTACCAGTTGCAATCGCTAATAAACTGCCCCGCTCCGTAGGGGTCGTCATTCATCTTCCCGGTATGGCGAAGATATTTCTTCTGTTCCGATTCCAATCCCCTGAAGCCTTGGTAATGATGCAGACAATCGTAGGTATGCACCTGCTCTCCCCTGACGTAATCCGCCAGCACAACATAATCGTCAGTGACGACCATGAGTCTTCTCTGCAAGATGGGCTCGGAATATTCCCCGAGCTCCCCCTGCGCCCTGGGGACGGAAGGTACCGGCACCTCCCTGCCTTCCATCAGACTACGGTCTTCCGGAAACCTCTCCGGATAAGGCGTCTGCCCGCCGTAAGGAGGGTCGCTCCACCGGGCAACGGTTTCGACGGCGCAAACCTGCAGCAGGTTCCCGCTGTGGAACATCAGTCGACAGGATTCAACAGGCTCCTGCATTTGCCCGTCCACAACGACCATATTGTGGGATAAGGAGGCCTGTACCCACATTTTGAACATAAACGAGTGGTATCCGTACCAGGAGGCCAAGGGACCGTAGGCGTTTTTGCCGTATCGCTTGATCGAGACAAGTCCCGTCCGGTCGAAGTGTCCATGATAGCCCCCGTGGGAACCGTATTTCAGCACCGCCTGAAGCCGTTCCCGCTCCGGAATGCCCGGCTTGCGGGAGCGAAGGACGGCGAGCCCCGCATTGTCCGCGTAAGCGGAGCCCGCGCAATGAAGTCCGGCAGGTTCCGGCAGCTCTCCTACGCCGTACAACAGATCGCGCCGGTCCGCATCCCGGATGACCGAAACATATCTTGGATCTCTCCATAAATAGTAGGCCAGATCGTACCACTTCACCATATCCTTGTCCGTGGAGTCATTGTTGCCGATCAGTATGCCCCGATCGTCGACGAAAGGCAGCATGGCATCCCATACATCCTTGACGGATCGGGTATTCCGCCGGACGGGGCCGAATTTCCGGAAGGACATGCCCAGGAACGGCTTCTCCATCGACATGGACCAAGGAGACAACATGGCATCCTTGCGGTACGAGGCCGGTACCTGCATATGCTTCAGGTTCAACCCCCAGGGCTCCGCCGCCTGTGCCAGCCGGGTGAA
Organism: Paenibacillus sedimenti; assembly: GCF_014534655.1. GTDB lineage: Bacteria > Bacillota > Bacilli > Paenibacillales > NBRC-103111 > Paenibacillus_E > Paenibacillus_E sedimenti. The sequence continues at coordinate 495,487 of NZ_JACVVD010000004.1, forward strand.
CATGTCGGCGAACAGAACCACATAGTTACTTGCCCCCTCGAAGTACCAGCCGTCGTCCATAATACCGGTACGGACCATATCAACGAAGCCTCCCGGCCCTTCGATAAACCGCTTGATCCAGTGCATATCCTGCAGCACCAGACTGCACAAGAGAGCCCCGACCATTCCGCCGGAGGGGATATTGTTCGTATCCCCGTCCGTGATCATCCAGTCGACCTTGTCGATGAAGAGCCGGAACGCCATCTCCATCCGTGTGCGGTCTTCCTCCGTCCACACGCCGGCATCATACAGCAGATCGTAACAGGAGGCCACATCCAGCATAAACTCGCCCTCGTGAATCAAGCCGCCGGTACATACCTTTACTCCCCGTGGCGTCCGCAGCGCCATTTCATCTTCCGTGGCGTAAATATGGAGAAACGGCGCATCCGTAGCCGGATACCCGTCCACCGGGTCAGCTAGACGGCGCAGAAATAGTACCGCCTTCTCCAGAAGATCCTGCCTGCCGGTCAGCTTCCACGCCACTGAAGCCGCATGAAGGTTGAAGCGTTGGGGCAGCTCAAAAGCGTAAGGCTTCCCGGCCCCTTGAGCTACCGGCACCTTCCAAGCTTCCGCTAGCAGGACCAGCTGCTCCAACTCCTTGCGGGCCCAATCATAGACTGCTGCATTCCTTCTTACCCCGTCCCATCCCTCTTCCATATGTAAAATGTAGGGATGCGGGAGCCTCCGGACCGTGTAAAAGGTCAGTTGTTCGGCATAGTTCGCATCGCCGTTAGGAACCGCCGTGAAGACCTGTTCTTCATACCCGCCGGGGGCAACTCCGTCATGAATGCGTACCGACATGGCGACCCTACCCGATTCCCCAGGCTGAAGCAGAAGGCAATCCGGCTCCAACCGGGTTTCCATGGATTCAAAGCCATAGATGGACGGACGGCAAATCACTGCTTGAACTTCCGCAGTCAGATTGGATACGGTAATTACGTAGTCAACCGTTTCGCCAGGCTCACCTGCCCTGGATAAGCGGTCTGCTTCCAGCGCGATGCGGCCCAATTTCTTCAGACGGAGGTTCCGGATGGGAAGCTCTTCTCCGCCGCTTCCGTTCAGCAGTTTGACGCTCAGCCCGACCCGGGATATCATCCGCCAGAAAGCGGAGGTGAAGGCCATGCAATCGAAATGGCTAAAACCAATCTCAACAGTCGTCCAGCCACGGCCTGACACCAACACCTTCGCGGCAGCGCACTCGATATATTCCGGCCTGCCAAATTGCAGCGGGTACACCCGGGCCCCGATCTCCGCCTTCTGCCCTTCCGGCATACAAATTTCAAAGGCCAATGCGTCCCAGCTTCTCCAATCCTCCGCTTGTTCATGTTCGAATACCGATTCCTGACCGGATACAAGAACTGCTTGCCGGCAAATGGTTTGCATCGGATTCATTCCCCCTCTTTTCGTTCAATCGCAATGAAAACCGGCCGACGGGATCCCCCCGCCGACCGGTTTTTTCCATCACGTAAGGTTTATTTGATGCCCTTATCCAGATAGTCCTGAACTTGCTTCCGAATTTCTTCACGAACCTTGTCAAGACCCAACGCTTTCAATTCTTTATTCATTTTCTCCAAATCAGTAGGCCAATCCTTATACTGGCCGTTTTTGATCATTTGCAGGAAAGGCGTGTATTTGGAGCTGATATTGGCCGTTTCAGCTTTTACGTTGGTATTGTCGAAGATGAATTTCTTGAGCGGCGATGCGTAATAGGTATCAGCTTTCGCAGAATATTCCAAATACTTTTTGCTCATATCGTCCAATGTATCAGGGATTCGGATCATATTCGGGTTCCAGGACAATTCGTAACCAGGGAAGACGTAGCTCTTGGAATCATCCAACAGCTTAATCTGGTTATCGCCGACGGGCTCCCAATGTTTCCCTTTGATACCGTGTTCGAAGAGGTCATGATTCTCCCGGCTTGAGAACAACCAATCAAAGAATTTCATGGTTCTCTCCACGTTTTTGGAGGTAGCTGGAATCGCAATATTGTTGTTTGCTTTATAGTTGGTGTCGATGGACTTCGGCTTCATTTCAGTAATGCCTGGGGTATACACGAAATATTCCAGATCCGCCGAAGAGTTCGCATCCTTCAGTTTCTTGCGGTCCGCAGCGAAGGAAGAGATGGTGCCCTCATAGGAAGCCGCTTTACCGGACATGAAGTAGGACTTGCCGTCTTTTTGACTGAGCACGTCTTTCTCCAGATACTTGGTCCATTCCACATACTTGTCATACTCCGGATAGGATGTTTTAAGTGTGTTGAACGGCGCAGGCAGTTTGGCATATTCCGATGCAGGGTCGCCGATCGCGACTATATTCAGCACTTTCTTCAGGTCATCCGACAATTGAACTTTGAAGTCTACCCCGGAAACCCCGACCGATTGGATGGTGTCCTTCGGAGGAATCATTCCACCATGAATCATGTAGAATCCACGGACGCCTCCCAGAGCAAGCGGGGTCAACCCTTTCTCCTTCTCCAGGATAATATCATAGAACTTTTCCAGATCCGCATAGCTTTTAATAGGCGCAAGCCCGTATTTCTCACGGAGATCCTTACGAATGTAGATAACATCGAGATCCTTGAAGTATTGGGTCAAAGGAATCGTATACAAATGCCCGTCATAACGCTTGTTGGCCTCGATAAACTCCGGTGGGAACGCCTTTTTCAAGCCTGGATACGCATCGTTGTTGAAGTATTTGTCGAGCTGCACATACGCGCCCTGCGGGACAAGCTCCTTCAGGTTCATGAATTCCGCATCGAATACGAAATCCGCCTCTTCCCCCGCCGCCATCATCAGTTTAACCTTCTGTTTGTGGTCGGTCACCGGATTCCATTTAATATCAAGCTTGGTATTCAACGTATCCTTAGTGCGTTTCTCGAATTCCGCCAGTATGGCTTGCATGTCCGCCGGTACGTCACCCCACAGCATACCTTTCAGGGTTACCGGCTCAAGGGGCTTTGCCGAAGCTGCGCCTGCGGATGCGGCGGGGGAATTCGCCGCTTCTTGGTCACTTTTTCCGCAAGCGACGGTCGATCCTACCAGTGCAATGGACAATAATGCGGTTGCCAAACGTTTCACTTTCATGTTGTTCCTCCCTTTTTGTGATCACTAGCTTCTATACTAAACCGCCTGCCGGCGGGATTAGCCTTTGATCGCACCGACCATGAGACCTTTCATGAAATACTTCTGCAGGAACGGGTATAAGAAAACGATCGGACCGATCGTAACGACAGTGGTAGCCAACCGAACCGTCATGGTCGGCCGAATAAAGTTGGGAATGTTCACATCAGACGAGATCTGAATGATGAAATCCATGTTGGTCATGATGCGCTGAATCAAATATTGAAGCGGATACAGATCCTTGTCGTTGATATACAGGACGGCGTCGAACCACTTGTTCCAATAGCCCAAGGCATAGAACAAACCGATGGTGGCAATGGCCGGTAGCGAGATTGGCAGAATGATTCGGAACAGGATATATGCGTCGTTGGCTCCATCCATTTTCGCGGACTCCGCGATGGAATCGTCGATGGAGGCGAAAAAATTTCGCAGCAAGAACATATTCCATGCGCTGAGCATGCTGGGGATGATAAGTACCCAAATCGTATCTTTCATGTCCAAATACTTGGAGATCAAAAGGTAAGAGGCTACCAAGCCCCCATGGAACAGCACGGTGAAGTAGACATAGAATGCAATATGATTGCGGTATTTCATGGACTTGACCGATAAGGCGTAAGCGAGTGCGCTGGTTAAGATCATAGACATGGCCGTTCCGGCCAGTGTGATGAATGTCGTAACCCCATAAGCCCGGTAAATAGTATTATCGGCGAAAATTAGCTTATAAGCTTCGAGGCTGAAATCCGTTGGCCAGAACGTATATCCGCTCCGGACGATGGACGCCTCGCTGGCGAAAGAGCTGGCCACAACGGACCAGAAGGGCATCAGACAATAAACGGAGAACAGGCCAATCGCGATATAAAATGCGGCTATCAGCAGCCGGTCCGAAAAGCTTTCCTTGATCATGGCAACAAATCCCTTCCCTTTTAGAAAATAGCGGAGTCCGGAGCAACCTTCTTCGCGATGGCATTGACGCTGACGACAAGAATGAAGCCTACAACGGATTGCAGGAATCCGATGGCGGCGGACATGCTCATATCCCCGAGCTCCATCATGCCGCGGAACACATACGTGTCAATGACATCCGTGGTCGGGTACAAAGGCGGATTGCTCCCGATAATGGCATAGATCATGCCGAAGTCGCCATTGAAGATACCGCCTACAGCCAAAATCAAGAGCAGAATGACGGTAGGCCTGAGCAAAGGCAGCGTAATGTAGCGGATTTTCTGGAACCGGCTGGCTCCGTCTATGGAGGCTGATTCGTAGATCTCCGGATTAATTCCGGAAATGGTCGCCATATACACGATGGAGCCAAAGCCTGCACCATGCCAAATTTTCAACAATACCAGAATGAAAGGCCAATACTTAGGCGACGAAAGAAATTTGATCGGTTCTACCCCGAACATGGAGAGAATCTGATTGATGAAGCCGCCGTCTGTCGCCACAAATGCCATGACGAACATAGCAACCACGGTCCAAGATAAGAAATGCGGCAATATCATGACCGATTGGGTGATTTTCTTATACCACTTCCCGCCCATCTCCGTTACCATAATCGCGATGGCCACAGCGGCAAGCGTATTGAAAGCGATAAAGAGTACGTTCAAAAATACGGTATTGGTCACGATCCGGATCCAATCATCCGATTGGAAGAAAAACTTGAAGTTTTTTAAGCCGACAAACTCACTTCCGGTAATTCCCTTCATGACTTTAAAATCCTGAAAGGCGATGACGATCCCGCCCATCGGCAAATAGGCGAAGATAAAGAACCATATCATGCCCGGCAGCGCCAGGAAATACAAAAATTTGTTTCTGTACAGTTCATAAAAAAATACCCCGATCAAGCTTCGTTTTTTTCTGTAAGGCTGGTACAGCTGCTCGGGACGGCTAATAGCGGTTTCATTCATCCTGATCCTCCTTCAAGTTCGTGGCTTGTTTATGGTGTGAGTCCACAATACCTTCGGACTACCTATATAGAAAAGCTCAAAATCCGGATAAAAAGCCCGATTTTCGCGAAACAGAAGGGTATAAAAATCAATCATCGGATCAAAACTTGCGAAAATAAAACGAGGAAACCCCCTTTTTCCTTGGAATTAGGGGGTTTTCCGGAAATGGTCCGGCGTCTTGCCGTTATATTTTTTAAAGGAAATATAAAAATACTTCGTGTTATCAAATCCGACTAACTCCCCGATTTTATTGGCCGGCAGGTCCGTGGTCAGCAGCAGCTCCTTCGCTTTTTCAAACCGGTTATCGCTTATATATTGGTTTAAGGAGATTCCGGTGATATCTTTAAAGACCTTTCTCATATAATTCACCGATAGCCCGGCCACCTCCACCAAAGCTTCGACTGTCAAATTCGGGTCCGCATAGTGGTCATGAATGTAATTCTTCAGCTTGTCCACGATCATCACATTTTTCTGGGACGATTGTTTGTCACGCATGCTGATTGCCGTCTCGCAGAGCCCCGCGAACCATTCCTCCATCTGGTCCATCGTTTCCCACTTATACAGCTGTTGCCCTAAGGAACCGATATCCGTGCTGAGTCCGCTTAAATCCCCGGAAGCCATGGATTTGGCGGTCCGGTTGACGGTAAACAGCAATTGATTCAAGAGCAGCATCATCTCATCGAAGGAAGCCCTGCGGATGGTATGGAAATAGTCCTTCAACGCGAGATTCGTTTTCACCGGATCCCCAAGCTTCATGCTGTCCGCCACTTGTTTCTCCATGGTGGACGACAGCTGGTCCTGAACGGGTTCGCGGCTTTCTTCGATATCATCGGGGATAAGGCACCGCCGTCCGAATGCCAACCGGTATCGGGAGGCATTATATGCGGATTGCCAGGACAACGGGACCTGCTGCAGCCCGGAAGCATATTGGCCGACGGCGGCGGAGACGCTAAGCTTCAAATAACGTTCCGTATTCGCCTGGATTTCCCTTAAAAGGTGATGAAGCTCCGGCTCCATTCCCTCCGGCTTTAAGAACAGGATCACAACCCGGCCCTCTCCCCCATCGTAGCTGAAAGTTCGAAAACCAGGTGCCCCAAGCTCCTCGGCAATATTGGTCACAGCGTATTTCAGCAATGCCAGGTCGTTCGGACTGTACTCACCGGCCAGTTCCTCGTACGAGTCCAGCCTGAGCATGCATACCTGAAAGCCGGAGGTCTGGAATTCGATGCCCGCCTGGGACAGCCTCCCGGCCATTTCGGACTCGCTGCTCCATCCCCCCGTTGTCAGCTGCCGGAGCGCCTCCCGCTTTTCGGTATATTGATATCCGGCCACACTGATCTGCAAATCTTGCACTTTTCTCTCCAAATAACGGAACGCCCCGGACAACAAGTCATACTCGCTGACCGCCCGGCCTACCTCTTCCTGGTCCGGAGTTTTGCTAATATTTTTGATCAACCGTTGGATCGGACCGTAAATCATGCGGGTAAAGAAGAAGCCGCTCATCGAAACGATGGCCAGCATCACGGCCGTTACGGTAAGAATATACCGTTTGATCACGTTTACCTTGCTTAGCAAAGTTTCGTAATTAACGTCGCCCACGAATATCCAGCCCAGACTGTCGGACTTGATATAGAAGAAACGGTGGCTCTTGCCGTCCTGCTCGGCTTCAATCGTCCCTCTGGGCGAATCGGAACGAAGAATGGTCTTGATCACCTCGACGTTGGATAGATCCGCATCCATTTTCTTATTATCCGTATGGGAGATGACCACGCCTTGACGGTTCAGTATCATCGATTGGAAGGACTTGCTGCCCGCTCCGTTCATCATCATATTCTGAAGCACTTGCTGATCCAGGTTCAGGATCATGGCGCCGTTCGTTGCTTTGTCCTCCCGGGTGCTCAGGTAAGCCACAGAGATCAGATTGCCGTCAAAGGGCTTCGTATCGTGTACAAAAGACGTATGTCTGGGGATGAAGATGCTGTCCCGCAAGGTCTGGGTATTCTCCAGAAGCTGAAGAATCTGTTGGTCGTAAAATTCACTAAACGGTCTGACGGTTGTCAGCGAAGAAAAGACCAGCTTATGCCGGGTATTCACCAAATAAACGGAGTGAACCATCGGATTGGTCACCGTTAAGTCAGTCAGCTTCGCGCCGATTCGTCCCATCATCGCCGTATCAAATTCGTTGCCATAGAAGCCCGCCTGAATGTCTGGCGATGCGTATGCGTTTGCAAAATGCTGGTAAGTAGAATTGATCAGGATATTGGCCGTATTGTAGGACTGTTCAATGGCCCGATCCGTCGATATGGTCAGTTCCTCCTTCAAATTCTCGGAAACCTTGGACGTGATAACAATCGTCAGAACACCGATGACCAGCAAACCGACGAAGAGATAAGATAAGATGATCCGGATCAGCAGATTCTTCTTGAGCAAAAACATTTTGACGGTATGCATCGGATCCCTCGCTTCGTAAAATGTGGTGCCTATTATTATGAAAAGGATATCATGCTTGGGTATGCGCTTTTTTATGTTCGAAGTGCGGTTTTTTAAGATTTTGGGACAACCGGGAAATAAACGGTATAAGCTTCATCCTTCACTTCATATAGCGGGATGAACCGGAACCCGGCTTCTTGCCCCCGAGTGCGGTAATAGCCGGCGTTCCACCAGCTGTGATTCCGTTCGCGGTCCGGCACCAGGATGGTTGCCGGTTCTTCCGGATTGCCGACGAGCTGGCGTTCGTCATCCACAAGACCCGCCAAAACAATGGGGCCGTCCATGAAGGCCACCGTATCCGGCCATCCGGGCAACGTCTCAGCCATTAGGGATTTGGGCAGCTCCACCCGGACCGTGTCGCCGGATTGCCACTGGCGCCGGATCGAACAGTAAGAGGTTGGCGGGAAGGAGCCTTCGACCCGTTCCCCGTTTACGGCTATGACTGGGGAGCCTTTCATCCACCACGGCATTCGAAGCTTCAAGGTGAACTCCACTCCTCGGCTGCACCCAAGGGTAAGGGTATAGCTGAAACGGTCGGGACGCTGTGCCGGAATGGCGGGAACATGTACCTTCGTGATGACCTCCATCCCTTCCACGTTCCAATTGCTTAGCGGATAAACTGCATGTTGTCCGTCTTGTTTCAAGCAGATGCATATATCCGTTCCTCGTGCTTGTACATTGATCTCGGAAGGAATCCATTGATTTACAGCTATCCCATCATCATGCTCCATGTATACCGGATGCTCATAGGAGGCGTTCGCCTGGATGAGCGTGCCGTGGCAGCACCAAAAATGCCGGGTGGGCGAACCCCACTTCTTGCGGCTGCCTGCGCCAATCCCCAAGAAATAGGAAATCATTCCCGTCTCCCCATGCTGGTGGGCCAATACCCCGTTAATAAATCTCCGTTCCCAATAATCCCCGTACGCCGGGTCTCCCGTCCAGCGGAGCAGCACTTGGGCCAGTCTCATCATGTTGTAGTTGCAGCAATGCTCCTGCCCTACGCCCATCCGGGCTGCGAAGCCTCCTGAAGGCATCCAGAGCTCCCCGTCATCCCCGGCGCCGGTGCAGACATATCCCCGTTTGCTTACCGCACAGCTCCAGAAAGCTTCCACGATTCTGCGGAAACGGTCGTCGTCTGTCACTTCCCACGCCCGGGCGGCGCCCAATATCTCCGGAATTTGGGTATTGGCATGTTTGTTTGTCAGTACATCCGTCCCTTCCAGCAGAGCGTCAAAGAAACGCCGGCGGTCGTAGCGGTAGATTAACTCTTTGTGCTCCGGTCGGCCAGTGATCCCATAGAGGTCCGCCCAGATTTCAAGCATTCCCCCCGTCTCCATATCCAGCAGTTCATCCATCTTTTCCCGGCTGAAGCGGCCTGTCCAGCGGTGGAACCAGGACGCCATGCCTATAGCAATGTCCAGAGCTTGGGTATTTCCTGCAACGGTGTACATGTCGAGAAGACCCATGAACAGTTTATGGACCGTATAGTGAGGAGCCCATACCCATTTGCCGCCGGCCACCCGGTGCATGAACGATTCGGGGAATGCTGCCAGCCATTCTCCTCCGTTTTCCCGCTGGCACTTGGCCAATTCGCCTACAATGTGATCGGCTTTGGACTTGACTATCTTATCGTCCTTCTGCGCATAAATCCGTGCCGCCGCCGACAGCCAATGCCCCATCATATGGCCTCGCAACTCGCAGGTGACGGATTCCCAGCCCCAATGCCAAGTCTCCGGACCGTCTAAATTCGTTGTTGTGGCGCTTGTGGTTCCGCCGTTGCCGCTGTAGCTCCATAGACCTGCCTCCATGTAAAAGCTGCGTAAAAGATTCTGGCTGGATAAGCTCATGACGTATTGTTTGTTCAATTCGTATCGGTTCCTAAGCGGGCCGGATGACAGCTTTACAGCTCCGGAAGGATATTCTTTCATAACCGGATTCATGGTTAGGGTTCCTCCTTTTTTGTGTGTTCACAAAGAAATTGTAACTCCAATAATAAGAAGGAAACATACACGGCGTTTGGGAATACCTATATTATTTTTGGGTGGTATAATGGGGGTAAAATATGAATGGGGGGTATCGGCATGGAGACGGACGTCTATCTTACGGCAGACCGCTTCCCGCTCGTCCGGGATATTGGCACCAACCGGGTGGAGCAAGTATACACCCATCCGGACCGGCTGCTGGATTACGATGTATTCGTATTTGTCGCAGAGGGCAGCATGCAGGTGGTGGAAGAAGGACGGGAGTATGTCATCGGCGCAGGCGAACATTTATTTCTGAAGAAAGGCTTGCGCCACTGGGGATTGCCCCAGACCGCGCCGGGTACGTCCTGGTACTGGATCCACTTTAATTCGGCGGCGGATGACAAGCGGATGAATTATGCCGATCATCCCCCGCTGCCCGTTTTGGACTACTTCTTTCCGGACCACTATGAATACCGATTTCCTATGCCCAAACACGGCACTTCTCTGTTTCACCGAACGCTGAAAGAACGGCTGGACTTGCTGCTGGCCGACTACATGAATAAAAAGCCGCATCGCATGACAAGGGTCAGCCTGCAAGCCTATCTGCTGTTTATGGAGCTTAAGCAAGCCTCTCTCCCGCCATCCGCTTCGCCGGACACCGGCAGGAGTACAGATACGCTGGATGGCAGGGTCATCGCTTATCTGATGCAGCATATGGAAGAGGATTATGATTCCGGGAAGCTGGCTGCCCATATGAATCTGAACTACAGCTATTTGTCCGCCGCCTTCAAGAAGTTGACGGGACGGAGCATCTTGGAGGTCCACACCAGACTCCGGATGAACCGGGCCATCGAGCTGATGCGGACCTCGTCCATGCCCGTATCGGAATTAAGCGAAAGGCTCGGGTACAAGAATCCCTTCTACTTCAGCAGGGTGTTCAAGAAAACGACGGGTGAGTCGCCGTCCGCTTACCGGAATCAGTTCTATTGATTCACCGGGCTAGCTCTTCCCGCAAAAGAACGCCGTTCCTGTATTCTTGAAGCAGAAGCGAGCAATGATCCGATTCGATATCCTTAACGGTGATGAGCTGAATCCGACCATCCCGGAGCTCCATCAGAACCGTATTCGGATCATAGGCACAGACGGACCGGACTAAGCTTTCGCTTTCATATGGTTCCACTACCGTGATGAAACGGCAGGTTGAGCCTTGGGTCCGGACCCCGTAAGTTCTGCGCCTTTGGGTCTCGTCCCCCGGGAATGCATCCGCCCCGATCAAACCGACGAAACGGACGGCGTCAAGGCCGAAGAGATCTACACGGATGACGGCTTCGCGCTCATGGACCAAGGGGCTGGTCGGAATCGCATCCGGATATTCATTGCCCACGATGGTAACCCTTCCGCCTTCGTAGTCCTTCCCGATGCCGAAGCCGGTATCCACGTTCACATATTCCATGTTCAGGCTGCTTAAGTTCAGCTTGGCGCCGTTCGACGTCACCACATATGCCTCTCCCCAGAACAAGCCTTGTTTCGTCTGCTGCGAATACTTCTGTTCGCTGTACGTGGGGTGGTTCTTCACCCGCAAGGTCAAAATCCGGACGTTTCGGAGCCCGATATCGCATTTTCCCTCACCCAAAATCCATGCTCCGAAAGCGCCTTCCGCCTTCTTCACCCCATCGGCTTCCACCGCATATTCCATTGGGATGGTTATGCCGTGGCTTTCGGCTGAGCGTCCCACAATATGCTCCGTCTTGAGCGGCCATGCCGTGTGCACATCCATCTTGAGTAGACCCGGTGTATTATAGAAAGTCCGGGTCCCCCGCAGATCCTCCCCATCGCCGAGCACCGTTTCGAAATGGGCCACGCTGCTTCCTTCAGCTTCATACCAATGGCAGTCCGTGATGAACTGGGCATCCGACAGCGGATTCTCCGTCCATTGGGAGGTGTGCTTCACATATCTAAGGTGCTCTCCCTTGAGTTCCTTAAACCCTTTGATCTGGAACAAGCTGTCAAATTGGTGCTCCTGCTCCCCCTGTACATAATCGAACAGTATGATATAATCATCCGTTACGCCCATGACCCGTTTCTGTCGGACCGGCTCTGTGAACTCTGACAATTGGCCGTACCGCGCCCCTTCCGGAGCCGGAGGCAGGGAGCTGGCATTCATCGCGCACCGTTCCTCCAGCGACTCGTCCTCCCTGTATACCATGCCGCCGTAAGGAGGATACGCCCACTCACTAACCGTTTCCACCGCCACCGCCTGAATGGCTTCGCCGCTGTAAAACAAAGTCCGCTTGGAATCGGCCGGCACCTGCATTTTGCCGTCAACCACCACCATGTTCTTCGTCATGGAATTCTGGACATAAAATTTGTACATAAAGTGCGCGTATCCCCACCACACATGCTCCGGATTGAAGAAGCTCCGGCCGTAACGCATGACGGACAACAACCCCGTACGGTCGAAATGGCCGTGCGCATACCCGTGGGAGCCGTACCGGATAACGGCTTGAATCTGGTCCTTTTGCTCTCGTTCCTGCGTTTGGCTCCGCAGCATAGCTACCCCCACGTTATCGGCAAAAGCGTTGCTTCTGTTGTAGGAGGACTCGTATTCCGGCAGCTCCGCATGACCGAAGATCGGGTCCGTACAGTTGTTCATCCGGATGACCGGAATATACTCAGGATCCTTGTAGTAGGTGTAGGCTAGATCGAATGTGGAGCCGAAGTGGACGCCCTCCAGCTTCTTCTCGTCGGAATCGCTGATGCCGAAGAGCACTCCTCTATAATCCAGGAAGGGAATTGTCGCATCGAACATATCCTTGATGCAGACGTAGCTTTTCCGGTTGCCGCCCCACTTCTTATTGTACATACCGAAACGGACTTCGGCTTCCTTGCCTCCATAGGTGCTGTTCACTTCCTCGTTGAACGGAATGGGGAAGTGCGTGTGCAAGATGTTGATGCCGAAGGGCAGGAGCGCATGGGCCGTATGGATGTACATCGAAGATACCCAGGTGTTGTAGCCTACGGAGCATTCATGCCACCAACCGTCGTTGAACAGCCCGTACTGCAAATGTTCGATGGAGCCCCCTGGACCGTATACAAACCGCAGGGCTCTTTCCATATCCTGAATAGCCAAGGCGCAGTAGAAAGCACCCGTTATCTCGGATAATAACCAGTTCGAGATATGGCCGCTTATGATGTGGCGGTCCAAGATGTCCATGTAAATGCGGAACGTTTTCTCTACGCCTTTGTGTTCCTCCGGGGTCAGCACCCCGGCGTCGTGGATGATGTCATAAGGAATGGCAAGATGCTGGAAAAAATGCCCTTCCTGCACATAGCTTTGGCTGCAGCCCTTCTTTTTCCTCGGATAACCGGTCTCCTCATCGATGAAATACCGGAGGAACTGCGCCACCTTCTCCGCATACTTCAGCTCCCCGCTCAGCGCATAGGCGTATGCTGCGGACATGATGTAATGCTCCTCGCTGGTATCGTAGCAGTAATCCCTCTCCTCTACCGACACCGGCGGCTTGACGGTCCAGGAGTCGGCGTCCGCTAGGATGCGCTCATATCCCGGCCGGAAGACTTCATGCCTGTCGATAAGCTTCTTCCGATCCGACCATCGCTCTTTGCTCATGTAGATGTAGGGATGAGGCAGCCGGCGGAGCGTCTTCAGCTCCACCGGGACGGCGCTGCCTCCGTCTCCATTTGCCGTAAAGCCCAGCACGGTGTCCTCATGACCGCCGGGCACCATAGATCCGTGCACCCGGACGGCAGCCGTAACCGCTTGGCTTCCATAAGGCTCAAGCACAAACTGCTGCGGCGTAACGTCCGCCAGCAGGGACTCCCAGCCCTTGAAGCGCTGCTTGACCGCCACATGTTGACGTCTTCCGGTACAGTTATAGACTGTCATGATATATTCGACGGTTTCGCCCGCTTCGCCTGATTTGCCTCTCACGTCCGCTTGGACGAAGAGCTTCTCCCCGCGGATCAGTCGGGCAGCCTCGAGCTCCGCATGGCCTTGAAGCTCAAAGCTTTGTAGAAACCGCCAAATATTGGCTTTGGCGGATTCGATCTCGAAATCGTCCGGCCTTACCCGGATTTCATGGGAGCCGGCTCCGGCCACATTTACCCGGGCCAGAACGCTTCGGTTATCTGCGAAATTCGCCTGAATTGTGATTTCTGCTGTTTCGTCCATGGTATGCAGGGACAGCACCAGCCCGTACCAGCCCATGGCGTCCAAGGCGGAATCATTCCCCCGTTCGAAGCCGACCGGATACCAGCCCCTCGCATCAGCGGGAGCCGGATATGTCAGAGTCAACTTATTGCGCAAGGAATAACCCCGTTCGCCCGGGTTTCCTTCCACCTTCCATTCCTTAATCAGATCAATAGTTGTGATCATTGTCTACTCGCTCCTTGTAACCGCAGGGTAGCTCCCTCCACATGCAGAGTTACCTTGCCGTCCTTTTCAAATTCTATTGCAGCTCCAGCTTCCCGCTTTACTTCGGATACAGCACAGTTAGGAACCCCGTTTTCTATCTATCACACATCCTTCCTTTGGCTTGATCCATTTTCCTACAACCTACTACAGTTGGTAAGACCAGAAATTTAACGATTCGGTTGAATTGTAACGATTCGACCGGATAGCTGAAGGTAAACCGGAACACTGAAGAGGCTGTTCCATAAAGGTAAGCCGAACTGAACGTGTCCCAAAATCTGAAGAAAAAGCCTCCGAACCACACTGGATGAAGTGAGGTTGGAGGCTTCTATATATGGTATCTTGACCGTAGCGGGGTCCATAAGCCGCAAAATGACTTTTGGGACTGCCGCGTGTCATCTGCCGACCCACGGCGGTTTGCTTCCCATGACGAATGTCGGGGTCCTGCCCATAGCGCAGCTCGAAACCCGCGTACACGGTCTGAATACCGACGAGAATCGTTATCTAGCGTACAATTGGACGCTAATCGATGGTGAAAGGAGCCCAACCAGGGCTCCAAAGAACGAAATTCTGTATTTTACGAACAGTGTTCGTAAATTTGCGTCATTAAGTCGCTATGCCCTCATTTTCGCGTTACTGGCTCGATTTAGCGTCGGAGGTGTCGGTATTAACGAACAGTGGTCCTAGTCACCTTCTTTTACGCGCAAACCTTGGCTAGCTTCATGTTCCGCTGCTGTCGACACATGTAATCCATCTACAAATTTCTTCCTCGTTTCATGATAAAACGACAATCCGATATCATGTCCATTCGTGCATACACGATATCATGTCCATTCGTGCACACACGATCTTGACCTTCCACCACCGTTACAACAATTATGCCTTTATGAAGACTTAAACATCATTTATCTTGATGCATTTGTATTTTAGAGTGCCGGTATTTAAGCGGAGTTGTGCCTACAACTTTCTTAAACAGCTGGATAAAGTACGAGACGTTCCCGAATCCGGCTTCATTTCCGACCTGTTCGACCGGTAAATGCGTCGTTTCCAACAAACGGCAAGCCTGCTTGATGCGTCTGGCTGTCAAATAATCTGTAATATTGCTCCCCGTCTCCTGGCGAAAAAGCCTGGATATATAATTGGGGGACAAGTGAATCTCTTCCGCCAATTGTTCCAAACTGACCTCCTCATGGTAATGCTCCTCGATCCATCGCATCACAGTCTCCGAATACCGTAGCGCTCTTTTAGCCTTTAACTCTATTTCCTTCCGACTTCCATTAGAATCAGACTCCGGTAAAATATTGATCATTTGAAGAAACAATAGCGTGAGTTCTTCAATATCCTCCCTCATGCCTCTTCTTTTTGCATGCTCGTACTGTTCGAATATCCATTCCATACGCTCAACATCATGACCCAAATCATAAGCATTTGCCCTATTTGGGCTTCGCCACAAGGCTTCAAACCGCGAATGCCGGCTTGGGAAGGAACGAAGTTGGTTCTCAATAAGTAACGGGTCCGCGTAAAAAATTGAGCGAACATAAGGATGTTCAGGAGAAACATCCGCATAGACTTGATGGAGTTGGTAGGGCTGGAAGAAGAAGAACATCCCTCGTTTTATTTCAAAAGTGTGCTGATTCACCACGACGGTTCCCTGCCCCTGGTGAACCAGTAAAAACTCGCAACATTGGTGCCAATGGTAGTATCCTTTGAAATTATTTTCAATTCGGATTCCGTAATCCCAAAACAAGAAATTTTGGTCAAAATAAACGGGTTCGAATAGCCTGTTCATATTTCCTCCAAAAAAGATAAAATTCAAACATTTTCTCATAGTTTATCAAAACTTTTTAAGGTATTGAAGACTTATAATGATGATAAATATCGTTATTCTTAACAGAAAAGAGGATATCTATGGAAAGAATTGCAAATGGCATTTGGAGGCTTCGATTCGGCCAGCCTGAAACTCATACGCCGGTTCAGCTCCGTGAAACGGAAATCAAGATGGAACAGCTAAATAAGCTGGAATGCACAGGTACACCGCCCTTTGCCAGCCATGAAATCGAAATCAAAGAGGCTGCAAGAGGAATTCACATCGAGCTGCCGCTTACGGCGGAAGAGCACATCTACGGCTTCGGACTGCAGCTGCACCGTGTCGATCATACAGGCCGTAAAAAAATAATTCGCGTCAACAGTGACCCCGTTGCAGATACCGGAGACAGCCATGCGCCGGTTCCATTCTATGTGTCGACCGCCGGCTATGGCGTCTACGTGGACACTTCGCGCTATGCGACCTTTTATTGCGGAACGAACTTGCGCAAAGGCGACTCCGAGCATAAGAAACAGGAGCAAAAAGCAGTTGGCACCTCCGAAATTGAGTTATACGGCTACCAAACCTCTGAAGGTAATCGCACAGTTGTGGTAGACGTTCCATCAGCAAGAGGAATCGATGTTTACTTATTCGAAGGGCCGGATATGGCGACAGCCGTCGGGCGGTACAATCTGTTCTCCGGAGGCGGCTGCCTTCCCCCGGCATGGGGTCTCGGAATGTGGTACCGCGCATACAGCGCAGCCAAGAAGGAAGATGTGATGAGGCTGGCTAACACGTTTCGTCAGGACAATATGCCGGTGGACGTGTTCGGCTTCGAACCCGGGTGGCAGACTAAGGCTTACTCCTGCTCCTTCGTCTGGGATGAGAGCCGTTTTCCCGAGCATGAGGCTATGCTCGAGGAGTTATATGGGATGAATTACCGGGTAAATCTGTGGGAGCATCTCTTCGTACACCCCACTTCGCCTATGTATCAAGACTTGAAGCCCCATTCCGGTAATTATGAGGTCTGGGAAGGTTTGGTGCCGGACCTGTCGATCCCGGAAGCCAGACGCATATTTGCGGAACATCACTCGAAGGAGTTTGTTACCAAAGGAATCGCCGGCTTCAAGTTGGACGAGTGCGACAGCTCAGATTTTGTGCATTCCAATTGGTCCTTCCCGGATGTGACGGAATTCCCTTCGGGCATGGATGGAGAGCAGATGCACAACCAACTGGGGACGCTCTACCAAGCTGCTATTCAGGCTCCCTTCGAGCATGCCGGCAAAAGAACGCTATCTCAGGTCCGCGCCTCAGGCGCTCTTGCTTCGCCCTATCCGTTCGTCCTGTACAGCGACTTATACAACCATCAAGTATTTATCCGTGGAGTCGTCAACTGCGGGTTCTCGGGACTGCTGTGGTCGCCGGAAGTACGCCAGGCGGAATCGCCCGAGGATTTGATCCGCCGAATCCAGACTGCAGTCTTCTCGCCGATGGCCCTGCTTAACTGTTGGAGAATCCCGAATCCTCCTTGGATGCAGGTGGACAGGGATAAAAACGTACGCGGCGAGTTTATGGACAACTACAAAGAAACCCGGGATATTTGCCGTTCGCTGTTTGAAATACGCATGGCGCTAATTCCTTATCTGTATACGGCTTATGCCCGTTACTATTTGGAAGGCCGACCGCCGTTTCGAGCTCTTGTGATGGATTATCCGGACGATTCGAACACCTACGCCATCGACGATGCGTACATGATGGGGGAATCGATCCTCGTCGCCCCGATCATATCCGGCATGACAGAACGAAGCGTTTACCTGCCGAAGGGAACATGGCGGTGCTTCTGGACGGGCGTTTCTTATGAAGGCGGGCAAGCATATACCTTCTCACCGGGGTTAGAACGTATCCCTGTTTTTGTGAAGGAAGGCACGCTTTTACCCCTGGCCAAACCTCAGCAGTGTGTAGCTGATGATACTGCTTTCGACCTTACTCTTCACCAATACGGAGACGAGGCGCGAGCGTGTATGCTCTATGAGGATGATGGACAGACATTCGAGTATCGAAAAGGACAATTCAATTGGGTTAAGGTTTCCATAGCCCCCGATGGAAACATCGCAATAGATCGGACCGGAACCTATGAAGGCCGCCGCTATAACATTATAGTAACCGCCGAATCTGGTTAAAGGAACGGCGATTCTTTTATTATTTATAATAAAGCAATCGGTTTGCGTAAGCATTCCGGTAATCCGTCGGAGTCAGGCTGGTTATTTTCTTGAATGATTTGGTAAATGAATGACTATCCGGAAAACCTAGCTGCATAGAAATCTCATTAATCTTTTGATTGGTATCCGTCAGCAGAAATTTGGCGGCCTCCATTTTTTCTTGCACAATGAATTGCTTTAAGGAAACACCCGCCATAGAAGAAAATAAGCTGGAAAGATGTTTGGCGTTATAACCAAAATGTTTGGCAAGTTGTGTAACTCTTATATTCTCTTGCCGGTTCCATTTGATGTAGTCCACGATATCATTGTAAAGCTGCTGCTTCAGCAACTTCCTGGATTGGTTTTGGGCAAAAAACATCTGGTTGTAAATCTCACACAAAATGCTGGTGGTCAAATAATTGTTTAAGGTCTGTTCCCTGTAGCTGCGAATGGAATCCTGCAATTGCTTCAGCATCACAATGAGCTTTTCGGGACTGCGCAGCTTACCTGTTTGGGGAAGGACGATAATTCCCGGTTCGTAGACATGCTCGAGAGCCGCATCATGAATTGTTTCATGCCCGTGCGTTGAAAAATGCAACCAGTAGAAGCTGCAATCAGACTCTTGGTAGCCAAATTGTTGGCTGCGGGGAGGCATGATCAGGAACTCCCCTTCCTTTAGGGCGAAGCTCTCTGTGCCGCATGAGATGTACATCGTTCCGCGGGTTTGAATGAATAACTCATAATCCATCAATACCCGGTTCATGTGCTTCCACTCGGGAGACGGCGATACAAATTTCCCTGTCATATCCATGACCACCGGTACATCCACACTGAATTGATAGAATACCATAATAGCCGACCCCTGCCCCTTCAGACTTTTTCACACTTGATTTAAGAATAGAGTAGCAGAAATATCGGGTTATTTCCATGTATGATAAGGTTATCGGAATTGATGACAATAAAGCCGACGTGATGAATCCCTTCCTTTTTGACACATAATCCAACCTTCTGTCATTTACCCTAGCGGTAGAAGAGGCTAAGCTTGATTTAGTCTCCATCGGAGAACGTTACTATTTAACGGAGGGATTGAATGATGAAGGAAGCTGCGCCTAGTACGGTCGTACTGAAGGATCTTGGCATGCATCAAGTGGGGTTGACCGGAGCCTATCATGTGAATGCATTCGAGAAGGAAATGACTTATTTGATGAGCTATGATTCGGATCGTCTGCTGGTCGGTTTTCGTGAAGTGGCAGGATTGCCGGCCAAGGCCAAGATCTATCCCGGATGGGAAAATACGGAGATCAGAGGCCATACATTAGGCCACTATCTTACAGCCTGTGCTCAGGCTTATTCGCAGAATCAGAGCGCGGAGCTGCTTGCAAAGCTGGAATATATCGTGGCTGAATTGTCCGTCTGTCAGCTGGAAAGCGGGTACTTGTCTGCGTTTCCGGAGACGCTGTTCGATAATGTGGAGAACAGGAAGCCTGCCTGGGTTCCGTGGTATACGATGCACAAGATCATCGCCGGTCTGATCGACGTCTATGAAGGGACTCGAATCCAAACAGCCTATGACGTTGTGAATAAACTGGGGGATTGGGTAGCCGACCGCACCTCCGGATGGTCCAAGGATTTGCAGGCTACCGTACTGGCTGTGGAATATGGCGGCATGAACGATTGCCTCTACAATCTGTTCAAATTGACGGGGAATAACCGCCACTTGGAAGCAGCCCATCAGTTTGACGAGCTTAGCTTGTTTGAGGCAATCCGGGAAGGCAAGGACATATTAAAAGGCAAGCATGCCAACACGATGATTCCCAAGTTCATAGGAGCCTTGAATCGCTATTTGACATTGGGAGAAAGTGAAGTGTTTTATCGGGAGGCTGCCGCAAGATTTTGGGATATGGTGGTCTATCACCACAGCTATATCACAGGCGGAAACAGCGAATCCGAGCATTTTGGCGAGCCTGATCTTCTGGATGCCAAACGCAGCGATATCACTTGCGAAACCTGCAACAGCTACAATATGCTGAAGCTGACGAGGGAGCTGTTCAAGCTAACGCAAGATGTCAAATACGCTGATTTTTACGAGACTACTTATGTGAACGCCATTCTGTCCTCCCAGAATCCGGACACCGGGATGACGATGTATTTTCAGCCGATGGCAACGGGTTATTTCAAGATTTACAGCTCGCCGTTCGAGCATTTTTGGTGCTGTACCGGCACGGGCATGGAAAGCTTTACGAAATTGAACGACAGCATCTATTTCCAACTGGATCAGCGGTTGTATGTGAATCAATATGTCAGCAGCCAGCTGGATTGGTCCGAACAAAAGGTGAAGATTATACAAACCACGGATCTCCCGTTCACCGATACGGTTCATCTGTCCGTTGAAACGACCGATCAGCAGGAGCAGCGTTTGTCCATTTATCTGCGTGTGCCTTATTGGGCTGCAGGTGAGCTTTCGGTTGCTGTGAATGGCAAAGCCGTTCAACCGCAGGTTACGAATGGTTATGCGCTAATCGAACGGGTTTGGAAGAACGGCGATACCATTCAGGTCCAAATCCCGATGAAAGCCACTTACTCCTCCTTGCCGGATGCGCCGCATGTCGTCGGATTTAAGTACGGTCCAGTGGTATTAAGCGCCGCATTGGGCACTGACGATATGGTCGAATCCAGGACTGGCGTTATAGTGAGTATTCCGACCAAACGAATGATCGTGAAAGACTTTATCACCCCTCAAGGTATGAGTGTCCAGGAGTGGTTAGACGGATTCGGTCAGCATTTCGTTCGCAAGAGCGGTGAATTAGCCTTTGTGCTCCGAAATACGGATGAGGACGATCATCTGGTCTTTACGCCTCATTATAAGCAGCATAGTGAAAGATACGGGATCTATTGGAAATTTGTTGAGGCCGGTTCGGGTGATTTACAGGCGCATCTGGAGAAGAGCCGTAAGGAGCAGCTCCTCAGAGAGAATACCATCGATAGTGTACAGGTGGGCAATGACCAATATGAGCTGGAGCATCAGGTCAAGGGCGAGCTTACCCATGCGGGTACTTGGGAGGGCTTGAACGGCAGAAGAGCGGAAGCTGACGGATGGTTCAGTTATGAATTGAAGGTATCGCCTGAACTAAGGAACGGTTTGTCGGTCACCTTCACCAATTGGCTCAGGGATCAAAGCTTGGAGATCTGGATTGACGGGAAACTGTTGAAAACCGAAACCTCACTGAATAAGGGAAATCGGGAATTTTATGAGAAAACATTTGAAATCCCTGCGGATATGATTGCATCAGGTCAAGAATCGGTTGTGGTCAAGTTTGTACCTATTGGTGGTTTGAACGGTATTTATGGCATTCTTCGGTCCATAAAGCTGTAGGTCATAAACCCTGGTCTTACAGGAAACCAAAAAAAGAAGCAGTGTCACATCCATCCTCTGATTTTAGAATCAATAAATAAAACAGCCGTCATTCGCGGAATGACGGCTGTTTTATATTAATTAAGTGTTGAAGTAGTAAACCGTTCAGCCACCCCGTACGGACATATTGGCCGTCCGCAAAAGATATATCGCATGAAAAGAAAATAGACCAGAAGACTCATGCATACTTGGCGCACAAAGAGGAAGGCCGGCCTGGATAACCAGCCGGCCTTCGTTCACCTCTTATAGAATTCCAATTCGGCCACATTGGCGTAACCGCCGTTCGGCGTATTATAACGCAGATAACGATAAGCCATGTCGGTATTAATCGATACTCTATACCATTTGTAGTCATTGACGCCGCTGATGCTATACAAAGTAAAAAAGTTTGTGCCGTCATTAGAGCCTTGAATGAGCGCTCCGTTCATCCGATCGGCATGCCCCGTTCTCGGATAAAACTTAACGCTGCCGATTGCCTCTTCATTCCCCGCACCCAGGTCGACCCTAACCCAACCATTAGCAGTCTTCGAGTCGGGAGAAGTGGCCGTATTACCGTCAAAAGCGTGCCATCCGTTCTGGGCGGCATTGAATTTGTTATTCCAGGAAATGGACGAGGCGATAACCATTGGTTGCGTGAGCTGAACTTTCTCCTGAGGAATTAACTTGAGCGCCGCAAGCAAGTTCGCTGTTGCCGCATCAATCTCTTCCTGGGTCGAATATGCATTGTCGTACACCGATCGCGCATTCGACATTTCCGCCTGAAGCGCTGCTACGCTCGCCTGCGAGTAAAAATCGGTGTCGGCTGCGGCCGCTTCCTGAAGCAGCACCTCAAGAAGCGTCTTATCGTTCACCTTTTTATAGAATTCCAGCTCCCCCGCATTAGCGAATCCGTTATTCGGCGTATAATAGCGCAGATAACGATAAGCCGTGTCGGTATTGATCAATGCCGTATACCATTTGAGCTCGTTGACGCCGTTGATGGTATGCAGAGTGACGAAGTTTGTGCCGTCATTGGAACCTTGGATAAGCGCTCCGTTCATCCGGTCAACATTTCCCGTTCTCGGATAAAACCTGACTTTAGCGATGGCCTGTGCGTTCCCTGCGCCCAGATCGACCCTAACCCAACCATCACCGGTCTTCGTATCGGGAGAAGTGGCCGTATCGCCGTCAAAAGCGCGCCAACCGTTCTGGGCGGCATTGAATTTGTTGTCCCAGGAAATGGATGAAGCGGCAACCATCGATTGCGCGATCTGAACTTTCAGGTCAACTAACGGTACCAACGCTGCCTCCGCCTTGGCAATCTCGGCTGCAAGATCCGTTATTTCGGTGCCCGCCTGGGCCGCCTCCGCTTCGATCCGCTCCACTTCCTTCTCATACAGGTAATAGCTGCCCTGCGTGTAGTCTGCGGACGGCGGAACCTGGGTGATGGTTATGCGATCCAGATGGAATGCCTTCGATGCGCCCCCGATAAACACTCGCATTGCCTGAACGCCGGCAGTTAACTGGACCGTATCGTCCACGGTATAGGTTTTCCAAACCGATGCTCCTCCGGTGCCCGGCAATGCGACGTCGTTTGTCGCATCCGTACCGTTAAAAGCAAACCTGATCGCGCCGCCGTCGGCTGCCGCAGCATACCGAACATGGAGCCTGTAACTTCCGGTTTCCGGCACATGAACGGAATACGTGAACCATTCGCCGTTCTCCAAATCCGTAAGCGCATATCCGCCGGCGCCGTTGGCCCCAATGTCTACGCCATCCTTGCGGTATTCTCCGAAGGAGTTGCCGGATGTCACATCATGGTACGTATGCCCTTCTCCGTCGATCGGGAAGTGGTCATAATTTTCAGCTTCAATATTTGCAGGCAGTACATTCATGCTGTAAACGGGAAGAGCGTTCTCAAATCCGCTGATCGGATCGCCGGCCATGAATGCCGGTCTGCGGAAGGTCAGGGTGCCCCAACCCGGCTGATCAAGGGTGTTATAGCCGGCTTTCTCGTAGCCTGCAAGAGCGATCGAGGTGTCTCTCCCTCTTTCCGTCCAAAGCGCCTCGTCCCCCATCCCCATCCTGACTTTGAAATGAGCGACCGCCTGTTCGTAAACCGGTCTGCCGCCTGCAAAAGCTCCCCGGCTCACCTTCGAAGTATCACTCCATTCATAATACGGGCTGATTTTTGTGGAATACCATCTTCCCGTTCGATCCAGGCGTTGGATGAAGTTATCCGGCTCCCACGGAGTGGGCTGATCAGGGAAAGAAGCTACGTAGGACGTATTGTACTTTGACATGAATTCATACCCTTTGAGCAGCCGGTTATCGAGCATATTCCAAACGTCGTAGCCCTGATTCCAGGCTACTTCGGCGATTCCTGCGGCTGTCGCCAGTCCGAAGAAAGCATGCTGCTGATCGCGCGAGCTTTCCTGATTTTGTCCGTTTTCCCAAATATAATTTGCCAATGTGCCGTTATAGCCGTAATCCGGAATCGTTCCTATCGAACCCCGATGCTTGTAGTTATAGAAATATCCGGAGTCGCCTATCCATGCTCCCGACGGAGACGGACCCGAAGCATACGGCATATCGCCGGGTTTATGCGGCTGGCCAGTGAAATATCGCAGCGCTCTTTCATACATCGTCCGATTATCCAGAAAGATGCCCATGGTAAGCATCGCTCTCCAGGCGATCATATCCTGGTTGCCGTGACGTGCCGCATCGCCGTTCCAAAGTCGCCAGTAGAATGTCCCATTATTCCAACTAAGGGACTCGGGAAAGCCTGTGCTGGAGTAGCCGGGATAAACGAGCATATCCTTAAACTTTTGCAAATCGGCAGGAGCCCAGCCGTCATACGTGCTCTTGATGATTTCGGCCGCTTCCGCCAGTTTCCAGGCGTACAGCCCGGCGTTTAACGCGCCCGTGCCTTCGGGGTCAACATTGGTCAAATTGCTCCACGTATTAAAGATTTGAATCGCTTTGTCGGCGTGGCGCTTATCCCCTGTAATGGCCCACATCAATGCATTCAGGTAGGCTGCGTTTACATCCAATTCAAACGCTCCGCCGTTGGTCCCTCCCCTTTTAACGTAAGTGATGCTCGGGTTTCCACGCACCGTATAGTTATAACTTGATTTGTAATCGGCTTTCATGTCTTTGAACGAAGTCAGCCACGGCTCGACTCCGGCTTTTACCATGTACTTCATTCGCTCCAGATCGGATTTTTTAAACAGCCCTCCGGGATGCACGAAACCTGCATCACTTTGGTTAGCCGCATCTGCGGAAACGGGATTTTCCTGGAAGGTGGCGTCCGTTTTGCCGACCGGGGTGGTGATCGGGTCTATACGCAGAACGAAACCCGAATGTCTGATGTATCGGTCAGGAACCGTATAGGACTGGTAAGACACCGCCGTGCTTTCCGCCAAGCCGGGAACCTTCTTGAAGGTCGCAGCCGCTTTAAAGCGATCGGTTCCATCATTTCGCTCCAGCTTGGCGAGAGAATTGTTATCGGTTATATAATACCCGGGCATGTTTGCGGATTCAAAAGAAACATAGCCTTCGCCGCCCGCCAAACCAGGTACGATTTTCCATTGCGCATCCTCCTCCGGGTCGACACTCGGGTCAATTCTCAAGGAAAAATCAGCTGCATGTCTGACATTCCTGTCGGGAGAATTGTAGGATTGCAGCGTATTATATACGCTGTTCGTAACGGTGGTATACGTGCTGTTCGTAACGCTCGATTGCATCGTGGTATACGTGCTGTCCGTAACGCTCGATTCCGCATATGCTTTCGGCATGCCGCTTTCGGGCATTGCTACTGACGGGAATAATTGAAGAAGTAGGGCAATAACCAGAAATGCTGCTGCGCCTTTCCGTTTCGCGGTTTTAATTATAGAAGCCATCATTTATTTCTCTCCTTCCAATCGGAGTTATTTGTAGGTTCTCTTGTTCGCAAAACCCGGCATCGCCGAAGTGTTGACCGGGATTTTGTTCATCGACTCCTTTCCTCCTCGTGATTCTATGTAAAAAAGGACCATCCTGAAATCAGGAGGGTCCTTTGATGTCCCCGTCCTTCGGTAGCTGGCTGGCTTGCGGCTTCAATACACCGCAGTTACGCCCCTATAGCTTTGCGTCGCTGGCTTTCGCCAGGTTTGCCATTGTCGGAACTTGTTGTCGAAATGATATATATTACTAAAGTTTAGTCGATTAATATTAGTAACTACATCGTAATTCTCCATTGTATGAAATGTAAATGGTTATTTATACTTATTTTCGATAAGGCGATTCAGGACTTATTTCTCAAGCACCTCGATCCTCCCTTATTCATTGCCAATGCCATAGACAACCTTCATTCTGCCTGCCTCTATAGCGCTATTACGTATTTAAATTCGTTTTCAAGACGATAGAGGTGACGGTCTTTTTGCTTCCGCGTTATGCCGATCATCTCTAAGCAAGCACCTTCGACACAACAAGCGGCCGATCCCTCGATGGGACGGCCGCTTTCGTTCAATTCAATAGAGCATCGAGTACATCCGGCTTCGCCGGGATGCGCAGCGTCAGTGCGTCCGACTCGCCGAACTGCGCCGTACCTTCAACGCCATCAGGGTGCTGCCGGACTTCCTTAAGCATAGCCTGATCGGTATCCGCGACCGAGAACGCGAACAGAAAGCATGCGTTTGGAATTTGATGAAAATCAAACGCCGCAGGCTCGCCGGAATGGATAACCAGGTCAACACAGGTTTGTCGGCCATCCCTGGAAATCTCCCACCGGAAGTCCGTTTCCCCGTCCATTAAGCAGTAAAGCTTATCAATCGCGACGCTAATTCCGGCAATACGAACCCGCACGCGATCTTCATGCTCCACTAAGTCAATATGATCCTGGCATCCGCCGATCTCGAACCGGAGCCGCAGATCAGAAGCCGTAATACGGCCATGAACCTTATCCAGGTTCGGATGCGTTCCGCCGCCATCCGTTGCGAAATTCACGCCGAACAGCGCATTCCCGCGATGCTGTAGGCCCGTGAAGACAGCAGACGAGTAATCGTAGCCGTCGTGAAGAGCCCGGAAGTGCACATAGGTGCAATGCGCCCCGTTCGCCACATAGGCAAGCAGGTTCCGGCGCTGATTCCACATGATGCCCGAGCTGAAGGTGCCGAAGGCGAGACCGGCGTTCATGTACATGCTCGCGCGTTTCTCCTTGGAACCGTCCTTTTGCCGGGAAACGATCTGATGAAGCTCCCTTTCGCCGATATCCTGAAATAGCGAAACATATTTCTCGGGACATTTGATGTCGTTGCCATACCACGTAATGCCGAAAGTAAAGCCGCCTTCCGGAACCAGCTGGACCTTCCCGTCGCTCGCATATTGCAGAAAAGACAGCTTCTCGGGCGGAAGCAGCGTTTCATAGGCCCTGCTGTGCGGTCCCGACCACTGCAGAAGCAGCGGATGAAAATGATACGCCATCATCCCCCAGGCCAGCTCGAGCAGTTCCTCCGCCATGGCCCGCGCTTCGGGGATGCGTGTTTCCGTCGCAATGCTCGACAGCTCCTCGATCGCGACGATCGTATAAGTCGGGCTGTTGTACTCGGTGAAGGTGCCTTGTTCCCTCGTATATTGGCAAAGCCGTTCCAGCCTGTCGAAGCCATAGGTCCGATAACGTTCATCACCAAAGCTCTCGCCAGCGATCAAGGTGACGAACGCGCCCATGATCGCAATATTGGTGTAGCCCGGACCAACGTTCCGTTCGATGATCGCATCGCAACTGTTGCGAACGGCCATCTTCGTCCGCTCCAGCAGGGCAGGCGGGAATAAATCCCCGTGCCTGACGATGGCGAGCAGCAGCTGCTTTCCGCAGAAATCGGCCCAGTTCCAGTCCGGCGGCGACATTTGCGCAAGCGGCTCCTCATAGAACCATGACCAGATGCCGAACGTAGGCGACGCCGGATCGGCGTCCTGCAGCGAAACGACCTGCTCGATAATGGCAAATGCCCGATCGCGATATTCCGGCAATTCGCTGTCTAGCAATGCGACCGCATACAGAAGCGCTTCCCGTGTCGGATGGACAAAATCGGCCTGCTTGATCGTCGTATGATACCCAGGGCTTTTGAAAGGCCTGCGCACCATGCGGAGCTCTGGGTTATATCCTTTGTGCCAGGAATTCAACGTTGCGAGAAAATACGGATGCCACTTTTTTGCCGTCATTGTTCTCCCTCTCGTTTGGCCCATTCCCGATCCCTGTATTCGGTTGGGGTTAAGCCGGTTATTTTTTTGAAAATGCGCGTAAAGCTGTTCACGTTCGTGTAGCCCACCGATTCCGCGATGTCGCGAATTTTCTCGCTGCCGCCGGCCAGCCGTTCCTTCGATTTCTCGATGCGGATTTCCATCAGGTAATCGATGAAATTGCTGCCGGTATAATCCTTGAAAATTTTGCTCAAATGGGAAACGCTTATATGAAATTGATCGGACAAATAGTTCAACGACAAATCGCTTTGCATGTAATGGTTCCGAATGAACTTCATAATCTTCTCTACGGCGTCGTTCTTCTCCTTGCTGCTCCGTTTCGAGCGAATGCCCTCGATATATCCGGACAAGATACTGAAGGCAAAATCCCGGATGGGCTCTAGATGCTCATACTGCTCCAGCGTTTCGTACATATTTTGCGCCGGAACGAGCTCCTCTTGAGCGACGCCGATTTCTCCGGCCACGACTGCCGCTTTCATCAGCAGTTGAACGATCAGCTGCCTGATGTTGTCGGGCGGCACTTTGGAGGAAGCGAGCTTCTCAAACCAGCCGTTCACTTGGTGCTTCAACTTCTCTTCATCCAGCATCTTGATGGAATCGATCATACCGTCCGTGAGCGTAAACAGGCGGTTGAACGCACCGACGCTGTAATTCTGGATATCATCAGCCGCAATGATCGAGTTGTTTCCCATAACCAGCTTGTATTCCAGCGCTTCCATGGACTGCTTATGCGAGATATGAATATCCTGCATCTTGTGAACCTCGCCGCCGATGCCAATAGAGATCGTCCTGCGGAAGTTCTCCTGCACGAAGTTTTTCAGCATGTCGGCTACGGCAACCGCACGAACAGCGTGTTTGGTGGTATCGCCGTCTTCGAAGCTCACAATGATCGCGCATTGGCCGTCCTCCCACTCGACCGCCGCACCTTTGCTTTCCGCATTGATCAGCTCTTCCGCCACATTGCATAACGCGTAAGCATACAGATGCAAATCGCGCATCGATGCGATTTCCGACTTCCGGTCGAATTCGGTGCTCATCACGATAAAATGATTCGGAAACAGCTGCACGCCCACCAGCTCCATGTACTGTCCGATATTTCGGTTCTGCGTCGGATAGTCAGTCAGAATTTCCATCAGAAGCCGCCATTTCATGATCGGCTTGCTTTCCTTGATCTGCTTCTGCAGCATCTCGCTGTCCGATAAAATGTTCTGCACCGCATCTTCGAAATGGACAAACTCGTTGCCCTTCATCCAGTCCGCACCGGCATACAACGGGTGGGTTTTCAGTTTTTTGGAAAGATTGGCGATGAACCGGTTGATCGGATTGAATGTCCACAGTCCAAGCAGAACGGCAAGGATGCCAGCAGCAACGAACAGAATGCCGGCGATGACGATCAGCGCATTGCGCACCTTGACGAGCGGTTTGTTTAGCTGAATTTCCGGAACGATACTGACGATTTTCCAGCCCGTATATTTGGAAGTGACGTAAAAGACCGAGCTGGCCTCGTCGCCAACGTCCGCCTTGAAATTGCCTTCGTCTTGTCCTTTCAACACTTTGGACATGACCGGTGCACCGCTCATATCCGCTCCCAGTTTGCTTTTATCCGAGCTCGACATCAGCCTGCCCTCGGGGGAAAGGATGAACGTATCGCCAAGAGTACGGTTTTTTGCATCGGTCAGCAGTTGATACAGCGCTTCTTCCTTGATATTGATGGCAACGGCTCCGCGACGGAAGCCCGGAGAGTGAATGAGCGGATACGTTCGGACCAGCGTCACCACGTTACGGTAGATCGGGAAGTTCGAAGCGTTCAACGAAACGGGCCGAGTCGTCAGCCAACTTGAATAACCGTCGAACTTTTCGAACTGCCGAATCCAGACGTAATCTTCCGGTGCTTGTTCATCTTTCAGTGCGCCTCCGGAAAACAACTGATTTCTTACATAAGAATATAAATCAATGGAAAAGACGTATTCCCCCGCGTTCACGAATCGGGTGATATAATTGCTGAGATTGTACGCGTTATCCCGGCTTTCCGTCTCGTTTATGTCGTAATCGAAAAATTTCCTGACCTCTTGATTCTCCAGCATTTGAATCGTTTCTTTGTCGATCGCCTGAAGCATAAGCTCAATTTTGTGGTCGATCTGGCTGAGCAGCGCCATATGGGTATTCGTGGATTCGTATTTCAGCCGGTTCGTGGCGACCCAGTATGACAAGAAAGAAATGACAAAAACGACGAGGAACAGGAGCGTCAGCAGCACCAAAACCGTTCTTTTCGTCGACCGGTATTGAAAGATGCTCATCCCCTGTCCCCCCTTTAGGTGTCTTAAATTTATTTAAAATTCGACTTGTTCTTCTCGTACCATTCCTGCGCCAGCTGCTCCGCTTTGTCTCCGCCCAAACGCTTCCACTCTTTCCGGAGATCCTCAAGCGCCTTTTCCGCTGTGTACCCGCTTTGAGTGACGGTTTTTGCCCGAATTTCATCGATCGTTTTCCTAATTGACGCTTTCGCTTCGTTGATTTCGATCACGTTCGGCTGGTAAGGAATGTCACGGCGGAACTTGTTTTTCAAGACGGTATTGAGCGATTTCACTTCCAGATTGGCAATCTTCTGGGAGAGCGGGTCCTGCGCCGCTTTGATCGGCCAATCCTCCGCCTTTTCAATAAGCGGTCTCAAAACCCCGTATTCGCTGGCATATAATACTTCTTTCTTGAACTTGTCATTATCCGTCTTTTGCGGAATTCCGTTCACCAGCTTATAGTGTGTGCCTTCCGTTCCGAAGTTCAGCGAGAACCAGCCTTTATCCATGATCCAATCCAAATATTGGATTGCAGCTTTCGGGTTTTTCATGTTCTTGTTAAACGTTACGTAAATGAAGGCCGGCGTCTCTTGGTAGGTACCGTATTTGCCGTATTTCGTAGATACAGGTTCCAGAGGGGCCAGCAGTGCGTTCGGGTTGTTCGTCATCAGATCCCGGTTCATGACTTGAACCGTTCCGCCGCCCCATTGACACATGCAGATCCCCGCCTTGCCCGTCGTCCAAAGCTGCTTTGTCCGTGAATTGTCTTTATCGGTGAACAGTTCTTTGTCGAGAAGACCCAAGTCGTACATCTTTTTCTCCGTCGCAAGCGCATCGCCGTAGCGGTCGAGAGTCGGCCCGTATTTCATTTTGCCGTCTTCGAGGTACCAGTCGGCCCAGACCGCGCCGAACATCGCCGAAATTACGTCGCCAAACGTATAGCCGACGATCGGAACGGTATCGGCCTTTCCGTTGCCGTCCGGGTCATTATCTTTAAACGCTTGGGCAACCGCGATCAATTCGTCCATCGTTGTAGGCGTTTTCAACCCGAGCTTGTCGAGCCAATCCTGCCTGATCCATATACCGTGGTTCGCAATGGTGCTGATTGTCCGTTTGGTGGTCATGGCGTAAATTTTGCCGTCAAATGAAATATACGGCTTCAGATCCGGATTTTCCTGCAAATATTTTTTGTAAGACGTGCTATATTTGTCAATATACTCGTCGATCGGCTGTATGACGCCTTGCGTGACCAGATTTCCGATATAATTGCGGTCATATTCCCAGATGAGATCCGGCGCCTGGTTGGACGCAACCAATACATTCAATTTCTCTTGCGCCTGATTACGCGGAACGGGCACGACCTTGAGATTGATGCCGGACTGCTCACGAATCCATTTGACCCAGCGGTTCTCCTCATACGTCCCCTCGTCGCTGGATACTTGCCCCCTGTCGAACATCGAAATGCTGACATCCTTCGGCAGCTTGTCGTACTTATCCTCCTGCTTGGCGCCTGCTGGGGCTGCGCTGTTGCCATTGCCGCTTGCTCCAGTCGTATCGCCGGTTTTCGAGCACCCGGACATCGCTACGACCAATGCAAGGCAAGCCGGGAGCGCCAGCCCGATCCATTTCTTGAAACCCGATTTCATGCGACTCCTCCTCTTTTTTTCAACATACTTGATTTATCACAAGGCTGCAAGCCATTATGACCTTACCCTTTTACTGAGCCCAACAAGACCCCTTTGACGAAGTGTTTCTGAAGGAACGGGTAAATGCACAAAATCGGTAAAATGGCGATGACGATCGCCGCGGCCCGTACGCTTTCCGCCGTGATGGTCGTTTGCGAGACCCCTTCGCCGTTCGTTGTGCTAAGCAGCTCCGAACTGACGTTTTGAATCATTTGGTAGAGCTTGACCGTCACCGACAATTTGTCTGTGCTTTTGATGTAAATCAGCACGGACAAATATGAATTCCACCAGCCTACTGCGTAAAACAAGGTCAGGGCGGCGATCACCGGAAGAGACAAAGGGAGAATGATCTTCCATAAAATCGTCAAGTCCTTAGCGCCGTCCATGGCTGCCGATTCCTCCATTTCCTCGGGCAGCCCTTCGAAAAACGATTTCATGACAAACATGTTATAAGCGCTTATGAGCGCAGGAAGCCACAGGGACCAATAGGAGTTGATCAGCCCGAGTGCGTTTATCAGCAGAAAGTTCGGGATCAGCCCGCCGCCGAACAGCATCGTAAATAGGATGGCCATCAACATGATGTTGCGCCCCTTCAATCGCCGTTTGGACAGCGGATACGCGGCCATGACGGTGAACAGCATATTGAAGGCGGTGCCGACCACTGTAATGATGACCGTATTTTTCATCGCGACGAGCAGTTGCCCGTCGAGCCATAGGTTTCTGTAAGCATCGAGGTTGAACTCGATCGGCCAAAGATACACCTCGCCCGCGTTGATCGCACGGCTGCTGCTGAATGAAACGGCCAACACGTTGATGAACGGAAACAGCGTTGCGCAGGCGAAGACTGCCAGCAAAATCGCAATTAACACTTGAGACCGTTTGGATGAATGGATCATGCTACCATAACCCCCGTTCCCCCATCGCCCGGATCAAACGATTGACCGAAACGACCAGAATTAAAGCGACTATCGATTGAAATAGGCCCAGTGCGGTCGTGTAGCTGTACTGCAGTCCAACGATACCGCGATTGTACACATAAGTGCTGATCACTTCGGCGACACTGGTTACAGTTGAATTTTGCAGCGCAAACACGTGCTCAAAGCCGACGTCCATCATACGCCCCACCTGCAGTACAAGTAATATCGCAACGGTACTGCGGATGCCGGGCAGCGTGATATGCCAAATCTGCCTCAGCTTTCCCGCTCCGTCCATCGCCGCGGCTTCATAGAGCTGCGGGTTGATGGAGGCCATTGCGGCAAGGTACAGGATTGTCCCGAAGCCGGCTTCCCGCCAAATGCTCGAGCCGACGAAAGACACGGGCCACCAAAAGGTGCTGGCCATAAAATAAATCGCTTCCAGCCCGAACAGCTTCAGGACTGCGTTTACGACCCCGGTACTTGGCGACAAGAGCGCAATGACGATCCCGCCAAGCACAACCCATGACATAAAATGCGGAATGTACAGGAAATTTTGCAGCATCCGCTTGTACCATTCCGTACGAAGTTCATTCAGCATGAGCGCCAGCACGATCGGAACCGGGAAAGCGAAAACGAGACTGTACACATTCAGAAGCAGCGTGTTTCTTAAGATAATGTAAAAGTCACGGCTCGTAAACAGCTTCCTGAATTGATCGAAACCTACCCAGGGACTTCCCCAAATGCCTTCGGCCAAACGATAATTTTTAAACGCCATCACTTCGCCGAGCATCGGCACATATTTAAAGATGATAAAATACAAGGCTACGGGAATGAGAAGCATGTACAAATATTTGTCCCTGTCCCATTGCTTCCGCCAACCTCGTGTTCTTGGCTGCATATGCCTTCTCCCTTCTCCCTCTTCCAGATGAAATGATCGGACCGATACCCATAAGGTAGCAGACGGATAGCGGGATGCAATTCTGCACTTTTTGTTCGATGCTGCTTTTGTCCGGTTTTTGGCATCGTCTTTTTTTGTGATGTCATTCAATTTTTGTCAGGAAACTGTTTAGCAGCATCAGCGTCAATCCCTGCCCGTACTGCGTCGGATAGCATGGGATCGCGTTATATGCGTCTACCGTTGCCAAAACCGCCGTCCCGCCGGAAACGCCAAGCACTTCCCCGTCCGCAGCAATGCGTCCGAGCACAGCTTGAAACGCCCTGTCGGCGGCAGGCCGCAGGCCGGAATCGAGCAGCCCTTCGCGGATGCCGCGCATGATGCCGCAGGCAATGCCTGCGCTGCCGGAGGTTTCGCGGTAAAAGTCCGGACGGTCCATCACGGTGCTCCACAAACCGTCATCCTGCTGAAAGCGGACGATGCCTTCCATCATCCGTTTGTACCGGTCCGTCAATTCGGGCGGAATGTTCGTCAGCCCGCGTATTTCGTGCAGGATTTCCGGCAGTCCCAAGGCAATCCAGGCATTCGCGCGCGTCCAGCGGGCAGCGGACATATGGTTCGCTGAGATGCAATTCCAGCCGTGAAACAGTACGCCGGTTTCCCGGTCCTGCAGCAGCTGCAAGTGGATCAGAGTCTGCTGGACGGCTTCCGCGGCATAGTCGGCGCTGCCTGTCAGCCTTGCGGTTCGCGCCAGAAACAGTACCGCCATGAATACCGTATCCGCCCACACCTGCTCGGGAAACTCCGCGTTCTCCGTTACCGTGTGCTCGAATGCCCGCTCCCGCGTCCTCGGCGCCTCGTTCAGCAGCCATTCGGCGAGGCGGTGTGAGGCTTCCATATAATAGGAATCCCCCGTATGCCGGTATAACGGCGCATACACTGCGTACGGTACGATGGAGTTGATCACTTTTCCCCCTGCCGACTTGACCCGGTTTCTTCTCTCCCATCCAAGCACAAATTCCAGCACGTCCTGGCGTCCGGTCCTGTGGCCATAGTCCGCGATTGCCGTCACGCCGACGCCGGGCACCCAGTCCCATGCGTTCAAATCAAGCCCCCACCTTCCCGGATAGTCCTTCCGCATATAATCAAATACGCGGACCGCTTGCTCCTGTAGATTCAAATCCATCCGTTATCCTCCGTTACCAATGTTCATGAAACCGCATTCAAACTTTCGTACCCAATGTAGCATGCCGCACGGATAAAGAATATCTTCAATGTTTTGGCGGCTATGCTTTTTCGGTTTTTACTTGCCTTCATTTTTTGTGATCGCATACTTTTTTTGATAAAGCTTTGTTATTCTTCATTGTTGATTTCTAACCATTAGAAAAACCACCTAAACAATTAGCGATCAATTCGAAACTATCGTTACCCCATATATATACTCGAAAAATCATACAGATTTATCCTTCAAACGGTAATTTCCATAGTTATACTCGAAAAATCATACACAAAAGCTCTAATTGAAGCGAAGAGCCCGATTTTATATGAAATTTCATACAAAATCGTTGTTTCTGTGATTTATGAACCTTCGCAGTTCCGCTCTTTTTTAAGTCCCGTCACTTAAATAAAGAAAATCAACAACTAAGTTTAAAGAGCCTTTGATAAAGATGCCTTGCCGGTTGTGCAAAACGAATGCTTTCCGCTGCTGGATTTGAACCACCTGGATTGTGCGACTGTAAGGCATACAACAAAAAGCCCCGGAAACGGGGCTTTGCCAACAATCTGGCCGCCGCATCATGCGGTGGCGTTCTTGATTCGGTATTCATTTTGGTATGGCGAAGTTCGGAGTTCCGTCCTCATTCCAATTCAATACTTGCACGCGTGTATGGCGATTGGGATCATACAGCGGATCGCCCACGATTTGCTTGTAGCTTCGCGAATGATATACCAGAATATCGGCCGATCCATCCTCCGAAACGGTGAAGCTGTTGTGGCCCGGGCCGTATTGTCCGGTTTCTTCACTCGACCGGAACACAGGCTCCGGCGATTTAGTCCATGAATGCGGATCTAACAAATCACTGGTATCCAAAGCTGTCAGCAGCCCCATGCAATAATTGCTGTCCGTTGCGCTTGCCGAATAGCTGATGAATATTTTCCCGTTCTTCTTGAGTACCGCAGGCCCTTCGTTCACCCGGAAGCCTACGGTTTCCCATGCAAATTCCGGCTTTGAAAGCAAGACCTGCTTGCCTCGAATCGTCCATGGATCGGACATTTCGGCGATATACAAATTGGAATTTCCTTGCTTGTCCGGGCCCTCCTGCGCCCAAACCAAATACCTTACGCCTCGATGCTCGAAGGTTGTGGCATCCAAAGAGAAGGATTCCCAATTGGTCCGAAGCTGGCCCTTTTCCACCCATGTCGGTTCCAGCGGATTGGCCGCATCATTTTCAAGAACATACATGCGGTGCTGCCATACTTCCTTCTCGTTCTCATCCGAGCCTCCGGCAGCAAAATGGATGTACCATTTGCCGTCGAAATAATGGATTTCAGGCGCCCAAATATGCGCGCTCATTCTCCCCTTCGCGTGTTTTCGCCAAATGACGGCCGGTTCGGCGTTCCCGAGCTCCTGAATCGTTCTTGCCCTTCTAAGCTCGATGCAGTCGTACGCGGGAACCGAAGCGGTAAAATAATAGTAGCCGTCTGTATGCTTGTAAATCCACGGGTCTGCCCGCTGCTCGACGATCGGATTGCGGAATTGCCGCTTGATGCTTAACCGGCCGTTCTCCTCGCATATCGGCAAAAATAGCGGCCTTTCATTCGGAGTCTTATTGGGTCTGTGAATAGCCAGCATCAATTCCCCTTCGAACGTGGTAAACAGCATGCCGTGACCTCCGTCTTGCCCGAATAACGGCTCGCGGTCTTGCACCCAAGGCCCCCTGATGTCACCTGTATCCGAACGGGCGATACCGATCGCATAACCGTTCGCTCCGTGGCTTGACCACAGCATCAGGAGATCCCCGTTTGCCGCGCGGTGCAAGTAGGGTCCGTCCGTTACGAAGTTCTTTTTCCCGTTTGATGCGGCACCGCTTCCAACAGCCCACGGCGCATCGGAAGCATGAAATAATAGCACAGGCTCTCCGTCAGCGGATTTCAAGTCCCCGCTTAGTGGCAAGGCACACATTTCGCCGTCCTGCACCTGCAGCCATTCATGGCAAAAGATCATCCAAGGCTTTCCGGCACCGTCGACATACAGCGTCCCGTCCAAGCACTCCCAATCGCCAGGCGTGACCGGTCCGTCCGAATGAGGCCGGAAAGGCCCGACCGGATTATCGGATACGAGAATTTGCGTGCCCCTGCATGTGCCGTCCGCCTTAAAGCTGGCAAACATATAAAACTTGCCTTCATAGATGTACACTTCAGGAGCCCAGTAATGCCGGTCCGCCCAGAATCCTTCTTCCGGCCGAAAAGCAGGGTAAGGTCCTTCCCAGCGATCAAGATCGTCGCTCATATACACATCAAAGCCGGTTGCTTTTCCTTCCCATACATTTTTGTCCGTAGTTCCGTAAAGAAAGTACTTTTTCCTATCTTTTACGGTCAGTACGAACGGATCGCGGATTTGAATTTGTTCTTTGGTCAGCATAGCGCTCTCCTTAAATTTCGCAATTTTTCGACATTTGCTATTGTTCTACAACCATAGTGGGGAATCCTCCTCCATTAGAAAGGTCAAGGAACTTAAACAAGTCCTTGACCTTTTTGTGGTTATCGCCGCTGTAATTCATTTCAAGTATCCATCGATTTATAACGCAAATCTCCAATCCCAAAAATTGTCCCATTGTTGAAAATCAACAGCAGGAATAAAATGAATTTAACTACATTTGTCCATATTATTGCGCATTATCTCCATAGTTTTGCTCAAGAGCATGTTAGATAATATGGAGTAGGAGGGATAACATGACAATTTCATTCGATACGGCACACGGTGTGTTTCACTTACAAACTAAACATATGAGTTATGTCATTCAACTTGTAAAATCCGCCTACCCTGCGCATGTTTACTGGGGACGCCCGATTAGAAACGGACAGTTGGGCTCGATTTTGCAGTTTCAGGAAAGATGCTCGTTTTCGCCAAATCCGATTCCGGAAGATCGAAGCATTTCCTTTGATACGCTGCCTCAGGAATATCCGGCTTACGGAACGAGCGATTTTCGTGAGCCGGCTTATCAAGCCTCGCAAATGGATGGCTCAACGATTACTGAGCTTGTATACGATAAACATCGCATTTACCAAGGAAAACCTAAGCTTGATGGACTCCCGGCTGTATATGTTGAGGATGATGCTGAAGCAGAAACGTTAGAGCTGGAGCTGATTGACCGCAGCATCGGGCTCCGGACGGTGCTTATCTATACGATATTTGAGCACCATGCCGCAATTACGAGATCCGTACGTTTCGTGAACGAAGGAAGCGAAGAGTTGAAACTGCTTCGAGCGCTTAGTATGAGCGTTGACTTCTTGCACAGCGATTTTGATTTACTTCATCTTTCGGGCACTTGGGCGAAAGAACGGCATATGGAACGAAGAGTCTTAGCTCCCGGTAAGATAACCGTTGAAAGCCGACGCGGATCAAGCAGTCATCAGCATAATCCGTTCGTTGCCCTGCTCGCCAAGGATGCGAATGAAGATCATGGCGACGTATATGGCTTCAGCTTGGTATATAGCGGAAACTTCGCTGCCCATGCAGAGGTCGAGCCTTATGGCAGCACGCGTGTATCGATGGGCATTAATCCTTTTGATTTCAGCTGGCTGCTGGAACCCGGCGAACAATTTCAAACACCGGAAGCAGTGATGGTATACGCAAGCAGAGGACTTGGCGAAATGTCGCGGACGTATCACAAGTTGTATCGAACCCGGCTTTGTCGCGGCCAATTCCGCGATCGAACCAGACCGGTACTGGTCAATAATTGGGAAGCGACCTATTTTCAATTTAACGCGGATAAAATCGAAAGCATCGCCCGTGCCGGACGCGAGCTGGGGATTGAATTGTTCGTTCTCGACGATGGCTGGTTCGGGAAACGCGACAGTGATAACAGCTCGTTAGGGGATTGGTTCGTAGATAAAGCGAAGCTGCCGGGCGGGCTTGAGGATCTGGTCAGCAGAGTCAATGAATTGGGGCTTCAGTTCGGGTTGTGGTTTGAGCCGGAAATGATCTCGCCAGATAGTGACTTGTACCGGCGACACCCCGACTGGTGCCTGCATGTACCGGGCCGCAGAAGGACGGAAGGGCGTCAGCAATTAATTCTGGACTTCTCCCGTACAGATGTATGTGAGGCTATTACGGGCATGATCCGAAATATTCTTCGTAGCGCCCCTATTACCTATGTCAAGTGGGACATGAACCGGAACATGACGGAAATCGGTTCGGCATCGTTGCCTCCGCAAAGGCAGCGGGAAACCGCGCACCGTTACATGCTCGGACTTTACAGCGTGTTGGAAACGTTAACCTCGGAATTTCCGGATATTTTATTCGAAAGTTGCTCGGGCGGAGGCGGCCGCTTCGATCCCGGCATGCTGCATTACATGCCGCAAACATGGACCAGCGATAACAGCGACGCGGTTTCACGTTTGAAAATCCAGTACGGGACCAGCATCGTATATCCCATCAGCACGATGGGAGCCCATGTATCCGCAGTTCCTAACCATCAGGTGCATCGCATGACTTCTTTAGAGATGCGCGGGAACGTCGCCATGTCCGGTAACTTCGGCTATGAACTTGATCTGACGAAATTCTCAGATGAAGAAAATGATCAGGTCAAACAACAGATCGCACTGTATAAGCAAATCCGGCCACTCGTCCAATTCGGAGACATGTATCGTTTGCTGAGCCCATTCGAAGGGAACGAAACTGCATGGATCATTGTCTCCGAAGATAAATCCGAAGCCATGGTCGCCTACTTTCGCGTCCTTGCAGATCCAAATCCGCCGCTAAAGTGGCTGAAACTCAAGGGGATTGACCCGAATCTTGATTACGAAGTCACCGGTTTGGCAGGGAACTACCCAGGTAACCATCTCATGTATGCAGGCCTTCACGTCTCCGGGCTGCATGGAGATTTTCAAAGTAAAATTTGGCTCCTCAAGTCAAACTCTTCCGCAATATGACTGACATTGAAGGAACGCATCCCGAGGGATTCGCGTTCCTTTTAACCTTCTATTCGTTCAATAAACAAGGGGGCGTCTATGCTATTTCTCAGAAAGTTAAATCCGAATAGTTGGTTACGCAATCAGCTCATCCGCCATAAAATCATGTTCATCTATTTTCCGCTGATCCTTGTGCCTTTGTTTGCTTTGGGACTTATATCCAATCATATGTATACGAATGCGATTGTCAAAAAGACGATAAAGAACGTATCGGATAACTCTTCGCTGATTATTACACGCATCACTGGTATGTTGACCAGTGCTGAAAGCTTCGCGAATATGGTGACCATTAATTTCAATAAGGTGATTATGGATGACCAGCTGTCTTCGGAGAGCGTGGTACCGAGTCTTCAAATGTATACGCAAATTACGAATCAACTTAGCTATGCGATGCTTGTGTTCCCTGACGTTCAATCGGCTGCTTTCATCGATACGAACAACCGGATTTACGGTACGAGTCTTTCTATGGAACGGAACCCGGAAGCTTTAAGCGACAGCGCCATACTCAAGCATATTGATGCGTCTAACGGAATGAATATTTGGTTTCCGATGCAGCGAAGGGATTACTTGACGCATGATGCTCAAGAAACGGTGATAACGCTCGGCAAGCGTATCGTGAATATTAATACCGGACAAAAGCTGGGGATCCTTGTGCTTAATATCAAAGAGAGCTCCCTATCTGCCATCTATCAAAAAATTGGCTCGATTCAAGACGGCAGCTATTTCATTTCCGATCATAAAGGGGTCGTCATCTCGTCGCAGCATCCTGAGGAGCTACTGCAGGAAGTGACAGATCCCGAAATGAAAAAGTGGATTGTCTCGACGGATAACACATCTGATCTGACTTCTTTTCAGAATGGCAAAACCGTTGTAGTTAGCTCTGATGTGCCTGGATTTGACTGGAAGCTCATCTCTATGGCGCCTCTCCGATCCTTAACGGCGGATACACGGAAAATAACGCTTTTCATTATAATCATCGGCACGGTTTGTCTTTTCTTTGCCTTACTTGGTGCAGGCATACTGTCCAAGCTTATTGCAAAGCCGATTATGTCATTAACCAAACATATGAAAAGGGTAAAAGAAGGAAATTTGGATATCGAATTTCAGGTTGATTCCGAAGATGAGATCGGATTGCTGGCATCAGGTTTCAATGCGATGATCAGACGCATTCAAGAACTCCTCACCAACATTAACTTTGAACAGAAAAAGAAGCGAGAATATGAGCTTGCTTTGATTCAGGCTCAAATTAAGCCTCATTTTTTATATAATACGCTGGATGTCATTTACACGTTATCCGAGATGGGAAGAGTCCGGGATGTGCAGCGAACGACAAAATCGCTTGCCGACTTTTACCGTGCTGCGCTCAGCAATGGAAGAGAAACGATTACCATCGAGGAAGAGATCCGCAACGTAAAGGATTACTTATCCATAGAGCGTATTCGGTACTCCGATGTGTTTAATTTTGAGTTCGACATTGCAAGCGAGATCATGACAGGGCTTATACCGAAGTTAACCATTCAACCGCTTGTTGAGAACGCGATTTACCATGGTCTTAAAACGAAGGGAAGCTTCGGGCTGCTTAAAGTGACAGGCGAACTTGCATGCGGAAAGATTAGATTGAAAGTAACGGATGACGGGATTGGCATGTCCGCAGAGCGGCTTCAATCGCTTCAATTCATAAAAGCATCAGTGACGCAACATGCTGTCGGCTACGGATTGCGAAACGTTCATGATCGAATACAGCTTTATTTTGGTGAGGAGTATGGCATTCATATTGAGAGCGAGTTAGGCATGGGCACAGAGGTCTCACTTTGGCTCCCTTTTCGCTTCGAGGAAGGATAAATGATGCAGAAGATTATGATTGTTGACGATGAATCGATTTTTCGAGAATATTTGCGCACGGCCCTCGATTGGGAAGTGTACGGGTTTGAAATTTGCGCAGAGGCCAAGAACGGTATTGAGGCTTTGGAGCTAACAGAGAAGCATCGTCCGGATATTGCGCTCGTTGATATCACGATGCCTTTTATGGATGGATTAAGCTTTACGGAGCAGTTAAAGGAGCGCTTCCCTGCGACGAGTGTCGTATTGATCACAGGTCACAGCGAGTTCGATTACGCCCGCAAAGCACTCAAGCTTGGCGTTGAGGACTATATCTTGAAGCCATTCTCTAAAGATGAGTTGGTACTTACGCTGTTAAAATTGCAAAAGGAGCACCTAAAAGCGCAGGAAGAAAAATCGACGCTGAAGGAAAATTTGC
Source organism: Paenibacillus sedimenti (assembly GCF_014534655.1). Taxonomy (GTDB): domain Bacteria; phylum Bacillota; class Bacilli; order Paenibacillales; family NBRC-103111; genus Paenibacillus_E; species Paenibacillus_E sedimenti. The sequence goes on from NZ_JACVVD010000004.1 coordinate 537,344, forward strand.
AATTGATGAAAGAAAGCTTTCTGAATCATCTTCTGAGTCCGGACTATGATAAATCGGACACGGAAACAGAGTCTAAGCTTCAGCAATTTGGAGAATCGTTCGACGCCCCCTGTTTCGTCGTAGCCTGTATCGAGATCGATAACCTGGATCAAAGATGGAATAAAGTGAGCGAGCGACTGCTGTGGAAGTATGCGGTCACCAATATTTTGAATGAGGCGCTTGAAGAGAGCGGGAACCATCTGATTTTTAACGGTCCGGAAGGCCGGATTATTTGTTTGGCGGAGCATCATTCCGGGCAGAAGCACGAGATACCGGCTCTGGACGGTTATGAAAAGCTTCGTTTTTTAATTCATAAGTATTTAAAGTTGACGATAACCGTTGGTGTAGGGCGCAGCCAGTCGGGCTATAAAGGGATTCGCAGTTCTTACTTGGAAGCATTAGAGGCGCTCCAGAATAAATTCGTACTCGGTACAGATCGTGTCATTGCTTACGGAACTCAGAGTTTGAGTGCTCATGCTTTCTATAAGGCGGAATTGAATGAAGAGCTTTTGATTCAACTCCGTATGCATAACCTGGACAAAGTCAATGCGCACTTGGAGCATATGTTCCAAGATATTCGCGAGAGAAGGCTTTCACTTGATTATACGTATGTCATTAGTATGGGGCTTATTTCCGTATGTCTATCGTATGTAACGGAAATGGGCCATCCGATTGAGGACTGCTTCGGCGAGTCGTTTTTCCCCTACAGCGAAATCAAAAAGATGGCATCCATTGACGCAACCTTTGAGTGGATTATGGCGCTTTTCGCCCGGGCTGTTCAATATACCATCCAGCACAAGAAGACACGCTCTTCTAAAATTGCGCAAGCGGCAAAAGCATACATTGAGCAGAGCTATCCGGACCCCGGGCTTCAACTGGAGCAAATCGCACAGCAAGTATTCATTAACTCCAGCTACCTGCGGGCGGTTTTCAAAAAAGAATTCGGCATGACCGTGACCGACTATGTCACACATATTCGCCTGCATAAAGCAAAGGACTTGCTGGGCAAAGGTAACATTCGAATCGCGGATATTGCCGAGATGATCGGTTTTAGCGACCCAAGTTATCTCAGTAAAAGCTTTAAGAAGTTTTTCGGATATTCTCCTAGTGAATATGAAAACAACCGGCATTGACATCCACGCCATCGATGTGCGGATTTTACAAGAAGCCCACGGTTTTTACATTATCAAAGTAAAATTTTTTGACTATACTCGGTTTATCAAGACAATAGAAGATCAATTGGGAGGTCCAAAAAATGAAAAAAATGGCGGTAACTCTTGCAAGTATGCTTGCTGTATCCAGTCTGGCGGCATGCAGCTCTTCGAATACAACGAAAGAGGCTGCCGGTTCCAGCGCACCTGCGCCAGCAGCTACGACTGCGGCAGTCAAAGAAGGTAACGCAAAACCGGTCAAGCTTCGCATCTATGCGCAATATGCCGATGAAGATACGAAATCCCCTTATGACTACGCTGTTGCAGAGTTGAAAAAAGAAATGCCGAATGTCGAACTGGAATTGGATATCCAAGCGCAAGACGATGGCCAGAAGCTGAAAACCTATGCAGCAACCGGCAACCTGCCCGATATTTTTCAATCCGGTTTGGATATTATTGATACCTTCAAAAAATCCAACAACATCCTTGTCCTGGATGAATATGTAACCAAATTCGGCTTCAAAGATAAAATGCAGCCGAGTGCTATGAACACTCTCGTTACTGAAGACGGCCACACTTATGCCTTCCCTTATGCGGGTAACGAAGTGAATCTCTTGTACTACAACAAGGAATTATTCCAGCAAAATGGCGTAAAAGTGCCTACCACTTATGATGAAATGATGGCCGCCGTGAAAACCTTCAATGGCAAAGGCATTACGCCGCTCTCTATTTTCGCCAAAGAAAAATGGCCTTGCGTAGCCCTCTATGATATGTTCGTTACCCGCGCTGAGCCAGCCGGCATTAAGAAGCTGGATAAAGGTCAAGCGAATGTCGAAGATGCGGCCTACAAATCGGCAGCTGAACAAATTATTGCGCTTGTTAAAGCCGGCATGCTGCCTAAGGGTGCGACCAACCTGAACTATGATCAAGCGGCTGCGTTGTTCCATGAAGGGAAAGCCGCGATGTTCATCAATGGTCAGTGGGAGATCGAAGCCGCGACAAAGGCATTGGGTGATAAAGTCGGTTATATGTATATTCCGGCAGCGGATGCAGGTGCTTACGAAAAGGGTAAAACGGCATTCAGCGGCAGCGGCGGCCCGGGCGGATATGCCGTATCCGCAAATACGAAAGATAAAGAACTTGCGGCTAAAGTGGCTGCCTTTATCTCATTGAAATATGCCGAATACAAATTCACCAACCGTAGTAATCCGATTGTTGCGACAAAGGTCGATAAACCGGTAGTGAAACAGTTCCCGCCGATGATGGAGCAGTTGTCGCAAGATATTCCTAAAATTACAAGCACAACCGCATTCGCTTGGGGCTTATCCAACCCTAAATTCAAAGCAGCGATCGAAGACTCTGCGCAAAACCTGTTGACAGGCAATTATACCGTGGATCAATTCGTTAAAGATGTCAATAAAGCAGTTGCAGCGAAATAAAGAATGGCCAAAAAAAGGGGACTCACACTGGATCGCTTGAGCCGGTGTGGGTTTTCTTAATAAATAGAGGAAGTGATGACATGAGCAAATTCCTGGGAAACAAACCAGCCATACTTTTATTCACGCTGCCTGCGCTCCTTTTGTATACAATCATCGTATTTTATCCAATTATCCAGACGTTCTATCGAAGCACCCAAGAGTGGGATGGATTAAGTCAGGGTACGTTTATATTTTTTGACAATTACATTCGGTTGTTTCAAGACAGCATTTTTTACACTTCGCTGTACAACGGCATTGTGTTTGCGGCAGTCTTGGCGGTCGTACAGATTGGCATTGGTACGTTGCTGGCTTTCGCCGTAGCTGAGGGGTTCAAAGGAAGCAAGTTGTTGCGCATCAGCTATTTTATTCCTGTCGTTTTATCGATTACAGTCGTCTGTCAGCTTTGGCTCGCCATGTATAACAGTGAGTACGGACTCATCAATAAAGTCTTCGAGGCGTTAGGCATCTCCTACCGGCAAGATTGGCTGACAAATAGCAAGACGGCCATCTTCGCGATTGCGTTTGTAAACGCTTGGCAGTACATGGGCTATCAGTTTGCGCTGCTATTGGCTGCAGTCAAATCAGTGCCGGAGCAGTACCTGGAGGCGGCGCGTATTGATGGGGCATCCAAGTTCAAGGCACACATAAAAATTACGATCCCAATGCTCGCTGAAACGTACAAATTTTGCTTGGTATTGGCTGTTACAGGCGGTCTAAATGCGTTCGCTAACATGTTTATCATGACGGGAGGCGGACCTGGAAATTCCACTTATACACTGACGTATCTGATGTACCGCTCGGCCTTTAGGGTTGGAGAGTTCGGATACGGAAGCGCTGCTGCCGCTTTTCTTGTCGTCGAATGTTTAATCGTGACAATTGTCATCAATCGTCTCATAGCACGTGAGCGGATTACTTTTTAAGGAGGTAGAAGATGCAAACAATTATCAAGCTAAGAAAGAAGAATCCGCTTCTCGGAGCTTTTCTATGGTTATACGCGGCTTTAAGCGTATATCCTCTACTCTGGATGGTATTCTATTCATTGAAAAATAATAATGAGATTTTCGTGACGAATCCTTTCGGGTTCCCGACGAATTTCCGAATCGAAAATTACACGGAGGCCTGGTCACGGTTTAACGTACCCGTTTATTTCGGCAACAGCCTTTTGGTGGCCATATCAACCGTAATAGGTACGATCCTCCTTTCAGTTACGTTTTCTTATGCAGTCGCTAGAATGCATTGGCGCTTCAAGGAGATCGCTCGCATTTATGTGGTCATCGGCATGTTTATTCCCGTTCAGGTGATTATGATCCCGCTTGCGATTCTTGTTCGGGAGTTCCATTTGGCCAATACGTATGGCGCATTAATCATACCTTATATCGCTTTTAATATCTCGTTCGCGAGTATGGTTTTTTACGGCTTTTTTCGAAGTATTCCCGTAGAGCTGGAGGAGTCCGCTTGTATGGATGGCGCGAGCATATACCGGACTTTTTACACAATTATTTTGCCGATTATTAAGCCGGCGATGGCGACCATGGTGATCTTCGTGTTTTTATCGGCGTGGAATGAGTTCACGATGGCCTTGATTTTGATTACAAAAGAGTCCTTGAAGACGCTCCCCCTGGGATTGCTTTTCTTCCAAGGGCAGTTTACGACGAACTGGGGCGCAATGGGAGCGGCAATGACGATTGCCAGCCTGCCAACGGTACTCGTTTACGTGCTTTTTAGTGAACAGGTGGAAAAGGCTTTGACTGTAGGGTCTGCTGTGAAAGGTTGAGGGCATGATATCAAGATAAAACTGAGAGCGTCTGCAAACACTCTCAGTTTTCATTTGCTCTCCAGCTATGCAGATGATCTCAAACATCATCTGACTGATAATATTTCAATGTTCCGATTATAACGGAAGTGTGATCGTAACAGTGGTGCCGGAACCTAACCTGGATTGAATGTCAATTCCGTAAGGGTCGCCGTAAATGATTTGAATGCGTTGGTGCACATTTTTCATACCTAACGAGCTGCTTGAATCATGGCTAATTTCCAAAACCTTTTCCCGAGAAATACCTTTGCCATTGTCCTCAATGACGAACTGCCTTGCCCCGCCTGCAATTTTGCCTGTAATGACCAACCGGCCACCGCTGCGCGTAGAACTGAAACCATGAACAAAAGCGTTCTCTACAAAGGGCTGCAGCAGAAACTTGGGAACTGTCGTAGCGAGTATCCCTGGCTCAACCTCAGTCACAACGTCGATTTTCCCTTCAAATCGTTTGGACATCAGATAAATATAACCTTGAAGATAGGCAAAATCCTCCTCGAATAGAACCAGATCTTTGTTGTTTTTCACCGTATATTTCAGCATCTTGGACAAACTGACGATCATTTCGCTGATCTCGTCTTGTCCATTTTCCAATGCCACCAAATTAACCAAATTTAACGTATTGTACATAAAGTGAGGATCCAACTGAAGATTTAAGGCGGTGATCTCCGCATCCCGCTCCCTGATTTTGATTTCATAATTCTCTTCAATCAGCTTCCCGATGCGCTCGTTCATCAGGTTAAAATTATGAATGAGGATACGAAACTCGCTTGTCCCAATTTCCGGGAGCTTTACCTCAAAGTCTCCCTTCCCCGTCTTGTTCACAGCGCGCGTTAATTTTCGTATAGGATTAGTAATTCTACCTGATATTAAATAAGACGTAATAACTGCGATGATAACGATAATAAAAGCCGAGTATAAAAAATAAGACCGCATAGCGGCAATGATCTTCCCTACCAACTGTTCGGAAGGGAAAGCAATGATGGAAGTCCAACCCGTCACTTGTGACGAATCGAAGCATACGATCATTTTCTTACCGTTAATAGTGAAAACATTAATACCGCTCTTCGCGCTTAAAACCTTCTGCAGCCAGGGGGCTGACAAACGAGTCGATACCTGTTCATCAGCCTGACTGGAAACCACACTGCCGTCCGGACTCACAATCATATAGAAGCTTCCTTCGAATGGAACGCTTTGATCGAGCAGCTTTTGAAAAAACTCCTCTTTAAAATTTACGAGCAACACGGGCGATTCGACACCCTGCGGAAGCGTGAGATAAATACTTCCGTCCGTAATCGCTCCATCCAACATTTCTACAGCAGAAAACATATGCTGATAGTCGATCTTCACATCTCTCAAGTAAGAAACATTATACATGTCGACGAAGTTGTAGGTAGGCATCCAAACGATTTTCCCTTTGTTGTCGGCAGCCGTCCGATAGATCCGGGATTCCTTGAAAGAAGCCGCAGGGATAAAGCCTTTCCCATATTCTCCGCTGTAGAACGTAGTCGGTCCGAATGTGAAATAGCTTGTAGCCAATTGAACTGAATAAATATCCTGTGAATGGGAGAAATATTTTTTGATGATTTGGCTAACGGTGCGATCCAACAAGAGAATATTCTCGTCATTATCAGGCGACACATCGGAAAATGCTTGATATAGTTCCTTATCGTTGGTGAAAGCTATGATATTTTGACGAATCAAGGACAACTTCGTATCAATAGTTTCATTGCTCTTCTTCACGATTTGATAAGCATTCTTCTCCGCAATGTCGGTAACAACGGACGTACTGATCGCGTAATACCTAAACCCGAAAATTCCAAGAGTCAGAGTAATTAATACAATAAAAAGCACCAGGAACTGCGTTCGAAGGCTTATATTCTTGTAGAAGGATAACCTCATCTGCAATCTCCTCAGAGTTTTTCGTTAGAAAAACTTGCTTCGTAAGCGTTACTGTTTTGGGCATGAATCCGTTTATATTTATATGGTGAGGTACCCGTTTCTTTTTTGAAAATTTTGGTAAAGTACGCGGCGTCTCTATACCCGACTTTAATGGCAATATCCGCCATCTTATAGTCCGTTTTAAGGATAAGCTGTTTCGCTCGATCGATCCGTACTCTTTGCATATATTCCGAGAAACCGATACCGGCCACCGATTTGAAGATCGTACTGAAATAGGAAGGATGAAAGTGGAACTTTTGTGAAATATCCTCCAGTGACAGGTCTTCCTGATAATGATTGGACAAATACCGGATACATTGATCGATGATCTGCTGATGCTGATTTTTCGATTGCCGTTCTTCCACTTCCATAATCTTGACTAAAAATTGCAGCAGCACTTTCTTCAACTCAAAATAATCCCTGCAGCTGTATAATCTTATTTTGGTTTCCGCCAGCCACCTGGCAAATTCCTCATCATGAAAATGATTTCTGACGGCTTTAGCCAAATGAAGCATAAATACGTACCATTCTTCCCGCAGGAGGTCAGGGTCGCACTGCTGCAGCTTGAGCTTGTCGATATGGTCGTTAACGGCTCTGCTGAGATTGAAACGATCCTGATTATGCATGGCATTTGAAATGAAAGCAAATTCTTCTTTAAAAGGAAACCGGGTATTGAAGGCAGGGGCAAGCGCATTTGAAATTACCTTTCTCACTCCTGCATAAAACCTCTGTTTCAAAGCCATTTTCGCTTGTTTGTACGAAAACGGGGCGCACTCCATGAACCGCTCGACTTCCGGACCTATACTAATCGTAACATCCACGCCGGTTTCTGAATGAAATTCGGAAATCAGGTTGTCCATCCGAAGCTCCAACTGACGGAAGTTCTGTACGGATTTGGACGGCAGTGAAACGGCTGCCACAAGCGAATGCGAATCGTTCTCCGATTGAAAAACGGCATGGATGTTTCCGAATTCGCCTAATTGCCGCAGCATCATATCCCGAAACATAGCCAGGGAAGACGATGCTTCCTTTACCGATGCTTCCTCACCCGAAGAGACCATGCCATTCAACTCGGAAACGAGAATAAGGCCGGAGCCGTCACTCCCAAAGAAGCGATCGTTAATTTCTTCCAGCTCTTGATCGTTCGCCTGCTCCTCGATCCACAGATTCAAAAGATGGTCCTCATAGACGGGCAACGAGGATGTAAGCTTTTTCTGAATGGTTGCCATCCTCTGTTTTTCATTGCGTTCTTCCAGAAGAGTGGCTTCCAGCCGTTCAAGCAAATCGATGAGCTCGGACTTTCCGATAGGTTTGAGCAAATAATCAAAAGCCCGGTAGCGTAACGCTTGGACCGCAAATTGAAACTCGTCGAAACCGGTTAAGAGGATGACCTTAGGAGGGGCTTCCATCCGCGATATCAGACCTGTTAAAGCAATCCCGTCGATACCGGGCATACGAACGTCGCTGATGACGATGTCTAACGAGTTATTTTGAAGAATTTCCAACGCGTCTTCCCCGTCCAAAGCTCCGGAAATTTGATAATGGGGCTTTAATTGACGAATAATAGATGCTAACGCTTTCACTTGTCTCGGCTCATCATCCACAACCAGTAATGAAAACACAGCGGTACACCCCCAAGTACTTACAAAGATGAATACATAATGTAAACGCATTCAATTGATTGATACTTATTATAACATAGTTAAAAAGCCGAACTCGACGGCAATATATAACTAGCTTAAAATAATGCAAGAAACTAAAAATGTTACAATTTATAATGGAATCGCTTCCACTATAATCGAGTTGTGAAGAGCGGTAACGCTTTCAAATACCACTTAGGGGGGCTCCCATGAAACATTTAACAAAAAAGCGTGTACTTGGCGTACTGAGCGCGACGATGGCCTTCAGCTTAATCGCTACGGCTTGCGGCAACAGTGCGGATAGCGGCGCATCACAAGGCCAAACAAGCACCGATAAGCCTCAACAAACACAAACTGCTGATGCAGGCGCCAAAAAGAAAGATCCGGTCAAACTTAAGTTTACGTACTGGGGAAGTCCGGACGAAAAGAAAGCGATTGAGGGCGCAACGAAGAAATTTACGGAGAAATATCCGTGGATTACGGTAGAGACTGTGCAAATTCCAAACTCCGACTATAACACCAAGCTGACGGCTATGGCGGCAGCGAACGATTTGCCGGATACGGGATATATGACCGGCGATTTGGGAGATACCTGGGCCAAACAGGGGAAATTCGTTAATTTGTTTGACATGTTCGCCAAAGACAGCGAGGTAAAGAAAGAAGACTTCCTCGATACGATCTGGTATAAACAAACGCCGGATAACGCATGGGGAATCAGTACGGCCGGAGAAGCCTTCGGGTTGTTCTACCGCAAAGATCTTCTGGAAAAAGCCGGCGTCGCCACACCTCCGACCAAAGCGGAACAGGCATGGACGTGGGATCAATTCGTTGATGCGGCTAAAAAATTGACAATCGACAAAAATGGCAAGACTGCGGCGGATCCGGGTTTCGATCCGAAAAATATCAAGCAGTACGGGGTGACTTTCGAAACCTGGAACGAGCCGCTGAATAACTTTATCTACAGTAACGGCGGGGATTGGCTGTCAAAGGACGGCAAAGAATTCACACTCAATAAACCGGAAGCGGCCGAAGCGATTCAAAAACTTGCTGATTTGATCAACGTACATCATGTCGCACCATCGCCTCTGGCAGCCAAATCGCTTCCAGCCATGAACGTTGGGCTCCAATCGGGCATCACGGCGATGGCCATTGGCGGGCAATGGATGAATTTGGATCTGGGCAACGCGAAGGTAAACTACGACATCGGCGTACTGCCGAAGCTGAAAAAGAGCTTAACAGTCGGCTTAAGCGGAGCGACCGTATTCTTCAAAGATTCCAAGCATCCTGAAGAAGCATGGATGCTCTTCAAGTGGATGTCGAATCCGGAAGGTGCGATCGAGCTTTACTCCGGCGGTCTGTGGATGCCAACCATGAAAAAATGGTATACGGATCCGGCACTTGTTGCAAAATGGGTTGATGCGAATCCGGCCGCACATCCTCCAGGCTTTAAAGATGCCATGATGAACCAATTCTTGAATCACTCCGTTCCAGGTTCGACCTACTACTTGAAAAACTATGCCAAATTGAATTCGACTGTCATTTCCGGATTGGATTCCGTGTGGTTAGGCAAACAAAACGCCCAGGACGCCTTGAACACAATCGCAAAACAAGTGCAGCCTGACATTCAAGGAAGGTATGACGCGAAATAAGTGTAATGAGAGGTTGTGAAAACCATTGATAGCCGACATGCATACAGATGCAGACCGACGTGCGAAGCTTAAACGGATGAAGAATCTGAGAACCGGCTTGCTGTTCACTTCTCCCGTCCTGATCGGTTATGCCATCTTTATCGTAATCCCGTTGATCGTTACCTTCGTGCTCAGCTTTACGGATTATTCCATCGGCGGTCCGATGCAATTTATCGGATTAGCGAATTTCTCCGATATGTTCTCAGGTCGGGATATTTTCTTTTATCCGGCCGTTAAAGCGACCTTTTACTATGTATTCGTCAGTGTTCCGCTCGGTATCGTATTTTCGTTTCTGGTCGCCGTCCTGCTGAATCAGCAAATCCGGGCGAAAGCATTTTTTCGAGGGGTTTTCTACCTGCCTGTCGTCATTCCGCTTGCCTCCGCCGGGATCATCTGGATGTGGATGCTGCAGCCTGATTTTGGCGTCGTTAATTACTTGCTAAGGGAAATGGGACTCCCCACTTCGTCATGGCTCGCTTCGGATACGACGGTCATTCCGACATTGGTCCTGTTTAGTTTATGGAATTGCGGCAGTACGATTGTGATATTTCTGGCCGGATTGCAAAGTATCCCTTCCCATCTGTACGAAGCACTGGAAGTCGATGGCGGGAATGCATGGCATAAGCTGATTCATATTACCATTCCGATGAGCTCCCCGATCATCTTTTTCAATTCCGTTATGGGGTTCATTAATGCCTTTCAAACGTTCGTCCAGCCTGCCGTGATGACGAGCGGAAATTCCGGGAGCGGCGCTGCGGCGATGGGGGGACCGGACAACGCGAGTTTGCTATATGTCCTTTACCTGTTCCAGAATGCGTTTCGTTTCTCCAAGATGGGGGCTGCGAGCGCGAATGCGGTCATCCTCTTCCTTGTTACCTTATTATTTACTTTCGTGATATTCCGGTTCTCGCGATCTTTGGTGCATTATGAAGGAGATGGCAAAAGATCATGAAGAAAAACAAAGTTTTTGCGCAATTTTCGGTTTATTTTATACTCATTTGCGGTACCGTCTTTGCATTATTCCCGTTTTACTGGATGCTAAGAACGGCACTGGTAGGAACCGACAGCATCTTTGAAGTGACGCCGACGTTCATACCGAAGCAGTTAGAATTTCACAATTTCCTGGACGCACTCCAGGCGCAGCCGTTCGGGCGATTTTTTCTGAACAGCGGCATTGTCACCGTCGCCAATATAGTCGGGGTGCTGCTGACCAGTTCCCTCTGCGCCTACGGATTCTCCAGAATCGATTGGCCGGGACGCGATAAAGTATTCGGCGTCATGCTGACAGCGCTGATGCTGCCGTTTGCGGTCGTGATGATTCCACAATTTATCGGATGGAGAACGCTGCATTTAACGGATACGTTAGCGCCGCTCATTCTCCCTGCCTTTTTTGGCGGCGGATTGTTCAATATCTTTTTGCTGCGGCAGTTTTTCATGGGCATTCCGAGAGACTTGGACGAAGCGGCTTACATGGATGGAGCGAACCATTTTACCGTATATTCGAGAATCATCCTGCCTCTCAGCTCCCAGTCTTTGATTGTCGTAGGTTTGTTTACCTTTTTGAACAATTGGAACGATTATTTGGGACCGATGATATATTTGTCCTCCGAGAAGAATTATACGCTGATGCTTGGCCTTACTTTATTCCAGGGCGCGTACTCATCCCAGTGGAATTTAATGATGGCCGCTGTATCGATCGTTGTGCTGCCTTCGCTGATTATTTTCTTGTTTGCGCAGCGTTACTTTATTCAAGGGATCGCGATGACCGGCGTGAAAGGTTAATCTCATTCCATCTATAAAGACATTTTATAAAGAATCACGAGGAGCGGAGAATGAATGAAGCACATACAGACTGTGAAACCGTTGAAGTTGCAAGACGTTCATATTCAAGATACATTTTGGTCGGAGTACATTGAACTTGTGCGCGATGTCGTCGTCCCCTATCAATGGGAGGCGCTCAACGACCGCGTGCCGGATGCGGAACCGAGTCATGCCATCAGAAATTTTCAGATTGCGGCGGGAGAAACGGAAGGCGAGTTCTACGGAATGGTGTTTCAGGACAGCGACGTAGCCAAATGGTTGGAGGCCGTCGGCTATTTGCTGGAAACGAAGCCGGATCCGGAATTGGAACGGGTTGCGGATGAGGTCGTCGATCTTATTGCAAGAGCGCAGCGGTCTGATGGATACATCAACACCTTCTATACGTTGAAAGAGCCTGGCAAGGAATGGACCAATTTATGCGAATGCCATGAATTGTATTGCGCAGGGCATCTGATCGAAGCTGCCGTCGCTTACTATCATGCGACTGGCAAAACGAAAATTTTGGATGTTGCTTGCCGGTTTGCCGACTACATCGATTCGGTGTTTGGACCGGAACCAGGGAAAATACAAGGATACGACGGTCATCAGGAAATCGAGCTTGCACTTATGAAGCTATACCATGCGACTGGGAAAAAAAGCTACTTGCAATTGACCCGGTTTTTCCTGGAGGAAAGAGGCAAAGAGCCTAATTTCTTTCAATTGGAATATGAGAAACGAGGCAAAACCCATCACTGGCCGACGCTCGATATGATTGCAGACCGAGCCTATAACCAGTCCCATCTCCCCATCCGCGAGCAGGATTCGGCGGAAGGACATGCCGTAAGGCTGGTGTATATGGCTGCCGGGATCGCTGACGTCGCTGCGGAGACGGAAGATCAAGGGCTGCTTGAAGCATGCCGCAAACTGTGGAAGAATATCGTCACAAGACGATTGTATATAACGGGCGGAATTGGTTCCATGGCGCATGGAGAGGCCTTCAGCCTGGACTATGATCTGCCGAACGACACGGTATATGCAGAGACATGCGCATCCATCGGATTGATCTTTTTCGCTCATCGCATGCTTCAGATCGAAGCGAAAAGCGAATATGCCGATGTATTGGAACGGGCATTGTACAACACGGTTGTCGCCGGCATGGCCAAAGACGGGAAGCATTTCTTCTACGTCAATCCACTCGAGGTATGGCCGGATGCCTGCGGTAAAAACCACATTTACGATCATGTGAAACCCGTTCGCCAAGGCTGGTTCGGCTGCGCCTGCTGTCCGCCGAACGTAGCAAGGCTCTTGGCTTCGCTCGGACAATATATTTACTCTGTCAACAGCCGTACGGTATATACTCACTTATACGTCGGAGGAAAAGCCAATATCAGCATGGATGGAAGCAATGTGACAATTGGGCAGCGAACCAATTTTCCTTGGGAGGGTGAGGTGACCCTGGAAATTGAAACAGAGTCGCCCGCCTCATTCACATTGGCACTGCGCTTACCTAGCTGGAGTGACGGTGCGGAAATCTCGGTCAACGGCCAAAAGCTGGATATAACAGGCTCAATCGTGGACGGATATGCAAGAATCGATCGGGAATGGAAATCCGGTGATCAAATCCGCCTCACCCTATCCATGCCTGTACTCCGCATGAAAGGTCACCCCTTGCTCAGGTCTACGATCGGCAAAACGGCTCTGCAGCGGGGACCGTTCGTGTATTGTTTGGAGGAAGCGGATAACGGGAAACATCTGCACCAGATCAAGCTTCCGCGAGATTCGCAGCCTGAAGCGGCGTTTGAACCCCATTTGCTAGGCGGTATGAACGTGATTCGCCTTGCTGCCGAACGTATTGCTGCGGACGATTGGGGAATGGAACTTTATAAGGCCAACCAATCCGAGTATACCAGACCTTTTCAAGCAACGTTCATTCCATATTACGCTTGGGCTAATCGCGGCGTCGGTGAAATGACCGTTTGGGTCAAAGAATGACTTCATAGCTTATCCATGATAGCACATCAAAATGGTCAAGGACTTTAAACCAGTCCTTGACCATTTTGTGGTTATATCAAGTTTTTCATTGAACTATTTAGTAACGTCTGGTGCCAATTTCTCTTGCGGCCGTCACTTCCGTAAATATACTTTCCGGTGTTACGATGCGCTTGGGCAGTGTCCGGCCATCAATCATCTCATTTACAGCCTGAATGAGATTGGGTCCTAACAGCGGATTGCATTCGACCACACTGTTAATTTTGCCCTCCATCAGCTTCTCAAGCGCTTTTCGCGTACCATCCACCGAAACGATAACGATGTCTTTGCCAGGCCTTAAGCCGTACTCTTCTATGGCCTCTATCGCACCTAAAGCCATATCATCATTATGTGAAAATAGGACCCGAATACTCGTTCCTCTTGCTTGCAGGAAGGACCTCATGACCTCTTTCCCTTGTGTGAAAGTGAAATCGGCATTAGCGCTTTCCAGAACTGCAAAATCAGTACGTTTGGTGATTACTTCATGAAACCCTTTGCCCCTGGCAATTGACGGCGTAGATCCTTCTGTTCCCTTCAATTCCACAATACCGATGGGGCCGGGAGTGTTAGCTAATTTATCAAGTACATACTTTCCTGCTTTACGGCCCTCCTCATAAAAGTCGGAACCGATAAACGTGACGTATAGGGATGGATCCGATACTTCAACCAATCGATCAATAATGATCACGGGAATCCCCGCTTGCTTCACTTCCTTCAAGATAGGCTCCCAGCCCTTTTCCACCACCGGTGCAATTGAAATTACATCGACTTTTTGCTTAATAAATGAACGGACAGCTTCAAATTGTCTCTCTTGAGATTGCTCTGCATTCTCGAATAAAAGACTGATTTCGGATTCCTCTGCCGATTCTTTAATGGAGAGTGTGTTCGCTTTGCGCCAATCACTTTCCGAACCAAGTTGAGAAAAACCCAAGAGGATAGGACGCTTCTGTATGTTAGTCCCCGTCTTAAGCCCCGGAACCTGCTTTCCTTCTCCCCCATTCCTGCTATTCGCCGTCGTTTCCTTGACCAAATCACACCCCGTGGGAAACACGAGAAAACAGATAACAATAATAAGCTTAGAAAGCAGCACCAATGATAAGCCCGGTTTTCTAAGATGCATGTTAATGGTGGTCCAGCCCCCTTGGATTTAATCGATTTGAAAACGAGCCATATGTCTTTCTAATTGAGACGAGACCTGCTTCATTCTCATGGAGAGCTCCACAAGTTGTTCCCCGATAGATAATTGCGCCGAACAAAGCGTAGCGACTTGCACGGTTGCTGCCGATGATTCCTCTGAAATCGCAGATACGGTGCTCATAGCGTTACTTAATGTGACTTGCGTCTGATCTAACTGTGAAAGCGATTGCGTAACATCCATGGAACGTGACAGGAGCTGATCCATTTCCTCTTGGATTTCCAAGAACAAGCTATGAACGGCATGAACCTCTTGGGTCATATCCTGGAAGAACGGAAGAGCCTTCGATATCGCATGAACTGTTGATTCAACCTCCCATTGGATATTATCCGTTAGTTGTCCCACTTGACCAATGGAAGCATTAGACCTCTCCGCCAATTGGCGTATCTCGTTCGAAATTACCTTGAATCCTGCACCTGCGAGACCTGCTCTTGTAGCTTCAATGGAGGCATTAAATGATAATATTTTTGTTTGATTTGCCATTTCCGTCATCATCTTAAGTAAAGTTTGCACGGATTTTGCCGATTCTTGAAGACTATCTACCCTTTCTACAACCTTACGGATGCCAGCTTCGGTATCCACTGTTTTACGAATTAATTCCTTGATGGAGCTGCCGCCCCTTCGGCATACGCTGTCTACCTCTTGAGCCGAGTTGGCCATCCTGTCTTGCAGCATCAAGGCTTCAGACAAGCGGAAGCCTATTTGCTCCATCCCGGAAGTCCCTTCTTCGGCATTCGCAGCTAAGTTCACGGCGCCCTGGGCGATTTGATTTGCAGCGGAATGAATTTCCCGAGCGGAAACGGCAGTTTCGACCGATGCCGTCGCCATACGCTCACTGGATTCAGTCACTTCTTTACCCGTTTCCCTCATCTCGTTAACCAGTTGAACGATTTTTTGGATCATCAGATTATAAGCTTGAGCGACTTGGCCGATTTCATCTTTCTTTCCGTTAAAGGACAACCGTCCTGTCAAGTTGCCTTCCGACGCCAACCGCATCAAATGCTGCATGTGGGAAAGAGGCTTTCCGACGATCAGAGCGATCCATAATCCGATAATAAGAGCTATAAGGATATTACCTGCGATAAAAATGTAAGTTGTTCCTTGAATTTTACTTACATTTCCCGTTAATTCCGTAAGAGGGGCAATCCCTAAGAAAGACCAATCGCTGGCAGCCAATTGGCGGTATGCTACAAGCCTTTCCATTCCTGCGGTACCTTTATGTAAAAAGCTGCCGGAAGTGGCTTGACCAAGTGGAAACGTCAATTCATGAAGAACGGATTCCTGACGATTGCTCATTATAGGCTTGCCTGATTGGGTTATAATAAGTGTCTCCGCTCCATCACTCAATTTGAGAGCGCTTACCATTGATTGTAGCACTTTAGAATCGATCTGAACAAGAAGGATGAAATCACGAGACCCGACATTGTTTTTATCCAGTAGTCTTCCGTAGGCGAAGAGAGGCTTCGGGGAATTCCCCAAATAGCCTCTCTCTTCTATTGACAGCCATACCGGTTTACCGCCGGCACTTCGAATTTCTTCGAGCCAGCCGGACTGATTTACTTTCGAATCAAAACGCTCCCGTTCCGTAGAGATGGGGGGAATCGGATCTTCGAGAGGAAAGAGAGTGATGTCCCTGATGCTCTGGTCGGATAATGCCAGTTGGTCCAAGAGTCCCCGGATCTCAGAGCTGCGCCTCTGAAGCTCATCCGCTCCAATGCCCGTGTTTGTGATTTGAAATAAATTTTCCGTAAAACTGCTGTTATTAAGGAGCTGATTGGATAAATCGATATAAAATTGTTGCTTCATATCCAACTTTTCCCCTGCTAGAGAAATTGTAATTAGCGAACTCTTTTGCATTTGTTCAATGATCGCTGATTTGGCAATACTTGAAGAAAATATGCCTAATCCCGTAACGGATACACATAGAAAACAAAAAAAGATAAGGAATAATTTGGTTCCGATAGATTGATTGGGTTTTCTCAGCAGCATTCGTACCAAGCTCTTTAACTCTTTCATGAGGCTCTCCCCCTTCGATGCAAACCCTATTTTGAGCTTTCGCAACGCTTAGCGCCGGTGTACCCAGCTTCGTCCGCTGAACAGTCTTTGCAGTAAAATAAACATGAACAGAAGAATTCCAATAACGATTTTCGTCCACCAGGAACTTAGCGTGCCCTCAAAGCTGATAATGGTTTGTATGACTCCTTGGATCATAACGCCAAAGAAGGTTCCTACAATATAACCTACCCCGCCTGTCAGCAGCGTGCCGCCGATGACCACTGCAGCAATAGCGTCCAACTCCATTCCCATCGCATGCAGCCCATAACCCGAAAGCATATAGAAGGTAAAGACTACACCTGCTAGAGCAGAACAAAATCCGCTGAACATGTAAACCGTCATTTTAGTTCGTCCTACCGGTAAACCCATCAATAAGGAAGATTGCTCGCTGCCGCCTAATGCATAGGTGTTGCGGCCAAATCGAGTATAATGTGCCATGTAGAAGCCTAGAAATACAACCAGCAATGCTATGATCACGCTGATGGATATGAAGTTCTGGCCCGGCAAGTTCACCTTAGTCTGCGCCACACTGGTATAAAAAGCATTGTCAATCGTAATCGTGTTAATGCTAATGACGTAACAAAGTCCCCGAGCCAGGAACATCCCCGCTAAGGTAACGATGAACGGCTGAATCTTAAAATAATGTATAACCGCCCCCATCCCCCATCCGAAGAGAGATCCTATCGCCAGCACTAATGGAATCACCAGCTGCGGCGGCCACCCCGCTTGAACTAAGCTCGCGGAAACCATCGTTGTGAGCGCAATCATCGAGCCGACTGATAAGTCGATACCTCCGGAAACGATAACAAAGGTCATTCCAACAGCAGCAATCAATAGAAAAGCATTATCAATCAGCAGATTTAAGATTACCTGTAAGGAAAAGAAGCCTGTATACCGGAAAGAACCAATCGTAAACATAAGAGCAAACAGCCCGATAGTCACCAGAATCGGAATATATTGTCGTTTAAGCATGTTGCTTAACCTCACTTTCTGCCGGATAATGACGGGTCTTCCATCGAGAAATGAGCGTTTTGCGGAACGATTCGGATTGAACCAGGCATACAACTAAAACGACGATTGCTTTTACTACAAGTGTAATCTCAGGCGGAACGCCGATCATATAAATGGTCGTCGTTAACGTTTGGATGATAAGCGCCCCAATCAAGGTGCCCATTAAGTAAAACCGTCCTCCGTTCAGGGAAGTGCCTCCAATAACTACCGCAAGAATGGCATCAAGCTCGTACCAAAGCCCTGCATTGTTACCATCCGCGCTGGATACGTTTGAGCTAAGAATTAATCCGGCAATGCCGGCGCATAAACCGCAGAACATGTATACGGCAAACATGACCGTTTTTGATCGAATTCCGGCAAGGCGACTCGCCTCCGGCTTACAGCCAACCGATTCAATGAAGAGCCCAAGCGAAGTTTTTCTGGTTAGAATAGAGGCAACAAGAAAGAGCGCTGCCACGATAAAGATAGAAAACGGAAGCGTTGCTAACGAGCCCGCACCGATATATTTATACGGCTCATTGGAAACGGTTATGATCTGGCCGTCTGTGATGAGTTGCGCCACTCCGCGCCCGGCGACCATCAGAATCAATGTGGCAATAATCGGCTGCATACCGATGCCTGCGACTAAGAATCCATTCCATACGCCAAGGATAATGGATAGGACCAACGCAATCCCAATAGCAATGAACACAAGGCTTACGGCATTCTGTCCATCGCCTTGGCTAATGGTTAAACAGGCAATGGCTCCTGAAATGGCTACAACCGAACCGACCGATAAGTCAATCCCCTTGGTGGCGATGACCAGCGTCATCCCGATTGCCACAATTATTAAGGGGGAGCCAAAGTTTAGAATATCAATCAGACTCCCGTATAAATGGCCATCCCGCATGATAATGGAAAAGAAATCCGGAGCATATAATAAATTGAATAGTAACAGCGCGCCTAATACCGTTAGCGGCCAAAATAAGTGATGCTTTAGCATGGTGTTCACCCTCCCGCAATCGCCGTCATGACATTTTTTTGGCTGATATCGTCGCCAATCATTTCTTGAACCTTGCGCCGGTCGCGAAGGACGACGATTCGGTCGCTAACCCGCAGCACTTCTTCTAATTCGGATGAGATAAATAAAACGGACATGCCTTTCTGAGCTAAGGATAAAACCAACCTCTGAATTTCCGCCTTGGCTCCGATATCGATTCCTCTTGTAGGTTCATCCAAGATCAGCAGTTTGGGCTGAGTCAACAGCCAACGAGCAAGCAGCACCTTCTGCTGGTTGCCCCCGCTTAAATTTTTAATAAGATGCTCGGGGTTGGGAGGATTAATGTTTAGCGTACGAATATACTGATCCGCAATTTCATCCTGGCGTTTTCGCGAGATCGTCTTGAACCAGCCTTGGGTTGCCTGCAGTGCCAAAATAATATTTTCCCTTACCGTCAAATCGTCAATAATGCCTTCCGCCTTCCGGTTTTCGGAGCAAAAGGCGATGGATTGATCAATTGCATGTCTTGGCGTTTGTATAGCGCCTTTGGACCCGGACAGCTTTATTTCGCCGGAATCCGCCCGGTCGGCTGCAAAGATAAGTCTCGCAAGCTCAGTCCTCCCCGATCCCAAAAGTCCGGCAAGACCGACAATTTCTCCCCTATGGATAGTTAAGTCTATCGGTTCTATGGATCCTCTTTTCCCAAAATTGGCAGCCTGAAGCAAAACTTCGTCCTTCACTCGTTCCCCGCTGGAAATGTTCGGAATTTCCTCGAGAAGATGAAGATCTTTCCCGATCATCTTAGATACCAGTTCTATGCGAGGAAGCTCTTTAGCCATATATTCCCCAATAAATTCTCCGTTACGGAGAATGGTTATTCGATCCGAAATGTCATAAACTTGGTCTAAAAAATGCGTAACGAACAGGATGGCTAAGCCCTCACTCTTTAGTCTTGTCATAACAGAGAAAAGCTGTACTACTTCGCCTCGATCCAGACTTGACGTCGGTTCATCTAAAATAAGTACTTTAGCGGAAATGCTCAACGCTCTGGCAATTGCGATCAACTGTTGTACGGCAACCGAATACGTATGGAGCGGCTGCGTCACATCGATTTCAAGGTTCATTCTTTTCTTCAGCAGCTCTTCGGCATTGCGATACATCTCTTTCCATAAAATACGGCCGAATCGACGCGGTTCACGTCCAATGTATACATTTTCCGCCACGGAAAGATTTAAGCAAAGATTAACCTCTTGATACACAGTACTGATACCGGCGCTTTGCGCATCCTGCGGACTGTTTATTTTTATCGTCTTCTGAGCCAGATCAACGGTTCCCTGATCTATCGAATAGACACCTGTCAGCACTTTGATCAGTGTAGATTTCCCCGCTCCGTTCTCGCCCATCAATGCATGGACTTCGCCGGGAAACAGTCGGAAATTAACGCCGGACAAGGCCTTCACACCGGGAAACTGTTTGTGAATCCCCGTCATTTGCAAAATTGGCCGTATGTTATTCATACATTCACTCCTCTACCTTTAAGGAGAAAGCCGCTCCATGCCGTTAGCACCGGTTTGGGCGGCTTTCTCCTTTTGTTTATATTACGAATGTATCAGGTTGATATTAGTACTGGCGGTTCGGAAGTTCCCTCTTCGCATCCTCCGATGTAAATACGCCTTCCTTGGTTACGATCCTCTTAGGTAACTGTTTACCGGCTACAACATCACGTACCGCTTGCATCAATTGCGGTCCGAGCAATGGATTACACTCTACGATAAAGTTGATTTTCCCTTCGCTTGCCGCAACGAAACCGTCTTTTACGCCATCAATGGAGATGATGATGATGTCTTTACCCGGCTTTAATCCCGCCGCCTCGATCGCTTGAATCGCTCCGAGGGCCATATCATCGTTATGAGCATAAAGAACATCGATGTCCTTATGAGCCTTCAGGAACGCTTGCATAACTTCTTTACCTTTAGCACGAGTAAAGTCGCCTGTCTGGGAAGCAATTACTTTCAGATTTGCGTTGGATTTTATCACTTCTTCGAAGCCGGCTTTCCGGTCGTTCGCCGGTGCGGAGCCTGTTGTACCTTGCAGCTCCACGATATTTACAGGTTCCTTTGCGTCTTTTTTGGTGTCCACGAGCCACTTGCCTGCCCGGCGTCCTTCTTCAACAAAGTCGGAACCAATGAAAGTTTGATAAAGCGAAGTATCTTTGGAATCTACGGCACGGTCCGTTAAAATCACCGGAATCCCTGCAT
Organism: Paenibacillus sedimenti; assembly: GCF_014534655.1. Classification (GTDB taxonomy): domain Bacteria; phylum Bacillota; class Bacilli; order Paenibacillales; family NBRC-103111; genus Paenibacillus_E; species Paenibacillus_E sedimenti. The sequence goes on from NZ_JACVVD010000004.1 coordinate 558,417, forward strand.
CTTTGGCTTCCTTCAGCACCGTATCCCAGCCGGATTCAACAACCGGAGAGAATGAGATTACATCCACTTTTTGCTGGATAAATGTGCGAATCGCTTTTATTTGATTTTCTTGTTTTTGCTGCGCGTCAGAGAATTTCAGGTCGAATCCCGCTTCTTTGGCCGAGTCTTGTACAGACTTCGTATTCGCCGTTCTCCAGCCGCTCTCCGCGCCAACTTGAGAAAAACCTAAAGTAATCTTCTTGTCTGCCGGAGTTGCAGCCGGGGCTTTCGTGGCACTCGTACTCTCTTTTGTCGCTTCCGGCTTGCTTGCATTAGCGGGAGCTTTTTCCGTATTACTGCAAGCTACTGAGAATAATAGCATTGCCGAAGCTAAGAGCAACCCCATTGTTTTTCCTGTTTTCATGTGTTATTCCTCCCTTTATTTCACCATTTCGTGTTGGTGTGATTTGATTATAAGATTGTTAATCTTGGGGGTATATGGAGTATTATGATGCATTATTATAAATTTTTGAGTATATATCCAGTTATGTATAGGAGACCTTTGTTTTCTTTTTTAAAAGTTGCAGTTTTTTGTCTAATGATTGCGTTTTCATAAGTGATGCTTCATAATTTAATTGTTCCGATCACCCCATAAAGTAAGATGAAAGGTACTCTTTATCATGGTGCTTATTCAGAAGATTACTTCCAGTTTGCGTGCGAAGCTTATGACCATGTTTGTTATTTTGACTTGTGTGCCATTGATATCCGTAGGTCTTATTTCTTATCAAAAATCGTTTAATACCGTATTTACCAACAGCAAATCCGCTACCATGCTGCTTGCCGATCAGTTGGCCAGGGACATAGATAACCTGTTTATAGATACAAGTAAGCTCCTTGAATTAGAAAAGAACCCGAAACTCCTCCATTTTCTATTCTCACAAAACGATACATACGAAGACTCAAAGGACATTCTGAAAACAATGGCTTCCTATAGACAAACCTATCGGTATGAGAGTGTGCTGAACATAACCATGATCAATTTGTACGGGCGAGGAATTAGCGAACGGAAAGGCGTTTTCCAGTTAGACCGAAATCCGCTTCGCAACACGCATTTCGCCTATCTTATGCATCATCCGGATGATGTTCTGCATATTCCTTCTTCCGGCGTATCCGAATTGGAACGTTTGGACGGATTTCACTATAAAAATCATAACGTCATTTCCATCATTTCCACAGTCAAGCAACGGGTGACTCATGAAGTGATTGGATTTATTATCATCGATTTGGATGACAGTATCGTGAAACGGTTCTGTGATAACGTAACGATCGGAAAAAATGGCTTCTTCTATGTTGTCGACGAATCGGGCATACCCATCTTTAAACCGTCTCAAATGAGCGACCATACCAAATTACCTAATGTCGAGGAACTGTCGGCCATACTTGCCGGACCGGAAAACCATTACATAGATGCATCGGAGGGGAAGCCCAGTTTTGTTTTCGCCTCTCCCTCGAAAACGACGGGATGGAACATTGTCGGCCAGGTGCCTCTTCAAGAAATCGTTGAAGAAGCTAACTCCATTCGGCAGCTCATTATTATCAGTGTAGTGCTGAGTATTATATTCGCCTTCACGCTTCATTACTTTGTATCCAATCGTCTAACCCGGCCGGTTAATATTTTAAAGAAAAAAATGCAGCTCGCCGCCTCCGGTTTTCTCGAAGCTAAAGTGACGCCGACAGGAACGGATGAGATCGCCGACCTTGGAAATAGCTTTAACATTATGCTTGGCAAAATTCGGATGCTGCTTGATCAGAGCATTAAGGAGCAGCAAGAAATGAAGAAATCCGAGCTTCGTGCGCTGCAGGCACAAATCAACCCCCATTTCTTGTATAACACATTGGATTCTATTCTTTGGATGGCCGAGGCCGGCAAGAAGGAGCAGGTGATTCAGCTCGTCATTGCCTTATCGCGACTTTTCCGGATCAGTTTGAGCAAAGGCAGGGATTGGATTCCCATAGAAAAGGAGCTTGAACATTTACAGAGCTATTTGACTATTCAACAAATTCGTTATCGGGATATTTTGGATTATGAGATCTTCATAGATTCAAACCTCTACGCGTTTCCAATATTGAAGATGACGCTGCAGCCAATTGTTGAGAATGCCCTTTATCACGGCCTTAAGAACAAACGGAGCAAAGGAATGATTCGCATATATAGCTATGCGGAGGAGAACAAACATATTATGTTGAATGTGGAAGATAACGGAATCGGAATGTCGGAAGCTCGGTTGGAACAACTTCGTAACGGTTTGATGGAGCCCAATTTGCCGGAAATCACCGGCAATGAAGTATCAGGCGGTTTCGGGCTTCATAATGTACAGCGGCGGCTTCGCTTATATTATGGAGAATCATATGGAGTTCAAGTGTACAGCAAGGAAGGTGAAGGAACCACGGTTACCATTCGAATACCGATGAAGGATTGGAGTGAGTTCCATTGAAGAAAGTGTTGCTGGTCGACGACGAGATTTTAATTAGAGAGACGATAAGGGATTGTATCGATTGGGAAAAAGAGGGCTTTATTTACTGTGGGGATGCGCCCGATGGCGAAGTCGCTCTTCCGCTTATTGAACAGCTTCAACCTGATATTTTAATTACCGATATTTTGATGCCCTTCATGAACGGCCTGGAACTATGCAGTATCGTGCGAAAAAAAATGCCTGATGTGAAAATCATCATATTAAGCGGTCACGGAGAGTTCGAATATGCCAGGAGCGCGTTGCGTATGGGTGTGGAAGAATATTGTCTTAAACCGCTAAGTGCTGCAGAAATCATCACGCTGCTTAAAGTAGTCAGTACGAAAATTGATAATGAACGTGAAGAAAAAGCCCGAATTGAAAAACTGAAGCAATCGGAAAGCGATAAAGAGATCATCTCGCAAGACAAGCTGCTGAATGACTTGTGCAGCGGCTTCATTATGACATCCGAGGCGATTCATCTCAGCGCATCGCTTCATATAAGTCTATTGGCCCATTACTATGTCGTCGCTATGATGGATATTCGTTATCCCGGTCCATCCTCTTCTATACAATCTGACACTTTACAAGAGAGTGAGCTGCTGTTGATTGATACATGCAGGAGCCTGCAACAAAATAACAAGCACTTAATGTTCCAACGAAGCCGCACGGAGACCGTTTGGATCCTTAAAGGAGATTCACTGGATCAGCTGCAGCAAGAGCTTCAGAGCTTTAAAGAGACTCAGAGGATGATATCGGAGGAACCATCCGGTTTATCCGTTTCCGTGTCTGTCGGCATAGGAAGTGTCCAGGATCGTTTGCAAAATGTCCATTTATCGTTCCTCGAGGCTGAAGAGGAAATGCATTGGCGGAGGCTCTCGCGACAAAATCGGCATGCCCTCCGGGAAAGTTTTCCAGGCCTACTTGATCCGTCGCTCTTTCTGGATCGGGGTAAATTCGTCGATTTTCTAAAAATCGGCAGTCCTGCGCAGTTAGAACCCTTCATCATTGAATACGCCACCGCTCTAAAGGATATAAATTGGCATACTTCAGCCATCGGTTATTACATCCTAAACGACTTAACCCTGGAGGTATTTCGCTCTGCAAAAGATATGTATCGGCATCTGTCAGATCCGGAAGAGACGCTTAACCGGTTGCAGCAGCAGATTGGGATGATCCGTTCCTGGGAAGAAACTTGTTCCTACTTAACCGAACTGACTGTGCAGTTCTGGTCCTGGCGCTCCCGGTTATACGATAAGTATGGGGAAATGCTGATTAAGGTGAAGGAATATATCCAGTGCAATTACGATAAAGATTCCATCTCCCTTCAGGCTGCAGCCGAGCATGTGGAAGTTAGTCCGAGCCACTTGAGCAAGGTATTCAGCCAGGAAACCGGCCAAACATTTATCGAATATTTAACGCAAACCCGTATTCGAAAAGCGATGGAGCTCCTCAAAACCACTTCTGCGAAGTCTTTTGAAATCGCCTTTCAAGTCGGGTACAATGATGCGCACTACTTTTCCAATTTGTTTAAGAGAGTCACAGGAATGACGACCAAAGAATTCAGGAAAAATGGTTTGCAAGATGCATCCCTGAGCCGTTCGGAAGGAGAACAACTGCGTGAGCTCTAGATACAAGTTCATTCGAAACCTATGTTTACCGTTTCTTTTGGTGTTAACCTTAGCCTCCTGTAAAGTGCCTGAACCTTCTAATGACCCTGCCTTCGGTAGTCCGCCGCTTCAAGAAACAACAAAAGCCCCGGATAAGGAACGAAAAGTCACAAGTACTTTCGGTATCCTGTATCCGATGGCGAATCCTTTCTACGAGATGATTACCGAACTTGTAGAACAGGCGGCCGAGCCCGAGTCCGTTAAACTGATTGTCAAAGCGCCGGATGAAATTAATTTGGAGCAGCAAATTCTAATGATGGAAACCATGATTAAGCAAAAGGTGGACGGCATCGCGATTAGCCCTATCGATCCGGTAGCACTTGCTCCAGTCATCAATAAAGCTGTCTCTCTCGGTATTCCGGTTATTTGCTTTGAAACCGATGTGCCGGCCAGCAAACGACTTTCCTATATCGGGACGGATTCTTACCATGAAGGCTACTTGATGGGAGCAATCATAAAGCGGTATCTGAAAGGAAAAGGGATGATTATGGTGGAAGGCGGATTATCCGAATCGCCCCAACAGAAGCGCCGGTTGGAAGGAATGCTTCAATATTTAAAATGGAATACAGAAATTCAAGTGCTGGAGATTCGCTTCAACGAAGGACAAAGCGACCGTGATTTAAGCGACTTGGAGGATATGATCGACGAACATCCACATTTTGATGCATTTGTATCCTTGGACCTTATCTCAAGCTCTAATTCCATCCTCATATGGAAAGCGCAAGGTCTTAAACGTGATTCATTAACCTTCGGCATGTCGCCTGAGGTCAAAGAAGCATTGTTGAACGGTCAAATCACATCCGTCATTTCGGAAAACGAACACTTATGGGGCCAATGGATTGTCCAACAATTGCTTCTGGCTTCCGAGGGAAAAAACGTTCCCTCCTTTATCGATACGGGGATTCAGGAAGTGACAGTTGCAGATTTGCCCCTTTCTAATATCCGTTAAGGCATCGCATATTGTTACTCGTTGGGATCAACTCTTTCTTTACCCATCCACCCCCAAGCAAAAACTACAGTAAGCGATGCTGCAACCAGGATAGGCGGCAGAACCATAATCAGAATGAATTCCATATTCTAATCTCCTTTCGGATGCATCCGTCCCTGCACATATCTGACATTGAAAAGAAATAGCCTCATTAATAAAAAGAGAGATGGTATAAGAAGCAATAAGCCTGCCAAGAAAGCAATAATTAATGCGATACCCATAGCCTTATTCGTGAAGTGTTCGTAGATGGAAAGATACGGATAAAGGATATAAGGCAAATGGGCTGCCCCATATCCGTAAAAAGCAAATGCAAATTGAAACATCACGAGAATAAAAGATATTCCGTAATTCTTTTTCCTCCAAACCAAATAGACAGCTGCCAAAAAGAAAAGAAAAGAACAAGCAAACATCCAGGACAACTCCAATATGTGTTGGAAATGTTCAGGATTATGTAAGTTAATCGAATAGAATACAATCAAGCTGCAGACGATCGTGGGGGTACTCCAAATCAAGGCCCATCTACGCACGATTTCGAGCGCGGGAATGTCCTTTGCTTTGGCGGCATAAAACGTAAGAAACATGGCTGAAATATACAGCACACTGACAATAGCTAGCAAAACGACGGACCAAGAATAGAGGCTGAAGAACAGTCTTTGGAAGAGGAAGACGACTTTCCCGTCATGAATCTCAATGAACCCGCCTTCGGAAATCGTAAGTACCGTTGATAATGAGGCGGGAATCAGAAGTCCTGTCGCACCATATAAAAAAACATACACTTGCCTGCTCTTTGTGCCATATGTGCTAAAAGCATAGTAAGATCCACGCACAGCGAGCAATACGATCGCTACACTGCCGGGGACCAATAGGGCTGTTCCATAGTAATAAGCGGTATCTGGAAAAAAACCTACGATACCGACAATAAAAAAAATGAGAAAGACATTGGTCACCTCCCACACAGGCGATAAATACCGTTTAATGATATTCTGTATCAAATGTTCCTTTTTCGTTCTGTAGCTGTAATAACTGAAAAAGCCGGCACCGAAATCAATGGATGCTACAATTAAGTATCCATACAAAAAAGTCCATAGGACCGTAATCCCCGCAACCTCCAAATTCAATGAAGTTCACCTGCCAATCCCTTTGCTTTGAGTTCTTCTTCCGGCGTATAGTTATTAAACATTTTGGTTAGAACCCGCAAACAGGTAATCCCGAGAACTGCATATAACGCAAAGAAAACAATGAATAGTACGTCAACATGCTCAGAAGTCGTAGCCCCCTGATGTGTTTTCATGTACCCTCGTAAAATCCATGGTTGCCGGCCTACTTCCGTATATATCCAACCATACTCGATGGCAAACATAGCTAAGGGTCCTCCAATAACAATAGCCCCAAGTAAGAGCCTATTATAGGGGTCTCCTCTACGAAACCAGAAAGCAAGAATAAACAATAAGGGAATTATCGTTAGGTACCCGCCAATGCCGACCATCGCATCAAAGGTATAGTGAATCCATAATGGGGGAATTTCATCCGCCGGAAAATCATTAAGTCCGATCACTTCTGAGCCGGGATTGCCATGGGCTAACACACTTAAAGCAAATGGAATTCTTAATCCGTACTTAATCTCGCGGTTTTCAGTTAAAATCCCGCCAACAACCAATGGCGCATGTGTCGCGGTTTCAAAATGCCACTCCCCTGCAGCCAGTTTCTCCGGCTGGTATTTCGCCAAATATTTTCCGGACAAGTCACCGATTAAGAAGGTTGCAATGGCAAATACCAATGAGGCAAAAAGAGTCATGTTTAACACTTTCTTATAATAAACGTGACTCTTTCCTTTCAGCAGAGCAAAGGCTGCAATTGAAGCAAAAATAAAAGCTGAGGTCAGATACGCCGACGTCAGTACATGTGAGACTTTCGTTGGGCTTGCCGGAGTAAACATAGCCTTCAGAGGGTCAACATTGCCGATAATCCCATCCACAAATTCAAAACCTTGGGGCGCATTCATAAAGGAATTGACCAGGGTTATAAAAAGCGCAGAACATGATGCTCCAATCACGACCGGTATGATAAATAGAAAATGAATCTTAGGTTTAAATCGATCCCATGTGTACATGTAGATGCCAAGAAAAATAGCCTCAAAGAAAAAAGCGAAAATCTCCAAAAACATAGGCAAACCTATGGCATGCCCGGCTATCCGCATGAAATTCGGCCAAAGCAAATTTATTTGAAGACCTAGCGCTGTCCCCGAGACGACGCCGACAGCCACTGTAATGACATATCCGCGAGTCCACCTGCGAGCCATCAATGTGTAATGAGGATCATTTCGTTTAATCCCCATCCACTCTGCTAAAGCAATTAGTACTGGAATTCCGACACCGATGGTCGCGAATATAATATGAAATACAAAAGTCAAAGTCATAAGAGCACGGCTGTATATAACCGGATCGTATTCAAGCATACTTTCAACATCCCCTCGATGTATAAATTGGAATGAATCGGATTTTATCCTGTAAGCAGTTGACGTGAGATGGATAAAAGTAAAATACCGGCGATTATTAAGCAAAGAATGATCAGGTTCTTTTCATGCTTTTGATAACGTTCCATGATTTGCTCCTTCATAGATTGGATTCAGTTATTATTTACCACTTGGAAAAATACATACAACTTTAAAAATTTTTAGTATTCGTTTCTTAGAAACAGGCAAACTACTTAATGAAGCCATTTTCATTATGGAGGAGAAAAAAATGAAATGTAATGTTGGAAAAACGGAGCAAGCAATAAGAATTACCATGGGATCTGCAATTATCCTAGCTGGACTATACTACAAAAAATGGTGGGGGATAATTGGAATAGCGCCAATTATTACGGGTACTACCCGTTATTGTCCAATGAATGAATTCTTGAAAATATCGAATTGTGAAAATAGATAATGTTGACCTTTCAATCAACCTTTTGGAATTGCTGGATTCATCCTGCCGCTTTCGCACGATTTGTATCAGCCATCATAAAAAATGATGATAAAATTCCTCACCGCCAGATCGACAACACAAATCTCCTTCTCTTGAAACACTTCTCATCATCTTAGCGATAAAACATAAAACTTCATCGTAAGCGTGACTCGAATATAGAAACAGCGGCTGCCTTGGACAAATCCTAGACTGCCGCTGTTATATTAAACTAACGTTTCCCGTCACCTTCCGAATGCCGAACACTGTTTCCTCTTGTGATAAGAAAAACCTAGCCTGCGGCTAGGTCCTTGTCTAAACCCATACATTTGAGCATGGGGGAGGGAATTGGATATGGGGCTCCAACCGCTGTTGAAATTCCTGTTACTTGAATCATTCTTAGCGGTATCAACACGAATTTCAAAGGCGGGCGCTATCGCTTTTCCACCCCATATCCATTCCCTTTTTTTTGTTCTACTTTGAGCTGCCTTCCACTTCTCTTTTTCCTAACCTGTCTTCAATCCGGTATTCATATCCATGTACTCCCTTGTAGTACTCCGGATACATCTCTCGTCCGCAAGTCGATTTTAACTACTTAAAGAAGGTCATTTTTCTCTTTTTTTTCCGTAGTCCGACTTAGCACACTTGCAGAGGCTTTTATATAACCACATGAGCAAATAGACTCTCCAAGTTGGCAAACTCGGACTACGGATAGTCGGGTTGGACATCATTTCGCCGCAATTGGGTGATTTCGGACTCCAGTTGGAGATGGGCACGATTTTTACGTCATCAAGATGAAAACAGCTGGATTTCCGTCTCAACAATCCGATCCTCATTAGTTTCTGGCTTAAGCAAGGAGTAATCTTCCGGTTACCCCCAAATTTATACTTTCTTATCTTTTCAACAAAGCCTATCCTTTGCGGATGGCCCTTTTCTTCATTTCCAAGTTTCATCAAGGTGTTGCGAATAGAACATAATATGCCGTTTTGGAGGCCCCGATTGTGAGGGAATTCTTCCACACCCCGGCGTAATGTTGCCTCCGCTTGCTGATAGTATCCCAGGTAACGATATATACTTCCGAGGCCAAGCAAAGCTCTCTCGAGATCAGGTCCGGACAGCCCTTGTTCGATGGCCCGTTCATAGTAAGGAATAGCCTCCTGTCCTAAACCGGAATTATCATGAGCTACGGCTGTCTGAAAGTTGATCTCAGTCACGCATTTAAATGGCTTCAGCTAAACGATCTCGCATTATTATTCAATTCCTTTCGTGATTTGCTTCACTTCGGACACAAAAAAAGTATGAAAAAGGGGAGGAATCAGCAATTATTTAATTTCAGTAGATGTCTAGGATAATAATAAAATGATTGAAGGATAATACATACTGTAAGGTGTATTAACTAATAAAATACAGGATGGTGTGATACTTAGATGAGTACTAACGATCAAAAAGGTAAAAACAACGCAAAAACATCAACCAGCTTTAATAAAGGTAAAACAGGGGATAACAATAGCAGCTACCCCCAAAAATAAACGTTGAAAAATATCGATAAATTTGAAAGAAAAAACCTTGGTAATCTTTACTAAGGTTTTTTGCTTTTTTGAAGTGATCCACTTTTATTGAGTTATTGTTCTCCGTTAAAATTAACGGTAACTCACAATAATCTCCGTCATCTGCATCACCAGCGGTTAGTTACTAGTCTTCTTCCATCAGATGCATTAGTGTCGTGTTGAATACCAGTCCAGCACTCGTAAGGCGCGGAGTGTGTTCCAACGACTAGGCTCGCCTTCCACACCTTCCATGTCGAAGTGAACTCGATCGGGGTGAGTGTTCTCGAGCGGCCATTTCCCGTTATGATCTTGTTTCTTCGCCACCAGACCGACTGCCTCGGTGACCCGATCATCGGGTTCGACACCGGCGCTGCGTAAGTAATCCAGACCCCGCAGCACGTCGTAATGCCACGTGGTCGGGAACGAAAACCGCGTCCATTTTGGATCGATCACCTCGCCGGATGAAAGAGACCTCAACATGCGACGCTCCAGAAGGTACTCTTGTGCCCGGACGCGGGCTTCGGTCACCGCAGCAGTTTCACCCTTAGCCTTTTCGTACTCTAATAGTCCTTCCAGGACACAGATGGTGCTGTGGAACGAGGATCGTCGACTTTGAGGGGCGTCGCAATTCCAGCCTCCGTCCTTAAGTTGCTCTCCGAGGAGTCGATCGACTAGCCGATCGCTTGACTCTCCGAAGTAGGCACCCACTCCAAGGATCCAACCATTGACACAGGGCTCGGTCTCGCCGTCGAAGTAGGGCCGGCCGCCCATTTGCCGCGGCCAGGTGATGTGATCACGCACGAGGCCGATCGATCTGCGGGCTTCCTCACCCGACGGATCCAAGCCTAGGTCCTTCAAAAGCAGCAAGGTGTAGCTCGTGCATAGCCAGTTCCGTGCGTCGGCGTCACCACCCCAGTTGCCCTCGGAAGATTGCAGGCCGAGGACCCGGGCACCCCAACCTTCCGAGGCAATCCGCGACCGCTCTGTGGCAACATAGTCATCGGGCTCTTTGGTTAGGTCACGCATCACCTGCCAACGGATCGCTGGGTCCGCGTCAAGCAGCCACTCTAATACTGATTTCTTTGGCTTCGGGATTTGCCATTCGGGGTTTTTTGTAGTCATCTAATGGTTACTCCTCACTTTGGTCAAGTTCATACTACGTACCCTCCTTGGCTGTTTTCGACCATCGGTAAATATTTACATATATTTATATTCGCGAAGTGATTAAACTATCCTGCCCGTTCTTAATTACACATCCCAGAACTAAACCTGGTTTACTTATTTAGAATTACATGGTTTGAATAGTCTGGGGATACCCATTTATATATCAACTTGTCCCCCTGCTGGTGACGGTATATCCCGTTTGAACTTGCAAGATTGAAATGGTGAGTTGCGGAGGAATACTCGTCCAATCTATCGGAGGAATGAATCATATAGTGAATAAGATGATTCATTAGTCGAATTGCCCAGACCGGAATGTTTTCAAGATAGCGGCGATATTCACCATACTTTTGATTTTCTGAGATTTTCTTTGGAAGAATTGAAGGATGCGGCTGTTATTGGCGGAAAATGAAATAGACGCAAAATGAAAAGAGGGTGTCCCTCAGCCATTATTATGGCTTTTGGGACAGCCTCTTACAGTCAATCGCTTACTTCGCGTAACCAAGCTCCTTCAATTGCATATCACCTTGCTCCAGAAGCTTTTTGTAGTTGAACTTCGTCTCAAGCGTGTTCAGAAACTTGTCGTAGTCGGCGATCGGCGTTTTACCTATATAGAACTTCAGCAACTCCTCCTGCACATAACGATTGGCGTCTGCTGCATTGTAACCGTTCGGCGTATCGACATTCGGGCCGTAGTTCTTGATCTCCGGGAACTTCGCAGTCTCTTGAATATAGGTCGCTTGATTCGGAAACTTTGTCGACAAATATTCCATCTCCGGGCGCCCCGTAATCTGATACAGCCAAGTATAGTTGGCTTCGCCGGCCTTCTCGGTCAGCTTCGCCTTGCCGCCTTCGAGCTTGAAGTGCACGTCCTGCACCCCATACTGCACGAGGTTCAACCCTTCGCCTTCGGACACATAGTTCAGCAGCTCAAAGATGCGGCTCAGCTTGTCTTTATCCTTCTCCAGGCTCTTCGGAATCGCGATGTAACCGTTCGGTCCGATATTGGCCGTGCGCACCGCCTTGGCGCCTTGCAGCGGCGGAAGAATGACCCATTCCGCTTTCGGGTTCGCCGTCTTCCAGGTCTTCACCTGATCGTCCTTCATTATGCTGGCCCATTGATCGAAAAAGATACCGGCCTGACCCTTGAATGCCTTGTCTTGCGCAGTTGTCACTTTCGCGCTCGTGAATTCCGGTTCGAATACGCCCGGCGTTGCCACGAACTTGTTGATCGTCTCAAGCGCTTGTTTCATATCCGGGTCATACAAGCTGTTGATCATCTTGTCGCCTTTGTTGTAGAAAGCCCCCGGCAGGCCGACACCGTAATAGCCGTACATCGGCGCCATGACATTGGCGAAATCGCCGACTAGGCCGAACGTATCCTTCTTGCCGTTTCCGTCCGGATCTTTCTCTGCGAACGCTTTCGCCGTTTCGTACAGCTCATCCATCGTCGTCGGCATCTTCATCCCGAGCTTGTCGAGCCAGTCCTTGCGGATCCAGTACGTATAAGGGACAAAACTCGGCGTTCTGGAGAAGCCGTACGTCTTGCCATTCACCTTCGCCTTGGTGAAGCCGTCGTCCCCGATCAGCTTCTTCACGCCGCTCAACTGTCCCATGTAGCTCTCCAGATCCAGAAGCAGGCCATTCTTCGCGAGCTGCTGATACAGCGCTTTGTTCTTAATCTCCATGAGATCTGGCAAATTATTCGAAGCGGCCAGCACATTCAGCTTATTATCCATGTCCGGCCCGTTCGCGATCAAATTCAGCTTGAAATCCACGTTCAGCTTACTGTCGATCTGCTTCTTGACGAAGTCGTCGGCCGGGATGGACGAGGAGCCGCCTTCCTTCAACATTTCGATCGTAAACTTAGCCGCCGATTTCGCTGCCTGCGGGGAGGACGAGCCTCCAGCGGCCGGTGAAGTGCCGGTTTCCTTGCTGCCGCCTCCGCTGCAGCCGGCCAGTACAGTGACGCTGAAGAGCGATACGGCAAGAGTGCTTTGCATCCATTTTAACTTTTGCATGTTCAGATCCCTCTTTTCGAGTGAATAGTAGAATGCTTATATGTTTAAAACCAGCCGGCCGGAGCCAAGAACTGGGTCGGCCTGAGTAGATCAACCTTTGATCGCACCGATCAGCATTCCCTTCGTGAAGTGCTTCTGGATGAACGGGTAGACCGCGATGACAGGGGCGCTTGCGATGACGACGGCCGCCATCTGCAGCGTGGGCGTCGGTAGTGTCTCTTCCGCATTGATATTCTCGTTCTGCGTAGCCTGCAAAATTTCCCGGACGATGACCTGCAGCGGCTGGAGGTCCCGGTCCTGAACATACATAATGGCCTGAAAGAACTCGTTCCAATGACCGACCACATAGAACAATCCGACGGTAAGCATGGCCGGAATCGACAGCGGCACCGCAATCTGCACCAAGACCCGCCATTCGCTGGCACCGTCAATCCTGGCTGATTCAAACAACTCTTGAGGCAGCCCTTCCATGAACGTCTTGATGATGAGTAAATTGAACGTCCATACCGCCGAAGGCACAATCATCGCCCAGATCGTATCGAGAAGGCCGGTCGTCTGAACCGCGAAGTAGGTAGGGATCAAGCCCCCGTTGAACATCATCGTAAATACGATCAAGAACAGGATGACGCTTCGTCCCCGCAGGTTCCGCCTGCTGAGCGGATACGCGAGAAGTACGGTCAGAATCATATTGACCAGCGTGCCTAGGACGGTAATCGTAACGTTAACCATGAACGCCTTCGGCATTGCCGGCTTGCTGAACAAATAATCGTAAGCGAACAACGTAATCTCCTTCGGCAGCAGCACGAAGCCGCCGTTCTTAATCACGACTTCGTATGGGGTGAGCGACATGCTGAGCACGAATAGTAAAGGGAAGACAGCAGCGACGCCTGCAAGCGCCAGCAAGATGATAATGACCATCTCGAAGATAACGTCTTGACGGCTTCTTACCATATGTTCTCCCCCCACTTCTTCGCAAGCTGGTTGGAGCCGATCACCAGCACGAGTCCGATCAGCGATTTGAACAGGCCGACCGCCGCCGCGAGACTGAAATTCATCTGCTCCAGACCGGTGCGGAATACCCACGTATCGATAATATCGGCGACCGGATACACCTTCACGCTGTACATGATGTAGATCTGCTCGAAGCCTGCGTCAAGAATATGGCCCAGCTTCAGAATAAGCAGAAGGATAATAACGCTTCGTATACCCGGCAACGTAATATGCCAAATGACCCGGAACCGGCCGGCGCCGTCCACCTTGGCGGCCTCGAACAGCGACGCATCGATCGAAGACATGGCTGCCAGATAGATAATTGCTCCCCAGCCGATATCTTTCCAGATGTCGCTGCCGATCAGCACCGCACGGAACCATTCCGTAGACGTCAGGAAGGGGATGGAGTTCATCCCGGCTTCCTTGATCCACTTGTTCACTACACCGGACGATTCGGAGAAGAAAGCCAGCGCAATTCCATATATAATGACCCAGGATAAAAAATGCGGCATATAGCTTAACGTCTGAATGAAGCTCTTGAACCGCTTGAAGCGGCATTCGTACAGCAAGAGCGCCATGACGATCGGCGGAATCGTGCCGAATACGATCTTGTATAAGCTAATGACGAATGTGTTGCTCATCAACTGGGTAAAGTAGGGGGACTCGACAAACTGCTGAAAATATTTGTACCATGGATCCGCCCAAGAGCTTCCCAGAAGCCCTGCCCCGAAGTTGTAATCCTTGAACGCGATCAAGATGCCGTACATCGGATAATATTTGTACACGGCGTAGAAGGCCAGTCCTGGCAGCATCATGATATACAGCGCTTTCATCGACCAAATGGATTTCCACAACCCGGAGGTCCTCGTCCGGCGCTTGTACGCCACAAGTCCGCCCGAAGCCGCGGCTGTCCGTTCTCTCATTCCGATCACCACCTTCCTCTTCCAGTTCCCACGCTAGGATGTTTCAGACTTCTTGCTTCCACTATACCAAGACTAAGAGTGTCGGATAATGAAGAGGTTTCGCAAAAAAACTGAACGATTTTGAGTTTCTGCATAAGGAGAAGATTCTTAATCGGAATGGTGGATTGGCCAAATCCAGTAGAAATAAAAGAGTGCAAGGAGCATGCTCCCTGCACCTGGTTTCTCACCGTAAGTCAAGTACGATCTGGAAGTCAATCATCGGCCAATTTCACGCTGCGCAGTTACGGTACGTTTAACCCGAATAATCGACCACTACTTGTCTCGCTTGCGGAACTTGCCCGGCGTCTCACCGGTCCACCGTTTGAAAATCCGGAAGAAATAGTTCTCGTTAACGAAACCGACCTGCTCATAAATATCCGTCAAGCTGAGATCCGTCTCCAGCAGAAGCTTCTTCGCCTTCTCCACACGGCATTTCTGCACATAGTTAATGAGCGTTTCGCCCGTCTTCTTGGGAAATAGCGCACTCAAATAATTCTCATCGATATTGACCAACTTGGCCATCGACTTCAGCGTAATGTTCTCGCGGAGATTTCTGTGAATGTAGGCAATGATCGTGTTGATATCGTCCCGATCCGTTACGGCTTCCTGCCGCAACACCGCCGTTCGGATGTCGTTCTCCAGCTTGTACTTCAACCGAACGAGCAACTCTCTATGCCGGGGAAACTTCTGGATCGAGTGCGATTCCATCGACGCCGGCCGGCCCAGCAAACGTGCGAACGTTCGGTCCAAGCGTTCCGCGGTTTGGACGACATGGACGAACAGAATGTCGTTCGCCTCCAATTCTCGCCATAGCTCTTCAAGCAGGGCGCGTCCTCGATCCCATTCGGTAAACTCAAGTGCGCGAATCAGCTCGCGTTCCGTACGCCACGGATAGCGGGTCTCTCCTACGGAGCTTGCCGCTCGACCATCCGTCCTGCCGTACCATTCCGGATTCAGCGCATACAGACTGCGCAGCCAGGCCTCGTGCAGCCCCTCCACCGGGAACGCCAGGGGACAAAACCGGAGATCAAGACCGGCCGGAGATAGTGCGTCCGCATCGTCCGACCAGCCGATGAAGCTCACTTGGCCGCACGACGAATGCTTCAGCCAATCGGCGTCTTCCGATTCTAACGCCTCTGGAGTCTCAGTCTGATCGCCGAGTACGGACAATACCGCCGCGAACCGTGGAAAATCGACGGGAACGTCAGGCGGCGCCAGCGTGCTATCTTCGACCAGATCTTCGATATACGACCACAGTTTCTCTGTGTAGGAGTTCATCTGCATATGCCGGTGACGCTGCTTGCGGTCCGCTTCCTGACTGAGCTCGCGGTCGATCTTCTCCAGCATCTGCCCAAGCGCCTGTTCATTGGCGGACAGCTTCAGCAAATACCCGGAAGCGCCGTATTCCAGCGCCTGCCGCGCATATTCGAACTCGTTCACGCACGTGAGCATGACGAACTTCGCATCGGACACCAGCTTCGCTTGCCGGAGAAGCTCCAGACCATTCATACCGGGCATCATGATGTCCGAGATAACAAGGTCCGGCTGCTTGCTCCGGATGAACGCCATCGCCTCGTTTCCGTCCTCCGCCTCCCCCGCTAGCTCGAACCCGAGCTCCCGCCAACGGATTTGATTGATCAATGTTCTGCGAACAAACGGCTCATCCTCCACCATCAGTACCTTCCACGTCATCTTTACACCTCCGAATACGGCTTCGAATATAAGAACGGCATACGAATGCGGACACGGGTCCCTTGTTCCAGCAGGATCATCTCCAGTGAAGCCGATTCGCGATACAGCAGCTGCAACCGCTCCCGGAGATTCGCGACACCGATCCCTTTGCGCTTGGACAAGCGCGGCAGCTGACTGGAAGCCTCCATCCCGATGCCGTTGTCTTCAACATCCATAACCAGCGTAACGCCGTCCCGGTAAATCCGGATCGTGATCTCGCCGCCGGTCTTCATAAATTGCAGGCCGTGCACAATACAATTCTCAACTAGCGGCTGCAGGCTTAACTTCGGAACCAGTGTATGCACAAGCGCTTCTTCATGCTCAATCGTAAACTTGAAGCGCTGATCGTATCGGAAGTTTTGGATGTGTGCATATGCCTGAAGCAGCTCCAGCTCGTTCTTCAGGAAGATCAGATCCGCATCGTCATTCAGACTTGCCTCAAGCAGCCGTCCAAGCGCTACGCAGATTTCCGCCGTCTCCATGTCGTTCTTGCTGGTCACATTCCATTTGATCGTATTCAGCGTATTCAGCAAAAAATGCGGATTCATCTGCTGCATCAGCATCTGAAACCGGATTGCCTCGCGCTGGCGTTCTTCAAGCTTCAGCTGCTGCACCGCTTTCTGCAGGTCCTTCACCATTCCGTTAAAGGAGTCGGCAAGATCCCGCAGCTCTCCTCGATATTGTGCCGCCGGCACATGCGTGTTGAACTGCTTCGACACCACCTCCGACATCCTCCGCTGAAGCAGGTTGAGCGGACGGGTGATAGCGGAAGCGGTAACATACGTAATGACGCCGAATACGACCGCAAGCAGAGCAATCGTAAGAAGAGCTTGGTGCTTCAAGCTCTCCAGGTCACCGAAATATTGATCCAGCGGCAGCTTGCTGATTAACTCCAGCTCGGTGCCCGGCAGCTCCAACCGATGAGTGACGAAGCCTGCCTCTTCAGGGAGAGCGCTTAATCTTCCGGTCGTGGCCACGATTACCCTTTGTTCGTCCATCAAATAATACAACTGTTGCAGCAGCAGCCCTCGCGATATATCGTATAGCAACGCTTCGAAGTCTATCTCCTGCTTCAGCCAGCCGATCGGCTTATTATCGATGGAGGTTCGAAGGACGGAATACATCGTTTTGCCACTAGGATGCCACCAAGTGCTCTGCGACTCGGTAAGATGGGCAAAGCCTTCCTCCTGTACGAACTTTTGCGCATCCACCTCGGCCCCCGTATTCCATTTATATACGTTCCCTCGATCGTCCGCGATAACGACCCGAACGAACTGTATATGGTCATAGACCTTCGAACGCCCTTCGAGCCAGCCTTGGATATTTCCTGCCCTTGTCAATGCGTCCATCGTCTCGGGACTTTGAAAGACTTCGTGGATCGCCGGCGATCGCTCCATTTGCACATACATCTCATAAACGTTCAGCCTCAGGTCCAGGAGCGTCTTCTTCATAAACTCCGCTTGCTGAAGACTCTTCACGTTCATCTCCCACCGCAGCAGCGACTCGATCCGGCTGTATTGGTAAATCTGGAACGACAGCAGAGGAAGTAAAATCAGCAGCAGGAATGCCAGGAACAACCGGTTACCCAGCCGCTTGGGGACGAATCGGTTCCACCATGTCGACACTGCTCCATCACCTCTCCGGGAATATTTGTTAGTGAGTCTATTATAATACAGTTTAGTAGACGAGAGATGATTTGAGGGAAAAAGATTGAGCCCAGGCGGAGAGGACACTTGAGCTTCAGAATAAAGAAATGTGATATTTCTGAATGAATTAGAAAATGGAGCCCGCAAACCCGCTTGGCTCCGTTATTGTCATAACATTGATTAAAATTTGAAGTGTATAGAACAGGAAGTTAATACAGGGACACCAAAAAATGCATTGCAAGAAGCGATGAAAGTTATACTTTTAGAAGCTGAGGATCATAAAATGCACGCAGCTAATCTCGCTGATGAGATTTTTATCAGGGGGCTACATCGACAGAAAAATGGCGGCAAAGCTCAATACATCAGATACGAGCAAGGTGCGGTTCTGGCTCATTCCACTGACTGCTTTTAGATTTCATTAAGAAAAACAAATCAAATATCAAATTATTAATAAGGCTTTGTTATTCTTCATTGTTGATTTCTAACCATAAGAAAAACCACCTAAACAATTAGCGATCAATTCGAAACTATCGTTCCCCCATATATATACTCGAAAAATCATACAGATTTATCCTTCAAACGGTATTTTCCATAGTTATACACGAAAAATCATACACAAAAGCTCTAATTGAAGCGAAGAGCCCGATTTTATATGAAATTTCATACAGAATCGTTGTTTCTGTGATTTATGAACCTTCGCAGTTCCGCTCTTTTTTAAGGCCCGTTATTTAGTCCCCCTCGCGAAACAACACAGGATATGTATTGTAAGTTAACAAAATATCTATTTGTGTTGAACATCCCTTTTTCGTTAATATGAATCCTCTACCAACGTCAATATTAGAAGGCATATGCCTCCTAATAATATTCCTAGAATTGATTCCTTTTCTCGTGCCTAAGATCGCTTCTTGCATCTTGTACTTGTGGAGGTTAGGAAGCAAGTCCTTGCGGAGTGTGCGCACCGCCTTCTTTAGCGGCTTGTCTTTTGGCTTCTCTTGCAGGCGCACTTCCAATTGCTTGACGGCATGCTTCAGTTTTTCACTAATGATGGCAGAGGACTGACCTAGCTCGTGAAGATCTCGGCCACCGTGCGTTCCTACTTCTTGCTTCTCGACTTCCTCTATGGCGGCGAACAAGATCTGCACTTTTTGAGCAATCGAGTAAATGGCGTGGCGTTTCTTCAATTCCGTATATGCCCGTGTAATCGTGCTGACGCTACACCCGTACAGCTTCGCGGCATTTCGGACGGAAGGCAGTTTTTGACCCGAAACGAATTGCCCTCGTTAATTTTTTGCTCCTTATCGGAGAGAACATCCGAATATCTTTTCATACCGCTCTCCTCTCTTTCCTCTAGCTATTATATGATACTCGGTCAACTGTATCGATACAGTTCTGGAAATTTGTTGTTGTTGGTATCTGCATTTCGTTTTACCATTTCAAGTATCAGCTCCATGTTCGCGAACATGACTCTATTTGTTTAAGGAGGGCCCTTGCTTCGATGAATCCATCCGGATTGAAACTTGCTTATCTATGCTCGGTTATTAATGCTATGATCATGGGATTTTCATTTTTATTCACTAAGATTGCTCTCGAATTCGCTGAGCCCCTGGATACGCTGACATTCAGGTTTGCCTCATCCTTCGCCGTTATGTCCATTCCCGTCCTGCTGGGCCGGGTCCGTTTGAACTACCGCGGGAAGAAGCTTCACAAGGTGCTGCTCTTGGCCACCCTGTATCCGCTGGGATTTTTCACGCTCCAATCCTACGGCCTGCAGCATGCCACATCCAGCGAAGGGGGCATTCTGTTTGCTCTCACACCGGTTTTAACGGTGCTGCTGGCGTTCCTGTTTTTGAAGGAAACGACCACCCTCCTACAAAAGCTATCCATCTGTCTGTCGGTCAGCGGAGTCCTGTTCATCTTTATCATGAAAGGCAGCCGCATCGATTGGTCCAACATGACGGGGATTGTTCTCTTATTCCTGTCTTGTCTGGTAGTGGCAGGGTACGGCGTGCTCGCGAGGCTTCTGCTCAAATCGTTCAGTCCTGCGGAGATTACGTATGTCATGCTGGGCATTGCCTTTCTTTCCTTCCTTGCCGCGTCACTTGCCGGGCATGCCGCCGCAGGAACGCTCGATCAATTGTTCTCACCGCTTGCCAGCGGTACGTTTATCGTGGCCATCCTCTATCTTGGCATCTTGTCCACACTGGTTACGGCGCTTAGTTCAAACTATGCCTTGTCCAGAATCGAAGCATCCAAAATGAGCGTATTCTCCAATCTATCGACGATTGTGTCTATCGCTGCCGGAGCGCTATTGCTTGGGGAGGAAGTCAGAATGTACCATATCGCCGGTTCTGCGCTTATTATTGCCGGTGTCATGGGAACCAATCTCCTCGGGAAGAAAAGCGAGAGGCATGTTCTAAACACAAATCGCGCAAAAGCCGGATAACGCTAGAACAATTTCGACCCCAACTATAGTTAAATGAGCAAGAAATCATGGAAATGTTTGCTGCTGCGGCCAAGGCCCCATCGGCATGAAATCTGCAACATTGGAAATATCTCGCTATCACGGAGCAATTGGCCAAAGAAAAGCTGCTGCCTGTCGCTTACGGGCAAAAGCAGATCGTCGAAGCTTCAGCTGTCGTCGCCGTACTTGGAGATCTGGTAGCTAATCGGAATGCTGAATCCGTTTATAGATCTGCCGTGGAAGCCGGATCGTGATGACGCTTTCGCCTTGAATTTTTAGTAGTGAATGCCCAGCATATGAAGGCATTACCTGGACGTAAAACAGATGTTAAGGATTCAGAATTGAACGCCAAACTTCTCCGCCATGGACTACTTAAAGCAAGTTTCATACCAAATCGAAATCAACGCGAACTTCGAGAGCTTGTTCGGTATCGCCGCAGCATCATTGAAGAGAGATCAAGGCAACACAACCGCATTCAGCAGGTACTCAAGGAGCGAACATTAAACTTAGCTCTGTTGTCTCAGATATTAGGGTCTCCCTCTCTCGATATGCTGCTTGCCATTGCAGATGGCGAATATGATCCTGAAAAACTAGCAAGCTTTGCTAGGCGTAGCTTGAAGCGAAAAAGGACGAACTCGAATTTGCTCTTCAAGGCTATGTAAACCCTCATCAACGGCTTATGATCAAAACCACATTAACTCACATTGATATTTCAGGTGAACAAGTTGAGGTGCTCGATCAGGAAATTGCTCAGCGAATTGAATCTTTTCATAGTATGCCGTTCGTAGGCTGGAGAATTTAGACTACTCTGAAACACTTGCATCTAATTCCTAGCTCTATTTCACCAACCCACCTTTCAGGCGCTTAAAAAAAATGAATGAACTGCGTCTTATTTAGTGTTGACTTTTTCTGTTACTTTGATGCTCAAATCTACTACGAGGGTATGAGCCTCAGTGATCCAGGAACTTATCATAAAATTGCCCTGGCTAACAATATCGATCCAAACGCAGTCCTGGAACTCTTGGATGACCCAGCGGCAATTACTGCAGCCCGCGCAGACATCGTCAAAGTAAAGCATCTCGGGGTAAATAGCTATCCTACCCTACTTCTCCGTAACAGGAATGAGTTAATCTCACTTGGTGGAGCTATGGGCATCGAGGAGCTTGAAGAGCGCCTGGCTCGCACGAATTTTATACAAAATACAGCAGGGGAACATTGTTCACTGGATAATAAGAACGGCTGTTGAAGTCGGCTTTTGAAGTCAGCTGAGAAGGAAAGCTCTGATTCTGCATTCGTGCGGTCAGAGCTTTTTTGAATTTCATTGAAAAACTCATCAGCGTAATCTGCCCGTTACTTCAACGAGGCTGCCAGTTTTTCCCGTAGAAGAGGTCGTTTTCTCCGATAACCTTTATTCAGGGTGTCCCATAAGGATATGCGACCACTAGTGATAAAGCGTAGCATATATAATTATATTCGCGACGTAATTAAACTAACCTGCCCGTTACTTGAACAGGCTGCCGAATTGCCGGCAGCCTCGTCATGTTGGTTAAGCTCTTGTACCCGTTAGCGTAACAAAGCCGTCGGTCAGTCAAGGCAGTTCGACTTTTATTCTTGATCTGTTAACACTTCAATCCCTATATTGTTTACTAATAAATCACGTAATGAAGGGGCTATCATTTTTGATTCTTCAACTCCCAAATCTGCAAACCGACATAAATAAAGTCCAAACCCTTTTTGTCGGTTCATATACAGCAACGCTCCTCCACCCTCGTCATCACCAATAGCCACAGAACTAGGAATATATTCTTGGATACGATACGCTTCATTAAAGCCTATACAACTTATCGGAGCCCAAATACGGATGTAAATTTTATTGTCAACAAGAATCTCAACATCTGTGGCTTCGCGAACAACTTGAAAATACTCAAAGGGATTTCTATGACAGCGAAGTTTTGAAGAGCCTTAATATCTTCTTTTGTCGCTGGTTGTTGCCTAACATCTACTGAAAACTTTTCACTAATTTTACTCAGTAGGCTCATTAAATATAATGCTACATAGAAACTAGACAGCCAAAAAGGAGATTCTTAGTTGTATGGCATCCACGAGAAGAAAGTTTACTCCTGAAGAAAAGGCACGTCTGGTACTGGAAATTTTGAAGGAAGAAAAGTCTATAGCGCAACTTGCATCGGAGCATGGAATTCATACCAATGTCCTCAACCGGTGGAAAACGGAAGCGGTACAGAATCTTTCGCAATTATTCGTCGACGATCGCAAAGGCATTACGAAAATGAAAAATGAATACGAGCAGAAGATTGATGAACTCTACGCCGAGGTGGGAAAA
>NZ_JACVVD010000040.1 GCF_014534655.1 Paenibacillus sedimenti
GATGAATCTGAATAGCTCATTTAAAGCTGACGAGATTATTAATCTCTTAAAAGTTTAGAGTCGATTGCTCGACTTGCTTCTTCACTCGTTGTTCAGTTTTCAAAGAACAATGTTCGCTCGTTTCCGAGACAGGAATAATAATGTACCACATTTTCGTTCTCAATATCAAGTAGTTTCTTTTTCCATTAATCTTGATGTTTCAAGCTCTGCCCGTTTCCGAAGCAGGAAAAATAATATATCACATTCTCGTTCTCAACATCAAGTGGTTTCTTTTTCCATGAATCCCGATGTTATCAAGCTCTGTTCGTTTCCGAGACAGGAAGGATAATTTATCACGTTCTAGTTCTCAAAATCAAGTGGTTTCTTTTCCCATTATCGTAATGTCAAAAATGTCAAATAAGAAAGCCCCCGATCGGGGGCCAGTTTTCGTAAGGTGAAAGTATTCCTTAAATGAAAGCAGTTGTAGAAATATCGGCAGAGCAGCACATTTATGCATATAATAGCTTTTTTGTTTTACGACCATACTTCATTTGTGCAAATTTCTTAAATAAATTTTGCACCATTCTGATCTCGTTTTCGGATAAGTTCATAATAGATATATACTTTTCAGTATTCTGATCCTTTAAAAAATCGTTCCAACTTAACATTTGATTATTTTGAAGAGCTTCCTCAAGTGAAATTAAGATCCATTTCTTTATGCCGCCCGTACATATTTTCACAGGATCTGGTATGAAGTAGTTCGCATCACTCACTATCCATGGTTTCAGCTTCAATAATAGCACTGCATTTAAAGCATCATCCAGTGCCGAATGACTTTGTCCAATGAACTGGAGGCCATGTTCCTCTAAAGCTTGTTGCAAACCTCCATCATAATAACGGGTCATGTCCAACAAATGAGTAGTGATCCATTCAGTATTAACACGATTTACTTTGCAATCAACCATTAAAGTAAAAAAATCACTGCCACCCCATGCGATGAGCTTATAATCTGTGCCGCAAAATTTTTTAAATTTCTCAATAACCACTTCAAAAGGCTTGCTTTTTAATAACGTTTCTTTTGTAATACCGCAAAACTGCAGTGCAAATCTATTTAAAGGAAATTTAGGACGAATAAAGCTTTGGAATGTCTCGACAATCTCCATTTGCTCATTTAACTTTACTGCCCCAATTTCAATAATCTCCATTGGATATATATCGTAGTGTCTCCTACCGTTGAACTCCAGATCCATAACTATATATTGCATTTGCTCTTCACCTCTTTTTGATCTATTTAAATTAAAAAGAGACCACGATTGATCCAGCATTTGCCGAACAGACTTGGTCTCAAACCCAACATGTGATTTGTTATGATAATACTAAGCAAAAACCCCCAATCATCGGGGGCTCATAGATTAGATATTACCCTTTCAAAACTGAACACGAGTGGAAGAAGCTTGTTGTGTGCTTTCGCACTTGACTGGCTCATTGCAGAGCCGAGTCTCCATAGAAAGGAGGTGATCCAGCCGCACCTTCCGATACGGCTACCTTGTTACGACTTCACCCCAATCATCTACCCCACCTTCGGCGGCTGGCTCCGCTAGCAAACAAGTTTGCAGATGGTTACCTCACCGACTTCGGGTGTTGTAAACTCTCGTGGTGTGACGGGCGGTGTGTACAAGACCCGGGAACGTATTCACCGCGGCATGCTGATCCGCGATTACTAGCAATTCCGACTTC
>NZ_JACVVD010000041.1 GCF_014534655.1 Paenibacillus sedimenti
TCGTAGTTCTCATCTGCTGTCAATTTGTCTACAGTTGGAAGCTCATCTTTAACTTCTACTTCGAAGGATGCTGTTTTAATTGCATCTTTAGCATCTTTGTACATCACGTTCACTGTTGCAATACCTTTTTTGTTACCCATTACTTTTCCGTTACCGCCATTAGCGTTAGTAGGATTAGCAACTACTGCACTGTAAGCTGAACTTGTAATCGAAGTAATTCGATCTTCCGGAATTGCTACAACATTACCCGCGGAATCTTTAGCAGTAATCTTCACATCTCTTGCAAGAGATGAAGTCAGAATGTCATCTGCAGATTCATCTACTACTGAACTGTCAATCGCTGCATAAAGAGTCGCTGGCTTGTTAAGACCATAAGTCAAGTCTACATTCGCTGGATCGATTGCTGTAATATCTCTGGACAGGGTTTGTACTTCTTTCCATGTAGTACCACCATCCGTAGATTTTTGCAGAACTACTTTTACAGTTCCTTTTCCATAGAAGCCAGCGTCAGTTTGGAACTTAAGACCTTTGTTCAATAAACCGAAGTTAGCGCTTGTGAACGTGTAATTTTGACCATTTGCAAGAGTACCCAGAAGTGCTGCAGTATCTGCTTCTTTACCTGTCAGAGTTACATGAGAGTTTGTATCAGCTGTAAATCCAACATATACAGAGTACGTTACATTGCTAGAACCTTCAGTGATTGCTCCTACAGTATCAATTTTCTTGCCATATTGGTCACGAACTTCGATTTTAAACTCGGAATCTGCACCAAGTACTGCTTTTGTTTTGTTCTCGTCAACCAATTTCAAGGAATCTGCAAAACGAGCTTTACCGATTTTGATTTGTTTACTGATATTGCTGTTTACATTCGCAGTTGCAATGTAAGCATTCAAGTATGCAATGCTATCTGCTGGACCAGTAAATTTATCAATTTTAATTTGACCTTTATGCTGTCCTTCTGCAACAATCGATACTCCAGACACGTTAGAACCTGTTACTTGGATTCTTGCACGGTTCTCAGCGCTTGCGATATCTTCTTTGGACAATTTATTTCCGTTCGCATCATATGCGATCAAATCGATATATTTATCTGTATCTTGAGTGGCGAAATCTTCTGTAATTTCACCAAACTCAATTTTTGTAGCGAGTTTCGTAGAGCCAATAGCGAATTTACCAGTAGCGCTAGCAGAGCCGGAGTATACAGTTACATTAAACTCTCCGCCTTTGTCTACGTTACCTGTCAGCGACAACTTCACTTCGCCAAAGCCATTGTTGTCAAAGTCGCCGTATTCATTAGCAATATGCTCATCATACGGGCTTACGATCACATTCACGTTGCTTGCTGAGTTATTAGCATCGTCATAAGCAACTGGGTTGCCGTATTGGTCGAATTGATTCAAAGCAAATGTTGCTGTTTCACCAGATGTTGTGATGGATTTTTTATCCCCACTGTACGCTGCTTCACCAAGCTCAATTTTCGATACAAATGGCTGGGAGCCCAGTTTGAATGTTTTTTGAACACTGATACGAGTATCATTGTTGTACACATACACTGGAACCATTGTCATGCCTGGGCTTGTATCAGATGTAGCACCAGTCATTCTTTTGGTGTTGATTTTAACTACCAGATTGCCTTCATTATCTTTAACCA
>NZ_JACVVD010000042.1 GCF_014534655.1 Paenibacillus sedimenti
CCGCACGTCAGTCTGTCTAACGATTATTAAAAAATATCCGTTTTTGGCATGAAAATGGATGTTCTTTGTCGAATCTCTGTATCTAAGGAGATGAGCGCATATGCCTTTTATTGAAGGTGAAGATAGACATCAAATTCATTTACTGCCAAATACGCTGGATGAATTCGTTGAAGAAGAAAATCCTGTCCGAGTTATCGATGCATACGTTGATAGCTTGACCCTTGAAGAATTGGGGTTTCAGGTGTATTCGGGCTCCAAAGCGGGGCAAAAACCATATCGCCGGGAAGAGCTTCTCAAGCTCTATCTTTACTGTTATATGAACGGCATCCGTTCCTCTCGCAAGATGGAAACCGAAGCGAAAAGAAATATGGAACTGATGTGGCTAATTGGTAAGCTCCAGCCGGATCACGGCACTTTATCTGCATTTATGAAGAATAACAAAACGGCCATAAAAAAACTGTTCAAAGAATTCACCTTAATGTTAAAAGGATTCGGGTTAATCGATGGTCAACTTGTCGCGATTGACGGCACAAAATTAAAGGCAGACTGCTCTAAAAAGAAACACTTTAATGACAACATTATCAGTAAGAAGCTAGAGTATATCGACGAAAAAATCGATGCCTATTTGCGCGATTTTTTAACGGAGGACAATCGCCTCAAAAAGCAGGAAATCACGGAAAAGCTAGAGGTCTATCAGGAGAGAATGCATGAGCTGCAGGTAATGAAACAAGAACTCAAGGAAACGGGTGAAAACCAGCTCTGCGTGACCGATCCCGACGCCAAATCAATGAAAAACAACGGAAAGCATGAAGTTTGTTTCAATGTTCAAACTGCGGTGGACAGCAAGTATAAATTGATCGTGGACTGCGATACGGTCAATGATGTCAACGATCAAGGGCAGCTGTCCAACATGGCAAAGAAGACAAAGCAAGTTTTCCGTGATCAAAAAATCACAATTCTGGCCGATACAGGTTATTATAATTATCTTGAAATCATCGACGTTGTCGACGAAAACACCGTACTCTTAATAAAGCCACAGAAGGGAAAGCATGATAAAGTAGCTAGCGGATTTGATAAAGAGAACTTTGAGTATGATGCCATAAACGATAGATATATCTGCCCGTTGGGTTATGAACTACCTTTTAAATGGAATGGAAAACAAGATGGAAAAGAGTACAGGCGTTACACATGCGAAACCTTCGATGTTTGCGGACAAAAGGATCTCTGCACGTCTGCCAAAGGCGGGAGATCGGTAACCAGACTTAGAGATGAAGAAGTGATTGAACAGATTGCCGAAAATACCCGTACTCAATGCAATACATATAAGCAAAGAGCGGCAATCGTTGAGCATCCTTTTGGGACGATAAAACGTCACTTGGGCTATACATACTTTTTAACGCGAGGGTTGGCATCAGTAGGCACTGAGACCAATCTGATTTGTCTTGCCTATAATATCAAGAGAATGATCAAAATAAAGGGAGTGAAGGAGCTCATACGTCTCTTCAGAGACCGAGCTCATTCAATATCTAAGATGCACAACGTTAATTTAAGTAAAATTGCATAAATCCATGATTTAAAGCGTGCTCAGAAATCAGTTGTTAGACAGACTGACGTA
>NZ_JACVVD010000043.1 GCF_014534655.1 Paenibacillus sedimenti
AAATTTCCAGTACAATACGTGCTTTTTCATCAGGTGTGAACTTCCTTCTCTTGGATGACATACAACTAAGAAACTCCTTTTTTGCTGTCTAGTTTCTATGTAGCATTATAATGTTTAGTGCAGAAAACCATCTTCCAAACTCAATTATGTAGTGCTCGCCATATCCCATTCTCCAACCGATACTGTATCTTCCGATGTATGGATACATAAGCCATGGTGGTGCCATCAGTTTATTAATATCAAACGATTTGTTCAATTCTCTTTCACACCTTCTCAATATTAGTGGAAGCTAAATTAACCATCTAGTAAACTGCCCCTTTATTACGTTCAAATAATGTCACCTTGAAGTGTATGAGAACTACTTATTTAATTCAAGATGATTTCCATGTTATCCTGCCCGTTACCTCAACAGGCTGCCGATTGCCGGCAGCCTGTTGTTTGTTGTACTCTAGTATCCGTTAGCATAATTGCTAATGGAAATTAATCACCATTGCGGTCTTATCGTCTGATTTCTTAAAGCGAATATGTTGAATACACTCAGGATCGCTATCCTCAAGTTCTATTAATTCTTGAGTATAAAGTTTAATACCTTTATTCAATATTCTTTGCGCAACAAAGCTCCAATACGAACTCTGTTCGGGTACGATATTTGTTGGTAAAAACATCCCATCAGTCAACAAAATGATATGTTTTAAATACGTCAGATTAATTTTCCCGTATTCGAAAAAACGAACTGCATCCTTTTCCCCATTTAAAACCCCGTAACCACCATCTGTATTAGCGCGATATCGGTTCTTTCTTATTGTATCAATAACGGTTTCATGAAGCTCTTTATGGCTTTTTAAGCCTTTTGTTATTCCTTCCTGCCATTTAGCGAATGCTGGAGCTTCTAAGTGAGAAACTTGTCTCCATGTTAATGGGCGAACCTCTTCATTAGCATACACGGCTAGAATCATGCAATCCCCTGTCTGTATGAACTCCACACCATCATCCTGAATACGAACGATTGCCAATGCCGCTCCCCAGAGTTCTTCCTTTTTCTCCAGATCAATATTAGCGAGCACCATTTGTTCCCTAAGAAGATCATTCACCTCAATCATGTGGTCCTTTAAACTTCCAGGATTAGTAACAGATTCGAAGTAGTTTTTCACCAGATTCGCCGCAATAAAACCGCCAGTTTCCTTTTTGGAATTTAGATAGGGTACCAAGGAAGATACACCATCCAAAGCTCCATACAAATTTGCTTTCGGATGCATAATAATAGCATCCTCATTTAGTACCCCAACGCCTTTCTTGGTGATCTCCTCATAAGTAACATTCAAGTTGTTCACCCCTTTCTCAAATTAATCTTAATATCCTCGAACTATTTTACCATTTTCACCACTACCAAGTATTGGAACTATCCTGCCCGTTCGTATTATGAGGTCAGCCAGAACTTTCTGGTCGACCTCATTTTTGTATGGTCGTAAGATAACGGTAGCCGGGGATCGAACGATTCTGCCCGTGGGACCTGGATCCCGAG
>NZ_JACVVD010000044.1 GCF_014534655.1 Paenibacillus sedimenti
TATGGTGCTACAAGATGTCAAGACAGATATTATTAAACTTTAAGGTGTGAAATGATTCACATGTATGGATTAGATGTTTTTCTTTATTGCTTTGGATAAGTGATGCAGATTACATAAATGGAATGGATTGGATATGCATTATATGTCCACAGGTGGAGGACGTAGCTCAAGCGAAGGCGCGGGAGCTAGTCCCTGTTCTTTTTATTCACACGTTTCTTGAAGTGCTAACCATTCTATTATACACAGACTCAGGAGTCTGGTCTTGAAGGGACTGGTGAGGAAGATAATGATTGTGCAGATGGATGTATCGAGCAACACCAGCACGCGTTTCTCTGGGGCTCGTATAGTCGTTCAGATACACCTCATTATACTTCAAGCTGCGCCAGAATCGTTCGATGATGATGTTATCTACAGCCCGCCTTTTACCGTCCATACTAATGCGTACCTTGTTCTCCTTCAGCAGATCAATATACTGTGAACTCGTAAAATGGCTACCTTGGTCGCTGTTGATAATTTCGGGGATATGGCTATTCAAAGCGCGTTTCATCGACTCAAGAACGAAACCAATCTCTAGGCTTTGATCCAGCTGCCAATCCACCACATAACGTGAATACCAATCAATAATGGCGAAGAGATACATCCAACCGCGCTTCATGCGAATGTAGGTGATGTCTACGCCCCACACTTGATTGGGCTTTGTAATTTGCAATCCCTTCAGCAAGTAGGGATACACCCTGTGTTCTAAGTTTCGCTTGCTCAAGTTGGGACCTGGATAGATCGCCATGATCCCCATTTCCCGCATATAGGTTCTGACCGTGTTCTCGTGAATTCTGTCTCCTTCCCTGTTCATAATGGTCGCAATCCGCCGATAGCCTAGAAACGGATGCTCTGTGTAAATCTCATCAATCCGATGCTTGAGGCGAAGTTCCTCTGGGGATGGAGGGATCGGCTTGTAGTATAGGCTAGAGCGATTGAGGCTTAGTAGCTCCGCTTGCACGGTGATAGGAAATTCAGATTCTTGCCATTCCAGGAGTTCTACACGCTGCTCACGAGGCATCTCAGAGGCCAGATTTTTTTTTGAGCCACGCTAATTGGGTGGATAGTTTCCCGACTTCAGCGTAGAGTTCATTGATCTGATTTTCATAGTCATTTTTCATTTTAGTGATGCCTTTGCGATCATCGACAAACAACTGGGGAAGATTTTGAATAGCTTCCGCTTTCCACCGGTTGAGGACATTCGTATGGATACCGTGTTCGGATGAAAGCTGAGCAACCGACTTTTCCTCTTTCAAAATTTCCAGTACAATACGTGCTTTTTCATCAGGTGTGAACTTCCTTCTCTTGGATGACATACAACTAAGAAACTCCTTTTTTGCTGTCTAGTTTCTATGTAGCATTATA
>NZ_JACVVD010000045.1 GCF_014534655.1 Paenibacillus sedimenti
ATGAGTCCGGTACCGTACCGGGCTCATGCCTTTTAGTTTTGCCTTTATTCGTTTGTGGTTGTAGTATGTGATGTATTTTTCCAGTTCTACTTTAAACTGTTCAATATTCTCAAACTCCTGTATGTATAAAAACTCGGATTTTAAAATGCCAAAGAAGTTTTCGATGACTGCATTGTCGTAACAGTTTCCTTTACGTGACATGCTCTGTGTAATCCCGCGTTCTTTGAGTGCGAGTTGATATTGGTTCATTTGGTAATGCCAGCCCTGATCGGAGTGAATGAGAAGCGTATCCTTGTCATTCAAACGCTCAAATGCTTTGTCTAGCATCCTAGAAACAAGTGAGTAGACAGGGCGTGATCCAATGGTATACGCGATGATTTCCCCGTTAAATAAATCGAGCATAGGTGATAAATACAGCTTCTCGCCAAATAGATGGAACTCTGTAATATCCGTTACCCACTTCTCATTCGGTTTTGTAGCCTTGAAATTTCGTTCTAGAATGTTCGGCGCAATTTTACCGACTGTTCCTTTATACGAGCGATATTTTTTCATACGAACGATGCATTTTAAGCCAAGTTCACGCATGATGCGTTGCACCTTTTTGTGGTTCACTGGGAGCTCTTCATTGTGCAGTTCATCTGTAATACGACGATAACCATAACGACCTTTGTGTTCATAATAGATCGCTGTAATACGGGATTTTAAGTCTGCATCTTTATCTGGACGATCAATGGTACTTACCCAGTAATAATACGTACTACGTGGAATTTGAGCCAGTTGAAGTAATGAAGAAATTGGGTATTCTAGCCTTAGCTCAAATACTACTTGTGCTTTGTCTTGCTTTGTAATTTTTGCTTGTTTTGAACTAAGGCATTCAACTTTTTTAAGTAGGCGTTCTCCATTCGTAAACGTTCTACTTCTGCTTGTAACGCTTCGAGAGAGCCTTCAACTGGAGTTGGTATCTTTGTTTCTTCTTTCATGGATGGACGCCCCTTTTTCTTTGATTTGAGGGCGTCTATTCCACCTGCTTCGAATTGCCTCTTCCACTTAAGGACAGTGTAATCCGAAGCCAGCTTATATCGAGCGGCGGTCTCATTGATAGATGCCCCAAATTCGTTCATGTAATTGAGTACATCTATTTTAAATTGAATCTCGTGATTTGTATACGAGGAGACAAGTCCATCAACCCCGTGGTTTTGATAACGTAATACCCATCTTTTTAAAGGCGCTGTACTCATATTTCGGTCTTCCGCAATTGTTTTAAAAGATGCCTTACCTTCTAGATAAGCTAGGACGGCTTCTAATTTCTCCTCAGTCGAATACTTAGACATAAAAAACTGCACCTCCAGATGTTAGACTGTGTCCAACAATTGGGGTGCAGTTCA
>NZ_JACVVD010000046.1 GCF_014534655.1 Paenibacillus sedimenti
AGCGATGGAGTGACGCAGAAGGATAGTGACGCAGACTGATGGATGTCTGTCCAAGCAGTGAGGCTGGTGTGTAGGCAAATCCGCACACCGTAAGGCTGGGCTGTGACGGGGAGGGAAAATTACAGTACCGAAGGTCATGATTTCACACTGCCAAGAAAAGCTTCTAGCCAGGCGAAGGTGCCCGTACCGCAAACCGACACAGGTGGGCGAGAAGAGAATTCTAAGGCGCGCGGAAGAACTCTCGTTAAGGAACTCGGCAAAATGACCCCGTAACTTCGGGAGAAGGGGTGCCTCGGTAGGGTGAATAGCCCGAGGGGGCCGCAGTGAAAAGGCCCAAGCGACTGTTTAGCAAAAACACAGGTCTGTGCGAAGCCGCAAGGCGAAGTATACGGGCTGACGCCTGCCCGGTGCTGGAAGGTTAAGGGGAGCGGTTAGGGGTTAAACCCGAAGCTGTGAACCGAAGCCCCAGTAAACGGCGGCCGTAACTATAACGGTCCTAAGGTAGCGAAATTCCTTGTCAGGTAAATTCTGACCCGCACGAATGGCGTAACGACTTGGGCGCTGTCTCAACGAGAGATCCGGTGAAATTTTAATACCTGTGAAGATGCAGGTTACCCGCGACAAGACGGAAAGACCCCATGGAGCTTTACTGCAGCTTGATATTGGACTTTGGTACGATCTGTACAGGATAGGTGGGAGCCGTTGAAGCCTGAGCGCCAGCTTGGGTGGAGGCGCCGTTGGGATACCACCCTGATCGTATCGGAGTTCTAACCTGGGACCGTAAACCGGTTCGGGGACAGTGTCAGGTGGGCAGTTTGACTGGGGCGGTCGCCTCCTAAAAAGTAACGGAGGCGTCTAAAGGTTCCCTCAGAATGGTTGGAAATCATTCGCAGAGTGCAAAGGCATAAGGGAGCTTGACTGCGAGACAAACAGGTCGAGCAGGGACGAAAGTCGGGCTTAGTGATCCGGTGGTACCGAATGGAAGGGCCATCGCTCAACGGATAAAAGCTACCCTGGGGATAACAGGCTTATCTCCCCCAAGAGTCCACATCGACGGGGAGGTTTGGCACCTCGATGTCGGCTCATCGCATCCTGGGGCTGAAGTAGGTCCCAAGGGTTGGGCTGTTCGCCCATTAAAGCGGTACGCGAGCTGGGTTCAGAACGTCGTGAGACAGTTCGGTCCCTATCTGTCGCGGGCGTAGGAAATTTGAGAGGAGCTGTCCTTAGTACGAGAGGACCGGGATGGACGTACCGCTGGTGTACCAGTTGTCTCGCCAGAGGCATCGCTGGGTAGCTATGTACGGAGGGGATAAGCGCTGAAAGCATCTAAGCGTGAAGCCCCCCTCAAGATGAGATTTCCCA
>NZ_JACVVD010000047.1 GCF_014534655.1 Paenibacillus sedimenti
GTATTGTTGCTTCGCTTCGTATGCGCCTGTCAAAAGCAGGTCGCGAGTTGCGTTAGCTTGGCCGCTGAATGTACCGTCTTCGCCGTTAGCAAGAAGTTTCAGTTCAAGTGCTAGAGCTACATAACCTTGAGCCCAACCGGATACAGTTGTATCTGTACCAGTTTTGCCTTTAGCGTCAGCGTCTTTACCCAGTACGCGAACCAGGAAAGTTGCCAGTTGTTCTTTTGTTACTTTACCCGCTGGGTTGTATGTGTTTTCGCCGTAACCGTCAGTTACACCAGCTGTTTTCAAAGCTTCGATGTAAGGCAATGCATAACCATTGGCTGCATCGTCCACACTAACATCAGTGAAAGTGGATGTTTTCAAATCTTTGTTTACATCAAGACCCATGATCAATGCCGCTACTTTCGCGAATTGCGCACGGTTCATTTCATCTTTCAAGCCGAAAGAAGTGTCGCTCACGCCGTCAAAAATACCGGCGCTGATCATTGCATCGAATTTCGCTTTCGTCGCTGCATCCAGATCTTTCAGATCTGTAAAGT
Source organism: Paenibacillus sedimenti (assembly GCF_014534655.1). GTDB lineage: Bacteria > Bacillota > Bacilli > Paenibacillales > NBRC-103111 > Paenibacillus_E > Paenibacillus_E sedimenti. The sequence goes on from NZ_JACVVD010000047.1 coordinate 543, forward strand.
CTGCGGATGTTTTACCGAATGCTACGGAAGAGAACATCGACAGTGCAACTGTTGCAGAAAGCACTACGGATAAGCTTTTCTTCATAAAGGTTGTTTCCTCCTAAGTATTTGAAGTTTTTTGTTATAAAAACTTATAACCAACGGGTGACTGCGTCTTTCGCGCATACTCTCGTGTAGCTTTGCGTCTATCACCTTGGCTACAAACTGAGTATACTATCTCGTACATCGAAATTCATTGATAAGAATTTTCCATTTTATTTATACAATTTAATAGAGATTCAGGGGACACAAAAAGGAAAGGGGCAATTAAGCCCCTTTCCTTTGGATGATTCGATTATTGATGTGTTACGAAAGTTGTAACTACTTTACCGCTAGCAGAGATTGCTTTCAGTGTAAAGCTTGTTGAGTCGTTCAACGTAATTTGGCCAGTTCCACTATTAATTGTTGCTGCAGTACCACCTGTTGGTGTTGTTGCATCTTCAAGCGTGTATCTGATTTGAGTTAATGCATCATAGGCATTGATCTCAGTTGTTGTATATTCAACACCATACTGATCGACTGCTTTCAGATTCATGTACTCGTATGCATACGTTTTGTTTGTCGTGCTGTCGTAGTTCTCATCTGCTGTCAATTTGTCTACAGTTGGAAGCTCATCTTTAACTTCTACTTCGAAGGATGCTGTTTTAATTGCATCTTTAGCATCTTTGTACATCACGTTC
>NZ_JACVVD010000049.1 GCF_014534655.1 Paenibacillus sedimenti
GATGGCGGAGGGGACCCACGCGTTCCCATCTCGAACACGACCGTTAAGCCCTCCAGCGTCGATGGTACTTGAACCGAAGGGTTCTGGGAGAGTAGAACGTTGCCAAGCGAAGCCCATGGCAAGCTTTCGAGGAAAGCTTCGAAAGCTTGTAGGTGGGTTTTTATTTTGGAGATTTTAATAGTAAGGGCCCTTAGCTCAGCTGGTTAGAGCGCACCCCTGATAAGGGTGAGGTCGGTGGTTCGAGTCCACTAGGGCCCACCATTTAAACTTCATAAGAAAGTATCGGGGTCCCCGAAAAGTAATCGGACTAAGCCTCGAAGCCAAACTTCACTTTTTGAGGTAGTATGGGGCCATAGCTCAGCTGGGAGAGCGCCTGCCTTGCAAGCAGGAGGTCAGCGGTTCGATCCCGCTTGGCTCCACCAAAAGACATTTTGAGAGTGAAATTTCCAAGAAATTTCGACTTGAAATGAGCGAGTAAGATGTGATAAGATACTTTTTGCCGCTGAAAGGTGGTGAAGAAAATCGATTCACAATGAAACGTTTGTTGACAACTGACATCGCTTCACGAATGTAACAGTTGCAACGTTGTTCCTTGAAAACTAGATAACGAAACGAAACGTAAAGCGTGAAACTTAGAAATCCTTTAAGCCACTGTGTTTACACAGTGATTTAAATCTTTTAGCTGGTTCTAACGAACCTGGCAATTTAACAATTGCCTACGGTTAAGCTAATAAGAGCACACGGAGGATGCCTAGGCGCTAGGAGCCGATGAAGGACGTGGCGAACGACGAAATGCCTCGGGGAGCCGTAAGCAGGCTTTGATCCGGGGATGTCCGAATGGGGGAACCCAGCTGTGGTAATGCGCAGTTACTCATCACTGAATACATAGGTGATGTAGAGGCATACCCAGGGAACTGAAACATCTAAGTACCTGGAGGAAAAGAAAACAAAATGTGATTCCGTCAGTAGCGGCGAGCGAAAGCGGAATAGCCCAAACCAAGGGGCTTGCCCCTTGGGGTTGTAGGACCTCGATGTGGGGTTAGTTCGGTAGGCGAAGCGATCTGGAAAGGTCCGGCATAGAGGGTAAAAGCCCCGTAGCCAAAATCGAACGAAACCCCTAGAGGGATCCTGAGTACGGCGGGACACGAGAAACCCCGTCGGAATCCGGCAGGACCATCTGCCAAGGCTAAATACTACCTAGCGACCGATAGTGAAGCAGTACCGTGA
>NZ_JACVVD010000005.1 GCF_014534655.1 Paenibacillus sedimenti
GATTTCCCAATTAGTAAGACCCCTTGTAGACGACGAGGTTGATAGGTTCGAGGTGGAAGTGCAGCAATGCATGCAGCTGACGAATACTAATCGGTCGAGGGCTTAACCAAAACACCTCAATTAGAGGTAAGCATCTACGTATACATACGTAGCACTGCAACATTCACACTTTACGCAAGTTTCGTATCTAGTTTTCAGGGAGCAAAACCCTGGTATGGCGGTCGTGGCGAAGGGGTTAACGCACTGGTCTGTGGCTCCAGCATTCGTGGGTTCAAGTCCCATCGATCGCCCTTTTCCCTTCAATATTGGGGATTAGCCAAGCGGTAAGGCAACGGACTTTGACTCCGTCATGCCTAGGTTCGAATCCTAGATCCCCAGTTTTCAATTTCATACGCGGTCGTGGTGGAACGGCAGACACACCATCTTGAGGGGGTGGCGCTCACAAGGCGTGAGGGTTCAAATCCCTCCGACCGCATCTCAAACAAAAACCTTGATGATCAAGGTTTTTTTGTATTTTTAATATTGTTTCATAAATCTGCATATCCTATCCTAAGACAGGAGGAGTAGTTATGAATATTGAGAAAAGGGATGACTGGAAAGCTCAAATTATAAATAACGAAACCGTGTTTGATTATGAAAACAAGCCAGAATTCGATTTGATGAGGGAATATGCCAATCAGCTCAATGGACAAGTAGATGATCCAAGTGCTATTCGGGATATTGAAGAATAAGGAGCCTACCTCTAAGGAGGCTCCTCTTTTGAATGGGCATGAGCTTAATGTTCAATTAAGCCATTCAAAGGAACTTCTTCTTCTTCCTCGGGGTGACCAATTGGGTAGATCCGCGCTGTTTCATTATCTTCATCCACGTGTTGAATATAAACTGAAACCCCTTGATACGTGACATTAGCCATAACAGGCGAAGCGGCGATATCAGTTGCTCTTTGTTTGTTCATGTAAAACAGCCTCCTAATTTTAATGTAACGGTAATACTATTAACAAAAACAGCACGCTCTAACCGAGGTTAGAGGTGCTGTTTTTGTAAGCATGGCGATTTATTTGGCAGCCACTGTTTCTATATCTTTAACGCTTTGATAAATGAGGTTGAACAGCTCTTCGATATTGTCTTCTTCGATACAGGAGAAAGCAACGCGTAAGTCGGTTTCTCCTAGAGCGATAGTGCCTACACCATATTTGTCGAGTAAATGTACACGAAGTGTCTCCGCATCGACGGTTTTCAGTTTGAGACACATGAAGTAGCCGGAGTTGAAAGGGTAGTAGCCCCATGCGTCATCAAAATTACCGCTGTCCAGGATCGACTTGGTACGGTTGGCACGGCCTTTCATAATCTCGTACTTCTCTTGTTTTTGCTCGTTAAACTCCGGAGAGTTCAAGGCATGTAGGACGAACGTTTGGGAAGGATGCGGACCGCTGGAAATGGTCGCACGAATGATGCCCATCGTTTTTTGCTCCAGAGCACTAAGCAATGCATCGCTGTTGCCTGCGTAGGTGATAAATCCGACACGGAAGCCCCAGACGTATTCTTCCTTTGTAGCGCCATCGATTTTGACGGCAAGTACGCGAGGGTGAAGTCCTGCCAATTGGCCGAACAACGATTCGTGCAGGGAATCTTCAAAGAAGAGGCCAAAGTAGGCATCATCCGTTAGTACGACTACATTAATGCCGGCATCAGCGGCGTCTTTGATCGCAGCTGCGATTTCCCTGCCTTCTTGGGAGCCAGGCGTATAGCCAGTCGGGTTGTTCGGGAAGTTCAGAACGACGATGGCTTTTCCTTTTGATTTTTGGGCCAGAAGCGCTTCACGAAGCCCTGCAACATTAAATTGCTGCTGCTCGTTATAAAGCGGGTAATTCACGATTTGCGCGCCGCGGCGAATTTCGAAAGTAAGCTCGTAGTTTTCCCAGTTTTTATCAGGAATGATAACCGTGTCGCCTGCGTCGGCGAACAGGTCGGCCGCAATGCTGAGACCATGTGTCAATGCATTGGTCACAATGGGATTTCCGATCATCTTGTCGCCAATGTTCGGGTTTTCAACGAGCATTTTTTTGCGCCACGCGGTGCGAAGCTCAGGCTTACCGGCAGGCGGTGCGTATTCGTATATATCTTTTGGCGCGTAGGTGGAAAGAGTATCTTGGATCACCTTCAGGTGCATAGGCTGTCCATTTTCGATAGCAATACCGATCGTGGCATTGTATTTCTTGGCCTTCGATTTTGCTTCTGCAGATTGACTGAGAATGCCCTCCTTAGGGAAGTAAATCGATTTGCCTAATGCGGAAAGCATAGCGTACACGTGAGGATTTTCGCGTTCCAAGGTCTCGTTTAACTGTCGTGCCAGAGGATTCATAAGATTCGGTCATTCCTTCCAATGAGCTATTCATTTTTAGGAGTTATTATATCATTTTCACCGGAGTACGTCACTGCGTTGAATAATTTTTTTCGCATGATTTTAAAAGGGGGTATGGTTTCATGAATCCTTCCAGCCGTTTCTTCACGCTAGGCCATTCGGAATCGATGATGCTGAACATGACCGAGTCGCGTATATATCCGTCATGGAGTATGCGATGCTGGCGCAGAATGCCTTCCTTTTGGGCTCCAAGCCGAGCTATGGCGGTCTGTGATCGCATGTTGCGAAGGTCGGTTTTAAGCTGTACGCGTAGCATGTTTAACGTCTCAAAGCAGTAACGGAGCAGCAAATATTTACACTCCGTATTCACATGAGTCCGCCAAAAGTGAGGATGATACCAGGTATAACCAATTTCCGCGTGACGATGGGAGACTGAGATTTCAAAAAGGCGTGTGCTGCCGACGATTTTACCAAGTTCCTTATCGTATACGCAGTATGGGAGGCTAAGACCGGTTTCTTGCTCCTGCAATGCTTCTCTGACGTAGCTTTCAACAGCTGACAGGTGCAATAACGGTTCCATGTACGCCCAAATGCGAGGATCATTTGCTGCATCTGCTAATCCCGGGATATGGGATTCCGACATAGGGAGCAATGTGATACGATCTCCATCTAGAGTATGAGGTGACAAGTTCATTCATTTTACTCCTTATCGTATTACGATTTGTTTGTTGTTTTGTTAGAATATAGGAGAAAAGGCTTTTATAAAAGAACCATTTTACACGGTTTTTTATGTACCATTTTGATTGGCGATTCAAAAGAGCGGGTGAAAAAGCATGGATTTTCATATTCCTTATCCTACTTATAAAGATCAGTATGCAAGCAAATATGCCGCATTGTACCACGCGCTGCATGATGCGATTTTGCAAGGAAAGCTTAGCTTAAATACCAAGCTGCCATCTAGCAGAGAACTGGCTGTCATATACGGGATTTCAAGAGGAACGGTTAATCAGGTGTACGACATGCTGATCGCTGAAGGCTACTTGCAGGCAGAAGTGGGCCGGGGCACGTTTGTGGTATATCGGGGAGGGAAAGAAGAGCGCAGAGGCAGATCGGAAAAGCCGCCCAAACTTTCGGACTGGGCGATGCGAATTCGGAAGAAGGATGCATTTGCTGCTGCCATAGTTGAAGAACGACAAAGGGAGCTTGACCGAACGGGTAGTTCCTGCATCGATCCGAGAAAGGTCATTTCTTTTCAAATCGGTCATCCGTATATGAACGAATTTCCGCGGGAGATGTGGAACCGCTGCGTATACGAGCAGGTGCGGCGCATGACGGAGTCGCCGCAAGAGGAAGCCTTCGTCGCCGAGGGGCATTATGCGCTTCGCGAAGCGATCGCACAGCACCTGAGGCGGACGCGCGGGATCGATGCGCCGCCGGAACGCATCGTGATCGTCAACGGGTCCATGCAAGCGATCGCGCTGCTGACCCAAACGCTTGTGAATGAGGGCGATCCCGTGATCGTAGAGCGCCCGGGGTATCAGGGAGCCATCCGCGCCGTGATGGCGGCCGGCGGTATGCCCGTCCCCGCTACCGTGGACGGGCAAGGGCTTGTTCCGCAGCCGTGGAACGCGCGGCTGCTGTTCGTGACGCCCAGCCGCCAGTTCCCTACGGGGGCGGTGCTGGGCCTGGAGCGCCGCCGGCAGCTGCTGAGCTGGGCGGCGGCGCAGGGCGCTGTCATCGTCGAAGACGACTATGACAGCGAATTCAGGCACCGCGGGCGGCCGATCGAGCCGCTCAAGGTGCTGGACCAGGAGGGCCGAGTGGTCTACATCGGCACCTTCTCGAAGACGATGCTGCAGGACCTGCGCATCGGGTATGTCGTGCTGCCGGAGGCGCTGCACGACGCTTTTGTGGCCGCGAAGCGGCTGTTCGAGCCGCACCCTTCGGGGCTGCTCGAACAACGCTCGCTCGCCGCTTTCATGGCGAGCGGCGGCTACGAGCGACACCTGCGCCGCATGCGGCGGGTGTACGCGAGCAAGTTCTTGCTCCTGCAGGCGCTGCTGCAGGAGCAGCTCTCCACCCTCTTCGAGTGGGTGGAGAGCGACGCAGGGCTGCATCTGTTCGGCTGGTGGCGGGGGGACTCCCGCAGCTACGCCGGCTATGCAGCCGCATGCCGTGATGCAGGCGTCGTATGGAGCGACGCCGGATTCTATGGTCTGCCCGCTGAGCGCTCAGGGGCCTGCTTCGGATTCTCGCATCTCGCTGAGGCGGAGATGCGGCGCGGGGTTGCTCTTATGCGTCAGGTAGGGGAAGAAAACCGCTTGATATAAAGGAATCTAGGGCTGCCTTGACATGAGGGTGTCCTCTTTTTTGTACAAGTTTTTTGGCAGCATTCATTTTCTATGCTATGATCTTACATGTGGTCAATTAATAAATCTTGGGAGTGAATCTTGGAATGGCGGGATTGAACGGTGGAGGCACAAGCGTCATTGTGCGTTTGGAAATGCATAAAGAGCAGGTCACATTCGGAAAAATCGCAACTGCGATTGGAGATGCCGGTGGCGATATCGTGGCCATTGACGTAACGCGCGCAAGCAAAACGACGACGACTCGCGATATTACGGTTAAAGTTAGCGATCCGCAGCATACCGAATCTATTATTGCGGCGTTAAAAGGCATTCCAGGCGTACGGCTGATTAACGTGTCTGACCAAACGTTCTTGATGCATTTGGGTGGTAAAATTGAAGTAAGTCCGAAAATGCCTATCAAAAATAGGGACGACCTGTCCCGTGTATATACACCGGGGGTAGCCCGGGTTTGTATGGCGATTCATGAAGATCCGTCGAAAGCGCATTCGCTGACGATTAAGCGGAATACGGTTGCTGTTGTGTCGGACGGTACTGCGGTGCTGGGGTTAGGCAATATCGGTCCGGAAGCGGCGATGCCGGTCATGGAAGGAAAAGCGATGCTGTTCAAGCAAATGGCGGGGGTAGATGCCTTCCCGATTTGTCTGGATACGACGGATACCGAAGAAATTATCCGTACGGTGAAGGCGATTGCGCCTGCGTTTGGCGGTATTAACCTCGAAGATATTTCATCGCCGCGCTGTTTTGAAATTGAAGAGCGGCTGATCGAAGAACTTGATATTCCAGTATTTCATGATGATCAGCATGGCACAGCGGTTGTGATTCTTGCGGGGCTGCTTAATGCGGTTAAGCTGATTGGCAAGCCTCTGGAGTCCTGCAAAGTGGTCATTACCGGCATCGGTGCGGCGGGCATTGCTTGTACGAAGATGCTGCTCGCTGCCGGGGTTACGAATGTGATAGGCGTAGATCGGCAAGGTGCAATTGTGCATGGAGTGACGTATTCGAACCCGGCTTGGGAATGGTACGCAGCAAATACGAACCCCCATTTGCAAAGCGGTACGCTGTCGGATGTGATTGCCGGAGCCGATATTTTCATAGGTCTCTCAGGTCCAGGTGTCCTGAAAGTCGAGGATGTGAAACGTATGGCGTCCGATCCGATCGTTTTTGCAATGGCGAATCCGACACCGGAAATCACGCCGGAGGAAGCGGAGCCGTATGTGCGAGTTATGGCGACTGGACGTTCGGATTATCCGAATCAGATTAACAACGTGCTGTGCTTCCCTGGGATTTTCCGCGGCGTGTTGGATTGCCGGGCTTCCCGCATTACACAAGAAATGAAGCTGGCTGCCGCTAAAGCGATCGCATCGGTTGTAAATGATGATGAATTGAATGAATACTACATCATTCCGAGTGTATTCAATCATTCCGTTGTTGAAAAGGTTCGTGAGGCTGTGATAGAAGCAGCTTATGAATCGGGTGTAGCTAGACGCAGAAGTCCGCGTGAGCTGCAGGATGCACATCAGGAATGAGTAAAAAAACCTTGAACGATGCTGTTTCTAACAGCTGGTTCAAGGTTTTCTTTTATTCTATGAAAGATGATTACGTACCGCTTTCTTCTGTCCATTGTTTCAATTTGCGGTCAGAAGGGAGCAAGAAGGTCAGTAAACCAAGGAGCGGCAGGTAAGCGCATAGTTCCATCACTCGGGTTGTACCGAGCGTGTCACTCATGTTCCCGATCACGACACTCCCGATGCCGCCCATTCCAAATGCAAGTCCGGTGATAAGACCGGAGACGGTCCCTACTTTTCCGGGATACAGCATTTGGGCATAAACGACGGTTACGGAAAAACTGGATAAAAGAATAAATCCGATAATGACGAGCAGGATGTATGCCCAAGTGAAGTTCACATAAGGCAGCAATAAGGCAAAGGGCGCTGAACCGAGCATGGAGAAGAAGATTACATTTCTTCGGCCAAAACGGTCTGCCAGCGGTCCGCCAAAAAACGTTCCAACCGCACCGGCAGCTAAAAACAGGAAGATGAAATCTTGTGCGCGATCAATCGACAAGCCGTATTTATCTTGCAGGAAGAAGGCAAAGTAACCGCTCATCGCGGCTCCGTACCAAGAGCGGACGAAGACGAGGAAGATGAGCATGCAGATAGCGAAAAGCACTTGCTTGCGACGCTGCGGGCTGACGGCGCGCTGCACGGCTGTTGTGACCTTTACAGGTGCTGTTGCCAGTACGGATTTGTACCAACGCGCAATATACAACTGTACCGCAATGGCTATCGCCGCTACGCCGGTGAACCATATGGAACCGAATAACCCGAGAGGAATGAAGATCCATTTGGTCATGATCGGAGCGAGCGATTGGCCTGCGTTACCGCCGACTTGAAAGATGGATTGGGCCAGACCTTTGCGTCCGCCTGCGGCCATATGGGATACACGCGAACCTTCAGGATGGAAAGCCGCGGAGCCAAGACCAACGAAGCTTACTGCAAGCAGGACGACCCAGTACGATGGCGCAAAAGCGAGCAGCAACATCCCGGTTAACGTCGATGCCATTCCGATCGGCAGCATGTACGGAGAAGGTTTGCGGTCGGTGTATAACCCCACGACCGGTTGCATAATGGAAGCAGTAAAGTTAATTGCGAACTGTACCCAGCCTACCTGTGTATAGCTTAAGCCCATTTCGCTTTTCAAAATGGGAAAAATGGCTGGAATGACGGATTGGATTGAATCATTGAGCAAGTGTACGAGACTAATGGCAAAAAGGATGCGATACACAGTAGGTTTCATATCTCCGGTTCCTTGCAAACCTTGCATGCCTGGTTTCGGAGACGTCGTTGTCGTTGACGCCATGGAACTCTCCCTCCGGGAGCCCGGTATGTTATTTCTCTATGAAGCTGCCGAGTTCTTCTCCCATTTTCACTTTAGAACCTAGCTGCAAATCTTGGCGGGGTTCGAACATCCCGTCTTCGAACAAGAGGACGACGGTAGAACCAAACTCGAAATAGGCCAATTCTTGTCCGCGTTCCATGTGATTCGGCAATGGTTCCACATATTGAATGCTGCTTACGTTCAGCGCCGCGACTTTTACTACGGCAACTTCGCCTGTTTCATGCTGCATGAAAGTAATGAGCCTTTCGTTACGGCTCAACACTCTGCGCATATGGCGAAGACCAAATTCGTTCACGGGGTATACTTTCCCCGGTACGTGTTCTTTCTCAAGGATGTCACCCGTGATTGGAGAGTGAATACGGTGGTAGTCGGTAGGGCTCAAGTACAGGACGAAGTAAAAACCGTTCTTATAATTGACCGTACGCGGCGAACGATTCAGCAGTTCATCGATCGTATAGTCCTGGCCTTTGACATTCAGAATCAAACCATCCTTAATATCTCCAATGCCTGTAATCATGGCATCAACGGGGCTAACGACGCGAGATGTATCCTCATGAATCGGACGCAAACCGGATTTTAATCTGCGCGTGAAAAAGTCGTTCAAGGACAAATAGTCTTTGATATGTTTTTCAGCATCCTCGATCCGAATGCCATAGGTTTTGGCAAAGTGCGGAATGAAAAGACGGCTGACTTTGGATTTGGCGAAAGCACCCGTCAGCTGCGAAACCCATTTGCGTGAAGACAGCTCGGTCAGCAATCGAAAAAACGGTTTGGACATAGGTAATAACTCCTGTTCATAAATGTTTCTTCGCTTATCTTGCCACAGAAAGGTAAAAGAATCAATTGTCGAATCGGACAGGAGATGACCGCGAACCTAAGAAAAAAACAGCCTGGCGGCTGTTTTCGTACAATTCTTCTAACTGGGCTTATATTCCCCGCAGGTATGACAGGCAGCAAGGTTGACAGAGATAGGGACTTGGGAACCGGCGTATTTGATGCAATGGATCGGCGTTCTGGGTGCATGTTCAGAAATACCCGTGAAATACTTACAGCGTGCGATTTGCTCCAAAGCGGCAATCAAGGGCAGCGAATTCTGCAGAACGGCATCCTTGTGAAGCGGTCGATCATCTGTGAACGGCCTCGGTACAGGGTTTCTCATAGAAAGACCTCTTTTCCTGGTATGAATAGGTAGGGCCGAATTAACAAAAAAGCCGCCCTAAACAGGCGGCATAGCTCGTCTGATTAGGGTAACCCGGCTGCCATAGCGAATGTTGGTGACATGCGCCGTAGACCCGTGGCTTTGCGTACCCGACTTTCGTACGGGGATGCCTTTTTTCCGAAATGTAAACGCTTTATTCTTGTGAACTATCATATCACAAAAACAAGTGAACTGTCATTCGAAAGGTAGCTATGGTCATGCCAACTATAATAATACTCTAAACGGCATGGACGTATTGCCACCTCTTATCGCCGTTTCTTCTATTGAGCAATCTCATATCCTAAAGAAAGGAGTGAGAAGGATTAGATGAGACTTGCATTCATTTGCACCGAAAGACTTACGGTTCCACCGCTCCGGGGTGGGGCCATTCAAATTTTTATCGACGGTATCACGCCTTATGTCAGCACCAAACATGAACTTACGATTTATTGCACTCCGGACCCTGAGCTGCCCGAGCGGGAAATCATTAATGGTGTCCGCTATATTCGTGTTCCACGCGAAGGTTATGCGTATGGTGTGGCCAAACGATTAACCGAGGAGGAGCAGCCCTACGATTTGATCCATGTATACAACCGTCCCAAAGACCTTCTTATCTACAAGCACGCGATGCCGGACAGCCGATTCGTGGTCAGCCTGCATAACGAGATGTTTAATGAATCGAGAATATCGGATCAACTAGGGGACTTGGCGATTCGTATCGCTGACGGCATCATGTCCATAAGTAACTATATCGGTCAAACGATCGTTACACGGTTTCCATTCGCTCGATCGAAAATAAGTACCGTATATTCCGGGATCGATTTAAACAGATTTGTACCAGTTTGGTCGGACGATGCCGGGCAGATCCGCAAGGAGCTCCGAAAAAAGTACGGGGTAGAGCACAACAAGGTTGTATTATTTGTAGGACGACTAAGTAAAGTGAAGGGTCCTGACGTGCTCATCCATGCCATGGAGCAAGTTATTCAGCAGCATCCGGATGCCGTGCTGGTTATAATCGGAAACCGGGGGTCTATCAACGACAACGACCGGTTGGATGAGTACATGACTGATCTCCATCTACTTGCCGAAGCTCTTGGTGATAAGCGCGTCGTGTTTACGAACTTCGTTTCCCCTAGCCAGATCCCGTCCCATTATCTCATCGGCGATCTGTTTGTATGCAGTTCGCAATGGGAGGAACCATTAGCCAGGGTTCATTATGAAGCCATGGGGGCAGGACTGCCGATTATTACAACCCGACGCGGCGGCAATGCCGAGATCATCAACCATCTTGTTAACGGCATCGTCATCGATGATTACACGAATCCGCAAGCGTTTGCCGACGCCATCACGTTTCTTCTTACCCATCCGGAAGATGCTGGGGGGCTTGCGAAAGCAGGCAGAGCAGCGGCAGAAGCGAACTTCGGATTCCAAATCGTTGCTGAAAGGTTGGAAAAGCTTTACGGGAACGCCATGAACAAGCAGAGACTTTGAGCTACACTCGTTAGGAGGAAAAGCGGTTTAGTCCATTCAGACCCCTTAGCTGGACGTATAGGTTGCACTTTCGATGGGAATACAGATTTCATCTGCAACAAACTGGATCAGAGCGACGTTTAAGTATATAGATTAGGAAATCGTTTCGGAGTCTGGCAAAAGGGTGACGTAATGAATCGCTTCGTTCGTGTTATCGTGTGGTTGAGTGTGAGTCTCTTGCTGGTAACAGGTTGCATCAAGCAATCATCTGATAGCAATCACGCCGCCCAGCCGCACCCTTCAGATTTGCACGCGACTCCATCCGCTCCGCCAACTGACATAGAGCTTCTTCAGCGGATGACCGTGGATGAAAAAATCGGACAATTGATTATTGCAGGAATCGATGGATATGAAGTGAACCTTCATTCGCGTGAACTGATTGAAACCTATCATGTCGGAGGTTTGATTTTGTATCAAACGAATGTGAAGTCGACGAGCCAGCTTGTTGAGCTGGTGTCTGCTTTAAAGGGAGCAAATGCAGGGAACAAGCTGCCGCTTTGGATCGGTGTGGATGAAGAGGGCGGCAAAGTGACGCGCCTTCCTAATGAAATCGTCAAAACGCCCGCGAACATAGAGATCGGCAAAACGAACAGCAATGAGTTCGCTTTCCGCGTAGGCAGCCTGCTAGGGCAAGAGCTGAAGGCTTTCGGCTTGAATGTTGATTTTGCTCCGGTGCTTGATATTAACAGCAACCCGAATAATCCGGTTATCGGCGATCGTTCTTTCGGTACCCGCGCTTCTATTGTTAGCTCTATGGGCGTTCAGACGATGAAAGGGATACAGGCGCAGCATGTGATGCCTGTCGTGAAACATTTTCCCGGACATGGCGATACGTCGGTAGATTCGCACGTCGGGCTTCCGGTCGTGCAGAACGATTTGGCAAGGTTGCGCAAACTGGAGTTGGTACCCTTCGCGGAAGCTTTCAAGCAGGATGCGGATGCGGTGATGGTCGCTCATATTCTGCTGCCCAAGGTGGATGCGCAGAATCCGGCTTCGTTGTCGAAGAAGATCATGACGGACTTGCTTCGTCAGGAGATGGGATTTCAGGGGATCGTCATCACGGACGATATGACGATGGGGGCTATCGTTAAAAACAACGAGCTGGGTGAAGCAGCCGTGAAATCGGTTCTGGCCGGGGCTAATGTTGTGATGGTCGGTCATGATTATAACAAAGTCGTCACCGTCTTTAACGCGCTCCGCAATGCGGTGCAAGAGAAGCGTATCCCTATGGAGACGATCAACCAAAGCGTCGTTCGCATAATGAAAATAAAGCAGAAATATCAAGTCAAGGATGATGCTGTGCGTACACCCGACATTGAACAGTTGAATACCGCGGTGCAGCAGCTGCTGTCCAAGTATCTTCACAAATAAAAGCCTTTGCTTCCCTGGTGGTTTGACCTATGGGGAGTAAAGGCTTTTTATTTTCTGGTTCAGCTTCCATTCAATAAATACTTGGCATAAGCAATCGGATTGTAATATGTGGATTTCCATTCATTACGCATATTCGCCTCACGGAAGCTGTAGCGCTGATCTTTACCGTTGCATTCGATAAATAAGGGAAATCCGTCTTTGGTGATACCGATATCGAGTCCGATGTCGGCTAATTGCGGGAGTTCCTTACACAGATGATTGGCGACCCTCAAGGAGAAATCGGAAATTTGCTGATACACGATGGTGGGGTCAAGCATGGGATATTCGGCGGCAAGAATTTCGGAGAGTGTTCTGACCTCACCGCCCTGTGCGACATTTGTCAAAAACAATTTTCTCGATGCCACTTTGGCAACGATCCCAGTAATTCCCCATTCACCCCCAGCACCGCGTTGTACGGATATGCGAAGGTCAAAAGGACGTCCGTCGAACGTAGCGAGCGGCAAGCGTTGTTGAATCATGTAAGCTCTGCTTCTGAGTTTCTTTTGCAGGACCAGAGGAAGCTTATGGTTGAACTGAACGCTGCGCCAGATCTTGTTGCTTATTTTCATACTTTGCGGATAGATAAGCTTCCAACCGGTTTGGATCCGATCCATTTTCATCACGCCCCGGCCGACGCTGCTGTTCGTTGGTTTAATAATGAGAGAATCATAAGCATCCATCATGGTTTTCAAATTGTTTAATGTTGCAGGATAAGTACCCGGAAGATGAGGCCGCAGGAATTCGTCTTTCATGAGGAGCTGGTGAATGAGCAATTTACTGTAACGGTTCCAGCGGTTAAAAAGAATGATGCCTCGTTTCGTCCAGCTTTCCAACTGCTGATAAGACATATGATCCAGATAAATGGCACGGTTATGAATGACTTTGGGCAAATCCATCCAAGTTAGGATATAGCGATCTCCATGTTGTACATAAGCGTTTACTTTAAGTGTATCCAGCTTAACATCATGAATGCGGAAATAACAGGGAACTATGCCAAATTCCTTGCCTGCTTCGCTGTAATAGTGGATAGCTTCGTATTTTGTCTTCCCCTTGGGAATGCCTTCGAATAAGGAATCGTTAATTAATATACCCACGTAGGGATTTCCCATTGGTTCGTTTTCACTCCTTATTTCCCGACTTGAAGCAAAGCTGATCTTGATGCAGTTTATGGAAAAGCATGCCATCCTGATTGTACGGATGCCGATAGGCGGGAAGAAAGAAGTGGTGTTTGACCAGAAGCGGGAGGGCAGGCACCCAAACTAAGCCGAAAAATCCGCATATGTATAGTAAAAAGGAGCTGAAGGAGAATGAATTCATCCCTGCCAGATCGCCTCAAGCATAGCATGGGAAAGGAGCAAGGACATGAGTGGCTTACCCATAAGCGTTGCTATTGTAACACCGGGCGTCTTCCCCGTACCCTCAGAAACAAGCAGTTCCGTGGAACAGGTTGTCCATAAAACAGCTGAGCAGTTGGCGAAGCGCATGAAAGTCTGCGTGCTTGGACGGAAGACACCCCATCAGCGAAGCAACGAGATGAAGGAAGGTGTGCATTATGCCAGGGTCAGATATGGCAATCCTGCTATTTATATAGAGGGAATAAGCCAAAAAATTGCTAAGCTGAAACCCACCTTTATTCAGGTTGAGAATCGGCCAAGGTTTGTTCGTTATTTGAGAAGAAAGCATCCGCGGGCCAAGATAAGCCTGGTGCTGCATTCCACAACTTTCATATCCGCCCCTCACATTACGATTCCAGAGCTGACTGCCTGTTTACGCGCGGCCAATGTCGTTATTGTGAATAGTGAATTCTTAAAAAAATTGATTCAACGCAAGGTCCCCGGCAGTGCACATAAGATTGTATCTCAGCATTTGGGGGTGGATATGGAGCGATTTATTTCCAAATGGTCTCCACAAGGAAACGAATCGCGCATCCAAAAGCTGAAGGAGCTTGGTTATGAGAATCACAAAATTATCCTATTCGTAGGCAGGCTCATTCCTAAGAAAGGTGTGCACCATCTCCTGGATGCGATGATGCAGGTTGTTGTTACGGAACCGAATGCCCTGCTTATCATTGTCGGGAGCGCCTCTTATGGATCCGACCGTCAAACGGATTATGTCCGCAGTCTTCATCGAATGGGCGGTACGATGCCCCAATACGTTCGTTTCATTCCTTATGTTTCCCACAATGATATTGCTCAGTGGTTTCAGATTGCCGATGTAGTAGCCGTACCTTCAGCGCCTAATGAAGCGTTCGGCCTTGTAAACGTGGAGGCCATGGCAACAGGAGTACCGGTACTCGCAACGCGGTCAGGGGGGATACAAGAGATTGTTGCCGACGGGAATACAGGTTATTTAGTCAATTACGACAATATAGCGGAAGAACTGCCCAAATATTTACTTCGCCTGCTCGAGAATGACGAACTGAGGAATGCGATGGGGGAGCAGGGGATCCAGAGAGTGAAGCAATTGTTTACGTGGGAGCGGAGTGCGCTGCAGCGTTATGAACTATATCGAAAGATGTGCAAGAATCGCACCTAGGTGACTACGAATCGCACCTGGGTGACGATTCATACAAATTGCATACGAATCGCACCTGGGTGACGATCCATACTAATTGCATATGTACCAATCGCACCTGGGTGACGATTCATACAAATTGCATAGTACGAATCGCACCTGGGTGACGATTCATACAAGTTGCATATGTACGAATCGCACCTGGGTACACGCACATTTTTACGGGCGAACGTACATCTCTATGCTTGCATGAATATGTTACAAATGACTAGATCATGAAGAAATGGAGAGGAGTCTATGAGCAAACGGAACAACAACCGTGGCGTCCCTCGAAAGCAACATGTGCATAGAGTGAATGCCAGCACGAATGAGCTTCAATGGTTGGATGAATCGGATACTCCGCCCGATCAACCTAAGCGGAATCGTACGGAGCCGGACCCTGTCAAACCAGTAACTACAACGAGTGTACCGAAGCTGGTCAACAAGCCCAGCAAATCAGAAACTCCTGTAATAGAAAAAAACGAACCTCCAAAACCCGGTCCTTCTAACCGCTCGTCCACACCTGCTCCTCCACTCATTCTACTTACTGAGCGAAGAGCAGGTATGACTTCTTCTACCCCTGTTGTTTACACGGACGATATCGTAGAAGAAGCAATAACAGCAGATAAGATCGCCAATCGTGCAGTTGATGAAAGCAAGATCAAACCACAAAGTATCGGAACCAAAGTCATCAAAGATTTCGCTATAGATCATACCAAGCTGGCTTCTTCCAGTGTGACCCGGGATAAAATAGCACATAGCGCTATCCACGATGAACACATTGCCATGCAGAGCATCTCTGGCGAAAAGCTTCACGATCATTCCATTTCGGGGAATAAGCTGGTCGATAACAGCATTACTGCAGATAAATTGGCCGATCAAGTCATTGATTCGATTAAATTAGCTAACGGTTCGATTCTTCCGCATCATTTGTCCGAAATGGTGATTTCTACGGAATTGATTGATGATCAAGCCGTAACTGCCGATAAGATTCGAAGCGGAGCCATCCAATCGAAGCATCTGAGCAATTATATTATTGATACGGCGAAAATTACCGATGCCACGATTACAACGGATAAGCTAAGAGATCAATCGGTCACGCATGATAAAATAGCCGATGAGAGCATCAGTTCCATTCATATACAGCAGGGCAGCGTTCTATATCAGCATTTAGCCCCGGGAAGTGTGCAAAGCACGACCATTGCTCCCAGTCAAGTAAACAGTATCCATATCATAGAACATGCAATTGAATCGCTTCACTTGCAAAGCGAGTCGATTACGAATGATAAACTTGCGCAGGAATCGGTCACGGAAGAAAAGCTCGCAAATCAAGCGGTGACTGGCAGCAAATTAGCCAAGGAGTCTGTAGGATCCAGCCATTTGTTAGAAGGTTCCATTCAATCGGCTCATATTGCCAAAGGGGCTATTATAGCCGAGAATATTCGTCCCGGGGAAATTGTTTCTGAGCATTTGCGAGCAGGTTCCATTCTTTCGAATTTACTGCAAGATGCTTCTGTCACATCGGAGAAAGTCGTTGAAGGGAGCATAGAACCCCGACATATTCGAGACCAGGCAATTGAAAGCAGGCATATTAAAGATTCGGCTATTACGACTTCCAAGCTTGCTGCGGAATCGGTGACCGGCGAGCAATTAGCGGGCGGGAGTGTAGATTCGAATAAGCTGAAAGACGAAAGTGTTACCTCGGAAAAAATTGCACCTAGAGCCATACATGGCGGGCATTTGCTTAGCAGATCCATATTTACGGAGCATCTGGCGGATCGTTCGGTTGGAGAAGAGCAAATCAGGCTTTATGCGATCCATCGAGAACATATTGCGGACGAGGAAATCATTACC
This sequence comes from Paenibacillus sedimenti, assembly GCF_014534655.1. Classification (GTDB taxonomy): domain Bacteria; phylum Bacillota; class Bacilli; order Paenibacillales; family NBRC-103111; genus Paenibacillus_E; species Paenibacillus_E sedimenti. The sequence goes on from NZ_JACVVD010000005.1 coordinate 16,175, forward strand.
AGACAACTGCACGATCAGGCGATAACGACGAGCAAAATTGCAGAAGAATCGGTAACAAGCAGTAAAATCGCATCATTAACAATAGAAGCGCGTCATCTTCAAGAAAATATTATTGATGGCTCTCATATTAAACAGGGCTCCATCTCATCCGAACACCTTGGTGCGAATTCGATTAAGCTTGATGTATTTGCAGACCGAAGCTTGGATGGCAGCAAGCTGGTTGAACAATCCATTACGGAAGAGATTTTGGCCGATGGCGCTGTATCTGAGCAAAAGATTGCACCCGGTGCAATAACAGCACATCATCTGCAGGAAGGTGCGATTGGCACACCCCATCTCAGCGACAATGTTGTGAATACATCTAAGCTAGATAATGAGGCAGTGACGGAATCAAAGCTGGCAGATCAAAGCGTGACGACAAGCAAGCTTGCCAGCAAGGCTGTAAACAGCGAGCACATTGCAGATGGATCGATCACAGCGGCGAAGCTTGCGAATGAGAGCATTCACGGCAGCAAGCTTGTTGCCGGGGCGATTCATCTTCGACATCTTGCAGACGGTTCTGTGAACGGAGCAAAGTTAACGCCGGGCAGTGTAGATAGCAGCAAACTGGTAAGCGGATCTGTAGACAGCGATCATCTCGCTGCTGGGTCTGTGAGCGGAGCGAAGTTGGCAGCAGGCAGCGTAGACAGCAGTAAGCTGGCAAGGGGATCCGTTGGAGGCGAGCATCTGGCGGACGGAGCCGTAAGCGGAGCGAAATTGGCAGCGGGAAGTGTGGATGCCAGCAAGCTGACAAGCGAGTCTGTAGGCAGAGAGCATCTTATAGACGGAGCGGTGAACGGTGCTAAGTTAGAGGCAGGCAGTGTGGATGCCAATAAGTTGGCGAGCGGATCGGTAGAAAATGAACATCTCGCTAACGGTGCAGTTAGCGGGATTAAGTTGGCAGCAGGCAGTGTAGATTCGAGTAAGCTGATAATTGGAAGTGTAGGTTACGAACACCTCGCAGATGATGCTGTAAGAGGAGCCAAACTAGCGGCAGGCAGTGTCGACGGCAGCAAGTTGGCAAGCGGGGCTGTAGGTACCGAGCATCTTGCAGATGGAGCTGTGAACGGAGCAAAGTTAGCAGCGGAAAGCGTGGACGGCAGCAAGCTGGTCAGCGGCGCCGTAAGCAATGATCACTTGGCTGACGAAGCGGTCAGCGGCGCGAAGCTTTCGCCAGGCAGTGTGGACGGCAGTAAGTTGACGAGCGGCGCCGTAAGCAATGAACACTTGGCGGACGGAGCGGTGAACGGTGCGAAACTCGCAGCGGGCAGTGTAGACGGCAGTAAACTGGCTTTTGGATCCGTGAATACTGAACATCTCGCGGATAACGCCATTAGTGGGGATAAGCTGGCATCAAGCAGTGTGGACGGCAGCAAGTTGGCGAGAGGATCTGTGGATAGTGAGCATCTTGCTGACGGAGCCGTAAGCAGAGCAAAGCTCTCGGCAGGCAGTGTGGATGCCAGCAAGCTGGTCAGCGGCGCCGTAGAGGGCGAACATATTGCAGACGGAGCGGTTAGCGGAGTCAAGTTGGCGGCAAGCAGTGTGGACTCGAGCAAGCTGACGATCAACTCGGTATTCGGTAAACATCTAGCCGATGGCTCAGTAAATGGGTCGAAATTGGCAACAGGCAGTGTGGACGGCAGCAAGTTGGCGAGCGGGGTTGTAGGAAGCGATCATATCGCTGATGGAGCTGTAAGCGGGGCGAAGCTGGCAGCAGGCAGCGTGGACGGCAGTAAGCTGGTAAGCGGGACGATCAACAGCGAACACTTGGCGGACGGAGCGATCAGCAGCAATAAGCTGGGTGCAGGCAGCATAGACGGCAGTAAACTGGGTCATGAAGTGATAAGCAGCGAGCATCTGGCATACGGAGCGGTAGATAGCACCAAACTGGCGAGCGGAGCCGTAGGCAGCCCGCATCTGATGGACGGAGCTGTGAGCGGTACGAAGCTCGCGGCAGGCAGCGTGAGTTCCAGCAAGCTGGCAAGTGGCGCTGTAGAAGGCGAGCATCTTGCAGACGGCGCCGTAAGCGGCGTCAAGTTGGCAGCCGGCAGCGTGGATGCGAGCAAACTGGCGAGCAATTCGGTATTTGGTAAGCATCTGGCTGATGGAGCCGTGAGCGCAGCGAAATTAGCGGCAGGCAGTGTGGATGGCAGCAAATTAGCGAGCAAAGCGATTGAAAGCGAGCATATTGCAGATGGAGCCGTGAGCGGAGCAAAGCTGACAGAAGGCAGTGTGGACGGCAATAAGCTGGCCATCGGTACGATCAGAAGCGAACACCTGGCGGACGGTGCCATTAGCCTTAGCAAACTGGCTTCGGGCAGCATATCAGGCCATATGCTGGCTATAGGAGAGGTAACCGGCGAGCATCTGGTTGACGGAGCGGTTGTCGGCTCAAAACTGGCAAGCGGCGCTGTAAGCGGCGAACATTTGGCAGACGGAGCTGTAAGCGGAGCAAAGTTAGCGGAAGGCAGCGTGGATGGCCGCAAGTTGACGAATGGGGCAGTAAGCTGTGAGCATATCGCTGAAGGAGCTGTAACCGGAGCGAAATTGGCGGTAGGGAGCGTAGACGCGAGCAAACTTGCAAGCGGTTCGGTATACGGTGAACACCTCGAAGACGGTGCCGTAAGTGCAGTGAAATTGGCCGCAGGCAGTGTAGACGGCAGCAAGCTGGCGAATGGGGCAGTTAGCGGCGAGCATCTTGCCGATGGAGCTGTAAGCTGGGCAAAGCTGGCAACTGGCAGCGTAGACGGCAGTAAGTTGGTGAACGGCACAATTAGCAGCGAGCATCTGATGGACGGTGCGATTAGCGGCAGCAAGCTGGCTGAAGACAGTATATCAGGCAACAAGATTGCGCATGGTGAGGTACGTGGTGAGCACCTGGCGGATGGTGCAGTAGATTACAGCAAATTGGCGAGTCGGGCTATCAGGAGCGAGCATCTGGCCGACGGCGCTGTTAGCGGAGAGAAGCTGGCCTATGGCAGTGTAGATAGCCGTAAGTTGAAGATTGGTGCCGTTGAAAACGAGCATTTGGCGGATGGATCTATAACGGGAGCAAAGTTGGCCGTAGGGAGTGTGGATGCAAGCAAGCTGTCGAGCAACTCGGTATATGGTGAACACATCGAAGATGGTGCCATTCGTTTAGAGAAATTAGCTGCAGGGAGCGTGGATGGCAGCAAGTTGACGTTCGGTTCCGTCGCTGAGGAGCATCTTGTTGATGGAGCCGTAAGCGGAGCCAAGCTAGCTTTGGGCAGCGTGGACGGAAGTAAGCTGGCGAACGGCGTAATCCGAGACGAACATCTGGTGGACGGCGCGATTAGCGGAAGTAAATTGGCTGACGGCAGCATAGACGGCAATAAGCTTATACATGGAATTATTAGCGGCGATCATCTGGCAGAAGGAATCATAGACAGAAGTAAGCTGGCTAGCGGGGTTGTAAGCAGCGAGCATCTGGCCGACGGAGCCGTAAGCGCAGATAAGCTGGCTGCAGGCAGTGTAGATGGCAGCAAACTGGTCAAAGGCATAGTGAAAGGAGAGCATCTGGCTGACAACACGATTAGCGGAACGAAGCTTATGGCCAGCAGCGTCGATTCGAGCAAGCTGGCTTCCAGTTCCGTGTATGGCGATCACCTGTCAACGGGTTCGGTAAGCTCATCCAAGATCGCTGCAGGCAGCGTGGATGGCAGCAAGCTCGCGAGTGGAGCTGTAAGCAGCGACCATCTCGCGGATGATGCGGTAACCGGCGCGAAGCTGGCTGCAGGCAGCGTGGACGGCAGTAAGCTGGCCGCAGGCGCTGTGAGTGCCGATCATTTGGCGAACGGCTGTATAGATGGCAGCAAGTTAGCGATCGGTTCCGTGGGCAGCGATCATTTGGCCGAAGGTGCGATCAGCGGCAGCAAGCTGGCCCATGGAGCCGTTTCGTTCGATCATCTGGGTGACGGATCCGTGAGCGGGATCAAGTTGGCCGCAGGCAGTGTGGACGCAAGCAAGCTGACCTTTAATTCGGTGCATGGCGAGCATCTCGCGGACGGAGCGGTAGACGGAACGAAGCTGGCGGCGGACAGCGTGGATAGCAGTAAGCTGACTGCATGGGCGGTCATGAGTTATAACCTGGCGGACGGAGCGGTTGAAGGAGCGAAGCTGGCTGCAGGAAGTGTCGATGGAAGCAAGCTGGCGAGCGGCGCAATCCGCAGCGACCATCTGGTGGATGGCGCGATTAGCGGAAGTAAATTGGCTGACGGCAGCATAGACGGCAATAAGCTTATGCATGGAATAATTAGCAGCAATCATCTGGCAGAAGGAAGTATAGACGGAAGTAAGCTGGCAAGCGGGATTATCAGCAGCGATTATCTGGCCGACGGTGCCGTAAGCACAGATAAGCTGGCTGCAGGCAGTGTAGATGGCAGCAAACTGGCCAAAGGCGTCGTGAAAGGAGAGCATCTGGCTGACAACACGATTAGCGGAACGAAGCTTATGGCCAGCAGCGTCGATGCGAGCAAGCTGGCTTCCAGTTCCGTGTACGGCGATCACCTGTCAACGGGTTCGGTAAGCTCATCCAAGCTCGCTGCAGGCAGCGTGGATGGAAGCAAGCTCGTGAGTGGAGCCGTAAGCAGCGACCATCTCGCGGATGATGCGGTAACCGGCGCGAAGCTGGCGTCAGGAAGTGTGGACGGCAGTAAGCTGGCCGCAGGCGCTGTGAGTGCCGATCATTTAACGAACGGCTGTATAGATGGCAGCAAGTTAGCGATTGGCTCCGTGGGCAGCGATCATTTGGTAGAAGGTGCGATCAGCGGCAGCAAGCTGACCGCGGGCAGTGTGGACGGCAGCAAGCTGGTTATCGGCTCCGTGTACGGAGAGCACATTGCGCTCGGCTCGATCAGCGGCTCCAAGCTGGAGGATGGTAGCGTGGATGAGAGCAAATTGTCCTTCAAAACGATACAGCTCCCTGCTTCGAAGTTGAACACGGTTCAGCAGTTCGGTCTCGCTTCATTTGATTTCAAAGTGAATGACGAAATCGTCGATGTGCAGATCTATTTCGATGAGACATTCGCCGATATGAATTATGTGTTGACCGCGACGACGAATCATACGGCTTGTTATGCGGTTATCAAGCAAAAGTACGAAAACTACGCGATCTTGTCAGTCGTCCGCACTCGATTCTCGGCAGAAATCTACGGCATCATCAACTGGATGGCTACAGGGACAAAAGCATAAATGAGTTGCCGCATAATGAAAAAGTAAAGCCGCTCCTGTGAAAAGGGGCGGCTTTATCATGTACGATGCTGAGGCTGTTACGGAGGCGTTAACCTTTCCAAGCCTTTAATACATCGCTCGCGACACGCTTCCAGCCGTATTTCTTCTCGGCCATCGCCCGACCGTTTCTTCCCATTTGCTGGCGAAGCGCCTTGTTATCGAGCAGCTTGCTTATTTTGGCGGCAATTGCTTTCGGATCAGCCGGTTTTTCGACCAGCAGACCGTTATTGTCTTGGATAATCTCCGCATTGCCGCCTCTTTTCGTGGTCACGAAGGGCATGCCACTAGCCATGGCTTCATAATGCACACGGGCCAACGGCTCCTCCCACTGGGAAGCGCAAACAAAAACATCGCCAACCCAGAACCATTCGTGAATTTTTTCGGCAGGAATATAACCGGTAGAAATAATGGGAACCGGCGACTTGGCAGCTAGAGCGCGTACATAGGCGGTGTAATCGCTAATCTTTTCATCGCTGTACCAGCGGCTTCCTACCACAATAAGTGCGACATCGGGATGGCGTTTTTTGAGCTCGCTCATGGCGCGTATCAGGACGTCTACTCCTTTTTTGGGCGATATGCGGCCGATGAACAAAATCACTTTTCTGGATCCCAGCTTATATTTTTTCTGCAGCATTTCACGTATTTTGCGGGCCGCATTCGAGCGTTCGTAGGGAATGAAACGATCCAGATCGACGCCTGAATAAACGGTACGCAGCTTGGAAGCGGCGGAAGGAAACAACGTGCGAATCCGTTGGCCAATATAATTGCTGACCGTGGTAATGCCTTCAACTTCCGAGATGACCTTTTCCGCTTCTTTGGCTTCGATCTTCAGAGGTTCAAACATATCGTTGTGCATGCTGAGAAAAATGCGCGCTTTGGGAGCTACTTTTCGAATGGGGAGAACGAGAAGGGGACGGTTGAAGATGTGGATGACGTCAAATTTATTTTCATTTTCGCGCAGAAATTTGATAATGCCTTTCGTATACACATCAAAAAAATTGCCTTCGATCCGCACATAGCGAACCTTGTCTTTCGTCTCCAGGTTACGGAGCTCCGGATCGGATATCCCCAGGATGGTGAGATCGTGTTTCTGCGCAAGATGAGGGGCTATACCGGAGATATAAGTCTGGATAGCACCTCCCCGAATAGGAGGAACCGGGAGTTTTTCTGTGCAAATCATCAATATTCTCATGCAATCTTACCTCCGCTGGTTTCTTTTTACTTCCCGTACTTACCGGACTTGAAGTTTTTACTATCTTTTTGAAGCTCCTTCAGTGCGCTCCACTTCGTTTTTTCACATTCCAGCACATGGGTCAGCATGTTGGCAGCTTCGGTCTTGAGGAACACTTCAGGTTCATGGAAAATTTCCTTGGTGTGCTTGTAAAACTCATTGGGCAAAGACAAATCGATCATCAGAATTTCATAGGTTTCGGCGTCGATCGGATTTGCTTTATGGTACGCATTGATCATCCCGCGCGCCCATTTCAAATCCCATTTGCCTAAGTCCTCCATGGTGCTGGTAATCAATTTACGCAAATCCCGGATAGGCAGATCGTAAGCGACACCGTCCAAATCTATGACCCACAAACCCCCCGGTCCGAGCTGTCCATTAGACCAGCCATAGTCCTGGTGGACCAACCCCCAGTGAGCCTCGCCCTTGGCTACCATTTTGGCGTATGAAGATTTTCGAAGACGTTCCAAGCTATTGCGGGCTTGATTTGCAAATGTATCCGTCACAGATAACAGCTTGTTGCTCGCTGCATAATTTTTATACACTTTTGCGACATCTTGAAACCAGCCGATTTTTGTCAACAGCTTTTCATAATAATCAGGCCACCGGCGCAGACGAGAGGATTTTGCGGCAGCTGCGGGAGGGACGTAGCCTTTGGACTTGCGATGAAATTCCCCAAGGCCGTAGCAAAGTTGCTCAGCACCCTTTAAATCAATCTTGGAAGGTGGTTGCAGTTGTTCAATCCATTCGGTAACAATCCAAGCCTTACCCCCGGCTTCTACATACAGCTTATTATCTTTCGTCCGAACGAGCGCGGGGACCCGCGCCCCTTTTTTCACCAAATAATCTTGCGCTCCTATACTGAAATGACTTCTTGAAGGAAGACGATGTAGAAGCTTCAAGCTGCGCGGTCCTTTATCCGTCGCAAGCTTCCAGATGGCGCCACCTTTATCGGGCTTAGTCGTAATCAACGTTTTGCTTTGAACTTGCATTTTATATTGCGCCATGACCTCTTTTGCGATTTTCTCCACCTTGGGAGGGATATGTGTGTCCGGATTTGCCGTTGGTACCTGGTCCCAGCGCTGAATTTGATAGCTTGCCATTTTTTGCCTCACCTCTAACTAGAGAATAGTCTATCGTCACTACGTATGGTTGAAACTCTATACAGTATATTATTGGAAGAACATCACGGATACGGACGAGCAACTAGGTAGAATTGTCTATTTTGTAAACGCTCGGCCGCGCAATGTTACAAGTTAAATTGTTATTGAGAAGTGTACATGCGGTACGCGGGTCCTGCTTTTTGCAGTAACTTGAAACTATTTGTCTCGTTAATCGTTATTCGTCCATATTTCTAATAGGTTGCGAGCATAGAATGAAAGAGACATTTAGTTGCTTCGAAGGAGATGACCCTTGATGAAAGTAGTGATTATGGCCGGAGGTAAAGGATTGCGGTTTTGGCCAAGAAGTGTAGAAGAGAGACCCAAGCAATTCTTGGCGCTGACTTCCCGCGATAGCATGCTCCAGATGACATATAACCGATTTCGCAAGAATATAGATGCTGCTGATATTTATGTAGTCGCAAGATCATCCTATATTACTTTAATTCGTGAGCAACTTCCGTACTTAGATCCGAGCCGTTTGATTATTGAGCCGGATCAAAGAGATACGGGGCCTTGCATAGCATTAACGGCGCGATTTTTTTTGCAGCAGGGTATTGATGATGTGTTGGTAACGGCGCCATCGGATCAGTATATTCCAGACGATAAAGCATTAATGAAAGCCTTGCTGGAAGCAGAACGTTTAGCGGGAAAAGAGAAGTCGATCGTTACTTTAGGCATTGTCCCTACTCGTCCAGAAACGGGATACGGGTATATTCGAGCAGCTTCTGAGTCGATCGCTGGCCAAGCCCAACGTGTCTTGAAATTCGTAGAGAAGCCAAATGAGCAGCGAGCCCGCGAATTGCTTCTTGAGCCGGATACGTATTGGAACAGCGGTATTTTCATTTGGAAGCCATCCACAATTGATTATTATATGAAGCTTTATCAAAGAGACTTATGGAACAAGCTTTGGTTATCTGAAGAGCCCTTAGAGACGGTCTATGCAACTCTGCCTAAACTATCCGTGGATTATGCCATACTTGAAAAGGCTACGACTGTGTTCACTATCCCTGTCCATTTTGTTTGGGACGATATCGGCTCATGGACTGCCATGGAGCGGGTGTTCCCAAAAGATGAACAAGGGAACATCATTTTTGGTGATGTTTACCCGCTTCATATAAACAACTCAATCGTTTATGCGGAAGAGCAGAAAGTTATTGCGATCGGCGTAGAGGATCTCATCATCGTCTCTACGAAAGACGGGTTGCTCGTTTGCCGGAAGTCAGAGGAGCAGCACATTAAAATGGCGATGGACATGATAAGTGCTGCCAAATCATCTGATTAGGACAATGAAATAATAAAGCCACCCAGTGAAAGGGTGGCTTTATTATTTCATCAATAGGCGGTCGACGTAAACCAGGAATATGTTTTTTGGATGCCCTCTTCTAATGAGGTCTTTGCCCTCCAGCCTAGTTTATCCATTTTGCTTACATCAAGCAGTTTTCTTGGAGTTCCATCGGGCTTGGAGGTATCGAATTGAAGATCGCCTGAAAATCCTACAACTTCCCTGATTTTTAATGCCAATTGTTTGATTGATAAGTCAGTTCCCGAACCGATGTTAACAATAGAATCAATATCCCGATAATCGTAGTGCTGTAATAAATAGACACATGCGTCTGCTAAATCATCTACATATAAAAATTCTCTTCTGGGCAAACCGCTTCCCCATATGTCCACGAATTCATTTCCATTTACTTTGGCCTCGTGAAATTTTCGTATGAGAGCAGGGAGAACATGGGAATGAGTGGGGTCAAAATTATCGTTTGGTCCATAGATGTTTGTAGGCATAACACATATGAAATTCGTCCCGTATTGATGGTTATAGGCATGGCACATCTTAATTCCGCAAATTTTTGCTATCGCGTAAGGCTCATTTGTTGGTTCCAGAGCTCCGTTGAGTAAATACTCCTCTTTAATGGGCTGAAGAGAATATTTTGGATAGATGCAAGAACTTCCTAAAAATAGAAGTTTTTTTATTTGATGCCGATATGAGGCTTCGATTACATTTGTTTGAATCATGACGTTTTGATAAATAAAATCTGCAGGCAGCATCGTGTTGGAAAGAATTCCCCCTACTTTGGCAGCAGCGAGGAAGACGTAGTCCGGTTTCTCAGCTGCAAAAAACTCAAAAACTTTTTGCTGTTCCAGTAAATTAAGTTGTTGACGGGTAGGGGCGAGAATATTGGTGTATCCCAAATCAGTAAGTTTTCTTACAATTGCTGATCCAACTAATCCGTTAGCGCCTGCAATCAGAATCCTGTCATCTTTGAGCATTATATTTCCCCCGTTCTGCCTGTACCATCAATCGAACAAGTTCTTCAAAGGTGACTTTAGATTCCCACCCTAGTTTCTCAAAGGCCTTACTGGCATCCCCTAGTAAAAGATCGACCTCAGTAGGTCTGAAATAACGAGGGTGTATCTCTATAATGACCTTGCCGGTGTTTGAATCAATCCCTTTTTCTTCTACCCCCTGCCCGATCCAGGCAATGGAGATTCCTGCTTCAGAGAAGGCTAATTCAACGAATTCTCTCACGGAATGGGTTTCACCAGTAGCGATCACGAAGTCATCAGGTTCATCTTGCTGCAGCATTAGCCACATTGCTTCAACATAATCTTTAGCATAGCCCCAATCCCGTTTCGCATCCAGATTGCCGAGGTATAGTTTCTCTTGAAGCCCTAACTTAATGCGTACCGCTGCTTGGGTGATTTTTCTTGTAACGAAGGTTTCTCCTCGAAGAGGAGATTCATGGTTAAAAAGAATGCCGTTACAAGCGTACATATTGTAGGCTTCCCGATAATTTATCGTGATCCAATAGGCATACAATTTGGCTGCTGCATAGGGGCTTCGTGGATAAAAAGGAGTCGATTCGGATTGGGGCACTTCATGCACTTTACCAAATAATTCACTCGTGGAAGCCTGATAAAACTTTGTTTTATTCTCAAGCTTTAAAATTCTAATTGCTTCTAATAGTCGCAGCGTACCAATTGCATCTGAATTGGCTGTGTACTCAGGTGTTTCGAACGATACCTTGACGTGGCTCTGAGCAGCGAGGTTATAGATTTCATCCGGTTGTACATCTTGGATGATACGAATCAGATTTGTAGCATCAGTTAGATCTCCGTAGTGTAGATGAAGGCGATTGTTCACCCCGGCATCTTCCATCAGATGGTCGATACGCTGCGTATTAAGGAGAGAACTCCTCCGTTTGATCCCGTGAACTTCATAGCCTTTCTCTAGTAAAAGCTCAGCCAAGTAGGCTCCGTCTTGTCCGGTGACTCCGGTAATCAGTGCCTTTTTCATTCTTTACCTCCATTTATTCTCAGCCTTTAATACGGGTTTACTGTTCCATGGATCATAGGGTATAAGCATTTGCTCATTTATATTAGGTCTCATAAAAATTTTACATCGCTTATTTAACATGCTGGCGGAGAATGAAAATGTGCTGTTTGAGATTGCCAAAAAGTCACATTTGGTCAATAGATAGTAATCAGGATAAAACGAAACATCCACTGGGGATGATGTGATTTGTTGAGAAAAATCAATTAACTCCTTGGATGTAACTGGGTTATACTGTTTAAAATCTGGCAGTACGCTAGCTAAATCATCACTTGCAATAAATAAAACCGGATTTTTCAATGTTGGCCACATATGTTCAAGCCAGTTTAAGTACCATGAAGTCGGAGATACCCAACAATAATTAGGGATTTTGGAATCTATAAAATCACCTCTTCTAAGGTGGATTCCAACAATGGTATTACCCATATTTCGAAGTTGCTTAAGTCCAGGATTAACAATGCTATTAATTTCCTTAGTCGGTTGAAACAAAGAACAAAATTGACTTTTAAAAGGATGATAGAAACTTGTAGAGACAAAATGAGAATACTTTTTTAGATCGACATTAACGTAGGGGGGATTATCGTGTATGAATAAGTCGTCTTTTCGAGCCATTTCTTTAATATTGGCTTGCGGCAATTTATGGGTTACCGGAGGATCTTGATGGCCAAATAAAAAATGGCCTGCCCAGGAGCTAGTTTCAATCTTTAAATGATAGTAAGAAGCGTAAATTTTTAAGAACGCGTATTGAAAAACCTGATTTCCAAAGCGGCCACTTTTGCCAAGCGTCCTCATCGAGATCATTTTGTTCATATCGGTCCTCCTGCTACTCTAGGTATCCCGAACTTATTGCTTATCGGGGGTTTTGATTGTTAATTTAGCACGACTATTCCAAGGATCATATTTAACAAGGCTTTTACTGCTTAAATCAGGTCTCATAAAAATTTTACAACGCGTATTTAACATGCTGGCTGAAAATGAAAACGTACTGTTCGAAATTGCCAAGTAATCACATTGAGTCAACAAATAATAATCAGGATAGAACGAAGCATCAAGATGGGAGGGAACGATTAAAGGGAAATGTGGTATCAGCTCCTTGGATGTTACGGGGTCATACGATTTAAAGTCCGATATTACATTAGTTAAATCATCACTTGCTATAAATAAAACCGGATCCTTCAATGTCGGCCATAGTTGTTCTAGCCAGTTTAAATACCATTTACTCGGGGCTGCCCAGTATTTAGGATGGTTATTGTATTTTAAATAATCGCCTCTTCTAATGTGTATTCCTACGATTGTCTTTCCTTTTTTTCGAAGTTTAACTAAACCGGGATTCACCATGCTGTATACTTCTTCAGTCGGTTGAAAGTAGGAAATGATTTGTTTTTTTAATGGCCGGTACACATCTACTTTGTAAATATTTTGTGAAAAATCGACATTTACGTATGGCGGATTATTATGTTTGAATAGGTTTCTTTTTGCCTTTTTACTTATTTTAATTCTTGGGAAACTATGAGTGATCTGAGGGTCTCGATGACCAAATAAATATTGGCCGACCCAGGGATTCGTCTCGAATTCTAGTTGATAGTGAGCAGCGTAGATTCTAAGGAATGCATATTTAAAGAATTGATTTCCGAACCTTCCGCGCCACTTATTTTTGCTTGGTCCTAATCTGCTCATTGTAATTAATCCATTGTGTATGGGACTCATCTACTTCATTCCTTTCTGCGGATCAACTTTTTATATAGTGAATTTTATTTTTTTCCCAAGGTTTGAGCCAACTAATTGCCTTAGTGACGTTGGAGCGTGGGTTTCCTAAGAAAGTATCGCACCTCAACGCAAGAAATGTATCTCTGACAATATCAAATCCTTTTTCTTGTTTATTATAATCAGGTTGCGTATGAACACCGGTATGATCAGACGCTGTACGCCTTGCATTGGTATTTATTAAACGATTACCGTAAAGCTGCTTATAGGTAGCCTGTATTTGTACGGAATCTGTTAATAGAAATATGGAGTGATTTGGATTTTCAAGTAATAACTGATCTAACTTTTTAGGGTAACGCGAGTTAATCTCATATAAATCTTTGCATTCCCGTATTTTATCGCTGGCTCGAATGTGTACGGCAAGTAAAGGTTGTTTGTTTCGCATATGAATGTTATAAAATTGATTTATTTTTTTATCTGTATCAGCTTGAAGTTTGAAATATTTTTGAAGGATGTATGGATAGATTTGAGATACTTTTAATCCGTAAGCAGGGTGATTCGGCTGGATGAATGGGATCATTTTTTTAACCCCTGCATAAGCATTGCTTACAAGGACATCTTCCTGTCTATTCATAGCTTCGTTTGCTTTGTAATAAATGCGCTGCACATGTTGTCTCAAATTTTTTGAATGCCATATACTTGGATAATAGGAATGTTGTCCTCTCTCCAAATGAGCGATTGTGTACTTGGAAATAGGTTTAAAGTACATAGTAAAAGCATCTTGTTCACTCGGTTTTTCCGAAGCATATAAGGACTCGGAACCCCAGTAAACAATTGGAGTTCTACCTGTAAGTTCTGCAAGAAGCAATTGACCTGCTACATGCAAGCAGTCAGACCAAAACCCGGCTCTCCGAGCTTTTATGAGCAAATATTTCTTCTTTTCACTCAATAGTATCCCTCCGTCTCTCATTCATGAAAACACCGCTTCGGTTTGTGAAGACGTCCCCAGATATACTATTATTCTATGATGTTTAAGCGAAACCGATATGATATAAATAACTATTTATCTAGAATATTATTTGAAGATGACGCACAGGGTTTAATCTTAAGTTTTTAGTAAAAGGATATTCTTACAAAAAAACAAAGAAGTACTACGAATAGATGGTATTTCTTAGAATTTAAGAAGCTTTCGACGCTCACTTCCGTTTATGGAAGCGAGTGTTTTTTGTGATTGAAGAATAGCAAAAACAGCGGTTATCAAGTAGGAAACATGATTGACCGCTGATTCAATCTCTGAAGTAAGTAGTTATAGTGGTAAAATTATTGTGCTCAGTTGCTCGGAGCCAGGAAATCGCAGCTTTTTGGCTATCATGTAGACGATCGTGATATTGTTTTCAACGTTCTAGCAACATTGTGAAGTTCGTATGGTTTCCTTTTTACCAGCTTTGAGATTGGTTTCGTTCTTCATGAACTATTGCGAGGGGCATTATTTCAACCTTTTTTTATCAGCGCTTATTGCCGGTGTACTACTCCAGGGATCATAGGATATAAGCTTTTGTTTATTTATATCAGGTCTCATAAAAGTATTACAATGCTTATTTAACATGCTGGCGGAAAATGAGAATGTGCTATTAGAAATTGCCAAGATATCACATTGAGTCAAAAGATAATAATCTGGATAGAATGAAATATCCAATTTGGATGAAGTGATTTGTTGGGAAAAATCAATTAATTCCTTGGATGTAATGGGTTTATACTGTTTAAAGTCAGGTAGAACGCTAGGTAAATCATCACTTGCAATAAATAAAACCGGATTTTTCAATGTCGGCCACAAGCGTTCAAGCCAGTCTAGATACCATGTAGTTGGAGATACCCAACAATGTTTGTCGTTTTTGAAATCTAAAAAATCACCTCTTCTAAGGTGGATTCCAACTATTGTGTTGCCCATATTCCGAAGTTGCTTCAGTCCAGGATTAACAATGCTATATATTTCCTTAGTCGGTTGAAACCAAGAAAGGAATTGACTTTTAAATGGACGATAAAAGCTTGAATAGACTAAAAATTTCCCTTTAAAATCTACCTCTACGTACGGTGGTTTATCGTGATTAAATAAACCAACAAGAGCTATATCTTTTTTAGTTTGCGGCAATTTTTGAGTAATCGGAGGATCCTGATGGCCGAATAAGTATTGGCCTGCCCAGGAGCAAGTTTCAAACTTTAGATTATAATTTGATGCGTACAATTTAATGAAGGCATATTGAAATATCTGATTGCCAAAGCGGCCTTTTTTGCCAAGCGTCCTCATCGAGATCATCCGAATCATATCGGCCCTCCATCTCTATATTTAGCAGTGGAATTCTTTAATAGAATAATTGAGACTTTTTAATATATCTTCATTTTTTGTTAGTAAAAAATCAGTATGAATAGTATCACTTTTGTAATAATGTGAAATAGTATCATAATTTAGGATGTTGAATCGTACTAATTTATGCTCTCCTCTAATTTCATACACTTTAAAATGTTTACTCAAAAAACTTAGATATTGATTAATATTTGTACCTGCGGATTCAAGATACTTATTGTTAAATTCGATGCAGCCAATAACATCCTTGCATTTTGTTATTAGCTTGGTCATTCCTTTTAAAACCTTCTCTTCAAAGCCCTCAACGTCTATCTTAAATAGTAATTTATTATTTGAAAGTTTAATATTTGGGAAAAGAGAATCGATTTTTATACTTCTGACTTTAGAATGATTGAAAGATGGATTTGGTACTGCAGTAGAGACCCCTGAGAAGTCGTTACTTACAAAAAAAGAAGTGTTTTCTTTATTACAGTCAGATGCAAGAGCATATAATATTTGCATCTGATTTTTATTTGGATGGATTCTTAGGGAATTACTAATATACTTTTCAAGATTTTGATTTGCTTCGATGCCTATGATTCGGACATTATTTTGATAATCTGAGGAGAATAATATTTCGCCATAATTAACTCCAACGTCTAATACTAATGTTGGATGAAATGAATCAACAGTTTTTTTCCAAAAAGTTGTTATTTTTGGTTGAGTAACACCTTTTTTTTTGAGTAGTAACCGCCCCCTACGGTCTTTTTTGTTTACATAAATCGAATTACTACTATCTAGGAATTTAATTTTTTTCATGTTTACATTCCCTTCAGATTTTTCTCTATGAAGTGATTCAATTTCAAAAAACTATACCGCAATTTTACTAGAAAGACTGTGTTTACACGATCAATGGTTAAATAACAAAGGTATAAAACCAAACATGAAAACTGACTTGATCTAGACTGCCTATATGGCCATCGGCATCGATCTCGAATGCAGCGCTAAAGCCTAAAGCAGTGAAAGAGCAGGCTGTATCGACTGCTAACTATCATCGAAAACTTCATAAAGTTAGTTATCCATCCCTATTCGGGGAGCGCATCATTCCCTACATTCAATAAAATTATTTCTACCTTAAATGCAATGCTTGTGAAATATATTCCAAAAATTGTTTGACTCTGATTTCTGTAGTATGACGAGTGTGCACCATTTCATAACCTTGTTGTGCTATTTTCATTCTTTCTTTTTCATTCTGAAGGTAATATTTTGCTTTTTTGTAGTAATTTTTTTGATTGATTTCAACAAATGTTTCTTCATCTAAAAACCCTAAATCTCTTAATTCTTGTGATCCGGAAGCTAAAAGCAGCGTTTTACATGCAGGAACTTCAAAGTATTTCTTAATAGGATACTTATAAATTAAATCATCAGTAAAAAAAATTTTTGACCTGCTTATTTCCCTTGCATAGTTCCCCCCTATGAACATGGTCTTCTTTTCTGTCTCAGAAAAATATCGATACCCTGGATGCTTATGATATACAAAACCTTTTTTACCAGTCATTTTATTCATAATTGCATTGCGTAATGGGTAATATTTCTCCGTGGTTGCTCCTAATAATAAGTAATCAATATCTTTCTTTAGATGGTAATCTTTATATAATTCATTATGGACAAAATGAGGTAGCCAACGAGATTTATGTTCAAGTTCAGGAAACTCACTTATAAAATAATCCCGGTAGTGTACAAAGATAAGCTCAGGTTGATACTCTTTTATTAACTTCCTGAATTTATTTTGGTTTGAATGTAGATCATGGTACATTACACCTATAGGTATGTTTATATTATTTAGTCCTTGTATTGGTTTACAATTTTTGAAAAGTTCATCAATGTAGATAAAATCAGGTTTAAAATCTAACTCAGCAAGGATATCTTTGACATTTCCACCATTGGTGATATAACGAACTTCAACATTAGATTGCTTTGAAAGTTCCGATTTAAAGTACTTTTTATATTCATGTATATAATTTTCATCATCTAATGTGGAATACAATAACTTTAGCTTCCCCACTGATATCGCTCCAATCCTAAATAATCTATGTTATATTTTGAAATCCCATGTTATAGTAATTCCTGCTTTTCAGAAAGTGCTATTCCAAATCCTGCTTAATCTTTTGACAAGATGGGCATTTGTACTTGCAATAATTCAAATTAATCCGTAATCGACACCAATAACTTGTAACCGAGGATGCATTTGTCTATTGTTACTTTGAATTAATTATTTTCTCGTACAAATGAGATATATTTTTTGCATAACTCTTAAAATTCATTTTTTTTCTAATCATTTTCCGGTTGATATTTCCCATTCTGCACCTTAAACTCTCATCTCGTAACAATGAACAGATAACCTTGGCAAACGCCTTAGGATTGTCATATTGTTCAACTACATAACCATTCTTGCCGTTTATTACGACCTCTGGATTACCTCCCCGCATTGTTGTCACGACCGGTAGAGCTGCTGCCATTGCCTCGAAATGAACCCTGGCTAACGGCTCTTGCCACTGCGATGGACAGACAAAAACATCACTCATTGTATAATAATCTGGTAGTTCGTTTACAGGAAGGAAATCAGTAAAATGAATATGTTTGGATATTTGTTTTGCGCGTTCCTTTAAACCGTGAATATAATTGGTATGAATAGAGGTTCCAATTTCCTTGCTGCCCACAATGACCAACGCTGTCTTTGGATTTTTTTTTATTACGAATCTCATAGCTTCAATTAGATGATGACAGCCCTTTTTAGAAACAAGCCGTCCTACGAAAAGAATTACATTGTAATCTAGAGGGATACCCAATTTCCCCTTCATCTTTTTAGTTATTCCAGTTCCTCTATCGCTGAAGTGGGATATATAGTGGGAAGGATCCTCTCCCGTATAAAGGGATGTTATTTTATTAGAAGAAGCGGGATAGTGGCTAATGATGTCCTGTGCAACAAATTTACTGACAGTTATGATATGATCAACGATTTCGATGATATTTATCGATTCATAATCACCAACGCTATGACCCAACTTTAAATTGTGCAGAGATAGCGTTATTTTGGACATAGGTGTTACACGTTTAATTGGTAAAATCCAAAGCGGGGTATTGTAGACCTGAATGAGGTTAAAAAAATTATTTTCTAGATGAAATAGCACTTCTTCTATATAACGAGATTGTGGACAGCGAATAAATTCGACACCACACTTTATTTCATAATTAGACAATAATGGATCTTGTATGGAAAAAACAGTTATTGAGTAGCCCATACGTACTAAATAAGTGGCAATCTGATCAATTAAGAGTGGGACTGCTCCACTCCGAATGGGTGGACATGGAAGTTTGTCTGAGTTTACCAAGGCTATCTTCATATGATCATCCTCAATGAAGTATTCAAAATTCTCGCTTCTTTTCAAACAACTGTACAATAGATTTACATCTTTCCTCCCAAGTATACCTATTAGCATCTTGGTAAGCTTTTTCGGACAAATGTGAACTTAGAATTTGATCTGCAAGTACTCTTCTTATGCCTTTGCAAAACTCCGTTATATCATCCGGGCGTACCAAAAGAGCATTGGATTCATGTTGCAGCACCTTGCTTATTGTAGGGATATTTGTGGCAATAATAGGTCGTTTAGAAGCCATATATTCAAACAATTTTAAGGGGGATGTTGTTTGAATATCCATGATTTTATAGTTCATATTTTTAATCTTATAAGCGAGAAGAAGACAGTCTGCAATTTTCAAATACTCTGGGACCCGTGCATTAGGGACAAATCCGATAAAGGTCACATTCCCAATAGCGTGTTTGATACAGTAATTTTCCCAAATCTGCTTATTTCTTTCGTTGCCTCCGACTAGCAGAAAGACGAGATTTTTCAATTCTTGTAGCTTTTTAGCAGCTTGCAAAATCACCTCTATTCCTTTTTCTTTGTATAAATGCCCACAATAAACCGCATATAACTGATCTGGATTAAATCCTAGTTTCTTCCTCCACAGCCTTTTATCATTGGAAATTTCAAATCTATCTTTATCAACTCCGTCTTCTAGTACAAGTATTTTTTTTGTCGGATACCCCCCATTTATTAGTTCAAGTTTAAGCTCATCATGAATGGTGACTATCCCTTTAAAAGCGTCCAAATGAGCGACCTCGTCAGCAAATCTCCTCATTTCGGGACTATTAATTTTATGTCTATCATGTGTCTCTAAAAAAGTCGGAATACCTTCTCTTACTGTTAAATAAGGCATCAGATAGTTGCTCCGGCAAAAAACGAAATCAAAATTTTTCTTTTTAATATAACTAAGCGTATTTTCACAAAAAACCGGATCATGCTTTGTCTTACCGCGCTCATATGCCTTCCGGGACGGTATCAAATAGGTGATTTTAATTTTTTTGTTAATTCCATAATGGGCGTATATGTCTTTGATTTTTTCTTGATACTTCACTGTATTTTTATTTTCTGAAGTGATAACCTCTACATTACAGCCAATGTTTTTAAAACCTTGAGCCATTTTCAATACGTTAAAGCTATGAGCCCGATAAGAAGGAATATTCTCACCAAGGATAATACCAACACTAAGCTTTTTCACACAGCCTTACCTCCTGAAAAAAAATAGCAACCGCAGAAACATTGAAATTTAAAAAGCTACTCTTTCTTGAGAAGGCCCTTTTTTAACAAATATTTAATGGTTTTTGTACTTAAGTGATTTTTTACGCTACTAAGAGGCTGGAAAAATTTATGTTCTCTTTTAATTTTTGTAATGCTATGTTTTTTCCTGAATATGGGATCATATTTTTCTTTGTCCCTATTTCTGTAATGATTATATTTTTCTATAGACATATCATTAAAATGGTAAATAAATATTTTCGGATGCATGGCCACCTTCAGTTTACCTTTGTGATTTAGAAAAAAGTCTAAATGCTCTCCTCCTGTTTTAAATCGCTCGTCCCACGTACACTGGAGTAAAGACTTCGTTCTCGCCAGGAAAAAGTTAGTAACAATGTCATATAGCTTAACTTTGAATTCCTTTTCATAAGATTTTGTATTAATATATAAAACTCCTTTTTCTAAAGAGAAGGTACCCTGTGAACTTCTAACACCTCGTTCCTCTAAACATCGGCCTGCAACAATATCGATATTCGTATTCTCAAGAACACGAAGTAGCTCTTCGATTTTTGTTTCCCTAATAAAGTAAAAGTCATCATCAAGTAATAAAACATATGGGGTTTTTACTTGCTTAACTAGGTAATTTCGTCCCATAGAAACACCGCTATCCATTGGAAGTGCATGAAACTCTACATCATTGCGAATAGTTGGTTGTTCACTATCATCAGCTACGATGATCGGAAGAGTAGGATAGTATTTTCTAATGCTTCTAATAAGCAAATCCACACAATGTGGTCTTTCGAAAGTTTTAATGATCGCCGTAACTTTCTTATCAAGTTGATTGCTCAATATGATCACTCCTTGAATATTACCGTGTAATTCTTTTCGTTGGAAGCTATTCCCATAATGTCATGCGCAAGTATTTTTGATACTCTTTCTGGAGTGGATGCCCCTGGTTTTCAGGCTTTTTCCGACCAGTATAATGGATAATTGATGGTTTTATGCCGGGCATAACTTTCAAATGCTTGGTCGTGTAATTCCACTTTGGATCTAACATAAACCATTTATTATAAAGAATAGCGTTCAATGGATCTTGACTGCAGTGTTTTATTTTTTCAGGATTCTCTTTAATATATTGAAGTACTTTACTCGAAGTTTCTTGATTTCTCCATTTCTCTAGATTCATTAATAAAACCCCGGCATTAAAGTATTTGGAGTCTGTTGGAATTCCAAGGGATGGTTTTACAGAGGATTCCAACTTTGCTTTTTCTACTGCAGCAAGATGGTATTGATCTATGTTTGTTTTCCATAATTTAGAAATATCATTTTTGACAATAAGATCGCAGTCCAAATAGAGTGCTTTCTTAATTGATTTATCTAATAAATCAGGAATGATAATACGACAATAGGTTTCTTTGCTGAGATATTTTTTTGTTTTAAAACCATCGAATAAAGAGGGATCCACTGTAAGAAAACTAACTTTTTCATTAAATCCATCTACAATTCTTCTCAGATTTAATTTATTTCTGCGAGAGATGTTGCTATCAATGATTGAAATTTGCATATCTGAATTATCCGCCTTATTGATCAAGAGGGAATTCAGCATCACACCTAAGTGTTTAGCATACGTATCATTGGTTGCTGTTACGATATGAATGGAGCTCATATTGATCTCCTCCTAGTCCCGTGGTATGGATTTCAAGTATTTAAAATAATACGCTTGAAGAGGATGACCGACATTCCATGGCTTTTTTGAACCTGTATAATGTATAATTGAGGGCTTTAGATGAGGCATAACTTTCAAGAGTTTAGTTGAATAATTCCATTTTGGATTGAGTTGGAGCCATTTTTTATGCAGAATAACATTTTGTGCTTCCTGCTCTAATGTAGTAAGAATAGCGGAGTTATTTCGGATGAACTGAAGGATTTTATCGGATATACGATTTTTTCGCCATTTATCTAAATTCAATAACATAACGCCTGTATTGAAGAGAACGGAGTCCTCTGGTAAGCGCAGCTTTCTTTTTCTTGATTCAGTAGTGGGTTGAATAACTGCCGCTAAATAATACCTATCGATATCATTATTCCATAATTTGGTTATATCATCTTCCACAATGAGATCACAATCCAAATAGAGGGCTTTCCGAATATTCTTGTTTAATAATTGAGGTGTATAAAGCTTATAGTAATCGTCTTTACTCTTATACTGTTTGCCTTCTAAACCATCTAATAGTTTATGGTCAACGGATAAATATGTGAGCTCAGTATTATATTTTTGTACGACTTTTTTTATGTTGTTCTTATTTTCTGGCGAGATATCTCCGTCAATGATCCAAATATGAATCTTTGAATGTGCACTCTTATTCATTAATAAAGAATTTAACATGACACACAAATGTATAGCATAGTTATCGTTAGAAGACGATATAATATGAATTTTGTCCAAAAATGACACCTCCGGGTTAATTCCTTCATTCTTCTATTAGTATATTTATATGAAGGTCGGAGCAGTCTCGTAAGGGCATAATGAATTAAATTCCATATTTTTTTGCGAATTTATACACGGAATCGGGAAATGTTTTTTTCTGTTCTTTGAGATAGGTAACAAGTGCCTTTCTGTCTTGAAGCGACACGTCCCAGTCCTCGGGGATGTCCCGAATTACTTCTTCGATTGAAGCTTCCTGCAATGCCAAGATTTGCTCAATATATGAAGATAGGATCGAAAGATCATTCAGCATACCCACTGTCCAAATATGAACGACAGAATCCTTATTAAACGGTGTACGCATTTGCAGCGTTTCCTTATTCCATTTATATGCTCCCGGAAAACATTTTCCGTGATCGATCATATGAATGTCATATTTACCTTTCGGCAGCCGTTCCAGAAGAATATTGCTTTTTGTGCGGTCGGCGTTGTGCACCCAATGGTCGAATACGAAAATTCCGGCCAAAACCCGGTGATTCTTGATGTCCTTTTTTGTCGGATGAAAAGGTCCCCACGAGAGGTCGATGCAATTGTCTATAAATAGGTTAGCGAACTGCTTGCCTGGTTTGTATTTAGAAGAAAACTTTTCAGGTATATGCTGAATTTGTTTCTCAGACATATTCACAATTTCAAATGGAACTACAGGCAACGAAAGGAGTTGTCCCAATCTGGTGACAACGAATTCGTTTACCAGCTCCCTTGTCCGTGAAGATTGTCTTTTGCATTTTACCGCATAA
Organism: Paenibacillus sedimenti; assembly: GCF_014534655.1. Taxonomy (GTDB): domain Bacteria; phylum Bacillota; class Bacilli; order Paenibacillales; family NBRC-103111; genus Paenibacillus_E; species Paenibacillus_E sedimenti. The sequence goes on from NZ_JACVVD010000005.1 coordinate 39,099, forward strand.
CGTATTCCATCACTAAACAAAAATAAATGTGCTTGTCCTTTAGACAGCGTCTCCAAATATTTTACCGGTGTTAAAGGTGTCATCGCTTCAATACACTCCTTTACTAGCATCTTATTTTACTATATTCATAAGAATGATAGAGTATTGGACAAAAGTGATTATATTGGAATAACCCAAGTGAGCACATTTTTAAATCGTCGAAAAGGGAAAGGGACATCTCTTAAAAAAAGGATGTCCCTTTTGCGATTACTTACTTCCAAGAAGTGGTGCGTAAATATTTGAAATAGGCATTCTGAAGGGGATGGCCATGATTCCACGGTTTTTTACTGCGTGTATAATGGACAATGGCCGGTTTAACCTTTGGTAGTAGTATCAAATGATCTGTTGTGTAATTCCATTTAGGATCTAACTTGAGCCACTTATCTTGAATAACAGTATTTAATGCTGCCTGATCACCGATTGGTTTCGGGTAGTTTTTTATATACTGAAGCACTTTTTTGGACATGTTGCTTTTTCTCCATTTTTCTAAGTTAATTAACAGTACCCCAGAATTAAACCGGTTGGAATTTTTATGATGTTTGAGGGAGTTTTTCGAAGGTTTACCTCGAAATGCTTTTTCACCTGCTGCTAAATAATATCCATCGAGATTCGTGCTCCACAATTTGCTTATATCGTCTTTTACGATGGTATCACAGTCCAGATAAAGTGCTTTCCGAATGTTTTTATTTAATAGATTAGGGATGACAACTCGATAATAGCATTCCTTGCTGACGTGGCCTCTATCTTGAAAACCTTTAAATAAAGAGTTGTCAACCTTTAAGAAAGTGGTTTTCACATTAAATTTATTTACAACATTTCTAAGCTTCTGTTTATTATCAGGAGAGATGTTCCCATCAATGATGAATATTTTTATTCTGGATTTATCAGCAGTATTTTCCAATAGGGAATTTAACATGACTCCTAAAGGTTTAGCGTAATTATCATTTGTTGACGTTACAATATAAATAGGATCCAATTTCATCACCTTCTAGTCCCATAAAGTTGTATTTAGGTATTTAAAATATTCATCTTGAAGCGGATGACCCAGGTTCCATGGTTTATTTCTGCGGGTAAAATGTATAATTGCTGGTTTGATCTTAGGTGATTTTTTCAGATGGTCTGTAGTATAATTCCATTTTGGATCTAATTTGAGCCATTTGTCGAAAAGAATAGCATTCAATGCCTCTTGATCCATAGATTTAAGTATGTCTGAATTTTTATCTATGAATTGAAGAACTTTTTTTGAAATATTGTTTCTTCTCCATTGATATAGATTTAATAACAGTACGCCAGAGTTAAAGAAATTGAATTCATTTGGTATGTGGAGGAGCTTTTTTCTAGCCTTACTCGAAGTGGCTTTTTCAACTGCTGCTAGAAAATAATTATCTATATTGATGTTCCATAATTTACGGATATCTTTTTTAACGATCGTATCGCAGTCTAAATAAATGGCTTTCCGAATGTCGGTATCCAACAGGTTTGGAATAACAATTCGATAGTAAGCTTCCTTGCTTATATGGAACCTCTCTTTAAACCCACTGAATATAGAGTCATCGACGGATAGGAATTGTACATCCAAGTTGAATTTTTTTACAGATGAACTCAGCTTTAACTTATTATCATGGGAGATGTCTCCGTCAATGATGAATATATTTATCTTTGATGTATCGATGGTATTTTCCAACAAGGAATTTAACATGACGGCTAAATGTTTAGCATAATTATCGTTAGTTGCCGTTACAAGATGAATAGTTTCTGAATTTCTATTCTTATTCGTTCGTGCATCCATATTTGTAAATCCTCCTCTTCACATTATCTAATATTTATATGAAGCTGATGCTTGTAATGATAGGGCAAACCAATTATTTTCAAGAATAAATATTTTGGTAGTCTAACATATGAACGCTTTTATTATTTTTGAATAGAATAAACTAGATTATGGAGTTAGCAATCTCAAGTTAATGAATGGAGCTGACAAGATGAGGATCGCATTTATTTGTACAGAAATGTCACCCGTACCCTCTATTAGAGGAGGGGCCATTCAAATATTTATTGATGGGGTAGCTCCCTATTTAAGTGGTAAACATGATTTGACTATTTTTTGCATCGCAGACCCCAATCAAGCTGATCGAGAAGAAGTAGATGGGGTTACCTACATTCGCATTCCGCGCAAAAAATATGTGACTGGTGTTGCTAAAGAGCTAGCCAAACAACATTCCACTAAACAAGCTTATCAAGTGATCCATGTGTTTAACCGTCCCGAAAATATATTAAAATACAAGACTGCTACGCCAAGTAGTAACTTTATTATTAGTTGTCATAATGAAATGTTCAGAAAAGAAAGAGTATCTGATGAAATGGGGGAGCTGTCTATAAGATTGGTCGATAAAATAATGTTAATCAGTGACTACATTGGATCAACAATCGTCCAACGATTTCCTTCTGCCGCAAGTAAGATGCATACCATATATTCGGGGGTTAATTTAAGGCGTTACAAACCAATATGGCAAGATTCAATCCAATCCGAACGAAAAAAACTTCGCAAAAAGTATGGTGTGAACAATAAAAAAGTAATTTTATTTGTTGGACGGCTATGCAAGGCTAAAGGTACTGACATTTTGATCACAGCGATGAAGAAAGTGATTCAGAGTCATCCGAATGCCGTTTTGGTGATTGTAGGGAGCAAATCGTTTAGAGATCATCGAGTGAATGATTACGTTGTAAACCTCCGTCAGCTAGCCGAATCTCTCGGAAAGAATCGGGTAATATTTACAAACTTCGTTCCTCCTAGTGAAATGCCATCCCTTTTCCTGTTAGGGGATATATTCGTATGCAGCTCGCAATGGCAGGAACCATTAGCTAGAGTCCATTATGAAGCGATGGGGGCAGGACTCCCAATCATTACTACAAATCGTGGAGGAAATGCTGAAATTATTCGACATAATAAAAACGGCATCGTACTTAATGACTATAGTAATCCTCAAGCTTTTGCGGACTCAATTTCCAATCTCTTATCTAATCCGGAAAAAGCTTTAAAATTGGCTAAAGCAGGCAGGAGGTTCGTTGAAAAAGACTTTGGTTTTGAACACGTTGCTAAGCGTTTGGAGAATTTGTATCTTTCTATAAAGGATGAATGACGATATGAAGATCGCCTTGATTAACTCGGATCTTTTGCCTTGTCCGCCTATCCGGAGCGGAGCGGTTCCGTTGCTAATTCACAGTATTGCCCCGATTCTGGCACGCCTGGATAATACTGTTACGGTTTTTTCCATTCAAGATCCTTCTCTGCCCAATTACGAAATGATTAATCATGTTGAGTTTATTCGCTTTGACAGGGGCCAATATATTGAGGAAGTGCTGCAGCATTTGAATAAGCACTTTTTTGACATTATCCAAGTTTTTAACACACCACGTTGGATACTTCGTATTAAAAATGCATCGCCCCAATCCCGATTGACGTTATCTCTTCACAACTTAATGTTAGGGGAAAGACTTGGTGATAACGAATCCCGCAAGGTAGTTGAAACTATTGATTATATGATTACCGTGAGTAAATTTGTCGCTCAGCATGTAGTGAAACAATACCCAGCTGCTTCCGGCAAGATGACTGCACTCTATACTGGAGAGAATGCTTCCCGTTATACTCCTCATTTTAGCAATCAGGGACGAGTAGTTGCGCTACGGATGAAGCGGCAGTTAGGAATTCCCGATCATTTTCAAGTTGTTCTATTTGTAGGGCGTCTTGAAGCTAAAAAAGGCTGTCATTGCCTGATCGAAGCTATGAAAATGGTAAGAAAACAACATCCGGAAACAGCCTTGGTTATTGTAGGCAGCAAGTGGTTTGGGGATTTATCGGTAAACCCATACATTAGAAAAATTCAGCGAAGGGCAAGGCAGGTATCCAAGTATATTTATTTTACAAATTTCCTGCCGGTCAACGGACTTCCCGACTATTATACAATGAGCGATGTATTTGTTTGCCCCTCCCAATGGCAAGAGCCGCTCGCTAGAGTTCATTACGAAGCAATGGCTGCCGGCTTACCGATTGTGACTTCAAATAGAGGAGGTAATCCGGAGGTCATAGCGCATGGTAAGAATGGTTTCGTGAATAATCAATATGACAAACCCGAAGCCTTTGCTAAATATATTAATAAGCTATTAAAAGATAAAAGGCTGCGAGAAAAAATGGGGAACATTAACAAAAAACTAATAAAAAATAAATATAACTTTGAGCAGTATGCTTTAAAATTAACGAGACTGTATAAGAAGATAAAATGAGGTCAACCAGTATGAAGTGGTTGACCTTAGTATTTACTCCAAAAAATAAGGTTAATCAGTTTCTCAGCCCAATCTCTCATTCTTTCTTTTTAGTCCGATTTATGGACCATCCTGTCGTTTTCAAATAATTAAAGTACTCTTTTTGAAGTGGATGACCATGGTTCCATGGCTTTCTTCGACGAGTATAATGAATGATGGCCGGTTTAACACCAGGATGGGTCTTGATATGAGATGTCGAATAATTCCACTTCGTATCTAATTTAAGCCATTTATCGTGAAGAACAACATTTAATGCTTCTTGATCCATCGTGATCAGATCGTTCGAGTTGGTTGTAATGAATTCAAGCACTTTATTGGATATGTCATGTTCTCTCCATTTTTCCGGATTTATCAAAAGCACACCGGAATTGAAAAACCGCGCTTCGCTTGGAAGCTGGAGTATACTTTTTCGGGTTTCATCATTTTTAGCAAAAGCTTTTTCACCTGCCGCCAAAAAATGATTATCGATATTGGTATTCCACAATTTTCTGATATCCTCTTTAACGATAATGTCACAGTCCATATAAAGCACTTTCTTAATATCCTTATCTAACAGATGTGGAATTACAATCCGGTAATAAGCTTGTCTGCTAATATGATGCCTTTCTTTAAACCCATCGAATAACGAGCTGTTGACTTTTAAAAATTTAACGTCGAGGTTGAACTTTTTTACAACTCTTTTTAAGTTTTTCTTTTTTTCAGAGGAAAGGTCCCCGTCAATGATGTAAATGCGGATCATAGATTTATATGTTGCGTTTTTCAGCAAGGAATTTAACATAACACCGAGAGGTTTGGCATACTTGTCGTTCGTTGCTGTTATGATATGAACTTGTTCTTTTTTCATCATTTACCTCCCTTGTATATCATTCGAGTCTCTTTATATTTATATGAATGGATTCATAGGGAGGGCTGGCTGACAATAACAATAAAATAAGGCCAGCCTGCAAGGGTGACCTTATTCGTTCTTCATACTCAAGGAAGGAGCGATTCTTCTTCACGCAGCCACTCTACAAAATGTTTAATGCCTGTTTCCAGATTCGTCGAAGGTGAATAACCCAGCATGGACTGGGCTTTATGATAATCGGCCCATGTTTTGGGGACATCACCGATTTGCAACGGCTGCCAATCGATTAACGCTTTCGTATTCATTGCGTCCTCAAGTAAATGCACTAAGGCCAGCAAGCTGGTCGGATTATCATTGCCTAAGTTAAAAGCCTCGTAGTCTCGCGCATGCAGTTCCATCGATTTGCGAATACCCGAAACAATATCGCTCACATAGGTATAGTCCCGGCTCGTTGTTCCATCGCCGTACAATGTAATCGGTTCGTTCCTGGCCATTTTCCTGGCAAATTTATGAATAGCCAGATCAGGTCTCTGTCTCGGGCCATAGACGGTGAAAAACCGCAGAGCCGCTATCGGCAAACCGAAGCAATGGCTGTAGCTTTGGCATAATGCTTCTCCGGCTGCTTTCGTCGCCCCGTAAGGTGAAGCGATCTTTAAGGTAGGACCGCTTTCGGAGAAAGGGACTTCTTCATTTAATCCGTAAACCGAGCTGGATGAAGCGAAAATGAACTTAGAGACGCCATTTTTCACGGAAGCATCTAGCAGATTGACCGTACCTGCCAGATTCACATCCACGTATTCGTGGGGGATTTCCAGAGATGGACGAACCCCTGCCTTTGCAGCTAAATGAACGACAATCTCGGGTTTCCATTGTTCGAAGATATGTTCCATACGGTTCCTATCCCGAATGTCCGCTTCCACTAATTCATAGTGAGGCGAACTGAGGTGGCCGCTTATATTCTTTTCTTTCACTTTGCGATCGTAGTAATCGTCAAAGTTATCAATGACTAGAGTTTGCATACCGTCCGCCAGGAGCGTGTCGACCAAATGACTGCCGATAAAACCCGCACCGCCTGTAACCAGCACCTTGCTTTTCATGAATGTCCCTCCGTGTCCTTTGTGGTTTGCGAACTGCTGATCCATGCACGAACGGAATGATCTTTGATGGGATGCGCAAATATAGCTTCCGGAAGCCGTTTCGCGTCCTTAACTTCGTCTAAAGAGATGAAAGGACGATAACGGAAATACTTTCTGTACATGCGGGGGTATTCTTGACATTTTGCACCGCACTGCATCGCTATCGTCAAGTACAGCATTTCGCCCATGGAAATGACGCCCGTTTTATCGAGCAATCGTTCTAGGTGAGACTTATTGATTCTTCTCAGCATACGCTTAACGATCCGACGGCGATATACTTGCATCGGATTGAAAGTGCCGTAAAAAAACTCGCTTCGGAAGAACGGTTTCCAAAGGTGCCATTCTTTCCACATCCGCATGGCTGTTGTCCAGTTGCTTTTATCCGGGTACATCTCAACTTTGACCGCTTCTACCAGACAGTCGTAGCCATTCATCAATTGCTCCAGCAAGTCTTTAAATCCGTGGTTGATAAACATCACGTCGGATTCTGTGTAGACCAAATATTCATAGGAGATATGGGCTTCCTCAAGCCAGGCCATAACGTCATAGAAAAATCGACCCGTTTTCCCGGCTTGTAAAGGTCTGCTGGACGTGCAGTACAAAACATTTTCGCTTTTGCAGACAGCTTTCCCGAAGTCAGGATCGTTACCGCCGTTATAGAGAACGATAAGGGTGTCGTTAGGGTTGTACTCGCGAATATTTCTTACCTGCTGTAGCAGAGCTTCTTCATCCTTGTGTGCCAATAAGGCAAAACAAATCATGACCGTACCTCCTAAATGATGGCTATTGCTCGCAAATCCAATTCCGGACGTCGGCATCCTTGACGGGATGCACGAACATCACATCGGGGTTGCGCTTTGCCTCTTTAGCTTGATCCAGTGAAATCCGATTGTAGACCCGCAAATATTCAATACTTTCCTTCGGATAAGGGCGAAGTTTTCCGCCGACTTTTTTGGCGACCGTGATATAGAGCATTTCACCTAGGGCGTAAACGTTGGTCTTCGCCAGCAGTCTCTCCAGGTGGCCTCTGTCGATAAAATTTAGCATGCGTTTAATAATGTCATGGCGATATACCTGCATCGGATTGAAAGTCCCATAGAAGTTGGTTTTCTGAAAGAAAGGTTTCCAATCGTCCCATTCTCGCCACATGGTCTTACCGGGTATCCAGGATGTAGATCGTGGACTGGTTAAGTGTCGTATCATTTTACCCATACAATCGTAACCATCCATATGATGTCGAATAAATCTTTCAAAACCATGCCCGACGAAAAAAACATCGAATTCCATGTACACCAAGTAATTATAACGAACTTTCGCATCTTCCAGCCATCTCATGACATCATAGAAAAACCGGCCCGTTTTCCCCCTCTGCAAGGGTTTGCTGTAGGGGCAATACATGACATGTTCTTTTCTACAAACCTCTTTGCCGAAGTTACGATCTTCACCGCCGTTATATAGAACAATTTTGACGTCTCTGCTCGTATATTTGCGAATATTTCTAATTTGCTGCTGAAGAGCATGTTCGTCCTTATGGGCCAGTATTGCAAAGCAAATCATGATTTGGACCTCCTAAGATGAATTGGGGTCCCCCGCAAAGTATCCGGAATATGTTTCAGAGCTTGACGTCACTTTGTGGGGAGTGCGTTCCCGAATCCGTTATTGCTCGCAAATCCAATCGCGGACTTTTGCATCTTTAACGGGATGGAGGAACATGATTTTGGGGTTGCGTTTCGCCGTTTTGGCTTCTTTAAGCGTAAATGCCGGTCTAAACCGTAAATGTTCCTTGATAATATCGGGGTAAGTTTGGCATTTTGCCCCGCTACTCATTGCTAAGGTAATATAGAGCATTTCGCCTAAATGTCCAAAGTTTGAGCTGATAAACAGTCTTTCCAAGTGGTCTTTATCGATCCCGGCCAGTATTTTTCTAACCGTGCCATGGCGGTAGACCTGCATCGGATTGGAAGTACCATAGAAACTATCGCGTTTGAAGAAAGGCTGCCAATGATGCCATTCTTTCCACATTGTTTTGGCGGGTGCCCACACGGCAAGGCCGGGGTTCGTCTCATATTTAAGCAATTTGACCATACAGTCGTAGTTCTTCATTTCTTTGCGAATAAACGGTACGAACCCATCGTTGATGAACATGACGTCGTATTCCGTATAGATCAAATATTCGTAGGAGATTTTGGCTTCTTCGAGCCATCGCATAATATCGTAGAAACAACGGCCTGTTTTTCTTGGTTCAAGAGGTCTGCTATAAGGGCAGTACAAGACGTTCTCCTGTTTACATACCTTTTTGCCGAAGTCCTTGTTCGTTCCGCCATTATATAAAACAATTTTGGCATCTTTGCGGGTGTACTTGCGGATATTTTTGACTTGCTTCAGAAGTGCTTGCTCATCTTTGTGCGCTAATAACGCAAAAACAATCATGATCCCGGGCCTCCTACATCTAGTGCTCCCATATCCATTTCATGACAGCACGATTTTTTACGGGGTGAACGAACATGACATCGGGTCTGCGCTTCGCATCCTGGACTTCTCTTAATGTGAGTTCGGGTCTGAAGCGCAAGTATCGCAGATCCGAATTGCGGTGATCCAGGCATCTGGCGCCATATTTCTTGGCTAAGGTGACATAGATCATTTCACCCAAGCAGCGAATGTGGGTCGATCTGAATAAGCGTTCTATTTGGCCTCTGTTGATGCCGGCGAGCATTTTTCTGACAATGCCATGACGATAGACGGACATTGGGCTGGAAGTTCTAAAGAAATGATCCAAATGGAAGAACGGTCTCCAATCTTTCCATTCGGCCCACATCAATTTAGCCGGGTCCCAAGTTGCCTTCTGTGGATCGGTTTCTTTTTTCACAAATTTCAACAAGCAATCATAGCCTTTCATTCGTGACTCGAGCATTTCACGAAAGCCCCTACCCACGAACATGATGTCGTATTCCAGATAAACCAAGTACTCGTATCTGATTTTTCTTTCTTCCAGCCATCTCATGACGTCATAGAAAAACCGGCCGCTTGATCTCTGCGTCAACGGTTTGCTATAGGGACAGTACAGCACATTCTCTTCCCTGCAAACCTTTTTGCCGAAGTCCCGATCCGGTCCGCCGTTATAAAAAACGATGAATGCGTCTTTGGGATTATATTTACGGATGTTTTTTATTTGCTGGCGAAGCGCTCCTTCGTCTTCATGCGCCAATAAAGCGAAGCAAATCATAATGAAAGACCTCCATTATTTTAGGCTTTGTACTGACCAACCTTGTTCCTGCACCGATTTAACAAAGTGGCTGTCATCCAGATGAAGGCCGAAACCGGCTGCTGCGGGAACGTGCACTTTGCCTTCAACGATAGCGTAGCCGGGCGCTTCCAAGCCGGGAACCCGTACTTCATCCCACTCAATGGTCAGAAACCGCTCCAGTGCGGTTGCGACATGGCAGGATGCGTAGTTGCCGTAAGGGCCTCCATAATTATGAGGCGCTTGTTTGACAATTGTGCCCCGCAGCTCGTCACCCAATCGGAGCAATTTGTTAAATCCATGGAAACGAATATCGAATTGAAGAATGTCAATCAATCCATTCTTGGCCCAACTGACGATCGAAGGAGCAACGGTAAGTCCCTCCCCGTCGGCAATCATGACATGGAGTCCCTGTTTATCCATCCACTGTTTCAAATCTTCATAAAGAATGGGATCCTCATAGAACGGTTCTTCGATGAAGGTGATGTTCACGTCAGCTGTGGCACCCAGCACTTCTTTGGTCAGGTTCAGATTATAGCTGTTGTTGGCATCGATCATGATTTGAGCATCAGGCCCGAGCGCTTTGCGAAAACCTTTAATAATCTCGATGTCCCGTTTCATTCCCCTGTACATGGGCATGTGTCTCGCTCCGCGACCTACTTTGATTTTGAAAGCCCGGTGGCCGGCTTGCCATCCTTCCAAAGCTTTCATCTGCATCCATTCCACGGCTTCGGCATCGTCGTCCAGATGAAGGTCGTCGAAGTAAATCGTGGCATCGTAGCAGGGAACGATGGGGGGACTGCCGACATTGTTCCCTTCGCCGATATCAAATAGAGCGTAAACAGGTTGATTCAACATATGTCCCAGCCAATCGAGCAACGGGTATTCGATTCCGTAATAAGCAGGCTTTACTCTTCCTTCCGGCGTAAACAAGTCTTTGACTTCCGTACCGATCCAAGCTTCGGCTTGCGTTCTGGAAATCGCGGACCAGCCAAATCCCGTTTGTCCTGCTATCGAAATCCGTACAAGATCAAGGGGCATGGATTTCCCATGCCGGCCTTTTCTTGCATTGCACCCGATATCTCGCCATCTTTCGCCCATGAGCCGACAACTCTCGATCCGATCAATACGCCATCCGGACTCTAGCATTGAAGGAATCACTTGCTTTCCTCCCCTAAGATCGTGTCTTTGAACAACGTTAATGCGCGAGCTACCGCTTGGTCCATGTTGTAATATTTGTAATCGCCCAGTCTACCGGCAAACAGCACTTTGTCTTTGATTTTCTCGGCTTCTGCCTGATAAAGTTTGTAACGTTCTTTGTTTTCATCTCTTGGAATCGGATAGTATGGATCGGTCTTACCTGCGATGTATTCTTCGGGGTAGACATATGATATTGTCGTTTTTGGCGACTTTTGGCCGGTTAGATGCTTCTGTTCTAGCACACGCGTATAGTCGTACTCCAATCCGTAGTTGACGGTCCCTACTTCCTGGTGATATTCCTGATCCAAATTCTCGAATTCAAAGCGCAAGGTCCGATAGGGAAGCTCGCCATGCATATAGTTGAAGTAAGCGTCGATCGGTCCTGTATAAATCATGCGTTTAAACTCGATTTGATCCATGATCTCATGGTAATCGGTGTTCAGGAGCAGTCGAATGTTGGGGTGCTTCAGCATGCGCCCAAAGAGCGGCGTGTAACCATGCTTGGGCAAGCCTTGATATTTATCCTGAAAGTATCGGTTATCCCGGCTAATATAGACGGGAACCCGCGCTGTAACGGATTTGTCTAACTGCTCCGGATCGAGCTGCCAGTGCTTCATCGTATACTTGTAGAAAACATTTTGATAAATGTAATCAGCCAGAAAGCTGAGTTCTCCGCTTGCGCTTTCACGAAGCTTCAAGATGGGGACTTTGACGTTAAAACCAAAATGCTGAATAAGCAGCTCTTCGAGCTTTTCGGCGTATTTTTGAGGGAAGAGAGCGTATATGGAGTTTAAGTTGAAGGGGACCGGAACTTTTTTGCCGTCGACGACGACTCGGACTTCGTGGAAATAAGGACGCCACTCTGTAAACCGGGAAAGGTAATTCCAAACCATGCTGGAGTTGGTATGGAACGTATGAGATCCGTATTTATGAACTAAAATGCCATGTTCGTCGTAGCAGTCGTAGGAATTTCCGCCAATGTGATCTCTTTTTTCAACGACCAATACTTTCTGATCCAGTTGTGTTGCAATTTGTTCCGCTAATGTCGCACCCGTAAAGCCGGAGCCAACAATTAACCAATCCACTTTCATTAGGGCAAACCTCCTTAGCGTTTTCGGTAGAAAACTTGCTACGCACAAATGTAATACATTACATATATGAACAAGCAGAAGATCATGTATGGGTAACTGCCGAAAGCCTATGAAAAATAAAGCATAAGCCTCGCTAATCCCAGGGGGTTCTACGCAGGTATTTCATATATTCATCTTTAAAAGGAGGATTGCTGTTCCATGGCTTCCGGTTTGTCGTAAAGTGAATAATCGCAGGATTTCTCAAACCGCGATAACGGTGAACCTGGTAGTTCCAGGTGGGCTCCAATTTTCTCCACTTATCATGAAGAATCGCATTTAAAGCGTCCTGATCCATGAATTTAAGCTTATCGGGGTTATTTCTGCAAAAACGCAATAGCCTAAACACGATGTTATTTTCCCGCCATTTTTTCAGGTTGAGCAGAAGAACGCCAGCATTGAAATAATCCGCATTTCCAGGGAGTCCAAGCTCACGGGCTCTGATGCTGCCCGGGATTTTGACGGCCGCCACGAATTTATGGACTAAAGTTGTATCCCATAACTTGGTGATATCGTCCTTGATGATCATATCGCAGTCCAAATAGAGAGCCTTGTTAATTTCTCTGTCCAGAAGATTTGGAATCAGGATACGGTAATAGGTTTCCTTGCTAATGTTATAGTTCAGCTTAAAATCATTGAACATGGAATCATTAACCGCCAAATATTTGATCGGCACGTTGAATCTTTTCACAGACCTTCTTAGCTTTGCTTTATTTTGATCAGATATATTGCCATCGATCACATAAATATCAACAGGGTTCCTTGATTTCTTATTTTCAAGTAAAGAATTCAGCATGACGGCCAAATGTTTAATATAGCGATCATTGGTTGCTGTCACGATATGAAGTCGATCCAAGTCTATTCCACCCTTCTTTTTATTCGAAATCTGTTGATTGACAAAATCGTAGCTGATGTAAGATATGAGAAAAAATGAGTATATGCCTGTATGTCTGTCCGAACAACAATAAATAATGCACGAAGACTAGGTTAGCGTTGATTTTCAAGCTATTGGTTATCCGTCCGAGTTCCCAGATAGACAAGAAGCATACAATTTAGAAGGCGGTCATCACTGAAATTGCCAAATTGCAGCCGATGCTGGAGTCAGGAAAGTAGATGAAGCTTTGTTGAGAGGGTTAAAGAAATTTTGAAAGTTAAGGAGAGCGGCCATGAAGATATGCATGATTGGAACTGGTTATGTAGGATTAGTGGTTGGAGCTTGCTTTGCGGAGATGGGGCACCAAGTCATATGTGTAGATAACAATCCGGCCAAAATTACATCGCTGCAAAATGGACAAGTGCCTATCTATGAACCCGGCTTGGAACAACTGGTGGAACGAAACGTGCAAGATGGCCGGCTGAGCTTTTCGCTCGATTTGGCGCAATCCGTAGCAAGCAGTCAATTCATCTTCATTGCTGTAGGAACGCCGCCAGCAGAAGACGGATCTGCGGATCTTACTTACGTAATGAACGCCGTTCAGCAAATTGGCGCCAGCATCCATGCTTATGCCATTGTCATAACCAAATCAACGGTTCCTATCGGCAGCGCAGAACGGATCAGAGGCGTGATCCAAGAGGAGCTTATGAAGCGCGGACTTTCCGAATTGGACTTTGACATCGTATCAAATCCGGAGTTTCTAAGAGAAGGCGCAGCCGTTGAAGATTTCCTCCATCCGAATCGAATCGTCGTAGGGACTGACAATTCTAGAGCTTTGGAATATATGGAGAAGCTTTATTTACCGCTGACTAGCCAAGGTCATCCTCTCGTCCACATGGATATTGCCTCCGCCGAGCTTGCCAAGTATGCCTCTAATGCCATGTTAGCCACACGAATCAGTTTTATGAATGAGATTGCCGGCATCTGTGAATCCGTTGGCGCGGATATTGAATGGGTACGGCGGGGGATGGAATTCGATCATCGAATCGGCAGTTATTTCTTATCGGCCGGAGTCGGATACGGAGGGTCTTGTTTCCCTAAGGATGTCCGGGCTATTATTCAGAGCGCTACGGAACGCAATGTCCCTACGCACATATTGGAAGCCGTCGATAAAGTCAACCATAAGCAGAAGAAAAAATTGTACGAGATGGTCGTCAGCCACTTCGGCGAAGATTTATCCCGGCTCAAATTGGCGGTATGGGGTCTATCTTTTAAACCTGAAACCGACGATATTCGCGAAGCGCCGTCTATTGAGACTATTGAACTATTAAGACAACGCGGCGTTAACATTCAAGCGCACGATCCAGTTGCTTTGCAGAATGCGTACCAGGCTTTAGGCGAGGAGAATATCAAATACTTTACGAATCCCTATGAAGCTCTCATGGATGCGGATGCATTGCTGTTATTTACGGAGTGGAAGCAGTACCGATTTGCGGACCTCGGCCGAATAAAGAGTTTACTCAAGCAGCCGATTCTATTTGACGGCCGAAATTTATTCGACCCCGAGATGATGAAAGAAGAGGGCTTTGTCTACCAAAGTATTGGCAGATGAAGTGAATCTATCATAATCAAACAGAAGGATGATGGACAATATGAAGGTTCGCAAAGCGATAATTCCAGCAGCAGGTCTGGGCACCCGATTTTTACCGGCAACCAAAGCGATGCCCAAAGAACTGCTGCCGATCATTGATAAGCCTACCATTCAATTTATTGTTGAGGAGGCAGTGGCATCAGGCATTGAGGATATCATCATTGTGACTGGAAAAGGCAAACGGTCGCTTGAGGATCATTTCGACAACGCTTTTGAACTGGAATATCATTTACAGCAAAAAGGAAAGCTGAACATGCTGGAAAAGGTGCAGAAGCCGGCACAGCTCATCGATATCCATTATATTCGCCAAAAAGAACCGAAAGGTTTGGGTCATGCGATCTGGTGCGCAAGAAAGTTCATTAATGACGAACCCTTTGCCGTTCTATTGGGAGACACATTCGTGCAGTCCGAAGTTCCATGTTTAAAGCAGATGATCGATTATTTTGATCGCTATAAAACTTCCATCATCGGCGTACAGCCTGTCAATCCTAAAGATGTTTCGAATTATGGCATCATCGACGCTCAGCTATTGTATGATCAATTCTACAATATTACCAAGCTTGTAGAAAAACCGAAGCCGCAGGAAGCGCCGACAAACCTTGCTATGATCGGGCGGTATATTTTGACATCAGCGATATTCGATATCCTGGAGAAACAGGAACCGGGAGTCGGTCAAGAAATTCAGCTGACGGACGCCCTCTCGAAGCTTAATGAGCAAGAGGCCGTGCATGCCTGTGAAATTAACGGGACATGGCACGATGTCGGGGATCATCTCGGATATGTGAAGGCGACGCTGGCCTTAGCTACACAGAGGGAAGATTTAAAACATCATATCCTCGACTATCTGAGATTTATGGAGAAGAAATAATCAAGGGATATAAAGGAGGTTCGAAATGCCGCAATTTGAAGTCAAAGGCGATAAGCGGTTTCTTGTCATTGGCAGAGTTGGCGACACCTCACTTCACCAAGAATGGCTGCAACCTGCGAAGTATAAAAACTTCGATCTTTGTCTCAGTTATTTCGGCAGTACGCCAGGCCGATATGCGAAAGAATGCGACTTCTATCATGAAATACCAGGTTTAAAATGGCCTACGGTAAAGGATACGATTGCAGCTTTCGGAGATGGAATCTATCATTATGATGCAATCTGGATGCCGGATGATGATATAAGTGCAAATGCATACGATATCAATCGTATGTTTAAGATTTTTATGGAGCAGGGACTTGAACTGGCACAGCCGGCTTTAACGCCCGATTCGTATTTTGGGCATGGAATCACCGTTCAAAATCCTAACTACTTTTTGAGATACTCTCACTTTATTGAGCCTATGGTTCCTCTTTATTCCAGAGAAACATTTCAAAAGCTCTTGCCGACCTTTGAAAAAAGCGAATCCGGGTGGGGACTCGATTTTGTATGGCCCAAGCTGCTTGGATTTCCATACAAAAAATTAGCCGTCATCGACGATGTCACAGTCAAGCATACGAGGCGTGTGGGCGGCGGCGAACTCTATAAAAATATTTCCGGTTCGCAGTGGGACCATTTAAAACGCGTTACGGAAGAATATGAAGCGCCAGTTAATTTTCGAATGACCCATTATGACGGTATACCGGCAAGCAAACGAGTGATCTTCGCCATTCTGGGCCGCAAAGATGAGTGCGTTCTTGCCACGCAAATTGATAATATCCGCAAGTTCAATCCGGAAGCGGGCATAGTGCTCTATAACGGAGGCGACGATATCCAATTTGCCAAAAGCTTGAATGTTGCCCTATGTCCGTATGGTCACCATTTGACCGGTAAGCACGCAGCTCCATTCTTATGGGACGTGATGAAGTGGCTGGAAGAGAATAAGGTGAAATACGAATATCTGGTCAATTTGGATGACGAAATGCTCTTCGTTAAGCACGGATTTGAGAGCTACCTGAACGAAACGATGCAGGGGTTCGATTGTATGGGTTGGGATATGCAAACGAGCTCCGATGAGGAATCGATGCATACAAAGCCGATGCGGGAGGAGTGGGCCAAATGGGCCCACTTATTCAAGACCGATCACTTTATCCGTTATTTGAATCCGATTCAAGTTTACCGGCACCGTATTGTAAAAAAGATGCTTGCTTTTACAGGCATGTCCAAGATAGAGAACATGATAGACGAGAGCCAAGTAACAGCTTTGGAGGAAGTTTTGTTTGTGACATTGGCTGCAGCATGCGGCGGGAGATATCGGGAATTTCCGCGCGACCACGCTTTTAACGTGATGCGGCACGAGCGTGAAATCGAGCAAAATGAAGCACATCATGCGCAGCATCATCCTTATTATTACGCTGTGCATCCGGTAAGAGGAGACCGGCTGATCCATTTCAATGGTCAGTTGATGTCCGGAGGAATTCCTATGGAGGAACCGCAACAGGATGTACCGGTAGTTCATCAGGAACAAGCGCCAGCTGCAGAGGTGCATCCTGAACCGCAGCCTGAGCCGCAGGAACAACAGTATTATGCGCAAAACACGCCGACGCGCAGGCAAGTGTTCAGAAGGGTTATCACTAGGAAACGATTGGTAATAAGGAAGAAGAAATGGATTCGTAAAAAGCCGGTTTCTAAAAAGAAAATGGTGCTGAAACCCAAGAATAGACTTCTAAAACCGAAGACAAAAATGACAATAGTGAAGAAGTACAAAAAGAGGAGCGGGTTAATACAAAGGCCAGGTCCCAAAAAAGTTTCAACCGTAAAAAGGAACAGCTTGCGGAAGCCGCCTGCATTACGGAAACGCATCGTCAAGAAAGTTCAATCCCGTAAAATGAAAAAAGCGGCATAGTCATTATGAGGAACACTGTAACAAAGAACCTGGCTTCGTTTTTTTCTCTAGGTTCTTTGTTGCTAAATTTTTTTCTATAACTTATTAAAATCGATATTTTTTTGCCAGTCATCATATGAGTCTGGATCGATTTTCATAGCTTGTTCCAAGAATGTATTCAATAAACCCAATTCCTTTAGTTCAAGAAACATCGTTGGATTATATGGATCATTCATCGTGAGTCCATCTACATGATCGATTGATTTCAGCACATTTCCTTTTGTTACAATAAAATGCGTGAGCGTGGTCTTAATCCGAATAAATCCAATTCGCTTAAGTTGCTTTCGAATCATTATGATTTGTTTCGTAATCGATTCGGATATACTTTTCGTTTCTTTTAGATGATCTTTTAAATTGGGACCTACTAAATATTCCATAATTACATAGTTTGATCCGACTTCATATAATCTCGGAACAAAAGGAAGTTTCTTCGCTGCTTTGAGTGCATCCCCTTCTTTTGCTGCATCGCTTCGTTTGACATAAATTTTTACGCAACGATCCTCACTAAGCTTAAATACGGCACCTTGAACGCCGCGCCCAATCATTATTAATTTTGTTGGATTATGAATAACAATCTTATTTTTACCATTCTCCTTTATTTTTTTAAATTTGATTAGTTTAAAATCATCCATCTCATCTATCACCTTTCCTATCGTTGGATAACTATGATCTATTATATGAAAATATTGAATTGTTGCTGTAGATTTTCAACCATTTATCATAATTATATACATAGGCATTAATTGATAAATAATTAAGTGAGGATGGAGCTACGGAAGTTGGGCAACAAAAGAACCTAGCGGCGTTTTTTCGCTAGGTTCCTTGATATCGCATGTTTTCGCTTCTTTTTCGGTATACTTTTCGTGGTTTTTTTTCTTTTTTTTATAACCCGTTTAGCATTCTTACATATAAAGTTTTTACGGATAACATTCTTTTTTCGTTTGGCCTGCATGTAGAGGGAGCCGTTCCTATTGGGGATACGTGTTATAGGTTGTATTGGTTCTACCTTCTCATCAAGCTGCTGTTGGCCAGCAGGTCCCTCTACCGACATTGTACGCAGTTGTTGGCTCAACGTTATCAATTCTTCTCCCTTGATTGGATGAATCCAATAGTAATAAGGATTTTGCCTGGATTGAAGCACATTTGCGAAAGTGATATTCGCTCCCCAATGCACCATGTCATTATACTCACTACCCTCAGGGTATTCCCGGATCCTGCCGCCGCAAGCCAACGCTAACGTGACAAAAAACACTTCCTCCAACGCAAAAGTCTTAGAGTTCACAAGCATCTGATCTACAGTAGCGTGATCAACATAGGAGAGCATGCGGCGGACAATATCATGCGTGTATACCTGTCCGGGATTGAAATAACTAAGAAAATGATCTGTCTTGAATACGGGTTGCCATTTATGCCACTCGCGCGACATACCCCGAATAGGGAGCGAGTCCGGGTGCTCGTGTGAATTTTGAAGCCTCCAGCCCATACAATCGGATTGGGCCATTCTTTCGTCCAGGAATGTTTCAAACCCATGCTTAACGAATAACATATCATGATCAAGATTCATTAGATATTTGTATTCGATATGGAGATCTTCAAGCCACTTCATGACTTCCCACAAAAATGGGGCTAGATTTCCATATTTTAACGGATGGCTATACGGAAACTTGCAAACGTTTAAATGTTTTGCGAAATCCTGATCCGGACCGCCATTATACAGAACAATACCGGCATCAGGGTTGTAAAATCGGATATTATCCAACTGAGCCGCCAAAACCTCTTCGTCTTGATGAGCGAGCAGCGTGATAATAAAGCGTTTTCGGGCAAGGTCTTCGCAGGATGCATTCAATTCCAAAGTGGCACTCACCACCTTTCGAATTTCAAGCCATGATTGTAACAGATCCAGTATTAATAGCGTATTGTTTTTGTCCATGCAATATGCAATCCGTGTTCAAGAAGTTCAGACAAAAAGCCGGTTAAACCCTTGATACAAGGATTTACCGGCTTCTAATCATTGCGGATACGAGTACACCCCTTGGCCATGCCGATCCATCCATTCTTTTAGTTCAAAGATCATTTGCGCATAGGGAGGAACGGCATAAGAGAAATCCGCTCGTGTCGAGACCAGGCTTTTGTCGGATTGGATATCGTCGTTGGCCAATATGTTGACTGACTGATGATGAAACTGCTGCTGCAGCAAAAGCAACAGCTCGTATTTGGAAAGTTTTTGCCGGCCTGACAAGTGCACAAGCCCCTGTATCGGTTGTCCGAGGCACCAATCAATGGCCTTTGCTAATTCCAGCGTAGTGACGCCGTTCCAGAACACTTGGCGATACCCCTGAATGTCGCCTGATTGCCGCATAAACCAATGAAAGAGACCGATGCCGTTTTGTTTTAATTCAGGTCCGATGATCGAGGTTCGAAACGTAATTGTTTTTGGACCGGTTACCTCGCCGAGACTTTTGGTCTTGCCGTAGATCGATATGGCATCAGCGGGATCGGTTTCCGTATAGTCCCCTCGCGAGCCTGAGAATACGCAGTCTGTACTAATATGAACAAGACGGAAATCGTACGATTCCGCAAATTGTTCGAGTACATGCGGGAATAAACTATTTACATAAATGGCTTCAGCCTGCCTGAGTCGAGTCTCGTCATTGAGCAAGCCTACAGCATTAACTACAACATCAGGTCTTAGACGATCAAGGAGCTGTTTTACACCGGCCGCATCCCGAACGTCCAGAGCTACCGCTCGTGAATCTGTCTGGGAAGCAGCCCGTACGGTAGACCAGACTTCGCACGCAGGTTGTTGCATAAAATATTGCTTCAAGATATGTCCCGCCATTCCGTGACCGCCAATAATGAGCAGCTTCAAGGAAGAAATCCTCCTTTTTCAAGCATGTCTTGGATTTCGTCCAATGTCATGAGCGAATCGTTGGAGGCATATTGGGTTAACGTCGATTTGGGCAAATGGTTGTAGTGGTTATAGAGAGCAGGAGCGGCATTCGAAGGAAGGATGACAAAGTATTTTTCGTTATACCGGTAAGAGAAGGGGATTTCATGGCCGGAAATCAGCACTTCATGCAGCTTCTCGCCGGGACGAATGCCGACTTCCTTCACAATCCTTTTTTGATTGGACAATTGCCGGATTAAGACCTCGGCTAAGTCGCAGATTCGGCAAGCGTTCATTTTCATGACAAAAGTTTCTCCGCCTATTGCCGCTTGCGCTGCCTTTAACAGGAGGTCGATGGCTTCCGAGAGCGTCAGGAAAAAGCGCGTCATTTCTTTATCCGTAAGCGGAATGTCCTCGCCCTGCAATATCAGGTTCTTGAAGAAAGGAACCACGCTGCCGTTGGTGCCAAGCACGTTGCCGCCCCGAATGCATACAAAGCGGGTGTCGGTGCTAAGCTCATTGGCCCTGATCATCAGCTTCTCTCCGAGAGCTTTGGTCATTCCATAAAAGTTAATCGGGTCAACCGCTTTATCGGTTGAAACATCGATGACCTTTTTCACCCGGTTTCGAATGCTTGCCCGTATTACATTTTCAGTTCCTTTCACGTTCGTTTTCAGTGCTTCATCAGGTTGAGCTTCGCAAACGGGAACGTGCTTAAGGGCAGCCAGATGGAATACATAGTCAACGTCTCTGCAAGCTTCGTCCACCGCTTCCTGATCCCGGACGTCGCCAATGATGAATTTGAGCAGGGGATTGAATTGAAAGTCGCGCTGCATCCGTACCTGGGTAAATTCGTTGCGGGATAATATGCGAATTTCTTTCGGCTGTTCCTCTAGCAGCTTGCGCGTAAGCTCTTGTCCCCAAGATCCGGTCCCCCCGGTAATGAGAACGGTTTGATTATGAAACATAGCTCTGTCCTCCCAGCACAATATTGACAACCTTGGCGGATACATGCGGATCCAGATAGCCTTCCGGACAAGTCCATGTATGGCGCGTTTGCAGCATCAGTTTGACGCTTGCGGCGATCCGCTGCGGAACCAGTCCGGAAAGCAGATTGCTGCCGCAGATCAGCGTTTCGGGCCTTTCGGTACTCTGTCTGATGGTGACCGCCGGAATGCCGAGAATACAGCTTTCTTCCTGGACAGTGCCGCTATCCGTTACGACACAGGCTGCATGAGCTTGCAGCTTCAAAAAGTCAAAAAAGCCGAAGGGCGGCAGGAATTGAATAAGCGGATTGGCATTCAATCCTCCGAGTTTTTGAAGCCGGTCTCTCGTTCGCGGATGCGTGCTGCAAATGATGGGGAAGCGCAAGTCGTCGGCCAGAAGCTGCAGCCCGCTGATAATTTGCCGCAATCGCCCTTCATCATCGACATTTTCGGCACGGTGGGCGGTCACGAGAATATAACCTTTTTCTTCTAATCCCAGATGATCGATAATGGTGCTTGTGTCAGCCTGCTCCTTATAATGCTGCATGACTTCATAAATGGGGTTGCCCGTCATCCAAATCCGATGTGGAGGCACCCCGTCGCGAAGCAGATTCTCCCGGGCACCGGGCGTATAAGGCATATTGCAGGTAGAGATGGCGTCGATGGCTTTCCGGTTGATTTCCTCGGGTACGCGCGTATCGTAACAACGATTTCCGGCTTCCATGTGATAGACGGGTACCCCATGTCTTTCCCCGATGATCGCCGTAAGCGCACTGTTGGTATCGCCCAGAACGAGCATTCGATCGGGCTTCTCCTGGAGAAGCACTTTCTCGACTTCAGCGAACATTTGCCCGATCTGCTGACCGACAGTCTGAGCCTGATACTTGATATGGACATCGGGATTGCGAATTCCCATCTGTTCGAAAAAAACGTCGCTTAAGGAACGGTCATAATTTTGTCCCGTATGCACGAGAATATGAGAATCGGCAAACTGATCGAGTTTGGCGATCACCAGGCTTAATCGGATGATTTCAGGACGTGTTCCAAGAACCGTCATGATCTTCATGGCGCAGGTCTCCTTCTTATTCGAGGTTGCGGTAGTAATTCAAGGTATCCACTATCGATTGTTCAAGGGGGATACTTGGTTTCCATGCCGAAGCGGCTATCAGCTTGCTATTGTCTCCTTGAACGACAGAGGCCTCATTAGTGCGAATCAAGCTGTCATCGACGGATACTTCGAACGGAACAGCGGCATGGCGTATGAGCAGACTGATGATGGTACTGATTGGGTAGGCGGTACCGCTGCATACATTGAATATGCTGCCAGGGGCTGCGGGAGCCAGCTCTAAGAGAGAGAAGTAGGCGGCGACCGCATCGCGGACATCAAGAAAGTCCCGCTCTACCTTCGTGTTTCCGACGATCAGATTAGGAGGGAGAAGCCCTTTCTCCATCAAAGCAACCCGTCGGGTCAGTTGCGCGCATACGCCAGCTCCATGTCCGGGGCCGATTAAGTTGAACGTTCTTGCCACAAGGGTCGGAATCGAATAAACAAGTCCGTACATCTGCATCAAGGATGTCATCACATGCTTGCTCCAGGCGTAGGGGCTTATTGGGAGAAGCGGCGAAGATTCCGTTAAAGGCCCGGTTTGAAGCGCATATTCATAAGCGGTTCCCACAGCCAAGAAACCTTTGAGATTCTTTGTTTGCGCAGTTCGTACCGCTTCCAGGACGTTCAATGTACCCCAGCTATTTGCTTGCAGGCATTGAACCGGATCGGCAAATGAAGTGCTTACGTCGTTAGCGCCGGCAAGATGAATGATATGCGTAACCGATTCATTTTGAAGAAGCTGCTTGATGGCCGATGGATTCAGAACATCGCAAGATGCATAGGTTAGGCGGGGGTGCTGAACGAGACAATCGGCGCTGCGCCCAATTCCTAGTACGTTCATATTGCGGTCCAATAAATAGGCAGCCATATGCTGGCCGATGAATCCATTAATCCCTGTCAGAAGGACGGTCGGAGGTGCTGACATCATTGCTCACCCGGCAGCAGTACCGATTTGAGCAGATTATATTCCTCGTTAGCCCGAGTATAATCGGAGGGACGCCCGATATCGAGCCAAAAATCGTTGTTTTCATAATGACGAACCTTCTCGTTAGCAGCTAATAAGGCATGTATCAAATCAGGAATATCGAAATACTGATGGTCTGGAATATAGTCGATAACCGCTGGATTCATCATATAAATGCCCATGCTCACATAAGCCGATTGGGAAGGTTTTTCTATGAAGTTGGTTACATAATCGTCCTGTGTTTCCAAAACCCCAAGCTCTATAGGAATTCCTTTCTTTTGCGAAGCAATGGTAAGCAAACTGCCGCCTTTCATATGAAATTCCCTAAATCTAGCAAAATCCAACGTCGTTAGTACATCACAATTGATAACCAAAAATGGGCCTTCCAAGCGGTTCAGACTCTTGATTGCGCCAACTGTGCCCAACGGCTCGCTTTCGACATGATAGGTGATAGAAACGCCCCGGGAACTGCCATCCCCGAAATAAGTTTGAATGAGTCCCGATAAGTAGCCGCATGCCATCGTGATCGAGGTAAAACCGTAATGCCGGAGTTGTTTGACAATTATCTCCAGTATGGGCTGCTCTCCAACAGGCAATAATCCTTTTGGCAGTACTTTGGTATAAGGAGCCATGCGCATGCCCTTACCGCCTGTCATTATTACGACTTCCACAGGAATCATCCCCTTATACAACATATTCATCCGGACGGTATAACTCAGGATGTTCTCTTATCCATTCGATCGTTCGCGTTAAGCCTTGCACTAAAGTGACGCTAGGTTTCCAGCCCATGAGCGTCGCCGCTTTGCTGCTATCGGAGAATAGACGGTCTACCTCGCTTTTCTCGGGACGTACCCGTTCACTCTCTACACGTACAGGCAGATCCCGGCCAACGATTTGTTTAACCGTATCGGCCAGCTCGCCGATCGATATTTCCGCCCCGGATCCGGCGTTAATGACTTGCCCGATCGCTTCGTCGTGGACGGCTGCACGAATAAAGGCGCATGCGGTATCTTCGACAAAAGTGAAATCCCGTGTGGAAGTTAAATTACCAAGGACAATTTCCGATCTATGCAGAGCTTGATTAATAATGGTAGGAATAACTGCTCTCATCGATTGACGGGGCCCATATGAATTGAAGGGACGAACCGTAACGACAGGCAGCGCATATGAGCAATGGAAGCTTTCTATGACTTTATCCGCTCCGATTTTACTGGCTGAATAGGGAGATTGACCTTGCAGCGGATGCGTCTCATCCATGGGCACATAACGGGCGCTCCCGTAAACTTCGCTTGTCGATGTGTGGATGAGTCTAGGGATCCCTAAATCCAAGGCGGCTTGGGCGACATTGAGCGTGCCGATAACATTCGTGTGCACAACATCGGTCGGGTGTAGATAGGAATAAGGAATGGCGATTAATGCGCCTAAATGAAAGATCGTATCGACCCCTTTGGCAGCCTTATAGACGCCATGAGGATCTCTTAAATCTCCCTTAATGACTTCAATCTCCCGTTGTACATCACTAGGCAGCGTATCGAGGAAGCCACGCGTATTCGTTGAGTTATATCGAATAAAGGTTCGAACCTTCGCCCCTTCGCTAACGAGCTGATGAACGAGATGACTTCCGATAAAACCGGCGGCACCCGTCACCAACACATGCTTACCACTGATCATGAACTGAATCACTCCTTTTCAACATATGGTTACAATGTATTCTTGCAATAGATGGATGTAGTGGACTATCCCCCACCATAAAGGGAAAAATAGGTAATAAAACCAAAGTCTTTACATTTGGTCACCCGATATCGCTATAAAACTAATCCATGTAAGGAACATAAAGAGGCTGAAACCAATAAGATAATGTAGCTTTTCCATATGTACAAGGAGGGAAACTATATGAATCCGCTGGTTTCAATCGTCATTCCTTTTTATAACTGCGCGTATGTTGACCAAGCGATAGAGAGTGCACTCAGTCAAAGCTATTCGAATATTGAAATTATCGTTGTCAATGACGGTTCTACACGACATGTTGAAAGAGTCAGACCCTATCTGGGGCGAATCGTTTATCTCGAAAAAGCAAACGGGGGAACGGCGAGCGCATTAAATGAGGGGATCAGACA
Organism: Paenibacillus sedimenti; assembly: GCF_014534655.1. Taxonomy (GTDB): domain Bacteria; phylum Bacillota; class Bacilli; order Paenibacillales; family NBRC-103111; genus Paenibacillus_E; species Paenibacillus_E sedimenti. Next base: position 64,439 of record NZ_JACVVD010000005.1, read on the forward strand.
TGCTTCCGGACAATACTTCACGTGGCTTAGTTCCGATGATCTCTATGATCCGGACAAAGTGGCCAAACAATTGGCCTATATGCAAAAGCTTGGCGCTTCAGTGAGCTATGGAGCTTATTATCATATAAATACCAATAACCAAATTATTATGGGTGGAGCTGCAGGTATAAGCTTCCCGACCAGGCAGCAATTTATCAAAATGATGCAAGGAGGTTGTTTCATTAACGGATGTACGGTGATGCTGAATATGGATGTATTCAAGCAAGTCGGATTGTTTAATGAAACTCTGAAATACACCCAAGACTATGATATGTGGATGCGTGTTTTGCACAAATATAACTTTTATTACTTAGGTGAACCGCTTGTTCTGTATCGCGTCCATGAAGAGATGGGCAGTCAGAAATTCGCTTCTTCAATCATGAAAGAAATCCATAAAGTGCAGCAGACTTACCGTAAATCGCTGGATGAGGTGATTCGCAATGAAAGCCGCTAACCATCTGCTTGTCCTATTCATATTATCCGCCTATAAATATAACGATAGATACCCAGATTCATATTTTTAGGTTCGAGTCTAGGACGAGGGTCTACGCTGATGAGTAGTATAGGAGTGTGGGAAAACCCAATAATTACAAATACAGGGAAAATACTTGGAGGTGCGCTATGGCGGGTTTAAAAAAACGCTGCGTGGTTAAGAGAACCATCCGTGTCGTATGCCCGGATGACTGCAACACAAAGTCGAAATCTTGTTCTCTCAAGAAGAAAGGCAAGAAAAAGAAATGCTTGGGTCTTAAGAAGAAACTAAGAAAAAGACCAATCAGAGTCACACGGCCAAATATTAACGTGCAGACGCCGGCTCCGACCGTGAACGTATCTACCCCACCGGCAGAGGTAAATGTTCAAACGAATCCTCCGGCTGTTCATGTGACTACTCCTCCGCCTGTAGTAAATATCGAGACGCCGAAGCCTGATGTACACGTAAATATCGAGACGCCGAAGCCTGATGTGCACGTAAACATCGAGACGCCAAAGCCTGATGTGCACGTAAACATCGAGACGCCAAAACCCGATGTGCACGTAAATGTAGAGTCAGCCAAACCTGAAGTGAAAGTAAATATTGATTATCCAGAAGATGAGTGCCTAGAAGAGTTAAGAGAACAGCTCAGGGAATATAGAGGGGAAGAAATTCAAGTTCTCTTTGCGGGCGGCGCAGGTTCGGGAGGAGAACCGCCGAACAGGATAGGGATCCTGGAGTCCGTCGGTAAAGGGACATTTACCTTACGTCCGACAACCGCGAATGATATGGGTCAGGTTGTTATCTATTCGATTTGTCAAATCGTCGGATTTAGACCGAGTATAGCTGTCTCAACTCCATAAGGTTTTATAACTGCCCATAATGAAGGAGGCTATATCAAATGCCTGATATTGTAACGATTATATCTGGTAACAGTTATTCGACAAACGGCTGTATCATTAACTGTTTTGACGCAACTATAGATTTTCCCGGACTCGAGATCGGCGCTAGACTAACACCCGTTCTAGCATCTTTAATGGAAGCTGGATTTGAAGTATATGATTATGATGGCAACGGTAACGTAACGACTTTCTTTCTAGTTCGTGGAACGACTCCCGGCTGTAATCCTTTAAGGGCAGTCCAGGGACGCCTTAATAATGAGATTACCGTAACAACAGGAGCTGGAACGGTAAGCGGCAGGCTTATATTCATTGGATCCAATGTGATAGAGATCCGTGAGTCTACAGGAGATCTTGTGCTCATACCGGATTCCAGCATCGAGGCAGTCATTTAAAGGAGGAGAATCTATGTCTTTCGCGGATTTGCTAGCCGGATTCATCGGCAGTACGGTTGAGGTATTTTTGACGAATCAATTGTTTATAGGGACATTGGAATCGGTTGAAAGTTGTATCTTTACCATACGTACGAATAACACCTATTACTATGGTCCGTCAGTCACCGTGACGATCGTGGCAGACGAGGTGCAATACGTTCGTGTGATCGTGTAAGATGGATCGGAGGAATTCATGTTGCAGATGAATCTCCTCCGCCCCCCCGGTTTACAACCATTTGTCCCCGCATCCATTCCGCCCAACGCGTATATTTATCCGAATTTTGATGCGTAATACTAGAGGAGCGCAGTCTTCTATGGTAGAGAGGTTTGGGGACACGGCTTATTTTATAGGCATGTGATAGACGCAGGATGATTGCAAAATCCTCGTATAACCTTCCTCCGTATGGATCATCGACCGACCAACCGTTTATGCTGCGCAGCGATTCCACCAGGTAGCATCTTGGAGCTAATGGCACCGCCCCGCTAAGAAGCGTTTCCGCCTGGAAATCGTTAGGGGCTTTACATATTCCCCCATAAATAAGTTGCTTACGCGCTCTTTCCGTCCACTCATAGTGGTCGCCGTACAGTAATGCCGTTTCGGGCTTTGCCTCACGCGTATAGGCTAATAGAGTTTGAATGCTATCCGGAGGAAGCCAGTCATCGGCATCCAGCTCAAGCAGCCACGGAGCCTCAGTCTTAGTTAAGGCTATATTTAAACATCGAGACTTGCCCAGATTCATTGCATTCGTAACGATTCGAATCCGCGGATCTTCCGGCAAGGCACTCAGCTTTTGCTGCGTCATGTCGGTAGAGGCATCGTCCACGATGATGAGTTCCCAATCAGGGATACTTTGCGCAAGTACGCTTCGTATAGACCAAGGCAAATAGTCTACGTTATTGAATGTGCATATCACGATACTGATGAGCGGTGAAGGCTTTGTTATGGGAGCCGTGGCAGCAGTCCCGGTTTCCAGTATAGGCCGGACCAATTCCCACTCTTCCTCCATCTTGCGCCACGGAGGGATCTTGTCAGTTTGCGGCTGCCACCATTGACTTCGGAAGGTTCCCCACTCCCACCTCTTGCTGATCTGAAGCATTTTATCGGTGAAAATATAGGAGTCAAAAGGCATTTGATCTCTTTCAGGGAAGCAGGTTCTGCCGGTTGATCGCATCGCATTCGTTCTCCAGACCAGCGGGTCGAAAGGAATATCTTTTCTCGCTGCCTGCGGTCCGCGTTCATAGATGAGACCTGCACAATGCTCAGGCAGAGATGCAAGTTGACGCTCCAATTCGGATATGAAATGGCTGTGCAGCAAGTCTCCCGCCTGAAGCGTGATAAAGAAAGGTTCTTCATAATCCTGAAGATGATCATTCATGATAGATGCGACATTGTCATTTATGATTACGATCGTCCATTCTGAAGCGATATGCGCTAAATTCGCTTTTGTAGCTTCTGCAGAAGCATGATTGGACGATCCGAGAACGAAGACAAGCATGCGTGCAATACCCCCATTGTCAGCAGGTTCACTGCTATCCTATGCGGATGACGGGTTCTCTGTTCTTCACTATTTCTATATATGTATATGCTAGGGGAAAAAGAGAGGTTCTGGTCTGATTTCTCAATCTTGTCTCATAGAAGGGATAAGTTAATGGGTCCGACCGCCTACTGTGTTGAGGGACCCATTAATATAAGAATGATCTTACAAACGTTTTCCTGTAATGGCATAGACGGCTTTTTCAAATTCGTTAAGGCTTCTATCCCATGTCCATTTCATGGACTCCTTTTCTCCCGCTTGTGCTAATTTCTTTCGAAGAGACGGGTCCTCTATCAAACGGCGAATCTGATCGGATAGATTGTTTTCGTAACGATAGGAGAGAAGGCAATTTTCCTCGTTTCGGCAGTAATCCATGTTCCCGCCCGCATAGGTGGTCACCAGGGACGCTCCGCATCGCATCGCTTCTAATCCAGGTATTTGCGCAGTGTCATAGGTGGATGAGCTTACGAATATATCTGATTCGTTATAATGCTTGCACATGGCTTGATCGTCCGCCGGTTGAATAAACCGAAACGGATATTGTTTGCTCAGAGATTGAATGTAAGGCGACGTGGCGAATTCGGTGGGAGGCGTGAAAATATTGATTTGCACATGCGGATACTGCGCCTTGATGAGTTGAAGATGATGAAGCAAATAATCTTGTTCCCTGTGCCAAACGTGTCCCCACTCCGGTTTTCTCAAGATGGCCGATATTTGCAGCTGATTCCGGGACTCCCGAAGGTGCTGATTGTGAAAGGCAGGACTGAGGCCGACAGGAACGATATGCCCCATGACTCCGTGGAGTAAATGAATCAACTGCTGCTGCCACTTCGATAACACTAGCAAGTTTCTCGTATGATGGTAGGTTCGGAAGGTTAGATGATTATCCGGTAGAAAGGCAGGCTCATAACAGAGGCTTAGCCGAATATGCACACCTTTGCCTCTCTCACTAGCCACTTGCGACCCGGAGACAAGGGTGAAGTAATTCGAAACAATGACGTCGCTTGGAGGAAACTCATCTACTTCTACATAATCGAGCTGGCGTGTACGGATGATTTCAGCTTTAATCGGAAATTCAACGATACCGGCGCGAGGCATAAGGATGGTGACCTCATGGCCACGATCTGTCAGACCGTTTACTAGCTCTGCCAGCATACGTTGCGCCCCGCCGATCGATAGGGTAATAATAGGAAACGTAAATTTCATAAAGTTATCTCCTCGTCCATTCAATTTAACTCGTTACAAGCTTTTGGAATATCTTATGAGCAGGCTCCGATGCTTGAATGGACTCTTGTTCTAAATGTAAAAGAAACCCCCTAAGAGGGAGTTTCTTAACGTGAACAAATTAAGCCGGGGCAATCGCGATCCCGCTAAAAGCAACCGGACCGATAACAGTCGCGCCCGTTAAAAGATTCGATACTTCGGCTGTTATCCGGTAATCATGGCTGCCTGCAGGCGGGTTAATATCTACTGTATTAAAAGAAACATTTTTTTCTTCTAACAGAGATAAAGTGGTTGAAGTAATGCTGAATATAGGGACTGTGTCTCTAATAATTCTAAAAGTCACATCCGGCAAACCTAGTGTCACTCGATATCCAACGGTCACATCTAAAAACACGCTTGTTCCTGCTATAACAGTCAGGCCAAAATCCGCCAGGACGATATTTGCGGGTGCTACCGGGATCGATCTATTGATCGAACCGCTTGATGTGGAAGGAATACTTTGAAAAGCATCAACGATTTGTTTCGCCATGGAAAATCCCTCCTTTCCTGTGGAGTACATCACTAAGAAATGACTCTCTTTGTGATGCTACTAAAATATGACGGGGAATAATAGATTGACTATGTCATCATCTAGATTCTTACAAAAATAGGTAGATTTATCCGAAATAGGTTTTCATACAATCCAAAATGTCTCTAAGAACGTATCCTAATGATATCTTTTATATTCACGACTCTATGGAAGAAGGGGAGAAAGAGCACATGACCACGCCGACGCCGCTTCCCGGTTTTTTTATGAATACGATACCCAAAAGCGGGACTCATTTGCTGTTGCAGATCCTGTTAGGCATGCCTGATATCACGCATGATGAATTCAAGCATATGTACGAAGGGACTAGAGAACAGGTTGAAAAGCATAGCCAAGTATTACGACAAGCAGCCGGGAATGAAATGATTACCGGGCATATTTACCATATGGAACCATGGGCGGATATGTTTCGTCAATTGCAGATGAAACAGATTTTTATGATCAGGGATTTGCGGGATACGCTTGTTTCCTTTGTTCATTTTGTCCGAACCATTCCCTACCCGTTCTCCTTCGCGGATCCGAACCTTCCATTAAAAGAAAGTTACATGCAAATCATCTATGGAATTCCTGAGATTGAATATCCGAATATTGCTGACTATTATCGCCTTTTTCTTAGCTGGAAGGATGAGCCTGGCGTATGTACGGTCACTTTTGAAGACTTGATGGTGTCCCATGCGTCGCGAAGAGCGGCCATCAAGAGAATAGCCGAATATTTATGGGAAGGACGAACGACTCCGATTCCGATGGAGCAAATGATTGATCGCATGGAAGCAAACATTGATCCTCAAAGCTCTCCAACTTTTCGGCAAGGGAGAATCGGCGGCTGGCAGAAAGCATTTGACGCTGATATCAAGGCTGCTTTTAAAGAAGTGGCGGGCGAGCTGTTGATTGAATTGGGGCAAGCCAAGAATATGAAATGGTGAAATGAACGAAGAAAGGAGCCTCTCATGGAACAACTTAATAGGCCGAGAGTGTCCGTCGTGATGCCTTTTTACAATTGTCCTTATGTGGACCGGGCCATTCAAAGCGTGCTGAAGCAAACGTATCCGAATATCGAACTTATTGTCGTCAGTGACGGATCCACCCGGTACACCGATCTCGTAAAACCTTACTTGGCTCAGATTGTTTACATTGAAAAAGAAAACGGCGGTACGGCTACAGCTTTAAATACCGGTATTAAGCATGCAACAGGGGAGTTGTTTGCATGGTTAAGTTCCGATGATGTATTTGAACTGACAAAGATAGAAAAGCAAGTCACTTTTATGCTGAATACGAATGCTGCAATTAGCTACACAAACTTTCACCTTATCGATGCTAACGACCAAATTACACATACAAATGTAGGTCTTCATTTTCAGGATCGGCTTTACTTTCTAAAGCACTTAGTGGATAGCTGCCCTGTGAACGGTTCTACGATCATGATGAAGACGGAAGTGTTTCAAAAAGTAGGCCTCTTTGATGAATCTCTCCCTTACACACATGACTTCGATTATTGGAAGCGGGCTGCTCTTCATTATACGTTCCATTCGCTTAATGAACCGCTTCTTCGTTACCGGATGCATGATGCCATGGGCAGCAAAGTGCATAGCCAGGAACAATGGGTGGAGATTCAAGCGGTAAATCGCAAGTACCGGGAAAGCCTACAACGTCTGATAGCGGCAATGATGTAAGCTCCTGTAAGGAAGGTGAAACCTATGATAGATGATTCAATATCCTTTTCCGGCAATGAATCGATGACTATCCAGACGCTCATCAGAGAACTCGCTGATTCCTTCACCTATGAGTTCTGGGTAAAGCCAAGTGGCGAAACCCGTCTGGATGTGGAGTCATCGTATGGTATTTATGGAAACAAGGGACAAAAGTATCTCATCGGTCCAGGCTGCGGCGAACATATCAATGAGGCTGGTATCGGCATCTCCATCGGCACGAATGGAATTGCCGTCTATGAGCATACCATCGACCACCTTCCTGCTGTCCTTGTTCATCCTGCTTATTTGAAACGATGGATGCATGTGGCCCTGGTTTATCAAAACAAAGTCCCTTTTCTTTATTTGAATGGGCAGTTGATCAAAAAAGGCTCGGTCAGCAGCAAAAGCAAGGTCTATCCTTCCGCCATATTTGGAGGGTATTCGCCTTACGGTTTTTTTCAAGGAGAGGCTGGAGAGTTCAGGATTTGGGATCATGCAAGATCACAGGAACAAATTGGCCTTAACATGCATGCCTCTCTTACCGGCGATGAAGCAGGCCTATATTGGTATACCAATCATAAGTCCGGCATCACCGTCCACCGGGGTCTGAAAAGAACCTTGGATGTCAGCCTCGTGCTCCCTTCCTATAATCGTTATCCGTATAATCTGCTCACTTTGTACTCCTTGCAGAACCAATCATACGATCTCACCAAGGTGGAAGTGATTATGGTTGATAACGAATCCAGCGACCTGACGCCTTCCATCGTGCATACGCATAACTTTCCCTTCTTGTTCAAGTATATAAAATGTGAAAAAAACGTAGGCAGACCCCGATCGAGAAATATGGGCATTAAAGCCGCCGCCGGAAAAATCATCATCTTCTTGGATGCTGAAGTGCTTGTAGAATCTGACTTTATTGAGCAGCATGTGTTAACACACCAAGACCAAGAGCGCCGAGTTGCTATTGGTACCATTCATTTGAGAGGCGTTTACTCGTTGATCCATCCTGGATTCAATGCCGAACAGATCAAACACATGAATGGATTGATGAATAAGGATCAAAGAAATTGGTATGAGAAATGGGAAGCGTACACTAGTAACCCAAAGATCGTCCCCTTATTCAATGCGGATGATATAAAAAATCAAAAATTTCGGTCGGTTTCCTTTACCAAATTGCATGAAGAGTATTTCCAAAAGGAAGTACTGCGGCATTATGGGGACCATTTTTCAGGTTTTGCTTTTCCATGGATCTTCTTCTTTACCGGAAACATCTCATTACGTAGAAGCTTATTGAACCAGGCCGGATATTTCGAAGAGTGGAACGGGTATGGTTGGGATGACGTGGAGATGGGGTATCGGTTGTTTAAAATGGGGGCGTCTTTTCTAAATCTTAGCGAGATGATCACCTACCATCAGGAACATCCCATATCCACGTCTATTGTGGAGGAAGCACATCTTAATTTCAATAAATTCCAAAAGAAATATCGAGAGATGGACGTCCAAATTTTTGCGTTAAACCTCATTCCGCATGGTAAAACATTGTATCAATTGAACCAGATCATGATACAGTACACCACACTTTGCCAAGAGTATAAGGGTGATTTTAAACTCTTTAAGCAAACATTCGTTTCGCTGCTAGATAGAGCAAGTTACTTGTTGGCGAATAAAATGAAAGTGACAAAGTTGCTGCCGCAGAGTGATCCGTCATATAAGAAGATTATGAAGGAAAAAAACAAAATTAGCCGCTTAGGAAAATTTCATGAATTGTTAGACGGCTTTGAGACGTTATGCTGCCTATAAAAGAAACCCCGATGTCATTCCCATTTTTCGTCAAGCCGCATATGCTAAATGGGGAAAGTCAACAAATGAGGGGCGGGAACAAATATGCAGGATCAAATCACTTCGATACTGAATCACATGGCGAAGTCGCAGCAAGAGATGGCGCGCACCCTGGAAGCTAAACGATTCATCGTTGCACATATGGCATCGATGGTAGTGCAAATCCCGGACCGTGATCCTTCGTTTGGCGAGATTGAGTCGTTGGTGGAGCATTCGCTTGAAGTGACCAAAGGGATTACCAGCTATTTAAACAGCCTTGCCGATCTGGAAGATGCCTTAGCTGATAATCTGGCACCCATTGTGAAGGCGATGAAAGAACATCCTAGCGAAGAATAAACAGGGAGTTGAGCCTACTTGGATAGAACGGAAAGTTACTTAACAATTCTGGATGCAACGGCGAAAATTCAATTCAACGTGGCATTAATCCTGGAGGCCAAGGCACTTCATGCCGAGAAGTCCCGCAATTGGATATGCCACCATCTGTCTACGTCTGCCTATGAAAGCAACTCCGATCATATCAAGAAAACGGGCGACATCCACGAACAGCTCATCGCGGTCATTGAAGGGATCACCAAGATGGAGGCTGCCTTCGCCAAAAATCTGGGAGTTCTTATTGCGGAAGAAGAAAGTACAGGTCTTGATGCAGGCGGGGGTCTCGGCGATTTGCTCAATTTAGGCGACGGGTTTGACAAATGAGTCTCCGGGATAGAGAACAGTGGATCAAGCTCGATTTATTAACCTCTCTGGCGAGAAGCCAACGGGCATTGACCCGAATTATTGAGAGCGTGGCACATTCCGTAGAGGCATCTCCATCGTTAGGTAAGCAAGTAGCCGAAAATCTGGAATCTATTGTGCGCTATCAGCACATTTTGACTAGGAAGATCACAGGTATTCGAATCGCTCACATACAAAAAGGAACACCTGCGCATCCGTGGTTGAATACGCAGGCTGGCGTTCATCAGGCATATCGCAAGCCCCCCTCTTAATTCATGAATTCGATGAAGAGGGGTTTTTTGTTGTTGTTTTTCCAGCTCATTTGTTAAATGGCGTGGTAAACACTTCTTTGTCAGTCGTTCCGCCCCATTTGGCAAGGTAGTAGTCATGGTGAATAGTTATCGATGATCGGAATACTCTTAAACGATAAGGATCCGATTTAGTCGTCTGCCCACGGTGATGCGTTACAGGCAGATGTGTCCATATTACGCTATAGCCGGCCATCCTCATTCTTCGGTAGTATTCGCTATCCGCGAAAAAATTCGGCATGACCGTATCCCACCATCCTACCTCTTTTACCGCTTTCAGATTGAAGGCGCACAAGATATCGTATTGGGTTAAGGCCACCCCCCACTTATCTCCTCTTGCTTGCCACGATTCCAGAATCTCTAGAAACTTCTCAGGGGTCCCTTCGTGCGGTTCCGCATCATGATGCATGAACAAGACAGCATCGCAACCCTCTCGCATGCCTCGTTTTAACAGGTAATTAAATATCTGTGTAGCGGAAAGCGGAACGGGAGGTTCAAAAATGTTCACTTTGTTCCGCAGCTCGTGTTCTTCTCTCAGATCCTGCAGGTCTGAGTTATCGACAACAATAGTATGCGGCCAGTAGGGCTTGATACTGTCGACCGCTTTATGAAGGAGATCAAGACGATTGGCGTAACCAATGCCGACGATATATTTCATAAAACAACTCCTTATCATGAATTTGTAAGTTAGGCGAGGCGGGTTAGGTGGTTATTTATCCACATGTTTCCATCGTATGACCATGTCCTTTTAATTGCCATAAACGAATTCACCAAACTGAACCTAGTCATTCGCCAATTTTTAGCCAAGCTGGGTTAATGCATATGAATCCGCTAATGGGTATTCATAGTATGGAAGCAGGCCAGGCACAAGGTGACTAGAGAACTGTGATGTTTCTCGGAGGTGAGTACATGATGAAAAAGAAAGGCCGCATGCTGCTGAAGAAAAAAGTCGGTATGGTGAAACAAAGGCGCAAGAAGAGAACCGCTAGTAGACGCCTTATCCTTCTAAAAAGAAAAAAACGAAATCAGCGGCTTAAGTACAAGATGAGTAAACAATTGCGTCGAATAACGCGCCGTCTGAAAGCCGAGTCCAAGAATAATGGGGTGCAAGTGGACCATAAGCAAATTTTTTATTATGAGACGGAGGACACACAGTCTCCCCAAGATTCCACATCGGCAGCTGGGCAAAATGAACCCGTGGAGCAATTGGAGGTACGGCCAGCCTGGTTGACAGTGGTCGTTGGGTATGTCAACCGATCCGATTTACTTGTTCAGGCACTGAACAGTATTCGATTCTACTGGCAGATTACCACTGTCATCGATAATTCAAAGAAAGACAACTTGACTGATCAGCCAATCGGACTTCCGGTAAAGGTATTCCAGCCTCCTGATCCGCTCTCTTTCAGTCAAACGATGAATGTGATGCATCGTATCGCAGCCGAGAATGGCTCTGAAGTCTGCATCTTCATGCACAATGACGCGGAGCTGCATGCCGGGATGGCTGAGCCATTGCTGCAGACGCTGGAGGAGCTTAAGCAATCAGGTCGCAGATGGGGGGCCCTTCGAACGGAATCGCCGGCGTTAACTGCATACAACATGGAGGCTATAAGCGCGATTGGACCAATGGATACGATACTGCCGCATGATTTTGCCGAGCAAGATTATTATAGACGCATGAGCTTGCTTGGATTTGAGATCGTGGATTCAGGATTGCCGGTCACGCATCATAATGACGGCGCCTCGACATATAAGTCGGATGAGGAACTCCAATTTATCCGGGTTAAGACGAGGCCCTTTTACCTGAACTACTATCAAGATAAATGGGGCGGGCCTCCAGGGGGCGAGACGCATGAGCAGCTATTTGGAGAGTACCCAATAAATCCGGTACCGAACTATTTATACAGATTCAAACGAATGAACGGGAAATAAATTCCACAAAATCCGGTTCCCAAGATCACATCTATCAGGGCATGTTTCATGCCTCTCCTCTAATCCTAGCAGCAGATAACTGCGAAATTGGCAAATCGTTATATATTATGAGATTCGAAGATCATTTGCATGTACGAGTTTCCCAATTTCGGGTGTGACAGATGTCCCATTTTTATCAATTCACGCAGAGGGCTTAAACGAATGCCGTGCCCTAAGGGATATATGGACATACAATGGGTACGAAAACGAATGGAGTTCAGTATGGGAGCGTGTGGTCATGTTGCAACGTAAGAAACGAAAGTGGTTGAAACCGAGAATAAGATCTCGGCCTATATTCAAACCTATTTCCATAAGTCAAAATCCGAAAGTATCCGTCGTGATACCGGCGATGAATGAAAGAAAAACGATCGCTGCCGTTATTCGTCAGGCTCATCGGGTACATCCTGCCACAGAGGTTATTGTTGTCGTTAACGGTTCCCGTGATGGAACGGAGCTTATTGCGCGCAAAATGGGTGCAAGGGTAATCGCGTTTAAGGAAGCGTTAGGGCATGATGTGGGTCGGGCAATTGGCGCGATGCATGCAAGAGGCAGCATTTTGCTGTTTATCGATGCAGACATCGTGATTGCAACAAGAGATCTCAAACCATTCGTTCATGCCGTCCAAAAAGGTATCGATGTAGCGCTGAACAGCTATTCAGGCAATACGCGTACGGATCAAGTACATCCTGTCGTTCTGGCGAAGCATGCTCTGAATCTTGTGCTGTCCCGTCCTGATCTGCGGGGAGCTTCCATGACGACCATTCCCCATGCGATAAGCAGAAAAGCGCTGGAATTGATCGAAGCAGAGCATCTATCCGTGCCTCCTTTGGCTCAAACCATCGCGATTCATAAAGGTTTGGAACTTCACAAAGTATATGACGTTAATGTAGGTCGGGTGAATCCGAGAAAAAGGAGAGCCTTCAAAGTAGATCCTCTGCGGAATCTCATTGTCGGAGATCATCTGGAAGCCATTGAATGGTTACTGAATGAGACGAACGAGCGAGGCCTGCTAACAGATTTATCCAGGGATCGATCTTTTGTGGGGTGAAGATATTGAAGCGAAAAGGAGTCCTTGTGAAATTCCGCAAGAAAATTCCAATTAGAAGAAAGAGAGTGCAACCGGCCAGACGAAGGCGGCTTGCGCCTGCATGGATCATGCCGCAAACCATTCATCGAACCGGAAGAAGGTTTGCAGGGGATCATCCGCTTCCTGAAGGTGAACAGCCCATCTCCTTTATAAATTCGTTATGGTATTACTACTACAATAGCGAGAGACGAAGTATTCCGATCAATCGGTACGCTGCATGTGCGGAAGCTTTTCTCGATGGTTACTGCGCACAGTTGGGCATAGAGAAACCCGATGGTGTGCTGATTCCAACGCTGAAGAGCATGGCGGCTGTCATTACGGTTTTCAATGAGGAAGAAACGATCGGCCATGTGCTGGAACAGTTGAGGCGACTCCAGATACAGGAAATCATCGTCGTTATTAATGGCTCTACAGATAACAGCTTTGCCGTCACTAGACAAACCAGTCCCGCAACAATCGTTCACTATCCGGCCGCAATTGGGCATGACGTGGGACGCTCGATTGGCGCTATGCTAACGACAGCAGACATGGTGTTGTTCCTCGACGGCGATATACCGATCAAAGCGGAGCAGCTGCTTCCGTTTATTCAAGCGATGGATGGCGGGGCGGATGTCGCGCTGAACGACTTGACTCCATTCATCGGCCAATTCGCATTACGCGACGGCGTCACCATGATGAAGGAGTTTTTGAATGCAATTCAAGGCAGGTCGGACTTGAAGTCGAACTCCATGACGGCCATTCCCCACATGCTCTCTAGCAATGCGATTGAGCGAATAGGGGCAGCGAATCTGATCGTTCCTCCAAAAGCCCAGTCGCTGGCCATAAAGCTAGGACTAAGGATTTGCGCCCCGGCCAGCATCGATGTCATCAAGGAAAACAAAGTAACCCGTTTGAACACGGGAGCTTTCAATCCGGTCTCGAACCTGATTCTTGGCGATCATTTGGAGGCCATGCATACGTTAATTAAAAGCCATAGCAGCCGGCTGGGCTTTGTGGATCCTATCAGGAAAAGATCCCAGTTGCGGAGGGATTAACAGGATGATTACCAGTATTATTATTCCGACTTATAACGAGAAAACGCTGCTCAGGGATTGTATCTATTCCATCAGACAGCATACGGATGTTCCTTATGAAATCATTGTTGTCGATAACGGATCGACCGACGGAACGCTCGAGTTTCTGCTCCAGGAAGAAATCCCTTTTGTATCCTTTTATGGGAATAGAGGTTTTCCTGCAGCCTGCAACGCAGGTATGAAGCTCTCGAAAGGCAGCGCAATTCTCCTTTTGAACAATGACGTGCTTCTTACCCCAAACTGGCTGAGGCATATGCTGGATTGCCTCTACCATCAAGAGGACATCGGCATCGTCGGACCCATGTCCAATTATGCCAGCGGCAGGCAAAAAATTCAGGAGGCCTACACGAACCTGGATGATATGACCCGCAAATACAACGGCCAAAAAAAAGGAACATATATCGAAGTTAGGCGGCTGATCGGCTTCTGTTTCTTATTCAAGCGTGAAGTGATGCAAAAGATCGGACTGCTCGATGAGCGCTTCAGCCCAGGCCATTACGAAGATGACGATTATTGTTATAGGGCAAGACAAGCGGGCTACCGGCTTATGATAGCGGAAGATACGTTTATATTCCATTACGGCAGCGCCAGCTTTGGCAAAAAGTCTAAAGATCAGTTTCGCCAGATTGTGGAACGCTCTCGTGAGTTGTTTATGGAGAAATGGGGAGTGGATCCTCGTTCATTCATTTAAAGGAAGCTAAAGAAAGGATGGCGTTGCTATGAAGGGAGTCATTCTTGCAGGGGGAACGGGAACCAGGCTGCGACCCTTGACGAAGATGATCAACAAGCACCTTCTTCCCGTCGGCAAATATCCCATGATTTATTATGCCATTGAAAAGCTGCGAGTAGCGGGAGTAACCGATATTTTGCTGGTGATGAATAATCATTCGGCTTCACTATACACCAATTTCTTTGGCAGCGGCAAGGACTGGGGAGTTAAGCTTGCCTATAAGATTCAAGAAGGAGCGGGCGGTATTGCCGAAGCGCTGGAGCTTGCGGAGAGCTTCGTGCATCCGGGCGAAAAGCTGCTGGTGCTGCTCGGAGACAATTTGTTTGAAGATTCTTTGGCAAATTATGTGAAGGAATTCGAGCTTCTGCCCGAAGGGGCGAAAGTATTTTTGAAGCAGGTCGATGATCCAAGACGATATGGAGTTCCCGTGATGGACGGAGCGTTGATCAAGCGGATTGAAGAGAAGCCGGAGCATCCGAGTTCCTCTTATTGCGTAACAGGTATTTATATGTACGATTCTTCCGTATTCAGCATGATCAAGGCGATTGAGCCGTCGGCACGCGGTGAATTGGAA
This sequence comes from Paenibacillus sedimenti, assembly GCF_014534655.1. GTDB lineage: Bacteria > Bacillota > Bacilli > Paenibacillales > NBRC-103111 > Paenibacillus_E > Paenibacillus_E sedimenti. The sequence continues at coordinate 79,609 of NZ_JACVVD010000005.1, forward strand.
ATTACGGATGTCAACAATTTGTATGCGGACAAAGGGCTATTAACCTACCACATTCTTACAGGCTGGTGGATTGACGCAGGTACATTCCCGTCCTGGTACGAAGCGACCGATAAATTGCGCGAGTATCCGGATCCGGGAAACCATGCACCCACTCCGGGTGATGGGTTTTGAACGTGTACGATTATGTCATTATCGGTGCGGGCATCATCGGATTAACGATTGCTCTCGAGCTGAAGAAAAGAGAACCCGGAAGTTCGGTATGCGTGCTGGAAAAAGAGGCTGATGTCGCTGCTCATGCGAGCGGGCGAAACAGCGGCGTGCTGCATGCCGGCTTTTACTATTCAGCGAACAGTTTAAAAGCCAGGTTTACCAAAGAAGGCAACCAAGCGATGAGAGCTTACTGCCTGAAGCACGGCTTGCGCCTCAACGAATGCGGCAAGCTGGTTGTCGCCAAGGATTTAACGGAGCTTGCGGGACTCGAGGAGTTGAAACGCCGGGCTGAGATCAATGGAGTTGAACTCGTATGGATGGATGAGGACGAGATCGCGGCGATTGATCCGAATGCCCGTACGTTCCGCAAAGCGCTCTACTCGCCCACGACAGCATCCGTCGATCCCGTTGAGGTATGCCAGATGCTGAAGCATGACAATATGGCGAAGGGTGTGGCATTTCATTTTTATACTCAATACCGTAAGCATCGAGGGGATCTCGTCTTCACAAACAATGGCACGTATAAGTGCAAGTACTTGATCAATGCGGCCGGTCTGTATGCAGATCGTATTGCGCACGATTACGGCTTTGGACGTGAGTACACGATCATCCCGTTTAAAGGCATGTACTTGAAATATACGAAAAACAAGACTGATGTGCGGACGAACATTTACCCTGTTCCCAATCTGGGCAATCCGTTTCTCGGTGTGCACTACACGAAGACAGTCGACGGAAGCATCAAGCTTGGACCAACGGCGATACCGGCATTCTGGCGGGAAAATTACTCGGGTTTTCATGGTTTCAGCTTGAAAGAATTTATACAAATCGCCGGTTATGAGGCGAAGCTGTTCATAACCAATTCTTTTCACTTCAGACGCCTCGCCCTTGAGGAAATGCGCAAATATATCAAAACCTATTTCATCAGGCTCGGCAGGAGTATGGTTCATCGTATCGATCCGCAAGGCTTCGGCCACTACCTGCGGCCAGGCATTCGAGCTCAGCTGCTTCATAAAGCGTCGATGGAGCTCGTTCAGGACTTCGTTATCGAAGGGGACCATCGCTCCATGCATGTGCTTAATGCGGTATCCCCGGCCTTCACCTGCTCCATGCCTTTTGCCGTGTATGTAGTCGATCATATCATGGAACAACGAGGAGGAGCCCTTTCATGAAAGTGATTTCTACAAAGCTTCCGGGCGTGTTGGTGTTCGAACCGAAGTCATACGGCGATCATCGCGGTTTTTTCATGGAAAGTTACAACCGTCATACATTAGAGCAGCTTGGCATTCATCATGATTTCATTCAGGATAACCATTCCTTGTCCGTTCAAGCTGGCATCCTGCGAGGCCTTCATTATCAATTGGCGCCAAAGGCTCAGACCAAGCTTGTTCGCGTTTTATCGGGAGCCGTATACGACGTGGTCGTCGATATACGCCAAGGCTCGCCAACTTATGGCGAATGGGCCGGCGTCATTTTGAGCGCCGAGAATAAACGCCAGATTCTGGTGCCGCAAGGCTTCGCTCACGGTATTTGCACCCTTGTTCCGAATACGCAGCTCATGTACAAAGTCGATCAATACTACTCGCCGGAGCATGACCGGGGCATTGGGTGGAACGATCCGCAGCTCGGCATTGAGTGGCCTGTATCCGATCCGATTTTATCTGATAAGGATCGAGGGCAACCGCCATTGGCGCAAGCTGAGATTAACTATCTGTATGAGAGGAAGGAACAAACATGAAAACAATCTTGGTAACGGGAGCCGGCGGTTATATCGGCAGCGTGTTGGTGCCTAAGCTGCTGGGTAAAGGCTACAAAGTGAAAGCAGTTGACCGTTTCTTCTTTGGTACAGATAAACTGCCTCAGCATCCCGACCTCGTTTTAATCAGGGAAGATTCCCGCCGTCTGAAGGAAGAAACGTTTGCCGGCGTCGATGCGGTAATCGACCTGGTCGCCATCTCCAACGACCCCAGCGGCGAGTTGTTTCAGGAAGCGACTTACCAAATCAATCATATCTCCCGTGTCAGTACGGCCCTCAATGCGAAGAAACTGGGCGTAAAACGCTACATTCTTCCGTCCTCCTGCAGTATTTACGGTTTTCAACCGCCTGAAATGATCGTCGATGAGACTTCACCTACCAACCCGCTCACTACGTATGCCAAAGCGAATGAAATGGCGGAGCAAGGGGTTCTGCCTCTGGCCGACGATACATTTACGGCTGTTGTGATCAGGCAGGCCACAGTTTACGGTTATTCGCCGCGCATCCGTTTCGATCTGGCGATCAACGGCATGACGCTCGGCGTATGGCAGAACGGCGTCATCCCTCTTATGAGAGACGGTTCGCAGTGGAGACCGTTTGTCCATGTCCAGGATACGACCGACGTTATGTGTCTGCTTCTGGAAGCAAAGCCGGAAGTGATTAACGGACAAATTTTTAACGTTGGCTCGGATAGCAATAACTATCAGCTTGGCAAATTGGCTGAAGAGGTTGCAGGCGCGATGCCCCGTAAGGTAAATATCGAATGGTACGGAGCCCCTGACCACCGTTCCTATCGCGTCAGCTTTGACAAGATCGAGAAGGCGCTGCAGTGGAAGGGAAAATGGACGGCTGCGCAAGGTGCGCTTGAAATTTACAACGCGCTGGAAGCAGGCGAAGTAACCCGTATGGATCAAACGATTACGCTAGGCTGGTACAATGAGCTCGTCAAATGGCATCGCATCATTGAAGATGTCCGGTTGTACGGCGGCATCATCGATCTCGAAGGAACGAAAATGTGATGAAAAGGATTGTGTTGTTAGGCGCAAACGGACAATTAGGCTCGGATATCCGCAGCGTATTTGCGGGAACAGAAGTGTATGAGCTCATTCCACTTACACGCGAACAGTTGAACGTAGAGAATACCGAATCGGTTATTCCCTTCTTGGAGAATCTCGGTCATTTCGACGTACTGATCAACTGCACGGCCTTCCACAATACCGAGGAATGCGAGAGCGATCCGCTCAAAGCGCTGATGGTCAACTCCATCGCGGTGTTGCGAATGGCAACATTTTGCAAGCAGCATGACGTCACGATGATCCATTTCAGCACGGATTATGTGTTTGACGGCAACCAAAGCTCGCCATATACCGAGGAAGCGGAGACGCACCCCCTCAATGTGTACGGCAGTACCAAAGCAGCGGGGGAAAAGGCTATCGCAGCTTACCTGGATCGCTTCTTTATTTTTCGCGTTTCTTCATTATACGGGGTCGCTGGCTCGAGCGGCAAAGGCGGCAATTTCATTGAAACGATGATCCGTCTGGTGAAGCAAGGTAAGCCGGTTTCCATTGTCAATGATGTGGTGATGTCGCCGACGTATACACTGGACGTGGCTCAAGCGGTTAAAGCTTTCCTTGACCGCAATGTGGCGGATTACGGCATTTATCATTGTTCCGGCGAAGGCGGCTGCAGCTGGTATGACCTTGCTGTGGAAACATTTACCCTTTGCGGACTTTCTTATGATGCGACGCCGATTCCTTCCAGCCGCTACGAGGCCAAGTGTAAAAGACCCGCCTATAGCGTGCTGGATAACGGCAAAATCTCCTCTATTTATTCGATGCCCCATTGGAAAAGTTCATTAAAAGCTTACTTAACTCAAAAAGGATATGTCACGGAAACGGGAGGAACGCAATGACAACAAAGGTTAATAAACGTGCAAAGACCGTTCAGATTTCCTCTCAAGGTGTCCGGTCCAGCGCTTGGGCAGCCGGAAGGCAGGCGGGTTACGGTCAGGGATGGGAGCACGGCTACCATATGGGACGATGCCAAAGGGTGCTTCAACAAACGCCGCAGGACAGCGGAATCCTTTGGGAGCTCAAGGTGATGTATGTAAGAGCCAACGGGGCACCTTACGCAGCCATGGATGATGGCATAACGGGCAGCTTGCAAAAGCTGGTACGCGAAGTTATTGTGGTCAATCCATTGGATAACGTTGTGGCTATTGCGGAGGCTACCCGGCCGGATCTCGTCCTCGTGCTGGATGCGGCAGGGCTATCGTTTCCGGTTGAACATGTTCAAGCAATTCGCGCTTTGGGCATACGGACAGCGGTATGGCTGCCTGACGATCCTTATCACTCGGATCAAACGATGATGATCGTTCCGTCTTACGATTACGTATTTACGCTGGAGATCAGCTGCGTTGATGCATATAAAGGTTTAGGCTGCGAACAGGTGCACTATCTTCCGTTCGGCATTGATCCGGAACGCGTCAAGCTGGAATACGTGCCGACCAGCTACCGCAAAGACATTTGCTTCATTGGCACCGCATTTTGGAACCGGGTCGCTTTTATCGATGAAATGGCGTATTACTTAAAGGATCAGAATGTCATGATCAATGGTTATTGGTGGGATCGGCTTCAATCCTATCAAACGCTCGCGTCCAAAATTAGCGGTTATTGGCTGAGTCCGGAAGAAACGGCCAAACATTATTTTGCTTCGAAAATTGTCATTAACCTGCACCGCTCTATCGATGACCAGTCACACAACAGCAATAGCAAACAGATTCCCGCCTATTCCCCGAATCCCCGGATGTTTGATATTGCGGCGTGCGGAACGCTCCAACTGACAGATGCACGCCAACAGCTGGATCAATTTTATACGCCTGGAGTGGAAATCGATACATTCAGCTCTCCGCAGGAGCTGATCGCGAAGATTCAGTATTATTTGAGCCATGAAGAGGAGCGGCAGCGCATCGCGCTCAGAGGCTTATCCCGTACGCTGAAGGAGCATACGTACCGTAGCCGCCTGCACCAATTGTTGACTATTACCAATGGCGTGCAGTAGAGCCCGTTCCGAAGAGGTTTCGACAATTGGCTTCATAGAGGGATTTCTCTTTGGATTATCGTTAAGGCAGGTGAATGTATGCTAACCCTTCAGAAGAAACAACGCGGCACGATAGGGAAGAAAGGTGTGGTCTCACGCTCATCAAGCAAATTCAGAAGAAAGCGCAAACGGTTATCCCGTCTGCTCGCTGTGAAGAAAATGCGGAAACGTACGACTGCAGCCCGTTTAAAAGTGCTTAGAAATCATGCAGCGGTTATTCCGCGAACGGGAGTTCCGGTTGATCATGCGCAGCCAACCTACGATCAAGGATATAACGACGGCTTTAACAGAGGGTACGATACGGGATTGAACAAAGGGTTGGTCGAAGCGTCAAACGAGACATCGAACGATATGTTAAATAAGCAGTTAAATCAATCATTCCAAGATGGGAAGCACGAGGGCGGAGACGCTATTGTCGACCGTTGTTTGCCGGATTATCAAATATTGCCCGAAATAACCGTCGAGCAGATCATCCATGCGGGTATTGAGCAGTTGCAGCCGAAAATCGTTCATTTATTAACCCCGGAAGCACTGGGGGATAGAATCGTGGCAGCGCTAAATAGCCATTCGCCTTTTGCCCTGGTGCGATTGGGGGATGGGGAGCTGCTGACGCTGGCTCAAGAAACGATCATGTCGATCGAACAAATCAGGGAAGAGGGCAGCTTTCTTCCGTATGCGGGCGTTAACGTTCCTGATTTGGCAGTAAAGGGAGAGCTGGTCAAGGCGATCCGGGGGGCGAGCGTGGTCGGCATACCAAAGCTGCGGGTGCGTAACTTTCAACCCCTTGCTTTTTCCGTATTCAAAGCAGAAAACATCGATTACCGCGGGCTCACATTGACAGATTCATTAGTTAATTATTATTTGTATCACGCCGGATATTTGTCGCGAATCACGCAAGGACGCCGGGTACTGCTCGTAGGCAACCTGGCGAAGCAACTTGCCGAAGTGCTTCGCAGTCATAACGTAGTCATTGCGGGTGAAGTTGCCCCGGTAAATGGCGTACCGGATATTCCCCGCATTAAATCTATCGTTGCTCAGCACGATTTTGATATTGCACTTGTCTCAGCAGGCATCTCAGCAGTTATCCTGTCTGAGTGGATTGCCTCTGTGATGGGTAAAGTCGCCATCGATTTCGGACATCTGGCCGACGCTATTGTCAAAGGGGAGGCACCGTACCGATGAAAAAGGGAACCAAGAGGGCTGTTGCTGCGACGAAATCTGTCGCAAACGTCAAAACGAAATATAATGAGGCCTTTAACAAGGGATATAATCGGGGTTACGATTTGGCTCACGATGATGCTTATCAGAGCGGCTGGCATGCAGGGGCATCCAGTTTGGTCCAGCCGTTTCAAGGAACCAGCATCATTATTGTGACAACGAACGACCAGAGAATGCATCTCCAGAATTGTATCGAAAGCATCTATCAGCATACGCCGGAGCCGTTCGAAATCATTGTCATCGACAATGCATCTTCTGATGATACAGCCGAATATCTTAAATCGCTTACGGGCAAAATTCGCTATCGGGTGTTCGAGAAAAACCTCGGTTTTGCCGGGGGCACGAATCAGGGGCTCAAGCTCGCGCGCGGCAAGACGCTGTTGTTTCTCAATAACGATACGATCGTTACCCAAAACTGGTTGACCAATATGCTGGCTTGTCTTTACAGCAATGAGAAATTTGGCCTCGTCGGCCCTATGACGAATTATATTAGCGGCGATCAGCTCCTCGAGACGAATTACACGTCGACGGAAGAGATGCATCGCTTTGCAGAGGCGTTCAACCAGTCGAATCCGGGCAAATGGCAGACTACAGGTCGATTGACTGGTTTTTGTGTGCTCATGCGCCGGGAAGTATTCAACCGTCTTGGTTATTTGGATGAAGGCTTTGAGATCGGCAACTGCGAGGACGACGATTTCGGATTTCGTACTCGTTTGATGGGGCTCGAGCTTGTCATTGCCAAAGATACCTTTATCCATCATGTCGGCAGTGTCAGTATTAAAGCGCTTGGCGAGCGGTTTGAAGAAGTGTATGGTAAAAATCTCGATTTTTATTCGAAAAAATGGGGCGATACGCACAACCTATTCAGTCAAGTACAGTCGATGCTGGATGGAGCTTCCGTATCGATGAACGATTTTTATCCGACGCATATGGTCGTACGCGGGGTTACCCCGCAGTTGTATTGGATTGAGAACGGCATACGCCATCCAATTTCTGATGATTCAGGGCTTGCTTCGAGCCGCGTTTCTCAAGTTGACTTACGGGGATGGCAAATGGGAATGCCTATAACCGGTCAAGAGGTACAGCTGAAGCTGGAGGAACTCGGGCGGCAAGAGAGGCTCAATGAGCAACTTCCTGAAGGTAAGCTTCTTATCGATCAGGAAGGCGGGATTTATCAGGTGAAGAGCGGTAAATTGCATCGTTTTGTTGGCGATTTGGCGCTAACGTATTGGAATTTGGCGCTGCGTCAAAAAGCGCCGGTCAGACGCGGTACATTACAGCGCAATGCGCATGGGCTGCCCATAATTGCACCGGCTGTAATTGTGGCCAATAACGTATAAAAGGAGTTAGAGGCGAATGAGGGTCAGGCAGACAGTCCGTAAAAAGCGGAAAAATATGACACGATATAAGAAAAAGTTGACCAGTACGACTTTAAGAAAAACGAAAAAAATCAAGACGGTTAAAGTTGTAAAAAAGAGATACCGGTATTCCTTATCGGCTATCCAGCGCGGTGGGTATGATTTAGGCTTTAACCGGGGATATGATTCAGGGTATGAAGATGGATTCAGTAAAGGCTTTGAGGACGGATATGAATTCACTTATTCAGCATCGTAGAAGAGATGAGCTTTTATAAGCGGTTTTTCGTTTATAAAAGCTCATCTTCCCGTTAACCCCAGCGAACCATCAATCCCGCATGTGTTAAACCGCCTCCGAAGCCATATAGAAGAAGCGTATCTCCTGCCTGCACCTTGCCTTCCTTGATCCCCAAATCCAGGGCAAGCGGAATTGAAGCCGCGGATGTATTGCCATAGAAGACAAGGCTGTAGAGTGCTTTTTCAAACGGGATACCGCTCTTCTCACAGATCGACTCAATGATGCGGAGGTTCGCGCTGTGGGGGATGAACCAGTCGATATCACTGCGCTGCATATTGCTCTTTGCAAGTAGCTTCTCAATGCCTTGCGGTACGGTTGTCACCGCAAATTTATACACTTCACGGCCATTCTGGACAAGCTTACCTTCGCCGCCTAACGGAACTCCGTTCAAATGGGAGGCAAGACCGGTACGATATACATGCTTGCCGCCTGTGCCATCCGAACCGAGATGATGTGCGAGAAAAGCCGGATATTCATCGTCTCTCTCGACCATAACGCTACCTGCGCCATCCCCAAACAGAATGCAAGTGGAACGGTCGGTGTAGTCCGTAATCTTGGACAAGGTATCGCCTCCGATGACAAGAACCTTTCGGTGTACGCCTGCGGAAACAAGCGCACCGGCGGTATGCAGCGCATAGGAAAAGCCGGCACAAGTGGCATTTAGGTCATAGGCGCCTGTCACCGGGATGCCGAAGTGCGCCTGTACCAAACAGGCAGCAGAGGGGAACGGCAGATCGGGCGTATGGGTGGCCACAATGATAAGATCAACGTCATCGAGTGATGTCTGATACCTTGCGATCATATCCTCGACAGCGCGTATACAAAGGTGGCTCGTATATTCATCCTCCGCGGCAATCCGGCGTTCCCGGATGCCTGTGCGTTGAACGATCCATTCATCGTTCGTATCAACCATCTTCTCAAGTTCGTCATTCGTTAGAATTCGATCCGGCACATAGCTTCCGATCGCTGTGATGCGAGCGTTCAAGGCAGACAAGTTATTCATTCTGGGATCACTCCTCGTAAATAGTATCAAGTATTAGTATCTGGTACTAATTTTAATTTAGTAGATCCCTGCGCCAAAGTCAATGGGTTTATTATTTTTTCGAAGCGGTAACCAAATCTTCTTTGTTTTGGATAATTCATGACAAATAGGTTCAACCTACTCTTATCGTCAGTTCTGCGACGAATGATGCTTATGACGGGGAGTGTAAACAAACTCATGTTAAAGGGCCACAGAAAACGTGTCTGGATCGTGCTAATCTGTGTTGCATTGTTCCTTTCTTCGACGACAACCGCTTTTGCCTTCGGCAAAGGGGCTAAGGGACCTGATGTCTATGCGGTACAGGGGATGCTGAAATCGTTAGGCTACTACAGCGGACCGATAACTGGCTATTATGGCAATCAGACACAAGCAGGCGTTAAAGCATTTCAAAGCAAATATGGTCTTCCCGTTACGGGAAATGTGGACGATCAGACGCTGCAATCCATTTTATGGGCATACGGCAATTTGAAAATTCCCAAAAAGCCGGCACCGACACCAACGCCGACGCTACCCGGTCCAAAGCCGACACCAACGCCGCAAGCCCCTGCTATGCCTAGCTTGACAGTAGAGGAGCAGCAGATGTTGGATTTGGTGAACAAAGCGCGGGCAGAAGCGGGGCTGCCGCCGCTTCTGGCAGATCCGGCCGTCACCAAAACGGCCAGATTGAAGAGCCAAGATATGGTCGACAACAATTACTTCTCACATGATTCGCCCACGTATGGTTCGCCCTTCGATATGTTGAACAAATTCGGCATCAGCTACAATGCCGCCGGTGAAAATATTGCCTGCAATCAAAACGTGCAGGCAGCACATGAGGCGCTGATGAATTCGTCTGGGCACCGCGCTAACATTCTAAGCAAAGACTATACGCATATCGGCATAGGTATTGTTAATGGCGGTCCTTGCGGTAAAATGTTTACGCAGCAATTCATCGGCAAGTAACGGCGCCAGGCGGTAAGCCGGGTCAGCCGACAGAAAGGACCCCGGGGCATAAGCCCGCGAGGTCCTTTTTACGATTGTAGCGACTAATAATGATTATGTTGTGGAAACCGGCTTAATGGCTTCCGTCCACTCCGTATATTTGCGCAAAGCGTTTCCTTGCTCGATGGCGTGCCGGGCCAGATAAATCCCTTCCTCAATAGAACCGGCCTTTTGTGCGATCCATAAGCGGACAGCGCTATTAAGCAGCACCATGTTCAGGTAGGGCAGCTCAGCCTCGCCGCGCAATACGCTCAATGCTGTTTTACCTTGCAGCTCAGCGGTCCATTCCACTTCGGGAACTTCGACCATCAACTCATAAATTTCAGGATCGACGATGTAAAGCTCGCTGGTTCCATCTTGAATCACGTAGGTGCGGGTGCGTTTATCAACGCCGAGATCTTCAGAGCCTTCCATCCCTTGTACGACGATCCCGCGGGAAACGCCCAAATCGACGAGCAAATTGGTGATTTTCTCAAAGACGGTGCCGTGGAATACCCCCACGGCCATGAATGGCGCTTCCGTAAAGCGAAGCAGCTTCTCTGCGGTGTTGAACACGGTACGCAGCCCGAGTTCCTGGCGCAGTCCGCGCAGCTCGCCGAGCGGCGCGCACCAGCTCTCCGTCGGCGTGAACAGGAACCCTGTTCGCGCCGCGGCGGAAATGAGCGCTTCACGCGATGCTTGAAGCGCAGGGACCTTCAACGCTTCCAGCACGTCAGTGATCGTTATGCCCCACTTGGGGGGCATACTGGGACTGCCGTGAAGCGTTGTTGGAAGCCCGCATGCGGCAAGCACGAATGCGGTCGGCAGCGTCGCGATGAACGTGCGGGCACGTCCATCGTAAGGTCCGGCGCAGTCCATGCTGCCTGCGATCGGGTAAGGCGTGATGCGCGCGCGAAGCGCATCGATGAAAGCTTTGAGCTCATCGGGGGATTCCATCTTGATTCGCTCCGCGACAAGAAAAGCACCGGTTTGAGCGGGAGTCGCCGCACCGGTCAATATAGCTTCAGCCGCTTGCGCGGCTTCATCGTAAGTAAGATCTCTAGCTCCGCGTTTTCCGCGGCCCACTTCTTTTAATAAGGATATCATCGTCTTCGTCCTCCTTTATTCTCATCCTGCAGCAATTGATACACTTTGACGATGGAGGTGGCAACGTCTACCATCCGTTTGCGTTCATTCATCGCTTGCTTGCGCAAAAAATCGTAAGCCTCCGCTTCCGATATATGCTTGATTTCACATAAAATCCGCTTGGCTTGATCAATCCATTTGCGCTCTTCGAGTTTTGACAGGAGCTGCTCCCGTTCCTGCTGCCATTCAGTCCGCTGGAAAAAATGATTGACGCCGAGCAGTAAAGCGCAGTGTATCTCCAATGCACTCATTTTGGAGCCGAGCAACCCGTCGATGCCTGCGTCCAGCTTGCATTCATTGCTGGGGAACGTATGCGCATCACACCACCAAAATATAGGAAGGCTGCGATGGGCAAGCATGCGAGAACGCCATGGCTCCACTTGTTCTGGTTCTACTGATAATAATACAGCATCAACCTTGGGAAGGATTATAGAAATATCTTTGGTATGCGTAGCTTCATATACACGAAATCCCATATCTTTCAGAACAGCTTCAGGCATAGACTTCCTAATTGCAGGCGAAGCATCCAGTTTATAAGGCGTTGACGAGGTGGAGGGAGCCCGGCGAATTCGTTCAAACTCGTCGATCAATATAAATGATTGTAACATTAAGATACCTCCATCATCATTCAACTTTCAAACAACTTTCAAAACGATGTTAATTCCGTGTAAGGTTTTATCTTCGTTTTTGAATTCATTTACGGCATAACTATATCATAATGTTATAAATTTTGTCGATACGCACCTATATGAAGTGGGTCAAAAAATATATGTGAAGTTTATTGACATTTCAAATGGAGCTATACTATAATGACAATATGAACGAACACAACGTTGTGTTCTCAACTAAGGCAATGGCGCCTATCCCTTACAAATGCGTATATGGATAGGCTTTTTATGTTCACCTTAATGTAAGCTATTCTAACATGCGGATCACAGTGAAGTGACTGCAGTGGCAATGAGGCCGATGAACATACCGCAATCATGCGGTTATGCGTATCGGTCCTTTTTTGTTGCGTACAGACAGAAAATCACAAGGATAGGAACACACAGAAGGCGCTAACGCCTCAAAAAAAGGAGAGGGTACCACATGGTCGATCGGAAAAGTTTCATGCAAGTAGGGCACAAAGGCTCATTATTCAGTTCATTCTTGTATTTTGACATGAGCTTCATGGTATGGGTTCTTCTTGGACCGCTCGCGGTTATCCTAGCCAAAGATTTTAATCTGGATGCAGCCCAGAAAGCGAATCTCGTAGCGCTGCCGGTTTTGGGGGGATCGATTCTTCGATTAGTGCTTGGTTATTTAACGGACAAAATCGGGCCTAAGCTTACCGGGCAAATTGGATTGACGTTAACATTAATCCCTCTGCTCTGGGGATGGCAGTTCGCCGACACCATGGGTGATATGTACTTCGTTGCACTTATGCTCGGTATTGCCGGAGCAAGCTTTGCAGCTGCGCTTCCGCTGGCCAGCAGCTGGTACCCGCCGCAGTATCAAGGATTGGCGATGGGAATCGCAGGAGCAGGGAACAGCGGTACAATCTTCGCTACTTTATTTGCAAACCGGTTAGCCCAGCATTATGGTGATTGGCACATTGTTTTTGGTCTTGCGATGATTCCGATTGTTTTAACGCTAGTCATCTTCAGTTTGCTGGCTAAAGACAGTCCGAATAAGCCGAAGCCAAAGACACTTGCCGAATACGGAACCGTTCTAAAGCAAAAAGATTCCTGGTTGTTCTGTATTTTATACAGCGTCACGTTCGGCGGTTTCGTCGGCATGGCGTCGTACTTGACCATTTTCTTTAATACACAATACGGTCTAGCCCCGGTTAAGGCGGCTGATTTCACAACACTTTGCGTAATTGGTGGAAGCTTCTTCCGTCCGGTAGGCGGATGGCTTGCTGATAAAATAGGCGGCATACGGATGTTGATGGTTCTTTATGGCGTTGTCGCTCTGATGATGGCCGGTATTTCTACACTTCCTTCGCTTTCAGTTACAACCATTTTGCTCTTCATTGCCATGATGGCTTTCGGTATGGGAAATGGGTCAGTATTCCAGCTTGTACCTCAACGCTTCAAGCAAGAAATTGGTGTTATCACTGGCATCGTTGGCGCTGCCGGCGGATTGGGAGGATTCTTCCTGCCTAAAATTCTTGGCAACCTGAAGCTCTCCACAGGTTCCTTTACACCAGGCTTCCTAATCCTGAGCGGCATTGCAGTAGCGTGTGTCTTATTGATCGCTGTGGTGCAAGGTCAATGGAAACGTACCTGGATTGGTGAAGGCGGTAAAGTGAAAACATCGGCTCCACTAGACAGCGTACATGCATAATTGAATAGGTTCGGGCCGCTGATATCTTCATCAGCGGTCCTTAATCAGGTAAACTTTTTTGCTCATGCAGCTTGCTGCTCAGCGCTTCAGGCTGTATGCGCAAAGACGTTTACGACCACTCGTCTTTGGTAGTTCATGACGAACTACTCTAGCTCCATATCCCAACTATTGTCATTCGGGAGCATGTATTGCGGATTTTTCACCGCTCCCGATGACCCTTTTTTAGAGGAAGATATATAGTCGGATATGGAATCAAAACAAATGGGATATAGAGATGGAAAATGAGAGAGGATGATTGAAATGTTACAGAAAGAGAAACTCGTTTTGGTCGGGAATGGAATGGCTGGGGTTAACGCAGTTGAACACTTGTTGAAACTGGCGCCAGGTAAATATGAAGTAACGATATTCGGCAGTGAGCCTCATCCGAACTACAATCGGATCTTGCTGTCTTATGTTCTTGCCGGAGACTCGAAAGTAGATGACATCGTCATTCATCCTTTCGAATGGTATGAAAAGAACGGTATTACTCTTTATACAAATCAAACCGTCACCCAAATTGACACGACCGCTCAAACGGTAACCAGTGATAAAGGCGTAACGGTTCCATACGATAAATTAATTTTGGCAACAGGCTCCAATCCATTCATGATTCCGCTGCCGGGAGCTGATAAAGAAGGCGTTATGGCATATCGCACGATTCGCGATTGCGAGATCATGATCGATTCGGCGAAAAAATACAAAAAAGCGATCGTCATCGGCGGCGGCTTGCTCGGACTTGAAGCGGCGAGAGGTTTTCTCAACCTGGGCATGAAAGTCGATGTCGTCCACATCCTGGATACGATCATGGAGCGCCAATTGGATCGCCCGGCATCCAAAATGCTTCAAGAAGCGCTTGAAGCGCAGGGAATGAACTTCCTGCTGGAAAAGCAATCCGCCGAAATCGTCGGCGACAAGCGGGTAACAGGCTTGAAATTCAAAGACGGCAGTGTAGCCGAAGCTGACCTTATTGTCATGGCTGTCGGTATTCGCCCGAATGTTCAGCTTGCTAAGGATGCCGGGCTGGAATGTAATCCAGGCATCATAGTGAACGATTATTTGCAAACAAGCGTGCCAAATGTGTACGCAGTCGGTGAATGCGCCATGCATCGCGGCATCGCATATGGTCTCGTTGCTCCCCTCTATGAGCAAGGCGCTGTGCTTGCCAAACATCTGGCCGGCGTGGAAACCGGACCGTATGAAGGATCTGTCGTTTACACCAAGCTCAAAGTTTCCGGTGTTGACGTGTTCTCCGGCGGACAATTCGTGGATGCCGAAGGAACCAAAGCCATTCGCGTTCACGATGAGTTTTCCGGTATCTATAAAAAAGTCGTCATCAAAGACAATAAAATCATCGGCGCCGTGTTGTTCGGCGATACGTCAGACGGAACCCGCTTGATGCAAATGATTCGCGAAGAAACCGACATCAGCGGCATGGAAAAGACTTCGATTCTGAAAGATTCTTCTGGCGGCGGCGGTGCAGTATCCGGTGTTGCAGATTTGAAAGACGATGCTATCATTTGCGGTTGTAACGGGGTTACCAAAGGTGCGATCTGCTCCGCGATCAAAGAGCAAGGTTTGACGAGTGTGGAGGAAGTCAAAAACTGCACAACGGCTTCACGTTCCTGCGGAGGGTGCAAACCGCTTGTCAGTGACCTACTCGCCTACACGCTAGGAGATTCCTACGATAAAAATGCGGCCAAAGAATCGATTTGCGGCTGTACGGATCATACTCGCGATGAAGTTGTAGCGGCTGTTCGTGAAAAAGGACTTACCCACGTTCGTGAAGTTATGAATGTGCTGGGCTGGAAAAACGAAGAGGGCTGCTCCAAATGCCGACCTGCGTTGAACTACTACCTCGGCATGGTTAGCCCTGAAACGTATCGGGATGACAGCACTTCGCGTTTTGTGAATGAGCGGATGCACGCCAACATTCAAAAGGATGGCACATACTCTGTTGTTCCACGGATGTACGGCGGAGTGACGAATCCTGCGGAGCTGAAGCGCATTGCTGAAGTTGCGGAACAATTCAACGTACCTACTGTTAAGCTTACGGGCGGACAGCGTATTGATTTGCTTGGTGTGAAAAAAGAAGACCTGACCGCGATGTGGGAAGCGCTCGATATGCCTTCCGGTTATGCTTACGGCAAAGCGCTTCGAACAGTCAAAACATGCGTCGGCGAAACGTTCTGCCGATTCGGAACAGGCGATGCGATGGGTGTCGGCATCCAAATGGAGAAGCGTTTCGAACGTTTGAATACGCCAGCGAAAGTGAAAATGGCCGTATCGGGTTGCCCGCGAAACTGTGCAGAGTCCGGGATTAAAGATCTTGGCGTCGTATCCGTCGATGGCGGTTGGGAGCTTTATGCCGGTGGAAACGGCGGCGTGAAGGTTCGTGTCGGCGACCTCCTGGCAACGGTAAAAACGGAACAAGAAATTATTGAATATACAGAAGCGTACCTGCAATATTACCGTGAAACAGGCAAATACGGAGAACGTACCAGCGAATGGGTTCATAGACTCGGAATCGAGCACGTGCGCGAAGTTATTCAAAATGAAGAAAAACGCAAAGAACTTTGCGCAAGAATGGATGTTGCATTGTCGGTAACCAAAGATCCTTGGAAAGCAGCCATCGACAGCAAAAAAATTCAGCAGGACCTGTATGAAGTGGTCGAACTTAAATAGAGGATACGAATCCATTGGGAGGAGCAAGCAATATGAGCGTAAAAGAAGAACAAATGGTATGGGTGCAAGCAGTTTCCTATGAAGAATTGGCTGTAAATACAGGGAAAACCATTCGCTATCAAGGTGTAGAGGTAGCTCTCTTTAAACTAAGCAGCGGTAAGCTGCATGCGATCCAAAACCGCTGTCCGCACAAGGAAGGCGTACTTGCCGAAGGGATCGTCTGCGACGATCATGTCTTCTGTCCTTTACACGATCGGAAGATTCACTTGCCTTCCGGTTTGGTTCAGTTACCTGATACAGGGTGCGTTCAAACGTATTCCACGAAAGTTCAGGATGGACTTGTATTTATCGGTTTTCCAAAAACTGAAGAACTGGCCAGCTAATCTGGCTTTGCTTAGTAAAGCTTACGAAGCAAGTTTTCCTTACGGAAAACACTTAGGGGTGAGATGCGATGAAAGCAGCATTGACGACATTGCCTATGGAGCAGACCTCGTCCCACTGCTGCTTTTGCAGCATGCAGTGCGGGCTTACGCTCATCCCGAGCGATAAGAGCCCGGGTCTCACGATTAAACCGAGTCCGGATTTTCCGGTAGCTACGGGTCGGCTTTGCCAAAAAGGCTTGAATGCGATGGATCATGTTATTCATCCGGAACGGATTACGGAGCCTTTGCACAGAACTTTCGGAGAGCTACGGAGCTGGCATGAAGTCACATGGACTTATGCGTTCAAAGATATTGCTGACCGAATCAAAAGGCTGCAAGCTAAGCACGGCAATGATGCTGTTGCTGTCTACGGAGGCGGGTCGCTAACGAATGAGGTTTGCTACTTGCTAGGCAAATTTACACGCGTGGCGCTTCGCTCCAAATATATCGATTACAACGGGCGATACTGCATGTCATCGGCGGCAGCGGCCAGCAATCAAGCATTCGGTCTGGATCGCGGGATGACGATGCCGTTATCTGAAATTCCTTATGCCAAATTCATCATTTTGGCTGGTACGAACATTGCGGAATGCCAGCCGACCATGATGCCTTATCTGCTCGATGCGAAGAAAAACGGGGCAGTGATCGTCACGATCGATCCGCGCAACACCATGACTTCGAAGGTCGCCGACATCCACGTCCGGCTTCAGCCAGGATTTGATTCCGTTTTTATTAATGGATTGTTGCATGTCATGATTGAAGAAAAATTGGTTGCGGACGCCTTTATTCGGGAGCGGACGGTAGGCTTCGATCAACTGAAGGAGGAGGTTCGTCCTTTCACTCCGGCTAGAGTCGAAGAGCTTACCGGTATTCTGGAGGGAGTAGTCCGGACGATTGCGCGCGGCTTTGCCAAAGCAGAGACCGGGATTGTTCTCACGGCACGAGGATTGGAGCAGCAAGTGAACGGCGTGGAAAACACGCTGAATTACATTAATTTGGCACTCCTTACCGGAAAGATAGGGCGAAGAGGCTGCGGCTATGGTGCCGTAACCGGTCAGGCTAACGGTCAGGGCGGGCGCGAGCACGGACAAAAGGCGGATCAACTGCCGGGATATCGCCTGATCGAAGATCCGGCTGCGCGTGAGCATGTTGCCCGCGTGTGGGGCATCGATCCTGACGATCTGCCGGGGAAAGGCGTATCGGCGTATGAGCTGCTGCAGAAGGTGGATGAAGGCGAGATCAAGGCGCTCATTGTGCTAGGTTCGAATCCGATTGTTTCCAGCCCGAACAGCCGCATGGTGGAGCGGGCTTTGCAGAAGCTGGAGCTGCTTGTCGTCGTCGATATGTTCGAGACGGAAACTGCGAAGTTTGCGCATTACTTGCTACCGGGTTCATCGTTTCTGGAAGCGGAAGGTACGATGACCAACTTAGAGGGAAGGGTGTTTCACCGGGGGAAAGCTTTGGAGCTTCCGGGTAATGCCAAGCTGGATTATCAAATCATTTGCGAGCTGGCTAACGGACTGGGATACGGAGCCTATTTTCAATATGCGGGAATTGAAGATGTGTTTAAAGAGCTTGCTCTGGCTACTGCCGGGGGCAAAGCGGATTATAGCGGCATCACATATGACAGGCTCAAGGCCGAGAAGGGTATCTTCTGGCCATGCCCTTCGAGCGAGCATCCCGGCACGCCGCAACTATTTAAGGAATCTTTTTACCATGCCGACGGCAAAGCAAGGCTGTTCGGCATCAAGCCTAAAATGCCTGCGGAACCGATCGATACAGATTATCCGTATGTGCTGACGACGGGAAGACTGTCCAATCACTATTTGAGCGGAGCGCAGACGCGTCGAACCGAAGGTTTGAACAAAAAAGCGCCGGTACCCGTCGCTGAAATCCATCCATGGCTGGCCGGGCGAATCGGTCTCGGCGTCGATCAGAAAATCCGGATTACGAGCCGGCGCGATTCCCTCGTTTTTCAAGTGAAAGTGACCGAAGGGATTCAACCCAGAACCGTGTTCGTTCCTTTTCATTGGGGAGAGGAGCTATCGGTTAACAAGCTGACTAACGATGCGCTGGATCCGACTAGCCGGATGCCGGAGTTCAAAATATGTGCGGTTAAAGTGGAACGTGCTTAAGGAGTGCAGCTGAGTGCTGCGCTCCTTTTTCGCGACAAAAACGGGAACAAGGCTCCCCATTCGTTAATAACGTCTTCCTGGACGCTAAATCTGACCTGATCGCTAGAGCCCTAATAGGCCCTTTTCGCCAACAATTAGCGTACAAATGTTCTTGAAATAACGAAGTTGTGCGTTAATCAAGCGTGTGCGGAGGATCAGCACAGCGTTGTGTATGCCTATTTTAGCATCCGCTTCAGTTCAACTGGCTTGGCCACAGCACAAAGCTGGTGCGGTCTTTTTCAGCGCCGAGCAGCCTTAAGTACTCTTGTTCAGGTGCATCAGCGATGCGGACGCCGTTCCAAGTGTCGATGACGATTTTGCGAAGCTGATTTTGCTTCAAAAACATACGGAACATGCTTTTTAGTTCTTGAATGATTTGTTCTTTATCGATGGTTCCAAGCGGAGTACCCTTATTGATCTGATAGATGCGCTTGCCGTTATTTTCGATCCAGAAGTGCCATTGTGTTCCTTTAAAGGCCAGGTAATTGCTGCTCTTGCGGGAAAAAGAAACCCCTGCGACTTCCGGCCATGGAACAAGCAGGCCAAAGGGATTAGCAGGATCTATGGCGCTTATGATGTTGACCTTGTGCTCATACCCAGCCGTGCTGTTCGTTAGAACCAATGGAGACGGTTGCTGCAACAAGCTGATGAATTCCTTCGTTGCAAATTGTAGGACCGGTAAATCCGCAATGAACAAACCGCGTACGACAAGTCCCCACGTTTCCAGCTGTTTAAGCACGGCCAGAATGGATTCCCATGGAAAGGGGCACATGGCAGCTACAACGTCTTTGGTTATGAGGCCAAAACGCTCCAGAAGATGTTGCGTCCATTCTACTGCGGCGGCTTCTTTGTCAAAAGTAGGGCTTTGCAGGGATTCGAGCGAATACCATCGCCCAAGTCCGGATTGAAACTTGTCGGTTTTCTTGGGAGCACCCTGGGCATGCAAACGTATCGGGGCGAATTGGTCGTTCGCCGCACGCCCGTCCCAAACTAATTGAAGCAGCTCTTCCAAGAGCGCCGAAGGAGCTCGGCCGGTTTCGATGCCAAGTTTGCTCAAAAAGCTGGCGCCTTTATTCTGAAGGAGGTTAAGCAGCTCAGGCTGCGAGACCGGCTTGCTTTGAACTGCCGCAAGACAGGGCTCGAAGAGAAGCGTGCTTCCTGCCAGAAAGAATGCGATTTTGCCTTCCTTCTCCTCCGGTTCTTTGCGCCCCATCCAAATGACCTCTCCCGATGAGCAAAGCAAATCCAGATCCTGCTTACGGTAAGCAGGCAGCCTGGTTGGGAAGAGCACCGTTTCCCATAGGGAAACCGGCAGGAAAAAGCCTTGCAGATCTTTAATGATGTCGAGCAGTCCTTCCATGCCGGACGATTCTGTACGATCAGCAAATTTTCGCAGAAGCGGCATCTGTTGTAAATAGCTTTGAGGCGATACGCCTTGCCCGTTGCGGCGATACGATTGCAGGGATAGACGTATGAGGCGGGAAGCTACCTTGCTGCTCGTCCAAAGCTCCTCTACGGCGGGATCGGCAAAGGGTGCGACAGTGACTAAATCTGCTTGAAGAGATTCTTGCAGCCAAGACGCAATAATTTTGCCCGAAATGACATAACGATTTGAAAGCTCTTCTATTGTGAAAGAAAGCTTTGCATCGGCAAATCGTTGAAAAACAAACGATCTCGCCACCGGAGAATCCGCTAAAGCCGTATAGAATTCATGCTCATCACTGCAGATGTAGAGCGTTGCGTCAATTGAAGCAATGGCTTTGACTGCGCCTCGTTCAATAAGCTCTTTTAACCAACTATCTACGTGATTCCCCGCGTGTCCGCTCACTTTGCGCAGTTCGTCTCTAGTAGCATCGCCGTGTTCTTTCAGATAGCGCAGCACATCTTGAACACCGGCTAACGGATCATCCGTTTTCGCTAGTTTAGTTTCTTCGTCAGCGATGACTTGAGGGCTAACCGCGCTGCGAATCGCCTCAGCGCCGAATATTTCGGCAGCCATTTGCCGGCTAAATCCAAGCAGCTCGACCTGCAGGTCTTTAGTAAGCGCATCGGACTCATAGATCCTTTGATGCACGTAGTCGGACTGGAATTGAGCGGCTAAAGGAGAAGGAAAGTGATTGCGGTGCACCGCAAACCGGATGTCCTCATTGCGGATAGCTTCCAGGATATCCCCGAGATGCTGAATATCGACCTGATCTTCCAGACATTCACGCATGGCTTCTTGAAACAGCGGGAAGCGCTCTTTGAATGGTAGAGCTTCCTTCATAAGCTCTTGCCCTCGTAGCCGTTTTTTCCAAGCAGGCATTCTTGTGAAACTTCGGGATAAAAGCAGCGACGTTTCCGCCAAACGCTGAAAAGCTGCGGCGAACATACCGGATTCAGCTACGCTTTCGATTACGCTTTCCTCCGCCTGCTTCGACGAAATCGTCATGATGTTTTGCAAAATCGCTTCATTATAGCTTGGGAAAATAAGCTCAATCCCGTTATCTTTCGCATTGCTATATATGGCTGAAAACCCGTTCTGCCTCAAGTTTCTGTCGATGGCCATCAACCAAGTTCGGTTGAGTTTCCGCCCGAAGAGACTGTGAAGGACATAGTGCGTTTGATTGTTTTCGTCTGCGAACGTTTCGATAACGATGGTACGATCCGTAGGCACCGTATTTACGGCGATCTGATTACGGATCAGACCGATCAGGCTGCTGCCGGCTTCCGTATCCAAATGGTACGTATTCACTAACCACTCCTGGACGCGCAGGTCGACGACAGATCGATTTTCACCGGAGGAAGATTCATCTATTGGCTGCACTTGCAGCCGGTCTCGAAGCTCCCGCCATATAGCTCCGGTTTGGGCGCCAAGCTCGAACGTTTTGCCGCCGGATTCCCCGCGCCAGAAGGGGATTTCGCTAAAGCGATTGTCGGCTTCGCGGACATAGATTCGCTCCGGCCGGATACGGACGATTCGCCAAGAGGCCGTGCCAAGCTGGAACACGTCGCCGACCGTCGACTCGTGAATATATTCCTCATCGAGCTCTCCAAGATGCAGGCCGGTCTCGCTATGGTGCACGGGGTATGCCGAGCTCTGCGGAATCGTGCCCGCGCCGACGAGCGCGGCCATCTGGGTGGCAGCCAGTGGATACAGGCGGTCGGTATCGCGATCCCATTCGATGAGCGGACGCACGAAGGGGTAAAGGCCGGCGAGCACCTCTAACATAGCGAGCCATTGCTCACGTGGAAGTCCGCGGAAGCTGTCGCTTTGCAAGAGCAGGCGCTCGAGGCGCGCAATGTCCAGCTCGTCGCCCATCGCGGCCATGGCGACCACCTGTTGCGCCAGTACATCGAGGCTCCCCCGCGGAATGCGGATCGCCTCGATGTCGCGCGCCGCAATGCGCCGGCTGAGCACCGCCAGCTCCGGCAGGAGGCTGCGGCTGCGCGCCAGCATGACGCCGCGGCTGGCGCTGCCGACGGCGTGGCCGGCACGGCCGATGCGCTGGATGCCCGCGGCTGCCGTGAACGGCGAGTCGATCTGGATGACCAGATCGACATGGCCCACGTCGATGCCGAGCTCCAGCGACGACGTGGCCACCAGGCAGCGAAGCTCGCCGGCTTTGAGCATGCGCTCGACCTCGAGACGCTTCTCGCGGGCGACGCTGCCGTGATGGCTCCTTGCGATCTCATACCCGACGTGGTCGTTGAGCCGCAAGGTCAGTCGCTCGCAAAGCCTGCGGCTATTTGCGAACACAAGAGCCGTGCTGCAGCCGTCCATCAGCTGCAGCAGCTTCTCTACAAGGGGCGTCCATAACGCCTCCTTGTCAGCCCCGGGCTTGGCAGGTTCCGGCATCGTCACCTGCAGCTCGTAGCGCTTGTCGGCTTTGCTTTCGACAATCGCCACCTCCCGCGGCTCGTCCGACTCCCAGCCGCCGAGATAACGAGCGACGCGCTCTATCGGTTTTTGCGTCGCCGAGACGCCGATCCGCTGCACGGATCGGCCGCACCACGCGGCCAGCCGTTCCAGCGTGAGCGATAAGTGCATGCCGCGCTTGTCCGCTGCCAGATCGTGGATCTCATCGACGATGATTTGCTCCACGCTCTTCAGCATTTCCCTCGCGCGCGGCGAGGTGAGAAGCAAATACAGCGACTCCGGCGTCGTTACGAGCACATCCGGCGGCCGCCGCAGCATCGACGCCCGCGTGCTCTGCGTCGTATCGCCGGTGCGCACGCCGACCGAGATGCCCGGCCAAGACGCAATTTCTGCGCCGGATGCCGCCGCGACCTCCTCAATCTCCTCCATGAAGCGCAGCAGATGATCGTGAATATCGTTGTTCAGCGCCTTCAGCGGCGTCACAACAAGTACCCGGACGCCTGGTGAATAAGCCTCCGTCATTTGCTTGCTTTTGGCCACGCCATCCAAGCATGGCATGAGGGCGGCCAACGTTTTGCCGGAGCCGGTGGGAGATGAAATGAGCGTATGCGCGCCGGATGCAATTTGCCTCCAAGCCTGCTTTTGTACATCGGTCGGATCCCCGAAACGGGAGGCGAACCATACCTTCAGAATCGGATGAAAATCGTATGCATCCAGCGTGTTTCCCGTCATCTCAAACACTCCTTTACAAACATTTTCTTCCAAGATAGCATAATGCTCATTGTGTCGCCAGTTACAAGAACAAAATAGCTGCATATATTTAGAAAGGAAGCCCTGCATAGGCTTGTCCATTTCTACAACCTGTATTTCCTATTCGAAACATAAAAAGCCCCCGTAACGCCCCTCATAAGAGGAGGTCCGAAGGCTTACATGGATCCGTATGCTGACGGAATCAGATCTTTAATTCCCCAAGCTTGATCAGTTCTACAACCGCTTGTGAACGACCCTTTACGTTCAGCTTTTGCATGACATTCGAAATATGATTACGAACAG
The DNA here is from genome assembly GCF_014534655.1 of Paenibacillus sedimenti. Taxonomy (GTDB): domain Bacteria; phylum Bacillota; class Bacilli; order Paenibacillales; family NBRC-103111; genus Paenibacillus_E; species Paenibacillus_E sedimenti. The sequence continues at coordinate 103,247 of NZ_JACVVD010000005.1, forward strand.
TCTTTTCACTAATAAAGAGCTGCTGCGCAATGTCTTTCGTTGTTTTGTCCTGCACTAAAAGTTCGAATACTTCGCGTTCGCGGTTCGTAAGTAGAAATTTGTTTTTGTGGTCGCTGCCCATGGATGTGTGTCACCCCTCCTTGCTCGGGTATTGGGAAATACAAGGTTAAGGGATACAGTCAAAGTTAGTTTATGAAGGGCTGCTGTCAATGGTGCGATATACTCAGAAAATTGGGCGTTCCCCGTTTTTTGAGTTTAGCCTGAAGCCGTGGTAAGCTGAAAAGAGGCATTTCTCACGGGAAGCATATCTTACGAAGAAAGTTTTCTCATGAAAACTCAGCTAATGTTTACAATGTCAGCTTTCCTTGCGGAAAGCTCTAGGGAGGCTGTTCTTATGTTCAAGCGCGATTATTTTATGCGGCAGCTCGAGCAGTTGACGGTCACGCTGCACCGGATTCTGTTCAATAAAGAACACATCCCGCTCAGCCAAGCGCAGCCTTTGTTAGATGAAGCCAGCCGGCATTTGCTAGGGTTGAATGTGAAGTCGTTGCAGGCACTGTCCAGCAAGGATATTTTAGAACTGCTGACCTTTCAGGGCCATTTGGATCCGGCTAAAACGATGGTGATCAGCGACCTGTTCACGGGACAAGGGGACTTACTCCGGCAGCATGAGGAAGCTGAAGATGATGCTGGTGCTAATGAAGCTTATCGCTCTTATCTGAAATCATTAGATCTTTTATTGCTTTTTGCTTTGCCGCCTAATACGGACGATCCGGATGTTGCCCGGGAGGCAGCACAACGAATCACTCAGTGCCTGGAGCGGTTACAGCCGTGGGTGCTCCCTGCGGATATGAAGCTGCGGCTTTTTGATTATTATGACTTGCAGGGTGATTTTGCTAAGGCGGAGGATATGCTCTTTCATTACATGGAGGATCATAAGGAGCTTGTTTCGATAGCAGTGGCGCAAGGTGTATTATTTTATGAACGGCTCCTGGGAAAAGATGAGGATCAGCTGCAAGCCGGTAATTTTAGCAGGGAAGAGGTGCAGGAGGGGCTCTGTCTATTAAAAGAGAAGCTATCCTGAAAGTATCATTATGAATCCAGAAGGTGTGAAAAGTGTGGCTTGGTATCAAAAAAGTTTTGGGAATGATTATTTAATTGTTTATAAGCATAGAGATTTACAAGGTGCTTACCATGAAGTGAAGAAGATGATGGATTGGTTAAATCTGCCGCAAGGCGCGCAGGTGCTGGATTTGTGCTGCGGAATGGGACGGCATTCCATCGCGCTGTCCGAGTTTGGTTACGAGGTGACAGGGGTCGATTTGTCGGAGGTGCTGCTGGCGGAAGCGGTCAAGATGGATGTGAAAAGCCAGGTGAAATGGCATCAGGGAGATATGCGCAAGGTTCCGCTTGATCATACCTTTGACGCCGTTGTCAATCTATTCACATCATTTGGATATTTCGATGAGGATTCGCAGAATGAGCAGGTTTTCCATGAAATTCATCGTCTGTTAAAACCAAATGGCCGATTTATCATCGATTTTCTAAATCCTGTTTTTGTACAGGAGAACCTGGTTCCACAATCGGAGCGTTCGGAGAATGGGCTTACCATTCGCGAATCGCGCAGCATTGAAGAAGGTCATGTTCGAAAAAGAATTGTGATTTCTCAAGAAGGCGAACCTGACCGCCACTACCTGGAGCAGGTGAAGCTCTATGACCGTGCTTCTTTTGAGAGCATGTTACTAAAAGCAGGATTACACATCGATCACGTGTACGGGGGGTATGACGGACAACAATATATACCCGCCTCATCCAGCCGGATGATCTTTATTGGACATAGGGAAGGATGAACTAGAGCGAGATGAATCCTGTAACGGTACATAATAATGACATTATTCAAGTCAAAGTTCCGCTGCCTTTCCCGCTGCGGTGGGTGAACGCCTACCTGATACGCGGCAGCGGCGGGTACACCGTCATCGATCCGGGGCTGCACACCCCGGATGCGGAGGCGCTCTGGCAGCAGGTGCTGCAGGAGCGGGCTATCTCCTTCGAGCACGTCGAACAGATCGTGCTCACGCACCACCATCCCGATCACTACGGGATGGCGGGCTGGTTCCAGGAGCGCACGGGCGCGCCGGTTCTCCTCTCGGAGACCGGCTGGCGTCAGGTGCAGCTCCTGTGGGGCGAGGAGCAGCCGATGTCGGCGCTGCTCCTGACGCTGTTTGCCCGGCACGGCATGCCTGAGGCCGGGCTGGAAGAGATGACGAAGCATATGGCGAGCTTCGTCCCTCTGGTTTCCCCGCAGCCGCAGGTCACGCTGCTGCGGGAAGGCCCCGTGCGCCTCGGGGACCGGGTGTACGAAGCGATCGAGACCCCCGGCCATGCCGCGGGTCATCTCGTCTTCTACGATGCCGAGGCGGAGGCGATTTTTTGCGGCGACCACGTTCTACCGCAAATATCGCCGAACGTCAGCTTCCTCCCGCAGGTGGAAGACAATCCGCTCGGCGCATACCTGAGCAGCCTGCAGGAGATCGGCAGGCTGCAGGTCAAGATGGCTTACCCGGGGCACCGGGAGCCTTGGTCCGATTTTGGCGCACGCGCAGCGGAGCTTGTGCGCCATCATCATGAGCGGCTCGCGCTCATGGAGCAGCATCTCAGCGCGCCGCTTAGCGCATATGAGGTGTGCCGGGCCGCGTTTGGCGACCGGCTCACCATTCATCAGCTGCGCTTCGCGCTGTCGGAGACAATCGCGCATCTGGTGCTGCTGGAAGCGGAAGGCCGTATCCGGCAGCTGGAGCCGGGTGCCGATCGCATTCGTTATATCGCTGTTTAGTTTTGTGTCTCTTTTTCTCAGTCATCTATGGCTTACGAACGGAGGAATTCAGTCATGAGAACGTTTCTGAAAGAAAAGTCTCTCGTATTAAAAGAGATGAGAGACGAAGTTTTTCACCATTTTCCTCAAGCTGATATTGAAACTGCGGTAGCTCGTCTCCTGGTTGAAGTGAAGGGGATCAAAAAAATCCCCCATGAACTCATCGCCGAAACCTTGCTTGGCGTGCTCAGCAAAACGGAAACCTTCAACGTCATGACGACGCTGCTGGAGCTGGACAAGAAGGTGAAGCATGATTCGGAGCTGCTCGCCAGCATGAAGGATCCGGGTTACAACCTGCATCGCACCATCGCGATGTCCATCTGTGGCATGTACGGAAGCGGAGCGAGCTCCTTGTTCGGTTTTGTCGATTGTAAGTTCCGCTTCTTTTTTCCAAATAAACGACCCAAATCGTTCCTTTCCAAAGGGATCTGCGCCCTGGTCGCTTCGACGGCGAGTGTGGTGATTTCAGAGAAAGTGAAAGAAGACTATACACAGCGCAATTTAGCTTTGCTGGCTTCACGCGGCGTGACGCTCGACGATCTCGTCGATATTGTGGATTTGCTCCAGCGGCCCTACAGCCCGGATCTTGATCGCAAAATATGCGAGCATCATGTGCTGGCGGTTCTTCGCAAACAGCAGACGTTTCACGCTGTACAGCTTGCCATCAAAATCGACGCAGGCGTGGAAAATAACGAGTTCAGCAAGCAGTATAATCACATTGTAGGCAGTGATGAAGGATTGTTCGGGGTTGATGAGTCGATTGCTACAGCGATCCCTCTAATGTACGGTACGATTGCGCTTACGAATTTCGGCTATTTGGACAAAGCCAAGATGGGCATTATCCATGAGCTGGACAACGATCATACAGGAGGTAAATGCAATACTTTCGTGGATGACCTCGTATGCGGGCTTGTCGCCGCAGCCTGCGGCCGATTGGCGCACAACAATATTCCGGCGTTTAATAAACCGTTGGATTAAAAGAAGCATCTCCTACCGCTTGACGGAGGGGGTGCTTTTCTCATGTTTATGGGACATTTGCGCTCCAAAGGGATCATAGCAGACTCATACAAACAGTCTAATGGAACTATTTATGCGACAGTTGCCGGGACTGCAGCCAGTGGTCAGGATTACGGCGCATCTTCCGGTACGTTTACCTTTGCGGACGGTGAAACAAGCAAATTGATAACTTTAAATATTACGAGATGATAGAAACAGGGAACTGAGGGAAAGAGGAAAAGATTCCCATTCCCTGATTTCCCTGAACTTCCTAGTTTAGAGGAAGAATAAAATAGAAACAAACAATGAGAAAAATGCTCCAAAGTCTAAGGTCATTGTGCCTTTTGACTTTGGAGTATTTTTTATACGCAAAAAAGCAGCACCTCCAGCAAAAAATGCCTGTTTTTTCCCGTCAATGACCTACAGAGAAGAAATAACTGCCAATAATGCCTCAAATTCAGCCCTACATGAGGGTTTTTCAAGTTTTTAGCCCAATTACAGGCACAAAATGCAGGTAAATGGCCATATGAGACTATTTGTCCGAAATTAACTGCATGAAATGCAGTTGGTTTTTGATTAGCCAGGAATGAGCGCTAACGAACTACTCTCTTGGACGGACCATGAAATATATCCTGGAGGCTTAGCTGAGTAAACTTGACCACCTTTTTGGACAAAAAGTAGTTATAAATCGGACAAAGCATCGTATACATAGTAATACGAAAAAGCTTAGTACAGGCTAGACCTTAAAGTCAGTGCTTACGAAGCCGGTTTTTTATCGAAAACTCTAAGGAGGAAACAAGCATATGAAACATCAACATTGGATTCGTTCAGCCGCTATCGCGGGGGTGATTGCTTTGCTGACTACAGGATGCTCGGTTTTGGGCTCCGGGAAGAAAGAAGACATCGATGCTCCTCCGAAAACAGGGTCGGAAGCGGATGCGCAAACTACTTCAGCTGCAATCACCATCGATATGGCTGCTGACAACTCATCGCAAATGACCGTGTATGTGAGAGATTCAAAAGGTTTTGTTGCACCTGTCAGCCTTGGGCTGCCCAAATCCCAATCCGTAGCGAAGACAACGCTGGAATACATGGTAGATGACGGGCCGGTTACGAGTCTGTTGCCTGCAGGGTTTGAGGCGATCCTTCCGAAAGATACGAAGGTGCTCGGCATCAATATTACGTCGGATAAACGGGCTGTCGTAGACTTTTCCAAGGAATTTCTGAATTATGACCCATCTAATGAACGTAAGATTCTTGAAGCCGTTACTTGGACACTCACGAGTTTCCCGGCGGTTGAGAAGGTACAGCTTCGCGTCGATGGCAAGGAGCTGAAAGAAATGCCGAAAGGCAAAACGCCGCTGGATACGCCGCTTGCGCGTACGATGGGCATTAATCTCGAAAAAGCGGCAGATGCCGAATTCGGACAATCGACACCGGTCACGCTCTATTTCCTGAATCAAAATGATCAAAATTACAAATATTACGTACCTGTCACCAGACTGGTAAAACGAACGGATGATGTAGCCCAAGCTGTTGTGGATCAGCTCATCAAAGGGCCTGATGCCAAAAAAGGTTTAACCAGTGCGCTGAATGCAACGACGGAAGTGAAAAGTGTCAAACTGACGGATAGTCTTGTCACCGTCGATTTCTCCAGCAAGCTGCTTGGTACCGATCAGAAGGCATCCGGCGATGCGCTGCAGTCGGTGATCCTTTCCCTCACCGAAAATGCAGGCATCAAACAAGTGCAAATCAAGGTAGACGGCGCCGTGAAAATTACATCGACAGACAATCAAAACTACAGTAAGCCTGTGTCTAGACCGGCACATGTCAATCCAGTGAAACTCTAGAATGAAGACTTTTGGGACCTCTACGCGATAGGACTGTCTTTAGAAGACGGCTTGCGATAGGGGTCTTTTCATTAGTTGTAAAGAACCTTTGGATTCTTAGTAATCTTCCGTAAATTGGAAATATTAAAGATAAACTTTGGAGATATAGCCTATTTTTTTTACAAACGCCCTACACTGCATTACAATGGGGACATAGGCTAGGGCGAGTACAGGAGGAGAACAACTATTTATGAGAATCAATGGAAGAACGAATCAAGAATTGCGACCTATGAAAATAATCCCTCACTATATTAAACACGCAGAAGGCTCGGTGCTCATCGAAGTTGGAGATACCAAAGTGATATGTACGGCGACCGTTGAGGAACGTGTCCCGCCCTTTATGAAGGGACAAGGAAAGGGATGGGTGACGGCGGAGTATTCGATGCTGCCGCGTGCGACACAGGTTAGGAATCAACGTGAAGCGGCTAAGGGCAAGCTGGGCGGCCGTACAATGGAGATTCAGCGGCTCATCGGACGCGCGCTGCGCTCTGTTGTCAATCTGGAAGCTCTGGGCGAAAGGTCCATTACGCTGGATTGCGATGTGATTCAAGCGGACGGGGGCACACGCACGACTTCCATTACCGGTGCATTCGTGGCGATGGCATTTGCGGTCAATAAGCTGGTTACGGATAAAAATTTGAAACAATTTCCAATCAATGACTTTCTTGCTTCTGTTAGTGTAGGGGTTATTGGCGATACGCCTCGACTTGATCTGAATTATGAAGAGGATTCACAGGCAAAGGTTGATATGAACGTTGTTATGACGGGATCAGGTCAATTCGTAGAGATTCAAGGAACAGGCGAGGATGCACCGTTCTCCCGTAAGGAGTTGGATGAACTGCTTGAACTCGCGGAGACGGGCATTCAGGCAATGATTGAGGAGCAGCGCAAGGTACTCGGACCGATTAGTGCACGCATTCGGGGTGTGGAACATGCGACTGCAGAGTAACTTTGTCGTTATTGCCACGCGTAATGAGGGGAAAGTCAAGGAATTTGCGAAGCTTTTTGAACCCAAAGGTTACAAAGTCCGGAGTTTGGCTGATTATTCAGATTTGCCGGAGATCGTAGAGAGCGGAGCCACTTTTGCCGAAAATGCGCGCATCAAGGCGCAGGTTATTTCCGCGCATCTGCACGTACCTGTGCTGGCGGATGATTCCGGGCTGTGCGTTGCCGCACTTGACGGAGTGCCTGGTGTGTATTCCGCTCGTTTCGCGGGTGAGGCTGCGACTGATGTGGAAAATAACGCGAAGCTGCTGCGTGAGTTGAGCGAACGGCCTTCATTCGCGCATGAGCAAACCCCCGGCAGCGAGCAGCCAAAGCTGCTGAGCGAAGCCGCATTCGTCTGCGCGCTAGCGCTTATTGACCCCGTCGCCAATGAGATTATCGAAGCGGAAGAACGCTGCGAAGGCTACATCATTAGCGAACCCAGAGGAGAGAGCGGATTCGGTTACGATCCGTTGTTCTATATCCCTGAGATCGGGAAGACGATGGCCGAATTGACGGTCGAAGAGAAAAATGAGATGAGTCATCGCGCGAAGGCGCTGCGTCAATTTTTGGACAGGTTGTCCAGCGATACCGGCGACTAATAGTAAAGACCTGCTTACCACCTAATATAGGGATCTTTGATCGTGGATCAAAGTCTCTCCTCTTTAGGGGGAAGCAGGTCTTCTGTCTTAATGAATCGATATTTTGTAAGTGCGCAGCCAAGTATCCACTTGAGCCAGGTAAGCGAACAGCTGCGGTCCTGACATAAGCTGACCGAACCAAGGTATGTTCACATCGGCATCTTCAGAACTGGCAAGTTCGCGAATTTTTTTCACATCAATGAAGGGGAGCAGCGGCGAACTGGAGTCATCAAGAATTTCTAACACCCATTTTCTCACCGCTGTTAAATAATTCGGATTATGCGTTTTTGGATAGGGACTTTTTTTGCGAGTCAGCACATCGTCCGGGAGGACACCTTTGAGCGCTTTGCGCAAGATGCCTTTTTCCCGATCTCCGGAAGTTTTGATTTCCCAGGGAATATTCCATACATATTCGACAAGCCGATGATCGCAGAAGGGAACGCGTACTTCCAGGCCAACAGCCATACTCATGCGATCTTTGCGATCGAGCAACGTCGGCATGAAGCGGGTGATGTTCAAATACGACATTTCTCGCATCCGGTTTTGCTGTTGCGTTTCTCCGGCTAGCCGCGGCACCTCGGCTAATGCTTGTTGATATCGATTGCTGACGTATTCGAACGGTTTAATCCAGTCGACGAGATCAGGCGCCAGCAGATCAACCCGGTTGTTCAGTTTGAGCGACCACGGGAATGTATTGGCTTCCAGCGCATCATCGCGGTGAAACCACGGGTAACCGCCAAAAATTTCATCGGCCGCTTCACCGGAAATGGCGACAGTTGCTTCTTTTTTAATTTCACGGCAGAACAAATACAGGGATCCATCAATATCAGCCATCCCCGGTGTGTCGCGGGCAAAGACCGCCGTTTTAAGCGATTCGACAAGTTCTGGGGTATCGAACTCAATGTAGTGATGCGCGGTGCCTAAGTGCTCGGTCATTCGTTTGATCCACGGTGCATCCGCATTAGGCTGAAAAGCGTTCGCTTTGAAGTGCTTATCGTTATCAACATAATCGACAGAGAATGTATGAAACTGGCCATTGCCGCTTTGCTTGTAATGGTTTGCTGCGAGCGTCGTCAGCGCACTGGAATCGAGACCTCCTGACAACAAGGTACAGATGGGCACATCGGAGACGAGCTGGCGCTCTGCTGTATCCTGGAGCAGTTCCTGAACGTGCTTCGCGGTAGTATCGACGTCATCCGGATGCTGCTTGCTTTCCAGTTTCCAGTAGGTGCGGATAGACAAGCCATTGCGGTCAAAAACAGCACACTGTCCAGGCTTGAGCTCAGACATGTTGCGATAAATACCGTGTCCCGGCGTTCGGGCAGGTCCTACCGCGAAAATTTCCGCCAAGCCTTCCGCGCCAACCTCGACTTTGAAATCAGGATGGGCAAGAATCGCTTTCGGTTCGGAACCGAATAGAAGCACACCATTCTGATGAGAATAAAAAAGCGGCTTTACGCCGAGCCGATCTCTGACCAAATAGAGGGATTGTTCCTGATCGTTCCAAGCCGCAAAAGCGAATATCCCATTAAGTCGATCCACGCAAGCCCGACCCCATTCAATGAACGCGACAAGCAGCACCTCCGTATCACACGTGGTGCGGAAGTGGTGCCCGCGCACTTCGAGCTCTCTTTTCAGCTCAGGGGCGTTATAAAGCTCACCATTATATACGATTGTATACGTATAATCACCCTGTTTCCGGATCATCGGCTGGGCGCCGTTCTCCGGGTCCATCACGCTGAGACGTCGATGGCCTAGCGCACAATGCTGCGATATCCAAGTGCCGGAAGCATCCGGGCCGCGCAGATTTAAGGTTTCCGTCATATTCTCTAGAATGGACGGGTACCCGGTCAAGTCTTTCCGCCAATCTATCCATCCCGTTATTCCGCACATAGACGTTCATCCCTTTCCTTAAGAGAGCATGATGATAAAGGGTATGCGTTCCAGGGGCATAAAATGTCTGTCCAGCTCCAGCGCCCGAGCCTACATTTCAGGCTGACTTTGTATTTTGAAGGCAGGACTGTTACAATGAATCCAACTCTTACTTTATTCCATGACGAAGGTGATGACGATGAAAAAAAAACACTCCAAAGCTCAAATCGATTACTTGGCAGCTAGAGAACATTTTTTGCAAATTAGCAATCAAGCAGATAAACGAATTGAAGCCTTGAAAGAACAAGGCAAGGAAGTCGGACAAGAAGAAATGGAAGAAATCATCGAGAAAGTAGGCTTACATCGCGCATATAATGAACTGACTCAAGCGGAGAACGTACTGATCAACTGGACCCAAACCGCGATTAAGACCGAGCCTGTATTTATGGAGAAACGTGCCGAATTTGAAGAACTTTACGAGTTGGTCAAAACGAATGCGGAAGCTAGAGGCGCTATTCTTAATCTGGCCATGCGTTTAAATTTAGAGCTGGTGTGACATTCTAAAGAGGCAGTGCCATTATTTCTTCAGGAGGCGAATGCTCATGGATAGTCATTTCATCAGCAAACTGCACGACAAGCAGAGAAAAGCCGAGAAGAATTTAAGGACACATGGGCATAAACGTCCGGGCGATAAATTGCCCAACCATAAGCACTAATGTCTAATGGCACCACATTGGCCTGCAGGGAACATTCCTTGCAGGCTTTTTATTTGGGAATCCTCACATTTCCAGCATACGATACCGGTCAATAATCCATACTAATTTAGTAACCAATTTACTATTTTTTAAGGAGGATATGTCCGTTATGAGTAAGAAAAAAGGTAGAAACCTGGACTCCATTACACAAAGCACAATCGATAATTCCAAACAATCTTCTCGAATACAACAAAATCTGTATTCAACAGAGCCGGGTCATCATCAGCCCAATCGGCCATCCGTGTAATTGCTCAATTAAGAACTCACGTTCCGCTTGAGCTCACACAACTCATGCGATTTGGAAAAGAGGCTATCTCTCAGGTTGTTACTAACCTTAAGGGACAGCCTCTACTTGTCTTCTAGAAGATAGAACCGAATAGCTGCTTAAAAGCCTCGATATTCTTAGGAGGACGTAAGTCTCCGCGAACGGATTCCGGCAATGCGTTCCAAATGTCAAGCAGCATTGGCGTATCTAATCCAAGGGCAGTAATCGCATCCGTACGACTGAATATTTCATCCGGCGTTCCTTCCATGACACATTGTCCTTCGTTCATGATCAGCATCCAATCAGCCCATGCATAGGCAAGATTCATATCATGAGTGGCCATGGCCAGCGTCATCCCCCGGCTGTGAATGCGCTCAAGCTCCTCCAAGAGCTGTTGCTCGGAGATTCGATCCAGGTAGGCTGTCGGTTCATCAAGCAGCAGCAGCTCGGGTTCAAGCACGAGAACCCCCGCGAGCGCCACACGTTTCTTTTGACCGAGACTTAAGTGATGGATAGGTGTATGAGCCAAATGCTCAAGCCGCATGGATTGCAGCATCTTTACGGTTCGCAGTTTAATTTCGGGCTCTGGGATCCCGGCGTTACGAAGGCCATAAGAAACGTCCTCATAGGGCGTATTCAAGATAAGCTGCTGCTCAGGGTCTTGAAAAACGAGCCCTATTTGTTGCCGCAACTGTGTAAGTTCTTTGCGTTTGTAAGACAAAGGCGTATTTTTCCAAAGTACGTTTCCGGATGTAGGAGCATGGATCCCGATGGCATGAAGAAACAAGGTTGATTTGCCGGAGCCATTATGGCCGCAGATTGCCGTTTTTTTCTTTTCCGGTATGTGAAGGGTCAAAGATCGCAAAGCTTCTATAGATGTACCTGGATAGCGAAAGAAAACTTCAACCGTTTCAAGAATCGATGTCATCGCATATTCCTCCAGCGAAGCCAAATTTCCAGCAGTAACAATAATCCCACTCCGATGCAGATTTCCAGCTTGTACCTATTAGGGATGGTCCTTGCTTCATAAGGCGCCATCAAAATGTCATCCGCAAAACCTCTTGACAGGAAACCATTGGAGAGGCTCTTGTACCGCTGCATCGTTTTGATAAACATTCTGACAATAAGAAGTGCCGTATCCTTCAGTCTGTTCTTCATTCCGCGTTGTCCGCCTCTAGCCTGCTGCGCAACGAACATGTCATGAACAATTTCAAAAAGGATAAACAAAAACCGATACATAATCAGCATGATTTCGGGCACCAGGGCAGGGACTCGAAGTTTTCTCATCACTTGCAACAATTCTGAAAATGACGTGCTAAACATAAGAAAAGTCATGCATGAGAGACTTGCCAGTATGCGGATGAACAATTTAGCGGCGAGCATAAGGCCCGGCATCGTAATGAATGCAGTCCATTTCAAAAATGAAAAGGAAACCAGCTCAGAAGCAGACCCGACAGTTTCATGCAAAGGTCGAATTTCTATAACAATAGCAGGAACGCTGGCTGCAAAAAATAGGCATGCTGTCCCGGTAACTAGGAAATAGTACTTGAAAGGAATACGGGCGTAACCGATGGTCCATACGATCATCCACGCCGTCAGAATCAACTGTACGACAGGATGGGCAAGATAGGACAATAGTAGTAATGCGGCGGCAAATCCGCTTTTCCACATCGGGGAGTAAGCGCGTAATGAATTACTATAAGAAAGAGAATCGACGAGTTTTATCATTCGGATTTGGATCTCGATGCTTTTCCTTTGAAATACCCGATGGCAAAACCGATGAACCCGGCTCCGATCGCCGCTTGCAGGGCAAACAACATACTTTCCGTTTCCGCAGGCAGCTCAAACAACGAAGAAAACCAAGGCTCGTAACTAGGGTGAAGCGTTTGAATCAACTGTTCGGCAGCATTGTCGGCACCACCGAATTCTCCATTAACAAATGCCAAAGGCAGCACAGCCAATAAAACAACTATAATGAACAAGAAAATATTTAGCGTACGACTCCTCATTATTCTTGAGCTCCTTTCATTTTACGCTGAAGGATAGAAAGTTCTTTTGGGCTGTAAGCCCCAATCCAGTTCCAAATCAATACGGTAAGAATGCCTTCGCTAATCGCGAGCGGGATTTGAGTCATGGCAAAAATACTGCCAAACTTCAGGAAAGACGCGGCAATACCGCCATACCCAGCCGGGAAGGCGAGAGATAGTTGCACGGAAGTTACCACATAGGTGGACAGATCGGCGATGGCGGCAGCTGTAAAGATCGACCACTTCTGTTTACCGGTCGTTTTCATCATAGATTTATAGATGAAGTAACCGACTATAGGACCTGAAACCGCCATGGAGAAAGCATTGGCACCCAGTGTCGTCAATCCGCCGTGCGCAAGCAGAATAGCTTGAAACAGCAAGACAATCGATCCTAATACGCTCATAGGGAGCGGACCGAACATGACTGCACCTAAGCCTGTCCCAGTCGGATGCGAACTGCTTCCGGTTACGGATGGAATTTTCAGCGCCGACAGGACGAAGGTGAAGGCTCCGGCGAGGCCGAGCATAATTTTAAGTTCAGGCGTTTCTTTCGTTATTTTGATGAGTGATCGAAGGCCTAGAAGGAAGAAAGGCAGGAAAACAATCCACCAGAATACAGCCCAACCAATGGGAAGAAAGCCCTCCATAATGTGCATGGCGTAAGCGGACTGCGGTTCATTGATAAATAGATACAACGTGAATCCTAATACGAGAAGCATAAGACTAGTCAACTTAGTCTTTCGTTGTTTCATTGTTCCTTTACCTCCTAAAATGATGTTAAAAACAAATAAGACCCATCCTGATGGAGGGTCGTGGGTACGTGCGAATAGACGATAAAAAAAATTTATCGAATCTCTTGACGTACACCGCTCCTTTCCGCGAAGGCTTGTGGGTGCATAAATGGAGGTAGGTCTCCTGGCTCTCGGATCGTCGTGTTCTTTCGCCTTCCCTGATGGGTCTACATCAAGTGACATTAATGAAAGAATCTCCCCGAATACAGTGGCGGGACCGCTCGGGATTTGCACCCGATTCCCTGTTACCCCTTGCTGCTTACAAGGGCACCTCATTTATTCGAAAATATGTAATTGAACATGATTATATCATAAGAATGGTATCAGATGTTGAGAAAAAAAGAGACCGCGAGCTATCGCGGCCTCTTCTTTGTAATAACGTCCCAGGAGGGATTCGAACCCCCGACCGTACGCTTAGAAGGCGTATGCTCTATCCTGCTGAGCTACTGGGACTTAAAGCTTTTCGCTTTCGAATCGAGTTCGTTTTTAGCGAAGCAAGAGTTATATTAACACATCGATTTCGATGAAGTCAACCCCATTTTTATTTTCTTTTGCAATCGATAGGACAATCAAGTAAACTGTCTCCAGCGAGACGAAGTTTTTTGAGGTGATCCCCATTACAGAACCATACATCAACAATTTAATCCTTTTCCCGAAGACGGAGCAATTTTACGAAGAGGAACTAACCCGCTTTCTACAGCGAGAGCAGTACAGCGACGCTTTGCAGCTGCTGACCTTTCTATTGCAATTTCCGAATGTCGGTCAACATAAATCGGACCAATGGAAAGCGTTGTATAACTGGCTTCAGACAATGCATCCGGAAACCGTATTTCCTTCCATTCCGGTAACGGAGGAGGAACAGGAGGAAGAAGAAGAGGATTTGCTGCGGCAGTACATACAGGAGAAATCGACGGAGGATGCGGCTTATATTGATAAGCTCCTCGGCATGCTCCGTGACGGCAGTTTGGAAAAGCAGATCACTGCGCTTGAACAATTGGCTTATGTTGAACTTCCGGAAGCAAGTCGGGCAGTGAAGCAATGGGTTTCCGAAAAGGCGCGGCATCCGCACATTCAGTTTAAGGCGCTGCAGGCGCTTAGACAGATGGGAGAGCGCGGCATCTTGGAATTGCCTAAGAACGGGAGCAAAGTCATAGTAGAGATCGAAGAGACGCCGCTTTGTCCGGAGGATTTTCCAGCTCAAATCCGTGATATGATCCGCAGAGTCGGGGAAATTAGTGAAATGAACCAGCCGAATTTTGTCTTTTTCGCCAATCAATCGTGGCAGGAGTTTCTTGCTTACGCTTACGGCACCTCTGTCTATACCGATTTGTTGAAACCGGAAGAAGGGGCTGTCGATGTGTGGGCCTCCGCTTTGCATGCGGCACTTCAGGAAAGATTGTTCGGGACGATAAGTCGCGAAGAACTATTTGAAAATTATGGGATTGTCGATTCGATGAAACTCCAGTGGAAACGGGCTCATCTGACGCTGCAAACGTTCATCAATCAATATCATCCTGATCCTTTGTGAGAAAAGCTTATATCGATGTACGTTCGAAGATGAGCGACCGCGTTAAGCGGAAGTTTTTATCACCAATAGGAAAGTTTATTAAGCAATTTTAGTGCTTTAACGAAGTTAAACTTTCCAAATGTGGTAAACGAACGAATCGTCTGCCTTGAAATGAAAATGTTATATGTTATAATAGAATGGTTATAATGGTAGGTAGGGGGATTAGCATTAGCACTCCACTTGCCAGAACGTGAAAATATGTCATGGTACATTTTTGGAGGGGAAGGCATAAAATGAAAGCAAGTTGGGAAAAAATAGAGAAGAACGTAGGCGTTCTTGAAGTGGAAGTTGGCGCGGAGCGCGTCGCAGATGCACTCGATAAAGCATTCAAAAAAGTATCCGCGAAAGTGAACGTACCTGGTTTCCGTAAAGGTAAAGTGCCTCGTTCGATCTTTGAAGCTAAATTTGGTGTAGAAAGCTTGTATCAAGATGCTTTGGATATCATTTTGCCGGAAGTTTACGTTCAAGCGATTGAAGAGGTTAAAATCGAGCCTGTTGATCGCCCGGAAGTAGACGTTGAACAATTCGGCAAAGGACAAGTTCTGAAATTCAAAGCCAAAGTAACGGTTAAACCTGAAGTAACGCTTGGCGACTACAAAGGCATCGAAGTTGAAGCTGTAGACGCTAATGTAACGGAAGAAGAAGTGAACGAAGAATTGAAACGTCTGCAACAGCGCCATGCTGAGCTTGTTGTTCTTGAAGAAGGACAAGCGGCTAACGGCGACGTAGTCGTTCTTGATTTCGAAGGCTTCGTAGACGGTGAGGCGTTCCAAGGCGGTAAAGCGGAGAAGTACTCCCTTGAGCTTGGTTCCAACAGCTTCATTCCAGGATTCGAAGAGCAACTCGTCGGTCTTGCGAAAGGCGAAGAGAAAGACGTTGAAGTGACATTCCCGGAAAACTATCACTCCGAAGACCTCAAAGGTAAAGCGGCTGTGTTTAAAGTGAAAATTCATGACATCAAACGCAAAAACCTGCCTGAGCTGGATGATGAGTTTGCTAAAGACGTCAGCGAGTTCGATACGCTTGAAGAGTACAAAGACGACATGAAAAAGCGTCTGCAAGAGCGTAAAGAGAAAGACGGGGAAGCGGCTAGAGAAACAGCAGTTGTTGAAAAAGCTGCAACAAACGCAGACGTTGAAATCCCGGCTGCAATGGTAGAAGCTGAGCTTGACGTCATGGTGAAAGAATTCGAAAGACGTCTTCGTTCCCAAGGTATGACGCTTGAGATTTACTTCCAATTCTCCGGCCAAAACGAAAGCGTGTTGAAAGACCAAATGAGAGAAGACGCCGAGAAGCGTGTTCGCAACAACCTTGTTCTTGAAGCAATCGCAGCAGCAGAGAAGATCACTGTTTCCGACGAAGAAGTGGATGCTGAGCTTGAGAAATACTCGCAATCATTCCAGAAATCCGCAGCAGAACTTCGTGAGCTGTTTGCTTCCAACGGCAGTCTGGAAGGTTTGACTAACGACCTGGTTGTAAGAAAAACCGTAGACTTCCTGCTCGAAAATAGCAAGAATGTTTCCGCAGCAGTGTAAATAAGGTAAGTAAGGGCACGTTCGTAACGCTGGCGTGCCTTTCTTTTACCCTAATTTGTCCCTGACTGCCCCAAACACATAAGAAAAAAACGCTTACATAGCCTCGCCCTGAAAAAATGACTTTGCTGCTCAAACGTGTTAAACTGTACTTAAGATGGTAACGGGAACTTGCCTAAGATTCCCGTATCATTAAAGAACCCATATGGGGTGAACATGGCGAATTGCCGTTAAAGGAGTTGGTACAATGAGTCTTATTCCTATGGTTGTTGAACAAGAGGCTCGCGGGGAACGTTCTTACGATATCTACTCGCGCCTGCTCAAGGACCGCATTATCTTCATCGGGAGCGCGATCGATGACGATGTGGCTAATTTGGTCATTGCCCAGCTGCTCTTTTTATCCGCTCAGGATCCTGAGAAGGATATCCACTTATATATCAATTCCCCTGGCGGGTCTGTAACGGCAGGAATGGGGATCTTTGATACCATGCAGTTCATTAAGCCGGATGTATCTACGATTTGTGTAGGTATGGCTGCAAGTATGGGCTCCTTGCTGTTAACAGCCGGTGCCAAAGGCAAGCGATTTGCGCTGCCTAATGCAGAAGTGATGATTCACCAGCCACTCGGTGGTGTTAGAGGTCAGGCGACCGATATCAAAATCCACGCGGATTGGATTATCAAAACGAAGCAAAAGCTCAACCAGATTTATGTGGACCGTACGGGACAGCCGCTTGAAAAGATCGAAAGAGACACCGATCGCGATAACTTTATGAGCGCTGAAGAAGCGAAGGCATACGGTTTAATCGACGAGGTTATCACTCGAAACGACTTGAAATAAAGGAGTGATCCCATGTTTAAATTTAACGATGAAAAAGGCCAACTCAAATGTTCCTTTTGCGGGAAATCCCAAGACCAAGTGCGCAAGCTTGTTGCCGGTCCGGGAGTTTACATTTGTGATGAATGTATAGAGCTTTGTACAGAGATTGTAGAAGAAGAACTGGGCCATGAAGAAGAGCTGGATCTGAAAGATGTTCCGAAACCGCAAGAAATTCGCAACATTTTGGATCAGTATGTTATTGGACAGGACCAAGCGAAGAAATCGCTCGCTGTAGCGGTTTATAACCACTACAAACGTATTAACTCGCAAAACAAGCTTGAAGATGTGGAGCTTCAAAAGAGTAACATCGTTCTTCTTGGACCTACAGGTAGCGGTAAAACGTTGCTTGCACAAACGCTTGCCAAAATTCTTAACGTTCCATTCGCGATTGCTGATGCGACTTCTTTAACAGAAGCCGGTTATGTAGGCGAAGACGTAGAGAACATTCTGCTCAAGCTGATTCAAGCTGCTGATTACGATGTAGAGAAAGCTGAACGCGGCATTATCTACATTGACGAAATCGATAAAGTTGCCCGCAAATCCGAGAACCCGTCGATTACACGCGACGTTTCTGGGGAAGGCGTTCAACAAGCATTACTCAAAATTCTTGAGGGCACGGTAGCTTCCGTTCCACCGCAAGGCGGCCGCAAGCACCCGCATCAGGAATTCATCCAAATCGATACAACGAACATTCTGTTCATTTGCGGAGGTGCTTTCGATGGCCTGGAGCAAATTATCAAACGCAGAATCGGTAAAAAAGTCATCGGTTTCAGCACAGACGGCAGCAAAGTAGATCTGAAACCAGGCGAGTACCTGTCCATGGTGCTTCCGGAAGATTTGCTGAAATTCGGATTAATCCCAGAGTTCGTAGGTCGTTTGCCGGTGATCTCCACGTTAGAGCCGCTGGATGAAGCAGCCCTTGTTCGTATTCTATCCGAGCCGAAGAACGCTCTGGTTAAGCAATACCAGAAGCTTCTTGACATGGACAATGTGTCGCTTGAATTCGACGCTGAAGCGCTCGAAGCCATCGCGAAGGAAGCGATCAAACGGAATACAGGGGCACGCGGTCTTAGAGCGATTATCGAAAGCATCATGCTGGACGTGATGTTCGAGGTCCCTTCGAGAACAGACGTATCTACTTGCAAAGTGACCAAAGAAACGGTGCAAAACAAGCTTCTGCCTGTTTTGACAACGAAAGACGGCGGTCAGACGGCTGGCAAGAAGAAGGAAGAAAGCGCGTAACCCATAATTTCATAATTCCACACACAGCCTCCAATCCGGTTTCCGTTACAGGAAATTGGAGCGGAGGATGTTTGGTGTCATGGGGAGAGAAACCATTATGTTCCATAGAAAAGATACGCGGCCTGTTCGCGTTGGGGATTTAACGATCGGCGGCAGCAACGAAGTCATTATGCAAAGCATGTGTACGACGAAAACGGCTGATGTAAAAGCGACTGTTGCCGAGATTCTTCGTCTCGAAGAAGCGGGCTGCCAAATTGTCCGTGTAACGGTGAATAACAAAGAAGCGGCAGAAGCTATCAAAGAAATTAAAAAGCAGATTCATATCCCTCTCGTTGCGGATATTCATTTTGATCATCGCTTGGCGCTTGCCGCCATCGAGAATGGAATCGATAAAGTACGCATCAATCCGGGAAATATCGGTCGCCGTGAGAAAGTCGAAGCCGTAGTGAAAGCTTGTAAGGAACGCGGTATTCCGATTCGGATCGGCGTAAACGCAGGTTCGCTGGAGAATCATTTGCTTGAGAAGTATGGGTACCCTACACCTGAAGCGATGGTAGAAAGCGCGTTATTCCATATCAACATACTGGAAGAGCTTGATTTCCATGATATTATTGTTTCGCTCAAGGCATCGGATGTACCGATGGCAATCGCCGCATACTCGAAAGCGGCCCAAGCCTTCAACTACCCGCTGCATCTTGGCATCACAGAGGCTGGTACCTTATTCACAGGCTCCGTGAAAAGTGCCGCAGGTATCGGCGCCCTGCTCAACATGGGCATCGGCAATACGCTGCGGATATCGCTTAGCGCTGATCCGGTTGAAGAAATTAAGGTCGCTCGTGAACTGCTCAAAACATTTGGGCTTATCACGAATGCGGCAACGCTCGTATCCTGTCCAACCTGCGGCCGACTGGACATCGATTTGTTCTCAATTGCCAATGAGGTGGAAGAGTACATTGCCAGGATTAAAGTACCGATTAAGGTATCTGTACTCGGCTGTGCGGTAAACGGTCCAGGCGAAGCACGTGAAGCCGATATCGGCATCGCAGGCGCTCGTGGTGAAGGCATGTTGTTCCGTTACGGCGAGATGATCCGCAAAGTTCCTGAAGCCGATTTACTATCAGAACTCAAAAAGGAAATTGACACGATTGTAGAAGCTTACGAGAAAACGGGAGTTATCCCGGGACGTAAGCATTAATAAAAAGAAGCCCCTGAAGATCGAACGTGATCTTCAGGGGCTTCTTTCGTTGGCACGTATATTCCGTGGCCAAGAGAAGCATAATGAATAAATCTGGAAAGCTTATGTTTAAGAAGCAAGTTTTCTGCGAAAAACTCGAAGGAGCATAACTATGCACAGGAAAAAAATGAACCCATTACGTAAGTTTACCCTGTCGCTCATTCTATGTGGTGCATTGCTGCTCGTGATTCCCTATCAGGCAGGAGCTTTGAGTGAGCCTGTACCGGCGTCAGAGGAGACGGTTGAGCGATCCAAACAAGTTGCCATCGTTATCGATGACTTCGGCAACAATATGGATGGGACCGCGGAGATGCTCAGTTTACCCATCCCGCTTACCGTCGCCGTCATGCCGTTCCTGCCGTCGACCAAGAAGGATGCCCAACTGGCCCATGAAAAAGGCTATGAAGTTCTTTTACACCTGCCGATGGAGCCGCAACGCGGCAAGAAAAGCTGGTTAGGTCCGGGAGCGATCACAACCGACCTCTCGAATGATGAAATTCGCAAAAGGGTGCTTGCAGCCATTGCAGACGTTCCGTATGCGATAGGCATCAACAATCATATGGGATCGAAAGCGACTGCAGACGAAAGAGTAATGAAAATTATTGTTGAAGTATGCAAAGATAAAGGCTTGATGATTTTGGACAGCAGAACATCCCACAAGAGCCTGATTGGAAAGCTGGCTGAGCAAATGGAAGTTCCGTACACGGAAAATCTGCTCTTTTTTGACGATCTCTATACTTATAATCACATCAGTAAACAAATGGTGAAATTTAAGAAACTCATACATGACAAAGAAACTAGCATCGCGATCGGGCATGTAGGCCCTCCAGGCAAAAAAACGGCGCAAGTGATTAAAGAAGCGATCCCTTCTATTCAGAAAGAAGCTACATTTGTATCGATTTCCAAAACAATGAAAATACCTACTGTTAAGATGGGTGAATCATTGCAAAATATTGCTCCACGGAAGTAGCGATCGCTTCCGCCAGCCTAGATTGGTGGTGGGAGTCGTTCAGCATTTTGCGGTCTATTTTGTTTGAGATAAATCCTAATTCTACGATGACTGCAGGGCATTTGCTATGTTTAAGCACATAATATTTTTTTCCAAGCACCGGCATTTCTTCTATTCCATATACACGATTCAAGGATTGCTGTAATAAGTTAGCTAACAAAATACTATCGGATTTGTTCTGGTAAATAACAAGCGGACCGCGGCGATCTATCTTATTGGAAAAGTTGATATGCAGGCTTAGCATAATCTTGGGTTTGATTGTGTTGGCAATCCCGGCCCTTTGGGCGAGATCCTTACGATGTCTCCCTCCAGAAGACCAACGGTTATCATCACTTAAGGCATAATCTTTATTGCGATTGACGGCGACACGGTAGCCTTTCTTTTTGAGCAACTTGTAAGTCTTCTTGGAGATGGCTAGATTCATATCTTTCTCTTCATATTTGCCGAATATCGCTCCGCTATCGATACCGCCATGCCCTACATCGATCAGCACATCGGCTTCCGGGAGCAAGGGATTGCTTGTATATGCGTAGGTCTCTGTACTCGTTATACAAAGACATATGGAAAGTAGAATGATAGCCAGTCTTTGCTTCACGATGCCACGTCCTTTTTGCTCTTATCCTTCTTCCGAGGGGGGCTTCTCATGCATCCTGCAAAAGTTTGCATAGATTGGATTAACCTTCTTTTACACGGGAATAATGGAGGGTATGACGTAATTGCTTATGATGAAAGCTTTCTTGCGGAAAGCCCTGCAACGCTTACGAAGTCAGTTTTGCTAAAGCAAAACTTTAAGGAGGAATGAAAGATGAGCTTAAGTATTATTCTCATGGTAATTCAAGTATTTTTCGCTGTTGTGATTGGATTGTATTTTTGGAATTTGCTGCGCAATCAACAGACGAATCGGTCTGCTGTAGATAGAGAGTCCAGAAAAGAGCTGGAAAAGCTGCGCAAACTGCGATCCATCTCGCTGACCAAACCCTTATCTGAGAAGACTAGACCGTCATCCATGCAGGATATCGTAGGTCAAAAGGAAGGTCTTAAAGCGCTGAAAGCGGCGCTATGCGGACCGAATCCGCAGCATGTGCTCATCTATGGTCCTCCCGGCGTAGGAAAGACAGCTGCTGCCCGTGTTGTTTTAGAAGAAGCAAAAAAAAATCAAGAATCGCCATTCCGTCCTGATTCCAAATTTACTGAAATCGATGCGACAACGGCTCGTTTTGACGAGCGGGGGATCGCCGATCCGCTTATTGGTTCAGTTCATGATCCGATCTATCAAGGAGCGGGGGCAATGGGTGTAGCGGGCATTCCGCAACCTAAACCCGGGGCTGTGACGAAGGCGCACGGGGGTATTTTGTTTATTGATGAAATCGGAGAATTACACCCGACCCAAATGAACAAATTATTAAAGGTTCTGGAGGATCGTAAAGTATATTTGGAGAGTGCTTACTACAGCTCCGAAGATACGAACATTCCAAACTACATCCATGATATTTTCCAAAATGGCTTGCCGGCTGATTTCCGTTTGGTAGGGGCAACAACACGGACGCCGAGCGAAATTCCGCCTGCGATCCGTTCACGGTGCTTGGAGATATTTTTCCGGCCTCTGCTCCCTGAGGAAATCGGTGAAATCGCACAGAAAGCGCTCAAGAAAATCGGCTTCCAAGACAGTCCTTCCGCTGTTAATGTCGTTACTAAATATGCAACCAATGGCAGGGAAGCGGTCAACGTCATTCAGCTCGCTGCAGGCATAGCGTTAACAGACAAGCGGGATGAAATTACAGCGGCAGATATCGAATGGGTTGTTAACTCCTCCCAAATTCCGCCAAGACCTGAACGTAAAGTGCCTACGCAGCCGCAAGTCGGCTTTGTGAATGGATTAGCGGTATATGGGCCAAATTTGGGGACTCTGCTTGAAATTGAAGTCATTGCGATTCCTGTTGCCGAACCGGGTACAGGTAAATTCAACATTACAGGCGTCGTGGACGAGGAAGAGATGGGGGGAGGCTCCCGTACGATACGCAGAAAAAGCATGGCACGCGGCTCTGTGGAAAACGTATTAACCGTTCTGCGCAAGCTTGGCTTTAATACCTCGGATTATGACCTGCATATTAACTTTCCAGGCGGTGTTCCGATTGATGGACCATCTGCCGGGATTTCAATGGCTACGGCTATTGCGTCAGCGATACATAAAATTCCTGTCGATAACAAGCTGGCCATGACCGGTGAGATGAGCATTCACGGCAAAGTGAAGCCGGTAGGCGGAGTTGTAGCTAAAGTAGAAGCGGCTTTCCAAGCTGGAGCTACTAAAGTCATTATTCCAAAAGAAAACTGGCAGGAAATGTTTGCCGAATTGCCTGGTGTTGAAGTGAAGGCCGCTGAATCCATTGAGGAAGTGCTGCAAGTTGCGCTTGGTATCGAGCTGCAGGATAATGTTATTCCTATGCCGATTACTGCTGAGCGTACTGTTTCTCCAACAACATTGCCGATCTTGCATGCCAAATCGCCGGGCACGATCGAATCTTAATCATAAGCGACGAAAAGCCCCGCAAACCGCGCCAGAGCGCCAATTGGTGTTTTGTTTACAGTTTTGATAAAATGTAAAAGCAACCATGGTTACGAAAATACTTCATTTTGTGGGGTAAATTTAGGAGGTGCAGAGGATGGGACCTGGTAAAATCAAGGTGCGCAGATTGCCGCTTTTACCTTTAAGGGGACTGTTAGTCTATCCGAGTATGGTTCTACATCTGGATGTGGGACGGGAAAAGTCGGTAAAAGCGCTCGAGCGGGCGATGGTAGATGACAGCATGATTCTCCTCTGCTCTCAATCTGAGATCAATATAGAAGAACCTTCCAAAGAGGATATTTACCGTATCGGCACCATTGCGAAAGTGCGGCAAATGCTTAAACTGCCGAATGGAACGATACGTGTTCTTGTAGAAGGCGTTCTGCGCGCTGAAATCACTGAATATCTCGTCAATGAGGAGTATTATGAGGTAACAGCCAAAGAATTGCCGGAGCAGGAAATCACCGATCCCGAAATAGACGCGCTAATGAGGACGGTTCTGAACCAGTTCGAACATTATATCAACCTATCCAAAAAGGTAACGCCCGAAACGCTTGCGGCTGTTTCCGATATCGATGAACCTGGCCGTTTAGCGGATGTGATATGCAGCCACTTATCGCTTAAAATCAAAGATAAACAGGAAATTCTCGAAACGGTAGATGTTCGCGAACGTCTGGAGAAAATGCTGAACATCTTGAATAATGAGCGCGAAGTGCTGGAGTTGGAACGCAAAATTAGCCAACGCGTGAAAAAACAAATGGAAAAGACGCAGAAGGAGTACTACCTTCGCGAGCAGATGAAGGCCATTCAGAAAGAGCTTGGCGATAAGGAAGGCCGTGCCGGCGAAGTGGATGAATTGCGCAATCAGCTGAACGAGGCTGAACTTCCTGATAAAGTACGCGAGAAGGTCGAGAAAGAAATCGATCGTCTGGAGAAAATGCCCGCAACCTCTGCAGAGGGTGGCGTAATTCGGAATTATATCGATTGGCTGCTGGGATTGCCTTGGTCGAAGCGGACGGAAGATGATCTTGATCTAGCCAAGGCGGAGGAGATTCTGAACGAAGATCATTTTGGATTGGAAAAGCCAAAGGAACGCGTGCTTGAATATTTGGCTGTTCAGAAGCTTGTTCAAAAGCTAAAAGGACCGATCCTTTGTCTTGTAGGACCACCGGGCGTAGGGAAAACCTCGATCGCGCGTTCCATCGCCAGATCGATGGGGAGACAATTCATCCGCATTTCTTTGGGCGGTGTACGGGATGAGGCGGAGATTCGCGGTCATCGGCGCACTTATGTGGGAGCAATGCCTGGACGCATCATTCAAGGCATGAAAAATGCAGGCGCGAACAATCCTGTATTCCTCTTAGATGAAATCGACAAAATGGCCATGGATTTCCGCGGCGATCCGGCTTCAGCGCTTCTGGAGGTTCTTGATCCTGAGCAGAACAGCACTTTTAGCGATCATTTCATTGAAGCTCCGTTTGACTTGTCTAACGTTATGTTCATAACGACGGCCAATGCCGTCCACAATATTCCGCGCCCGCTGCTGGACCGGATGGAGGTTCTCTATATCCCGGGTTACACGGAAATCGAGAAGCTTCAAATTGCGAAGCGGTATTTACTGCCGAAACAGAAGCGCGACCACGGTCTTCAGGAAGAGCAGCTGCTTGTTGAAGAAGCTGCGTTGATGAAGATTGTAAGGGAATATACTCGCGAAGCCGGTGTACGCAATCTGGAGCAGCAAGTAGCGGGTATGTGCCGTAAAGCAGCCAAGCAGATTGTAGCGGATCCATCGGCTCCTGTACAAGTGATTGCAGGCAATCTGCAAGATTATCTCGGACCGGCCAAATTCCGTTACAATGTGGCTGAAGAGAAAGATCAGATTGGCGCCGTAACCGGACTCGCTTGGACGGAAGTCGGAGGCGACACCTTGGTCATTGAAGTGACGGTGATGCCTGGAACAGGCAAGCTCACTTTGACAGGTAAACTCGGTGACGTGATTAAGGAGTCGGCGCAAGCCGCATTCAGCTTTACACGCTCGCGTGCCGTCGAATTAGGGATTCCTACCGATTTCCATGAGAAAAATGATATTCACATCCACATCCCGGAGGGAGCAATTCCGAAGGATGGTCCATCCGCAGGCATCACGATGGGGACGGCGCTGATCTCAGCGCTGACGAACATCCCGGTATCCCGCCAGGTCGCGATGACCGGCGAGATTACGCTCCGCGGCCGCGTGCTTCCTATCGGAGGCTTGAAGGAAAAGGCGCTCGCCGCGCACCGCGCCGGCATCCGAAAAATCCTTTTGCCGCAGGATAACGAGAAAGATATCATCGAAATTCCGGAAAGCGTCCGTAATGAATTGACGTTTATCCCGGTAAGTCACATGGATCAGGTGCTGGAACATGCACTAGTTAAAAATAAGCCGCCCGCCCACGTCGGATAACGAAAGAAAGTAGTGAACAACCATGAAGGTCAATCAAGCTGAATTCATTATCAGCGCTGTCGGACCTAGCCAATATCCAGAAGATGCCTTGCCGGAGATTGCTCTGGCAGGGCGTTCTAATGTCGGGAAATCATCGCTCATTAACCGCATGATTAACCGTAAAAATTTGGCTAGAACCAGTTCGCAGCCCGGCAAAACCCAAACGCTGAATTATTACAAAATTAATGAGGACTTATATTTCGTCGATCTTCCCGGATACGGCTATGCTAAAGTATCCAAAACACAGCGCGAGCAGTGGGGTAAATTTATTGAGAACTATTTATTGAACCGCGAGCCGTTGAAGCTTGTCATGCAGCTGATCGACTTGCGCCATCCTCCGACCAAAGACGACCAAGCCATGTACCAATGGCTAAGACATCATGACGTTCCGGTTCTTGTCGTAGCGACTAAAGCGGATAAGATTCCGAAGAGCAGATGGCAAAAACACGCTAAAGTCGTTCGTGAGACGCTGGGAATGGATCAGGGATTTCATCCGCTTTTGTTCTCCTCAGAACTCGGACTAGGTAAGGACGAACTCTGGGAATTGATTGAAAAGCAAATTGGCTATGGGCAAGAAGAACTGAAAGAACCGAAGGAAGAGCAAGATCAGCAAGATCAGCAAGAACTTTAAGTACTGCAAAAACTACAAGGATCTCAAGATCCGAATGAATGAAAAAAACAACATACTTATCTGCCCGCAAGCAGAGAGGTGTTGTTTTTTATTTTTGACAAAAATCGGAATATTGTTTATACTACTTTTAAACATTTAGATAATTATCTAAATATCTAACGAAGAGGTGAAAATACCATGAATGAATCGTTCAAAGCGTTATCCGATCCGACGCGAAGAGCGATTATCAAACTGCTTCGCGATAAGGACCGAACGGCCGGCGAAATAGCCGAGCATTTTCAAATGACCAAGCCAAGCATCTCACACCATTTAAACGCTCTAAAGGCGGCAAAGCTGATCTTAGATGAACGTCAAGGACAAAATATTATGTATTCGCTCAATACGACAGTTGTCCAAGAAGTCATGGGATGGTTCATGGATATCATTAAAAAAGGAGAGGACGAAACATGAATAAAAATACAAAAATATTGTGGGGCTGGAAAGACGCCATGCTGCTGTTAATCGTACTGGTGCCTGTCATAATGGGAGCGGTCATGTACGAGGATCTACCTGACCAATTGGCTTCTCACTTCGATTTGAAAGGTAATACCAATGGTTTTATGAGCAAGTCAGTATTCATCATTTCTATGTCACTGATCAATTTCATATTGTTTATCTGCTTAAAAGTAGTTCCAAGATTGGATCCGAAACAGGGGAATTATGCAAAGTTTATGGATGTTTATGAATTGTTCCGATTTGTGATCGTTACTTTTTTAACTGGCATTTTTGTGATGGTTTTGTTCTATAATCGCGGCTATGACATTTCGATGAACACTGTGTTGTTCCTGTTCATGGGCGTTTTATGGATCATTTTAGGCAATTATATGGGCCGCATTCGCCGCAATTATACATTGGGTGTTCGTACGCCATGGACGTTAGCGAACGAAGAAGTATGGAAAAAAACGCATCGTCTGACAGGTCCTTTATGGGTGATTTGCGGGTTTGTGATGCTCGTTTGCAGCTTTTTCGGCGACTATCCACTTCACTACGTGCTTCTGAGCATTATTGGCATTTCGGTAGTGGTACCGACTATTTATTCCTACCTGGTATTCAATAAACTCGGAGACGGTAAGGAGAAATAAATCTCGCAAGGCTTATGCGGATTGAATTTTGTTCTTCAAATAGAGAGGGAAGTAAGGATGAAACAGCGGGAAACAGAGGTATTATCATAAAATTCATACATCTTGATGACGGATTGCGGATTTTGCTCGATTTCTCCTGAAATTTACGGGATGCCGCGCAGGAATATTAAGCGATCATGTAGTATAATAATAAGCAAGGTAACAACTTATGGCTTGAAAACAAAGAATCGAGGGATTTTTATGGCACAAAGGTTAGCGACTGAATATGTCAAAACCTGCCTCCAGTTAACAGAAGCCGAGATGTTCAAGTTTTTTCAAATGTTTGTGGAGCATCAAGTGACACTGCAAGTCAAGGTTTTAGAGAATGGCAACCAAGAGGTTGTTTTTCAAGACGGCGCAGGTCAAGAGATCGTCCTGTCATTTGAGCAGAAATCGGGCCTATATGAATGTACGGGATCCTGTCGATTAAGCAATACCTTGCTGGCTAATTTGATGCGCAAAGCGGTGTCTGAATTTAAAGGCAGCGCAATTGTAAATCGGATTTATCCGGGTTATACGATGGTCTATTATTATGAACTCGGCACTGTTGTAAAGATCGAAGAAGTTAAGGGACAACTGTTGACGATCATCTATGAGTATAAAGACACAATTGGTCAACTGGAGCAGATGTTCCAGAAGAAAGAAGTGGAGCGGGAAATCGATGCGATCTACGGTCAGATTAACCAACTCCTTGACTTGCGCAACGCTATGCAAGAGCAGGATATGCACCAGCAGATTGACACTCGCCTTCGTGAACTGACGCACCGTTTGTTTACTTTAGAGGCTTAACTCGCACATACATTCATTTACTGCAGTAAGACCCTTCGATAGGGTCTTTTTTCTTTTCATGCACAGGCCGATCTTTGATCACATATGGTAGGTATTGAGTCCAAAAGCATGATAGCAGTTGGAAAAAAAAACTATTGCATTTCTGGACGATAGATGTTATTTTTATTTTCGTTGACAACAATATAGGAACCAGGATTCACTCAGGACATTGAATGTTGCGAGAGATTATTCCCTCGGGAAGTGAATGACGTAGGTCCTAGCGGATGAAATTTTTTTCAAACATTTTATTCCTAGGAAGGGGGAACCGAAAGATGGAAATGGAATACTCAACTTTCGGAAGGCACGTTGCTGTAGATACTTGGGGGGTAGATTTCGAACTTCTGAACAATGCAGAATGGCTGCAGGCTCAGATGGTAGAAGCTGCCGAGGTATGCGGAGCAACCGTACTATCTGTACAATCCAAGCAATTTGAACCACAAGGAGCAACAGTGCTTGTCATGTTGTCCGAGAGTCATCTCTCCATTCATACTTATCCTGAGAGAGGTTTTGCCGCGCTAGATTGCTATACTTGCGGTGAGACAGTTGACCCTCAACTAGCGATTGACTTCATGGTATCCGTATTGAAACCAGAGACGGTTTATGCAAAGAAACTCGTTCGCGGAATCGGTGAATTGCAAGTTGAAACTCCAGAAATCAAGCAAGCGGAGCTCGTAAAATAAGAGTCTGCTCATAGCGATAACGAAAACCACGGAGAAATCCGTGGTTATTTGTTTGTCCCAGCCCCCATACAATGTTACTACTGTACATGTTTAGCGGGGGGATGGAGAGAATGAAAAATAAATTAGCCAGAAAAGCAGTGGTTTATTGCATTGTACTGTTCCTTGTCATTTGGCCGATTTATCAAATGGTTAGCATGCTAGGCGGGGGGCATGAAGAGCATGATGCGAAGCATTTGCTATATCAGGTATCCCTATTCCAGATGGAACTTCTGAACAGTTACTTAGGGGAAGCCGGGAAGATCAAAGATACGGCTGAGCTGGATGCTGCCAAACAAGCTCTCTATTCGACAGGATACACCCACGAGCGCTTGGTATTAGCGGCAGGCGGTAACGAATATCTAACCTCCCTAAATAGCCTTACACAGCTTATGCAGTACATACAAAGATTGCAAATTGGCGGCGAGCGTCCGTTAAAGTCGGAAGAAACCCAAACACTTCAGGAAGCGGCGAATCAATACAGGGCAATGTATGGGATTTATGAGAAATTGATGGCTTCAGACGGCAATGTCGTATCATCGCAAAATGCGAAGCTTGCCGAGCTGGATAACGCGCTGGCAACGTTAATTCGCAAAAAGCTGCTGCAATAACCCTGTTTTGTACCAGGTATGGTATATACAAGCAGTTTGCTGTTAAAACTAACGAGCAGAGCTTATGCATTCATAAATTATTCAAAAAAATTGTCGGAATGCTTGTTTTGCTGTGCTATAATGGTTCATAGTAATGAACGGAAAGGCAGGTGGTACCCTTGCATATTATCGCAGTAGGCTTAAATTATCGTACGGCTCCGGTTGAAATCCGGGAAAAGTTCGCATTTTCCGATAATGATTTACCGAAAGCTCTGGCAGAATTGAAAGATACTAAAAGCATACTTGAGTGTGTGATTGTCGCCACCTGCAACCGAACGGAAATTTATGCGGTTGTGGATCGGCCTCACTTGTGCAGTCATTACATTACACATTTTATCGAGCGTTGGTTTGGCGTTGCCAAAGAGCAATTCCAAAAGCATTTATATATGTATGAAAGCGAGAAGGCGATTGAACACTTGTTCCGGGTAACGAGCGGTCTCGACTCTATGGTTATCGGAGAAACGCAAATACTGGGACAAGTGCGGGATGCTTTTTTACTATCGCAAAATTTGAAAGCGACTGGCGCTTTTTTCAATACGTTGTTTAAACAGTCGGTTACTCTTGCCAAAAAAGCGCACTCGGAAACGGGAATTAGCGATAATCCGGTTTCCGTCAGTTACGCCGCGGTAGAGTTGGGAAAACGTATTTTCGGATCTTATATGAACAAGACCGTGATGATTATCGGTGCGGGCAAAATGAGCGAGCTAACGGTGAAGCATCTTTACGCGAATGGCGCCAATAAGGTGATCGTCGTGAATCGTACCTTTGATCGTGCAGTGGAATTGGCTGAGAAGTTTAGCGGCATTCCTTGTACGATGGATCAGATGCTTGCGCGTTTGCCGGAAGTTGATATTATTATCAGCTCGACGGGAGCGCCGGGATACGTTCTGACCAAATCCGATATTCAACCCTATTTGCAAAAGAGAAAATCGCGTCCGCTATTCATGATGGATATCGCGGTGCCACGGGATTTGGATCCGCAAATTAGCGAACTTGCGAATGTATTCTTGTATGATATTGACGATTTGGAAAATATCGTAGACAAGCATTTGCAGGAACGCAAAAAGGAAGCGGCTAAGATCGAAATGATGATCGAATCCGAAATGGCGGTTTTCGATCAATGGACGAAGACGCTTGGCGTAAGTCCGGTTATCCATGCTCTTCAAACGAAAGCGAATCAGATTCACGAAGAGACCATGGACAGTATGTTAAAAAAGCTTCCTGATCTGGGTGAGCGGGAAGTCAAAGTTATTCGCAAATTAACCAAAAGTATCGTGAATCAGGTGCTTCGAGATCCGATCCTGCGCATCAAGGAAATGGCCGGGGAACGTCATGGCGATGAAGCGCTGGAGATGTTCACCAAGCTGTTCGCTCTGGAAGAGACGCTGGAGCGGCAGGAGCAAGCGGATCAGTTGGCACAAGAAGCAGAACGGAAAGCGGTAGAGGCAGAATCAAAGCGCGTTCAGGATGAGAAAGTGACCGTGCTTGGATTACAAGCCGCAGACGCTCTAGCGCAATCTTGAAAGAACGGCGCTGTAATCGCCGAGGAGAGGTGCCATGGTCACAAAGAGCTGGTTGTTTGATGCGATGATTTATATGTATGCCCTGAGCCTGCTGTTTTACTTTTCCGACTTCGCAAATGCGAATCGGAACGCAAAACGGATGGGGACGGGGCTGCTTTTGTTTGTATGGGTTCTCCAAACCGCTTACTTGGGGCTTAACCTGTATGGCCATTTGACGGAATGGGCGTTTGCCCGTTCGGATGTGCTTTTTATGTTCTCGTGGTTGATTGTCACCATATCGCTGATTGTGAACCGCTTTTTCCGAATTGAATTGTTCGTCTTCTTTGTGAATGTATTAGGGTTTGCAATCCTTGCATTAAATGTATTCGGAAATCCGCACGTAACGCCGATAAAAGCAGGTTGGGATATCAATGATGAGCTATTATTCATACATATTACATTGGCTATCGGCAGTTATGCTGCTTTTTCCATAGCGGCGATATTTTCCGGCATGTATCTGTTCCTGCACAGAATGCTCAAGGAGAAAAAGTTCTCGCAAACGGTGATGAGGCTGCCTTCCCTGGAGAAGATTGAGAAGTACACGTATCTGGCCGTCATTATCGGCGCCCCTTTACTTTTGCTGGCTTTGAGTCTTGGCATTGTATGGGTCGTTCTGGAGGGGGATAGAAACCTCTTATATGATCCTAAGGTTGTGAATTCTTTCTTTGTTTTGGTCGCATATGCGTTTTATTTATTTCAGCATTTCTCCATGCGGATATCGGGGAAAAGGCTTGCGGCATGGAATCTCGCGGCTTTTCTCATTGTCGTCATCAATTTTGTCGTATCTAATAACGTATCGGGCTTTCATGACTGGATATGGAGCTGAATGAATAATGAAACATCAGTACCCCATAATGCTAGATGTAAATGGCGCCTGCTGTCTGATTGTGGGAGGCGGAAGTATCGCTGAACGTAAGGCTCGTTCGCTCGTGCAAGCAGGTGCTCATGTCACTGTAGTCAGTCCGGATTTTACGGCTGGGCTTATTGATATGGAGCGAAACGGAGAAGTGGTACTATACAGGCAGACGTTCAGTTCTCTGACGATAAGCACAGAAGTTGCCGAAGGAACAACTCCCTATAAGCTTGTGATTGCGGCTACCGATGCAGCTGATGTGAATAAAAAGATTTTTGAAGCGGCTGCTCAACATAGCTTGCTAGTTAATGTAGTCGATCAGCCCGAGTTAAGCACTTTCATCGTTCCGTCCGTTGTACGCAGAGGAAAATTGGTGATAGCTGTTTCTACAGGCGGTGCGAGTCCGGCAGCAGCTCGGAAAATAGCTCGAGAGCTTGAACAAACGTATGGGGATGAGTACGAGCTTTATCTGGATTTTCTAAGCGAAGTACGTTTGAATGTTCAGGCCGCCGTCCCGGATAAAGAGGCCCGGCAGCAACTGTTCAAAGAAATGCTGGAATGGGATGTGTTATCCCGGATTCGGGCCGGATCGTTTGAAAGCTGGAAGCAAGAGATGTTCGAGGCTTTCGAAAAAGAGCCGGTGATGGCAACGATTCGGGCATTCGGGCAGCGATTATAGAGAGACGGGAGCGATAAAGATGAGAACCATTATTGTAGGTACAAGGCAAAGCGCATTGGCGTTGACACAGACCGGGCAAGCGGTGGAGCAATTGAAGCAAATAGCCGCTGCACATGGGATCGAGTGTCAATTTGAAATAAAGAAAATTGTCACCAAGGGTGACCGCATTTTGGACGTTACTCTGTCCAAAGTAGGAGGTAAGGGACTGTTCGTTAAGGAAATCGAACAGGCTTTACTGGACGGGGAGATCGACATGGCCGTCCACAGCATGAAAGATATGCCCTTCGAGCTGCCCGAAGGGCTTGTAGTGGGAGCGGTACCCCAGCGCGAGGACGCGCGCGATGCGCTGATCACGCGTGGGCACCGCTCCCTGGACGAGCTGCCGCAGGGCGCGCTCGTCGGCACCAGCTCGCTGCGGCGCGCCAGCCAGCTGCAGCACGCCCGCCCGGACCTCAAGATCGAGTCGGTCCGGGGGAACATCGATTCGAGGCTGCGCAAGCTCGAAGAGGACAATTTCGATGCGATTCTGCTTGCCGCGGCCGGTTTGCACCGGATCGGCTGGCAGGATCGCATCAGCGCGTACTTGCCGCCCGAGGTCTGCCTCCCTGCCGTAGGGCAGGGAGCGCTATGCATCGAGTGCCGGGGCGGCGACGCCTTCATGCTGGACCTGCTCGGCAAGTTCCAGCATGAACCGACAGCGCTCGCGGTGCGCGCGGAGCGGGCCTTCCTCGGCAGGCTCAATGGAGGCTGCCAGGTCCCGCTCGGCGCTTACGCGAGCGTAAGCGAAAGCAGCAGCGGCGGCGCAGAGCCGCTGCTGACGCTGACGGGCATGGTCGGCACGCCTGACGGCACGACCATGCTCAAGGAATCCGTTTCCGGCAGCGATCCGGAAGCGCTTGGTTTGCTTGTCGCGGATAAGCTGATCGCGCAAGGGGCTGACCGCATTTTAGCTGAGGTGAGGGAGTGAGCGAAGTGACGAAAGGCAAAGTATATCTCGTTGGCGCTGGTCCGGGAGATCCAAAACTCATCACGGTTCGAGGCTTGGAAGCGATCCAGAAAGCGGATGTCATCGTATATGACCGACTGGCCAGCCCTAGGTTACTGAAGCATCGTAAACCGGAAGCAGAGCTGATCTTTGTTGGCAAGCTGCCGGATAAACATATGTTAAAACAGGAAGAAATCAACCAACTGCTGGTTGATTTGGCCTTTCAAGGAAAAGTGGTTACCCGTCTGAAAGGCGGCGATCCGAGTGTGTTCGGCCGCGTTGGCGAGGAAGCGGAGCTTCTGGCTGACAATGAGGTCACCTACGAGATTATTCCAGGCATTACTTCCTCAATCGCAGTTCCGGCCTATGCCGGTATTCCTGTTACGCATCGGGATTTCACTTCATCCGTTGCGATCGTGACCGGCCATGAATACCCGAACAAAACGTACTCAAGCCTTGATTGGGAACATCTGGCTAAGGCGATTGGCACGATGGTTTTCCTCATGGGTGTTGCCAATCTGGAGCAGATCAGCCGCGAACTGATTCGCTGCGGCAAGCCGCCTCAAATGCCGGTAGCGCTAGTGCGCTGGGGCACTTGGACGGAGCAGGCAACGATTACCGGCACGCTGGAAGATATCGCCGAGAAGGTCAAACAGGCTAATTTCCAATCGCCTGCGGTCATTATTGTAGGCGAAGTCGTCAAGCTCCGTGAGAAGCTGGCCTGGATCGAGAAAAAGCCGCTGTTTGGCCGCAGAGTGCTCGTGACACGTGCTAGAAGCCAAGCTAGCGAGCTAGTTGATCTGATCGATGAGTTGGGCGGAGAAGCGGTCGAGTTCCCTGTCATTCGTCTTCAGCCGCCAAGCCGTCCGGAGGCTCAGTTGGCACTCGACGAAGCGCTCGACAAGCTTCAGACATTCGACTGGATTTTGCTGACAAGCGTGAATGGCGTTGAATTCTTCTTCAGCAGACTTCTAGAGAAGCGCATCGATGTGCGACGTATGGGAAATGCGCGAATTGCAGCCGTTGGACCGAAAACTGCAGAAGCGCTGGCAGAGCGCGGTATTCTAGCGGATGTATTGCCTGCCAGATATCAGGGTGAAGGCATACTTGAAGCGATTCAAACCGAGTTGAAGCCGGATCAAAAGGTACTGCTTCCGACAGCTGACCTTGCACGCGAGTACTTGCCATCCAAGCTTAAGGAGCTTGGCCTTCAAGTGACGGAAGTGGACGTCTATGAGAATGTGTTAGCTTTAGAGGAGGGGGAAGAAGTCGTTTCTCTTTTACAGAATCAAGGTATTCATATCATTACTTTTACTAGCTCATCAACGGTTACGAATTTATTCGAAGCATTGCGTCAGCTGGGCGTAGAAGATCCGCTGGCCTTGCTGCAAGGTGTAGAAATCGCTTGTATTGGGCCGAAAACAGCGGAAACTGTTCGTCAGTTCGGCCTGCCGATTACGTACATGGCTGAAGAAGCGACAGTTGCTTCGCTTGCTGAAAGCTTATCGCTGCATCGAAAATAACTTGATGAAGGAGGCAGAAACACCATGAGTTTTCCTGTTATTCGTAATCGCCGTTTGCGCAGCTCTTCCGCGCTTCGCAGCTTAGTTCGTGAAAATCAAGTAACCGTTAATGACGTAGTCCAGCCTATTTTTGTTACCCATGGCGAGGGCATTAAGGATGAAATTCCTTCCATGCCTGGCGTTTACCACTTCTCTTTAGATCGATTGGAAGAAGAAATAAGTGAAATTACTGCATTAGGAATTCAAGCGATTCTATTGTTCGGTGTACCTGAGCATAAGGATGCTATTGGGACTTCTGCCTATGATGACAAAGGTATCGTTCAGCGGGCGACACACCGCATCAAGGAGCTGAACCCTTCTCTTTTGATTATCGCGGATACGTGCTTATGCCAGTTTACCGACACAGGTCATTGCGGTGTCATTCATCACCATCCGATTACAGGCCAGGCAGACGTTCATAACGATCTTTCTTTGGAGCTGCTGGTCCGTACGGCAGTGTCGCAAGCGAAAGCCGGAGCTGACATTATTGCGCCATCCAACATGATGGATGGATATGTGCAAGCGATACGTGCCGGCCTTGATGAGGCAGGCTTCGACAACGTGCCAATCATGGCGTACTCGGTTAAATACGCGTCGGCGTATTACGGTCCTTTTCGTGATGCGGCACATTCGACTCCACAATTCGGCGATCGCAAAACATACCAAATGGATCCGGCCAACAGCCGTGAAGCTTTGCGTGAAGCGGAAAGCGACGTGATCGAAGGCGCCGACTTCCTCATGGTTAAGCCTGCGCTCGCATACATGGACATCATTCGCATGCTAAAGGATAATTTCGACCTTCCGGTTGTTGCTTATAATGTCAGCGCCGAGTACTCGATGATTAAGGCTGCCGCCGCACAGGGCTGGATCAATGAAGAGGCGATCGTCATGGAAACGATGACGAGCTTCAAGCGTGCAGGCGCAGATATTATTTTAACTTACTTTGCCAAAGACATCGCCCGTTATTTGCAAAACCGCTAATTTTTCTTTCATGAGAACCATTCATCCTAGAGCAGCTAGGCGCGGGTGGTTCTTTTGTCATACTTTTGTCGCAATCCCAAAGCTTCCATCGGTTGTGACAGGCGTATAATTAGGGCATAATGGATGAGAATAGCAGGAAATTTTACGGCTCTAAAAAAGAGGAAGGTGCCTCATGAGTTATAACGACAATTTTATTAAAGCTTGCCGGAAGGAAAAGGTAGATACGCTGCCCGTTTGGTATATGCGCCAAGCAGGCCGTTACGATCCGGACTATCGCAAAATTAAAGAAAAATATTCATTGCTGGAAATTTGCCGGCAGCCGGAGCTGGCGGCTGAAGTCACCATGATGCCGATCAAAAAGCTCGGTGTCGATGCGGCCATTTTGTATTCGGATATTATGAATCCGGTTGCCTCGCTTGGTGTTGACTTTGATATCGCCCCCAATATTGGTCCCGTCATTCATACGCCGATTCGTACGGCTCAAGATGTGGAGCGTCTACGTCCCATAGATGTAGAGAAAGATTTATCACACATTATCCAAACCATTCGGATTTTAGATAAAGAACTTGAGGTTCCTTTGATTTCTTTTGCAGGCGCTCCTTTTACGATCGCTAGCTACCTTATTGAAGGGAAACCATCCAAAAGCTATATCCGCACCAAGCAGATGATGTACGCTGAGCCTAAAGTCTGGTATGCCTTGATGGATAAGCTGGGCGACATGGTGATTACTTATTTGAGATCTCACATTGCGGCTGGGGCAAAAGCGGTCCAAGTGTTCGACAGCTGGGTAGGGGCTCTTTCTCCTGCCGATTTTCAATTGTATGTATTGCCAACGATGACCCGGATCTTTAAAGAGTTATCCGATCTGAAAGAACCGAAAATTTATTTCCCTGGCGTAAGTTCGGGCGAATTGCTGCCGTATCTAACTCATTTAGAGGCGGATGTGATCGGTCTGGACTGGCGCATTCCGATTAACGAAGGGCGCCGGAGAATCGGTGAACGATTTGCGGTTCAAGGCAATCTTGATCCATATGTACTGACGGCTCCGATGAGCGTTATTGAGCGACAAGCCAAAGCCATTATAGATGAAGGTATTGAACGCCCAGGTTACATTTTCAACTTGGGTCATGGACTATTCCCTGAAGCATCCCTGGAGAAATTGAAGGAACTAACTACATTTATCCATACGTACTCACATTCCGCATTATCTCAGCAAGCAGAAAAGAGTGGTGTTTAAACATGGCAAACGGGCGAATCGGTGTATTGATAATGTCCTATGGAACCCCGGAAAGTTTGGATCAAGTTGAAGCCTACTACACGCACATTAGACGCGGTCATCCGCCTACGGCAGAGCAGCTGCATGAATTGACATCGCGATATGAGGCCATCGTCGGCGGTTTTTTCCCTTTACGAGAAAATACGAACAAGCAGGTTAAGGGATTGGAAGAGACGCTGGGCCGAGAACATCCTGAACTGGAGTTTGTTTGCTATCAAGGATTGAAACATGCTCAGCCCTATATTGAGGACGGCGTCGAGCTGATGGTGAAGGACGGTATTACAGAGGCAATTGGGGTGGTATTAGCTCCGCATTACTCCACGATGAGCGTTGGAGGCTATGTGAAACGGGCTAAAGACAGAGCTGCGGAGCTTGGTTTAAAGATCGATTTTGTCCTTAGCTATCATTTGCACCCGAAGCTGTTAGAGGCGCTAAGCAATCGGGTAGAGCGGGCTTTGGGCAAGTTTACGGATGTATCGCGCGACGAAGTTCGCGTTATTTTCACTGCTCATAGCCTGCCTGAGAAAATATTAGAAATGAAAGATCCGTATCCGGATCAACTGCTGGCAACGTCCAATGCTATCGCAGATCGCGTAGGGATTACGAACTGGCAGTTCGGTTGGCAAAGTGCCGGACAAACCGCTGCACCGTGGCTTGGGCCCGATATTTTGGAAGTTCTCGATACTATTCGCAAAGAAGAAAATGTGAAAAATGTGCTTCTCTGTCCGATCGGATTCGTATCGGATCATCTGGAAGTTCTATACGATATCGATATCGAAGCACAGGCATTGGCCAAGGAGCTCGGCATTCATTTGGAGCGTACGGAGTCGCTAAATACGGACCCGCTTTATATGGAAACCTTGAGCGATGTCGTTTTTGAAAAGTTGAAGGGAGCGGCGAAGTTGTCATGAGTGCGACTAGACCGCATCTCATGATTGTAGGCGGTGGAATCACAGGTCTCAGCGCCGCTTTCTACTTGAAGAAGCGTTTGGAATCAGATGGCGTAGACGCTCGGATAACTATCGTGGAGAAATCAACGACTTTTGGCGGCAAGATTCATACGCTCGAAAGAGACGGTTTCGTCATCGAGAAAGGTCCGGATTCTGTACTTGCCCGTAAACGCCCGACGATTGATCTGGCTCGTGAATTAGGGCTGCTTGGTGAGCTTACGGGAACGAATCCCAAAGCAAAGAAAACGTACATCGTGCGCCAAGGAAAGATGCATAGAATGCCTCCCGGTCTTGTGCTCGGCATCCCGACGCAAATGACGCCTTTTATGAAAACAGGGCTGATTTCGCCGCTTGGTAAAGCCCGTGCAGCACTTGATCTCTTGAAACCCAAACGGGAACTAACGACAGACGAATCGCTCGGGCGCTTTCTTGAACGCCGCCTCGGCAAAGAAGTGCTGGAGCGCATCGTTGAGCCGCTGCTTGCAGGCATTTATGCGGGTGACACGTTTAAGCTGAGCTTGAAGGCAACCTTCCCGCAGTTTCAATCGATGGAGCAGAAGCATCGCAGCCTGATCCTCGGGATGATGGCGAGTCGGAAGAACAGCACGGAAGAGAACGCCCATGTACCGGCCGAAATTCGGGGTTCTGCTTTTGTCACGTTCAAAAAGGGGCTGCAAACACTCGTAAACGGTCTTCTGGGAGCTTTGGATGGTGTGGACTTGCGTTCAGGCGTGGGCGTGACGGCGATTCGCGAAGCTGCCGGAGAACAGACTGAGGTTATGTTCGAAGACGGGCATACTGAAATTGTTGACGGTGTCATTATCACGACGCAGACTTTTCAGGCCGCACAAGTACTTTCGCACGTGCCGGCTGCCGCTGATTTGAAACAGATCGAGTATATTTCTGTTGCGAATGTAATTATGGCGTTTGATCGCAAAGACATCCCCTTTGAGCTGGATGCTTCCGGTTTTCTCGTTCCTCGGAACGAAGGAAGAACGATTACGGCATGTACATGGACGTCGGCCAAGTGGCTGCACACGGCTCCGGACGGAAAAGCGCTGCTTCGTTGTTACATCGGCCGTGCCGGTCAGCAGGAATGGCTGCAATGGAACGACGAGCAGCTCGTAGACAAAGCCCGGCAAGATCTTGCCGAACTGCTAGGCCTTCATGCCGTACCGCTGTTCACCGAGGTAACCCGCTTACCGAAGTCGATGCCGCAATATCCGGTCGGTCATTTGGAGCAGGTTGCACGCTTCCGGGAGAATCTTGCTAAGCAGATGCCGGGCGTATGGGTAACCGGAGCAGGTTTCCACGGGGTCGGTATCCCTGATTGTATTCGGCAAGGGCAGGAGGCTGCTTTCCAGCTTGCCAATGATGTTTTATCGAATAGACCGGGCGCTTCAGTACCTATGAGATAAGCTAGCGAAGCTTGGCCAAATCGAGCTTGAAATCGGTAGGCGTAATGGTTAAAATACGTATCTCTTCGAGATCGCGGATGACCTGCATGAGGGTCATCTTCTGGACGCCGGCAAGCTGTGAAATCTCGTCGAAATTGAGCAC
This sequence comes from Paenibacillus sedimenti, assembly GCF_014534655.1. Lineage (GTDB taxonomy): Bacteria > Bacillota > Bacilli > Paenibacillales > NBRC-103111 > Paenibacillus_E > Paenibacillus_E sedimenti. Next base: position 143,238 of record NZ_JACVVD010000005.1, read on the forward strand.
GAGTTTGATGGTGATGATATTTCCATGGCGCATGCCATGCTTGTTTGCCAAGGTGATTAAACTTTTGATAACACGGGTTCTGGCATCTAGAAAAGTTAAGTCATACACGTGTTGGTTCGTATCGCGCAGTCGGCTGCCAAGTTCCTTCATGATACCGAGGGTGATGTCAAAGTGATTGCGGAGCAAATCTAGAAAGTTTTGTGCCGTGAGCGTAATGAGTACGCTCTCTACCAACGTTTGTGCTGAGGCCGAGCGAGGCTTCCCATCGATTAGAGAGAGCTCGCCAAAACTTTCGCCGGATGAGCAAATCGAAAGTATTTTCTCTTCGCCTGTACTGCTCGTTGTATAGATTTTGACGGAGCCACTGTATACAATATAGAAAATAGAGCCTATTTCTTTTTCGGAAAACAGAACGGTGCTTCCATTATAAGAACGACTGGTACATATTTCTGCAACAGCGTTTAATTGCGCTTCATTCAATTGAGAGAACAAAGGTACTTTTTTGACGAGTTCAATCATGATCGTTGGTACCGCCTTTTTGTTATATTGCGAGTTTAAACCTCTAAAGTAATGTCAACTTATTTTACCATAACTTGCTGGGTGGGAGTATGAGAATATGAATAAATCGACCAGAATCGACACGCGTTCTTCAGCTGCGTTCAGTGATTCCAAGAAGGTGATCCCAGGCGGAGTGAACAGCCCTGTGCGCGCCTTCAAATCAGTAGGTCTTACGCCAATGTTCATGGAAAAAGGCGCCGGTTCCCGTGTTACAGATATCGATGGCAACAGCTATATCGATTATGTAGGTTCCTGGGGGCCGTTAATTGTCGGACACGCGCATCCGGTCGTGCTGGAAGCCATTAAATCCACTGCAGAAAAAGGGACCAGCTTCGGCGCGCCGACACTGCTGGAAACCGAGATGGCCAAGCTGGTCATTGAACGCGTACCGTCGATCGAGATGGTTCGTATGGTTAATTCTGGAACAGAGGCGACGATGAGTGCACTGCGTCTGGCACGCGGCTTTACGAAGCGGAACAAAATCGTCAAGTTCGAGGGGAGCTACCATGGACATGCGGATGCGCTGCTCATCAAAGCTGGCTCCGGTGTTGCTACATTAGGCTTGCCGGATAGCCCTGGCGTACCGGAAAGCGTAGCGGTAAATACGATTACGGTGCCATACAATGATCTGGAATCGGTTCGACTCGTATTCGAGAAGTTCGGCGAAGATATTGCCGCGTTGATCGTGGAGCCAATTGCAGGCAACATGGGCGTAGTTCCGCCAGGCGAAGGGTTCCTGCAAGGGCTGCGCGATGTTACGAAACAATATGGAAGCCTGCTTATCTTTGATGAGGTTATGACCGGTTTCCGTGTGCACAAGCATTGTGCGCAGGGGCTATACGGCATCACACCGGACTTGACCTGTCTGGGGAAAGTAATCGGTGGCGGGCTGCCTGTAGGTGCTTATGGCGGCAGGCTCGACATTATGGAGCAAATTGCTCCGGCGGGACCGATCTATCAAGCCGGCACTCTCTCGGGTAATCCGCTCGCAATGGCAGCCGGAATTGCAACGCTGACTTTGCTTGGCGAACCTGGCGTATATGAAGAACTGGAGCGCAAATCCGCCTTGCTGGAAGAGGGATTCGCGAAGAATGCAGCTGAAGTTGGGATATCGAGCACGATTAATCGCGTCGGCTCGATGATTTGTCCGTTCTTTACGGAGCAGAATGTTTCCAATTATGAAATAGCCAAAACATCGGATCTAGGCAAATTTAATGCGTACTTTGGCCATTTGCTGGATTTGGGCATCTCAGTTGCGCCTTCACAATTTGAAGGCATGTTCATGTCTACGTCTCATTCTGACGAAGACGTTGCTGCAACGATCGAAGCGCACCGTGAAGCTTTAAAAAGACTATAGGCCAAATCAAAGAAGCTGACCCGTCAGGGTCAGCTTTCTTTATGTATACGAACTAATTGGCTTTAGGCGTGGGTGATGGTGCCCCGCTAGGCGCATTTCCTGTACCGGATTGCCCTTGCTGCTGTCCTGCGGGAACTGTGGTATTCGCAGGTGCCGTGCTTGGCTTAGGTTCTGCTGAGGCACCTGATGAGGTACCTCCTGTGGCAGAACCGGCTCCTGCTCCGGTATTTGTGCTACCATTGCCTTGTTGGTTGCCTGCATTCGGTGAGGCCGAAGGTGATGTTTCCGGCTTCACGGAAGGGCTGGGCTTTGCTGTTCCGCCATTTGCTCCCGATGGAGGATTGGAGGCTCCATTTTTACCTGTCGTATCGCTGCTTGATTCAGGTTTTACTGAAGGCGTAGGTGTTGCTGTTGCTGTTGGTTTAGGCGTAGGTGTTGTTTTTGGAGCTTTTGCTTTTTTCTCAGCCTGTTCCTTCAAGAACTCAGGATGGTCATACGCGCCGCCCGGGTCAATTGTGGTGAGACCTTTCCATACGTTCTCGACTTTTACTTCCTCAGGATGGTCGAAAACGAGGAATGCTGAAGGTAATCTTCGCTCGCCGTAACGACTGGATGGTTTCGTAATGAGCTCATTGTTATATACCATCTCGGAAGATGCTCCGCCGTCCAAGAAACCTGCATTGATGACGCCTTCAGCGAGGAATAGATCTTGCACTTCTTTCAGTGTCGCACCAACGCTATGCGTCTGACGCCCGTCGATCACGATAAAAATGACGGTTCCGTCGGCTTTTTGGCCGACTGCGGTTCGAGGCGCGCGTCCCCAACCACCGTCACCGCTAGTAATAAGCGGTTTGCCGTTGGCAATCACACGGGGATAGAAGGATACGGCGTCCGTTACATTAAGCTTAAGCAATTCATTAATCGAATACTTACCGATAATGAGTGTTCCTTCTTTGGTAAAACCGACGATGTGCTGCGGTATGCTGCCTTCTTGGTCGGTATAAAGGATCTCGCCGCCGGACATAATAGCTCCAATTGGCGCAAATCCGTTTCCAAGCCCGTCCGGATCGTTAAATCCTCCGCCATTTACGCCTGCAACGGCTCCTGTGCGCTCTACCATCGATGTAATACGTTCGCCTTCGCCTTGCTTGGCGGGAACCATGACTCGTATCGTTCTAGGATCGTATACATACATTTTTTTGCCTTTCCAGAATTGCCCGGAGATATCTTCGACTTTAACGAGACTTTCCATCGAACGGTCTTTATTATATTTAACTGCTTGCAAATTTTGCTTTTCCATAGAGTTAATCTCTGTCAGATTTTGCACTTCCAGAACTAACTGATCCCGGCGTTCAGCTCCTACAAAGATCCAGGCCCAATCGCGATGCTGCGTAGTGATGACCGTTTTGGCCAAAAATATGCGGATATTTTCCCCAGGCGGGGTTAAGAATAAAAAGCTTGAAGAAATAAACGTAAGCGCAGCAATGACAAACAGCATGCGCTTCAGCCAGCTATAACTACGAAAATGATCCATTATTGCAGTACCCAAGGTTGTTCCTCTCCTGCTCTCTTTTTCTACTTTCTTTATCCATGTCGAAAAAAACAATAATAGATTAATAATATCATATTTTGATAGGCAACTGGTAATGGTAATTGTTAAAATAAAGTGTACGATATCCCTTTTACTTAAGGAGTTTTTATTAATGAAGCGATACTATTTTTTTGATTTTCCGATAGATTTGTGGCTAATTGTATTTGGCTTTCTTGTCGTTTTAATCACGATCGTAATATCTTTTCGCAAAGGATCACAATCATGATGGAGTGGAAACGCAAAGGGGAATGGCTGGAGCTTTCGCTGCCGCATCCGGTATGGAAGCCGCTGCACCCTCGGGCAGTAGAAGAACTATCGGCTTTATTGCCTGTTCCGCGCAAACTATTTTTGCGGCTTGCCTCGCAAGGAGGCGTCCGCGTGCAGGGCAACAAGCTCCTGATGCACCTTTTCCCAGAGGAAAAGGCTTCTTTTGTACCGGAGTATCAAGATCTGGAAATTTGCTATGAAGATGATTTCTGTTTGGTAGTGGGCAAACCGGCCGGCATGTCGATTCATCCTGCTGAGGCCGGACAAAAGGGAACTTTGGCATCAGCCGTCGCATTTTACTATGCATCAACAGGCCAAGCTTGTGCGATTAGACATATTCATCGATTAGATCAAGATACGACGGGAGCGGTGCTTTACGCCAAAAATGAATGGGCGCACGTGCTGTTGGATGAAGCAATGCGGGAGAAACGAATCGACCGCCGTTATGCAGCTTTCGTGGAAGGCATCTTCAGGGCTAAGAGAGGGACGATCGATGCGCCGATCGGCCGCGACCGCCATCATTCCGGCAAACGCCGGGTAACGCCAGGAGGCGATGCTGCAGTAACGCATTATAGAGTACTGAAACAAATGAAGCGAGCTGCTCAGGTCGAGCTGGAGCTTGAAACGGGGCGTACGCATCAAATACGCGTTCATCTCAGCCACATAGGTCATCCCTTGATCGGGGATTCGCTATATGGCGGTTCCACGGCCTTGTTTAAGAGGCAAGCGCTTCATGGAGAACGACTGGAATTCGATCATCCCGTTACCCGGGAACCGCTATCCGTGCAAGCCTCATGGCCCCAGGATATGCTTGTATTACTGGATAGGCTGCAGTCTTTATAAAATGTAGTCATGCCTCGCCCTCCTCACCCATATACTTTTAGAGACAAACAAGGCATTGGGCTTAACAATTCAGGTGTTAGCAAACGTCCTGAATTGAAGGAAGGGAGGATTTGGACAGTGGCTGAACAGCAACCAGGGTTAAGATTTGACATTTATGAACGCGTCCATTTGCAGGAAGGGTTAGCAGGGATACAAGAGTTAAATGACGTCGAGCTGTTACCGCACATTCAGGTAATCACTCTTGATGACCAGGCTATTCTGAAAGGAAATTTGCTATTGACTGGCAACTATTCCAGCGATGAAGGGGAGGAGCCCCGCTCGCTGGAGCATTTGATCCCGGTCGAAATCACCCTGCCTCTAAACCGGATACACCGGGTTGAGGACATTTCGGTTGAGATTGAGAACTTTGACATCGACCTGCTGTCTGCAAGAAGCTTGAATGTTACAGGCGTTTTATCGTTACAAGGTGTTGAAATGGTTTCAGCGCCTCTGGAGAGCTGGCGTGGGGAAGAGGAGATCACGTTCTTGCACGAAGCTGAATTCCCGAAAGAAGAATCGGCGCCCCCGGTGGATCATGGCGCGCATGAACCGGCAGTCTCCACATTTGAGGAGCAGATTCATCAGATGCCGCAGATACCGCAGATGCCTGTGTATAGCGCGCCTGCTGCTCCTGCTCCTGCTCCTGTTGTTGTACCTGCACCCATACCTGTGCCTGAACCTAGCGTACAACCTATGACACCGGTGCAAGAACAACCTGCCGCGGATGTGGATACATTCACCGCAGAAGTGGAACAAACCGAATTAAAGGTGACACCCCATCCGGACAGCACGGTTGTTACGGAGGACAAGAAAGAGCTTAAAGTCGCTTTCGGGAAAAAGGCGAATGAAGCGGTCGAGATCAACCCTTACGGCATCAAATCGCTTTTGTCCAAAGCGAGTTCGCTTCTTCACGACAAGAAGCGGGAGGAAGCGGAAGCACAAGCTCAACTCGCGGAAGAAACGAAAATAGATGCTGTTGAATGGAAGCGTCTATTCCTGCACAGCAGTTCGAATTCCCAGGAATTCCGTAAATTGAAAATGTGCATCGTACAAAAGGAAGAAACGCTGGATTCCATCGCCAAGCGGTATCAAATAAATCCACGCGAGATTCAGCTGCTAAATCGGCTCAGCGATCAAGAAGTTACTGCAGGGCAAGTGATTTACCTTCCTTAAACCTGTACATAGGCAAGAGCCTCCGGCTGCGCGTAATGCGGCCGGGGGCTTTTATGTATGTAGAACACAAATATGATGTAATTCCGTAGCATCTTTTCGAATGAAGCATAATTTACTCATAATCGGTAATAATGGAATGATATATTGACTCTGTTTCAAATGTTCGATATCATATGATGTAAACCATTTTGAGCAATAATGGAAGTTTGAAATATTGGAGACGTTGAAAGGGAGTAGTAGTCGGTATGCCCTTCAGAGAGTGGAACTGCAGCGCTGAAAGGTTCCATAGGAAGCAGCCGAACGAAGTCGCCCCGGAGTTGTGAACGTGATAGAATGATGTGAAGCCTTTCATGTATTCTACAGCGTTTGCCGGCCACAGCCGTTATCTGTTTGAGAGCCACGCGATTCGAATATCGAACTGTGTGGAATGAAGGTGGTACCACGGAAGCAAGCCTTTCGTCCTTTGCGGCGAAGGCTTTTTTGTTTTGTTTACCTCCCAAACCCTCCTAAAAGGAGGGCCCCAGGGGTTTCGCCCCCTGGACCACGAGCGGGTGGAGAGGGAGCGGGGCTTTCTAGTGTTTAGCGGGGGCTGATGCGGGGAGCGCTTTCGTCCTTGTCCGAGCTGACGGCTCGGCCACGGACACGCTTGCACGTTGGCGCAGGGCGGAAATGGATGTTTTCCTACGGAAAACGACCGGATCGCCCGTTCCCGCAGAGAACGAAGCCATGATCGCCCGTTTCCTGGCGGAAACAAGGCCCCCAAGAGCGAAAACGCCCGTTTCCTACTTACTGAAACGGGCCGAACTTGATGATTCACAGGCTTCATAAGCCTGTATTAGTGATAATAGCGATGGAGGTAATCATATGACCGAAGCCAATGAAACTAAAGAACAACTGCAAATGCCAACTACGTATGATCCGAAGGAAGCTGAACGCAAGTGGTATGACTATTGGATCAAGAATGAATTTTTCAAAGCCGGTAACCGTCCCGATGCCGAGACGTACACCATAGTAATCCCGCCTCCGAACGTCACGGGAATGCTGCACATCGGGCATGCTCTCGATTTCACGCTGCAGGATATTTTGAGCCGCACGAAACGGATGCAGGGCTACGACACCCTGTGGCTCCCGGGTTCCGACCATGCGGGTATCGCCACGCAAACGAAGGTGGAGCAGAAGCTGCGTGAACAAGGCCAAAGCCGTTACGATTTGGGGCGCGAGAAATTTCTCGAGAAAGTATGGGAATGGAAAGAGCAGTACGCGAAAACGATTCGCGAGCAATGGGCGAAGATGGGCTTCTCTCTCGATTATTCCCGTGAGCGTTTCACACTGGATGAAGGCCTCTCTCAAGCGGTTCGTGAAGTATTCGTGAGCCTCCATGAAAAAGGTCTCATTTACCGCGGCAACTATATTATTAACTGGGATCCGGCAGCACGCACCGCGTTGTCAGACATTGAAGTTGAGTATAAAGAAGTTCAAGGCGCGCTCTATCATCTCGAATACAAAACGACGGACGGTACGGGCTCCATTGTTGTGGCAACAACCCGTCCGGAAACGATGCTTGGCGATTCGGCCGTTGCCGTTCATCCGAAGGATGAGCGCTATCAGCATTTGATCGGCAAAAAGCTGCTTCTCCCGATCGTAAACCGTGAGATTCCGGTCATAGCAGATGAGTACGTTGAAAAAGAATTCGGCAGCGGGGCCGTCAAAATTACGCCTGCACACGATCCGAATGACTTCGAAGTCGGCAAACGTCACGACCTGCCGCAAATTCTCGTCATGGATGAGTCCGGCACGATGAACGCGAACGCGGGTCCTTATCAAGGTAAAGACCGTTTCGAATGCCGCAAACAAATCGTTGCAGACCTCAAAGAACAAGGCGTATTGCTCAAAATTGAAGAGCACGTGCATCAAGTGGGCCACAGCGAGCGCAGCGGCGCAGTCATTGAGCCATATTTGTCCACGCAATGGTTCGTTAAAATGCAACCGCTCGCCGAACAAGCAATTGAAGCGCAAAAATCCGGCAAAGGCGTTAATTTCGTACCGGACCGTTTTGAAAAAATTTATTTGCACTGGATCGAGAATGTGCGCGACTGGTGCATTTCCCGTCAGCTTTGGTGGGGACACCGCATTCCGGCGTGGCATTGCGCGGATTGCGGCGGTGTGACGGTTGAACGTCAGGATGCGAAGGTCTGCTCCCATTGCCAAAGCAGTAACATCAGTCAAGATAACGATGTGCTTGATACCTGGTTTAGCTCGGCGCTATGGCCGTTTTCGACGCTTGGCTGGCCTGGAGATACCGAGGATATGAAGAGATTCTATCCGACGGACGTACTCGTAACAGGGTACGATATTATTTATTTCTGGGTAGCCCGCATGATCTTCACCGCTCTCGAATTTACGGACCAAATTCCGTTCAAAGACGTGTTGATCCATGGACTTGTTCGCGACTCCGAGGGGCGTAAAATGTCCAAATCACTTGGCAACGGTGTCGATCCGCTTGAGGTTATTGAGAAATATGGCGCCGATGCGATGCGTTATATGATATCCACCAGCAGTACGCCGGGCCAAGATCTCCGTTTCCGTTGGGAGCGTGTTGAGCAGGCGCGTAATTTTGCCAATAAAATTTGGAACGCTTCCCGCTTTGCTCTCATGAATTTGGAGGGTGTGACTTCAGCAGATATTGATCTGTCCGGACCACTCGGTACAGCCGATCGTTGGATTCTGCACCGCTTGAACGAAACCGTTCGTGATGTTACACGTTTGATCGACAGCTATGAGTTCGGGGAAACAGGCCGTCTGCTTTACAATTTCATTTGGGACGATCTTTGCGACTGGTACATTGAGTTCAGCAAGCTGAGCCTGTATGGCACGGATGCAGCTGCTAAGAAGACGACGCAATCGGTTCTCGCCTATGTGCTCGATCAAACACAGCGCTTGATCCATCCGTTCATGCCTTTCATATCCGAAGAAATTTGGCAGCACCTGCCGCATGAGGGCGAGACGATCACTTTGGCGGCTTGGCCGAAAGAGAACGCTGCGTTTGAATCTCCGGATGCTGTTAGAGAAATGGAGCTTCTGATGGATGCGATTCGCTCCGTTCGTAACATTCGCGCCGAAGTGAATGTGCCGATGAGCAAAAAGGTGGAGCTGCTGGTGAAACCGGCGACAACCGAAACGCAATTGATTCTTCGCAGCAACGAAGAATACTTGCGCCGCTTCTGCAATACTTCCCTGCTTCAAATTGATGCGGAGATGGCAGCCCCTGAGAAAGCGATGACCGCGGTAATCACCGGCGCCGAATTGTACCTGCCGCTGGCAGGACTGATCGATATCGCGCAAGAGTTGGCTCGCTTGGATAAAGAGCTTCAAACCCTTTATGGTGAAGTCGAACGTATTGAGAAGAAGCTTGCGAATGAGGGCTTCGTTGCCAAGGCGCCTGCGAAGGTCATTGAAGAAGAAAAAGCCAAGCTTGCTGATTATGCGGATAAAAGGGACAAAGTGATTGCTCGTTTAGCGGAATTAAAAGGGTAAACATGAAAAATAAATCGATCGCCTAGTTACTTAAATAAGGCGATTCATATAGTAAATGAGGATGAAATCTATGAATGGGATACAAGATTCCAATCCGGCGTCTTTTCAGACGGCGAAAGAAGCCATCGGCTGGATCGTAGGCCGGATGGAAAAGCTCGGTATGAAACCAGGGCTTCAGCGAATGAACATGCTTATGGAAAAGCTAGGTCATCCAGAGCGGAAGCTCAAATTCATTCATGTGGCCGGAACGAACGGTAAAGGCTCTACCTGCGCATACTTAACCTCAGTACTAAGGACATGCGGATACGATGTAGGCACGTTTACTTCTCCTTATTTGGAGAAATATACGAACCGGATTCAAGTCAATGGCGCAGATATTGAAGACGATGTACTGCTTCGTCTCGTCAACGAGATGAAGCCTATCGTGGATGAGATCGCGGCTACGGAGGTGGGTCCTCCGTCGATGTTTGAAATCTCGACGGCACTCGCCATTCTCTATTTCGCAACCGTCGCTTATCCTGACTATGTGGTATGGGAAACAGGCTTAGGGGGAAGGCTGGATAGCACGAACATCGTGAATCCGGTAGTTACCATTATTACCAACGTAGGTCACGACCATATGGAGATCCTGGGTGACACTTTAGAGCAGGTTGCTGCTGAAAAAGCCGGTATTATCAAGGCAGGTGTGCCTGTCATTACGGCAGTTGAACCGCACAACGTATGGAGCGTTATCGAACAAGCGGCTAAGGACAAGAAAGCGACCTTGTACTCTTTAGGCAAACAATTCAATTACACGACGGTAACAAGCGAAATGGATCGTCAAATTTTTGATTTTGCTGGTCCATTTCGTCATTTGAAAGAAGTACCGATCTCACTTAATGGACATCATCAGATAAAGAATGCAGCCGTTGCAGTCATGACGCTTGAAGTGCTTCGCCAGTATTACGCGTGTATCGTAGAAGACGAGGATCTCTACAAAGGTCTCGAAGAAACCCGCTGGCCTGGAAGACTGGAGATGGTCTCTAAGCATCCTCGCATTTTACTGGACGGCGCGCACAACCCGGAAGGAGCAGAGACGTTAGCTGCAGCGCTGCAAAGCGTGTACAGCTACCGTAAGCTTCATTTTATGGCAGGAATGCTCTCGACCAAGAATCATACAGGCTATCTCAAGCATATACTACCATTGGTGGATACTCTCATCCTTACCGAACCAGACTTTCATAAAAAAGGGGACGCCTCCCGGCTCGCCGAACTTGCTCAGGAGCTGCTCCACGATATGGACCGCAAGGTCGAGATCATTGTGGAACGCGATTGGAAGCGGGCTTTGGAAACCCTAACAAGCAGAACTGAGCAGGATGATCTGGCGGTCGTATCCGGCACGCTGTATTTAATCTCCGATGTTCGTTCTTGGATTACCTATCAAACCGATTCTGAAAAAGGATGGTGAGAACGGCGTGAGTCAAGCAGAACACGTACATTTTATCGGTATCGGCGGATACGGAATGAGTGCCATTGCCAAAGTCATGCTTGAAATGGGATACCGCATATCCGGTTCCGATCTGGCTCAACAGGAGCTTACGGAGAAGTTGAAAGCCAAGGGAGCACAAGTTTTTATAGGACATGAAGCACAGAATGTGTCAGGTGCGGATCTGGTTGTCTACTCAACGGCTTTAGCCAAAGACAACGTGGAGATACAAGCGGCGGAGGATTTGAAAATCCCGATTATCCATCGTTCCCAAATGCTGGCGCGGCTCATGAATGAGCGCAAAGGAATCGCGGTAGCGGGTGCGCATGGCAAAACAACGACATCATCGATGATCGCACTCGTTATGGAGAATTGCGGTCTCGATCCGACTTATATTATCGGCGGAGAAATTATGAACGTCGGCAGCAATGCCAAAGCGGGTAAAGGTGAGTTCGTCGTAGCGGAAGCGGACGAGAGCGACGGTACGTTTCTCCAGTATCACCCTACACTTGCGCTGGTTAATAATATTGAAGCGGATCACTTGGAAAATTATAACGGTGACTTTGAGAATTTAAAAAAAGCGTATGCGCAATTTCTCAGTCAGGTAAGACCCGGAGGGAAAGCTGTTGTTTGCCGGGACGACGCCTTCCTGAATGAAATGATTCCACAGATTCAAAGTGAAGTCATTACGTATGGCATTCATCACGATGCGGATTATATGGCTAGCGACATTACTTTGGGCGACCGCAAAGTGACATTTACGGTACACCACAAAGGGACAACGCTGGGTCAGATCAGTCTCTCCGTTCCCGGAAAGCATAATGTTTATAATGCACTTGCTACCCTTATTACTTGTCTGGAAGCGGGACTCTCCTTCGAACAGATTGCCGAGGCCATTCAGGAATTTCGTGGGGCAAAGCGGAGATTTCAAGTGTTGGGTGAAGTCGAAAATATATTGGTTATTGATGATTATGCCCATCACCCGACTGAAATTCAGGCAACGATCTCTGCTGCTAAAGCAACCGGCAAACGTATCGTAGCTGTTTTCCAGCCCCAGCGGTATACACGGACCTATTATTTATTCGAGCAGTTCAGCCGCTCATTTGAAGAAGCGGATGAGGTCATTATTACCGATATCTACTCTCCGGCTGGCGAGAAACGAATTGAAGGTGTAGATTCCGCTAAGCTGGTGGAGCTCATTCGGAGCAACAGCAACCCGAATGTTCAGCATATTCCGACGAGGGATGAAGTGCTCGAATATTTAACTCAGCATGTGAGACAAGGGGATTTAGTGTTGACAATGGGAGCGGGCGACATCTGGAAAGCCGCGGATGGCTTAGCCAAAGCGCTTCGCGCTCAATATGGAACAAGCGTATGAATGTAAAAGACCGTTTTCAAGCTGAATTGGCTTGGCGGTCTTTTTTTGCTGAAAGGAACATATTTCGATTCTCTCAATCATAATCTAGTAATACCAGATTAGGACAAGGAGATAACCATATGAACAATAAAGCAAGAATTACATATCGTTTCGATCAGAAAGAGCAGCAAAACCAAAGCCGCAAGGGCAGCTCGCCTCAGGTCAATGAGGATAAGGTGATTCCACTCTATCAAGAAGAATTTGAAGTCATAGAGACGTCAACCGGCGATAATGGCTCAGATACGGTTACGTCAATGGAGAGAGCGGAGAGACAGCAAGCGGAAAGTTTGTTTGAGCCGCATGCGCTTAATACGTTCACGACGGATTTCGGTAACTGGAATAGTCAGATTGAAACGGAAGGTGAGCGTGTGGAGCGCATTATTCGAGAGTCGCAATCGGCTGTAGAGAACCCAATAGACAAAGAAAAGGCCTCGAATAGAATGAATCCGCCGCATGCGGATGAGTACAGGGATGATTGGACAACTTGGACCAACAACAAAAGACCTTGGGTAGAGCCAGGTACAGGAGCCAGATATGCCAAATCGTCCGGTGCACCGTGGATACGCATTGCCACTTCGGTTGCCGGCGCTGTGATTACCGGTATCGCCTTTGGTTTTTTTGTATTATCGATGTTTTCTACGGAGCATGAACCTGGGGAGACAGCCGGTAAAACTACAGTGTCAGTTCCTTCACCGAACGTTCAGTCTTCGGCTCCTGATAAGTCGGTGCCGGCTAACGCAGGAGCAGTCATACAAGATCCGTCCAAAGCTGCAGATCCGGCTTCAGCGATCCCATCATCCGCTGCTGGCGTCACACAAATTCAAATCCCTGCAAAAACGTATGCGTTCCTGCAAAACGGCGTATTTAGTTCACTGCAGAGCGCTCAAGCAGCGCAAGATAGTTTGAAAAAGAAAGGTTTAGCCTCCGCTTTGGACGGAAGTGAAAAGCCTACCGTATTTGTCGGCTTCGCATCAACAAGAGATGATGCGCTCGCATTAAGTCAGCAGCTGCAGGTTCAGGACAAAGCTTTGGAGGTTTATGTCAAAAATGTGGATATTCCGGCGGCCGCAAATATACGTTGGAACGGCACGAAGCCGGAAGCTGTAGGCTCTTTTGTCGTGGAAGGCGATAAGCTGGTTAAGACGATCAGCGGCTTAACCGTTGTGCATCTGGCGGAGACGAAGCCGATAGCTCTGGCGGATTCATCCCTGCAAGCGATCCGGACCTCCCATCAATCGCTGACAACATTGTCCGCATCCGTCAATGAGGGTATCGGCGAGGACGTCAAGCCGCTAGTGCAGAAGATGACAACTGCTCTGAACAGTGCGGTGCAATCGATGGAGGAATATAAGAAATCCCCGTCCACCGCTATGCTTTGGCAGGCACAAACTTCGATGATGCAGTACATCATCGCCCAGAAGGAGCTGCTCAAGAAAATAAGCGTCTCTTAAAGTAACCCAAAAAAAAGCAAGCCCGTCTCCGCTTTTTACAGCTGATGACGGGCTTGCTATTTTGTGGATAACGAGGGCTTTATTTGGATAGGTATCGATCCATCATGGCAGCGATTTCAGCTCGGGTAATGGATTGATCTGGCCTAAACTCCGTATCCGTAATGCCATTAATAATGGCTTGATTTTTCAAGGCATATATCGCCTTAGCGCTCCATAACGCCAGCGGCACATCGTTAAAAGCAGGGTTGGCAGGAACAGGCTTTTGGCTGACAGCAGGCTGTTTCATTTGAAGCAAACGATTGAATAGAACCGCAACCTCGCCTCTGGTAATCGGCCGGTCCGGTCGGATTGTCCCGTCCTGGTAGCCTTGTAACAGGTTTAACGCTTTCGCTGTGGTAAAAACATCGCTTGCCCAATGATCGGCAGGCAAATCTTTGTATGTTTTGCTTGCTGAGGATGTAGTTGAATTACTGCTGCAACCGTAAACTGCATCTGTTACGGAACCCGTTTTACCAGCCTTGCATTGCGCCTTTAGCTTACTGAATGTAAATGTGCGATCCATTAATGTCAGGAACTCAGCCCTTGTTAATGCACGCTGGGGTTCATAGCGGTTGCCGTTACCTTCGATTAACCCTTTGTTTTTCATACGAAGTACCGCATCCCGCGCCCAATGTCCGATCGTATCCGTAAACACGGGAGGGACGAAGGCCTCAATTCCTCTTTCAATACCGACAGCCATCTTCGTGCGAACGGAATCATTTGCCAGCAAAGCGGCATCTCCAGAGTTGCTCAGGAAAGCCGTTTCGACCAGAATACTCGGAATTGTACCCATTCTAGCGACATAGACGGCGCTTGGCACGAGACCAAGGTCAGCGGTGCCAGCCGCAGCCGCCAGCGCACTTTGCACATGCTGGGCCAAATCTTTGCTGTAGGGCGTCAGCAGTTTCATCGTATCGCTCGCCGGATAATCTTCTTGAGGGTGAGCGTCATCGTAATAGAGCACCATGGAGCCGTTTACTTTTGAACTTGTGTGTGAATTGGCATGGATGGACACGAATATGTCGGCATTTTGGCTATTCGTGAGCTCGACTCGCTGTTGCAGAGACAAATAGCGGTCATCCGATCTCGTCATGTAGACTTCATAGCCTCTCCTTGCAAGCTCGTCACTCAGCTTTTTAGCGATGTCCAGATTGACATCTTTTTCTTTCAATCCGTTTTTGCTAATGGCGCCCGGATCGCTTCCGCCGTGACCGGCATCGACAACAACTTTGTAAGCAAATGCTTGATAAGGAAATGCGAATGTAAGTAAAAATGACAGAATAAGGAGTTTCTTAAGTAAATTCATGTGCGGCAGTACCTCCAGTTACTATCTTACTAGGATCAGCTCTCTGTGTAAGCAGGTAAGATACGCCATTCTATTATGTTTGTCATGGTAAATATAAGCAGATGCAAGTATAATAGGCTTGTACATAATAGGGAGGATGGCAGCAATGAAAAAAGGCACCGTCACATTAGTCATATTTTTAATCGTCGGGCTCATAACCGGAGTCATCGTTGGCCAGCTGCTGGCCCCAGTTCCTGCTCTCGCTTTTTTAACCAAGTCTGCATCGATCAGCTGGGATCCAAAGGCTGATTTACAAGTTTTGAAATATGAAATCCATCTTCAGGTGAAGCTAAACTTGTGCAGTATTCTCGGTTTAGTGGGCGCATACCTTCTGTACCGTAAGCTGTAATCGGAATCGAGAGCCTGTCCATTCAGACTATATATTGTAAGGAGCTGTCAGAATTGAGCCATACAAGTCATCAAACACTTATTCTTGCTTCGTCTTCGCCGCGGAGGCAGGAGCTGATCCAGACGCTTGGGCTTCCCTATATCATTCGGGTCAGTGACGCAGATGAGACCGTCGAAGAGAAAATCACGCCTGCAGAGTTGGTAGAGCTTCTGTCTTTACGCAAAGCGACAACCGTACGTGAGATGCTTCCGGAATCGGAGAAGCAAGGCATCATAATCGGATCCGATACTGTCGTGGTGTATCAAGGTGAAGTGCTCGGCAAGCCGATTGACGAAGAGGATTCCTTCCGGATGTTAAAAGCGTTGCAAGGGAATACGCATGAGGTCTACAGCGGAGTAGCATGTGTGAATACGGATACAGGCAGGTCTATCGTTTCTCATAAGGGGGACAATGACAACACAATGTACCTTGGAGATGCTTGTCAGTATCGTATCTTATCTGAGTCGGCAAGCGATAAACCAGGAGTTATTGTAGGTCACTCTGTTAGCAAGGTGACATTTAGACCGATGAGTGATGAAGAGATCTGGGGGTATATTACAACTGGAGAGCCCAAAGATAAGGCAGGCGCATATGGTGTGCAGGGGCTAGGATCACTGTTCATCGAAAAGATTGAGGGGGATTTCTATAGTGTGATGGGTCTGCCCATGAACCTCCTTTATCAAATGTTATTAAGATTTGGCATTAGTCCATTTCATAATTAAAAATCGATGTTTAAGGTTTAATATAAAAATGAATTAATGATGATGCCATAATCGTATTATGGTATTATATAGAAATTTGAAAGCGCAACCATTATTGTGGATATCATAAAGGGGGGGAATGCGTGAACTTGCTGCTGGTCGACGATGAATGGTTTACGAGAGAAGGCATCTTGGATAAACTGCCTTGGCGTCAGCTTGGAATCACATTGATGATTTCTGTCGGAGGTCGAGAAAGCTGCGCTGCGCTGCGGCAAGATAGTTATACATTGACTGTGCAATCTGTAACGAGTACAATGACAGTAAGCGACAAGACTTCGCATTCTTCCGGGAGGTCATCTCTACCATGAACAGCGAGTTCACGATAGCCGTCCATAGTCTCGTCTTTCTGGCACATTTGCCTGATCATATGGCAACCAGCGAAGAAATTGCAACGAATGTATCCACTCACTCTGCCCGGATTCGCAAGGTCATGGGGTTCCTTCGTAAAGCAGGATATGTATCAACTAAGGAAGGCATAGGCGGCGGCTTTATTTTAAGCTGTAACCCGGATCAAGTAACTCTTGGTGAAATTTATCGATTAACGTGTCATGGATCTTTGAAGCCCAGTTGGTGTACCGGCGATGAGAACAAGTCCTGTATGATATCATCCAAGATGGATAGACTTATGGGCGTTATGTTTTCAAATGCGGAGAAGCAGATGGAAATGTACTTTGATCAGCATACGATTGGCAGCATGCTCAGACAACTTATCGCTATCGAATGTCCACAATTGAATAATGAGCATTCGTCCTAGAAGCCCTCGGATCTTTTAAACCGGGGGCTTTATTTGTTGTATTTCGGGGATTTGTTTCGTTTATTCGGGCTTTCAGGCAATGAATGGGATGCCGTTAAGTAACACAACCTACATACGAATGAAAGAGGGGAATTCATGGAAGCGACAAGCTTAATGATTAAAGAGGTACCGCAAGAGGAGAGACCAAGAGAGCGTATGCTTCAGTTCGGCGCGGGAGCATTGAGTAATGCGGAGTTATTAGCAATTTTACTTCGGACTGGAACAGTCTCGGAATCTGCAATTCGTCTTGCAGGCCGGATTCTGAGTGAGTGCGGCGGATTGCGCAGTCTGGTTGACATGAGTAAGGATCAGCTCACCCAGATCAGAGGAATCGGGGATGCGAAGGCGCTGCAAATCCAAGCAGGCATTGAGCTGGGGCGCAGGCTGGCGAAGACATCTTTGACGGAACGAGTAACCATTCGTTCGCCCAAAGACGTATCTGATCTATTAAGTGAGGATCTTCGTTATTTGCAGAAAGAACATTTTGTTTGTTTATTTTTGAACACGAAGAATCATGTGCTTGCTCAAGAAACGTTATCTATGGGCAGCCTCAATGCGTCCATCGTGCATCCACGCGAAGTGTTTCGCGCAGCGATCAAACGAAGCAGCGCTTCCATCGTTTGCGTTCACAATCATCCGAGCGGGGATCCGACGCCTAGTCCGGAAGACATTCAACTGACCCAGCGGCTGATCGAAGCGGGTGCTATTATTGGCATCGATGTGCTTGATCATGTCATAATTGGGGATCAAAGATTCATAAGTTTGAAGGAAGAAGGTTATATGTAATATAATAAGAGTTATGCTCGGAGGATCAGACACAGACTAGATGCAACAAGGAAAGGAGCAACTGCCATGTTCGGTGGTTTTACGAGAGATTTAGGAATTGACTTAGGTACGGCGAATACGCTTGTTTATGTGAAAGGCAGAGGGATTATCGTGAGGGAGCCTTCGGTGGTTGCCCTGCGTACTGATACAAAAACGATTGAGGCAGTCGGAGACGCCGCAAAAAAAATGATCGGTCGTACACCCGGCAATATTAGGGCGATCCGCCCGATGAAGGATGGCGTTATCGCCGATTTCGAGACGACGTCGACGATGATCCGCTACTTTTTGAGACAAGCCCAGAAGCAGCGCTGGCTGTTCCAGCGGCACCCGAATGTGATGGTATGCGTGCCTTCCGGCATTACAGCCGTTGAGAAACGAGCTGTAGAAGATGCCACGAAGCAAGCTGGCGCGCGCGATGCTTATACGATCGAAGAACCGTTCGCGGCAGCAATCGGTGCCGATCTTCCCGTATGGGAACCGACAGGCAGTATGGTTGTCGATATCGGTGGAGGTACGACAGAGGTAGCGGTCATCTCGCTCGGAGGGATTGTTACAAGCCGGTCGATTCGTATTGCCGGCGATGAAATGGACGATGCCATCATTCAATACATTAAACGTACCTACAATTTGATGATTGGTGAACGCACAGCAGAAACGTTGAAAATGGAGATCGGTTCTGCTCTTCCGACGGAGCTGCCTGAACCGCTGGAAATTCGCGGGCGGGATCTTGTATCCGGCTTGCCGAAGACGTTAAGCGTAACTTCGCATGAAATTACTGAAGCTCTGACAGATACCGTTAATGCGATTGTTGACGCAGTGAAGGTCACGCTGGAAAAATGTCCGCCCGAGCTGTCCGCGGATATTATGGATCGCGGTATCGTATTGACAGGCGGTGGCGGCTTGCTGCGGAATCTGGATCGCTTACTGGCGAGAGAAACAGGGATGCCTGTTCTAGTCGCTGAGAATCCGCTGGATTGTGTAGCGATCGGTACCGGCAGGGCGCTGGAAAATATTCATTTGTTCAAAACGAGGTCGGGACCAACTTCAAGATACAAGCGTTAAACATTCGTTAGAAGGTGTTGTTCATTTTGTTTAAATTCATGGGGAACAAGAGGCTGATCTTTTTGATGGTCGGCCTAATCAGTTTTTTTATATTAATGGGTCTGACACTGGGCAATCGGGCGCCGATGACGTGGCCGGAAAAATTTATTAAAGACTCGGTTTCATGGACGCAAG
This sequence comes from Paenibacillus sedimenti, assembly GCF_014534655.1. GTDB lineage: Bacteria > Bacillota > Bacilli > Paenibacillales > NBRC-103111 > Paenibacillus_E > Paenibacillus_E sedimenti. The sequence continues at coordinate 162,320 of NZ_JACVVD010000005.1, forward strand.
GACTCTTCTATAAGCCCGCTGCTTCAATAGCGGGTTTCTTTCAAGATATTCGCCAGTTGAGGGTCATCTATGAGGAGAACAAGACACTGAAGCTGACGCTTACGCAATATGCGCGAGATACGCAACGATTGAACGAGCTTGAAGCGCAAAACAAGCGTTTAATGGAAGCTCTTGGGTTTACGGAGCGTCAGCGCCAAGCGAATGTATATACCTATCGCATCGCAGAGGTAGTGACGATTGATCCGGATCCTTACAATAATACGGTTACGATCAATTTGGGGGATAAAGACGGCATAAAAGAAAATATGGCCGTAATGACGGTCGACGGTCTGGTAGGCAGGGTAAGCCAAGTGTTCGGCTTTCACTCTAATGTCCAGCTTCTCAAAGCGATTACGGATACCGACAACAACTCCAAGGCGATCGCTGTAACTGTAAAGGGTAATGAAAGTGAGCCTTTCGGTATGATTGAGTCTTATGATTCAAACACAGGGGAACTCGTCATGAACAAAGTCGAACAAGCGGATACAATGAAAGTCGGTGACACGGTTATTACTTCAGGAATGGGACAAGTATTCCCTAAAGGCATTGAGGTAGGCACGATTTCGTCCATCGGTCCCGGGGAATTCGGTATCACATACAAGGTTATGGTGAAGCCCAAAGCTTCGTTCAACCATATTCGTGAAGTGTTTGTGGTCGAAGTTCCGGAAGTGAAATGAGGTGGGGCATAACGTGACGCGGCATCTGCTCTGGCTCATTTTATTAGGGTTATTTGTTCTGCAAGGTACGATCGCGCATTGGCTAATACCGTCATCATGGCAGGGTCAAGTTTATGTGGCGCCGCATTTTACCCTTGTGTTTATTCTGTTTATCGGACTTTTTCATCATCGTCATACTGCACTCATCTACGGGCTGATATTCGGGCTTTTGCAAGATTTTAATTATTACAGCTCGATCCTGGGCATTTATTCATTCGGTATGGGACTCACCGGTTACCTGGCCGGACTTACCCAGCGAAGACAGCCCAATCTCATCTTTTATAATCTGCTAATTACTGGTATTGGGTTGTTGTTGTTTGAATTGATTAATTACGGTATCAACCGGTTGTTCAAGTTGATCGATATCGATTTAGAATTTGCGCTCACCCACTATATGCTTCCAAGTGTTCTGTTTAATCTGCTTTTTGCCTTGCTTTGCTACGTGCCTATACGCAAGCTCCTCGAAGGGAAGCTGAGCGGATCGTCTGGAACGGAAGATTAAAGAAGGACCGGAACAAATTCCAGGCTTAAAGCAGGAAAACGCAGGACATGAACCGAAATGTATAGGTTGGGAGGTCGGCACGCAATTATGTCCGTTTCAAAGCATCAGGTGATGATAAAAGGAGTCAAAGACGGCCTTGTTTTTTTACTGAACGACACATGTGAATGGGAGATTTTGCTGCAGGAGCTTCAGCATAAGCTGGAGAAGACGCATCAGCAAATTTTGACGGGTCCAATTATTCATGTGCATGTCAAGCTAGGCAATCGGGAAGTGACCGAGGAACAAAAAGAAGAAATTCGCGCGATTATCCGGCAAAAAGGAAATCTGCTTATACAATCGATTGAAAGCGATCTGCGTTCTCAGCAGGAAGCTGGCGAACCAGCCCCTTCGATCACGACGCTCAAAGGTATGATTCGTTCAGGACAAACCCTCCATCACGAGGGTGATTTGCTTTATCTGGGCGATGTAAATCCCGGTGGAACTATTACTTGCACGGGTAATATTTATGTCATGGGTTCATTGCGCGGAATGGCGCATGCAGGCATAGATGGGGATGAGAACGCCATAATCGCTGCTTCGCATATGCGCCCGACGCAGCTCCGTATCGCCGGTATCATCAGCCGTCCTCCGGACGAATGGGGAATTGAAGAGGCGTTTATGGAATTCGCCTACATTAAGGAAGGCAAAATGGAAATCGACAAGCTTCACCAGCTCCATCGCATTGTTCCGGAATCTATGATGGGTTGAGACTTATATACGGAAAAATAGAGTGTGGGAGTGAGAAAATATGGGAGACGCGATTGTAGTCACTTCGGGTAAAGGCGGCGTCGGGAAAACGACGACTTCAGCTAATCTGGGGACAGCCTTGGCTTTGCTTGGCAAAAAAGTTTGCATGGTAGACACTGACATCGGATTGCGAAACCTGGACGTAGTGATGGGGCTTGAAAACCGAATTATTTATGATCTTGTCGATGTCGTGGAAGGGCGATGCCGATTGCCGCAGGCATTGATCAAAGATAAGCGTTTTGATGAGTTGTACCTGCTGCCGGCTGCACAAACGAAAGACAAGCATGCCGTTTCGCCGGAAGACGTCAGAAATATTGTACTGGATCTCAAAAAAGATTTCGATTTCGTTATTATTGACTGCCCTGCGGGTATTGAACAAGGGTTTAAGAATGCCGTTGCAGGCGCAGACAAGGCGGTCGTTGTGACGACTCCTGAGCATGCAGCTGTACGTGATGCAGACCGGATTATTGGACTTCTGGAAAATGAGAAGATCTCTTCGCCGAAGCTGGTCATTAATCGAATTCGTGCGAATATGGTTAAAAAAGGCGAAATGCTGGATATCGATGAAATTTGCTCGGTGCTTGCCATTGATCTTCTCGGCATCGTGCCGGACGACGAATATGTCATTAAGGCCGCCAATTCAGGCGAACCTACGGTGATGAATCCGTCATCGCGTGCTGCGATAGCTTATCGAAATATTGCTAGGCGTATTCTGGGAGACACCGTGCCGCTCATGCCGCTTGAAGATAAAACCGGTTGGGTAAAACGTATGAAAAAGTTTATCGGGATAGGATGATCGTACTTGCTTGCCAAACTGAAAAACATTGATATTCCTATCGTTGTCATCTTGTTTGCCTTTATGGTTATTAGCACCATGATGGTCTATAGTGCATCTGTAGATCATCCAACCATATCGATCAGCGTTACCAAAATACTAATCCTATACGCCGTTGGACTAATCGCCTTTGTCGGTTGCAGTTTATTCGATTATCGTGTCCTCGTGAAAATAGCGCCTTACCTGTACGGTATCGGGATTATTTCTTTAATTGCGGTTTACTTTTTCGGTGAGGAAATTCACGGAGCGCGCGGCTGGTTTGAGTTGCCTGGCGGCTTGAATTTTCAGCCGGCCGAGCTTGTGAAACTGATTCTTATCATATGCGTCACTGCCTTACTTGCAAGACGCGGAGGCGACCTATTACAGTTTAAAAAAGATGTTATACCCGTAGGCTTGGCTGTTTTATTGCCATTTATTCTCGTGCTCATCCAGCCTGATCTTGGGAATGCCATTATCTTTATCATTATTTTGATCGGCATGCTGTGGATCGGAAATGTCAAATACACACATGTACTTTTAAGCATAGTTGTACTAGCTGGAGTGGGTTTCTTATTTCTGACGCTGTACAAGCATTTCCACCAATCCTTGTTCGATGTGCTGAAACAATACGGGTTCAGCCATTGGATGGATCGAATCGACACATACCTCTACCCGCAGGATGTGTCAGACGACGATAGTTACCAGGTTCGCAATGCTATTCGAGCTATTGGATCAGGCGGGCTGGAAGGAGAAGGCTATCTGAACGGCACATCCGTTCATAGCAACTTTATTCCTTTCGCTTATTCGGACTCCATCTTTGTCGTTGTCGGCGAGGAGTTTGGTTTCCGAGGCTCGGCTATTCTGCTATTCATCTACTTTATGCTGATCTACCGGATGATTCTTATTTCGATCCAAAGCACGCAACTCAGCGGCGCCTATATCGTTGTGGGCGTTGTTTCAATGTTTGTTTTCCAAATTTTCGAAAATGTCGGCATGATGATCGGCATTATGCCGTTAACCGGGATTACGCTTCCATTTATCAGCTATGGAGGCACATCATTGCTCATCAATATGCTGTCTCTAGGCCTAGTGATGAGCGTCAAGCTGCACCAGGAGCGGGAACCGGAATTATTTTAGCGAAAAAAGCAAAGCCCCTTCATCGGGGCTTTTTCTTTTGCCGTCGGTCAACATAATCTTGTCCCTCCATTCATAGGCTGTACTATGGCACGCCTAGTATAGTAGATGCATACGAAGTCAGCTTTGCTAAAGCAAAACCCAGCTTATGCTTACGAAGAAAGCTTTCCTAAAGGAAAGCTCTTAGGAGGGGACTTCTATGGAAGTCAAAGATAAAGTTAAACAGCGCCGCATGGAACGGCTGCGCAATCTGCGCGAAGGCCAGGATGCCGGCTATAGAGGCGGGAGTGCGAGCAAATCTTACCGAAGCAGCGATGACGGTTCATTACCCATACGCCCGGAATTGGACTTGCCGCTATATGCGGATGCGCAATGGAATCGGCGAATGGAAGATCCCGAGATTGCATGGCGATATAAGCTGCGTATGGACCCGTCCTTGAATGGACGGGACTACTTGGACAATGAGGAGAAAAGCCTGTTTTCTCCGCCTTCTCGACGCTCGATAATCACGAAGCTAATTATAAGTTCTATGGTTTTTGCTGCAGTGTATGGAATGTTCCATATAAATCAACCCTGGGCAAACAAGGGGAAACAGTTTATTACAGCTTCCCTGACGCAATCTTATGATTTCAGTTCGCTTTCAGCTTGGTATACAGAGCGCTTTGGCGGCTCGCCATCGTTTATTCCCAGCTTTAACCGGGAAGGAGATGAAGCGGTTAAGGTAAGTGCGTCCAAACGCACACTTTTTTCGCCTGCTAAAGGAAGTATCGTAACCTCGTATGACGGTGCATCTCATCTGGGCGTTATGCTGAATACAACCGCGAATGCACCCGTTTATGCGCTCGATACAGGACAAGTTATTTTTGCCGGGACGACAGCGGAATCGGGTTTAACTATCATCATTCGCCATGCCAACGGTCTTCAATCCGTTTACGGGTCAATGAGTGAATCCAACGTAGAAGTCAATGATTGGATCAACCGTGGGGAAGCCGTAGGCAAAGCTTCCAAGGGGGAGCCTGGCAAGGGAACTTTTTATTTTGCGGTTACGAAGGACGGGCATCCCATGAATCCGACGGATGTGATTTCTTTTGATTAGGCGGGCCGGAACTACGTATCGCATTCATCCTTTGCTTACACTTATATTAATCGGTTCGGCGCTTACCGGTTATTTTCTCGAGGCCGCAACGCTTTTTGGTATCGTTCTTGTTCATGAACTCGGACATTTGGCCGCGGCAAACGGTTTCGGGTGGAGAGTGCGGGAGGTACAGCTTCTGCCCTTTGGGGGCGTTGTGGTTGTCGATGAGTTGGGATCGGTTCCTGCTTGGGAAGAATTAATTGTAGCCTTGGCTGGTCCTCTGCAGCATGTTTGGATGATTGTGGTAGCTTTTCTCATGCAGTGGCTTGGCGTCGGTACGCACGAATGGTGGACCTATTTCATAGAAGCGAATGTGATGATCGGGTTGTTCAATCTTTTGCCGGTGATGCCGCTTGATGGGGGCAAAGTCATGCAGTGCTTGTTAGGGTATATCTTGTCGTATCATAACACCATTTTATATACGACGTGGATCGGCATGGCATTGAGCGCAGGGGTGATTTGCATGGCTGCCATCCAATTGGTTAGCGGTCAACTGCCGTTGAATTTGCTTGTGATCGGCATCTTCCTGCTCGTATCTAATTGGTATGCTTATCGGCAGCTGCCGTATCATTTTTTTCGATTTCTGATGGCGCGAGGCCAGCGTGTAAGCAGGCTGCTTAGCCGCGGAACATTGGCGCAGCCTATTGTCATCACCAAGCATCGGACGATGGCCGAGACCGTTAAGCTTTTTATGAGAGAAAAATATCATTTGATCTATGTCATAAATGAAAATGGGCGCATACAAGCCGTATTGCCTGAGCAGCAATTGGTCAGCGGTTATTTAAATGGAAAAAAACCGGGGAGTGCAGTTTCCGATCTTTTCATGTAAAATAACTGTTGAGGTGAAAGCATGAAGCAGCTCATAATCCACTGCGCGCCTGAACTGACGCAAGCGGCATTGTTGGAAGACGGCCGTCTTGCCGAGTATGATACGCAGTATCCGCTTGATTCCCAGAGAGCAGGCAGCATCTATTTGGGCCGCATCGTCAATGTACTTCCCGGTATGCAGGCGGCATTCGTCGATATCGGACTAGTTAAAAATGCCTTTCTATATATAGATGATCTGCTCCCCGTCCATTTGGACAAACAACCCAAAATAAAACCCTCCATTACGGAACTCGTCGTGGTCGGGCAAACCCTCATGGTGCAAGTCACCAAAGATCCGCAAGGTACCAAAGGCGCAAGGGTTACGACCCACGTTTCCATTCCAGGGCGCTGGATCGTATACATGCCGGACGCTGATTACATTGCCATTTCACGTAAAATTGATCTCGAAGCCGAAAGACTGCGATTAAAACAGATAGCCGAAGGCATCCTGCTTCCCGGTGAAGGTGTCATTGTCCGTACAGGAGCAGTGGGACAGAGCGAGGAAGCTATCCGTGATGATTTGCAAAATTTGCGGGATCTGTGGAGCTCAATCTGTTCCAAAATGGATGAAGCGCATGCTCCCGCCCAGCTTTATCAAGATCTTGATTTGCTTCCCAGACTGGCACGAGATGTCATTACGGATGACGTTAAAGAAGTATGGATGAATGACTCCAAAGTATACGAGGAAATGAAGCTGCTGCTACGTAAGCAGAATCCGGGTTGGCGTGGCCGAGTCGCCTATTATGATCGTAAGGTGCCTTTGTTTGATCAATTCGGCGTCACCGAGGAACTAAACCGCAGCTTCAGGCGTAAGATCTGGCTGCCCAGCGGCGGCTATCTCGTCATTGATCAGACGGAAGCGCTGACCGTTATCGATGTGAATACGGGAAGATATACCGGTTCGATCGACCTGGAGCAGACGGTTTTTGACATTAATCGGGAAGCGGCGACGGAGATTCCAAGGTTGCTGCGTCTGCGCAATACTCGCGGCATTATCATTGTTGATTTTATCGATATGAATTCAGATTTGAATCGGTTGGCTGTGATGGAACATATCTCGCAAGCCGTTCGTAAGGATCGCTCCAAAACCGTTATCGTTGGGTGGACGAAGCTGGGGCTTCTGGAAATGACACGCAAGCGCAAATAAGGCATTGCATAGCAAAATGTTTCTGTGCTATAATACTCGAAGTGTGTTGTTTAGGCATGCTGTAACCGCACGAATCGGGTCGAAGTACGGCGATGGATTTATTCCGGCCGTCACCTGGACAAGGCGAGTCTGAGACATGAGGAGGTAATGAGAATGTACGCAATTATTGAAACAGGCGGTAAACAGTACAAAGTTCAAGAGGGCGATGTTCTGTACATCGAGAAATTGAACGCAGCTGAAGGTGAAGTTGTTTCTTTTGATCGTGTGCTTGCGGTTTCCAAAGAGAGCGGTCTGGTTGTAGGTGCTCCATTGGTATCCGGTGCTGCAGTTTCCGCGAAAGTGGAGAAACACGGCAAAGGCGCGAAGGTTATTGTATACAAATACAAACCTAAAAAGAACTATCACAAAAAGCAAGGTCATCGTCAACCGTACACGAAAGTGGTCGTTGAGAAAATCCAAGCGTAAGAGGCAGCCTTATGATCTATGTGACCATAGAGCGGCTTTCGCAGGATTCCCCTCAGATCTCATCTTTTGTGGTGGAAGGCCATGCTGAATATGACGTGCCTGGTAAAGACCTGGTCTGCGCGGCAGTATCGGCGGTAACGTTCGGTACTTATAATGCGATAGAATCATTAACGGGAATCATTCCGCTCCATGAGATGGAACCGGGGCTTCTGGATGTAACCATTCCGGAGCTGACGGAAGCAGATCATGCGAAGAATGCTCAAGTTCAATTGATTCTAGAGTCCATGATCGTCATGCTACAAACGATTGAACGAAACTACGGTGACTATATAACGATTGAAACAACCTTTCGAGAAGGAGGATGACACCATGTTGCAATTGAATCTTCAGTTTTTCGCTTCCAAAAAGGGAGTAGGTTCTACAAAGAACGGTCGTGACAGTATCGCAAAACGCCTTGGCGTTAAGCGTGCTGACGGTCAAACAGTTACTGCCGGCAGCATTCTCGTTCGTCAACGCGGAACGAAAATTCACCCAGGTAACAATGTCGGCATCGGTTCGGACGATACATTGTTCGCTTTGGTAGAAGGCGTAGTGAAGTTCGAACGTTGGGGTCGCGATCGCAAAAAAGTGAGCGTATACCCAGCTGATGTAGCTCCTGTAGCTGCTACTGTAGAAGTGTAAGATCAATCCCCGGCGAGCGATATGTTCGCTGGGGTTTTTCTTTGTTTATACATCCTTTTTACAGCAGTAACAAGGATGGTGAACTTTTCCATATGGCATGCTATACTGGAGAAACGGTTACATAGCAAGCGAGAACGGAGCGAAGCGGCAATGAAGCAAGCGGGCAGTGCACAAGTTTATCTGATAGCCATCGTGCTGATTGGATTAACCGGATTGATGTTTCTGGAACCTTGGGTGATCAGGGCGGCTTTATTACTGATTACAGTACTTTGCGGGTATACGGCTTTTAAATTAGAAGCTAGCAGAATGCACGAAAAATGGAGCCGCGAGCTAAAGCAGCAAGACCAACAGCATGATTCGAACGTGCTTCAGATCGTGAATCGGCTGCGTCATGATTGGATGAACGATATGCAAATTTTGTTCGGTTATATACAACTGAAGAAATTTGATAATTTACAGCCGTATATGGAAAAAATAAAAATGAATATGCAGCAGGAAAGCAATCTCTCCAAGCTGGGTATCCCATCGCTGATCGCTTTTTTACTTCTGTTTCGTGTTCAAACGAAATCGTTACAGCTTGAAATTGAGCTGGATCAAGAAGTTAACCTTGGACAACTCCCATTACGGCAAGGGTTGATCGAAACCTTAGTGCGTAAAACTGTGGAATTGTTCAAACAGCATGCTGCTGCTGGCGGCGATGATTGCGGTATGCTTAGTTTGGCATTTGATGCACAGGAAGATGGTTTGCTGCTTGACTTTGTATATCAAGGTCCGTATGACCGCGATGGGTTGAATCAAGCGGTTCAAGATGCATTGCAGGTTAAAACGGTGTATCATGTTTTGGAGCAATTTGACTTGCAAGACGAAGAAGTGGTTCTCGCTTTACGATTGCCGTTTCGAAATAATGAGGTGTAAGCATGTTTGTAGATAAAGCGAAGATATTTGTAAAAGGCGGCGACGGAGGCGACGGTTTGGTCGCGTTCCGACGCGAGAAGTATGTACCGGAGGGCGGACCTGCCGGCGGTGACGGGGGTAATGGCGGCGACGTCATTTTCCGTGTCGACGAGGGTTTGCGGACGCTGATGGATTTCCGTTATCAGAAGCATTTCAAAGCGGACCGGGGCGAGAAGGGCCGGAATAAAGCCCAGCATGGCGCGAATGCCGATGACATGATCGTGCGCGTTCCGCCCGGGACGACGGTCGTCGACGATGATACGGAAGAGATCATCGCCGACTTGACGCGCCACGGGCAGGAAGTGGTTGTCGCTAAAGGCGGCCGGGGAGGCAGAGGCAACATTCGATTCGCGACCACCCAGAATACCGCGCCTGAGATCGCCGAGAACGGCGAAGAGGGCCAGGAGCGTTGGGTGACGCTGGAGATGAAGGTGATGGCCGACGTCGGCCTGGTGGGCTTCCCCAGCGTGGGGAAATCCACGCTGCTATCCGTGGTTTCCGCCGCGAAGCCGAAAATCGCGGCGTATCACTTTACGACCCTAACCCCGAACCTCGGGGTCGTGGATGTAGGCGAGGGCCGCAGCTTCGTGATGGCGGACCTTCCGGGTTTGATCGAAGGTGCCCATGAAGGCGTAGGGCTAGGTCATGAGTTTCTGCGTCACGTGGAGCGGACGCGGGTGATCGTGCATGTAGTGGACATGGCCGCTACGGATGGCCGCGATCCTTATGAGGATTTCCTCAAGATCAATGAGGAAATCAAGCAGTACAATGCGAAGCTGGAGCAGCGCCCGCAAATTGTTGTGGCCAACAAAATGGACATGCCGGAGGCGGAGGACAATTTGGCGCTCTTCAAAGAGCAGCTTGCCGAGGACGGCCGTGAGCTGACGATCTATCCCATTTCGGCGATCGCGCGCGAAGGGGTACAGGAGCTGCTTTACAAGATCGCAGATATTTTGGACAGCATTCCGGATGCACCTGAGGTGGAGGAAGTCGCTGAAGTAGAAGAGCGTAAAGTGTACCGCTTGGAGAAGCGCGATGAACAGGATTTTACGATAACGCGCGAAAACGATATATTCGTGGTCGAAAGTCCCTCGATCGAGCGTTTGATCAAAAGAACGAACTTCAGTACGCATGACGGCGTTGTGCGTTTTGCGCGAATTCTGCGCAATATGGGCATTGATAAGGAGCTTCGCAGTCGCGGGGCTGTTGATGGCCAGACCATTCGAATTGCTGACTTCGAATTTGAGTTTGTTGAGAAAGAATAACTAACATAATGAAACCTGTCCAACCTATGGGCAGGTTTTTTCTTTGATATGATTTGATGGATTATGTTACGAAACTTGACATAACCTTTAAAAGGTATTACGATTTTATTGTTGATTACTGATTTCGTGTAAATTTACATAACATAATGAGCGTCGTTTATTAGCGAGGGGAGGGATAGTATATTGAAGAGATGGATCCAGGCGATCGGCACAAGTGGGCAGAATTCGCGAGATTTGTCTTACGATGAAGCGATTGAAGCCGCACATGAGATGGCGCGAGGGGATTCTACGGACGCACAATGCGCTGCTTTCTTGATGGCGCTCTGTATGAAGGGGGAAGCCAATGACGAATTGAATGCATTTTTGGACGTGTTTCGCAGTTATTCCTTGAACTACCAGCCATTTGCCGATTCACTCAGCTGTGCAGGACAGGCGGAAGGTCGCCGCTACTTTCCGGTAACGCTCCCTGTAAGTCTTCTTCTGGCATCCGTAGGCTTCTCTCAGGTGCTTCATGGAAGTGATGTGACTTCGCCCAAACAGGGAGTTGCTATGAAAGAAATCTTGGAGAGTTTCGGAGTTGTCCTAGAGTTGTCGGTACCGGCTTGGGAGGCCATTTTATTCCGGGCGCGAATTGGATTCTTACGGTCAGACCAGTTCTGTCCGCCGATTGGAAAACTCAAGCAAGTTCGCGAGCAGCTTGGGCTTAGGACAGTCATAAATGCAGTAGAGCACGTGATGAATCCCGTGGGATCCTCAAACTTGATCACAGGCGTTAACGGGCGAAAGGCAATGGAAGCATTGATTCCGATTTCCATCCGGTCAGGTTTTCAGAATGTCTATATTATTCAAGGCATTGAAGGCTCAGAGGATCTCCCGATTTACGAGAACAGCACCATTCGAATTGTAACCCCATGGGGGGATGAATCCCGTTTGGTCGAACCCCGAAAGTTTGGTTTTAACAGCGATGTCCTGGTCCCGCTCAATAAAGACGATCAGGTCTCCATGCTTCGACGCATTATGGCAGGAGACGATTCTCAAGAAGTGAAACGAGAGCGTGATCATGTCATTTTCAACACAGGGTTGCGCCTGACTTGGTTCGATAAAGTTGGCAGCTACGAGGAAGGATTCCAGCTTGCAGAGTCATTGCTGCAACGAAAAGAAGCTCAAAAAGTGATGCAGCGATGGGTCGATCAGAGTCATCGATGGAAAAGCCAGGCTCAGCAGATGAGCGACGATTCTTCCGCACAAATTGGTTGAAGAGACTGTCCGGATGCAGTGATCTGCTCTTAGGGTGGTCTTTTTTTTCTTGTATGGCAGGAAGTAATTGCTAATGAAACGGTTTCTATGGTTGTGATACCATCTAATAGTGGGAATATTCATAGTTTACCAATATTGGTTTTGGAGGTACCCACTGAAACAAGCCTATAAGTTCGAAGTTCTATATGGATGGGTGATTCATTCGAAGCCAGTTTTTATGGCGAAAAACTTTCAGGAGGCGAAGAACAACTACCATGAAAAAACAACTTCTGACTTTTATGCTCGTTCCTGCCATAGCGTTTGGAGCTGTTACGGTTCCACTTCCACAGCAAGCTTCGGCTGCTTCTGCCGGAGAAATTGTTAGCAGCGTTAGTTTCAGACAAAGTCCAGATGAAGATTCCGCTCGCATCCGCTATTTAAAAGCCGGCGAGAACGTGACGATTTTGGAGAAAGTTAACAACTGGTGGTATAAAGTTCAAGACCAGAGCGGACGCGTTGGTTATGTGTCTACCAATGCTAAATATATTCATGCGAACGGATCGGATAGCGGCTCCGGCCAGTCTTCATCCGGAACAGGACGTATTGTTGCCGGCGTAAGCTTTCGTACGGAAGCCAATGTAAATGCGAGCCGCATTCGTTATTTAAAAGCAGGCGAAACGGTTCAAATCCTGCAAAAAGTGAACGACTGGTGGTACAAGGTTAGAGCTTCCGATGGTCGTGAAGGCTATATGAGTACAAGTTCAAAATACATACAGGTATCAGGTGAAACGTCAAATGGCGGATCATCAGGCGGATCCAATAACGGATCGGGATCTACAAGTGAAAACGTGCAAAAAATTATCGAAGCCGGCAAAAAATATCTCGGTAGGCCGTACGAATACGGCTCAAGCCGGAACGATACAAGTACATTTGACTGTTCAGACTTTGTTCGACAAGCTTTCCTGGACGGCATTGGCGTGACGCTGCCAAATGATTCGAGAGGCCAAGGCAGTTATGTAAAATCGCTTGGAAATGCCAAAACGAATTGGCACGATTTGAAAGCCGGCGATTTGATGTTTTTCATGTCGTACAAGGGGACAGGCGCTTCGAACTACGCCGGAATAAACAAATCTGCACAAACGATTACCCATGTAGCTATATATTTGGGAGATGGCAAAATTCTGTCAACCTACTCGAAAGAGAGCGGCGGGGTACGTATCGATACATTTGAAGGCCGACATTGGGAGTATCGTTTCCTTTTTGGAGGAAGCGCGTTGTAAAAGGCATAAAAAAAGGGCAGACTTCGAGAAATCGAGGTCTGTCCTTTTCATCATTTTCTCATGTTTGCAGCGGATCGAGCAATGGATTCCAGTGAATGGTTGGCTCACCCGTCTCGGGATGCATACCTGCTGTGCCTACCCAAGGGTAAGGTGTAAGGCCAACAGTGAAATAATGTTCAAGCAGACAGCGAAAGATATAGGGCAGGGGACGCTCGAGCACCAGATCTCTAGGAATCCAGTGCAGATCGCCTTCACAGGTAACGATACGCGGATTGACATCGGTAGTGCCTATATAGAAAAATTGCTGACGGATTTCTAGTCCATTCAGTCGCAATAATACGTATTGCATGCGCAGGCCATGGATTTCATCATGTTCAATTCCGGTTTCTTCCCACACTTCGCGTATGCATGCGTTTCTGGGATGATTAAGTTCTTGGGGCTCTAAATGCCCGCCGATGGCTGCCCATAATCCCGGCGACAGCTTGCGGGTTAAGGAACGCTTCATCATAAGAAGCTCATCCTGGCTGTTCCAAAGAAGGGCCGTGGACATCATTCGCAGGTTAATCACTACTGGGTCTCCTTGTCCTAAGATTTTTGCAGAAGCAAAAATTTCATCGTAAGCGTTGCTGAGCTTCCTTCAGCTTATCACAGTAAAGATCAGCAAAGATAGTGTCAGCATTTAACGTTTTCATGAAAATTACCTATTGCTTCAATGGAAGCATTTCGATATAATGTCCACTATAAAGAAACATCAGTCTTTCTAGAGAGGACGATAAAGTGGTGCCGGAAAGCAAAGAATTTTTCCCGCCGATCAAGCCTACCGGCCCGGAGAGGTACTATTTAATCCGGGAAGATATTTTGCCGGAAGGCGTGCTCAAGACGGTACAGGCCAAGGAGCTGCTTGCACGAGGCGAAGTGAAGACGATTCACGATGCGGTTGAACAAGTCGGGCTTAGCCGCAGTGCTTTCTATAAGTATAAAGATGGCATACATCCGCTCAGCAAGCTCGAACGGGAGCGTATCATTACGATCTCTATGGATCTCGAGCATCGATCCGGTATTTTATCCAGAGTGCTGGCGCTTATTGCGAACTTGGAAGGAAATGTGCTGACCATACATCAGACGATTCCTCTGCAGGGTATGGCCAACGTTGTCATTTCTGTAGAGACATCCTCGCTCGGCGAGGAAATTCGCCAGCTGCTGGATCGGCTTGGGGCACAAGAAGGTGTAAAGCGGGCCGTGATTATCGGTCAGGGCAGTTAAGCTAGAAACTAATAGGAGGAATTGGAATGAAACCGATCAAAGTAGGATTACTCGGACTGGGTACTGTAGGTACAGGTGTGGTCCGCATTGTTGAAGGACATCAAGAGGATTTGCAACGTCAAACAGGTTCCGCGATTGAAATTGTTAAGATTTTGGTTCAAGATAAAACGAAAAGCCGCAGCATCACGGTCGATCCGGACAAGCTAACGGAGAACGCATGGGATGTTATTAATAATAGCGAGATTGATGTTATTGTTGAAGTAATGGGAGGTATTGAGACAACGAAAGAGCACATCCTGACCGCACTGAACAACGGCAAGCATATCGTAACAGCGAACAAAGATTTAATGGCGATGCATGGACCGGAAATTTTGGCCAAAGCAGCTGAGAAGGGCTGTGACGTCCTTTATGAGGCGAGCGTTGCCGGCGGTATTCCAATCATCCGCGCCCTGGTGGAGGGCTTCTCTTCCGATCGGATTACGAAGATCATGGGAATCGTAAACGGTACGACCAACTATATTTTAACGAAAATGAGTCAAGAAGGCGCTGCATACGCAGATGTTCTGAAAGAAGCCCAACAGCTCGGCTACGCAGAAGCGGATCCGACTTCCGACGTTGAAGGTCTTGATGCGGCACGTAAAATGACAATTCTTTCCACGCTTGGCTTCCATGCGAATGTTGCACTTGGCGACGTTGAAGTGAAAGGGATCTCGAGTGTCTCCAAAGAAGATATCCAATACGGCAAGAAGCTGGGCTATGAAGTTAAGCTGCTTGGTATTGCGGAGAATCATGACGGTCATATTTCTGTAAGCGTGCAGCCGACAATGGTAAAAAACACGCATCCGCTTGCGTCTGTCAATGGCGTGTTCAATGCAGTTTACGTATACGGTGAAGCGGTAGGCGAAACGATGTTTTACGGTCCGGGAGCGGGTGAACTGCCGACAGCGACGTCTGTCGTTGCTGACCTGGTAGCCGTTGTACGCAACCTCAAGCTGGGCGTAAACGGACGCACTGTTTTGGCGCCATACAAAGAAAAGAAACTTAAAACCGATGAGCAAATCGCTTCCAAAAACTTCATTCTTCTGCATGTTGAAGACAAAGCGGGCGTTCTGGCGCAAATCACGCAAATTTTTGCCCAGCATGAAGTCAGCCTGGAATCGGTATTCCAGCATCCGAATGCCCATAACCCGAAAGCGGAAATTATCATCATTACCCATGATGCCAACCAAGCAAGCATGAAGAATGTGCTGAAGCAGTTCGAATCCATGGATGTTATACATTCAATCAAAAGCCTCTACCGCGTAGAAGGCTAAGATGTAATTTTAAAAGTCCACTTTGATAACGATGTTTTTTCAGGAAGGTTACTCGGCATCGAATCTTAAACGAATCCGGGAAGTCTGGTACTCACATCTCGCTCCGTTCCTCCTTCTCCGTATTCGTCCAACCTTCTCGGTTCTGAAAGCGGACTTTTAAAACTTTCATTGAATGATAGGATATAAAAGTTAAAATATAAGAAAAGAGGCGCTGTACTGAAATGAGATATATGGGCTTATTGCAAACTTACAAAAACTATTTACCTGTTAACGACAACACGCCGCTGCTTACGTTGCAAGAAGGAAATACCCCATTAGTTCGCGCTGAAAAGCTATCCGATGAGCTGGATCTCGATATTTATTTCAAATATGAAGGCTTGAACCCTACGGGTTCGTTCAAAGATCGCGGCATGGTTATGGCCGTTGCCAAGGCGATGGAGGAAGGCAGCCGCACGATTATGTGCGCATCCACAGGCAACACCTCCGCGGCCGCGGCCGCTTATGCAGCGAGAGGGAATTTGAACTGTATCGTCCTCATTCCTAACAACAATATTGCGCTTGGCAAGCTGGCACAAGCGATTATTTATGGCGCTAAAGTGATCGCGATTGAAGGCAACTTCGACCGGGCTCTGGAAATTGTGCGTGAAATTACAGCCAAACATCCGATTACGCTTGTAAACTCGGTCAACCCTTACCGCATCGAAGGTCAGAAAACGGCTGCTTTTGAAGTGAGCGACCAGCTAGGCAAAGCTCCGGATTTCTTGGCGATTCCAGTTGGTAACGCCGGTAATATTACCGCTTACTGGAAAGGGTTTAAAGAGTATCATGCCGAAGGCAAAATCAGCTCGCTGCCGAAAATGATCGGCTTCGAGGCTGAAGGTGCAATGGCCATTGTTAAAGGTGAACCGATCCGCGATCCGGAAACGATTGCGACGGCAATTCGTATCGGAAATCCTGCGAGCTGGGATAGCGCGGTTAATGCGGCGAATGAATCCGGCGGACAAATTAATTACGTTACGGATGAGCAAATTCTGCATGCTTACCGCACCATCGCGGCGAAGGAAGGCATTTTCGCTGAGCCTGCATCCGCGGCTTCGATAGCCGGTGTAATGAAGCTGAAAGCGGAAGGCTATTTCAAAGGCGGAGAGAGCGTAGTATGCGTACTCACCGGACACGGATTGAAAGATCCTAACATTGCGATCAAGAGCGTAGCCGGCGGGGATCCGCTGGTCGTTCAGGACTCCGAGCAAGCCGTTATGGAAGCTATCCGCAAACTGGAGGGGTGAGCTCTCCATGTCTATGCCGAAGGTAAGAGTAAAAGTTCCGGCAAGTACAGCCAATCTGGGCCCGGGTTTTGACTCTTTGGGGATGGCCTTGAATTTGTATGCATGGATCGACATGGCCGTATCGGAAAAAACGACGATTCGCCTGATCGGCGATCAGATGAACGGGATTCCGACGGATAAGTCGAACTTGATTTATAAAGTCGCGCAGATGGTGTTCGAGCAGGCGGGCGTATCTCACCCCGAGTTGGACATCGCCATGTACAGCGATATCCCGTTGACGCGCGGGCTCGGCAGCAGCGCGTCGGCGATTATCGGCGCGCTTGCCGGCGCCAATGCGTTGATCGGAAACAAGCTCACGACAGATGAGTTGTTCCAAATCGCAACCCGCCTGGAGAAGCACCCCGACAACGTGGGGGCAAGCTTATTCGGCGGGATTGTGGTTGCTTTTTGGGACGGGCAGCGGGCCGAATCCATTCGGCTGGAGCCCGACCCGAATCTGGAAGTGCTGGTGGCGATTCCAGCCTTCCAGCTCTCCACAGAGAAGGCGAGAGGCGTGATGCCGCAGCAGGTATCGATGAAGGATGCGGTATTCAACCTCAGCCATTCGTCTTTGCTCGTTGCCGCTTTAAGTACCGGTAACTTGGATATGATCCGACATGCGATGAAGGATGCCCTGCATCAGCCTTATCGCGCAGCGCTCATTCCGGGCATGACGACGATTCTCGAGCAAGCCGACCGGCATGGCGCGCTGGGGGTTGCGCTCAGCGGCGCGGGGCCGACGCTGCTCACGCTCGTGGATGCGCGCAGCGATCGCAAAGCGGAGCTGGAAGTGTTCCTGAAGGAGACGCTGCTGAAGGAAGGGATCGAAGCCCAGACACTATGGTTAAAGCCAAGCGGCGAAGGCGTGACTATATCGTATCCGGCAGCAGGCGATGCGGACCTCCAGGCTTGGATTCAAGGGGGAGTTCGCGTATGAAAAAAGTCGCGATCCTAGGACCTAACACCTTCTCGGAAGAGGCTACCCGGCATTTTCTGGGGAACGAAACCTTTGAATATGTGCCTTTTAAATTAATATCCGACGTATTTACAGCAACAGCTTCCGGTGAAACTGAATTAGCCGTGATCCCTGTAGAGAATACGCTGGAAGGCTCGGTACACTTGCATGTCGATTGGCTCGTACATGAGGTAGATCTTCCTATCCGGGCAGAATGGGTGTTCCCCATTGATATGAACCTCATTGGGTATCCGGATTCTGAGGGCGTTCAGAACCTTGAGAATCCATACGGACATATTCGCAAAGTACTGTCTCATCACGTCGTACCTGCGCAGTGCAGCAGGTTCATGAAGCAATACTTAAGCGGCGCTGAATTTGAGCAGGTCAGTTCCACAGCCGAAGGTGTACGAATCACTTCCGCGCTGCAGGATCCAACAGTTGCGGCTATAGGTACAGCCATTGCTTCCACGAATTATGGCGTCCCTATCCTGCAGAAAGAAATTCAGGATCACAAAGACAACATGACGCGATTCTTGCTTGTGGGGCAGGAGGCTTCTGAACTTAAGGCATCAGACCAGATGAAAACGACGATTCTTGTCACCCTGCCTGACGATCATCCGGGAGGCTTGCACCAAATGTTGTCCGCCTTTGCTTGGCGAAGGATCAATCTTTCGAAAATTGAGTCCAGACCTACGAAGAAGAAGCTGGGGAATTATTATTTTTACATAGATATTGCAGGTTCCATGGATTCCGTCTTGCTGCCTGCTGCAATACAGGAAATTGAAGCGATCGGCTGCCAGGTCCGCGTATTGGGCTGCTATCCAAGTTATCAGTATCAATCGCAAACCAACATTTCGGAGGTGTAAGGATCAGCATGGCACAATGGATTTATTTAGACGGCAATTATGTAACGAAAGAGGACGCCAAAGTTTCTGTATATGACCATGGCTTTTTGTATGGCGATGGTATTTTCGAAGGCATTCGGATATACAATGGCAACATTTTTAAATGCAAAGAACACTTGGACCGACTGTATGATTCCGCTAAATCCATCATGTTGAATATGCCCCTGACGTATAGTGAAATGCAGGAGGCGCTTGTCGAGACTGTACGTCGCAACGGCCTTCGCGACGGTTATATCCGGCTCGTCGTTTCTCGCGGAGCCGGAGACCTCGGCCTTGATCCGCGCCGGTCGCCAAAGGCTAGCGTGCTGATCATCGTCGAGCAGCTTTCGATTTATCCGGAGGAAGCGTACCGCAACGGACTAAAGACGGTATCGGTGTCGACCCGCCGCAATGTTCCGGATGCGCTCAATCCGAAAATCAAATCACTGAATTACTTGAACAATATTTTGGTCAAAATTCAGGCGAACCTCGCAGGCGTCGGCGAAGCGATTATGCTCAATTCACAAGGCTACGTCGCCGAAGGCTCCTCGGACAATATTTTTATTGTTAAACGCGGCATCGTATACACGCCGCCATGTTACTGCGGTGCCCTGGAAGGCATAACACGCGCTGCGATTATCGCGTTGTGCGCTAAACTGGGCTATACGCTGAAGGAAGAACCTTTTACCTTGCATGACGTGTATGTGGCGGATGAAGTCTTCTTCACGGGAACTGCTGCTGAAGTCATTGCCGTACGTGAAGTTGATGCCCGCATCATTGGCGAAGGCAAAGCAGGCCCTATAACGACGCATCTGCTTCAAGAGTTCCGCGGCATCGTGGAAGTTGATGGAGTAAGCGTTTTTGAATAACAACCGTTAAATCCCTTACGCATGTGGCGTGAGGGATTTTTTTGTCCGAAAGGAGGTCAAAAGCCTAGAAACGTGCATAAACTGTAATGTCATTGTGAATGGGCTGCCGGATAGGATTCCATTGCAGACTCTAAGGAGGTATACGTTTTGAAAATCCATATTGTCAAAAAAGGCGACTCCCTGAACGAGCTAGCAAAAAAATACCATGTTGAGCTGGATCAGATCATCGCTTTAAATCCGCAAATCTCGGACCCGAATGTCTTAAACATCGGCGAGAAGGTGAAGCTTCCGTCAAGACCGAAACCTGTTGAGCCGCCAGCTTCGGACTATGTGTACAAACACATCGTTCAACAAGGGGATAGTTTGTGGAAATTGGGCAAGGCCTGGGATGTGCCGCTGCAGGCCATGATCCAAGCGAATCCGCAGCTCAAGAATCCAAATGTCCTTATGACGGGCGAAGTGGTGTATGTGCCAAAAGCACAAGATGGGCCGCACCAACCTAAACCCCTGCCGGGACACCAACAAAAACCGTCTACAGCGCCATTCGTTCAGCTGCCGGTTGCTCAGACTCCGGCGCCCGAGGAGACGATCCAGCCGCAAATCAGCCCTCTGGCTGAAGCAGCGCCTGTACCGATTGAATCCACTGCGCCTGCTGCAGAAATGCCAGGCTGGGCTATGCCTCCGGCTGCACCGTTACCAATGGAGCCAGCACCTGCTAAAGAACTTCCGAGCTGGGCAATGCCTCCAATCACAGTACCAGCCGCTCATGCCCCTGAAACCGAACAAATTGAACTTCACGAGCCATATCCGCAAGCTGTTCATCCGTTTAAACAGTTCCATATCAAAGCAACGGAGGTTTTTGCGTATCCGGTTGAAGAACAATCGGATACACCGCACTTCCCGGCATTTACTCCATATACGCAAACGCCTTGGGAGCATGGGCATCATCCAGTGGAGTCAGGCCATTACCCTGTCAGTGATGGCGGTTGCGGCTGTGGCGATACGTCAGTAGAACCGCCATGGCAAACGTTCCCAGCAGGAGTTCCATCCTTTGCTGCGGAAGAACCGTGGCAAGGATTCCCGCAAGGCATGCCGCATATGACGGGATTTTATCCGCAAGTACCAGTTCAGATGGCATCCCCGTACGACATGCAGCAAGTACCGGTTCAGATGGCATCCCCGTACGACATGCAGCAAGTACCGGTTCAGATGGCATCCCCGTACGACATGCAGCAAGTACCGGTTCAGATGGCATCCCCATACGACATGCCGCAAGTTCCTTGCTACCCGATGGGTCCTGACTTATATACTCCGCACCCCGTCATGCACCATGGAATGATGCCGCATTTCGGAATGCCGTATCCGACACCATATGAATCTCCCATCCTACCGCAGGTTCAAACGCATGAACTGAAGGAAGTAACGGATAAGGAAGTTACGGTCGACGTCGATATCCGTTCAGGCAAGAAGAGCGGGAAAGCAGTTAAAACAAATAGCGGCGGTACCAGAAAAGCCAAATCTTCGAATGCGGAATCGATTAACGCTTTTTTGAGAAAACAGCAAAATGGGCAAGAAAAGCCCGAGCCAAAGCCGAATCTGCCATGGATTAATGTGTAACATACAAAAAAGCAACTCTAAACTTTGAAACAAAGTTCAGGGTTGCTTTTTTGCCGTATTTTTTGCCGATGATTAAGCCAGTACACCGATAGTGAAGAAAACCATTAAGCCGACAACAAAGTTCATTCCCCATTTTTTACGAAGGAGCTCGCGCCCCCGATGCAGACGGGTTTTGACCGTTGTAATGGGTAAGTTCAGTTTATCGCTAATTTCTTGAAGCGAAAGCTCCTCCAGGTAGTACAGCGTAATAACGCTTTTATATTTATCAGCCAATTTGTTAATGGAATTATGCATATGCTCTTGAATTTCCGTCTGGAGAACAGCGTGCTCGGGTGTATGATCCTGACTGGCCAGCTTGCTATAGTAGCTGTAATCATCATCATGATCCGACAGTTCGGCATCCAATGATTGAACCGGACGCTTCTTGCGAAGCAGATCGATCGCGACATTTTTGCCGATTCGGTAAATCCATGTCGAGAATTTTTGACTTTCATCATAGTGGTTTAAATTCAAATAGACCCGAATAAAAGTTTCCTGAACAATGTCTTCGGAATCCGGTTTATTGTGTAGCATCCGAAAAGCAAGCCTTTGAATTTTGTTCCGGTATGACTCCACCAATTCCACGAAAGCGTTACGGTCACCCCGTCGCGATAACTGTATCAACTGAAGCTCTGCTACGTTCATGCTGTTCCCCTCCTTAGAGCAATTAAAAATATATATCATTTTCCCTGATTAAGTATGAGAAAAATTCATCTACTTTGACTATATCATTTCTGTGGCTACAGTCAAATTTTCGTGGTATGGCATACCGGTTTTCAGCCCGTTTGTTTCTGGATAGACGGCTGTATGGCTATTCGAATGGTAAGTTGGAGCATTAGAGACCGTTGTCGGACGCGGAAGGGATAATCCTGCTTCACTTCGCTGCATCTCATTCCATATGGCTACAATTCCCCAGAGGAGAATTGCTCCAATGACAAGGAGTGTTGTCCGTTTAATTCGTTTTTTGCCCTTCATCCTTGTATCACCGCCCGTATGGATTCGTTTCAAGCATCACTCCCTATGGTAAATGATGTATAGCGTCCGGCGCAAATGGAAACAATACGGGAAAAACAAGAATAGAAGGGGATTTCGGTGAATGTACAAAGTTTTTTAAAACATTTGAAAAGAAGGCTTCGCTGGAAACGTAATTGGATCGCTTTAGGAATGTTCATAGCTGTATGCACCATAGGATGGGGGCTGCATGTAACAGGCCATTTGCCCGGAGCTGTCACAAGCCTTGAAAGGGCGTCTAAAGCAACATTCGGTAAGTTGACGCCGGAAGAGAATCAACGGTTCAAAGACGCGATATCGACGCTTAAAGGGATAACAGACAGCAGGCAAACTTATTTGCTTAAATCATATTTATGCGGGGAAGAGCGGCAGGAACTGGGCATACAAACGCCCAATCAGCTGCTTCAAGAGCAGATGAAACATCCGGGTTGGATGCTCAGCTTAGGAGCAAAGGGAGAAGTCACCTTCACCGAGGAAATCGAGGATTTATCTCCGCAGTGCAAGCAGAAGGCCGTTTTTGGCATCGATGCAGGAGGCAATCTGTCGCTATTTAACGGAGCGCCGGGCAAAGATAACGTGATTCGCACCTTTTTCCAATTAAATATTAAACACCTCGAAAGCAGTTTGCCGGTCGAAACGGTGAAACAGTTGCATAAAGGGATACGAATTTCCGATTTAGATGAATATTACAGTGTACTTTCGACATTCAGTGATTATGCTGTAGAAGAAACAGAGCGGGCAATGACAAGGCCGTAATAATCGCGATGGGGCAAGAGATAGACAAGGGAGCGACCCGAGTCTATCTCTTTTTTTTGTAATCTGCTATAATGAAATGACTACATATGTTCGCTTTTTTGGATGGGAGAGAAATGGTTGTGCGCATTCTGGGTATTGATCCAGGGATTGCAATTGTAGGTTTCGGATTTATTGATAAGATTGGCAGCAAGCTCGTTCCCGTACAATACGGATCTATTCAAACTGAGGCACATACGGACCCGGCGCTTCGGCTTAAGGATGTCTATGACGCAACGGTGCAATTAATAGAGAAATATAAGCCGGATGCGATGGCGATAGAGAAATTGTTTTTTAACCGCAATGTAACGACGGCTTTCACAGTCGGGCAAGCAAGAGGCGTAATGATTCTCGCAGGCGTTCAAGCCGGGCTGCCGATTGCCGAGTATACGCCGCTTCAAGTCAAGCAGGCTGTTGTAGGCTACGGGAAAGCTGAGAAACATCAGGTGCAGGAAATGGTCAAAATTTTTCTTAAGCTGGCCAAAGCGCCGAAGCCTGACGATGTTGCCGATGCGCTGGCGGTTGCAATCTGCCATGCGCATTCTTCCGCTTTACATAATAAGATAAACGAGGTAGTGAAAAGATGATAGATTTCCTGAGAGGAAAAGTTGCGCATCGCGAAAGCGAGTATGCGGTTTTGGACGTTCATGGCGTGGGTTATCGCGTGTTTTGCCCGAATCCCTATGCGTTGTCACATAAAGATGGCGAGGATGTTACGCTGTACATCCATTATCATGTAAGGGAAGATGCGCACTTATTATTCGGTTTTATGAGTCGTGACGAGCAGTCGCTGTTCCGTCTGCTGCTAGACGTGACTGGTATCGGGCCAAAGGTGGCGCTTGGCATTCTTGCCGCCGGCGGAAGGCCGGAAGCCGTGGTAGCGGCGATTAGCCAGGAGAATTTGGCTTTCTTGACGAAGCTGCCGGGAATCGGGAAGAAAACGGCGCAGCGGATTATTCTGGATCTGAAGGACAAGCTGGGTTCCGTAAGCTTGTCGAGTCCGGAGGCGGCCGTGGCGATGAGTATCGTAGGCTCCGTGCAGATCGGCGATGGCGGAAGCGCATGGGCGGAAGCGAAAGAAGCGCTGATGTCGCTCGGCTATACGGAAGCGGAAACCGATCGCGCATGGCTTCAAGTGAAGCCGAAAGCCGGACCTTCGGATTCCGTTGATGTGCTGATGAAGCTTGCGCTGCAGGCTTTGTATACGATGTAGGTTCCAAGAGGAGGTAACACCATGGATAATGACCGAATTATTTCGGCTAACTTGATGATGGAGGATACAGCGATCGAATACAGCCTGCGTCCCCGTTATTTGGCCGA
This sequence comes from Paenibacillus sedimenti, assembly GCF_014534655.1. GTDB lineage: Bacteria > Bacillota > Bacilli > Paenibacillales > NBRC-103111 > Paenibacillus_E > Paenibacillus_E sedimenti. The sequence continues at coordinate 186,729 of NZ_JACVVD010000005.1, forward strand.
ATATATCGGCCAGAAGCAGGCAAAGGAGAACCTGAAGGTCTATATCGAAGCGGCCAAAATGCGCAAGGAAGCGCTCGACCACGTGCTGCTCTACGGACCGCCTGGGCTCGGTAAAACGACGTTGTCGAACATCATCGCCAATGAGCTTGGCGTGAATATACGAACAACCTCCGGTCCTGCTATTGAGAGACCGGGGGATCTGGCTGCCATCCTGACGAATTTGCAGGAGGGCGACGTGCTCTTCATCGACGAGATTCACCGTCTCCACCGTACGGTGGAAGAGGTACTGTATCCGGCGATGGAGGATTATGCCCTTGACATTATCATCGGCAAGGGGCCGAGCGCACGCTCGGTACGTCTGGACTTGCCGGCTTTCACGCTGGTCGGCGCGACGACGCGTGTCGGCCTGCTGTCGGCGCCGCTGCGCGACCGCTTTGGCGTCGTCAGCCGGCTGGAGTTCTATACGGTGGACGAGCTCACCTATATCGTCAGCCGGACGGCCGACATCCTGCAGGTCGGCATCATCGGCGAAGCCGCACGCGAGATCGGCATGCGCTCGCGCGGAACGCCGCGAATCGCGAACCGCTTGCTGAAGCGGGTGCGCGATTTCGCGCAGGTCAAGGGTGATGGCATTATCACCCTCGACATCGCCAAGACCGCGCTGAAGCTCATCCAGGTCGATGATCTCGGCCTCGATGAGATCGACCATAAGATGCTGCGCGCGATTATTCAGAGTTTCCAGGGCGGTCCTGTCGGCCTGGAAACAATCGCAGCGACGATCGGGGAAGAGAGTCAGACGATCGAGGATGTCTACGAGCCTTATTTGCTGCAAATCGGCTTTTTGCAGCGAACCCCGCGCGGCCGTATAGTAACGCCGCTGGCTTACCAGCATCTCGGCTTGCCGATGCCGGAACCGAAATAATACGACTCTTGCCTCTGCTGAAAGGCGGCAAGAGATTTTTTTTGCCAAACTAAGCGGTCGATTTTCTTTGCAAAAGTACATATCGACTGTTCATTTTTTTTGTTTGTTATTGCTCTACTAAACAAAACTTCTTGACGTTCGTAGAGTCTAACTTACTAGAAACCCAGCGAAAGAAAGGAATTTTTGTCGAATGAGATGGAGCAAGCTGCTTAACCTTAAGACTGTCGTACTGATGACAACGACGGTTATGACTCTTGGAATATATCCCGTCCTTCAGAAGGAAGTACATGCGGATGGTGTCCCACATTCAGATCTGATTCGCGTGGCCATTTTCATAGATTCCAATAAATACAGTTTAGTAGAACCTGTTGTGACCTTGTCCTCTGCCAGTGGGCTGGAGATTGGAGTTCGCGGTTCCGGAACAGAAATATCTGCCAAAACATGGGTATCCACCACCGATGCTTCAGCCATTCGTGTTTCGTTAGATCAATACAGCGTATTGATGTTAGAAACAGCAGATTTCACGGCAGCTAAGGCATTACATACGAAATTGGCGACGATGCAAGCGGACGGCTATGTGCTTAGCCGAGTGAAGCAAGGAAGAACCGTGTACCAGGTGTTCTACGGCAGTTTTCCAACAAAAGAGGCGGCGGAGGGTGCTAAGCTGCAGGCGCTAAAAGACAGCACAATCGCCGCTTTAACCAAGTCAGCTTTGCCGGTTTTGACCGGACCGCTGCATTGGAGCGCGGGAATCTATGCTACCGAGGCGGCTGCCATTCAACAGGTTGGCGTTTACGGGCAAGCAGGATTGAACGCAGACGTGGTCTTGCAGGAAGATGCGAGCGGCAATCTCGTTTACGGCGTCTGGGTCGGCAGCGAAGCGACTGCAGAACAATTGGGCGTTGTCAAAGAGCAAGCGCTGAAAGCGGCACCGAATGTCCCCTTGCAATCCGCTAATGTGCAAGCTTCCTATTTGTTGCGCCGAGCGGATGTAACAGCTTCAAGCAACGGAACCGTTTCGGTTCCCCACTTTGCAGGAGGGATAGCAGCACAGAAGACATGGATTCATCCGAAAGGTGTCGGGATAACCGTCAAAGAACGAGCAGAGCGCAGCTATCGCGGCGACATGGAAGTAAGTGCTTTTCATGATAAGCTGGCACTTATTAATGAACTTCCGCTTGAACAATATTTATACGCCGTCGTTGGCTCCGAGCTCAATTCTGGCTGGCCAGCGGAAGCCCTGAAGGCACAGGTTGTTGCTGCCCGCACCTACGCGCTCAAACAGGGAAATAAATATGAGATCGCACAAGTAACGGATTCGACCATGGATCAAGCTTATTACGGTATGCAGCGAGAGTTTGCAGCCGGTATTCAAGCCGTTGAAGCGACGAGGAGCGAAGTGCTGACCGATAAAAACGGACTGATCACACCCGTTTTTTCATCCAATGCTGGCGGCATGACAGCCGATCCCTCCGAGGTATGGGGGAATCCGGCTGCCTACTTACGCAGTGTGCCAAGCCCGGATGACGGCGCCGAAAAAGGAAAAGCCACCTGGTATCGCGTCCAGCTGGACGACGGCAGAGCCGCATATGTCCACTCCATGTATTTGAAGGATACGGGAGCCAAAAACAAGGAGGGCGCTGCTTACTACGAAGCAACCGAAACCGGTGTGAATGTACGTTTGGCTCCGTATGTGGACAATTCCGCCAATCCTTCCATCTACCAGTTGACCGTTAAAGAGCGAGTGGTCATTCTTGGACAGGAAAAGGAATCCAACGCATTTTCTTGGGTACGGGGACCTTACAGTGCCGATGAGATCAAAAGCAAGCTGGCTGCGGCAGGCGTTGCGATAAGCGGCGACTTGCATTCATTGGAAATTTCAAAACGCGGCCCGTCCGGAAGAGTAACGGAGCTTAAAGCAAACGGTTCAGTCGTTAAGGTGCAATATCCGGATGCGCTGCGCAGTGTCCTTGGAGGACTTCCCAGTACCCGGTTTGAAATTGAACAAGCGGGAAGTTATACTGGTAGTACTCCTAAAGCTGCCGGCCTGGCTATTGCAGGAGCGGGTGGAACAGGGGGCAGTAACGATACTTCGGATTCGGTCTATGTGCTATCAGGCGGACAGTCGCAACCGGTGGCTATTAAGAAAACCGATGTAACGTCTCTTGGCTCGTCCGGTTCATCATCATCTAACGCTGGGCCACAGGCTCCTAGTACAGGGGCCGTCCAAGGCAAGCAGTTCATTTTCAGGGGAACAGGATTCGGACACGGTCTCGGCATGTCACAATGGGGAGCCAGAGGCTATGCGGAACTCGGGTATAATTATCAGAAAATACTTCAGACTTATTACGCTGGAGTCAACATAACTAAGGAATGAATGCGCATAATGGATGTACAAGCTTTTGATTTTGAACTTCCCGACTCATTAATTGCCCAGACGCCTTTGCTGGATCGCACGGCGTCCAGGCTGCTTACGTTAAATAAACAAACGGGTGCGATCACCCACCAGAAGTTTGAACAATTGGCTGATTATCTGGAAGCCGGGGATTTACTCGTCATGAATGATACGCGAGTCATTCCAGCCCGGCTTTTTGGTATGAAAAAAGATACGGGCGCCAAGGTCGAAATATTGCTTCTGAAGCCTCTTGGCGAAGACCGGTGGGAAGCGCTGGTAAAACCGGGCAAGCGAATGAAACAAGGGGCGGTTGTTGTATTCGGAGTCGAAGCCGCGATAGATGCTGAACCATTGCTGACAGCAGAAGTGTTGGAGGAAGGCGAGATGGGTGCCCGTACGCTTCGGTTCAGCTACAGCGGTATCTTCAATGAAATTTTGGACAAGCTGGGAACAATGCCCCTCCCGCCGTATATCAAGGAGCAGCTGCCTGAGAAGGAACGCTATCAAACCGTGTATGCGAAGCATGAAGGGTCCGCGGCTGCACCAACCGCTGGACTGCACTTTACCGAAGCCTACTTGGAGCTTCTCCGCGCCAAGGGCGTCCAAATTGCTTTTGTAACTCTGCATGTAGGATTAGGCACTTTTCGTCCAGTCTCGGTGAACAAGGTCGAGGAGCATCAGATGCATGCGGAATATTACGAGCTGTCACCGGAAACCGCTGCGCTCATTCATGCAACCAAAGCTAAAGGCAAGCGTGTTGTAGCTGTCGGCACTACATCAGCACGGACGCTGGAAACGGCAGCCCAGCTCAGCAACGGTGCCGAAATTCATCCCTCTTCAGGCTGGACCAGCATTTTCATTTACCCTGGATATTCGTTTCAAGCGGTTGACGCATTGCTTACGAATTTCCATCTGCCCAAATCGACGCTGCTGATGTTAATCAGCGCCTTAGCCGGCAAAGAGCATGTGATGGAAGCGTATCGGCAAGCGGTCAAAGAGGAGTATCGGTTCTTCAGCTTTGGCGATGCTATGTTTATTTATTAGAATAGGACGTGGATATATTGGCAGCAGCAGTAACATACGAACCAATCAAAACTTGTAAACAGTCTGGAGCGCGTCTTGGCCGTGTCCATACGCCGCATGGCGTCATCGAAACGCCTGCTTTCATGCCGGTGGGAACGCAAGCTACAGTGAAAACGATGAGCCCAGAGGAATTGAAAACGATGGACGCGCATATTATTTTAAGTAACACGTACCATCTCTTTTTGCGGCCTGGCCACGAACTCGTCAAAGCTGCAGGCGGCCTTCATAAATTCATGAATTGGGATCGCCCGATACTGACGGATAGCGGAGGCTTTCAAGTATTCAGCTTGAGCGATATCCGTAAAATCACGGAAGAAGGCGTTCAGTTCAAGTCGCACTTGAACGGAGACAAGCTGTTTCTCTCTCCGGAGAAAGCAATGGAAATTCAGAATGCCCTCGGCTCTGATATTATGATGGCTTTTGACGAATGTCCGCCTTATCCGGCTGAGTATGACTACCTGAAAAAATCATTAGAACGGACTTCCCGCTGGGCTGAGCGCTGTTTGCAAAGTCATGCGAGACCTGAGGACCAAGGATTGTTCGCCATCGTTCAGGGCGGCATGTACGAGGATTTGCGACGTCAAAGCGCACAGCAGTTGACTTCCATGGATTTTCCGGGGTATGCTATTGGTGGACTGAGTGTAGGCGAGCCTAAGCACTTGATGTATGAGGTTCTCGATTACACGACACCGCTGCTTCCTGTTAATAAGCCCCGTTATTTGATGGGGGTTGGTTCTCCTGACGCTTTAATTGAAGGCGCTATCCGCGGCATTGATATGTTCGACTGTGTCCTCCCAACGCGTATCGCCCGGAATGGGACTTGCATGACAAGCGAAGGCAGATTGGTCGTCCGGAACGCCAAGTACGCGGAAGACTTTGGTCCACTTGACCCGAAATGCACCTGTTACACTTGTCAGAATTACAGCAGAGCTTATATTCGACACTTGATTAAAGCGGATGAAACCTTCGGGATCAGGCTGACTACTTATCATAACCTTCACTTTCTATTACAGCTCATGCGCGATGTGAGACAAGCGATTATGGACGATCGTTTGCTTGATTTCCGCGACGCTTTTTTCGAATCCTATGGGCTGAATGATAATGAAAGAGGATTTTAAGAAAGGAGGATACCCATGTTTCTATTGGCTGAAACTGCGCAAACGAACCAAGGCGCGCTAGGATATTTGTATACATACGGGCCGCTAGTGCTCATGTTTGTAGTGCTTTACTTCTTACTTATTCGTCCACAGCAAAAAAGACAAAAAACCCGCAATCAAATGCTTGGGGCGCTGAAAAAAGGGGACAAGGTCGTTACCATCGGTGGACTTCATGGCACGATCATGGAAATCACGGACGACACTTGCGTTCTTCGCGTCAACGATGCGACGAAAATGACGTTTGATCGTTCCGCAATCAACTCCGTCACTCAGAGTGCGGCTAAGGAATAATTCCGGAAAATACAACAAAAAGCGAGATCCTACATTCAGGTTCTCGCTTTTTGTTTGGCATTTCATTAGTATTCGTTTTTCTTTAACCGTTGAAGCAGCGCTCGCTCGCCAAGCACCAAACGGCCTTCGGCAATTCGAAGAGCAAGTCTCGCCGCCACGACGCCAAGTACAATGCCTGCACACATATCCGACAACCAATGAATGCCGAGATAGAAGATTGTAAAGATAATGAATGCCGCTGAGCAAGGTACGAAAATTTTCCAAAACGTGTTCCTGCTTTTCACCGCGATAACGGCCATGGATACCGAAATCGAGGTATGCAAGCTTGGGAAGCAATTATCCAAACCGGACAGAGGACGATAGTCCCGCTCGAACGTCGGGAATACATCCAGGATAAGAAGTTTCACATTCGGATGGAACGACCACACCTCGTTAACCGGAAAAAACAGATAGAACGGTATGGCGATCATATAATTGAACATTAACGCATAGCAGATGGCATAGAAAAGCTTGTAGTTTTTCTGGTACGTATAGAGCCCGATAGAAGCAATCATGATGGCTGGAAAAACAACGACATAAAAATAACTGCTGACAAAAGTCAAAATGTCTTGATGAAAAAAGTGCTGGATCGATGCAACGAAGTTGCCTTCAATGCGATAAATGGATTTTGTAAAATCAGCTTTATAATCCATTCCTTTTTCAATCCACATCTCCACTTTGTTAAAGAACAGAATGGTGATCAGGGCTACGAAATGAAATAGGTACTTACGTGAAGTGAAAATCTCTTGAACAAAGTTTCCGGCTATAGCAAACGGATTGGCGCGTGTCGCTAACATAAGGAAAGCGAAGATGGTAATGACGATATAAACGGTTGCATGCGTCATGGACCCAAAGGGACTCATGGTGTTTTCCCCCTAAAAATGGAAATGAGATGCGTCAAGAACTATGACATTATATCACATTCGGAGGGGGAAGGTGATATTTTCACGGAAACGTCTTATTTGCGCGTATTCACGCCAAGCATGCCGCCCAGTGCGCCGGATACGAATAAAATGGCTAGAAGCTGAAGAGATTGCAAGTTGAGTCCGGCATCAAAAGCGAGGAAACCTACCAAGAAAATAAGGACAAAGTATACGATGCCAAGCATTCCACCGTAGTACCAGCCTCTACTGCCTGCTCGTTTGCCGGCCACCCAACCGCCAATAAACAACGAGGCGGCGTGAATGATCGTTGTCAGGGAATGCAAAGAACTCTCTTGCGTGCTTGTAAGCAATAAAAATAAAGATGTCACTAGTGTACCGATTGTCATGATGATTAATGAATATACAAGTCCGGAAAATAATGGAGATGTAATTCGAACCTGAGTGACCGTTTTCATAGGGTTCATAGGCACCTTTCCTTTCTTATATTCGATGTTTCCGTTATCATCATTGTATGGCCAAGCACATAGAATTAGTACAGACTGTTTGAAGGGAAGTGAGTAAATGACAGAGTTTTCTCAAGGGCCGGTAATGTGGCAAGCAATTTTGGGCATTCTTATTTTTGCAGCTGCCTATGTAAGTTTGTTAGTAGAAAAATGGAACCGGAATTATACCGTCTTAGGCGGTGCATTGCTGATGGTTCTGCTGGGAATCGTCCCTATAGGAAAAGCCGTCTCCACTTATGCCAACTGGCATGCACTTATCCTCATCGCAAGCTTATTCATCATCTCGGGGATTTTCCAGAAAACCGGACTTATCGCCTATTCGACAAGTGCGATCATTCACAAATTCCGGCTTCAACCATTTACGATAATACTAGGTTTGTCTGTTCTTGCTGCGGTAACTTCAGCATTGCTGGATGCTTTGCTGGCCGTTGCCGTTATTGTTCCTGTTGTATTAAAAATCACGAAGATGATGAAGCTATCCCCCGTTCCGTTCCTAATCTCGATTGTAATTTCCGCAAACATCGGCGGAGCGGCAACGGTTTTGGGGAATATACCGAATCGTATGGTCGGTGCTGTCGAGCCTTTAACGATGGGGCAATTTCTCATTGCTCTTGCACCGCTAGCGTTGATTATGCTTGGTATTGTGTATATGGGGCTGTGGCTCTTCTATGGAAAAAGAATGATTGTGGCTGAGACATACAAACGAGAACCCCTAAACTTCCAGCCATCTTCATATTTGGCAACGGATCGAACTTTACTGATTGGCGGAAGTGCGGTCGCTGCAGTTACATTGGTTGCATTTGTACTGCAAGGCATACTTGGCTGGAAAGCTTCTTATATAGGTGCGGGCGGAGCTGTAGCCCTGATGATAGTGGATTACAAAGAGATCGTTCGTATTATGAAAGGAAAAGACTATCGCTCTGTACTGCAAGGAGTCATGGACTCACAGATTGTATTCTTCTTTGGTTTATTTATTATGGCAGGAGGACTTGCTCATGCTGGGATTAGCGGCTTTATAGCTGCGAGGGGGCTTGAAATCAGTCAAGGCAGCGTTACATTCCTATCGATGCTGGTGCTGTGGCTGACAAGTTTCGGATCGGCCATGATGGACAACATTCCTTATGTGGCAGCCATGATACCTGTTATTGATCACGCTGGTGAAATGCTGTCAGGTGTAAATAATGTTCCGGTAACACCACTCTGGTGGTCGTTATTGATTGGTGCCGCGATAGGAAGCAGTGCAACATTATTAGGTTCCATAGCAGGTATGTTCACAGCAGGTCTTGCGGAGCAGGATGGAATTAGATTTTCGCAAAGGGATTATTTCATCGTCGCAGCGCCGCTTTCACTCGTGCTCCTCATTGTATCAACGATCTATATCAACGTATTTTTGCTTTAATTGCCAACAATTGAATACCTAAAATCTGCATGACGAAGTACACCAGCGGTCAGAATACCATTGAACTCCGGTAAGCACTAAGCTTAAGATAGGGAGGCTCAATCGATGGATATTCTGACCATTTTTTTACGTACCGTGCTAATCTATTTCGTCGTATTTCTTATGCTGCGTATTATGGGGAAGCGGGAAATCGGCAAGCTTTCGCTGTTTGATTTGGTTATATCAATCATGATCGCCGAAATTGCAGTTTTCGTTCTTGAAGATTCCCGGAAACCGCTGATGGATGGGCTTGTTCCAATGGCAACGCTTGTGCTGATCCAGGTTGTGATCGCTTTTATTACCTTGAAGAGCAGATCGCTTAGAGTTCTTTTCGATGGGAAGCCAAGCGTGTTAATTTCGAATGGGGCGATCAATCGTGAGGAAATGAAGAAACATCGTTACAATCTGGATGATTTGATGCTGCAGCTTAGACAGAACAAGATAATGAATGTGGCTGATGTTGAATTTGCCGTGTTGGAGCCTTCGGGTAAGCTTAGCGTCGTGGAAAAAGAATTAAAAGAGGCAGCTGTTGCCGATGACGGGGGGAAAGGAACGATCCGATTCGAAGGCCTTCCGCTGCCTCTTATTATGGACGGGAAAGTACAGGATGAGAATCTCGAAAAAATCGGCAAAACACGGTTCTGGCTCAAAAATCAACTTCAAGCTAAAGGAGCCAAAGACTTCAAAGAAGTGTTTTATTGTTCGATTGATCACCGCGGCCGATTGTTCTTAGACCGGAAAAGATAATCGTTAACGAATGAACTTCTTGCCGATCTTTAACAAACGTGTAATATCATTTTGACTGATTAGGCGGAACAGAACGATAAATAACAAGTACATGATTAAGCCGATCAGGCAGGAGACCGTAAAACGCAGCCAACCCACGGATGACCAAGGAGTATACATGACCACATAGCTGCAAAAACCTGAAAGAGCCATGGCCGCCGTAATTTTGACAAAATCGATGCCTTCCATACGGAATTTCAAAAGCCTTACAATGCTGTTCCAGTGAAGAAGCGTAACCAGTACGATGTTCACATTAATGGCGAATACGGCTCCGCGTATGCCCATTTCAGGCTTGCTGGCCAGCCAGTAAATGAGGATCAACTTGATGGTGGAACCAATTAATGTATTAATTAAAGCGGCACCAGGCTTGTTCAATGCTTGAAGAGCCGATTGCAACGGTGCTTGGAAATAAATGAACAACGCGACGGGAGCCATCATTTTGAGCATGACGCCTACATCAGGTTGATTGTACATATAAGCGCAGATGGGTTCGGCCAGAACGAACATCAGTACAGCAAACGGAGCGCCGGTCACTAGAGCAAGCCTTAGCGATTGATGCAAGCGCATATGAATGGTCTTCATATCCTTGCGAGCAAGAGCTTCGCTGAGTGAAGGAACCAGCGATACCGATAACGACATGGTAAGCGCGCTTGGCAGCAAAATAATTGGAATGATCATGCCTTGCAAGGCGCCGTATTGCGCCGTGGCTATAGATGTAGAGATGCCGGCGATGGCCAAGCTCTGGGCAATGAGTATGGATTCCAACAAGTATGATCCTGCACCGATCAGCTTGCTGCCCGTTACTGGAATTGATATCCTGAGAATTCGACGCAGGTTGGACAATCTGCCGTTGGTTTTGTTCGTGCCGATTTGAGCTTTGGCTAATGTTGGAGCGGTTTTCTTGCTTTGTTTATAGTGAATGGCGAGCACGAAGAGCCCTCCGATTTCACCTGCCATGACGCCAACCATCGCTCCTGCTGCGGCAAATTCAATTCCGTAAGGGAGCATAATATAAGAGCATACAAGGACCATGACAATACGAATCAACGTTTCAACGATCTGTGAGGTAGCAGTTGGAATCATATTCTGTCTGCCTTGGAAGTACCCGCGATACACAGCGGAGATGCCAATAATCGGAATCATCGGACTCATGCACAAAAAGGTGTAATAAACCCGTGAATCCGTTAATAAATGGCTGGTGATCCATGAAGCGCCTACAACGCAAACGGCTGTAAAGAGAAGGCTTAGGCCTATGGTTAGGAATAGAGAAACTCTAAGAATGCTTCGGACGCGCGTCTCGTTCCTCTCGGCTTCGGCCTCGGCGATCAGCTTGGCAATGGCAATGGGAATTCCGCCTATGACGATGGTTAAAATGACAGATAGGAACGGCCAACCCATATGATACAGTCCGATGCCTTCTGCGCCGATGACACGCGGCAATGTTATGCGCGGTATGAAGCCGAGAATGCGGTTCAAGATACCTGCGGCTAGCAGAATCATCGTTCCTCGGATAAACGACTGCTTGGTCAATGCCATTCCCTCTTCCCATGTGATTATATTTATGGATATGCGAGGGTCGGCCAAGCTCATGCTAACATTTTATGGACATGTCGGTATTCCAGCAGGAAAATGGTGTACGGGTATCGAAATAGTTGTTTACTACGCTTACGACGCCAGTTTTCCTGACGGAAAACTCAGCTTATGCTTACGATGCCAGTTTTCCTGACGGAAAACTCAGCTTATGCTTACGATGCCAGTTTTCCTGACGGAAAACTCAGCTTATGCTTACGATGCCAGTTTTCCTGACGGAAAACTCTTAGGAGGACCTCCCATGAACGGAGAAGACAACGATCAAATCCCGGCTGAGCTTGAGGATCAAGAAAGTGAACAGGCCGAGGAGACGGTCACAGAGGAAAGAGAAGCGGAAGCGGATGATAACGAGACTGTGCTTTCCGAATATGAGCTGAATGAGGTTATCGAGAACTTATGCTTAAGCAAAGTTGACGAGTTCATTATGTTAGGCTATGAGCATGTCAGCGGCAAAGATATATGGGATTGCGTAAGCGACAAATACCGGAAGACCGGCGTCCCTCCTCTGCATCAGATCGTTAATGACATTTTATCGCTCAAGTCCACGCAGTTCATGAACTGGATGACATTAAGTGTATATAAAGGAGCCCAATTCTAAGAAAAGGGCTTATTTTATTTGGTCGGAATCTGCATAGGTTTCATGCCGGATTGAGCACATTACATAAAATGTCGCAAATTGACTGGATTTTCGCACCTGAGTATAATAGGAATATTGAGTATGGAAGGGAGACAAGCAAGAGATGCTGGATTGGAAAAGAATTTCGTTCTTTATTTTGACGATCATCGTTGTGCTTGGCAGTATTGCGGCAACGAGTCCGAAACTTGTAGAACGAATTAAGCTTGGCCTGGATTTAAAAGGTGGATTTGAAATTCTATACACAGCTGAACCTTTAACGGCAGGGCAACCGCTTACGAAGGAAACGCTTACGCAGGCGGCGGAAAGTCTTGCCAAGCGTGCGGACAGCCTTGGAGTCGCAGAGCCTGAGGTGAGTACGGAAGGAACGGATCGCATTCGCGTTCGTCTTGCCGGCGTAGAGAATGAGGAAGAAGTTAGAGGTTTGATGTCCAAACCGGCTGTTCTGACCTTTAGAGGACCGGATGGAACGGTATATCTGAACGGAACGGATTTCGTTGAAAACGCGGCGAAATTAAGCTACGATCCCCAAACGAATCTGCCGATCGTTGAAATTAAATTGAAAGACAGACAAAAGTTCAAGGAAGTCACGACGAAACTGACGGGTAGTACGCTTTCTATTTATTTGGATGACGAACTGCAATCTTCGGCTTCTGTCAACTATCCCATCGATAGCGATTCAGCGATCATCAGCCAAACCAATGTGACAGAAGCGACCAAAACGGTAAAATTGATCAACTTGGGCGCTATGCCTCTAAAATTGACGGAGAAGTATATTCAGCGCGTTGACGCGACCTTAGGTACTGCCTCCTTGCATGAAACAGCAAGAGCGGGTCTGATTGCTTCCATCCTGATTTTCCTGTTCATGGTGCTCTATTATCGTGTACCTGGATTAGTGGCCGCTTTTACATTGATCACCTATATTTGGGTGTTGCTTGCTGTCTTCGACTTCATGAATGCGACGCTGACTTTGCCGGGCATCGCTGCCCTCGTATTGGGAGCAGGGATGGCCGTCGATGCCAACATCATTACGTATGAGAGAATCCGCGAGGAAATTCGTGCGGGCAAAAGCATTTTGTCTGCTTTGAAAGCCGGTTCCAAACATTCGTTCCGCACGATTATGGATGCAAACGTAACGAACCTGATTGCCGGTATTGTTTTGTACTACGTCGGAAATGGCGCAATCCGCGGATTCGCGGTCATTACGATGATAAGTATTCTTATCAGTATCCTGACAAACGTGATCTTCTCCAGATGGCTGCTGCATCTGATCATACGAGGCAACTTGCTGAAAAAGCCGAGTTATTTCGGAGTGAAGGAGGCAGACATTCGTGGGCTTTAAGAAACAGTACGATTTTGTAAAGAGCCGTAATATTTATTTTGCTATATCTGCTATTATTTTAATTGCAGGTTTGGCCGTGATGCTTTTTGCCGGAATGAATTTCGGCGTCGATTTTAAAGCCGGAACGAATATTGACCTCGTTGTGGGCAAGCAGCTTGATAAGGCGAAGGTAGACGAGATTATGAAGGAGCTTTCGTCAGGCGGCGAAATCAAGTCGCGTTATGCCGAACCGACAATCGGCGGTAATAACAGCGACCGCGTATCGATTCGTTTCGATGACGTTTTGAGTGATGATGCCGTGGCCAAAATACAGAACGCATTTGCTACAGCCTATAGCGCGCAGGTGTCCAAAGAAGTGAACACCGTAGATCCGCAGCTAGCTAATGAATTATTGATGAAGGCGGTCTACGCCATCGCGATTGCCAGTGTTCTGATTTGCGTATACGTTAGCATTCGTTTCGAGTGGCGATTTGCAATCGCAGCAATTATTGCAATTTTGCATGATGCTCTAATCGTTATCGCCGTATTTGCCATTTTCCGTCTCGAAGTGAATTTGCCGTTTCTCGCGGCGGTTCTAACAACGATCGGTTATTCCATTAATGATAAAATCGTTATTTTTGACCGCATCCGCGAGAACCTGAGATTTGCGAAGCTCAAAACAGATGAAGATCTTGTAGCGCTTGTCAATGATAGTATTTGGCAAACGATGGCGCGGAATATCAATACGGTTCTTGTCGTGTTGTTAGCTGCCGGCTGTCTCTATATTTTCGGTAGTCAGTCCATTAAGCTGTTCGCTCTTGCCAAGCTGATCGGTTTGACAAGCGGAGCTTATTCCTCTGTCTTTATCGCTTGTTCGCTCTGGTATTTGTTCAAACGCAAATCTTTAAGTTCTAAAAAGAAAGCTGCAGCGTAATAACCATAATAACCGGCCGCGTGATGCTAACGCGGCCTTTGTATCGGTTCAGGGGGAGTGGCAATACGTGAATGACGAGCGTTTTCAAAAGGCCGAATTCGCAGCCTGGGTAGGTATTGTCGGCAATGCAATCCTTGCGCTACTCAAGGGCGTTGTCGGTTTCACGGCACAAAGCAAGGCGCTGCTTGCGGATAGCGCACACTCAGCTTCAGACGTCGCAGGGTCCTTTGCGGTCCTGATTGGTCTTCGAGCGGCCAAGAAACCGCCTGACGCAGATCATCCTTACGGGCATGGGAAGGCGGAGTCCATCGCATCCATCGTCGTCTCTGTGCTTCTGCTGGTTGTTGGCGTGGAGATCGGGATTTCAGCCGTCAAGTCGATATGGCAAGGGGTTGAAGAAGCTCCCAGGGCGTATGCACTTATTGCTATCGGAATTTCTCTAATCGTAAAAGAGGCGATGTTTCAATACAAATACCGGCTGGGCAAACGATTGAACTCACAGGCATTAATTACCAATGCATGGGAGCATCGTTCTGATGTATACTCTTCAATTGCGGCTCTAGCAGGTGTATTCGGAGCTGTATTGGGCCATTATTTTAACGTGAAAATGCTTTATTACTTGGATCCCCTGGCCGGCTTGTTCGTGTCGCTGCTCGTTCTCAAAATGGGATATTCTTTAGTAAAGGAATCCATACATACGACGATGGATCATGTGCTACACCATGAGGATGCAGCAGACCTAGTATCGACCGTACAGACCATCAAAGGCGTTATAACCGTGGATGATTTGCGGGCAAGAGAACATGGCCATTATGTTATCGTGGATATCAAAATAAGTGTTAATCCAAGGATTTCGGTGCTGGAAGGGCATGATATCGCAAGAACGGTCAAACAGCAGTTGATGAAGCGATTCCATCACGTTTCGGACGTTTTCGTTCATGTCAATCCTTATGATGCCGGTTATCCTTACAAAAATAATACGGATACTGAGCTGAACGATTATCCGAATATTTTTCATTGATATGAATTTTGCTTAAGCAGAACTCGAAGGAGGACACACCAGGTGCTAGCCCCAAAGGCAAGATGGAGCATTGGAGAGCCGGATGAAACGCTCGTTGAGAAATTTGTCCGCGATTTACATATGGATCCCCTCGTCGCCAAAATGCTCGTTCTCCGAGATATACATACCATTCAAGAAGCGGAGCAATTTTTACATGGTGGAGCGGATGATTTTCACGATCCGTTTTTATTGGACGGGATGCTTCCGGCAGTGGAAAGAGTCCGTAAAGCTTTAGAAAACGATGAACATATCCGCGTTTATGGCGATTACGATGCCGATGGCGTCAGCAGTACGTCGCTCATGGCGCATTTGCTGCGAGGTCTCGGAGCGCGCTTCGATACGTATATTCCGCATCGGATTCGCGAAGGCTACGGGCTGAATCGTTCAGCGATTGAGCTGGCCAAAGAGCAGGGTGTATCGCTGATCATTACTGTCGATACTGGCATTAGTGCGGTTGATGAAGTCCGGTATATTCAAGAACTGGGGATGGACGTTATCGTGACGGACCATCACGAACCGCCGGCGATACTGCCGGACGCTCTGTCCGTCATCAATCCGAAGAAATCAGGATGCTCATATCCGTATAAACATCTGGCGGGAGTAGGAGTGGCGCTCAAGCTCGCGCATGCGCTCCTTGGCCGTCTGCCCGAAGAGCTGCTGGAATTTGCGGCACTCGGTACGGTAGCCGATCTCATGCCGCTGACAGGTGAGAATCGTCTCATTGTGAAACAAGGCTTAGTACGCATGCAGTCATCCGCTTATGCCGGTATCCGCTCGCTAATTGGAGTATCGGGCATTGAACGCAAAGAAGTGACCGCCTCTCACATCGGATTCTCACTTGCTCCTCGCATTAATGCAAGCGGGCGTCTGGAGTGTGCGGATGATGCGGTGAGGCTGCTTACCACAACCGATGAGCAAGAAGCAGAGCAAATTGCGTTCGAGCTGGATATGTTGAACAAAGAGCGGCAGCGCATCGTAGAAGAGATGGCGAAGGAAGCGCTGGAGATGGCGGAGCAGCAGCGCGCATTAGGGCTTGATAAAGTCATCGTCGTCGCCAAGGAAGAATGGAACGTTGGGGTCGTCGGCATTGTCGCCTCTAAAATCGTTGAGAAATTTTACAGACCAACTCTGGTTCTGAGCATTGATCCAAATACGGGTATAGCCAAAGGATCGGCGCGTTCCATAGCAGGCTTCGATCTGTACAAAGCATTGACGGCATGCCAAGAATGGCTTGACCATTACGGCGGTCATCAAGCGGCAGCCGGCATGAGTCTCGACCGCAGCCATTTGGAGGCGTTCGCGCACAAGCTAAATGAACTGGCTGCAGCGATGTTGACGGAGCAGGACTTCATTCCGCTCTTGAAGGCGGATGCGGTTTGCAGCCTGCAGGGTGTTCCGATTACAGCCATCGAGCAGCTCGAGAAGCTCGCGCCTTTCGGCATGGGGAACCCGGCGCCGAGATTCGTCTTTACGGACTTATCGTTGGGGGAAGTCCGGACGATGGGCAAAGAGAAGCAGCATCTGAAGCTCGCGCTGACGGAGGCGCGCGATGAGGTTAGCTGCTCCGTTGATGCTGTAGGCTTCGGCAAAGGAAACCTCGCCGGTTTCATTGCGCCGGCTTCGCGCCTTGATGTGCTCGGTGAGCTTTCCATCAACGAATGGAACGGCGTACGTAAGCCGCAAATCGTCATGCAGGATTTACGCATCACTCACGTGCAGCTTTTCGATTGGCGAGGCGTCCCTCAACTGGAAGCGAAGCTTACGGGTCTGAAGGAAGCTTTAGCTGCAGGAGTTGCAGGAGCTGGCCAGATACCAGCCATCGTGCTTTTTGAGGAAGCTGATGTTCACGCCTTTGCTTCTACGGCATTTCAGCACGCTGATTCTCTGGCTTACTGGATTTTACAGGACTCCGGTCATATAAAGCCGGGCAATGAGCTCGCGAGAGAGCTCGATTTAGCCAGCATGCAGGATGTCGTGTTATACACGGCTCCACGCAGCATACAAAGCTTGCAGAGCTTACTTCAGCAGGCGCGAGGCATGATGCGCTGTTATGCGGTATTTGCAGAATTGGAGTCAAATAGTAGCGTGGCGATGCCGTCTCGTGATATGTTTAAACTCTTGTATGGCACTTTGCAAAAAGAAGGGTCTCTGAATATGCAGGACCATCGGTACATGCAAGCGTTAAGCAGACGTTCTGGTCTTTCCCCAGCTATGATACAATTTATCATTTCGGTTTTTGAAGAGTTAGGCTTTATTGAGCGTCTCGGGGCAATCGTTAAACTGCAAGCGGCACCAGCGAAAAGAGATTTAACGACGTCACGCTTGTATCAAGATAGATTGCATCGTCAGGAAGTCGAATCGATCGTCATGTATTCGTCGGCCAAAGAATTAGAGCAATGGATTGCAGAACAAATCAAATTACAAAACCAAGTTATGGAGGAAATTGTATGAATTTCAAAGATAACATCCGCGTCATTCCGGACTTCCCGCAGCCAGGTATCCGCTTCAAGGATATAACTACACTGCTTCAAAACGGCGCCATATATAAAGAGGCGATTGATCAATTGAAAGAGATGGTCAAAGAGAAGGAAATCGATGTCATTGCAGGCCCGGAAGCCCGTGGCTTCGTAGTCGGCGCGCCGCTGGCTTACTCACTGGGAGTCGGCTTTGTGCCGATCCGCAAAAGCGGCAAACTGCCTGGTGAAACCATTGAAGCGGATTATGCGCTTGAATACGGCAAGGATAAATTAGCTATGCACAAAGACGGCATCAAACCAGGCCAAAAGGTATTAATTGCCGATGATTTGCTCGCTACCGGCGGTACGATACAAACTTCCATCGACTTGATCAAGCAGCTTGGCGGCGAAATCGTCGGTGCGGCATTCTTGATCGAATTGTCCTATCTCGACGGTCGAAGTAAGCTTGGCGGCATTGATGTTGTTTCGTTAGTCCAATATTAGTCTATTAAAAAGCACCTCACCTTTGCCATGCCGGCAATGATGGGGTGCTTTCTATTCAAGAGGGGAACAGGATTATTTGATCCCCATCTGGTTGATACTAGTAGAATTTCTAAGGCCTTCTGAGACTGCTGTCATATACATTTGATGAAAAAGTGAAACCTTTCAAGAAAAGAGAGTGATTTTGTCGAAAGTAAGCGGGTGAGCAGTTGACGCGGAGCCTGCCTTGCAGGCATAATGAATAAAAATCGACTAATGGGTGTAACAACCTTTAAAGGGAATGGGTAGATGCATGGGTATAGAGCAGCTATTGGAAAAGGCCGCCACCTATCTAAAAGAAAATGACTTGCAAAGAATTCGGGAGGCCTACGAATTTGCCGATGAAGCCCATCATGGCCAAGTACGCAAATCGGGGGAACCCTATATTCTGCATCCCTTAGCCGTTGCAGATATTCTGGTGAACATGCAGATGGATGTCACCTCGGTGATCGCAGCATTGCTACATGATGTCGTTGAAGATACGACGGTTTCGCTCGAAGCCGTTCATGATAAATTCGGTAAAACATGCGCCATGCTTGTAGACGGTTTGACCAAGCTGGAGCGTATTAAGTTTAAGTCTAAGGAAGAGCAGCAGAACGAGAATTACCGCAAAATGTTCGTTGCCATGGCGCAGGACATACGTGTCATATTGATCAAACTGGCGGATCGCCTGCATAACATGCGCACGCTCAAATATCAGTCTGAAGAGAGTCAGCGCCGCATAGCAGAGGAAACGCTGGAGATTTTTTGTCCCATCGCGCACCGGCTCGGTATTTCGACAATCAAGTGGGAAATGGAGGATATCGCACTCCGATATTTGAATCCGCAGCAATATTACCGGATCGTCAACTTGATGCAGAAGAAGCGTACCGAGCGCGAACAATATATCGAGGACGTCATTCAGAGCATTAAAGAGAAACTCGAAGAAATGGGCATCCAAGGCGACATTTCCGGGCGTCCGAAGCATTTATACAGTATTTATAAAAAAATGAGCTCGCGCGGCAAGCAGTTTAATGAAATTTATGATCTCATGGCGCTGCGCGTTATTGTCGACGGGATCAAAGATTGTTACGCCTCGCTCGGCATTATTCACACCTTATGGAAGCCGATGCCGGGCCGTTTTAAAGATTATATCGCCATGCCGAAGCCGAACATGTATCAGTCTCTGCATACGACCGTCATCGGACCGAAGGGCGAACCCCTGGAAGTACAAATTCGCACATGGGAAATGCACAAAACGTCCGAGTTCGGTATTGCTGCGCACTGGGCTTACAAAGAAGGTGGCTCTATCGTACCGGCGGGCACTTTCGAGGATAAAATGAGCTGGTTCCGTGAAATTCTGGAGCTGCAGCAAGAAACGAGCGACGCTTCGGAATTTATGGAATCCATGAAGATGGATTTCTTCTCTGATCTTGTTTTCGTCTTTACCCCGAAAGGGGAAGTCATCGAGCTTCCTGCAGGCTCTGTGCCGCTTGATTTTGCTTACCGCATTCATACCGAAGTTGGTAATCGGACAATCGGCGCCAAAGTGAATTCCCGTATTGTACCGCTGGATCATAAGCTCAAAACGGGAGATATTGTTGAAATTCTAACCTCCAAGCACTCTTACGGACCTAGTCAGGACTGGGTCAAGATCGCACAATCCTCACACGCGCGCAGCAAAATCAAACAATGGTTCAAGAAAGAAAAGCGCGAGGAAAACGTTGAAAAAGGCAAAGAGATGATCGAGCGTGAACTGAAGCGTCTGGCGATCGATCCGCCAACGCTCATGAGCGACGAGAAGATGCTGGAAGCCGCGAAAAAGTTTAATTTCAATGATATAGAAGACATGCTGTCTGCCGTTGGTTTTGGAGGCATTACAGCTGCTCAAATATGCACGAAGCTGACGGAGAAGCTGCGCAAAGAGGCGGAAGAAGCGCAAGTGCTGCAGCTGACCAACGAGGTTAAAGAGGTCAAGTCGCAGCCGCAGGAGCGCAAGAGCCGCCCTACGAATGGCGTACGCGTCAAGGGTGTCGATAACTTGCTTGTCCGCTTTGCGCGATGCTGCAATCCCGTTCCGGGAGACGCGATTATCGGCTATATCACGCGAGGTCGCGGCGTGTCGGTTCACCGCTCCGACTGCACGAATATTCCGACGACCATGGGCGAGGAGGAACGCGTCATTGAAGTAGACTGGGCCGAAGTTGTCGAATCCAACTTCAATGTCGAAATCGAGATCACGGGGCATGACCGCCGTGGCTTCCTGAACGAAGTACTGCAGGCTGTTTCCGAAAGCAAAACGATGATTTCTGCGGTTTCGGGACGATCGGACAAAAATAAGATGGCTACGATTCATATGACCATTCAGATCAAAAATATTGATCACCTGCAGGCAGTCGTTGAGAAAATTAAGCGCGTGAAGGACGTTTACTCTGTGCAGAGGATCATGCAAACCTAGCCCCTGCTTTCGAAAAGAGTACTCAAAAGGGCGTTTTTAAGGAGTTTATCAAAGCGATGAGAGTTGTTGTACAGCGTTGCAAGAAAGCTGAAGTTACAGTAAATGAATCCGTCGTAGGCCATATCGAACACGGGCTCATGCTGCTTGTGGGCATTACCCGCGAGGATACGGAGCAAGATGCCAAATATTTGGCGGATAAAGTGTCCGGACTGCGTATTTTCGAAGATGAAACAGGTAAGATGAATCTGTCAGTACTGGAAACAGGCGGGCAAATATTATCCGTTTCGCAGTTTACCTTGTATGGAGATTGCCGTAAAGGCAGGCGTCCAAACTTCATGGCTGCTGCGAGGCCTGAGTTTGCAGAACCGCTTTACGAGAAGTTTAACGAGCTGCTGAGGGAGCAAGGACTGCAAGTTGAGACAGGGGCATTCGGTGAGATGATGGATGTCAATTTTACGAACTGGGGACCTGTAACACTGATCATAGATAGTAAATAAGGGTTATTTAGCCGTCTAACTGGCAATACTAGATTTGTACATTCTAGTCAGTTAGGAGCATCCAGATGCGGCAATCGATCAAGCATAAAGTCATGACGGCACCTGAGCAGCAGCTGCTTCACACAACGTTCGCCGAAAGGATGAGCCAAGCGCCGATGCTGGCCGATACTGAAATGAGCGCTGAGCTCAATTCTCTACAGGAAAAGCTGTTTCCTAAAAAATCATATCGCTAAACGTAAAGCCTTGAGCGCTGCTTTCATGCAATGCCGAGGCTTTATTTATTAGGATCGGGGGCTTTTTTTCGTATGATTTCTCTCCAACTTGAAAATGTGGTAAACTATCTAGTGGTGTTTTTCATGAGAGGAAATGTCTCAACAGGAAGTACTGGAGGGCTTTGCATTGAAAATTGAAATAAACCGAGTAGGCTTTAACGAGTTGACGACGGAGATTTTTCATATAAACCGGCTGTTTTTTGAGGAAGTTGAAATAAGCTATGAACCGCATGAAAATGCCGATATCCGAATTGAAATTACGCTGAATCAGGACGATGATCATTGCGTACTTGCAGCAGTTCAAGTGCACGATGTTAAGTTGACGGAAACCTGGTCGGGACTTAATGAACGAGCAGCGAACCGGACAGATTTGCAAGGCCGTAAAGCAGCCATCCGGCGATCCGTATGCACAGCGCTGTTGCAGTCGCTGCAAGAAATGACCGGACTTGAGCAGCCATGGGGGATTTTGACCGGTGTCAGGCCCACGAAGCTCATGCACAACCTGTTGCAGAAGCATGATCGCGAAACCTGTCTGAACATTTTGCGCGAGCAGTATTTGGTGAACGAGGAGAAGGCGAATTTACTTGTAGAGGTAGCCGAGCGGCAGCTCCAAGTCATTCCGGATCTGTTTCATTTGGAACGTGAGGTCAGTGTCTATATCGGCATTCCATTCTGCCCGACCAAATGCGCTTATTGCACCTTCCCGGCTTACGATATCCGGGGTAATAACGGTTCGGTGAATTCGTTCCTATCCGGTCTGCATGAGGAACTTCGCATCATGGGCAAATGGATGAAGGATGCCGGACTGCGCATCACGACGATCTATTGGGGAGGCGGAACGCCAACAAGCATCTCCGCAGAAGAAATGGACGCGTTGTTCACGACTATGCACGAGTCATTCCCCGATATGAGCGCTGTTCGTGAGTTGACAGTTGAGGCTGGGAGACCCGATACGATAACGCCGGAGAAAATCGAAGTGATGAAGATGTGGCAAGTCGATCGCATCAGCATCAATCCTCAAAGCTTCACCCAGGAAACGCTGGATGCCATCGGCAGGCATCATACCGTCGAAGAAACGGTAGAGAAATTCAAGCTGTCGCGCGAGATGGGACTCGACAACATCAATATGGATCTGATTATCGGACTGCCGAATGAAGGCATGAAGGAGCTCCAGCACTCGTTAGACGAGACGGAAAAGCTGATGCCGGAATCGCTTACCGTGCATACGCTGTCCTTCAAAAGAGCATCGCAAATGACCAAGAATCGCGATCAATACGAAGTGGCGGAACGCGACGAAGTCGCAGAGATGATGGAACGTGCCATAGCGTGGACACAGCAGCACGAATACGCTCCGTACTATTTATACAGACAGAAGAACATTCTTGGTAATTTGGAAAATGTCGGTTACGCGCTTGAAGGCCGCGAGAGTCTTTATAACATTCTGATGATGGAAGAACGTCAGACCATCATCGGACTCGGTTGTGGAGCTGTAAGCAAAATTCTGTATCAGCGCGGCGAATCCGACGACGAAGCGGGAGAGAAAGAACCCCAGCGCATCGAGCGATTTCCGAACCCGAAAGAACCCAGTGTGTACAATCAGGCTTACCTGGAGTACATTGAAAAAAAAATCAAACTGTTGGATGAAGCTTATCAGCCTTTGATCTGTAAGCTGCAGGAACAGAAGTAAACGAGGCAGGTGTTTTTGGACTAATGAGTATTTCCAGACGAGGCAATTCCACATCATCCAAAGGATGGCTTTGGTTCATGTGGGCATTGATTTTACTTGCAGTGCTGGCGGGGGCCGCCGCCCTTTATTACCAGTACAATCACCCGGCGAATAGCGGACACAGTACGAGGAAGATGAGCATTGAAGAGGTAAAATCAATTAAAAAACCGAAAAATACGTATGATGTTATTGTTGTCGGCACTGATCCGGAGGGGATTGCTGCTGCTGTGTCCGCGGCTCGCAACGGCTTGTCGACATTGCTCGTAGATGGCCGGAATCGCGAAATTCTTGGCGGGTTAATGACACTTGGCGGGCTCAACACGATCGATATGAACTATGCGCCTAAATCAAATCCGCTTGCCAAGGAAGAGGTATTTAACAAAGGCTTTTTTTCAGAGTGGTATGCAAAAATTGAGGGTGATTCCTTCGATGTGAATACCGCAGCGAATGCTTTTTATGAGTTGGTCAGAAATGAAAAAAATATTGATATTTTGTTAAAAACGCAAAAGATCGAGCCCCTTGTAAAGGCTGGAGAGTCCGGTACGTCGGTTGTACAAGGAGCGACCCTTACACTGGCTGACGGCAGTAAGCAAACCGTAAACGCATCTTCGGTAATCGATGCCACGCAGGACGGCGACTTTGCCGCAGCCGCTGGTGTTCCATTTACATTCGGGCGGGAAGATCTAGGGGATCCTAAATCCAGAATGGCAGTTACGCTTGTGTTTCGTCTCAAAAATATAACGCCTGACGTTTGGGACAAGATGGCGAAGCGCCTGAACGGAGACAATAATTCAGGCACCGGGGTTAACGAAGTTAGTGTTTGGGGCTATGGGGAGATGAGCAATTATCCTCCTGTCAACAAAGAACGAGCCAAGATGAGAGGGCTCAACATGGGTAGAGAGAATGACGACACCGCACTCGTAAATTCATTGCAAATTTTTAATGTCGATACATTCAATCCGAAATCGGTACAAGAAGCTTTTGATATCGCGAACAAAGAGTTGCCGAATGTAGTAGCTTACATGCAAAAAACGTTCCCTGAATTTGCCAATGTGGAGTTGGCTGGCACGGCTTCAGAGCTCTATGTCCGTGAAACGCGCCATATGCAAGGCGAATATCGCCTGAACATCGTAGATGTTTGCACGAATGGCGATCAATGGGATCGAATCGGCTTCGGGTCATACCCGGTTGATATACAGCGTGTCTCTCCGACGGATTCCGGTAATGTCGTCTGTCACCCTAATCAGTACGCAATCCCGTTCCGCAGCATCGTTCCGCAAAAGGTGGACGGTCTGCTAGTGGTTGGCCGCGCTGCCAGCTACGATACGCTTCCTCATGGCAGTGCGCGGGTTATGCCTACCGGCATGGCCGAGGGCGAGGCTGCTGGAGCCGCTGTGAAGCTGGCTCAGCAAGAGAAGCTGACGTTCCGTCAAATGTCCGCTTCGAAAGAAGCCATTGCCAAACTGCAGACACAGCTCAACAAGCAGGGTATGGACATACAGCCGATTGCATTGAAGCCGCTACCTTTCATGGAGCATAAAGCGTACGAGGGCTTGAAAGCCGCGATGATGCTCGGTCTGGCTTCTGGCGCTTATGACAATAATTTTCATTTGGATGATCAGGCTAATCCGAAGCGAATGGTGAATCTTGTAGGTGGGGCGAAGAAGATGAAGCCTGACGCTTTCAAAGGTGATGCATCCGCAGCGATTGCCAAGATGGATAATTCCGATAAGATCCCATTGACGTTAGAACAAGCTTGCTACACAATCGTACAAGCACTCGGGATGAAAGTAGATGCTACACAAGCGCAGGATGAGCTTATACGCAATAAACTGCTGACCGATGCCTCTTTGAGTCTTATTGCTGATAAGCAAAAGTTAACGAATGCCGATACGTTCATGCTGATCAAAGACTTGAAGGTTGGTCTCACAGGTAAACCATAGGTCCATGCAATAAGAGCCTTACTACCATTGTATTCAGGTAGCAAGGCTCTTAGCTTTTTGTCAGATGGGGTTGACTGCGCTTACATTTATTCGACGGTGTCCGGAGCATCCGCTTCAGCTTCAGCGGATTCCTCATCGGCTTCTTCACTGTCCGCTTCTGTTTCCTCTACCGCTTCTTCCTCAGCTTCCTCTTCTGCTTCCCCATCCTCAGCTTCATCATCTGCAGCTTCTTCGGCAGCTTCCTCTTCCTCAACATCTTCCTCAACATCTTCAGCAGCTTCTTCTTCAGCTACCTCTTCAGCTACCTCTTCTTCGGCTGCCTCATCGTCCGCTTCCTCAGATACTACTTCTTCTTCGGCTTCCTCAGAGAAGAGCACCAATAGATCTTGCTGCTTTTCTTGAAACTCGTTTTGTGTTGTCATCGCAATCAGCCTCCTGAACGACTATTCAAGGTCAATCGCCTTGTTGTACATGTATATGTGAAAACGAGATGAATATACGGGGACAACATAATGAAAATTACTTGCAATACGGGAAAAATCTTTGTAACGTAAATGTAATTTAATTTTCATGTACCTTTAATCAAGTACGGATATAATAATCTTCGACCCCCTTTAAAATATATATTTACTTGGAGGCCTGCAAACATCGTGTTGCAGGCTATTTTCTTTGTTGACAGCAAAAAGCCGCCTAAAGCGATTAGCTTTGAAGCGGCTTTTGAACATTTT
Organism: Paenibacillus sedimenti; assembly: GCF_014534655.1. Lineage (GTDB taxonomy): Bacteria > Bacillota > Bacilli > Paenibacillales > NBRC-103111 > Paenibacillus_E > Paenibacillus_E sedimenti. The sequence continues at coordinate 212,365 of NZ_JACVVD010000005.1, forward strand.
CATAACAAAGCATCAATGGAGTAGTCTCCAGCACCGATGAGTGCTATACCGGCAGCAATGGCAATTAGCGTTAAGTTGTATTCATACCCGTTCGATGTAGCCCAATACCCATTCTGGCCATGCACCTTTACTATGGCAACAACCATTGTCAATATAATAAGTGCGGCGCCGGCAACTGTCCATAATCCGGCAGCGAACAGCAATCCGCCAACGAGTTCAGCTAATCCGGCAAGAACGGCCATGAATACACCCGGTTTGATGCCAACGGAATCGAAAAATCCCCCTGTACCTTTTGGACCATAACCGCCGAACCAGCCAAATACCTTTTGCGCACCGTGAGCAGCGAATGTCAAACCGACAATTAAACGAATAATAAGTAAACCTAAAGCCATAACTAACATCTCCTTATATGATATATTTTGTTTAATAACTAACTTTATGTTAGTATATTATTATGAAGTGCTTACTTTTGTCAAGCGACTATGCTAAAATTGTTTATAAGGAGATGATTCATATGGAAGACTATCAACTGTGTCCTAAATTCGAGAATGCATTTGAACTTCTGGGAAAGCGTTGGACGGGACTCATCATTAATGTGCTGCTTTCCGGACCGAAGCGGTTTAAAGATATATCAGAACTCATCCCGAGTATGAGCGATCGAATGCTTTCTGAGAGATTTAAGGAACTTGAGGCTGCTGAGATCATCATCCGTCACGTTTATCCGGAAACGCCGGTGCGCATTGAGTACGAGCTAACGGAAAAGGGAAGAGGACTCAAGCCAGTAATGGAAGAGCTGCAGAAATGGGCAGATGCTCATTAATAGGATTGTTTGAAAAATTTACCATCTACATCCCTCTCTTGACTTTGGGACTGGTAATGATTACAATAAGCAATAATATAATTTGATACTTCTATGATCCATTGAAGGGATAAAGTAACTCGCTTCCACATAAGCAGAGAGGGAAGACATGGCTGCAAGCTTCCTTATGATGAGCGAACGAAAAGACCTCCCAGAGGACCGGTTGGGAACAGTATGATGGCAATCATTTGTATGTCATGTGCTTAGTAGCAGCTGTGCGTGTAACGGGCGTTATCCGTAAAGAGCAGAATTTCGTTGCCGCGGCCGTTGGCCGATCGTATACGTAATTCTGAATGTGGGTGGTACCACGGGTGAATTTGGTGATCAAATCTCTCGTCCCTGACTATATAAGTCGGGGCGAGGGATTTTTTGTTTTTTCAAAAAGGAAAACACGTACTGAAATTTTGGGGGACTTTAGAAGGAGGTTAATTCAATGAGTATTCAAAAGCCGAAAGGTACGCAGGATCTCCTCCCCGGTGAGGTTGAGAAGTGGCAGTACCTCGAATCAAAGGCAAGAGAGCTTTGCCGGAGATTTAATTACAAGGAGATCCGCACTCCGATTTTTGAACATACCGAGCTTTTCTCAAGAGGAGTCGGAGAGACGACGGATATTGTAGAAAAGGAAATGTATACCTTCCTCGACAAAGGAGACCGCAGCATCTCACTTCGGCCGGAGGGTACGGCCGGGGTCGTACGCGCTTATGTTGAAAACAAACTGTATGGCGAGCCTGATGTCAGCAAACTGTACTATGTGGGACCGATGTTCCGCTATGAGCAGCCACAAGCGGGTCGATATCGTCAGTTCCATCAATTCGGTATCGAAGCGTTCGGTTCCGTAGATCCAAGTATCGATGCTGAAGTCATTGCGCTGGGCTACACGTTCTATAAGGAAATCGGGTTAAAAGAAGTAAACGTTGAGATTAACTCTGTAGGCACGCCTTCAGTTAGAACCGTATATCGCCAAAAACTGCAGGAGTTTTTCGAGCCGGTGAAGGATAAGCTGTGCAAGGACTGCCAATCTCGTTACGATCGAAATCCAATGCGCATACTGGATTGTAAAGTGGATCAGAAATACGGCGAAGGCGCACCGGATATCCTGCAATATTTGGACGAAGAGTGTACGATTCACTTCCAATTGGTACAAGAGCACCTTGAGGGCATGGGCATTCCATTCCGAATCAATCCTCGTCTCGTTCGGGGACTGGATTATTACACGCATACCGCTTTTGAATACAAAGCGGCAGGTATCGGCGCTATCGATACAATTGGCGGTGGCGGGCGCTACAACGGCCTTGTGGAGCAAATCGGCGGCAATGATCAACCGGGTGTCGGTTTGGGGCTCGGACTGGAGCGTATTCTGCTCGTGCTGCGAGATCAAGGCGTCGAGGTTCCGAAGCCGGAGCCGCTGGATATGTACGTAATCGCCCTTGGCAGTGCTGCGGAGAAGGAAGTGACGAAGCTGGTTTATCAGCTGAGACAGCAAGGCATTGCTGTCGAAAAGGATTACCTGGGCCGCAAGATCAAGGCGCAGATGAAGTCGGCTGATCGTCTGAATGCTACTTATGTTGCCATTTTAGGCGATGACGAATTGGCTCGCGGGGAAATCACTTTGAAGAAGTTGGAATCAGGGGATCAACTGACCGTAAGCTTGGCGGATCTTGCAGCGAATGCGCCAAAGACGCTTTTTGCATAGATCATAACAAATTAATAAAACCTTATTAGGAGGAAAATGTGATGCTAAGAACACATCATTGCGGGCAGCTCACCAAAGCGCACGTAGGACAGACCGTTACACTGAATGGATGGGTACAAAGAAGACGTGACCTGGGGGGCGTGCTGTTTATTGATCTGCGCGACCGCAGCGGACTTGTTCAGATCGTTTTCAACCCTGATTTCTCGGGAGATGCGCTTGCAATTGCAGATCGCGCACGTAACGAATACGTGCTTGCGGTTCAAGGTAAAGTTGTTGAACGTGATGCCGAGACGATAAATAAAAATATCGCTACAGGCGAAATTGAAATCCAAGTCACAGAGATTGAGATCATGAACGCAGCGAAAACGCCTCCGTTCTTTATTGAAGATGGCGTAGATGTGGATGAGGCTGTTCGTTTGAAATATCGTTACCTCGACCTGCGTCGTCCTGAGATGCAAAGAACGCTCATGCTGCGCTCCAAAGCGGCAAAAGTGTTCCGTAACTTCCTGGATGACCAAGGTTTTATCGAAGTGGAGACACCGATTTTAACGAAAAGCACACCGGAAGGCGCTCGCGACTATTTGGTACCGAGCCGTGTGCATCCAGGCGAGTTCTTCGCGCTTCCGCAATCGCCGCAAATTTTTAAACAATTGCTAATGGTGGGCGGACTAGAGCGCTATTACCAAATCGCACGCTGCTTCCGCGACGAAGACCTTCGCGCAGACCGTCAACCGGAATTTACGCAAGTCGACATCGAAACTTCCTTCTTACCGCAAGATCAACTCTTGGATATTTTGGAAGAACTCGTTGTGAACCTGATGAAAGATACAGCCGGAGTAGACATTCCTCGTCCTTTCCAACGTATTACGTACGCGGATGCAATGGGCAAATACGGATCTGATAAACCGGACCTTCGTTTCGGTCTTGAGCTGGAAGACGTATCCGACATTGTTGCTGCTTCAGGCGTGCAAGTATTTGCAAATGTAATTAAAGGCGGCGGCCAGGTCAAAGCGTTGAATGCCAAAGGCTGCGGTACATGGAGCCGTAAGGAGATAGATGACCTTGGACCTTTCGCGGCGCGATATGGAGCTAAAGGCTTAGCTTGGATCCAAGTGAAAGATGGCGAATTCAAAGGGCCTATCGTTAAATTTTTCAATGAAGCTGAGATTGCTGCTTTGACAGAGCGTCTGGGCGCCGAAGAAGGCGACTTACTGCTCTTCTCCGCAGATAAGAAGAAGGTCGTTGCAGACGTGCTGGGCAACCTTCGTTTGAAAATCGGCCGTGATCTCGGTCTTATCGACGACTCCCAATTTAAGTACGCTTGGGTTGTGGACTTCCCGCTGCTTGGCTATGACGAAGAAGAGAAGCGTTATGTGGCAGAACACCATCCGTTTACGCGTCCAAAAGAAGAAGATCTGCATTTCTTCGACACAGATCCAGGTCAAATTCGTGCTCAAGCCTATGACTTGGTGCTTAACGGCTACGAAGTGGGCGGCGGCTCTATGCGGATTTACAAGCGCGAAGTACAGGAGCAAATGTTCAAAGCTCTTGGCTTCTCCAAGGAAGAAGCGGTTGAGAAATTCGGCTTTCTGCTTGAAGCATTTGAATACGGTACGCCTCCGCACGGCGGTTTCGCCTTCGGTTTTGACCGCTTGGTGATGCTGATTACCGGCCGCACGAATTTGAGAGAAACGATTGCCTTCCCGAAAACGGCAAGCGCGACAGACCTGCTGACCGATGCACCGGGCACAGTCGACAACAAACAGCTGGAGCAGCTGTCTATCCGGTTAGCGCTGAAGCAGCCTGCTGCTAAAGCCTAAATTGACCCCAAAAAAGTCCATACCTATTCAAGAAAGAGGAAGTGAAGTGTTTCCATGCTTCATCAATTTTCAAGAACGGAATTAGCGATTGGCCCTGAAGGCCTGGAAATAATGAAAAACAGCACTGTAGCCGTTCTAGGCATCGGCGGTGTTGGTTCCATTGCCGCTGAAGCTCTGGCACGTACAGGGGTTGGACGGATCATTCTGGTCGACAAGGATGTTGTCGACATTACGAATATTAACCGCCAAATCCACGCGCTTACGACGACTGTAGGGCAGCCAAAGGCAGAACTGATGCGCGAGCGGATTAAATTAATTAATCCGGATTGCGACGCTATCGCGCTGCGCATGTTCTACACGGAAGAAACGTATGAGCAGTTCTTTGAGTATCCACTAGACTATGTTCTGGACGCGAGCGATACGATCTCTTACAAAATTCATTTGATCAAGCAGTGCCTGGAGCGTAAGATTCCTATCGTTTCAAGCATGGGCGCTGCCAACAAAATGGATCCGTCACAATTTAAAGTGGCGGACATCTCAAAAACGAGCATGGACCCGATCGCCCGTGTGGTTCGTCACAAGCTGCGCAAGGAAGGGATCAAGAAAGGCGTAAAGGTCGTATTCTCGACTGAGCAGCCAATCAAGCCGCGTGAGGATGTTACGCAGCAGATCGTACCTGAGAATGCGCCGGAAATTCGCAAGGCCCAGATGCCGCCGGCGAGCAACGCTTTCGTACCTCCGGTAGCTGGCCTGATCATGGTTAGTGTGGCCGTAAAGGACCTATTGGAAAAAGGACAAAAACAAAGCTGATATAAAAACGGGATGCCCATTTTGCAAGGGGCATCCCGTTTTTATATCATCTGATTCGCTTTCGTGGATTCTGCCACATTTTAATCCATAATCCGCCATCTTCATCTCGAAACATGCGAATGCCTAGCAGCTGCAGAGGTGTCCATATGTTCTTGTAATGATAATATGGCATTTAACTCTCCATCCTTCCTATTTCTATCTGATACAAATTGTATCAGGGCTTTATGGAGTTTACCACATCCTCTGGTCGGATTTACTAAAAATTCATGTTGATTTTTGTCGAATCACTCCATTGATGACACTGTTAGTGAAGGAGGTTATAATAGACTTTACGTGAAACTTGAGTTAAGCAAAGGAATTGACCAATTATGGATTTATTCACCTATGCATCCGGTCAAGAACCCAGCGGTAAGCTGCTAGCAGATCGGATGAGGCCTACAACGCTTGAAGAATATATAGGGCAAGAGCATATCATTGGACACGGCAAGCTGTTAAGACGAGCAATTGAAGCTGATCAAGTATCCTCAATTCTTCTCTACGGCCCGCCAGGCACGGGAAAAACAACGCTTGCAAACATTATCGCGAATCGGACGCAAGGCGAGTTCATCAAGCTGAATGCCGTAGATGCTTCGGTGAAAGACGTGCGCGATGTGATTGAACAAGCGAAATCCAATAAGGCGTTATACGGCCGTAAAACAACGCTTTTCCTGGATGAGGTGCATCGCTTTAACACCTCAAGGCAAGATGCGTTGCTGCCTGCTGTGGAGCAGGGCATTCTGATCTTCATCGGCGCGACGACCGAGAACCCGTTTCACCATGTGAACGGTGCCTTGCTGTCGCGCTCGACGCTGTTTCAGCTCGAGGCCCTCACGGCCGAGCATGCGCTCATCGCCATGCGCCGGGCGCTCACCGACCCCGTGAAGGGGCTCGGCTTCATGCGCCTCCATGCTCACGAGGAGGCGTTGGGGCACATCGCGCGGATGGCCGTCGGCGACATCCGCCGTTCGCTGAACGCGCTGGAGCTGGCAGCGCTGACGACTTCGCCTGAACCGGATGGCACGGTTCAGATCACTCTGGAGGTGGCGGAGGAGTCGATCCGCCGCCCGATCGTGAAAGCGGACGAGTCGACGCAGTACGACGTCTTGTCCGCCTTTCACAAAAGCTTGCGCGGCTCCAGCGACGCCGCGCTGTTCTGGTTCCTCTATGCCGTTGAAAAGCTCGGCATGGATCCCATGACATTCCTGAGGCGCCTAATCGTCATGTGTAGCGAAGATATCGGTTTAGCCAATCCGCAGGCAATGGTACAGTCCGTAACTGCCATGGACGCTTACCACAAGATCGGCTGGCCAGAATCGAAGTATGTCATTTCCCAGGCAATATTGTTTGCCGTAGAGAGCCCTAAATCTAACTCGATCCCGATTGCCATCATGCGGGCTGAAGAGCTCATGGAACGGGTAAAGAACGCAGATGTGCCTCTCCATTTAAGAGATACGCATTACAAGGGCGCAGAGAAGCTTGGACACAAAGGTTATATGTATCCGCATAATTATCCTGGGCATTATGTTGAACAGCAATATTTGCCGGATGAGATCAGGAATGAGGCTATCTTCATAGCCAGCGAGCAAGGAACCGAAGAAAAAATGAAGTTGAATCAACAAAAAAGAAGAGGGAAACCTGCGAATTCATAATACCCGCAGGTCCCCTCTTTTTTCTTGCTCCATAATGATTGTATATACTTTTTCGGTAACCGGATTGTAACGGATCGAAACGATTAGCGGAAATTCCGAACCGTTTTTCTTTACCCAGAAACGGAATTGCTGCTGAGCAACCCCAGGGGCTACGTCCGTGCGGCCCAAATATTTATAGTCTAATAAGGTATAGATCTTACCCGCCTCATGAAAAGCCATGCGACTCCATTTTGCATACTCGGGTTCAAGCGCTCGAACGAGTTCCTTCACCTGCTGCTGTACGACAAATGTAGCTTCGCTCATCGCTTTAGCAGGAGCTGATCGACATCCATACCAACATGTACAAAAGACGAGAAGTACGGCTGTTGCTTTGTTCATTCACCCACACCCTTCACAATTATCGTGTGCGAAGGCTGTGGACTACATACTACTGTGAAGCAGGTAAATTCCAACAGGCCTGAAGCATTAACACGGTATACCGCTTTGAAAATATCTTACTTATGCACCTTATCAATAACGCCTCCGCCTAAACAAACGTCACCGTCATAGAAAACGACAGATTGTCCAGGCGTTACTGCTTTTTGCGGTTTGTCGAAAGTTACTTCACAGATTCCATTCTCGTCAAGAGTTAATGTTACGCCTTGATCCGGCTGACGATATCTGAATTTCGCGGTGCATGTGAAGGCGCCGACAGGCTTGTTAGGGCTAATCCAATTCACATCGGTTGCGGTTAGACCTTTGCTATAGAGTCCAGGGTATTGCTCGCCTTGCACAACAAGGAGTTGGTTTTTCTCCAGATCCTTATCGACGACAAACCAAGGCTCGCCTGTGCCGGAACCGCCAATACCAAGGCCTTGACGTTGACCGAGCGTATAATACATAAGCCCGTCATGACGGCCTTTCACTTCTCCGTTACGAATGTCTACCATGTTGCCCGGTTTGGCAGGAAGATACTGGCTCAAGAACTCCTTGAAATCCCGCTCTCCGATAAAGCAGATCCCCGTGCTGTCTTTTTTCTTTGCCGTCGCAAGTCCAGCCGCTTCGGCAATATCGCGAACCTTTGGCTTCGGCAAATGCCCGATCGGGAACATCGCTTTGGAAAGCTGTTGTTGGGTAAGAGCATTCAAGAAATAGGTTTGATCTTTGTTAGGATCGTTGCCCCTAAGCAGCACATACTCACCATTATGCTCTTTAACCTGCGCATAGTGGCCGGTAGCGATGTAATCGCCGCCCAAATCCAAAACCTTTTGAAGCAGCTCGCCGAATTTGATTTCGCGGTTGCACATGACATCGGGATTCGGCGTACGGCCCTTGGCGTACTCGTCCAAGAAATAAGCGAACACTTTGTCGTAGTATTGCTTTTCGAAATTCACTGTATAAAAAGGGATATCGAGCTGGTCGCATACCCTTCTGACATCCTCTGCGTCTTCTTCTGCGGTGCAATGGCCGAATTCATCGGTATCGTCCCAATTTTTCATGAAAATGCCGATAACTTCATAGCCCTGCTCCTTCAGCAGAAGCGCAGCGACGGAAGAGTCGACACCTCCGGACATACCCAGAATGACCCGTGTTTTTTTGTTCATAGCTGTATTCCCTCATTTCTATCATGCAACTTAGTGAAACTCTCACCATTATACATGTCCCTTATAAAAAATTAAAATATTTCATGAGAATGTCATTGTTTTTTCCCCACACTACAAGGAATTATGATAACATATATATGATACACGGATGTTTAGGAATGTTTTTGGTTAAAATGGAAACGCTGTTTAGCATGATAGGGACGACCTTGATGGCATAAATGTTGAATGAGGTGTTAGTTTTGAAAATTTCCACAAAAGGCCGCTACGGTTTAACCATCATGATGGAGCTGGCCAATCGATTCGGTGAAGGACCGACTTCACTCAAAAGCATTGCGGAAAAGCATCAGCTTTCCGAGCATTATTTGGAACAACTCGTGGCTCCGTTGCGTAATGCAGGTTTGGTCAAAAGTATTCGCGGGGCATACGGTGGCTATATTCTTTCGAAATCCCCTGAGCAGGTGACAGCGGGCGAGGTTATTAGGGTGCTGGAAGGACCAATCAGCCCTGTTGATTTTACGGAAGAAGATGATCCGGCGAAACGCGATCTTTGGATTCGTATTCGCGATAGCATCGCTGAAGTATTGGATTCTACGACGCTGGCGGGCTTAATCGCTTTTCAAGATGAAGGCAAGCATGACAACTATATGTTTTATATTTAAAGGTGCATTATGAACCCCATATATCTAGATCATGCGGCGACAACACCCGTACATCCCGAAGTCTTGGAAGCGATGCTTCCTTTCTATACAGCTTTTTTTGGCAATCCTTCTAGTACGCACAGCTTCGGAAGAGCGACAAGAACCGCTCTGAATCGCTTTCGCGACTCGATGGCGCTCTCGTTGGGCTGCTTGCCAGCACAGCTGATTTTTACTAGCGGCGGGACCGAGAGTAACAATATGGCGATCTTCGGGGTGCTGAACGCAAACAAGCAAGGCAAGAAGCATATCATCACCACTCAAATTGAGCATCATGCCGTTCTGCATCCTTGTGAGCGTCTGGAGAGTCTCGGTTACGAGGTGACGTATCTTTCAGTAGAACCGACTGGTCTTATTCAAATTGCGGATATAGAGGCTGCTATTCGTCCCGAAACGGCTCTTATATCAATCATGTATGTGAATAATGAAGTGGGTACGATTCAGCCCATCGAACAAATCGGTCACCTAGCCCGCAGCCGTCAAATCCCGTTTCATGTAGATGCGGTGCAAGCTTTAGGTAAACTGCCGCTGAATCTGGGTACGCTCCCTGTTGATTTGATGAGCTTATCCGCTCATAAAATAAATGGTCCTAAAGGCGTTGGTGCGCTCTATATTTCCAAGAACACCATACTGATGCCGCATATATTCGGCGGTTCTCAAGAACGAAAGCGCCGCGCCGGAACGGAAAATGTAGCGGGTATCGCAGGGTTCGCGAAAGCCGTCGAAGTCAACTTGCCTAAGCTGGAAAGCTCGCAACTAAAAGCAGCTGAATTTCGTCAAATTATGGTAAGTACATTAGAGCAGCAGTTAGGCAGCGAGAGTTTTATTATTAATGGTCACAAGGAACAGTGTATCCCGCATATTCTTAACATCAGCTTTCCAGGTGTCACGACGGAAACTTTGCTAATGAATCTGGACTTGGATGGTGTGGCAGCCGCAAGCGGCTCAGCATGTACTTCGGGTTCGCTTGAAGTCTCTCACGTGTTGAAGGCGATGAAGCTTCCAGAAAATGTTACAGCCTCCGCGGTTCGCTTTAGCTTTGGAATGGGGAATTCTATAGAGCAAATCGAATCAGCTGCCCAAAAACTTGCAACCATTGTCAAGCGATTGCGTACTACATAGTACCGGGTGGTTCTATTCTGGGGCACCCACAAAGTAAATGGACTAAGCTTTGTAGCAGTTCGTCACTTTGTGGGTTGATTTAGGGGGTATAAAGCTTGCGCAAAGCGCACGATCTCATCGGACTTCCTGTACTGACGGTTGAATCCGGTAAGCAAATAGGTCAAGTCAAAGATTTGCTGTTAGACCCGACATGGAACATACGAGGTATCGTACTTGAGACGAAGCATTGGTTCTCTTCCCTTCGGTACATTCCGTGGGAAGACCTTATAGCTGCCGGTGAAGATGCCATTACCATACCAAACGACAGTGTCATACAAGAGCTGGAACAAGCTGATGGTCATCAGTATGCTCTGCTTGAAGGAAGCCGCAAGATTAAAGGACTACCGATTGTTACTGTGGGCGGCCAGCAATTAGGCATGGTAGAAGATGTTTATTTAAACCTGGAATGGGGAACACAAATAGTAGGCTATGAATTGTCCGAAGGGTTTATTTCTGATTTGAAGGAAGGGCGTAGATGGCTTCCCATGCCGGAATCGGCAACCAAAGGGGAAGATGCCATTATCGTGCCTGTACATTGTACTCAGGAACTTGAAGAGCTCTTCGTATCCAAAGAAGAATAGGGTGAGTAACATGATGCGTTGTCCAAATTGCAATTCCAAAGATATCGGGAAAATCGGTTCCCATCAATTTTACTGCTGGGGCTGTTTTATTGAGCTCAGCGTAAACGGCGACAAAATGTCCGTGTATCAAGTAGAGGAAGACGGAACTTTAAGTTCCCTTGACGATTTATTTTTTGAGGAAGAAATTCCGCAAGTTCACGTACACGCCAATTAATTCGTACATGTAGAATTTATGGAACGTCATTTATCAAGAGCTGCACTAAGGCTCTTGAACGAATGACGTTTTTTTTGCATCTGCAGCTTTGTCTACGCTTCTTCGGGTTAATTTTCATAGGTTGTACATATACTGTATTAGCGAAACCTTATGCCTGAATCCGGGGTGAAACTAATGGAACGTTTTTGGAAAAATAAATGGTTTGTTGGGCTTGCGTATACGCTGCTTGCGCTGGCAACCCTTTATATGTTACTGCAAATCAAGCCGATTCTACTTACTTTGTTTCGATTTCTTAAAGCTATCCTCACACCTTTTTTTATCGCGGTGATTATCTCATATATTTTGAATCCGGTTGTCAATGTTCTCAATCAGCGCAAAGTACCAAGAACCATTGCCGTGCTTCTCATATACAGTGTGTTCATTTCTTCATTAACTGTCATTGTAATGAATATGACGCCCATGTTTATGAAGCAATTCGCTGAATTAAATGAACACATGCCGGAAATGGCGGTACGCGCACAGTCTCTGGTGGATGGTTTCAATAAAAATCAGTTGCTGCCTGACAGTGTCCGTACAGGTATCAATAATTCGCTGACGAAGATAGAGAATGCAATCTCGCAGGCGATATCGAATTATGTGAATCAAATCGGAAATATGATCAATATGCTGTTTATCGCTTTCATTGTACCGTTCGTTGCGTTTTATATGCTGAAGGATTTTCAGCTTATGGAGAAAACCGCATTGGCTGTGGTGCCGAAGGAACATCGCAAGAAGACGGTGAAACTGCTGATCGACATCGATACGGCTCTCGGTAATTACATTCGCGGTCAACTACTGGTGTGTTTGATTGTTGGGATTCTTGCTTATATCGGATACTGGCTGATTGGGATGCCTTATCCGCTGCTCCTTGCGAGCGTTGTAGCGATATTCAACATTATTCCATATATGGGGCCTTTCTTTGGAGCGGCACCCGCGATCATCATGGCGTCAACGGTTTCATTAAAAATGGTTTTATTCGTCTCATTGATTAATTTAGCCGTACAGATATTGGAAGGAAATGTGATATCCCCGCAAGTTGTTGGGAGAACGCTGCATATGCATCCGTTGTTAATCATCTTCGCGCTACTTGTTGGCGGGGAAGTGGCAGGGATCGTAGGACTTATTTTGGCTGTTCCGTTTTTTGCCGTGTTGAAAGTGATTATTCAGCACGTATTTCTGTATTATGTTCATCGCCCGACAGTTTGAGCACATGCACAGAACCCCTCTGAACCATGACTTGCGGGATCATGGACCAGAGGGGTTCTGCACGAGGGTTGAGGATATGAAAGGAGTGGCAATACGTAAACCATCGAAAGGAGCCACAAAAATAAGTCTATGGTTCTTATTCCCTTCGATAATGAAAATCATTATCAATAACTTTATTATACTTCCATTGAGAATCATTGTCAACTAGATGCATCTCAATTTTTTAAGTTTTTATTTTTGTCGTCGCCTAGGTCATCGTCTTCTTCTTTCTGCTCCTTTTGCCGGTCCGATTAGGGATAAAAGCAGCAAAGACGAAAAATCCATGACTGGAACCTCCTGTGGTTCTTACTCGGTTTATTTGATTATTATTACGATACCCAGAGATCCAGGTTTCAAGACGATACGGCTCATCACTTCATGTTGACACACCCGATGCATAAAGTTATAATTTGCCTTATCTAACACTAATGTAAAACGTTGATGAAACTTAAGTAAGCCATAGTCCATCGTCAGAGAGAAGGTTCCGATTCATCGCATGAAGTGCTGAACACGGCTGCAAGAACCTTTCGGTGCAAGGATGGCCCAACGCTCGTTTCGGAGTGTGGATGAACTCCACCGGTTGGACCCGTTACAGATCCGCACAAGGAGATTGTGTTTGTTAAGTCTGTCATAGACAGAAATCCAAGCGCAATAACCAGGGTGGTACCGCGATGATTCGTCCCTGTTTAACTGCAGGGGCGATTTTTATTTGTATGACCCCCTAAATCGCGTAAGACCCCCTAAATCCCCCTAAAAGGGGGACCCCAGAGGTTTCGTCCCCTGGACCACGAGCGGATTGGATAGTGAGTCCGGACAGGCGCTAGAATGATGGGGGCAAGGGATGGAGCGCTTTCGTCCTCTACATTCCGGCAGCCTTGTAGCCGGAACATTGTAGAGGACACGCTTGTACGTTTGCGTGAGGGGAGTTCGAATGCGGCCGCGCTGCGCTTGGACTGTTCGAACTGAAAGAACCAAGAACAAAGAACATAAGAATTTTAAAGAAAAAACATAAATAAAAACGGAGGCATGAGACAAATGAAAGCAAGTGAAATTCGTTCAAAATGGTTGCAGTTTTTTGCTGGTAAAGGTCATAAGGTTGAGCCAAGCTCATCGCTTGTTCCGCACAACGATCCGTCTTTGTTGTGGATCAATGCGGGAATCGCGCCGCTCAAGCCTTATCTGGACGGCCGCGTCATTCCAGAAAATCCGCGGATTACAAATGCTCAGAAGTGTATTCGCACGAACGACATCGAGAACGTCGGTAAAACACGCCGTCACCATACTTTCTTTGAAATGCTTGGAAACTTCTCCATTGGCGACTACTTCAAGAAAGAAGTCATTCCTTGGGCTTGGGAGTTTCTGACGGATCCGCAATGGATCGGCTTTGATCCGAATCGGATCTCCGTAACGGTTCATGAGGATGACGAGGAAGCTTACGAGATTTGGAACAAGCAAATCGGAATTCCTGAAGAGCGAATTTATCGTTTAAAGGAAGATAACTTCTGGGATATTGGCGAAGGTCCTTGCGGTCCATGCACCGAGATTTTCTACGACCGCGGAGATAAGTATGGCGATCTTTCGGATCCGGAGTGTTGGCCTGGCGGCGAGAACGAGCGTTTCCTCGAAGTATGGAACCTGGTATTCACACAGTTTAACCATAACAAGGACGGCAGCTACACGCCGCTGCCTAACAAAAATATCGATACTGGCGCAGGTCTAGAGCGCTTTGCTTCCATTTTACAAGATGTGGATTCGAACTTCGATACAGATCTATTCAAACCGATCATTGACAAGACCTGTGAGCTTGCCGGCGTAAAGTATCACGTGAACGAAGAGCACGATGTTGCGCTTAAAGTAATCGCTGACCATATTCGTACAGTTGCTTTCTCTGTTGGCGACGGCGTGCTTCCTTCCAACGAAGGACGCGGATATGTCATTCGCCGTTTGCTGCGCCGAGCTGTCCGCTACGGTAAAGTGCTCGGGATGGACAAGCCGTTCCTTCATAAACTGGTGCCAACCGTTGGCGAAATTATGGGCGTCTATTACACTGAGGTCGTCGACAAAGCCGAGTTCATTGAGAAAGTGATCCGCACCGAAGAGGAGCGTTTCCATGAAACGTTGAGCGATGGTCTTAACATTCTTGCAGAAATGGTTGAGAAGACCCGTCATGCAGGCGGCAGCCAGATCAGCGGACCTGACGCGTTCAAGCTGTACGATACGTACGGATTCCCATTTGATTTGACAGAAGATTTTGCTGCTGAAAAAGGAATGACGGTTGATCGTGAAGGGTTCGACGCTTCCATGCAGGAGCAGCGTGACCGTGCCAGAGCAGCTCGTCACGATGAAGCCGGCATGAAGGTACAAGGCGGACCACTGGCTGATTTCACGGTTAAAAGCGAATTTGTTGGATATAATGAGTTGGTAGTTACTGCTAATATCGTAGCGATCGTTCATGAGAATGAGTTTGTCGATATCGTAGGCGTTGGTGAGACTTGCCAAGTCATCCTTGACCGTACTCCTTTCTACGCTGAGAGCGGCGGTCAAGTGAGCGATCACGGTACGATTTCTAATGGACAAGTAACGCTGATAGTAGAAGATGTGAGCAAAGCGCCTCATGGGCAACACGTTCATAGAGTGGTCGTGGAATCCGGCGTACTCCGCAAAGGTGATACGGTCGAAGCGGCTGTTGCATCTGCTCCGCGTGGAGACATTATCAAGAATCACACAGCAACACACTTGCTGCACAAAGCGTTGAAGGAAGTGCTTGGCACGCATGTGAATCAAGCTGGATCGCTTGTTGAGCCGGATCGTCTCCGCTTTGACTTCTCGCATTTCGGCAGCATCAGCGCCGAAGAACTGCAGGATGTCGAACAGCGTGTTAACCGACAAATTTGGAATAACATCAACGTAGATATTTCGCTTAAAGCCATTGCGGAAGCAAAAGCAATGGGGGCTATGGCTTTGTTCGGTGAGAAGTACGGCGACATCGTGCGCGTCGTGCAAGTTGGCGAATACAGCCTTGAGCTTTGCGGTGGCTGCCATGTACAGAATACCGGGCAAATCGGACTGTTCAAAATCGTCAGCGAGTCCGGCATCGGCTCCGGTGTTCGTCGGATCGAAGCTGTAACCGGCCGCAGCGCATACGAGTTCCTCGACGGGCAGCTGCAATTGCTGAAAGAAGCAGCAGGCATGCTGAAATCAAACGTTCAGGATGTACCTAAACGTCTGGAGAGCACCTTGCAGCAAATGAAAGAATTATCGCGTGAGAATGAATCTTTGCGAAGCAAGCTTGGACGCATCGAGGCTGGTTCGCTGTCGGATCAAGTGAAGCAAGTAGGCGGCGTCAACGTACTCGCAGCGCAAGTGAATGCAGGAGACATCGATTCGCTGCGCAACATCGTAGATGAAATGAAAGTGAAGCTGGGTTCAGCTGTTATCGTACTCGGTGCACCCGCTGACGATAAGGTTAACCTTGTTGCTGCGGTCACGCCTGACCTGGTTGCCAAAGGCTTCCACGCAGGCAAAATTATTAAAGAAGTTGCCTTGCAATGCGGCGGCAGCGGAGGCGGTCGGCCGGATATGGCGCAAGCCGGCGGTAAGGATGCTTCCAAACTGCAAGCAGCACTAACAAGCGTAGAAGGACTCGTCTCCCAATTCGCATAAAAAGGATGTTTAAAAAGTCCACTTTGATAACGAAGTTATTCAAGAAGTATTTCGGCATCGAATCTTGAACGAATCCGGGAAGTCCGGTACTCACGTAGTACATCACTACGCTCCGTTCCTCCTTCTCCGGAGTTCGTCCAACCTTCTCGGTTCTGAAAGCGGACTTTTTAAACTTGTATTAGAATTATTTTTCAGTGGGACAGGAATTTTTAAACCCATAGAGAATATATCACAGTATACACGTAACAATTTCTATAATTTGACAAAGGTATCAAGCGGAAAGTGGGGTGCTCCTGATGAGTTCCATGGATAAAACGATGAAGTTCAACGTCAAGGCGGAAGAAATCGAGACATCACCGAAAGAAGTGCTATTAGCGGTCTACGATGCTCTTCAGGAAAAAGGGTATAATCCGATTAATCAGATTGTCGGATACTTGCTTTCCGGAGATCCTGCGTACATTCCAAGACACAACAATGCCCGAAGCCTTATTCGCAAACGCGAGAGGGATGAACTGATCGAGGAGCTTGTACGTTCATATCTGGGCCAACACAAATAGAGGGAAAAGAGAACCGGCATGAGATGGATGGGCTTGGATTATGGGGACAAAACAATCGGCGTCGCGCTCAGCGATGAGCTTGGCTGGACCGCTCAAGGGCTGGAAGTCATTCAGCGGCGTAAGCCGGAGAACGACCTAGAACGACTGGAAGCGATTGTCAGGCAGTACGAGGTCACCGAGATTATCGTAGGCTTACCCAAAAATATGAACAATACGATCGGTCCTCGCGGCGAGTTGGCCATCGCATTTTCTCAGGAATTACAGCAAAGACTAAATGTACCTGTGCATTTGTGGGATGAGCGATTAACGACCGTTGCTGCGACAAGGACGCTGCTGGAAGCCGATGTGAGCCGCAAGAAGCGGAAGACGGTCATCGATAAGATGGCCGCACAGCTTATCCTGCAAGGGTACATGGATGCTAATATGAAGAGGTGAACGAACATGTCCAAAGAAGAATTGCGTGAAGAAGAACCCGAAATTATTTACATCCCGGACGATGAGGGCAACGAAGAAGAGTTCGAGGTCATCATGAAATTCGAAGTGGACGGTTCCGATAAGAAGTACATGATGGTCGTTCCACTCGATGGCGGAGACGAAGAAACGGATGAAGTCTATGCTTTCCGCTATGAGGAAGACGAAGATGGCGAGGACTTAAAGCTTTTCACGATCGACGACGAGGAAGAGTGGAACATCGTAGAAGAAACGTTCAACACCTTAATGGCTGAGTATGATGAGGAAGATGAAGCATGAGTGTAACGCAAACGGACGTATTGCGGAATGCTTATGGGGATGATATCATTTTGTTTGATGAGCAGAACGAGTCTACGGTTTATCATCTTCTGAAGGAATTCGTTTACGGCAATAATACGTATGCTGTTTTGCAGTCCGATGCGCTCAAAAAGGAAGACGATGTCGCCATTTTTAGAGTCGTGAAGAATTCGGATGAGCAGTATGAGCTGGAAACGATCGAGGATGACGATGAATGGGAAACCGTAGCGGAGCTCTATGATGAAATGGTGTTTCCGGTGCAGGACGACTTGTAAAAAGTATTCACCCGAGCGGAGCGCATCCGCTCTTTTTTATTTGTTGGTATTTAAACGGGGGCTCCCCCAAAAGTAATCGGAGTTAGCTACTTAGGGCTTCTTCACTTTTGGGGGACCAAAGGAGGATCGTCGTGAACGAAATGTTGGATCACTTGAACGGAGCGGACAAGCCCAAACGAAGCAAGCTCAAGCTAATATGGCTTATTATCGGCTTGCTGCTGCTAGTTATCATCGGGTTTGTGAGCGGCGTAGGCCTATATATAGCGAATGCGCTTCAACCGATGCCTGCCTCAGAGCAGGATGCGCGAGTGTCCATACCGCAAGGAGCGGGCTCGGGGGACATAGCGAAGGAACTTGAAGCCAAAGGACTAATCAAGAATTCATCGATTTTTACTTATTATTTGAAAGTGAAAAAACAAGGCTCACGTTTCCAAGCCGGGGAGTATAGTATGAAGCCCGGCATGACGTTTGATGAGATGATTGAAAAGCTGAATAAAGGCGAAACCGTGAAGGAAGAAGTTATTCGTGTGACGATTCCGGAAGGCTATACGATCGAGCAGATCGCTGATAAGCTGGGAGATCAAACGCCTTGGAAAGCGGATGTATTTTTGCAGCTGGCGGATGCACAGTCGCAGTTCAAGTCCGATGCCATCGGTACGCTTCCCGATAACAAGAACATTAAGCACCGTTTGGAAGGTTACCTATTCCCGGAAACGTATGAATTCAAGAAAGGCTCGACCGAGCAACAATTCATCGAGCGTACAATTCAAGAGCTTGATAAAAAGCTTGCGACGCTGCCTTCGGATTGGCAGGACAAGCTTCAGGCGCGAGGGCTCACTGTCCATCAGATGCTGACTATTGCATCTCTGATCGAGCGCGAGGTTGTTGTTGACGATGAGCGGGCTCTTGTATCGGGAGTTATTAACAATCGTTTGACAAAGAATATGCCGCTGCAAATAGACGCGACGGTGCAATATTTATTCGGTAAGCCCAAGGAACGGCTTCTGGAAAAAGATTTACAAATCCAAAGCCCTTATAATACGTATCTGAATCCGGGATTACCGCCAGGACCGATAGCCAGCCCTAGCTTAGCTTCAATCAAAGCGGCTGTGTATCCGGAGGAGACGAAATACTTGTTTTATGTGACGAAGAAGGACGGCACGAAGGGACATTTATTTGCGGAAACGTTCGATGAGCATAAGAAGAATATCGCAGCAAGTAAGAAGGCAGCAAATTAGTTATTCGACAGAAGGAAGGGTTCACACTTGAAAAAACCGGAGTTAGTAGTTAGCAGCGGCTCTGTCACTGAGCTGAAGCGTCTGATCGAAGCAGGCGCGGATGCCGTCATTGTAGGGGAAGAGCGCTATGGATTGCGCCTTCCAGGAGAGGTGCAGCTCGCGGAGCTCCAAGATGCAGTAGCATGGTCTCATGAGAGAGGCGCAAAAGTATATGTAGCGGTGAACAATATTTTTGATAATGATAGCTTGGAAGGGCTGTTCAACTATCTTACGCAGCTTCAGCAGTTCGGCGTAGATGCGGTCATATTCGGCGATCCAGCAGTACTGATGGCTGTGAGGAGTTTAACAAATCCAATTAAGCTGCACTGGAACGCAGAAATGACATCAACCAACTATGCGACCGCCAATTATTGGGGGCAGCAAGGGGCTTCCCGGGTCGTTCTGGCCAGAGAATTGAATATGGAGCAGGTGCTGGATTTTAAGCAGCACACCGAGCTTGAAGTCGAAGTCCAAGTACACGGGATAACCAATATTTATCACTCGAAGCGCGAGTTGGTCAAAAATTATATGGAGCATCAAGGTAAAGATGCATCATCGCAAGACCGATCTATGGAGCGCGGACTATTTCTGATCGAGCACGAGCGCCGGGATCAGCGTTATCCTGTCTACGAGGATCGCAATGGGACGCACATTATGAGTTCGGAAGATATTTGCATGTTGGAAAACTTGCCTGAGCTGATGGATGGACAAGTCGATAGCCTGAAGATTGAAGGTCTTCTGAAATCCATAGAATATAATGAGACGGTTGTAAGAAGTTACCGTGCGGTAATTGACGCTTATGCGGCAGATCCTCAGGGTTATACGTTCAATCAGGAATGGTTGGATGCTATTGCAAAACTGCAGGACCCGGAACGGGAATTGTCTTATGGTTTTTTCTACAAAGAACAAGTGTATTAAGCGGATGCTTACGAAGCCAGTTTTGCTTCGCAAAACTTTTAGAAAGCAGGTGTTATCCAAGATGACGACAGCAGTAGAAGCAAGAGCACGAGGCAGGAGAGTACGTTTGGATAAGCCGGAATTGCTAGCTCCCGCCGGCAGTTTGGAAAAGTTGAAGTTCGCGATCCATTATGGAGCGGATGCGGTATATATCGGCGGACAAAAGTATGGATTACGTTCGAATGCAGATAACTTTACGCTCGAAGAAATGCGCGAAGGCGTAGAATTTGCTAACCAATATGGGGCAAAAGTATTTGTAGCGACGAATATTTATGCACATAACGAAGATATAGACGGATTGGACGATTATTTACGCGGGCTTCAAGAGGTTGGCATTTCGGCGATCATTGCGGCAGATCCGATCATTATGCTGACGGCCAGAAGAGTTGCGCCTAAGCTCGAAGTGCACCTGAGCACGCAGCAGTCCACGATGAATTGGCAAACCGTGAAGTTCTGGAAAGAGCAGGGCATCGAGCGCGTCGTTCTGGCGCGTGAAGTGAGCATGAAAGAAATCGATGAGATTAAGCGTCATGTTGACGTGGAGATCGAGGCTTTCATCCATGGTGCGATGTGCAGTTCCTACTCCGGGAGATGCGTGCTATCTAACCATTTCACAGATCGCGATTCGAATCGAGGCGGTTGCTCGCAATCATGCCGCTGGAAATACGATCTGTTTGCCAAGGATCAGCCTCTTTCTTCGCCGCTGGCAACCGACCTGCCGCTATTTAGCGACGATGATGATGCTTTCACGATGGGTTCCAAGGATCTCAGCATGATCGAGCACATTCCTGAAATGATCGAATCCGGCGTGGATAGTTTTAAAATTGAAGGGCGCATGAAAAGCATTCATTATGTGGCAACTGTGGTCAATGCGTATCGCCAAGCAATCGATGCTTATTTTGCTGATCCGGAGCACTATAAATTGAATCCGCTCTGGCAGGACGAAATCTTCAAAGCAGCGAACCGGCCGCTGAATACGGGCTTCTTCTACGAGGCACCGGGGCATGAGGATCATATTTTTGAACCTGAGGATAAAGTCGTCGGTTTCGATTTTGTCGGTCTGGTTATGGATTATGAGAAAGAAACAGGCATTGCTGTCATTCAGCAGCGGAACCATTTTAAGCCTGGTCAAGAGGTTGAATTCTTTGGCCCGAACGGTACCCATTTTAAGCAAAAGGTCGGTACGATTTGGGATGAGGGAGGCGGGGAACTGGACGCGGCAAGACATCCTCTGCAAATGGTTAAAATCAGAACGGAGCATCCTGTGAATAAATGGGATATGCTGCGCAAGAAAACAGGTAAATAGTACCATGGAAGCTTTCTCCAGAGTGGGTTATATTGGAGAAAGTTTCTTTTTTTTTGGTTTTAGGCACGTAAAATAAAGGAAAATGTTAAATGATGTCGAATTTGTTAACTCACGGACATTGTAACCCTTTTCATTTTAGGCCAAAAGAAAGAGTACTTAGGGCAAGTAGAAACTAACGGTGGTGAAACGAAATGAAAAATGGACTTCAAAAGGTAACCTCTTCTTTAGTCAAACTAGGTAAAGCACTCACTAATGTCTTTAAAAATGCGAAGTGGGGGCGTATCGCTCATGCAGCTGGGCAAACATCGAAGAACGTTAGTGGAGCAGCTTTCAGTGAAATGAAGCAGGTTAAGCTCGAGAATCCAGTGAAGTCGGTTGGAATGAAGCTGTTTCTAATGTTTTTTGCCAGCATTTTATTTTTTGTATTGATTGTAGGTATGATTTCTTATTCGGTTTCAAAAAGTGTCATTAAAAACAAGGTAGCTGAATCCAGTCTGCAGACGGTTACGCAAGCAGGGCAGAAACTGGACTTTCTGTATCAAACGTTTGATGAGACTACACTGCAAATTATGTTGAATAAAGAATTGCAAGATTTGCTGGATAAGCTTCCGAATCTTGACCCGTCGTCTTATGAGGCTTTGGATGTTGTGCGTCAATTAACCGACAAACTGAACGTGATTACTTTCTCTAACAAATCAATTAAAACGCTTCATCTTTATAGGCCCGATGGTAAATTGATTGTCATTACGGGCAGCGGCGGCAATACGTTATCTGATAATGCGAGCAATACGGATTGGTTCAAAAAGATTATTGAAGGCGGAGGCAAAGTGGCTTGGCTCGATAGCAAGGCCAAAGGTTACTCCAGCAACTCAACCAACACATTTGCTGTAGGCCGATTGATGAGAAATACATTAAGCAATACGACATCCGCGATTCTTGTGCTGGAGCTGGGCAATGAGATTTTGAACAAAGAAATTAAAGGGATGTCGCTTGGCGATGATAGCAAAGTCGTGATCACAAGCGGCAGCAATAAAAATATTGCTACCCTTAATCCGGATGAGCTAGAGAAGGATGCAGTGATTCAGCTTACCAAAGAGCAGCTAGATGAGGAACATGGCTCCTTTACGACCGATGACGATCACTTGGTGGCTTACTACAAATCCAATATATCCGGCTGGAACCTGGTTGGTGACATTCCGGTAAGCGCTCTGGTGAAGGACGCTAAGAAAATTTTCAACTATACGCTTCTTATCGCGTTATTTGCAGCGGTTGCGGCTGTTTTAATAGGGTTGTTCGTTGCTAGAATGATCGGAAGACCGCTCGTGAATTTGCGCAACTTAATGCAGCAAGGTGCCAAAGGTAAATTGACCGTACGGGCCAACTACACAACACAGGATGAAATTGGTCAACTTGGCGCAAGCTTTGATACGATGATGCAGCAAATTACGACTTTGGTACAGCAGACCAGCGCTTCCGCGCAGCAAGTATTTGAAACGGCTACGGAGTTAACGAACTCGTCCAAAGTGACAGCGACGGCTGCACGGGAAATTGCCGTGGCTACCGATGAAATTTCGAACGGTGCTGCAGGGTTGGCGACGGAGTCGGAGAAGGGCAACGAGTTGACTCAACATATTGGCATGCAAATGAAAAATGTCATTGAAGCCAATCTGGAGATGGGTACGGCAGCCGCCGACGTTCAAAGCTCAAGCGAACAAGGTACAAAGTACATGACGGAGCTTATCGGGAAAACGAACTTGACTGAAGAAATGATACGCTCCATGGTAGATAAAGTCGATAATCTAAAAGACAGCACAAGATCGATCCGAAAAATTCTCGATGTGCTGAACAATATGACGAAACAAACGAACATTCTGTCTCTCAATGCTACGATTGAAGCCGCGCGTGCAGGCGCAGCCGGCAAAGGCTTCATGGTCGTCGCGGATGAAATTCGTAAGCTGGCCGACCAGTCCCGTCAATCGATCGATGTGGTAGGACAAATTACAGAGACGATTCAAAAAGAAATTGATGAGACGGTTAAAGTGCTCTCGACCGCAACCCCGATCTTCCAAGAGCAGATTCAGGCAGTGAAAGAAGCGGATACGATTTTCAAACAAGTGACGAATCACATGGGTGGATTCATCCAACAGCTTAGTACAGTGAGCGATTCCATCAGCACATTGGAGCAGTCTCAAGTCGTTCTCTCGGATGCGATGACGAACGTCAGCGCGGTTGCCGAGGAGTCCCTTGCGACTTCCGAGGAAGTTGCTTCTTTGAGCTCAGAGCAGCTTAGCATTAGCGATGGTTTGGTAAAGCTGTCGGACAAATTGGATTTATTATCAAAGTCGCTGAATGAAACACTTTCGAAATTCGAGATTTAGTTCCTACATAATTCGCAAGCCTGCTCTTCATTTGGAGGGTGGGCTTTTTTTGTGCCAAGATCCCGCGAAAAGTTTGTCGATGAACAGGGATGCCTATACTGGGAAGAGAAGCAGGAATCGGCTTGCCGGAAGGGGGCAGGAATATGAGAGAGAGACAATTATCCGCAGCAGAAAAACGGAGAATGTTTATCATCCTGATCATCATTCTCATCGTGTTTATCGGCATTGTCAGTAAGTTGTTCTGGATCCAAGTAGCTGCGTCGGAAAACTATTCCTCCAGAGGCGTGAATCTTGTCAAAAATTCAGTCCTCCAGAGGCAGAAAGCTTTGGTGCTGGATAGCGGCCGAGGCGAAATTCTGGATCGGCATATGCAGCCATTGACGGGGGGCACGATTAAAGCGCTGGTAGCTTTTCCTATAAGCAAATCTATTAAAGTGGACCGTCGGCAAATCGATCAGCTCGCGCATATTTTACGGACGAGTTCGGAAGCGTGGCTCGCTTTCTCAAGCAATATGAAGGATCCTGGCGTATGGGGTACTTCTGGCGGGGGAAAGCCTGTGGCCCTATGCAAGCAGCAAGAGGAGCAGATCAACGGGCTTCAGCTGCCCAATGTGAAGGTAGTTGAAATCGAGGATCGCTATCCGATAGGGATGATAGCGCGGCAATTGATCGGATTTATCGGGCAAAATCCAGATCGGGTTATGCAAGAATACAGCGCGGAACTCGAGCGTGGGAAGCTTTCGCTTACGAGCAAAATCGGGGGCTCGGGTTTGGAAAAAACGTTCGATTTCTGGCTACGCGGCGTTGGAGAGACTTCAATTTCCTATTTTACCGATGCTACAAAGAAGCCTCTGCCCGGATTGGATGCCCGTATGATCGCTCCGGATAATGTATTCTACCCATTGAAGCTGGTCACGACATTGGACTTAACTGTGCAGCAGCAAATTGAGTTGTTAATGGACAAACTTCAAATAAGGGAAGGAGCCGTTGTAGTTCAAGATGCTGCACAAGGCGATATCGTAGCTATGGCAAGCCGTCCTAATTTCGATCCGCTGCAGGTGAATCTGAGCAACAACAATTGGAGCAACTTTGCCTTGAAGGCTACGGCTCCCGGCTCGATCTTTAAGACGGTAGTCGCGGCTGCGGCGCTTGATGAAAAGGTTGTCGACCTCAAAGAAACATTTAATTGTGAAGGGGCTTTAGGAAAGTACGGATTTACGTGTTGGCGAAGAGACGGTCACGGTCCTTTGACGTTGGAAGAGGGCTATGCGCAGTCTTGCAATATCGTGTTTGCCAACGTTATGCAGCGGCTGACATCGGCTCAGCTGGAAAGCTATGCGCACAAGTTAGGCGTACTGGATGAGGTCGGATGGTCAGGGAAAACGGACGCCAAAGAACTGCTGCGCCAATTGGACTCCGAAGACAACGGGCAACTGTTTGCTGCGCATACGCCGCATGATGACGAGGGTGTATTGATGCAAACGGCCATTGGTCAAAGAGATGTGATGATGACGCCATTGCAAGCATCTAATATGATTGTGACGCTGTTGCATGATGGGAACAGATTCTCCCCGAGAGTCGTTCAAGAAATCCGGTATCAAACCGATCGCGTGATGGAGGCATTTCCGGTTAAGAAGCTGGATGATGGAAAAAAAGGCGTTTCTGCGGCAACAAGCCGCAAATTGTTAAGCTGGATGCAGGAGGTCGTTACGGATGGAACGGGACAGGCGTTGAAAGGGGCAAAGTGGAAGCTTGCCGGTAAATCGGGAACGGCTCAATTGAAGTACGGGAAGCAGGAAAAAGTGAACCAGTGGTTCGTCGGATATGGCCCCGTGCAATCACCTAAGTATGCGGTTTCCGTTGTTATTAAGAACACGGATCCGATCGAAAGCAACAAGGCCATTCCGCTTTTTAAGGGGATTATGGATATTTTGGCGGAATCATTAAACCGCAGGCAATGAAAGAGTGAAGCAAGTCCCTTTGCCGGGCTGGCTTGTAACCTCAATACCGCCTCCGAATGTTTTGATAATTCGATAGGAAACCATCATCCCAAGCCCTGTCCCTTTGTGTTTCGTTGAATAGAAAGGCGTACCAAGGCGATCAATTTGTTCAGGTGTCATACCCACGCCATTGTCCTTAATTTCGAGGACGACCTGGGTACTCTGTTTGTATCCGTTAATTTGTAGGGTGCCTCCGCTAGGCATTGCTTCTATACCATTCTTAGTCAGATTTACGAGACATTGAATCAGTTTTTCACTATTAGCTCTGACGACCAGCGAGGGCTCCATATTGAAAGAGATTTGAACACCGCGCATAGAGGCGTAGGGATTAATAAGATTGGTTAGTTTTAATGACAAAGTGGAGACGTCCAGTTCCTCCAACTTTTCCGCTTGTGGTTTGGCAAAAGAAAGGTAATCGCTGATAATGCTCTGAGCGCGATCGATTTCTTCAATTACCATCGTTGTGTATACACGTTTTTTCTCTTCGGTAACTTTGGTTTGGCTTAGAATTTGCATAAAGCCGCGCGCAACCGTCATTGGATTGCGAATTTCATGAGCAACGGACGCAGCCAATTCGCTGAGCACATTGAGCTTTTCGGAGCGCTGCAACTCTTGACGCATAGCTATATTTTCACGAATCCGTTCAATTAAGTAGGTAAGAAGCCACATGGTCAGCATGTGAACGATGCAGAACAATCCGCCTAGCAATAAAAAGCTGGCATCGATGGCTTGCTCCGTTTCTACGCGGTACACCAAAATTATGCAGAAGGTTGCTACCGCGCTGACAAAGGCAAGAAGACTTGGAAACATCACTTTGGGAGTCCGGTGTTTCCAATTACTGAGCGCGATAAAGGCAAGGATAAAGGGTACAAGCAGGGCGGTAAGTGTGACGATCCAGATGAATTCCGGGCCACCCATGTAATAGCGGTACGCGATGATGACTACAGAGACGAAAAGACCTGAGCGTATGCCGCTGTACAGAAAGGCTGCAAGTAAAGGGATGATACGTAAATCATAATCACTGCCCGTCAACGTGAAGAAGGGATGCGACATGCAAAAGATCGCAGCTAACGCACAGATGATGCCGATTAACGTTCGGCCCCAGCAATTAAAATTGATGGAGATCGGTCGGTCGAGCCAAAAAATATGATACAGCAAGATGGGCACGGTTAAAACCAGAACATTGAGCAGCAAGTCGTCAATTGCGTTCAAAAGTCTCGCCTACTTATCGAAATTTGGTTATATTTGTACTATTTCGACATAAATATTGAAAATCCTTCGAATTGTTACCAATATTTTGATGTTTTTTGACGTGTTCTGACGGATACTTGTCGTATATACAATATGGTACAATACTTGTTTGCGCTTAGCGGTTCGCATCGCTTACAATTCTAAAGAATAACGCTAAACAATCGCAGGAGATTTCAATCCATGAAAGATTATAATTTACCTCAGAACATGGTCATACTAGACCGGTTACAGGAAACGGATTCCAAAGATATATTATATGCATTTGCGTTGGAAGAACTCTTATGCCGGTCAATAGGAAAAGGAACGCCTCCGATTCTGCACATATGGAGGCACCCAAGAGCTTTTGTCATGGGACTCAGAGACAGTCGACTTCCACTTGCCGCTGAAGCAGAACGCTGGCTTTACGAACAAGGTTATGACACTGCCGTGAGAAATTCCGGAGGAGCAGGAGTGCCTCTAGATCTCGGTGTAGTGAACGTGTCGCTCTTGCTTCCCAAAGCGGCAGGCGACATGGAACATCGCAAGGATTTTGAACTGATGGCAGGATTAATTCGTGATGTGATGGACAAGTTGACGAATCGTATCGACCAAGGTGAGGTTGCAGGTTCATTCTGCCCCGGGGAATTCGATTTGAGTGTAGGCGGGCGCAAATTTTGCGGTATCGCTCAACGCAGACAGCAGCATGCGATCTCGGTGCAAGCCTTTATCCTTACAGAAGGAGACGGGGAGGAAAAAGCAGCTTTAGCCAGGGAGTTTTATGAACGCGCGGCGGGTTCCGCAGACCCAGGCGACTATCCGTTAGTCGCTCCAGGCAGCATGGCGAGCTTGTCGGAATGTTTGAATATGAAGCTTTCGGCTGAACAATTTGCCGCTAATATACTCGAGGTGATGGAACCAAGAGGTATTCAACCTGCGAAGCCGATGCAGATCGCTGCATTCCCGGAGGAACAACAAATCCGCAGTATGATAGAGCTGCTTAGACAACGTTATGCGATTAAAGGGTAGTTTGGTTTAAACCCGCATCAACTCTTATCCTTTTCTTCCTTCATTGATTCGATTGTAAGTTTAGCCGCTGGGACGCAGGGAGGGTGAAGTAAATCAACCTTCTCCCACAGCAGGGAACTCATTACAATTAAGCCTTGTGAGAATCAATATGGATAAGGATGTGTGAATCAAAATGAAACAAACAAATGAAAGCTCGGTATTGAAAATGTTGTCACGATGGTCGTTGCTCCCAGTTCTGTTTACGGTATGCTTGATCGCAACGATGAGTGTGGTTTTAGGGAATGCCGGCGATGCGCCGGAAATGATAGCAATTTTCTATGGAGGACTAGAGAATCCGGCACTTATTCGGGTTCTCGGCTTCGTAATCGTCGGGCTATGGATTTCCATCGGCGGCTTTCTCCTGTTGTTCGCTTGCCAGCTGATGAGAACCGATCAGCCAAAAGCGATTATACTTGCCGTTCTCGGTCTCGGAGTTTCCGTAGCCGGTACGCTAGGCGGTTTTCACCAATTGACGATCCAATCGGACCTGATCGCCCGATACACTGAAGCTTCCGCTGCCGTGCAAGCCATCTTGATAGAGCAAGTGCCGGGCGTGCTTCAAACGGTCGAAGCGCATCTGGAAACAGCTGAATTGTTCTCCTACCTTGGGTTTTTCGTATTCGCCTGGTCGCTGGGTTCGATATCCGCCATCCCGTCCTGGTTCCGGGTTTACGCTTGGGGGCTAAACATCGTCGAATTCGCGAGCTTGCTGCTGCGCATGGGTGGAGTCGAAATGCCGTTCATCACGTTCCCGTTGTTCGTGGCTCTTGATTTAACGTTCAATGTCAGCGCGTCCGTTATCTTCTTCAAATGGGCTAAGAAGGAGACCGTGCAAATACAACAAGCGGTTCGTATGGAATCGGCGAGTTAATACAGCTCCGTATCACCCCATTCTAACCTAAAAAATAATGCAGCGCAGCGTCCAATTCACCCTGCCAAAATCCCCATAAATGCTTGCCGGGCTTCTCGATATAGTGAAGCGCGGTATTTTTGTCTTCAAGAAATTGTTTGGTCAGCCGGTTTTCTCTGACGAAGTCAAAGGTACCGCGCTCTGTCTTTACGTCAGTTTCGTCGAGCCCGATGAGCATGTACAGCTCCAACCAGGATAAATCGTCCTCCGCCTTCAAACGTTCGCGCGTAATGTCGAAAAATGCGCCGGACAAGGATATAACTCGGCAAAAAAGGCTAGGATAATCTAAGGCGAGGTGCAGGGAAACCGTTCCTCCTAAGGAATCTCCGGCAACGATTCTCTCGGTACGATCATTCCGGACGGGATACCGGCTTTCTACATATGGCAGGAGCTCCTCTGCAAAAAAGCGGCAATAGGCATCATGTCTCTCGCCCTCCGGTGCATATTCGGATGTGCGGGTGGCTGTGTTTACATCGACGCCAACGACAATGGCCGGCTCCAAGCCATCATCCAGAATGCAGCGGGTAAGTGTCGTTGCTATACGCCCAAAGTTAAAAAATTGCTCGCCGTCCTGGCAGTAGACCACAGGATAGGAAAGCAGTTCATTGTATCCGGGCGGCAGATAGATGCGCAGGGTTCGGATTTCACCGAGAATGGATGAAGTGATTTCTTCTTTTACGATTGTTCTTTTGTAATAGCGAGAGTCATCCAAGGATATGATCCTCCTTAAAAAGGTGAGGTGTATTATAGCAGTTTGTTAATTTTTGATTAACTGTATTATATATTTTTAAAAACTGTACTATTCATTTGTGCTAAAAAACCTTAGATTCTTAAAGGAAACTGGTGTACAATTTACAAAAACAGGTTTATAATAATACTATAACAGAAATGTAGCTAGCAGGCATTAAAATCATATATGAGGTGAAAAGGTATGAGTAAGCCACTCGTCAGCCAAGCGAATTATGAAGTAACCACAGAGAAGGTTCAGCCTTTACAAGTTCTTGCACCGGACGGTACGATTGTCAATCCCGACAAAATGCCAAAACTGAGTGACGATCAATTAAAAGAATTAATGAGAAGAATGGTTTTCACACGCGTGTGGGATGAAAGAGCGGTTAATCTTGGCCGTCAAGGTCGTCTTGGCTTCTACGCTCCGGTATCCGGACAAGAAGCATCCATGATCGGTAGTGAATTTGCATTAAATAAAGATGATTTCATTTGCCCGGGTTACCGTGATATGCCGCAGCTCGTATGGCACGGACTTCCGATGTACCAGGCTTTCTTGTACTCCCGCGGACACCAGCATGGCGGTCAAATTCCGCAAGACGTTCACGTGCTTATGCCGCAAATCATTATCGGCGCACAAATTCTCCATGCTACCGGCGTAGCGATGGCGTTCAAAAAACGCAACCAACCGCGTGTAGCGATTACGTATACAGGCGACGGAGGAAGCTCCGAAGGCGACTTCTATGAAGGAATGAACTTTGCAGGATCTTTCAAGCTTCCTGTCATTTACTTTGTTCAAAACAACGGTTACGCGATTACGACGCCTTACGCGAAACAAACAGGAGCGTTATCCGTTGCTCATAAAGCGGTTGCTGCCGGTATCAAAGGCGTTCAAGTAGACGGCATGGACGTTCTGGCTGTTGTTCAAGCCGTTACGGAAGCTGCCGAAAGAGGACGCAGAGGCGAAGGCGCAACGCTGATCGAAGCCTTGACTTATCGTTACCGTCCGCACTCCATGGCGGATGACACGACGAAATACCGTACCAAAGAGGAAGAGGCCGAATGGGAACCTAAAGATCCGCTTACGCGTATGCGCATTTTCCTTACCAAAAAAGGCCTTTGGAACGAAGAAGAAGAAGCTCGCGTGAAAGAAGAAGCGAAAGCGACTGTTGCCGAGCACATCAAAAAAGCCGAGGAAACTGAGAAAATGACCGTTGCCGGCTTGATTGATTCCATGTTTGAAACGACGCCAGCTCATCTCGAAGAACAGAAGCAGGCTTATAAATAAACAATTTCTCACGAATCCAGTTTTTCTTGCGAAAACTTATGGGAGGCACAGACTGTCATGGCACAAATGACGATGATTCAAGCGATAAAAGACGCGATGCGCGTCGAACTGGAAAGAGATCCTAACGTAATTTTGTTCGGAGAAGACGTAGGTCATGTAGGCGGCGTTTTCCGTGCGACTGAAGGTTTGCAAAAAGAATTCGGCGAAGAGCGGGTATTCGATACGCCTCTCGCTGAGTCGGCTATCGGCGGTTTGGCTGTAGGTCTTGGCGTTCAAGGCTTCCGTCCGATCGCTGAAATTCAATTCGTAGGCTTCATTTATGAAGCCCTCGATCAAATTTGCGTACAAGCTGCTCGTATGCGTTACCGTTCCGGCGGCCGTTACAATTCTCCTATCGTATTCCGTACGCCTTTTGGCGGCGGCGTAAAAGCGGCTGAGTTGCACACGGATGCGCTTGAAGGATTGCTCGTTCAAACACCGGGTATCAAAGTGGTTGTTCCTTCCAACCCTTATGATGCAAAAGGATTGCTCATTTCCGCGATCCGCGACAATGACCCTGTCTTCTTCATGGAGCATTTGAACTTATACCGCGCTTTCCGCGCTGAAGTGCCGGAAGGCGAATATACCATTGAACTTGGTAAAGCGAACGTTGTTCGCGAAGGTTCAGATGTTACAATTATTACTTACGGAGCTATGGTGCATACTTCAGTGAAAGCAGCTGAGGAAATCGAGAAAACACAAGGAGTTAAAGCTGAAGTAATCGATCTTCGTACCCTGCTGCCACTCGATATCGATACGATTGTCGCATCGATTAAGAAAACAAATCGTGCAATCATCGTACAAGAAGCGCAAAAAACGTCCGGCGTCGCCGCTGAAGTGATTGCGCAAATCAATGAAAAAGCGATTCTGCACCTGGAAGCTCCGGTACTTCGTGTCGCTCCGCCAGATACCGTCTATCCATTCGCGCAAATCGAAGACGCTTGGTTGCCTAGTCCAGCAAGTGTCATTGCTGGCATCAAACAAGTACTCGAATTTTAATCGAAGGTAATAGGAGGTAAAGGACATGGCATTGTTCCAATACAAGTTCCCGGAGCTTGGTGAAGGCATACATGAAGGCGAGATCGTAAAGCTGCTTGTCAAAGCGGGCGATACCGTAACGGATGAATCCATCCTGATGGAAGTTCAAAACGATAAAGCGGTCGTTGAAGTACCTTGTCCGGTTGAAGGCAAAGTCGTTGAAGTGAAAGTAAAAGAAGGACAAATTTGCCACGTTGGCGAGCTTGTCATGACGATCGAAGTAACAGGCGAACTGCCTGCCGAATCGATTCACCATGAGAGCAGCAGCCCGGCAGTTGCTGTTGCAGCGGCTCCTGCGCCTGCAGCGGCGGTCGCTGTGGCGGCAGCTCCGGCTCCGGCAGCGGCGCCTGTGGCAGCTGCCGCGCCAGTGGCCGCGCCAAACGCTGGCGCGGGCCGCGAAGTGCTTGCGACGCCTAGCGTACGCAAGCTTGCAAGAGAAAAAGGCATCACACTCGCAGAGGTGACGCCTACAGGCAAGCACGGCCGCATAACGCGCGAGGACGTGCTCGGCTTCACTGGAGCTGGCGCGGCGCCAGCTCCAGCAGCGACAGCGCCAGCCGCAACCGAAGCGGCTGGAGCGGCTGCACCTGCTGCAGCGATGCAGCAGGTTGTTGTCGGCGATCGCGTCGAAGAACGGGTTCCGTTCAAAGGAATCCGCAAAGTGATCGCGAACGCAATGGTTAAATCCGTGTACACAGCTCCGCACGTGACACTGATGGACGAAATCGACGTAACGGCTCTTGTTGCTCTGCGTGAGCGCACGAAGCCTCTCGCCGAGAAAAAAGGCGTGAAACTGACATACCTGCCTTTCATCGTGAAAGCACTTGTTGCGGCTTGCCGTCAATTCCCGGCGCTCAACGCGATGATCGACGAAGAGAAACAAGAGATCGTCTACAAAAAGTACTATAACATCGGTATCGCGACAGATACAGACAACGGCTTGCTCGTTCCTGTAATCCATGACGCAGACCGCAAAAACGTATGGTCGATCGCTTCCTCCATCAAGGACCTTGCCGTTCGCGGACGGGAAGGCAAATTGGCTCCTAACGAGATGAAGGGCGGCACGATCTCCATTACGAATATCGGTTCAGTAGGCGGAATGTTCTTTACACCGGTCATCAACTTCCCTGAAGTTGCGATTCTGGGCGCAGGCCGCATTACAGAGAAGCCAGTTGTGAAAAACGGTCAAATCGTAGCCGCATCGGTTATGGCGCTTTCATTAAGCTTTGACCACCGTATCGTGGACGGAGCGACAGCGCAAAGCTTCTTGAACTACATTAAGCAGCTTTTGGCTGATCCTGAGCTTCTTGTCTTGGAGGTGTAACAGCATGGTAGTAGGAGATGCTTCTTTAGATATAGACGTGCTGGTGATTGGTGCAGGTCCTGGCGGTTACGTGGCCGCCATCCGCGCCTCTCAACTTGGCAAAAGCGTCTTGATCGTCGATAAATCCGAATGGGGCGGCGTATGCTTGAACCGCGGTTGTATCCCATCCAAAGCTTTGATCTCTGCTGCGCACACTTATGAGCACGCCCAGCATGCGGACAGCATGGGGATCTCCGTAGAGAACGTGAAGATTGACTTCGCGAAAGTGCAAGAGTGGAAAAACAACATAGTGAAGAAGCAAACCGGCGGTGTGAGCACACTGCTCAAAGGCAACAAGATTCAAATGTTCCAAGGCGAAGTGATGTTCATCAATGAGCACGAAGCTCGTGTGTTCAACGACCAAGAAGCGCCTCGCTACCGCTTTCAGCACTGCATCATCGCAACGGGTTCCCGTCCGATCGAGCTGAAAGCATTCCCTTACGGCGGAAGAATTATTTCTTCAACGGAAGCACTGAACCTGCCTGAAATTCCGAAAAGCATGGTCGTCATCGGCGGCGGCTACATCGGTATTGAATTGGGTCAAACGTTCGCGAAGTTCGGTACGAAAGTAACGGTGCTTGAGGGCTCTGACCACGTACTGCCAGGCTTCGAGAAAGAAATGACGAAGCTGGTAGCGCGCAATCTGGAGAAAATCGGCGTAGAGGTTCACACTGAAGCGTTGGCGCAATCCAGTACGAAAAATGAAAATGATGTTACAGTTACCTTTACCGTGAAGGGTGAAGAAAAACAAGTAACAGCTGAATATGTATTGGTTACGGTTGGCCGTCGTCCAAACACAGATGGTGAGCTTGGTCTTGATCTGATCAACCTGAAGCTGACAGATCGCGGTTTGATCGAAGTCGATAACCAAGGCAGAACAAACATTCCGCATATCTTCGCGATCGGCGACGTCGTACCTGGTCTCGCTCTTGCGCACAAAGCTTCCTATGAGGCGAAAGTGGCTGCAGAAGCGATTGCCGGACTTCCAAGTGTTGTTGATTACAAAGCAATGCCTGCGGTTGTTTTCTCCGATCCGGAAATCGCGAGCGTAGGTTTGAACGAAACCGAAGCGAAGGCACAAGGCTATAACGTGACGATCGGTAAATTCCCTTACGCGGCGAACGGTCGCGCCAATTCGTTGAATGCAGGACAAGGCTTTGTGAAGCTTGTCGGCGACAAAGAAACAGGCCAACTGCTTGGCGGTCAAGTCGTAGGTCCGGAAGCATCCAATCTCATCGGTGAGCTTGCGCTTGCGATTGAAATGGCTGCTAACCTGGAGGACATCGCGCTTACGATTCATGCACACCCAACACTAACCGAAATGGTCATGGATGCTGCTGAAGGCGCGCTGGGTCATCCGATTCATCAGCTCGGCAAATAATTTCATTTGAAACGGTTTCAATACCTTTAGATAAAAAGTCCCGAGAGCTCGGCAGAATTGGTTGCCGCTCTACGGGACTCTTTTCATGTAATCATGCCAAATAATGATGCTAATTCATGCTGAACGCTATTCTTTCACCATCGGATTCTTAATGCCCCTCGATAGCTTGTCGATAGTCTTCTCTACACGCCCGCTGCGCGTTTCATCACGTTTGGCATCGGTGATCCATCTGACATATTCTTTCCTGTTCGTGTACGACAACGTCTCATAAAAAACTTGTGCCTCAAGATTCGATTGAAACGCTGCTGCCAGATCGTCCGGTACGATCACCGTTTTATCTGCGGGTAACGGGGACTTGTTCGCATTTTCCGCTCGTTTGGCCTGGCGTTCGCTCCGCTGCGACTTAACTAGGCCGATAGGGCGAAAGCGCATGGCCGACCAAGTCTCGTCGATGGAGACGAGGGACACGCCCTCAAATTGAAGGTCGGTTACCGTTTGCCAGCCGGAATCCCGGTTAATGTCCGTTTTGATCTTACTCGTTCCCTTAGGGTAGTTGATCCATAACATCCCCTCAGGGATGACGGCTTGAATCGCTTGAGGCGTCAAGCTTTGGACTTCAGCCATGTTGTATACAAACACTTGCACGAAATCGTAGGCTTGATCACTTTCCTTTTGCTCTGTTAGTACAACGCCTTCCGGCAGCGGATCGAGCTTCCCTATGTATCCTTCAGGAGCGTTCATGATGAGCGCACGCTTGCATCCTGCCAGGCGCAGCTTTTTCACGATATCATTACTCACTTAGATGTCCCTCGCTTTAATTAGACTTTTGTCCCATTGTAAAAGCAGCAATTCCGCTTTGTCAAAATAGTTTAACCCTGTTTCTTTGCAAAATCCGCCATATAATCGGCAAGCGCCCTGCAAGCTTCTAGGGAAACGCCGTTATAAGCAGAGGCGCGCAGTCCACCTACGCTTCGATGCCCGGCAAGCCCTTCAAAGCCTTTGGCCTCCGACTCTTTGATAAATTTGCGCTGCATATCCTCGTTAGCCATCCGCCAAGTAATGTTCATATCTGAACGGTCCTTCGCATCAATGATCCCTTGATAAAAACCACCGCTTGCATCGATCACATCATAAATAAGCTTTGCTTTAGCGGCATTTTGCTGCTCTAACTGCTCTACGCCGCCCTGCTGTACTGTCCATTTTAGCACGAGATTCATCATATAAATGGAATGAACGGGAGGGGTATTATAAAGAGATTTATGCCCGGCGAATGTCATGTAGCGCAATATTTCCGGTATTCGCTTCGAGCCTTGCTCCAGCCAATCTTTGCGGATGACAACAACCGTCACGCCAGCGGGGCCGAGATTTTTTTGAGCCCCTGCATAGATCATGGAAAATCGATTCAAGTCTAGTTTTCTGCTCAAAATATCGCTTGTCATATCGGCTACAAGGGGTGTGTTTCCTACATCGGGAATATCTTGGTATCGCGAGCCTTCAATCGTGTTATTCAGCGTGATGTGCGCATATGCGGAATTGGGAGCTAAATCAGCCTCAGTGAACACAGGAATGCTCTGCCAGTTCTGCTCCTTAGCGCTTGCAGCCACATGGGTATGTCCTACATGCGTGGCTTCCTTATAGGCTTTATCGGCAAAACTGCCGGTCAATACGTAGTTCGCGGTCTTATCTTGAGGCAAAAAGTTTAGCGGCAGCAGGGCAAACTGCGTGCTGGCCCCGCCTCCCATGAAGAGCACATCATAATCGTCTTTCAGCCCTAACAGCTTTAAAAGCAGCTGCTGGGTCTCCAGATTCAGCTCCTCAACGGCCCGGCTCCGGTGGGACATTTCCATCAGCGAGATACCCATCCCTTGATAGTCCACGAATTGTTCTTGCGCTTGCTTTAATACCTCCAAAGGCAATGCAGCAGGTCCAGGGTTAAAATTGTACAGTCGTTTCGTCATTTCAAGCTACCTCCCGATCATGTATGGTGAAAACAAAAAACGCCCTCATCCGATTGGGACGAGGAGCGTTTGCTCGCGGTGCCACCCAATTTGAGAAACGTTCTAATGAACGCTCCTCCTCTTGGTTCCGCGGTAACGGGCGGTGCCGGTTAACTTAGAAATGACCACTACTTCGGCCTTCCTTGGCGAAAACGCCTCCGAGTTGGATTCTCATCATAGGCATGATCGGGTATTGATGTTGAATAAAAGTATATGCTTAATGAGAGAAAAGGTCAATATCCGTTGAGATACTATTTCACCGTTTTGTTATAAGCAGCGATTTTTTCCGTAATGCTCTTTGCAGCACCGTCGAGCGCATCTTTTGGAGCTTTTTTACCGGTTAGCGCTTCTTCGATGGCGCCTTCAACGATTTGGCGAGCTTCCGGGAATACGCCCATGACAGCGCCTTGCGTTGCTTTGTTCGCTTTTGTTGCATGCAGCTGGTCAACAGCTGTTTTGAACTGAGGATATTTCGCGAGGTTGTCCTTCACGAGCTGCTCGTCATATGCTTTTTTCGTAATCGGGAAGTAGCCTGTGTTGACGTGCCAGAATGCTTGCGTTTGCGGATTCGTCAAGAATTTGATGAACTCCCAAGCGCCTTTTTGCTCGGCATCGGATTTGTTGTTCAAGATGTACAAGCTGGCTCCGCCAACGACAACACCGCCATCTTTAGCGTCGGCCGGTTTCGGCAGAAATGCGGTTCCGACTTGGAACTTGCCTTCGGCGCTGCTAACGATACCACGCAGGGAAGCCGTAGAATCCAGTGTCATGGCAACTTGACCGGCTGCGAAAGCCTTCTTCGTATCATCCGTTTTACGGCCGAGGTTTGATGCAGTTTTGGTATCGACCATTTGCTTCCACCACGTTAACGTCTTTACACCGGCATCGCTGTTAACCATAGATTCTGTGGCAGAGGAAGTACGTCCGTTGCCATTATTAAGATATTCGGCGCCTTGATTAGCGAAAAATTGCTCCATGAACCATCCGTAAATCGCAAACGATGCCCCGGATTTGCCATCCTTGCTCAGCGCCTGAGCGGCTTTCGCCACTTCTTCATAAGTGGTTGGCGGTTTTTCAGGATCAAGCCCTGCTGCTTTAAACATATCCTTGTTATAGTAAAGGATCGGGTTGGATGTGTTGAAAGGCATGGAATAAAGCTTGTTATCGAATTTATAGTAGTTCAAAATGTTTTCTTCGAGCTGGGACAGGTCGAATTTGTCAGCATCGATAAACGTTTGCATCGGTGTGATTGCCTTGGAGTCAATCATGAAGCGGCTGCCGATTTCGTATACTTGAATGAGCGAAGGGCCGCTTTTCGTATCCATAGAAGCTTTCATTTTGTTTAAGCTTTCATCGTATGTACCTTGGAATACAGCTTCGACTTGAACGTCTTTATGGGAAGCGTTGAAATCCGCAACGAGTTTATCCACAGCTTTGCCGAGCTCACCGCTCATGGAGTGCCACCAAATTACTTTAACGGGTTCGGCCGACTTCTTCTCTTCTGCCTTTGCTGCTGCAGTTGGGCTGGCGGCAGTTGATGCAGTGCTGGTAGTCGTTTTGTCAGCGGCACCGCATGCGCTGGTCAGCAGCATAACGAGCGCTGTCATCGCGATAGCGGAGCTTCTCATTTTTAACTGTTTCATCTTTTTGGTTTCTCTCCCTTTTTGGTTCGTTTATTTATGGTAATCGGCTCCGGCAATACGTGGAGCGAAGTGCCATCGGGTAGCAATTAATTAACCTTTCACAGCGCCGGCCGTAAGACCGCGAACGAGCTGCTTTAGACCAAGAATGAGGAGCAGCAGCGAAGGCAGCAACACTATGGTGACGCCAGCGAGCACCAGGTTCCATACCGTGAATTCTTCGAATTGTAGCATGGCGATGCCGATCTGTACGGTTCTCATGTTTTCGCTGTTTGTTATTAGCAGCGGCCACAAATACATGTTCCAAGAGCTGAGGAACGCGTACACGGCTAATGTGGCAAGGGCAGGACGCGAGAGCGGAAGCACGAGGCGCAGGAAGCAGCGAATGTGCCCGCAGCCGTCTATTCTTGCCGCTTCGAATAGCTCGCGAGGAAGCTGCAGGAAAAATTGCCGCAGTAAAAATGTGCCGAACGCTGTCGCCAGAAAAGGAACGGTCAAGCCCTGCATGCTGTCGAGCCAGCCCCATTTTTTCACGGTCAAATAGTTAGGGATAATCGTTACTTCCCAAGGAATCATCATGGTCGCCATGAACAGGGCGAAGAAGAAGGCTTTACCTTTGAATCGAATATTGGCGAAAGCGTAGGCGGCCATGCTGGATGTGACAAGCTGTCCAACCATGATAATTACGGATACGACGAGACTGTTCGTCATAAACGTAGTGATGGGTACCAGATTAAAGACCGTGAGGATACTGCCTAAGTAGAAACTGCTTGGCCAAAAACGCGGAGGATAAGCTGACGCTTCTTCGGGAGTCATGAAAGTTGCTGTAAACGTGTAGAAAATGGGATATAGAATGAGTGCAGCAAATATCGTCAACAGGATATAGACAAGTATATTTTGCAGTCTGTTGGTCATTGATAATGCACATTCCTTTCGAAAGCTTTAAATTGCGCAATCGTAAGCAGGAGGATGATCGTGAAGAGCACGAGCGCTTGCGCGCTTCCCGTACCGAATCGGAAGTTAATGAAAGCATCCTGATACAGCGAGTAAACGAGCACATCCGTTGAGTTAATCGGTCCGCCCTTGGTTAAAATGTGAATTTGGCCAAACGATTGAAAGGCCCCAATGATCGAAACGATGGTCACGAAGAAAACCGTTGGGGATAATAACGGCATGATGATCTGGACGAATGTACGGAATGGACCGGAACCATCGATCTTGGCGCTGTCGTAGATTTCATCCGGAATACTTTGAAGGCCGCTAAGCAGCACGATGTAATTGAAGCCGAGATTCATCCAGACCGTCATCATAGAAACGGAGAGAAGCGCCCATCTTGGATCGGTTAGCCAAGCGACCGGCTCTAAGCCGATCAGGCTGAGCAAATAATTCAGCATGCCTACGCTGGGATGGAACAAGATCATCCAGATAACTGCCGAGGTTCCCACGGATAAGACCACAGGCAGCGAGAAAACGAATTGAAAGATTCGCATGCCTTTTAGCCGGTTATGAGTTAGAGCGGCAAGCAGGAGTGCGAGTGTAATGCCGGTGGGAACGGTTAGCAGCGTGAAAACGCCTGTAACCTCAAGGCTTTTGTAGAATCGTTCAGAAGTGAAGATGGCAACGAAATTGTCAAATCCTACGTAGCCTGCGACCCGGCCTCGGGGATCGGTTTCATGCAAACTGAGATAAACGGACTGAATTAGCGGATAGAAAAGGAAGATGATAAACAGAACGAGAGACGGAGCCAGGAAAACATAGCCCAGCAGCGTTTCTGTCCATTTTTGAGTGGA
Source organism: Paenibacillus sedimenti (assembly GCF_014534655.1). Lineage (GTDB taxonomy): Bacteria > Bacillota > Bacilli > Paenibacillales > NBRC-103111 > Paenibacillus_E > Paenibacillus_E sedimenti. The sequence continues at coordinate 252,401 of NZ_JACVVD010000005.1, forward strand.
AAGCGATCTAGTTTTACGTTGAAGCTTGACGGTCGATTTGGCAGGCGCAGTTAGGGGCAAATCCCGCTCCAGTGTATTCATTGGAAAAATCCTCCACGAATGTTATTAAACATGTCTTACCGCTTAAGGATATAGATGTTTTATTTCATCCGTGTTAAATTAATATGGATTATTTATTGATTTTGGCCCGGTCTTTACATAACTTTCATTAATGTTAACTGGGCAAAAAAGAACGAATTCCTTTATAATTTGATTGCATATACATAGGTATACAAGTTAGGAGAGTTGACGATGAACGGACAAAAGCCAATCATAATCGGACACCGGGGAGCGGCAGGCGAAGCGCCTGAGAACACGCTGGCTTCTTTTGCTCTGGCGCTGGAGCAAGGAGCTCAAGGATTAGAGCTGGATGTACATATAACCAAAGACGGCCAAATCGTCGTTTGTCACGATCATACGCTCGATCGGACAACGAATGGTTCAGGACTTATTTGCGAGCAAGCATGGGAAGATATACAGCGCTTAGATGCCGGAGCCTGGTTCGCAGATGCATTCCGCGGGGAGCGAGTGCCTCTGCTGAGCGAAGTGTTCGAATTGGTGCCTGCGGGGATTTTGATCAACGTTGAGGTTAAGCATGCTTACGAAGGCCGCATGGAGCAGGCGCTGCTGGCTTTTCTGCGCGAAAGCGGCAGGATTAACGACGTGGTCATCTCTTCGTTCGACCACAAGTGCATTTGCCGCATCAAACAAGCGGAGCCATCCGCTAAAGTCGGGCTGCTGTATGCAGCAAACCTGGTCGATCATGCGGCTTACGCGAAGCAAATCGGCGTCGATGTGTTCTCGCTGCATCCGCACTACCATTCCATTGACAAAGGAGATGTGGATGGAGCCGCGGCTGCGGGGCTAGCTGTATATCCGTACACAGTGAACCATGCTGAGGATTTTCAACACATGATCGCGATCGGAGTGTCGGGGATTATTACGGATTTTCCGGGGCGGTTGAGGGATTTGTTAAAGTAAGAGTTAGTCCGAAGTTGCATCTAAAAGCCTTCAAAACCACACAAAAAGTGGAAATGAAGGCTTATTTTTTTTTGAACATTTTCAATTATATGTTTTATAAGCTGTACCTATCACAGTTAGCGCGGCAGGCACTATGTCTACATGTAGCGGAGTTGAGTCTGTAAACTCCCCATCTGCTTGAATCAGTAAAGGATGCTCGGTGCGAAGCCGGATTGAAGTGCCTTTGAAAAAAGAGACGGAAGGATGCTGCGTATGCTTTCCTTGGTAGACCGTGAACAGAATCGGCAGCAGACGGATACGGCCGCGGCTTTGAATGACGACAACGTCAGCCATTCCATCGAAAGGAGAAGCGGCAGGACAGATTTGAATGGACCCGCCGTAAAAAGGGATGTTCGCTATCGCAGCAAGCCACATATCAGGCAGTTCATGAATGACGCCATCTACTTCTAACCAAGCTCTGCTGGGCTTATAATGAAGAAAAACTCGCAAAATTGTGATGAAATAAGAGAGTTTCCCGAGACCGATGCGGTTCAAAAGTTTCTTGTAACCGGCTTCATTCGTAAGTTTGGCTACCATCCCATCGAAACCCGCACCGATGCTGTTCACGGCAACCATCCCTCCTGCAGTACGCAGCAGATCAATGTGAATGTAGTTTTCATTGGAGAGCGCCACTTCCAGCGCACGAACGGGATCTGTAGGAATTCCGTAAGCTTTGGCAAAATCGTTCCCTGTTCCAGCCGGGATTACGGCAAGTTTGCAGGCAGAACCGTTCCTGTAAGCTTGCCATAATCCGCCTGCGGTTTCATGTATCGTACCGTCTCCGCCGATAACGATAAGTTTCTCAATACTGTGCTCGCTGACCATCTTTTCTGCTAATTCTCCCGTCTCTCCGGCTCTTGATGTTATCACAGCGACGTGCGGAACAGAGAATTTTTGAAGCCTATCGCGTACTTCTCGCCATATGTCACATCCTCTTCCATCACCAGAACGCGGGTTCACTAAGACTCCGATCATTGTTGTCTCCTTTATCGCTCGAATCTTCGTTCAATTGGAATATTTTAACGTTAATCAATTCCTTGAAAGTGGCGGTATTTGTCGATTATTGTCTTTACAGTGAAGTCTTGATTTTGTAAAATAAACCATAGGTAAATTTTTTTAATATGATGTTAGATATTATGTCACCAAATTAATAGGAGAGATGGTTTTCTTTCGTACTGCACAAGACATACGCAAGATCATACTTCTCGGAGGGGGAACTATCACTTTGAAATTTAGTGCCAAATTAAGTTGGGCGACGAAGTACGCCAAGTATTTAAAGAACGTGAAAGTAAACATGACCATGCTTCGCAATCTTAGGCTTCGTTTTAAGCTGCTTCTCATGAACGTAATAGCGATCACGTTTCTACTCATTGTAGGCGTAGTCGGCTATTATTTCATGGACAAAATGGCTAGCAATTCTACTAGAATGTACGAGGAAAGTCTGCTTTCTGTCAAATGGATTAATCAGTTAAAAGCCAATTTCAATGAGACTGAAGCGAATTTGCTTGAAATGATGCTGTCTACAGATGTGAGGTACAAAGATAAGTTAAAAACCAAATTAAACGAAGACATTGCGACGAATAACGAATTGGTCCAGAAATTAGGACAAATTCCGATGAACGCTGAAGAAAAGGCGGCATACCAAAAGTTTGAGGAATTGAATACTAAATATCGCGAGGTCAGCACCGCAGCAATTGAGCATGCGACTCAGAATAATCAAGTTGCCTATCAGGTGTATAATAATCAGGTATCTCCTCAAGGGGATCAAACGGTCGAAGCGTTGAATAAGTTAGTTGTTCTGAAAGAATCGGCCGCTGAACAGTTCCAGAAATCAAGTTCAAGAGATTCGATCATATCTCATTGGGTTATCATCTTTACTATCATTCTTGCAATTATTGTTCTTACTGCGAATGCGCTGGCTTTGAATATGATTATTACAACACCAATTCGTAATTTGCAGGAGCATATGGAGAAGGCGGCTAACGGCGATCTTTCGGTACAAGGCAGTTACCCGTATGACGATGAAGTAGGCAAATTAACGAACTCTTTTAATGTGATGACGGAAAGTCTTCGTAACCTGGTCGCTCAAATCGCCGATAACGCATTGACGCTTTCAGCTAGTTCGGAAGAACTACTTGCGAGCTCCGAGCAAAGTTCGACCGCGGCGAAGCAGGTTGCCGAATCCAGTCAACAGTTGGCGATCGATTTTGAGAAGCAGTTCGCCGGCGTTAACGAAGCTAGTGAGGCTGTTCATCAAATGGTTGGCAGCACCAAGCGTATCGATGAATCTGCTCAAGAAGTGGCTGCACTCGCTGAACAAGCATCGAGCGCTGCCCATAACGGAAAACAATCCGTTATTTCGATAGCTGAACAAATGCGAGAAATTTCGGACGCTTCCCAAGAGGTTCATGGCGTAGTCGAAGCGCTCGGCAAAAACGCGCATGAAATCGGTAAAATCGTAGGTGTCATCAACGAAATTGCGACCCAGACGAATCTGCTCTCGCTGAATGCAGCGATTGAAGCTGCAAGAGCCGGGGAAGCCGGACGCGGATTCGCGGTTGTGGCCGGCGAGGTTCGCAAATTGGCCGAGCAGTCGTCATCTTCTGCGCGAGACATCACGAATCTGGTTGCTACGATTCAGAGACAAATTAATCATGCTGTCGTGTCCATGCAAGCGGGAGCAAGCAAAGTAGAACAAGGTCTGACAATCTCCAAGCAAGCCCAAGAATCGTTCGTACATATTGAAGCATCCGTCGATAAAGTGAATGCCAAAGTGGATGATGTGAATCAAGCGATCCACCGCCTAGCCCTTGCGAATGTTCGAATTGAAGAAGTGATGAGTGTAGTAAGTGCCGTATCCGAGACCGGCATTAGCGTTAGTCAGGAAGCGTCGGCTGCCAGCCAAGAGCAAATGGCGACGACCGAAGAGATTGAGAACTCGGCAAAATCCTTAGCCGGTTTAGCGGAAGAGCTGCAGCTCTCGCTGCAGAAGTTTACAGTATAATATATAGAGGAGCCGCGGGCTGGATGCCTGCGGTTTTTTGCTGCAATCAGGATTATTATCATAGTAAGATCAGGATTGGAAGATAAATATTTGACAAAATGGTGAAGTTTGTTGTATTATAAAATAATTGATTGACATGAAACATATAAACACTTCAAACCAAACCTCATTTACCCCACACGAACGATTAGCGAGACGAAAGTAACCCCCTTTCCTTGTTTCTTATTCTCCCAATGCGCAGTAAGCTCATTCATGGTAAACCCGAGGCAGCGTTTAGTGTTTCGGCAGCAGGTGTTTGTAATCCAATTCTCACTGGCGCGGTCATTGGAGCCGCAAGGATGGAAGAGAGGCAGGGCTTTCGTTGTTTTGATAGAAGCACAGTAATAACGCATTTCATAGAGATCAATAATAAGAAGGCTGTTTTTATCCGATGGGTAAAGACGGCCTTTATTTTGTATAGCCAGGAAATGATGTACGTCTATAAGTGAATGGAATTCCGGCCACTAACTGGTATAACCAGGTCCATTGAATTAGAATAAATATTAACGAACCAATATGCTCTCACAGAATAATAGGAAAATAGGCGACATTAGCCATCAAGCAGTTTAGAGAATATTATCCCTGCATGTTAGAAACCTATCCCTAGGTAGCTGGAATGAACGTCATTTATAATAGAAGGAAAATGGTGCCTGATTCTGTTTGGAGGGAGCCTGTACCCTATCCATGAATTTAAATAAGAAAGTGTTCATAGGGTTTTTGACATTCATTATTATTCCCTTATTCGTGCTAGGTTCCGTTGTCTACACGGTCTCGCAGCAATTGATTGAAAAGAAATACGGTGATCTGACCGAGGTTACACTGCAGGCCGTTTCCCGAAACATTTATTATATGTTCAAGGAAGCGAATTATTTCTCTGATTTCTGGATGGTGAAGGAAGGGATTCAGGGGATATACCGGTCTATGGATGAGATTAAGCCAAACGAAGAAACGCTATCTTCTTATGATCTCAATACCTTCGACACGCTGCTGCGCAGCTCGATTCTTACCTACTCCCCCGTTCAATCCGTCGTCATCTATAACAATCATGGGACATCGTTCAGCGCCGGCCGAACGGGCAGCAGTTCCACGCCGTGGACATCGCTGCTGGACAGTACCGCTTTTAAACAAATTAATAGCTTAAACGGAAGCCCGTTATGGATCGGGCCTGCAGAATATAAGGAGTTCCCGACCGGGCACCGGGAGTTCTATCAAGCGCGTTTGGTCAAAGATTTCTGGACGATGGACAACCGCGGCTACATGCTGCTCCGGTACCGTTTCAACGAGCTGGATCAGATTTTCCGTTCCTTTAACACGAAAGAGGAGAGCTCTAAGCGTTATCTGGTCGTGAATAAAAACGGTTTAATTTTTTATGATAACAAGCAAAGTCTGGAAGGGGCCAATATTCTTCAGCTTTTGCCGGGCAAGCTCGATTTGGCGAATCCGAATTCAAGTTTTCAAGCCGATTTTCTGGATGAGAAAAGCCTGGTTTCCTTGTATCACCTTGATTTGAACCAGATGGGCGTTCAAGATTGGAGCGTCGTGTCGATTACCTCATGGAAGTACGTCGCCGGGGAAATGGAGACGATTATGAAATGGGTTGCCGGCATTACATTTATCTGTTTATTTTTTGCCCTTGTCTATAATTTGGTGTTCGTAAGAAGAATCATTCAATTTATTTTACGTATCGTTTCTTCGATGAAAAAAGTGGAGCGGGGCGATCTGTCCACTCGGATGGAAGTCAGCGGCAAAGATGAGACACAGGCCCTTGCCAGAGGGTTTAACAGTCTGGTCGTTCGCGTAGAGGATCTGCTCGAAGAAGTGAAGCGTCAGCAGGATCGTAAAAATAAAGCCGAGCTCATGCTGCTGCAAGCTCAAATCAAGCCGCATTTTTTATTCAATACGCTGGAATCCATCAATGTATTGGCGATTCAAAACCAGGGAAAAAAAGTGAGCCAAATGGTCTATCGACTTGGCAATCTGCTGCGTATCGGGATGGACAACAAAGAAGAAATCACGCTAAAGCAAGAACTGGAGCATCTGAAAAGCTATTTGGAAATCCAGGAGTTTCGCTTTGAGGACCAGTTTCAATATGAAATCGAGGCGCCGCACGGGCTGCTGAACTTCCATATCCTCAAGCTGACGCTTCAGCCAATAGTTGAGAACAGCATCCAGCATGGTTTTGATCCGATCGATTACAAAGGTTTTATCTCGATTCGGGTAGTCGATGAAGGAGAACGAATCGGCATCTATGTGACCGATAACGGCGCTGGAATCAGTGAGGAGAAGCTGGCCAAATTCCGCTATAAGACGGAGCTGGAAACGCCTTTCCACGAAATTATGGATGTGAATGAAGAGCGGCGCGGGCTTGGCGTCAGTAATGTGGCGGACCGAATCCGAATTCAATATGGCGCGCATTACGGTATGTTTATTTGCAGTTTGGAAGGTCACGGAACGGCAATGAAAATTGTGATTCCGAAAACAAGGGGGTAAATCGATGAGATTGAAAGCGATTTTGGCTGATGACGAGCCTAACATTTTGCGCAATTTACAACTGGTTATTCCCTGGGATGAGCTTCAGATTGATATTGTAGGCACCGCGAAGAACGGTATTGAAGCGCTTGAGCTTTCCAGATTGCATATCCCTGATCTTATAATGAGCGATATCCGCATGCCGCAGATGGATGGCATCATGTTCGTAGAAAAGCTTCGTGAAATCAATGATAATTGTGTCGTTCTGATGGTTACCGGGTATCAAGACTTCGAATATGCGCGCTCGTTGATGAAGTTTGGCGTCAGCGACTATATGCTCAAGCCGATCAACTACGAGGAGCTTGAACATACGATTCGTAAACTTGCCGAGCAAATCCGCGACAAGAAGCAGCTTAAGCTCGATGAACAACAAAAGTGGGGCAAAGTCAAAAATTTGGCCTATGAAAAAATATTGTATGACGTGCTCATGAACTGTACGGAAATTACGCCTATCAACCTGCTTCCCATCGACGAAATCGATTTGGATCGTCTTACCTATGTGTTTGCCATGATCGATGTGGATGATTATTCGCAAAAGTCGTTATTGTGGACGGAAGAGGATCGTAAGCTGTGGAATTTTGCCGTGAGAAACGTGCTGCAGGACTCTCTGGCGGGTGAGTTGCTGAAGTTCTCGATCTTGCAAATGCGGGAAGGGGAGTGGTGCCTGCTCATCCAATGCGAGTCCTCAGAAGAGCAAACAGCGCTTGCCTCCGTATTTAGGCTGGCAAAGCAGATGCAGAACGATGTTCTGCGAACAGTGAAAATTAGCATTAGCGTAGGCGTATATCCCGAAATAGTGGGTATTCGCGGACTATCGAGCGTGTATAAGAAGCTGCAGCGATTGATGCAGCTTAGTCTTGAGAAGCAGCAATCCGTTCTCGTATACAAAGAATCCAAGGAGCCGCCGGATGCCAATATCTCTTTGTGGTATTTGGTAGAAGAAATTGTATCCGGGTTGAAGCAGCTCCATCGAACAAAGACAGAGGATGCGCTCGGGCGTTTAAAGTCTCTACTCGAAGGTCTGCCGAACAGCTCTTTTACCCGGGCTTTTCAGATGCTGCACTTTCTCATTCTTCATTTGCTCCGTGAACTGCGCGAAATGAACGGCATTGATTTGAAAGAGGAAGAAGAGGTGTGGCGTAAGCTGGACAAAAGCGAAAGCATTCAGCATTTGCTGCAGGTGATGGTACAGCTCGTCAGCCTCGGTCTGGAAGGAACGAATAAGAAGAAAAACAGCGAGCTGCTCATGACAGCGGCCAAAGAATACATTCGTACGCACTATTCAACGGACTTCGGAATCGAAGATATTGCAAGAGCACTTGGCATCAGCAGTTCCTACTTCAGCTTGTTATTCAAGCAGCACTACGGTGAAACGTTTGTGGAGTATGTAACCAAGCACCGGATGGAGCTGGCCAAATCCATGCTGCTGCTCAGCGATAAAAGCATCACCGATATCGGAAAGTCGGTCGGCTATACGGAACGACGCTATTTTACGAAGGTTTTCCAGAAGTTTACCGGTGAAATTCCGTCGGAGTACCGTGATAAAAGGCGCGAGAGCCAGTAGAGAAATTTCCCCCTTGATTAGGAGTTTGTCGGTCTTTAGGACAATCGCAGATACATTTTATAATTACATTGCAAGGCTAAAGGAGCTTATACTCTATGAGAAAAAGAGCGTTGATACCCGCCGCTGGGCTGATGGCGTTCACGATTCTGTTAACTGCTTGCGGAAATTCGAATACCGACAATAGCGTAAATCGCACAAGTCCGCCTTCTGTAGGTGAGAAAGCGGAGCCTATCTCGATCACTATTCGCCATACGCAAGTAAAGGATACGCAAAAGAAACGACTGATCATGCTGCAGGATGCCGTCAAAGCAACGGAAGCGAACGTACCGGGTTTAACGATTACGCTGGATGGCGTTGAGGATAAAGTGAACCGGTTCGAGAAGCTGAGAGCTGAGATGGCCGCCGGCAATCCGCCGGAAATTTTCGACTTATTTGGCGGGACGGATACAAGAGACTATGTCAAGGCGGATCGGCTGATGGATCTGACTCCGATTTTGAATGAACTCGGGCTGATCGATAAATTTTATAGCTTCGATGAATTCACGGTGAACGGTCGAATCTACGGAATTCCGATGGCCGGTTATGTGGAAGGTTTGTACTACAATAAGAGGATTTTGGCGGCGAACGGACTAAAGCCCCCGCAAACCTGGGATGAGCTGCTTGCCGCAGCGGATGCGCTCAAAGCAAAGCGAATCACGCCATTTGCACTCGCGGCTAAAGATTCTTGGGTGATCAACATGATGATCAATACGATGTGGGTACGTACCGCAGGCGTCGATTCAATCGAGGGATTTTTGGATGGAAGCAAGCGTTGGACAGACCCGGAGGTCATTGACGCTTTTTCCAAGTATCACACCTTGGTGAAAAGAGGTTACTTACAGGAGGGCAGCTTGGCGCTGTCCTATGCGGAACAACAAAACAAGTTCAGCAGCGGCGAAGCGGCATTCATGTTCGATGGCAGTTGGGCGAATACGCCGCTGCTGGACCCGGAGAAATCAACGATCGCAGGTGAGATCGGATTCATGAATTTTCCGTCGATGGGCGGGCCCGGTGACGGTTATATCAACGGCGGATGGTCGAACGCTTACGGTTTTTCCAAAAAGGTAAACGTGGGCCAGCTCGCGGCGATAAAAGAATTCATTCGGCAAATGTACAATGAGCCGATGCAAAAGAGGCAGCTCATCGAAGAAGGCATGCCGCCGGCTATGAAACTACAGGATGTAAGCAATGTCAATCCGTTGATAAGGCAAATTTTGGACGTATTCGCAGGTGCGAAGGGGACGTTTCCGGCATTTGATTCCCGCATACAGACCAAGGTTAGAGAGAAGCTGGAGCGCGGGATGCAAGAGTTGATTGGCGGACGAACCGATCCGGCAACTTTAATGACAGACATTCAGAAGCAGCAGGAAGCTTCGAATAAAGAGGAGGCTCATACGAAATAGAAGGATGAACAACACTTTAAGAAATCCTTTAGCCTATGCGCTCTTCACGCTGCCGACATCGCTGCTTTTCCTTGCATTTTTCCTCTATCCGCTCTTAACATCACTCAGGTATGGTTTCACGCATTGGAACGGTATTTCCGATCCTCAATTTATTGGATTCGACAATTTCATTATAGCGTTTCAGGATAAATACTTTTGGATTGCTGTGCGCAACAATGTATATTTCATTGGATTTTCCGTCTTTTTGCAGATTCCGCTGATCCTGATGCTTGCGCTGCTCGTAAGCAGGGTAAGGCTTTTTGCCGCATTTTATAAAACGACCATTTTTGTTCCCACGATTCTATCGACTTCCGTGGTCGGAGTGTTGTGGGCATTCGTTTATCATCCGCAGGCAGGGTTGTTGAACCAAATGCTCGAAGCGCTTGGTTTAGAAGCGTGGACGCGGGTCTGGCTAGCCGATGAATCGACGGCGATGCTATCGGTACTCGTGACAAACGGTTGGCAGTGGATCGGGTTTTATGTGGTGCTTGTCCTATCGGCCATTTATGCCATACCGAAGGAAATCATGGAAGCTGCAGAAATAGACGGCGCTGGCTATTGGGGGCGGGCATGGTCGATAATGATTCCGCTTCTGCGTCCTGTTATCGTGCTGATGGTTCTATTGTCCATCACTGGGGCGATGAAAGCGCTCGATATCGTTTTCGTCATGACCGGCGGCAATCCGTACGGCATCACGGAAGTGATGGCGACTTACATGTACAAAAAAGCGTACCGTCTTGGTGACTATGGGTATGCCAATGCAATAGCCATCCTTATTTTCGTCTTTACAGTCATTCTGACTTCTTTATTTCGTCGCCTCGCAAGAGAAAAGGAGAGAACTTGAACAATTATAGGAGGTATAAACAACATCATCGCGTCTACCCGCATTTAGTGCTCATGACGTATCTGCTCGTGATCCTTAATCCGCTCATTTGGGTATTCAATTCATCATTCAAGCAGAATCGGGAAATTATCGCCTCGCCGTGGTCGTTACCCGAAAGTATAACGCTTGCGAACTATATCAATGCTTGGACAGGGGCGAACGTCAGCAGTTATTTTGTGAACAGTCTATATATCTCGGTATGTTCGGCAATCGCTACCCTCTTACTTGGGACGGCGACGGCTTATGCGATTACACGTATGAAGTTTCCGAGGGTGAGCAAGCTTATATCGAGCGCATTGATGCTGGCCTTGCTCATCCCGGCGGGTTCATTGCTCGTGCCGCTATACATACTGCTTAGGAATTTATATATCTATAATACGCCACTTGCGCTGGTATTGCCTTACATCACTTTCGGCTTGCCGATCACTGTATTTATTGTGGCAGCCTTCCTGAAGTCGGTTCCGGCTGAACTGGAAGAGGCTGGGATCATGGACGGACTTTCTGCCTATGGTCTTTTCGGGCGCGTCATTGTGCCGATCACCATGCCAACGCTGATCACGGTATTCATGCTGAATTTTCTCAGCAACTGGAATGAGTTTATGATGGCAAATCTGTTCCTGGCCAAAGAAAAGTTAAGGACGCTGCCTGTCGCTATGGTGGCCTTCTACGACCAGTTGAATATGAATTACGGCTCATTGTGCGCGGCCATCATGTTTAGCGTGATTCCGGTCATTCTCATTTATATGATGTTGCAAAACCGAATTATTGAGGGCCTGACAACAGGGAGCATCAAAGGATAACTACGTCCTGGGGAGCGTGTATATATGTCATTGAGCAATCATCCGTTAACACTGCGTCAAAAAGTCGGGCAAATGTTTGTCTGCGGATTTGGATCCGTGCGGCCTAATGCGGAAATTACGAAGTTGATTGAGGATTATGGATTAGGCGGAGTCATTTATTTCCGCAGAAATGTCAAGGATGCTCATCAGCTTGCGAAATTGTCCGCCGAGCTGCAACACTTAAGCCGCAGTAACGGCGGGTTGCCGCTGTTCATCGCGGTCGACCAAGAGGGCGGCATGGTATCGCGGATTGAAAAAGGAGCCACGCTGCTGCCGGGGAATATGGCATTAGGGGCGACTTTCGCACCTTCAGGCGCATATGCGAGCGCCAAAGTGATGGGCAAAGAGCTGCGCCAAATGGGCATCAATATGAATTTTGCGCCTTGCCTCGACATTAATAACAATCGGTTGAATCCGGTTATCGGCGTCCGCTCTTACGGGGAAACGGCAGAACTCGTCAGCGATATGGGAACGCAAGCGGTTAAGGGGCTTCAAGATATGGGCGTTATCGCGACGGTGAAGCATTTCCCGGGACATGGGGACACTTCGGAGGATTCCCACCACGATCTTCCTATCGTACCGCACAGCATGGAAAGGCTGATGGGGCTGGAGCTGGCTCCATTCGTCAGCGCCATTGAAGGAGGAGTCGACGCCATTATGACGGCGCATATCGTGTTTGCCGCGCTGGAAGAAGACGGGCTTCCCTCGACGCTATCTTACCGTATTTTGACGGAGCTGCTTCGTCAGAAGCTTGGTTTTGAAGGCTTAATCGTGACCGATTGTCTGGAGATGAAGGCGATCTCCGAAGGGCTGGGTGTTGCCGAAGGCTCGATTCGGGCCATTGAAGCGGGTTCCGACCTGATTCTGGTCAGTCATTTGCTGGATCGGCAAATCACGGCTATCGAAGCGGTCATACAGGCTGTGGAGAGCGGCAGGATACCGGAGTCGCGAATTGACGAATCCGTGATGCGCATTATGCAGTATAAATTCAAAAGAGACATTCAATTCGATAAATTGACCACGATTCCTCAGGCGTCGATATCCACTCCGGAACATCGGGAGCTGGCCAAAGAACTTAGCCGCAAAAGCATAACCTTAGTGAAGGATGAGGTCGGTAAAGCGCTTGATTTGATCGAGCCGACGCTTGTGATTTGGACTGAAGTTCAAGAGGGTACCGAAATTGATGAAGTGGTGGAACGTGAAGGGACGCTGGGTTACGTTCTATCCGAAATCACCGGTCAGGCCGTCGAAGAGGTTTACATCGGGCTTTACCCATCCGCGGCGGAGATCGATGCTGTACTTAGAGCAAGCGAAGGGAAAAAGCAGGTCGTTATGGTGACTTATAATGCGGCTTTTTCCAAGGGACAAACGGAGATCGCTAAAGCGGTGGCCGGCGAGAAAGACCTGCGTTTCATCGTGGCAGCGGGCCGTAATCCATATGACCTGCTGGAGTTCCCGGAAGTAAAAACCTACTATGCTTGTTATGAAAATCGCCCGCTAGCCATAAATTCTCTAGCCCGTGTGCTGCTTGGTAAAGAAAAAGCGGTCGGTAGATTGCCGGTGACGCTGTCTGAGCAATATCCGATCGGTTGGAGGCACGAGAAAAGTGAGTTTGAATAGGAAGGAAACAAACGCACAAGACTACTAAGTAGGTATCGATCTGGTCATGACTAAGATGCTGGGCGCCGCGCTGTGATGTCCAGGCATATGTAATAAATTTTATATGACTGGTCATATGACCTATTTCACTAGACGTGGGAGCACCCTTTTCGGTAAATTAGGTAAGGCGGCTGAAACATTTTCGTTCCTGAAATCGTCAGGAAGGAGGTCGAGCCGTCGATCCAAATGTAAAGGGGTGTTTCTTTTTATGTCACAATCTGCAACAACGGCCAAGACGGACATGCGTTCATTTTTTGCGAACCGGTTCGTGCAAGCCATTCTCTTATCCGGTTTATTCCTGCAAGTCGGAATCTGGATTCGTAACTTCGCGATTTTGCTCTATGTAACGGATATGACGAATAACGATCCTGTCTCTGTTTCATTAATTTCCGTAGCCGAGTTTGGACCTATCTTTCTGTTTTCATTCATAGGCGGAGCTTTTGCAGACCGCTGGAGACCGAAATTAACGATGGTATGGTGCGATATCCTCAGCGCCGTTTCCGTATTTGTTGTTATGCTTACACTGTACTATGGTTCCTGGAAAGCGATCTTTTTCGCCACCCTGGTTTCGGCCATACTTTCGCAATTCTCGCAGCCGTCCGGGATGAAGCTGTTTAAGATTCACGTTCCCGAATCGCAAATGCAGCTCGGTATATCCATGTATCAATCCATGATGGCGATTTTTATGATCGTAGGCCCGCTCATGGGCACATACGTATATTTCAACTTTGGCATTAATGTCGCGGTTGCCATTATGGGCGTGTGCTTCTTGCTATCCGCCGTTGTCTTAATGTTCCTTCCCGCTGACCCAAGATCAGAGGAAAAAGACAAGCAGCGTTCCACGCATATTTTTGCTGAGATGGGTCAAGGCTTTCGTTATGTGTTGAACAACAAGATGTTGGTTATCCTGGGAGGCTGCTTTGCCGTAGCCGGATTGGCAATAGGCTTGATCAGTCCGCTTGGACTCTTCATCGTGACTGAAAATTTAGGCTTGCCTAAGGAAAACCTGCAATGGTTTATGGCGGCCAACGGCGTGGCGATGATCGTCGGGGGAGGCCTCGCGATGGGCTTATCCAAAAAAATGTCGCCGCAGGCCATGCTTACATTGGGCATGGCGGTCAGTATTGTAACAATTGCCGTCATGGGTATTACGCCGCTACTGTGGTTAGCCCTAGTCGCTCAATTCTTTTCCGGTCTGGTTATGCCGGCCATTCAAATCGGTATTAACACTATGATCCTGGGGAATACGGAGGAAGCATTCGTAGGCAGGGTAAACGGAATTCTGAACCCTTTGTTTATGGGAGCTATGGTGATTACGATGAGTTCGGCAGGCAAACTCAAAGATTTATTCCCGCTTGAAGCCATTTATTTGGCGTCGGCAGCCTTGTTTATAATCGGTGTGCTGATCATGCTGCCTACATTGAAATATAAGCCGCAGCCCCTGCCGCAAAAAGAAGGTCAAACGACTCACTGATGCATAAAACTTGCCGTCCTGCAACTTCGAAATTTCGAAGTGCGGGGCGGTTTTTTTACTACGGCGGCACAATTAACGAACAATTTCAAATAAGAGCACTTCGCACCGAGTACTTTAGGTTCCGATTGCGTTTATTGCAGTTCGATTTCGCCCAATTGCAAAACGTGGTGAATGGAGTTAGCGGCTGGAGTTCGATTTTGCCAGCTTGTAATGCGCTCATCGAACATCTACTTGCTCAAACCAAGCTGCAATTCTGTAAAATCAAACTCCAAATTGTTTTGGTGGATGTATCTTATATGCAATTGTGTTTTTCCGGACTTTAATAGCGAAATGCTCGATTAACTATAAGGTATGAGTTTGCAAATTAATCCGGCACACCATTTGGTCAGTTATTTTTGTCCGCAGAAGCTGCGCTTTGAACAAAGCCCTTTGTTCGTTAATTATGCCACTATGGACGCTATTTCGAGCCGATAACGTGTAAATAATGGCATAGCGCCCTGTTGAACGCTAATTTATGACTATCGTAAATTAGCGAATATTGTTCGCTGGACCCTTGAATTGGCCGATTTCGCTTTCCATTAGTACCCCGATATTCCCCAATAACACCCCTTATTCGTTATTCAAATTGTATACTCAAGTTCGGCGCAGCGCCGTAAGAGCGAACAGGACTCAGCCAGTTTTTCTTCCAGACATTCCTACTATTGATAATCAACGGTAGCGAAAGTTGCGTTCTTCCCTCTGAGTTATTAATTTTGAGGGTGTTTGGGTTAGCGCTTAACTTATAATTTACAAAAAAACTATTGAAAGCGTTTGAGGTTGGGAGTATACTCGAGGTATAAAACGTTATTCATCCAATATGTTTCCTTTATTTAAATGGATTTTTTCAGTTATGTGAAATCCACTTATTTTTTCATTTCAGGTTAAGCGCTTACCCTGATCTATCAAAATATCACACATGGAGGTAAACGATGTCGGTCATACGATTAACGATGGCGCAGGCGCTGCTGCGGTTTTTGGATAACCAGTACGTGTCTGTCGACGGTCAAGAGATTAAGTTTGTAAGAGGCGTTATGGGCATTTTCGGTCACGGCAATGTAACCGGACTAGGAGAAGCGCTGGAGAATGCCGGCGGCGGGCTCGAATTCATTCAAGGAAAAAACGAGCAAGGGATGGTTCATGCCGCTGCTTCCTTTGCCAAACAGCATAACCGCACGCAAATTTATGCATGCACAAGCTCGATCGGTCCGGGTGCGCTCAATATGGTGACTGCTGCGGCTACGGCGACCGTGAACCGGATTCCGGTACTGCTGCTGCCCGGCGACAATTTCGCCTGCAGACAGCCGGATCCCGTGCTTCAGCAACTGGAAGTAACGAGCGATTATACGATTTCGGCTACGGATCCGTTCCGGCCTGTAAGCGCCTATTGGGATCGGATCGAAAGACCCGAGCAGCTGATGAGCGCTGCGCTTAACGCGATGAGGGTGCTCACGGATCCTGCGGAGACGGGGGCTGTTACGCTGGCGCTGCCGCAGGATGTGCAGGCCGAAGCGTACGATTACCCGGCATCCTTTTTTGAAAAACGGATGCACATTATCGATAGGCGTCCTCCTTCGGTGGATGCGGTCGCGAGAGCAGTGACGCTGATCAAGTCCAAGCACAGACCGCTTATCGTTGCGGGGGGAGGCGTGCACTATTCCGGCGCTTATAAGGAACTGCTCGCTTTTGCGGAAGCTTTCGGCATTCCGATTACGGAAACGCAAGCTGGGAAAAGCGCCGTATCTTGGACGCATCCGCTTAATCTGGGCGCGATCGGCGTAACCGGAACGCTGCCGGCGAACGTTACCGCCAAAGAAGCGGACCTGATCATCGGCGTCGGTACGCGATACTCGGATTTTACAACTTCTTCAAAATCTGCATTTCAGCATGAACAGGTTGAGTTTATCAATATCAATGTCAGCTCCTTCGACGCATTCAAAATGAATGCCGTCCGCGTCGTCGCAGATGCGAAAGAAGCGCTGAGTGCTTTGCATGGGTTACTTTTGAAAGAGGGCTATCGCACCGCTTACGATTCGGAAGCTTTGAGTGGCTTGAAAAAGTCTTGGGACGAAGAAACGGATCGCCTCTATAATTTGACAAGCGAAGACGGACTTGTTCAGACGGCCGTTGTCGGCGAGATCAACCGATTCCTCGGGGCAAGAGACGTGATCGTTTGTGCGGCAGGCAGCCTACCCGGCGACCTTCATCGTCTGTGGAGATGCGTAGAGCCAAAAACGTATAACATGGAATACGGTTTCTCTTGTATGGGGTATGAGGTTAGCGGAGCCTTCGGCGCGGCTTTGGCCGAACCGGACCGCGACGTGTATGCGATCGTCGGCGACGGCAGCTACCTTATGCTGCACTCCGAGCTCCTGACCAGCTTGCAGGAGAATCGCAAAATCACCGTACTGCTGCTGGACAATCATGGCTTCCAATGCATACATAATTTGCAGAAGGGCCATGGCAGCCAAGGGTTCGGCAACGAATTCCGCTACCGCAGCGAGCAGACTGGCCGGTTGACTGCCGACTATATGCCGATTGATTTTGCAGCGCATGCCCGCAGCCTGGGGGCCAAAGCGTATACCGTCACTACGCCGGATGGTCTTCGCGAAGCGCTCGCCAAAGCTAAAGAAGAGCAGATTTCGACGCTCATTGACATCAAAGTATTGCCGGGAACAGGCACATCCGGTTACGAATCGTGGTGGAGGGTAGGCGTCCCGGAAGTATCGAGCAGCGCCAAAGTAGTCGAAGCGCATGAGCAAATGAAAGTTCAAACGGCGAAGGCTGACCAACTATAGACTTGATGAAATAACCATAAAGGAGAGATGACTTTGAGCTTGCCTTTTCAGCTTGGCATTCATCCGATCAATTGGGTCGGCGAAGATGTTCATGAACATGGAACCGATACGACATTTGAGCAAATTATGGCCGATATTTCGGCGCTTGGTCTTAAGGGTACGGAGATGGGACGGAAATATCCGAAGGATGTCCCGACATTGCAACGCGAGTTAGCCGCCAGAGACATTCAACTGGTTTCCCAGTGGAAGTCGGTATTCTTTACGGAGCCGTCCCGAAGGGCACAAGAGCTGGAGGCTTACCGTGAGCATGTACTTTTTCTAAAGGCAATGGGCGCAAAAGTGATTAGCACGTGTGAAATCGGCGGTTCCTTACATTGGGATCCACGCAGATCCGCGCATGAAACGGAAGTCGCAAGGCTGAATGATCAGGAGTGGAGGCATCTGGCGGAAGGTTTGAACCAGGCTGGCGCAATCGCTCGTGAACATGGACTGAAGCTGACCTACCATCATCACGGCGGAACAGCCGTGGAAAGACCGGAAGAGATTGACCGGCTGATGGAGCTGACGGATCCAAACCTGGTCTATCTGCTTTACGATACAGGGCATGCCTACTACGGCGGCAGCGATCCGCTCAGCTTGCTCCGCAAACATTACGACCGAATCGCTTATGTTCATTTAAAAGACATCCGTCCGCACATTCTGGAAGAAGCGCGACAAGAGGGCGTCGATTTCGTAACTTGTATTCGAAAAGGCGTATTCACCGTTCCGGGTGACGGCTGTATCGATTTTACGCAGATTATCGGCGAGCTTGTGCAAAGAGGCTATAGCGGATGGGCGCTATTGGAAGGCGAGCAAGATCCGGCTGTTCATCCGGCCTATGAGTATGCCCGCAAGGCGCTGGCCTACATCAACTCGATAGCTACGGCTAAGAAAGAAGAGGTATGAACATGAGCTATCTGCAGCTTCCTGAAGGAAAAGAGCTGGATTTTGTCGCCATCGGCAGATTATGCATCGATTTGAATGCCAATGAAATTAATCGACCTATGGAAGAGACGATGACGTTCACCAAATATGTGGGCGGATCGCCGGCCAATATTTGCATCGGCATGTCGCGTTTAGGCATGAAAACCGGTTTTATCGGCAAAGTGGCTAACGACCAGATGGGCCGCTTCATTGTGAGTTATTTGGAGCGCAACGGCATCGACACGACGAATGTCGTGACGGATCGTACCGGCGCGGTGACCGGGCTTGCTTTTACAGAAATCAAAAGCCCTACCGATTGCAGCATTCTGATGTACCGGGAGCGGGTGGCGGATCTGCTGCTGGAGACGGGCGAGGTGCTGGAAGAGGTTGTCGCCAAGACCAAAGTGCTGCTCATCTCGGGTACGGCGCTGGCGAAAAGCCCCTCCAGGGAAGCGGTGTTCCTGACACTGGATTATGCCAAAAAGCACGGAGCGAAGATCATTTTCGATCTCGATTATCGCCCGTATACGTGGACATCCAACGAAGAGACGGCGATCTACTATAATCTGGCGGCTGAAAAGTGCGACGTGATTATCGGGACACGCGAAGAGTTCGATATGATGGAGCAGTTTGAAAAGGGACAGCGCGACGACCGGACAACGGCGTCAAAATGGTTCTCGTACCAGGCGGAAATCGTGATCATCAAGCACGGCAAGGAAGGTTCCATTGCTTATACGCAGGATGGAGAAAGCCACACGGCATCGAGTTTTCCGGCCAAAGTGATCAAGACGTTCGGGGCAGGCGATTCTTACGCCGCCGGCTTTATATACGGACTCATGAACGGATGGACCGTCGAGAAAAGTATGGAATTCGGCAGCGCAGCCGCGGCGATTGTGGTATCCAGCCACAGCTGCTCGGATGCCATGCCTACAGCAGAGCAAGTGCGGGATTACATGGTGAGATGCAACAACGGAGAAATCGTAGCTTCATAAATCATACATCTACCTTCTGAGGAGGACGAATTCATATGACAACATCAGCAACGACGACGCAGCGTTTGAAAAATTTTATCGGCGGCCAGTGGGTGGATGCTTCTTCCAGCAACTATGAGCCTGTATATAATCCGGCAACCGAAGAGATCCTCGCGCATGTCCCGATTTCGTCCAAAGAGGACGTGGATAAGGCGGTGGCTGCAGCAACGGAAACTTTCGCCACATGGAGCAAAACGCCGGTACCTCGCAGAGCCAGAATATTGTTCAAATACCAGCAGCTGCTCGTCGAGCACTGGGAAGAGCTTGCCGAGCTGATCACGAAAGAGAACGGCAAGAGCTACCATGAAGCGCATGGCGAAGTGCTGCGCGGCATTGAGTGCGTTGAATTCGCCGCAGGAGCGCCGTCACTCATGATGGGCAAACAGCTTCCCGACATTGCGACGAATGTAGAGTCGGGCATGTACCGCTACCCTGTTGGGGTCATCGGCGGGATCACGCCGTTCAACTTCCCGATGATGGTGCCTTGCTGGATGTTCCCGCTGGCCATTGCGTGCGGCAACACTTTTGTACTCAAGCCTTCGGAGCGTACGCCTTTGCTGGCTAACCGATTGGCTGAATTGTTCACGGAAGCCGGACTGCCGGCCGGCGTATTGAATCTGGTTCACGGCGCCCACGATGTCGTGAACGGGCTGCTGGAGCATCCCGGCATTAAAGGAATTTCGTTCGTCGGTTCCCAGCCGGTTGCCGAGTATGTATATAAAACAGGAACCTCGCATGGCAAACGCGTTCAAGCTCTTGCGGGCGCGAAAAACCACTCCATCGTCATGCCGGATGCGGATCTTGACGGCACGGTAACGCAAATTACGAACGCCGCATTCGGATCGGCAGGCGAACGCTGCATGGCTTGCTCCGTTGTTGTAGCAGTCGGCGATGTGGCGGATACGCTTGTAGCGAAGCTGATTGAAGCAGGTAATCAGATCCAGATCGGCAACGGAATGGACGAAGGCGTATTCCTGGGACCTGTTATCCGCGAACAGCAAAAAGCAAGAACGCTTAAATATATTGAAATCGGAGAGCAGGAAGGCGCGACTCTCGTTAGGGACGGACGCAAGGATGCAGCAGTCGAAGACAAAGGCTACTTTGTCGGGCCGACGATCTTCGATAACGTAAAACAAGGCATGAAAATATGGCAGGATGAGATTTTTGCCCCTGTGCTTTCGATCGTGCGGGTCAATACACTGGCAGAAGCGATCGAGCTGTCTAACCGCTCCGATTTTGCGAATGGCGCGTGCCTGTTTACGCAGGATGGCAGCAATGTCCGCCAATTCCGTGAAACGATCGATGCGGGCATGTTGGGCATTAATTTGGGCGTACCGGCTCCAATGGCGTTCTTCCCGTTCTCGGGCTGGAAAAATTCGTTCTACGGTGATCTCCATGCCAACGGCACAGACGGCGTGGAATTTTATACTCGCAAGAAAATGGTCACTGCCCGCTGGTAGCATTATATACACGGAAGAAGGAGGGAACACAAGTGCCGCTTGTTTCCATGACACAAATGCTTCAGGAAGCAGTGAAAGGTCGATATGCCGTTGGGCAATTCAACCTCAATAATCTCGAATTTACACAGGCGATTCTTCAAGCGGCGGAGGCGGAGAAAGCCCCTGTTATTCTGGGGCTGAGCGAAGCTTACATTCCTTACATGGGCGGGCTGCCGACGGTGGCTTCCATCGTAAAAGGACTAATGGAGCACTACGCGATCACCGTTCCGGTCGCGCTGCATCTGGACCACGGGTCCTCATATGAGATGTGCCGCAAAGCTATCGAGGCCGGATTTACTTCCGTTATGATCGATGCGTCTCACCATCCGCTGGAACATAACATCGCAGAGACCAAGCAAGTCGTGGAAATGGCTCACGCCCGCGGAGTTTCCGTCGAAGCGGAGCTGGGCCGAATCGTCGGCCGCGAGGATGACATCAACGTGGATGAGGCGGAAGCGATGTATGCAGTCACGGAGGAATGCGTCCGCATGGCTCGCGAGACGGGGATCGACGCATTGGCGCCGGCACTGGGCTCGGTTCATGGTCCTTACCGGGGCGGACCGCGCATCGGGTTTGAACGTATGGAGGAGATCCAGAAGCTGACCGGGCTGCCTTTGGTGCTGCATGGCGGAAGCGGACTTCCCGACGAGATCATTCAAAAGGCGATTTCCCTCGGGACGGCCAAAATCAATGTGAACACCGATAACCAATCGGTGTTCACGGCAGTCGTCAGAGAGCGGCTGAGCGCCAATGAGAAGGAGTATGACCCCAGAAGATACCTGGGTCCGGCCCGCGATGCCGTTCAGCAAGGGGTACAAAGCAAAATACGTCAATTCGGTTCATCAGGAAAGGCGAGAGGGTGAAGATAGATGAAGAAGCTGTCAATTGGCATTATCGGGGCCGGCCGAATCGGCAAAATTCATGCGGATAATTTGCTTCGTCTGCCTGGCGTGGAAGTAAGCATCGTTGCGGATCTGTTCGCTGACGATGCCCTGCAGGAGTGGGCAAATGCCCGGGGCATAGCGCAAGTTACGAAGAATAGCGATGATGTCATCAAGCATCCGGAGGTGGATGCCATCTTTATTTGCTCTTTAACGGATTCCCACGTTCCTCTGATTCAAGCGGCGGCACAAGCCGGAAAGCATATTTTCTGCGAAAAGCCGATCAGCATGGACATTCATCAAACGAAGGCTGCTATCGAAGCGGTCAAGGCGGCAGGTGTTAAACTACAAGTCGGCTTTAACCGCCGATTCGACCATAACTTCAAACGGGTGCGCGAATGGGTAGAGGAAGGTAAGCTTGGTGATCCGCACATTATCAAAATCACATCCAGAGATCCGAATCCGCCTCAAGAAAATTATATTGAAAAGTCAGGCGGATTGTTCATGGATATGGCGATCCATGACTTTGACATGGCCCGTTTCCTGTCCGGAAGCGACGTCGTGGAAGTTTTCGCGCGGGGGGCCGTACTCGTGGATCCGGTATTCGCCAAATACGGCGATGTGGATACGGCGATCACGACGCTGACGTTCTCGAACGGAGCTATCGGGGTCATCGACAATAGCCGTCAGGCTGTTTATGGCTATGACCAGCGGGTAGAGGTTTTCGGTTCCAAAGGGAGCGTATCGGCAAACAACGATTTCCCGAATACGGCGGAAATCAGCACGTCGGAAGGCATTTACCGCGACAAGCCGCTGCATTTCTTCCTTGAACGCTATAATGAAGCTTATATTGAGGAAACTCGCAAGTTTATCGAAAGCCTGCGCAATGACACGGAGATTCCTGCCACCGGCAACGACGGCTACCAGGCGGAGCTGATTGCTCTCGCTGCCAAGCTGTCCCATCGGTTAGGGAAACCGGTTCGCATCGCGGAAGCGCTGCAGCTGGCGGAAGAGGTGCGCGTATGACGGATCTGATCGTCCATCCGCACAAGCAGCCGCTTGAAGACGGTAATGTGCTGAACATTACGCCGGAATCGGCGGGCTGGCAGTATGTAGGCTTCTCGGTATATCGGCTTGAAGCCGGCCAGACTCTTCGGAAGCAAACGGGTGATAACGAAGTATGCCTTGTTCTGCTTACAGGACAAGGCCACGTGAAAACGAACAGAGCCAGCTTTAATTATATTGGCAGGCGAATGAGTGTGTTTGAGAAAATCCCGCCCTATTCGGTTTATGTCCCTTCGAATGACTGCTACGAAGTGGAAGCGGTGACGGCTTTGGAGATCGCCGTCTGTGAAGCGCCGGGTCGCGGCACTTATGACGCGCGGCTGATCACGCCTGAGCAAGTGGGCGTCGAAACCCGCGGGTATGGCAATCTGGAGCGGCAAATTCATAATATTTTGCCTGAGCAGGAGCCGGCTGACAGCCTGTTGGTCGTGGAAGTGTTCACGCCTAACGGTCATTGGTCCAGTTACCCGCCGCATAAGCATGATCAGGACAACTTGCCTGATGAATCGTTTTTGGAGGAAACGTACTACTTTCGCGTGGAGCCGGATCAAGGGTTCGCCGTACAGCGCGTTTATACCGACGATGAATCGCTTAATGAAACTTTGATCGTCAAAAACGGGGAAGCCGTTCTCGTATCTAAAGGCTACCACCCGGTTTCCGCACCTCCCGGATACGAAGTTTACTACTTAAATGTGATGGCAGGGCCGACACGTACATGGAAGTTTCATAACGATCCTGCCCACGCTTGGATTATGAAACCGCCGTCGGAGCGCTAGAGGGCGAATCATATACTATTTTTCCAGTTGCAACTCCTCATGTTCATCTTCATAATGGAATCCATAATAATATCATCAACAAGCGAATGAGGAAGAGTGCATGAAAGCTACGATTTACGATGTCGCCAAGGAAGCGGGCGTTTCGATCGCAACGGTATCGAAAGTGCTGAACGGCAAAGGGAAAATCAGCGTTGAAACAAGAGAAGCGATATTAGCTATCATGGATCGGCTTGATTATCAGCCTAGCGTCATTGCTTCCGCGTTAACCGGTAAAAGAACGTTTACGCTCGGTTTGCTCGTACCGGACATCTCCAACCCCTTTTTCTCTGAGATTGCAAGAGCGATCGAGGATCAGGGAGAACAACTGGGTTACAGCGTCATGATGTGCAGCACGGATAACAAGGATGAGAAAGTAGAAAGATATATTGCCTTGCTGCAGCAAAAAAAAGTGGACGGAATTATTATTGCAACGGGAATCGATAATAAGGAAATACTGGAGCAACTGCTGTCCAAAGGAATTCCTGTCGTCCTGCTGGCCAGAGATATGCCGCTGGTCGCGGTGAATACGGTAGTCGTCGACGATTATGTCGGCGGCTGCCTCGCAGCAAGCCATCTGCTTGAACTGGGGCACCGGCGAATCGGCATTATCGGAGAACGGGAAAAGGTGAGAAGCAGCCGGGAACGCGTCAGGGGTTTCCGTCAAACGATGGAAGAGTACGGAGCTGCCTTTGTTCCGGAGCACTTGAAGCATTGCGATTACAAGGTAGAGGATGGCAAGATCAAAGCATTGGAGCTGCTTCAGGCGGACGAACCGCCGACCGCGATTTTTGCATGCAACGACATGCTGGCCGTAGGGACGCTGCAAGCCGCCAGAGAGCTGGGCAAAAAAGTGCCGGAAGACCTGTCCATTGTCAGCTTTGACAACACGATATTGGCGGCGGTTACAGATCCGCCGTTAACGACGGTCGCCCAGCCTATGGAACATATGGGCAAGCTTGTCGTGAATTTGATAGTAGAAGAGCTTCAAGGAACTGCTCCGGTGAAACAAAGGACGGTCCTAAGGCCGGAATTGATCACTCGGGAGTCGACTGCTGCAATCGTTTCCTGATTCTTGCGTTTTGAGAAACCCGTTATCGTTCGTTGATGAGAACGAGGCGGGTTCTTGCCTTTTTAAACTCGAATAAGGACTGTGATGTTTATGAAAAAGTCGTGGTACAACCGGTTGCTGCTTTCGTATGTTCCCATCCTGTTCATTACCATAACGATCCTTACGTTCATTGCGGTTTCGCTCATAAATGAAATATCGGTCAAGGAAACGGAGAAGGCGAACCAAATTTTCACCAAATATGTGATTGATTCCATGGAAACTTCTTTACTCGGGATCGAGAGGATGGTTCTGGAGGAAATCAGCAATAATGATAAGCTGAAAGCTTTTTTTGAGTCCAGCGGCAGCACGGAGCAAAGGCTCGATCAATATGAAGTTTCCCGAGAGCTTGGCAAAATGGTCAGCGACAATTCGTTGATCTATTCGATTTATTTGTACCGGAATGCGGATCAAACGATTCTTTCCAGAAATTTGATCGAACGGCTTGATCGTTTCGGAGATAAAGAGTTTGTTGAAAATGCCTATAAGCAGCCGTTGTCGCTGCATTGGTCCTCCGTAAGAAATTACAGAGAGCTTGGAACCGATCCGAACCAGAAGGTCATCTCGTTAAGTAAAAAGGCATTGCTTCCTTTTGGAGATCAAGGTGTCGTTGTCGTGAATGTCAGGGTAGATGAGCTGTTGCGAATTGTTGATCAAATGATCAACAACAAAATCACCTTTATGAATATATGGAGCGGTTCAAATCAACAAGTATACCCCATAAATGCACAAACGGAAAAGAATCAGGATGGTTCTATAACCGCTCAAGGCAAAATGACGACGCAAATTTACTCGGATTATATCGGGTGGAATTTTGTCAGCGGCTTGAAAGTGAGCAAAATTTACGGTTTCGTTTCGTTGATCTCCAGGATGTGGCTTGTGATCGGTATTGGGACGATTCTTCTAAGCGTTTTGTACATGATTTACGTGACACGCCGAAACTATCGACCCATTGAGGCCATCATGCAGCAAATACATGCTTACCGGAATCCCCAAGATAGTAAAGGCAACGATGAATTTGTTTTCATCGGGAAAGTGCTGAACAATTTGATCGATCAAACCGAAGTGTACGAAAAGCAATATCAAGAAGACCAGCTGGTAAGAAGGAAGCAGTTCTTTTTGGAGCTGATCGAAGGCAATCGCGCGATCTCGCCCCAAGACTGGCAGACGAACATGGATCGACTTCAAATGCCAAGCGGGTTTCGGGAATTGGCTTTTGCGGTCGTGGAAATCGATAAGTATTCGGAATTTCAAAAGAAATACAGTCCGGGCGATCAAAACCTGTTGAAATTCGGAATCACAAATGTGCTTCACGAATTTGCCTCCATGGAGGGGCACGGTATTTGGTCTGAGTGGATTTCGGGTCAGCGGTTGGCGGTTCTTTTTATTTCCAATCAGGCCGATCTGCCTATTCTGGACAGCTGCTATCCGCTTCTGGATAAATTCCGCACTTGGATTATGGTCAATCTCAAGCAATCGGTCGCCGTCGGTTTTGGCGGGGCTGCCAGCGATGTAAGCCATATTCATCAACTTTTTAAATCGTCGATTACAGCCCTGCATTATAAAATGTCTGCAGGCATGAACCAGGTGCTGAACTTTACCGCTTTGCAAGAGATGGCATCGAACGATACGCATAAATATGTGCAGCTCGTCAACAATCTGGTTCCAGATTTTCGCCTTATGAATCCGACCTGGAGAGAGTCGCTTGAGCGATTGTTCGATGAGTTGGAAGAGGAGATTCTTGGGGATGTCGAAGTTCGCTACGTTCTTCAATATATGATCCGCCTCTTTAATCAAGAGATGGAAGAGTTGCCGATGGAGGCGTCGCGGATTTGGTCGGAGCAGGTGCATCCATCCTTGATGAAGCTGCTTGAGGAATCGGAGACGCTAGAGCAAATCCGCCCGCAAGCGATCTATTTGCTAGACTTGTTGTACGAACATTATGCAACAATTCGCGAAGCGAATACGCATTACAGTTTAATCAGCAAAATCCGCAAATATATCGAAGAGAACTATGCCAACCCGGACCTGTCTTTAAATCACATTAGCGATATGTTTGGTGTAAACGGAAAATACGCCAGTCAATTGTTCAAAGAGGAATTCGGGATGAAGTTCGTCGATTTTTTGGTGAACCTGCGGATGGAGCATGCCAAAACCTTGCTGCTGCAAACCGACGATTCCATTAATGACATCGCAGTAAAGGTCGGCTATGTTCATGCGATTTCCTTCGGTAGAACCTTTAAGAAAGTAGTCGGCGTAACGCCGGGCGATTACAGAAAGTATATGTAGCGGGATCGTGAACCTCTAAATACGGAGGTTCTCTTCTTTTAGACAAAAGGTTTATCAACTGAATATTGTTTATTCTGCGAAATTTGTCGGCTGAAAAACTGCATGCTCCCGCCACAACCGGGCGTACTGAATTTTGTTGGTCGGTCTGAATGATGTTGATTGACCCTAAACGCTCCGGACATTATAACTAAGATACATCCACGGCAACAACGACAAGAGTAGCTAACGCAAACATGCCGATGGACGCACACGTTCTTATACAACATATAGGAGGAGTTGCAATGGTACAAAAGAAAGCGTTTAAGGGGACAATATTTACGGTCTTGGCAACTACATTCGTAGTTAGCGTTTTGAGCGGATGTGCAAGCAGCAATGAGGGACAAACGGCCAAAGAGACAGATAGCGCCAAAGCAACGACGGCAGCATCCCAAAAGCCGGTAACGATTAAAGTTGAAGTGTTTGACCGCGGCAACTCGCCGGCAGGCAAGTCTGTAACAAACAACTACATCACGAAGTACGTAGAAGATAATTTTACAAAGAAAACAAACATTAAAGTCGAATATGTTCCTGTGCCGCGGGCTCAAGAAGTGGAGAAGCTGAACGTATTGATGGCGAGCGGCGACGCTCCGGACATCGTGTTCACGTACGACTCGAATCTTGTGTACAAATATGTACAGCAAGGCGGGATTGCAGAGCTAGGTTCTTTGCTCGACCAGTACGGCTCCAATCTTAAATCCTACCTCGGCAAAGATACATTAGCATTTGGTACTTATGACGGTAAACAATATGCTATTCCGGCGAAACGCGTTTATTTGGGTAAGTATTCGTCCGAAATTCGTCAGGACTGGCTGGACAAGCTTGGTTTGCCGTCTCCGAAAACAACGGATGAGGTATACCAAACGCTCAAAGCCTTTAAGGAAAAGAAACCTGGCGGCGATCAAACGATTCCACTTGGTTTTGCATTAGATCCTGCATCCTATGAGCCGATTATTTGGACGTTCATCAAAAATTTATCGAACGAGAGCCGTTACACGCAATCGCAACTGCTCGGTTCCCGCGAATATCCGGTATTGATGGATGGGCATAAAGACGGGGTCCGTTTCTTGAACAAGCTGTACAATGAAGGACTGATCAGCCCTGACTTTGCTTTGGATAAGGACAAAAAGAAACTGTACCAGGATATTGCTACCGGCAAAGTCGGCATGTATGCAGAGAATGCTGGCGAGTCCTATAAAATTCAACCGCCTGATACGTATACGGTTCTGCAAAAAACGGTGGCCGGCGCCAAGCTCGCTCCAATAGATCCATATACGAACGCGGAAGGCAAGCACGTCAAGCCTTCTTATATACCGGCAGGTCTGAACGTGATTATTCCTAAGACAAGTAAAGTGGCTGCTGAAGCCGTACAATATCTAGATTGGCTGGCTCAAAAAGATGTAATGTACGCAATGATTTATGGTGTTGAGGGCAAAAACCACAATAAGGTAAACGGGTTGCCTGTAAGGCTGGATAATGAGGATACGAAACAAAACCTGTACAATTATGGCGACTATACGATTATCACGAATGGAACCGATTTCGGCAGCGCTGATAAAAATACGGAAGCATTATCTTTGGATTACATTGAAGCTAATCGCAAAGATGCGACTCAAGCTTTGAAAAATGGCTTGCAGGACGGGCTGTCCCCAGTGAGATTTGATCGTCCGATCGAAGCTGAAGCGAAATACGGCAAGGCGCTCAGCGACAAATACGAGCAGTTGCTTGTAAAATCGATTCTGTCTAAGCCAGCGGACTTCGACAAAACGTATGACGATATGTTGAAGGATTTCATGACAAACGGCGGAGAAGCCATTCAAAAAGAACGTGCGGAAGCATTCAAAAATATTAAAAAATAAAGAACAGCAGCAGGTTTCATGCATGAAGGCTAGCCTGGCTTTCATGCATGAAGCTTTTCATCAAAGAATTTTCGTTAGAGCGAAGGAAGGTGGATCGGTTGAAACGTTTCAATGTTTACTTAATCAGATATTGGCAGCTGTACGCCATGCTATTGCTCCCTGTCGCTTTTTTCGTCATTTTCAAATATGGCCCGATGTACGGCGTTTTGATTGCATTTAAAGACTTTAATCTGTTTCAAGGCATTTCGAAGAGTCCATGGATCGGTCTCGATACGTTTAGAGCGGTATTCAAAATGCAAGATTTTTATACAGCGTTAAAAAATACATTTATGCTTAATTTTCTGGATTTAATCGTATCCTTCCCTGCTCCCATTTTGCTGGCTATTATGCTCAATGAGCTTAGAATCGCATGGTTTAAGAAAATTTCGCAAACAGTCCTTTATTTACCGCATTTCATATCTTGGATTATAATCGGCGGGATCGTCTATCAAGTCTTCAGCACGAACACAGGCATTATCAATCACATGCTAGCCGGTTTGGGCATCGATCCGATTCCGTTTTTATCGAATAAATATTATTGGCTGCTTACTTATTTAGGCACAGGTGTATGGCAAAGCGCAGGTTGGGGGACCATCATTTATTTGGCCGCGCTGACGGGCATCAGTAAAGAATTGTACGAAGCTGCTGAAGTCGACGGAGCGGGACGCTTGAAACGCATTTGGCATATTACGATTCCTGGCATCAAGCCGACGATTATCGTTCTCCTGATTTTGAAGCTAGGCGAGATGGTGCAGATCGGGTTTGACCGTCCTTTTGTCATCGGCAATGTGCAGGTTCGCGAATTCTCGGAAGTGCTAAGCACATTTGTCTATAAAATGGGTATGCAATCCGGTGAATATTCCGTAGCGACAGCGGTTGGCTTCTTCCAGGCGGTTGTCGGACTCGTCTTTATTCTTACTTCCAACTACATTTCCAAGAAAACGACAGATCAAGGCATCATTTAATCGATATATACTGAAAGGAGTGGAGTTATGAACGCAAAAGCGGCAAGCCGGACGTTCGACATTATCAATACCGTCATTCTAACTCTGGTCTTATTCGTATGCTTGGTCCCATTTTTGCATATTATTTCGATATCACTGAGTTCGAATGCGCCAATATTAAAAGGTCTTGTTACGATTTTTCCGGTAGAAATCAGTTTTGAAGCCTATACCCGCGTCCTAATGGATCCGATGATGATCAAATCCTTGGGATACTCCATTTATTTGACGGTTCTCTTCACGGTCGTTTGCATGGTGATGACGATCGCAGCTGCTTATCCGCTTACGAAAACCGAACTTAAAGGCAGAAAGATCATCATGTATATGATCGTATTCACGATGTTTTTCAGCGGCGGAATCATTCCTGAATATATTTTGGTTAAACAGCTGCATCTGGTGAATACGACCTGGTCGCTTATTTTGCCGCTCATGATCAATCCGTTTTACTTGATTATCTTGATTACGTTTTTCAATTCGATCCCTAAGAGCTTGGAGGAATCCGCAGAGCTGGACGGCAGCAGCCATTTCGGCACGTTGGTCCGTATTATCCTGCCATTGTCGATGCCGATTATCGCGACGCTCAGTTTGTTTTATGCGGTGAACCGCTGGAATGGTTTTATGGATACGCTGTTTTACATTACAGATCCGGATTTGTACCCGCTGCAGCTCAAGCTGTACCAGCTTATTGTGAACAGTCAGATTAGCGATCAATTGCAAATGGAAGGAAGCCAAATCGTGCAGGTGCTGCCGGAAAGCTTAAAAGCAGCCAGTATTATGTTCGCTACCGTGCCGATCCTGATCGTGTATCCATGGCTGCAAAAATATTTCGTATCCGGCATCATGCTCGGTTCGGTGAAAGGATAGGGGCGCTTCCATGTGGGATAAAGGCGAATATTCATTTTCAACATGTTGGAACATAAAAAAGCATCCGGCGAACGGACGCGAACTGATCGAGGAAATTAAAGAGCTCGGTTTCCGCAATGTGGAGCTGAATTACAATATCAAGGCCGAGCATCTGGAAACGATCGAGCCGATGATCGAAAAGGGCGAGATCGGGATTTCCAGCGTCCATAATGTGTTCCCTTATATCGCGGATAAAGACTATGATACGGATTCGGTGATGCTCGGCTTTGACGATGAAGCCAAACGGAAGCGTTCCGTAGAACTCTTGATTCAGTCCATCGAGTATGCGGACCGTTATGGAGCGAAAGCAGTCGTCGTGCATCCGGGCGAGGTGCCTTTTGCCTACAATATTGATCATGAATTAAAGCAGCTGTACCGCGAGCATGGCAGAGAATCCGAAGCCTATCAGAAGCTTTGGAAGGAAATGCTTCAGAAACGTGAGCAGGGCAGTCCTATATATACGAAGCGGATTCAAGACAGCTTGGAAGAAGTGTGCGAATATACGGCGAAAAAAGGCTACAACATCGCGATCGGTATCGAGACACGCTCCCGTTGCTATCAAATGCCGACGCTCATGGAAGCGAAGACGATTTGCGACAACTTGAAGGGTGCCCCAGTGTACTTGTGGTACGATATCGGCCATGCCATGATGATGGACCGTATGGGACTTTACAACAATATCGAGGAGTTGCAGCAAGTAAAATCCTATATTTATGGCGTGCACATTCATGAAACGCTGGAGCTGTCGGATCATTGGTGTCCGTACGTTCACAGCAAGGAAGAGTACTTCGATCATTTCCTGGAAGTGATTGAGAAGGCTCCGCTTAAGGTATATGAATTGAAAGCCGTTTGCCAGCCCGATGAAATACATGAAAGCCACGCACATATTACAAGCAGAATCGCTGCGGAGAAATACCATGGATAGACAGCTCATTAAGGCCTACGCGCCTTATCTATACTTTGACAAGCATGAACCCTTCTTCCCGGTTCGGGTCGGGGTAACGGTTTTCGAGCGGGAGGGGGCATCTCCTTCGTTCCGAAGATCGTTTTCTTTTCGCGACTCACGTGTGAAGAAGATTATTGAATATGCGATTTATTGGGATTACGATATTCAGCATTTATACGAATTGGAGCATGTCTGGGTGTATATCGGCCATGAAGGTGAAGTTATCGACTGCGAGGCGAGCTTTCACGGCAAGTATTTGAAGGGACTGCTCAAGGATCGCAGCAATTTGGCGGACGGGACGCATGTACGGCTCTATGCTCAACCTGGGAAACATGCATTGTGCCCGGTGCCTGAGTTTTTGGAGCTCGTTCCGCATTTCTGGACTGCTGTGAATGAGAATGCCGGGATTGATGGCTTAACGGTTCCTTATTTTCTGGAGGATATGTTAACGACGAACGAGGAAACGAATAGGCTGGTCGAAGCCTATTTGCGCACTTGTGCGTTTACGCCTACTTTGGCTTATGTGGAATATCGATTTGATGAGTCTCTTTTCGTGCCATGGAATCAGCTTCTGGACGAAATTCCTCATCGGATTCAGATAAAGATTGCAGAGCTTAGAGAGTTATTTGGTTCATAGACATGATGTTTGTTTGAGGGGGGAAAGGGATG
This sequence comes from Paenibacillus sedimenti, assembly GCF_014534655.1. Taxonomy (GTDB): domain Bacteria; phylum Bacillota; class Bacilli; order Paenibacillales; family NBRC-103111; genus Paenibacillus_E; species Paenibacillus_E sedimenti. The sequence continues at coordinate 284,867 of NZ_JACVVD010000005.1, forward strand.
TACGAACGATTAGTGAAAATCAACGATAAATGGACAGAAGATACGCTGCGCCAGCAGGTTGCGGACACGAACAGCAGGTTTTACGGAGGCATCGCGGATCCGATTAGCGGGGTTGCCATGGCAAGTCATGTTTGCTCTGCAGCGGTGCTGCCTCAATGGATCCCTGCCCTGCTGAATCCGGATTCCTCTTATTACCGGAACAGCGAGCTATTGACGGCAACGGATCGGGTCGCAGCCTTCATGCTGAACCGCCAACATCCGGACGGAACGATATCCCCCGGTTATACCAACTACAATTCGCCGCCGGATACGGCATTCGTAATCGGCATTATGGCTCCGGTATACCAGCTCCTGAAGAAGGCTGACTGGGAACCGGTGCGGCCTGTTGCCGAGAAGCTGAAGCTTTTTCTTGAAAGATCCGTCCCGGCGATGCTGACCGGCGGCTGTCATACGCCCAATCACCGTTGGGTGATCACTGCGGCGCTTGGTTTCCTGTATGAAATATTTGCGCTGCCCGAGCTTGCAGCCAGAGCGGACGAATGGCTGGTGGAAGGCATGGACATTACGGCGGACGGTGAATGGACGGAGCGAAGCAACGGCATCTATAATGCGGTAAGCGATATTGCCCTGATTCATACGGCAAGACTTTTGAACCGTCCGGAGCTTTTTGAATATGTTCGGCGAAATTTACGCATGATGGTGTATTTGATTCATCCTTCCGGCGAAGTCGTCACCGAGTACTCCGGTCGTCAAGATTTCGGACAGAAATCGGACATGGCGTACTATTTTCTCAGCTACAGCTTGATGGCGGCTCTTGACCGCGATCCGTTTTTCGCGGCGATGTCCGACTATGCGGGCGGTTGCATTACCGAAAATACGGTCCATCATAACGCCATGTTAGGCTATCTGTTGTTTCCGGAGATCCTACTTACGGATTTGGAAAGAGTGCCGCTGCCGGAGCAATATAACAAAATAATAAATGGCGAGCATCCGATCGCCGAACACTTAAATCGGGTACATGCAGTAGGCCACCATTCCAAAATTCAGCACAGCAGCATGCATTTCGCTTTCGGCAGTCCGATTGTGCGCATTCGCGACAAAGAGGATAGTGTGACGCTGATGACCAGAACGCCGTCCTTCTTTTCGCTAAGACACGGCAAAGCCAGATTGCTGGGTGTAAAATTGGCAACTACGTTTTTACCGGGCGTCGTCGATTTCAATGAATTTCATATCGTGGGCGGTGTATACAAGCTGGCCAGAACCCAGGAAAAAGGGTATAACGGACCTGTTCCTCGCCAATTGCTGCCCGAAAGCGTGACCCGTGAAACGGTGAGTCCCTGGTATTTGCTCCCGCATCAGCACCGTCCAGCTACGCACGTACAGGAGCATAGACTTCAAGTTGAGCTGTCCCAGCATGCAAACGAGTGGATGATCCATGTCAAATCGGATGAGCGGGAGGATGTGTTTGCACAGCTTACCTTCGTTCTAGGAGAAGAAGGGACGGTTGTGGGAGACGGCTTGCTTGAGGCCGGAGGAGACCGCTACTTCCATAAAGGCGGCTCGTTTACCTACAATTCGGGGACCGATGCCATTCTGATCGAAGGAGGCGCCTATGATCACCGTCTGCCGATGATCCGAGAAGATCAGCACCCCAGCGGCTGCAAGTATGTGCATGTGAATTTGTTGACGCCTTTCGATCAGACTTTCAGGATTCGATTGCTATAAGCGGAGAGGATGTTCAAATTGACGACATATATTGAAGAATTAGATAGCTCCAACTACCGTTTCGGGGATAATGATCAGGGGATCCTGACTTTGCTTGCGGACCGTTATATGGGAGCGAATCCCGCGGCGCCTTTTACGTTCCGCGCCTTTCATAAGTCCGGTATTATGCAGACGGCGGAAGGGCTATTTGATATCAATCTAGCCGAAAAGCTCCCCGGGGCCCGTGTCGGTCAGTATGCTTATGCGGCCGCTTTGGTTTGGAGCGAGAGCGAGCGGAACTTGGAGCTTGGCATCAGCTGCCTTGGTCCGCTGCGCTTTTATTTCAATGGAGACTTGGCCTATAGATCCAATGTGATCGACGAAATTAAGCCGGATGCCAAAGTGAAGCTGAATGTGGATTTCCGCAAAGGCTGGAATTTCTTGGCCCTGCAAATGCGCAAAACACCTGCCGGCTTTGGCTGTCTCATCGGCGCAGAAGAAGCTAAAGTACGTATATTGAACGTGTTGGCACCTTTTCAAGAGCGCAAGGGCCAGGCGGGTTGGGTTTTCTCCGAGTCTACGGATGAAGATGTGTATGCAAACGGGGCGTTTCCAGACTTATTGGGAGCGGAAGCGGACAGTGGCTTGCGTTGGCTTCCCCGAACGGAATGGAGCCCGGAAGAAAACGGCATGCTGCCGTGCGAGCGGATTTTCGGCATGCATCCGGGACGCGCGGCTTACGCTTGGTCCAGCGTAATCGTACCGGGGACGGGGAAGCAGATTTGTACTTTGGAGGGAACCTCGGCAGGGCAGCTAACGGTTTGGATAGGCGGCGAGCTGGTAATGGTTTGCGAGCAAGCAGGGGAGTTCGCGAAGACTGTGGAGCTTCCTGCCGGTAAGCAGGATGTTTTGGTGAAGAGCATATGCGGCGTGAGCCGCTGGGGCTTTCAGCTTCGCATCCTTGCAGGCACGGCTGCGTGTGCACTGGTGCAGCCTCGCCAGATTCATGGTTATGAGGAGCCGTGGCTTTATGCCGGACCAGTTGATACCAAGGACGAAACGGACCCATCCGCGATCATGTCCTTGTCACAGTTGTTTAATGACGCTGTCGGCGGGCCCGGCATGTCCGGCAAAGTATACTGGCAGTTGGATGCGCCAGCGGGGCGGGTTCGTCCCTACTACGAGAATGCGATGCTCAGCAATAAATGGACGACGAGCGGCGTCACGAATTTCGGCCGTTGGGACTATCCGTTAGGCGTCACCATGTACGGTCTGCTGCAAACCGGCAGATTGCTGGATCGTTCGGATCTGATCCGGTATTCGATTGCCCATATTCGCGCATGTACGGATATGTATGAATACTCGCTCTGGGACCGCAGGGAGTACGGATTCCCGGCCGTGAACCAGCAGTTGGTACTGATGAAAATGCTGGATAATTGCGGCTCTTTCGGTTCGGCCATGCTGGAAGCTTATGCGGAGTGTGAGGATCCGAATTTTGTGGCCATCGCCAACAAAATCGCGGATTTTATGATCAAACGCCTGGAGAGAAAGAAAGACGGCGCGTTCTTCAGAGAGTGCCGAGGCGACTATTCGGAGAATACGATGTGGGCGGATGATTTGTACATGAGCACGCCGTTTCTGCGAAGATACGCCGGTATTACAGGCAGCCAGGGCGCTCTGGATGAAGCGGCCCAGCAGTTCCTGCTTTTCAAGAAATATTTGTTTATGCCGGAACAGAAAATAATGTCCCATGTTTTTGATTTTAAATATGAAAGAGCGACAGGAGTCCCTTGGGGGCGCGGCAACGGCTGGACGATTTTTTCGTTATCCGAAGTGTTGGAGGTGCTCCCTCCGGAACATCCCAGCCGTCCTGAGCTGCTGGCATTCTTCAATGAACTGTGCGAAGGCTATGTAAAGCTGCAGGGTGAGAACGGCTTGTGGCACCAGGTGCTGAACGATTCCGATGCGTATCAGGAGGCTTCCTGCACGGCGATGTTCGCTTTCGCATTTGCGAGAGGCGTCCGCTTCGGCTGGCTGAGCGAACCGGCGCCTTACGTCCAAGCCGCGATAAAGGCTTGGGAGGGACTGACCAAGAACGCGATCGACCGCCACGGCAACGTTCACGGCGTTTGCAGCGGTTCACGCTATTCGTTTACCTCTGAATATTACAAAGAGGACTTGCTCACCGTCCTCAATGACAATCACGGCATCGGCATCATGATGCTGGCCGGAACCGAAGTGCTGAAGCTTAAGCGCTGGCTGGGCGAAGGCCGCCCATAATGGTAAGCCCTGAAGACCGCCGATGGCGGTCTTTTTGGTTAAGCGGAACGACATTCCGCTCGCCTGTTCTGCCATAGCATCAAAAAGATCGCCCTTTCCACCTAGACAAACAAGCTGAAAGGGCGATCTTCTAACTTGATTTTTGAAATCTTTTAATAATGTCCACTACATACTTGAGAACTATCGCGATCCCGCCAATGAAATAGAAGATCACTAGAATCCAACCGGTTGGATCAATGGATAACAAAGATAATAGGACGTTCAATGGAAAGACATAGTAAAGGATATCTTTCAAATAACCTAAGACAAAACTTGGGTTAAAGGCGCCTTCCCAAAATAGTTTGAAAAAGGCAATCAAAAAATCAATGATCATGAGCCCGAATACGGCCCACATCGTATAAAGCATCCAATCCGTAAGAGTAAAAGTCATATATATCACCACCTTCCTGAGCTTCCTACATACTATGCTTGGAATATTGACAGGTGAGGCTACATTACATGACAAAAGCGGTAAAGGATCCCCGGGGGGCGTTACAATTTATTCATATGAATTTTATTATCAGCTAACATTTATGCTTTACAATAGGACAATCATCGAGACTTGGGAGTGGTACTAACGTGATCTTGCGGCGCAAACCGGACAAGCGGCTGGGGAGCTCTATGCCGAAACAATGGTATAGGCGTATGCTTCTATCGTATCTTCCGATCGTGCTGATAACGGTTTCAGCGATGATTTTCGTCTCCTTTTTTATCGTAAGCGAGATTCAGAAGAAGGAAGCGGAGAAAGCGAACCGGATTTCGGCAACCTATGTCATCGATTCGATGGAGTCAACTGTGCGGGGGATCGAGCGGGCGGTATTGCGGGAAATGGCCGGCAACCGATCTTTATACGAATTTATTATGCAGCGCTCCGATTATGAAAGCGCTATCCAGCCGTACTATTTGTCGGAAGACTTCAACAAGCTGATCGGGGTCAATCCGGCGATCCATTCCATCTACGTCTACCGGGCAAGCGACGGGGCCATATTAACGCAGAGGAATATTGCGCGAATCGACCGTTTTCCGGACAAGCCGTTCATCATGGAGCAGATGTCTTCAGATCAAGGCCGTCCACACCTCCAATTCCGGAGGTTTACCGACCATGAGCAAGCCGGACACGAGGGGGTCCTTACCATAACCCAGCGCGCTCCATTGCCATTCGGCAATCAGGGGCTATTAGTCGTCAATATCCGCGTTCAGGTGCTTGTCAAGATGGCCAGTGAGATGATCAACGGCGATATTACCAGTCTGGAGATTCGCGACGATAACAATCGCATCATTTATCCCGCCTATACCGAAGAGACGGGTGGCCAGCAGCCTTTGTCCGGTAATTTTTCTTATACCCATTATTCCCCTTTTCTTGGCTGGACCTTCTACAGCGGCATTAAGGCGGGGCAGTTGTCCGATTGGGTATCCGTCGTCGCAAACATCTGGTTAGTGTTCGGCGTCCTGATCATCGTTGGCAGCATGCTTGCCGCCGTGTACCTGTTCAAGCGGAATTACAGGCCGGTAGAATTGATCATTGAGCGCATTCAGCAGTACCAGCTTCGCAGCTTGACGAAGGAGAAAGCCGCGGACGAGTTTGCTTACATAGAAAAGGCGCTGGAAAATCTGGTCGAGCAGACCAAGCAGTATGAAAAGCGGCATCAAGAGGATTTGACGATCCGGCACAGGCAGCTATTGCGGGAATTGTTATATGGCGAATATACGATCCAGCCGGAGAATTGGCAAGAAACCGCGGAAAGGTTCGGACTGCCGGCTGCTTACGTGCAGTTAACCGTCGCGGTAGTGGAATTGGACAAGTACGAACAGTTCCAGAACCGCAATGGCGAGAGCGAGCAGCGTTTTCTCAAGTTCTCCCTAGCCCAAGTGGTGAATGAATTCCTTCATCATGAGAATTTGCATATCGAAACCGAATGGTTATCCGGGGAGAGACTGGCTGTTCTTTGTATTTTCCGAGGCGAGTATGAGCAGGACGACACGCCTCTCCTCAAAGGATTGGGAACGATGCGGCAGTGGATATGGAATAACCTGAGCTTATCCGTTCGAATCGGAATCGGTTCTGCCGTTAAGGATGTCCAGGATGTTCCCGAATCGCTGCGTCAAGCTCTGACCGCGCTTCAGTACAAGCTCACGCTCGGCGGTATGCATGCGATTCCATACGATACCGTTGCTAAGAAGGGAACGGGCGAACCGTTCAACTACTACATGGGGATTGCTGAATGCGTACAGGGCATGCGGTTGATGAGCGGCCATTGGGAGACGCAGGCTGAGCGAATATTTGACCGGAAGCAGGAAGAAATGCTGCCGGATCACGAAATCCGCAGTATCGTCCGATATTGGCTGCTGGTGCTGGGCAGGGAGTTCGAAGGGGTCGGTGACTCTGCCGTTAATGCGGGGCTGCAGGGGATCGTCGAAAGCCTTGGGCTAAGGATGGAAGAAGCGGATCAGCTTCAGGATATGAAGACCACATTTACCGCCGGGTTGGAGCTGTTCTACAAGAAATATGCGGCGTACAAGGAATCCAATAAATATTTGGAACGAATTAACGACATCCGCAAATATATCGAAGCCAACTATGCGAATCCCGATCTGTCCTTGAATCATCTGAGCGATAAATATGATCTGAAGCCGAAATATGTCAGCCAATTGTTCAAGGATGAGTTCCGTATGAATTTTGTCGATTATCTGGTGCAGCTTCGGATGGAAGGCGCGAAGAAGCTGCTGTTGGAAACGAGCGAGCCGGTTCATGAAATAGCCGGTAAAGTCGGATATGCGACGGCCATTTCGTTCGGACGAATGTTTAAAAAGGTAGTCGGCATCACACCCGGGGATTACCGCAAGCTAATGAGTATGCCGCAGCCGCAAATGAGGGGAACCTGAACAGTTCCTCTTGATGAGAAAACCTGCCGGGTAATCATGCAGAGCGTCCGGGCAGGTTTTTTCGTTGTACATTCAGTCTGCGTGCGCGAGCGGGAAAAAGTACCGTACTGCGGAATCAGGTTTATGGTCTGTTCGAAAGCCCTGCTGCAGCAAGCGGGACGTATTGGTTTATCGGGAGGAAAACAATCGATTTACCGGCTCCGCGCTGCAGGGTTATAAAGGAGGAGGATGCGGTGATGAAGCATTGGAGCAAAATGATGCCGCTAAATACAGGAAGACGGAAAGCAAGCTTATCGTTACTGCTCGTCGGATTGCTTACGAGCGGTCTGTTAAGCGGATGTATCGGGAGCGCACAGTCTTCTGTCCGGCAAGAGGAAAGCACAGGAGGGAGGGGATACGAGGAACCGGTGACACTTAAGGTTCAGGTTTACGAACGCGGGCTCTCGCCATCGGGCGTTACTGTGACGAACAACTACTTGACGGATTGGGTGCAGCGCCAGTTCGGTGATCCGAACCATATCCGTATGAAGTATGTCCCCGTACCCCGCGCAAGGGACATCCAGGAGCTGAATGTGATGATCGCATCCGGCGAAGCGCCCGACATCGTATTCACCTATGACGAGAATTTGATGTATAGCTACGCAAGCCAAGGCGGACTGCAGGAGCTTGGAGCGCTGCTGGATACGTACGGCCCCAATCTGAAAAGCTTCCTGGGCAAGGAAACGCTGGATTTCGGCCTATTTGAAGGCCAGCTGGTCGCCATTCCGGCGAAACGCTCCTATGTCGGCAAATACTCGTCTTATATCCGCGAGGATTGGTTGAACAAGCTCGGTCTGCCCGCGCCGCAAACGACGGAGGAAGTCTATCAGACGCTGAAGGCGTTTAAAGACAAGCTTCCCGGCATCATCGGCGAGCAGGTGATACCGCTCGGCTTCTCGCTTACGCCCGCCTCCTATGAACCGATCGTCTGGTCTTTCATCGAACCGATGGACGAGGAGGAGCGGATTACATTGACGCATCAGCTCGGATCGCGCGACTTTCCGACCCTGCTGCCCGGGCATAAAGAGGCGCTGAGATTTCTGAACAAGCTGTACAACGAAGGATTGATGAGTCCGAACTTCGCGCTGGATAAGGACAGGACGAAGCTCAATCAGGATATCTCCGCCGGAGCCGTCGGCTTGTTCAGTGCGGATACGGTCAATCCTCTGCTGACTTCGACCGGCATATATTCGCAGCTGCAGCGCAATGTTCCCGGAGCCCTATTAAGCCCGATTGATCCGTATACGAACAGCCGGGGAAAGCACAATAAACCGGTCTATAAGCCAGCAGGCATGTACATCATGATTTCGAAGTCGAGCAAACGGACCGTCGAAGCCGTCAAGTATCTGGACTGGATGTCGCGCAAGGATGTCCTGTTACGCCTGCAGAACGGAGAGGAAGGACTGGATTACAACATGCAGGACGGAATTCCGGCGGCGCTCGAGAATGAGGAGACGAAGAAGAGGATGTTCAATTCCGGCGATATCGCCATTATTAGCAACGGCCGCGATTTCGGCGATCCGGAGAAGAATAAGCGGGCGGAAGCTATGAATGTGCTGGAGCCGTACCGCGAAGAGGCAAGCAAGGTGCTTGACATCGCGCTGCAGGATGGCATATTGCCGGTTCGGTTCGATAAGCCTGTCGAAGCGCAAATCAGATACGGTACCGCCTTATTCGGGAAATACGAGGAGCTTGTCGTGCGAAGCATAATGGCCCGGCCGTCGGATTTTGACCGCATTTACGAGCAAGCGTTGAACGAAATCATGAAGGGAGGCGGCGAACAAATCTTGAAGGAGCGTCAGACTTTATATAAAGCGATGCAAATGAAACGTCCTGACCGTCGGAATCACGGAACCGGATCGGAGGGCCTTTGATCTGAATTGAATTTCGAGTATAAAAATGGAGGTTATATTAATGATTAGTAAAATGAAAAAAATTGCAAGTGTACTTTTATTATCGGCTTTTGTATCTATCAACTTAGCGCCAACAGCTGATGCGGCTGTCATAAATCATGACGAAGTGGTAGCAATTCTTGAAGATCCTAATCTAGATACTGTTACTGAAAAAGCAGCGAAACGTTTTCAACCATATTTGAGGGTTTCTAACGGATGCGTGCCTTTTCCTGCAGTAGATTGGTGGGGCAATACAAGTGGAGGTTTACAAGCTACTGGAACCCATAACTCAGATTGCAGTAGCAGTACTGGACAACTATATGTGCGTTCCGGATGGTACAATGGGGTATGGGCAATTATGTATTCTTGGTATTTTCCTAAAGATTACCCCGGTCATAGACATGACTGGGAAGCAGTCGTAGTATGGATTGATAATCCAGCCAATACGAATCCAAACATTCTGCAAATTTCATATTCTCAACACGGAGAATTTGTACATCATCCTGCAGATTCATTCTACATGAGCGGAACTCATCCTAAGGTTGATTATGGCGCTATTTATCCGTTTGGCCATGTCTTAAGTCGTACTAATGCACAAGGTGGAACTCAACCGTTAGTCCACTGGGATCAGATATCTCAAATGGCAAGGGATGCATTAAATAACACAGATTTCGGTGCAGCTACCGTTCCTTTTAGGGATACGAATAATACTTATTGGAACACTTTAGGAAAAGCTTGGTATAAATAAAAAATAATCCATCTGTGCGGCCTGCCTATACGGTAGGCCGTATTTTCTTTTCCTTCATCCGCTATCCGCTTCAATCATGTCACCAGACCGCTTAATAGGCAACCGGATTATGTAGACAATAACGGACTCAAAATGAAATAATAGAAGTTCAGAGAGTTGATGCAAGCAGTGACGGGAGGACAACGCGCGGATGGAAATCAAAAGGTCGCTCAGGTTCAAAATCATACTGTGTACCGTCTTGGTCATTGCTCCCCTGGTGTTTTTTTTGTACTACTATAACATGTATGCCATTCGTGTCGTCAGACGCTTGGATATCGACTAAGAAATAAATGTGGAAAACCCGCAAGCGCTTCTCTCTTGAGAGCGTTTGCGGGTTTTTTAGTCATTTATAAGCCGCCGAACGCCTCAGATTCCGACATCATAATTTGCCAGCCTGTTACCGCATCTAAATAAAAGACCGTTTTATTCCCAGCGGGATAGCTGGCTTCAACGACCCAAACGGTATACGTTTCTTTCAAGTTATTTATTTCTATATCCATATTCTCTATGAGTCGTACGTTCCATATGGCATCCGGATTGTTCTCAAATCGCTTTGCAATTTCCAGTGCCTGATCCTTACTCAGATATGTCTTGGAAGCGGCTTGCTGCGTAAAATCTTTGGCTTTGAAAACAACGTCTACTTCTTGATTCAATTCATTTAGCGAATATTGTACGCTTTTGTTCTCTTGTTTTTTGGAACTCCCGATGTAATATTCAATGGTAACTTGGCGACCTTCTTGGTTAAGAGCAGCAACGGTAATCTCGCTTTGTCCTAATGGACCTTTCAGCAAAACGTATGTTTTGCCATTATCATGAAAATACGTTTCCACACCCTCCTCTATGTTCAATTGGGCTTCGACTCGTTTTTTAATTTGATCAGGGATACCATACAATTTTCTTAGTTCGGCGTGTTCCTTTTGCTTCAATGTTAACGAACGGACCTGGCCCTTTTCACTGTCTGCATTAAAAAATAATTGATAATTCCCGGTTTCGTAATAGAGATACCAGCCGTTTTCAACATCGTTGATCCCTTCATCCTTTGGCTGACCAATTGCTTTCTTTATTTCATCCACCGTGTATGCGATCGTTTTCCCGCCAACTCGAATAGCACCGACACTCTCGCCGGGATTAGAGAAGAAATAATAATAGTCGAACCAGGAATCGTACCGGGTTTGCCAAGATCCTGTTTGATGAGGCTCTCCCCATTTGTGGTAGACATCTTTTTTACTGGCACCGATCCCGAAATCAATATCTTTTATTTTTCCTTTAGCTGCATTTGAAAGAAAATCTTTATCGATGACCAATTTTTTACTCAAGTTTGTATCATTAATGGCTACCGTTTGCGAATCATGATCGTAATTGACGATTTTACCCATGCTTTCAGCAATCCATCTGATGGGGACATAAGCGTGACCGTTCACATTTAACGTCGTGTATTCCTCGCCGAGTGCTTTGCTTTCACCATTAATCGTGTAATTCGCTTTAAACAAATACGCCTGAATCGTATCCGATGCGTAAACAGCTGTTGTTGCAGTCAGACCGATTCCGCAGATGAGACCAAGAATAAACCTTTTCATTCACACCACTCCAATATTCCATTATTATCCATTAGACGCGGCTTACATGAAGTAAGTTTCTAGGGTTCGGAAATAAAAAAACTCGATCCAACTGGCAACGCCAGGCAGATCAAGTTTATTTGTGCATGTATTTGATTACAAGAATGGCACGCCTGCTTCTTTAAAAGCGTGCATCATTTCCGGTGTAATCGACGAATCGCTGATGATACCGGCTGTTTCCTGCACTTCGCCAATGACGAATAAGGAGCTGCGGCTGAATTTGGAGTGATCCGCCACGAGGTACGTTTCCATAGATCGTTTCATCATACAGCGGTTCGTTTCCGCTTCAAGTTCGTTGTAAATCATCATGCCACGGGATAAGGAAACGCCATCTACACCTAAGAAGGTTTTACGAATGCTTAGATTCTCAAGTGTTGCGTTAGCGAGCGGTCCGGAAAGCTCGAAGGTCTGGGTGCGGATGACCCCGCCGGTCACGATGAGCTGAAGTCCTGGCGTCCCGATCAGTTCGTAAGCAATATTGACAGCATTCGTAATGACGGTTAAGTTTTTGAATTGATTCAGCTTTTTGGCGATGAAAGTCGTTGTCGTACCGCCGGTCAAACCGATGATGTCGCCGTCTTCGATGTAGCGCAGAGCCTTTTCGGCAATTTCTTTCTTTTCCTCCGTATAGAGGTCCATTTTATTGAAAAAGGGGACTTCGACCTTCAAGCTTTCCAGAACGGCGCCGCCGAATGTACGGATACAGCGCTTTTCCTGCTCAAGAATCTCCAGGTCTCGTCTAGCCGTTGCTTCCGATACAGCGAATTGCTGTACGATATCGGTTAAGGCAATAGAGCCTTTGTCTTTAATAACCTGCATAATCGCATCTCTGCGCACATCTGTCTTTCCCATGGATCCTCCTAAGAGCTTTCCGAAAGGAAAGCTTGCATCGTAAGCGTTACTGGGCTTTGCTTTGGCAAAACCGGAAATCCTTGGATAACGCTTACTCGTATCTTATCATGTCCATGGATATATAGTCTATCTGCTTAGTGCTTTATCGAGAGGAGCAATGATCCGATAATGACCGCGGAGCGGCTTATAGCCGAGTCGGTGATTAATCGATAGGATCGGTTTATTCAAAGAATCGTTATCGGTACGCACATATCGAGCGTTAAGTCGTTTGGCCAATTGGGCGGCTTGTATCTTTAATGCAGTACCAATCTTTTTTCCACGGTATGTTTTGCGAACGCCTGTATACTCATGGTACATGCCTTGTGTCCGAGTATTATACAACAAATGTGTTACGCCGATAAATTCGTCATCATGCACAGCAATAAGAACCAGATCTGGCTGATATCCATCGACATTCAAATACCATTTACGCCATTCCGTGAAATCAGGCACATCCCCTAGATAGCCAGGAATATCCACTAAGGTATGTTTATACAACTCGTAGAGCTTGTGTTCACTCTCTTCACCCGGTTGATCGGCAAGCGTAATGAAGCGGAACCCTTCGGATTGTATTTGAAGTAAAAGATCCAAACCCAACTGATCATCGTAAGATGCGATTTCAAGAACAGATTGAAAGGAACGACGCTCGATCGTGAATCCTCTTTGTTTTACAAAACGAAGGGCGTCTGCGTCATCATCCCATAGCTCTGATACAAGTGTAGCTGCGCCAAGTGATGAGCCCCATTGCGCAACATGCTGCAAAAGGGCATGACCAACGCCTTGCTTGCGATATTTTGTATCCACAACTAACGTGTTGCAAAGATAACCCGGCTCTGTCCAAGGCGCTCGCCATGACCATGCATACCCGATGACATCCCCTTGTTCATTCGTTGCTACTAGTCGTTCCCGATCGTAGCCTTGAAGCAATCCCTTTTCATCTGTCCAAGTACGGCCGATTTCATATAACTTATCGTCGCTCTCTTTGAGTTTCTCAGCCGTGGTTGGCTCTGACCAGAACTGGTTCAACACTTTCGCGATGGCTTCATAATCCTCTGGCAATTGTAAAGGACGAAATTGAAAATCCATATTAGCACTCTCCATTTTTCCAATATATGGTTTACACATGTAGTCATCATGTCATACTTCAGCAGAGGAATGGTATGGAGAGTTTAGGTATAGACAAAAATGCCTTATGGAATAGAATATAATATTCCTTGACAGGAATATTCCTTAGATGGTATATTATAAATGTGAGTACGGTATACGGTAACTATCAAATGAAACGAGGTGGCCTGATATGACTGGAAATGGAAGAAGATGCTACGCCGTACCCTATGTGAACACTCGATTCATTAAAGGAACATGCGAATTATGGATATAACGACATTTAGCGCACTGGCCGAACCCACCCGCTTACGCATTGTGGAGCTCCTGCTCGACGGTCCTTTGACCGTAGGGGATATCGCCGATCGGCTTGGACTCCGCCAGCCTCAAGCCTCGAAGCATCTGCGTGTCCTGCTGGAGGCCGGGCTAGTCGAGGTGCAAGCTGAAGCTAATCGCCGGAACTATAAGCTCCGATTGGAGCCGTTCCAAGCACTTGACGCTTGGCTTGAAACCTACAGAGGTGTCTGGGATGAACGACTCGACGCTCTGGATCATTACTTGCAGAAGCTGCGAACCAAAGAAAACAAACAAAACTAAATTTCAGGAGGAATTTTCAATGTCGAACCAAATGATTACTAAGGTAGAAGGTCAGGAACTTATTCTGGAGCGTGTCTTTGATGCGCCGCGCGAGCTTGTATTCAAAGCGTTCTCCGAGGCTGAGCATCTGAAGCACTGGTGGGGGCCTCGCGGATGGACGCTTACGGTTTGCAACGTCGATTTCCGTCCGGGAGGCATCTGGCATTACTGCATGAAGTGCATCGATGAGAAACAAGGGGACTTTTTCGGAATGGAGTCTTGGGGCAAAGCGGTCTACCGGGAAATCGTAGAGCCGGAGAAGATAGCCTTCGTCGATTATTTCTCGGATGCACAAGGCAATGAAGCGGAAGGGATGCCATCTTCGCAGGTTACGATAACTTTTGAAGAGTACGAAGGCAAGACGAAGCTCATCAATCGGGGTAAATACGCTTCGGCCGAAGCGCTCAAAGCCGTCTTGGATATGGGGATGGAGCAGGGAATTAGCGAAACTTGGGATCGTCTTGACGAGCACCTGCAATCCATTCAATAACCTCAAGCCAAGTCAGGCACAATCGATCAGGAGCTTTCCTGATGCCTTTGCAAACAAAGAAGACCACCGCGGGGTGGTCTTTCTACGTCTATACCGTTGCTTCGGCCAAGTCAAGCCAAGCAAGCTCCCCCGCAGTCAGCTTCAGTTGTGCGCCCACGTAGCACGATTTCATCTCCGCTTCGCTGCGCGGACCGATGAGCGCGCCGGTCGGGAACGGCTGATTCAGCACATAGGCCAGCGCGATCTGGATGGCGCTGACGCCTTTCTCTTGCGCCAGCTGTTCGGCGCGGCGCAGCCGCGTCCAGTTGGCGTCGCTGTAGAAGACGCGGACAAGATCCGCGTTCTCACGGTTCTCCGGCGTAAACCGCCCGCTAAAAAATCCTCTTGCTTGAGCAGACCAGGACAGCAGCGGCAGCTGTGTTGCTGCGTACCATTCAAGCGCATCGCTATCAGCCGAAACGCAGCCGGGCCAGAACGGTTCATTCGCTTTGGCGAGGCTCAGGTTGGGGCTGCTGAAGCTGAAGCCAATCAGACCGTTCCGCTCCGCATAGTCGGCTGCTTCTTGAAGTCGCTGGTGCGTCCAGTTGGAAGCGCCGAATGTGCGAATTCTTCCGGCTTCCACCTGCTCGTTGAGCGCTTCCACGATAGCGCCGACCGGAACGGACGGGTCATCGCGGTGCAGGGCATACAGATCAACATATTCGGTGCGAAGGCGCTCCAGGCTTGTGAGCAGGTCGCTGTGAATCGCTTCCCTGTTTACGCGTGGACCATTAGCGTCATGATGCGCGCCTTTTGTAAAAATGTTCATGACTTCCCGATTTCCGTTTTCGTCCAGCCACTTGCCGATGGCTTGTTCGCTTTCACCGCCGCAGTAAATGAAGGCTGTGTCAATTGTATTCCCGCCAATTGATAAATAATGTTCAAGGATACTGCTGACTTCTTCAGGGTTATCCAGTCTGAAAAAATCAGAACCCATAATCAGTTGGGAAACAGGCTTATCTAGTCCTTTGATTTGAATATGCTTCATGTTCACTCCAGCCTTTCGCTAATTATTGTTTAATAATGATTCGGGACCGTTCTCTTGCGGATTGCAGGCAAGCGTCAATGACCTTCATATTGTTAACGGCGTCCCTCGGGGCAAAGCGCAGCGGTTTCTCTCCCCAAGCGGCATATGCCAGATCGTCTGCCTGAAGGGCGTACTGATTCAAATAAGGGACTTTCTCTTCGCGTCGTCCCTCCGCTGTGTATACGATGAAATGCCCGCTTTCTTCCGTTGGCGTTACAAATGCAGACGGCACTTCAATCCGTCCAAGCGTTCCCAGCACTTCTACCGTATTGCGGAAATTAGCCCACATGCCGCAGTCGAACGTCAACGCGACGCTGCCGCTGAATTCAACCAGGCCGGACATCATCATGTCAACGTCATCATGCTCCGGAGAGAAGAACGCATGGGTGGTTACCGCTTCCGGTTCTCTGCCAAGCAGCAGTCGCGCCGCGCTGATCGGATAGCAGCCTACGTCATACACCGAGCCGCCGCCCCATTCTTTGACAAAACGGACATTTTTGGCATCTCCCGGATTATTAAATGTAAATGTGCCGTGAATACCGCGAACGTCGCCGATTTCCCCTGATGCGATAATTTCCTTCATGCGTTCGTAACGAGGGTGGTGGCGGTACATGAATGCTTCCGCGAACAGAACGCCGGCTGACTCGCAAGCGGCTACCATTTCCTCGACTTCAACGGTGGTAAGCGCTGCAGGTTTCTCGCAAAGGACGTGTTTGCCGGCCTGAGCAGCGCGTATCGTCCATTCTTTATGCAGATGATTGGGCAGCGGAATATATACGGCATCGATATTCGGATCGGCGATAAGTTCTTCGTAGCTGCCGTAAGCTGTTGGGATATCTAACTGAGCGGCGGTTTCCTGCGATTTCTGCAAATTCCGGCTGGCAATAGCCGTTACAACACCCGTTTCAGACTTTTGGATACCTGGGATACAAGCTCGAATCGCAATTCCTGCACAACCCAGAATTCCCCAGCGAAGCTTTGTCATAGCGATCAACACTCCTGTTATGAATAAATTTATAACGCTTTATTGTCATTATAAAACTGATTATTTAAAATGAATATGATAATATATTGTACCTGATATCGGAATATTGTCATTTCGAGACTGGAGGGAGTGCCATGATAAGACATGTGATGCTGCCTACGCTGCAGCAATCATCTTACTTTATTTTTCCGGAGTCCGTGGGTTGGTACTACAACACTCCGACACATGGCGTTGATCGGGCGGAAGGGCAATGGACGACCTACAGCCTGCATTTTATCATCTCAGGCAAAGGGTATGTGGAGCTTGACGGCATGCAGCATATGCTGCAAAAGGGAGACGCTTTTTTGTATTTCCCGCATCAGAAGCAGAAGTACTACAGCAGTAAAGATGACCCTTGGGACGTGCGGTGGGTGCATTTTTACGGCGATCAATTGAAAGAGTTTTTGCTGGAAAAAGGGTTCTTGCGCAATCTGTGGACACTGAAGCGTTGGAGTGAGCTGGAGCAAGCGTTCCATGAGCTGTTGCTGGAGGCGGAGGCGAATAATATTCTTCGTACGACGAAGTTGACGACTTTGACGTACATGATTCTAAGCGAATTCATGAGCTATGCGGCACCGTTAACCGGGAATCGGGGAATGGAATCGGTTGACCGGATTCTCGCCTTGCTCCCCTCCATGCAGCAAAAGGCCTGCGAGCCGTTCGTTCTTGAGGAGTGGGCCGAACAGGCTGGCGTGAGTCCCTACTACTTCTGCAAATTGTTCCGCAAAGCGATGTCGATGACGCCGCTCTCTTTTGTTACGCTGTGCCGCATGCAGTATGCCAAACAACGGTTGATTGAGAAAGAGACCTTGCATGTAAAAGTGATTGCAAAGGAAGCAGGGTATGAAAGCGCCAGCTACTTTAACCAGCGCTTTCATGAGCATGAAGGGATGACGCCGAGCGAATATCGCAGCATGTATGCGTCGAAGGGTTATTTGGAATAGCGTGAGCGGATAGGCTCCCCGTCCCATAGTATTTCTGTAGCTGCCCTGCGGCTTTTCACCTCCGGTTCTTCAAGAAGGAGGAAGAAGTTCTTGGTCGGCAGCTCGCCGAGCTGGTGTTTGGCCGATAGCTTGTCCAAATAAGGGCGCATATCGTTCAATTGCCCGGACATATTGCCGCCTTGCCGGGAGAACGCGTAGAGCACGCTTGCCACGCGAGCGCGTTTGACGCGGTAACGTTCAGCGGCTCTCAAGAAGAAGTCCCAGTCCCAGTAATGGAACACTTCAGTGTCAAAAGGTCCTAAACTGTCAAGCAGCTCTGGGCGAAACAAGCACCCGGAAGCGTGGAAGGTGGAGAACTTCCGCATCGCAGGTACATCGAATTCATAAGCGAAGACGAATCTATCCGTAGGTTTTCGCATTCCCTGATCGATGACGTAATCGAAAATTTCGACGTCCGCGTAGACGAGATCATAGCCTTCAATCTCTTGAAGCATACGCTCGACGTGAATCGGAAGGAGCATATCGTCGTCGTCGCAGAGCATGATGAAATCGCCTCGGACCTCTTGCAGCCCGCGGTTTCTGGCGTGAACGTGCTTCAGATTTTGCGGCATGTTCACGATTTGGATGCGAAGTTCCGGGTATAACTCAGCAATGAAATCGACAGACGGCCCAAAGTCGTTGACGATGATGATTTGCAGGTTTTGGTATGTTTGACGCGATAAGGATTCTACAAGTTCACTGAGCTCTAGCGGACGATTATATGTAGGGATAATGACAGAAATGAGCGGTTGATTGGACATAAATGGTAGCGCCTCCTCATGAATTCTATTATAGTTCAAGCATACAGATTTTTTTAATTTCCACAATAACAAGCTTTGTTCAATCAAATCTAAGGAGGTTCGTCATGCTGCAAGCAACGCCGGAAGTCGTAAGCGACAAAGATCCTTATTTATGGAAAAAAGATCGCTATTTAGCGCAGGCAGCTGCTGATTGGGACTCGATTCGGCTGCTGAGTCTGGATATTTTCGATACTTTATTATTCAGGACGTGCGCCAGTCCATCGGACGTATTCGTACAAGTCGCCGAGAAGGCACTTCACGCAGGCTGGTTACAGGCATCCGTTACACCCGGATCATTCAAAGAGATCCGCATTCTTGCTGAGCGCAGAGCGCGAGAACGGCAAAGATCGCTGCATGGTTTCGGCGAAGTGACGCTTGCACAAATATACGCCGAATGCCCGCCTACGCTTGGCGACCCAAGCAAGCTGGCTCAGATCGAGTTGGAAACGGAAGCGGAAGCGTGCTATCTGAACCCTCACGTTGCATCCCTGCTATATGCATGCCGAGAGAGGCAAATCCCGATCGCGCTGTTATCGGATATGTATTTATCTTCCGGGCAGCTTCGCTTCGTGCTTCAGGCCGCCGGACTTGATTTGGCGTGCATCGACACGCTGCTTGTCTCATCGGAAGAGCATGACGGCAAGTCTTCGGGGCGGCTGTTTGCGCGATTGAAAGAGTTGTATCCCGATATTGCGGCTGGCGCCATCCTCCACATTGGCGACAATATGGCAGCTGATATAGATGGTGCAGCCAGAGAAGGGATACGGTCAATTCATTA
Source organism: Paenibacillus sedimenti (assembly GCF_014534655.1). Lineage (GTDB taxonomy): Bacteria > Bacillota > Bacilli > Paenibacillales > NBRC-103111 > Paenibacillus_E > Paenibacillus_E sedimenti. The sequence continues at coordinate 303,879 of NZ_JACVVD010000005.1, forward strand.
CAACGTGATTCCGGAACATTTCGAGAGCCGCTATCATTGGGAATACGTACGGCACGGCGATGTTCTGCCGGCATGGAAGTCGTTACGGAAACTGGCTGAAGCTTCGGATTCGATTACGGGAATGGGCGAACGGGAAAAGCAGTTTTACCGTTTTGGAGCCAGCGTGCTCGGACCTTATCTGCAGTCGCTATGCGAATGGGTTGTCGATGCGTGTGTGGAAGCGGGTGCGCGCGAGGTGCATCCTTTGATGAGGGAAGCTTATTTGCTTGCCCCGATGCTTGAAGCGACGGCCCGCATGCGAGGCGTGGAGCTGCAAGTGAAGCCGATCTATGTATCCCGACAGGGGACTTACCTGGCAGGCCTTCAAACTTTTGGCCGGGCAGATCTGGATAAGCTATTAGGTATACGGGGGGTAAAGGTTGGAGAGATTTTCGAGCTTCTCGACATCTCTGAGGAAGCGGGGCTTTTTGCAGCTGATTTGGATAAAAAAGTCGAAGGCTCCCTTGCATCGAGTCTGCGAGCGTATCTTTTGGAAGACAACGTTCGGGATAAGGTGCTGGAAGCTATTGAGAGGAACAGACAGCTTTTTATCGCTTACTTGAAGCAGGAGTTCAGCTCGCCGGAAAAGCTGATTACCGTCGATATCGGGTTCAATGGCACCATCCAACTTGCCTTGGAAACGATCGTCAGTTTGGCAGGGTACACGCCCCAGATGATACATCTGCTCGCAGTTGGCAGTGATAGACTGAATGAGCTGCGCTTAAACGGGATGGACATCCGCTGTTTGCTTAGATCAGGGGGAGAGGGTAGTGAACTGGGCCGCCGAATTGCCAGAAGTCCTGCTTTCGTGGAGGAGCTGATGATGGGAGAATTCGGTTCTACGCTGCGTTTTGAGCAAGATGAGACAGGGCGGGTGCTGCCGATAATGGCTGGGCTCATGCATGCAGAAGAGGAATTTGCATTCAAAAAAGCAAGCCAGGAAGGTGTTCTGACCTTCCAGAAGTATTACGCGTACTTGCTGTCGGTAAAGCGGGATATATTGAAGCGTGCATCCGATGAGATCGCGGATTGGAGCAAGCCGCTTCATCGGGTCATTGATATGCCGATGCCGGAAGAAGCCAAGATGCTTGGCGATTTGACGCATCAGGATAATTTTTGCACGGTATATATTACGCCAATCTGCGAGCAGGTGGACGACGCATGGTTCGCGCAAGGCGGAGATGCGTTCATCGATATATGCAACTACGGGCCGGAGATTCTGAACGCCAACTGGCCGCAAGGCATGGTTACGCGTCAAATGCCGTATTATTTATATAAATATTATTTACGCCAGCGTGACGGTTTCGGCAGCGGGTCCATGCTGTTTGAAGCGATTCGCCGCCTCAAAAAGGATGGCGTCCGGTCGGTAAACATCTATGGCTCAGGCTCTTTTGCTGAGCATGTCATGAAAACGGCCTGGTTCCACGGGCTTGAAACTCCTTATTGGATCGACCCGCATGCAGCTGCTGATGCTTCCTCATGGGGCAATTTTGAGTATGGATCCTTGGAAAAAGTAATAAAACAAGAGGGTAGTCAAGCTTACATACTCGCTACTTTATCAGAGATGGTCTCTTATAGAACTACGATCGAGACTGCATACCATGGCACTGAGTTAACGCTCTCTTTGTATGAGCTGCGCCCTTAAATGAACAGACCAGCCGCATGGATGGCTTACGAGAGCTATTACAATACATTTGTTTCCAATTGATATGCTAGACATTATGGATGGAGGAATGATGAAGGATGAGTCAGCCATCAACAACGGTCGCCAAAGAGCCTTTTATTCTGCAGGCAGGGCATTTGGAAACCGGCGAACCGCTCTATATTCGCGGGGAAGTTCGCTTTCAGACGAAGGAAGCGGCGAAACCGGCTCCGGTTATCATTATCTGTCATGGTTTCAAAGGGTTTAAAGATTGGGGACTCTTTCCGTACGTGGCTTCCCGGTTCGCGGAAGAAGGCTTTTATGTAGTTACGTTTAACTTCTCGTGCAACGGCGTGAATGAAACGGATTTTGATGAGCTGCACAAGTTTGCGGTTAATACATATTCCCGTGAGCAAGAGGATTTGGAGCTGATTTATCTGGCTGTGCTTGCTAAGAAACTTCCGCATGCGGAATATGCAGATATGGAGCGCATTCATCTGCTGGGGCACAGCCGTGGGGGAGGTGGCTGTGTCATTTTCGCAAGTGAACACCCGCCAATTCGGTCGATCGCGGCCTGGAACGGCATCGCTAATCCGGATTTGTTCGATGCGGCGTTCAAAGCTCAGATCATTGAGCAAGGCGTTGCGTACATTCTGAACGCGCGAACCGGGCAATTGATGCCGCTTCATGCGACGTTCTATGAAGACTTGCAGCAAAACGGCGAGCGTTTGGATATCGTGCGGCGATTATCAACGCTGGCGATACCCGTGCTTTTGGTGCAAGGAGATCAGGATTCGCCGAGGCTGAAAGAGGGCTTCGCCAAGCTGCGCGAAGCGGCTCCTCAGCACAAGGTCATTACAATTGAAGGCGGGAATCATACCTTCGGCGCAGTGCACCCTTTCGCTGGTACAACGCCTAATTTGGAAGCGGCGTTCGACGCTACCTTGGCGTTTTTTAGGGAATAACAAAGAAACCGTGCTGTTTAGAGGGACAGCTCACTAAACGGCACGGTTTTTCTTCGAATTGTCTATCTGCAGGTCAAAGTCATAACAAGTTTGTTTATCGTCTTGGCACATCCGGTTTTCGGCCTCTTTGATCAGGTGCTTAACATCTCGGCTTTATTATAATCGATGTACAATTGCCCCACAACCCGCGAAACAAGGATACAAAGGGAGATGTGCGTGTTGAAGCAAAAAATATTAAAATTATATCCCTCGCTTTACCGACTGCGTATTGCTCAGTTGAGACTTCAGCGGCATGTGGTTAATCTTAGCCCGGGCATCCGGTTTGCACGCCTCCGGACGGACATTTCACTTCCTTATATGTGTAAGAAGCATCAGTCCCTTTTAAGAAGAAAACTTGGGTCAACAGACCCCATTCTGCAGGAAAATAAAATTACGAACTTGCGCATTAGCGTGGGTCAGATGGACGGTATTATAATCAGGCCCGGCGAAACGTTTTCGTTTTGGAGGTTAGTTGGAAAAACGACGGCAGCGAAAGGCTATATCCCTGGCATGCTATTATCACAAGGGGGCGTGACGAGCGGTGTTGGCGGGGGCATTTGCCAGCTAGGGAACTTACTTTTCTGGATGGTTTTGCATACGCCGCTGCAGGTCGTTGAACGTCATCACCACAGCTTCGATCCGTTCCCGGACGATCATCGGGTGCTGCCTTTCGGGAGTGGAGCGAGCGTCTTTTACAATTACATCGATTTGCGGATTTATAATCCGACGAAGCATCTATTTCAATTTCGTTTGTGGCTGACGGATGAGCACCTAAAGGGTTCCGTTCACTGTGACGAGCTGCTGCCGCATGCCTACCATATTGAAGAAAGAAATCATCGTTTTCTCGAAAAAGAAGGCCGTTATTATCGCGAAAATGAGATCTGGCGCAAGGTGATTGATAGGAGAACCGGCCAGACGGCAGCGGAGGAGCGGATGCTTCATAATTTCTCGGAAGTGAAATACGATTTGTTTAGTACTACGAAAAGTTAGTACTTCTGGAAAATGGCTCCTCGCGTTAACCTATCCTTGTAAAGAAAACAAGGGGGCTAGAGGTGATGTACATGACAGACAAACGAAGTTTGTGGCTGAATAACGGGATCCCGTTCAGAGATAATTGGCCGCTGCAAGTCATCATTGTTTTGTATGTAGGCTTTTGGAATTGGCTGGCGGTCTCGCCCTACAGCAGATTCGACTGGTTTCTTGAAAATCTGTTGATTTGGGCCACATTGGTTGGGTTAGTCGGCACTTATTCCCGATTTGCTTTTACAAATTTGTCTTATACGCTTATCGCGTTATTTCTTGCCCTGCATACCTGGGGTGCTCATTATTCTTATAACGAAAATATGGTGGATGTCTTACTCAAACAGCTGTTGCATGCTGAGCGGGATCATTACGATCGGTTGGTGCATTTCAACTTTGGCTTGCTGCTGGCTTATCCGATCCATGAAGCGATGGGTGCGTGGACACGGCTCAGGAGCAGATGGTTGTATGTCATGACGTGTACGATCGTTCTAGCTTTAGGCGCCTTCTATGAGCTGATTGAAATGTGGGTGGCGATGATTGTCGCTCCCGAAATCGGAACGTTGTTTCTAGGGACGCAAGGGGATCCTTGGGATGCCCAGCATGATATGGAGCTTGCACTGTATGGGGCCGTCCTTGCGATGCTTGTTACCGGGTTGATTAATAAACGAAGGACAGGGGTACAATCGTCTAAGAGAAGTATGAAAGTGTCTAATGGAGGTTGAGAGAATCAATGACAACGGATCAAAATATGATGTATATGTACGTAGGGTCGTATACGGATACACATAATCAACAAGGAATCGGATTGTATGCTTTTGATCGGCAATATGGGGAGATCAAGCTGGTGGAAGCGTATACGGATCTTCCTAACGCTTCCTTCCTGACGATCAATCAAGCTCGAACCAAGCTGTACGCGGTCAGCGAAACAGAGGAATATAACGGTTTAGCCGGAGGCTCGGCTGCGGCGTACGATATTGAAGAGGGCACAGGGAGGCTCAAGAAGCTGAACCGGCAGCCGACGCATGGCTCAGCGCCATGCTACGTCAGCTTGGAGGGGAGAAGTCGTCGCGCGTATGTGGCGAATTATACAAGCGGCAGCGTCACGGTGTTCCCGATAGAAGCTGACGGAAAGCTCGGCGAGCACTCGCAATTGCTGCAGCACGAAGGTGCATTAGGACCGCATGCGGAGCGCCAAGAGGCCCCGCATGCACATTCGATTGTTCCGTCGCCGGACAATCGGTTTGCGGTTTCCGCCGATCTGGGAATCGATCGGCTGGTCATTTACGCGATCGCGGAGAGCGGCGATCTCGTGCCGCACGGAGAAGCGGTGCTAACGCCGGGCGCAGGCCCGCGGCATTTTGTTTATAGCGCGGACAACCGGTTCTTGTACGCGGTAGGCGAGCTGGACTGCACCGTGACAGCGATGCAGGTTGATGCGGACGCGGGAGAATTGACCGCGTTCCAGCGCATTTCGACGCTGCCGGAAGGCTACAGCGGCGAAAACACTTGCGCGGACATCCATCTCTCGAGGGATGGCCGCTATGTGTATGTATCGAACCGCGGGCACGACAGCATCGCGGTTTATGCCGCGGACAGACAGCGCGGCACGCTGTCCTTGGTTCAGCTGCAGGCGACGCTCGGGCGGACGCCGCGCAATTTTGCTTTGTCGCCGCAGGGGGACTACCTGCTAGCGGCGAATCAGGCGTCGAACAGCATCACGGTTTTCCGCGTGGATGCGGAAACCGGGAAGCTGGAAGCGACGGAGCAAACGGCAGCGGTATCGATGCCGGTTTGCATTCAGTTTCTGTAGGCGCAGCCAGAGAAAAAGACCGTGTTCTCAGAGCAGCATAAGCGCTCTGGGCGCACGGTTTTTTGGTGTGCGATGTGTTGAAGTGCGTATCGCTCGCTGTCCCTGTTAACGACGATTTTCAGCGTTAAAGTGGCCGCTGCCTTAAGCAGCCTAGAGTCGGAAAATGTGCATAAGTATGCGGTTTTCGTGCTGTAGCTCTTGCGTGCGGGGGCTAGCGCTGGTCTTCGCTACTCAACTCACTATCCCCAACACTCAGTAAGCGCCGCGGATATGTGCATGCACCTCGCGTTGGTACCACGTTTGCAACACTTGGAGCTCATCTTCGCTGAAGGAAGCGATATTCGCCGCCTGCAGGTTATCCAACACCTGCGCGGTGTTCTTGAAGCCGGGGATGACGCAGCTCACGGCTTCTTGATCGAGCAGCCAGCGCAGCGCAGCGCGCGTCATGCTTTCGCGGCCTTCGGCGATCCACGCCAGCTGGCGGCTCAGTTCGAGGCCTTTGGCGAAGCCAAGGCCGGCGAACGTTTCGCCAACGTTGAAGTGTTCGCCGTTTTCGTTGAAGCGTCGATGGTCGTCCGCTTCAAACTGCGTCTGCTCCTTGAACTTGCCGGTGAGCAATCCGCTCGCCAGCGGCAGTCGCGCCAGAATGCCGACGCCTTTGGCGTGTGCGGCTGGCAGCAGCTCTTCGAGCGGCTTTTGCCGGAACAGATTCAAGATCATTTGCAGCGCCCGCACGTTCGGCTGCTCCAAACAAAATAATCCTTCCTCCACGGTTTCCACGCTTACGCCATAGTGGCGGATTTTACCCTCGGCCTGCAGCTTGTCGAGCACTTCAAAAACATCCCCCTGCTTCAAAATCTCCAGCGGCGGGCAGTGAATTTGATACAGATCGATGGCTTCGCGCTGCAGCCGTTTCAGGCTCCCTTCGCAGAAGGCGCGAACGGCCTGCTCCGAATATGTCGCAGGGTTATGAATATCCGCGCTGCGGCAAAATTTGGTCGCGATATGAATCTTGTCTTCGCGCCCGGCAGTTGCTTTCGCCAGCAATTCCTCGCTGTGCCCATTGCCGTAAACATCAGCGGTATCAAAGAAGTTAACGCCTTCATCCATAGCGCGATGAAGCGCTTGGAGAGAATCAGCGTTATTCACGTTTCCCCATGATCCCCCTATGGCCCATGTGCCAAAGCTAATTTCACTTACCTGTAATCTGGTGCTGCCAAGCGGTCTGTATTTCATATTTTCCCTCCTAAGGTCAAAGTGAACGTGCGTACATAAACTCTTAATGATCTTATTCCACTCTTAATCCTTCGTCAATCTACCAAACACCCAATACCCCAATACCCCAATACCCCAATACCCCAATACCCAATCTCCCCATCCATTCAACCTTTCTACAATTGGCTTGTGTTGGAGACAGTTTTTTTAATGCCAAAATATAGTTGCACTTGCAACTGAACGGGCGTATGATGAAATAGTAGCAAATGCAACTAATTATTTTTCCAAGCTAGAAGAAGGGGGTTGCTGCTCATGATTGATGCCAAGAATTCGATACCACGTTGGGTATCTTTGCTCTACCGTTACGGCCAAATGTACATCGGCGAACACTTAAAACATTATGATATCGGCAGAGGCCAGCACATTTTCCTGAACGCACTCTATAAGGAAGACGGTCTCACGCAGGAAGAGCTAGCCGATCATTTGAAAATCGATAAAGGAACAACGGCAAAAGCGCTTAAGAAGCTGGAAGCACAAGGCTACATCACGCGAAGCGTGAGTGCAAAAGATAAACGGTGTAACGAAGTGCACCTCACCGAGAAGGCGCTTCTCATTAAGGAGGATGTGCGCAAGGTATTGACGGATTGGCGGGAACGGTTGACGTACGGGTTAACGGATGAAGAAAAGCAACTAGCCCATTCCATCCTGGAAAAGATGGGGAACAATGCGGCACGATTCGCAGAAGAGCAGGTGGACCTATGAACATGCGTTATGCTGGGGCGGCGTTTATCGATCGGCATTTTCATGCATTAACGCATCGCAATTATCGCTATTTATGGCTGGGGCAGTGCGTTTCGCTTATCGGTACCTGGATGCAAAATATCGGGCAATCCTGGCTTGTGCTCCAGATTACCGGGTCGCCCTTCAAGCTCGGTCTTGTCGGTGCTTTTCAGTTTCTGCCGATACTTTGTTTTTCCTTGTTCGCAGGCATCATCGTCGATAAGTTCCCGAAGAAAAATATTTTGCTCGTTACCCAAACGGTTGCGATGATTCTCGCTTTTACCCTGGCAGCACTAGTCCTCACGGATACGGTAAAATATAGTTACATCTTGATTCTTGCGCTGCTGCTCGGCCTTAACAATACGCTCGATTTGCCGACGCGGCAGGCTTTTAATATCGAGATTGTTGGCAAAGAGGACTTGATGAATGCCATCGCCTTGAATTCGACTACGTTTAATATGGCGCGTATCGTTGGTCCCTCAATCGGTGCGGTGATGATGGCGATGCTCGGCGCCGGCTGGTGTTTTCTGCTTAACGGTATCAGTTTTATCGCAGTTATTTATGGCTTGCTGCATATCAAGGCGGCGCCTTATGTGCGCAAGCAGCGCTCCAGCGAAGGCGTTATGAAGGAAATCAAAGATGGCATTCTCTACATTGCGCGAGATCCGCTGCTGGCCCAAACCGTATTGCTCGTGACCGTCATCGGGACGCTGGCTTTTAACTTTAATGTCCTCATTCCGGTATTTACCAAAAATGCGCTGCACATGGGGGAGACGACCTACGGGACTCTCATGTCCTGCCTAGGCATCGGCTCCTTTGCGGGCGCGCTAACGATGTCTTTCCGAAGTAAACAAGGGCCGCGGATCAAGATTAGTATCATAGCCAGCTTGCTCGTTGCCGTTTGTCTTATTTTCAATGGTCTGAGCAGTTCAGTTTGGTTGTGCGGCTTGCTACTGGCGATTACCGGTTTTTTTAACATCGTGTTCGCAACCAACAGCAATTCGAATCTCCAGATGAACGCCAAGGAAGAGTACAGAGCGCGGGTGATGAGCGTGTATTCGCTCGTATTTGCCGGGTCGACGCCGATAGGTAATCTGTTTGCCGGTTATGTCGCAGACCGGTTCGGTGCGAACGGAGCGTTTGTGAGCTGCGGCATATTGACGGCCATTCTTTGCCTGCTTATTATCTGGAAGTATAAGAGGGCTGCGAGCGGTAGAGCGAGTGTGACTGAACAGGGATGAACGATATCTTAAGGCAATTTGAAAAGGCTAGCACCACCCTTCTAGCAATGTTTCGGCGCTGTATGGCGGGCGCGTGACGAGTCAAGCTGAATTCATATAGGATTATAGGTTGTCATTTATTTTCGGAATCACATATCGAGTTGTCCTCAGTTGATCTTTGTTTGTCTGAAGATCACCCGTTAGTGTCGCAGCAAAGCAGAGAGCCTTTGTGGAGTACCATCATCATGCCGCCTTTCCCATCTCCCGTGGAATCAGAAGATTTTCAACGTTTCTCCAGAGATTTTTCCACTTTTTTTGTCCCGATTGCAGATAGAATAAGCACATATGCATTTATCGAAGATGGTATAAGCCTCAAAGCTTCCTGAAAGCTACTATTGCCGTTGGCTTGAAGCGCTGTGTACAATACACATAGTGCGGCAATTGGTTATACTTGATTTCGCTGAGGTGAATCCAATATGTATAAAATCATTATGATTGACGACGAAGACGAAGTCAGAGAAGGCATCAAGCGGAAGACGAGTTGGGAGGCTTGCGGCTTTCAACTGGTCGGGGACTTCGATAATGGCAGAGACGCCTATGAAGCGATGGATGAGCTGCAGCCCGATGCGGTCATTACTGATATTTGCATGCCATTTATGGACGGGCTTGAACTCACGGAGCTGATTGCAGCCAAGTATCGGGATGTCAAAGTCATTATTGTAACCGGTTACGAGGATTTCGAATACGCGAAGCAAGCGATCAAGCTCAAGGTTAAGGACTACCTGCTGAAGCCGATTAACGCGGCAGAGTTCACGGAATTCCTGCAGAAATTAAAGCTTGAACTGGATGAGGAGCGTAAGCAAAAGGAAGACGTTACCTTCCTCCGCCGTCAGTTTCACGAGAGCTTGCCTTTGCTTCGTGAACGATTTCTGGAGCGGTTGGTGACGTCCTGCATGAAGAGCGAAGAGATCGAGCGCAAATGCCAGATGTTTGACCTCACGATCAGCGGTCCAAGCTATACGGTGTTTACACTCGATATCGACGAGTTTCACCGGAAATTCTATAGTGATCAAGCCGCGGAGGAGGAGCTGCTGCGGTTTGCCGCCCATAATATTTTACATGAGATTGCTCAAAAGGAGCATGGCGGGATTGTATTTCGAACCCGTGACGATAAGCTCGTCGCTCTGCTCTCCGGCGAACGGAACCATATTGAAATGACATGCCAAACCCTTGCGGAGCATGCGAGGTACAGCATTGAGAAATATTTGAACATGACCGTAACGATCGGCATCGGACGTATTTACAATGAATTGCAGGATTTGCCCAAAGCGTTCCTGGAAGCGCTGTCAGCACTGGACTACCGCTTTTTGCTCGGGAAGAATCGGATCATTGCGATCGGAGACATGGAGTTCGGACGCAGTCTCGACAACCCTAGCTATGTCCACATGGAGAAGAAGCTCCTCTCCGCTATCAAAACAGGCGAGAAAGCTGCCGTCTCCGCTACGCTGCAGGATTGGATTGAAGAAATGAAGAAAGCCGCTTGTCCGATGGACAAATGTTACGGCAAGCTGCATAAGCTGCTAGTCGCTTTAATGAATTTATTGTTCGAGACCGGATCTGAGGAAGCAGCAGTACTTGGCGACCACTCATTCATGCAAATATATGCAAGAAAAACATTAGACGATGTCAGAAGCTGGTTGGAGGATGTTTGTCTGGAACTGGTCGACTTGCTTGCCGAGAAGAGGACGAACGTCTCCCAAGCGCAAATGGAAGCCGCTATTGCCTTCATCCATGAGCATTATGCGGACGAACAGCTGTCGCTCCAACGAGTTTGCAATCATATTTATATGAGCATGAGTTACTTCAGCGCCCTTTTCAAACCATATACAGGTGAGACGTTCGTTGAGTATGTAACCCGGTACCGCTTAAATAAGGCGAAAGAACTGCTTGCGCATTCACAGCTGAAAACCTATGAACTCGCTGCCATGGTGGGCTACAACGATCCCCAGTATTTCAGCGTTATTTTCAAAAGAAACACCGGTATGACTCCCAAAGAATATCGAGCAGCGCAGAAAGGTCAGCCGAGCCTATGAGAATTTGGCGGTCCCCCTTCCAATTCAAAAGCATTCATACCAAAATCGCGCTCGCTTTCTCTTGTCTAATTCTTTGCACAACCGTTATCTTAAGCTACAGCGCATACCGCCTTTCGACTGTGGCTGTCACGGACACGTCCCTGGAATATACGAAGCAGCTGATCGAGCAGGTGAATCAAAACATTCAAACCTATATCGGCAATATGGAGAGCATCTCCACCCTTTCACTGAGCAATGCCGATTTGAAGCGTTATTTGGAACTGAAAAACCCGAATGGGTTTGAAGGTGAGCAGCTCTCGAACCAGATCAGCAGCTATTTCCGTTCGATTGTCGCTTCCCGAAATGACATCGCATCCATTCTATTCGCAGGCTCCAACGGCGCCTTGGTATCGGATCGCAGCAACGGGCGCTTTAAGCCATATTCCGAGCTCATTATGCAAGAATGGTACGCCAAAGCGGGCGAAAGCAAGGGCGACGTAGTCATTTCATCCTCGCATGTGCAGCATCTGTATGATAATGAGTACAAATGGGTCGTATCGCTCAGCAAGCAAATGCCAAGAACATCGCCATGGTCGGCAAGCGGCGTCCTGCTTGTCGATCTGAATTACAATGTCATTAACGATCTATGCAACCAGATTAGGCTCGGACAAAGGGGCTATGTATTCATTCTGGACCCGACCGGCGATCTCATCTATCATCCTCAACAGCAGCTCATTTACACGGGATTGAAATCGGAAGATATCCGCACCCTGCTGCAGGTTAGCGACAGTACGTTTCAAACGCAAGAAGCGGAGCAAAGTAAAATTTACACCGTTCGAACGACGAACTTTGGATGGAAAATTGTAGGGGTGACTCACCCGGAGGATCTTAGCGGAAATAAGAAGGAGATGCAGCTCACTTCTGCGATGTGGGGCGGGATCTCGCTAATCATTGCCTTGGCGATTTCGATTCTTTTGTCCATTACGCTCACAAAACCGATTAAACAGCTGGAAGTACACATGAAGCAGGTGGAAAAAGGCAACTTTGATATTCGCGTCGATGTGGAAGGTACGAATGAGATCAGTAAACTATCCAGAACGTTTAATCTCATGATCAGCAAAATCAGAGAACTGATGAATCAGACGGTACAGGATCAAGAAGTGAAACGGATCAGTGAGCTGAAGGCGCTGCAGGCGCAAATACAGCCGCATTTTCTGTATAATACGCTGGATTCCATCATATGGATGGCCGAAATGGGCAAAGTGGAAGAGGTCGTTACCATGACTTCCGCATTATCCAAGCTGCTTCGCTCCAGCATAAGCAAAGGTGAAGAACTCATTCCCATCGCTGTGGAATTGGAGCATATTCAGAATTATTTGACAATCCAGAACATCCGTTACCGGAATAAATTCACGTACACCATTGAGGTGGAACCTGACATACTTTCCTGCAGTATTTTAAAAATTATTTTGCAGCCATTAGTTGAGAACGCCATCTATCATGGCGTGAAACATCTCCCGGAATGTGGACATATTCGTATTACAGGCTGCAAAATAGAAGGGCTTATCGAACTTAAGGTTATGGATAACGGTGTCGGCATGAGTGAGGAGCAGTTAAAGAACTTGATGCATAAAACGCGTCAAGCAGAGCCAGGCAAAGGCTTCGGCTTGCTTAACGTAAATCATCGAATTCAGCTCTATTTCGGCGATTTGTATGGTCTACAGTTTGAGAGCGAGCTGGAAGAGGGAACGACGGTGACGGTGCGCATACCTGAATTGCCTCTGGAAGATAAGTCGAAATGAGGTGTGAGGTTGAAAATAAAAGCAGGCTCTATCGTCGTTGTGATCGTCCTTATAGCGGTCATGCTGATTGCGTATCTCGTCGTGTCCAATGGCATGGAGGCTAAGAACAGACCGCTTATTTTAATTCCCAAAACGATAGACAATCGAGTGGAGTTCTGGCAGGTCTTGAACCAAGGGGTCTTCGCGGCAGCCAAAGAATACAATACCGAGGTTAAAGTGATAGGGCCCCCCTCCGAATCTGACATTGACGAGCAGATCAAACTGGTAGAAGAGGCGATCGCCATGAAGCCGAGAGCGATCATTTTGGCTGCTACGGATCATAATCGGCTAGTACCCGTTGCCCAGAAGGTTATCAGCTCCGGCATTAAGCTCATAACCGTGGATTCCGGTCTGAAAGGCGGAGTTTCATCCAGCTTCATCGCGACAGACAGCTATGCGGCGGGGCGTAAAGCGGTGGAAACAATGAAACGCTATGTGCAGGGTCCTGCAACATTTGCGATCGTCAGCTTCGTCAAAACGTCTACGACCCAACTGGATAGGGAGAACGGGGTGCGGGACAGCTTAAAGAATGATCCTTCCATTCATGTCTTAGATACGTTATATAGCAACGGATCTGAAGAGAAAGCTTACGAACAGACGAAGAAGCTGCTTGCCGAACGTTCGGATATTCGCGGCATTTTCGGACTGAATGAGGTCTCTACCGTCGGGGCGGCGAGAGCGCTCAAGGAAATGGATCTTGAAAGAAACATCAAGCTCGTCGGATTTGACAGCTCGATGAATGAAATAGCATTCCTTGAAGAGGATATCTTGCAGGCGACCGTTGTCCAAAAACCTTTCAACATGGGATATTTGGCGGTCAAAACGGCCCTTCAAGTCTACAATGGCGAGGCTGTCAAAGCTATTATGGATACGGGTTCGGAGGTTATTACCAAAGAGAATATGTACACGAGCGAGAATCAGAAGCTGCTGTTTCCATTCGTAGAGAAATAGCATGCAGGAGTTTAGACTCATTTTTCGAGAAATATCCATTTTCTGGGTTGTCAAGTTTCGACGTATACACTACAATATAATGTAGATTCATGTCGGAAATGGGGGAGCAGACGATGCTAGGGCTTTTAAAGAAATGGCTGCATACGCCAGCGCCAGCGCCTACGAAGTCAGCGGATTACAAAACGATGGAAATCGATGTGGTCATCAAATGTTTCGTGTCGGATAAAGACAAGCCGTTTCGCGTTATTTTTAAAGTCGAGAAGCAGGGCTCTTTCTTTACCAAGGACATTTTCGTGAAAAATGTAGATGCTAAGACGCCGTACGAGCTCGTATATAATTTTTCCACGCTTGGAATGAACTATGAAGAGCTGAAGAAATACGAAGGCACGGACCATGCCGAGTACAGCTTTGCTACCTTGGAGGAAGCCAAAAAGGTCAAAGACACAACCGTCGATTACATCCGGTTCCTGATTCGCGAACATCAGCAAGAGACACTCGCTAAAATATCATAGGCAAAAATGAAAAAGGAGCTTGCAACCTAAGTCGTTGGCTCCTTTTTTGTATAAACGGGATTCCAGCTTCAAACGATTTCTTCACTTTGATGAGACCTGTTCTGCTGCCAAATTTCTTTCAGACGGTGCTGACGAAGCTTCGTAATGGTCGTGAATTTGGAATCAGCGCCTTTAAGTTCAAAGAACACTTTCCCGTCTTGAATCTGAAGTATTTTTTTCGTATTCACGTAGCAGTCTGTGTTGGCCTTAAAAAAAGAGGCATCCGACGTAATTTCAGCGATTTGCTCCGTCGACAACCGTTTCTTGATGTGATAGTTTTTCCCATGGAAGCTAACAAGTCCATGATCTCCGACCCGGAAATACATAATATCCTTCTGGAGTACAAATTCTTCATAGGTGTTCGTAACATCGAGCGCTACATTCATGTGTTCTTCCCCCTCGATAAAATGTTAACGCTTACAATTTGAGAACGCTTTCATTTTACCATAATTAATTGATAAGGGAAAGGGTTTTTGGTTGGGAAAATAGAGCTTGCGCCGCTTGGGAGGAGCTAGCGCTCGCCGAGCACGTGAAAGGACCCGAAAGGACCTTACAGGTGGCAAAGTCGAGCCGCGAGTGGTGGAAAGCGAGCTGTAGCGCCCTTTTTGGGCGCCACAGCTTGAAGGCAGGGATCACCTAGCGCTGAAAGGTCACAAAAAGGACCCGAAAGGACCTTACTGGGTCGAAAACGCAGCGATGGCGGGGAAAAGCGGTGTGCCACCATCCGACCTTATCTCGTCCACAAGAATGAAAAACATCGCTAGAGACTCGATTCCACCTGATCCTCCCGTCTGTAACCATCGATCTCGATTGCAAGCCGAAGATCTATTTACACTCCCCGGAAAATAAAAAGCCGCTTCTCTAGACAGCAAGTGCTGAACTAGAAAAGCGGGCTGTGTTTCATAAACTGTTTGTACTAAATTTTTTCCATATGGAAATTAGTTGGTAGTTATTTGTTCATGCGCTCAAAAACATTTTGCGCGATCCAGACGCCCGCGGCCCCTGCTTGGGCCAAGCCGCGCGTAATACCAGCACCGTCTCCGCCGCAGAATAAGCCCTTGATTTCAGTCTCGAAGCTTTCGCTTAGCTTCGGGCGCGCGGAGTAGAACTTCGCTTCTACCCCGTAGAATAGCGTGTGCTCTGCCGCGATGCCGGGCGTGACTTTCTCGAGAGCCTGGATCATCTCGATCAAGCTCTTCATCGTGTTATACGGGAGCACGAGGCCGAGGTCTCCCGGTACTGCTTCCTGCAAGGTCGGTTCCAGGAAGCCCTCGCGGATGCGCTCGGTCGTAGAGCGGCGTCCACGCATAATGTCGCCGAATTTCTGAACGATGACGCCGCCGCTGGATAAATCGTTCGCGTGTTTACAAATTTCACGAGCATATTCGTTCGGTTTATCGAACGGCTCGGTGAATTTGTGCGAGACAAGCAGCGCAAAGTTCGTATTAGTGGACCCGAGTGCAGGGTCCTTGTAGGAATGGCCGTTAGCGGCCATGACGCCGCTGTGATTTTCGACGACTACGTGCCCGGACGGGTTGCTGCAGAAGGTGCGTACCCGCGTACCGACGGACGTGTTGTAGATGAATTTACCCTCGTAGAGATGCTCGTTAATTTCGCGCATAACGACATCCGAGGTTTCTACGCGAACGCCAACATCGACCTGGTTGTTGTACATTTTGAGGCGGCGCTTCTTAAGCACTTGCGTCAGCCAAGCGGAACCGTCCCGGCCTGGAGCCAGCATGACATAATCGCTGCGGATCTCCGTGCCGTCTTTTAGACGAATGCCCCCAATCACATGTTTATCTTCGTTTTTTATGGTCATAATATCATCAACTTCAGCTTTGAATTGCATATCGATGCGGGTTTTCAAATATTCGTAAATGGACTTCAAAATCATCAAGTTTTGCTCGGTTCCCAGATGTCGAACTTGTGCGCGAAGCAGCTTTAACCCCGCGGCATAAGAGCGTTGTTCGATCTGTTTAACCGCTTCTGTTGTTGGGTCCGTAATGTTTAGCGTTGCGCCATGAAGAAGATTGATATCATCTACATAACGAATCAATTCCATCACTTTGGACGGAGCCAAATAGTCCGTCATCCAACCGCCGAATTCGGTAGTGATATTGAATTTACCGTCGCTATATGCGCCTGCGCCGCCGAAGCCGGCCGTAATGGAACAAGCGGGAAGGCAACCGGAGAAATCCTTTTTTCCGGCGGGAGGAGGACACAGCTTAATTTTATTTTCCAAAATCGGGCAGCTGCGATGGTAAATATCGTGCCCTTTGTCGACCAGCAAAATTCGGGCAGCCGGATAACGTAGCGTCATTTCATAACAGGCGAATATCCCGGCAGGTCCTGCTCCGACTACGATGAAATCATAAGCGTTCATTTCGATTTCGCTCTCCTTTTCGAACACCGCTTCAGGGTGTGAAATCCGATTTTTGGACGTAAAAAATCCCAGCCACACAGGTATGCGGAAGCAGTACCCGTCGTAGCTAGGAAGTTAAGGCTCCCTCTAGAAACCCTCAAGCCAATTCTCAAGGATATACGAACGTTTCGAATGTTTGTGGCTGTTTGTTATTGCCTTGATTATCATAATACGAACATTATAGGATGTCAATGATTTAATGTTCGTGAAAAATCATTTACACCGGAATGGAAATCGCAAATCGGGTTTCATTTTCATTGCTTCTTACATCGATCGTTCCGTTATATTTGGCGACGAGCTTTTTGACAATGCTAAGACCCAAACCGGCGTGGGCGCCTGTACCTTTTTTAGTTGAAAAGCCTGGCTCGTACAATTCGGTGATGATGTCGCTAGGAATCGGATCTCCGTGATTGATAACCTCGAATATGAGAAGCTGATTCTCTACCCGTCCGAGCAAATTCACATTTTTATCTGTATCTTTGGCGGAGTGTATCGCGGCATCGAACGCATTGTCGATCAAGTTGCTGAGCATTTTGACCAGATCTGTCGCTTTAATGGCACTCAGATTGATTCGGCTTAAATTCACGACATCATGGTGGAAATCGATTTTTCGCTCGATAGCTTGAATGACCTTTGCTTGAACAATGGCGCTCAAAGAAGGCACATCGATTTGAATAATATCGTTGAGCGCATTCGTTTCGCCGATCAGTTCGCCGGTATACCGGTCGAGTTCTTCATATTCCTTGAGATGTACAAGGGAATGAATCGTAGCCACATGATTATTGAAGTCATGCCGCTGCTCTTTCATCGAGCGGAATAATGAGCCAATGTTATCGACATATACTTCTTGGATGCTTTCCGCAGTAGCTTCACGATTCCGGTTCACAAAACGAATGGCGACAATAACAAGCAGAAAGGCGATGACAGCCGTAGTCCCGATGATGAGGAGCAGGTTCGTTTGTTGATGCCGGATCGATTGCTGGACTTTCCCATAATCCGCCGTCAGCCCGATGACAACCGGGAAATCCAGGTGTAACGGAATAAACATTTTCAGATAAGTCTCTCCCTCAATTGTGGTTAGAAATTGTTTTCTTTGGTTGGTATCCATGACGGCCTGCACATATTCTTGATCGCGATCGTCTTTCATCTCGTAAGATCCGAATAAGATTTCCCGGTCTGTGAACCACACGTAGCCTTGGATAACATTCGGTTTCTGTTGTTTTAGAAAGATTGGCGGGTTATATACGGTTATTTCTTTGGCTCCATGATCGGTATAGCCATGAATCATTTCATTAATAACAGCATTGACACCGGTCTCCCGCTGATAGTCTCTGAAGAAGGTATCATGCACAAAAGGATCAATGATGTAATTCGTGCGTCCATCGTAATAATAGCCCCATTTATCAACAAAACTAGGATTCGTTGACGAGGTGTTAAGAGGGCCTGACCAATAGTAGGGAAGCGCTTGACCGCTTTTGACGTTCGTTGTTTTCGTGTCCAGGAGCTGATTGAACGCTTTGAACCAATCCCGGCTCCAGTCTTTGGTGCTCATATTAATTTCTTTGGGATCCGAGGATTTGTACCCGATGATATCATCGCCGCTCCGCTTCATAAGTGTGATATGATCGATCATTAATTCGCTGCTGAGCGTAGTAAGTTCTTCGTTAGTCACCTTCTCAATGTCCGGATCAAGCCGGTACAGTGCGGCGACGGAAGCGGTGCGCAGGTTTTGGCCGATCAGATTTTCCACGTACTTCTCCCCGGTTTTGGAATGCTGTATGGAAATGGCGACGTTGTCGGCGATCAGCTGCAGCTTCGTTTCCAACTCTGAAGTTAGCATCCGTTTCGTATAATAGTAGAATACGCTGTCGGTAAGTAGTACAATGATTAACGAGATCATCAGGATAAAAAGCGAGGAACGAAGCTGGATCTGCGGCTTTCGCTTGAGCGGTTTATTCATGTTGTCCTCCCAAAAATAGGATGAATTCTCTCAAACATCATAATACATATTCGACTAGAATCCCATATGGAAATGGAGGGGTTGCATGTTAGTGACCTTCTTAGGCTGCGGAGACGGATTTAGTGTACTTCAAGGCCATAATAGCGCGTTATTTGAATTCGACGAGACGAATTTATGCATCGATTTTCCGGAATCGAATCATCTCGGATTGCATCGATTAGGGATGCAGCTGAATCAGATCGAAAACATTTTTATAACCCATTTGCATGAGGATCATATCAATGGCCTGCAAAAGCTGGCGCTGTTTCACCGGGTATATCCAGGGAAGACAAAGCCCAAGCTCTTTGTACCTGCCGGGCTCAAAGACGATTTATGGCAATGCTTGCGCCATGGACTGGAGTTGACAACGCGGGGAAAGCTTGCTTTTGAGGATTATTTTGACATCGTGTGTGTGGAGGAACGGTTTATGATCGCCGGCTTCACGTTTGAACTTGTTCAAACCTTGCATGTACCTGAAATGCTGAGTTATGGGATTGTGTGCAAGCCGCATTTTTATTTTAGCGGGGATACGCGGTTGGAGGAACGTTTCATTCTGGACGTAGCCGGCGAGGTTCGGACGATTTATCATGAATGCCACATGCAGGACGACCATCTGCCGTCTCACACGTCTTTGGATGAACTGTTGACGCTGCCTGAGGCTGTTCAGGAGAAGCTGATTTTGATGCACTATGTAGACGATTACCTGGATTGGGGTACGAGGGAAGAGTTTCATGCGAAGCATAAGGTTCGGCTGGCGGAGCCTTTGGTGAGGTACGATTAGGAAGAATAATAGTTTACCGCTTGGGAAAGATTGACTGCAGGTAGACGAAGCTTAAGCTCCGTTGTATGATAAGAGGCAGACTTCTTAGTTGTACATGAATTTGGAGGTAAGCCGTAGTGGATGTAGTCAATTCTTTTTTAGTTTCATTATTTTCATGGATTGCCATTTTGATAAACGGGATTGTGATTTTTCGATTTAGGCCTTTAACTTATTGGAAAGAAATATTGATGGTTTCTATCTTCTGCTCGAGCCTTTCAGTGATCATTCAATATCTAAATTTGATTGCACTAATTACATTCGTGCCCCCTATATTAGCAATTATAGCATTTACCCTTCTTTCAGGTTTGAGATGGGTCTATTCTTTGATTATGATAGCTGTGGGTGTAACCGTTAGCGGTCTTTTAGAGTTTGGAACAACCTACATATTCAATCATTTTGATGCTAATATAACCTTAACTAAGCTCGCAAATGATTATACGGTCGAATCCTGGTATTTTGTTGCTATTCATTTGGTCATAGCCCTTACGATTAATCAAAAGAGATTCGGATTCACATCACTGGAAATTCATCGTTCGCCGCGTTTAAATGATAATACATTCATTTTTACTTTGTTTTTCCTAACGGTAAATTCAATTATCGGTCTCTTCCTCGTTTTTAAGCAAAACATCATGTTATTTGCGTTGGCGTTCTTGGTCTTCATTGGCTTTATCGCCTTTTTCATTATGAATTACATCAGGGAGCTCAGAGCTTAATAATGAAGATCGATTATATCGTAGAAGCTTCCTTCAAAACGGACAGCGAATCGACTGCTTCCAGCAGGTTCCTGCCAGCAGCCGAGTCTAGTCTAAGGGAACTTTGAATGGGAACGGGAAAAAAAGGAGGGGCGAGCCTCATTAAGGCTACACCCCCTGTTTTTGTGGGTTTTGGAAATGCTCTAGATTGAAGTTGTAAGTCAGGATGTTTATCTTGATCCGACAAACCGTAGGCGTCTATCATAACCAAAAAGGATCATCGAAACGGCTAAGATCGCGCAAATCATATACATAGTAGAATAAGAGGAAAGATCCGCGATCGGGCCCATCATAACTCCGCCCAGTGATACACCCAAGTCAGCCATCGCAATGAACAAGCCAATGAGCACATTGCGGCTTTCCTGAGGCAACACAAAGGACAAATACGTTGTTAACATAGGATACAGAAGTGCTTGAGCGATCCCCATCAGACCTGCGCCGATATAGAAAAAAACTGCTCCGCCTATAGCCGAAAAGCTTACAGCTTGCGCGGCTACCGCTAAAATAAGCATATTAGTCATGACAAAAGCCGAGTGCCACTTTCCGTCCGAAGGAATTTTCTTTCTTAATACAAAACGTGCCACAACTACGGTACCCGCCTGAAGCATGAGATAAATGGCCGCATTGCCGCTTTGGATTTGTGCAGCGTATAGCGGTATAAAGGTTGTCACCGCTCCAAATACAAGGGAAGCGGTCAGCATCAGGACGCTGCATTTAAATAAATGCGGGTTTTTAATTAACTGGCTGAAGGACTTAAGCATTGCCGCTCCCTGTTTCGTCTTACCCTCAGCAGGCTCGGCTACTTTGTTATCCATTTTCGCGCTATAACCCACGCCTCCTGTAAGGATGGCAACCGCGATCATCGCCGCCGTAAAAACTTGCATATCTCCTGCCTGCCAGATGCCTAAAGCCAGCAGAGGGCCGATGATACCTGGCATGGAAGCGCATAGGGAATACATCGAAATGCCTTGCGAACGATCCTTCTCCGGCAGTGCGTCGATAATCCCGAGCTGCAAGGCCATCGAGAAAAACGCTGTGCACACCCCTTGCAGCATACGGGCGACGAAATAACCCTCTAAGCCGGTAAACGTGTAGAGAAGGAGAGCCAGTCCATTGATCGCAAGAATCGTACGAAGTGCCTTAATGGGCCCATATTTTTGGATCATAAGACCGGCCCATGGGCGAAAAAGCATCGTTGTAAACAAATACGCCCCCATAATAATACCGATTGTTGTATTGGTGGCCCCAAGCGATTCGCCCTTCAAAGGAATGATGACATTCAGTATCGCATTCGCGCTAAAATATAAAAGCGTCAAAACATATAAGCGCAGAAAAGGCCAAGATAACGCTCCCTTCAAAACAATTGCTCCTTCCTCTAATTTCCTTAATAGCACAATTGCTGGAATATAGTTAAGCAATAATCATTTGCAATAATTTCCTTGCATACGGTGACTGAACATCCTTCAAATGTTCAATGCCGACGATTTCCTCGATTCGGCCGCTTCTCATGATCATCACCCTGTCGCACATATAAGCCGCAGCCTGTATATCGTGGGTGATGAAGATATAGCCCATGTTGTATTGGGTTCTCAGGCTTTTCAACAATTCAAGGATCTGGATTTGAACCGAGCCATCCAAGGAGCTGACGGCTTCATCCAAAAGAATGCATCGTGGTTCCGTCGAAACGGCTCTCGCAATGCATACTCGTTGTGTTTCCCCACCCGATAACTCGTGAGGGTATTTTTTGCGATAGGACGAGTCTAAGCCGACTTGATTCAATAGCTGATCAATCTTGCCTTCCTGTTCCTGTCGATTCTTTTTCTGCAGCTTAAGCGGCTCCATCATGGCTTGTTCCACGGTATAAAACGGATTGATGGAGGAGGTATAGTCCTGAAATACAGCGCTAATGTTTCCTAATCTTGTTCTCCGATCGTCAATTCTCTTTCCTTCCCATAAAATGCTGCCTTGATCCGGCTTTTCAATTCCTAGCAGCAATCGCCCCAATGTGGATTTGCCGCTGCCGCTTTCTCCGATAATGCCGAGGCACTCTCCTTGCTTCCAATCGAAGCTGATATTTGAGAGCACCTGCTGTCGTTCTCTGGCAAACAATCCGCCTTTTTTATATGATTTTTCAACATGATCAATTGTCAACAAGGCTAACGCCTCCCATGATCTTCTTGAAATGATGGTTCAGCGCCAGTTTCGTAGATACTAAGTAGCGGGTATATTCATGCCGAGCCAAGGAGAATATGTCCCGGGTCGTCCCGCTTTCCACGATTTCTCCGTCTTTCATGACCAGAACCTCATCCGCGATTCGTTTGACAACGGCCAGATCGTGTGATACGAAGATCATCGAGCAGCCCATTCTTGCCCGTAATTGAATAAACTGTTCAATGACCTCGAATTGTGAAATCGTATCGAGCGCCGTCGTTGGTTCATCGGCGATCACCACGTCGGGTTCCAGCACGATGGCCAGCGCAATCATCACCCGCTGCAGCATGCCGCCCGACAACTGGTGCGGATAACTATTCATGACGGAGATCGGGTCCTTCAGCATCACGCTTTCCATCGCCTTTTTCATCCTGTCTGCGATATCGTCACGGCTCCAGCCGAAGTGCCAAGCAAGCGTTTCTTTTAAATGAACCCCGACTACGCAAGAGGGATCAAAAGCGCGCATGCCATTTTGCACAATCAGGCAGAGCTGCTTACCTCTTTTTTTCCTCATCTCTTTTTCGGAAAGCTTGGTTAAGTTAACTCCGCCGAGCAGAATGTCGCCGGATTGGCGGAGCCCTGCTTTATTCAATCTCATGATGGCTCTGCAGGTTAGAGACTTCCCGCTTCCGCTTTCTCCAACAATGGCCAGACAACTTCCTTGCTTGACTTGAAAGGAACTGTTCGAGACCAAAACTTTGCCGGTACGGCTATCCCATACTTTCAAATTTGACACTTCCAGGCTGTTCATAGATGATTAGGCCACCTCTTTCCGCTGAAGCTTCACAAATGCGGCATTACTTTGTTTTTGCATCTTATGCCGGGAGGTCATCAGTTTCGGATCTAAAGCAGCCTGGAGCGCATCGGACAAAAAGTTGACAGCCGATACAACAAGGATGATCGCGATACCGGGCGCCAGCATAAGCTTCGGCTGTGAGAACATGACGGCTCTTGCCTCATTCAGCATCATGCCCCATTCCGCATTCGGCGCTTGAATACCTAAACCGAGGAAAGAAAAGCCGGAAATTTGCAAAATCATTGAGCCAAAAGAACTGCTTGAAATGACGGCGATGTCCGGAAGCGAAACGGGAATGATATGATTCGCCATAATTTTGATGTGGCTAACACCGAGCGCTTTGGAGAACTTCACATATTCGGAGTCCGCAAATTGCATGACAGACGTTCTGATGATGCGGGCAAACCAAGCCCACTTCATCAAGACAAACGCGATCAATATATTCTCAAGACCTACGCCCAAAATGCCGATCACCGCCAACGTCATCACGTAGCCCGGGAAGGAAAGCATGACATCGCAAACTCTCATCAAGACGGCATCCGCTTTTCCTCTAAAGTAGCCCGCAATAAAGCCTGTCATCGCCCCGATTCCCACCGATACGGACAGCGCAACCAGAACCCAAAGCACGCTGGGGCGGATGCCATAAATTAAACGGGATAACATGCATCTCCCAAGATGATCGTTGCCTAACCAATATTCCGATGATGAAGCTGCAAAGCGGAGCTCCATATGGACTTCTTTTGGGTCATTCGGCGCAAAAAAAGGGGCAAAAATCCCGACAACAAAGATTGCTGCGATAATGAATAAACATACAGCAGCTAACCGATCTTTACATACTTGTCTAAGCAGTTTCATTTATAGATCCTTCCTCAGCTTGGGGTTCAACGCAGCATTAAAAATGTCGGAAGCGGTATTAAACAGCACAAAGGCGACTGCCAGCACAAGGACATACGCCTGGATGATCGGGAAATCCCTGCTTAAGATGGATTTCACGCTAAGCGTTCCTAACCCGGGCCAGGCAAAAATGTTTTCTACGACGACCGTGCTTCCTAGAATAATGGGAAGCGCCATGCCAAACACAGAAGTGGCTACCTGCAATGAATTTCGCAGCATGTGCAGCGTGACTTTGTTCTCCGGCAAGCCGCATGCCCTGCCATATAGCACATAGTCTTCATTTAGATTACTTAACATAGAGCTTCTAATGATTCTAAAGTAGACGCCTGCAAAGCTGACCGTAATCACAGTAACCGGTAAAATGTAGCTTTGGTATGAGTCCATACCGCTTGTTGGAAGTAAGTCCAGCTTTACAGAAAAATACCAGACCATAAGCGCTGCAAGCCAGTAAGAAGGCATAGACGTCAGAAAAAAGGTGGTGCCTCTGATGGATTTGTCCAGTATTTTCCCTTCTCTTAATGCGCAGATGACCCCGAGTACAATGGACAGCGCAACAATGGCCGTAAAAGAAACCAACGTCAGCTTTAACGTATTGAGAAATGCCGGGCCCAGTAAAGACCACACTGGTTTTCCCGTTACGTACGAGTTTCCGAAATCGAGATGCAAGCAGGAAATGAACCAATTCAGGTAACGTATGAATAATGGCTGATCCATCCCGAGCGCCGCTTTCGTCTCGGCGATTAATTCATCCGTGATTTTCGGTACGTCTTGCGCGTGCAATACCAGTTCAGCCGGATCTAATGGAGACAGGTTGTTTAAGACAAATGTTAAAAACGAAATCGTCATAAGCAAAGGAATCGATATCAATAATCTTTTGATGATATAACGGCTCATAGCCATCTCCTTTTTCAAATAAATAAAAGGGGGAGGCCCCCCTTATTTCCTATTCAAAGTACATTCGCTCAAATGGCAGCTCATATTGCGTTTGCTTAAACGAAATGCCATGCAAGCTTTTTGGCGCCACAATGGTGACATTGCCGTTCGAAATGGGAATAAAAACAGCTTCATCATGGACAATTCTTAGAATATCTGCGTATAACGACTGTCGTGTTTTTTCATCCGCGGACACCATCACATCATCGATTTTTTTGTACAGCTCAGCTGCGTTCGCTATACCTTTGGTCGTGTGGTAATAAGAAGATTCGGATGTGAAGGCGGCTATTGTGCTTTGCGGATCGTAAGCAAGCCCCCATGTTTGGTTGAACAGCAGATCATAGTCTCCCGTCGATCTTCTTTTTGCGATGGAAGAAGATTCTTCGCCGACAAGCTCCAGCCCGATTCCGATCTTTTTGACGTTGTTTTGAATGAATTCGGCCTGCGTTTTTTGCGAGGACGAATTAGCGTCGTAGTATAGCTTCATGGATAATTTGTTTCCGGCTTTTGATCTGACTTCGCTGCCATTTTCTAAAATCCAGCCCGCTTTTTCCAAAATCTGTTTCGATGTCTCCAAATCATAGCCCCGTTTTTTCAACTCGACATTGGCATAGTTGACGTTAGAGGAGAATAAGGCATTGGCGGGCGTCTCCGTGCCGTTAAAGATTTGCTTGCTAATCGTTTCTCTGTCAATCGAATGCCAGATCGCTTCGCGAACAGCCGGTTCCTGTACGGGACTACCCGCCTTGCTGCTATTGGCTACGATCATTTTCGTATTCATCGGCTCGCTTCTGACAATCTGGTAGTCGCCTGAATCCGCCAGTTTTTTCATGGCTTGCACATCAATATTGTCTGCGCCTCGATCATCCGTAAAGATGAAATTGACTTCACCTTTTTGTAGCGCCAGAAAAGTCGTTTCGCCGGCGGGAAGCACCTTTGCCGTTATTTTTTTCACTTTGGGAACGCCGCCCCAATAGCTTTCATTGGCCTTAAAAACGGCAACCTGATCCGTTTTATGTTCAGCGAGTTTATAGGGACCGGTACCGTTGTAACCCTTTATGCCATCTTTTGTTCCCCCATTGCTGAAATCTTTGGGGGATAGGAACGCATAGGGTCTTGTCATCGCCAATTCCAGCAAAGTCGGGTAGTACGTTTCCGATAGCACCAATTGGACGGTATGCTCATCGGCAGCGTTAACGCTCACGATCTTGGTCGATAATTTGATCCAGGAATGCTTGCGTGCATTGCTTTGGACCGCTTCGATGTTTTTTTTCACCGCTTCTGCGTTAAACGGTTCCCCATCATGGAAGGTCACGCCCTTTCTCAGATGAAAGGTGTACGTTTTACCATCCGGGGAGATATCCCAGGATTCGGCCAACATCGGTTTGATGCCGTCTTTCGTGTTTTCAACCAGTGACTCGTACACCATCCCTTGAGCTGGTATGGAGCCGGCATACAGATGGGGATTCATGTCATTGATATCTTTTGCCGTGGCATAAATCAGCTCCGTGCCTTTAATCGATTCTCCCGCACTCTCCGTTTTGCCGCCACTGCAGCCTGCAAGCAGTACACTAGTAATCATCAATGCGGAAAGCAAAACAACCAACCTTTTTTTCATGTTATATCCTCCAGAATTCAAACTCATTTACGGTCTTAGCCCAATCTTGTTTCGATTTCCTTGCAAATCCGCTCCATATCTTCATCAAAGCTTTGAACGACGAAGGCATCCGACAAACGCTCGCCTTTAAGCTTGAGCGCGGCTGCCTCGATTTTGCTCTCGTATGTGGAGATGAATTGATCGATCGTCGGACAACTCGAATCGAGATATCTTGCGATGCCTTGTATGATTTTGATCCGGTAGTAATCTTCTTTGGGCATTCGCGGGATGTCCCAGTATCCTTCCTTGTTGACGAAGATGGGCCGAATGGGGACGGCAGAGAAATCGAAATATGTTCCATTCTGATCCGGCTCCGAGAAAGGATCGATTAACAATGAGGCATACCGGACATACAATAAGTACTCTTGATGAATCGTTTCCAAATGAACGAATTGATCGATATCGTGACGCGACAAGCTTTCCGGTCTCACCGGATAATTGTCATCGGTCATAAACTTCAGCAGGTTGACACCGTTTATACGCAGCTTTTCAATTATCGCAGAAATTTCTTTCCATGAAGCGAGCAGTTGCCGGATTAAGATTTGGGTGATAGGACCCTCCGGAAAAAGTTTGTATACATACTTCTTGGTGGAAACTTCACTGAATAGGACACTTAACGCAAAGTCATTCATAAACAGCGGCGGGTGGACATACAAAGAAATATTTCTCGTTTCGGCTTCGATCGGCGACTTCATGACTTCCAAGGCGATGCCTAATGGTTCATATATCGACTGAAGTTTCTCGACATTTCGGGATGGAGCGTGCGTCGAGCCGATAAACACTTTTTTCTTGACTCCCGTCGTCATGACGCGATTTGACGGATTGCTATGCACCCAGCGCGTGTCGCCCAAGTATGTAGAAAAGCTTATAATTTCCGTTTCCGAATTCCCATCGTTCATAAAATGACGAATTAATGCACCCGAGCCAAAAGTCGGAGAGAGCAGCACTACACACATGACCTGTCGTAGTACTTGATCGTTCAGCTGCTTCAGCACCTCCGTGTAGGCATCCGCTGTAACAGCTAAAATAACGGTGTCCCAATGTCCCGCAACGGTTTCATAACCATGGAAAACATGATCAATACGGCATTCGCCTTGAAGCGCGTGATGCTTTTCATTTTGAATGTCAACGCGAACCCGCTGGTCGCTCTGCTTAAGCGTCGCAAAGAAGGGTTCGGAACGTACGGACTGTCGTCCGACGATTCCTACGCAGCAATCCAAATGACTTTTTAGCAGCACCGCCATCTGAATGGAGGCGGGGCCAGTTCCCGCAATTAAGACGCGTTGAAAATCACTCATATAAACCTCCTTATGTTGTCAACAATGCGGTTAAGCTTTCTGATACAAAGCGATATCAAATACATGACCGGGACGCAATATGTTTTCAACCAGACGCCATTTTCGCTCATCGACTTCTTTCATGGGATAATTGAATAAAGACTTTAACCGATCTCCATATCTCATCGCAACAACGACCTGTCTCTCGGTTAACGCATGCAACCGGTCCAGTAAATCATATTTTACGGATACCGTTGAACTGAAGATGATATGAGTAGCATCCTTGATGGCGTCAAGATGCTCAACGGGCTCTCTTTCCAGCATGATATTTAATCCGTGTCCTAGTCTTTCGACCACCTTCCGTCCAAGCTTTATGGCCTCCTCATCAATATCGATTCCCACTACTGCTGCACCTGTTTGCTTAGCGATGTACAATGGCGTCATAGGAAATGAACCCGAGCCAACTAATACGACGTTGGAATCGGCAGTGACCTGAAAGCTTCCAAATTCTTGTTCAATGCAAGTTTCTATTTGATCAAAATAATCGCATCGGTCAGCCTCACCGTTCAGCAGCTTCAATGCGCGGTATTTCTCCATAATGGCAACGCAAAGCGCTGATGATTTCCTTAAATCGGCCACAAGTTGAATAAGCTCGCTGGATGCTTGCTGCTCCGCTTCAGCCCATACTTCCTTGTAACCCTCGTTCGTTATAAAAGCGGAATAGTCGTCGATGATCGTCTCTAACTCCGAGCTTTGATGTATGGTACCATCGTATCGATGGGCCAAAGTCGTAAATTTTTCTTGGAAATCAGCCATGTATCGTTGAAATTGATCCATATTCACTCATTTCACCCCACTCAAATGTAAATCGCATACTTCGATGAAGGCTTTGCCATGTGCGACAATGCCAACAGTTCCCTCAATGTTCAGCCTGGTTACCTCATCTTGATCACAATCGGCAGTAACATGAATCATGCCGCCAGGCTGTTTGATTGGCATGGCAACGGCTCCTTTGTTTTTCCAGGCAAGGTAAGCCCCGAGTGAAGCCGTACCTGAACCGCAGCCTCTTTCCCAGACCATACTGTCTAGCGGAGGAACATAAATGAGCGGGGCTAATTCATTAGAATCAGATTTAAACAATAAAACGCCAATCAAGTTAGCTCCCAATGCGACTCCGAGCAGATTAGCCAACTCTTCGGCGTTCTTTCTCATGGGCTCACTGAATTGATCTACTTCTATCACAATATGAATAAAATCAGGGTACCTTACGATGGCAAGCTGCAATTCATCGCCTTTAAACTTGACTGTCTTTTGTTCAATTTTTTTAGGGACAGGCATGGCAACTCGACAGATATACGATTCATTGATTTTTTTGACTTGACATAAGACGATTTGATCGGTCCCCGAGGCCTCCAATACGATTTCGGTCCTATCGTCATGATTTAGGCCGCTTTCAGATGCAAGATAGGCGGCTAACGCCATGCATGCATTACCGCAAAACTCACCTCCCGCCATTTGCAGATGCGCAGCAGCTTCATGCCTTTGCGGTTTTTGGATAAAGCCTACTTGCTCAGCATACACATTGTCATAGGACATCATTTTTGAAGCAATGAGCTGGCACTCATCCGATGGATGCTTCGTTTTCACAAGAATGGTCATGTTTTGTGTGGGGTTGAATTTTACAAAATCGATTTCTCGTTTCATCATAACTACCCTCTCGACCGATATTTGATGGAATCTAACCTTGCTTCCTTTCTTTATTAATTGTAAATATTACGATTAATCTCAAGTAAATAATACCCAAATTATGGGACAACGTCAACACTATTTCTTTTGTCCGTCCATTATGCTTGGATATCTGCATCAGATTGATCGTTAGAATTTATAGACTGTTCCTGGACGAGCTCTAGTATTGTCAGTGAGTTAGAGTGACTGAGGAATTCAGGTAATCTTTTGGGTACATGCACTTCTAGGTGTTCACCCACATACACTAATACTAATCTCTACGCGGAGGCTTCCGAAGCAGCTATGATCCGCAAAACCTCAAGGGGGTGGCTGGAATGCCTGGATTGTTTGGCGCAATTGCTTTGTTAATCAAGCAGCTAACCTTGCTTGTATCCTATGTCAAGAATAATGCGTTTCCACAACCTCTTACCGAAGAAGAAGAAGAGAAGCATCTTAGGCTCATGGCAGAAGGCAATGAATATTCTAGAAATATGCTCATCGAGCATAATCTACGGCTCGTAGCCCACATAGTCAAAAAATTCGACAATACAGGAGAAGATCTGGAGGATTTGATATCGATCGGGACGATCGGACTGATCAAAGCAATCGAGTCGTTCTCGCCTAACAAGGGCACGAAACTGGCCACATTTGCTGCTCGTTGTATTGAGAACGAGATTCTCATGCATCTACGTTCACTGAAGAAAACGCGTAAGGATGTGTCTTTGCACGACCCGATCGGTACCGATAAAGAGGGGAACGAGATTACCTTGATCGACATTCTCGGGACGGAAGCAGATGATGTCGTGGATAAAGTGCAGCTCAAGATTGAGAAGTCGAAGATCTATAAAAATTTAGATATACTAGATGATCGTGAGAAGGAAGTTGTCGTTGGGCGGTTTGGGTTGGAGTTAGGTGGCGAAGAGCGCACGCAGCGGGAGATTGCGAAGGAGCTGGGGATCAGCCGGTCGTATGTGTCGCGGATTGAGAAGCGGGCGCTCATGAAGCTTTATCATGAGTTTTATAAGGCGAAGCGGTAAGCTATCTCAGTTTAAAAATAATCTTATCTTTAGATAGTTTAGAAAATATCTGCCTTAGACAAAGCTCGGGGCAGATATTTACTTTGGAAAACTAGTACAAGCCGCAGATTATTACCTGATTATTTACTAGGTTTCATGTCTAAAGTATAATAAGAACTAATGTTCTTCTAAGGGATTGGATTCCTATTGATGATATTTTAGGCATAAACCAGGTATTGGAGTAAAGGTTAATCCATATAGTAAACGGAAATAAATCGGTTTGGACAAGATATCTTATCACACCGAATTTTTCTGATTCTACAATTATTTATTGTATAAATAATGACGGCCAGCCAATCGGTTAATTTTGACCAAAACTATGTTCCATTCTTAATAGGCTATGTTGGGTTATGAGCTATGACAGCCATTCATCATCTTTCAGTACATAAAAAAGGAAGAAGACATGGCAAGATCACTCCCGCTATTTTTGGAGTCGCTTTTGGATTGGACTGGGACGATGATTGCGTGATTTTTGTCCATACAGGGGAACATATCCATTTGGACCATTTGAGTTGCTATCCTACTAGCCATAAATATGAGGACTATCTCTGCTATGAAGGAAATTGCGTAAGCCTAGCGAATACAAGTTATGATTGAAAACGCTTAAAATGAAAGAGGAATGGACAACACAAAGGAGTGAATCGGCATATGTTCAGACTCTTATCATCTAAATATTTGGTCCGGCTTCTGCTGTTCACTTTGCTGATCGGGACGATTCCTGTTGTTGCTTTGGGGAGCTTGTCGTTCATACGCGCGAAGGACAGCGTACAGCAGAAAGTCAATGATAGCAATATGCAGCTTTTGCAGCAAACGCAGCTGAACGTAGAACAAGTTCTTCAGCTGTTTGAGAACCTGATGACGCAATACATCTCTACTTCAACTGTGAACGAAGCATTACAGACGCCGTTTTCAGCGAAAAATTTTGTATTGATGAACGAGCTTTCAGCTGGACTGAATAAGCTGCAGCCATACGAGCTGGGGATCAAGGATGTTTATGTAGTTAATGTTGAACATGCATGGGTGCTGTCTAATCAGGGATACACCGCCATGAATGAATCTCCTTTGAAGGAGAACGTTCTGGAATACGCAAAGGCAGCGGAGAAATCGTTTTGGAGGACTGTTTCGGATCCAGCCGGAGTTCGTCTTATTAAAAAGCTGCCAATTAACAGGACCACAAGTTCAGGATTGATTGTCGGAGAAATTTCAAGCAATAAATTGGAGAGGCTGGTCTTTAATGAAGCGGAAGAACGGGAAACCGTCATCCTCGATGCTGAATTTAGATTGTTGACGCAGCCGTCAGGCAGCTTTTTGAAATCAGTCGACGGGTTGAAGCAGGCTGTGGAAATGATTCAGCATACGCCTGATGGATCCCGGGGATACTTTACTTTTAAAGTGAATCATAATACGATTGGCGTCAACTTCACCAAATCAAACTATAACGGCTGGTATTATTTATCTTTCTCTTCGTTGAACGATATCACGAAGGATTCGCGTTCGATCGGCTGGTATACCTTGTATATTTCGGCGGGGACATTTGCTTTCATCTTACTTTTGGCATGGATCGGTTCCAAGCGGATGTATATGCCGATTCGTCGTGTATTTTCGGTTGCCGTAGGCAATGACTCCACCGATAATCGCCAAAACAAAGATGAGCTTCAAGTCATAGGAGAACAAATTCATCTCCTTCGAACATCTCAGACGCATATGAAAGATCAACTTCGCATCCATTCCAAACAATTGGAAGCCTTTTTTATCCGCCGGCTTCTGCAGGGGGAAGGCAGGCCTAGTGAAATTCGCGAGCGATGGACCCAGTTTGCTTATGACCCAACGCCCGGGATGTTCGCTGTTTTGACCATCGAAATCGATACACTGGAGGATACGAGGTACAGTGAGCAAGATATGGATTTGCTCTTATTTGCCATCAATAATATGACCAGCGAGCTGATTCCCCAAAATCGCCGGCTTGAACCTGTAGTCATGGTGGACAACCAAGTGACCATTTGTCGGGGAGATAGGAAAATGATTCAGGAATTTGAAATTCAGATGTACGACTATGCGGAACATGTGCAAAAGACGGTGGATGAGATTTTGGGGCTTAAAATCAGCATCGGAATTAGCAGATCTTATCAAGATATCCATGAGACGCATCAGGCTTACAAGGAAAGCTTAGAGGCGCTTAAGTACCGGGTGCGTTTCGGGGATCAAGTCATTTTGCCTTTTCATAACGTGCTGCCCGATACCCAAATTGTCGCAGCTTATCCGGATTGGCTTGAAAAGGAAATCATCGATGCCGTCAAGATGGAGGAACGAGACAAAGCAAGGGGGCTATTGAGCGAGTTTATACAGAAGGCGATTATGGATAACCCGCGATACTATGACCTTCAGATGGTGTTGACCCGTCTCCTGATCGATCTTCTAAGGGAATGGCAAGAGGCTGGTGAAACCTCGAATCCTCTGTATGCGCCAGGGAAATCCCTTCAGGAGCACTTGCAAGAGTTGAGAACGGCGGAAGAAATCGAAGCCTGGTTTTATCGCGATGTCATTGAGCCGATGATCGTATCGCTCCACCATAAATGGGAAAGCCGGAATCAGAAAATTTCCGAGCGCATGATGGAGATGATCCATGAGGAATTCGATTCGGGCTTGACGCTGGAGATATGCGCTTCCCGCTTGAACTATCATCCCAATTACATTAAGACCGTTTTCCGTAAAGAAACTGGCAGCAACTTCAGTGATTATCTATCCAAATACCGGCTTAACATAGCCAAGCAATGGCTTGTGGAAACCGATATGAAGATTGGTGAAATCGCGGACAAGCTCCAATATCAGAACTCGCAAAATTTCATCCGGTACTTCCGCAAAATGGAGAACATGACCCCAGGTCAATATCGCGAGAAGCACCAGTAATGGAAATGATTGAAATAAAAGAGATTTAATCAACCTGGCGGAGATCTTCCGCTAGGTTGATTTGTTTTCCGCCGAGAAGATTATTCTTCCTGCTCCCATGATTATCACCCATACTTCAGCCTATTTCCTGCCATTCGGATTGTCGACAGGAATCCAAGTGATTAGTACTGTTGAATCAATACCGAAAGGATGAAAGGAAGATAGAAATGAATTTGATTACTTGTAACATTCGCGATTTCGGCGCCGCGGGCGACGCGGTGACCAAGGATACGAAAAGCATTCAAGACGCTATAGATGCTTGCTCGGAACAAGGCGGGGGAACCGTCATCGTGCCGCAGGGAGATTATTTAACCGGTACGATCATGTTAAAACAGAACGTCGACCTCCATCTGGAGGCAATGGCTCGGATCATCAGCAGTATGGAAGAGCATGATTTCGATCCGGATCCGCACATAGGCAGACGGGGGCTGATCTGTGCGCGATATGCGAATAACATCTCTGTAACCGGTCCCGGCACTATTGACGGGCAAGGTCCGCGTTTTCTCGAAGAAGACGACGGGCAAGGCGATCATGTGCTTCTCCCACTGCAGGAATTTCGTCCAAAGCTTATTGATCTTGAAGGCTGTTATGATGTATTGTTCCGAGACGTAACCTTATATCGTGCCTCCTCATGGTGCCTTCATATGACAGGCTGCGAGCGGGTTAATGTGCAGGGCATCAAGATTCTCGGCCAATTACGCGGCCCGAACAACGACGGAATCGATCCGGACAGCTGCCGTGACGTGCATATATCGGATTGCCATATTGAAGCGGGTGACGACTGTATCGTATTGAAAACAACGAAGCACGGTGCAGCACGTTACGGCCCTTGTGAAAATATTACGGTTACCAATTGTACGCTCATCTCCCGTTCCTGTGCTCTGAAAATCGGCACGGAAACGTTTGCCGACATTCGGAATGTCGTGTTTCAAAACTGCGTCATTCGCAACTCGAATCGCGGCATGGGCGTTTGGTCCAGAAACGGCGGAACGATCGAAAATATATTGTTTTCCAACATTATCGTGGAAACAAGGCTTTTCAGCGACGAATTCGAGCAGACCCGCAAGCGGAAATGGTGGGGCAAAGGCGAACCGATCTTCGTTTCGGCGGAGCGCCGGCGTGAAGCGGAAGCCGGAACGCCGGGGATCATCCGCAATATCCGTTTTGACCATATTTTGGCTGAAGGGGAGAACGCCGTATATTTGGAGGGCTCGCACGAAAGTATTATAGAGGGCATAGCCATTCGAAATATGAAGCTGACGATGAAGCAAAGGAGTCCGTACCCGGGCGGCGTATTCGATACGAATCCTACAGCAAGAGGCGTGTTCCCTCATCCGATTCCAGGTGTCTTCTGTCGCTATGGTAAAAATATTTCGCTACATGGCGTTGAAATCGAATGGAGCGGCCCGAGAAACGTTCATTGGAAGCAGGCGATTTACGGCGAGCACCTTGAAAATCTGTCCCTGATACAATTCCGGGGTGGACCTGCTCAGCCTGATGGGACCGCCATTGAATTGAAACATGTGAACCATCTAGCTGTTGAGCAATCCAAGGCACCGCCAGGGACAAATACATTTATGTCATTAGAAGACGTTGACCCCCGTCATATGTTTGTGGTAGGCAACGATTTTGCCCAAGCGGAGACGGCCATCCGGTTTGCGGACGCATCGAATCCGGAATTTTTCGCAGCTGCGAACCGTATGCCGAACTGATTATTCGATCTGCTCCCTTGATTATCGGTAGGAGAGAAAGCCCGCTAATCCGCTTGTCAGCAGGGTTTGCGGGGAATGATCTGCTGTCGGGATTGTCGACAGGAATAGCCGACTAAAGTAACATTGGAATCAACCCGAAGGAGGGATGAAACTTGGAGATGGCCAAGACAATCCAACAATCGCAAGCGGTTACAAATAAAAGCTCATTTGCACGGCGGTTGAAGCGTCATCGCTGGTTTTATATGATGCTTCTTCCGGGTCTGCTGTATTTTCTGGTTTATAAGTATGTGCCCATGTGGGGCATTCTCATCGCATTTCAAGATTATCAACCATTTCACGGGTTTTTCGGAAGCAAGTGGGTCGGACTTAAACATTTCGAAACATTCTTTACGGACGACGCTTTCTGGATGCTGTTTCGGAATACTTTCGTCTTGGCGGTGTACAATATTTTATTCTTTTTCCCTTTACCCATTCTCATTGCGTTGATGCTTAATGAAGTGCGTAAAGAGATGTTTAAACGTTTCATCCAGACGCTCGTCTACATTCCTCACTTTGTTTCTTGGGTTGTCGTAGTCGGTATCAGCTTTCTGTTCTTTTCCTCTGAAAGCGGTATCGTAAACAACATGTTAAACAGTCTTGGGAAGGAACCCGTTAACTTCTTGCTTAGCGGCGATTGGTTCCGTACGATCATTACGTCGCAAGTCATTTGGAAGGAGACAGGTTGGGGCACCATCATCTTTCTTGCCGCACTCGCAGGCGTCGATCCGCAGCTCTACGAAGCAGCGCGAATCGATGGAGCCAATCGGTGGAGACAAATGTGGCATATCACACTTCCAGCGATTCGAAGCACGATTATTATTTTGCTAATATTACGGATTGGTCACTTCCTTGATACAGGTTTTGAACAAATTTTCCTTATGGTGAATCCGATGAACCGTGAGGTGGGAGAAGTGTTCGATACGTACGTATACAGCACTGGCATCTCCCAGGGAAAATTCAGCTATAGCACGGCAGTAGGTATGTTTAAATCGGTTGTGGGATTAATCCTTGTCGTACTTGCCAACCGTTTAGCTAAAAAGTTCGGCGAAGACGGAATTTACTGAAAGGAAGGGGGACAACGATATGACGGGTAAAACGGTATCCGGTAGACTGCTAGACGGAATCAATTATTTGCTTCTTTCACTTATCGCTGCGGCCTGCGTGATTCCGTTTATCTATATTTTGGCAGCTTCAGTGACGGATCCGCAGGAGCTGCTGAAAAAGGGATTTATATTAATCCCGACCAAATTTTCGCTCGTCGGCTATCAGTATATTTTATCGACCGACGTGATCTTATCCAGTTTAGCCGTTTCCGTTTTCATCACAGTGGCCGGTACAGTGGCGAATCTGTTGTTTACCGCTCTAATGGCATATCCACTTGCCCAAAGGGATTTAATGGGCAGCAGCTTGATCATGAAGCTGATCGTGTTCTCTATGCTGTTTAGCGGCGGGATGATACCCACCTATTTGGTCGTCAAGGAGACAGGACTTCTAGATAGTCCTGCTGCACTTATCGTTCCTGGCTTGATAAGCGCATTTAACCTGATTATTATGCGCAGCTTCTTCCAACAGCTTCCGGATGGACTTGAGGAGGCGGCGCGCATTGACGGCTGCAGCGATATCGGGATATTGTTCCGTATCGTGCTTCCTTTATCAGCACCGGTGCTTGCATCACTCGCTTTATTTTATGCGGTAGGCCATTGGAACTCTTACTTTAACGCAATTCTTTATATCAATGAAAGCAAGTTTTGGCCTATTCAAGTATGGTTAAGACAAATAGTTATATTAGCTCAAGGGGGGATCGGAGATTCTACGCAATTCGGTGAGGATTTTGTTCCTCCGCCGGCGGAAACCATCAAGATGGCCGTTATTGTGCTTTCCACATTACCTATCTTGATCGTCTATCCGTTCTTGCAAAAGCACTTTGCCAAGGGTGCACTATTGGGGTCAGTGAAAGGCTAATTTATTTAAAGAGAAGAGGAGATTTTGTATGAAAAAAAATGCATACCAAAAACCTGCAAAATTGCTCAAAGTTGCCTGCATCACTTGTTTATCTGTTTCGCTTTTGGCAGCGTGCTCGACCCAGAAAGAAACCCCTGCCGCCAAGCAGGCCACCGGGCAACCGGCCGGCACTCCGGCAAAGCCGTTGGAATTGAAAGTGATGATGATACAACAGCTTGCGGAACCGCCTAAAAAGGATAGTCCGTTTTTAAAGAGAATCGAGGAACATACGGGTGCGTTGCTGGATATCACTTGGGTTCCGGGGGCAGGAACGGCTTATGACGATAAAGTAAGCGCTACGATTGCCTCTGGCAATTTGCCGGATATGATCCTTATCCGTAAGACAAAAGAGACGGCGAACCTGAATGCGCAGCTGTCCGGCGTTTTCTGGGAGCTGACTCCTTACCTGAAAGATTACCCGAATTTAAGTAAAATGAGCCCGGTTGCTGTGAA
Organism: Paenibacillus sedimenti; assembly: GCF_014534655.1. Taxonomy (GTDB): domain Bacteria; phylum Bacillota; class Bacilli; order Paenibacillales; family NBRC-103111; genus Paenibacillus_E; species Paenibacillus_E sedimenti. The sequence goes on from NZ_JACVVD010000005.1 coordinate 341,743, forward strand.
AAACGCGAGTATAAGCGGGAAGCTGTACGGTATTCCACGCGAACGTGTATTATCCCGTTACGGCATGATTATCCGCAAGGATTGGCTCGATAATCTGGGACTGCAAATGCCTAAAACGGTAGATGACTTGTACAAAGTGGCCAAAGCGTTTACAGAGAACGATCCGGATAAAGACGGTAAGAAAAATACGTTCGGCATCCAGGAAGACGCATCGATGGAACTGCTCAAACAATTGACGGTTTATAACGGAGGTCCGAACGGTTGGGGGCTGAAGGACGGCAAGGTTATCCCTGATTTTATGGCTCCGGAGTACAAGCAGGCATTGGATTTGTATAAGAAAATGGTCAGTGAAAAAATTATCGCCGCAGATTTCCCGATTGCCAAAAAATATGATTACTTCAACCAAGGAAAAGCCGGCATTTATTTTTCAGTTATCGATGACGGTTACAGCCGCCATATCGATATGATCAAGCAGGATCCTAAAGTAGTTGTTGATGTTGCGCAAAACTTCGACGGTCCGCAGGGGCAACGCGTAAGGGGCACTACCGGTTACGACTCTTTGATTGCCATACCGAAGTCAAGCGTGAAAGATGAAACGAAATTGAAACAAATCCTCGGTTTCTTGGATAAAATGGGCGATGAACCAATGTTGTCCCTCATCAATGCCGGAATCGAAGGAACCGACTATAAATCTGAAGGCGGAAGCGCAAAGAAAATTGCCGGTTCGAAAGGCTCTGAGGATTGGCAAAATTTTAGATGGGGCAATCTATCTGCAGGAGTCAAAATTGAGAAAACGCCGATTGAGCAAAAGATCGATAAGTTGTTTGCCGACAACAATAAAATCGGCGTCGTTGACCTCAGCGCTTCTCTTCTCTCCGATACCAACACCCAAAAAGGCGCTGATTTGAAGAAAGCCGTTACGGATGCGCAAGTCAAATACGTCTTGGGCGAACTGGATGATAAGGGCTGGGAAGCGGCTGTTGCCAAGTGGCGCTCCGGCGGAGGCGACAAAATCATCGAAGAATTTACCGCTGATTATAACAAAAGTAACGGTAAATAATAGATGAGCTCATTTTGAATCCGCCGAATTTTCGGCGGATTTTCTTTTTTGAACTCACACCACCATAAAGGATATGATCGCATGGAATTGATACCTTTACCTGAGTCATTAAAACCGTTATTTGATCATCCGATCCGTGATACATCGATCTGTTTGGGCGATGACGGGCATTATTATTTAACGGGCACAACCGGCTTTCCCGATTGGTGGGCGGTGACGGGAGATGTTCAAATTTGGAAGTCGGCAGACCTGCAAAATTGGACTCCTGTTATTACCGAACCGCGCAAGCGGTCCACGGTCTGGAATATAGATCGGGACGGTACCTGGCAGAAGAAAATTGGGCTGCGAGACGGAGCTCCGTTTCGTCCGCTATGGGCGCCCGAAATTCATTATTTAAAAGGCACCTATTGGCTTACATACAGCATTCCGAAGCTGGGCAATGGCTTGTTAAGAAGTGTTAGCGGAAGTGCGGAAGGCCCTTATGTTGATCATATAACCGCGAATTCGCCGATTAGTCCCCATATTGACGCCTCACTTTTTCAGGACGATGACGGTGAGGTGTATTTCTTATGCGATAACGGCAAGATCGCCCGGATGAACGAAGACATGACGGCACTTGCGGAAGAGCTTAGATTGCTTAGTCCGGCCGGTGGCGAGCATGTCGGCTTTGAAGGAACGTTCTTGTTTAAGGCGCATGGCCGCTACCATCTAGTCGGGGCGGATTTCGTAGATGGTGACTATCATTGTTTCGCAGCCAACTCGGAGCATCTGTATGGGCCTTACGGCGAGCGGTATTTGGCCGTGCCGCATGGCGGTCATAATATGTTTTTTCAAGACAAAGAAGGACAATGGTGGAGCACGTTTTTCGGAAATAACGCAAATGCGCCTTTTTGTGAAAGACCGGGTATTCTGCGAGTGGCATTCGATGAACAGTTACGAATCCGGGTTCAAGGAGGATGAGAATGACACATTTGAATCTTGCCAGCATTCCGTCGCCCATACTTCTGCATGGCAATCATCAAACCGCATATCGCGACCCTGCGGCCATCTATCATGAAGGGGTGTTCAGGCTTTATTATACGCTGGTCGAGACGGAGTCCGACGGGAAAGTATATATGTATACGGCGATGAGCCAAAGTGAGGATCTGGTACAGTGGAGCAAGCCGAAGAAGCATACGCCGAGAGACCGCAGTTTAAACTTTTCAAGTCCGGGCAATATAATCCGTTATCAAGACAGATGGGTGATGTGCCTCCAAACGTACCCTAGACCTGACGGTGAAAAATACGGCAACCAAAACTCCCGAATCTGGACCATGGAGAGCAGCGATCTCGACAATTGGTCGGAGCCGGAATTGCTTCGGGTGAAAGGAGACCGGGTTCCGGTGGAAGAGATGGGGCGAATGATCGACCCTTATCTGATCGAGAGCAAGGATGAGCAGGGGAAGTGGTTTTGCTTCTATAAGCAGAACGGAGTCAGTTTATCGTATTCCTATGATCTTAAGCATTGGACCTATTACGGGAATGAAGCAGCCGGCGAGAACGTCTGTATTTTGAATATAGCGGATACATATGTCGTGCTTCACTCTCCTGAGAACGGAATTGGGATCATGAGGTCGACTGATCTAAGGAACTGGACGCACGACGATACGTTGCTGACGCTGGGGCAGCGGGAATGGGATTGGGCACGCGGAAGAATTACCGCAGGGTTCGTCTTGGATTGCAGACAGGTAAACGGTGTCCGGAAGTTCCTAATGTTCTTTCATGGCAGCGGCCCGGAAGATGAACGTATCCTCTTCGATACCCATGCTAGCATCGGAATTGCATGGAGCGATGACTTGAAGATATGGAATTGGCCAAAATAACGAGTGGAGGAAGCATATGTTTTTCACGATAGAAAAGCTGGAAAAGCGTCTCCAAGAATTGGAGCCGTTTCGATATCGAGATAAGCTGGTACTGAACGGTCTTCGAATCAAAGAAGAGATGGATACACAAGTCGGCCTTTACCCGGACGAGGGCGGTGAGTGGAAACCGATACAGTGCGGGGATAGGTGGCGGGGGTACGATCAATATTATTGGCTGGCTGCCGATGTTCGAATCCCGGAGCAGTGGAAAGACTGTAAAATCTTGGGGTGCTTTGACATGGGGTTAAGCGGAAGAGGAGGGATCAGCGGTTTTGAGTCGCTGTTGTTCGTAAACGGCTCCCCTTATCAGGGAGTGGATACGAATCATCAAGAAGTATTTTTCGATTCAAAGCTCGCCGGTACATCTGTCGCATTGCGTTTTCGCATGTGGACCGGACTAAACGGATATAATCCGTCGACCGCTCCGATCGAATATACCATACAGCGCTTGGAGCTGTGCTGGCTGGATGAACCGACGGATGATCTTTATTTTACGGCTAAAGCTGTCTTGCAGACGCTTCAAGTGTTGGATGAAAATCGGACCGAATACCATGTCCTTCTTAAGATGCTGGATCGCGCATTACTATGCATCGACTGGTCGAGGCCGGGATCGGAATCCTTTTATCAATCAGTCCATGAAGCCATTCATTTATTTCGTGAACTGTTGCAAAAAGAGCCTAAAACCCACGCTGTTGTCGTACAATGTATCGGTCATACGCATATCGACATTGCTTGGCTCTGGAGGCTGGAGCATACCCGGGAGAAAGCCGCTCGATCCTTTTCCACCGTGCTTCGATTAATGGAACAGTATCCGGACTATGTGTTTCTCCAAACCCAGCCGCAGCTTTATGAATATATGAAGCACGATTATCCCGAGCTTTATGAACAAATTCGCCAGCGCATGGCGGAGGGGCAGTGGGAAGCCGGAGGGGCGATGTGGCTCGAAGCGGACTGCAATCTGTCGTCAGGCGAATCGCTGGTTAGGCATATTTTATATGGAACACGGTTTTTACAACAGGAATTCGGGGTCAATTGCACCTATCTATGGCTGCCCGACGTGTTTGGTTACAGCTGGTCGCTGCCGCAGATTTTAAGAAAAAGCGGGATCAGCACGTTTATGACGACCAAGATCAGCTGGAATCAATATAACCGAATGCCTAATGATACGTTTGTTTGGCGGGGCATTGACGGCTCCGAGATCATCACCCATTTCATTACGACGCCGGATCCGGGTAGAACGGAAAACGGAGCGTTTTTTTACACGTATAACGGGGGCATTACGGCTGAATCGGTTCAAGGAATTTGGAATGGTTATAGGGATAAGGGGATTAACCAAAAGCTTCTTCTCGCTTATGGTTTCGGGGACGGCGGAGGCGGTGTTAACCGGGAAATGCTGGAAATGCGCAGGAGATTGTCCGAGCTGCCGGGACTTCCTCAAGTGATCACGGGCAGAGCAGATCAATATTTTGCTGAGTTGGAACAAACGATTCGCGATACAGATCAATATGTGCATACCTGGGATGGAGAGCTGTATTTGGAGCTGCATCGGGGGACTTACTCGAGTCAGGCCTACAATAAACGGATGAATCGTAAGCTTGAGCTTTTATACCGGGACACCGAGTTTATGCAAGTTTTGGGCGGATTGCTTGACGATACCTTCGTGCCGTCAGCGGAATTGAACCAAGGCTGGAAGATCATCCTCCGAAATCAGTTTCACGATATCATTCCGGGCTCTTCGATCAGGGAAGTTTATGAGGATAGTAAAGTAGAGTACAACGAGGCTCTTGAGATTGCGGAAAAAAGCATAAAAGAAGCGGCTGTCTCCATTTTGCAGCAGCGGGAACGAGCTTGGACGGTATTTAACAGCGCTTCGTGGAGCCGGAGCGATCATGTTATGATTCCTTTTGCTGAAGCGCCGGAACAGGGACGTTGGATTCGGGAAACGGGAGAGATTTGCCCGTCTCAGCGTACAGAGAAAGGCTGGCTTGTGCGTTTGACCAATTTGCCGCCTATGGGATTTGCCGTAATTAGGCAGGAGAAGACCGCCGAAGCCATGAGTATGGAAGGGGGACCTTTTCAAAGCTTAGAGAAGCGGATCGAGACTCCTTTTTATATTGTGTATTGGAACGAGTATGGCCATCTTACAAAAATTTATGATAAGCAGGCTGGTAGAGATGTTCTGAAAGCAAAAGAATTCGGCAATGTGTTCGAAGTATTCGAGGATAAGCCGAAGAGTAGGCATGAGGCGTGGGATATCGATCTGTATTACCTGGAAAAAAGAAGGATCATTGATAACTGTACACAGGTGCGGATCGTGGAGATGGGGCCTCTGCGAGCTGTCATTCAATTCTCATGGCGTTACATGGATTCCGACCTGACCCAGAAAATGGTCCTCTACGCAGACAGCCGGCGTATCGATTTTGACACAATGGTCAATTGGAATGAGCAGCGCCAGCTGTTAAAGGTGGCGTTTCCTGTGAACATAAGGGCAACAGAAGCAACTTATGATATTCAATTCGGGAATGTAAAACGGCCGACCCATTGGAACACAAGCTGGGATTACGCGAGATTCGAAACGGTAGGGCATCAGTGGACCGATCTTTCCGAGCGGGGATACGGCGTCAGTTTAATGAATGACTGCAAATACGGCTATGACATCAAAGATCACAAAATGCGACTGACTTTGATCAAGTCCGCCATGGTACCGGACCCTACAGCTGACCAAGGGGAGCATGTTTTTTGCTACTCGCTTTACCCTCATGAGGGTGACTGGTTCGCAGGCGGCACCGTGCAGGAAGCGTGGCATTTGAACAGTCCCTTAGCTGCACTGCAGGGTCAATCGGCGAGGGATCAATTCTCCCTCTTCAGCGTCAATGTGCGAAATGTTATTATTGATGCCATCAAGCCTGCAGAGGAGGGTGAGGGACTCATCGTTCGACTGCATGAGTATGCCGGAGCGAGTGGGCTAATGGAGCTTTCAAGCGGTTTACCTAACTTCCAGTGGCAGGAGACCGATCTGCTTGAGAATCCTCTTTCCGAAGAAGGGCGAAGCGGGCAAGGCACCATTCAATGTGAAATTGAGCCTTATGAAATCAAAACGTTTCTGATATATGGATGGAAATGATGCGTATGGCTGGGGAGGATGACGGTATGTATGTGTTCACCTATTTTAAGGAAGATCAAGAGTGCCTATTTCTTGCACGCAGCAGCGACGGATATTTGTGGCAGGAATTAAACGATGGACTTCCGGTTTTCACTTCCAGTGTAGGTTCGCGACAAATTCGCGATCCGTTTCTTTGGGAGGATCGGCAAGGAACGTTGCATCTCATTTGGACGGATGGTTGGCGCAGCCGAAGCATCGGGTATGCACGTTCAGCAGATCTCGTTCACTGGGAGGATGAAAAGCTGATTCCGGTGATGGAGTATTTGCCGGAAACCCAGAACGCATGGGCTCCTGAAATCTTTTATGATACGGTTGCTGATCGCTGCCGAATCATTTGGTCTTCGACCGTAGGAGCAGGTCCCCGGAATCATCGGATTTGGTCGACCACGACACCTGATTTTCAATCGTTTGCGGAATCCAAACTTTTTTTCGACCCAGGCTATAATGTCATCGACGCGAATATTACGGATCTCGGCGATCGTTATTTTATGCTGTTTAAGGATGAACGGGGCAGCAATGAGAAGGGAACCGACTACAAGGCTATTCGTTCATGTTATTTAAATAAGCAGGGTGGCGATCGTCCTGAAGCAGAGAACATTTCGCACCTACTTACGTCGGCTCTGACGGAAGGACCGACGCTATATGCGGTAGAGCGGGATGGATGCAAGGAATGGGTTCTGCTTGTAGACGGGTTTCAGGAGCAGTATTACGGAGCCTTCCGATCTCATAACTTGGAGACTTGGGAGCCGATCGGCGATGAAATGCAATTGCCACGAGGCGCGCGCCATGGATCGGTCAAACGAATAGCAGGAAAGGACATCATAATCACATCATTTAAAACGGGCAATGAATCTCATGGACCGATTTCGCAAGCTTAGTCTTACCAGGCAAATTCTTTATTTGATCTCGATGATGTTGGTCATTCTCTTATTTCCTTCGTCATTTCGAACACGATTGCAGAGCGTACGATCGAAGGAAGGTCACGGACTCTTTTATTCGGACATGGAGGCCAGCTGATCTGGGACGTGTTTACAAACTGCATCCAGGCAGCGGAGACGCTTGGAATCGATGACCCCTTCCGTAAGGAGCTGGAACAGGTAAGATCGCGCTTACTCCCTTACCGGATCGGGAAATACGGACAGCTTCAGGAATGGTTTCTCGACTTCGAGGATCAGGAAGTCCATCACCGCCACGTATCTCATTTGTTCGGCGTTTATCCCGGCAGACAGCTGCATCAAGAAGCTTCTCTTGAATTGTTCGAGGCGGCGCAGCGTTCTTTGGAACGCCGTGGCGATGAGGGCACGGGGTGGAGTTTAGCCTGGAAGCTCAATCTGTGGGCTCGCTTTGGCGACGGCAATCGCGCATTACATCTGATATCCAATTTACTAAGATTGGTACACGAAGATAAGGCAAGCGTCGCCGGAGGCGGCTTTTATCCGAATCTGTTCGATGCGCACCCGCCATTTCAGATCGACGGCAATTTCGGCTTCACGGCAGGCGTCGTGGAAATACTGCTGCAATCCCATCCGGGAGTCATCCGCTTCCTGCCTGCGCTTCCCGAAGCCTGGGATTCCGGCATGGTTCGCGGACTGCGGGCCAGAGACGGGTTCGAAATTCAGTTGTGCTGGGAGAAATGCACCCTCGCGAGCGCGGAGATTCAATCGAAGCTTGGCAGGCCATACAGACTGTACGGTCCCGTTGAACATTGAGGCGAATGGTCGATCGGTAGCTGTTGAAAGAACGGAAGATAGCGTACTAGCTTTTGAAACCTTGCCGGGAGTCAGCTATCGCATAAGGCCATCGGCATGATAGCATGGTCGAATCTCCTTATTAGGCGTATCAATCAGGAAGCTTATAATCTCAAAATGAAGGATAAGTAAGGGACGGTCTGAGCCGGAGTAACACTTCCATGTGTTGCTCCGGCTGTTTGATGAATAACGGTTAAGGTGCAAAGGAGGCTATGACATGACCACATTGAAGCTCTGGTACGACAAACCCGCCGACCGCTGGGACGAGGCGCTGCCGCTCGGAAACGGGAGGCTTGGGGCTATGGTGTTCGGGAAGATGTATTCGGAACGGATCCAGTTGAACGAGGATAGCATATGGTATGGCGGGCCGATGGACCGGAACAATCCGGATGCGCTCAAACATCTGCCCCGCATAAGAGAACTCATTTTCGAAGGCAAAGTGAGGGAGGCTGAACGACTGGCCGCATTCGCGCTCACGGGAGTGCCGGAGGGACAGCGCCATTACGAGCCGCTTGGGAATTTGTATATGTTCTTTGCGGGTGAGGAAGGCGAAATCACAGAATATAAACGGGAGCTTGATCTGGAAACCGGCATTGCAGCTGTCTCCTATAAGCGCGATGGCGTTCGATATCGTAGGGAAATCTTCGCTAGCTTCCCGAATCAATGTCTGGTGATTCACCTTACGGCAGATACGCCAGGCAGTCTTACTTTCCACACTCAACTCGCCAGAGGCAATGAGCCGTGGAACTACGATCCGTTTGGCAAGCATAAGTTCAAATATCAGGTTGGCTTTAACGCTTATGTGGATGAAAGCAGAGCGTTGTCCGACCTTTCGACAATGATGCGAGGCCAATGCGGCGGGCGGGATGGCGTCGATTTCGCCGGGATGATGAAAGTGAAGGCCGAAGGCGGCCATGTCTCGACCATCGGGAATACCGTTCTGGTGGAGGGAGCGGATTCCGCAACCCTCTACTTGACGGCGGGCACAACGTTCCGTACGGAGGATCCGTTGGCGTACTGCACAGACAAGATCGAAGAAGCGCAGCGGCAGCCTTACGAACGGCTTCGGTGCCGTCACATCGAAGACTATCGATCGCTGTTCGATCGCGTGTGCTTCTCATTGCCGTATCCAGATTCGCTCGACGGGCAGCCGACGGATGTCAGGCTGAGGAGAGTAAGCGCCGGCGAACGGGACGACGGCTTGCTGACGTTGTATTTTCAATTCGGCAGGTATTTGATGATCGCCGGAAGTCGGCCCGGATCGCTGCCGACTACGCTTCAGGGTATCTGGAATCAGGATATGCTGCCCATCTGGGATAGTAAGTATACAATCAACATAAATACCCAAATGAATTACTGGCCCAGCGAAACGTGCAACCTGGCGGAGTGTCATCTCCCGCTGTTCGAGCTGCTCGAAAGAATGAGAGCGCCGGGACGGCGAACCGCTCAGGTCATGTACGGATGCAAGGGATTCATGGCGCATCACAATACGGATATCTGGGCTGACACCGCGCCGCAGGATGTCTGTTTGAGCTCCACCGTATGGGTGCTCGGTGCCGCATGGCTGTGCCTGCATTTATGGGAGCATTACGAGTACGGCGGAGACCTCGAATTTTTGAGGCAAGCTTACGACACGATGAAAGAAGCGGCTGAGTTTCTTGCGGATTATATGGTGGAGGACTGGGAAGGGCGGCTCGTGATTTGTCCCACATTGTCTCCTGAGAATGAATATCGGTTGCCGAGCGGCGAGACGGGCGTACTCTGTTCTGGCGCTTCCATGGACAGCCAAATCATTCGCGCGTTATTCGAAAGCTGTATCGCCGCTTCCGGGAAGCTGGGCATCGACAGCGGCTTTGCTACACAACTGCGGTATCTGCTCGAGAAGATTCCGCAGCCGCAAATCGGCCGTTACGGGCAAATTCAGGAATGGGCGGACGACTACGAGGAGGTAGAGCCCGGACATCGCCATATCTCGCAGCTGTTCGCCTTGCATCCGGGCAATCAGATCACCGTTCGCGAAACGCCGGAGCTGGCGCTCGCCGCCCGCAGAACGCTAGAGAGGAGGCTATCGCACGGAGGCGGGCATACGGGCTGGAGCCGCGCTTGGATTGCCAACATGTGGGCAAGGCTCGAGGACGGCCAGCTTGCTTATGAGAATGTCGGAGCTATGCTGGGTCATTCGACATTGCCGAATTTGTTCTGTACGCATCCGCCTTTCCAGATCGACGGGAATTTTGGAGGCACTTCCGCAATAGCGCAAATGCTCATTCAGAGCCATCGCGGCGAAATTCATCTGTTGCCCGCGATACCGGAATGCTGGCAGACCGGCGGTTTCAGCGGCATGAGAGCCAGAGGCGGTGTGGAGATAGATTGTTCGTGGGAAGCGGGAGCGGTCGTTGCCGTCAAAGTGAAGGCAGCACTGGATCAGGTAATCCAATTGCGGGTCAAGAACTTTGTGAGAGAGCTTCGGGTGACGAAAGGAACAGCGTATCACCTGGACGGCCAGCTGAACTTATTGATCCGTTGATGAGACGGAAGAGGTGAAAATCAGCGATCTGGCAGTCATCCTTTTCAGATATGGAGTGCGCGCAAAAAGGAGGATTCACAAGTCTTTTTTAACCTGGAAGGTGTATGAAATGGGAGAAGGAACGATCTACTATATCGACAGCAGAAATGGGAACGACGGCAATAAGGGGACTGTCCTGGAGCAAGCTTGGAAAAGCCTGCACAAAGTGTAATTAAACCCGGGGATCATATCCGGTTCGCCGGGGGTTCCCGTTATTCCGGACAGTTAAAGACGCGAGGGTCAGGCTTAGCGGGGGGCACCTATCGTCATCGACAGGTACGGGGAAGGCGACGATCCCCGGATTGACGGGGACGGAAAATATTTGGAAACCGTTCACTTGTACAATGTGGAATACTGGGAGATCCGTAATCTGGAGATTACGAATACCGGAGTAGAAAGAGAAGCGAAGCGTAAAGGAGTGTTCGTTCAAGTCCATAATTTCGGCACGGCGCATGCGAGACCAGGGCGGTTGCGCCGGCATATGGCCATGGAGCAGCGATAATACCGTCATCCAGTTCAATGAAGTCAGCCATTACAAGGGTACGGTTGCGGACAGGGCTTCGACTCGGACTGGAATTGCCGAAATACGGTGATTCAATGCAACTACAGCCACGACAACGAGGGCGGTTTTGTCTCTGGTCTGCAACTGCGGCGATAACGTAATGCCCGAGAGCGCGGGGAATGAAGGGTCGATCATCCGCTATAACGTCAGTGTGAACGACCGATGCAGAACGTTTCACATCACAGGGCCAACTGCGGGTACGAGGATTCATGACAATTTGGTTTATATCGGACCAGAGTGGGATATTCCTCTGCTTCTTGTTTCCGACTGGGGCGGTGTGACGGAAGAGGCGAGTTCTAAGGGCAACTAATAGTCCCTTTTAGAATCATTACAATATTTTTATCCCACTAATAAAAACATAGAAAGTAAAGTAGAGGAATAGGAACCCTGATGCTAATGAGAAAAATCGTAGCATTTTAGCACCCATCAACTTTCCACCAATACTACTCAAATATGCAAGAATAGCTCCCCAAACTATTGATACCGTTACAAACCCAATAAAAAATGGCATCAAACTTTGGTCAGATGCATTACCAATCGTTGAACTAACTACACTACCTCCAACAGTTGCAAACCATACTAATGCTGTAGGAGCAGAAACAACTAGCCAAATACCTGTAAAGAAATATGCCCACAAGGATTTCTTCTCAATGCCTTTTCCTTTTAAATTTAATAGCTTAGGTGAAAAGAAATCTTTAAACGCTTTATACGTTAAATAGCAAAGCATGATTGTTCCGCCAATCCATAAAACAATTTGGAAAATAGAACTAGATTGTAATAACAATGCGATTCCTAACACAGATAGTACAGCATAAACCATATCACCAACCGCACAACCTAACGAAAAAATAAAAGCAGGTAAAAAACCTTTTGTAATTCCTGTTCGAATAAGACCGAGATTTCCCGTTCCAAGTTCAAGTACAAGAGACATACCAATTAAAAAGCCTGAGATGTAAAGTTCCAAAATAATCATCCTTTCTAAAATAAAAAAGCCCTCGCCTCTTAAAAAAAGAGACGAGAGCATATATTCCCGTGGTATAGTTGCCACAAATGTGACCCCATTTACCGTTGTTAACGGGGCCTCCCCCGATGTCCTACTGAATTTCAGAACATTTCTCCAATGTGCGTTCATTCAAAGTGATTGTATTAGGCTTTGAATCTTCAACACAGTGCTTTATAGAATTGTATTGATTATACAAACACTGTATTAAAAAAGCAAAAGAAATAATTGTCTATCAGTCCATTTATTATTACTTATTCTTACTGATTGAAAATTCTTTTGATGGGTAAGCGTGCACGCGTTAGAGACACCATGCTGACGCTATCCGGCGCGCAGCGCGCCTACCTCGCTTGCGGATCAACCGATTGCGTACTTGTCGCGTGTTTAAGGCTGACTAAAGCATAAATAGCCCTCATCTTGATTACAAGGTGTGGGCTATTTGCCTCTTACGATGCAAAGATAACTGAAACTTTCTTTTACGAATCTGAAATAAAGTTATTTATAGCGAGTGAAAAGAAAAACAACTGACTGCAATCATTACTACCGGCTTAATCAATTACAAAATGAAAAAAGCACCATGCCAGGATTTGTGACCCCAAAAACTCTTTCACAAATGTTTGAATATATGAAGACATTAGAATGGAAGATTGAGGAATTGAATGGTAATTGGATGAAAAAAAAGAGTGGAGGTATTAAATAAAATGGGGATTTCAAGCAATCTTTGCAGCACCATTATTAAATTGTTGTATGCGCTTTAAAAATTACAAGAAATCATGGAAAAGTATTATTCTCGCTATTATTTTTACCTGTTACACTAAATTTAGAAAGAGAGGGAGAACATATGTCAGAAGCAACTTTGTCTAATGCTTTGTCCAAACAAGCTCAGCTTAAAGTAAAAAAGAGATTTTTTTCAGATTTTAGAGCCCATAAAACGTATTATTTTATGCTGATCCCTATGATTATCTTCTTTGTTGTATTCGCATATTTACCGATGTTTGGCTTGTATTATGCTTTTGTGGACTTTGATTTCAGTAAAGGGATTTTTAGCCCGTTTGTTGGTCTTAAAAATTTTGAGTTTTTATTCCACGGCGGTTTGGACTCGATCATCTGGAAGATAACAAAAAATACGCTTTTATATAATCTCGCTTTTATTGTGCTAAATAATGTATTTCAAATTTCCGTAGCCATTCTTCTTCGGGAATTGACGTATAAGAAATTTGTGAAAACTACACAAACTCTTATGTTTATGCCGTATTTTGTTTCGATGGTTATCGTAGGGTCTATTGTATATAACTTGTTTAATTTTAATTATGGTGTTATTAATAGCGCTTTCATAGCAATGGGCTTTGAAAAGTTCGATTTCTATGCATCACCTGAAGCTTGGCCCTTTATCATTGTAGCGATTGAGATATGGAAGGGTTTAGGTTATGGGAGCGTCATATATCTGGCTTCCATTATGGGAATGGATGAAAGTATTTATGAAGCGGCTTATGTGGATGGGGCTTCTAAGTGGCAGAGAATCCTTCATATTACACTACCGCTACTTAAGCCGACCGTGATTGTTCTAGTACTCTTCTCCTTAGGTGGCATTATGCGAGGGCAGTTTGATTTATTTTGGAATGTTATCGGTCAAAACGGACTTTTACTTAACGCAACGGATATTATCGATACTTATGTATACCGTTCTCTTACTGTTAATTTCAGCTTAGGGCTTGGTACGGCAGCTGGTTTGTATCAATCGGTTTTCGGCTTGGTTGTGATTCTAACGGTCAATACCATTGTTCGAAAAGTAGATAAAGAAAATTCGTTGTTCTAAAGGTATGCCGTAATGTAATTCATAGGAAAAGGGGAGAGCAGGATGAGTGAACTATCAGCAAATATCGGTAGAAATAAAATTAGGCAAGATCGGAGTAATCGGATATTTAATACACTAGCTGTCATCATCATATCGTTCTTTGCCATCGCCTGTTTGTTGCCATTTATTTTAATGTTATCAGGTTCTTTGAGCGACGAATCATTGATTGCCGTCAACGGGTATTCATTGTTTCCGCAGGGGTTTTCCTTTACTGCATACAAAGTGGTGTTCTCGACATTGGGAAGTACGATAGGAACAGCCTATATGGTTACCATTTACGTTACTTTTCTAGGAACGCTAATTGGTTTGGTAGTAACTTCAGTCAGCGGATATATTCTTTCCCGGCCAGATTTTAAACATAGGGATAAGGCGGCATTTTTCATTTACTTTACAACCTTGTTTAGCGGGGGGTTAATCCCATCTTATATTGTTAACGTTAATTTCCTGCACCTCAACCATAGTTTATGGGCGATTATTTTACCAGGATTGACCAGTCCGTTCTATATCTTTTTATATCGCAATTTTATAAAAGGGTTGCCCCATTCATTAGTAGAATCGGCGAGAATCGATGGAGCAGGAGATTTCCGCGTCTATTGGCAAATTATTATCCCATTATGTAAACCTGTTTCGGCAACGATTGGTTTATTCCTGGCGCTTAGTTATTGGAATAATTGGTTCGGCTATAGCTTGTATCTCGTTGCTGACGAGAAAAAGTGGGGATTACAATTTTTGCTGTACCGGATGCTTGCACGTGTGACCGATGCAGTGAGAGATTCTCAAATCATTATTGATCAACTGCCTACTGAGACGATGAAACTTGCTACCGCGATGTTAGTAACTGGTCCGGTCTTATTATTCTATCCATTCGCACAGCGGTATTTTGTAGCCGGTTTAACAATTGGCGGTGTGAAAGGTTAAATGCTTTGGTAACGTGCTGTACGCCTGTTGTTGATTAGAGGGAGCAAAAATTTCTAAGTTGTTTCCTCTACTAACATAAAATATAATATAATTTAAATTTTGGAGGGGATTGTTTTGTTAGTAAACAGAAAAATGAAAACGGTATTATCTGTCATCTTAATGTCAACGGTTGTTATCTCAACAGCCGCTTGTTCAACCGGAAGTAAAGGTGCTGCCCCTAGTTCACCTGCTGCTGGGGCTGCAAGTCAGCAACCTGCTAAAGTCATTGAGTTGAAAGCGGTAACAATGGGGGTTGCTCCAGCCAACGGTATGGACAACTTTTATAAACAGCTTGACGAACTTACCAAAAAAGATTTAAACGCGACTGTGCGATTTACCTTTGTCCCTTGGGGCGATGAAAAGAATCAAATCAGCCGTGCTGTTGTAGCCAAAGAATATGACCTATATGTCGGAGGTGCTTGGTCCGATTTCAAAAACTTTGCTACTAAGAACGCATTTGCTGATTTAAAACCTTTCCTTTCCAAAACACCAAAATTGGTTGAGCACTACAAGGGTTTACTCGGTCGACTTGAAATCAATGGTAAGCTATACGGGATTCCACAATATGGTAAGCCTGGAGCAGGCGGAGATGGACTGTTATACCGTGAGGATCTAAGAAAGAAATGGGGTCTTCCGGAAATCAAAGATCTGGATTCTTTGGAGAAATATTTGTATAAAGCGAAGCAGGAGTTCCCAAGTACACCGATGATTAATGATAAACGATTCGCTGAGAATATTTGGAGGATGATGGCGGGTGGTAAGTACTATAATGTGACAAATCTTTCTGGCAACTTATTAACGGTTGCTCCTGTGAATAATCCGTATAAAGCTACATTCATTTATGATACTCCTGAATATAAGGAAATCCTGGTTCGGGCAAAAAAATGGTATGACGATGGCATTGCTGCCCACGATATCCTTGCTGCACAAGGAAATGAAACAAGTAAAACATTAGAACTGATGAAGGCTAACAAAAAGCCGCTTGAGTTTAATAACCATTTTGGCGCAGTAAGCTCCAGCTATATTCCAGCATTAAAGGCTGTTAATAAAGACTGGGAGTTTGGTTGGTTTGATTATACATTTGATTTATATCCACAAATGTCATTTATGCCTAGGCATTCCAATGACACAACCACGATGATTTCAGTTAGCGAGCAAAGCAAAAATGTAGAAACAGCCTTGAAATTTATTGAAAAAGCTCATACGGACAGAGTATACTATGATTTATTGCAGTACGGAGTTAAGGATGAAAACTACAAGTTGTCTGGAGAATCCGTAACATTTGATGGCATTGATCCGAAAAATAAAAAGCCAGGCTGGACTGGATTGAACGATGGTTTCATGAACCGTGTGGAAAAGTATCCATCTGACTGGCAGCCTATTTATGACAGACTTCAGACAGAGGGCACTAAAGCAGCAGAGAAAAATGGTATCGACCCTTTTGAAGGATTTGTATTCAATACAGGTGACTTAGCTTCTGAAATGGCGAGTATGGAAACAGTAAGAACCCAATATGCTCAACCGTTAGCAGTAGGAATGGTCAAGAAAAGTCAAGATGCTGATCTGGAGGCATTGAAGCAACAGCTGAAAGGAGCAGGATCGGATAAGTATATGACAGCACTACAAAAGGCATTGGATGAGTTTGCGGCAAGTAAAAAGAAGTAAGATAAAGGTTGTTCCTCGTATGGATAATTAAATATGTTTCACAATTAGTCAGGAGAATTTAAGTTCCTGGCTATTTGTGTTAAGGTACTATTTTCTAAATTCACGTTAATTATGACAGTATGCTATGATGGTTTACAAAGTTGCCTTCAATAATGATTTTCTGACAAAGGAGCAGTTCCTATGCGCTTGTTGATTGCGGATGATGATGATTATACCAGACTCGGATTAATAGAAACGATTGATTGGCCGAAATTTGGAGTAAGTGAAATTAAGCAAGCGAGGGATGGCGCTGAAGCACTTGAGATTGCCATAAGCTTTCAGCCTGACATTGTACTTACGGATATTCGAATGCCAAAACTAAATGGTATTGAATTTGCCGAAAAATTAACAACAATGTGCAAAGAGAGCAAATTGTTGTTTATGAGCGGATATATGGACATTGATTATCTGAGGAGCGCTATTAAACTTGCGGCTGTAGATTATATTGAAAAGCCCATAAAATTGAATGAATTGGAAGCGGCCATAATAAAAACCGTCACATCTATTCATGAAAAGCAAAATCAGAACCGAATCATAGAACAAAATCAAGAAATGCAAAAACAAAGACTTGCAGGATTGTTAAATAGCAGAAGTATGAATAAAGATGACATTCATATGCTTTGCAAAGCAACCGGCTTTCCAATGGATACAGCCTATGTTTGCCTTATCGTTAGGGATCCTTCTGGAGAAATTGCGCCTGAGAAATTGATTGTGGATCTCTACACGTTTTGGCAGGTTAATCAAGTACATTCACTGTGCAGGAACATGGATCATCATAAATATATGGTCATATTAGCGATGAAAAGACAAGACATTAGAAGAATTAATTACTATACAGAGTTATTCTTACGTCAAAATGAAAGCCTGATTATAGGTATTGGGGTGGAAGCTATCCGAATGGAACATATTCCGACTAGCTTCCAATCGGCTGTGCTGGCACTGGAAAGGTTTTTTTATCATCCCAATCTAAGAAGCTTTACCTTCAAGGATAAAAATAAACATACTACACAGGTTATAGACCTTTATCCAGAATTTCTTGAAATTTTAAAAAGCACTCCCCAAAAGCTTGGGGATTGGATAAATGCAGTCTGTGAGAAATTAAGCTATATGGAGTATCCCCATAAAGAACGCGTGTGTGAATTGTTTAATTCTTTTGCACAAGCCATGATCCGCGAGAAAAGTACTTTTGTTTCCAAATTGAATGATATCAGCAATATGCATGATTTAGAAAATCACATCCGAAATTGTGGGTCTATTTTTGAGGTTCAACAATATATGAGTAAATTATTGTCGGTATATATGGAAGAGATGGAAGAATCGTCCCATTACTCTAGGGTGGTTAGGGATGTAATGGATTATATTGCCTCTAATTGTAGTAATGTAAATCTCGATGTACGTGAGATCGCGGATCATGTCCATTTATCCATGGCCCATCTGGGGATGTTATTTAAAAATGATACTGGAATTACGATTAAACAGTATATTGGTGACTACCGGTTGGAACTTGCCAAAAAGCTAATAGCAAATGAACATTACAAAATCAACATGATTGCTGAATTATGCGGTTATGCCAGTGCCAGTTATTTTACAAAGGTATTTCGGGCGGCAACTGAGTTAACACCACTTGATTATAGAAAGTTGATTATGAAATGAAAAAAAAGCCTTGGTTTCCCAACTTGTCATTAAAAAAGAAAATGTTAGTCATTCTGGCCTTGGTAGGGCTCGTGCCTCTATCCATAACATTCCAAGTTTCTTATACGGAAATCCGAAGTTCAACGCTTCAAAGTCAAAATTATGCTGCTAATCAAAATTATGAGCAAACGCTGTCTGCCTTGTCTGGTAAGTTTAAAAGAATTGAGAAATTATCAACCATGGTTATTGTAAATGATGCCCTTGTTTCCACGCTTGGGTCAGATCCGGTAAGTAAAGATATTGGTGAACAACTCATCGATTTCGAGAAAATCGCAACGTATACGAAAGTCCTGGAAGAAAGTTCGGAAAGTGAGAATATTATATATTATATTGACGACAGGTTTGTTGTTTCAGGCTCCGATACACGGTTTCGCAAGCTAAAATATATAGATGGCCGAAAATGGGCGGAAGCTATTATTGCCAATCATGGAGCTCCGACATGGGTGATGTCTGATGATGAAAGCGTATACGGCTCCAAACAAACGCTAACCTTAGGCAGAATCCTTTGGAATATGAAAAATTATAGTGATTCCATGGGGATTGTAGCCATAAAACTGGATATGAAACAAATCAGCCAAAGTTTAACAAAAACGGTACCGGAACAAGTTGTTTATTTAATAAACGAAAATGGGGAAGTGATTGCAAGCAGTGATGACCTATTGCAAAATTTCACCACTAATCCTTCTCAACAACTCCCTAAATTGAAGGAAACCGGATGGGGATTTGAGGAGGCCACTCTCAGTAATGGGGAGAATATGTTCAGATCGAATCAAATTGGAAAGACGGGAATATATCTGACCTCAATTATCCCGAAGTCAGCAGCTACCAAGGCAGCAAATAAAGTCGGTACTCAAATGATCACCATCTATCTGATTGTGGGAGCCTCTTTGCTTATTCTTATTTTTCCCGTTACGAAATCTATTACGGCTCGCGTGTTTTTGTTGACCCGTAAAATGGATCAAGTACGGAATGGCGAACTTAGAAAGCTGGACATAGAACCCCGTGATGACGAAGTGGGGCGTCTGGTTTCCAGCTATAATTATATGATTAACAGTGTTCAAGAACTGCTTGAGGAACAGTTTCGGTTAGGGCAAGAAAAAAAGGGAGCAGAGCTTAAAGCGCTTCAGTCTCAGATTAATCCGCATTTTCTTTACAATACATTAGATATGCTCAACTGGATGTCGCAGAGAGACGAAAAAGCAAACATTCAGCAAGTTATCTATGCGTTATCTGATTATTATAAGTTAATTCTGAACAAGGGTGAGGACTTAGTTACGCTTCGGGATGAACTTCGATTGGTCAAAATTTATGTTGAAATTCAGCAGAAGCGATTTAAAGGTAGAATCACATTCGAGGTGGATGTAGAGGAAAATATCATGGACTGTCTTTTACCGAAAATAACGCTTCAGCCTTTAGTGGAGAATGCTATTTTACATGGGATCTCTGAAAAGCCGGAAGGTAAAGGAACTGTCGCTATAAAAGGAAGATTACATAATCAACGAATACAATTAACGATTGCAGATGACGGCGTTGGATTTAAGAATAAAGGTCATCGACACCCGGATTATCACGGTAGTGGCTACGGTGTCAAAAATATTGAAAAACGGTTGGAATTATATTTTGGTGAAAGCAATTGCCTGCGATTTGAAGTTAATCAAGGAGCGGGGACCTGTGTCGTTATCCAGGTACCAGCGGTGTACAGCTCCTGCAAGAGTCCCAAGCAATAAAAAGAGAATAACAGAAAACCGATAAATGAGGCGACTCAGGAGTCGGTTTTTTATTATGCCGATAAATTACAAGAAATCTTGCAAAATTAATATATGAAGATTCCTTCTACGTGAATAAAATAATTAGTGTAAGCCGTGTGCAATGGAAGTTTTATGATAGACTATGAGACAGATTTTATTCAATTGGAAGAAAGGAGAGATATTTTTTTTGAAATCGCTTTCAGTATAGAGCCTTGTAGGGATAATTACCCATTTTTGATTTGCGGGAAGCAACCATTATAAGAGGAGGTTGTTTATGAAACTTTGTAAATCGATCAGTAAAATATTATTATCCTTCTGTCTGATCCTTAGTATGGTTATTTCCCTCGCCATATCGTCCGCTCCGGTAATGGCAGAGAAGGCTTCGCCAGACGTGCAGACAAAAATCAATGGACTGCTTACAAGTTTTGTACCTAATGTGACAGAAACCAAAACCGTTACTTCAACAATGACCTTCACCCATCCTGGAATCATTCTGACCAAAGCCATGCTGGACACTATACAGAATCACGTGAGATCGGGTGATGAACCATGGGCCAGTGCTTTTGTTAAATTTAGCGGGTATGGAAAATCCAGTAAAACCCCACTGATGAGAGTAAACATTAATGATACAGCTCCCTTCGATATACCTGGTGGAGGTATAGGTACTGAGGGCTATTACGCAGTCAGAAATATGGCGCAAGATGCTGATACCGCTTATGTACAGACGATGATGTGGTATGTAACCGGTGATGAAACGTATAGAAAAAATGCAATCGGTCTCATTAGGCGTTGGGTTGATGTGCAATCCATAGGATCTATTTTTGATGAACAGATTCGTGTTTCTCTGGCTGTATTCAAATTCAGTATTGCAGCGGATATATTAAGAAACTCAGCCTCCAATACAACACCTTATAACTGGTCTTCAACAGATACAACGAATTTTACGAATTACCTTACGCTAATGAAGAGTAAATATGATAGATATTGGCATTTTATGAATCAGCATGGTATGAATGCAATGGGTACGATCGCATCAGCTGTATTCAGAAATGATGCTGCAGACTATGCTGTTGCTGTGAAGCGTGCAACAACAAATCCGGAGTTGGGTGATAATTGGGATTTCTACAGTCCTACAGGCGGGCATAACCGCGATGGTTCCATAAAAGGCCAGATCAGAGAACTGACGAAAAATGTTGTAACCGGTGCAACTGTGCCTGCGAACATCCAAGTGGTAGAAATGGGGAGGGATCAAGGACATCCATATACTACGATCGGGGCACTTTCAAGTGTTGCATTGACTTCTTATATTCAAGGAACCCAAGTTGATCCAACACTTGGAACCGTTTCCACTGCAACAAACGCCGTCAATCTATTCAATTTTCTTAATAACAGACTTCTTGCAGGCGCTAATTATTTGACTAAATACAATTTAGGCAACGATGTTACTTATATTCCCTGTTACGAAACAGACGGTAAAATATGGTCAGCTCCGACTACGGGAGACCGCGGAAAAATCGATCCTACGATCGGTATTTTGTATAGCTATTACAAATATATAGAAAAAAGGGCGGATATGGATACCAACGAGAATACAAAATATTTGTCCCAGGCATTTACACAAATATATCCTGAAGGTGCAAGCCAGGATTTCATGGGCGACGGTGTACTGCTTTTTACAACGGCTCCGGTCATTCGCTTGCAATCCCATAACTTCTCGACCCGATATCTACGGCATGCCGCTTATCGTGCACGGATAGACGCTAATGTTTCGCCGGTTGCGGATGCTCAATTCAGAATAGTTGCCGGATTAACCGATTCGAAGGGATATTCTTTCGAGTCCGTAAACTTTCCGGGTCGTTACCTCACGGTGCGATCAAATGGAGAGGTATGGTTGGATGTGAACGACAATACATCCACATATAAAAATAATGCCACTTTCCGCCGTGTGCCGGGACTGGCAGATGCAACCAAGTATTCCTACCAGATGTGGACCGATTCAAGCCGGTACCTGCGTCATGCCAATGACCTGATGTATGCTCAGAGTGGATCGGGAGCGGTATTTAACGGCGATGCGACTTTTGGTGAGGTTGCTCCGTAAGGGGAAGAAGCAAAGAGAGTCTTGGCCCCCCCGGTTAACATTAATCTGTCTGTCATTTCCCCAATATGGCATATTGAATATGTGAAAGGTTCTTCCGTATTCCGCATCAGAGCAAGGTTTTGGGCAGGTATACTCGACTAAGCGCTTGACTTTACCCGCAGTAGTCGTAGGGGCCTTCTCGCCTTTCTTCTTTCCTTTCTTAGTCTTTCCTTTTCGTTTTCTCTGCTTCTTGGGTTTCAAGTGCTTGTCTATCGCGTGCCAAAGGCGCCTCAAAAAGTCATAAAAAGTGCCTACACAGGAATGTCATCCAAGGCAAAACCACTGAGAATGGCATCCCTTCCGTCACTATTATTAAGGCGATTTCAAAAAGTCAAGTGTTTTCGACACGGAATTACTCGTAATCTGAATTTTATTTTCCAATTCGGCTTATGGTAAAAATAAAAAATCCCCCTACAAAAGTAGGAGGGAAGGCAATTTGATGGTTCAAGGAAACCCTTGTCCCATCTGCCTCGGCGAATGCCGAGAGGCTATTAATACTTTAAGGAGGTAGGAACTTATGGTTAGAAAGTTAATACCATTATTATTATCCCTATTTGTTGTGATGGGGAGCTTGCAATTTGGTAATGTAGTAAAAGCTGAACAGAATGGTTCCGATGTGAGTGAAGTTGTAAAACTTATTATTGTGGAAAAAAGTGGATTTGTTCATCCGGGAATCAGTGTCGATCCAGAAAAGTTAGAGAATACAAGACAAGAATTGATGAAAGGGAACAACCCTTGGATAAGCTATTATAATGCAATGAAACAAACCAAGTATGCTTCTTTAAAGTTCGAATCAGCAAACTTAAAAGCCGGAACGATCGATACACCAAAAGATTCGACATTTAAGAAGTCATCTGCGAATGTAAATTTAAGCAGTGATGGATTTAGGGCATATACGCAGGCAGTGCTTTATTATTTAACAGGTGACAGCCAGTATCGATATAATGCCATAAGGCTTGTCCGGATATGGGAAAATATGAACCCTAATGAATTTCAGTATTTTGCTGATTCTCATATTCATGTAGGGACACCATTTTACTATATGGTCAGTGCTGCGGAACTATTACGATACACTACTGTGGTGGATGAAGAGTACAATGATGAACAAAACGGAATTATGAACTATAACTTGACATGGACAGAAGAAGATACAAATAAACTTACTAAAAATCTTATAGATCCCGTAATCAGCACCTTCTTGTATTCCAATTACAGGTATATGAATCAGCACCTTTACCCGGTGATTGGAGCTATGGCCGGTTATATTTTTAAAGATGATAAGGCCCGATATGAAGAGGCGGTCGAATGGGCCATGGTCAATTCCACCACTGAAAAACCGGATATTAACGGCGCCTTGAAAAATCAATTCCATTTAATAGAGGCAAACGATCCGAGAAACCCTACTGGCGTATCATATATACAGCATTTGGAAATGGGTCGGGACCAAGCTCATGGTACTGGAGACGTTATCGATCTTACTGGGATAGCACGTATTCTGAACCAACAAAAAACAAAGATAGATCCTGTAAATGGTACCGTCTCAACAGCAGTATATGCCCAGACCCCATATGCTTTTCTCAATCAGCGTATTTTAGAAGGAGCTGAGAAACTTTATAGCTATATGGGAGGGTATACAATCCCCTGGACTGACCTGGGATATCCGGATTTCGTAAAAGTTTCAGAAGCATATCGCGGTCGTACAGGTTTATTTTTTAATATGAGCGAGCTTTACGATGCTTACAGATATATGGAGGGGATGACAAAAGAAGAGTTAGAAAAAAAGGCTCCTCAACTATCATTTAGGGCTAAACATTTAACTTCTCCTAATTTTTATAATGGATCGAAGTTAACTAATTTTTGGGGAAGTTTTAGTGATAATAAAATGACGGAAATAGGATGCGAGTATTGGTTGTCCATTCCAAGCGAGCGTAGTTTAGACAAGGAGATCGCTATTCCAGCGCAGGCTCAAGATAGTTCTGTTTCATTTGTTGAAAGAGGGGCTATTTTAGATAAATCCTTAGCTTCAGTTAAAAAGGAAGAAGAAACAACTTATATTCGTTTAAAATCTGCAAAAAATCAAGAACAGATTAAAGAAACGGATTATGACTCTCAATATCCGAAGGATATAAAAACAATACGTGGAGGAAATCAGATTGCTTTGCCTTCATTAATAAAGATCAATAAACCTGAAAGTGAATTTCTTTCTTTGAGGATTCGTTCAACGGGGACTGCCAACTTATTAATTAGCAGCAATAATTATTATGGCGAAGCATTTCAGGAAGTAACTATCCCCAATACACATGGGGAGTGGAAATATATAGTATATAACACTAATGGAAAAAAACAAATTTCTAGGACTGCTAGACAATTGGCAAACTTAGATTTTTATTCGGTAATTTCTGATACTGATATTCAAGTAGACTTCGATCGTTTGCAATACATAAATGCAGATGGTGGATTGAAAACGAATGTACCAACCTTTAAAGGGAATCTGAGACAGGTGCAATATCTTCTCAAAAAAGTTCCATATGAACAGAAAATTGAGTTGGATAATGCCGATAACGTAACATTTAGTTTGGTGAACGCTCCAAAAGGAATGACGATTGACAGCGATGGAACGATCAAATGGACACCTGATAAAAAGACAGACGAACCCGTTTTAGTTACGGTAGTCGCTGATAATGGCGTGGTTGTTAATACAGCTCAATTAAACTTTGTTGTTTCCAATAATCACCATCAAGCATATGAAGCTGTTTTATCAACTTATAATCAGAATCAAGTCTATACACAAAAAATATTTCTGGAATTTTCGAAACACAAAGAAGAAGTTGAAACATTGCTTAAGGGAAGTACAGAAGATCGTATATTCTTAACAACTTTAAATGAAATGGTGACAAGCATCAATGCGTTGGAACTGCTGAATCCGAAATTGGCAGATGGAACCTTTAATTATTATGCCTATGACTCTATTATTCCGTCTGTAACAACCATGAATAAGGATAACATAAAAGGACTAGTAGATAACGATACGGCAACATTCAGCGGTGATTTAAGAGCACCAAGCATTTTTGATTTTGGACCAGAGTATAAAATCTCAGCGAAAGCTTTTTCTTTCCAAGCTAGAAGAGGTTTACCTAACCGCTCTGAAGGAATGAATGTATATGGATCCAATGATGGAGTGAATTGGATTTTACTAACGGAGACTGTTACGACAAATACAGAAGCAATGGAGACCATCCGTGTAAAAGAATCTTTAGTTAACGAATCATTTAGATATTTGAAATTCCAAGTGGATTATCCCGGTATTCCTACGGATCCTGCATATCCTGGTATCTCATCTTTCGCGGAACTTAGGATAGATGGAACCAGAAATGAAGTGAACGAATAAAGCGATCGTTATCGTTTACTCCGTAAGGGGAAGAAGCAAAGAGAGTCTTGGCCCCCCCGGTTAACATTAATCTGTCTGTCATTTCCCCAATATGGCATATTGAATATGTTACATGGGAGTGTAAGAGGCAGAGTGTTCTAAAATAAGTTTGGAGGTATTTATCTTGAAACGATTTTTTTACAAAAGGTATCTTTCTTTGATTTTAGCAGCCGTGCTTCTTGTTGGAACGCTTCCAATGAACATGGCCATGGTCTCGGCTTCGGATGAGGCAGGAACGATCGAGTCCTATACATCTAGCATTCCGACACCCCAGGGAAGCTCTGTTATTAATCCGAACTATGACCGCCAATGGGATAACTATGAAGTAAACGGTTCGACCGGTCTTGCTCATCCTGGTATTCTCCATTCCAGAACGGATCTGAATACGATCCGTGACATGGTATGGCTGGGCAAGGAGCCATGGGCGTCAGCCTTCGAGAAATTCCGTAAAACTCCGGAATCAGCCAAGGATATTGTCGTCTATGGATTCGGTGGGGATCAGAAGGAATTTTCCTACCCCAAGATATCCGACAGCAACGGGGATAAGCAGCTGCGTCAAGATGCCACAACTGCCTATCAGCAAGCGCTTATGTGGTATATTACTGGTGACCAAGCTTATTTGAATAATGCCAAAAAAGTATTGGATGCCTGGGGGAACGGCCTGCAGCAATTCTTCGACACGACGGAGCCCGCCAACTGGGATTCGGAAGCCCTGATTTGGGGCGCGTCCAGTGTTCTCTCATCCGGCGTGGCCGGTCTCAAAATGGCTGCAGCAGCAGAAATACTTCTCTACACCCCAAGCTCGGGATTCTGCCGTGATGCAGAGGGGAATATCGATCCTGCGAAGAAGGGGATTTATGATCGATTCTTCCGTCTGATTTGGCAGGAGTCCAATAAATGGTATGGTTTCTTCAATCAAGCTGCAGTTGGGAATATGGGCTATATGGCTATTTCCATCTTCCTTGACGATATCAACGGATATAATGAAGCTGTGGAGCGGTTTGCTGTTAATAAAAAAGCAGTAGACTCTGCAAACGCTAACCCGACCGCCAACAGTACCAATTTCTCCGTCTCCGCCATGATATTGGATAATGGACAAGTTGTGGAAATGGGACGTGACCAGCCGCATGCCGGCGGTGACGTAGGGGCGCTGGGAATGGCAGCCCAAATGATCTACACGCAAGGAACCATGCTGGATCCGGTAACCGGAGTTCCGGTAGCTGCCGGAGGCGTAGACCCCTACGAGTTCCAGAACCAAAAGCTGTTGAAAATGATCTCCTATTTCTCGAAATACAATTTGGGCTACGATGTGGATTTTCTCCCTAATGTGAACGGTTTGGGACAAAAAACAGAGTGGGCAACCGTAAGTACGGCAGGCAGAGGAGCCGGTGGTCCGATAATAGCCTCGATCTACAATCACTATAAACATGTGAAGGGATATTCTGGTTCGCCTTTCGATGAACTGTATAAGTACCCTGAAGGGATCATGGGGCTGGATTACCCGGAAGGGCAATCCATTGATATGCCTGGATTCGGGCAACTGCTGTTTACTCCTGCCCATGCTGCACTTGGCGATGCCCCCAAGGGACCTCCGCAGCCACTGGCAGAAAAGGAAGATCCGAATCCCCTGTTTAACAGACATCCGGCAATTCCTTTTGACAGCAACAATAAAATCCCATATAAGAACGGTTACGTGAAACCGGGGATCGCAAGTTATCTGGACGAGACCGGATATATTCAATATACCGCGGAAGGGACGATGAACGGCAACTGGATCGGCTATGAGAATTTCGATTTTGGTTCGATTCCAGTGGACACCCTGGCTTTTAATTATGGCTTGAATTCCGGGATAGGCGCGACAGTTGCTATGTATGTGACCGAAGCGGATGTCAAGCTGACCGACGATTCTATGGCGCTCATGCAGCCAACTGCGATGTTCCAGGTGCCTAATACAGGCTGGTGGGCTACACAGCACACGCATGTACAGAAGCTGAATGGACTGGGCGGTACACTAACCGGAAGGAAAAACTTGTATTTCAAGTTAAGCGGGTCCGGCAATGCATATAACTTTGCCCCGCAGCCCTATTGGTTTCAGTTCTCCAATGGATTCGCCAAAGCTGACAACCTTGCTGTTGATGCTCCTTTCACCAGCACTACAGCCTACGCGAAGAATACAGCAGATAACAACATCACCTTGACGGATGGAGGCTATATCGGTTACCGCAATATGAATTTTGACAGCGGAACCGTTCAATTCGAGCTGAATCATAAGGCGGCCGGAAGCGGCATATTGGAGATGAGGCTTGGCGGTCCTGAAGGTGAGCTCATTAAATCCTACGGGATCTCCGATTCCGGAGGTGTTGCTGTAGTTACCAGCTTCGCCCATGCAGAAGCTGAGATACTGTACGGAAGCAACGCGGGTAATAACAATCTCTATTATGTGTACAAGGGTACAGGCTCCTTGACCATAAACAGCTTCAAATATGTGACGCCTTCTGTGGTGCCGATTGTTACCGGGAAAACCGAAGGTGGAGCCTATTATACGGATATGTTCGACAATGCCGAGAGGGTCGGCGACAATGTGGTATTGCAAGGCGACGATTCTGCCGTCGTATATCGCGCTGTTGATTTGGGCACCAGAGGGAATGACCGGGTGTTCATGAGCTTGAAAGTAAAAAGCGATGAACCTGTCGATATTACGGCTACCAACGTTGGTCAAGCGGTTGCGGGTGCACCAGCTCAGGTGGCAGTATTTCATGTACCAGATACCCAGGGCAAGTTCGTAGCCTTGGCTTATGATCTGACCTATACGGCTTATGCAACTCGTACCGGGTCCATGATGATGAAGCTGGAAACGAGCGGTGGCACGGCTGGCGGCAATATTGAAGTGGATTATATCAGTTTCAATAATAATGACATCGAGTTTTTGGACCTCATTCATGATGTGAACATTGCATCCAATCATTCCGGCGATCCTCTGATTGCCACAGTTGGAGATACAGTCACGTTATCCTTTACAGCCAGTGAAGTGTTGGAGAACGTCAAGGTTACACTGAACAATGCTTCAGCAGTCGTCAACACTACGGATAACCTGCATTATACGGCAAGTTTTATGTTAGGTGATTTCTATACGTCTGGAAAAGTTTCCTTCCGGATTGATTATGAGAAGTTAGGTCAATACGGGCAAAGGGTAACCAACACAACGGATGGCTCGGCGGTAACCATTGTCCAGGAGGCAGGACTTCTTACAGATGTATTCAAGACGCTGTCCTTGATTGATTCCACACCAGGACGATCTTTGGCAGATACCAAAACACAAGCCGGATATCTATTGGATAATACGAACTCTTTTTCAGACTTCCGGGCTGCCAACAATAGCGGCAGTGGTTCCTGGGTGGCCTTTGATCTCGGGGCAGAACAGAAGGTGCTGTTAAGCAAAGTCAAGATCCTCGCAAGATCGGACCAAACCGGCCGTGCTGCCGGCGTTGTAATCCAAGGAACGAACCATATCGGTGATGAACCATGGGTAACATTGACTACGGCAGGCGCTAATACCGCCAACTGGCAGACGCTCTCGGTTCTCGCAGCCCAAAGTCAGAAGTACTATCGCTACATCCGGGTTTATAATGCAGGCAATTGGTTTGGCAATCTGTCTGAGGTGAAGTTTTTAGGGACTGTCCAGCAAACGGATTTCGTCCCCTTGGACAGCGTGTCGATTCAATCGGATAATCCGGAGAATTCTGCCGTTGCGCTTACCGGAAATACGGTTACCTTGACCTTTGCGGCAAGTAAAGCGCTTGAGAATGTAAGTGTCAAACTTGGCGATCAAACGGTAGCGGCCACTACAACGGATCAACGCCATTGGATTGCACAATTTACGGTAGGTACGACATATAAGACAGGGAATGTGGGGCTCCTCATCATGGCGGATAATGGTCCGGCTGTAATGGGCACTACGGACGGTACATCGGTGCTGGTCATAGATCCGCTTCAATCTGCATTGGCAGCTGCGGATGCTGTGATAGCAAGTAACTACACGCGTCTGAGCTATTATCACTTCAAGCAACAAGTCGATCAGGTTAAGGCAGCCATGCAGACTCAAGGATATTCTGCGACGGCGCTTGCAAAGAAGATGTATGATGCTAAATCGCTGCTTGTTCGCAACCCGCTGCCCCTATCCCTCTACTCGTTTGAAGAGAATGCAGCAAGCTCCATCGGATCATCGAATGGAACGGTAACCGGAACACCTGCTTACGGGGATGGTAAAAGCGGGAAAGCAATCAGTCTGAACGGCAGCAATACCTATGTCACCCTGCCATCGGATCATCCCTTGGCAACCAGTGATGAAATCACGATCTCAACCTGGGTTTATTGGAAAGGTTCCACAAATTGGCAGCGGATCTTCGACTTCGGTACTGGTACGTCTAGATATATGTTCTTGACTCCGAAGTCGGGGAGCAATACGCTCCGGTTTGCCATCAAAAACGGAGGAAGCGAACAAAACATTGAAACCACGTCGCTGCCTTTAAATGAATGGGTGCATGTGGCGGTAACACTGGGGGGCGGCACGGCGAAGCTGTACGTCAACGGTGTGGAGAAAAAAACGGGTACTTTCACAATCAAGATGAGTGATTTCAAACCGACGCTCAACTACATAGGCAAAGCCATGTTTAACGATCCGTTGTTTAACGGGATGGTGGATGAATTCCGAATTTACAATTATGCTTTGAGTGCGATTGAGATTGGAACTGTATATAGCAGTACAGCATCTCTTATGGACAGAACCCTGCTGAATTATGCGCTGAATGAAGCAGCGGCACTTGACAAGGCGCTTTATAACGAAACGAGCTGGCAAGCTCTTGAGACAGCGGTCACAAACGCAAAAGCCTTGGCTGCAGATGCGGCTCAAGATGCCATTGACGCAGCGACTGCACAGCTTCTGAACAAGCTTGAGGCACTGAACTCGGCTCCGGTCTTCACACCGATCCCGGCCAAGACGGTAGAAGCAGGCACCAGCGTTACCTTCTCCGTAGTTGCGGTAGATAAGGATGCAGATGCTTTAACCTACAGCTCATCCAATTTGCCTCTCGGAGCTTCCTTCAATACGCAAACCGGTCAATTTGCTTGGACGCCGAATATGCCCGGCAACTATGGTGTGACGTTTGCCGTGTACGATGCAAGAGGAGCAACAGCGGCCATGACGGTCGACATCCAGGTGGTTGACACGATCGCGCCGACAACGATTGATGACGCCCCGCAAAACTGGGTCAATCATGATGTTGCGGTGAATCTGACCGCAAGCGACAGCGGTTCCGGCGTAGCGGCGACTTATTATACCTTGGATGGCGGTGTTCAGCAGACAGGAACGACTGTTAACATCACGGAGGAAGGCATTCATTCACTCGTCTATTGGAGTGTGGATCATGCCGGCAACGTGGAAACGGTGCACACGGTACCGATCCATATCGATAAATCGGCGCCGACTCTGAATGTCGTGCCCGATAAGACGGAGCTTTGGCCGCCGAATCATATGCTTGTTTCGGTTACTGCGGGAGTTTACGGAAGTGATAACATCTCAGGAATCGATTCGATCGTACTGATCTCGATTACGAGTAACGAACCGGATCAAGGGACGGAATCTGAAGATCAACCGAACGATATTCAAAATGCCGAGTACGGTACTCTGGATCAATCCTTCAGTTTACGTGCTGAAAGATCAGATAAGGGAACAGGTCGTATCTATCTCATAACCTACACGGCAACCGACAAAGCGGGCAACAAAACGGTTACAACGGTTACTCTCACCGTACCACATGATCGGTCGGATAAAAAGTAAAAGAACCTTCTTAGGTTGCATCTAGTGAAGAAAAGATCGAAAGCCCCCAATCGGTATAACTTGGGGGCTTCTTTCATTCAAGAGAAGAGAATAAAACAGTGGAGTCAGCTATCCTCAGGCTTAAATTAGCTAAGGACAGCCGCTTTTTATTTCAAGCGAATCTTCAGGACATATAATGACAGGGGTTCCAGTTCGATGACGCCGGAGCCCGTCGTTTCGAAATCCTTGACTCGAAGTCGCGCAGGCTCGGCAAAAGTATTCATAGCTTCGATCTCCCTATCTCCGAACAGTTGTCCGCTGATGGTATCGATCTGTTCGTCCGTAATCCCGATATCCACCGTGTGATGGTTTTCATGGTCTCGGTTGATGATATTGAGAATAACCGTGCGGTTGTTCTCATCATAGCTAGCAGATGTATCCAGCAACTGCACTTCCTTGTAATAGGATCCTTGATATGTGCTGCCGCCGTTCCAGACATCAACGGCCGTCATGTCTCTATTGGCTAAGAACATCTCCTGAACGTAAGAAACACCCTGACGGTAGAAGCCAGTTCCACCGCTCTCGGTTACCATGGCCGGAATCGTATTCACCAGTTGTGCCATATTGGACAAGGTGGCAACGTCGCTGTTTCTCACAAAGATATTAAAGTAAGAACCGACAAGCAAGCTGTCGCTCACATTGAAAGGCACCATATGGTCAGCTTCATGGCGGTACCATGGATTATACTCATCCAGGGCAATGCCGATGGTTTTGAACTTGTTATGCTTATGGTTGATCAGACGAATATCTTCCCTCATGATCCGATAAGCATCTTCGAGCAAGGTCATAAATTCGGACAGGAAATAGTGGGTTTTAACTGGCCCCCATTCCTGCCATGTATCCCTTACGCTGTCCTTATAGTCGTTGCCGATATAATCGTGAATGTTGATGTAATCGATATAGTCGTAGAGCGCGTCAAGAATGTCCCGGTTCCAATTATCATGAGGAAAATCAATAGGAAAATGCGCACCGCAGAATACAAGCTTGATCGTAGGATCAGCGAACTTCATGGCCATCGCAAACTCTCTTGCCTTTTTGATATAATCCTGAGGTGTCTCCGTATATCCGAGTTCCCAAGGTGCACTGATTTCATTGCCGAGAGCCCAATATTTTACGTTATAGGGTTCGGGACTTCCATTTGCTATCCGCTTGTCCGCCCACCTGGAGCCCGCTTTCCCGTTGCAATATTCGACCCAATTCATAGCCTCTTCCGCTGTCCCGGTACCCATATTGACACAGATAAAGGGCTCTGCTCCAATTTTATTGCACCATTTGATAAACTCGTCCGTACCAAAATGGTTGGAAGCTGGATAGCCTTTATAGCGAGTAAGAGGTCTGTTGGCCTTATCGCCGATCCCATCTTCGAAATGGTAAAAAGGAGCGTAACATCCTCCAGGGAATCGCACATTGGAAATGCCCATGCTTTTGGAAGCTTCGATGACCTCTTTACGAAAACCGTCTTCGTCGGAGTTCCGACTGTCGGGATCGTAAACTCCGCCATAAATGCACCTGTCCAAATTTTCAATAAAATTACCGAAAATAAGCGGATTTACTTTTCCTACGACTCGCTTCGGATTCACGATAATTCTGTTCAATGCCATTCCTCCCTAACTTACATTATTTACTGAAGTATTATCCTTTCTTTCTTTTGTACACATCCATTTTCTCGCTTAATATCCATTCGGTAAATGATATATAATAGAAAATAACTGATCTATTGTCCATAATTGAGGTGTTGAAAATGATTCAGATCAAAAGATGCGGACATAACGTCGTCCACCCGAGTGGCTTTACCATCGACCGCCCATACGGCTCGGGGGATTATCTATTTCTTCTTTTTCGAAGCAAAATGGAGATAGAGATTCGGGGGGAGATGGTTACGGTAGATAAAAATACGTATATCGTCTACCGAAAAGGGAGCAAACAGTTATATAAAGACTTCGAGCAGCCTATGGTTCATGATTGGTTTCACTTCGATGCGGAGGATATGGAGGATTTTTGCGAGCGGCTTAACCTTCCATTTGATACTTTATTAGAGGCACGTGATCCTTTTTTTATTTCCAGAAAAGTGGGCGAAATTCAAGGAGAGCTCATTCATAACGGCAATTTTCGCCGTGAAATCATGGACGCCACTGTTCGCTGCCTGCTGATGAAGCTGAGCGATCTGCGCAATCGTATCGAATCCAACAATCAAATCATTGCCTATTATGATCAATTCATCGCACTTCGCAATGAAATTTATCATTCACCTTCCGTTTCTTATTCTATCGATGAGCTGGCTGCAAAGGTGAATATGAGCAGGTCCTATTTTCAATTACTGTATAAAGAGATTTTCGGAATATCCGTTATCCATGATGTGATCAATAATCGGCTAGAATATGGGAAGTACTTGCTTGAGAATACAACCAGCGTGGTCAAAGAAATCGCGAGTCTGTGCGGGTATGAGAATGATGTCCACTTTATGCGGCAGTTCAAAAAGTACATGGGTGCTACTCCGAGTCAATATCGCTCCACATACCGCAGTCCGAATTCAAAACGGGAGTAAGCGAGCAGGGATCATCCTAGGTTTTATTGCGTTAAATAGAAAGGAACATTGTGATGAGTTTATATATTTCAGGTTTTCTACTCGGTCTGTCACTTGTTTTAGAATAAGGAAAATTTTAGCATTAATCCGAACAGGGATATCCAAAGGTTTTTTACCCGCACTTATTTTCTCTTTAGGTTGTTCGGTCGGAGATATGATATTTGTTGTATTATCAGTAACAGGCATAGCCTTTCTAATTCAATCAAGTACCATTTTTCAATGGGTTCTATGGATAGCCGGGACTGTTATGCTTCTCCTGCTTGCTTATCAGTCTTTTAGCCTTTATTAATAGTAGAGGTGGAAGAATACTTGGTACAAAAATGTTGCGGAGTTTTTCTTTCATGGCAGGTAAATACTAGATTTTAGCGAAGCAAGAAATATCACGATTGAAAAATATCGAAGTATGGTCAACAGGAGGTTTATCGCAAGTGAATGAAAAGCGCCGAGAACTGATCTTCTAAGAGAGGAGGGATGTAGATAATGGCAGTGGAAATCAAAGATATCCTTTCCAAAAAAATTCTAAGCGAAGCCAAAGGTTACTTAGATATTGGATTTACCCATTCATTGAATCCGTACAGCGGCTGTGGATTTTCATGCAGCTATTGTTACGTAAGAGAAATGCCAATTCAAAAGTTCAAAGAGATTCCTTGGGGAGAATGGGTGGACATTAAAATAAATGCGGCAGAAAATTACCGGAATGAAGTTATCAACCTCCGTCGAAAAAACAAACCGGTGAATATTTTTATGTCCTCAGCGACCGACCCCTATCAACCGGTTGAACGAAAGGCAGCCATTACGCGGCGGATTTTGGAAGCCATGGTCGACACGTCCCCTGATCTGCTTCAAATCCAGACAAGAAGCCCACTCGTTACAAGGGATCTTGATTTGTTAATCAAGTTAAAAGAGAAATGCGAAGTCCTGGTATCAATGACGGTTGAAACAGACCGAGAGGATATCAAGCGGATTTTTGCTCCGAATGCACCTGGGATCAAACTGCGCCTAAAAGCTTTAAGAGAGATACATGAGGCCGGAATAGCGACACAGGCGTCTATTTCACCTGTATTACCGTTTACACCTGATTTTCCAAAATTGTTGGAAGGCATCGTGGATCGTATCTGGATCGATACATTGAATATCGGGGATGGTTCAATGGGAAAACGTTCAGAGCAGCTAGGAATGCCTCAATTGTTTGAAGTACATGGTCTATCGGAGTGGTACCGAAGAGATATCCATGTAAGAGTCGAGAAGTATTTTAAGAAAAGTTTCCCTAGTGAGATGATCCACGTTTCGAAAAATGAAGCTTTCCCAACGAATCGCTCCATTTGACATTACTTAGATGTCGAACTATAATTAACGCATGATAAAAGGAAATGCAATCTCACTCATTAGCCACATCAGAGATGCCGTGAATAAATTAATCATCTCGGAACTCGAAAAGCATGGAATCGAAGGGATAGTTCCTTCTCATGGGGATATTTTAACGTATCTGTATAAACAAAAAAACGTAACCATGAAGGAACTAGCTGAGCACATCCATAGAACCAAACCAACTGTCACAGTACTCGTAAACAAACTGGTTGAGTTCGGTTATGTAATTAGAGAAAAGGAAATTAGTGATAACAGAATAACCTATATTAAGCTCACTAAGAAAGGGATCGAATTAAAACCTATTTTCGAAGAAGTATCATCCCGCATAAGGGAAGTCATGTATGGAGGGTTCTCAGAGAAGGAAGGAGAGCAATTTGAGTCCGTTCTTGAGAATCTACTGCAAAGATTTAATTGCACCTCTCTTAAATAGAGGTGCATTAAATAAAATTAAAGTTAGATGTCTAATTGCTTTCGAGGGCGTTTGACTTAGCAATCAAAAACAATAGGAGTTTTGAAAGGAGTTTCACCATGACACTTGAAACCAACAAACATCAGATGCACCTGTTTACAGATTTCATTAATACCCCAAGCGAGAAGCTCGCAGAAGAGCTCATCGCCCCGGATGCGATCTTCCATGTCCCAGGACAGGCAGAGCCGATGCAGGGTCCGGCTGGATATCTCGCAATCATTGGAATGATGCGAGGTGGCTTTCCTGATATCCAATGGACGCTAGAGGAGATGGTTGCCGAAGGGGATAAGGTGGCTGCACGCTTCATAATGCGAGGCACACACCTAGGCACTTTCTTTGGTTTCCCGCCGACAACGAAGACCATCAAGGTGCAGGCAATGAATTTCTACCGATTTACCGGTGGGCAAATCGTTGAAGAACATGGGCAACCCGATATGCTTGGGTTGCTTCAACAGATCGGAGCTGTGCCAACAGCATAAACGGGATGCTTCCTAAACAATACAATTATTCCTATAGGAACGATAGCTGAATAAAAAGACAGTCAACGACTTTTAAACTGAAGTCATTGACTGTCTTTTTTAGCAAATTTTGGTATATCACCTTCATCAGTACTTTGTAATTGTAGGTTATACCTGCTCTTATGTAATTCATTAGGTAGGACTAAACTCCCATGAAAATTAAAAAGCACTGGTTGTTAAAAAACGGAAGCAATGATGGAGTTAATCCGAAAAAGCTTAAGAATGAACGATGACGAGTTTAATAAAGAACTGCTGTTAGCCTACGTTCATCAAAGTCCGGTTCATATTTTGGAACTGTCGCTCTAAAATATGAAGAGATTATTAAGGCTTTACCGGAGCAATATGTTTAGATTCAAGGCTCAGCAAAAAATTCGCCGTTCAGGTGATTACGCTAACGATAGTGAAGGAGTTTGCCTTGCGGCAGCTCCTCTTATTGATCATTCAACGGGCAGGATTGCGTGGGAACTTAATCCTGTACCTCGATGATTGTGGGGCAGCTGGAAAAAGAAGCTACTGGAGCGCCTATTATCTATCATAATAACGAACTTCTTACCCAATTCTTCGGATACGAGAAGGAGAAAAAGAGATCGCAGTTGAAGTTTGGCGTGCATAGGTTCCCGACCGTAAGAGGTTCGAGTTATGTACTCATTTTCGATGATGAGGTAGATGGATAAACACGATAGTCACCTAGAGGTACAAACCGAAGTTGAATGTCAACTTCGGTTATTTTTTATTAAGAAAGCGATTGCAAATTTATAAATCATGTTATACAATTAGTTTGTCAACTTAGTTGAATTATAAGAAAAAAGGTTTAACTTAAGTAAATGCTGTTGATTTAGCCGAAAGTTCAAACAAAACTATTAAGGAGTGGAAGCGACAATGAAAAAGTACAAAGTGGGTATTGTGGGAGCAGGCGGTGTTACCGAATTACATTTCGTGGGGTACAAAGATCATCCGGAGCGAATCGAGATAACCGCATTATGCGATCCAAATCCCGAGGCGCTCCATGCTAAAGCTGATAAATATGGTGTGCCGCAGCGGTTTACCGATTTGCAAGACTTTATCCAAAATAGTGGAATCGACGTTGCTATCGTGTGTACACCTACTTCCATCCGTAAGCAAATCGTATTTCCGCTGATCGAAGCAGGCTTGCCGGTATTCGTTGAAAAGCCATTTTCCGATACGTTAGCTGAAGCAACCGAAATTACGGAAAAGGCCAAAAAGCATGGTGTACCCGTTTCGGTCAATCAAAACTTCAGACGCCATTTTCCATTCGAATTAGTAAAGGAGAAGGTAGCGGAAGGTTTGATCGGCAAAGTTACATCCATTCTATTTTCCAATCTGCATTTTAGGCAGGATAGTGGTTGGCGGTTGGATTGTGAACGTCATGCACTTTCGGTTATGGGTATTCACTGGTTTGACGGTTTCCGGCAAATTCTTGGAAGCGAAGCTGTCTCGGTTGTTTGTCAAAACCGTTCCTCATCGGCTATTAATTGCGCAGGGGAAACTGATGCCACCGTTCAAATCGTTTACGAAAATAACGCCGTAGCGACTTATGTCCAAAGCTTCTCATCAGCTTATAACAAAGCGGAATTAATCGTAATCGGGGAAACCGGTACAATCGTCAATGGCCATGGAACCGTAAGCTTATACCGCAAAGGCGTGAAAGAGCCTGAAGCCACTTGGGAAAACAACATTTCAAGAGAAGTTGCAACCTACGAAGGCTTAAACCAATTGCTCGTTTCCTTGGAAACCGGCGTGGAAGCGCCAAACAGCTCCGAAGACAATTTGAAAACAGTTACTGTTCTCGATGCTGCCTATTTGTCTGCAAAAGAACAACGGATTGTTCATTTAAAGCAAGGTGTAATGGTGTAATCTCGTGCTGTACATATTAATTAACGCTTCAAAAAATTGATTGAAGTGGAAGGTAAACATTATGCGAACACAATCGGCTGTTTTGCAATCGTCCGTCACTATGGATAAGAACAAGAAACGGCGCACTCTCTTGTCTGATTTAAGACGTGACAAATACCTATACTTGCTGGTTTTGCCAGGCGTGCTCTTTTTTATCATTTTTAAATATGTTCCTATGTGGGGAATCATCATTGCATTTCAAGAATACTCGCCGTATATGGGGGTATTGAAAAGTGAATGGGTTGGAATCGAACACTTTGTTCGGTTCTTTTCAAACCCGGATTTCATGCTGCTGTTTCGCAATACGATGATGATCAGTTTATTGAATCTGTTGTTCTTCTTCCCGCTGCCGATCATTCTGTCATTGCTGCTGAACGAACTCAATAATGAAGTGTTTAAAAGGGTCATTCAATCGGTCGTGTACCTTCCGCACTTTTTATCTTGGGTCATTATTGCCGGCATCTCGTTTTTATTGATGTCGCATTCTTCGGGTATCATCAATTTGATGATGGAAGCGATTGGCTTGCGTAAGTACGATTTTTTGACGAATGCGGATACGTTCTGGGGGCTTCTTGTCCTGCAAAATATATGGAAAGAAACGGGCTGGGGAACGATCATTATTTTAGCAGCCATTACAGGAGTTGACACGCAATTATATGAAGCAGCCAAAATCGATGGCGCTAACCGCTGGAGGCAGACATGGCATGTTACTTTGCCAGCCATAAGAAGTGTCATACTAATCTTGTTGATCCTGAGGCTGGGGCACATCATGGATGTCGGTTTCGAACAAGTGTTTTTGATGTCGAATGGGGCAGTGGCACGAGTTGCGGATGTATTTGAAACGTATGTTTACCGAAACGGAATTCAGCAAGGTCAATTCAGTTATAGCACGGCGGTCGGGTTATTTAAATCAGTGGTAGGACTCATACTTGTCGTATTGGCGAACAGGCTTGCCAAACGGATTGGCGAGGATGGGGTCTATTAAGTCAGGGGGTGTCGGAAGATGAAAGTAAGCGTGGGTGGTCGTATGTTTGATCTATTGAACATCGTTGTAATAGCTTTGATCGGGTTTGTTACTTTATTTCCACTATACTACGTTTTTATAGTCTCTTTCACAGATTCACAAGAATATTTGCGAAAAAACGGATTTGTGCTTTTCCCCCAGAATTGGACCCTAGCCGCCTACAAGTATTTGTTAGCTACTCCAGCATTTAAAAATGCAACCGCTGTCAGTACATTTCTGGCAACTATCGGGACTGGTTTAAGCTTAATCTTTACAGCAGCTATGGCGTTTGGGATGTCGCGTAAAAGGTTAAGGGGAAGAAGAATCATAATGCTGATGGTTTTGCTGACCATCTTGTTTAATGCTGGCATTATTCCCAATTATATAGTGGTGCGTGAATTAGGGCTGATCAACAGCGTATGGGCGCTGATCATACCCGTATTAATTAGCGGCTGGAATGTCATCTTGATGAAAAGCTTCTTTGACAGTATACCGGCAGAACTGGAAGATGCAGCATTGATTGACGGCTGCAACGATTTGGGTACCTTCTTCCGCATCGTTCTCCCTCTATCCGCACCTGCACTGGCTGCATTCGGTCTGTTTTACGCGGTCGGTTATTGGAACACATTTTTTAACGCCGTTCTGTACATTAACGACTTTGCCAAAGTACCTTTGCAGATTGTATTACGGAACATGCTGATCGATTCGGAAACGTCAACAGGTGGGGCTGCAGCTGTCGAAATGATATCGGAACAGCAAATTCCAACACAGACGATAAAGATGGCGGCAGTTGTCATCGCTTCTGTCCCGATATTAATCGTATATCCGTTTCTTCAAAAACACTTTGCCAAAGGCGTTTTGTTGGGCTCAGTTAAAGGCTGATTGCAGCTTCAAACTTAATAAGGGGGTTTTGGTATGATGGAAGGCTCAAAGAAGCGTGCATCTATTGCAATGCTGTCAATTGTAGCGTTATTGGCCGCGGCGTGTTCCGGCAATGAAGGAGGGACGGACACGAAGCCGGAGGCAAGCAAGATGGAGGCGCCCGTCACCCTCAATATTTTAAGCAATTTCTCGATTGCCCAGCCGCCAGGACCAGATAATCCGGTGACGAAGGAATTTGAAAAAAAGACGAATACTAAACTGAACATTACCTGGATTTCCGATGGTGTGTTTAACGACAAGCTGAATGTTTTACTCGCTTCGGGGGATCTTCCCGATCTCATTAAGCTGCCGGATACGACTTCGATTCCGCAGTTTCAGACGATGGTCAAACAGGGCGCCTTTTGGGATCTCACGCCGTTTCTTAAAGAATATAAACATTTAATGGAATCACCTAAGCAAATTTGGGACAACACCAAAATAAATGGCAAAAACTATGTTGTTCCTATCGTAAGACCCTTAGAAGTCGGGGGTCTGGCGATTCGCCGGGATTGGCTGGATAAATTAGGCTTAAAAATGCCGACAACGATGGATGAATTGTATACAGTCATGAAAACATTCAAAGAAAAAGAACCGGACGGAAAAAAGGACACGTATGGGTATACGATGCGTGGAAACGATATCATCGACAACATCTATAATGGCTCCAATGGGAAATGGAAGGTCGTTAACGGCAAATTAGTCGACGTGACCCTGGAGCCGACGATGCGGGAAGCTCTTCTTTTCAAGAAGAGGCTGTTTGACGAAGGGCTTATTCCTCCTGATTTTGCAGTTATGAAGGACAATCAATACTGGGATTTGGCGACAAGCGGACGCGCCGGAATGACATCTGAGACGATTGAAGCGTTATGGCGCTGGACTTACGACCAGTGGAAGCGAGATCCGAAGGTAACGTGGGAGCCCTTAGTTTCTGTAGCGGCTTCACAGGGCCAATTCACTGGACAGGGTTCAGGCATGATCGGTGTGGCGGCTATCCCCAAATCCGTTTCCGAAGCGAAGGTGAAAAAAATATTGTCCCTGCTCGATTTCGGCGCTTCGGCGGAAGGTCACGTATTATCCAATTATGGAATTGAAGGCGTTCATCATAAAAAAGAAGACGGATTTTATGTTACTAATGATCAAGGCGTTAAAGACAGTTTGGGCCCTGGTGCGTTCGGCAAGCTTTTCATGAAGTACGATCCCTATATGTATGCGTTTGCGCCTGGTATGCCGAAGGATGTATTCGAACGAAATAAGAAAATCATCGATGCCAAATCCAAAATCAGCATACCGAATTCTGCCGTCGGATTGGTTTCAGAAACGAACCTGAAGGTTGGTTCTGACTTCACCAAGAAAATTAATGACATGAAAACACAGGTCATTATGGGCAAATCCAATATCGACGCATGGGATAAATTAGTTGCCGAACTTAAGCAAGACGCCAACTATCAGAAGATTATTCAAG
Organism: Paenibacillus sedimenti; assembly: GCF_014534655.1. GTDB lineage: Bacteria > Bacillota > Bacilli > Paenibacillales > NBRC-103111 > Paenibacillus_E > Paenibacillus_E sedimenti. The sequence continues at coordinate 383,377 of NZ_JACVVD010000005.1, forward strand.
AAATGAATGCGTCGTATAAAGAACGTTTGGCATCTAAGTAAACATATAAAGGAGAACGAGTGTATGGCTACCATTACGGATTTGAGAAAGCAGGATAAGGCACGTGTATTGGATATGGATTGGGGAAAGATTCAATGGCTTTGCGGCCAAGAAATTGATCCAGATAGCGAAATGACCTTCGGTATGGTTTATATTAACGCGGGTCAATCGAATCCCAGACATGTGCATCCGAACTGCGAAGAAATTATCTTTATACTATCCGGGGAATGCGACCATACCTTAGGAGATGAAACCTTTCATCTGGAACCGGGCATGATGCTGCGAATTCCGCGTAATGTGCCTCATAATGCAACGACGACGAGTTGGGAGCCGTGTCGTATGATTATCACGTACTCAGCACCGGACCGCCAGACCATTGGCGAATAAACATGTTTGATTTGAGCAATTGGCAAATCGTCATCATCGTCATCGTGGGGGTTTGCGTCGGTTTTGCGAAGACGGGCGTTTCCACAATGGGGATTTTTAATGCCATGCTCATGACCCTTATTTTTCCGGCAAAGCTGTCGGTAGGTATCTTACTGCCTATGCTGATTGTCGGGGATTTAATGGCGGTTTCCTATTACCGCAAAAATGTGATTTGGAAGCATTTAATTAGCCTGATTCCATGTGTACTATTGGGCGTAATTGGTGGATATTTCGTTTTACTGAAAACGGGTAATGATCAATTAAAGCTCCTGTTGGGATCCCTAATATTTGGCATCATCCTGCTTCAAGTTATCAAAGACTCGTTAGGTGCGAAGATGGATTCCAAATATCCTTCTTCGCTCTGGTTTATAACCGCCATGGGTTTTTTAGCAGGTTTTGCTACCATGATCGGCAATGTTTCCGGGGCCATTATGGCGATTTATTTGTTTGCTAAAAAAGTTCCCAAGCAAGAGTTTGTCGGAACTGGCGCATGGTTCTTCCTGCTTGTGAATCTCATTAAAGTGCCATTCTACATTCAATTAGGAATGATTACATCCCAATCTTTGTTGTTTAATGCTTGGACGGTACCGCTAATTGCAATTGGCGCTTATGCGGGTATTAAATTGCTGCCGTTAATTCCGCAAGATTATTTTCAGCGCCTTATACTGTCACTTGGGGCTATTGGAGCCTTGAAACTGCTAGGGGAAAGCTTAGTTCATTTTAAATGATATACGAGGAGAAACAATTATGAGTATAAAGTTGGCATTTTCCAGACCCACTTCCACAGTGGAGGAACAGACGCTTCTTTTTCAACAATATAGAGCGGTTGGCTATGACGGACTGCAACTGAAAGGCCCGCAATATGGCCCCTATCTTAACGAGCCAGAAAGATTCAAGGAAGCATGGGGGCAATTACCGGGGGTGGGCTCGGCGCTCATTACAGGCGGGAGATTGGATGAGGCGGGCACCCGGCAGCTTAGGAAAGTATTTCGGTTTGCCTCCGGAATCGGTACGGATCTAGTCGTATACTGCCATGGGGTTCACAGAGCTGAAGTTACATCTAAGGATATTCGTGGGTATGGGGATGCGTTTTCGGAATTGGGCCTTGAAGCACAGCAGCAGTACGGCGTGAAGCTTTCCCTGCACCATCATCACAACAATCCGGTAATGTACCGTGAAGATTTTGATATCTTCTTTGACCGGATCCAAGATCAATCCATCGGTTTGACCGTGGATACTGCGCATTTGGTGAAGTCCGGTGTCCACGACGTAGCTGAGTTGATCCGCAGCTTTGGCCATGTGATCGATAATTTTCATCTTAAAGACTTTGAGCAAGGAGACTGGAAAGTGCTCGGTGAAGGAGCCATCGATTTCAAACCGATTTTCGATGCGATTAAAGCGATCAACTATAATGGCTGGATGTCGGCAGATGAAGAAAGCGGCGGCGAAGTGCTTGAGGGCATGAAGGCATGTTATGCGTATATGCGAAATGGATTGAAGTAAAGGGCAGATCCTTGAAGGAGCTGGTGTTATGGAGAAAAAGGCCGTATTAATCGGAGCCTTGGATACGAAAGGGCATGAATATCAATTCGTAAAAGATGCGCTGCAAGCGTGCGGAATAGACACCTTCGTTGTCGATACCGGCGTGCTGGGAGAGCCTTTGTTCAAGCCGGATGTCTCCGCTGATGAAGTTGCAAGAGCCGGAGGATCCAGCATTGAGGAACTGCGAAGGCAGAACGACCGCGGAACGGCAGTTTCTGTTATGACCCAAGGTGCCGCAAATATCGCGGTTCAATTAGAGAAGCAGGGGATTCTCGGCGGTGTGTTCGGGATGGGAGGGACTGCAGGAACAACGGTAGCTGCTTCGGCCCTGCAGGCGCTACCGATCGGCGTGCCGAAGCTGCTCGTGTCCACCGTTGCATCGGGGAATACAAGGCCTTATGTGGGCGTGAAGGACATTATGATGATGTACTCGATTGTCGACATCGCCGGCATTAATCGGCTGTCCCGGCGCATATTAAATAACGCCGCTTACGCATTGGCCGGGATGATTCAGCAGGCAGGGCTGGAGCAAGAGTCGGCGGACGATAAAGTGACGCTTGGTATCACGATGTTCGGTGTAACTACGCCATGCGCGACCCGCGTGAGGGAAATCCTGGAGAAGAAGGGCTACGATCTGCTTGTATTCCATGCGACCGGGACAGGCGGCCTTGCGATGGAGGAATTGATCAAGGCCGGTTATATTAAGGGTGTTGCGGATATTACTACGACAGAATTGGCTGATGATTTGGTCGGCGGCATTTTTAGTGCTGGACCTAACCGTTTGAATGCAGCTGGTGCTGCCGGAATTCCACAGGTTGTCTCGGTGGGAGCGCTCGATATGGTCAATTTCGGGCCTCCGGAAACCGTGCCAGCACAATTCAAGGGGCGTACCTTTTACCAGCATAACCCGACAACTACATTAATGAGAACGACGGTTTCGGAGAATCGTGAGCTAGGCCGGATGTTGGCTTCCAAGCTGAATGAAGGCACTGCACCTACGATCCTGGTGTTCCCTAAGGCAGGAGTATCCTTATTGGACATGGCAGGCAAGCCATTTGAAGGTAAAGAAGAACGACTGGCCCTTTATGAAGGAATCAAGCAGCAACTTCGATCAGATATTACCATGATTGATATGGAACAAGACATCAATGATTCCGCAGTCGCAGACGTGATAGCAGAACATTTACTTAAGCTGCTGGAACATAAGAAGGATGGGTAGAATAAACAATGGCGATACCTAGACAAGAGATACTTAAGCGATTATGCTCCCAAGTAGAACAAGGCCGGTTCATCGTTGGCGCCGGGGCTGGAACAGGGTTATCGGCAAAATGCGCTGAAGCGGGCGGCGTGGATATGATCATCATCTATAATTCGGGCCGTTACCGGATGGCAGGCCGAGGTTCCTTAGCTGGATTAATGCCGTACGGAGATGCCAACCAGATCGTGGTGGAAATGGGAGGCGAGGTTCTTCCTATTGTCAAGGATACGCCGGTGCTGGCTGGGGTATGCGGTACAGACCCGTTCCGTTTGATGGATGTCTATTTGAAGCAGTTGAAAGAAATGGGCTTCTCCGGCGTTCAAAACTTCCCGACTGTAGGTCTGATCGACGGGACGTTCCGGCAAAATTTAGAAGAAACCGGAATGGGATATAACCTGGAAGTGGAGATGATCCGTAAAGCTCATGAATTGGATTTATTGACGACCCCATACGTTTTCAACGAAGAGGATGCCATCGCAATGGCTAAGGCCGGAGCGGATGTTCTTGTTGCGCATGTTGGGCTGACGACCAAAGGAAGCATCGGGGCGAAGACGGCATTGACGCTCGAAGAATCGGCTGACCTCACTCAGCGCATCTATGATGCCGGGAAAAGTATCAATCCGGATATACTGGTAATTTGCCACGGCGGTCCAATCTCGGAGCCGGAGGATGTAGACTACGTTCTTAGCAAAACCAAAGGGATTGCCGGATTTTTCGGAGCATCCAGCGTAGAACGGCTTCCTACTGAAATAGCTATCACCGAGCAGGTGAAAAAATTTAAAAGTTTAAGCAAAAAATAATGGATATACATACCCCGGAAATCGTCGTCCTATATACTTTATGGGGCGATTTTTGTAGTTTTTGTGGACAAATTGGTTTAGGAGGGTATTCGATGGTTCATAAAGAACAAAGTAATTTAAACAGAATAGTTCGTGATTTAGGCATTGAAAACATAGTGGACTTATTAATTGAACAAATTCCTGGGTCCGATTTAAATACCCTGTTACTCGAAGCATTTAGTAGAAAAACAAAGAAATCATCTGCCAGCGACTTACTAAGAAGATACGAAGCAAACAGGTTTGTGCAAGCGGCAAGAGTTAATCCATTAGAGTTAAAACAACTAGAACTAGATACACTGAAAATAGCTCAAGATCACTCATTTATTCCTTTGCAAATGTCGCCTGTAGCGCCTTTGGGTTCTTGTTCGATAGTAGCTACGGTGGACCAAAATAAGATCATATCAGCGCTGAGAGGTACGGAAGTGGTGGCGGATGCTACAAACCTCTTAGCCTTACATATCAGTGATTGCTTAAAGTCGGGAAAATTGAACAATGAAGATGATTTTATTAGATTTTGCACGACTCATAGACATGTAAGGGCACAAAATCCTCAAAAAGCCCCAGGCATTTTATCCCATTTTCAATTGTTTTGTATGGTTACATCCGGTAAAGATAAGGGACCTTACTCCTTTGAAAAGCAATCATTTTGGGAGCACATAAACGTTTATAAAGACATTTTCCAAGCGTTGTTTCATTCAGATTTGGAAATTGTACTTAGCGTTCGTAGTGGATATAAGGATTCTGAAGGGCTAGTTCAAAGGATATTGCGATACGGAGAAGAGAAATCGATTCATGTCGTTACATCCAAAAGCTCAACGAAAACTGAAAATCAATACTACAACGGACTACAGTTTACCATTATTGCAACTATCAATGGACATGTACTCAAGATAGGAGACGGGGGAATCGTTGATTGGTCACAACAGTTATTGGGAAACAAGAAAGAACGGATGATGATAAGTGCCATAGGTTTAGATAGATTGCTATTATAGTGAGCAAACTACTCCAGTTGACGATTACACAGTGTATAGTTATGATAAACATAGTTGAACAATATGAAATAGGAGATCTCTGAAGATGGAACTTGGGGATAAAATTAAGAAGCTGCGGAAAGAACAAAATTGGAATTTGAAAGAGATTGCCGATATTTGCGGGTTTTCTAAAAGCTTGTTGTCCAAAATAGAAAACGGGAAGACGATGCCGCCCATATCAACCCTGATCAAGATCGCCGACGCATTAGGAACTACAGTTTCGATTCTTTTGGATGATCAACAGCAATCAGGCACGATTTATACAACGAAAGAAAAAAGCCAATCCAAATTAGTGAAAACGGAAAAAGGCTATTCCTTTTTCGCTTTTGCCGTTGAGCGCGGAGACAAGCTTATGCAGCCGTTTCTATTTGTCTCAAGGAAAGATGAACAAGACAGCAGACATATTTTCAGTCACAATGGTGAAGAGTTTATATTTATTCTCGAGGGACAAATGAAATATAAAGTCGGAAACGTAGAATATACCTTGGGTCCGGGAGACAGTCTGTATTTCGATTCGATAGAAAAGCACACCATAAGTCCTATTACGAGCGAAGTAAAGTATGTGGCCGTGTTTACCCAATCCAAGTTGGGTACTAAGATGTAGCCTTGAGCCATGCATCCATCGGTCAAACATGAAGGAGGAATATAGATGTATAATTTTATTGCACCACCGGTAGTACCACAACAGTAGAATCTACTGTCAAGGTAACTACATGAATTTTGTTGGTCCTTTTCCATAGATTCTACTGTATGCAAGGGGAAGACTACTCTCATTGGTCTCACCATCATATTAGTAGAAAGCAGGAAAAAAATTGAAAGAAAAAATTTATTTTGTCTTTTCTATGATAATCTTTGGTGCAGTTGGAATTTTTGCAAAGTATATTGAATTGAGCTCAAGTGAAATAGCTTTATTTATGAGTCTGATTGGTAGTTTTTTATTGTTCGTCATCTGCATCTTAACCAAGAATAAAGTATCTTGGCATAACATAAAAAAGAATGCTTTTGCATTGTTAATCGCAAGCATCGCCTTGAGTGGAAATTGGATCTTTCTCTTTCAGTCTTATAAGGAAACGACAATCGCAAATGCCGCTTTAAGCTACTATTTTGCTCCTGTTTTGGTTATAGTGATGTCACCTATTGTGCTTAAAGAAAAACTATCGCTCAAAAAAGTTTTATGTGTCTGTGCAGCCCTTTTCGGGTTGATTATAATTTTGCAGAGCGACAGAAGTGGTGAACACAACAATCATTTGCTTGGTATCGTCTATGGACTTATTGCGGCAACTTTCTATGCGATCCTGACATTGACCAATAAATTTATTAGAAACATGAATGGACTAGAAATCACATTCACACAATTATTATTATCCTCGGTATTGTTAATTCCTTACCTTTTTATTACTGAAGAGAAATTAGGATTATATCAGATATCAAGCAATTCCGTTATCCTTATTTTGATATTGGGTATCCTGCACGCAGGGGTGGGATTCTACCTATTCTTTTCAGGAATGAAAGGGCTAGAAGGTCAAAGCATCGCTATATTAAGTTATCTAGATCCTCTAACATCATTATTGATTTCAGCTCTTGTGATAGGCGAAAGGATGACATTAATTCAAATATTAGGTGCTCTCCTGTTACTGGGGTCAACGTTTATTAGTGAAGTAAGCACAAACATGAAATATCCTTATAGGATTAAAAAATAAAAACCTGTTTCTTGATTGGATAAGATCCTAAATTGATGATTGTGGAAAGACTTCTGAAAAACCAACAAGGGTCTGTCAATTCTTTTGTGTAAACTCATTTTAAATTTTTCTCCCCGGAGGGGAGAAAAATTTTCAGCGCAGATGCGGGCCGATGCGATCTGGGTAGAAAACAGATAGCTGGAGTAGCATTTGCCCTCAGTTTTGGACGCGGCCTGTCCATTTTCGACTGACGTCCATGGTGGCCAGATAGAGCATCTTTAAGAGAGCTTCGTCCGTGGGGAAGATGCTCTTTCCTTTGGTTACCTTTCGAAGCTGACGATGGTAGCTTTCAATAATGTTGGTTGTGTAAATAAGCTTGCGAATCTCTGGAGGATACTTAAAAAAGGTAACCAGCCCATCCCAGTTATTGCGCCAAGAACGAAGGATAAGCGGGTACTTCGTTCCCCAGGCTTCTTCGATCTTGAATATCCCTAGTGCTAACTCCCTTGGCATATAAGGCGATAATTTGGTCTTCAATGCATTTTCAAAAGATTAAATGAACAAGGCAGGACGATCATCTTGATTTCACATAATCCATTGATTGCTAGACGGGCGAAACGAATTATGCATGTTCGGGATGGGCGGTTAATTGAAGTTGTATAATTGGAATATAAAAAAGACCGGGACCTCGAAGATATTTGGGGTGCCCGTTAAAAAAACCGCCTAAAATGGCGGTTTTTTTAACAGCTTGACTAATTGTTGAATTTGCAAACTATCTTCCAGTATGTTGTCGTGTTTTAGAGAACTCATATATAAATTCATAAAATTCATCATACCCAGATTCTGCATATAGTTCTCTGTATGCTTCAATATGAAGGTCAATGATCTGATCCTTTGTGTACATCCATGAGGTCCATTTGCTGGGGAGCTTCTGTGTTAATTTATTGGAAATATTGTTATGAATATCTTTTGGTACGAACATGGCAAGCATCGAGTAGCTCGTGGTTCCAAATTTGTCTGCCCACCGCTGCTCGAATATATGATGTCTTTCCCAACCATTACCATTCCAGTTAGGCGGAGGGGATACGTTTTGAAGTTGACCGTATTTTTGCACGCCTTTTTCAAGTGACATTTTTAGAATGTCACTTGCTTCAATCATCCTCTTAACACCACTAATAGACGGTACACCGGGTAATACAACGGAAGCTCCATCTACAACTAACCAAAAGCCAGTCCAAAAGCTAGGGTTTTGATTATATTCGTACAGAGAAAGCGCAAAATTACCAACATCGAAAACGGTCTCTACAAATTGCGGATGAACTTCATTCTCTGCTGGGGTAACATAAGTTGCTTTGTAACTTAAGTAAAAATCTTGTGTTATATTTTCATGTGTAATTCTTACTCTCTCAGTTGGTTCAAACCCTGAGAGGCTTATTTGAGTTGGGATAACTGTGTTTTTGTTTACTTTGATGATGTCATATGTGGTAATGCCATCATTAGTTGAATTTTTAATTGAATTAATTCATTTCTGTCTTTTACTACTATCTTATGATCATTAACATTACCATTTTCGGGATTTGAACTTTAGTTTGACTTAAAAATCCCTCCATTAATAGAATAAAATAGATTTAACAGCTACCCTACTTTTCTATTATATGGTAATATTTTATAATATTGGGCGGTAGTTGTAAACCGAATTATTCCATTAAAGGATAATAAACCGAGGTTTTCCGCTATGAGATTTTTATTCAGTGTATTAAAGAGGATATTAGACAAACAATTTTTGAATCATGAATTATATAAAATGAAGGAATATGAGCTTAGAGATTTTTTAAAGGTCGCTGAAGCTAATGGTTACATCAAAGTTAAGAAAACAGGAATCCACGATTCTTTTGAGGTTACAGATAAAGGTAGTGCTTTTCTCGATGACTTTAATCACTTGGAAAAAGAACTCCCTGTAGACCTTCAAGAGTTACCTTATTGGGTTCGTTTTGAAGGTGATGTATATCAACCCCCTCAATCAGAAAACCTTCATAATGATCAGGAAACGAATTACATTTATAATGAGTGGTCTCACAAATTACAATTAACTTATTCGTCTATCATCGGTAGAGGTGGTAGGTCTGCACTCTCAATCGATCCACCTGCTACTGAAAATGAAATTCTACAAGTGGAAAAACAACTCAAATATAAGTTGCCTGTGTCATTTAGAAAGGTGCTTCTCGAATACTCTAGTAAAGTTTATTTTTATTGGGGTATTGAAGAAAGTAAAGCCGCGAGAACATCTAATGGTATCATTGCAGGTGGTGGTTTTTTTGACTATGGGTTATGGAACTTAGACAAGTTAGTCGAGTTTGATCATTACCGAGAGGATAATGAATTCCTCGATGAAAATGAGGAATATAAATTATGGTCAAATTCATTAATTTTTGCCCTCAATGGGATGGGGGATTGTATTGGAGTTGACATGAAATATAATATAGGAGAAATCGTATACTTACCACATGACAATGATTCTTATGGCAGGAGATTAGGGAAGTCATTTGAATCTTTTATGGATAATTGGATAAACATCGGCTGTTCGGGATTGTTTATAAAAGAGCTAATCGGCTTTTCATCTGCAGGTGGTCCGTATATCGATCATCGTTCGGCGAATGCTGTAATGATAAAAAATCAGTTGGGCCTTGAAAATTGAACACCAACTATCTGAAGTGAGTTTTATTCAATAAAAGACATATCAATATAACATAAGGCTGCCGTGTAGCAGTCTTGTGTTGATTTAAGGGGCATTTTTATTGATACAATTTACCTTGCTTCGTGTCCACAATGTCAAGAAATTCGACAACACAGGTGAAGATCTGGAGGATCTGATCTCGATCGGCACGATTGGCTTGATCAAAGCGATCGAATCGTTCTCGCCGAACAAGGGGACGAAGCTAGCGACGTTTGCGGCTCGTTGTATCGAGAACGAGATCCTGATGCATCTGCGCTCGCTGAAGAAAACACGCAAGGATGTGTCGTTGCACGATCCGATCGGTACGGATAAAGAGGGGAATGAGATTACGTTGATTGACATCCTTGGAACGGAAGCCGACGATGTCGTGGATAAGGTGCAGTTAAAGATTGAGAAGTCGAAGATTTATAAAAATTTAGATATACTGGATGATCGTGAGAAGGAAGTCGTCGTTGGGCGGTTTGGGTTGGAATTAGGCGGAGAAGAGCGTACGCAGCGGGAGATTGCGAAGGAGCTCGGCATTAGCCGCTCGTATGTGTCGCGGATTGAGAAGCGGGCGCTCATGAAGCTGTATCATGAGTTTTATAAGGCGAAGCGGTAGCTGTCTAAGTTTTAAGTTAAAATTATCTTTTGACAGGTTAATAAAAATCTGCCTCAGGCAAAGCTTGGGGCAGATTTTTATTTTGGAAAACTTGTACAAGACTCTGATTATTTACTAGATTTCATGTCTGAAGTATAATGGGAACAAACAAACGTTCTTCTTGTGGAGTGGAGAAAATGAATCATGAAAATAAGAAAATAGCAAAAGTGATGTCTGAAGCTCTTATAGGTCAACAGTTTGTGTTAATAAAGCTTTTTGACGAAACCGGTGATCAAGAGATATCTGGATTAATAACTAAAATTGACCAAGAGTTGAGAAGAGTCAAACTTTCACATGAACAAGGATTTGATTGGATTCCTATTGATGATATTTTAAGCTTAGATCTGATATTGGAGTAATGATTACTCCATATAGGAAACGGAAATGAAATAATTAATAACTCTAACGAGGCTGCCGTGGGATCGATCGGCAGCCTCGTTACGCTATTCCAGCTAATAGCTTGTCAATATTTAATTATTAATGGTCAATTCATAAGGTGGTATACTTAAAAAAGGGCAGGGGAAAGAAGCTCCCGCATAGCACGGTAAGGAAACCTATATTTTTCCTCTTTATGGCTGGAGCTACTAAGATTTGAGCGTGCTCCGAACACCATAAAGCAGATCTGCTGCGTCCTGTAAGGCCTTGGATTATTGCTGTAATCTCTTTCTCGGTCATATCCAGGACCTCTTTAGACGTTGACCTTGAAACATATTTGACCTTAAAATTCATGTAAGGACACTATAATAGAATCATAGGACAATAAGATTGTTTTTAAATGGTCTAATGGAGGACAGATATGACTCGACAGTGGATGAAAAGGCAAATTATTTCGTATTTGCCGGCGTTCTTTATGCTTACATTTGTTCTTTTATCGGTGATGTTTCTATCCATCGCGCAATTGTCGAAGAATGCTATCGTAAGCGCTAACAGTGTGTTTGCGAAGCATGTCCAACAAGTCGTTGATTATAATTTAAAGACTACGGAACTCCTCGTGTTAAACGCAGTGTTGAATAACGAGAATATCAAAAAATACTTTAATGGGGATGAGTCCCCTGAGAGTTATTTTTGGAGATATCAAGCTTCAAATGAGTTAACGAAATTAAAAGTGAATTCCATGATCGATTCGATTTACCTTTATCGCAAAAGTGATGATAAGGTGCTGTCGGAGAATATGTTCTCACCACTCCAACAGTTCGTCGATAAAGCATTCATTCTAGACCAGTTTAAAGATCCAACCAAGGGTCCGAAATGGTCAAACGTTCGAGATTACCAAGAGACCAAGTTTGCAGAACCGACGAATAAAGTGATCACATTTGCCAGCAGAGTTGCACCTCCCTTAGGAGATTTGGGGATTATCGTTGTCAATGTGAAGGTTAAAGCGATTGAGCAGCTCGTAAATGAAATGTCATCGACTTCTAATGTAAGCTATGCCAATTTTATAGGCACAGACGGCAGGTATATCTATGAGGCACAGAATATAAAGGAGAGTAAGCAACTGCATGCCTATACTTCAGACTATACGGGATGGAAGCTCCTTACCGGGATTAAGGATGGAACGTTGTATCAGTTCAGTTCATGGGTTCTTTACCTATATTTCAGCATTGGAGTTTTAGTGTTAATATTTGGAACGCTTTGGATTATATATACGGCGCGCAGCAATTATAAGCCGATTCAATCTATTCTTGGGCGGATCACGAGGCTTTCATCGTCCCCAAAGGATCATCTTTTTCAAGAAGAATCCGTGGATGAGTTTAAGTTTATTGAAACTGCAATTGAGAACTTATTCGAGCGGGTAGCAGAATACGAGAGGGAGCAAGAGGAAGGGCTTACTTTAAAAAGTCGCCATTTGTTAAGGGAAGTGACCGATGGCAGGGTCATTCTGCAGGATGTCGAATGGGAGCAGGAGATGGCCAATTTGCGGCTTTCTTCGGGATTCGCTTCTTTGTGTTCAACCATCATTGAAATAGATCGCTATGCGGAATTTGGCCAGAGTTATTCCAAGCGTGACCAATATTTATGGAAATTTGTCATTAACAAAGTTCTTAAAGAAATTATAGATCCTTATCCTATTGAGATATGGGCGGAATGGTTGGAAAGCAACCGATTAAGTATTATATTCTTGAGCCAATCCGATCTTGAACAGTCTGGAACAGATATTGAGCTCATTTGCAGCCGGATGATGGAGTGGGTTCAGAAAAATCTGGAGTTTAGCCTAACGATTGGGGTAAGCCAGTGCGCTTCGAATAGCGGGCAAATTTCCCATTTGTATGAACAAGCGCTTATGGCTTTGAATTTTAAGCTGGTAAAAGGTAATAATCAAGTCATTTACCAATCGCAAATTCATGGGATTAAACAAGGTGAAGCTTATAAATTGATCCCTTATATACGTTCGCTTTCTTACTATTACCGCATGGGAGAGACACGCTGGAAGGAAGAGTTTGAAAGCTTCTTTCAACAAATATTTAATGATATGTATGTGAATAGCGAAGTCCATTACATTATTAATGACCTGATTAACCATTTATACCGGGAAATGATGGAGCTGCCTGATGAATTCCAGAACATTTGGAAAAGAGACGTACATCCGAGAATGAACAATATCTTAAGAGAGACGGAAACAGTCGAAGAGATGAAGGCTCAGATGATGGATATCCTGCTTCATGCCGAACAACAAATTCTGGCTCTTCGCGAGACAAGGAAGCATCATGCTATTATGCAAAACGTTCGTAAGTACATAGAGGAGCATTATTCGAATCCGCTATTGTCGTTAAATCATCTTGAGGATGAATTCGGTATCAACGGGAAGTATTTGAGCTTCTTGTTTAGAGAGGAGATCGGCGTTAAATTTGTTGACTATTTGTCGCAAGTACGTCTGGAATATGCTAAGGCTTTGCTCGCAGAGACGTATTCTTCTGTTCAAGACATCGCCACTCAGGTTGGATATACGAACACGATGACATTCATCCGAGCCTTCAAAAAAAGCTTTGGAATGACCCCAGGCGATTATAGAAAAATGTAAAAGAACGCCCGATGAACTGTCTAAAATGGCAGCTGCAGCGGGCGTTTTCGGTGTATTTAGACCGGATTTTTTGAAAATGGTCTATCCTTAGAAAATTGAATATAAGGCATTTGGACAGTATTCTTGAAAAACGATGATCCGCCGAATCTTCGCGATTGAGGATATTGTCTCCTGTGCGGTATAGTCAGGTTGCTACCCGAAAGGAATTCAATTTACTTCGAAAGGAATGAGCGTAAAAATACTCTAAACTTACACAGGTTTAAGATATACAACCAAAGGTGGTGGAGAAATTTGAATATCATGCATAGTGCCGCTAAAGGAACACCGGGTCTCCAAATAAAGGAGCGACGAAGAGCGGAAGCTAAGCGAAGGTTGAACGATAATATCCCTTTGCTCATCTTATTTGTTCCCGTACTGTTATTTTACGTTATCTTCAAATATGTTCCTATGTTTGGAGCCATCATGGCATTTAAGGATTATAATTTTGCTCAGGGAATTCTGCATAGCCCGTGGAGCGGATTTCGGAATTTTCAAATTTTGTTTAGCAATCCCCAGACGCTCGGTATTATTCGAAACTCACTGGTACTCAGTGTATTGAATATCGTTGTCGGATTTCCAGCCCCTATTATTCTTGCTATTTTGTTAAATGAAGTGAGAAAGCAATGGTTCAAGAAGTGGGTGCAGACACTTGTTTACTTGCCACATTTCTTTTCTTGGGTCATTGTGGGCGGCATCGTAATTACTTTGTTTGCTGAACAGACAGGCATTGTGAATGCGATGCTTGAGCGAACAACCGGCAGCACCACTTTGTTTCTGTATAACGAGATATCATGGATTGCGATCTTTGTAGGTTCCGGAATTTGGAAAGAAGCCGGCTTCAGCACGATAATTTTCTTAGCGGCCATTACGAATATTGATCCGTCTCTGTATGAGGCGTCCAGTTTGGATGGAGCGAATAAGTGGAAACAGATCTTGTATGTGACGCTGCCGGGAATCAGCTCTACGGCCATCTTAATTCTCATTTTACAGATGGGCAATGTCATGAGCGTAGGCTTTGATTCCGTTTATGTGCTGCAAAACGCAGGCGTCTATAATGTCTCGGAAGTTATCAGCACATATATTTATAAGGTTGGTATACAGGGAGGACAATTCAGTTTAACGTCTGCGATGGGATTGTTCGAATCTGTCGTCGGCTTCATACTGGTGTTCGCTGCGAATATGGCTGCAAGGAAATTTGACCGGGGCCTGTGGTAGGAAGGAGGATTCAATGAGAATTTCAAGTGGTGAGAAATGGTTTTATAGATTGAATTACATTTTTTTGACAATAGCAGGCTTAAGCTGTTTATTTCCGCTGGTACATCTTTTATCCATTTCCTTAAGTGATCCTCATGCCATTTTATCCGGAAGGGTTACCCTATGGCCTGTTGGTTTGACCCTTACAACATATCAATCTTTGTTTGAAGGAACAAGAATCGTCAGTGCCTTCATGAACAGCGTCATTATTACTGTCGTTGGCGTCATGCTAAGCATGTCGTTTACGATCATGGCGGCATACCCGCTTTCTAAAAAGCGTTTCTACGCAAAGCGTACTTTTACATTGCTTATTGTATTCACCATGCTGTTTAGTGGTGGAACGATACCAACCTTTCTTCTTTTGAAATCCCTTGGAGTCCTCAACTCGTATTGGGCGCTATGGCTACCAGGGCTGATAAGCACATACAACATGCTTATTATGCGAACATTTTTCGAGAATGTTCCAGATGAACTACTCGAATCGGCCAAGATTGACGGGTGTGGAGAATGGGGGCAATTGTTCCGGATCATACTGCCGTTGTCACTGCCGGTGATTGCAACTCTGACATTGTTTTATGGGGTTGGATATTGGAATTCCTTCTCGAGCGTCATGATCTTTATTCATGATTCGACGAAATATAATTTAGCCGTTTTGGTTCAGCAGATGGTACAGAGTCAATCCATGCTGCAAGAGATGAATAATATTCAGGCTGAGGATATTCAACAAGTGACGCCAGAATCGATAAAAGCGGCAGCAGTGTTCGTCATGCTGATTCCGATGCTTGTTGTATACCCTTTTTTACAAAAGTACTTTGTTAAAGGTGTCATGATTGGTGCTGTTAAAGGCTAATTGACTGCCATACAGGTAAGATCAGATTGTGCCACATTAACTTATTTGGAGGGGATTCGATGAAACATTCATTAAAGAACATTTCCACTTTGAGCTTGACTTCTTTATTAGTTGGAACAACGCTGCTCGCAGGTTGCTCTTCTTCCGGGGATAAGCCCAGTGCATCATCAGCAACGGATACCAATGCTAAGCGAGGATCCATTAGTGTAACGCTGTACGATCGCGGGAAAGTTCCGCCGGAAGCAGGTACGGTTGCGAACAATATGTGGACGAAATGGATGAATGAGAAAGGTCCGGTTGACGTAAAATATGTCCCGTTTCCTCGTTCTGAGCAAGTGCAGAAATTAAATTTAATGTTTGCATCAGGAGAAGCGCCGGATCTCATTCTGGAATACGATGGCGGTTTCTTTGATCAGCTGTATGCTCAAAAGCAGCTTTTGCCACTGGACGATTTGATTGCAAAGCATAGCACTTCGTACAAAAAATTAATGGAAAAGTACCCGCAGCTTAAGATGCTTGGCCAGAAGGATGACGGCAAAACGTATATGTTCGGACGTATTCTTGGCGCGAAAAATAACGATTTTATTTTAGTCCGTAAAGATTGGTTGACGAAGCTCCATTTGGAGGCGCCTAAGAACGTTGAAGAGTTGTTCCAAGCAGCCAAAGCTTTCCGAGAGAATGACCCGGATGGAAACGGGCAAAAAGATACGTTTGGGCTGAACATTGGCGGAGCATCCGCTGAATCCGTCATTAATTCCATTTTCAATAACGCAAGCCGCTCCGTGAAGGACGGCAAGCTTGTCAATCCGAACATCGGAGAACAAGCGAAAGCTGCTGCGCAGTTCCAGAAAGATCTGTTTGACGGAGGCATCGTTGACAAAGATTTCTTGACGGACAAGAACGGTGAAAAAGGGAAGAAAGACTGGGTGAGCGGAAAGCTCGGATTCTATTTTGCAAGTAGCGGTGTGGATAACGCATCTCTGCTGGATGAGTATAAATCATTGCTTAAAAATGTTCCTGGCGCAGAAGTTATTGCCCTACCCATACCGGCAGGACCATTCGGCCAATTTAATCCCGGTTTTAAATCGCCGATTCAAATGACTGGCGGCATTAATGCCAGCGCGAAGGATCCGGAAGCGATCATGAAATATATCGATTTCCTCGTAGAGGAAAATACAATTATGACACTGAAAAACGGGATCGAGGGCGTGCATTATACGAAAAACAGCGAAGGGGTTGCTACTCCAATCGACCCGGAAAAGAACAAAAAAGAGTTGGTTGGCGTTTTGGATTTGCACATTATGAGTTCTATCGGAACGTTGCCGAAAGCGGAACAAGTAACAGTTAAGCTGGATCCGAAAATTCCGGAAGAGATGAAATTCGGAGAAATACTAAAGACGGCTGATGCCGCATATTTAAATCCAGCCCATGACTTCGCCTACCCAATTCTAAATTGGCCGGGATTGCCTACCAATCTGCAAGTCATCAATAAAAGTACCTCTACGATTAATGACATCTGGAAAAAGTCCATTGTCAGCGGCAGCCAATATACAACAGATCAAGCTTTAGCGGATGTTCAAGATTTATGGAAAAAATCAGGCGGTCAGCAAATCGATCAATTTTATAGTGATTGGATTAAAAACAACGCTGATAAGATTATTTACAACCGGGACTTTATAAAAACGATTAACAATCAATAGGTCTTATGAACGATTGTTTGGGGAGGGAACAAATTGGACGAAAAATCTGTTCATGCGATTGATTTGCGGGCGGTGGGTATAGCGGAAGTGCATCCCTATCCGATACCGGAAATTTTTCATAGTTCCAATGAATATGCCTTATCGGCTAATGGAATTCCCATTCCAATAACCGCATATACGAAAGATTACGATTATGCCGGTTTCTCGGTAACGTCAGGTAAAGTGCTTTATGAGCTGACTTTGCTTGATGAATCCGAGATCACATCGTATACCATTAGCCCGCAAAAGTTGAACATTAAGCCGGTAGTTTCAGGAAATAAAATGACATTTGCAGTGGAGCGAGAAGAGTATCTGATTATTCGGATCAACAACCGGGTTAAACGTGTCGTACTTGCATCAGATCCAGTTGAAACGGATATGCCGTCACCGACGGAAGAAGGTGTTTTTCATATCGGATTCGAACCGTATGGCATTGTACCGGAGTCCGCAGAATCCGGAGTTGCGGCTAGAACGATGGCATTTCAACAAGCTTTGGATGATGCCAGTGAGTATGGTACAGCGCGTGGGAATGGGGTTCAAGGAATCGTATATGTTCCGGCTGGGACCTACTTTGTTACCAATCTGGTCATTAAGAGCAATACGGCTGTTTATTTGGCGCCAGGTTCCGTGCTGATCTGCACAAGTCAGATGGCGGAGCTTCAGGAACATTGGTTCAAGGATTCGGTTGGCAAGCCTGTAACTTGGTGGATTTCGACAGCCAATCAATCTAGCCATATTAAAATCTATGGGCGAGGAACGATTGACGGTAATGGAGAAGCACTCTCTGCCAATGGGATGATCAACAATTTGCTGGTGCCGATCGCGACCTCAGCCTTTCAATTAGACGGCATCACCGTCCGCAACGCTTCCGCCTGGGCCATCACGACAATAAGATCCAAGGAATTGAGCTTTGTACATTTAAAATTGTTCAACAGCTTGAATATGGGAGAGAATGACGGCATCGATGTATGTGAGTCTCAGAAGGTCGTTATTAAACGTGCGATTGGTATCGGACTTGACGATCCATTCTCAACCAAAGCTTGGAAGGAAACGACGGATATTGCATCGGGGAAAGTAAGCTGGCCGGGCGAGCCTGAACCTGTCGTCGATGTTTTGTTTGAAGATTGCTTGGCTTGGACGATCTGTTATGGATTTAAAATCGGCCAAGGCGTCATGCAGAATCAGGAGAATATTACGTTCAGAAACTGCGTTGTCTATGACGCAGCAGTTGGTTTCGGCATCCATCATAAATACGGGTCAGCTGAAGCAAAACATATTCTTTTCGAAAATATGGAAGTCGAAAATCTCAGCTATATGAATGATGATAACAGTGCTTGGATGACGATGTTTATCGTGAACGGCAATCAACTTGGGGTCGGACCGATCACGGATGTTAGAGTAAGGAACGTTAAAGTGTACGACAAAGGAAAAGGTAGCGCGAAGATTCAGGGAGTTCAAGGCGCGTTAATTACGAATGTCCAGTTTCAAAATATTTATATGCCAGGTAACGGGAAAGCAGCGGCGAATACTACCGAAATGAATTTCTTGATTCAAGAATTCAGTAGCGGGGTTTTCATACTGCCGGGAAATTAGTTTCGGGTGGTGCTAAACATCTGAACAGCGAGCAAGAGGAGGCCTTAAAGGTCCTTTCGGATAGCATCTAAGCCCATACTGTTGCTGAGCCATTGGTGGTTATAAATACAAACCATAAGGAGGGAATGAAATGAACAATTACAACAACGGTCTTTTACCGTCAAGCATGTTGGTTCATCGCCATCCTGCAAATCCAATACTTGCGCCAAAGGATATTCCCTATAATCCAGCTTTGGTATTTAATGCAGGCGTTGCGAAATTTCAAGGGAAATATGTGATGGTATTTCGGAACGATTACGGGGATGAAGAAACGCAAACCATTTTACCGCATGTTACGACGAATTTAGGACTCGCCTTTAGTGACGACGGTGTAAAATGGGACGTGAGTCCGTTTCCTTGCTGGAGTTGGGAGGACGACGAGGTAATTCGTGTCTATGACCCCAGATTAACTGTCATCGGCGGCAAATGCTATATGTGCTTTGCGGTCGATACAAAGCATGGGCTTCGCGGAGGCATTGCGGCTACAGAAGATTTTAGCTCGTTTGATGTACTCAGCTTGTCCGTTCCAGATAATCGAAATATGGTGCTATTTCCTGACAAAATTTGCGGTCACTACGTTCGGTTAGAACGGCCGTTTCCCGTGTACAGTCGTAATGGTATCGA
Organism: Paenibacillus sedimenti; assembly: GCF_014534655.1. Lineage (GTDB taxonomy): Bacteria > Bacillota > Bacilli > Paenibacillales > NBRC-103111 > Paenibacillus_E > Paenibacillus_E sedimenti. The sequence continues at coordinate 402,722 of NZ_JACVVD010000005.1, forward strand.
TCGCTTCGATATGTGGATGAGCGATTCCCCGGATTTACGTTATTGGGGTAATTCAAAGCTTGTGCTCGCTGTTGAACAAGTTCCATTTGCAAATGACAAAATTGGTCCGGGGGCACCGCCAATCAAGACAGATAATGGATGGTTGACTACTTTTCACGCAGTAGATATCGATGCGACCCGTGGTAAGAATGGTTGGGAGAAAACCTGGAAGAAACGATATACAGCAGGTATTATGCTTCTTGATTTGGAGGATCCAAGTCGAATCGTGGGGATGTCAGGTTCACCGCTTCTCGTACCGGAAGCTGCTTATGAGGTTGAAGGCGGATTCCGTAATCATGTCATTTTCCCAGGTGGAATGATTCTCGAAGATTCAGGGGAAGTGAAAATATATTATGGTGCCGCTGATACGGTGGAATGTCTCGCAACTGCAGATGTAAATGATTTAGTACGTCTTTGTCTAGAAGGCAAGTAACAGAGGAGGAACCAAAGTGAGTTATGGTGAAGTGCGTATACCCGCGGAATCAATCCCAGTCTCCCACCAGGTGGATGTTGTCATTATTGGAGAGGGACCTGCAGGGATTGCGGCTGCCATTAGTGCTGCAGCAGGCGGCGTGAAGACACTATTAATTGAGCAGCGGGGGTTCTTGGGGGGGATGGGGACGGTAGCGCTTGTCCCAGCTTTTTGCCCGTTTACGGATAAAGTAAAGCCTATTATTCGGGGTCTTGGCTTGAAGCTGATGGAACGTATGAAGCAGTCCTGCAACGAAGACTTCCGCCAAGCTTATGCGAATTCACTAGATTGGGTGCCTATCGATCCGGAGGTGCTCAGATTACGTGCTCACGGCGGATGATTATTTGCAAGCACGCTCATTTCATGATGATATTGCTCGCAATTCTTATTACATTGATATCCATATGACAACGGCAACAAGCAATAAATGACGTTTACCCATTTGGCACCAGGTCAATCCCACGGCGTACCATACCGAATATTGCTGCCATTAGGAATCGATAACATGTGGGTGCCGGGGCGAGCAGCTTCCTCAGATCGTGTTGTGCAAGGATCACTACGAGTGATGCCCAATTGCTTCGCTATGGGAGAAGCATCTGGAACGGCTGCAGATTTAGCGTTGAAGTCTTCTCTGAATTCACGAGAGGTTTCTATTACAGAACTGCAACAAAGGTTACTACAGAATGGCGTATGGCTCGGGGAAAAAGTAGGCGCAGTGCAAAGCAATGAAGAAAATGATTGTAAGTGAAGAGTTATTCATGGAGCAGTCTCGGTATAGCATACATTGGAGGAGCTAAGAAATCACTTTTGTCAAAAAGAAGGATACAGTAACGTAAATAAAAACCCGCTCATAGAGTCGTATTTTTTTGACCATTAATAATGATAGATTAGACCAGCCACGGAGCACCCTCAGTTCCAGTATCCCTATGACGCCATGAGGAAACAGACACAGGGGAACGAATGCTCCCGAGCAAATGTCGAGAATGGTATGTTTTATCATACTGAAGCCTCCTACCTCGGTGAAAAGGCTAACAAGCCGATAAAGAACTTGAACGAGAATACGATGCAGTACCCGAACAGGAAACTCAACATGAACCAGAAGGCCTGCGCTCCCGTTGGCACACGAATCGGGAATAGCAAAAGTGGCGCTCCGGTCTGCACCTGTTGTGAAATATGCCAATGAAAGTCAGATGGAATCAGCGTGTAAAGTACTAACATTCCTCCATTGCTATCGCGCGTCCAGCTATAGTTGGTTGTAAATATTTGCCAACAAATATACAGCCGTACTTACTAATCTGTCAACAATCAATATAGTATTGTAAATAACAAGTTAATAATGTTGTAATTAATATATCAATATTATACCAATGAATGATTGATAAGTCATGACATTATACGAGAAGATATATCGTCATTTGCTGGATGAAATCAAGGCGGGGAAGCTCAAACTAGGTGATCGTATGCCTTCGGAAAGTGATTTGTCCACTCAGTTCGGCGTCAGCCGCATTACGTCAAAAAAGGGCTTGAGATGATTGCGAATGAAGAATGGATCGTGAGAGTGCGGGGAAAGGGGCAAATGGGCAGGAGAAGTCACCCGGAACACCACCTGGTCGAGCACAAACTGATTCGGAGGACAATAGAGATTAAAACTTTTGGTTGATATAATATAATATATACAATATAAACAAATAACATATTGACATATTTTTATTACAAATGTTATATTAATATCATGAAAGGAAGCGATTACAATCTGAATAGGAGATGGATTATGTATAGTGCGGTTTATCGGAAAATCGAAGAAACAGCTCTTCGACTTCAGCGGATCGACCCGGGACTTTCTGAAATTTTTCAGAAATGCTATCCGAATACGCTGGAAACGACAGTGGAACTGTTGGACGACGGGACGTCCTTCGTCATCACCGGAGACATCCCGGCTATGTGGCTTAGAGATTCGTCCGCCCAGGTTCGTCCTTATGTTCAACTTGCAGCCGAAGATCCGGATGTTCGGCGGATGATACGCGGGGTCATTGAACGGCAGGCCCGATACCTGCTGCTTGATCCGTACGCAAACGCATTCAATAAGGAGCCGAATGGAAATGGGCACTCAGGAGACCAAACACTAAAAGGGCCTTGGGTTTGGGAACGGAAGTATGAATTGGATTCACTGTGTTACCCCGTTCAACTGTGCAGGGAATATTGGGAAGCGACTCGGGACCGGACGATATTCAGCGAAACTGTACATGCGATGTTTCATCGGATCGTCGAAGTCATGCGCATCGAACAGCGGCATGACCGGGATTCCGGATATTCCTTCGAAAGAACGGGCTGCCCGCCCTCAGACACACTGGCGTTTGGCGGAAGAGGCACCCGAACTAATTATACCGGCATGATCTGGTCCGGTTTCCGGCCAAGCGACGATGCCTGCAAGTTCGGTTTCCTAATCTCTTCGAATATGTTTGCCGCCGTCATCCTTCGCTATATCGGACAGTTGGCCAAGGAAATTTATCATGACCACGGCTTGAGTGTAAGCGCTTACATGATATCTGAAGAAGTCGAATTCGGCATCGAGACATACGGCAAAATCAAGCATCCCGTTTACGGATGGATGTATGCTTACGAAACCGACGGATTCGGCAACTACAATCTGATGGATGACGCCAACGTTCCGAGCTTGCTGTCTATTCCGTATCTTGGGTATCGGGACGTGAATGACTCGGTCTACCGAAATACGAGAAGTTTCGTTCTAAGCCCGGATAACCCTTATTTTTCGTCGGGTCGATTCGCGCAAGGCGTTGGAAGTCCGCATACGCCTGCAGGACACGTTTGGCCGATCGGTCTCATCATCCAAGGGCTGACATCGACCGATCTGGCAGAGCAGGATGATCTTGTACGGATGCTAGCTTCCACTACCGCCGGCACAGGTTATATACACGAAAGTTTCCATCCTGATGAGCCAGAGACGTTCACAAGAGAGTGGTTCGCTTGGGCGAACAGTCTGTTTGGCGAGTTTATCTGCAAATGGCTCGATCGGAAGCTTGAATAAGGAAAGGTGGTCGGAACGTTTGATTACAGCATCCAGGAAGAGGATTTACCTTGAATGGACCAAAGGGTACTTATTCATCCTTCCCTCGATCATCGGCTTCAGTGTATTCGTCGCCTATCCGCTCATTTCCTCGCTTTACTATGCGTTGACGGATTGGGATGGCATTAACAAGCCCAAGTTTGTCGGACTCGATAATTTTATTTATATGTTTACCGTCGATCCAGCTTTTTGGAAGTCGCTCCGTGTAACCTTCTATTACGTTCTGCTTAATGTGCCTGCCTCGCTCATCTTCGGCCTTGCGCTAGCTATGCTGCTCAATCGCAAGCTGCCCGGCATCAAGTTTTTCCGGACTGCCTTTTACTTACCGACGGTTATCCCAGCTGTGGCGACCTTAACGCTCTGGCGATACATGTATCAACCCCAATACGGATTGGCCAATCAGGTGCTGAGATTGTTCGGCCTGCCGGACGCTCCCTGGCTTACGAGCGAGAATACGGCGCTCCTGTCCATCATCTTATCGGGCTTATGGCAGGTCGGATCGGGGATGATCATATTCCTTAGTGGCTTGCAATCCGTACCGCAAGACTTGTATGAAGCCGCGGAGGTGGACGGGGCGAAAGGCTGGACAACGTTTTCCCGCGTGACCCTGCCTATGATTACACCGATATTGTTTTTGCAGCTCATATTGGGGATCATCGGTTCCTTTCAGGCATTCACCCAAATCGTCGTCTTAACCCACGGCGGTCCCAATTTCTCGACGATGTTGCTCAACTATAAGATTTACGGAGATGTGTTTAACGGCAAAATGTTCGGATACGGCATTGCGGAGGTTTGGATTCTATTCCTTATCATCATGTTCTTTACCTTACTAACTTACCGGTATTCCAATCGATTCGTGCATTACGAAAATGACAACAGGGGGTGAAACGAATGGCAGTCTCCCAGTCTGCGGTAATTGATAATGCCCGATCAGCCGGCCGCACGGCCAAATATTCAGTGAAAGATACGGTTCGTTTCTTGATTCTTCTCGTCGGCTCCATCGCCATGCTGTATCCGCTCCTCTGGATGATTACAATCGCGCTGAAAGGGAATGAAGAAATATTCAAGATTCCACCCGATTGGTATCCGAAGGAGTTTCATCTGGAAAACTTCGTGAAAGGGACGCAGACCATCAACTTCTGGCAGACGTTCGGCAATTCGCTGTTCATTGCCGTCGCCTGTACGATCGGGCAAGTCGTCAGCTCCGTCCTCGTCGGGTACGGGCTTGGCAGGCTTCGATTTCCAGGGCGGAAAATGTGGTTTTCGTTCTTCGTTGGCAGCCTCATGCTGCCAGGCTTCGTTGGGCTCGTTCCGATCTTTCATCTGTTCATCTCACTTGGCTGGTATAATACGTATCTTCCACTCATCGTACCGGCTTTTCTCGGTAATGCAACATTTACGTTCTTGTTCATCCAATTCACGAGCACGATTCCGAAATCGTTCGACGAGGCATCCAAGATCGACGGGGCAGGAGATTTTCAAATCCTTTGGCATGTGCTCGTGCCCATGTCGATGCCGGTTATCGTCACCATGGTGATCTTCGCCTTTAATGGAGCGTGGAACCAATATTTGGAGCCGCTCATTTATATCGCGGATCAAAGCAAGTGGACGTTAGCGATCGCGCTTGCCTCGTATGCGTCAAATTGGACGACGCAATGGAACTATTTCATGGCCGCAGATTTAATCTATATGCTGCCGATGATCATCATCTTTTTCCTTGGTCAAAAGTATTTTATGCAGGGTCTCGGGTCGGTCAATTCCGCCGGCTTGAAATAAACCATTCAAGGAGGTCCATAGAAATGAAAGCGGTTAAATTGGTGTGTCTGACAGGAGCGTTAACTCTGGCGTTGGGGACGGTGGCAGGTTGCTCGGAAAGCACGAGCTCAAGCGGCGGTACGACCGCTCCAGCAGCAACATCCGGCAATGATAGCAAAGCGGCGACCACGGAGGTCACGCTGATGACTTGGGAATCCCAAGCGATGAACGACAAGATCATGGCTTCGATGAAGAAGTTCGAAGAACAAAATCCTGGCATCACCGTTAAGCTGCTTCCTGCTCCGCTTCAGGATTACGGCATCAAAATCAATGAGATGATGGCGGCCAAAAAAGCACCGGATATTTTCATGACCGGCAACGACATGACGCTGCAAAACGGGGCGAAAGGCCTTCTTTATGACTGGTCGGCAAAAGCTGGTTTGGATCAGGAATTTATGAACGGATTTTATCCGGGTGTCGTCGACAGTTGGAAATCGAATAACAAGCTTTACGGATTACCGGGCCTACTTAATACATATGGCGTTTTCTACAACAAAAAGCTGTTCAAAGATGCCGGGCTTCCGGAGCCGAAGCGGGGCTGGACCTATGACGAATTTTTTGATGCTATGGCCAAATTGACTTCGAATAAAGGCGGCATTCAGCAATACGGATATTATGGCCGACCTGATGCATTTAACGTATCGCTGTACTCGGTATCGGCGGGAGGCGCTCCTTTTACCGATTCGATCGTCAATCCGACAAAGGTGGAAGTAAGCCCTCAGTTTATCGAAGGCGTGAAGAGGTATCAGAAAGCGATTGCCGACAAATCCATGATACCGCCGACGTTTGACCAAGCTAATGTCATGGCGTCCTTTAAGGACGGCAAGGTTGCGATGACGATGCAAGGGCAGTGGGTGGCCGACGACCTGATCCGCAACGCGCCTAACCTAGAATGGGGCTATGCTCCTCAGCCGGTTGTGAAAACGCAGTCGGAAATTTATGACGCCGTCGGTTGGTGCAGCCCGGCTACCATCAAGAATCCGGACGCGGTCTGGAAAGTACTGAAGTATCTTGATTCCTCGATGTATCAAGAAGTGCTGCCGTCCACTCCGGTCGCACCGGCCGCTTACAAATCGGCAACAGGCGCTTACTTCGATACGCTTAAGAAAGCGGGGCACACGGATTTGGCGGAAGGGATCGATTATATTCTGAAATCACCTAACATTCAGCCGGTGCGTTTCCTGACGACCTGGTCTGGGAAAGCGAACCCATTCATTGATGCCGTTTGGAACAATGTCTTGAGCGGCAAAGCGGGCGAAGCCGAGCTAAAGGATATGGCAGACAAGGTGAACAAAGTGATAGCATCATCCAAATAACCCGACAGCACTCGGAATTTGAATTTATAAAATTCATATTTTTTCGGAGGTCATGTATTGATGAAAAAAAGGAACCGCTTCAAACTTTTACTCTTGTCTACGGCCTTTTCTTTAGCTTTCACATCATTTTCTGCGCTGGGAATCCCAAAAGCAAATGCATTTACTTCCTCTGACGCGGATACAGCCATACAAGCGTTTAACGCGAAGTTCTGGGACAGCAGCGCAAAGTATTTTTGGAAAAATTCGAATCGCGGCAGCAACTATATGGACTTCTGGATAGAAGCGGAGCTTTGGGAAATGGTCATGGACGCCTATCTTCATACTTCCGATGCCGGTTTGAAAGCGCAGCTTCGAACTCAGATTGACGACATTTTTGACGGTACGGTAGCGAAATACGGGGAGGATTGGACGAACAATCATTTCAATGACGACATCATGTGGTGGGCGATGGGTTCAGCAAGAGCCTACGAAATAACGAAAAATCAAAAATATTTGGATAAAGCCAAGTATTATTTCGACTTTGTTTACAATACGCAATGGGATGACAGCTTTGCGAACGGCGGCATCTGGTGGATGAATACGGATCACTCTACAAAGAATGCCTGCATTAACTTCCCCGCAGCCGAAGCGGCCGTTTATCTGTATAACATTACGAAGGACGATCATTATTTGGATGCGGCCACCCGCATTTACCGATGGGGCAAGACGATGCTTACGGACGGCAACGGGAAAGTGTTTGACCGCATCGAGATGGAGAAAGGCGCCGTCCCCGATGCGACTCATTACAATCAGGGCACTTTCATCGGCGCAGCGGTAGGATTGTATCAAATAACCGGAAATACCGTGTATCTTGACGATGCTGTGAAAGCGGCGAGCTTTACCAAAGATCATTTAGTCGATGAAAACCGTTTGTTGCGCTATGAAGGACCGAACCACGACCTAAAAGGCGGCAAAACGATCCTGCTTCGCAATCTTGCCTATCTGCAAAAGGCCGTCAACGAGCGAAGCGAAAGCGCCTACAAGCAATTCGCTGCGGATTTTAATTACTGGGCGGCTTTCAACGCCCAAACGGCATGGAACAATCGAAACGCCGACAACATCGTCGACGGCAACTGGTCAGGGCAGCTGCTTGCCGGAACTTATGAGGCTTGGGCATCATCCGGCGCAGTAGAAGCATTGTCCGTTTTGCAATCGCAGGACGTCGCTCTCGGCGGGTATGCCTCCAAAAATCCTTTTAATAAGGTAGAAGCGGAAAGCTATAACATCGGTACCGGATTTGTTATGGAAGGTAGCACGGATGGCTCGTTGCAGCTCGGCGGCATACAGCCCGGATACTATGCGGCTTATAAAAATGTCGACTTCGGATCTGCAGGCGCCATTGGCTTTATCGCCAGAGCGTCAAGCGGAACGCGTGGGGGGAACATCGAAATCAGGCTGGACGCCTTGAACGGCCCTAAAGTCGGGACCTTAAACGTGGAGGGGACAGGCGGATGGAACAATTTTACGGATGCCGTAACCGTTCTTAAAGACGATCAAGGGAACCCGAGCAAAATAACCGGCGTACATGACGTCTATCTTGTCTTCACGAAGACGAACGATCAATATTTGTTCAATTTGAACTGGTTCAAATTCACCACAACGGATCCGACCAAAACGGACGCATACGCAAGGCTGAAAGCAGGCAATTTCGACAGCAGCTCGGGTCTAAGCAAAAATGCTGAGTGGGGCTTCCTGGATGGCATTAAAAATAACGCTTACGCCTCATATAAAGGCATTGACTTTGGATCCGGTGCGGCAGGAGTTACCGTTCATGTAACCAGCGGGAATCAAGGCGGCACGATTGAAGTTAAGCTGGACACTCTGGACGGGCCGACCGTGGGGGTGATCGGAATTCCTGCTTTAGGAAATTGGAATAATTGGGTCGACATAATGTCCAACATCGATGATACCAAGGCAGTGGGCGTCCACGATGTGTATCTCGTATTCCACGGCACAAACGGAAGCGATGCGCCCTGCAATTTGGATTGGTTTTCCTTTTCGACAGTGAAAGGGAAAGCAAGGGATGCTTATGGCAAGCTGGAGGCGGAGAACTACACCACCGGCGTAGGCGTTGGTAAGGAAAACGGCGGCGGTCAAACGTACCTGGCGGGAATATACGGTCCCAATAAGCCGTATGCCATGTACAATTACATTGACTTTGGAACTAAGAGTCCGTCTAAATTTTATGTGAATGCGGCAAGCGCCACCGGCGGAGGAACGATAGAAGTAAGAATCGATAGCATGAATGGCCCAATTATCGCAACAAGCTCCGTTTCGGGCACCGGCGGGTGGCAAAATTTTAAGGTTACCTCGGCAGATGTCACAACCCCTGTAACCGGAAAACACATTGTGTTCATGCTGTTTAAAGGCAATGATTGGTTATACAACTTCGATAAATTTACGTTCGGTGATCCGTCCGTATTTACGGCGCCGCCTCCTCCGCCTGAATCCGTGCCAGACAAAGTGCCTCCAGGAGAGGTAGAGAATGTGCAAGTGATCCGCAGCAACGATTCTATGACATTGTATTGGGACGGCCCTTATGACATCGACGGTCAAAAGTCGCAAATCACGGTATTCAAGAGCGGGCAGCAGGTCGGTAACGCAATTGACGTCGGTAGAGGTATACAGACTGCAGTTTTATCGGGACTTGATAAGAGCAACAGCTATACGATCATGATCAAGAACGCGGATAAGTCGGGGAACGTATCGAAGGGAATCACCTTAGACGACAAGGATTTGCCTTCCTATGCTCTATCCGCTAACGGAATTGTTTTAAAAGATGGCGATTTCTTTGATGACGACTTGGCTCTGAACTTCAAAGCATGGGATAACTTATCGGCGATCAGGACTGCGAAAATCACCATTGACGGTAAGGAATATAAGATCGATCCGACTACACAGCAAAGCATCGACATTGATATGGCCGGAAATCTAGGAATGAAAACGGCCGTTGTCACCATGGAGGACGCTTCTGGAAACAGGCTGGAGAACACAAGGCACGTTAGTGTGACGACCAGCGTCTATGCCATGGAGCATTTAATTACCCGTTTCACGAATTCGGGAGAACTGAGCGGAGCGATCGTCCCGCAGCTGTCCAACTCACTTAAGCAGGTTCAGCATCAGCTGGACAAAGGCAAACAGGATCAAGTGGTAAAGCATATGCAGGATTTTATCAAACACTTGCATAATGAAGCTTTAAGCGGTAACGTACAAACTCGTGCAAAGGCGATTCTGAATACGGATGCCCAATTCCTCATTAATACTTGGCAGAAAAGGAAAGAAGGCTAACCGTAAAAATAGGAAGGTCGACCGCAGGTCGGTCTTCCTATATACATACATGGAAGAGGGGTCAATCGTGATTAGATAGGGGCTGCACGGGATGCCGCCAACGGAGAATTCATTGAATAGAGGTGGGTTATGAAAAAGCTAATAAGCCTGCTTATTCTTGCAGGCATCTTCTGGTCGAGCTTTGCTGGAAACGCTTTCTCGGCTTCCTCGGTAGCTTTGCAGGATATCAAGGACGGCAGAGCCCTGGATACCGTCGCGATGTCGGGACACACCGATCTGGAGACGATCACGGTCAAAGTCTTAAGACCGAATCAAAGCATCCTTTATATGAACGTTTTAAAGGGAGGGGACTTCAGCGATTCGTTCACCTTGCCGGATGATTCCGTACCGGGCACCTATACCGTAATTGCCGGAAGCGGCGACGTGCAGGATGTTAAGAAATTCCAAGTTATTGCGCCGAGCCGTGGAGAAGACGGCGGCAGTTCGGGCGGGGGAGCGGTTCCAGCGCCGGCTAACCAGACGCCCGCGCTCAAGCCTGTCATACAGAACGGCATCGCATCGATTCATCCAGAGGCGGGCCAAAATACAGCGTTGATAGCTGTTGGGGATTTTGCGAATATGCCGCTGAAGGTGTTATTCCACGAAGTGTATCTCACGGTCGGGCCGTCCGAAGTGCAGGCCCTGCTCATGCGGACAGCCAACGCGGAGGGGGCAGTGCTGCAGGTCAAAGTGGAATCGACCACAAGCATGGAAATGGGGCGTCTGACCCGCCAGAACGGTGCTCAGTTTCAAATGGCCGGCGAGATATTTGACGTCAAGGTGTCACTGATAACGAAGGACGGCACTGAAATTCGGGCCGTTCAGCTTGCAGGGGACATGGAGCTGTCTCTGCCTTACGATCCGAAGGCCGATGAACGCTTACTTGGTATCTACTACCGCAATGATGACACTAAGCAATGGGAATACGTTGGCGGCACGGTGGATCAGAACTCGGAGCGGATCCAAGTCAAGCTTAAACATCTGAGTTCTTATGCGGCTATATCGTATAAAAAATCGTTCGATGACGTCCCATCCAGCCATTGGGCAAACCGAACGCTGGAATTGCTGGCTGCTCGGCATATCGTGTCGGGCAAAACCGAAAACTTGTTCCAGCCTGACGACTATACGACGCGGGCGGAATTCACGGCGATGCTCGTGCGCGTATTGGAGCTGCCAACCGGCAAAGAAAGCACTCCCTTCTCGGACGTAAGCGCTGATGCTTGGTACGCCGATCCCATCCAGAGAGCCTATGCGGCAGGGTTGATTTCCGGGCTGACGGATACCAAGTTCGGTCCCGATGCCGCCATTACCCGCGAACAGATGGCTATGCTGCTCGTAAAGGCTTATGAGGCCAAGCGCGGGAGCATTCATGCGGGGCAGGCTTCGCAGCCAGTCTTCAAGGATCAGGATCAGATTTCCGGATGGGCCCGGGAAGCTGTGAACCAAGCATGGACCGCGAAGCTGATGCAGGGCATCGGAGAGGGCACTTTTGATGCTCAATCCGCCGCTACTCGTTCACAGAATGCTCAAGCGATCTACAATTTGATGCAAAACCTTTTGCCCTAACAACAGTTGGGCCAAACCATGAATCAGGAGGAGAGTACGCTTGCATAACAGACGCTATTTGCGGCCAATTACGGCCAAGTTGTTTTTGATGGTTTGCTTGCTGCTTAGCAGCTTGCCGTTCGGATTGCCGGGAACCGTCGTGGCCAATTCCGTGCAGCTTCCAATCACGCACTCCACATTCGATGAAGGAACCGGTACGACGGCAACCAATGCATCGGTGACCGGGGTGACCTATAACGAAAGCTCAACCTCCCTCGTTGTGAGCGATGGAGTATACGTGTCCGACCTGAACTGGGTCAGCATGGAATCGTACTGGAGCGGCGCCAAGAAAGATAAGTCGTTGGACGGCAACACGCTGACCTCAGCGGGGAAAACGTACAATAAGGGCATCGGTTCGCATGCAAATTCCAAAATCGTGTACAATCTCGACCCGGCCTACAAGCGCTTTACGGCGATTGCCGGGATTGACGACGAGATCAAATCGAACCCGGATCATGTCAAGGCCAAGGCCAAATTTTACGTCAAGGCGGACGATACAGTTATCGCCAGTTCGCCGGAATTGAAATTTAACGAAACGTATACATTCCAGGTCAAGATTCCGGCCGGGGCCAAGACACTGACCCTGATCACCGATGACTTGGGCGACCCGACTTGTGACCATACGGATTGGCTGGACGCCCGGTTCCTGTTGACAGACGAAGATGGCGGCTGGTCGCCTTCTGAGCCTGTCGTTATCGCCAGCCCCGGAGGTCAGGTCACGAGTACGATTGAGCAGATTGACGGAAGGCTGACCTATTCTATGAAGTTTAACGGCGCAACTGTGGTTGAAAAGTCGGCGCTCGGCGTCACCGTGGACGGCCACGATATCGGCGAACGGGTGCTCTGGGACCGCACTCAAGCGGTTACCGTTTCTCCGGACGCTATCACTTATCCAATAGTCGGCAATCATTCCACAGCCAGGGATCATCACACGCTTACGACGATTCCGATTACGGACGTGAACAGCGGCACGAACTACAAGCTCCAGGTCAAACTGTTTGACGATGGAATCGCTTTTCGGTATGTGATACCGCCGGGAACATCGGACCGCGTGTTTTCTGGCGAAACTACCAGCTTCCGGCTGCCCGCGGACAGCACCGTCTGGTATCAGCAAAATACAACCAATTATGAAGGCCGCTTCACGAAGCAGAGTGCTCAATCTGTCCCTGTAAATACGAAAATCGGCCCGCCGATGACGATTAAGCTTCCGGGAAGCGCCGGGTATGCCGCGATTACCGAGGGAGCGCTCGTTCAATATGTCGGCATGACCTTGATTGCCGAAGGCGGAGCCAACTTCAAAGCCAATTTCATCAATGGCGGCAACTGGACCTTGTCCGGCGAGGTTTCGACGCCATGGAGAATCGTAACCGTAGCCGATGACTTGAACGGTCTCGTGAACAACGACATCTTGACCAATGTGAGCCCGCCGCAAGCTCCGATCTTTGATAACAACACCGATTGGATCAAGCCCGGATCCTCCACTTGGTCCTGGGTTGTGGACGGTGATGTCAGCAAGCGCAACATGCTGCTCTATATCGACTACGCCGCCGAAATGGGCATTCCGTACAATCTGATTGACGAAGGATGGACGGACTGGGCATCAACGCCTGAGGAGTTTTGGGCCGCGGTCAAAGAAGTCGTGGACTACGGCAAATCCAAGCATGTAGAAAGCTGGCTATGGAAATCCGCTTCCGATCGCTTCGGCATCAGAGGCCTCTTCAACCGCGAAGACCGGATTGCCTTTTTCGAGAAGGCTAAAGAGGCAGGTGTAGTCGGGGTCAAGATCGATTTCATCGACGGCGAAGAGCTGTTCAAGATAAATTTCTATAAAGACACGCTGGAGGACGCCGCGAAATATCGCCTGATGGTTAATTTCCATGGAGCCAACAAACCGACAGGTTTGTCGCGGACTTATCCCAATGAATTGACCCGCGAGGGCGTGCACGGTCTGGAGCAAGGCGCGCCGCCTGCAGATCATAACACCACCTTGCCGTTCACCCGCTACCTGGCAGGTCACGGCGACTATACGCCGATGTCGCTCAGCAACCGGATGGGCAAAAGCTCCTGGAGCCATCAGGTGGCCACGGCGCTAAGCCTCACCTCGCCGATTCTTTCCTTCGGGGAGCATCCGGAGAACATGCTGCTGAATCCGGCCGTAGAGCTGTTCAAAAGCATGCCGACGGCCTGGGATGAGACGATCGTACTGCCCGGCAGCGAAATCGGAGAGGTTTCGGCGATGGCCCGCCGCTCCGGTACGACCTGGTATGTGGCCGTCATGAACGGATTGGAGGAGCGTACGATGGGCCTGAACCTATCGTTCCTCGGCAGCGGGAAGTACAATGCCAGCATCTATGCAGACGACATGACGAAGCCCAACGCTTACAGCCTAGATAAGCAGGTGGTGTCTTCAGGCGACGTATTAAGCATGAAGATGCGCGGTAGCGGAGGCTATGTGACCAAATTCAGCCAGCTTGACATGGAGCCATTCGGCGGTGGATTTCTGGATAAACGTACGGTTCATTTGATAACGTCGAACAGCTCGAGCGAGATTCATTATACGCTGGACGGTTCCGAGCCGAAGGCTAGCTCTCCGAGATACGAGAAGGAAATCGTGATCACCGATTCCGCCGTCCTTCGTGCGGTCATCACGAGCGGGGAAGGAGCCGGCAGCGCCGTGACTGCCCGATTCAACAAGACCTTGCCACTCATAAAGATCCTGTACGACGGGGATCGGAACTGGGTCAATCCAGGCGGGAAAGTAAGGATACAGACCAATGCGGAGGGAGGCGACTACGAAATTCGCTATACGCTGGACGATACCGAACCGAGCCAACATTCGCTGCTGTATACGGGACCTTTTACTCTCCCTGTAAGCACGGCTAAACTAAAAGCCAAGCTTTTTGTGAAAGGACAACCAAGCTCAAACACCGTATCGAAAACGCTGTACACCTTGGAGCATAACGGCCCTGTGCCTCCTCTGCCGTCGGTTTACTTGGACGAACTGAATTGGGTCAGCGCGACGTCCGGTTGGAACAACATACCGAAGAAGAAGCTTTCAATTGACGGCAATCCACTAAGAGCGGGCGGCAAAACGTATGAGCGCGGTTTGGGGACTCACGCCAATTCCGATATCGTATACACGATTCCCAAAGGGGCTAAAAGATTTGTCGCTATTGCCGCTGGGGACGACGAGGTGAGGGAAGAAGGCGGATACGCAAGCATGCTGTTCAGCGTGCATGTGGATGGGAGGCTTGCTGCCGTCTCGCCGCTCATCGGCAAAGGCATGCTATGGAACTTCGACGTCCCGCTGCCGGAGGGAGCCAAGCAGATTCTCCTGTCGCTGAACGATGCGGGAGGCAAAAACTTCGACCACGGCGATTGGCTGAACGCCGGGTTCTTGACAACGGCCATGACGGCCCGGGAATTGGCGGCGAGCATCAAGCAAATCGCGAATCCTTCGCCTAGCGACACCCGGCTTAAGCTGCCAAGCGTACCGGATGGATTCCGCATCGCGATTCAAAGTTCCAGCGATCCTAGCATCATTGCGCTGGACGGAACGATTCGGGCGCCAAAGGCGCAAACGACTGTACAGGTGGTTCTGGAGATCACCGACTTGTCGGACGGCAGCAAAGCGGCGACCGAGGCGATTGCCGTTCTCGTCCCGCAGGCCAGCGGACTGGCGCCATATACGCTGACGACCACAGGCGTTCTCAAGCGAGATGGCGGCATCGAGGCCCAAATTAGTGTTCAGCCGACGCCGGAAGCGGTGAAAGGTCCGGATGAGCAGGTCATCGTGTTCCAACTGATGAAAGGCAACACGCCTATAGGGATCGTGGCTATTCAATCCGACAGAATCGAAACCTCCAAAACCTTCAACGCTTTCTTCAACGCGGCTGATTTTGACTCCAGTCTGTACACTGTTCGAGCCATGGTGCTGGATCGCTTTAACAGCGATTTGACATCTTCAGTCAGTTTGGCAGCGCTGGCCCAGCTGAAATAGACGAGAGGGGCTGTCCCATAAGGTCTAAACCTGAGGACGCCCTCTTCACTTCGTTTTCGATTACTCGGAAATTGTTTTGCTGAGGTATATTTTTTGTATATTGGATATATAGTAAAGTGTCAATAAAACGCTTTCATTTTGGACAATGCAATTAAACCGATTTAATAACGGTTTTCTTTCTTTTTTGAACATGCATAAAAAGAATTAAACCGGTTTAATACAAATTTTATTTGGGGGGTGGAGGGAAAAATTATTAGTGTCTACTGAGAAATTGAAAGTTCAAGTATAACTGCGGAGGGGATATCCTTGAAAAAATACAGTCCGTTTTTTTTAATGATGATAATGATTTTTGCGGTTATTTTTGCAGCATGTGAGAATGAAAGTGATTCAAAAGCAAAGACAGCAAATAGTAATACAACAACTACTCCTGCTCCTGCATCTTCCTCCTCATCTCCGTTAATAGCAGACGGATTCAAAGAAGCCCCAATGTTAACTAAGCTAGTCAGTGCCGGTACATTAAAGCCAGTGACCGAACGTATGCCTGTTAAAGAAGATATTATGGTTGAAAAAGTTGCAAACGAAATAGGAAAATATGGAGGGGATTGGAAACTTCCTTGGGGTGGACCTAATGATCGCTGGACAGTTGGTCAACCAACAGAGGAAGCGCTTTTTCGTTTCATTAAGGAAGGAAGTACGGTAGAGCCTAACGTTGCCAAAAGCTATGAAGTCAATAAAGACTCAACTGAATTCACGATTCATTTAAGAAAAGGCATGAGATGGTCAGATGGCCAACCTTTTACAGCCGATGATGTCCTTTTCTATTGGGAGCATATGCTCACCAAAGAGACTTTCGGCAAAAAAATATATGATGCCTATTACTCTGTAGACCCTGTAACAGGAGATAAGGCTTTGGCGAAAGTGACAAAAGTCGATGATTATACCTTCAAAGTTACACATAAGTATCCAAGCGTTCAATTTTTGGAACGTGTTGCCATCGATAACAAATGGTTCTTCGCACCGGCGCATTTCCAAAAAACGATATTGCCAGAGTTTATAGGCGAAGCTAAAGCGCTTGAAATTGCGAAGCAATGGGGCTTTGCAGACGTAAAATCTTTCTTGGTAGCGACGGGATATTACTATTGGATTAACCCGCAAATCCCAACCTTAAGAGCTTGGGTAGCTAAAAATGATCCAAATAGCAATCAATATATTATGGAGCGTAATCCATACTATTGGAAAGTCGATGCGCAAGGAAATCAGCTGCCTTATATGGACCGTATCGTCGCTACCAAAGTTCAGGATTCTGCCCAAAGAGTTCTTGGCGCATTAGCTGGGGATTACAATCTTCTTGATTTTGACTTTAAAGATTTCACTGTACTAAAAGAGAACGAGAAAAAAGCCGGATACAGTGTATTGCCTTGGACGACGCCAAACTGGTCGAGTACGGGTCTTCAATTTAATCAAACAATTGGAGATCCTAATCTCCGCAAGTTGTTTCAGGACATACGTTTTAGAGAAGCCGTTTCCGTAGCGGTTGACCGAAAAGAAATTTCAGAGATTGTTACGAATGGTTTAGGTGTTCCTCAACAGGCTTCTGTCCCGGAAGGTTTGGTAGGGTTCCAAAAAGGTTGGGCGGATCAATGGAGCAAGTTCGACCAGCAGCGCGCTAATCAATTACTGGATGAGATCGGTTTAACGAAGCGAGATAAAAATAACTTCCGATTACATGCAGACGGCTCTGATTTGACCATTACGATTATCGAAGCGGACACAAAAACAGGAACTTTCCTGGAATTAATAAAAAAATATTTTGAGCAAATTGGTCTCAAGGTTGATCTGAAGGTTGTCGATATCGGGACTCACAATGATCTCAAGTACGCGAATAAGATTCCTGTAACTACAGAAAACATATCACTCGTTAATGTTGCTTTCAGGCCTGATACCTTAGTACCACTGAGAGTATTGACGCCATGGCTAGGAAGCTATGGATTGCATACTTCATCTAACGGGAAAGATGGCGTTAAACCTGAAGGGGATATAGCTTTAATTCTGGATTACTGGAATAAAGTGAAAGCATCTGCAACCAAAGAGGAAATAGCGAAATGGAGCAATGAAATTATTAAACTCCATCAAAAGAATCAGTGGCTGATCGGTTATACGGGCCCAACGCCGAAGTTGATTGTTGTATCCAACAAAATGGGCAACGTGCCTAAAGAATTAGTCTTTGCAGATGAATTCCGCAGTATTGGACACGGTCATCCAGCGCAATTCTTCATTAAATAATAAGTTTTCTGTTAAAGAGTAATGGGAGAATTTTATTTTCTCCCATTATTCTCTTCATAGGTATTATCGAATTAATCGGAGAGGATAGGATTGAGATGCTCCAATATATTTTAAGAAGATTTATCTTGGTAATACCTGTTATTGTTTTCATCTCAATTATCGTCTTTTACATCATTCAGCTTCCGCCCGGCGATTTTGTTTCCTCTTATGCGGCTAAAATGTCTGCGGCGGGCGAGGTCATGACACAACACGATATTGATGTAATGAGAGCTAACTTGAAACTAGATCAACCTTGGTTTATCCAATATCTTGATTGGATGAAAAATATTGTTTTGCATTTCAACTTTGGTTATTCCTTTAGCTATAACAAGCCTGTTACGGCCGTAATTTCACAATATATGGCGCTAACGCTGATTGTCTCTTTGGTAACGATGCTGTTTACATATGGCATTGCGATTCCAATTGGCATTTACTGTGCGGTAAGGCAATATTCGATAGGCGATTATATCTTCTCGGCATTCGGTTTCCTGGGTATGGCTACGCCTCACTTTTTGATGGCAATTATTTTAATGTATCTTTCTTACGTTTATTTCGGTGATCCATTGCTAGGTCTTTTCTCCAGTGATTACGTCAATGCCGAATGGTCGCTAGGCAAAATATTGGACTTATTAAAGCATATGATTATACCTGTCATTGTCATTGGGCTCGCAAACACGGCTGAATTGATTCGAGTGATGAGAGGTCAAATGTTAGATGAATTGAATAAGCCGAATGTAGTTACGGCAAGATCCAAAGGCTTATCGGAAACAAAAATATTGCTCAAATATCCGACGCGAGCCGCTTTGAATCCGATCGTTAGCACCATCGGATGGTCGCTGACGTCCATTTTTACAGGTTCGACCATTACTGCTATTGTTCTAAATTTGCCTATTCAGGGACCCGTTATGTATAACGCATTATTGGCACAGGATATGTATTTGGCAGGTACGTGGTTATTATTTATGTCCGTGTTAACGGTTATCGGGACATTGATATCGGATATTTTACTGGCATGGCTCGATCCAAAAATTCGCACAGCGTTCAGAGGTATGTAACCTATGAAAACAATACCATTAACGGAAAAACAAATATCGGATAAAATCAAGACGCGAAAAAACAGCGATGTGTATTACAGCTCACAATGGCGACTTATGTATCGCAGATTGAAAAAGCATAAATTAGCTCGTATCAGTTTAGTTATTCTAGCCTGTTTCTATATTGGTGCTATCTTTGCACAGTTTTTAGCGCCTTATGGTTTAGAGAGTTACGATAGTAAATATGTAAATGCGCCTCCGGCCAAGGTGAGCTTCAAGGATGAAGACGGTAAGCTGCATTTGCGACCGTTTGTATATGGGCTAAAGTCAGGCAGAGATCCAGTTACATTAAGAAAGACTTTTGTAAAGGATGAAACGGTTCGCTACCCGATCCGGTTTTTGGTCGAGGGTGAAAACTACAAATTTTTAGGCTTGTTTCGTACGAATCTACATCTATTCGGGACGGATGAGCCCGGCCGCATTTTTATATTCGGCACGGATGGGATGGGCAGAGATTTATTATCACGGATTCTTTTGGGAAGTCAAATTTCATTAAGCATTCCTCTTATCGGCGTTTCTATAAGTTTTGTTTTAGGTTTATTTATCGGAGGGGTATCGGGGTATTTCGGAGGTTGGCTGGATTCGGTTATTCAGCGATTCATTGAAATTATTCGTTCATTTCCGACACTTCCGCTTTGGATGGCGTTGTCTGCTGCAATTCCGGCGCGCATACCGGTAGTAACCATGTATTTGTACATCGTCATTATTTTCGCGTTTATAGGTTGGACGGATCTGGCAAGGGTGGCTAGAGGGAAGTTTATCTCGTTGAAAAATGAAGAATATGTATTAGCAGCAAAAATAGCCGGTGTTAATGACGCTAAAATCATTATTAAGCATCTATTGCCTGGTTTTATCAGCTACCTGGTTGTCGCTACCACACTGGCGATACCCGGGATGATTCTCGGCGAGACAGCAATGAGCTTCCTTGGACTTGGAATACGCTCGCCTGCGACCAGCTGGGGAGTTCTGCTCCAGGAGGCACAGCAGATCGAGAATGTTGCTTTGTATCCATGGAAGTTAATCCCTTTAGGCTTTGTTATCATGGCGGTATTAACCTTTAACTTTCTAGGAGACGGATTGCGTGATGCTGCCGATCCATACAAGAAATAATTTTATATTAGAGCAAGGAGAGGGATATGCATGGCATCTCAAGCTTCAGTTCCACTATCCGATCAGCCTCTATTGTCCATTCAAGATTTAAAGATCCGCATTCAAATGGACAACGGGGTAATGAACGCTGTAGACGGTGTAGATTTCGAAATCAAGAAGGGGAAAACTTTAGGTCTTGTTGGAGAGTCAGGTTGCGGCAAAAGTTTGACGAGTAGAGCTATCATTCGTATAAATCCGAAAGAGTGCGAAGCCTCGGGAAAAATTATTTATAACTCTGACTCCGGGAATTTAGACTTGTTATCCTTAGATCCACGAGGTAAAAAGATACGATCAATTCGCGGTCAAAAAATTTCCATGATCTTTCAAGAGCCAATGACGGCGTTTTCGCCCATGTATACGATCGGCAATCAGATCATGGAATCCATTTTAATTCACCGCACCAAGGATAAAAAAGAAGCTAAAAAAATTGCGTTGGAAATGCTTAGCAAAGTAGGTATTTCCGATGAAGAGAAGCGCTTTAACCAATATCCGCATGAATTTTCCGGCGGCATGCGTCAGCGTGCGATGATCTCGATGGCCTTATCTTGCAATCCGGAATTGTTAATTGCCGATGAACCTACGACAGCGCTGGATGTAACGATTCAAGCACAGGTAATGGAACTGATGAAGGGGCTTCAGAAGGAATTTGGGATGGCCATTTTGTTAGTGACGCATGATCTTGGCATTATCGCAGAAATGTGTGACGAAGTGGCGGTCATGTATTTGGGGAAAATTGTTGAGCAATCCACAGTTGGAGAGATCTTTAAAAACCCGAAACACCCCTATACAAAAGGCTTGCTCAAATCGATGCCAAGATTAGGTGCTGATCGAAATACGCGCCTGGATTCGATCGATGGAACAGTTCCAATGGCAACCAACATGCCTCCGATGTGCGGTTTTTACGATCGATGCAAGGATAGAATTGAAGGCGTTTGCAATAAACAAGTGGTGCCTAAAACGCGAATATCCGATAACCACTTGGTTAGATGTTTTCTTTATAAAGATGAGAGTGAGGAAGGATAAGGATGTCAAAAACCATATTGGCTGTAAATCATCTAAATAAGGATTTTCAAGTGAAATCCGATAAAAAGTTGTTTAGCAAGCCTTCCTATATTCGAGTTTTGAATAACATTTCTTTTGAACTTATGGAGGGTGAGACGTTAAGCATTGTCGGTGAATCAGGCTGCGGGAAAACGACACTAGGCCGATGTATTGTGCGGGGAGTGGACGCCACTTCAGGGCAAGTCATGTATCGGGCGGAGGATGAAGAACAAGTCGATTTTTTAAACCTGCGCGGTAAAGCGTTCAAGAAATACAGAAAAGATATTCAAATGATTTTTCAGGATCCATATTCATCTCTAAGTCCAAGAATGAGTGTTTATGACATCATTGCCGAGCCGCTGCTTGCCAACTTTAAGCTGACTAAAACGGAGTTGAATGAAAGAGTTACCCATATTGCAGAACAAACAGGTTTAAATGTCAGCTATCTCAAACGCTACCCTCATGCCTTTTCCGGAGGTCAAAGACAGCGTATCGCGATAGCGAGGGCACTTATTTCACAACCGAGGCTTATCGTTTGCGATGAAGCCGTTTCAGCATTGGACGTCTCAATTAAAGCACAAATTATCAATTTGTTGAAGGATCTGCAGCAGCAGCTGCAAATCACTTATATTTTCATATCCCACGATTTGTCTATTGTGCAAAACATTTCCGATCGGGTAGCGGTCATGCACTTGGGTAAAATTGTAGAAATAGCACCAGTAGATTCGCTCTTTGAGCATCCTAAGCATCCATATACAGAGGCTCTTTTGTCTGCTGTACCTGAACCTGATCCAGATTATAAGAAGGATCGCATCATACTTGAAGGCGAAGTGCCCAACCCTGCCAATCCGCCAAGCGGATGTCACTTTCATCCAAGGTGCATGTATAAGACTGACAAGTGTGTTCAGCAAGAACCAGAGCTGCAGGATATAAGCGACAAGCATTATGTTGCGTGTCATTATGCAATGCAATTAAATTTGAGAGGTGTAAACCATGCATAAAACGACAACGAATGATACGACAACCATCGATCCTAATGCGAAGAAGCTTATTGTTTTTCTCGATTGCGGAGATACGATCATTGATGAAGGTACCGAAATTAGAGATGAACACGATGTTGTGATCCAAGCCGATGTGATACCGGGGGCCGATCTTATGGTGAAAACGCTCGCCGAACGCGGCTATATACTTGCCCTTGTAGCCGACGGCAGAGCGCAATCGTTCAAAAATATGTTAACGCAAAATGGCGTGTACGATTATTTTACAACGATGATTTACTCAGAAACGATTAAAGCTTCTAAACCAAGTCCTCGTATGTTTAAAGCGGCTATTGGCGCGTTGGATCTCAGTGAACAGGATTGCTATAGAATCGTTATGGTAGGGAACAATTTGAGCCGGGATGTGAAAGGAGCGAATCAAATGGGAATAACCAGCATTTTCTTGAACTGGACTTCTAGATATCCGAAAGTTCATGCAGATGAAAGTGAAATTCCCGATTATACGATTAACAATCCGATGGAATTAATTGATTTAGTAGAAAAACTAAATGAACAATTAGAATAATTGGATATTGGAATGAAGGGATGTTTACCCAACCATGGCTAAAATTGATGATGTTGCAAGATTAGCAAAAGTCTCAAAAGGGACAGTCTCCAATGTATTCAGCCAAAAAAGGCCGACAAGCAGCGAAGTGAGAGAGCGGGTATTGAACGTTTCTAGACAATTAAATTATGTGCCTAATCATACTGCACGTAGCTTGGTTACGAAGAAAACGATGGCGATTGGATTAACAATACCTCATGGCAACTTCTTTTTTAGCGCGTTTCATACACAGTTTATCAATGGAGTTATTTTAGAGGCATCCTATTTTGGATATAGGGTATTGCTGGACATTATTCCGACGCAACAGGTAAAAACACCCTTTCTAACGAGTTATCCGATTGATGGCGCTATTGTTATGAGTCCCATAACAGAAGATGAGCGAATCAATCTGATGCATGTGGGGCAAATTCCCTTTGTTACTGTCGGTAGAGTCATGAATAAAAATATGGATAACATGTCTAGCGTAGATAATGATAACCATAAAATTATGTACAACATATGTGAATATTTGATAGGCAAAGGTCATACAAACATATTGTTTTTAAATGCAAACGAGCTGATGACTGTGTCCATCGATAGAAAATCCAGCTTTATAAAAGTAATGAATGATCATGGACTGGACGTTGAAGAGCACATGATTCAGCATAAGCCCGCTCTGCACTCAAGCGAGTACATGGACTATGGATATGAAGAGACGATACGTATTCTCGGTAAACAGAAAATAGAGGTAACAGCGATTATTGCGGATGACGACCGTACAGCATTCAGTGTTCTTAATGCTATCAAGGATTTGAATCTAACAGTGCCCGGAGATATATCACTATTCGTTATTTGCGGAGACCTCTCCATGATGGTTCAATCGAACCCCCCTTTGACTAGCATGGATTTGCAGCCATCGGAATTAGGTACTCAGTCCGTCAGATTGTTAATGAGTCAATTGGGCGTACTGCAGGGCGAGTTATCTGCAAATGTTATTGTTGATAGTAAAATAATAGAAAGAAACTCATGCTCGATGAATTCACATCGTCATTACAGCTGAACGCCGACTCGGGTGCCTTTAGTTTGTCCCGATTCAAAATTTTTAGACAGGGGCTGCAGATCTTATAATGGCGAAATTAACGTGTCTTTAAAGAACAAAAAAGTCCTTGGGATTCAAGGACTTTGTCTAATAAAATAAACAACTATTAAACCGTTTTTTGGAATTGCTGAACATATATTTCAGATAAATAATTTCTTTTACCTTCACGCTCTTCAAAATGAATGGTTTTATCAATGATGTTCCACATGACTCCGCTTAAGGATAGACTTAATGGTTAGTAATGCGTGACAGGAAAGACTACCCTAGTCGAAATCGGTCTGTCAACCATCGAACGGCCTTCAATTGTGTCATCTTATTATAAATCAGGAAACCGAACACACCTCCGAGCGTGTTAGCAATGATGTCGTTAATATCGGAACTTCTGCCGCTGCCAAGGGTAACCCGGATAACCATCTGCATAACCTCAAGCGAAAGACTGGCGCAAAGTGTGAGCTTCGCGACACTCGCTGCGTTGCTAGATTTAGATCTCAGCAAGGGTAAGCTGATTCCCAACGGTACCATCATGAGAATATTCAGTAAAAAGGTCTTTATGTCAATGGTTAAGACCGGAATCAAATTAATGCTTTTATACCATGGTGTCTGGTTGGCATATAGCCCGATATTCACGTCAATCGGGAAAAAGACTAAATGAAGAACAGCCAGGGAATAGATGATAAACGTCAGCAGCAGGATAAACTGCTCCACCGAATAAACCCTGCTTCTAAAAGTCTTAATTCCAAAGAAAATGATTAGAACCAGAAACAGCGGAACTAAAATATACCAAGATGGAATAGTAAATTGTATAGACAAATGGGGGCGCTCCTTTAATCGATTGAATTATGAAATAACGATAAACAGATAGACTGCGGTGAATGATCCCGCAGTCTGTTTCTCTGTTCAGTTGGCAGATGGAAGGTCAATCTTCATTTCCAGTGCTTTCAAATACTGATCTTCTTGTACATCCTCTGTGAAGTCATCCTTAATGACAAAGGGTTTTACCGTCAAATATTTGCTCGTTCCCGGGGTGGAAGCGTAGCGGCGGTCAAAGATAAGACGGTTCCCTTCAATAATGCCATCCCCGTTCAAGGCAGGCAGCCTGCGTCCTTGATCGTCAAAAACGGCTATTCCGATCTTGATTAAACGGTTTTCCTCCTTGTGAGTCAATGTTTCCGCACCCGTTAGGCTAGTGGTAGTCGTCAGTCGGGTCGTGATCGGCGTTACCCAGACCTGGGAGAGAGAGAAGGAAAGGTCGCCGCCCGCAGTAACGATATTGGGGCTTATCTCGATCCCTTTTTTCGTTGTTTTCAAGAAGGGGATATCAACGGCAAATTCATGGTCGATCCCGTCTAACTTAATCATAACTGTGCTGTTGAAGGAATCGGGGGTGGTTTTCGGGTCAACAACGTGTTCAAAGACCAGTGTATTGGGATGGGCCTCACCAGCGCTTCCGTAGAAGCCCCCTTCGTTCAAGCGCTTGCCGTCCACCGTGAAGAAGACATTCTCAATCGCGTCACTGAGTTTCATATTCTTTTTCCCATTGTTATAAGTTCCGTTATCCAGATTCGGCGCCGTCACATTGAGCACAAATGCAGCCCGGTTAC
The DNA here is from genome assembly GCF_014534655.1 of Paenibacillus sedimenti. Lineage (GTDB taxonomy): Bacteria > Bacillota > Bacilli > Paenibacillales > NBRC-103111 > Paenibacillus_E > Paenibacillus_E sedimenti. Next base: position 428,307 of record NZ_JACVVD010000005.1, read on the forward strand.
CGTCATAAAGGGTTTCGGTCACTTCAAGTTTTACGTCTTTATATGAAACTGTACGATTAACGTTGGAAGTGAGACCGAAATCACCGGCTGTGCGAAGTCCGATGTCTCTTTGTATCGTGCTGAATATACTGCCAATGCCCGGAACCTGCTTTAGCGTCTCCGCCATAACCGGCGACAAGAAAGCGGAAGCGAACATCCCTATCCCTAAAACGCCTGCCGCTGCCGTTGATAAGGTTAACTGTCGAAGAAGAGAAGATTTCTTTCTGCCAATGTGCGGCGTCTGCCTTGAAAGGATTCTATATGTCTCATCCAAACGTGATCGGACAAGTGGCGACATCTCGGTATTCATAGATTCGAGCTTTTTCAATTCCTTCTCAATATTAAAATTTTCCATAGCTCAACTTCCCTTCATGTATATTAGCTAAAGTTTTCTGCAAAGCTTCACGGGCTCGAAAAAGACGCATCTTCACGGCGCTTTCCGAGATCTCGAGGACTTGAGCCACTTGACGCAGCGGAAGGTCCTCAAAATAATGAAGAATGACCGCAATGCGATGGGGTTCGTCCAAACGGTCCACGGCTTCTCTCAGGTCAACCTTCTCGTAGTCGTCCGAGCGAGAGGCAACCGGTGGGAGTTCCGCATAAACCACGGTACCGGAACGGTGAGCTATAATGTTATTGCATTCGTTAATCAATATCCGGAACATCCAGGTTTTAAAAAACTTGGGTTCACGAAGAGATGGCAATGCTTTATAGGCTTTGAGGATGGTTTCCTGCAGGGCATCGGCCACGTCTTCGTCTTTATATAAGATGGATTTGGCCATATAATACAGAGAACTTTCCAACTGCTTGACGAGCTTTATAAAAGCATCGGAATCGCCTGCCGTCGCTTTTGCAACAAGATCTTTTGTCTCCATTCAGCGGCTCCTTTCTATATGTTTTATTCTTTACAATAGTTAGACCGGTCAGATCAAGAGTTGGTCACTTTTTATCTGAAAAATGTCTGGAAGGCGGTGGGGTTCAACAAAAAAGAAAGCCCCGGTACGATGAACGGGACTTTCTTGAGGCTTAGCATTGCCGTCAAGGCCATATGATTTTCGATGGCGGTTTATGAGGGTTGCTTTTGTAAATTTCTATTAGGTTGTCTAACCTTTTTTTCTTTTAATGCAAAATTTAAAAGAATTGAAGCAAGGATGGCGATCGCCAAGCCAACCGTACCAAACCATGTAATGGACGATAAGGATATTTGATCAACAGCGATGCCCCCGATCCCGGCTCCCGCGGCCATTGCGAGCTGCATCATGGATTGGTTAATGCCAAGCATGATCCCTGAATTATTCGGTTCAATCCGTACCAAATTAAACTGTTGCGTAGGTCCTGAAGACCATGCAGCGAAAGACCATAACACCAATATAGCGATCACCGTAAACGGTTCATGAGTGATAGTAACTGTAACGGAGAGCAAAATGAGAGCTGCGACATGAAGGAGCATTCCACCAAGTAATGTTGAAGATACTCCCCATTTGTCCGTGCTGTAACCACCGAATTTGGATCCGATCAGACTGGCTACGCCGAACGCTAATAAAGTCCCGCTCAAAAGTTGCTCATTCATGCCTGCAACTTCGAGAAGATAAGGAGAAATATAGGTATATGCGATAGAATACCCACCCAGCCAAAAGAACGTAATCGATAAACCAAGTGCCACTTTCTTGTTTTTCAATAGTGATAACTGCTTAGCAAGAGGTACGGGCTCATCTCCTTTCACTCGCGGAATTGTCCGGGATAGGACAAAGATCGCCAAAAGTCCTGCTATCGCAATGAAACCGAATACGGATTGCCATCCAAATGCAGCGGCTGCCGTGCGTCCAAGGGGAATACCAATAATTAAAGATGCGGTGAACCCCATAATTACGGTTGCGATCGAACTTGCCTGCTTTCCTGCAGGCGCGATCTTGGCCGCGATATCCAAGGCAGTCACAACGACCACCCCTGCTCCTAAAGCCATAATCACACGGGCTATGATAAATAGTTCAAATTTTGGTAGAGCAAATGACAAAATATTGGCTATCACAAAAATACCTAACGCACTTAAGAGAAGTCTCTTCCTATCTATTTTCGCAGTTAGTGCCATCATGATTGGCGTAGAAATTGCATAAACCAATGAAAAAATGGTAACAAGTTGGCCTGCCGCTGTGATTGAAATGCCCATGGTACCCGAGATCTTATCCATAATGCCCGAAATCACATACTCTGATGTCCCAACTAAAAACTGACCAATGCCAAAAAATAAATCTTCCATGTACTCGACATAATTGTCACTCCTTAATAAATTAATAATTAATGTAATAGTTCCCTATTACCTGAAATCTTATCTAGGATCCCGAAATCACATTCTTAGATGTCCCAATTTACTGTCGATGAATAAAATTATATTCTACATATCGTGATATGTCGATATGTAATCAGTGCCAATAATTAAAACTTTCATGTTCCCGACATGAACATCGCTCCTTCCATAAATACACATCTACATATTCGATATTGTCGATTCAATCAACATTATAACCAACATATCGGAATATGTCGATATGTATTTTTGAAATTAAACTGAATACTCTAGAAGCATTCAGTTTAATTTCGGTTATATTTGGTTATTAAAAAAAGCGCCAATTTCACGTATTTGATCCTCATCTCTGGTATAGTACGTATATTTGCCTATACGCTTTGTCTTGATCAGTCCGGCTCGTTGGAGAATGGACAAATATTGAGATGCGGTTGATTGGGTCATATTCAATTTTTCAGTGAACTGGCTGACGCATACCCCAATATTTCTCATATCAATCCCTTCATGGGGCGTAAAATGTTGTTCGGGTTCCTTTAACCAATGAAGAATTTGCAATCTCGACTCGTTGGACAATGCTTTAAAGATTTCGATAGGCTCCATATACATAATAATATCGAGAATTATCGATATGTCAAGAGCTTCGAGGGTTTTTATTTTGTCTACAGCTATATACGTGATTAAGCGATACTTTCACAAAAAGTGAAGGTAGTTACACATGATGTTTGCAATATTTGGTTATATTAAAACAGACATCTTTCACCTTTTTCTAAACGGGGGGCAAATTTCATGCAAGGTAGTTATCAAGAAGTTGTTCTGGCCTTGGGAAATCCAACCGATCTCGTTGTGTATCATCTGCCATCTAAGATTGGAGAGCATGCAGTTTGTATTTTTTTTGAAACTCTTGTAGATAGAAATAAAATAGAACGTCTTATTCTTCTCCCGCTGCTTACGATAGATGTAATAGGCGAGCCGGAACAGCAGAAGCCCGATTTGGCTTGGATCAAGAATCTGATTCCAATCCCCGACATTTCGGAGGCAAAGGACATAAAAGAATGCGTAAAAGGATTATTGAATGGACAATGCTTGCTATTGTTTGGAGAAGGGGAGAGTAAAGGTTTTATTATTGAAGTTCAAAAGGTGAATCACCGGAGTTGATACAAAGCCGCGCCTTTAGCCCGTTCCCTACAGTGCTTAATACGGAAAGACCTGATGTAGTAGCTGCCAACATTCTAGAAGGACGTATTTCCATATTAACGGATGGCACACCAATGGCTCTTATTGGACCTGTTACTTTCTTTCAATTTTTCAGCACGCCTGAAGATTATTACCAAAAAGCGGATATTGCCACCATGCTCCGTTTCGTGCGATTTTTCTCGTTTTTGATCTCATGTTCGACCCCGGCAATATATATTGCCGTTGTACTTTCCACCAAGCATTACTCCCTACATCATTGTTGATTAGTCTATCCGCGCAAAGGGAAGGCGTACCGTTTCCAGGATTAATCGAAGCATTGCTGATGCAGAGTGTATTTGAAATTTTGCGTGAGGCTGGGCTGAGAATGCCTAGGATTTCCGGACAAGCAATCTCGATCGTTGGTGCATTAGTGCTAGGACAAGCGGCAGTAGAAGCTGGTTTGGTTTCTGCATCCATGGTGATCGTTGTATCTCTAACAGCCATTGCTAACTTTGTATCCCCGACTTATACTTTCGGGATTACTCAACGCTTGATCCAGTTTAGTTTTATGCTTCTTGCCGGCTTCATGGGATTGTTCGGAATATTATGTGGTGTTTTATTTGTGCTGATTCATTTAGCTTCGCTAGATTCATTCTCAGTCCCGTATTTGTCTCCATTTGCACCGACAGTACTTTCTGACTGGAGAGATAAGCTGATTCGGGTACCTCGACATTGGATGCGCACGTTCCCCAAGTTGCTCCAACCAAAACAGAAAAACAGGTGATAAAGATGTATGGGCGGATTCGAAATGTAGTGGCAATCGTGATCTTAATAGGGATTCCCATTCCGCTTAGCGGATGCTGGGACCAAAGAGAAATTAATCAGTTGGCCATTATTAACATGTTGGGTGTCAACAAAATTCCGGGCCAGCCAACCTTGGAGCTTTACTATCAAAGCATTAACCCCTCAGGTGTTGCGGCAAAACAAGGTGGTGGACCAAGCTCGCCTGTCTATACTTATAAAGTCACTGGAAGCAGCGCTCATGCAAGTTTTACGTATGAGGTTTCAGATATTCTACCCCGTCAATTATTTCCGGATCATTATCAAGCAATAATTATTTCAGAAACCTTTGCTCGCTATGGAATATCTAGATTGCTTAACTCCTATGAACTGCAATCCAATCGTCGAGCAAACGTGGAATTGGTAGTGACCGATTCGCCCATGAATAAGGTAATGAATACATACATCCCCTTTGAAAAAATACCCGGGAAGTCTCTTACTTCCATCATCAATATTCAATCGAAGACCTCTGCAAGAGCTGTAAAAAATTCTAGATTCAAGGACTTAATTGAAAAAGTAGATAGCTCGAAGGCAACAGTAGTTAATTTCATACGTTTAAATGCAAATAAATCAGATAATACAACCAAGAATCTGGAGAAAATTGACGCTTATCAACGGAGCTTTGTCTTGAACGGGGGAGCTGTTTTTTTACGAGATAGGATGGTCGGGAAAATCTCGATTAATGATATCACATGGTATTCTTACCTAACGGAGAATGCCGAATCATTTCTTCAACATCTGACTATTGATAGGTTCCCGATGGAAGTAGAAGTCGGGAAATCAAAGGTTAAAAAGAAATTAATAATTTCTGATGGAATACCTATCTACACATTTCAAATTACTTCTGATTTGAGGTTGCGAAGCGATAATACAGCTGAAGAAATGAGAACAGATAAGGTTAATCGGATCGAGAGTGCATTTAATGCAATAGCTGAAAAAGAAGCAGGGGATTTTATTAAAAGGGCTACCGAGAAAGGGTGGGATTTACTGGGGATCCATGATCAAATTGCATATCAAAGGTCGAAAGAGTGGAAGACTGCATTAGACAAAGATTCGGAATTATGGAAGAAGACTCGATTTGTTATTCATGTGAAGGCTGTCATGTCTACCGGAGGGACGTTGATGAGACCTTATATTTCGGATATCAAGGAGGAATAGAGGGTGGAATATGCACGCATGACAGGCTGGCAAACCTTTTTATTAATTGTATCGTATTCCTTGGGCGCTTCATTTTTTCAACGGCCGAGCGGTTTAATTGCAACGGGGAAGCAAGATGCGTGGATGATACCTTTATGGGCAGGGATATTTGGGATCATCGTGGCGACCTTATAGATATATTTGTCACATTTGCATAATGGTTTAAACATGGTCGAGATAAATACTCTAGTTCTTGGTAAGACAATTGGCGGTTTCTTGTCGCTTGTTTACATTTTTTATTTTATCCAGTTATCGAGTTGGATAACTCGAAGCGTGGGTGACTTTATGCATCTAACTCTTATGCCGAAAACACCAATCACCATGTTTCATATCATGTTCCTTAGTTTGGCTTGCTATGCTTCCCTAAAAGAAATTACAGCTATCGTAAGGGTCAACGAGTTTATTGCTCCATTAATTTTTATCATGTTTTGGGTGACATATCTTGCGCTTGTTAGTGAATGGAGCTGGGAAAGATTTATGCCCTCTTTTCGATTGGATCTATTTAACACGATGAAAGAAACGACCGATATACTTGCAATTCCATTTATGGATACGGCGATTTGTTTAACTATGATATTTCCTTTTATGTCTACATCGAAAATGAAACCAGTGTTCAGTGGCATTTTATTTACTGCGACGTTTATCAGTCTGATGATTTTTATCATGATCGGAGTGATTGGGATTACCAGGGCATCCCACTTGACGTACCCGTTATTCACTGTTTTCCAAGAATTACGAATTTACGCATTTATTGAACACGTTGAAGCTATCGTTTCCATCGCAGTTCTTTATACCGTTTTCTTTAAACTTTGTGTGGTATATTACAACATTGTCTTGGGGATTTGCACATTATTTAACATACGCAATAAAACAATGATTTCGATACCCCTTATTTGGGTTATCTCAGGATTTGCTTTATCAAACCATACAAGTTTAATCGATTTCCGTGAGTGGGATAAAAAATATATGTTTATTTATACAATGTTGTATGCAGTTATCATACCGATTTTGTTGCTCATTGTAACTAAATTGAAGCGTCTGAAGAAAGCAGGGTGAAAGAGTGCTGGCAGTCATCATTCCATACATGGTAACCATTGCAATTCCGTTCATGTTCAAAAAAAGAATGAGGAGCACGAAAAAAGAAAAATTCATGTATATTCTCATAACGACAATAGGTTTATCCGTTTGGATAACCATTAAAATGAATGAACCTTTTAGTCCGGACCATATTATTGCTATGATGATTAATCTTATTTTGGGGAAACCGCCTAATCCTTAATAATGCTATTCAATGCCGGTTGTATGGAATGCCATTTCGTAGAAGCCTCAAATGCTCTTCCTACCCTCAAAACAGTCTTTTCGTCAAAGGGGCGACCCACGATCTGCAGGCTGATCGGCAACCCATTCTCCGAAAATCCGCACGGAACAGCAAGTGACGGCTGTCCGGATAAATTAAAGGGGCAAGTATATCGGAACATGGCATCTGTGATACTCTCTACTTGGCCGTTAATCACCACGGAGTTCTGACCGATCTTCACTGCCGGAGATGGTACGGTTGGAGCAACAATCACGTCCACGTGTTCCATGATTGAATTGAGACTTTGTTTGATTAAGGTTCGCAATCGCTGTGCCTTTAGGTATTTGGTAGCTGTCAATGACTCGCCTGATTCAAGGTACAACCGGACATCAGGCGAGTACAAGTTAGCCCAATTTTGCAGCAAAGGCTCATGGCAGCTGCTCGCCTCTGCGAAAATGATCGTATATGTGCATAGCAATGATAACTCCACATTGGGTAACGTGATCTCAACAGGGATGGCACCTAAGTTAGTAAGCATGTGAATCGCGCTCTCGACCCGCTCTTTCACTTCGGAATCGATTCGGTCAAAGAAGTAGTTTCGTGGTATCCCAACAAGAAGTCCTTTAATTCCATCCTCAATCCCGGAAGTATAGTCGGGCACAGGACGAGAACTCGTGGTTATATCAAACGGATCGTATCCGGCAACAATTTGCAATGTTAGGGCAGCATCTGTGACTGTCTTTGTTAGCAAACCAAGGGTATCCATTGACCAACTGAGGGGAAATACTCCACATGTGCTTGCTCTGTCATAGGTTGGTTTGAGCCCAACTATGCCGCAACAGGCTGCAGGATTACGAACTGACCCACCGGTATCAGTCCCGATGGCGGCAATACATTCGGATGCTGACACCGCTGCCGCAGACCCGCCGCTTGACCCGCCTGGAATATATTCAAGATTCCAAGGGTTATGAACAGGGCCGAAAGTAAGATTATTATTCGTCGACCCAAAAGCAAACTCATGGCAATTTTGTTTTCCTACAAGAATAGCACCGGCTTGCCGGAGCCGAACGACGCAGGAGGCATCATAATTAGTTATACAGTTAGCTAAAATTGCTGAACCTGCGGTGGTACGTATTCCTCGAGTTTTTATCATATCTTTAAGGCCTATCGGAATGCCGTGAAACGGCCCCAGGTAATTACCCTTGAGAATGTTGTACTCAGCAGCGTGGGCGTCAGCTAGCGCCTGTTGCTTCAAAATGGTGATATAGGCGTTTACCAGTGGTTCTACTGCCTCAATTTGATGGAATACTTCCTGCGTTAATTCTACAGGTGATATCTGTCGAGAGTATATGAGTGGCGCTAATTTCGACACGGAAAGGGTGGCCAAGTTTTGACTCACAGAAATTTCACCTTTCTACGCGTCTATGTATAGGCTGGAACACAAGACTTGGCTGTACATTCATTGCAAGTTCAATAGAATTCAGTTCATCTATCATTGGGGAAAGTAAATTCGCAATTTTCTCTGCTAAGGCAGTATCAATCGGCCGTTTGACTTGTTCAAGAAAAAGCTTTTGAACACTTCCGGAGGATATGGACATGGTATAGTTACTCCAATCCCTTGTAAGATTTGATTCGTCATAAGCTCTTCATCATTTAAATGAAAATCGATGTTGTGGAGAGCTGCCAATAAAACTTCCACGGTGTACGAGACGTCAACGTCCGAAATATCGCCGTTTTCTAAAGCATCGATATACAAACTCCTGCATGTTGTACGCATCCATTGACATAGGGGCGATTGAAGCGGGCGATGTCCGGTAGATGCCCGGCTGACTGCACAAAGCCAGGGAACCTTAGACTCCAAAAAGGAAACATATCTCACGATCACTTCATAATTGCCTGCCCGACTCCTACTGCTTTGGCAATCTGATGCATATTTACGTTCTCAACGCCTTGTTCGATAAAAAGCTCTCTTGCCGCTTCCAATATCCGTCTCCGGTTAACTTCCTCCCTGGGTTTAAACCGTAATGGAACGGCTATTCGGCTCTGCCAAAGTGGAATAAATGGGTTCAAAAGGGGAAAGGGCCCACGGAGATAACCTTGGATAGTAATCGCCATTATTAAACATGGTCCATTACGCGACTGTGTTTTTTTGTTCATTTTTAGTAATTCCGTCAAAACAAAGGCCTAAAAGGGCACTTTAATATTAGAGGGGGGACTGCAGTCCTTCTTTTATCAATGCACCTTCTTTCCAAAGTCGGTATAACATGATATATTAATAATATTATTTGATATAACATTTGTTTGGGCACAGGAGGTAGGAAGCATTGTCAACGGATTCTAGACCCATATACGAACGAATATTTGAAACGCTGCGTGAAGAAATTTTGCAACGTAAATACGATGTTGGAGACCGTGTTCCTTCGGAGAAGGAATTAGCGGATGAATATAACGTGAGCAGAATTACAAGTAAAAAGGCGCTGGAGATGCTTGCAGAAGAAGGTATCATTGTTCGTAAGCCAGGGAGAGGATCTTTTGTCGCGGAAAGGGGAGGAGTTCAGTCTGAAGGGCTAGCTTTGGGAGAGAGAACTGAAAGATCCAGGCAAACTCTGATCGGTTTGGTCATGACTGATTTTGGAAATACCTTCGGTACGGGGATGATTTATGGAATGGAGTGGGCTTCCGCTGAGCACGACAGCTTCTTGGTGCTGCGCCGATCGTTCGGTGTGCCCGAGAATGAAGAAAAAGCCATTCGTGCATTTCTTGATTTAGGTGTTGATGGCATCATTGTATTTCCTGCACAAGGAGAATTCTATAATGCTGAGATCCTTAAGTTGGTCATCAAGCAATTTCCTTTAGTTCTTGTTGACCGCCATCTCAAAGGTGTAGCCGCGGCTTCGATAAGCACCGATAACATAAGTGCTGCTCACATGGGGACTGACTACTTGCTTGATCTAGGACATAAGCAGATTTGCTTGCTTACACCACCGCCTATGGATACAACAGCTATTGAGGACCGAATTGAAGGCTTTGTCCGAGCCCACGCGGAACGCGGGGTTTTGGTTGACCGTTCGCTTTGGTTAGATGAAATTACCTCAACACTTCCAAATTCATTTCATTCACCAAATATTGAGAAAGATATCAGCATGATTAAGGCGCATCTGCAGAACAATCCGCAAATTACTGCCTTGTTCGCCATTGAATATAATATTGCCTTGTTAGCCAAGGTTGCAGTGGAACAGTTGGGGCTTCGGATTCCCGATGATATATCCATTATTTGTTTTGATAGTCCTCCGACGACGCTTGGGGGTGGCTATCAATTTACTCATTTGATACAGGCTGAGGAAGAAATCGGTAAGTTGGCGGTTGAAAACGTATTGAAGCTTAAGCGTGGGGAGAAGGTGGCCAATAAAGTAAGTCTGGCCGCCAAACTCATCATTGGGGAGTCAACAGGACCTGCCAAATGATCAGAAACGGAGTCAGAATAGGAAGCGACAACCAGAGACTGCTAATCTAGCGGTCTTTTTTTATTGATATATTGATATATCCAAATGATATTTAAATAGTGTGAAAAATTCATATCGACATATTTGCGTCATACCAACTAAGGGGGTCAAGCGGCAGAAAGCAAAAAAAACTGAGGACTCTACTGCACCGGCAGCAACAGCTAAAGCAGCCCCCGTAGAAATAACGTTTTGGGGAGACTGGGGCGGTGAAGGTGAGAAACAGTTCGTTATGATGGCGGATGCCTTCAATAAATCTCAAGATAAGATTAGAGTCAAATATGTTCTGCAGGAAGATATGATCACGAAATTTCTGACAGCGGCGACCTAGGGCGGTTCACCTAATAAGGACAATGCGCTGTTATGGGAGAAAACAAGCTTAAATCTGCCAGGCTATAAGCCGGCGCTGCAGGATCCGTTTTTCAAGGATGACCCGAACTGGAAACCGTTCATGGAGACGTTGGAATTTGCGAAGATTCGTTCGCAGCATCCGGGATACTCCGTTATGGAAGTTGACGGTTTGATGCCAAATATTGAATTATTCATCCAAGGAAAGCAAGATGTGGCTACGACTCTCAAGAAAGCTCAAGAGCAAGGCGATAAGCTGCTCGATCAGAATGCGGCCGGAAAGTAACTTGAATTGCAGGGGGAGGGCCACAATCCCTCCCTTATTGTGGAAGGAGCGTTACGGTAAACTGTATTTCCGGCTGATGCGTGTCATATAGTTTGGAGGCCGCAAGATCATCGACCTTGATGAAATCGACGCCCCATTCCGCGTATAGCGCAAAGAGCAAATCATAGTACGCCTGAGCGCCTTCTTGTATCGTACAGCGGCGAAGGGGTGTATTATAATTTAGAGAAAATAATCAATCAACTTGAAGGAACGGGGGACTCAAGTTAACGAAGAACGATATTAACATGCAAAGGCTGCCAAAAGAATGGCAGCCTTTATTGAAATAATTATAAGTTTAGCAAAAAAAGAATGTTTTTGTAATTATCTTGAAATTTTCAATGATAGTTCTTTATGCGGAGGTCTCTCTCTATTCCTCGCCCATATCCAGATGGTGCAGCTGAAGCATGGATTGAACGAACTCGACTATCCGCTGAAAAAGGGGATATCTATGCTTTAGCTATTGTAAAAAAGGATGTTGAAATACTGATTGGATGTGTCAGCTTGCGTATTTCTAAAAATCATAATCACGCTGAACTTGCCTACTGGGTAGGTCAGCCTTTTTGGGGGCAAGGGTTTGCAACAGAGGCTGCCCAAAGCGACTGCAATGACGAAAAACCCAAGTTCTTATATAGTTATGAGTAAAATTGGGATGAAATACGAAGGTACATTCCCTCAGCACATAATGAAGTCGGGGAAATATGAGGACTTAGTATACTATGGAATGGTTAAGTCAGATTATTTAAGAGGCACATATTAAACAAGCAGTTTTCATTATCAAGGGAACCCCCCTCCCCAAATATTTATATTAAAATACTGCTTATAGATTAATTATTTAATGAGGCGGACCATGTTGAAAAAATTGCAATGAATATTTATGATGAAAATTTCAAAAGTCTCCGTCAAGAAGAAATTTTCATTCAACTTCCAGTTATACTACAAGACATAATACTGATATTAGACTTTGATATTGAACTACAAATGAACGGAATTATTGGGTTTTTAGAAAATTCAACGGGCAACTATATTGAAGAAACGATACTGTCACTGGATCGGATTAATGCAACCAAAGACTTTAAGATCATGAATGATATCAAAGTCTTGTTAAGCTTAAATGGGATTAGTACAAAAAAACTAAGGGAAGATGTAAATAATTTATCCCTTTATCAAGTTACCAACTCCTCAGAAATACACGATAATCAAAATGTGGAATTATTAAATAAAATTGCAACACAAGCTGATCAATTATATCTTTATCGTGACAATGACAGTATATTTGATAATTTGTTTAAGTATGTGGAAGAGAAAAAAATGAATTTAATGAAGTATCTACAGTGAAGATCTAAACTAAACCGAGGGACGGAAACTATAGCTCAAAAGTGAGGCTTATGAAATGGCTATTTGTTTGAATTTTGAATTAATTGAAATCAGAGAGACCATTGCCAAGTATAGGTTTGGCAAATGCTTAGAGGAACTGGACGGGATGTTCGAAATAGATTTACCCAAATTGATAAGCGGGGAAACTTCTATGGAAACTCCAATGGATGAAGTAGTCAAATTAATTAATGATTATCAATCAAAGGCTATGGCCAACAGAGTATTTGGAAAGATCTATAAGCATTATCTTGAACACCATGAATACCTTGCAAAGGGCGGATATTACGCCTAGTTGATTAAAATGTTGAATGATACGTTCTGAATTGGAAGCATAAGCATGCAGAACAGGCAAACTTATGGGTTAAGTGACATTTTTCATGTGAAATTATGTATTCATCAAGGTTGCTCATTACGGCAACAAGACATTTTACGTTGCTTTGTGTTCATATCGTCAAAAAATTCGACAATACGGGTGAAGATTTGGAGGATTTGATTAGCATTGGGACTATTGGGCTGATTAAAGCGATTGAGTCATTCTCGCCGAACAAGGGGACGAAGCTGGCGACTTTCGCTGCTCGCTGTATCGAGAACGAGATCCTGATGCATCTGCGTTCGTTGAAGAAAACGCGCAAGGATGTGTCCTTGCACGATCCCATCGGCACAGACAAAGAGGGGAATGAGATTACGTTGATCGATATTCTCGGCACAGAAGCCGACGATGTCGTGGATAAGGTGCAGCTGAAGATTGAGAAGTCGAAGATTTATAAAAATTTAGATATATTGGATGATCGGGAAAAAGAAGTTGTGGTGGGTCGCTTTGGGTTGGAGCTTGGCGGAGAAGAACGGACGCAGCGGGAGATTGCAAAGGAGCTGGGCATCAGCAGGTCGTATGTGTCGCGGATTGAGAAGCGGGCGCTGATGAAGCTGTATCATGAGTTTTATAAGGCGAAGCGGTAATCTGCATTAAAAGAGCATACTTGATTAGTAAGTGTATTATTGATTGAGTATGTTCTTACTTATATTGTAGGCTAGGTGCTTATTATAGTGATCTTAAAAGGTGTAGAGCAATGGGATTTATTTGAAAATAAAAACAATTAGCCAAGGGCTACTTAAACAGAAGACCATAACCGATTACAGGAGTATCAATGGACTTTTTTAGGAGACGACAATTCCGTAGTAGATAGAACATGGGAGTAAATTACAAGGACTGATAAAGAGAAATAATTGTTACTAAAAGAGATATTGGACAAGCATAGTAAGTTATTTGACTCTCTTTCAGAAGAGGATTTAAAAGACTATAATGAGTGTGTTCGAATGTATTTAAAATCAGACGATAGGATCATTCAAAAAGCTTCTGTTTCTACTTGTGTTCTCATTATTCAAAAGGCTAGAAGGAAAGATTAAGAAAGACAAAAGTGACAATAAAACATAGCTAACGTTTGATGGCCTCTTTTACTTGGAATTTATTCACCAAAGGGAAGACGGATTTTGAACTCTCGGAAGACCACAAGACAAACAGCGTAACAGGCGAGTTGTTTGCCTCTTCCCCGGGGTCAGAGAGCAGGGCATGTTAGACAATGATGACATGGGATCTTGAGAGATCCTATCGGCTCTGCGGCAGACGAGTACTCTTTAGGAAAACTCCCGCAGTATGAACAGACAACCCGGAAAGAGAGGATGTTCAAATGGCACGATAGGAAGTCGGATAACTTCATAGTACAGTTGTCCGAAGGGCATCTGGAAGGAGGTTACAAATTATCACTCTCGCTAAGGAAACATGAGCTACACACAGGGGTAGGTGCACACATGGAAACAAAACTAGCAAGAATAGCTGAAATTGCGAAAAGACAACCCAAAGAACAATTCACATCGATGTACCACTTGCTGAATAAGGAACTGTTGCGACAGTGCCATGAAGAACTGGATCCGAACAAAGCAATCGGGGTGGACCAAGTGACTAAGGCGAAGTATGCCGAGCGGTTGGAAGAAAACCTCGAGGATTTAGTGGGACGGCTCAAGCGGAAAGGGTACCAACCGCAACCCGCACGCCGAACGTACATCCCAAAGGATGAGAAAAGCAAACGGCCGTTAGGCATCGCAGCATATGAAGATAAAATCGTACAATCGGCGTTAAATAAGCTGCTGCAGCGAATCTATGAGCAAGATTTCTTAGACTGCTCCTACGGATTTCGCCCGCACCGAAGCTGTCATGGAGCCCTCATCCAGTTGGATCAGATCATCGATAAACAATCGATTCAATTCATCGTGGATGCGGACATATCCGGTTTCTTCAATCACGTAGATCACGAGTGGTTGCTAAAGTTCCTGAAACTCCGCATCGGAGATCCAAATATCCTCCACCTCATCCGCCGAATGTTGAAAGCGGGTGTGCAGGAAGAGGGACGACTGGAGCCGACGGAAGAAGGAACCCCACAGGGTTCTATTATCTCCCCACTGCTTGCGAACATCTACCTGCACTATGTTCTCGATCTATGGTTCGTGAAACGTGTGAAGAGGCAGAGTCGAGGAAAAGCATTCATGGTGCGATATGCTGATGATTTTGTTTGCTGCTTTCAATACGAGGCGGATGCGAGAGAGTTCTATGAGGCACTGATCCAACGTTTAAAAGAGTTCAACCTGAGCATTGCGGAAGAGAAGACGAAGATCATTCGCTTCGGAAGTAAAGCGGAAGATTGGTACAAAAGGAATGGTGGTGGAAGACCGTCCACTTTTGACTTCCTAGGTTTCACTCATTATTGCAGCAAGAATGCAAAGGGGACATCCTTCCGGGCAAAGCGCAAAACAAGCGCGAAGAAATACAAGATCAAACTCAAGGCTTTCGGGAGCTGGATGAAACAGCATCGCCATGAAAAGCTGGAAATCTTGATGGCAACGATTCGCAGGAAATTAACCGGGCATTACCAATATTATGGGATCGCGGATAATCACCCGAATCTAGCCAAATTCAAGAGAGAAGTGGAAAAGGCGCTGATGAAATGGTTAAACCGCAGAAGCCAGAAACAAAGTTTCAATTGGGAGAGTTTCAACCAATTTCTTAAGCGAAATCCCTTGCCGGAACCCCGCATTTATGTGAATATCTATGGAAAACGCAAGGCTAAGGCCGTTGTTCAGTAAGATGATTTGAAGAGCCGTATGCGGGAATTCCGCACGTCAGTCTGTCTAACGATTATTAAAAAATATCCGTTTTTGGCATGAAAATGGATGTTCTTTGTCGAATCTCTGTATCTAAGGAGATGAGCGCATATGCCTTTTAT
>NZ_JACVVD010000050.1 GCF_014534655.1 Paenibacillus sedimenti
AATTAAGGTGTGAAATGGTTCACAATCTTTGTTTAGAGTCCATGGATTTAAGCCTTAGACCTACTTCTTCGATTGGTATAAAAGATAATTATTACCAGCTTAGACTTGTCCACTGGTGGTGGACGAAGCTCAAGCGTAGGCGCGGGAGAAAGGTTTTTTCTTTGTTATTCACATGTAGATTTTAGTACAACATCACGGTTATATACAGAAGCTGGTGTATGGCTTTGCAGGGACTGATGCGGCAAGTAATGATTGTGCAGATGAATGTAGCGCCCTATACCTTGCCTAGTTTCTCGGGGTGTACTGTAGTCGTTTAGATAGACTTCATTGTACTTAAGGCTACGCCAGAAGCGCTCGATAGCGATATTATCTGTCGCTCTGCCTTTACCATCCATGCTGATGCGTACTTCGTGCTCTTTCAACAGGTCTGTATATTGTGGACTTGTAAAGTGGCTGCCTTGATCACTATTAATAATTTGGGGCGTGCACCTCGCTAACGCTCGTTTCATCGTTTCCAGCACGAATCCAATCTCCAAGCTTTGATCGAGTTGCCAGTCAACGATATACCGTGAATACCAGTCTATGACTGCGTAAAGGTACATCCAGCCCTGTTTCATCCGAATGTAGGTGATATCAACACTCCAGACCTGATCGGGTGCTGTAATGGCAAGCCTACGAAGCAGGTAAGGATAGATCCGATGCTGAAGATCGCGCTTACTCAGGTTCGGTCCAGGGTAGATCGCCATCAGCCCCATCTCACGCATGTAGCGCCTAACCGTATTTCGGTGGATATGATCTCCTTCTCGATTCATGATATTGGCAATCGTCCGATAACCCATAAATGGGTGCTGCGTGTACAGTTCATCAATCCGGTGCTTGAGGCGGATTTCCTCCGAGGAGGGAGGGACCGGTTTGTAGTACAAACTGGAGCGATTCAGACTTAGCAGATCGGCTTGCACGGCGATGGTATGCTCGGAACAATCCCACTCCAGCAAAGCGACACGCTCTTCGCGGGATAGGTTAGAGACCAGATTTTTTTTTGAGCCACGACAATTGTGTGGACAGTTTTCCCACCTCGGCGTAGAGTTCATCAATCTTCTGCTCGTATTCATTTTTCATTTTCGTAATGCCTTTGCGATCGTCGACGAATAATTGCGAAAGATTCTGTACCGCTTC
>NZ_JACVVD010000051.1 GCF_014534655.1 Paenibacillus sedimenti
TGTATGTCCAAGCAAAACTACAATTTCAGGCCATTCTGGATCAAGTTTTTCCCGAATATCATGGCGTGTTTGGTGACCTATATTCAAAAGTTTCCCTTCGATTTCTAGCCTTACACCCGACGTCTAAAGAAGTCTTGGAAATGTCAGAAAAGGAAATTACAACAGCCATCCAACGTCTTACTGGACGCAGCAGATCTGCTTTATGGTGTCTGGAACGCGCTCAAATTTTATTAGCTGCAGCAAAGCGAAATCCCTTTAAGGAAATGGCTTTTCCAAGCCATTTGATCTCCATACAGCTGCTCATCAATTTGCTTCTTCAATACCAGGAACACCTAGCAACCCTTGATAAATCGATAGATGCTCTGGCTGAAGAGTTACTTGAATATGATTTAATCCAATCGATACCCGGTATTGGCACTAAGATTGCTGCAACAATTTTAGCTGAGATCGGGGAAATCGATCGGTTTGATCACGCAAAGAAACTGGTGGCCTTTGCCGGCGTTGATCCAAGTGTTTTTTCTTCAGGTAAGTTTATAGCAACCCAAAATAAAATCACGAAGCATGGCTCGAGGAGGCTTCGTACAGCCCTATATCAAGCTGTACGATGTGGTATTCGTAGCAATAGAAATAAAAAATTAAGGGCTTATTATGATAAGAAACGTTCTGAAGGAAAGCTATTCAAAGTAGCGATAATTGCTTGTGTGAATAAACTCATCCACTGGATTTTTGCCATCTTGACTACTAAGGAAGCGTTCCGTCTAGAGTAAGTAGCACGAAATAGAAATATATGGAATATATTTCCGTGCTAAGTGGGACGGTTCTTTCCCATACACATTTTTAAGTATACCACCTCATGAATTAACCATTAATAATTAAATATTGACAAGCTATTAGCTGGAATAG
>NZ_JACVVD010000052.1 GCF_014534655.1 Paenibacillus sedimenti
GTGCAAGCCATAGCTTCGGTGGCGTGTTTAGCCCCGTTACATTTTCGGCGCAGAGTCACTCGACCAGTGAGCTATTACGCACTCTTTCAATGGTGGCTGCTTCTAAGCCAACATCCTGGTTGTCTGTGCAACTCCACATCCTTTCCCACTTAACACACACTTGGGGACCTTAGCTGATGGTCTGGGCTGTTTCCCTTTTGACAATGGATCTTAGCACTCACTGTCTGACTCCCGGAATAAAGTTTGTGGCATTCAGAGTTTGACTGGACTTGGTAACCCTTGGCGGGCCCCGCACCCAATCAGTGCTTTACCTCCACAACTCATCTTCCGAGGCTAGCCCTAAAGCTATTTCGGGGAGAACCAGCTATCTCCGAGTTCGATTGGAATTTCTCCGCTACCCCCACCTCATCCCCGAATTTTTCAACATTCGTGGGTTCGGGCCTCCAGTGAGTGTTACCTCACCTTCACCCTGGACAGGGGTAGATCACACGGTTTCGGGTCTACGTCTACATACTCATGCGCCCTATTCAGACTCGCTTTCGCTGCGGCTCCGCCTCTTCAGCTTAACCTCGCATGCAAACGTAACTCGCCGGTTCATTCTACAAAAGGCACGCCATCACACATATAGAGTGCTCTGACTTCTTGTAAGCACACGGTTTCAGGTTCTTTTTCACTCCGCTTCCGCGGTGCTTTTCACCTTTCCCTCACGGTACTGCTTCACTATCGGTCGCTAGGTAGTATTTAGCCTTGGCAGATGGTCCTGCCGGATTCCGACGGGGTTTCTCGTGTCCCGCCGTACTCAGGATCCCTCTAGG
>NZ_JACVVD010000053.1 GCF_014534655.1 Paenibacillus sedimenti
CCGTACGGGGATTATACCTAGTTGGAGATTCTACAGAAGGGTCGGGGGCGCTTGGTATGCCCTGCTATGACAGCGCGAAGAAGGTAGCGGATCTGTTATCCTCAACGAGGTAGGATGTATGATCTAAGGTGGAGGTACTAATGTATGAGTCAGGGAAAAGAAAAAATTCTGCAAACCGCTTTACAGGAATTTTCGGAGAAAGGGTACGATGGGGCCAGAATCGATTATATTTCAAAAATGGCGGGTGTTAATAAAGCATTAATTTATTACCACTTTAAAAGTAAGGAAGAATTATTCACGGCGGTTATTAACGACTTATTCGAAAAAGCAGTTTCCGTGTCAATTGAAACTAAAGGTACAACCATTCGCGAAAACTTGATTCAAGTCATGGAACATTTCATTGATTTTCTTCATAACAACCCGTATTTCGTGAAGATTATGGACCAAAGCGTCGCGCAAGATCGAGACATATTTCAACAGCTTCATCACCAAAATTTATTTTTCGAGAAGGTGATGGGGATGTATCTGCTTGGCGTTCAGACCGGCGAATGCAGGAATGTCGATCATCCTGAAGATTTCGTTGTAAGTTTGCTAGGTGCGGTCTATTTTTATTTCTCCCATCACAAGGCGATTCGGAAGTTTTACGGGAATATCTCCGAAGAGGAAGTCATCTCGATCCGGAAAAAAACGATGAAGGATATGATCTCGAGGTTGGTTTTTTTGTGATCTATTG
>NZ_JACVVD010000054.1 GCF_014534655.1 Paenibacillus sedimenti
TCAGTGATGAGTAACTGCGCATTACCACAGCCGGGTTCCCCCATTCGGACATCCCCGGATCAAAGCCTGCTTACGGCTCCCCGAGGCATTTCGTCGTTCGCCACGTCCTTCTTCGGCTCCTAGCGCCTAGGCATCCTCCGTGTGCTCTTATTAGCTTAACCGTAGGCAATTGTTAAATTGCCAGGTTCGTTAGAACCAGCTAAAAATATTCACTTCATCACTTGTTTACACAAATGGTGATTAGGAATTCTAAGTTTCACGCTTTACGTTTCGTTTCGTTATCTAGTTTTCAAGGAACAAGTTGCGAATCGAAGATTCGTCAACAATGTTGCAACCTTTACATTCGTAGAACGATGTTGGTTGTCAACCTGATGGTTTGCTTTATCTTCCCAGTGTCAACAACACCGCCTTATCGGCGGCGGAAGTATGCATTAGGTTAATGGTGGAGCCAAGCGGGATCGAACCGCTGACCTCCTGCTTGCAAGGCAGGCGCTCTCCCAGCTGAGCTATGGCCCCGAATATTGATTGCAAACTCCATCAAAACTGAACAAATGATATGAAAAATCAGCGTTTGTGTGCTTTCGCACTTGACTGGCTCATCGCAGAGCCGAGTCTCCATAGAAAGGAGGTGATCCAGCCGCACCTTCCGATACGGCTACCTTGTTACGACTTCACCCCAATC
>NZ_JACVVD010000055.1 GCF_014534655.1 Paenibacillus sedimenti
TTCGCCACGTCCTTCTTCGGCTCCTAGCGCCTAGGCATCCTCCGTGTGCTCTTATTAGCTTAACCGTAGGCAATTGTTAAATTGCCAGGTTCGTTAGAACCAGCTAAAAATTGCTTTCATTCATTGCTTTGACACAACAAACGAAAAGGATTTCTAAGTTTCACGCTTTACGTTTCGTTTCGTTATCTAGTTTTCAAGGAACAAGTTGCAACTGTTACATTCGCGAAGCGATGTCAGTTGTCAACAATTTTGTTTTTCCTTCGCCTCTCAGCGACAGGAAGAATATCTTATCATGCCATCTACGCTTCAGCAACAATCAAATGTTACCAGAGCAAGATATCATGTTTGAAAGGATTGACCTTTCAAAACTGAACACGAGTGAAAGAAGCTTGTTGTGTGCTTTCGCACTTGACTGGCTCGTTCTCAGAGCCGAGTCTCCATAGAAAGGAGGTGATCCAGCCGCACCTTCCGATACGGCTACCTTGTTACGACTTCACCCCAATCATCTACCCCACCTTCGGCAGCTGGCTCCCTTGCGGGTTACCCCACCGACTTCGGGTGTTGTAAACTCTCGTGGTGTGACGGGCGGTGTGTACAAGACCCGGGAACGTATTCACCGCGGCATGCTGATCCGCGATTACTAGCAATT
>NZ_JACVVD010000056.1 GCF_014534655.1 Paenibacillus sedimenti
ATCCCCGGATCAAAGCCTGCTTACGGCTCCCCGAGGCATTTCGTCGTTCGCCACGTCCTTCATCGGCTCCTAGCGCCTAGGCATCCTCCGTGTGCTCTTATTAGCTTAACCTGCTAAAAGATTTAAATCACTGTGTAAACACAGTGGCTTAAAGGATTTCTAAGTTTCACGCTTTACGTTTCGTTTCGTTATCTAGTTTTCAAGGAACAAGTTGCGAATCGAAGATTCGTCAACAACGTTGCAACTGTTACATTCGCGAAGCGATGTCAGTTGTCAACAATTTTGTTTTTCCTTCGCCTCTCAGCGGCAGGAAGAACATCTTATCATGCCATCTACGCTTCAGCAACAATCAAATGTTACCAGAGCAAGATATCATGTTTGAAAGGATTATCCCTTCAAAACTGAACACGAGTGAAAGAAGCTTGTTGTGTGCTTGCGCACTTGACTGGCTCATTGCAGAGCCGAGTCTCCATAGAAAGGAGGTGATCCAGCCGCACCTTCCGATACGGCTACCTTGTTACGACTTCACCCCAATCATCTACCCCAC
>NZ_JACVVD010000057.1 GCF_014534655.1 Paenibacillus sedimenti
TCTATATCAAAAATGTGACTGCACATATTTATCCGGTCTCCAAATCCGTTTCGTCCGCCAATGGGACGAGCGAGCTCGATATCAAACGGTATGACCGGATTCGCACCGAGCTTGGCGGCCGAAATAGCCAGGTCATGTTGTGGGACGGAGGTCTGTTCTTAAGCGCGGCCAAACCAAGTGCGACTTATGGGGATCGGCCGCTGTTCGCGATCGAAATCGAGCTGGATACCCAGAAGATTCGTGAGGCGATAAGCCACCTCAATACTTACGCCGACAGCGGTACCCTGCTGTTCTCGGAGAAAACCGGCGACATGATCGTAAGCGGCGCTACAACGCAGCTGCAGCAAAATATGATCGCTCTCGTCCAGCAAGCAGGTGGAACTTTTGTTTCTCAAACGGGAACTTATTCGATTTCGGGAAGCCGCTATTATACCGCTTATTCACGTTCCGACTACCTGGATATGGCCCTGTATCGGTTTATTCCCGAGCAAATCATCAA
>NZ_JACVVD010000058.1 GCF_014534655.1 Paenibacillus sedimenti
TTGGCTTAGAAGCAGCCACCATTGAAAGAGTGCGTAATAGCTCACTGGTCGAGTGACTCTGCGCCGAAAATGTAACGGGGCTAAACACGCCACCGAAGCTATGGCTTGCACGTTAGTGCATGGGTAGGGGAGCGTTGAATACGGGTAGAAGTCAGACCGGAAGGACTGGTGGACTGTATTCAAGTGAGAATGCCGGTATAAGTAACGAAAAGATCAGTGAGAATCTGATCCGCCGAAAGCCTAAGGGTTCCTGAGGAAGGTTCGTCCGCTCAGGGTAAGTCGGGACCTAAGGCGAGGCCGAAAGGCGTAGTCGATGGACAACAGGTTGAAATTCCTGTACCACCGTAGCCGTTATGAGCGATGGAGTGACGCAGAAGGATAGTGACGCAGACTGATGGATGTCTGTCCAAGCAGTGAGGCTGGTGTGTAGGCAAATCCGCACACCGTAAGGCTGGGCTGTGACGGGG
>NZ_JACVVD010000059.1 GCF_014534655.1 Paenibacillus sedimenti
AACGGCTCATTATGTGTTCGTCTATGATCTCATGCTTTCCAAGAGGCTCCGCGGCGATATCGGTAATTTGTTGGATCTGGATGGAGGCTTCTACATAAATGATTACGGATTTAACAATCCTTCTTCCGTACCCGCCGGCGGACAGTTGATCAATGGCTTGAAATTTTTGACCGAACAGGAACAGCTAGACGACAGCCACGCGAAGGGGTCTCAAACCGCATTTGAAACTTTGCTTCATAAAGTATACCCGGGATGGGAAAAGTACGTTGTTAACAAACGGATTATAAACAGAGCTATGGTGAACGGAATCGCCAGGAGAACGAATGCAAAACTGTTGCCGCTGCAAAGCCGAGCCGTACGGGGATTATACCTAGTTGGAGATTCTACAGAAGGGTCGGGGGCGCTTGGTATGCCCTGCTATGACAGCGCGAAGAAGGTAGCGGATCTGTTATCCTCAACGAGGT
>NZ_JACVVD010000006.1 GCF_014534655.1 Paenibacillus sedimenti
GACTCTCGTCCATCCCGCTCTCTTTCGAAAGCCGGAAGATTAATATAACACACTAACATTTCTTTTGCAACTTGTTTTTCTCAAGTTACTTTCGCCCGTCTCTCAACGGCGACTTTAATAAGATACCACAGACGCAATAAGAGAGTCAACCCAAAATTACATGTATTTTTCTGCCATTAAAGCAACGTAAGCTTCAAACAAACAAGAAGAAGAATACCAGGAACTCCGAGTACCGTTACCGTCCCTAGCGTAGCAGTATTAATAGGCAGCTCAAAATTCGTATATGCACTGAGTAAATTCAATACATATAAAATGAAGGCAGCAAAAGCAATATTCAGCGCGATAGCGGACAACCATCTGCCCGCTCGGCGATTTCGAAACAAGATAAATATAAGCATCATAGATGATAATACGAGCAAGCCCCACATCACATACTTGAGATACACGTTTACACCTCCGTCAAGCGATCCGTATCTATTAAACTGATTCCCGATTGTTTGGCTTGTTTAATTAACATTTCAAATCGCTTTTCTGCCGCTTCTAACGCATAGATCGCATAGTCAACCTGATCTTTATCTAAGGCAAATTCAAAATGCGCCTGCGCCGCTACCCAGTTCTGGTGTGCTTTGCGTATTTCAAATACAAGCATCTGCTTGTCCTTCAAAATCGTTTCCTTCTCTGTTTTAGCTTTTAAGCTCTTTTTCCCATAAGGCCATTGCAATACTGGTTTCACGCTCTTGCCCCTCCATTCCAGCAATAATAAAGTGTTATTTAATACATACTGGAGGGACGGTAGAATTAGAACTCTACCGCGTTTTTTAGGGAAAACAAAAAAGAGAGCCTAAACAGCTCTCTCCCAAATGTTTCAATATTGATTATAATTCCCTGCGACCTTCCATCGCTTTGGTCAGAGTCACTTCATCCGCATACTCCAAGTCGCCTCCGACCGGCAAACCGTGCGCAATGCGCGTTACACGGAGTCCAAAGGACTTGACCAGTCTCGAAAGGTACATCGCTGTCGCTTCCCCCTCAATATTCGGGTTCGTAGCGAGAATAAGCTCCTGTACCTTCTCATCGCTTAGACGTTTGAGCAACTCAGCGATATGAATCTGATCAGGACCGATGCCTTCCATAGGCGAAATTGCACCGTGCAGCACGTGATAATACCCCTCAAATTCTTTGGTCCGCTCGAGCGCCACCAAATCCTTGGGCTCTTGAACGACACAGATGACGGAACCGTCCCTGCTCTTATCTTGACAGATGCGGCAGGGATCGATGTCCGTAATGTTACAACAGACCGAGCAATAGTGAAGGTTACGTTTCACGTTGACCAGCGCCTTGGCGAAGTCGGTCACATCTTCTTCTTTCATACGAAGGACGTGAAAGGCCAGGCGCCCCGCCGTTTTGGGACCTACCCCCGGCAGGCGGGAGAAAGCATCGATTAATTTGGCTATCGGTTCGGGGTAATACAACGGAAGTTCTCCTTCATCAGTCAGATTCGCTCTTCAGGTGTGCTTAGAACAAACCAGGGAGGTTCATGCCGCCTGTGAATTTGCCCATATCTTTGTTCGCTAGCTCTTCTGCTTTGGTCATTGCATCGTTCACAGCAGTCAGAACAAGGTCTTGCAGCATTTCTACATCGTCAGGATCAACAGCCTCAGGCTTAATCGTGATGCTTTGTACTTTCTTGTGACCGTTAACGATAACAGTGACAACACCGCCGCCAGCTGTTCCTTCGATCATTTTAGTACCCAGTTCCTCTTGCGCCTTCATCATTTGCTCTTGCATTTTCTTCACTTGCTTCATCATTTGGTTCATGTTATTCATTGGTAAGTAGCTCCCTCTTATTCATCTTTAATTGTGACCAAATCTTCACCAAAAAGCTGTATCGCTTCGGATATCCACTCTTCTTTGGGTTTACCGCCAGAGCCGTCTTCAGGCTGTAGTTCCATAATTTCCGGAGCAGCCGCGGCCTCATTCTGCGCATCATCCCATTCCTTACGCATAACGGTGAGCAAACGATACGGCTGGCCCAGCACTGAAGTCAGCACTTGCTCGATGAGTTGCTTATTTTCCGGCTTCTCCGTCGTATTACGGTGCATTTCATTCTTGAATGCGACCAGAACGGTATCCTCTAGCGTAGATACGAGATCACCATTAACGAACCATGCATGAACAGTGATTTTTTTCTCTTTCACTAGACCGAGGACTTGACTCCATTTCATGAGAGCCGACTTGGTCTCAGGGGCATCTACCGCCTTCAGGTAACCGTCAAGTTTGATGCCTGACTTTTTGGCCGGAACAGCGGCAAGTGATGGCCTCTGCGGAGATGCCGGCTTGGATTGCGAGTCAGCAGCCGTTACTCCCGATTTTACCAGTCCTGCTAGCTGTTCTTCAAGTTGCTGCAGCTTTTTGGTCAACTGTCCGATGATATCACCCTCCGCAGAAGCAGCATGGCTTGTGCCACTGGACAATACGCCAGCCTCGGCTCCCCTGTGGCCCCCTGATATTTTCATGATCGAAATCTCCAGCAGGGTCTGAGGTTGAACGGAATATTTCATTTCGCTCTGATAATGATTGAGCGTTTCGATAATCGCCATCATATCGGCAGGTGAGAAATGACCAGCTACTTCCCGCAGCTCGTTCATATCAAAAACCCGCTCTGTAATGACCGGCGAATTAGGCACCATACGAACCATGAGCAAATCACGGAAATAATCAATCAAATTCTCGATGCATTTGTCGGCGCTCTTACCTTCTTGCATGAATGTATCAATGAGCTCGAGTGCGGTTCCCAACTCTTTATCTTTAATCGCAAGCACTAGCTTCTTAAATTGATCCGCAGCTACGCCGCCGGTAATGGACAGTATGTCAGAAAGCTGTACCTCGCCTGTTGCAAAGGAAGCCGCCTGATCCAAAAGGCTGAGCGCATCCCGCATCCCCCCATCGGACAGCCTTGCAATGTAATGCAGCGCTTCCTCGCTGATGGAGATATGCTCTTGATCGCATACGTACTGCAGCCGCTGCACCTGTTCTTCCATAGAAACGCGCCGGAAGTCGAATCGCTGACAACGGGATATGATCGTGGCTGGGATTTTGTGCGGTTCGGTCGTAGCCAGAATGAACATGACGTGGGCCGGAGGCTCCTCGAGCGTTTTCAGCAATGCATTAAAGGCTTCTGTCGTCAGCATATGCACTTCATCGATAATGTAAACTTTCTGCCGTACTTCAGTTGGTGCATACTTGACTTTATCACGAATATCGCGAATCTCTTCGACGCCGCGGTTAGAGGCCGCATCAATTTCAACGACATCCATAACAGCCCCTTCGGTAATTCGCTTACAAGCAGAACATTCGTTGCATGGTTCCTCTGCGGGACCGTTCTCGCAGTTAACCGCTTTGGCTAATATTTTGGCTGTACTGGTTTTACCGGTTCCACGAGGTCCATTGAACAAGTAAGCGTGAGTAAGACGATTTTCTCTAAGGGAATTCTGCAGCGTTTGCGTTATATGTTTCTGTCCTACGACTTCACGAAACGTCTGGGATCTCCAAGTTCGATATAAAGCAATATGTGCCATAAAGTTCCTCTCCAATAATCCCTGCATAGAGCTATTGACTTTATTATACTATAACCTCACTAGGGATGAAATAGAGGATCAGGCATAGGGAATGACGATGGTGAAGGTAGTCCCATAGCCTTTGGATGACACCTTAATGCTTCCCCCCATATCATGAATAATCCGTTGACATACGGACAACCCGAGTCCTGTACCGGTATCTTTGGTCGTAAAAAAAGGATCGAAAATTTTATCAATGACAAACATCGGGATTCCTGATCCGGTATCATGAATATCAATACATACGTTCCTTTCCGTCGTATCCACTTTCTCTGTGATTGTTAACACCCCTCCATCCGACATAGCTTCAATGCCATTCTTACAAATATTCAAAAAAACTTGCTTAAGCAATTCTTGATCTGCAATAACTTCGGGCAGGTGATAGGACGCTTCATACTGTAAATGTACATTATAAAGGATCGCTTCATTATTAATAATCGGCAAAATTCCTCTCAGTACCTCAGATAAGTCAATCCGTTCATAAGATACATGCTTAGGTTTACTGAGCAGCAAAAACTCATTCACAAGCTCATTAATTCGGTTAATCTCAGTAAGCATGACCTCCGTGTAGCTTTGCTCTTTACTCATCCCTTGAACTTCAAAGGTACGACGGAGCACCTGAAGAAAGCCTTTAATAGAGGTCAATGGATTCCGAATCTCGTGTGCGGTTCCCGCGGCGATCTGACCAATCATGGCAAGCCGGTCGCTGCGCTGCACCATCTCCTCCAAAGACCGCATATTGGTCACATCTTTGAAAATGATGTAAGCTCCTACCATATTCCCTTGATTATCTTTAAGCACATTGGAATCGAGCAGCAATTCGAAACGTTCATGATTGTTCGTCCACGAAACCGCATAATTACGTACGACCATGCCATTCAGAATTGTACGCTGTACTAATCGATGTTCAGAAGGAACCGTTGCAAATACCTCATCCAAGGACATGTTCAAGATGGTTTCGCGTTCCAAACCAAGAATCCGGCACGCCATATCGCTTATATCAACCAACGTGTAATTCATGCTAATTAATAAAACACCCAAATTAACATCCTTCAAAAAGGCGTCTGAAAAGCGCTGCAACAAATTAAGCTGAGAACCTTCCAGCTGGTTTCTCATGATCATCAAATAGACTACCTTCTCATCTCGGACGAGCCTGGCCATCGAAAATTGGTAATGTATCGTTTCACCATTCTTACTCATCAGGAATCCGTGCGGCCATTCTACAGGACCCGATTCATCGCTAAAGTAAAAATCGTACAACTCACGAAGCGATGCTCTCACCTTAAACAACCGGGAAAACGGTATGCTTGTAATCTCTTCTGCTGAGTATCCGGAGAACTTCAATAACTTGTCCGTTGCCAGAATGACCCTTCCCTCTTCATCCACAACGAGCATACTGCTTTGTATGCTATGATTCACCAGCTTTCTCACTTCTTCCATGGATACCGTGTAATGCCCCACGTCATGAATAGACAATTCTGTAGCACCCCTTCTTTGACCCACCATATCGCAAGCGCTTCCATTAATTAGAATCATATAATCATTCTCCTTATAGTAAGAATTTTCCTCCAATTGAATAAGAAAAAAACGCCCAGCATTCTGGACGTTGTCGTTTGTTATCGTTATATTTTTATGAGAAAACCGTGCACCTGTTATTGATAAAGGGATACGAGCGTACTTTTATCGTTAGCTCAAGTTAGGCAACCCTTCGGCACATGAAACATCTTGCTTACGGCTGCTTCCTTCCAGACCTGACCGGGTTCACAAGCATTCATTGCGAAGGACCCGACTCTCAACACCACGTGTAAAAGCCAGACCTCACATCACAGTACCTCTAACAGGGATTCAACCCCGCTACAGCGGATTGCGAGTTACAGGGCACCGCTACCTCCCCATCTAGCACGGTAAAAATAAGTATAGCCGATTCGATAGCAAATAGCAACCAAGGGTAAAACCTACCTGATCATCCTCACTCTTACATCATAACGAGGCATGTTTGTATCAAGCGCCATTTGAACCTGTGACCGAAGCTCATCCACTTGGGCATCCGTCAAATCAGGTTTAGGTTTTACTTTCACACGGGCGACCGGTCCGTTGATTGTTATGCTTGATGTATCAATGCCCGGAAGCTGAGCTAAGACAGCCTTCATCAGATTCGAATCATCTTCATAATGATGATATGTTGGATTCAAAGGGTCATTCGGATTCACGCTCGTTGCTCCTAATAATCCATCGCTTGGGTACGATTTTGCTTTGTAAGTTTGATCATCCGTTGTCCGGTTGTTCATGTTGCCGCAGCCGACGAGACTCATGATCAATATAACTGTGACTGCAATTCTTAGCGCACCTGTGAACATAAAAACACCTCCCTATAGACTCTAAGCCTAAGCTTAGGATGACCAAGGGAGGTTGTCTTATGCCGATTGGCAGTCAAGTAATTGATGCCAATTAGATGCCGTATTTCTTTTTGAATTTGTCGACACGGCCGCCTGCATCGATAAACTTTTGTTTACCTGTGTAGAACGGATGGCAATTAGAGCAAATCTCAACGCGAAGATTTTGCTTAATGGAGCCTGTCTCGAACACATTACCACATGCACAAGTCACTGTGGTTACATGATAAGTAGGATGAATCGCTGCTTTCATGTTAGGTTCACCTCTTTCTGCCCTGAATCATTTGCTGAAACAGAGTTATATTGACACACTAACGCATTATATCACGTCAGAAAGTCTTCATGCAATAACAATCCTTGCGGTAGGATCTGGCTTAAAGCTTCGCTGCGAGCGAACGCTCTCTGGTATAAAACTCAGGGGTATGCGTATAGGAGCCGATCACGACATCCGGCAATTCCTCTTGGAAAATCTCAATCATCTGCTTCATGCCAAGCAGTTCTCCTCGAGCTTTAGGAATGATGCTCAGATAGCTCTCGGGATCAATATTTAAGTTACGCAGTTGGATCAGTTTTAATCCGGTTCTGCGTACAAATTCAATCATCGCTTCAATCTCTTCTTCCCGGTCGGTTACCCCTGGGAATACGAGATAGTTGATGGATGTGATGACGCCCTTATCGGTAGCGTAACGCAGCGACTTCTCCACGTTCTTAAGCGTGTAGGCTCTAGGCTTGTAATAAGCGTTGTAGTGGTCGTCGAGCGCGCTGATCGTACTGACTCGCATCAGGTCGAGTCCGGCATCGACAATGCCGCGGATATGGTCGGTGAGACCCGCGTTGGTATTGATATTGATGTAGCCCATCTTCGTCTGCTGGCGCACTTGTTTCATCGCTTCGATAATAATCGTTGCCTGCGTGCTCGGTTCGCCTTCGCAACCTTGACCGAAGGAGATTATACTCTCCGGCGTGCGCAGGTGTTCAAGCATGATCTGTACAATCTCTTCAACTTGCGGCTTAAAATTCATCCGCGTCTGCGGGGCAGGAAAGCCGCTGTCATCCGGCTGTTCGGAGATACATCCGAAGCAGCCCGCATTGCAGGAGTAGGAGACGGGAACCGCTCCCTCCCAGCGCTGCAGGAAGGTGTTCGACGCGGTCAAGCATTCATAGCCCAGCGCGCAGTTGGACAAGTGCTGGTAAAGACGATTGTCCGGATACTTCGCAACCAGACGCTTGACTTCGACTTCCAGCTCGCCCGGGTCACAGTTCACCGGGTTCCAGTAGTACGGGTTGTCGCTCTGACGAGCCGCAACATAGAAGGCATCCTCTTTCCATACGACGGCCGTGTAGCCGAATAGCGGCAGCACTTTGGTCTTATCGGATTTGACATATCCGGGAAGCAGCAGCCTTGTGAACCCTTGAGGAAGAAGAGCGCCTACGGCATGATAATCTCCCTCTACAAGCTTCATATCTCCTGTCTCCGCATCAATCCCGACCGGGCGAGTGAAAGGAAGACTCACCAGCGTTGCCCCTTCGGGCAGCGGGATAAGCTCTTCATCCAAAATTTCTGTAATCATTTCAGCGTTACGACCAAGCGCCAAATAATCGGGATGATCGAAAACGTTACCTTGTGAGTCAGCGTAAACCAGGTTCATGGCAAGAACTCCTAATATTCATTTGGGGCCCCCACAAAGTAATGTCTAAACTCTTATCGCAGCAATTCAGAGAAGTATGACCGCTTTGAATCGTGAGTTTAGACGCCGATCGAACTTAAGCTCGATGCGGACGGAATATGCTCCAGAGCTTGGCGTCACTTTGTGGGGTTGAGTTTAAGATGCGGAGTTTTTGACTTTGCCGCCTTTATTCCCGCCGGTTCCCGTGCCGGCAGAAGGTGATGCGAGCGACTCCAAAAACTCTTGATTGGTCTTGGTATCGGCCAGCTTTTTGATAAAAGCTTCTGTATATTCATGCGAATCGTTCATGCCTTTACGCAGCGCCCAAATTTTCTCGAGCTCTTCCTTACCGAGAAGCGCTTCTTCGCGGCGCGTGCCGGATCTGCGAATATCGATCGCAGGGAAGATTCGACGCTCAGCCATTTTACGATCAAGATGAAGTTCTAAATTTCCCGTACCTTTAAATTCTTCATAAATGACGTCATCCATACGAGATCCTGTTTCAATCAGTGCTGTTGCAAGTATGGTCAAGCTGCCGCCTTCTTCAATGTTACGGGCAGCCCCGAAGAAACGCTTCGGACGATGAAATGCACCCGGGTCAATACCACCGGACAATGTCCGGCCTGTTGGCGGAACAACAAGGTTATATGCTCTTGCCAGACGTGTGATGCTGTCCAAAAGAATAACAACATCCTTCTTATGCTCGACTAACCGCATCGCGCGTTCCAAAACAAGCTCCGCCACTTTAATGTGGTTCTCTGGCAGCTCATCAAAAGTAGAGGCAACGACTTCGCCTTTGACTGAACGCTGCATATCTGTTACTTCCTCAGGACGCTCATCAATGAGCAAAACGAAAAGTTCGATATCCGGGTAATTGGTGGAGATACTATTGGCGATTTCTTTGAGAAGTAACGTTTTCCCTGCTTTTGGGGGGGCTACGATCAAACCGCGTTGGCCGAGACCGACCGGCGCCAGCATATCCATAATACGTGTGGAAAGCTTGTTAGGGGTTGTTTCGAGAATGACTCGGGTTTGCGGGTAAAGAGGCGTTAACGCTGGAAAATGGAGACGTTCGGACGCTGTTTCCGGCTTCTCTCCATTGACCGCTTCTACCTGCAGGAGACCGAAATATCGCTCATTCTCCTTAGGAGGCCGACATTTTCCAGAAACGACGTCTCCGGAACGAAGATCGAACTTCCGAATTTGAGAAGCGGAGATGTAGATGTCCTCCGAACTCGGCAGGTAATTAATCGGTCTCAAGAAACCGAAACCTTCCTGAAGTATTTCGAGGACACCTTGCATAAACATCAGACCGCTTTCGGCAGCTTGTGCGCGCAATATAGCAAAAATAAGTTCTTTTTTCTTAAGCTGTCCATAGTATGGAATCTGGTGTTTCTTGGCCAGCTTATATAAATCGGTAAGCTTGAGAAGTTCAAGCTCAGCAAGTTGCATGCTCATTTATTTTCAACCACCAAACTATTAAATTTTCAATTGGATTCTAGCATTGCCTGTTAGTTGGAACTTTATTCCTCGCTTTCACGCCAAACCTCAGCCCCGAGCGACGACAGGTTAAACACCAGATTCTCATAGCCTCGGTCAATGAACTCGACACCGGATACTTCAGTGACTCCACCGCTGCGAACACTTAATCCGGCGATAACGAGCGAAGCGCCTGCCCGCAGGTCCGTAGCTCTTACTTTGGCTGAACTAAGCTGAGAACCTTCGATAATGGCGGAGCGGCCTTCCACTTTCATTTTTGCTCCCATACGAACAAGTTCAGGAATATGCTTAAAACGATTGCTGTAAACATGATCTGTTAGTATGCTAACTCCGCGTGCTTGAGTCAGGAGACTCGCCATCGGAGATTGTAAATCCGTCGCAAATCCCGGGTAAACGAGTGCTTTTACATCCACGCTCTCGTATTCAGGCTGACCTACCACGCGTATGGATTCATCCATTTCGTAGATATGTACGCCCATTTCCTGAAGTTTAGCGGTAAGAGCTTCCATGTGCTTAGGAATTACATTATCCACAGTGACATCACCGCGCGTTGCCGCCGCAGCAATCATGTAAGTACCGGCTTGAATACGGTCAGGGATAATGGAATGACGGCAGCCATGCATTTCCGTAACGCCTTCAATACGGATCGTTTCGGTCCCTGCGCCTTTAATTTTGGCGCCCATCGAGTTTAATAGAGTAGCAACATCTATGATTTCAGGCTCTTTGGCCGCATTTTCAATAAGAGTAAAGCCTTTGGCACGAGATGCCGCGAGCATGATATTGATGGTAGCCCCGACACTGGCCATGTCCAAATAAATCTTTGCGCCACGCAGTTCTTTTGCGCGTATTTTTAATGCTCCGTTTTCATTACTGACTACCGCACCCAGTGCTTCAAAGCCTTTAATATGCAGGTCGATCGGACGAGGTTCAAAATTACACCCTCCGGGAAGCCCGATTGTCGCCTCTCCAAATCTACCAAGCAACGCTCCCATCAAGTAGTAGGAAGCACGCAACTTCTTCACTTTGCCATTGGGCATCGGAAGAGATTTCATAGAACTCGGATCAATCGTCATGCGATCCTCATTCCAATCAATCGTTGCACCTAAGTCCGTTAAAATTTCTGTATATGTAGCCACATCGCTGAGATGAGGCAGATTATCCAAAGTTACTGACGTCTCTGCAAGAACTGCAGCCGGAATCAAAGCGACAGCGCTGTTCTTCGCTCCGCTTATTTGAATCGTTCCCCGTAGTGGACGGCCACCGACCACCATTAATTTTTCCAACATGATTCTCCCCCTACATCAGGTGCCTACTTGCTGTGATTAGGACAGAGCTGTCCCGTGAAAAAACAGAAGAGGGAAACGCATCATAAAAAATGCATTTCCCACAATATCTATACAGTTGGAATTAAGCTTGATTGCTGCTTCCGAACAATTGAATTTTGGATTTTACAACATCTACCATCGCTTTGCGAGCAGGTGTAAGGTATTTGCGAGGATCGTACACTTTCGCATCTTTGTTCAGCACTTCACGAATTGCTTCTGTGCAAGCCACTTGGTTTTCAGTGTTCACGTTGATTTTACCAACGCCAGCTGCGATGGATTTACGGATCATTTCGTCCGGAACGCCGGATCCGCCGTGCAATACAACAGGAACTGGAATTGCTTTGGAAACAGCTTCGATAATATCGAAGTGGATGTTAGGTTCACCAGCGTACATACCATGCGCTGTACCTACAGCGATCGCCAAGCAATCAACGCCAGTTTCTTCATAGAAACGGATGGCTTCTTCCGGTTTTGCGAGGTTTGCATGCTCTTCGTCCACGCTGATGTCATCCTCAACGCCGCCGATTGTTCCAAGCTCACCCTCAACGGATACGCCCATTGCACGAGCAGCTTTCACAACTTCTTTCGTCAAGCGAATGTTCTCTTCGAAGGAGTAGTGGGAACCGTCAAACATAACGGAGCTGAATCCTGCGCGGATACATTTCATTGCTACTTCAAAGGAGCTGCCATGATCCAGGTGCAAGGCAATCGGCAGACCGGATTTTTTAGCTGCTGCTTCCGCAATAGCTACCGTAAATTCGATACCCATATATTTCAGTGCGCCTTCGCTAACACCATAGATGAATGGGGATTTTAGTTCGATTGCCGCGTCCACGATTGCTTGAGCGAATTCAAGGTTGTTCATGTTGAACTGACCCACCGCGAATTTGTTCGCTTTTGCTTTTGGTAAAAACTCATTCATTGAAACCAATGCCATGTTTCTCTTCCTCCTAGAACCTTTTAGTAGATGCGTAAACCGCTCTTTGTCATACCTGAGTTATTATAGCACATATATTTTCAAATGATAACCAAGCCCTTAACAATTCCCTCATATAAACAATAAAAAAGACCCTAAAGATTAGGATCCCACTGCAAAACTATTGTTTGATTCGTTATTTAACTGCTTGTTGACCGCCATTCGCAATTCATCAATATCAAAAGGCTTCGTAAAATGCATGATCGCGCCAAGGTCCGTCGCTTCTTTAATCATGTCAAGCTCACCATAAGCCGTCATCATGATCACTTTAATGGATGGGTCGATTGCTTTGACATGCTTCAGTATGTCTAAACCATCCATACCTGGAATCTTCATATCCAGTAATACAAGGTCGGGCGAGGAGTTCTTGACAATCTCTAAAGCCAGCTTACCATTCGATGCTTGATAGGTATCGTATCCTTCGTTGCTGAACACTTCCATGAGTAGTACGCGAATTCCGTTTTGATCATCGACAATCAATACTTTTTTCTTCATAAGCTTGGTTCCCTCCCGAAAAACGAATAACGAACTCCCATTTTCTATGAATGTATATTATTCGCTATCCGTTCTCGATTTCCTTCCGGGGAACAAAACT
This sequence comes from Paenibacillus sedimenti, assembly GCF_014534655.1. Taxonomy (GTDB): domain Bacteria; phylum Bacillota; class Bacilli; order Paenibacillales; family NBRC-103111; genus Paenibacillus_E; species Paenibacillus_E sedimenti. The sequence continues at coordinate 12,074 of NZ_JACVVD010000006.1, forward strand.
TTATTGAAATGTTTGACAAATAAGAGGTTTTTCAGGAAGCCAGGTGAACCGGCAAAGATTATTGAGTCAGTTGCAATGCAGCTTTCACGAACTCGCGGAATAATGGCTGCGGACGATTCGGACGCGATGTGAACTCCGGATGGAATTGTACCGCAAGGAACCAAGGATGTTCCGGAACCTCGATCATTTCCACCAATCGGCCATCCGGTGATGTACCGGAAATGCGCATACCCGCTGATTCGATCAGCTCGCGGTATTCGTTGTTAAACTCGTACCGGTGACGATGTCTTTCGTAGACCAGCTCGTCATCATAGGAAAGCGCCGCAAGGGAGCCAGGAACCAGCTTGCAAGGGTATAAGCCCAGGCGCATCGTTCCGCCCAGATTCTCGATATCCTTCTGCTCAGGCAGCAAATCAATAACCGGATAAGCGGTTGTCGGGTTGATCTCAGAGCTGTTCGCACCATTAAGCCCAGCGACGGAACGGGCGTATTCAATAACGGCTACTTGCATGCCTAGGCAAATGCCGAAAAATGGAATCTTCTTCTCCCGCGCATAACGAATGGCGGAAACTTTGCCTTCAATGCCGCGATCGCCAAAGCCGCCTGGTACTAGAATGCCTTGTACACCGCTAAGCAGTTCATCCACATTATGATCATACACTTCTTCTGCATTAACCCAACGGATGTCAATTTCCGAATCATTATCAATCCCTGCATGACCCAGCGCTTCTACAATACTGAGGTAAGCGTCATGCAAAGCCACGTATTTACCGACGATGGCAATCTCCGTCTTCTTCCTCAAGGATTTGACTTTACGTACGAGGCTTTCCCATTCCGCCATATCCGGCTCATTGGTTTTCAGCTTCAAGTGATTGACGACATAATCGTCCATACCTTGCTCGCGCAGCATCATCGGCACTTCGTATAATGTTTCGGCATCCTTACATTCAATGACAGCTGCCGGATCGATGTCGCAGAAAAGCGCTAGCTTGCGCTTCATATCATCCGTCAGGGAATGCTCGGTACGGCAAACGATAACATGCGGCTGAATGCCCAGACCGCGCAGTTCTTTTACACTATGTTGCGTCGGCTTCGTTTTCACTTCGCCAGCGGCTTTGATGTAAGGAATCAGCGTAACGTGAATATACATGACATTCTCGCGCCCAATGTCATTTTTCATTTGACGAATGGCTTCGAGGAACGGCAAGCTTTCGATATCGCCAACAGTACCGCCAATCTCAGTAATGACAACGTCGGATTGTGCCTCACGGCCAGCGCGAAGGACGCGATCCTTAATTTCATTCGTAATGTGAGGGATAACTTGTACCGTTCCGCCCAGGTACTCGCCTCTACGCTCCTTAGTAATAACGGAAGAGTACACTTTACCGGTTGTTACATTGGAATTTTTAGAGAGATTAATATCAATAAAACGTTCATAATGGCCTAAGTCCAAATCCGTTTCTGCGCCGTCATCGGTGACAAACACCTCACCGTGCTGATAAGGGCTCATCGTTCCCGGGTCCACGTTAATGTACGGATCAAACTTTTGGATCGTTACCTTCAGACCTCTGTTCTTGAGCAATCTTCCCAAGGAAGCTGCGGTAATTCCTTTTCCCAGGGAAGAGACTACGCCTCCCGTTACGAAAATGTATTTTGTCACTATGTACGCCTCCTAAGATTTTTTTTAGAAACGCCAGACAGCTGGCTTTTGTACGCACCTGAACACCCTGTTTTCTAGTTTCCGCAAAACAGGGGTTTTCATGATAACGAAGTGAAAAAACATCCATGAAAAACAAAAAAAGTGACACCCGTAGTGACGGGGCACTTTTCGAACGCTCTCGCGAATTGTTAAGATTCTTTTAAAGCCCATGCAATAGTTTACTCTGAACCGATAGGGGCTGTCAAGACAAGTTATTTATCGTCTTCTTCGTCCCCATCTTCAAATTCAGCTTCCTCTTCCTCTTCTTCGAGATCTTCTTCCAGTTCTTCGTCAGACTCTTCAATGCCGGCGTCACCCAGATCTTCTTCCTCGATCTCTTCATCTTCGAAGAATTCGGAATCCTCCTCGGCATCCTCTTCACCCTCGGTACCGAAAGCATCGTAGTCGTCTTCCTCAGCGTAGGTATCTTCTTCTTCCTCCGCGTAAATATCCTCATCCAGATCATCGTCTTCATCGTTGATGATGCGAGGACGCTTCGCATTGCCAACCGCATCTTCGGATTTCTCAACCGGATACCAGCGTTTCAAGCCCCACAAGTTGGAACCTACACAGGCAAAACGTCCATCGATGTTGATCTCTGTATATAGTTGGGCAATCACCTGCATAACATCCTGCTCGGACAACCCTTTAATTTTAGCAATTTCCATCATCAGGTCACGATAATAAAAAGGCGTATTCGCCGATTTCAGCAATTCAAACGCTAAATCCACCATCGGCATTTCGCGCGCCTGCTCCGCGGTGATTTTGAGTGTATATTCGCTACCCATCTAAGGCACATCCCTTCGACCGTCTTCTTCAAGTTCTTCTAACTACCTTATCCAATATCTTCATTAAGTAAAACCTATTTTTTCTAAAAATGCAACTATCCCCTTGGAATCGTTTCGTTAGAGGGATACGGGACGAATGAAACAAAATAAAACAAGCGAAGGTCCCCCCTCGCTTGCGACTGTATCCTCAGGAATCGTAGCGCTAGGGACGCTACGTTTCCACCACCTGAGAAAGAGACACTCCTGCCGCGCCTCTCTATTCATCCTATGTAAAACCTACGCATCTGACACGGGTTCGCACCCATTTATTTCATAAAAAGGCGATGACACGGTCAGGCCGGAAGACCTGTACATAAGATAGGGGAGATTCGATTATATGCTGTCACGAGGGGGATGGTATCATGGATACAGCCACCTTTCTTCATCTGCTCAATGAGGAAATCAGTCTCACCACACGTTCGGATAAAAAGCACGTTATCCATTTCCCATCGACCAAGGATTATTACGCTTGCAGATCCCAGCTGAAGCGAATGAAATCCAGCCACACCCACCTCTCCAAAGTACGCGACCTCGGCATTATTCACGCTTTTTCCTGTACACTTCGCGCTGATTCCAAGCTGAAGGCCATTTCCGGCGCCACCGTCATCAAAGAAGATACCCGTATAACCGTACATCGAGTCCTTGGAAAGAAAAATACCGTTCGTAGGGCAATCTTCGCGGGCTCTCAAACTATTCCTTGGGGGGTCAATCAGATTGACGCTCCGGAAGCATGGGGCAAGTCAGTCGGCCAGAGCGTCCGGATTGGCGTCATTGATACGGGAATCGACTACAACCATCCGGATTTGCGGACGTCAATTGCGCGCGGTGTGAATTTATTGAACCGCAGCATGCTGCCCTATGATGATAATGGACACGGCACGCATATTGCAGGAACTATCGCTGCTACAGGCAGGCATACAGGTATTGTCGGCGTTGCTCCAAGGGCAATTATTCATCCGGTCAAAGCGTTCGACTACAACGGAAGCGCTTATGTGTCCGACATTATCGCAGGCATTGACTGGTGTGTACAGAACGATCTTGACGTGATCAATATGAGCTTTGGCATGAAAACGTATAATCGGTCACTGGAGCAAGCTGTTATGAATGCCTATTTCAAAGGCAAAGTGATTGTCGCCTCCTCAGGCAATGACGGCAAACGCAAAACGGTCGATTACCCCGCCCGCTTCCCGCAGGTCGTCTCTGTAGGCGCGACGACACGTCTGGGTAAAATCGCTCCCTTTAGCAATCGAGGGAAGCAAATCGATGTTTATGCGCCAGGCGAGCGGATTTATTCCTCCTGGCTTCACGGCAAATACAACGAGCTGAGCGGAACCTCAATGGCTACCGCCCACGTTAGCGGCGTTATCGCCTTGATGCTGTCCATCAAGCCGAGCCTCGGACCGCTGCAGATCAAGAATATCCTGAGGCGCTGCGCAAGCAACCTCGGCAAGCGCGAAAGCTTGCGCTGGCGCCCAGGGCAGATTAATGCCCGGCGTGCGCTTAGCGCGCTGAAGTGAGTTCGCTCCGGCCGAGATGGTCGGTACCCGCGGGGGTTGATTGACGGGCTATAATCATGCACAGAATGCCGGTAATTGCCATTAGCAGCGTCCGGCATCCGAAAATCATGCAAATTATGCCGGTAAGTTCCCGAATTTGCATTTGTGCGGCATTTATCAGCGGAATTACAAGCATTATATGCATGTAATTCACTTCATTTAGCGGAAAAGCCGGAAAATCCGGCACTTTTTACAGTTAATTTAATCGAGCGAGCAGGAGCAAAGATAATAAGGGATCAAGCAAATAGGAGAAAACTCCTTTGCTTGATCCCTTTTTGAGCTGTTTCCGGAGCTTACATCCGCTCTGGAGCCGATACGCCAACGACGCGAAGCACGTTGGCTAAAGTCGTGCGCAAAGCGCCAAGCAGCGCGAGGCGTGCCTGGGTGAGCGCTGCGTCATCCGTAATGACGTAGTGGCCCTTGTAGTAGCTATGGAACTGGCTCGCCAGTTCATAGACATAGCGGATGAGCCGATGCGGCGCATACTGCTCGGCAGCCACGGCGACTTCCTCCGGAAGCTCGCCGATTTTGCGCAGCAGGTCGAACTCGGCTTCCGCCGTGAGGCGGGATAGATCGACCTGCTCCAGCGGCAGGATCTCGATGCCTTGCTCCGCCGCCTGGCGGTAGATACTGCAAATCCGTGCGTGTGCATACTGTACGTAGAAGACCGGGTTCTCATTGGACTGCGAAACCGCAAGGTCCATGTCAAAGTCCAGATGCGAATCCATGCTGCGCATCGTGAAGAAGTAACGGATCGGGTCGACGCCGACCTCGTCCATGAGGTCCTCCATCGTAACGGCTTTGCCGGTACGCTTGGACATCTTCACCTTTTCCCCGTTTTGGAAAAGGCTCACCATCTGCGCGATCAGCACGACGAGCCGATCGGCTTCGAACCCCAGCGCCGTCATGGCGGCTTTCATCCGCGGGATGTAGCCGTGATGGTCGGCACCCCAGATATTGATCAGGCGGTCGTAGCCGCGCTCGAATTTGTTGCGATGGTAGGCGATATCCGGCGTCAAGTACGTGAAGGAGCCGTCGTTCTTGATCAGAACGCGGTTCTTATCGTCACCGAGCGGTGTGGTGTTCAACCAGGTTGCGCCGTCCTCCTCATACACGTGACCGTTGTCACGAAGCTCTTGGAGCACGCCTGGGATGAGGTTGTCCTCGTAAATGGACGTTTCCGAAAACCAGTGATCGAATTGAACGCCGAAACGGCCGAGGTCACGCTTGATTTTGTCAAGCTCCTTCTCGAGACCATACGTACGGAAGTACGAGCGGCGCTCCTCTTCAGACAAGCTCAGCAGGCTATCACCTTTGTCAGCAGCCAGTTCAGCGGCAAAACCTTTGATGTCTTCGCCAAAGTAGCCGTCTTCCGGCATCTCGGCATCTTGGCCGAGCGCTTGGAGATAACGAGCTTCGATCGACTTGGCCAAGTTCAACACTTGGTTCCCTGCGTCATTAATGTAATACTCCCGCGATACATCGTATCCGGCGAGGTCGAGCACGTTGCACAGCGCATCGCCAACCGCCGCTCCGCGGGCATGACCCAGATGTAATGAACCTGTAGGGTTCGCACTGACGAACTCGACTTGTACTTTGAGACCTTGTCCGACATTAATAGCACCGTAACGGCTGCCCTGCTCGGCTACCTCCGCGATGAGCGGATAAAGGTAAACTTTATTCATTTTGAAGTTAATGAAGCCCGGTCCGGCAATATCAGCTGACGCAATATACGCCTTTTCTTTTTGCAGATTAGCAATAATTTGCTCTGCAATTTGTCTTGGGTTTTGTTTGGCGATTCGGGTCAATTGCATCGCGACATTCGTCGCAAAGTCTCCGTGCGCCTTGTCCTTAGGCACCTCTAACGTGATTTCCGGCATTTGTGCGGCATCGATAATGCCCGCTGCTGTGACGGCTTCGGTAATGGCTTGTTTAACGATCGTTTTAACTTGGTTTAATACGTCCATTGTTGGTTACTCCTCCTGAATCAACAACTTGATCCGATAATGTCCTGCGTGCGTGCCTGATGCATATAAATCATAGCTCCACCTCGTGATGCCGATCCCTTGCTCAGCCGTAGATGTCAGCTCGTGAGTCTCGATTTCGAGTTCCATTCTTCCTTGGGCCGTCTGATAAAAGCCTACCCGCTTCTCGCCAGGAACAAACGTTTGCTCCGCCTGCACGTCACCTTGCCGGATGATTCGAATCTGGTTGGTCTCCAGCTTGATAAGCGTTACAGTTCGTCCGAGCTCGTTCTGCGCTTCTTCATAGCGGATATAGGTATGCTCTCCCTTAGGATAGAGATCCCCCTTCGCCTTCTGAACCGTGGTCTCGCTTCCGCTTCGGCTCTCAATCCGGATCCGCACACGTTGCTTAGCCGTCATCGTCCGTCATTCTCCTGTTCTTCAAAGCTTGCTTACGCCTTATGTCAAGATAAGGCAAGATAGGTATTAGTGTATAATATAAGGTCTGCGAATTCAATGTGGAGAGCAAAATCAGGCTGATCGGGGCGGTAAATAGCGAGCTTCCATACCCATAAGCGCTCACTCTTCTTTGGATGGTCCGTAGGCTCCCGTTACAGGTATTCCCGCTTGGCGCATCAAGCACCGAACATTGTTCGTAAAATTGCGTCACTTGGTCGCTATGCCCTCATTTAAGCGTTGGCGGCGCGATTCAGCGTCCAGAGCGGCGCTATTAACGAACAATGGGCTTTATACGCTTTTTCAAGAGCAACAAAAAAACCGCCAGCACTTCTTGCAATCGCAAGAAATCTGACGGTTTCTAGTTTATTTCACCAAATCTTCCACAAATCTAGGCAATACAAATGCCGCTGCGTGCAGACGCGGTGTGTAGTATTTTGTCGGGAACTCAGGAATGGAAGCTTCCTCCACCTGAAGCGGATCGTGCTTTTTGCTGCCCATGGTGAATGTCCAAAGACCGCTTGGGTATGTAGGAATGTTTGCGCAATAAACGCGCACGATCGGGAAGATTTCTTTGACGTCACGGTTTACCGTTTGGATCAAATCGGCTTTGAACCATGGATTGTCGGTTTGCGCAACGAAAATACCGTCTTCTTTTAATGCGTCGAAAATGCCTTGGTAGAAGCCTTTTGTGAACAGCTCAACGGCTGGGCCTACCGGCTCTGTGGAGTCGACCATGATGACGTCATAGGTGTTTTTGTTGTCATGGATATGCATGTAGCCGTCGTTCACGATGACTTCAACTCGAGGGTTGTCTAACTCGCCGGCGATCGTCGGAAGGTATTTTTTGGAGTACTCGATCACTTTGCCGTCGATGTCGACCAGCACGGCTTTTTTCACTTTCGGATGCTTCATAATTTCACGGATAACTCCGCCGTCGCCGCCGCCTACAACAAGCACATTCTCAGGGTTCGGGTGCGTCACGAGCGCAGGATGCGCAACCATTTCATGGTAAACGAACTCGTCTTTCACGGTTGTCATGACCATGCCGTCCAAGGTAAGCATCGTACCCCACTCTTCGGTTTCGATCATCGCGAGGTCTTGGAAATCCGTTTGTTCTCTTACGTAAGTTTCTTTCACTTTGGCTGTAATTCCAAAGCTGTCGGTTTGTTTCTCTGTGTACCACAAATCCATGTTCATGCCCTCTTTCGTTCTATATTGGATGTATAAATCCTGATATTCGTATCCTTAAACAGTGTTCCACCAGATGGAAATGTCATGCAAAAAGAAGCGACCATTTGCCCCACCCTCATACACACAAATTTTAGCAGTTGCTTAAAAAGCCCACTTTGATAACGAAGCATACTCATGATGTAACTCGGCATCGAATCTTGAACGAATCCGGGAAGTCCGGTACTCACGTAGCAACCCTCTACGCTCCGTTCCTCCTTCTCCGCATTACGTCCAACCTTCTCGATTCTAAAAGCGGACTTTTTAACCACTCATTATTATAGTTCATTACCCCCAAAATGCAATGTTTTCCTAGGTTTTTTCCAGATTTCTTAAAAATAATTTACAATTCGTTGAATACGGACTGCCATGCTTTTCCATACTGGATAATATGAACTTTGAGGGTATGTAGAGAGGAGGAATGAGCATGTCCGATGAAAAACGTCCAACGCCTGCGGGTTCACCGCCGGCATCAAAGGATAAAGAGGTTCCCTCCATGCGCTGGATGCGCCGGATCAAAAAAATGTTCTCCTTCTTTTTTACTATTTTCATCGTATCGTTGATCGGCGCTGCCGGCTTCCTCGTCTACTTGCGATCACAGACGCTGCCCGTCACGAAAATGCTGCAAACTTCGCAAATGTATGACGCGCAAGGCGAGTTGATCGATACTTTTTATTCCGGACAAAATCGGCAGGTCGTAACGCTTAAAGATATTTCGCCTTACCTTATTAAAGCGACGCTGGCTGTTGAGGATCAACACTTCTATGATCATTTCGGCGTCGATGTCAAGGCGGTTGCCCGAGCGGCTGTCGTGAATGTGCAGGCCATGGCGAAAGTCCAGGGTGCAGGGACGATCACGCAGCAATTAGCCAGGAATTTATATTTAAATCACGATCGGACCTGGTCACGTAAAATTAAAGAAACGGTTTATGCGATACAAATGGAAATGCAGCTCAGCAAAGATGAGATTCTCGCGAACTACTTGAATCAGATTTATTACGGCCATTCGACATATGGGATTGAAACGGCCTCCGAGCTGTTCTTCGGCAAGCATGCAAGCGAATTAACGCTCGCGGAGAGCGCTATGATCGCCGGCGTTCCGAAGGGACCGCGCTATTACTCGCCTTATTACGATCTCACCAATGCGATGGATCGGCAAAAGGTGGTGCTGCAGACGATGGTCCGCAGCGGGTACATCACGCAGCAAGCTGCCGACGCAGCAGCCAAGGAAAAGCTGACGATCCAGCCGTTAACGAAGAAGAAGCCCGCTGTAGCCCCCTATTTCCGGGACTATGTTCGAATGCTTGCCACGGATAAGCTCGGCATCCCGGAAGAACAGTTGGATGAAGGCGGGATCAAAATCTTTACGACGCTCGACATGAATGCGCAAAAAATCGCCGAGGACGTCATGGCGAAGCAATTAGCGGGTAAGCCTGACATTCAGGCTGCTCTGGTCGCCATCGATCCGCGAACGGGAGCGATCAAAGCGATGGTCGGCGGGCGCGATTACGCCGATAATCAATTCAACCGTGCGACCTCCAACACGAGGCAGCCGGGCTCTTCTTTTAAACCATTCGTATATATGGTGGCTCTACAGAATGGGTATACGCCTGCGACTCTGGTTAAAAGCGAGCCGACGGTGTTCACCTATGATCAGGGGCGTCAGACGTACACGCCGCGCAATTTTAACGATCAATATGCAAATGCCAATATCGATATGCGCCAGGCAATCTCCAAATCGGATAACATTTATGCCGTTCATACGATTATTGATGTAGGGCCTGATAAAGTGATCGATCTCGCCCATAAGCTCGGCATTACAAGTCCGATGAAGCCGCTCCCGTCGCTGGCGCTCGGAGCCTTTCCGGTCAGTCCTCTGGAAATGGCGTCCGCCTTCGGCACGATTGCCAATCAAGGCGTCCGCAATGAGACAACGGCCATTGAACGCATCGAGGATGCGAACGGGAAGATTTTATTTGAAGCTAAGCCGCGCTCCGAAAACGTTCTTGATCCGGCTGTCGCCTACGTGATGACGAATTTAATGGAAAGTGTGTTCGAAGAAGGCGGCACGGGTAATCGCGTTGCGAGTACGATCAAACGGCCGATTGCGGGGAAGACAGGAACGACCGACACCGATGCGTGGCTCGTCGGCTTTACGCCTGAACTGGCAACAGCGGTCTGGGTTGGTTATGACAAGGATCGCGCTATCAGCAGCGTAGAATCCCACCTCGCATCGCCGATCTTTGCGGAGTTCACCGAGCAATCGCTGGAGGCGATACCGCCTAAGCTGTTCCCGATTCCGGACGGGGTAGCCAGCGTCTATATTGATCCGGCGAGCGGGAAGCTGTCCAATGAGGATTGCCCGAATTCGCGGATGGAAGCTTTCCTGGCCGGCACGGAGCCGACCACGTACTGTACGGGCAAACCGGCGAAGGAAGTGCAGGAGGGCGGCAAGAAGGGTACGCCGAAAGGGCAAAACGATTCCTGGTGGAAAGATTTAAAGCGTTGGTGGAACAGCTAGGAAGTCCCGCTTCCAAATAACACAAAAAGGCAGAACTAAGCGCGTCTTAGTCTGCCTTTTTGCTGTCCTAGTATATGAGGTAACATACACTAGGGTCTAGTATACTCGGTTCACCCTACCGTCACAATGGATGACACATAATGTTCATATTTTCAAAACAGCTCTGTCCGGGGCTTTATGAAAGCGCATCCTTGAGCGTCTGATCCGAACGGTTCCACCATTCTTCATTGTGTGCGATCAGCTGGTTTTTGAGCGCGGCTTTCTCTGTGTCGTCCAGTCCGTCAAAGATGAAATTGCGTTTCATCGCCGCATCCATTTTATTGACGTGATCGGCAAGAATTTTCCATCCTCTGCGCGCCTCGGTATCGATCAGCATCTCGCATGCTGTCATCCCTGCATAGTAGGCGCCTTCTTCGGTACGGTCTACCGCGACCCAAACGATCCAGCATTTCCGGCCGTTAGGCACCTCTTCTTTGTTCATAGAGAACTTGATGCCCTTCTCTACTTTGCTTTTGGCGTGCAGCGCGCCATCATCTACATATGCTTCGCCGCCATCAATGATGATGCTGGAAACGTTGCTCAAATCTATCGCGCCAGCGCCAAACCCTTTATGGTTTACTTTGGAGCTTACTATATTTAAAGCCAGCTTCTTTTTATCTGCTTCCATCTCGGCACCTTCACGCCCTTTACATAAGTGTTTGACTCTTTGTATTTATTGTAGCCAAACTGAACGACGAGAACAAGGGCGCATGCTTGAAGACATGCTTTTATCCGATCGTACTGATCCCCGTCCATAAAGAAAAAATCAATTTTCTCTTTTCAGAAATAATCCCCACCTTGTCTACATATACATGCTGTAGATGCTTGTCAACGGGGTGAAAATCATGAGTGTTTTGTTCAAAAACCGCAAGGTACAGTGGTTTGCCGTTATGCTCCTTGCAGCAGGGGCTGTCCTGCTGTCAGAATCTTTGCTCCCACCCGTGCCCAGTCCTGCTGTACCCGTCTCGCGGGAAGAGCCGACTGCAGTTGCGCCGGACATGCAGAAGCTTGACTCTGCCAAACCGTTAGATCAGCAAGCCGCTGAGCCGCTCAGCTACCGGATTTCCGAATATCATATGAACGTGGCTTATTTGGCGGACGACAGGCAGATAAAAGGACAACAAACGTTAACGTGGGAAAATCCTGGGACCACACCTGTGCAGGAGCTGTATCTGCATTTGTATCCGAACGCGTTCGCCTCTAAGAAAACGACATTTATGCGCGAGTCTGGCGGCAAACTGCGTAATGATGAAGCGAAGGCGGGCAGCAGTCACGGCAGCATCGACCTGCTTTCGGTGAAAGCCGATGATGGTAACGACCTCACCAGACGGATGGAATTCGTACAACCCGATGACGGCAATAAAGATGATCATACCTTGCTGAAAATCCCTCTGCCCAAAGCCGTTGGAGCCGGAGAACGCGTTACGATCCAAACCGAATTCCTCGTCAAGCTGCCCGCCGCTTTTGCCAGAATGGGTTATGTCGACGACTTCGTCATGGCAGGCCAGTGGTTCCCGAAGGTTGCCGCTTATGAAAGAGTCGGCACTCGCGGACGCACAACGGATGGCTGGAACCTGCACCAATATCATGGAAATTCGGAGTTCTATTCCGACTTCGGCATCTATGACGTGAAGATCCAGGTGCCGGCTAATTATATCGTCGCCGCTACCGGATTCCCGGTGAAACCGGCCGTGACGGATAATAACACCAAAACGTATCAATTCTACGCCGAGGATGTGCATGACTTCGCTTGGTCGGCATCGCCGAATTTTATCTATGCGGAAGAGCCCTTTTCTACTCCGCAAATTCCCGGCGTCAAAATCAAGCTTTATCTCGATCCGAACCATAAGGATTTGAAAGACCGGTATATGTATGCCGCCAAGAAGGCGCTGGCCCGTTATAGCCAGTGGTATGGCACATATCCATACTCTACCCTGTCCATTGTTGTGCCGCCACCTGGTGGCAACGGCGCCGGAGGAATGGAATACCCGACGCTGATTACGGCTTGGGGTGCCAGCGACAAGGATCCGGATCTTGAGCTGGAACGCGTCGTCGTCCACGAAATCGGGCATCAATACTTCTACGGGCTGGTCGCGACCAACGAATTCGAAGAAGCTTGGTTAGATGAAGGCTTCACCTCTTATGCGGAGGACAGAGTCATGGAGGCCGAATTCGGCGTTTCATCGAATCTGCCTGTGGAATCCAGCTATATCACATCGCCTAACGCGCTACAGCTGGATGCCTGGAAGTATAAGGGGCACGGGGAGTACGCGGATAACGTGTATACGCGGGCAAAGCTTGTGCTGAAAGCCATAGAAAAGCAGGTCGGCCGAAAAACTATGGATCGCATCATGAATACCTATTTCCAGCGGTGGGAGTTCAAGCATCCTTCAACGAAAGATTTCCAAAAAGTTGTTGAAGACGTCACCAAAACGAAATGGGACGATTTCTTCAACCAGTATGTGTACGGCAGTATGATGATGGACTACACGGTCGAAAGCATTCACGTCAAGCCTGGCGGGGCCAAGGGTGCCGTAACCTACGAAAGCACCATTCTGATCTCGAAGCGCGGCGGTAACTCCCCGGCCGTACCGATTCAGTTCCATTTTGCCGACGGCACCTCTCTGGAGAAAACATGGGATGGCGCCGAAAGCAGCATTGAATACAAACTCACCCACACGGCTCCTATCGATTGGGTACGGATTGATCCTAACTATTCATTGGTGCTGGAAAACAAGCACATTAACAATTACATGCAAACTGAAGTTGACCCAAAATGGAAAATTCGCTGGAATCTCGGCATCATACAATTCATGCAAACCATTTTTGGCTGGGTCGCTTGGTAATCATTATATTGGGGGGGAGGGACTGCCTTGAAAAGTTATATGAAGTCCGGTTTTGTGGCGGCCATGCAGCAGCCTTTTGCTGTCATCGCATTATTTCTTTACCAAATGGGCTGGGGGGCTCTGCTGTATAAGCTGGTACAATCCGTACTTGTACCGCTCATGCATCGCTTTCCTGGCGGCGGACAACCGAAGCAAGCGATGCAGCTCTTTCTGGCCGAAGGACAGTTTCAGCTGCTTAAAACGGATCTCAGTCATTCCTATCTCTGGTGGCTGGCCGCACTCTTAGGCGCTCGCATGCTGCTCACCCCGATGCTGAACGCCTGTGTCTACTACTCGCTGACGCATCGTCACCAGAATGCCGGCTATCGCTTTTTCAAAGGAATCAAGGAGCTTACAATCCCCTTTCTGATCACTTATCTTGTGCGGATAGCACTCTCCTTGCTGCCGCTCGTCTGGCTATTCCCGAAAGCGCAAACGATTTTTTCACATACCGCCTCCTACGACGAAGCGGTTTTACAATTGCTCCCCTGGCTCCTCGGGCTGCTCTGTTATGGCTTTCTATTAAACTTGCTTTTCATGTATGTGCAATTCGCGATTGCTGCCAGAATCGGCATTATTTCCACCCTTATCACGTTCTTCCGCCATTCGCTGCCGATCATAGGGTTAGCTCTTCTTATCCTGCTCGTATCGGGACTATTGGCCGGGATTACGGTCACAGCGACCTATATTTGGGCAGGTCTGGTAGCACTAATCATTTATCAGTTGTTTCCGCTGTTCAACATGTTTCTGCAAATGTGGGCGATCACATCCCAATATCAGCTCTGGACTGTCAAAATGAACAAATAAAAACACCGAAATAGGCCCAAATTTCAAATTATGTGCTAGTCCCTTGAAAAAAGGGGCTATTTTTTTGTCTATTTTGAGAACTATTTCACATATTTTTATAGTATTACGCATAGAGAAGGAGGAATTTCGATGTTTATGACGAATGATTAGGACTAGCATTAAAAAACCAAATATTTCATGCCGAATTTCCGCTATATGCGGGAAACGGGGGAACCACACCGGGTGAATTGATCTTGCCAGACAGGGATCATAGGGAACCTTCAACCGAACCCTCCAGCTAACCTCGTAGGCACCGGAAGGAGACAAGCAGTTGAAAAAGGTTGTTGCTCTCGTTTTCAGTCTTGTTTTGTTTTTGAGCGTAGGTGCAGGAAGCGTTTTTGCAGCAGAATCCAAGTTGGATGAAACGGTAGACGGCTTAATCGGAACCCCATACAAATATGCGGGCACTACGACTAAAGGCTTTGATTGCTCCGGCTTCACCTCTTATGTGTTCGAGCAATTCGGTATTCATCTTCCACACAGCTCCAAATCACAAAATCAGGAAGGCTACTGGGTTGACAAAAAAGATCTTCGTAAGGGCGATCTCGTATTTTTCAACACAGACGGTAAGGGCGTATCTCACGTAGGCGTATACCTCGGAGATGGTGAATTCGTTCACTCCGCTTCAAACGAAGGTGTTGTTAAGAATAAGTTGAGCGAGTCTTATTACGCGAAGCGGTACGTATCAGCCAGACGAGTACTCTGGGATGATATTTACAACCAATTGACTGCAGTCCAATCCAAGTAAAATTACCGCATTACTCAAGAATAAAGCTCAGACAAGCTTCAGCTCCAACGAGCCGCTGTCAGGGCTTTTATTCATTTTGGAGAAACTTTCTATAGATACGCAGGTAAGATCTGGTTATAATGGGGCATATATCTCAAAGGAGGTTCTTACATGGACCCGTATCAGAACAACACGCAACCCCCGTCACAAGCATCACCAACGAATGGAAAATCTATCGCCTCTATGGTGTTAGGCATATTGTCCATCATCGTTCCTTACATCGGCCTCATTCTAGGGATCATCGCCATCGTATTTTCCCGTATAGCTTCAAAAGAAATACAGGCCCGCGGCGAGCAAGGCAAAGGTTTTGCGATTGCCGGTCTCGTATGCGGCATTATCGGAACGGCGCTGTATGCGATCATTATTGTGGTTCTTGTAATTGTGATTATTTTTGCAGCATCGTCCCCTGATTTCCCCACTACCTTTTAGCCTGAAAATCCTGTAACTTGACATGGCATGTAAGACGTCATATAATAACGGCAAGTTGTTTTCTAGGGTTCCGTGGCGTCCGCGCCAGACTGGTCCAAGGGAAAACACATAGCGGATACGCTGTGTTCACGGAGGGGAAAAAGCCCGGGAGTCATATCGCTTAGCGATATTTCTTCCAGGCTTTTTCTTTTTTGCGGCAAACGTTTGCGAATAGGGGTTGATGATAGTGGCTTGGTTGTATTTATTCATCGCAGGTGTGTTTGAAGTGGTGTGGGCGATCGCATTGAAATTTTCCAATGGTTTTACTCGTCTTGTTCCTACAAGTATCACGATCGCGGGAATGATCGTGAGCTTTTATTTTCTCGCTATAGCGACCAAAACGCTGCCCATCGGTACGGCCTACGCGGCTTGGACAGGAATCGGCGCCGCGGGGGCGATTATTGTCGGCACGCTTTTTCTGGGTGAACCGGTTAGCTTGGTGCGCATTCTGTTCATGATTCTCATCTTGGTTGGCGTGCTTGGTCTCAAATTCACTTCAGGTCATTAAGGCTTGGCAAGACGCAGAACAGCGGTCGGAATCCGCATCGCTTACTCGAGCTTATAGCTCACATACCAGAAGCTGCTTCCGACGAAAATATTCAGATGCTTCACATACGGTTTGAAGATGTCGTGCAACTCTTCAAAGCTGTAGTAATTTTTAATAATTTCATGCTGGGAGCCGTCCGCAAGCTCGCGCCTTTTATAGGTGTCCTCGCTATCATCCTTACGGATCAACTCTCCTCCCCGCCCGGGAACATATACATTGTCTGCCATGAAAACTGAAGCTCCAGCTCCTAACCGATGATGGAAGCCTTCCAGAAATTCATCGATTCGATTCTTCGGGACATGCGAAAACCAGAAATTGGCCACGCCGCATTCAAATTCCCCTTCGACCTGCTCCAATCGGTAGGCATCGCCAACGCAGAGAGCCACCTTATTCGCAGGCCATGGCTTCGCCTTCGCGATCTGCAGCACCTCCGGCCGAATATCGACACCCGTGATGTGATCTGCAACTTCCGCTGCGAATTGGGTCCAATACCCCGTCCCACAAGCTACTTCCAAAACCCGCTGTCCCCGAACCACGTTCGTCATCGCCTGCGCCAGCATAGTCAGACCTTGCTGATAGTCAGGATCCTCGCGTTTGTATATGCGCTCATACTCGTCCGCTCTCGCGCCGTAATAGTCTTGCAGCGTCTGTTTATCCTGATCCAGCAGCTTTCGCTGCTGCTCCATAGCTTGACTCATTCGTTGTTTGGCCGACAATAAATCCGCGAATATAGAACTGCCCATTGCACCATAGTTGGCCAGCAATCCATGTGTCGCCATGACGATCAATTGAGTCATAGAAAGCCCTGTTTCGTCAGCCATCCGCTCCAAATCGACCTTTACTTTCTCAGGTAAGTATACGGAAAGCCTTTTAGTTTTATCATCGGTCATCTGAAGAGACCTCCATTCATGTGATTAGAACTAATTTAACATATATTTTGTGTCACAACAACATTCTTTATATACCACGCATTTCTTCGTGACATCCGTTCATTTTCATTCCCACTCGGCATTCACCCTCGCAAACTCTTCTATCACACATAGAATATTACGTAACTATATTCATAATTTGATAGGAGATGTTAGCATGACTCAAATGAGACCCAGAAGTAATGCAATACCAAAAAGGATCGTTCGTCTTCCCAGAAGTGCAGGCTTGCCAAAAAGCAAATTAATGTCGATGTACTATGCTCAGCTCAGATTGATGAATAAGCGCCTTAGAGTTCCATTCATCACTCAGCGCACGATCTCGATCGGAACTGATAATAGCTGGTTCAATGCGCAGATTATCCCTCGCGACCCGGCATGGGTACCCGTCACGAATGCCAATTATGTATGGTACTCGGGTAATCTGAATAGTGATAATGCCATTATCTCTACTCGATTTAATCTTTCCCAACGAAGAGCGATTCTCAGCGGTTCCTTATTCTTATCCGTCGACAACTATGCCGTCGTCATCATTAACGGCGTACCCGTCGTTTTCGATGGTCCGCAAAACACGCCCTCCTTCTTCAACCCTGGACGTACCTTCGACGTTCGGCGTTTTCTGAGAAGAGGCCGCAATAACATTGTCATCATCGCCTTCAACTTCGGCGGCCCTCGCAGCACGGCCAACCCAGCTGGGGTAGCTGCCAGACTGGATATTCAACTTAGCTCGCTTCGCTAAAATGATAGATGCCTCCTTTCTCTTATCAGAGAATAGGAGGCATCTTTATTGGAATTATATGAATTCCCTTTCACTGCCGTAACGGCGTTTCAGTTGACTTAAGAAGAATTGAAGCGACAAGAGAAGCGCCGCGAAGCTGGTGCCGACACTCAGGATGATCCACGGCTGCAAGCGTATATATTTGGCTCCGTAAGCGATAAGCGAACTCCACTCACCAGTGATCGTAACGTTAATCTTGTAACCAATATCATCATCGCCGATCGTTTCCGTGCCGCCAAGCACAATGTTGAAGACAGCCAGCTGTCCCATCAGGAAGAGCACCATCATGAATTCACTAAGGAAAACGAACATCAGCTCATTTCGCATACATGGAATGAGATGACGGATTGTTCGATGGACAAATGAGCCCCCCATTAAACGCGAAGCTTCGATAAACATTTTATCATTATAATGGCGGGTCCGTTCCGCTACTTGATGGGCGAGCGGAAAAATGCCGATGAAGGTGACCAGGACTATAAAGAGTACGGTAAATAAAAAGAGATATTGGGGATCTGACTTGACTCCATGATCTAACCGCAGCCCATAATACATCCCCGCCAAAGGGGGGAATAAAAAAATAAAGGCCGGCACGGAGGCGACAACCCACTGCATGGAACGCAGAACGCCCCATCCTTTGCCAGAGGTACCGGTCCATAGTCCCCAAGGGAGGGCAATCGCAAAACGGAGCAGGGTCAGCAAGAGCGCTGTGCCCATCGTATATTTCAACCCGTTCAGCAGCAGGCTGAGCATATCATAGCCCCGGTGATCCGTGCCCAGCAGGAATGTGCTGTTCGGCGCGAAAGGCGGCTTGGCGTATCGCGTCTTCCCGTCTTCCTGGTACTGAATCATATTGATTTTGTGATCCGGCGTAATTTCGTGCGGCTTGAGCCGGCTTCCAAAGATCATCACCAGCAAGAACAATATGATGAGGCCCAGTGAGCAATAGAAAGCAGTTGATGAGCGTCTCATGTGCGTTAAGCGACCTCCCGTGTACGAACGACAAACTTCTTACGCAGCAGCGCATAGAATCCTTGAAATGCCATGGCGATCAGTGCGAGCGCCATACAAATGACCGACATCGAGGAGAAACTCTGCACAACCGGTGAGATAATAAAGCCGCCTAAGCCGAAGATGCCGCAGATGGCTTCAGCGACAGCCATGCTGGCAAGCGCCAGCGTTGTTGCCTTCGGCAGAATCGTCAGCAAATCCTCCAGCACGTTGCGCAGTACATGGGACACCAGCACTTCGCGGCGAGTTAACCCTTTGGCCACTGCGGTAACGACATAGTCTTGACTCATCTCGCGAGCTATCGCAATGCGCAGCGTGCCGTAAATTGCAACCGACGGAATAAGTGCAATGGTGAGAAACGGGATCAGGAACGGGGTTCTATCCCCGACTTGAACGACGAGCAAGACATAGTGACCGAGAGCTCTTGTTGCATAAATTGCCCCCAATTGAATGAGGACGATGAGGAAAAAGTCAGGCAAGCCAACGAGCAGCACGTGAACGCCATCGATGATTTTACCGATTCGGCGCCATATCGATGCCGCCAGCGCAAGCAGCAAACTTAACAGGATTGCCAGCAGCAGCCCAGGAATGAAGTATGTCAAAGTGCGCAGCATCATCTTCGGGAGTTCCTTAACAACCGGCGTCTCCTTCTTATTCGTCGTGCGGAATTTACCGAAGTCTCCATGGAGGAAACCGCGAGCCTGGTCTAATGCATGGAAGGCGTAATATCGCCAAGAAATGACGGGGTGCTCGAGTGGAACTGTTGTCGCTCGAAACACGCCCAGGATCGTCGATGCGGTCCCGATATATTCCGCGGCTTTCCCATAGGGTACGGAAAGCAAGCCTGCTTTCTCATCCAACACCTGACTGCCCGGCAGCTTACTCGTCAGCATCTGCAGGCTCATATTCGGCTCCAAGGTGACACGCATCTGATCCGGCTGCACGGACATGAACATATTGCGTATGTTACTTAATAAGAAGATACAGACAAGCGTAAATAATCCGAGTAAAATCCACTTCCACATCGACTTCAAGCACGGCCACCCCGATCTCTTATTTACCGTCGGTAGAAAACTATTTTCATAGTTTAACATGATTCTTCTGGAAGTTCTATCCAATTATTGGAAACAAAAAGAAGATGGCTGCCTGCAAATCACAGGCTAGTTGGCGCCATCTTTCTGTTGCAAGGTTAGGAGCGGAACTGCGCTTGGTGCAGGCGGCTGTATACGCCTCCCACGGCCAAGAGCTCATCGTGCCCGCCCTGCTCGGTGATGCCTTGTTCCGTCACGACGACGATGCGGTCGGCGTTCTTGATCGTCGCCAGCCGGTGCGCGATGACGAGCGTCGTGCGCCCCTGCGACAACTCGGCCAGCGATTGCTGAATCGCGGCTTCGGTCTCGGTGTCGAGCGCCGACGTCGCCTCATCTAGTATGAGGATCGGCGGGTTCTTGAGAAACATGCGCGCAATGGCGAGGCGCTGCTTCTGCCCGCCGGAGAGCTTCACGCCGCGCTCGCCGATGATCGTATCCAGTCCTAGCGGCTGCGACTGGATGAATGCTGTAAGCCGCGCCCGCCGAGCGGCTTCCCAGATCTCCGCTTCCGTCGCGCCGAGCTTGCCGTACGCGATGTTCTCCCGCATCGTGCCGGCGAAGAGGAACACATCCTGCTGCACGATGCCGATCTGCCGGCGCAGCGACTCCAGCTGGATGCGGCGGATATCAATGCCGTCGATGGTAATGCTGCCGGCGCTCACATCGTAGAATCGCGGCAGCAGGCTGCAGATCGTCGTCTTCCCTGCACCGGACGGGCCGACGAAGGCGACGGTCTCGCCGGCATGGATGGCAAGGGAGATGCCGTTGAGCACCCTTGCCCCTTCATCGTCACTATAGCCGAACGAGACATCCTGGAAGCGAATCTCGCCGGCGAGCTTATTGACGGTTATGGCATCAGGGGCGTCAGTCACCTCCGGTTCCGTGTCGATCACTTCAATATACCGTTTGAAGCCGGCGATCCCTTTGGGATAACTTTCAATGACGGTATTAATTTTCTGTATGGGGGTTAAGAATACGTTCGTGAGCAGCACAAACGCGATGAACTGCCCGTATGTAATTTCATTTTGGATGACAAACCATGTTCCACAAATCAGGACGAATACGGTTACCAGACGCATCAGGATGTAACTCAGCGATACGTTCCAAGCCATAATTTTGTAGGAAAGCAGCTTCGTCAGCCGGAAGCGTCCGTTGTTTTCGGCGAACAGCTTCTTCTCATAGGCTTCGTTCGCGAATGCCTGAACAACACGAATCCCTCCGATGTTGTCTTCCACCCTGGCATTAATATCGGCCAGATCGGCCATCATGCGGCGGAAGGTCTTCGTCATTTTCTGATTGAAATAGATGGCAATCCATAGCAGAAACGGTACGATGAGGAACGTCAGCAGAGCCAGCTTCACATTGATGAACAGCATAAGCGTGAACGCGCCTATCAAGGTCATAACGGCGATGAACAGGTCCTCGGGACCATGATGCGCGACCTCGCCGATCTCAAGTAGATCATTGGACATCCGCGACATCAATTGCCCCGTTTTGTTGTTATCGTAGAACCGGAACGAGAGCTTCTGCAGATGGTCGAACATCTTTTTCCGCATATCCGTTTCAATATTAATTCCCAGCTTGTGTCCCCAATAGGTAACAACAAAATTCAGGACCGTATTCAAGCCATAGACAGCCAGCAGTCCGACGCATGCCCATAAAATCCATGTCCAGTTGCCTGCCGGAAGCAATTTATCGACGACCTGATTGACAGCAAGCGGAAAGCCCAATTCCAGCAACCCCGCCACAACCGCACAGGTAAAGTCCAATATAAATAAGTGCTTGTAAGGACGATAGTACGAAAAAAAACGGCGTAACATGATTGTTATCTCCTGCCTTTCACGCTCCTGAAGCAGCCTGTAGATGATTTCCAGGTTAATGATACCACAGATTTGCAGGTTTCTTGGAGGGTAGGGTTACTTTAACACGTTTTTTCCGGCTTATCCGGCCGGGACTAGGTGTTTCGGCGATTTTAAGGCTGTTTTTCCGTGTTAACTGGTTCGTGCATGATGCAGCAGGGACATTAAGACGGTTTTTCCGTGTTAAAATCGCGCGAGTACTCTCGAAGGCGGCCCTTGAAAACAAAGAGAACCCTCGAAAATCAAGGGTTCTCTTTGCGATTACTGGCGTATAGCTTTTTTCACACTTAAAATGATGGTTGCCGCTTCTGCCCGGGTCGTGTTTTCATTTGGCATAAACCGGTTATTATCCCTGCCCTGAAGTAGACCTTGTTGAACATCCGCTTGCACGTACGGTTTAGCCCATGCCGGAATATCGAAGTCATCAGAAAAGGCGGTGCTGCCGGTCGCTTCGATTTTCAGTTTCAAAGCCCTGGCTATCAAGGCAGCCACTTCCATTCGACTCAGCGTATTTTGAGGTCGGAAGGTGCCGTCCGGGTAGCCATCGACAATTCCATGCGTGACTGCATAGTGAATCGCTTGTTGCGCCCAATTCGGGATATCTGCCTGATCCGTAAAAGAATGGGCTGTTGTTGCTGTGCTTAACCCTTGCATAGAACGAATCAGCATCGTAACAAATTCGGCTCTCGTTACCGCTACATCAGGATGGAAGCTAAACGCTGAGACCCCTTGCACAATGCCTTCCGATGCTGCCTTACAGATGATGGTTTCCGCCCAGTGTCCTCTGATATCCTTAAAAGTACAAGCTGGCGGTTTCGGTGCGACTGTGCGACGAATGGTGTAGGTGTAAGATTTCGCAGAACCATCCGGCGCTTTGACCGAAATGATGACCGTATTTTCCCCTTCGGAGAGAGGGACCTGTTTAAAGTTCAGCAGTGCTTTACCTTGTACGGTCAAAGAAACGACACTACCCGAATCCTCAGGCTCGGCTTGAACCTCTATCTGTTCTGCATTGGTATCAGCTACTCCGGTAGGTGATATTGTAAGCTCCTTACCGACAGCTATGAACTTAATAATTTTCAAAGCCGTGTTGCTGGAAAGGGATGAACCGCTACCCGATGAAGGTGGTGGATCACTATCCGAAGCTCGTGGAATTCCCACGGCTTCTTTAGAATACTGACTGATTCCCAATGCATTGCTTGCGATGACCGCGAAGTAATAAGTAGTTCCATTGGTCAAATTCGTTACATTATAGGTTGTTCCGGTAACTGTCGCTATCGGATCTATGTTGTAAGTGCGTGGGGCCAATCCCTGATAAATCGCGTAGTAGGTAGCTCCTGTCACGCTGTCCCATGATAATGTAACCTGGCTGTCCCCGACGGAGGCTTGTAGCTTAGGAGCGGGGAGTCCGTCGCTCACAGTAATCGTAAACGTCTGCGTAGCTCCCGCGCTGAAGTTGAACGTTAGTTGCGTCGTTCCTACCGGCTGGGTGGCTAGGTATTCCTTCTTTATCGTTACCATGTTACCCGTTACGGTATAGTCGGTGTCCGCCACCAGTGCAGTTATGCCATTGGCGATGCTGCTGAGCGTGTTTCCATTCAGCGTCATCGTGATAATCAAATCCAACTGTGCAGACTTGTTAAAGTTACCCGTTGTCGGGTTAATCGTACTGTTCTGCGGCGTTGTATCACTTATGGTAATCGTCAGCGTCTGCGTAGCTCCTGCGCTGAAGTTGAACGTCAGCTGCGTCGTCCCCACAGGCTGGGTGGTCAGGTATTCCTTCTTAATCGTTACCGTGAGGCCCGCTACAGTATAGTCGGTGCCAGAGACAAGTGGCATTGTGCCGTTAGCAATACTACTAAGCGTATTTCCGTTCAGCGTCATTGTGGTGATCACATCAGCCTGCGCAGACTTGTCAAAGTCGCCCGTTGTTGGACTGATCGTGCTGTTCTGCGACGTTATATCGCTTACTGTTATCGTCAGTGTCTGCGTGGCACCAGCGCTGAAGGTGAACGTCAGCACTGTCGTTCCCTCTGCTTGACTCGCCAGATATTCCTTCTTAATAGTGACCGTGTTACCCGATACGGTATAGTCCTTGCCCAATGCCAGTGCCGCTGCGCCGTTGGCAATACTGCTAAGCGTATTACCGTTCAGCGTCATCGTGGTAGTCACATCCGCCTGTGCAGACGCCTTCTTGTCAAAGCTGCCCGTTGTCGGGCTGATCGTACTGTTCTGCGGCGTTGTGTCGCTTATAGTAATCGTTAGCGTCTGCGTGGCTCCCGCGCTAAAATTGAACGTCAGCACTGTCGTTCCCACCGATTGACTCGCCAAGTATTCCTTCTTAATCGCGACTGTATTGCCCGAGACTGTATAGTCCGTGCCCAAAGCCAGTGCCGCTGCGCCGTTAGCAATACCGCTAAGCGTATTGCCGTTCAGCGTCATCGTGGCGATCACATCCGCTTGCGCTGTCACCTTTTTGTCGAAGCTACCCGTTATCGGGCTGATCGTACTGTTCTGCGGCGTTGTGTCGCTTACGGTAATCGTCAGTGTCTGTGTGGCTCCCGCGCTAAAATTGAACGTTAGCACTGTCGTTCCCACCGATTGACTCGCCAAGTATTCCTTCTTAATCGCGACTCTATTGCCCGAGACTGTATAGTCTGTGCCCAAAGCTAGTGTCGCTGCGCCGTTAGTGATACTACTGAGCGTATTTCCATTCAACGTCATCGTGGTGGACACATCTACCTGAGCAGACTTGTCAAAGTTGCTCGTTGTTGGGCTAATCGTGCTGTTCTGCGGCGTTGTGTCGCTTACGGTAATCGTCAGTGTTTGCGTGGATCCCGCGCTGAAGCTAAACGTCAGCACTATCGTTCCCACAGGCTGGGTGGACAGGTATTCTTTTTTAATCGTGACCGTGTTGCCAGATACGGTGTAATCTGTGCCCTGAACTAACACCGTTGCGCCGTTGGCGATGCTGCTGAGTGTATTTCCGTTCAGCGTCATCGTTATGATCACATCCGACTGCGCCGATAATTTCTTTTCAAAACTGCCTGTTGTCGGGCTAATCGTGCTGTTCTGCGACGTTGAGTCACTAACGGTAATCGTTATTGTCTGTATGGCCCCCGCGCTGAAGCTGAACGTCAGCACTGTCGTTCCGATCGACTGGCTGGCCAAGTATTCCTTTTTAATCGTTACGGTGTTCCCCGATACGGTATAATCAGCACCCAAAACTAGTCCCGTTGCGCCGTTGGCGATGCCGCTGAGTGTATTTCCGTTCAGCGTCATCGTGGTGATCACATCCGCCTGTGCCGACAATTTCTTATCGAAATTGCCCGTTGTCGGGCTAATCGTACTGCTACCAATAACCGTGAGATTAAACGTCACAGTCACCGATTGACCGGTTACGGAAGACAATGCCGTTATCGTAACCGGAGTCGTTCCTTGTTGTCCCGGAGCCGGCGTAACGCTAAGCGTACGACTGGCGCCTGTACCTGAAACATTCAATCCCGACACAGGCAGCAATGTTAAATTACCTGAAGCAGCTGTAGTCGTAACTGCGCCAATTGATACATCTCCCACATAAAATGGTACTTGCAGCGTCTCGCCGCCATTCATTGTTTGGTCGGCAATCGTCTGAATCGTCGGATTCGCTTCAAATGCCCCGATGTCGATAATCTGCGCTGAGCCGGCCCCTGCTGCATGAGCTTTTCTGGCAAATCCGCGCTGGTCAAGTCCGGAAGCAGGAGCGCTTTCATTTTTTCCGGCATCTAAAGCTGGACTACCCGGCAGCAGCGCCTGCGTTTTGGTCGTTCCCCCATTATTCGCAAGAGGGCCTAGAAGCAAATTAGTCACTCCGATCTGGTTGTCATTCACTCCGTTCGTCAAGCCGCCTGCTCCGCCGGTTCCGATCAAATTACTCGTGCTGGAGGCGTTCAACGGATTGCCTGAAATGTCGCCTGCTGCCCCTCCGCTCCCGATGTTTCCTGCTACGATATTGTTATTCAGCTCGACATTTCCAGCATTTGAAATGTAAATCCCCCCGCCATTGCCAGAATTAGACTCATTGGCGTTGATCGTATCGTTGCTGAAAAGCGAGGCTAATGTCGTTTCTATATATATCCCTCCGCCATTACGATTGGCGATATTACCGTTGATCGTGGTATTACTCATGGTTAATGCTCCGGCAGTATATATGCCGCCTCCGTAACCATATGAAGTTGAAGGCGCTGTATTCAGATTTATTGTACTGTTTGTAATGGCGCTTCCGCCGATACCACCAAAAAAGAGACCTCCGCCTCCTCTCGCTGTCGATGTATTGTTCTCAATAGTAGAAGCATCTAATTGGAAAGGTCCGAAGGATTGGACGTAAATGCCCCCGCCATATCCTACTATCGCAGTGTTATTGGTCACTGTCGTACGGGTCACTTTCAATAGGCCGTTTGATTTTCCTGCTGTAAGATTGAGCCCACCCCCTCCATCACTCGCTGAAGATGAAGTATTTTCGCTTATGTAGCAATTATCGATCAGTATCGTATTGTTAACAGCCGCATTCGTTCCCGCATCCGCAGCGATTCCTCCGCCGCCATAACCGCCCGATGCTTTCCCGTAACGAATCCATACGGACTGAATCGTCACATTCAAATCCTTATCCAAATTCGGATTAATATCGAATACACGACTCGCACCAGACCCGGCTGAAGTCCCTGATTGTATGATAGTCAACTTAGGGTCACCGTTCGGATTGCCACCGGAACCAATAATCGTCACATTGCCCGTTATCGAAAGAGCGCTCCCCCTTGATAATGTATAAGTACCAGGAGGCACGATAATAGTAGTCAAGCCCGAAGCCGCATTCGCTTCCATGATTGCCGCCCGCAGGGAACAGCGTCCGGAAATATCATCGCAAGACCCGTCACCGGGATTCGCATCATTCGTGTCCGAGGTCGTCGTATTTACGGTGTACGTTGCAGCTCGCGCCACATTCGCTGCGAACCAGAATACGGTGATGACAACAAACAGAAATAACATGGCTTTCAACAACCACCGCAAGGGGCTGATTCGCCCTTGAGCCAGGACATCCGCTTCCATAATTCCACCTACATTCCAATAGTTTTCAAACAACTCGGATGCCCTAGCTTCTTGGTGGAAAAATACCTTCCAAAGCAATGATGTAATTTAAGCCGAGATAAGGCTGCTTATTGTTATGCGGTAGATTACCGCCTGCTATTCCAACTGCATTCATGTTCATCGTTACCTCAGGCCACCCGGGGACTGAGGCATATGCCGGCGTGCCTCGACGGCCCGCTGTCTTCGACCAAACTGCCCCCTCCGGGCTCTCATGCGATGAAGCAGTTTTGGCCCGAGGCGTGTGGGAATGCATAGGCAACTCGGACATTAACAGTGTGATACTTGAGCTGCCGCCGCTTTCCCCTACAAACCGTTCAGTCAAACCTTCCCCTTGCCCAGCTCCCACGGCTACGGATCCCTGCAGGTTAGGCAGCGCAAAGTTGGTTTTACCGTTTCCTCCGTAAAATGTGCCCAGAAGCGAAAACAACGCCGTGTTTTGCGAAATGGGAAGTAATTGTCCATTACAAAATGCCCATCCATTTGGCGCAAAATTACCCGCAAACAGACGAATTTCTCCAACAAACGGTTCTGACATTCTTTACACCTCCTAATTTGGGGATGGAAATATTCCAAGAAGCGCAATGCAATAATTGACTACGGTATAGGGCTGCCGATTCTCATGAGGCCGAGATCCACCAGCTACCGCCAAAGCCTGAGGGCTCATTGTTACATTTGGCGGATTATAACTGTAACCTGATACTGTTAAAGAGGCCCAATACACGTTATTAGGATCATCTGAATCGGCCTCCTTCGTTGTAGCGCGGGCAAGATGGGTATGGCTGGGCATCTCGCTTTCCAACAACGTATGCGCTTCTTCGCCCCCGACTTCCCCCAAAGTGATACCCGGACCCGCATGTACGGGAACCCTTCCCCTGAGATCAGGCAGCGCGAACGTCGTTCTGCCATCCCCTCCATAAGTAGTGCCTAACAGAGAAAAAAGCGCCTGATTCTGATTAATAGGCAGCAGCTGGCCATTACATTGAGCCCATCCTTTCGGTGCGTAACCCAAACTAAACAAGCGAATTTCGCCAAGAAACGGATTTGCCATACATCGTCTCCCCCTTAATTTGGGCTAGGTAAAATACCGTAAAGTGAAATAATATAGCTGACGCAAACGTACGGCATCATATTGTCGTGGGGTTGATTGCCTCCTGTAGACGTTATTGCCTGTGCATTCATGGCCCCATCGGGAGTATCCGTCGAGTATGGCTGCAAGGAGGACGATGCCCATACGCCATCCTTCGGATTACCGCCCATGCCGTTTTCGGAATGTGCCCGGACCGGATGCGAATGTGCAGGCATTTGCTGCAGGATCAGCGTCACAGTCTCGACTCCGCCTTCTTGTCCTAACGTGTATGTATTTCCGCTATGGGGGGACCTCCCCATATGGACCGGTACCCGGCCCCGCAGGTCAGGGAGGGCAAAAGTCGTTTGACCGTTACCCCCATATGTGGTTCCGATTAAACTAAACAGTGCATCATTTTCAGCGATAGCAAGGAGCTGTCCATGGCAAAAGGCCCACCCCTGCGGAGCGAAATTTCCTGCGAACATGCGAATTTCCCCTACATATGGATTTGACATCCTTCATGACCTCCAGTATTCATTCTCGTTAAACCGTCGCAATCCGCTCCGACATCGGCTCTCCACGTCATTTCTACATAAACGCCGTCTTCTCTAACAGATACAAATCCAAGACGTTCATAGAGCTTACGAGCACGGCTGTCCTGCTGCACTTGAAGACGGATCCCCTTACCGGTTCGCTCAGCCTCAACTTGCCATTGACGAAATAAAGAGGTTCCGATGCCGGCGTTTCTCCAGTCAGGCAAAAGCGAGATATCCACAACGGTTATCTCCTCCGTCCCCCGATTTAGCCGATATTGACCGATAAGATTGCCTTCAAGCCATAATATCCGATGCTCCGTATCGGGGTATCGCAGACGGTACGCATGCTGCTGCAAGCGAAACTGCATGTGCAAAAATGCCTCGGCAGTCTGGTTCTCCCAGCCCCAAACCTTCAGCTCATCCTCCCTTGTCGATGCGTACACCCGATAAAGAAACGACTCATCACCCGGCAGAACTGATAGCGCTTTCAGGCTTTTCACTCCTTTGCAAATTTCACCTATTAAATTTCACGAAATTATATTAAAATGAGGGCAGATCACAATAATCCAAGCATATCCATACGCTAAATGATACATTATGTATCAATAAAGATACAAGTAGTAACATCGCTGAATAAAATAAAAATTTTAGGAGGACAATCATGGATTCGAAGAAAGCGATTTCCAGACGAGCTTTTCTGGGGTACTTAGGAACAAGCGCTGCAACTGTCGTCACTGCTTCATCCGGTCTTCAGCTGTTGGTCGGCCATGGAACTGCGAACGCAGCCGAGCCCTTTTTTACCAAACAAACCTCTGTACTTTCGAGCTTAGCCAGCATAGACAAGCTTCCCTCGAACGACAAGCTGAACGTCTCATCCGGTTTTACTTTCGACGTGATTGCCTCCTACGGTGACATCATCAATTCCAGAGGCGATACGCTCGGCTATGAAAACGCAGGGGCGCACTATTTTCCAATCGATGGCTCGTCCGTTCACGGTCTGCTCACCGTCTCTCACGATTCTTCTCACGCCATGCTGGCACAAGAGGGGCAGTATGGCGGCTATTCTGCACAACAAATTCGCAATCTGCTTACCGGTCAAGGCTTATCGGTGCTGGAAGTATACCGCGATTCGGATGGCCGTTGGAAGCTGGAAAAAGACTCCGCCTATACGCGCAGGGTGACCGGATTGGACCCGGTCGAACTGACAGGACCGGCCAAAGGCGCGCAATCCGTACATAACGCAACTCGGGTTCAAGGGACTTTGGCAAACCGCGCTGTGACTGCGACATTATGGGGAACCGCGCTCAGCGGTGAAGGTGCGTACGATCAATCTAGCCGGTACGCTGGCCTTGATTCTACACACTACGGATGGATGACCGAAATCGACCCGTTCGATGCCGGTTTTAAGCCCCGTAAGCATACGGCGCTCGGCCGTTTTCATCATGCGGGTACGGTAATGAAGCTTGCTGATACCGGCCAACTAGTCGTCTATATGGGGGATTCGGACGGCGGATGTCTTTTTAAATTCGTCAGTCGCGGCAACTACGAACCAGCGAAAGGACGAGACAACGCCGAGCTGCTTACTGAAGGCACCTTGTACGCGGCACAGTTATCAAGCGGGACTTGGATTCCTCTTCATGTGGAAGCCATACGCAAAGAATTGAAGCGTCCCGACTTCGTCCTCCCCCGCTTCACCCGCTACAGTCAGGATCAACTGCTCTCGCTGCTGAAGGAGGAAGCCGATGTATACGTCTATGCGACGGAAGCCGCTCTCATTCTTGGGGGAACGCCTCTCGACCGCCAAGGTGACTTCACCCTTGGATCTGCCGATGATGCGTTATATATCTCATTCATTAATAATGAAGCGCAGGGCAACGTACACGGCAAAGTCGTTCACATAGAAGAACTGAACGGCGCAGCCGGTGAT
Source organism: Paenibacillus sedimenti (assembly GCF_014534655.1). GTDB lineage: Bacteria > Bacillota > Bacilli > Paenibacillales > NBRC-103111 > Paenibacillus_E > Paenibacillus_E sedimenti. The sequence continues at coordinate 42,214 of NZ_JACVVD010000006.1, forward strand.
CGTTTCGAGCTAGATATTGTCGTGACAGGCGGTCGTCAAAGCGGCTTCAGCTCGCCGAGAGATCTTACCTTCGACCGCACCGGCCGGCTGTGGGTAGCTACGGACATCGCCCCCGACAACCTGCATGCGGGAACATACCAATCGTTCGGCAACAACGGGTTGTATGTGATCGCAGCGGAATCAGGCAGTTCCGCCCCCTCGGTCACCCAATTCGCATCAGCCCCGGCCGGTGCCGCCTTCGCTGGCCCCGCATTCGTTCCGAACGAACAGTCGTTGTTCGTATCCGTACAGCATCCTAGCGGCGGAAATCCTTCCTCAGTCGTTGCCATTCGAGGACACGCATAACAAGACGGCTCTGCATCGCATATCGAATGCGTTGCAGAGCCGTCTATTTTAACGGGGCACCGATCACCCCATCACATGCCGCTGATCGCGGTATTCCTGCGGGCTGACGCCTTCCATTTCCTTGAAAACGCGGCTGAAATGCTTCGTATTCTCGAAGCCGGCCATTTTACTAATTTCATATACCTTATAGTCTGTCGTGGCGAGAAGCTCGCGCGCCCGGTCGATGCGCAGCTTTTTCAAATAGTTGACGAAGCTTTCACCGGTGTATTCCTTGAAAGCCTGGCTGAAGTACGAATAGTTCAAGGATACATGGTTCGATACGATCGCCATGTTGAGATCCTTCCGATAGTTCTCCTGCATATACTGCACGGCTTTCTTCATCTCTTTATGGTCGATGTGGAACGTCTTCATGCTGCGCACATAATCGTTAAGCCGGTGCAGCAACCCTTCGACGCTATGGAAGTAATCGTGAAAATAATTAAAGTTCGAGATATCCCCGACCTTCTTGAACAGCCGAAGAATTTCTACGGACTCGCCGCCGTACACATGAAAAACTTTATCGAAAACATGCTCGTTGAAAGCCCGGCTGACGGCTTCCAGATAAGAGATATCGAACCGGGTAACCGTCTTGATATCGAGCACCTCCATGAGCAGCGCCGTCATTTCCTTGTCGCGGTCGGTGCCGAGCATATTGGCGATTTTCTTGATCGTTTCCGTCGGAGGGGCAAAGCTTCGGCTCTTCTGGCTGATGCCCTCGAATCGCACCACACCGGGAACTGACAGCAAAAACGTATATTTCAGCGCCTGCTGCGCCTCTTGATAAGCCTCCTGCAGACGGGTCACCCCGCGTGCCGGAGCACTTAAGCCCATACTGTACGTAAAATACCCCGGCCCCGAGATTCGCTCGGCCAAGTGCTGAAAAAGCTCCCCATGCTCGGCGATAAGCACGAGCTGATTCTCTTTATCCCAGACGTGCGCGCGCCTCGTTCGGCACCATTCCGGAGCGTTCCCGATCTCCGCGTGAATGCGTGCCAGGAATTCAGCGTGACCCATTTCCTGAACCGTCCCTCTATATTGAAGGACGCCGATCTGGAAACCCTCATCCAGCCATTGCATCTCGATGCCCTGCAGCTTGCTCCGCAAGTCGGCTTCCGGCAAGTGCGAAGATCTCAGCAAATAGCTGAGCTGGCTTTCTTGAAAAGCGACCCGCTGCTGCATGGAGCTGCTTAACTGCTCCTGGATCTGCTCCTTCTGCTTAAGCTCCTTCTCCAGCCGTAGCAAGGTGCGGGACAGCTCGTCGCGGACGATCGGCTTGAGCAGGTATTCCTTCACCTCGCAGCGGATCGCTTCCTTCGCAAAGTGGAAATCATCGTGCCCGCTGAGAATCAGCACCGCAGGTTTCGGAACCAATTCCTGGATCCGGTGAATCAGCGTAATACCGTCCATGACCGGCATGCGGATATCCGTAATCACAATGTCTATTCCCGCACTCGCCAGCAGCGCCAAAGCCTCTTCCCCATCGCCGGCGAATTCGAACGCATACGTGTCCGGAAACTCGCGGGCGATCATCGCTTTCAGGCCGAGGCGGATATTTTTCTCATCATCAACGATAAGCATTTTTCTCATCAGCAGGCAGCCCTCCGGATAATATTAGATAAGGCAGCTTCATCCTCACTTGGGTGTAAGCGCCTTCCGCACTTTCGACGCGAATGCCATATTCATTCCCATAATACATCTTGATTCGCTGCGTCACATTGCGCAGTCCGATGCCGTTCCCTTCATTTTCCCCTTTATACTTGTGCCAGTACTTCTTGTAAAAAAGAGCATCCTCCATGCTGATTTTCTCATGCAGCTCATCAAGTTTCTCCGGCGACATACCCGCTCCGTCATCCGCCACTTCGATCAGCATCGTATCGTCCTTCTTACTGGCGCGAATCAGAATCACAATCCCTTCGCGTCTAGCCCGATCCGTGTTCATGCCATGCTTAACGGCATTCTCGACGAGAGGCTGGAGCGACATTTTCAGCACTTCCTGTTCCTGATAGCCTTCCGGAATGTCCAGCTTCAACTTCAACTTGTCATCATAACGGATATTCATGATAGCGATGTAGTTCTGGATATGCTGGATTTCGTCCCGCAGCCGGACATGATCGCTCGACCACTTCAGGCTGTAGCGCATCAGCGCGCCGAGAGAGGTTAACGCATCGGAGATCGTGTACTGCGCCTCGACTTCGGCCAGCATTTTCAAATTCTCGAGCGTGTTATAGAGAAAATGGGCATCGATCTGATTTTTGAGCGAGTTCAGCTCGGCTTCCTTCGTGGCGGCCTGCTTGTTCACGGCTTCGACGATCAGCTCGTTCATCTTCTTCAGCATTTGCCGGAAATGGTGAGCCAGCTCGCCCACCTCGCCGCCTGCGTCCATATCGATCTGCACGTTCAGGTCGCCCCGGCGCACTTTTTTCATCGAGTCCCGGAGAATGTGCAGCTTTTTCAAGATCAATGATTGCAGGAAGTAAGTAATGACCGACAACAGCGCGATGAGGACGACAGCTGCGGCGATGAATAGATTGCGTGTTTGCTGGATCTGAGTTACCGGCTCTTCCAATGATACGACATTCAGCAAGTGGGCTTCCAAATGATCAATCGGCGTGGACAGGATCAGGTAAGGCGTGTCTCCGACCTGAAAGGTGAAGTTCGAACCCGCCTGATGCGGATGGGCGCTCCACGCCTCGCGAAGCTGCTCCATATTTATCGTTTTAAAAAAAGGACTGCTCGTATCGGTAAAAATCCGTCCTGTTCTATCGACAACCAGCATGTGAGACTGTTCGTCCTGAATCGGACTGAATACTTTTTGAAAAAACTTGTCGATCAGCATATCGACTTCGAGAATGACGTGTGTTTGATTCGGGTAATTAATTTTCTTGAACAGGGATACATAAGTCGACATGGCCTCACTGTCGGGGCCGTAGCGATTCATGATATCTTTCTCATTCTGCAATATTTCCCACCTGAAAATTCCGTTGCTGTCCAGCACATCGTTATACCAAGCTCTGTTAGCAATCCGACTATCCTTAAAAAGAATTGGCCAGATCTCCTTCGTGTTTGGATTATTCGTATAGATGCGCAAGTTGGCAATATTGGGATTGCTAAGCTGGAGGCGCTGCAGATTATAGAAGGTATTCGTGTTGAATTCGACGAGCTCCGGAGCCTCCCACTCCCGGGTCATGCGCAAATAATTGCGTACCTCCTTATCCGTTTCTGAAAGTTCTGCCGTTCGCCCCATAACCTCAATATGATTGATAATACCGGCCTTCTCGCTCTCCAACGCATATTGATTCTTTTTCACCGTGCCTTCAATCGTGTTCTGATAAAACTCGTTAAACAAATACCATGAGAACAAAATAATCGGAATTAAAATAATGAAAATATAAGCGCCGATCAGCTTCACTTGTATGGAAATACGCCCAGTCAGCTGTATGAGCCGCATCTTCCATTTGCGAAATAGATTGCCCATGGCCTCACATCCAGTCCTTCGTCTCTTGTCTTCTCATATTAATACATCTAGTTCCGGACGTGGAAAAATATTTGGAACCTTGCGGAGAAAAACCCGAAAACCCGAAATACTTCGGGCTCTCGGGCTTTGGTATGCGGCTACTTCGAGAACTCGGCAATCTTCTTGCTGTTCGCTTCGAATTCCCGCTGTTGATAGGCCTGAACCTTATCCAGTCCTGCTGCTTTGCGGTCATTTTGATATTTCTCATACACCTGATCGAACTCGGCGTCCGTTTTGGCCAGCAGCAGCTTCGGCAGCGCTTTGCCCCAGGCTTTGGCGATTTTATCATTGGCAATGCCTTCTTCCGACGTACCTGTCGGCATGATGTTATCGTATTGCGAGAAGCTCTTCGTCTTGCCTTTGGTCCATTCTTCAGGCTGCTTGATCGGCTCCACGCTCGGAGGCGCCCACTGCAGATTCATGTTCGTGTCCATCAGCATCCAGAAAGTGAAGGAGGAACCGTACTTTTTATCGAATGCGGAACGGTCTTTGTTGAGCAGCTCGAGCACTTCCGGCTTGAATTGGTCTTTGCCGCCTATGTTATCGTAGCTGACGCCTTTTTCACCAAGGAACAAGTCTTTGTTGCCTTCCTCACTGATCAGATAGCTCAGGAATTTAATCGCTCTTGCTTTGTCCTTCACGTCTTTGGAAATGAGTGTCACCGTCCAGCCTGAAATGCCGGGGCCTGCGAGCGTCGGCGCATCTTTCTTGGCATTAGCCGGACCGTCTACGGCGATATACACTTTGTTCGGATCTTTTTGATATAAGGAAATATTTTGGTTAGCCAAATCGGAACGTTGATACAGCATTGCGAAATAGCGGCCTTGCGCGATTTTTTCTTCCATTTGCGGACGTTTGTCGATAAAGATATCTTTGGCCAGGAGGCCCATCTCATTGGCTTTGCGGAACGTTTTGAGCCAGCTTACTAATTCCGGATCGGTGGAGCGGTCGTAGAGCTTGCCGTCTTTTTCGTAAGGGATGGCCAGGAAGTTCGCCAGCATCGACGAGTTCTGTGCTGCATCGAGGAACGAATAGTTTCCATTATCATTAAAATCGTGCAAACCAAGTGGAATGAGCGGTTGTCCGTTCACGTCAGGGAACTTCTCTTTGGCTGCTTTCAGCGCGTTCAGGAACCCTTCCTGAGTTCTCATATCCGGCTTACCGATGGCTTCATACATATCCTTGCGCACCAGGAACGTTTGGTTGGATACAAAGTTTTCCCCGTACTTTTTATAATCCTGCGGCGAGGATGAAGCGTTCGGGTAACCGTAGAAGTTGCCGTCTTTTTGCGTGTACCAGGAAGTTTTGGCAGGGTCGGCCACTTTAAAGAAATAAGGATCATACTGCTTTGCAAGCTCATTAAGCGGAAGCACCATCTTGCCTTCGATCATTTTCTTTGCGGCATCTTCCCACCAGCCGAGCGTAATGAAATCAGGCAGCTTGCCGGAGGCGATCATTGTGTTCAGCTTCTCATTCTCGTTGCCGGCGGGCACGATGAAATTGACGTTCACGCCCGTTTTCTTCGTGATGTATTGGGATGTAGGATCCACACCCCACTTGTTCGGGAACCAGGAGAAGTTCAGGTACCAGTCGAAAGTGATCGGCTTCGTGTCGGATTTCCAGCCCGGCTCATTCGCATTCACCGTCGCAGGCACTGATGACGACGCTGCTGCAGTTTCCGTTGCTTTCGTCGGCTCCGGACTGCCGGTGCTGCTTGTGCCTTTATCCGTGGAACATGCGGTAATGGATACAGCGGTAATCAAAGCAAGCAATGTGGTCAACGTTTTGCGCGGCTTACTCATTCTCATGTACATTTTCCCCTTTTCTGCATCATAATGATATGTTTAATCCCTGTCTATGACGGAGATACTCACCGGTGCGGTGCGGCCTTGGCGGTAGCCGATGCTTGTATTCTAATTTAGCGGGAAAACCTCCCTCTAATTTTACAGTTTTGAGAAAAATTAATGATTTAGAGGGAAATTCTACCTTTAATTTGATGATTTTCGATAAAAAATCTATATTCATGCTGTATTAGAGGGAGATTTTCCATCTAAACAGGCCCAGCGCAGAGTCCGGGTCGAAATTAGCTCCAGCTTTTCTCGTTAATGTTTGAACGGTACAGCTTGCACACTGTGATTAAGTTTGCTGTTAACCTTTGATCGAGCCAATCATGAAACCTTTCACAAAATACTTCTGCAAAAACGGATAGACGATGACAATAGGTAAAGTGGTTACAACCATCGTCGCCAGCTTAATAGACTGGGAAGAAACGGTCTTCGCAATGCTGCCGGTCGCCGCCGCCGCCATCTGGTTGGAGCTGGACTGCGCCACGACCCGGTACAGATACGTTTGGATCGGCTGAAGATCGCTATTGTTGATATAGATCATGCCTGTAAAATAATCATTCCATTGATAAACGCCGTGGAAAAGCGCGATCGTGGCAATAACGGGCATGGAGACCGGCAGGATGATTTGGTAAAAGATTTTGAAATCGTTGGCGCCATCGATCTTGGCGGCCTCCTCCAGCGCATCGGGAATTTCCCGGAAAAATGAAAGGAAAATGATGAGATCAAAGAAGCTGAACATTGCCGGAATGATGTACACCCAGAAGCTGTCGAGCATGCCGAGATCGCGGATCAGCAGGTAATGCGGGATGAGCCCCCCGCTGAAAAACAAAGTCACGGTACCGAGGAACATATAAATAGGGCGACCGATCAGCTCTCTGCGCGAGAAAGCGTACGCCACCATGGCGGTAAAGAGTACGTGAACCACGGTGCCGACGAGCGTCTTGGCTACGGTGACGCCCATTGCCAGCATAATGCCGTCGTTGGCGAATACGGCCAAATAGCTGTCAAAGCTGAACACGCGAGGCCACCAGTAAATGCCGCCCCGCATGGCGTCGTTGCCGTCATTCAAGGAATTCACGAGCACATACCAGATGGGGTATAGGGTTGCGAAGCATATCGCAAGCATGAGCAAATTGTTAAATTGATCGAAGGCGACCTCTTTAAAGGTTCTGCGGTTGAGAGAAAGCAACGCGTGCCACCTCCTTTTAGAATAAAGATGTGTTGTTCAAACGCTTCGTAATGAAGTTTGCCGACAACAGCAGAATAAGCGAAATAATGGACTTGATCAGGCCGACTGCGGTCGCATATGAATAGCGGCTTTGCACGATACCGGTTTGGTACACGTAGACGTCGATGACGTTGCTGGCGCTTTCGTTGAGCTGGTTTTTGAGTACGAGAATTTGATCGAAGTTCGAGTTCAGAATGCCGCTGACGGCGAGAATGAACAGGATGGTGATCGTGCCCTTAATCGATGGCAGGGTGACATAGAACATTTTCTGAAAGCGTCCGGCGCCGTCGAGGGTGGCCGCTTCGTACATTTCCGGCGATACGCCGCTGATCGCAGCCAGATAAATGATCGCCGACCAGCCGAGCTCCTTCCATATATCCGACGTGATGATGATGCTCCAAAAATATTGCGGCTCGGCCAAATAACTGATGGGCTCCTGAATGATGTTCAGTGCCATCAGGATCTTATTGATAATCCCGACGTCCGCCAGCCACGTTGCCAGAATGCCTCCGAGAATCACCCAGGAGAGGAAGTGCGGCAAATACGAGATCGTCTGCACCAGCTTTTTGAACCGGATCGAACGGAGCTCGTTCAAAAAAAGCGCGAAGGCAATCGGCAGCGGAAAGCCGATGAGCAGCTTGAGGACGCTCATGCCGAGCGTATTTTTAATGACGTAGCCCAGATTGTCGTCTTCCATAAAAGCTTTGAAATGCTCGAGCCCCGCCCACGGCGCTTCGCCAATCGATTTGATAATATTAAAATCTTTGAACGCGATGATGATGCCGTACATCGGCACGTAGTTGAACACAATCATCCAGGCGACGCCAAGCAGCGCCATGACCTGCAAATATCGCTGTCCATATAGTTTGCGCAGCAGCTTGGATACTGATCTTCCAGCCGCCGCTGATGGGGCGTTCCGGATAGGGATATCTGTCTCCGTGTTCATCCCGGCTGCACCTCCGACACTTTCCGTTTGATATCGTAAGCATTTTCATATCATTCATTGTAGGCGGTAATGCACTACAATGTAAGGGTGCAAATTTCAGCTATGGTTTCCGTTTTTCAGGTATTGTTCCATCGGCCGTCGCACTAGAAAAAAACACGAACTCATAAAAAAATAGGCACCTATCGGAGGACAAGTGTCCGCTATGTACATATATATAGGGAAACGGCAACCTGTGTGTATGGGGGGGATCGCATGAGCGTAAGCTTACTGGATAAGCGTACTGCCATTTTTCTTGCAGCTGTGTGCAGCCAAACGTATCATCAATTTGACAATGACGATGGAACCTTCATGGTTCCGCGGAATTACCAAGTAAGCTCCTCCTTTAAGGCCGCATCCTTCATAGGCGTAGAGGAGCGCTTTGGTTTTATTTTGGAATCCAATGACCGGATTATCTTGGCCTTCAGAGGGACGAACACCAGTTCCGACTGGGTCTCGGACGCGATTGCACGGCAGAGCCCTTTCGTCTTTGTACGGGATGGAGGATTGGTACATCGCGGTTTTCTGGACATTTATCGCTCCGCTAGAAAGCGGATTTTGGACGCACTGAGCAAGCTTTCCCCTCAAAAACAGCTATACATTACAGGGCACAGCCTCGGTGGAGCCCTCGCCACTTTATGCGCTGCCGATGCAGCGGTCAATACCAAATTTAAAACCCCCGTTGTTTATTCGTATGCGTCACCGCGTGTCGGGAATCCGGCATTTGCCGGCAAGTTCAATAGTCTGCTCAGTAACCGCCATCGCATTTACAACCAATATGACCTCGTCCCTCATCTGCCGCCCGTCCTTTACAAATCCCCTAGAACCGATCGCATCTATCAATACCTGCATGTAAAAAAAGGATTCGAGTTGTCCTTTCAGAAAGGCTCTGTATCGGCCAATCATGCGATAGGCAATTACTTTCATGAGCTTGCAAAATTGGATCCTGCCTATACAAGGGATCTGAGTGCGAGGAATCCCGGTTTCTGTCCGGGATGAAGGCATGACAAACAGACTATGGAGCAGGCTCCATAGTCTGTTTCATTATGTCCCGCAAACCTACAGCAGCTGCTGCAGCTCGGCGATCATGGTATGAAGCGTGTTGAGCTTAGGATTAAAGGTTGAAGGTACCAGGCGCCTACTCGTAGGATAAATGAAATATGATATAAATCATGAAAAATAATTGCTAAAAAAATAAATACGCCTAAAAAACCCTGACAATTAGTTGTCAGGAAGGGTCCCTTATAATTCAGTTATAAGATGAATTCCAAACAAGAAAGGGATTGAAAACAATGAAAACCATGCAAAACAAACTCGGGGTTATCCTGGGAGGGCTGTTTCTCTCCATTCTCATGGCTTCGATGGATAATACCATCGTGGCAACCGCCATGGGAACGATTGTCGGGCAGTTGGGAGGACTCGATAAATTCGTCTGGGTAACCTCGGCCTATATGATTGCCGAAATGGCAGGTATGCCGATCTTCGGCAAATTGTCCGACATGTACGGGCGCAAGCGCTTTTTCATCTTTGGGATCTTGGTATTCATGCTCGGCTCTGCGCTTTGCGGAACAGCCGAATCCATCGTTCAGTTAAGTATTTACCGGGCTATTCAAGGGATTGGCGGCGGCGCTTTGATGCCGATTGCTTTTACGATCATGTACGATGTCGTACCGCCTGAAAAGAGAGGAAAGCTTATAGGTCTATTCGGAGCCGTATTCGGAATGTCCAGTATTTTCGGGCCGCTGGCCGGAGCATACATCACGGACTATATCAAGTGGGAATGGATTTTCTACATCAACCTGCCGCTTGGGCTGATCGCCTTTGCGATGATCGCGTTTTTCTACAAAGAATCCCGTCAACACGCGAAACAACGTATTGACTGGTGGGGAGCTACCCTGCTTGTCGGGGCCGTCGTCTGCCTGATGTTCGCGTTAGAGCTTGGCGGCAAACAATTTGCTTGGGATTCCGTTACGATTATGAGCTTGTTCGCAGCATTTGTCCTGCTCGCCGTTTTATTTGTAATCGCTGAGCGGCGCGCCGCGGAACCGATTATTTCCTTCCCGATGTTCCGGAACCGCCTATTCACAACAAGCAATGTCATCGGCATGTTAAGCGGAGCGGCGTTTATAGCGGCATCCGTGTACATCCCGATATTTATTCAAGGGGTACTCGGGGGAAGCGCTACGAACTCCGGACTTGTCCTTCTGCCTATGATGATCGGTACGGTTGTAACAGCGACTGCCGGCGGTTTTCTGATGAATAAACTTTCTTATCGGACGATCATGATTCTAACGCTTCTGCTGCTTGTTGCCGGCATCCTGCTTCTGACTACCTTATCGGCGGATTCTTCCCGTCTGATCATTACGATCTATATGATCTTGATCGGGCTTGGCATCGGCGCTTCCTTCTCTGTGCTGACGAATGCTGCGCTGCATGCGATCCCTGAAAGCCAACGGGGAGCGGCAAGCTCTACGCTCAACTTCCTGCGATCGCTCGGCATGACGCTGGGTATCACTGCATTCGGCATTATCCAGAGCCATTCATTGACGCGGAAATTATCGGATACTTTCTCAAGCGGCAGTCAAGGCGCTATGCCGAAGGACTTCAACTTCAGCGATCCGCACACGCTGCTCGATCCGGCTACCCGGGCACAAATTCCCGGTCAGGCGCTGGGTCAGATCACCGAGGGACTCTCGTCCTCGATCGTCCTCACTTTTGCCTGGGGAATCGTCCCTGCGATACTGGCTCTCGCCGCGGCCTTTATGATGAGCAGAGAAAAGATGGATCCCGTCGCTCAGGGCGAAGGGTACGCAACTTCGCATTAAATAGAAAGATGCCCGTAGTATCCGGTTGGATGCGCGGGCTTTTTCATTGAACTAAAACAAGCATTAGCATCAAATCGTTAACGGACACTTTACGGCAATTGGAATAGTACGAAGTCGTCCACCGCCAGGTATTCCCTACAGTACCTGTAAGCGTTGAGTATTCTTTAACCGAAAAAGGCAAGGAGTACGGCATCATTCTTGTGGAAATGCGCAAGTAGGGAGAAAAATGGGGATCCCTGCAAATGAATAAGAGCCAGTCATCTTCCTAAAGGATGGTCTGGCTCATTTCTCGCGGCTTATCTGAGATCATTCCAAGCACAGTTTTTTCGTGAAATGATTTGATTTTAGAACCCCGGGAAGCTTGCAAGCTCTTTATTCTGAATCATGAAAAGCACCAAAGATAAAACAAACAAAAGTACAATCATAAACGCTTGCTTAAAGGTATCTTTGACGCGAACATGCGATAGTATACCTCCGAGCGAAATAATAGCTAACCAAAGCGCGCCTGCCGCTGCCCAGCTGGGCTCCCAGAAGCCGATGACCACCGCCGCTACGCCGATAAGCTGGGTGAGACCTGTTACAATCCGAAACCATTGCGGTAATCTTAAATGATTGAATGCTTCGATTTGTGCCTTGGAACCCGCTAGTTTCCCGCTCGCCGCCATAAGAAATATCAAGGCAAGAATGCTTTGTAAAATGATGGATACAATTTGCATGACAACCCTCTCCTTTCGTTGTCTCGCCATAACTGAGCCTAATAACAGCACAGTATAGCGAAAAATCAAATTGCAGCTCTTTTAAACTGCAACCGTTATACGCACATTATAATGGCCATACTAATATTATGCAAGCAGGTTATTTTTATTCAGCGCACTTTACATAAGCGCTAAGCTCTGCAATGTTATGCTTTTTCAAATAATCAATCGTTTGCAGGTCTGCTAGCTTCATTATTTCCTCTAACGCTGTGTCTAGTTCGTCCGTCTGCTTGCCGCATTCGATTTTGCCGCACGATTCTGCGGACTCAGCCTTAACTGCCAGGTAAACTTTATCGAGTGTAATTTCCTCGGCAGGCATTTTTAATGTATATCCTCCATCACGCCCTTCGCGCGCTTCAACCACCCCTGCTTGAGCAAGAAGTGCCAGCACGCGGCGAAGAAACGTGGAATGGGAGTTGACTTGTTCGGCAATCATCGCGCTCGAAACAACGCTTCCGCTTTTGGCTAACCAGATAAGGATATGAATGGCGATGTTGAATTTGGGCGGACCGATTTGTTGATATCGATTAAGTGCACACATGTTGACACTCTCCTTACTAAGGCATGACAGCAATAGCTTCTCTCTTTATTGTAATTCATTAAGTTGCAGCTATACAACAATAAGGACTTTTCCACGCTCAACCGGTCTTGACGCATCGTGGATGCCCCATATACAATGACTCCAAGAACATATAAAAGGGGAATCGAGACGACATGCACCTCACTGTTTGTACGGAAGGGAAATCATAATTGAATTTATGCAGCAAAGAAGAACAGTTAGAAAGGGTTCTGTGACGAATACAGAGCTTTGTTTCGACTTGAGTTCCTCATGCTGCTCCCTATCCGAACAGACAATTCATATCAAGCAATCCTTTCGGCTTGCAAAATGGCGTCATGATGACGATACTTACAGCCGATTGAAAAAGCTTCCATGGATTCGAGTCCGCAGAAGCTTTTTTTGTTTGCCCAAAAAAGAGGAGAGTCGAATTCGATGCGTCCATCCAAAAAAGTTTTATATCGTTTATTAAGCCTGCAAGGCATTTCCATGTTAGGAAGCCGTTTATCGTCTATTGCGGTCGGGATCTGGTTCGTCAAAGAGACAGGAACGGTTACGCCGCTTCTTCTTATCGCTTTGTTCACTGAGCTCCCGCTTTTGTTTTTTGGAGCATGGATAGGGTTGGCGGTCGATCGCTGGAGGCGCAAAACGGCCATAATCATAGGCGACACCGGCCAAGCGGTATGTACAGCACTGCTCGCGTTTAGCTTGCTTAGCGGATATTTTGAACTATGGCATACCTATGCAGTTGCTGCTATGCAAGGATTGTTTATGGCTATGCAAAGCTCGTCAACTGCCGCGGTCATGCCGCTGATGGTTCACGATGAGGAGTTGGATCGTGTAAATGCCGTAAAAGAACTGTTATTTCCCTTAGCTGGAGTTATCGCTCCTCTACTAGCAGGGACATTATATGAACTTGTGGGATTAGCCGGTATCGTTATGATTGACATCGGAACGTTTTTCATTTGTGTGGGGGTCACCTTGTTTCTTCCACTTCCCGAGATCAATCATCGCCCCGTTGAAAGAGTGGTCAATGTTTTTATTGAGGCCATTCAAGGGTATCGATTTATATGGAAAAATAAGCCCATTCTATATTTGATGCTATATTTCGCCTGGTGGAACTTTATATTAAATGGCCCCTTAGAATTGGCTATTCCCTTTTTTCTCTATAGGACGGGGAGCGATTCCGCCATGTCATGGCTGCTGGGCGTGATGAATGCAGGCGCATTGTCAGGTGCTGCCGCTGCGGTTTGGTGGGGACATTTTCGGCACAAAATCACATTTATTATCGCAGGTTCATTATTGACCTCTACGATGTTTATTGTCGTTGGAGCAAGCCGATTATTGTGGGTTACGGCCGCTGCTTTGTTTCTGCTCATGCTTCCTTTGGCGATGACAGTCGCCTTGTTTTCTTCATTGCTTCAAAGAAAGACGCCGCTTTCTATGCAGGGAAGAGTATTCGCCGCTTATAGTCAACTGTCTGCGGTTTCGGCTCCTCTATCCTTCCTGTTGACCGGACCGATCATAGATCATTGGTTAGAGCCCGCTATGCAAAGCGGCCGATGGAAATGGCTAACCGTTTTGACCGGGCAAGGGGCTGGTTCAGGAATCGGACTACTTTTCATTGGGTGCGGATTGCTGCTAATGATTGGAGCGGTTTGGGCATTCTCTTCTTCCTGTGTCAGACACATGGAAACAAGTACTCCAGATAGATGAGGATATGCTCACAGTAAAGCTTAAATAAGGCTGTGGCAGGTTACCTTTCTGTAGCCTGCCACAGCCTTCTACTATTTCTTAAGACCAGTATAAATATAGATGGCATCCCTCAAAAACTCCGCTGTACCGGGCTGCTTTTCATCATAGTATGCCTTAAATCGCTCGTCATCCACATACATTTGGGCTAGGCCCACATGTGCTTCTTTGCTGTACTCGCTCCAGTAATATGTTAACCACTGTTTGTGTAGATCAGCCGCTTTTTGAGCCAGCTCACCGGCAGGGTCGCCCAACTTGAAAGCTTCAGCCAAGGTTGCTGCCACTTCATTTGCCAGACGAGTAACCTCGTTATGCTCTTCTTGCGTCATGTTCTTCAGCTTTTCGTTAGACTTGTCAACCGTCTCGTCGCCGTACTTTTCACGAATTTCTTTACCGTATTTTTTCTCGTTATCGTCGATCAGCTGTTGTTTGAAGCCTTCGAACTTTTCTTTGTCGGTCATGGTCATTCTCCCTTCGGATAAGGCAATTGTTTTTTCCACATTCGCAATTAGGAGATCCAACTGCTTTCTCTTGTCAAGGAGTTGTTCACGGTGTTCTTTAAGCGCTTTGGCTCCGTCAAAAGAAGGGGAGGTTACAATTTCTTTTATGTTGTCCAGACTAACTCCCAGTTCTCTGTAGAACAGAATTTGCTGCAACCGGTCGACTTCCGCCTGACCGTAGATCCGGTACCCCGACGAGCTCATTCTTGCCGGCTTAAGAATGCCAATCTCATCATAATACCGAAGCGTTCTGGTGCTGATCCCTGCCAATCGGCCTAGCTTTTGAACGGTGTATTCCATGTGATTCCCTCCTGACAATTTAAAGGTACACCTTTACGCAGCGTCAAAGTCAATGCTTATTTTGAGAAAAAAATTTCCTTAGTCCGATAGTTACGACCCTGCCTGCGACCTTGTCCGCCAGCCTGTAAAAATAAAAAGGCTGCAACAACCTGCCCGATGGCAGCCAGCTGCAGCCCAAAATTTCAACACATCCAAAGCATCATAATTTACCAGCCAAAGTCCAATGTCTTCCCCGTCTCCGCGTAGGTCTTAATATTGCTCAAGATCATCGGCCAACTCTGTTTGGCATTCTCGTAGGAAGGGTGGTTATCCGGCCATTGATCGTTAACCAGTGTAAGCTTCGTACAATTGCCAACGGTTTCTAGTGTGAGCGATACTCTTGTTTCCAGCTCCGCGTGTTTCTCCCGATAAGACGGGCCGGGGTGCTCCGTGTAGCTCATGCGCTCATTCGGAACGAATTCCAGCACTTTCCCGTAAACATGAACCGTCTCGTCACCATCGTTGCCGGGGCCGATATATTCATAAGGCGCTCCGATTTCAAATGTCGAATGGAGAACGGTGCCGAAAAATGTAGCTTTCGTCCCCTCAGGTGAAATCAAGTTTTGCCAAATATCCTCAGGCTTAGCCCCAATATAAACTTCGTACTTGAGCTCCATAATTTGTCCTCCGTTCGATCGTTTTATTCCATTGCACAAACAGCTTTAAACTGCTAGTCTCAATTATAGAGCGTACAAAAAGGCAAGTATTGTAAAAACGCGACAGCGCGGTGGAGGGCATATTCATGAAACCGAACATTCAGAAATCCGATAAAGGCATCCTGAAAGCAGAGGCAGGCTTCCAAAAGTTCTCGCTAATGCGCTATGAACCCGCTCCGGCTCTTTCACTTTTCGTCGAGCATTATTGGGTCGTCCGCTGGGATTTAACGGGACAAGCTCCTTATCGCCAGGTTATCTTGTCTTATCCCAACATAAACTTGTCATTCGAGCGTGAAAATAATCATATTTTTTCCGGCGTCTACGGCGTCCCGAAAACCACATTCGCCCGACACCTGCAAGGAGAAGGCATCGTGCTGGGCGTCAAATTCCGCCCCGGGGGCTTTTATCCGTTTTGGAAACAGCCCGCATCCCTTCTGACCGGCCAAATCCTAGGCATCCGGGACGTTTTCGGGATAGACGCAAAAGACGTAGAAGAGCAGATTTTCGCCCAGGGGAATGGGGAGACAATGGCTCTGCTCGCGGAACAATTCCTGCTAGAACGCCTCCCGGAGCCGGATGAGAACGTTGATTTGATCAACTGTATTGTTCAAGCCGCTATTGATAATCGGGAATTCACTAAGGTCGAAGACATTGTGAGCGAGTTCGGCATCAACAAACGGACCCTGCAGCGTCTATTCAGCCGCTATGTCGGCGTCAGCCCGAAATGGGTTATCCAGCGGTATCGGCTTCAAGAAGCGGCAGAGCTCATGGAAAAAGGCGGCGTTCCTGACTGGCCGAAATTGTCGCAGGATTTGGGGTATTACGACCAAGCGCATTTCATCAAAAACTTCAAAGCCATGATCGGCAAATCGCCGGAAGAGTATGTCAAGGGACTCGGGATTTGAACCTGAAGACGGCCTCAGCCAATAGGGGAAGAAGCAGAATGGAACCATAGACACCTATTGTATAGCTGGTACTATAGGCTATACCAAATCCATTGTTGAAAACCGAAGTAATCATATGTATAGCCATATTCGTAAAGCAGAAAGCGTAGCTTCGAACCATCCATTTCCGGTGGTTGTTGACCTGCTTCTTTTTGATTTTTACTATCGCTGTGATCGTCACGATCGGCCAAATGATATTTAGCAGATTGAAAGCTATGCTGTTTACTTTTCCGCCTGTGGAATATGGGGCCATGTAACCGGAGGTAATAACAACCGCAATGACGGAAATGAGATACACGTAACCGTTGATCCGATGGAACTTTCGGTATTTCCTCTGAATCCGATGGGAAAAATTAACCGCCCCCGACACCATGGCGAGGCAAGCCAACACCACGTGGACCTTCATCACAGTCAACCAAGCCGGGATGTTAACGGAACGCTTAAGGTTGGTTTTGCGACTTAAAAATTCAGCAGCCTGAGGGTCGTAAATGAAGTTAATGTACAAGACGTAGATGATAAAAACGATAGAGACTATTAGCATTAGAAGATATAAAAGTTTGCTCTTTGGCATATCATTAAGCCTCATTTCGAAGTTTTCGGGGTCTATCTCGGTTACCGAAACGAAACGAACCGTCCGGTCTTTTTTTTATTACAAATACTGCTCAAGTTATGCTATGATTTATAGAAGAATTGTCGGAATAGACAGAGCCGTGAAAGGATCAGGGACATGCGTAAAAGCGATAAAACAAAAATACACATCATCATGAAGTCTGCGGAGCTCTTCAACCAAAAAGGTTATGCCGCAACAACGATGCAAGATATTATGGATGCCACCGGGTTAACCAAAGGCGGGCTTTACCGGAACTTCCCGAGTAAAGACGAAATTGCCATAGAAGCGTTCAAATATGCAGGCGAAGTGCTATGGGGGCATTTCTCCACAGCTATAGAGGGCCGTCAAACGGCGACCGAAAAAGTATTGGCGATGTGCGATGTATACAGCGATACTGTTAATAATCCTCCCATGAGCGGGGGATGCCCTTTTCTGAATACCGCCGTAGAGAGCGATCATTCCTTCCCGGTGCTAAGGGATTACGCTCTTGGGGCTTATGAACAGATGTCGTCTTTTATCCAAGGTATTCTTGAGCAGGGAGTGGCCGTCCAGGAGTTCCAGTCGGATATGGACACCGAATCGGCAGCATCCTTCATCTTCTCGTCGATTGAAGGTGCTATTATGGCGAGCAGGCTAACCCGCGACAATAAGCACGTCCATCATGCAATGAAACAGATTGAAAGATGGTTAATGACATTTAAGCCGCCCGTACTCTCTCATCAAGCTTGATTCGCAACGCGTTCGCCAATCAGCTTCGAAGCCGGAAGCATGCCTGCTTTGGCGATCCCGGTCATCTCATTACCGTGAACGGTCACTTCAAACTTCAAATTCAAACGCATAGGCTTTGTTACACGCTGAGACCAGATAAGTCGGTTGTTTTGAATAACAGGATCGACAAACTCGACGACCTCGTCGCCTTGCACCGCAATGCCGCGTACATGACCGTTCTCACTGGAAATGTTGAGAGCTACATGTTGTTTGCCGATCGGCGTTGTAATGACGACATGCCATGCGCCTTCAAACACAATGTCAGTCGCGCGAGCTTCTGCAAGCTCGTCAGGGCGCACTTGAAGCAATGTTTCCTCGGCAGAGCCGGACGATGACTTCTCTATAATCGGGATCATCCCTCGCTGCTGCCAAACAGTTCCCCCACGTTCATACTCAAATAACTTCTCCACTTCACTCGCGATACGCGGTCCTAATTCACGCTCAACCAAGTATAAGGCCACATCGAGCCCTGACGTCACCCCTCCTCCTGTAACCAGATTGCCGTCATCAACAACCCGCGCTCTCACAGGAATCGCGCCGGTCGCCCCAAGAACGTCCATGCCTAGATGATTCGTCACAGCATGACGTCCATCCAGCAATCCGCCCATTGCAAGCAAGAGAGAGCCTCCGCAAACTGTCGCGACGGTCAATTCAGGTTTGCCAAGCGCTTCTCCCATTAAAGGGGTCAACTTCGTCTCTGAAGCCCTACTGAGTATCGCCGGCACCGAATTCGGACCGTCTCCGGAAACCTCTCCGGATGCGCCCGGCACAAGAATGATCCCGGCACGCTCCAGATCGATACCTCCACTGGCCGTAATCTGAAGTCCGTTTAATCCGCTAGAAACGGATCGCGCACCTTCGGCCGTTACGAGTTCAACGCGTATGGCGCCTCCCGAATACATTTCAGCAGCACAAAATACCTCATAAGGCGCTAACGCGTCCAAAAGATCAAAGCCATCAAACAGAACGATTTGGACTAGCATAGGATTCCTCCTCAGTAATTTTTGATACCGGACGGTTCGGTCTCTTATTTCATGTTACTCTAAATGAATTAGCCTTGTAAATATATATCTGTGGCTGTTTTGTGGCTAAACGAAAACCATAGCCGCTTGGATGCATTGATATTATAATCAGAATAAACATTCGTTTTATTGCCGCCATAGCTTTAGCGGCTTTTTTGCTCAAGCCGTTGGGGTGTCCAGCCATACTACGGGAGTTCCTCGGAGGCCATACCAACAGAAGACTAGCAATAAGGCCAAGGCGGATAACCAGCCCAATTTACAATTTTCGCTGATTCGTTTACTCAATTTCCTATTGCGCTTCCTAACAATTTTGTGGCACACTATGGATATAACGTATAGCTCTGAGTGGCAAAGAATGCCCCGCTTCCTTTCTAAATCAAAAGGAGTCGGGGTTTTTGTGTTTTTTAAACAAATATGGAGAGGTGAGGGGTCAAGGAATGGGTTTCCAAATGGAACACGATAAATGGATAAGTGATCATCTAAAGCGAAGAAAAGGGGAACGACTCGATGCTTTAAGACGCGGCCACGGGTACGGAAATCGATTGTTCGTAGAGCATATCTGGTGGGAGCTGGTCGGACATTTCCACGGATTGCATCCTGAGTATGAAGTGAAGGACTGGCGGGGGAGATCCTATTTTGTAGATTTCATGTGGATTGTAGGAGCCTTTCGTATTGTACTTGAGATCATGGACTTTGGCTCGCACGGCACGGACCGAACCAAGTATCGAATGGATTTGAACCGAGGACTTTTTCTTCAGGCCCAAGACTGTACGGTCTTCTATATCTCTCTGGATGAGTTAAAAGAGAATCCCTCGTTCATCTTCTCCGCATTGCGGAACATCTTGTCCCCTTATCTGTCGGCTGGGGATAGAACTAAAGGAACGGTTGAGAGGCTCTATTCAAAAATCGAACGAGACTTGATGCGAGCGGCCATTCGCCACAATCGTGCCATTCGCCCGACCGAGGCGGCAAGGGAGTTGGAGTTGCATACGATGACTGTCATTAAGTACTGTCGCAAGTTGGTCGAAAAGGGAAAATTTCGGGCCGTGGCAAGAGGAGAGTCTCAACGAGTCATTTACTATGAATATGTGGGCTCCATACAAAGTCCCGATTTGGTATGACGATTACGATACGCGGAATTCTATATGAATTATCATATAGATTTTTCTCTAAGATGATAAAATCGATAAATCTATATGAAAAATAATATAGAATCTTCCTTTAAGAAGGTAAAATCGACAAATCTATTTGAAAAATCATATTGAATCCTTCATTTATCGTAAATCCGGTCTATTCTATTCGAAAAATCATACAGATCAAGGGGCGGGCAGAATGATAAAGCGGGTTGAGATGATTCGTACAGCTAAATCGGCCGATAGCTCATACATCTGATATTCACTAGCTTCAATAACCAACTGTCCTGACCACCTCATCTTGATTGGCTCGTCACCATTTCCGGCATCTTCACAAGCCCCAGTACCACAATCACCTGCCCCAACTGCCTCATCGTTGTTCTTGCAACTGCTTTCTCCCGGTTCTTGTTTGCAAGCTGTTGAGCGAAAAGCACAAAGAGAGCTGCAACAGCCCAGCATATGCCGGCCTGTTGCAGCTCTCCAACCCACGTCCGACGCGGGTGTATTGCTTCTATTCTTCTCCCTTTGCCACCGGATTCTCCTCATACGAAATCCAGTCGCTCCAGCTTCCGCTATAGAGCTTCACGTTGTCAAAGCCCGCTTCCGTCAGCGCGAGCACGTTCGGGCATGCGGTCACGCCGGATCCGCAGTAAACGATGATCTCCTCAGCGTCACGCAGACCGGCAAAATGCTGCTCTTGCTCCGCAGCGGAGCGCCAAGCGCCAGTTTCATTTAGAACGCCTTTCCAGAAGTAATTGTGCGCTCCAGGAATATGACCCGCTACGGGATCAATCGGCTCTTCCAAGCCGAGGTAGCGGCGCTCCTCGCGCGAATCGACGAGCACGACGCCCGGGCGGCCAAGCTTGTCCTTCACCTCATCCATGCTGGCGAGCATCGAGCGATGCACCTTTGGCGAGAACGTGCGCGGGAACGGCGTCGGCACTTCGTCCGTAACCGGGTAGCCGGCCGCCTTCCAGGCAGCGTACCCTTGATCTAACACATAAACCTCGGAATGCCCGAGGAATTTCAGCATCCACCAGAGGCGAGAAGCCATGGCTCCTCCTTGGTCGTCGTAGGCGACCACCGTTTTGGTCGCATCGATGCCGAGATTGCCGACAAGGATCGAGAACGCGCCCAAATCCGGCAGCGGGTGCCGACCGCCGTGCGCCATTTTCGCGCCGGACAAGTCCTTTTCCAAATCGACGTAAACCGCTCCTGCGATATGATCCTTCGCATAAAGCTCTCTGCCTGATTCCGGTTTTCCTAGCGCAAAACGACAATCCGCAATCACGATATTCGCGTCGCCCAGCTGTCCGAGCAGCCACGTTTGACTTACGATATTTTCCACAGTATGAGCCCTCCCCATGAAAATGAATTAATCCCCAAGACCAATGGTCGGATTGATCGAATAGCTCAGCCATTCGCCCAGTTCTCCACCCATTTTATCGTAAAACTTCTGTGCACGGAAATTCTCCTTGTGTGTCGTCCACGACAAGTTGGCGTAGCCGTTTCTGGCCGCATAGCCTTTACAAGCTACAAAAAGCTTTTGCGCAGCGCCCTGCCCCCGTTCTGCCTCAATTACATATAAGTCATTCATAATCGCGATTTTCGATGCGCGCAGCGTGCTATAAGTGAAGTACAAGGTGGCGAAGCCGACCAGTACGCCTTCCTCCGTCTCGGCAACGAACTGAACGCCTTCTTTCTGCTCGAGCAGCAGATGGATCAAACTATCCAGCTTCTCATCCTCGGGCCTCCGGTACTCGTAAAAATCCACAATATAGGCAAGCATAAGTGTTCTCAATTGAGGGATGTCTTGCGTGGTCGCCTCACGAATTGTAACTTGAGTCATCGCTTTGACCTCACTTCTTAGGTTAGTTTTCTTCCATTTCTTTTTTAAAGAGCAAATAAAGGATCCATGCCAGTAAAATACAAAAGCCCGCAGCAAAATAAAAAATGAAGGCCAAATGCAGCGTAACCGCATAATACGTAATGGAAAAGAGCGCCAAAGTAAAAAGCAACGCGCTTGTTAACATGCTGTTCCTCGGGGAGCGCAGGCTTTTCGCGCTGATTTCCATTCGAACCGTAAACCCTAAACGCTTCCGAATCAGGATATAGCCGCTCAATAACGCCAAGAGCGCTGCGATTATTTTCAGAATACGATAAGACGGAACAACCGCATAAAAATAATCATTCAAAGAGATACGGGTAAGCACCGGAGCGAGAAATAGAACAATGGCCAAATAAATGGTGTAGCCAAGCGCACCTAGAAAGACTACCATTAACGAATGGAGCTTTCGTAATCCGAACAAGTAATGTATAACGACGGCTTGCATGAAAATCATGATGATGGGGCTTAGCATCTGCGCATTCAGCATGTGCAATATGTACGAAAAACATGAAAGCGACAATGAAGCCAGCATTACGAACGGCCATTTCATCTTTATAGGGATTCGAAAAAGACTCAAGCTTAATACGAGCATCGAAAATATAGTAAAAGTGCTGACTGGAATATCAAGCTGAAGAACCATAAAACCTCCATCAACCAAGAAAGGGTGTTCGAGTAACGATGAACCATAGCTTACAATGGCGCGTAGTTCCACTTACAGAATCTCATGGTAGAGAACTGTGTTCGTGGAACTATCCTCCACCATATGATCTGTACAATTGGCCGGCATGGGAAACGATGCAGCATGAAGCGCTGGAATTCGCCGATCCGCTGATTCGCTCGAAACAGTATGGCGCTGTTGTCGATGAAGACGATTCATTATGTGGATTCGTTCAATTTTTCCCTATTGTTGGCGTCACGCGCCTTGGGCTCGGTCTTCGCCCAGACCTGAGTGGCCATACCGAAAAGCATGGAAAAGGGAAAGGGCTGGGAGCCGCCTTCGTCAAGCTGCTCGTTCAAGAAGCCAAGCGCAGATCGCCACTGAACGAAATCGACCTGGAGGTGCTGGTCTGGAACGAACGAGCCATCCGCACTTACGCGAAAGCGGGCTTCGTCATCACAGACACTTATGAAAGACAGACACCTACAGGAATGGCCACTTTCCACTGTATGGTATTTAGCGATGAAGAAGACCAATGAATAAGTCTAGCCTCGATCGGCTACCTCGCTATAAGCCTGCTCGAACTCAGCCGCTGTGCTGAAATCCAGCTCGGTCAAGCCTCCTGCATGCCAGGAGGTGAGACGCAGCGTAACCATTTTATAGTCGATAGCGATCATAGGATGGTGATTGTTCGCCTCCGCAATGCGGGCTACCTCGTTCACGAACCCGATCCCCTGCAGAAATTCGGCAAAACGGTATTTGCGTACGATCCATTTATGATCGTCAGTCGTCCAGCCAGCCACGGCATCCTGCCCCAGCCTCTCATCAATTTCAGCAATCCTAAGCTTCATATCCATCGCATCCCCCTACTCAATCAAAATCATAGGCAGCAACGCCGATCTCGCTTTCCCCTGCGTACGTACGCAGCAGCTCCAGAAACGGAAGCCCGTAGTTGCGGAATTTCACTTCGCCGACGCCTTTGATCTTCAGCATGCCTGCTGCAGTCGTCGGGCAAATCTCGCTCATCTCGCGCAGCGTGCTGTCGGAGAAAATAATATACGGCGGCACCTTCTCGCGCTGCGCGATCTCCCGGCGAAGCAAGCGGAGCTGCTCGAACAGGGTGTTATCGATGGCGGCTGCTTTAACCTGCTGCTTGCGCACCTTCTGGAACACCTGCAGCTTGCCTTGAAGCACATCCGCTGCGGGCTGCATCAGCTTCACCACCGGATATTGACCGTCGGACAAGGCCAGATAGCCTTCGGATATGAGCACATTAATCAGATCGGAAATCTCCTTCTCCGGCAAATCCCGCATAATGCCGTATGTCGGCAGGCGGTCGAAGCGGTAATCGAGGATTTTTTTGGCCTTCGAGCCCTTGAGGACGGAGGCAACCATCGAGATGCCGAATCGTTCTTGCATGCGGCGGATGCATGAGAAAATCTTCTGCGCCTCGACCGTAATATCCACCGTATCGCGATCATCCTTGCAAGAACTGCAATTGCCGCAAGTATCCTTCATATTCGTCTCGTCAAAATAGTGCAAAATCACATTGCGCAAGCACCTGGGCGAGTAGCAGTAGTCGATCATCGTCTGAAGCTTCTTATACTCATTCGCTTTTCGTTCGGGCGAAAGCTGATTTTGCTCGATCAAAAATTTCTGCGTCATGATGTCCTGCGCGCTGAACAGCAAAATGCACTCGGAAGGCTCCCCGTCACGCCCTGCGCGACCCGCTTCCTGGTAATACGCCTCCATGTTTTTCGGCATATTGTAGTGTATGACATAGCGCACGTTGGACTTATCGATGCCCATTCCAAAAGCGTTCGTCGCAATCATCACGCGAATGTCGTCGTACAGGAACGCCTCCTGCATATAGGAGCGCTCCTCGTCGGACAGACCGGCGTGGTACTTGCCGGCGGCGTAGCCTTTTTTGCGCAGGAGCTCGTAGAGTTCCTCGACGTCCTTGCGTGTCGCTGCATAAATGATGCCCGGCTGATGCGTATGTTCCTTCACATAGTTCTGGATGTAGTCCCGCTTGTTCTCACCGCGCAGAATCGTCAGCTCCAGATTGTCCCGGCTGAAGCCGTTGACGAAGATTCCAGCACCGTCGAGCTCCAGCAGTCTGGCGATATCTGCGGTCACCTCGGCCGTAGCCGTTGCTGTAAACGCCGCTACAATCGGGCGGTTCGGCAGCTCGCGAATAAACGGCGCGATCGACACGTAGCTGGGACGGAAATCGTGCCCCCACTGGGACACGCAATGCGCCTCATCAATCGCCACGAAAGGCAGATTCAGCGCGTGCATCCGGGCGCGAAACCGTTCCGACTCGAGCCGCTCCGGCGCGATGTACAGCAGCTTATATTTCCCCTGCATCGCACCCTGCAGACGCTGCTCCACTTCTCTCGCTTCCAGCGTGCTGTTGATAAACGTCGCCGGAACACCCAGGCTTGCGAGCGCATCCACCTGATCCTTCATGAGCGAGATGAGCGGTGAAATCACCAACGTTACGCCTTCCATCAGCAGCGCAGGAACCTGATAACAGATCGACTTCCCGCCGCCCGTCGGCATAATGCCAAGCGTATCCCGGCCGTCCAGCAGGTTGGTAATAATATTTTTTTGGCCTTCCCGGAACTCCGGATAGCCGTACACTTGTTGTAAAACCTTCCTAGCTTCAGAAAGCATAGCTTGTATACACCTTTCTATAATGATCGTGCTAACAACCGCTAGATCTAAACCAGATAAATGACCGAGACCAGCTTTTCGCCGTCATGCACTTTGAGCACATGGTTGTTCGGATCATGGCGAACCGATCCCACGCCCACCTGAATGACAGGCGAACTTCCCAATCCGTAAAAAATATCGTCAGCCAGCGTACGCAGGCACTCTTCCTGCTCTTGGATCGTAAGCTCCTGCCATTCTTCCTCGGTCATCTCGAACAAATCGTAATAGCCGTCCACGAGCGCAATACCGCGCATGAAATCAGCGACGATATCCTTATATTCCCTGCCAAATTTTATACCCATTCGCAGTTCTCCCTTCCTTTGCAGGACAGAAAAATTATTTGAAATGGAAACCATCCAGATCGCAAAAATAAAACGTTCTTAGGTTCACTTTATCACATTATGGGCATAAAAGCAGGGATATCTACCTTGATACCGGATAAAAAATTACCAGTTGGCATAAACTATGGAAATGGGCAATTTCGGAAAAAATCTGTTACTATGGAAGAAGGAATGCACCGCTCGGAGGTAGGATAGCAATCATGCTGAAACTGCAGATTCCCAAAAATCGAATGAACTACCTATTGAAGCAGATCCAGAACCATTATGACGCGGTCATTTTGGAAAAAGGCTGGGAGTATTACCATAAAGGCCGCGTTGGCGAGATCGACTTGGTCGGCACGAACATTCATGCGCTGGTTAAAGGCGATAAGCTATACGAAGCGGTGTTGAGCTTGGAAGACTTCACGCAGAGCGAATGCAGCTGCACCTATGATGGTTTTTGCAAACACATAGCCGCGGCTTTTTTCAGTTTGTATACACCCTACGGGCGTCCGGAGCTGCTCCTGCAGCAGCTGAAGCAAGCGATTCACACCCGGAAGAAACCTGCACGCGGGGTGAACGTAACGTCTGAGCGCAAAGCCGGAAGCGCCAATGTGCCGTTGGAAGACGCGATGCCCATGGAGTGGCACCGTTTTTTTGAAGGAAAATTTCATGGATTCTCGATCTCGCATCAGCATTCGATTGAAACGTTCTATGAGTCGGCACTGGAGACGCTGCCGGGTTACGCCGCAAGCTGGCGAACCACGACCAAAGAACTTTACATGTTCCACGTAGCGCTTTTCATGATGCGCAAGATCGAGCAATTTTATCAAGATACCAAAAGCTCCTATTTATCCTATTATCATGAGAACGGATGTAAAGTCGCGGCCAAAAACTGCGAAGATAAACTCGTTGAATTCGTGGAACGTATGGACGTGAACCGCTCCTACACCGTAGAACCGAAACATTGGCAAGCGACGATGAAAATGCTGGGTGAATTCGCTTTGCAGGGCAAAGAAAGTCCAATTGACTGGCTGTTCGTCTACCGCTATATCTGGTGGAAAATGACGGCGCACAAGCAGGTGCAGCAGGAAGAAATCGGACGTCTGGAGCAGCTGTTGTCCAAGAAAGAGACGCCCCCGCGCAAGAAGGATACGCTCCTTGTAGCCAGAGCGCATTTCGACATCATTCAAGGGAACACGGATGCCGGTTTCGAGCGATTGCATCAGCTTGCACATCCGAATGCCAAAGATTTTTTCCTCTATCTCAACTACTATTACAACGAACGGCAATGGGAAATGACGCTGGTCTGGCTGCGCTGGCTGCTGACGCCGATTGCACTGGCCAATCATGACGATTTTCGGGCGTTCTGCCAATATTGGCTCGATACGACCAAGCATTTGGACTCTGACAGCGAATGGGTACAGGTCATGGAGTCTCTGCTGCCCCGGTCTTACTATTACTACACAGCCTATCTGTTGCAAACGAAGCGCTATCGGCAATGGGTCGATCTCCAGCTGGCGAACCGGATTTCGCCGCTGAGCTTGTATGCGATGGAGCTGCGCGCCATCGAAGATCATGATGCGGGGCTTCTGCTCCCGCTTTACCATCAAGCCACGGAACGGGCCGTTTTGGAGAAAAATCGCGCTTCCTACAAGACAGCCGTCCGGCTGCTGAAGAAGCTGCATGCGCTCTATAAACAGCTGGATCAGGCAGACCGCTGGGAGCATTACATTTATCGGCTCTCGGATAAGTTCTCGCGCTTGCGCGCCTTCCAAGAAGAGCTGAAGAAAGGAAAATGGATTCGATGATCGAAACCAGCGCGCTGACGGTTCATGTCAGCTCCATACCGAATGGTTCTTTATTCCTCTGGGGCACCCGCGAGAACGGCGGCATATGGGATGCTCTGGATTTGAAAAATATGTTGTTCGCCTGGCATCGGGCATCCTTTTACGGCACTTTTATGGAACCCAGCGAGTGGCAAAATCGTGAGGGCATCGAGCTGCTGCCATTGGAAGCGCTCGATTATTTTGGGGATCCGCAGCCGGTTCAACACCTTCAGCTTAGCTGGGATACGGAATGTACAGGACTGATTCGGCTCGCCCCAGCGATCAAGGAAGCACTGGCGACAGGCCGGTTCATGCCCGATTATGAGAAATGGAAATCGGGCGAAATCGGCTGGAAGCTTCAACTCCCGGAGGAGCTGCAAGCATTGGAGACGCCGAGCGTCTCCCGCTGGATCCACGCGCTCATCCCCGAGTGGGTCGACGCGGACGGCGTCATGAAAGACAATCTGCGCAAGCTCGAAGCCGCCTACCCGCTGATGCGGCGCGGCGAGCTTGGCGCAGATGTTTGGCTCGACGAAGAGGATTGGCTCGTCGCCATCGGCTGGAGCCAGGACCGGACGCCGATGCGCTCGTGCCTGCAGCTCGTCGAGCCGGATCCGGCGCAGGGCCACGGCTGGCAGCTGCGCATCGTGCTGCAGGACCGGCTCTCGCCGGACGTGCTTCGCACGGTGACGCCGGACGGCGTGCCCGTGCCGGGCGAGCTGCCCCTGCCGGAGGCGTGGCAGCCGGAGCTGGGCCGCGTGCAGCGCGACGCGGCCAAATGGGTGCGCATCCTGCCTTGGCTGGATGCGGCTGAGGGGTCCCTCCGTCAGACGCTGACGGAGGAGGAGGCCTGGCGCTTCCTCGCAGAGGGAAGCGTGCGGCTTGTGGAGGCCGGGACGAGCGTGTTCCTCCCGGCCTGGTGGGACCGCATCCGCAAGCTGCGGCCGAAGCTGCGGGCGAAGATCAAGTCTTCCGTCGGATCCGGACGGGAGACGATGTTCGGGCTCAGCCAGTTGATGCAGTTCGACTGGAAGCTGGCTGTGGGCGATATTGAGCTGACGGAAGAGGAATTCCGGCAGCTGCTGGAGGAGAAGCGCAAGCTCATCCAGATTCGCGGCAACTGGATTCAGCTCGACCCGCAGTTCATGGCGCAAGTCGAGCAGATTATGAAGCAGGTCGCGAAGAAGAAGGGACTCTCCTTCCGAGATGTATTGGAGCTGCATTTTGCCGGCGATGCCGCAGGGCTGCTCCCGGCGGAGGATGATCCCGATGCGCTGCGCTATCTCGATATGGAGGTGGAGCTGAACGAACAGCTGCGCCACATGATCGATCAGCTCACGCTGGCCGAGTCGATTCCGATCGTTCAGCCGCCCGCGAGCTTCCATGGCTCGCTTCGCCATTATCAGGTGGACGGCATCTCTTGGCTGTTGTTCCTGCGCCGTTTTGGCTTGGGAGGCTGCCTGGCCGATGACATGGGTCTCGGTAAAACGATCCAATGGATCACTTATTTGCTCACGGTCAAAGAACAGGAGCAACCGGATACCCCTTCGCTGCTGATCTGCCCGACATCCGTGCTCGGCAACTGGCAGATGGAGCTTAAGCGCTTCGCGCCGTCGCTCAAGGTGCATTTGCATTATGGTCCGCAGCGGCTGAAAGGACCTGCTTTTAAAGAAAACGTAGGCAGCGCCGATTTGGTGCTAACCTCTTATACGCTCTCTCATCTGGACGAAGCTGAGCTTTCCTCTGTCGCGTGGAACTCGATTTGTCTGGATGAAGCGCAAAATATCAAAAACGCTTATACCAAGCAAGCATCCGCCATCCGGCGCCTCGACGGCTACCATCGCATCGCCTTGACGGGAACACCGATTGAGAACCGGTTGACCGAGCTTTGGTCGATTTTTGACTTCGCGAATCCGGGTTATCTGGGCACCATTCGCGAGTTTACGCACCGCTATGTCAACGCCATCGAGAAAACGCAGGATAACGAGATCATCGGCAAGGTGCAAAAGCTGATCCGTCCCTTCCTGCTGCGCCGCGTGAAGAAGGATCCGGCGATTCAGCTCGATCTGCCGGAGAAGAACGAGTCGAAAACGTTCATTTCTTTGACGGCCGAGCAGGGTTCGCTGTACGAGAACTACATCCAGGACATGTTCGAGCGGCTGGATAAACTTTCAGCCATGGAGCGGCGCGGACTCATTCTCGCCGCGCTGACGAAGCTCAAGCAGGTGTGCAACCATCCTGCTCTGCTGCTCAAGGAAGGGTTGAACGCGCCTTGGAGCGGGCGGTCGAACAAACTGGAGCGGCTGCTCGAAATGGTGCAGGAGCTGCGCCAAGAGGGCGACAAATGCTTGATTTTCACGCAATTTGTGGAGACGGGCAACCTGCTGAAGCACGTACTGCAGCAGGAGCTCGGCGAGCCCGTGCTGTTCCTGCACGGGAGCACGTCCAAAACGGCGCGCGATGAGATGATCGCGCACTTCCAGGACGTCAGCCAGCCGGTGGAGGAGCAGCGATCGGTGTTCATCCTCTCACTGAAGGCCGGCGGCATCGGCCTCAACCTGACGGCGGCGAATCATGTGTTCCACTACGATCGCTGGTGGAACCCCGCCGTCGAGAACCAAGCGACGGACCGCGCGTTCCGGATCGGGCAGACGCGGCACGTGCAGGTGCATAAGTTCGTCACGCTCGGCACGCTGGAGGAGCGCATCGACGAGATGATCGAGCGTAAGCTCGGTCTTAGCCAGCAAATCGTCGGCACCGGGGAGAACTGGATCACCGAGCTCTCGACCGACGAACTGCGCGACCTGTTCTCGCTGCGCCGCGAGTGGGTCGAGGCGTAGCTTCACCACCTCAAGTATCATCTCTTTCGCACAAAGCAACGAGTTCTGCTGCGATTTACCCACAATGCAAAACAACGTCCAGCGTTCGCAAGTGAAGACCACTTTGAGGCGCTAAAAGTATGAGGTAAGCCGAACTGGGCAGTATTAAGAACAAAATTCCCTGAATAACGAACATTAGTTCGTACATTAGGGAATTTTGTTCTCTCTAGCCGTATTTTAACTCGTTCGCAATGAAAATTGTGTCTAGATGTACGCTAATAGCGCCCTCTGTTCTTTGTTCGGACTAAGGGCGCTAATCGGCTTGGGTTCCTTGTTAAACCTAAGCTTACCCCTGTATTACCGCTTATTACAACGTCAAATCCAAAAACAAATAACAGCCTTCCCCTATCGCACAGGAGTAGGTCTGAATTTGTAATGATGTATCCAGGTCGGTATAGACTTGCGACAGGATCCCTTGCTTTTGCAGGTTCATCATCAAGATGTTGGAAATGAAATGGGGTCTCCAGATCCAGTTAGCTCCGCGGAATTGTTCGTCTTTGCGCCACATGTTCTCGCATCGCGAGTAGTTGGAGGAAATTTGGCTGCCGTCTTCCCGGCATATGTACATGCGCATGCAGCTGTCGGATACGGTCTGAATGGCGCGTTCGATGACTGCATCTGCATCCTCGGGACTATGAATGGTGACAGACGCGTCCATCAGAGGATTCAAACTATGGCTGAAGTTGAATATCTGGCTGTAGCGCTGGAATTCTTTTTGACTGAAAAGGTTCATTTCCGCTTGAAGCATGGCCTTAAACCCACCTCGTTCCTGCAGTTCCGCCTCTGCTTTGGAGAACAGATAACCCTGGACATACCTTGCCCCGACTTGGAGCGCGCTTTGCAGTTCCTGTTTCGTTTCTACCCCCTCGATAAGCAGCGATGCGCCCATTTGAGCGGCAAGGATGGAGAAAGACTGCAGGAGCGCTTTGTAGCCTGCATGTGTGCCGCTTTTTTTCAGGATATTCAGGTCGATCTTCAGAATTTTAGGCTGCAGACTTGCAATCCGGTCAAAATTACTGAAGCCGCTGCCTACGTCATCAATGGCAATCGTACAGCCGAATTGGCGGTATAACTCGACGATCTGCATAAGCTCTTGCAGCTTGCCGGTGAACTCCTCTTCCGTGATCTCGATCACGATGCGCGCCGGATCTATGTTATATTTCCTCAAAAGTTCAATGGTCGGAAGCAATCCGCTGCGCTTGTAGGTCCGGTAAATCCAGGACGGTTTTAAGTTGATGAACAGCCAGCAATCATCGCCCGATGCAGCGATCCGCCCAATCGCAAACTCCCGCAAATGCCGGTCAATGAGGAGATGCGCGTCCTCGGAAATATCAGGATCTTTGAAAAAGGGGCCCAAGCTTTCGATCCGGCCCTGTCGGATTCTTCTTCCCAGCGTTTCATAACCTGCGATCTCTTGATTTTGCAACGACAAGATCGGCTGGAAATACGGCCTCACCTCATGTTTCAACGGAATCCTGCTGTCTTTAACCTGCACGGTACGTCCCTCCTTCCGGCAAAATTCGCCGAAACTTCACGTTCACTATAGCACTTTGAATGTATTGTAAACGACAAGTACGCTTCTTGCAATCGATTCATGTCATAATAATTAACATTGGCGAAAATTGAAGGATAATAGCCAAACTTGTCGAATTTTAAAGTGTTCGTATTGCATCCTTTTAGAATCCAGGTGAATCTATCCATGAAGAACTTTACGAGATCACGCATCTCTATGCTATACGTTGTTCTGACCGTGGCGTTGTTAGCCTTTGTGAGCATTTCGAGCTACATCGCTTCGCGCAATATGGAAATTCAGAGCGGCGCCATTGTGAACGATTCCATTCCGATCTCTGAAGCGGCCAACAATCTGCTTACCGATCTGATTAATCAGGAGACTGGAATTCGAGGTTATTTGCTGACCGATAACGAGCAATATTTGGAGTCTTATACGACAGGTAAACAGCAGCTTGAAGCCGATTTAGAGAAGATACAGCAGTACGAGGAAAAATACCCTACTTTACAACTCATTATTGATACGCAAGCGATCCCTGCGATTGCCAATGTGCAGAAGCACTATGAGTCTCAACTGGAGCTCATACAATCCGGTAAGTCTGATGAGGCAAAAGCGCGGATAACCAACGGCAAAACGATGATGGATCGTTACCGCGTCGTACATTCCAGCATTCAAAAGAGCATCGAGCAAATTACAACAAACGCATACAATGCATCCAACAAAGCGGGGGAATCGTCCCGTGCAATTGCGATGGTCGGCGGTATTATCGCTCTAATAGCAGGTGGCATGTCTGTTATTATCTTTATCCGCTCCAACCGCGTCGAAGAAGAACTGCGTAAAAGCGAGGAAACCTACCGTTACATGGCAGAAAGCCTTGAAACGCAAAACGAGGAAATTATTGCACAGCAGGAAGAACAGCAGGTTACACTGGCCAAGCTATCCGAGCGCGAGCAGGAGCTTGAACTAATCACTACTTACCAGGAAAAGCTGACCGGCTATGTAGAGCTGCAAGATTTCTTGAAGCACTCGCTGCCGGCTCTGCTTGACTCCTTGAACCAGGATGCTGCGCTTATCGTGATGGAGCGCCTTGATCATGGCGTTGCCACCTACGAGGTTATTCACTCGAGCGGCTTTCCGGAAGAACATATTACCCGTCTGCAAAGCGGACTGTTTGGACCTGCTAAGCGCGTTTTTGAAGAAGGGGTACCCCTCCTGCATACTCGCGATGTATCTGGCCATGAACGCGGTGTGCATGGCGGCGTGATACGCGCGATCGATCAATATTTCCCGCTGCTCGATGATGAACAGAAGGTCATCGGCTTCCTGCTACTCACAAGCTACCAAAGCGCTTTGCATCAAGAAGAAAACCAACGACTCACCCGCGGACTTGTGCGTCAGTTCGACCTCGCGTTCTACGCCCAGGTGATGAATGATGAGCGCCGCAAGCAAGCCGCAAGCTTAGCTGAGCTGAATGATCAGTTGATGATGGAGAAGCGGCTGATTGAAGATCAGCGTGATCTTATCCAAAGCATTCTGGAGTCCGCTCACGAAGGGATGATGATGTGCGATTCCAAGGGAAATTTGCTATTTGCAAATCAGCGGATGAGCCGTTACTTTGGACTGCAGGAGCGGATTGGCCACAACCTGGTAAAAAGCTGCCACGAAATCGCTGCGGCGTTTCCTAGCTTTAATGCGGTTGCCTCTTCCATTGAAGCGCTGCTCGAAAGCTCTCTGACGAAACTTACCCAGCGCTTTAGTTTCGAACTCGATGAACAGCAGCAGCATGCCGAACTGTATGCCACCGTTGTCGGCGAGGATACCGAACAAAAAGGCTATTTATTCGTATTCCGTGATCGCACGGAAGAAGAACGTATCGATGAGATGAAGAATGAGTTCATCAGCATCGTTTCTCATGAATTACGGACCCCTCTGGCGAGTGTCCTTGGATTTATTGAGATTTTGCTTCATCGGGAGCTGCCTCAAGAGAAACAGAAGAAATATATGGATACGATCTATAGAGAAGCACAGCGCTTATCCAATTTGATTAACGATTTTCTTGATTTGCAACGAATGGAGTCCGGCCGTCAAGTCTATCATTTCTCACCGGTTAACCTGCTGACGACTGTTCAAGAGATTGTGGATCAATGGCAGGATAAACAGCAGCATCGCATCATTGTCCAGCATCCGGATACAGAGTTGTGGGTACGCGCCGACGTGGATCGCATTCGGCAAGTGTTCCACAACCTGCTCAGCAACGCTATCAAGTATTCACCTGGCGCGGATCGGGTCGATATTCGTCTATCCGCAATTAACGGCCATGCGGCAATTTCCATTCAAGACTACGGTCTCGGGATTCCGGAAGAGGCTTATGACCAAATGTTCTCCAAGTTTTTTCGGGTTGACAATTCTGACCGCCGGCAAATCGGCGGCACCGGCTTAGGACTGGCTATCGTCAAAGAAATTATTGAAGGCCACCATGGCCATATATCTTTTACTTCCGAGATGGGAAAAGGAACGACATTTACCATTGAGCTGGAGCAGTATGAGCTCTCTTCCATGGACGGTCAAATCGTTATCTTCGAGGATGACGACAACTTGGCCAAGCTGATTCAAGTCGCTCTTGGCAAGCTGAATCTGCCTTCCTTGCAGCTGCGTTCTGCCGAAGAAGGCATTCTCGCTTTGAACCGGAGTCAAGGCGAAGGTCCCTTGTTGTTCATCGTTGACATCCTCTTGGAAGGCGCGATGACAGGCTGGGATTTCCTCGCCGAGTTGTACCGTCACCCCGTGCACTACCAGACACCGGTTATCGTATCTACGGCGCTTGATCCGCCGCATGATTATCATGAGAAAGAGATCCAAAAATATTTGAAAAAGCCGTTCACCATGGAGCGCCTTGTCCAGGTAGCGAAGCGTCTGCTGGATAACAAGCTGAACCATTCATACGTCTTCCCGGCACAAGATACCAAGTCGCTCTCTACAACCTTGCAGCGCAACGGGATCGAAGTTTCTGAAATGAAAGAGAATATGGATATGATCGAGGTCGAAATTAAAAAACCGAACACGGAATCGTAATTAAACCGGTTCCCTTTGCTTCTCGGCAAAGGGAACCGGTTTTTGAGATGAGAAATTAGTTGAAACAGAAGTGACTTAAGTTCATAATGGTTTAAATTGCCTTTTCCGGGAGGGGAATAAACATTGGTCAGCTTTAGTACTTTAATCGCCTTTGCACTGGTTTCACTGGGGTTGGTTTGTTCTCCTGGTCCCAACATGATTTATCTCATTTCCCGTTCCATTACGCAAGGCCGCATGGCGGGGATTATTTCTCTATTAGGCGTTGTGCTTGGTTTCGTCATTTACATGGTTGCCACCATGCTCGGGCTTACCGCTCTTTTCATTGCGGTTCCTTTTATCTACGAAGTTGTAAAATGGGCGGGAGCTGCCTATTTGCTCTGGCTCGCCTGGAATGCAATAAAACCCGGTGCCTCCCCGATACTGGAGCCTCGCTCTCTGGCTATCGAATCTCCAAAGAAGCTGTTCTTCATGGGGCTCATGACGAATCTGTTAAACCCCAAAATTGCTATCTTGTATGTATCTCTGCTGCCTCAGTTTCAAGATCCATCGCGAGGTTCTCTGCTCCTGCAAGGCATGACGTTAGGTCTAACGCAAATAGCTGTTAGCTTTACCGTTAACCTCCTCATCGTGCTCGCAGCGAGCAGAGTTGCCTCTTGGTTCGGCAAACGGCCTGCTTGGCTGAAGGTGCAGCGCTATCTTATGGCCAGTGTTCTGACTGGCCTTGCCGCACGTATGGCTTTTGATCGCCGGTAACATTCAATCTCCTTCCGGTTTTGCGGAGGGAGTTTTTATTTTTCTTGTAAATCTAAAGGGATTTCCCCGCACCACAGCTAATATATTAGTATATAAGGATGCATCGTAACGTTTTTATACACAGACAAGAGGAAAGGTGTGAACCCGTTGGCACAACTTGAATCCGCTTCCAACACGATGCAAGCGCGTAAAGTGTGGACGTTGTTTTTTTCTCTGCCTATTTTCGCTTGGGCGATGTACGATTTTGCGAATACGATTTTTACGTCCAACATTGTAACTATTTTTTATCCGTTCTATTTGAGTGAGACGCTCGGCAAAAGCGAAGAGATGAATCAGATTGCGAGCACTTTCATCACTTACTCCAATGCGATCTCCAGCTTTTTTATCGTACTGTTGTCCCCCTTATTCGGGGTTTGGATTGACCGTACCGGAAAGAAAAAAGCTTACCTCATCCCCTTCACGCTTGTCTGCATCACGGCTACGCTGCTCATGGGCGCTTCAGCCTTCTGGCAGACGGATCAGCAGTGGATGGGGTTGAATGTATCGCTCATCGGCGTCATATTCTTTTTCATGATCGCCAAATTCTTTTACAATTCAAGCTTAATCTTCTATGATTCGATGATTTCCGATCTGGGGAATCAGCGCGAGCTGCCTATTATTTCAGGTGTCGGCGTTGCTGTCGGCTACATTGGCACGTTGGTCGGACTTGCGGTCTTTCCATTGATCGACGGCAAGCATTATGAGAATACGTTCATTCCGAGCGCGCTGCTTTTTCTGATTTTCTCCTTACCCATGATGCTGCTCTATAAAGAGAAACCTGCCAAAACTGCTGCCGCCAAGAAATCGCTGATCAGCGGATACCGCGAGATCTGGGGGACGTTCAAGGATGCCCGCAAGTACCGGGCCGTGTTCCAGTTCATGATCGCTTATTTCTTCTTCAACGATGCGATTGCCACGGCGATCGCCGTCATGGCGGTGTACGCCAATACGGTGATGGGCTTCACGACCGGGCAGTTCATTCTGCTGTATCTCGTCTCGACGGTATCCAGCATTATCGGTTCTTTCCTTTTTGGCTATGTCACGAGAGCACTCGGCTCGAAAAAAGCGGTTACTGCCGTGGCGTTCGTCCTGATCATCGCCATTGCGATCGCTTCGCTTGCCACAAGCAAAAGTCTATTTTGGGTCGCCGGCAGTTTGTACGGGGTCTCGATGGGGGCCATGTGGGTTACGTCCCGCACGCTCATTGTGGAGTTGACGCCGGAGGAGAAGCGTGGCCAATTTTTCGGCTTGTTTGCTTTCTCGGGCAAAGTATCTTCCATCGTTGGGCCGGCTCTGTACGGATCCATTACGTGGGCGCTCGCAGCATCAGGAAACTTGGCCAGCCGTGTAGCGCTCGCCTCCCTCCTCGTGCTCGTCATCATCGGGCTCATTGTCCATATCCGCGTTTCGCAGAAATGACAAATATTGCAATTTCCCTCCCGATTCGGTAAAATACAACTAATCTTAGTTGGAAGGTGTGAGAGTATGAAGGTTTCTGTGAAGAAGCGTCCGGCGATTTGGAAACAGTTCTTTCATATTTCTTATTCATTAAAACACTAGAGCATTTATTGCTTTAGTGTTTTTTATTTGGGCTAGGTGAGAGGAGAGATGACAATGCGTTATAAACGAGTGCTCATTAAACTGAGCGGCGGCGCCGTAGCCGGCGAGAGTGAGTTTGGATTTGATCCGAGACAGCTGGATCATATCGCGAATGAAATTATGACCGTGGTCAATCTTGGCGTCGAGGTGTGCCTCGTGATCGGCGGAGGCAATATTTTCCGTGGTAATATGGGAGAGAGCTGGGGCATAGAGAAAGCAGAAGCCGACAACATCGGCACACTCGCTACAGTAATCAACAGCCTGATGCTGCGCGGGGTTCTCAAGGCGAAGACCGATGCGGAAGTACGCGTTATGACGGCGATTCCGATCGCCTCCGTTGCGGAGCCTTTTATCAGACTCAGGGCCATTCACCATCTGGAAAAAGGGTACATCGTCATTTTCGCCGGCGGCAATGGCCAGCCTTTCGTAACGACGGATTATCCGTCCGTTCAAAGAGCGATCGAGGTCAACTGCGAAGCCATCCTTGTCGCGAAGCAAGGTGTAGACGGCGTCTTTGATCAAGATCCCAAGCACCATAAAGATGCGCTGCAGTACAAATCTCTCCACTACAACGACGTCATACAAAATGACCTCAAAGTGATGGATCAGTCAGCCTTCATTCTGGCGAGGGATTATCACATCCCGATTCATGTGTTCAACTTCAATAAGCCGGGCTCGATGAAAGAGATTTGCGAAGGCAAAAATACGGGAACGATCATTAGCGATACATCGGAACTTATTTTTCATTAAAATCAAAAGGATAGAGAAGCAGTGATATGTAGCTGCCGCCTCTATCCTTTTCTTTTTACACGATCAAGAGCTCATAATAATCATTCGCGTTCTGCGTCCGAAAGCCGCACGATTGGTACAGGCCCAATGCTTTTTCGTTTTCTACGGCTACTTCGAGTTTAATCTGGTGAACCTGATATCGCTCTTTCAAATCTATGACGGTTTGCTGCAGCACTGTACGTCCAATACCTTGGCCACGATACTCCGGCGATATGCAAAATCCATAAATTAACCCGCGGTTATCTGCTTCGATCATGGCGCCGATTTTGCCGACCGGCAAACGATCTTCCCCTAGTTCTGCAATCCACGTCCGTTCTTTTTCCCCATCCAATGTCTGGATAACATATTCCCTTGCATCTTCCTCGGGCATCGCAAAGCCTGACGTATTCAGCTTAACGAGCAGCTCCAGATCATCGCGAACAGCTGGGCGAAGCCGAACCTCATCACCTGAAACAGGCAGTATTCCCGCCTCTTGCTCCTGCAACTCCATCACATACTCCGAGAAACTGTAACGCGCGCCAAGGTTCGTCAAAAAAGCTTTACCGCTCGCCGAGCCGCGCTCATTAATAAAGATCAGCTTCGGAACTGTTCTGCGCCGGCACTCCGCTTTGGCCGTTTGCACCAATCGATTAAAAATGCCTTGGCGTCGAGCCTCAGGGTGCACCATTCCGCTAATTTCCACTTCTGTCGACAAAAAGCAGTATATCGCCAAAAATCCGATTAATCGATCGTTCTCGTAATATAAAAAATCGTTCGTCACCCCGGCAGGCCTGCTCGAGAGTGTGCCCCAGTTGAGTTTAATGTTGATATGTTCATAGTCGTTGCAGATGTGCCACAGCTCCCGAACTTCATCCAGCTCTTGCGTCGAAAGGCCGGCTTTTGTATGTATTCCTTGTTTCAAAGCCATTTCCTCCAATTCCTTGTAATGATTGTCTACTACAATTATACAAGTCCACGAAGTTCGTTGGTAAGCTAAACATTGATTAAAAAAATAATTTCGCCCCACTAATTAGCTAAATATTCGCTAGGGATCATCCATCATTTTCCCGGCATCACGCGTCCGAATTAGAGCTAACCCTCATGATCCGCTAAAAATTTGAAGAGCTGATCTTGAGATATGATTAGAGAATTA
This sequence comes from Paenibacillus sedimenti, assembly GCF_014534655.1. Lineage (GTDB taxonomy): Bacteria > Bacillota > Bacilli > Paenibacillales > NBRC-103111 > Paenibacillus_E > Paenibacillus_E sedimenti. Next base: position 81,215 of record NZ_JACVVD010000006.1, read on the forward strand.
AAGTCTATAACCAACGAATTTTGTTCGTTATTTATGGACTTTTGTACGTTCGGAGCATGGAACGAAGCAATCCGCCCCTCATCTTGATGTCTTTAATATGCCTTATTTACGACTTTTTTCCTTAACGCCTCTTGAGCGCTTCGTGAACACCTGCCGCTCGAATCACGATCGATCCCATCTTTTTCTTATAAAGGCAGCAAAGAGAGATTATTTTTTTGTTCAAGAGCTTCAATCATTTCATGCCATGATTTAGGCTTATTAGCCAGAACCGCATAATATCGTTTCAGGAAATTGACAACGAGTTTGGCTTGAAGTTCCGTTTGATCTTCATCCGTCGGAAGGAAACAAAGGTCCAGCTCTGCAACAGCCTCACCATCATTTTCCCAGGACGGATGAACGTAGCTGAAACCCAGACGCTTGTAGCCAAGATGTGAAAGCACCTCACGTCGGACGAATGGATCCATAGGCTTCACGCCGCCAAAAGCGTGACCTTCGATCCGATACGGATCATAAATCTCGGCGAACATGCCGAGCATGGGCTTGCCGGAAGCAGCAGCCAGCGCCTGTAGATCATCCCAACGTTTGCGCGCCAGAAATCGTCCAATACCGAGCCCAGCTTGGCCGATAATGGTGAAATCCGTCATTGCCACCTGAAAATCGTCATAATACCGATATTCTGTCGTGCCTACAACCTTGCCCTCATGCACAGCCACGAAAACCCGAATGCCCGGATCTTCCAGAGGTTCCTTCCAGAGCGAATATTCCAGCACTTCTTCCGGCGGGAACACTTCTTTCATCAGATCATGCATTGAGCGGAATAGCGGATTGTCTATACTTTGAATACGAATAAACTCCATTATTGCTTACACCCCTTTAGTAAAATTACTGAGCTCGAAAAGGATTGCGCCACTCCATGAGAAGAGCGTAATTACGCGATTCCTCATCTTCCAGGTAGTCCGGTACAACTTGCACCGGCGTCCGCCCGCAGCGCAGCAGGAACGTGATAACCGGATCTTTCAAGCTGCCGCTCATAATCGCTTCAGCGTATGCCTCGATGGTCATCGAATCAGCCACTTTGTGGTAGCCTGGCATACGGCCGCCTCCGAGCAGACGTTCTAACCCGAGCTGCACGACAACCTCGTACATCGACTGCATCATCCACTTTCCGAGTCCAAGCTTGCGATAAGCCGGGCGAATGCAAATGTCGACGATGTAGAGTGTATCTCCATCCGGGCGATGGTTGCGAATGTAGCCGTTATCCGTCAAGGTCGCCCAGCTGTGTTCATCTGCATGCAGCGGATCGTACTGGACGCGAAGACCCGTGATGGAACCGGCGATTTCACCGGCAATTTCGACGCATAGCGCTCCCTCCGGAAACCTGGTGACGTGTTCCTGAAGCTGATCTTCATTCCACCACAGTTCTGAGGGGAACGGCGGCGGAAAGCTTTCCTGCTGCACGCGAATCAAGCCCTCGAAATCCGCCTTCGTATAACCTCGAATGATAGCCGTAACCGGTTTGTCTCCGTCGAAAACATATAATTTTTTGTAGTATCCCATGGGTGATAATTCCCCTTTGCGGCTAAGACCAGTCCGTGTACAGATCCGTCCTACGGTCGCGCCAAGTGGTGACTGAACCTTTTTCGCGCACTAAGCTTAGCAGTTCCAAATCCAGATCGGCGGTGACGATCATGTCCCCGTTGATTTCGCCTTCCACAAGAATGCCTTTCGGCGGAAAAGGAACGTCATTAGGCGTAATGACCGCAGCTTGGCCGAAATTGCCTCTCATGAAATCAACCGTTGGCAGCGCACCGACGGTGCCCGTCGTCACGACGTAGATCTGATTCTCGATCGTTCTGGCATGACAGGTGTAGCGGACCCGATGGAACCCGTGCCGGTCATCCGTGCAGGAAGGCGCGAACAATACGTCGGCCCCTCGGGCTCTCGCCATCCGTACGATTTCCGGGAATTCCACATCATAGCACACTAGAATGGCGATCCGCCCTTTGTCGGTATCGAATACCTGAAGATGATCCCCCGCCCCCATGTTCCATTCCTTCACTTCGGTTGGCGTGATGTGCAGCTTCTTCTGCTCAGCTATGCGTCCATCGGGGTAAAATAAATGTGCGGTGTTATAAAGCTTGCCGCCCTCCGAGGTGATATGCGTGCCGCCTATCAGATGCATGCCGGTTTGCTCGGCCAGCCCTTTAAAAAGCGCGCGATACTGATCCGTATACGTTGGCAGCGCTTCAATCGGCAGCGCTTTACCAGCACCATCGCCAATCGACATCAGCTGTGTCGTGAACAGCTCCGGAAACAGCACAAAATCCGACTCAAATTCTTGCGCTGTCTTCACATAATGCTCAACCTGCGCGGCGAACTCTTCGAAGCTATGTATCGTATGCAGGTGATACTGCACCGCTGAAACCCTCATTTTCATCGTTCTAATTCCTCCTCTAATCTTTCAAACACACCAGTATTCGGCCTCTGACTTGCCCGTTCAAAACTTCTTCGGCAGCATCAACGACGCTCTCGAGTCGAATTTCTTTATACACGGTCTTCTCTAGCCCTGCCGGCTTAAGCTCGGTTGCGATTCGTTCCCAGAGAAGCTTTCTTGTGGCCATTGGATAGGCAGCGGAGTCGATGCCCAGTACATTCACGCCGCGGAGAATGAATGGATACACGGAAGCCGGGAATTCGCCGCCTCCGGTGAGACCACTCAATGCGACGGAGCCTCCGTACTTAATTTTGCTGAGCACATACGTAAGCGACGTACCGCCGACTGGATCCACCGCACCGGCCCAATATTCTTTGTCCAGCGGCTTCGTCTTTTCCGGCGAAAGCTCCTCACGCGCCCATACACGCTTAGCCCCCAGCTTCAGCAGGTAATCGTGGTCGGCACTTTTTCCCGTACTCGCTTCTACCTCGTAACCAAGAGCGGCAAGCATGGACACGCTGCTGCTGCCCACACCACCGGTTGCACCGCGCACTAGGACAGGCCCTTGCTGCGGGCGAAGCCCATTCTCTTCGAGCCTTTGAATGGAGAGAGCTGCGGTGAAGCCCGCAGTACCCAGAAGCATAGCCTCGCGATGCGTTAAGCCCTGGGGCAGAGGCACTACCCAATCGGCCGGGACACGCGCAAATGCGCTAAATCCGCCGTAATGCCCTGTGCCCAGCTCGTAGCTGGTAACTAGCACCTCGTCGCCTTCACGATAGCGGCTATCGCTCGAAGCTACGACTGTGCCTGCCAAATCGATACCTGGCACCATTGGAAATAAACGCACTACGCGTCCATTCGGGCTGCAAGCCAGCGCGTCTTTATAATTAATGCCGGAGTATAATACACGGATCGTCACTTCACCTGCAGGTAAATCATCGATCCCCAGTTCCTTTACTTCCACTGCAAAAGAATCCTTTGTTCGATCCACCACCAACGCGTTAAAGCTGTCCATCCTGCTCCTCCTTCTCGAGTCACAATTTCCAAGGGATAATGATTGCCACACTTATCCAGTTTACTAAATTACGTATGGCGTTTCCATTTCTGATTGCGTGCGCGCGTCAGGACCTGCGCCGGGGGACGAAATCAGTCTGAAGAATGAGGAAGGGTACAGGTTTTCCTTGTAGAATGAAATAAGTGAACGACAGATCGTAATAAAGGTGGTAATACGCTCTCATGAACCCAAAATCACTATTCGGTATCGGCTTGGTTGCCCTCGGCATCTTGCTCTTTACTACAAAGGATCATGCACTTAGCACAGGCTCGCTATTCGGATTCTTCTGGCCCAGCCTGTTCGTGCTGCCGCTGGGCGTCTTCTTCCATTGGCTGTATTTCGGTATGACAGAACGGCGCGGGGTTGGGATGCTTATTCCCGGCGGTATCCTGATCGTTGCCGGAATCGTCTGCCAGTTGTCCATGCTGTTCGACCTGTGGGGCGTGCTCTGGCCGGGCTTCCTGCTCGCGGTATCGGTGGGGCTGTTCGAGTTTTACTGGTTCGGCGGGCGCAATCGTTGGCTGCTCATCCCAATCAATATACTGCTCGTCCTATCGCTGCTCTTCTTCGCGCTATTCTCCATAGGTGCGTTATGGAATGGATTGTTCGGAAGCAGCCCGATCTTAGCCATCGTTCTGATCGTTGCCGGCGTGCTCCTGTTCTTCACGAGCGGGCGCAATAAGAATCCTTACTAGAGGGGCCGGCAACTGATCAACCACAACATATAAGGGATTACCTGCATATTATGCTGTTATTTTGGGTAATCAGACCTCATTCAGGCGTTAACCTGCATAAAGTGCTGTTAATTAAGCTTATTATTTGAAAAATCCGCTTTGATCGCTGATTTAACGGCACTTTATGCAGATTGTTCATCATCTTAAGCAATTTTGGGCAAAAAACAGGCATTTTTTGCAGGTTTTACAGGCATCTCTTACCTACCGTCGACAGAAACAAAATAAAACGAGGCTGCTCCAAGGAACAGCCTCGTTTTATTTTCTACTTCGCCTTCTCAAATCCGGCAGCTGCGAGGAACCGCTGAAACGCCGCTTGCCCAGCTTCGCTGCGCTTGAAGACGCCGGCGTCTTTCAGCACGTCCAGGAACTTTCCGCCGACTTCGTCCTGCAGCGCGGCAGCTGCCTCGGCCGGCTTCAGCGCCGTGCCGTACTTCGCGAGCAGCGCCTCGATCCACTCGGCGTGCTTATGCAGCGGATGGCTCGCGTCCTCGCGAATCTCGCCGCCATAGACGGCTTCGCCGGTCAGGAGCTTAGCGATATCCGCCAGCTCCACTTGGAGGCGGCCCGGCAGCACCGCGAGCCCCATGACCTCAATCAAGCCGATGTTCTCTTTCTTGATGTGGTGCAAGTGCCGATGCGGATGGAAAATCCCATCCGGATGTTCTGCGCTGGTGCGGTTATTCCGCAGCACCAGGTCAAGCTCGTACTCGCCACGCGCATTGTTGCGGGCGATCGGCGTAATCGTGTTATGCGGGATCCGCTGTCCGTCTTTCTCGCTATAGGCGAGGACGTCCGCTTCCGCATCACTGTAAGCGCGCCAGTCGTCGAGCAGCTTGCTGGCGAGCTTGTGGAGCGTCTGCTTGTTGTGCCCGCTCAGACGAAGGACCGACATCGGCCATTTCAAGATGGCCGTTTTCACGCCTGCATAGTCCGGATGCGAGAAGAATGTCTCGCCCGGCGCTTTTTCCATCGGGAACTTGTGGCGCCCGCCCTGGAAATGATCGTGGTTCAGAATAGAACCACCTACGATCGGCAAATCCGCATTCGACCCGATAAAATAATGCGGGAACTGATCGATGAAGTCGAGCAGCCGGTAGAACGTGTTTGAAGTAATTTTCATCGGGACGTGCTGCTCATGGAAGATAATGCTATGCTCGTTGTAGTACACGTACGGAGAATACTGGAAGTGCCAATTTTCATTGTCAAGCTCAAGCGGTATGACGCGCAAGTTCTGTCTCGCCGGGTGATCGACGCGGCCGGCATAACCAAGATTGTCTGCGCACAGCAGACACTTCGGATAACTGCTTTGCGGCAACGTCTTCAGTAAAGCGATTTCCTTTGGATCTTTCTCCGGCTTAGAGAGGTTGATCGTCATTTCCAAACCGCCATACTCCGTTGCCGTAAGCCAGTATGCATTCTTGCGAATCCGATCCATACGGATATAGTTGGAATCAATCGATTGTTTATAAAAATAATCCGTAGCCGCCTCCACGCTCGCGGTCTTCGCGGTATTCCAAAAATGATGCACGACCTCGGAAGGACGAGGCATCAGCAACCCCATGATTTTGGCATCCAGCAAGTCACGGTAAGTCATTGTGTTGTCTTGAAGCATGCCCGCCTCGAACGCAGCGTCGAGAAGCTGTTCGAGCAGCTCTACAGGGCTGTCCAGTTTCTCTGCCGGCACCTCGCCTGGATAAGGCTCGGCGATCCCGAATAACTCGAGCAGTGCATTGCGCGATGTATAGATATCAAGCTGCTCGATCAGTCCGTTTTGCTTGGCAAACTGCAGCAATCTCTCGATGATGAACGCCGCGTGCCGCGGCGCTTTGTTTGTCCGTTCCATTTGCCCAGATCCTTTCTGCGATATCCGAGGGTGGTTTACTTCTCGTAGCCGCCCGGATGATTTTGATGCCAATTCCATGCGCTCTCGATAATCTCTTCCAGGGAGTCGCGTGACGGTTTCCAACCAAGTTCTGCTCTCGCACGCTCGGAGGATGCGATCAGGACGGCCGGATCGCCGGCTCTACGCGGTTCGACGACAGCAGGAATCGCATGACCGGTTACCTTGCGGGCGATGTCGATGACCGCTTTTACCGAGAAGCCTTTGCCATTGCCCAGGTTGTAAATATTGCTCTCCGCGCCTTTACGCAGCTTCTCAACAGCAAGCACGTGCGCGCTGGCCAGGTCGCTGACGTGAATGTAGTCGCGAATACAGGTTCCGTCTTCCGTCGCGTAATCTTCGCCGAAGATCGAGATGTGTGCTCTTTGCCCCAGTGCGACTTGAAGAATGATCGGGATCAGATGTGTTTCCGGACTATGGTCTTCACCGATTTTGCCGCTGGCGTGAGCGCCGGCCGCATTGAAATAGCGAAGTGATACATATTTGATACCGTGTGCGGTATCGAACCACTTCATCATTTTTTCCATGGCAAGCTTCGTTTCGCCGTAAGTGTTTGTCGGCAGCGTGCGATCGCTCTCCAGGATCGGGATATTTTCCGGCTCGCCGTAGGTAGCTGCTGTGGAGGAGAAGACAATTTTCTTCACGCCGTATTCCGTCATTTTCTCCAACAAGCAAAGCGTGCCGTATACGTTGTTATGATAATATTTGGCAGGATTCGTCATGCTCTCGCCTACCAGGGAATTTGCTGCAAAATGAATGATTGCGTCGATCTCGTTCTCTTTGAAAACCGTATCCAGAAAATCACCGTCACGCAGATCGCCAACATACAGCTTGCCGCCCAGAACAGCATCGCGATGACCTTGCTGCAAGTTATCCACAACGACTACATCTTCACCTCTAGCCAGCAGCTCTGCTACCGCATGAGACCCGATGTATCCTGCTCCACCCGTTACCAAAATCGCCATTTACAACGCCTCCCCGATTTGTTCAACGCCATTTCCGATATCGCATACGTAGAAACTTGGGGTAAGCCCCGTTTTCTCTGTGTACTCAATGCCTACTTGATCTATGAAAGTTTGCACGCTGTCCTCATGGACGAGGGAAACCGTACAACCTCCAAAGCCTGCGCCTGTCATACGCGCTCCCAGTACGCCTGGCACTTTAAGCGCCGCTTCCACCATGGCATCCAGTTCTGCGCCTGTTACTTCGTAGAGGTCGCGAAGCGAGTCGTGGGAACCGATCATCAGCTTGCCAAAAGCTTCGAGATCGTTAGCTTTCAGCACCTCGATGGATTTCAGGACGCGATCGATTTCTTCGATAACGTGCTGCGCTCTGCGGCGCACCGTTTCGTCAGGAATCAGGTGCTTGGAAGCATTGAACTGCTCCAGATTCAATTGGCCGAGAAGCGTAATGCCCGGGTATTGCTGCTGCAGATATGTCACGGCCAGCTCGCATTGGCTTCTTCTTTCGTTATAAGCCGAGTCAACTAGGCCTCTGCGCTTATTCGTGTTGCCGATAACAAGCTTGTAGCTGCCGCTTTTGAAAGGTACGTGGCTGTATTCCAACGTGTCGCACATCAGCAGGATCGCATGATCCTTCTTGCCGTTCGCCACAGCGAACTGGTCCATGATGCCGCAGTTGACGCCGACGAACTGGTTCTCCGTCTTTTGAGCGAGCAGCGCGATTTTGACGGTATCCGTCGGATGACCTTCAAGGGTAAGAAGGCCGTACGCTGTTACAACCTCGATAGAAGCAGAGGAAGAAAGTCCGGCACCATTCGGGATTTCGCCGTGGAACAAGAGATCATATCCTTTTGTTACAGGGGATCCTTCTTTGGCTAAGTGAACGACGATGCCTTTGGGATAATTGATCCAATCATCAGCCTCTCGGTAGGACAAGTCGTCTATGGAAATTTGTTTGCGAAGCTCGAGATTGGTGGAAGCAAATCCGATGATCCGATCCTGTCTGGGACGAATCAACATCGTTGTACCGAAAGTCAGCGCAGCCGGGAAAACATAGCCGCCGTTATAATCGGTATGCTCGCCGATCAGATTTACCCGACCTGGAGCGTGAAAAGCCGAGATTGACGCGGAGGACTCTCCGTAAATTTCGATAAATGCGTTTTTCAATGCTTGTAAATCTGCCATGTTGGCACCGCCTTTTGTAGAATTGAGGGTCGATTTAGAAGTTAGTTTGTACCTTCAGTATAAGATATGGTTCAGATATTGGCTATGGAGGCATGTTATTTTCACATGGATAAATGTGATTTTACATCCATTTAATTTTTGCCTGATGTGTGGTAAAGTGTGTGTATGAAAAAGAGGGAGGAAGAAGCGCGTAATGACGAAGCCCGATAGTTACTATGTAGTTTCGAATCCGCTGCCGGCGCAAGACCGGGAACTGATTGTGCTGTTTGCCGGGGAGAGTCAGACAAAGCCAGAGCATAAGCTGGGTCCTAAAGTGTATGATTATTATCTGGTCCACTATATCCTCTCGGGCAAAGGCATTTTCTCTTGCCATGGACAGGAGCACTCGCTTGGGGCAGGGGACAGCTTTGTTATTGAGCCGGAGCAGCTTATCAGTTATGTGTCGGATGCGGCCGACCCGTGGCATTATTGCTGGATCGCTTTCACAGGGCCTGAAGCGGATGGTCTCGTTGCCTCCACCGGCGTTAACCCGCTTCTGCCGGTCATACACACCAAGCGAAATCGCCATATCCCTGTGTTGTTCCGCCATATTCAGCAAGCTTTGCGAACTCGGAAGGCGAACGCTCAATTGAAGGCTTGCGGTTACTTACAGCTGCTTCTAGCCGAGTACTGTGAAGTTCTAACGGCTTCAACCTTACCGGGAGTCGTGACGGAAGCTGAGAGTGACCGGATCGTGCAGCAGGCCATTCACTACTTATCCACGCAATACGCTGAGCCCATTACCATTGAGCTTATGGCTGAGAGCCTGGGGTACAATCGCGCTTACTTATCCCGGATGTTCAAACGTCATACCAAGGTGACGCCGGTGACATTCCTGCTGAAGCTGCGGGTTGATAAAGCGAGATTGCTGCTAAGGGAACGTCTCGAGCTGACGATTGAACAGATCGCTGCTTCTGTAGGCTTCTACGATCCGCTTTATTTCTCCAAACAGTTCCGCCGCTGGTACGGGGTCTCGCCTAGCGAATACCGGAATCAAATCAAATCTCTGTAGTTAACTCTACCATAAGTTTCCATAGACTAAAAGTCTGTACACATGAACTTTATATCGACATCTATGTCGAATCACGGCAAGGGAGAATTTCCCTCACGTACTTCGAAAATGGCAAAAAACATGCACGGCTCAGGGATCTGTCTTCTCCCTGGCACGTGCATGTTTTTTAATTACCGTTTACCCGGATCGTAAGGCTCCCCGAGCGCAGAAGGTGCTTTGGCCCGTCCTACTGCCCCTGCAAGCACTAAGATCGTTAGCACATACGGCAGCATGTAGAGGAATTCCTGCGGAATGTTTTTCGAGAAATCGAACAACCGCATGAAGTGGTTGAGCGCCTGCGCCATCCCGAAGAAAACAGCCGCGCCAAGTGCGCCAACGGGATGCCATTTGCCGAAAATCATAGCCGCCATGGCAATAAAGCCTTGACCGGAAATTGTATTATGCGAGAAATTACTTGTCGTTGTGAGCGTAATGGTTGCACCACCGAGTCCGCCCAGCACGCCGCTAATCATCACAGCCAGGTAACGTACGCGATTTACTTTAATCCCTACCGTATCCGCTGCGCTTGGATGCTCACCGACAGAGCGGAGACGCAAACCGAATGGCGTTTTGAACAGCACATACCAGGTAACCGCCACGAGAATTAACGCGATGAATGTGGTCGGATAAGCGGTAAAAAAGGCGAAACCCAGATAAGGAATTTTGGATAGCAGCGGAATCTCATATTTGGAAAATACGTCATTCAATGTCTCCGTTTGACCGGCGCCATCGAAAAGTACTTTAACCAAATACACCGTTACGCCTGCGGCCAAAAAGTTGATGACCACACCGCTGATGACCTGATTGGCTTTGAAGGAAATTGTCGCCACGGCATGGATCAATGCAAAAATCAGCGCAAACAATATCGCTGTCAAGAGCCCGATCCAAGGGGACCAGACACCCATATTGGCTTCTTCCGCATAGTAAGCGCCTACCGCGGAGGCGAACGCTCCCGACACCATCAACCCCTCGATCCCGATATTAACGACACCAGAACGTTCCGAGTAAATCCCGCCCAATGCGCCGAAAATGAGTGCTGTCGAGTAGACGAGCGTCGTATTAATAAGTTCGCTGAATTTGGTAAGGAACGAGTGAATCATTGTGAGCAGCTCCATGTTACGACGCCCTCTCTTTCTTGCGTTTGCCGTAGAACGGGATCAGCACCCATTTCACAATACCTTGGGTTGCTACGAAGAAGATCACCGAACCGATCACGATTCGAACGATCTCCGGCGGCACATCCGCACCGAAGCTCATCCCTGCAGAACCGTAGCTTAGGCCCCCGAACAGCATGGCGCCGAGTACGATACCAATCGGATTGTTAGCCCCAAGCAAGGATACAGCCACGCCATCGAACCCGTAGCCCGGCGATGCCGCTGCCACGACTTGATAGTGGAATACGCCGAGAATTTCAAAAACGCCGGCAAGTCCGGCAAAAATACCACTGATAAACATCGCTTTCACAATATTGCGATTCACATTCATTCCCGCGTATTTCGCCGCATCAATATTATGGCCGACTGCGCGCAGCTCGTAGCCTTGCTTCGTTCTCCACAAGATCACGTAGAAGATAATCGCGGCGATAATCGCAATTAAAGTTCCCCAGTGAACCCTTGCATGATTGAGCAGCTCGGATAACCAAGTGATGCTAAGCGATGCCGATTCCTGAATCATGTAAGACCGCTGCTGTTTAGGCTCCAAGAGGAACGTATTAATAATGTAGTTAGAGAGGAACAACGCGATCCAGTTCAACATGATCGTCGTAATAACCTCATTCACGCCGCGCTTCGCTTTGAGATAACCTGCGATTGCTCCCCACAAGCCCCCAAGCAAGGCTCCTGCAATAACCGCAAGCGGAGCATGGATAATCCATGGAAGCCCTGTCACCTTAACGCCGATGAATGTAGCTCCTGTCATCCCCATAACAACTTGTCCCTCAGCACCAATGTTAAACAAGCCGGTCCGGAAAGCGAAAGCAACCGATAATCCCGTTAAAATGAGCGGCGTAATCGCACGAACGGCCTCACCCATATCGTAGGAATTGCCGAAGATTCGGGAGAAAAGCGCTCCATAGGCCGCAATCGGGTTATACCCTCCCGCAAGCATGACGAGCGCTCCGAATAATAAACCAAGTAGAATCGCTACGATCGGATTGACCGCCGAATCACTTGTGAAAATTCTAGCAACCTTATTCATGAGCAGCTCCCTTCTCCGTGCGCTTACTGCCGGCCATGAGCAGCCCGATCTCTTGATCGTTAGTCTCTTGAGGCAGTACTTCTCCCACAATCTTTCCTTCATAGATGACCGCAATCCGGTCGGATACGTTCATAATTTCGTCCAATTCAAAAGAAATCAAAAGCACCGCTCTGCCTTTGTTCCGCTGCTCGATGAGTTGGCGATGGACGAACTCAATCGCCCCAACGTCCAGTCCGCGCGTAGGTTGAGCTGCAATTAAAAGATTTGGGTTTTTGTGTATTTCCCTGGCAATAATCGCCTTCTGCTGATTGCCTCCCGACAAGGAACGCGCCTTGTTGTAGATGCTTGGCGTTCTGACGTCAAACTGCTTGATCAGTGCCTCAGCATGACGATCAATTGCCTCGTAGTTCAAAAACCCGCCACGGTTATATTCAGGGTGAAAATAAGTTTCCAACACCATGTTTTCGCTCATCGAAAAATCTAAAACCAATCCATGTTTATGTCGATCCTCCGGAATATGGGACAAGCCTGCCTCCGAAATCTCCCTAGGCGAATGGTTCGTAATGTCACTGCCCATCAGCAGGACGCGTCCGCTATCCACTGGACGCAAGCCTGTCAAAGCTTCAATCAATTCGCTCTGTCCATTGCCGTCCACACCGGCGATGCCGAGAATTTCTCCGGCTTTCACCTCAAAGTTAAGCCCCTTCAATGCTTCTAAACCTTGTTGATTACGCGCTACAAGATCCTGTACTTGAAGAACAGGCTCACCCAGCTTCACTTGCTGCTTGTCTACTTTAAAGGATACATCGCGTCCAACCATCTTCTCCGCCAAAATTTGCGGATTGGCCGTTGAGGTCGAGAGTGTATCGATAACTTTTCCCCGACGAATAATCGTAACGGTGTCGGCAATCTCCATAATCTCTTTGAGCTTATGGGTAATGAGGATAATCGACTTGCCCTCTTTGACCAGATTGCGCATAATTTCGATAAGTTCGCTGATCTCTTGCGGCGTCAGAACTGCAGTCGGCTCATCGAAGATGAGGATGTCTGCGCCACGATACAGCGTTTTCAAGATTTCCACGCGCTGCTGCATACCGACGGAAATATCCTCGATTTTCGCTTTCGGATCGACGCGGAGACCATATTGTTCGGACAGCTTGCGCACCTTCTCTTGCGCAGTGCGATAATCTACGTTAATGCCTTTTTTGGGCTCCATGCCCAAAATAATATTTTCGGTAACTGTAAATGGTTGAACCAGCTTGAAATGCTGATGCACCATACCGATCCCGAGCTCAATCGCGCGGTTCGGACTATCGATATTGACTTCCTTGCCATGCACCTTAATAAAACCTTCATCAGGCTGATAAAGGCCGAACAAGATATTCATTAATGTTGATTTGCCAGCGCCATTCTCGCCAAGAAGGGCATGAATTTCGCCTTTTCTGAGCTTCAAGCTGATCGAATCGTTGGCAACAATGCCGGGGAACCGCTTCGTAATGTTGCTCAGCTCAACTACAGGGGTTAACGCACTCATCAGATCACCCTACGGATCAATTTTTTAAGCGGAGATTTAAAATAAAAAACCTCTTCTAACTAAAGAACAAGGCTAGTTTATGCAACTAGCCTTGTTTCTACTAAAACATGCTAAGAGTTACTTTACTTCATGTGTGCAATTGCAATTACGGCGTTGGAGTTGCAGGAACTTTGATTTCGCCGCTGATGATTTTTGCTTTGTACTCATCAACTTTTTTCAAGATATCTGCAGATACGTTTTTCTTGGAAGTTTCAGGAAGACCTACGCCATCCTCTTTCAAACCAAGAACAACTGTTTTGCCGCCTTGGAATTTGTTGTCGACTACGTCTTTGGATACACGCGCAACCGCCGTATCAACACGTTTCAACATGGAAGTCAGTGTTACATCGTCGCCAAACTCTAAGGATTGGTCTTTATCTACACCGATAACCCATACCTTTTTGCCTGCTTTAGCGCGGTCTTTAGCTTCGTTGAATACACCGTTACCCGTGGAGCCTGCTGCGTGGAAAATAATGTCCGCGCCATCGTTGTAAATCGTAGCTGCAGCTGCTTTACCAAGGTCAGGCTTGTCAAAAGCGCCTGTGTAGTTGATTTGAACTTTCGCATTTGGATTTACAGCTTTAACCCCTGCTATGAAACCAGCTTCAAAACGTTTGATAACCGGGATGTCGATACCGCCAACGAAACCGATTTTGTTGGATTTTGTAGTCAAACCGGCTACGACGCCTACGAGGTAGGAACCTTCTTGCTCGGAAAAAGTAACGGATTCTACGTTAGGAGCTTCTACAACGTTATCGATAATCGCCAATTTAGCGTTAGGATTTTGAGTCGCAACTGTTTTCAGGGCGTCGCCCATCAAGAAACCGATACCCCAAGTCAAGTTGTAACCGTCTTTAACGAATTGGTTCAGGTTCGGCACATAGTCCGCATCGCTCTTGCTTTCGAGGTTTTTCACTTTAGCGCCGGTTTGTTTTTCGAGACCTTTCAAACCTTCCCATGCGCTTTGGTTAAAGGATTTATCGTTAACGCCGCCGATATCCGTAACCATACCGATTTTGAAGTCTTTGCCGGTGTTATTGGCAGGCGCCGCCGCAGTTGCTGCCGGGCTTGCCGCCGGAGATGCAGCAGGTTTGGTTTCTTCTTTCTTTGCTGCGCAACCTGTGAGCGCCATTGCAGTAACCGTTACAGCCATAAGAGCTGTAGAAAGCACTTTTTTCATTGTTTTTACCCCCATCATATTGAATTTTACCTTTACCATGGAGTTCCACATTGTAGTATGACCACGATAAACGAAATTATGTAAGACCTTCCATGTACAATTGTAACATCAAAAGATCTAGGAGAAAAGTGGTATCCCTTAGGATTATCATAATTCGTGACGTCAAACAAGCTGACATATCCCGTTTGTCATTCTCAACAATATAGGTTCCAAGCACTAATTATTTATTATACTACCGACGGTCAATAAAATCTAGGTGGTGCTTTGGGTTACATTTTCTTCCATCAAGCTTAGGAAATCCGTAGGATGCAGTGGGGCGCTGAAGAGTTCTCCTTGTACTTCCGTGCACTGCAAATGCTGCAAATGCTCCAACTGCGCGTTCGTTTGCACGCCTTTGGCAATAAGATTCAACCCCAAACGATGGGCCATTCGGATAATGGCCGCAGCTAACGCCTGATTCTCGTCATCATCGGGCAGGTCCCTCACCAATGTGCTGTCCAGCTTAACGCTGTCCATCGGCATTCCTTCTAAACCGGATCGCGTGAATAAACCGATACACAAATCGTCCATGGCAATGCGGACTCCCAATGCTTTCAACTGCCTTAGCTTCTCTCCCGCCTCCTTTACACTGGATGAAGAGATGCTTTCCGTTAAATCAATTTCAACACGTCCCGCAGCCATGCCCGTATCTTTCAATATAGCTTCAAACTCCTCGACAAGTAATGGATCTTCGAACTGTACCGAAGTAATGCCGACAGTCAGTCGAAGCGGCGGATAGCCTGCAGTCTGCCAGCTTTTCACCTGCATGCAGGCAGTTCGCAGCATCCAATAACCAATAGGGATTGCGAGGCCTGTTTCGTCAGCGATCTTTCTCCAATCCAGACCATACTTGGGTTCACGATCACCCTTACTCCAACAGAGAACGGCTTCCACACCCTTCAGTCTGCCTGAAGCCAGTTCATATTGAGGCTGATAGCGGAGTTCAAAATGTTCATGAAGCAGCGCCAGTCGCAGCTCCTTTTCCAAATAAGCTTTGCCCGTCACCATCGCATCTATATCGGAGGCATAGAATTTGAAGTGATTTTGTCCCCGTTCTTTAGCCGCATACATCGCTTCATCTGCATGCTGCATGAGCTGTTCAGGCGTATCGCCGTCCATCGGATATAAGGCAATCCCCATGCTTGCTGTCACCGATACTAGCGTACCATCGAGTATAAAAGGCTCTTCAAGCTCCTCTTGAATGCGAGCCGCAACGACCCTGACATCTTCCGGCTTCGCCATATATTCCAGCAAGATGGTGAATTCATCTCCACCCTGCCGAAACACCGTATCTGCTCCCCGCAAGCAGCTTAACAAACGCTGACCCGCTAACCGGATCAACTGATCGCCGCAAGCATGGCCCAGCGTATCGTTCACGCCTTTAAACCGATCCAGGTCCAGCAACATAACCGCCACCAGCTGCTCGCGCCGCTTCGCCTGCAGAAGTGCGCGCTCCAAGCGGTCTTCGAACAGCCGTCGGTTCGGCAATCCGGTAAGGGAATCATGGTAAGCCATATATGTCATTTCTTTCATTTGCACGGCATATTGCTGCTTCGATTTCAATAAAAAGCGCACCCGGTCGGCAATGAGCAGACAGATGATGATCTGAACAATCAAGCTGCCCCATACACGGGGTTGAATCGAAAATGATGCGGCTGCAAGCAGATTTACCGTCAACAAACAGACACTGAACAAGCCTATATATGCCCAAACATAAGCTTTCATATGCTGCGCCCATTTTGAAGACTTTATGCTCTTCATGCTTGGAAACCTCCTATAAGTTTTCTGTAAGAAAACTTTCTTCGTAAGCATCGGCCGAGTTTTTCGTCAGAAAAACTGACTTCGTAAGCATTAGCTGAGTTTTCTGTGAGAAAACTTTCTTCGTAAGCGTTAACTAAGTTTTAGTAGGCCAAAATAAAAAGCTATTCCATCGGAATAGCCGTTAGGTGTACTAGCTGCATAGGAGAAATTGCGACCTCTCGGCAGCCCAGCCATCATAGTTGCGCAGCAACGTTAGATCTGAGGCTTTGCGCCCTTATCTTTCGACAAGTTTGCCTTTTGAGAAATATGGGAATTTTTGTAGCTCATTTACTATAGCATATTCATAGATGGTTGGCTAATAGATTCTATCTTAAATCAACAGATTAAATAGCTTCGGATCTTTGTTAATTTCGATGTAGCCATAATCTTTGCGGGAGAGGCGTTCGATCAGCCCTTCGTAGTCGTCCTTGTTTTTCAGTTCGATGCCTACAAGCGCCGGAGCGTCATCCCTATTATTTTTCTTCGTATATTCGAATCGGGTTATATCGTCAGTCGGACCCAGAACTTCCTCGAGAAATTCTCGCAGAGCCCCCGCCCGTTGAGGGAAGTTAAGGATAAAATAATGCTTCAACCCTTCATAGATCAGCGATCTCTCTTTGATCACCTGCATCCGATCGATGTCGTTGTTGCCGCCGCTGATAATGCAAACCACATTCTTACCGCGGATTTGCTCCCGGTAGGCATCCAGCGCCGCAACCGGCAAAGCGCCTGCAGGCTCGATGACGATGGCATTATTATTATAAAGCTCAAGAATCGTGGTACATTCCTTGCCGGAAGGAATGACGACAATATCCTCAAGAACTTCTTTGCAAATGTCAAAAGTAAGCTTGCCCACCTGCTTAACGGCCGCACCGTCTACGAACTTGTCAATCGTGGACAACGTCACGACTTGTCCCTGACGAAGAGATTCGGACATGCTGTCGGCACCCTCGGGCTCAACGCCAATAATCCGTGTTTGCGGTGAAACACTCTGTACAAAGGTCGCAACACCCGCTACCAGACCGCCGCCGCCAATCGTCGCAAAGATAAAGTCAGGGCTCTCGGGAATTTGATTCATAATCTCAAGCCCAACCGTACCTTGGCCGGCAATTGTGCGAGCATCGTCAAACGGGTGGATGAACACCTTGTTCTCCTTTTCGCAATAAGCCTTGGCTTGTGCTGAGGAGTCGTCGAACGTATCACCTGTCAGGATGACTTCCACAAAAGAACCGCCGAACAACTTAACCTGCGATATTTTTTGACGGGGAGTCGTGGTCGGCATGAAGATTTTCCCTTCAATACCGAGCTGCTTGCAGGAGTAAGCAACGCCCTGCGCGTGATTGCCTGCGCTGGCACATACGACGCCCGCCTCGCGCTCTTCCGGAGACAAGCTTTGAATCACATTGTAAGCACCGCGAATTTTAAAAGAACGAACAACCTGCATATCTTCACGTTTGAGATAAACGTTGCATTCATATAAGTTCGACAGCAGCTCATTGCGCTGCAGCGGTGACGGCTCGATCACCCGGCTAAGCACATGGTTTGCCTTGATGATATCTTCCAAGCCTACTTTGGTGGTAACATTCATACTCCCTTACTCCTTTTCCTAGCTACTGCGCTACACTAAACCTAAGTTTTATAGAATATTGTAGCATATCTGGGGCGCTGGTAGCATAGTGAAAAAAAATAAAGCATGCTGCCGAAGCAGCATGCTTAGGGAGTCGTTAATAATAGTAGCGAGGCTGCTCCTGCAGCTCTGCCCGCTTCTGCAGGAAGCGGAAGAATGCGCTGGCCGCCTGCGCTTTGGATACTTCTTGCTGCGGCTCGAATTTGTCATCGTTAAGCGACATGATGCCAAGACCGAGCACGATTGCCGCAGCACCAACGTTTTCCAGCTTGCCGGCATCCGCGAAGCTCGTATTGAAGATGCCGTCGAACTTCGTCAAGCTTTTGTAGCCTAGCGCCTTCACGATGAGCTCTCCCATCTCTTCGCGATCCATTTTGGCTTCAGGGTTGAAATCCGCGCCTGGATCCAGCAGACCGCGATCCACGGCATTTTCCACATAGGCGAAGTAGGCCGAACTATTGCTTACGTCCGCAAAGGATGCCTTACGCTCCGCTCCGTAATAAATGCCTCCGTTACCTCCATTCATGGCGATCACGAGCATTTTGATCAACTCTCCGCGCGTAATCGTCTGATCCGGGTTCACTTTGCCGTCCTTCACATCCAGCGCTTGATAATCCAGCATCAGTTGGAGCTCATTGCGGGCCCAGTGATTGTCAATATCGTTCACTTTCACTTTTTCAAAAGAGATCACTTCGCCTGTGTCGGCATTTTTCCATTGGCCTGTTTGAGCGTCCAGCAAGAAACCTTCCCGCGTGTATTTCGGAATGAGCGAGTAGACGAGCTTGGCTTCCAATTTATCGCTCGTTGTACCCGCAGCAGCTGTCGGCGCAATTTCTCCGGCAGCAACCATGACATTGTATTTTTCAATCGGCATGCCATAGAGGATCGGTCCACTGCCTGTCAGGACATAATTGAGCTTAATGTCGTACTTGGAAAGGAGGAGATCTTTCGCTTTGTCGACGGCCAGTACCTCAGGCTTCTTCTTCGGATACGGCAGGTCGCTGATCGAGAAATAGAAGCTTACAATCTTGCCTGTAGTCCGGTCAATGCTCACATTCACGCTCTCATGCCCGGCGGTCACGCCATCGATGACGCGATTAAAGTGAATATCCCAGTTGTGCATATGTTTCAGCTGTTCTTCCGGATAATCCTTAGCCGCAGGCACGTTCAGCACCAACTGATCCGTATAAGCGGGCAAATATTTTTTCACAAAATTAACTGCAGTCGTCTTGGCATCGTCCAAAGAGACCTTGCCCTCAACTTCCTTGTCGGCATCCGCTCCATAAGCCATATAGCTATTGAAGTTCAGGATCTCGCCGGTTTTACTGTTCACACTAGCCCAGGCACCGCTGCCCATGATTTTGCCTTTCGGATCTTTCTCGGCAGGCTGACTCCAGTTCAAATTCCAGGTAGATTCCGTCTCTCCCGTTTCAGGGTTAGTCGACTCATTATAAGACGCTTCCTGCAGCTTCAAATCCGTTGAGATGTTAAATGCGCTTACTACCTTCTCAGCAGCTTGTTCCTTCGTCAGATTCAGCGTTGCCGGAGGTTTATCCGCGAGCGGTTTATCAGTCAAAGGCTTCTCTCCTCCTGCCGGCGGTGCAGAGCCCGTTCCTGGGTTCCATAACTCTCCGCTAGCCGCATTCAAAGAAAAAGCATTCAACGCATAGGAAATGATTGGCGTCTTCTTCCCTTTCATTCCATAAGGAATTTGGTATTGCAAGGACAAGTTCGCTTTATCGTGGAACAATTGCTCTGCTTTCTCTTGGGAAATCGGCGTTACTTTCTGCTCGAAGGTAACTTTATCATCCCAATTGAAGTTATAGCCGGTCACTTGCCCCTCGCCGTTCACGCTTACATTAATCCCATTTTGCATAAAAGGCACATCGCCGACAGCCCGGTCAAACCGAATATTGTACTGGTAGTTACCATTCAAGGGCGTCCGGAAGGCGTTCTCTTCGGCATCGTTATAGATCAGCTCTTTCTGCTTGCTCGGGTTCACTTTGGCGATCCAGGCTGTGGCCACTTCTTTAGCCCTTTTAAAATCTACCTTTGGTGGATAGCTTGGCTTATGCTCCGGATCATTGTCATTGATCGAATAAGAAGTCAGCGAGCCGTCCAGGCCATTGATCGATACGCTCAAATTGCCATAGTATTGATCCTTCACCTTTTTTGTATAATGGATATTCCACGTTGGAAAGCTTCGTCCGCCATTCCCATAATACGAGTTCAGACTCACGGATTGAAGCGTGAATCCGGTTGGAATTGCGATGTAAGTCTTGGCTAGTTCTAGCGCACGTTCTTTTGTGATGCTTGCCTCTATCTGCTTCCCATCGTCTTGGACAGGAAAGGCAGGCAGCGTGGTAGCGTTATTGCTTTGAATGACAGCTTTTTCCGCGAACGCATGAGGAATAGCGGAGAGCAGAAGCGACGAAGCGATTGCGAGTGATCCAGCTTGTTTCAACCATTTTTTCAAAATCATCTTCCTCCTTGTGATAATGTTTCTATGCTCTTAACGTCAGATACTGGAAAAAGGTTGCTTGGGTGCGAGGAAATTTTTACGCTGGATTATTCAAAATGCTAGTCGATAACAGAGCAGAAAAAAAAGCATGCGCTTGAACACCCTGAAAGAGGTGCCCTGCTCATGCTTGGGAAGCTTCAATTGCCTGCTTTATTTTCTGGTTTGATTGGCCTGAGAACGCTCTTTTTCTTTACCTGGATTTTCTTGGCTAAGCGTTTGCATTAAGTCCTGCATTTCGCCTTGCGTTAAGTTCCTCCACTTACCCAGCTTCAAATTACCGAGGTGAATATGCATAATTCGTACACGCTGCAGGCGCACGACCCGATAGCCAAATGCCTCGCACATCCTGCGAATTTGACGATTGAGTCCCTGTGTTAGAATGATGCGAAAAACTCGCTCGCCCACTTTGTAAACTTCGCAGGGTTTCGTCGTAGTTCCAAGGATTTTGACGCCGCTCGCCATGCCTTGCAAAAACATCGGCGTAATCGGCCGATTCACCGTGACGATATACTCTTTATCATGATTGTTCTCCGCCCGCAGGATCTGGTTCACGATATCGCCATTGTTCGTCAGCAGGATGAGCCCTTCCGAATCTTTATCGAGCCGACCAATCGGAAAAATGCGTTCCGAATGCCCGACGAAGTCAACAATATTGCCCTTCACATGGGCCTCGGTCGTACTGGTGATACCTACCGGCTTATTAAGCGCAATGTAGACATGCTCTTTTTTCGCGCCGATTGGCTTGCCGTCAATTCGAACCTCGTCGCCAGGGCCTACAACGCTGCCTAATCCGGCTACCTCTCCATTGATGGTGACCCGCTTCGCTTCCACCCACTTATCCGCTTCCCGTCTGGAACAGACGCCGGTTTCACTAATAAATTTATTAATTCTCATGACTGGGAAATTCCCTTCTGTGCCAAAATAGTGCCGCTGCTTGCTTACAGGACTATTATGCTGTATTCGCTTGCGCGGTTCAAGTGGGGCAGTGGGATCGCGATTCACAACCGTACCTGTCCTGACAAGTCTGAACAAAAGGCGTATAATAATGGCTGATTAGTGATATCAAAGTATTAGACCGGGACTCCTTCTATAAGGAATCCCGGTCAATTTAATCGCAAAGATAATTTATAAAAAGTGTTAGACTCGCTGCCGTATTGAAGTGTTTAATCATAGGGTAACTCCAGTAGCATCTGATCCTATTCCTGCCAGGTTACTGGATTATCGACTATGACGCCATCCGTCCCCACCCATTGGCGGAGACTGCCCGCCTGGACTTGAATTACGATGAAATACAAATCGCCAGTTCCGTTATTGCGCAGCGTACGTACGCCTTCAGGTGCAACGCGAACCGCTGTTCCTTCCTTGACTTCAAAAATCTGTCCATCCACCTGGAGCTGACCCCGGCCGCCAATGAAAAGGTATAGTTCCTCATTCTCGCGATGTGTGTGATAGAACGGGATAGCGCCTCCCTCCGGCACTTGGTTCAGTGAAACCTCCATGCCGGTTAGTCCAAGCCTATCCTTTAGAAAGTATTTACCTGGGATGGGATCCTTCGTCATACTCAAAAGACCACTAAAGGAACCTGCTTCTACAACGCTGAAATTAGTTCCGTTCATTTGTAAACTTCCTTTCAATTTGAGTTTATTAAAGGCTTACGATTATTATAGGAAAATTTCATAAGATACATTTCTTATGAATTGCTATCTTGAATACATTAACGAAACGGAGGCCCATCATGCGCATACTTATACTAGGAGCTACTGGAAGGGTAGGAGGAAAAATTTTCGATAAGGCGCTAGCGGACGGGCATGAAGTCACAACTCTCGTTCGGGATACGAACAAGCTTGCAGGAATTTTCTCTGAAAACGCAATCATACTTCAAGGGAACGCTTGCTGCGAAAAAGACGTACAAAACGTTCTTCGCGATGTTGAGTTGGTCATTAGCTGTCTCGGCACGGACGGAGGAACCGTGCTGACAGAGAGTATGCCGCTTGTCATCCAAGAGATGAAATCTCAAGGGATTAAGCGGATCGTTACCGTTGGGACAGCGGGCATCCTACAGAGCCGGGAACACCCCGGATTGCTTCGCTATGAATCGCCGGACTCCAGACGATCCTCCATCCGCGCGGCCGAAGAGCATCGGAAGGCTTGGGAGCTGCTCGCTGCATCAGGCTTGGATTGGACCGTTGTCTGTCCAACCTATTTGCCGG
This sequence comes from Paenibacillus sedimenti, assembly GCF_014534655.1. Classification (GTDB taxonomy): domain Bacteria; phylum Bacillota; class Bacilli; order Paenibacillales; family NBRC-103111; genus Paenibacillus_E; species Paenibacillus_E sedimenti. The sequence continues at coordinate 103,720 of NZ_JACVVD010000006.1, forward strand.
ACGGCGAGCCGCTCGGTACATACCGCGTAGAACGAGACTACCTGCCGGATGGAGGCATGTCCATCTCGGTCGGCGACACCGCGGATTTCACGTACAAGGAAGCGTTGGCGCGCGGCTTTGTGGGTTGTCGGGTGGGGCTGGCTTACTAGAAGCAGAAAGACCTAGCGGTTTTTATTCCGCTAGGTCTTTTATGCCTTTGGCTCGCTGTAAGAACGAAAATCGCGCCATAGTTAACCAACGAGCTAATAAGCACCCCGACTTCTTCCGTTCGTAATCGCACGAATATTAATCCAAGAAATCACGATGCCAGCTGCGCGAAACGCGTAGCCTACGACAGGAATATAACTTAAGAATGACAACACCACGTTGATAATCGTCATATTGGTCGTACCGTTACGGGTGAGCAGCGCTAGCACCAGGCTTACGAATACGAGTGGAATCACCCAGGCACTCGACCACAAATAAACAAACGGTATAAGACCTAGCAAATATCCGATGCCGATGCCAATTTCAGATAGCAATTGCAGCAAGTTTAAAATGCGAAGCGTATCTGGTCGCATGAAGTTCCTCCGTTCAAATAAGGGATTGCCTTTCGCATTCATTGTAGCATAGCCTTGCCCAATAATCGTTAGCCCTATTAACAAGCTCGGCCTCAGGACGAGTAAACCCAGGGGCGGTTGAACCTCCGCAGCCTGGGTCTGCAATCATACACCGCTCTTGGCCTCCGCTTCAGCGGAGGAGGCGGTCTCCCGATGTCCCTGCTGCAGCTGGTACATCTGGTAGTAACGACCGAGCTGCTGCATCAGCTCATCGTGGTTCCCTTGCTCGACAATCTCGCCATGGTCGAGCACAAGAATCTGGTCGGCATTCTTAATCGTCGACAAACGGTGGGCAATGATGAAGGTGGTACGCCCCTTCTTCAATACATCAAGCGCGGCCTGAATGACGGCCTCGGTTTCCGTATCGATGCTGGCAGTCGCCTCATCGAGTATGAGAATCGCCGGGTCGAACGCTAGCGCCCGGGCGAATGAAATCAGCTGCCGCTGACCTGCGGACAGCGTGCTGCCCTTCTCGATCACAGGCTCATCGATACCCTGCGGCAAGCTCGCAAACATCTCCGCTGCGCCCACATCACGGAGCGCCTGCTCCACCCGTTCCCGGGTGATGGACGGATCATCCAAGCTGACGTTGGACGCAATCGTCCCTGTGAACAGGAACGGGTCTTGCAGGACGATGCCCATATGCTGGCGCAGCAGCTGTTTGGGCATATCGCGCACATCACGGCCGTCCACCGTGATCAAGCCTTCGTTCACATCGTAGAAGCGGAACAACAGGTTCAAGATCGAGCTTTTGCCTGAGCCGGTATGCCCGACCAATGCTACAGTCTGCCCCTGCTTCGCCTCAAAGGAAATATCCTTCAGCACATACTCCCCTTCTTTATAAGCAAAACGAACATGGTCGAATTTGACGTTGCCGAGATACCGTTCGGACTTGCCGTTCGCTACGTCAATGCCCTGCTCATCAAGCAATTCGAACACGCGGTCCGCAGACACGATAGCACGCTCCAAATTCGGCAGCTGGTTGACGATACCGACCATCGGGTGGAACATCCGGTTGAGATAGTCGACAAAGGCGTACAGTACCCCGACGGTAATAAGGCTGTTCAGCGAGCTGCCGCCCACATACCAGATCAGTCCGAAGAAGAACAAGTTCCGTACCACATTCATCAAATTGTGGGAGGTGATGGAGTTAAGACTTAGCATTTTATTCTGATATTTGGTGTATTCATCATTTAATTGTTCGAATTCCTGGATCGTTTCTTTTTGCCTGCGGAACGCTTGAATAATCGTCATCCCTTGAATCGACTCGTTGATCATGCCGTTGATGGAACTGATTCGCTCGCGTATTTCGTGATTATAGCGGGAAGCAAATTTGCGGTACACAATGATCCACGCGTAGAGCATTGGAATGATCGGCAGCGTGAACAGAGCCAAACGGTAATCCAGGACGAACAACGCCGCAATAATACCTACGATATAGATCGTGCCGGTAAAAAAGTTCGCCAACACCTGTACATACAAGTCCCGTACGGCCTCGGTGTCATTCGTAATTCGAGATACGACTTTACCCGCAGGCTGATTGTCAAAATAGTTGATCGGCAGCCTTTGAATCTGAGCAAAAACATCGGTTCGCATGCGCTGAATAATGCGGTTCGCCGCTGCTTGAAGCAAGTACCGCTGCCCGTAAGTAAACGCGGCTCCAATGATTATCAGCCCCAAATATAGACCTGCAAGCTTCATCAGGCTGTTAAACTCAGGCTCATAAAACGTATACAGCTCTTGGATGCTAAGCTTCTTTGCCGTGTACTCCGCTTGCTCAGTCCCTTGCGTGATCGTGAGCTTGCCGCCTGTCAACTTCCTGGCCCCGTCAAAAGCTATAGGCTGCTCGATGAAAACGAACTGGCCGCCCACTTGCACAATGCGGACTTCTTTCCCTTTCGCTTCGCCTGCTGCGAAGTTGTCGCTTCTCTTATAATAAATGCCGTCGTGGGGTACGGCCTTATCCGTTTGCGTCGCCGACGTGGTTTCGTACCACGGCTTCTCAATGCCGAGGATGTGGCGATCGATCATCTGCTTCGCGATGAATGGTCCCGCAAGCTCTGCTGCTACCGCTAAGGCTAGTAGCAGCAGCGCGATCAGCAGGGGCTTTTTGAACAATGTCGCATATTGGAATAGTCGTCTGCCCGTATGTCTCAAGGATTCTCACCTTCATTTCTGTAGAGGTAGTTTAAAAAGTCCACTTTGACCACATCAGAATGTATTCTGATTGGCGAATAAACTTACATTTAAACGCGGTCGCTCATCCTCGAAAGACTTCGATAAAAGTTTATCTCATAACGATGTTATTCAGGATGTTTGCTCGACATCGAATCTTGAACGAATCCGGGAAGTCCGGTACTCACGTAGCACATCTCTACGCTCCGTTCCTCCTTCTCCGCATTACGTCCAACCTTCTCGGTTCTGAAAGCCCTAAACCCCAACCTGCTCTTCCAGCTGTTGACGGTCGTATTGTTCTTTATACCAGCCGCCGAGCTCAAGAAGCTGCTCATGCGTGCCTTCTTCCACGATATAGCCTTCATCCAGCACAAGGATCCAATCGGCATGCTGCACAGCCGAGAGGCGATGCGTGGTGATTAGCGTTGTTTTACCGGCGCGTTCGCTGCGAATGCCGCGGATGATCTCGGCCTCTGTCTTCGCATCGACAGCGGATAGTGCATCATCCAGCATGAGAATTTCCGGATTCACATAGAGTGCCCGGGCAATGGAGACGCGCTGCTTTTGCCCGCCGGATAAGGCGACGCCTTTTTCACCGACCAGCGTATCCAAGCCTTCAGGGAGAAATTCAACGTCTTTGCGGAACGCAGCCAGCTCGAGTGCTTGGATCAGCTCGGCTTCTGTGCCTTCGCCGCGTCCGAACATGATGTTCTCTTTCACCGTTTTGGAGAAAAGAATCGGCTGCTGCGGCACATAACCAATCCAGCCATGCAGCGTATCGACGGTCAACTGCTCGATCGGTGTATCGGAAACGGTAATCGCTCCTTGACCGAGCGGGTATTCCCGCAGCAGCTGCTTGAGCAGCGTCGTTTTGCCGCTACCCGTTCTTCCGACGATACCGAGTGTCTGACCGCGCTGCAGCTGAAAGGAGATATTCACCAAATTATCAATGGATGAAGACGGGTACCGGAAAGTCACTTTCTTGAAAGCAATCGAGTTCGGCAGCAGCAGCGTAGTCGCATCCGGAGCATCCTGTACATCAGGCTTATAGCCGAGCGTTTCATTCACACGGTCGAGGGAGGCATTGCCGCGCTGCATGATATTCATCAACTCGCCAATCGCGAACATAGGCCAGATCAGCATCCCAAGGAACGTGTTGAACGATACCAGCTCACCTAAGGTCAATTCACTGTGGAAAACCATGTAACCGCCATAGCACAATCCGATCAGGTACGAGATACCGACAAGGATTTTGACGGTTGGTTCGAATAAAGCGTCGATCACCGCGACGGCGATATTTTTGCGATAGACATCGTCCGTCATCGTTTTGAAACCGTCTTGACTAGCTTTCTCCTGCACATAAGCGCGGATAACCCGCACACCGGCGATAGTCTCCAGCACACGATCGTTCATCTCTCCGAACGCGTCCTGCGCCTTCATGAACCTTTCATGAATGCGACTGCCGTAGATGGTAATCGCAACAGCCATAATCGGCAGCGGCAAGATCGCGGCAAGCGTCAGCTTCCAACTGATCAAAAAGCCCATCATACCGAGAATCGTCAGCATAAATAGCGTAGAATCGACGAACGTCAGAATCCCGAACCCAGCTGTCGCGGAAACCGCCTGCAGGTCATTGGTCGCTCTCGCCATCAGATCCCCTGTACGATTGCGCTCATAGAACGTTGGCGTCATACGCAGCAAATGCCTCATCAGCCTGGAACGCAGAATGCGTTCCAATACGAATGCACCGCCAAACAACTGATACAGCCAGACATAAGTCATGGCATAGCCCACTATAATCAACGCGCCCCAAAAAGCCAGCAATTGGAACAGCTTACTTCCCGTTAACGTTCCCATGTGTATGCCGTCAATGGCATAGCCGATCAGCCTCGGCGGAATCACGTCAATGAATCCGACGATAATCAGCAAGCCTACGGCGACGGAGTATCTTTTCCAATGCATGCGAAAAAACCAGCTTAATTTCTTTAATACGGTAAACATCCAGATATTCACTCCTCTCAAAATGGTGCTCTATGGCCTCGACAGCTTTGGCATCCCCGTACACACAAAAAGGCACATCGCACGCAGCGATATGCCCTCTATAAAACATAAAAGCGCACGTTACGAACTTGCTTCGTAACCCGCGCTTTCGATAAGCGTATTTGTTGTGATGCGGCAGCAGCCGGTGATAAGCGATCAATGGCTCACGGCTGACAGACGGGTTACTAGATATGAAATTGTATGGTTCAAGCTAACAAAATCCCGATGCACGCTGCGATCTAGATCCATAACAATTCCATTCATCTCGAAACCCCCCTTTTCCAAAAGTTGTATGTTCTTCTTTACAGAGGTGATCTTAACACCCCTCGGCTGGATATGTCAACAGGAGAGAACGACTATAACTAACTGTCAGCTTGAACGGCCTATAGTCACACATGTTTCACAAACAGGCGGCATATGTTGGTGTAAAGGCAATATTGCGGGGGAGGATTGCTATGGTCGATCAAGTATTTGAATTGATGGGTTGGATACTTGCTTTCATAATCATTATGGGAGGAACGATTGCTGCTATTGCACGCTTCATCAGCCGTGACTCGACAAACTATGATATGGAGTTCGTATGGGACCATCGGTACACGCTGGAGGAACTAGAGTTAAAATAGCTGCAAGACTTTCTTGAAATATGGATAGAACACATCTCTAGCTTCTTCCCTGCGGATTTACAAATATTTACTTTACTTTATCAGTATATCAAACATATGTTCGCTTTTCAACCGTTTTATATAAAGTAAAAAGGACAACCAACTGGCTGTCCTTTTTTGTATATTCTGCTTATTTCGCTAACCTTCGGCTTCTCCCTCAAGTGAGAGTTACCAGAAACAGCACAGCCACGATCGAAATCAATGTGCGCAGGAGCGGCATTCTTAGGGAGAGCTGCGTTTGCGGTTCTAAGATGTGCATGATGCGCAGGTTGATCGATGTTTCTGCAAAGGAGGCATAAGAGATGGACCGCTTTGGTATCTGTCCTTGTTGCTTAAGCATTTTTAACAAAGCGCTGCCTAAATCCTTCGCACTTGGGATTTTGGACATAGCATATTGATCTGCCATGATTTCGATCATAATTTTGTATTTATCCAGCACCCATCTAAATAAAGGGACGTACCACATTGAGATGGAGAGCAGTGACAACAGGAAAATCGCAAGCGGGTCACGATGCTGCAAATGAAATTTTTCATGCTCCATGACAGCATCCAACTCGCTATGCTCCAGCATCTGAAGAAGACCGGCAGATACGACGATTCGCGGTTTGAGCACCCCCATCGTAAGAGCAATAGGGGTTTTATTTTGAATGACAACCAGTTCATGTTTACGTAAGCGATATTTACTGCTGTATATGGATGTGAGCCCCGCATCTTGGCAGCTGCGCAGTCGCCGGGTAGATCGAATAGAAACAAGAATCTGCCTGACGATGACCCAGAAACCCGCGGCGAATGTATAAATGACAAATCCATAAATGATATGGCATACATAAGGCATCCGCAAAAAAGTGAAGATTTCGAGGCAAATTTTAAACACATTGAATGAGAGGCGAATTCCGAACAGCATGTGCAAAGCGAAGGAGGTCATTTGAAATAAAATGATCCCTGCCGTTGCGAGAGAAGCGAAAAGTATCCATTTGGATCGTGTTTCCCACATGTCCTATCTATCCTTTTTGAGTTCTTTGATTTTCTGCTCCAGACGGTCCAGCAGCTCAGGATCTACCTGATCCAGCGCGTCCACCATATGCACGACCGCTTGCGAGCCGAATTCTTCAATCAGATCGAACGTCAGCTCTTTGGACTGAGCTTCCATGAACGCTTCCCGAGTCATAACCGGACGGTACACAAAAGAGCGGATAAGCGAACGTTTCTGTAGAATGCCTTTCTCCACGAGACGGTTCATCACCGTCATAACCGTGTTAAAAGAAATAGCTTTCTCCCGATCAAGCTTATGTTGTACATCTTTGATGGTTATTTCCGACTCTGCAGTCCACAAAATCTCCATGATCTTGGCCTCAAGCGGTCCAAAAAAACGGCCTAAACCACTGCTTTGGAACTTAAAGTTTTGCATTTTCATCGTGAACACTCCTCACACTACTTATTGTAGTAGGTATAAGGATATTCAGTCAACATGCTTGCTGATCCTAATCTCACCCAAGCTGCTTTCCCCCGTTTGCTGTTCCGATAATAACTGCCTATGGTCTGAGTGCATCAAGTTAACTGGAAATACATGTGAATAGGTCCGTGCGGGCTTCGAGTTCGAAATTAGCTCCGGGTTAATCCCGTTAAAGTTACATCTGTGTAGTTGCCGCGGCGATTAACCCGAATTTGATGGATTGGACAATGCCGCCTGCATTCGCACTATCATCTCCTTCAACAAAATTCTACATCCCTCGCAGATTCCAACGGGCGAATGAATATCAAAATAAATAACCTGCCGGAAAATTCCGGCAGGCTTACTATTACTTCTTCTTCCATATTCTTTTTCTCAGGATAACTCCTAGAAGAATCAATGCTAGTCCCGCTACCTGAACATACAAATGACTGGCTTCCCCTGTCTTAGGAAGTGTTTGCTTCGGAAGTGTTTGCCCCGGTATGGCTTGAGCCGTTACAATTCCGAGAGGAATGTCTTGAACTTCAATATCTATGAATGTTTCCGATTCATTGCCGTCCGGATCTTTTAAAACAATATTGACCGTGTCTTTCCCGATGTAACCAGGGTCTGGCGTGTAAGTCCAGTTGCCGTCCGGATCGATCGTCGCCTTTCCGTGCTCCGGTTGTTTGCCGATAGACGGTATGGTCCCCTTCGGTACATCAATTTTGCCGTCAATAGGCGTGTCCTTGTCCGTTGTTCGTTCATCCGGCGTCGGCGTCGGCGCTATCGATGGTGTAGGCGCCGGCAGCGCCGATGGGCTCGGTACTGGCGTTGCCGACGGACTCGGTGCCGGCGTTGTCGACGGGCCCGGTGTCGGTACTGGTGTTGCCGACGGGCTCACCGATGGTTGCGCCGACGGTGTCGGCGCCGGCGTTGCCGTCGGAGTTGGCGTCGAATCTTCCGACGGAGTCGGTGTTGGTGTTACCACCGGAGTCGGCGTTGGCGTTACCACCGGAGTCGGCGTTGGCGTTACCACCGGGGTTGGTGTTATCACCGGGGTTGGTGTTATCACCGGCGTTACTGGCGTTACTGGCGGTAACACCGCCACCTTCGCATTTGAAACATTTATATTAACCCCTGCCGTCGAATTAATCGTTACCGGGTGTTCGCTTGCATCAAGCGTATATCCTGACGGAGCCGCGGTTTCTTTTACAACATAATCTCCTGCCAATAGCTTCTTGAATACGACCGTACCGGTCATATCCGTTGTCAGAGTACTGATCAATGATCGCGTGGAGCCTGACTTCCGGTATAAATCAAATGTTGCCCCGCTAAGCAGTATGCCGCTATCGGCCGAATCCACTTTCTTGACCGTCAGCGAGCCTCTGACACCGCTGCCTGTGCCGGATCCGCTTGAGACGCCGACTACGATACTTTTGGTCGTATTCTTAGAGACGACCGTCACATTGTTGCCGCTAAAGCTGACTTGATTGGAAACAGTCTCTTGATCGGCTGCAACGATCAACGATTGATACTCTAAGACGTACGCCGTTGAAATCTCATGCAGAAAGTTCAATTCGAAAGTCTGTTTGCCGTTATCATCGGTGTTAATGGCAAGCGTGTAATCCGTGCCTTTCGTTAATTCGGATCCCTTGGTCACATCGCCATTGGCTGCAACGGTAGTGGCAAACAGATGGAACGAACCGGGAAGCAGCAATTGGTTTTCGGTTGGCGTATCCACAATCTTCGCTTCCGCTACCGTTGATTGTCCGCGGTTGATATTAATCGTCCAGTTAATTTTGTCTCCGTCCTGTACACCGTTTTTATTGACATACTCGCCCCCTTTGGGGATAGTAACACTCGCTGTCAGGTTGTTGGAAACCGGAGAAGAACCGTCAAATAATGTTGCCGTGTTATTTACTTTATCTCCGATCAGCTGACTGTCCAGACTTGTTTTAAAGACAATGTAATAAGGAGAAGAAATAGGATTTGCGAATGTCACAACCAGTTTATTGCCGCTTTCGACCGTGTACGTATAATTTGCGCTATCTATCACCGTTCCTTGAGACGGATTGCCGTTCGCAGGAATCGTCATGTTATACACAGACAGAGAATTGGCGACCAATTGTTGACCGGACTCTAGAACATCCTCAACCTTCGCCCCAGCAAGCGTTTTACTATTGTAGTTGACGCCTATCGTCCATGTCAGCTGTTTGGTGCTTGCGTTATAAGAGCCATTCTTAAATCCGTTATTCTTCACTTCGTTTCTAGGGGTAAACGTCGAAGTTACGGTTTTGGTTTGTGGGTTTGAAGAGCTATCGACCCAGTCTATTTTCACATTATTATTAAAATCGGTGGTGCTGCCGACAGGACTAATCCAGTCATTATTGAATTCGGTTGTGTAGCTAATGGTTACTGGGCCGGTTAGCGGCCTGTTGAAAGTTATTTTAAATCCTTGATCGATCGCGGGATAGTCCGGTGTGAAATCAGTCGGATCCATCGCCGTTGCGCCCTCTTTTACAGTCAATGTTGCCGGAATGAGGTGAAGACCCTTATTCGGGAACACATCTGTCAACACAACGTTGTTCATCGTTTGGCTGTCACCGTTAACGGCAATATTCCACGCTACCGTCTTGGCATTGTAGTCGACTGTTCCCAAACTCTTGACAATGACCACTTGGTTTATGCCTCGAGTGGCCGTATCGGTATTCCCGCTGCCGGAAGTGACTTTGTTCGAAATCGTGGCATTGTCGATAACACGCCCAATCGCCTTGGTTTGGTACGTAATTTTGTATGCGGATGAAATCGGATTATTGAATTGCAACTTGAATCCGTTTTGGTTGGTTCCTGTTGCTGCACTTACCGTATACTGAGCGCCGGGCAACTCACTGCCCAACGATTCGGCTCCGGTCGAATTCAACGTAACCGGATACACATGAATGGATCCTGCAACGAGTTCTTCCGAATCGTTAAACAAATCCGTTAGGAAGGCTACGCCTTGCGCAATGCTCTTTTCATTGTAATTGTACTTAATGGCCCAATCGATGGTTTGCGTGCTGGAGTTATAGCCAGTGGAGGTTTTATCCAGGGCGGTGCCATGCTGCACAGCAACGGTTGCAGTAGCGTTGACGGGAGCTTTATTGCTGCCTTCAAACGTAGCTGTGTTAATAAAGGAAGTTTTGTCAGCATCTGTAACCGGCGTCGTATATTGAATCCGGTAGGCTGATTGTATCGGACTGTCCGAAAAACTCACTTTCAATATATTGCCAGTCGTACTCACGCTGTACTTGCTGGCATCAACTAATGTTCCCTGAGTGGCAGTACCGTTCAAATTCATATCCAGATTATAGACAGCGACAGTAACCGGAACGTCCAGCCCTGTAGGGATCGGGTCAGTGACTACTGCGTTCTGAACGGAATCCAGCGCCTTATTTACATCAACTGTCCAATTGATGTTCTTCGCATTAAACCCTTGCGGTACGCCGCTTTTGCTTATTGTAGAAGTGACGTTAGGCTTGAAGTTAAGCGTAAAGATTTGTTCCCCGCTGCTAATAGGAATTTTGATAATTTGAGTCGTACTTCCCGTTATTGTCTGGGTGTCGAATTGGGTCTTGAACGTCAAGATCCCTTTCACATTATCATGAGTTTCCATGTAATTATTAAAAGTCATCGTAACTTGGTGATTATTTTTATTAACGCTAAAAGTTCCTACATCTTCGTTCCCAAACTGAAGGAGACCGCTGATGTCATTGAAAAGCAAAAATTGCTGCGGAAGCGTAAATGTAAAGGTATCCCCATTATGGTAACCATGGTTGTTCGGCAAAGACCACGTATAATCCAACTGCACCTTGGAACCTTGTGTATAAACGCTGTCCGTGACGACGCTGCCCGAACTGTCATATACAGCCATGGTCACGCTGTCGATGATATTACTTGAAATCGTGGCCGCTTGTGCCGGCATCAAAAAACCAAAACTATATACGCCTTGCATAAAAATCAAAAGCGCAACCAGCAAAGCGCTTGTCTTTTTCTTCAACATTCCTTCAAACACCTCTACTCCTGTTTATTGGTTTAAACCATCAAAAAAGTCACATTTTGTATTTTAGAATATGGAACTGAACGAAATCTGAACAAAAACAAAAAGAACCCGCATCCGATTCAGATGAAGGTTCTCTTGTCAGCAAATTGTTCCGCTTGCAGAACAGTCCTGTTATTTTAATAAATTTTGGAAATCTTGTAGTCAGCCTCGTCTTTAATCATAGGCGTTTCTTCTCCCGCTTGTATGCGGACGGCATCGTAAGTAGTATCAATAGTCACCCATTTGTCGCTGCCTTGCAAGTAAACCTGATTCCACGCATGATAGGTATCCGGAACTTCCGCTGAATAGCCCATAACCAACCGAGTTGGAATGCCTTCGCTTCTTGCCATCGCGGCAAAAACTGACGCATAGTCATAACAAATGCCTTCCTCCGATTCGTAAACGGCATCCAGATCCGGGATGTAGTCGGCCTCTACAGTTTGAGCTTTCTCATAATCGTACTTGATATTTTGGGTCACGTAGGCATAAATGGATGCGATTTTATCCATGTCGGTTTCATCATTTTGCGTTAATTGCTTTGACTCGATGACCGCCTTTGTTTTATCGTCCCAGTTAATGAGCTGGATCGATTGCAAGAATACTTCTTCTTTGTTTGCCAGTTTCACATACATCGTGTCTTGTGCAACCACTTTGTATTTGTTATTGCCGGCAGCCTCCGCGACCAAAACGCTGTACTTGCCGTCCCCCAGTTGCAACGGGTAATGTGCGCCTGTCACCAGATGATAGTCGTACTTGCTGTCGTCTTTGGCAATACGCACGATAGCCTTGGCTGCTTTGGCGCTTTTATAATTAACGGTAATAATTCCCTTATCCATTAAACTTTTATCGATGACGGATAAAGCGTTTGCCGCATAGCTCCCTTTGGGTGCAACTATTAGTAGGACTGCTGCGATTAACGTTAATATCATCGCTTTTTTGAACACAAAAAACTCCCCTTTCGGTATCTGGCTGCCATCTTAGCATGGAAACTAAGGAAGGCCCTGTAGCTTTGCGTCTCTAGCTTTCGCTAGATTTGCCTTTGTCGGTGGAAAGCACCGGAAATATGATTGATATGACTATAGTAGCATATACCTATCAATTTGACTAGTTTATTCTTTGTGTTCTAGTAACTTCCCCTTGACAACAATCCGATGCGTCGGATTTTCCATAGGGTGGCAGGTGATCAAAGTTATCTCACGATCCTTGCCGTTGCCTTCCAAAACCCAGACATCCTCAGGGAGGACATATTGCTTATCCTGCACTTGATACAAATAATGCGCATTCCCCGCATCCACTTCGATCCAATCGCCGACATCGACTTCATCCAGCCTGTTAAAATTTTTTCCATAGGTCAGATTTCTATGTCCTGCGATGGCGTAGTTGCCGACAGCACCCGCTTTACCTGTATTAGCAATACTGGCAACGGATAGTTTCAAGTTCTTCGTCGTTGCATCCGTTAGTATTGGGAGCTTCAGATTAATCTTGTCGATGACCAAAACTCCCTCGATGGATCCCCCGATAGTCCCTACAGACGGCGTCGAAGACGGCTCTGCGCTTAGAGGCTTTGGCTGGATAGGCGGGAGCGTCTCGCTGCTTTCTTTGACGGGAAATGGAATATCCCCCTGCGCTGCTATCGTTTCGGGCGCTTCCAGATCGATATCCCGTAGGGTTTCCTGCCACTGCTCCAATATTTGCTGCTGCCGGTAGCTCTCATAGCGGTCATTGATCGTCGGGTATAAAAAAATCATCATCCCAAGCAAAATCAATACGATCGGGATTGCTCTCTTTATCATCGGAGGTTCCTGCCTTTGATAAGTGTGAACGGCTTCATCAACCATTGAGTAGACATATTAAATCAGTTAACCATATGCATCTGAACAAAAAATGAAATTTCCAGCAATATGAAATTTTCACTCCTTATTACCGATATATAGTTCGTATGATCTAGTAACAACGATACTATCCATAAGCGGCAGCGGCCACTGACTAGGATTATGAAATGTGGAATGTCGGATAAAGTATACAATCAGGAGAGAGATGTTTACAGTGTGCGGGATCAAGGGACTACCGTCACAATTTGTCTCCCTTTAAAGGAGGTTATGAGAGATGAGAGCTATCATCGTTGACGATGAACCTTTAGCTATTAAAGCTTTGGAAATACAGTTGTTGAAAGTGGGCGGCGTCGATATTATCGGCACGTATATCCATTCTGAACTTGCCGTGGAGAATGCCTTGAAGTTGAAACCGGATGTCATCTTTATGGATATCGATATGCCTGTCATATCAGGCATTGAAGCAGCGGAAAAGCTTCACAGCTGCTTGCCGCAGCTGGACATCGTATTCGTTACCGCCTATGATGCCTACGCCGTTAAAGCTTTTGAATTAAACGCCATCGATTACTTGTTAAAGCCTTCAAATGTTGATCGCCTTCGGTTAACAGTAGAACGTTTAAAGAAAAACTATGATTGCAAAATGAGCAAGCTGGCGGATGTTCCAGCCCCTCTACTAAGATGTTTTCAATCGCTTCAGTTCGATGCCGCGGGACATCCTGAATTTATGTCGTGGCGGACGGCCAAAGCCCAGGAACTATTCGCCTATCTGGTTCATCGGAACCATCAACCCGTTAGGAAAGACACGCTGCTGGAGCTGCTCTGGCCGGAGTCCGATCAGAAGAAAGGCTTAACGCAGCTTTATACAGCGATCTATCAGATACGCAAAACGCTCCAGACGATGGGAAGCAGTATTGAGGTACAAAGTTTGGATAAAGGCTATACGCTTGATCTTAAGAATGTCCGACTTGACGTCGAGGAATGGGAGAATGGCCTGCGGGAGCTGCCGGCTCTTGAGCCGGGCACGTTATCCAAGCATAAGCAACTGCTCGATCTGTATCGCGGCGATTACTTCGCGGACTATGACTACATTTGGGCGGAGAGCGAAAGAGAGCGGCTGAGGGCGCTTTGGTTCCAGCACGCCGCCAGCGTGGCAGACTTTATGGCGGCTTCCGGCATGTATGCAGAGGCTCTCTCCCTCTGCTACCGGATCCAGCAAGCTTTTCCTTACGCTGAAGAAAGCTATTGGGCATTGATGAAACTGTACCATGCTCAAGGCGACTACGCATCGGTTCAAAGACAGTACGCCAGTCTATGCGTCATCCTCAATGAAGAATTCGGGACCAAGCCTAATTCGGTCATCGAGGACTGGTACCTTCAATATGTGATTCACTCCTAAGGAGTACTGGCAAAATAACAGCTTTGACATCCGGAGAAAACCTCTTTATAATAACTTACATAAAGTTAGTAATATATTTTTAAGAAGTTAATATAAGGGGGAATTCCAATGAACATTCAAATATTTGCCGAAGAACAACAAGGCGTAGGCAATTTTGATGGCGGAAAATTTGTCGAGCAGCGCCCAATAAGCTTTCCCGGTGAGAAAACCGCCGTTGACCGCGTAGGCTCACTTTTCTATTGGGCTTGGGGCAAGTCAACGGACGTAGCCGAGATCCCGATGCACCCGCATAAGGCATTCGAGATTCTGACTTATGTCATTGAAGGTCTTGTCGAGCACCGAGATTCCTTAGGCTCGCTTCAAACTGTGACAAACGGCGGCGCCCAAGTCATTCAAGCGGGTTCCGGCGTATATCATTCGGAAGCGTTCCGAAAGGTCGGAAGCGAAGGGCTGCAAATCTGGTTCGAGCCGAACCTGAACGAGACGATGAAGCAGCCTGCCACTTACAATCAATACGATCATGAAGCGTTCCCAAGCAGCAGCGATGGCGGCGCAACGGTAAAGACCGTTATCGGCGATGGTGCTCCTATCCATTTGGATACGGATGTTAATATGTATGACTGGACACTCCAGCCTGGCGCCGATTTCAGCTATAAGCTGGATCCTAGCCGTCTTCTCGCTTTGCTCGTTATTCGGGGACAAGGTTCTGCTGCCGTGGCTGCTGAGACCCAGGCTTTATCGCATAAGGACTTCGCTGTTGTTAAGGCCGCTGAAGCAGGCCAACTTCTTAAACTGCAAGCCGACATTGAGCATGGTGTGCGCATCATTGCCATCGAAGTACCTGAAGATCCGGGTTACGCGCTCTACCGTAAATAACGGAGAATTGACAAAATAGCCCTTATCCTTCGAAAGGATCAGGGCTATTTGCACGTTTACTGGATGCTCTGGAGTCTCGACTTCTCTTGGTTCAAAGAATCCTGCGCTTGTTGTACAGCTGGCTGATCGTGATGAGCCTTTGCCTGTGCGATCGCTCTTTCCGCTTGCGTAATGGCATTCTGTGCCTCTTGAATCGTCTGCGGCGTCGGATGCGTCATCGCGTGAGAAACGGCATTATGCACGTTGTCTACCGAATTTTGCGCTGAGGATACGGGGTTTTGCGATTGCCAACTTGAATCTTGGTGAGTCATCGTGTTGCCTGCCTCCTTCAATAAAAGCGAATTCCCTGCATCGGCTATATATTGAGGAAAATGACCTGTTTTTATACCCTCCACTATAAAGCGGGTAACAAACTTCCGTCTTACAATCGTATACATAATATAAGCCACACTCGCTTCAAACACATTGAGCAGGATATCCGCCACATCAAAACCCCATACCCGCAGCAGCATTTGCAGTACATCCAAGGCGATTAAAGGCCTTCCAGTTAAGTAAGCGTAAACGATTTGACAGCATGATTCCTTTATTTTATGATCTTGTTAGCGTATAAAGTGATAATGATTATCATTATTGTTGTTTGCAAAGATGAGATATTCAACGACATTTGACATACGGAGGGAAAAGAAGTGGAAGAACAAATAGACTTTTCATGGGTAGAAGCCAATTTTCGCATTTCACCGAGAGGGATGAAAGCACCTATTCTCTCAGTGCCCGGCCATGAGCTGCTGAATCCTGAAATCATTCTCGATGTGCTGCGGCGCGGCCAAATTTTGCTGCAAGCCACAGACTTGTCTTATCCCGCCTCCCACACAGGAATCACAATCTTCAATCTTTGCTTGACGTTTCAACTCTTTATTGTCCGGTATAATCGGGTGCTGGACCTGTCTTTGAACAACCTCGTGTTTGAGCTCGAGAATCATAATGACCATACCCACGCAGGGTTTAAACTTACACAGGTTGCTTGGAAGCAAGTCCCGTCGGAAGGGAGAGATGCGTTCATTGAGGGCGAATGGAAAGCCTTCGTCCATAACACAATCGGCCCTGTCATTGACGCGATAGCCGTGCAAGCCAAAGTCAAACCTGATCTCATCTGGAACCAGTACGGCGCCCGCATGGTGTATTACCGTGATTACATCACGGATAACGAGCCCGAAGCATCTGTTCGCGAGCAGTTCCTGCGCGACTATGATCTGCTGGCTCACCGGTTCTCGCCGGACGTGTTCGGTCGCACGAAGAACCCTTTCGATCACGAGCCCCGTTATATCCCCAGCCCCTACGAAGAGGGGAAGCGGATCATTATCCGCTCGTCCTGCTGCATGTATTACCGCCGCGAGGAGGGCCGGAAGTGCTTCAACTGCCCGCTGATGAAGGAAGAAGAGCGGCAGGAGAGGCGCGAACAGATCGAGCAGGCGCGTGCCGCCAGCGGGGAATAAAAAAACCGTTCCTAACCACACGGTCGGGAACGGTTTTGCTCTTTTGGGGCTTTACACTGGCGCAACTGCGCCTTTTTCTTTTGCTGCTTTGCCCTTTTTCAGGCTGGAAGCCAATAATACTGCAAGGCACCCTCCAGCGATTGACCATAAAACAGAGGCATTTGTACTGACCGAATCCAGTCCGCCGAAATACATGACCTCTCGCAAGCCCGTTGCCACAAATCGAAACGGTGTCCAGGAATAGAGCCAATCCTGCGTTGCTTGCGATAAGAACTCGGGTGCCATATTCATCACCGGCATCGAGAAGAACATAAGCAGGACAAGGATCCCCATTGCCGGAAGCCCGATCCAGTTAAGCAAGGCGGACTGCAGAAGGAAGAACGCGCAGCCGGCTAGCCATAAGAATAACCACGTATCATCGGCTTGCATAAGCTCCATCCCATACCATGAAGTTGCCATCCAAACCAGAAATCCCGATGCTAAGCCTATGACCACAAGCCCAGCAACTGTCTGGCTGACAATAACCGTCCACCTCCGAGCTCCCGCGGCTATCGTTTTCTGGGTGGTCAGGAACAAGATCATTCCGATAACCAAGCTCCCGATCCAAATGGTCTGCGTAAGCAAGCCAGGTGCATTCCCGCTCGCGTTATTAATACCAACCGGGTGTACAGTCTCTTCTTGGACAACAAGAGGCGTTAATAAAGCTTGAGCCGCCCCAACCGGAACCTGCCCCGTTTGTTGCCCGATCTGACCCAGCAGCTGCTTCGAAAGCTCCAAACTGACGCCTTTCATGACCTGACCCAGGATTTGTTTCACAGCCGTCGAAGCCTGCGCACTCATCCCCTCATTCACGATAATTTGCACCGTAGCCGGCTTGGGCGCCGGAGTTGCAAGCGACAGTAAGCCGTTACTAAGATCCGCCGGCAGCACCAGCGCACCATAATATTCATGCTTGTCGAGTCCTATCCGAGCCTCTTCTTCGGACCCGACCGTTATCCATTTAATGGGGAGCTGCGTATTCGCTGTCAATTTCTCCTGCATCATCTTTCCTGCCTCAATTGCGCCCCCAGCCGGCAATTTTGCCGCTTGATCCAGCATGACTAACGCGACAGGAATATCCTTCGGTTTTGCTCCGAGAACCGTCCCCATCATCGCCGCGCCGAACACAATCAATACGACAAAAACAAGCACAATTCCCATCCACAGCATTTTTTGCTTAAAAATAGCCATAGTTCTCCACCCATTTCTATTTTTATTAATGAACATCATGTTGATTAGCGATCACAATGTTTATTATAATTGGAGCAGCGGAGAATACAATAATCACCTTCGGCCTGTAATGTTGATTAATCATCACACTTACGGCAAATTGTATATTATCGGCCAATATTTCTATAACGAGGTGACCTTATGTCGGAAAAAATGGATCGAAGACAAGCTCGAACGAAGCAGCTTCTGAATAAAGCACTCATGGAGCTCATCGAGGAGAAGGGTACTGATGGCGTTACCGTAACAGATATAGCGACCCGCGCGGATATTAATCGGGGTACCTTCTATTTGCATTACCGGGATGTCCCCGACATGTTGGAGCAGATCAAGGAAGAGGTGTTCGTTAACATCGAGAAATGCATCCTTCAGCTTGACATTAACGAGGTCATAAAAAATGCGAATACAGGCAAGCCGTATCCGATATCGGTAATGATCTTCGAAGAGATTGCCCGTCACGCTGATTTTCTTAAGGTGATGTTCGGGCCTAAAGGCGATCTATCTTATGCGATTCGGTTCAGAAATTTCATGGCCACCCATATCTTCAATAAGCTCAGCTATTTACAACCGGCAGAAGATAACTTTCTCATTCCGCGAGATTACCTCATCGCCTATATGTCTTCCGCTAATTTCGGCATGCTCATGCATTGGCTTGAATCCGGTATGAAACAAACGCCTTATCAAATGGGCCTCATCATGACGCAGATCGCCCTTCATGGCCCGATTGCTTCAGCAGGGTTGAAGAGCAATTGATGCAAGCTCCAATAGCTATAATTTGCTGCCGATGGGGAATTATAGATTTAACTTGTGAATAAGGAGCGTTACTATCATGTACTTTTTTACTCCAGATTTCTGGTCTGCATTGTTAGCTATAGTGATTATCGACTTGGTCCTGGCCGGTGATAATGCTATCGTAATAGGGTTGTCGGCAAGGAATTTGCCGAAGGGACAGCAGAAGAAGGTCATCTTCTGGGGAACTTTCGGTGCGATCGTTATCCGATCCCTCCTTACCATGGCTGTAGTTTGGCTGCTTAAGATTCCAGGATTACTGCTCATCGGCGGGGTAATGCTTGTATGGATAGCGTATAAGCTTTTGGTCGAGGAAAAGAAGCATGATGTACAGTCAGCCGCAACTCTATGGGCTGCTGTCCGAACGATCATCATCGCGGATACCGTTATGGGGCTGGATAATGTACTTGCAGTGGCTGGTGCCGCACATGGCGACTTTGTTATGGTAGTACTGGGGTTAATCATTAGCGTACCGATCGTTGTATGGGGGAGCACCTTAATCTTGAAATGGGTAGAACGATTCCCGGTTATCATCTATGCCGGATCAGGCGTTTTAGCGTGGACCGCATCGAAGATGATCGTAGACGAGCCCTTCTTAAAAAACTTCTTCATACGAAATCCGCTCCTCACATGGCTGCTTAGTATCTTACTCGTAGCAGGCGTGCTGCTGCTGGGAAGATTGAAAAATAAGCGGAAAGAAGTGGCTTGAGATTCAAACTAGTGACAAAACACGGCGAACCGTGGTTATGGCAAAACCACAATTCGCCGCCGCGTGATGATTAGGATTGATTTTCTACTAACATGTACCGATAGTCATATTGCTGTTCTACTGGCGCGAAGATTGGACGGTTCACCGCAGCAGCTTACGGACAAGCTTACGGCCCCATCGGGACGTTGGATAACGGAACGGTATATCGAACAAAGTGGTCTGGAGCAGCAGGCTCTTCTGATGCGAGAAGGTGAAGAACGAGCTTTCGCCGTGATAACGGCCGATGCCGCTCTCGCCAACGCCGCCGATCGGCAAATAAGGCGAACCGAAATGCATCAGCGTATCGTTCATGCAGCCGCCGCCGAAAGAAACCCGGTCGACGACCTGCTGCTGCAGCTCGCGGCTTTCGCTGAACAGATAGAGGGCCAACGGCTTGGGTCTTGCCGACACGGCGGCAATCACTTCCTCGATGTCGCCATACTCCAATAACGGTAAGACGGGGCCGAATATTTCCTCCTGCATGACGGGCGAGTTCCAATCGATACCTTCCAGAACCGTTGGTGCGATCGCACGCTGCGCCAGATCTGTCATTCCGCCGATAAGCGCCCGTCCATCCGAAAGAAAGCTTGCAAGCCGCTCATAATGCTTCCCGCTGATGATATGAACGTAATCCGGATTAAGCAGCGGTTCTACCCCGAACATTTCTTCCACAGCCTGCTTCAAATGCGCCACAAAAGCTTGTTTTACCTCGCGGTGCACATAAACATAATCCGGGGCGACGCAGGTCTGTCCGGCATTTGTATACTTGCCAAAAGCGATCCGCCTTGCGGCGAGCTTCAAATTTGCATCGTTGTGGACGATGCACGGGCTTTTGCCGCCGAGCTCCAGCGTAACGGGCGTAAGCTGCTTCGCGGCTGCAGTCATAACGATTCGACCGACGGCAACACTGCCCGTGAAAAAAATGTAATCCAGATTCTGCGCTAAAAGCTCCGTGCTCTCCTCGACGCCCCCAAGGACCGTCGTTGCCCATCCCGGCTCGAAGGCTTCCTCCAAGATTGTTGCCAATACCTCCGATACGTGCGGAGCAAGTTCAGACGGTTTCAGCACAACGGTATTCCCCGCGGCAACCGCTCCAATCAAAGGTACGAGCGCCAGCTGCGCCGGATAATTCCATGGCGCGATAATGAGAGTCACTCCGTACGGCTCAGGAATGACGTAGCTTTTGCTGCCCCAATGCGTCAGGGGCGTACGTATCCGCTTCGGCTTCATCCAACGTCTCAACTGTTTGAGCGTATGGCTGATTTCCTTATAGACGAGTCCGATCTCCGTGGCATAAGCCTCGAATTCGGATTTGTTCAGATCCTGCTTAAGCGCATCCAGCAGCGGTTGTTCGAATTTCCGGATAGTCTCGCGAAGCGCCTTAAGCCGATCCAATCGCGCGCCCAGCGGCCGCGTCTTCCCGCTTGCAAAGAAATCCCGCTGATGATTAACAAGCAGAGGAATACTGCTCATGTGGTTATCTTCCCCTCTGTCGTAGATTCATGGAGCCCCTGTTACTGTGCCATTAGCACAGCTATCATCGCGAGCAAGGCCGGGATTCCCTGAACGATGAGGATCGATCTCTTCGCCGTCGCGCCCCCAAAGATAGCGGCAACGAGAACGCAACCGAGAAAAAATAATTGAAGCTGTTGCCCGATTACGGCATTGGGATGAATCAAGCCCCATAGTAGACCTGCTGCCAAGAAACCGTTGTATAGTCCTTGGTTGGCGGCCAAAGACTTGGATTCTTTCGCAAACTGCTTTGTGATTCCAAATGCTTTTTGTGCCCGTGGCGTCGTCCACATAAACATTTCCAGTATCAAAATATATACATGTTCTACCGCTACAAGCGCGACTAAGATTGCACTGATGATTGCCACCTAAGATCACTCTCCATTATATTTCGCACAATTATTTCGTTAAAAATTAATATACGGCTTTTTGATGATTTTGTCAAAATAAGAAAATGCAGCAAAAGAACCTCCAGCCACACTTTTCAGCGTGGTTTTGAAGGTTCTTTCATGCAGGGGTCCCTGTTATTTTTTCCCGCCATCCAAAAATTTCATCGATTCAAAAGCTTTATTCAACCGTGCCTCATTGGCTGCGGTTTGTACGGCTTCATCAATGCGTAATATCACCGTGTAGCTGATGTTGTTTTTTCGGAAAATGTAGATCGTTTCCTTGTACGGCACTTCGTCGCTTTCGTAGTTTACGACATACTGCTTCGCTTTCACGTCGTCGAACAGGTTCACTTCGGAGTCCGTAAACGTATATTCGTTATCGCTGTCATGGCTCTTCTTCTGTGCAGCATCTTCGTCTTTTACCAAGCTCTCGTAAGTTGCTTTCGGGTCTGCTTGAACGATCAAATACCCGCCCGTGAAGAAAAAGGTTTTGCTGCTTTGGTCTTTGTTGTCATAGGAATAGGATTTGCTGCTGGACCAGCTTTCCGGGATTTGCAGGGAGTATTTGTACTTTTCATTTTTATAAGTGATCGTACGGTTCGGATCCAGAAGCTCATCTAAATCTTGGATGAAGCCAAGCTCCTTATCCATATTGTCTTTGTCCACCTTGATTGAAGAAGCCAGCGTGTCCAGCAGTTCCTTCACTTCATCACCATCTGTCTCCTGCGGGTATGTAAACTCGACCTCGTATTTGTACTTGTCTTTGATGAAAAAGAGCGAGTAGCCCTCCATCCACTTACTGCCCAGCGAACTGGAATAGGCGACTTTGAGCGCAGGCACCCCAGCTAGAGTCAGCTCTTCAGGCTCCTTGACGCTGCGGTATTTGGGCACATAAACGGCTTCAAATTGTTTGCGCTGACGATCTACCCATGCCTTGAGCGTATCGCCGGAAGAGGCGGAAGTTACGTTGACACGCACCATTTGCGAGTAATCGTCGCTAAAGAAAGAAGAACCTGACGTATACCCGCCTTGCTCCCAATTGGCCGGCAGGTCAAAGGATAACCCATACTCGTTCTTAAACGTTGTATTGCCGCTCGAATAAACCGAGATGTCTTTTAATGACGGGTCCTTGCCGTCAAAGACAGGCTGGAAGCTATCCAGCAGGTCGTTGTAACTGTTTTGCTTGAAATCGTTGTTGTAGTGTTCTTTGTTCACAAATAAGTGCAAGGTATACAAGCTTCCCTTGTGGAGATAGCCGCGTGTCTGAACGTAGCCGTCATCGCCCGAGCGGCCGACCACTTTGGCATACGGGCTTCCTTCCCGTTTCACATATTGACGTTCCAAAATAGTGGAAGGCGCGCCGCTATAATCATAATCGTAATCATACTCATCCTCGTCATCACTGGCCAGCTTGCTGAGCAAGGCAGACGGCGACAACTCGTCGCTCTGTTGATTGTCCACCCGAATGGATAGGGAGAATTCGCCTTTGGCATCCACGAAGCTGACAACGTCTCCATCATCGGATTGATGGTTTTTTACAAGCCCTGCGGGATATTTCATCGACCAGCCGTAATGGCTGTCGCCGATTTTGGTTTTGCCGCGGTCAGCATCCAGAGAGTCGTCGTCGGAATTTTGTGTCCATTGCGTCTCTTGGCTATGAGCTTCCCCAAGCGTGATCGATTTCGATACCTCAGAACTGCCGGATTGGATCGTCAAACTGACTGTTTCATTCGGTAAATATTTCTTTAGCGCCTCGTTGAAATCCACCGTCGTCTTCAATTTGCTGCTGCCGATGGAGACAAGCAGATCATCCTGTTTTAGGCCGGCTTTGGCAGCCGGAGAATCCGGATCGACGTAAGCAACCCGCAAGCCCGTAGAACTCGGCAAGCCCACTACCGCTTCCCAGCTTTCTTCCAATTCCAGACCGAGATAAGGGCGTTTCACCTTGCCGTAGAGCTGAAAATGCTTCAATACATATTTGAGGGTATCGACCGGAATAGCAAAGCCGAGGTTCTCGACCCCGAAATCGGCATATTTCATCGTATTGATACCGATCACTTCGCCCTTCATGTTAATGAGCGCGCCCCCGCTATTCCCCGGATTGATGGCCGCATCGGTCTGAATCAGCTGATACTGCGAGTTGACCGAACGGTCGATACCGCTCACGATGCCCACCGTAACGGAGTTCCGCAATGCGAAGGAGATCGGCGTGCCAATGGCTGCTACCGTTTCCCCCACTTTAATGTCGGAAGAGGAGGCCGCGATCTTCGCCGGCGTCAGTCCCGCAGCGTCGATTTTAACTAAAGCGAGATCGCTCTCCTCATCGATATTCGTCGCTCGTCCGTTGTAGGTTTTACCGTCCGAGGTGACCACGGCGATATTTTTCATGTCTTTGACCACATGCGCATTCGTCACGATGACACCGTTTGACTCGACGATAACGCCGGTTCCATGTGCCAGATTATATCGATTTTTCTCCCATGCTTTATCCGCATCGGAGGTAGGCTTCCCTATGATCGCTACGACCGACGGCGACGCCTTCTCTATCACTTGCGGAACCTCAGCGTTCACTTCAGCCGCATAGGATGATACTGTGCCTACCGACGATACAACCATGAAAGCGGTGATCAGCGCAACGATTCCTTTGTTCGTGAATCTATTCCATTTCCCCATTCTAGTCTTCCTCTCTTGGCAAATGTTAGCATTCTATCAATAACTAGATTCATTCTAGCATAATGAAGACCGGGAGATAATACAACTTTTCCCATAAAATAATCTGAGAGGGGACGCCCTCGGCGGAAGTTTAGAGTGGACCGGGTTAATGCGGGAAAAGCTGCGGCCCGGCCGGGTAGGGCTAGTTAAGGCGAGAAAACCGGGCCAAACCGGGGTGTGAAGGCGCGTTCTGAGTGATTAAAGCCCTCCGTTCGTTAACAACGACACTTTGGGCGCTAAATCTAGCCGGTAACGTATAAATGAGGACATAGTGACCAAAGGACGCTAATTCTCGAACAATTTTCGTAAAGAAAGAACATTGTTCTCTGGAGCATTGATTGAGCCTATTCTGCCATCGATTAGCGTCAAATGATGGGCTAATTAATGACTTTGTTCGTTATTCAAGCCACGTGCTACACCCGGCCCTATAGGGACATGCCCCTCTCCGTAGATGGATATCGAGTTGTTGAGGAGGTACCGACCGCCGGTTTTAAGCCAAAACTTGGCTTTAACACGGAAAAATCGGGCTATCGCCAAGTCTCACGGCTCAAACTTCTAGTATTCGCTCCGGATGCGTATATACGGTCAGCTGATCCTTGCGGATAAAGCCGACCACCGTGATGCCAAGATCATCGGCAAGGCGAAGCGCCAAATCAGTTGGTGCGGATTTTGAGAGAAGGATGCCGACGCCGATCTTGGCTGCTTTCAGCGCCACTTCCGAGGACACGCGCCCGCTGAAAGCGATCAGCTTATCGCGGGCAGGGAGTCGGTGCCTCAGCATGTGTCCGTAAATTTTATCCAGCGCGTTATGCCGGCCGATGTCCGCTCTTGACAGCAACAACTTGTCAGCCGTACACAACGCTGCATTATGTAAGCCGCCCGTTGCCTTAAAATCATCGGACTGCTCCTGCAGCTCACGCATCAATTGAAAGCATTGATGAATCGAAATTTGCAGGGAAGTGCGGACGGTTTTGGCTGTCTGGGCATCGTTATGAAAATAAAACTGGCGGCTCTTGCCGCAGCATGACCCTATAAACCGCTTTGAAACCATCGCATGGTTGAGCTGATGCAGATGGCGCAGTTTCACATGCGCAAAGCCCCGATCCATTTCCAGGGTGAGGGTCTCGATCTGATCCACGAACCGAATCAAGCCCTCCGCAGCCAAAAAACCCGTTACCAAATCGATCACATCCGTCGGCGTACAGACTAAGGTGGCGAATTCTTCCCCATCGATTTTGATCGTGAGCGGTGCTTCAGCGGCAATGACATCTTCCTGCTCAAGCATTTCTGCGCCGTTATAGCGGTGGATTCGCCAT
The DNA here is from genome assembly GCF_014534655.1 of Paenibacillus sedimenti. GTDB lineage: Bacteria > Bacillota > Bacilli > Paenibacillales > NBRC-103111 > Paenibacillus_E > Paenibacillus_E sedimenti. The sequence goes on from NZ_JACVVD010000006.1 coordinate 129,035, forward strand.
GTCGTGGTGGAAGAAGGTTCATGCTCCATGCGCTTCACTCCATTTCAGTTTCCAGCTCTTGGATCCGCTTCTCGACATAGCGTGTATCTTTGTGAGCATGATAGGTTTCTGCCTTCTCAACAATAACAGCCGTGTTATACTCCGGAATTCCGGCATACGTCTCATACACGCCCTTGGGAATCAAGGCGTTGCCTTCGGGCCAATGCACCTCGATGTTGCCGGCCTTCACATCGGCCCGCTTTACCCTGCCGTGCATGCTGCCGTAGCCATTATAGACAACGATGGCCTCGCCTTCGCTCAAAGAAAGCGCAGACGCATCGTCGTCATGCATCAGCACATCGTACCGATCCGCATCGTTAAACGGATCGACTTCGCTGTAGATCATGGAATTGAACTGCTTGCCGCGGCGTGTCGTCACGGCAAAATGCCCTTCCGGCTTGCGCAGCTCCGGCAGCTCGATCGGCAGCAGCGCGCCTCGGCCGTCCGGCGTCGGACAGACGCCGTCCTCGCAGAGCCACGCGCCGCCCCACTGGAACACATCCCCGCGCTCCCGCAGGTGCTCGATGCCGTCATAGCTCGGCGCGGCCTGCGCGATCTCCGCGCGGATCGCTTCGGCGCTGCCGCAGCCGAGCAGCGCTGCGGCTTCGGGCTTCACGCGGCGGGCGAGATCGACATAGATCGCCCACTCCGCGCGGGCCTCGCCGATACGCGGGCCGGCGATCTCGGGCGAGAAGTACACCATCCGCTCCGTCGAGGTGGACGTGCCTCCTCCGGGCTGCTCGTAGCGCGTCATCGCGGGCAGCACCACCACCGCCTCCCGCGCGTCGACGAGCGTGGAGGTGTTCAGGATGATGTCCTGGTGGACACGGACATCTATATTATGAAGGGCCTGCCGGACGAACGCCGGGTCCGGCATCGTCTCTAGAAAATTGCCGCCGGATGTGTAGAACATCCGGAGCTTCCGCTCCTGCCCCTCGGGCAGGAGCGCGTTCTCGAGGGTGACGCCGACGATGTCACCCTGCCAGCCCGGCAGCTCGAAGCCCCAGAGCTGCTCGATGCGCTTGCGGTCGGCGGCGCTGCCCCATTCGCCGCCGGGCAGGCTGAAGGGATCGGCGCCCATTTCGCCGGATCCCTGGACGCCGCTGTGGCCGCGGATGGGCATCAGCCCGCAGTGCTCGCGGCCGAGAAAGCCCCGCAGGAGGGCGAGATTCGCCACCTGCGAGATGTTGTCCGTGCCGAAGCGGTGCTGTGTGAGCCCCATGCTCCACACGAAGACCGCGCTCTTGGCACGCGCCAGCAGCTCCGCGAACTCGCGCATGCGTTCGCGCGTCATGCCGGACGACTGCTCCAGCGTCGTCCAGTCCTGCTGCGCGACGTAGGCGCGCAGCTCATCATAGCCGTTCGTGTGCGCCTGCACGAACGCGTGATCAATGGCGGAGCCCGGCTGGCGCTCCTCCATCTCGAACCAGGTCTTCATGACGCCGTTCATGAAGCCGATATCGCCGCCGATGTTTACCTGATACACATCGTCGGCCAGCTTCGTGCCGAACAGCGCCGATTCGGCAATCGAAGGAATCCAGTACTGCTCCATGGAAGGCTCGTAGTACGGGTTAATGACAATGATTTTCGTCCCTTTGCGCTTGGCCGCATACATGTACTTCGTCGAGACCGGCTGGTTGTTCGCGGCCACGCTGCCCCAGAAGACCAGGACGTCCGTGCCGATCCAGTCCTTATAATTGCAGGTCGAGGCGCCGACGCCCACCGACCGCTTCAGCGCGGTCTTCGACGGCGAATGACAAATGCGCGAAGCGTTGTCGATATTGCTCGTACCGAGCAGCCTCGCCACCTTCGCGGCCACATAATACGACTCGTTCGTGATACCCCGGGCCGTCAGGTAAAAAGCCATCTGCTTCGGATCGATCGCCCGAATCTTCGCCGCAATCGTATCCAGCACCTCATCCCAGCTGGCGCGGCGGAATTTCCGCTCCCCCTGCCTGCGGATGAGCGGATACGGGATGCGCCCGAGCTGTCTGAGCTCGGTGCTGTTCATGCGGCGCAGCTCGTCGATGTCCGCGTGCAGCACGTCCTCGCGGATCGCGGGCATCGTATTCAGCCGTAGCACATTCAGCCGCGTCGTACAGAGATGCGGCCCCGCCAGCGTCTGGTCGTACAGCCCGGACACACCCAGGGCGCAGCCGTCGCAGACGCCCTGCGTCAGGATGCGGTATGCATAAGGCAAATTGTCTCGATTCTGCCAAGCGATTTTGGCCGTTTCCCGGATGTGATGCGGTTTGATCTTGCCAAGACCGAACGGTACCCGGCTTACCCACAGCTTCGGATCTGGTTTTGCCGGCAGCTTGATTGGCCCGGTATGTTTCGTTTCCCCCATTTTAAGCAGCTCCTCCGTTCTTTACTCTTCATTATTTTTTTCTATTTCTCTTCTTTCCCTTCTACATTGCTTCGCCTCTAACCAGTATCCTATTAACTCAGAATCCCACATATCTATACTGTATGCCCATGCAAATTGCCATTGTTAATCAAGCAAAAAACCACCGCAAAACAAGCCTCGGATCCCCTCATTAAAGGAAGCCTCAACTCATGTTTCACAGTGGTTAGTCTCCGGCAGGTTCGCTACCAAGTGCCAACAACACGCTCTTTAAGTATTGCTTTTATTAGGAAATTATTGAAATATTATCTATTGCCTAACTCTTCTCATCATATCAACTAAGTTCGCACCTGACAACAACATCTTGTTAGTCTCACATAATTCCATGTTTATTACTGATAATTATTATCAGTCTTACTCTATCTCTGCAGGCTAAAGGCCTCTATTGCTGCATATTGATTCTCTTAGTTTGTCTAGCGCTATCAACCATGCCAATAACCCATAGTATGATAAATACAAGACTAAAGATGGGAGAAACTATCTTGCTTAAAAAATAAGAAGTCAAGATTAAAGCAATAAAAATAATTCCTCGCAAAAAAAGTCCTAAGTAAAGATGGCCTAATCCTGATAATACAAAAGATAATAATACGGATACCCACTGTTTCTTTTTCAATTGAATTTCCTCCCTCAAAGTTCTATAAAAATTATTTTGCTGCATGCAGATAAGTATGGAAAATCCCTATCAGTAAAAGAACTTGGTTCTCGTAATTTTTATCCAATAGTTTAAAATGAACTTTTATAGGTAGCTTAAGAGACTCTTTCCATTCTGCAATAACTTGATCATTAAGTGCGATTTGTGCCCATTCAAAAAGGGACTTTCGCAATTGATATGTGTTTCCTTTATATTCAAAGGAAGTCTTTTCTCCCAAATCAAACAGTTTCTTGTCGATCAGTTGAATTTGATAATGTTCATTCCCCTCGTAATAATCGATAAGATACTGACGTCTCTTGACAAAACTGCGAACATGATGCGTTTTTACTATTAATTTGTTTTCTGCGTCTGTGATCGTGTAATCGGTAAATAGGTTTCCTTCCAAAATAATATCCATTATGCGCACTAATGTATTTGAATAGTTTCTTTGGATACAACCAATCATCTTTCCATTTTCATCGAAAATATTCGACGGTTTCGTGGAATAACGATTATGCCATTTATACTCATACATAAGTGCTCTTCCCTTCATAAAGTTGATTCATCATCAATCTCTTTATTAAAGCTTTTTTATTTTTGCTATTTCTACCCGGGAATTCGAGCTAAGAGAAGGAGCTTGCTGACTCGTGAAAAGATGTATAAATCGCGCTCAGTTGAAAGAAGGACATGAAGACGCCGGAATCATGGCCTTAAGGAAGCACAACAACGTCAAAGTGCTTATAGATCCCGGATGTGATGCGGTTTGATCTTGCCGAGACCGAACGGTATTCAGCTTACCCACAGCTTCGGATCTGGTTTTGCCGGCAGCTTGATTGGCCCGGTATGTTTCGTTTTCCCCATAATTGGATGATCTCCTTTATTGGACTGGTCTCCCGTGGCTAGCGGAAAGGAACAAAAAAACCACCGCAAAACAGCCCTTTCGGTTCTTATTGATAAGAATCGTCATGGAATGTTTCACAGTGGTTAGTCTCCGGCAGGGTCGCTACCAAGCGCCAACAGCACCTTATTTACAATCATTGATGTTATAGATAGGCTTCCTGTTATTTACTAAACTTCTTCTCCAAATCCTGATCAAAGACGAAAACCGACATCCCCACATCCTTCTGAATGTCGATATCGACGAATAGCCGCACGAATTTCGCGCCTAGCAGCTCTTCCATTTCCACTGGGGGATGATCCCGGTAAATCTCCTTGACCATTTCCGTGCGAGCCGTGCGGAGCATGTTCCTGCCATCGTCGGTCTTCGCGATAAACTTTTCCACGGGGGACAAGTTGCCTTCCATTTCACAAATCGCCCAGTGTCTCGAGAAGGTCGTCGTCACGCGCTCCGGACCCTTGCCCATATGACGCTTGCGGTATGCCTTCACCAGGTTACTGAATTCGGCCTCGATTCGATTCATCGGCCAGCCACCTTTACGTATGCTCTATTTATCTTAGCAAGAAAGCGCATACCTGACAACCAAAGCAATATCTTTTCAAAAAATGTGTCTTAACTCACTAATCCTACGAACTTTTTCGTGTATAATCTATCATACACCATCTTAGATTCTATCAAATTAAAGGAGTAGATTTCAGAATGCCGAACAAACGTTTACAAGGGTGGATCTCCACCGTACTCATCTTACTGCTCATCGCCTTAACGGGGTGTCAAGCTGTACAAGGTCTTGATATCGGGCAAGCTTTGGAAAACAGCGTGAATGTAAAATCAATAGAATCCAAGGGTTCTCTGGAATTAGAACTGGTTGAGGGTAACACCGATCAGCTTTCACCCCGGGAAAAGGCACTGATCCAAGCTCTGAAAAACACAAAAATTACGATCAAAAGCGCCAAACTCCAAGACAAGCAGCACGCATCCATTGACGCGGAACTTCAATACATAAAAGGTACGATTCCGTTCCGAATTGTCGTCGACGGCACCAAAATCATCATTCACATCGAAGGCGGTAAAAAGCCGATCGTCTTTGATCAAACGGCATTCGATGCCGACGGGGCGGCAACTCCATTGTCTCAGGAAATTCAGGATAAGTTAGCGAAAAGCGTAGAACAATTGCAGCCGGCACTCATTAAATTTTTCGTGACGAATGCGCCAAATCCAAATAAAATCTCCGTAACCAGTGTCTCGGAGCAAGTGAACAATGAAACGCTCAGCTTGCAAAAGGCGCACGTGGAATTGAACGGCAGCGAGCTGACCGGTCTTCTCAAGGTGTTTCTGACCAACATTCTCGCCGATGAAAAAGGGCTGAAAGAGCTGCTCGGCCAGCTGTATGACGTGATCATTCCGATTGTTAAAGAACAGATCAAAGACATGCAATCCCAATCGGGCGAAGATACCGGCGGATTAAACCGCATACCCGTCATGCAGGATTTAGCAATGGCCTATCTGGACAACAAAACCTTAGTCGTAGAATTCGCATACACAACGATTCAAGTATTTTTAAAGAAGGCTGTCGACGAATTTGATAAGACAATGGAGGACAGCATCTCTTCACCTTCCGCCAGCGCGCAACTGCAAGCTCTGCTCAGCGATCAAACAACACTCAAAGCCGATTACTACATCGATCAGGATAAGCAAATCCGTAAATCGTTGCTTGAGCTTCATATTCCTATTACCGAACCGGACGCCGGCGTATCTGCCATCAAGTTGAAGGCAGCATTCGAGAACTGGAATATCGGCAAATCCGTAACTGCGAGCACCATCGACACCTCCGGCGGCGTGCTGAATGTGGATTCGGATGCGTTCCAGGGTTATGCGATAGTAAACAATTTTGATAAAAACTCTTTATTCTACAAGCTGCTGAAAGATGATTTGAACGTTACCAAAAAAGAGCTGCATTTCATTGTCGAAAGTAATAATTCCTATGAAGATGATGATAGTCTGTATGGCCTGACCCAGCCATTTATCAACGAAGATGAGGTGACTATGGTTCCTATAAGATTCCTCTCCGAGCAGCTAGGAGCTGAGGTCAAATGGAATCCGGAGTTGAAGCAAGTTACGATCAAAGACGAATTAAACGGTACCCTCATCGTCATGACCGTCGGCAGTAAAACGGCAACGGTCGATGGCACCGGCGTAGCATTAGAGAGCGCTCCTGCGCTTAGAAACGGTGCAACTTATGTACCCATTCGTTTTATCGCAGAAAAGCTGGGCGCTAAAGTCGAGTTCGATCAAGATACTCAAGTCGTAACGATTACACGTGATTAAAAAAGACGTAAAAATGACCAGAGCGCCTTTGCTCCGGTCATTTTTCTTTTGCATTATTTTTTCAGGAAATACTTCTCCAAATCATCCAACAGCAAATTCGCTGCTTTAATACCGCCCGCCGTATTCCATACCGCATCGTTAACCTTATGAACGTTGCCTTTTTTCACGACATCGAGGTTTTTCCAAAGCGGGTCATTCAGCCACTCTTGCTCGGTTTTGTTTGCTTCACCTTTTTCATTATCGTAAGTGAAGTAGAAAAGCACGTCTCCGTTCATATCCGGAATGCGTTCCTTCTGGATCTCATCGGCGAACTTGTTTTGATCTTGCGGAGCAGGACGCTGGAAACCAAGCTTATTTAAAGCGACTCCGGAGAACGTGTCCTTCATATAGATGCGAACCTTGCCCGGCATGAAACGAACGATGGACACTTTCGTGTTCAATTTGTCGCCGGCTTTTTGTTTGAAATCAGCAATGCGTTTCTCGTAGTCACCGATGATTTTATCGCCCTCGGCCTTTTTATTTAAAGCTTCGGAGTAAAGCTTGAAATTAACTTGCCAGTCACCCATCAGTTTTTCGGAAAATACGGTCGGTGCGATAGCCGATAATTGCGCGTACACCTTCTCCTGACGGAGCTTATTGCCGATAATCAGGTCCGGCTTGAGCGCAGCGATCGCTTCCAGGTTCGGTTGGTTCTCGTCTCCAACGACTTTAACGCCTTCCATATCCGATTTAATGTGATCGTGCCAATCTCCCGTTACCGTAAAGGACTTTACTGCGCCAACAGGCTTAATGCCCATAGCCAAAACAGCTTCGGTGCCTTCATTCGTCAGCACAACGACTGTCTTGGGCGTGCCTTTGATCTTCGCTTCGCCCATTGCGTGCTTGACCGTATATTCTGCCGTACTGTTTTGCTTATTCTCCGCTGTCGGTGTGCTGCTTGCCGCAGCTTCCGGTTTCTTATTCTCTGTTTGCTGCCCGCAGCCTGCTAGAACGAGCATCATTACAGTTGCAAGAATTAGCAGCTTGCCCCCTAGATTGCGGTTTGCTTGGAATTTCTTTGTTAGCATAAATCTTTACCCTCCCTATATGTATGAGAACGATTATCATTGTCATTGTATATCCTAATGCCTATGGCTCTCCTTGTCAAGGTGTTCCGCAAACAAACCTTATGAGCTTTGCATCCGGCTTCGAACAAAAGTCCGTTTTTACCGGGAACACTATCCCACCGCGAACGGAACTACAATGCGCTATCCCCGACAATTCGGCCTCACTACGATGTCCGGTTAGAATATTCGCGAAAAACGTACGCTAAGCAACACATTTAAGTAAATAGCCAGTCTCCTGAAATTTTTGGCGTTAAAAAACACACTCGTCAGTGACGAATGTGTCTCGTAGCCTTCCTAATATGAACCTATGCTCTAGAGACTTCAGCGCGCAATCGTACGGAAAGAGCCGAAACCCATCCGAACGCCACCAATCCGGCGCACCCCATAATAACGCCGATCCAACTATTCATGACCATGCCCACTGCGATAAGCAAAGGAGAAATGATGCCCGTCGCTATGCAATAGGTCTTCCAGCTGCGATCGCCTAGCGCGGCAAACCGGCGGGCAAAAACAAAACATGCCGCAACCAGGCAGATGAATGCCGTAAAGAAAGCCAAAGAATGGATGGCCGCAGAGCTGCTCATCGACGTCGGCATGCCCTCAGGGGCACCGGGAGGAAAGCTGAGGCCAGGATCTGGACGGAACAGCCCGGCCACTATCATGCCGATCCCGTAAATCCCGATGAGCAATGGTCCCCATGCTCCTCCCTTGCCGCCTTGCAGCAAACTGCGAATTCCTATGGCTGCCAACACCGCGAGACAGCCGGTGACGATAAAATCGGCACTCTGAATCCAACCCAAATCGCCCAGCGTTAAGGTGCTGATGGCGTGACGCCTAATATCGAATCCCGTACGCGTGAATGCTTGGACGATGGCTACTGCGAAAAACAACGGTGCTGAAACCGCCCCACCGATCAGTAGCAGTTTATTCAAATTTAGATTGCTCTTTTGGACAATTACATTTTGCATAGAGATCTTCCTCTCATAATTATTTTCCCATAAAAAATGTCGCAAGCTCTGATGAAATGATCTTCGCATCAAGCTTTTTCGTGTGGCCGAGTCCCTTCTTGCTTTTCAGTTGCGAAAGGGGGAGCGCCTTGGCCAGCGCCTGAGAGGCGCGACGTATCGAAACCGGGCTCTCCGTGCCCTCGAGCACCAGCGTCGGCATTTGGACCGTACTCCACGTATCTGCGGGTAGTGGCTTTCCGGCCGTATATCCTTCGAGCAAAGCCGCATCATAAGGGATCGTGTGCGCCACTGCCAACAGGTTAGACCATACACCCGGCATCAAGCGCATGATCCCGACAACGAAAGAAGGTGCTCCCATCCCTTTGGTCATGAAATATTTGATGGCTTCGGCACGGCGATTGTTCGCAATCAACTCCGTCACTTGCTTGATAAAATCTTTTGGCGGCTGGCGGTCCGCCGCATCAACGATGAACGGAGGCTCATGCAGCGCCAATTTCGTGATGTTTGCCCCACTCGCCGCTGCCTGTAGAGCAAGAACCGCGCCGGACGACAGCCCCCATACATAAGCTGAGCCGCCTGCCTCATTGATCAAAGCCTGGAGATCTTCGATCTCTCGCTCGATGGCATAGGGTTGCTTGTCTCCGCTTTCCCCGCGACCGCGGCGGTCATAATTGTAGACCGTGAAGAGCTCCGATAATAGGGAGGCCAACTTCACCAGTCCCGGGAATTTCCGGTAGCTGAACGCTCCTCCAACTAAGATAAGCGATGGGCCTTGACCGGTTTTGTCATAGGCAATCTTGGTGCCGTCTTTCGATGTTACTGTGTACATGGAAATTCTCCTTTGTAGTATATTTATCCGAGTCTCTATTAAAGCGACGAACCACCGACGGGAGAATCGACACATCAGAAAAAAAATTATAGAAAATAATCAGGAAAATCTTTCACCTGACGAAGCTCGATCTCTCCTTCGCCGAATCCGTGGGGATCCGGCATCCGGAATGCCCATTCGATCGCTTCTTCTCTCGATTTGACCTCTATTAGCGTGAAGCCGGCGACGAGTTCTCTTGTTTCGTAAAAAGGGCCTTCCGTCATGACCGCTTCGTCTCCCGGAACAGGGTAAGAGAGACGGCTACCGCTTGAGCTCGGAAGAAGATCTTCGGAGGCGAGCAGCACCCCGGCTCTCGCCAATTGTTCCTTGTACTTCCGCATCTCTTCAATCACCTCTCGTCTTGACGGATGTCCGGATTCGGAATCATTCGTCGCTCTGATGATCATCATGAATCGCATCGTGTGTACCTCCTATTTTTAAGGCATTCGTATTGCCTCTACCAATACAACGAATGGGATACATGAGAATCGACAGGTTGGAGGGATTTTTGAAATAAGAAACCGCCCAATGATGGGCGGCGTTCGTGTTATAGCGTACTGGAGGCTTGTTTTACCAAATCGGTTAGCATTCCGTCATCAATCTGTTGGCCGTTGCGGAACTTGATCGTCTTCCGTTCCGGAGGGCCGTCAAACAACCCTTCGGGCAGCTCCAGTCCTGTCGCGTTGAAAATCGTGAAGCTTACAGCGTCCTTTGAATTCGAGATCACCGCAGCATATTTTTTGTTTCTAAGAAAATGAGGCTTGTTATATTGCATGCGCTCCTGAACGTCGGGAATCGCGTTGTGAACGACTTGGCGCAAATCATGGCACAGCCGGGCCTGCCACGGTTCTTTGACTTTCTCAATAAACTCGGTAACTTCTTGGCTCATTTGAACTTCTCCTCTCGTATCCTTGCCTTATTCCACAGTGCAATCGGAAGCGCGCCGCAAGAGTAACTCGCGTTCCTTTTCATTGCGCGCCAAGGTTGCAGCACGTTTGAATTCTATTGATGCTTCCTGTTTGCGGTCCAGCTTCATGAGGAAATCCCCTCGTACGCTGGGTAAAAGATGATAGTTTTTCAAGGACGGTTCTTGCATTAACGAATCAGCAACTTCCAGGCCCACTTCTGGCCCGAACGCCATCGACAGCGCGACAGCGCGATTCAGTTCGACTACAGGCGACGGTGCGACTTGGGAGAGAGCGTCGTAAAGCGCCGAAATCCGGACCCAGTCCGTCTCCGAAGCCGCACAGGCACGAGCGTGGCACGCCGCGATTGAGGCTTGAATCAGGTAGGGACCGAATGCTTTGCCTAGACGCTCGGCCCGTGTTATTGCGGCCAGCCCCCGGCGGATGAGCAGGTGATCCCATAGCGACCGGTTCTGGTCCATGAGTAGAATTGGTTCTCCGCTAGGGCTGACCCGCGCCCGGAATCTGGACGATTGAATTTCCATCAGTGCTACGAGTCCATGGACTTCCGGTTCGTCGGGTGCTATCTCAGCCAATATCCGTCCAAGCCGAAGCGCCTCATCGCAGAGCAAAGGTCGAATCCAGCTTCCGCCGGAAGACGCGGCATATCCCTCGTTGAACATGAGGTAGATGACCTCGAGCACAGACGACAATCGCGCTGCCAGCTCGTTCTTCGGCGGCAATTCGAATGGGACGCGCGCGGCCGCGAGCGTGCGCTTCGCTCGAACGATCCGCTGTGCGACGGTCGGTTCCGGAACGAGGAACGCGCTTGCGATTTCTTCGGTCGTCAATCCCCCGAGCAGCCGGAGCGTGAGCGCCACCCGAGCCTCGGCGGAAAGAACAGGATGGCACGTCGTGAAGATGAGGCGAAGGAGATCATCACCGACGGGATCGTCAAGCGCCTCATCCCAATCCGGCTCGTGCTGCCTGTCGATCTCCCAGCCTAGCTCCTCGTATTTGCGGTCGCGCAGCTTATTCCTGCGCAGGTGATCAATAGCCCGACGTTTTGCGGTTGTCATCAGCCACGCTCCGGGTTTGTCGGGTATGCCCATCTCCTGCCACCGTTCAAGCGCGATGACAAGCGCATCTTGCGCCAGATCCTCGGCAAGCCCCACATCGCGTACCATACGTGCCAGGCCGGCGATGATTCTGGCCGACTCGATTCTCCAGATTCCATCGATGGTGCGGTGGACGGCGGATTCCTTCACGACCTCGGCTTCCTCGTGACCCGTGCTCGCATTTCAGTTTCCTTAGCTAACGCTTCCGGATTCTGAGTCAGTTCCGGCGCCTCGAACACTTGGCGCAGCTCGATTTCCCCTTCCCCGAAGCCATGCGGATCGGGCATCCGCATCGCCCACTCGATCGCCTCTTCCCTCGACTTCACCTCGATCAACGTGAACCCCGCGATCAGCTCCTTCGCTTCCGTGTAAGGGCCGTCTACCACCTTCGGCTTTCCACCCGGCTCGGGATAAGAGATGCGAATCGCGCTCGAACTCGGGTGGAGTCCTTCCGCTGCGACCAACACGCCGGCCCTTGCCAACTCCTCGTTGTACCTAGCCATCGCGTCAAAAAGCTCTTGACTTGGCATGGCGCCCGCCTCGGAATCTTTTGTTGCTTTGACGATCATCATGAATCTCATCGAGAATCTCCTCCTGGTTTATGATTTGCCTCTATATTCGCAACGAACAGGAGACATCAGAATCGACAGGTCGAAAATAATATTTATAACTTCCTTTTATCACTAGGTTTGGCCTATTCGAACCCAGCCTTAATAAAGACAACGAATGAGAAACGAAAAAATCGATAGATTCCCAAAATAGGTTACTTTCTATTAAATGTAATTTTTTGGTCACGACGATAATATACGATTTAATCAACCATTCGTCAAGTAATATCAACCAATTAGTCTAATAAAAATTGACTTTAAACCCTAAAATCACTACGATATAGCTAATGTAAGTACTGGAGGTAAAATTTAATGGGGGAAATAAGAAATGCTGAACGTACTCGGAAAGCGATACTCCAAGCAGCAAAGGAAGAATTTTATGATAAAGGTTACAGGGGGGCTAGAATTGAAGCGATTGCGAAAAGAGCTGGATGCAATAAACAATTAATCTATCATTACTTTAAAAGCAAAGATCAGCTCATTAATGAAGTTATCGATGATTTCCTTACATCATCGCCACAAGGTAATTTTGCTCTTCCGTCAAATCCTGTACAGATTGCGGAATTCAGATACAAAGTCAATGTGGAACATTTAATGGATTTTTTAAAATATACAGCTTGGGAAGCTATAGAGTCGATCCCTGAAAATAGTAACGGAGTAGAACGCAGGATGAAAGTCCTGCATTCTTATGTTGAGGATATGAAGTCTAAACAGGAGATGGGATTGGTGCCACAGGAGCTGGACCCGGCTCTAATCACCTTAATGATTTCTAGTCTGACGATTTACCCTCTTCTTTACAGTAACGTTACGCGTATGATCACTGGGTATTCTGCAGAGGACCCGGAATTTCAAAAGCAATGGGCACAGTATCTACACCTTATTAGTGAACGCATTTTTGAATATGTAAAACCGAAATAGCCCGATTAACTAGAAAAATACTGTGGGGGCATTTTCATCAACAGTATCATTTCTTGCTGTTCAACGAACATTCATCCCTTCCTCGGTTTCAATCATCGTCTTCCAGCAGTTCGGCTAGTTCTTCGCGATCCGCCTCATTAGCTGTCTTATGAATTGTGCCGTAAGGGTGTTCGGACGGCGCGTAGATGCTGTAGATTTTGAGTGGTTTACTCCCCGTGTTGATGACGTTATGGAACATGCCGGCGGGAACCATAATGGCGCTATCCGTTTGGGCCTCTTGCTCGAATGACAGGTCATCTTCACGTGCTCCCATTTGCACAAGGCCGTGGCCGTCTTCAATTCGCAAGAACTGGTCGATATATTTGTGTACTTCCAAACCGACCTCGCCGCCTACAGGGATCGACATAACCGTCACTTGCAGCTGCTGACCGGTCCAGATTGCGGTGCGGAAATTATCGTTCTCGATCGTCAGCTTTTTGATATCCGTCACGTATGGTTTTCGGCCAAAATCAGTTGTGCTATTGTAATCGCGCTGCTGAGTAAAAAACAGGTATGCCGCGAGTCCTACCGCCAGCAATCCGGTAATCGCAAAAACCGTTTTAGCGCCAAAACCTGCCCAGGCCAGACCAATGACCAGCGTTCCAATAAGTGTAGCAACCGCCTGAAAAGCCATCATAACGCCAAGGCCGGTAGCGCGGTCTTTTTGCTTAATATGGAGCGACATCCAGGCACTCGTCAGGCCTTCGTAGACACTCTGGAAGACCGCATAAATGACGAAGGCGGCAAAGACAAGCAAGAGCGGAAGTTCGTTTTGGCTTAGCAGCATATACGTTGCGCCAAGCGATAGCGCGCCAATAGCGAAGGTTTTAACAAAACCGATTCGATCACTCAGCGAACCGAAATAGTAGATGATGAATGTGCCCGTTAGGTTGTAAGCTACGTAGGCACTAATAATCAGCAGATCGCTCAGACCCAGCTCGCGGGCGCGAAGCAGCAGGTAAATGTCGGTGCTTTTTAGTAACGTAATGACCGTAATGAGATACAGAACGCGTTTATAATTCGGTGTGGCCGTCTTGTAATGCAGCTTCAGGCGACGATACAAGCCTTTCATACCGTCCTTTTCAGCAGTAGGAAGATCGGTCTTTTCTTTGGACTCTTTAATAAACCACCCTGCAATGATTGCGCCGATCCCCGGAATAACCGTCAGACCGATAATGAAAGGAATGTTATCACTATACACATACATAATCGCCAGGGTAATCAGCGGACCGAGTGTGGCGCCCAGCGTATCCGCGGTGCGGTGAAAACCAAACACCCGGCCTCGGGTAACAGGGGTAGAAACATCGGCGAGCAAAGCGTCACGCGGAGCGCTGCGCACCCCCTTACCAAAGCGATCAAGCAATCGAAAGCCGAAAATCGCCCAATAAGTCGGGAATAGTCCCATCAACGGTTTAGCGAGCGCTGAAATCGTGTAGCCGATATTTATCAGGCCTTTTCGCTGCTGCAGGCTGTCTGAGTAGACCCCGCTTACCAGCTTGATCACTCCGGCAACGAGCTGCGTAATCCCTTCAATCAAACCAATCAGAATAACACCGTAACCGATATCACTGAGGTACAGCGGCATGATCGGATAGAGCATCTCGGTAGCGATATCCGTAAAAAAGCTGACAATCGACAGAAGAATGACATTACGGGATAAAAATGAGGTGGATTTTCGTTTAGTGGTTGGGTTCATCGTTTAATAAGCCAATACAAAGGCTCCCCCTGCTATAATATGGGTTTTATTCGAAATACTCGTGAGACTTGGAGTAGAGTTGTAGCTGGTCTTCTGGATGCCGGGCGTTTGGTCGTTTTTGTTGACACCCCACGCCCATACGCGACCTTCTTTATCGAGTGCCAGGGAAAAGTCGTGGCCGGCGGCGATACTCGTAATCGTCGGCAAGCCTGCAACCACTTCGGGTTCAAATACCCCTTCAAGATTGCCGAGGTTTTTCCCCAGTTGCCCCGTGTTATCGGCCCCCCATGCCCACACCTTCCCATTCCGATCGAGCGCCATGGAGTGCCGTGTGCTGGTTGCGAGCGATACAATGCCTTCCAGTCCCGGAATGGTCTCGGCCGGAACAATATCGGCCGTTGGATAGCCCAACTGCCCATAAGCATTACAGCCTTTTGATTTGACCGTACCGTCGGCTTGCAGCGCCAATACATGGCCGAAGCCCGCCACAATCTGAGCACTGCCGGCCAGTTCGGGAATTTCAATGGGCGTCAGGCTGCTGACGGCCACAAAGCCCTGAAACTCACAAAGCTCCTGCGTATCGCTGCTGCTTGGATCGGCATTCGCATCGATATAGTAACTGATTCCGGTTGCCGACTGGCCGATCAGCTGCATGAGTTCGGCAAACGTCCGTTTGGTGTCGTGCGCACATTGGGCTCCCCAACCGTAGACTTTACCGTTTTCAAGCGTTACCAGGGAAAAGCGGTGACCGGCGGTTACGCTAGTGGCTTTGCCCGGCAAGCTGATTGGGGTCGGTTTGCGAAGATCAGTTCTGTCGCCCGTGCCGAGCTGCCCGGCGATGTTATTGCCCCAGACCCAAACATTGCCTTCAAGATCAAGCGCCATGCTATGGCGAAAGCCTGCGCTAATTTGATTGATTTTCGGCAACCCCTCAATCTTCTGCGGACCGCTCACAACGCCTTTAGCGCTGTTAATACCGACTTGACCGTAAGTATTATCGCCCCAGGCGTACATCGTGCCATTTTCAGTGAGAACCAGCGAATGGTCGAAACCGGCTGCCACCTGCGAGACTTTCTCGGCGATATCAATCGTGCTGCTCGTGCCGCTGGTTGAGTAGTTGGCGAGCTGACCGTGGGCGTTTTTGCCGCTGCCCGAGATAACGGTCTCACTGACCATACTTTTTGGAAACAAGCTATAAATCGCGCCAGCAATCACTGCGATAGCAACGATGCCAAAGATCATTTTATGCGGGGCCATATATCTGCTCATAAATTAATTAGCGGCCAATCGGTAATTAAAGGTAGTCGTAGGTACGCCGTCAACAGTGGTGAAAGCGACTTGGTTATACTTTGGTAAGCTTTGTGCAATGTTATCTTGAGCGGCGGTCATTTGGTCGCCGGATAAGCTTGGGATAATCAATTGAGTAATAACGCCTTTGTAACCACTTGCCGTTGTGTTGGTATGAATATGGCGCGTACGGCCCGTGTATTCGCCCGGATAAATCGTCGTGTATTCATAGTAACCCTTCTCGTCGGTCAGTACGTAGCCGCGAAGAGATAGCTGATCGTCACTATACTTGCTGGCCGCCCCATTGGAATTCGGGTGGTAATTCCCGCTGTCATCGGCATGCCATATTTCAACTTTGGCGCCTGCAATCGGTGTTGTGCCGCTGGCACCTGCATAGACATAACCTTGTACCTTGATCTTCTTGCCTGTTAGGTTATCATAGTTCAAATTGCCGTTAGTCAACTGGCTGGTGCCGGTAACATAATAGGGACCTTGCGTGACTTGCTGAGTCAGTCCACTATCGTCCGCCGCTGTTGAGGCGTTGCCGGAAGACGTACCGGCATTGGATGACGAACTGCTAGCGGGTGACGGATTGCTAGTAGATGACGGATTGCTAGTGGTCGCAGCTCCGCCGGAATTGTTGCCGGTTTGATTTGGTGCCGTGCAGCCGCTTAAGATTGCCACACCTAGAATGGTGGAAATGATGAGCGAATTTCGTCTTTTCATAAGAATATCCTCTTCCTTTGTCAATGATTATAAAACGGTCGGCGGGCCCTGCCTTGGTATTTATTGGGTTCATTATGTCTTGTTTTTCTGAATTCAACCTGATAGAAACCTGAAAGATTGCTTAAAACCTGAAATCCATGTGCATCATTCACTCAAACATATCCATTTGCCTCGGAGGAATTTGCTTTCGCTCCAGGCCCAAAAGATCCATCAACTGCAAAGCGTTTGCAGCCGCATCCCCGCCTGAATTATTGTTGAAAATGACACAAACCTCACCGGTTTCCTTTTCAAGCTTGATGAGATTTTCCTTCCATTCCTGCAGCTCTTCCTCATTGTAACGATACAGATACCGCACTTCCCGCCAATCCTTTGAACCGCTTGAAGTCCAACCACCCGTATTTCTGCCATGGAAACGAACAATTGTTAAATCATTATTTGTTGGTTCTAAAATTGTTGGAACCGAACCCGGAAAAACTTGCGGCTCATCGCAAATGCTATGAATCCAGCCTTCTTCGCGCATAAACAGCAGCGTCTTGTCTCGCATTTCCGGAGTGAACCAGCTTTGGTGGCGAAATTCAAGGGCTACCGGTATACCTGCCATTCGTTCCTTCGTTGACCGCAATAAAGCCACATTATTACGGTTGCAATCAAACCACGGGGGATATTGAAAAAGTACCGCCTTTATTTTCCCCGCTTCGATAACGGGGCTTATAGACTCCTTAAATTCTCGAAACATAGTTTCCATATCGGCTTCGGAATAGTTCTGACGAGTGTGCCCTGTTAAGCCTTGGTAGGCTTTTATTAAGAATGAGAAATGACCTGTTGTTTCAGTGACCCACCGTTGAAATAAATCAGACTTGTGAATCGCGTAGTATGAACTGTCCACTTCTACTGTCGAGAAATATTTGCTATACTCTTTTAGCTTGTCTTGCGCTTTAACTCCAGCTTTATATATCTCATCATGGTCTCCCCATCCAGCAAGCCCAATTGAAATCATTTTTTCACCACTTTTGAGTTAATACAAACTACATACATTTTATCTATAAATTTTAAAAAAAGCACGGCAAGCCGGGTCAGTAGCCCCATTCGCCGTGCAATCATTATTTGTTAATGCTAAATCCGTTCGTAGAATCGTAATTCATCGTTAATCCCAGTTCATCAACAGCAAATTTCCAGGTCATCGGAAAATAGGTAATATCCTTATACACAATTACAGGATAATCCTCACTGTAGTTATCGAGCCAAGAGTCATTTACGAAAATGTTATATGTCGGGAGATCGATGATATATTCGGCGTAAGGACTATTATACTGACCTTTCTTTTGAGTCAATTCAGAAGCCTTATTATCCGTTTTTCTAATAGAAAAACCTGTGTCGGCACTCCAATTTACATCCACCCCTAAAGCCTGCGTGTAGGTCCACGTCATCGGGAAATACGTGATATCTTTATAGGATAGTACCGGATATTCCGCATAAGCGTTATCGATCTCCGTACCATTTATTTTTGTTTTGTAGGAAGGTAGTACCGCTTTTAACCTGGTATCGACTTTTTCTTGTTGGGGTTTAGCTGCTGGTGATGTTGTTGACGGAGAAGTAAAGGAGCTGCTTCCAGAACTTCCGGAGCTTTCAGAACTGCTTGAACTTCCACTATTATGATAGTGGTAGCCGGAGCAAAGACCTTTAGCAATGGACTTTGCTGAACAATTATGACCACCGCTCGAATCTGTTCTTCCTGAATGTGCAAATGCCGTTGTTGAGATGGTAATAAGCAGTGCTAACGAACTGAATATCACTTTAAACTTCACAAAAAACCCTCCTAAAGATAGTAAAATATACCTAATAGAGTATAGCATAAAACGAAGCAACCAAATATTTTTCTAAGTCCGGGGATTGAGCCGATACTAGGAATGAAAAAAGAGGTCCCCACAAGAAGCGACCTCCTTTTTACTAAGTGTTGAATGTGTTTACAAATTGACACTGCAACAAGCACCAGAAGCAGACTTTGCATCCGTCGAATTCGAATCGCACCCGCAACCATCCTGCCCAACTACTTTTGCAGCAGCATCCGATGCGCAACAAGCATCCGTTTCAGTTGGCGCAGGTCCCCCGCAACAGTTTTCTTTTTCAACATTTCTTTCTTGACCTGTATTCATTTCTTTGCTCATATTCAATTCCTCCCGATTAATTAATGTGTCTTACGCCTTTGTAGACGCGCATTTTTTCGGAAGGACGCAGTTTGAGTTGTTTTCTAACAAGAGCGCGAGTTGCAGCCCCCTTCACAATTATTTCGAGAGGTGTAATCTACAATATTGCCAAGCCGGTCAAATTCAAAATTACAGCAATTAAGCAGAAGCTCTTTAAGCTTCTCCCTGCCGCGCTGTACCCTCGATTTCGCCCCGGAAACAGAGATTCCCAATTCCTCACTCAGTTGTTTCTGCGTATAGCTGCCAAACTCGGTTAGTTCGATTGCATGCACATATTTATCCGAAAGTTGTCGCACCATGGGTCTGATACAAGCCGCTATTTCCTTAAAAGCCTCATTTACATCCTCTAGCTCCTCTGCCCATGGCAGATCAAGCGGTAATTCCTCCTGCAGCTGCCGATGTTTTTCTTTTCGATAATAATCAATGATCGTATTTCTAGTAATCTGATAAATCCAAGATTGCAGTTTCTCATTGTCCTTTAGCGTATCTAAATTAGCATGTATTTTCATAAACACATTCTGAAGAATGTCTTCGGCATCCTGCTCGCTTTTTGCCCGTTTCAGAATGAAATTCCGCAAAGGGCTATAGAATGATCTCCATACTTCCTCGGTGTTCATACTTTTCCTCCAGCATTGTTTTATTACAGAGACGTACGATTATGTAAAAGGATGCAGGAACTTATTAACTTCTTGGAGCCCACAGCATAATCGACACGCCTGCGATACAAATAGCTGCTCCCAACCAATCGTACATGTCGGGTGTTTTCTTATCAACAAGCCATCCCCATAGAACGGCGAGAATGATGAACACGCCGCCGTAAGCGGCATAGACTCTACCGAACGATGGAAAGCTTTGGAGCGTTGGAATGATACCGTACAAAATAAGGATGATGCTTCCGGCAATCCCGTACCAAAGGGGCTTAGACTCTCGCAGCCAGAGCCAGACCATATAGCCTCCACCAATTTCAGCGAGTCCGGCAAGCAGAAAAATGAATACAGCTAACAACACGCAAACGCCCCTTTCTAAATCAAATCTTTTATAAAAATAATACAGGCCCCGTAAGCAAAATACTTGCCAGGGGCCGTTACATGATCACTTATTAAATAATTTCTCCAGCGCTTCACGTTGAGGCTGTTTAATACTAACAACAGGGCGAATGCTTTGGGCCAGTTTTTCAGCCTCTTCGATGGTTTGGCTCTTACCTAGTGCCAACAAGGTTCCAATGGCCACAGCACCAGTGCGTCCTTTTCCGCCGCCACAATGGAACCCAACCTTCTTACCGCTCTTATAAGCCTCTACAACGTGATTGATGGCTTGCTGGAACAGTTGGTCTTGCGGTCCCTCCGCATTGTCGCCAAGGGCCACTTGAAGCCATTCAACATGGCCAGCAGGATAAGCACATTCCGTGGCTTCTCCACGCAAATCAACAATGACTTCAACGTTTTCATTTTTCACCATATCTTCGACATCAGCAGCTCCGCCGAAGAATATTTGATCATCGATTAGTGCCTGATAGTTTTTCTGCATAATAAGCTCCTTATTTTTTCTTAAAAGAAGTGAATTCGATTGTTGCAGGCGCGGAAGGCGGGGCGCAGCATAAAGACATATCCCGCGGATCTCCTGCGGATTCAAACTCCGAATCCTCTTTCGTGTAGAAGATTTCCCAAGCGTTCCCGTCCGGATCGTAAACCCATACTTTATCTTGAACCGCATAGCAGCATGTTGTGTTCATTTCATTGATGAGAAGAAGCCCGCTTTGTCTTAGGCGCTCGCCCATCGCCAGAACGTCCTCGGTATTATCCACTTGAAATCCTAAATGATTGAGCACTCCCTTTTTCTCAAAGGGGCGAACATTTAAGGAGAAGTGAAGGGCCGGATCGTCCAACTCGAATTTAGCGTAATTGTCTTTTACCTTTGAAGGTTCCGTACCAAAGAAAGCACGGTAGAAATCCAGCGATTTTTGAAGGTCTGTACAATTAACCGCAACGTGCATTCTTCGGATCATCTTACTTACCTTCTTTCACGAATTGCTCGATCCGACTCTTGATGGAATCGCGCACTTCACGGAATTTCGCTGTAATTTCTTCTTCTGTTCCCGTTGCTTTTGCAGGGTCGTCGAAGCCCCAGTGCCATCTTTCAGCTTTATCGTTGCGAACAACCGGGCAGTTATCGTTAGCATGACCGCACAATGTGATAATATAGTCGGCGCGGCTTAAAATCTCAGGGTCAATCACGTCAGATGTGTGGCCCGAAATATCGATACCCGCTTCTTTCATCGTTGCAACGGCACGCGGGTTTAAGCCATGTGCTTCCAGACCTGCGCTTTTGACTTCATACTTATCGCTGCCCAAAGCTTTCAAAAACCCGTCAGCGATTTGGCTGCGGCAAGAGTTTCCTGTGCAAAGAAAATAAACTAATTTTTTGTCCATGTAGAACATCTCCTTAAGATTTAATTTAAGCGATTATGCTTAGCCATAAGTACAAGCCGATCAATGTGATCAGCAAGGTTGGAATGGTTAGTACAATACCGATTTTAAAATAATAACCCCAGGTTATTTTAACCCCTTTGTTAGATAGAACATGAAGCCATAATAAAGTCGCGAGTGAGCCAATAGGAGTAATTTTCGGCCCTAAATCGGAGCCAATGACATTCGCATAAATTAACGCCTCACGGATAATCCCGTCGGTTTGCGAGCCCTTGATTGCAAGCGCGTCGATCATAACCGTCGGCATATTGTTCATCAGTGAGGAGAGAATAGCTGCTAGAAATCCCATTCCAACCGTAGCTGCGAACAGTCCTTGCTCTGATATTAGTTCGATGAGGTTGCCTAAGGCATCCGTCAGACCCACATTTTTTAACCCGTAAACCACAACATACATACCAATGGAGAAAACAACAACGGCCCACGGCGCTTCCTTGATCACTCGTTTGGTTTCAATAGCCTTGCTGGAACGGGCAAATAGAATAAAAACAAGCGCCGCGATCCCTGCAATGATGGATACCGGGATTTTAATAAATCCACTGATCAGATAAGCGACTAATAGAATGCCGAGTACCACCCAGGATAGACGGAAAAGCTTTAGATCTTTAATTGCTTCAGCTGGGCGCTTAAGCTGTGTAATATCATAATTTTGAGGAATGTCTTTTCTGAAAAACAGAAAGAGAACAAGCAAACTTGCCGCTAATGAGAATAGACTCGTGACGAACATTCTACTGGCATAGGTGACAAAATCAATACCAAAAAAATCGGCCGAGACGATGTTAACCAAGTTGCTTACAACAAAAGGAAGTGAGGTGGAATCAGCGATAAAACCGCTTGCCATAATAAAAGGGAGAATCATTTTGTCCGGGAATTTCAACGCTCGAACCATGGCCAGAACAATCGGTGTTAAGATAAGCGCGGCACCATCGTTAGCAAAAAGAGCTGCAACCGCTGCCCCGAGCAGGATGACATAGACAAACATGGTTTTCCCGTTACCGTTGGCGATTCGCGCCATGTGCAGGGCAGACCATTCGAAGAAACCGATTTGGTCAAGAATCAGGGAGATGAGGATGACCGCAACAAAGGCCAATGTCGCATTCCAAACGATCCCTGTAACGATAACAACATCATTCAGAGAGACAACTTGGAAAATAAGCGCAAGTATGGCGCCTGCTGAAGCGGACCACCCGATATTTAACCCTTTAGGCTGCCAAATCACAAACGTAAGTGTGAGCAAAAATATTATGACTGCTAAAAAAAACATATGTTCCTCCTAAGCGTTTTCCGTCAGGAAAACTTACATCGTAAGTATAAGCTAATCGCAGCAATCCAGTTGTTCACAAGAAATCGCATCAACTTTTTCTTTTTGGGAAGGCAAATGTTCGAATAACTCATTCAGGTATGGTTTATCGTTAATGTTCAACGAATAAAATACCCACTGCCCTTTTTTAGCTTCTTTGACCAGGCCGCCATCTTTTAGTTTACGCATATGCTGGCTTACATTAGGTTGGCTCGTTTGCATGAGCTCTACAATCTCATACACGCAAAGTTCGCGTTCTTTGAGCAGGGATAGGATGGTGAGCCTCATTTTATCCCCAAGAAGCTTGCACACATCAGATAGCTTTTCAATTTCGACCAAAATTACACGCTCCTCTTCAAAGGCACGTTCAAGCCCTTTAACAGTTCGTCTCTCTCGCTCAGCTGAACCGGATTTCGTCAACATTTTCTCAAGCCCCTTAGTATTTGTCAATGATTATATAATTATTCAGTTATATTTAAAAGTTAAGAGATTGTGAAGGGTCCCCGGGATCAAAGCATTTAATCAAAATAATTTGATTATATGATTGCATTTTGTTTCGCATTGCTATATATTGTTATTAAATCAAAAATATTTGATCAATGAATCGGGTGAGAATAATGAAAACCATAATCCCTATACATGAAGTGAAAACGAAAACTACACCGAATGACTCCTTTTTTGAATCCTACGAGGCAAGGTTTAAAGCCCTGGCGGATCGCAAGAGATTGCAAATCATGTATGAGTTAACCCAGCGGGGAAAAACATGTGTTTGCGACCTATGCGATATCGTGGATATGGCTCAATCTAAACTGTCTTATCACTTGAAGATCCTGTTGGATGCCAACCTGATTACGAGAGAGGTCATTGGTACTTGGAGCTATTACGAGATCAATAATTCTGAAGTTAACGGATTGCTTTCAGAAGAGCTTTGCTGCATTTTTAGACCAACCAGATCTTAAATTTTTTTTAGAGTCAATATCAATTTTTTTTGATCAATAAATCAATATATTTTGATGAAGGAGTGTTTATTTCATGTTATTTCACGATGTGAATCCACAAATGATGTATGTAGAACAGCAGGGCAAACCATTTAGCTTAGCGGAAGAGGCTCAAGTTCAGAGCCAAAAACAATTTAGTTTTAGTCTTAATAAGCTCACAAACTTATTTCGGACAAAACAAACTCAACCCCAAAGTGTTTGCTGCGCATGCGCATGCTCTTAAAATAAGTAAACTTGCGTCCTTTGAAAGCAGCAACCGTCTTAAATGATGATAAACAAAATTTATTATTTGGAGGAATTTTCAATGAGTGAACATACAGTTCTATCTACAACCAAATTACCTGTTACCATCATAGGCGCCGGTCCTGTCGGCCTGGCCGCGGCGGCACATCTAGTTGCCCGGGGGGAATCCTTTGTACTTTTTGATGCCGGGAACGAGGTAGGTGCCAATATGCTTACGTGGTCTCATGTCCGTCTCTTTTCTCCATGGGAATACAATATGGATAAAACGGCGCGTCAATTACTGACTTCACACGGTTGGATGGCTCCGAATAATTCTGATATCCCTACCGGACTAGAGATGGTTGAGAACTATTTGAAACCTTTAGCAGAATCGCCCGAAATCAAACCTTTCATTCACTTGAATGCCAAAGTGACCGCTGTGAGTCGAAAAGGCCTAAACAAGGTTAAAACACAAGGCCGCGACAACCTTCCGTTTGTCTTACATGCCCTGAAAAATGGAGAGCGAATTCTGGTTGAAGCCAAAGCTGTCATTGATGCAACAGGCACCTGGACTAATCCGAATCCTGTTATATCTGAAGGGGTATGGACGGCTGAGGAGCAGTCATTGAGCAAGCAAATATTCTATGGCATACCCGATGTTCTAGGTAAGCATAAAGATCGCTATAGCGGAAAGAAAGTTCTCGTTGTAGGCAGCGGTCACTCTGCGATCAATACGCTTTTGGAACTCGGAGAACTCAAGGATCAAGTACAGGAGACGGAAATCGTTTGGGTACTTAGGAAATCAAAACTAAAGGACGTCTATGGCGGGCAAGAGCAAGATCAGCTAGCTGCCAGAGGAGAACTCGGAACACGTATTCAGAAGCTAGTCGAATCAGGTAAAGTTAAAGTTCTAACGCCATTTCATATTCAAGAGTTAAAAAAGAATGGAGAAAAAATTCAGGTTGTTGGTTTTTTAGATAACGAATGGGTTCAAATTGATGCTATTGATGAGATTATTTCGAATACAGGCTCCCGTCCTGATCTATCCTTCTTAAGAGAAGTAAGGGTGATTACAGATCCAGCTCTAGAAAGTACTTTGGAGTTAGCACCACTCATCGACCCGAATGTTCACAGTTGTGGTACAGTAAGACCACACGGGGAGAAAGAGCTTAGACAACCAGAGAAGGATTTTTATATCGTTGGATCGAAGAGCTATGGCAGAGCGCCGACTTTTTTGATGGCAACAGGGTATGAACAAATAAGATCCGTAGTTGCAGCACTAGCAGGTGATCATGAGGCAGCTAAGAGAGTCGAACTTGAATTGCCTGAAACAGGCGTTTGTAGTATACAAACTAGCTCATGCTGTGAATCTGAAAAAAATGAAAATCTGGCAGTCAAAACGGATGCTGGAAGTTCTTGTTGTTCACCAGTCACAAGTCCAGCGGCGTCGAAATCTTCTTTAGGGGATGATCATTGATCAGACCGCAACGAAAAGAACATGCACATCTTAAACCCATCATTGTTTTAGCACTTATTACTGCAGTCTCTCTGTTTGGCGATTCGATGCTATACGTCGTATTGCCGATTCATTGGAAAGAAGTGGGGCTTACATCCCTCATCGAAGTTGGGATATTGCTCTCTGCAAACCGCTTTGTGAGATTACCTCTCGGCCCTTTGATTGGATGGTTATACAAAAAAATCAGCATCAGAACTGGTGTATTTCTGGCCGTATTCATCGCCGGCTTGACTACCTTACTCTACGGATGGGTAGATGGTTTTTATACTTGGCTTATTTTAAGGTGTATTTGGGGTGTGGCTTGGTCGTTTTTTCGTCTGGGCTCTTACTTCATGATCCTTGAATTGTCGAATGACCAAAACAGAGGTTACTTCATGGGGACCTACAACGGTCTTTATCGAATAGGCAGTCTGGTGGGCATGCTGGCCGGCAGTGTCTGTGTAGAGTCGTTTGGGTTACGAGCTGTTGCTACAACCTTTGGTATTCTGGCATTCCTTGTACTTCCTGCTGTGTACAGGTGTATTCCTAAAGCAAAAAAACAAATAATATCTAAAGATGCTCCAACCCAAAAGAAACTGATTATTAAGCTTCCGGCTTTGCAAGGGGCTTTAATTTCTGTGTTTCTTGTCGCCATGTGTCTTGACGGCATGCTCACCGCAACGTTAAGTCATCTGATTGATGTTCATCACAAAACATCATTCGCGTTTTATGAAATCATTATTGGCGCAGCCACGCTAGCTGGTGCTCTACAGGCTGTTCGCTGGACGCTAGGCTCATTTATGTCCCCTTGGTTTGGCAGATTATCCGACCGCAAGTGGGGACGCCGGCCATTCCTTATCGGTTCTCTTGCATTATCTTCGGTTTTTATGGCCGCGGCGAATCTGGAGATTCCTTTTGGCCTTTGGTTACTTGATCTTCTCGCTCTTCTTATTATTTCGAATTTGTTAACCACGATCTTGGATGCGTTGATTTCGGATATCGCGAACGGACCCGCTCGAACTTTTATCATGACCTTGTACGTAGTTATAACTGATGTGGGGGCATCCATGGGGCCATTGTTCGGTTATTTATCTGAGCATTTGATTGGTTTAAAGATGACTTACTGGCTTTCTGCAGCTCTTCTATTGTTGCTGAGCGTGAGTTGGTTTATGAGCGGCAATGTGAAAATGAGGAGAAACAACTTCGTTAATCAATAGTTGCATTTATCAATTATTATATGTTATAAAGTATTTAGGTGATCTAATATGAATAATAATCCACAATTCCCAGATATGAGGGAAATGCTTCAGTTACTCGTTCGAAAGTTCGGTCTGCTTCAAAAAGATGGCGCGCAGTGCTGCGGTATTTCCGTCATCCAAAGCCATATCATCTATGAGTTAATGAAGCATCCTAAAATTGCTTTAAATGATTTGGCCCAAATTCTATTCACTGATACAAGTACAATCAGCAGGCAAATACAGCAATTGGTTGAGCTCAAGATGGTGCTTAGAACCCCTGATCCTAAAGATCGACGGTATGTAGTGCTTTCTTTAACCCCGAATGGTGAAGAGCAGCACCAAGCCATATCCAAGACAATGGAGGATTACGTTCAAGGGATCTTGCAGCTCATACCAGAAGATAAGCGTGATCAAGTTATCGAAAGCTTAGGTTATTTGAGTCAGGCTATGAATCAAAGAGAAAACTGTTGCTCCTCCTCTTAAAATGAGGAGATTGTTTTTAGACAATACTTGCAAAAATCAATTATTTCATTATGAATTAGATTCAAATTCATTTTATTATTTGGGAGTTGATTAGATTGAAAATTCAAGTGAGGCGAGCTGTATCGAACGACGCTGCTACATTAGCAGCCATCTATAACCATTCGGTTATAAACGAAAGAAATTCTACATTCGAGACCGCGCCAAGGACAGAAGAAGATCGGAGACAATGGATTGAAGGACAAGGCGAACACCACCCGATTCTTGTTGGCGAAATGAATGGCGCAGTGATCGGCTGGGCATCAGTTTCTCCCTATCGTTCAAGGCAGTGTTATCAAGGTGTTGGTGAGTTTTCAATCTATCTCCATGAGGATTACAGGGGAAAAGGATTTGGAAAACAGCTCCTGGTATCATTAGTTGAAGTGTGCACGAAATTGGGTTATTGGAAGCTAGTCTCCCGCATTTTCGATTTTAACCATGCAAGCAGAAAATTGTGCCAGAGTTGCGGTTTTCGGGAGGTAGGAGTCTATGAAAAGCATGGCAAATTGGATGGTCGATGGATCGATTGTGTGATCGTAGAAAGGGTTATTCAAGAAAACCTCGATTGAATCGTAATGAGTTTCATCACAGAATATTTTCAAATTTTTCTCCTCTTTGATGAGGAGTTCTTTTCGGGATATTAATTGCAAATATCAATTATTAACAATTTCATGTAACACAAAAATAATAAAGAGTAGGTTGTGTGACAGTTATGTATCAAACCATAGTCATCGGTGGAGGGCAAGCAGGCCTTGCTGCGGGGTATTACCTTAGAAAATATGGTCTTTCATTTGTCATTCTTGAAGCAGGTCCTGAACCAGTAGGATCTTGGCCGCATTACTACGACAGCTTGAAATTGTTCTCGCCTGCAAAGTATTCTTCTTTGCCGGGGTTTCCATTCCCAGGTAGGGGGAGTCGTTATCCCTCGCGTGATGAAGTGATTTCATACCTTAGAGAATATGCTTCACGGTATCATATGCCGGTAAAGACAAACACTCGTGTTGAAAAAGTGGAGAAAATAAATGGGACGTTTTATGTTAGCACAACAGATGGAGAGGTTCTTGAAGCTGAATCCGTTATATGTGCAACGGGCTCTTTTCATAGACCCCATATACCTGACATACCTGGAATAGCAGACTTTCAAGGCGAAGTTATTCATTCCTCCGCGTATAGGAATACTGCACCCTATCAAGGTCAACGTGTTATTGTTGTCGGGAGCGGAAATTCAGCAGTCCAGATTGGTATTGAGCTCACAGAAGTGTCAAATACAACCCTCGCGGTTCGAACGCCGGTTAAACTCATTCCTCAGGTCAAGTTCGGGCGCGATCTGCATTTTTGGCTGATCACTACGGGGTTAGATAAATTCCCGTTTCCTTTATTTGGCCGTCCCGTGCCTGAACCAACTGCTGTTATCGATTCTGCAGGGTTCAAGCGGCGATTAGAGAGTGGGAACCCAAATCAAAAACCAATGTTCGCTTCGATGTACGAGGATGGTGTTATTTGGAGTGACGGGGAGCGAGAGAAAGTGGATTCGGTTATTTTTGCTACTGGGTTTCAGCCTAATTTATCGTTTTTGTCGGGCTTGAATGCTTTGGATGGTCGAGGATTTCCGCGGCATAAGATTGGAGTGAGTAATGCTACAACGGGATTGTATTTTGTCGGCCTTTCGGGACAAAGATCCATTGCTTCCGCAACGCTGCGTGGAGTCGGGGACGATGCCCGATATGTAGTTAGAAGAGTAATTCAAACATGAATGTCATTTTTCGGTAGTCATACTTAGTAATTAACCCTAGAGCCTTACACGGTACTAGGGTCAATTTATTTTAGCATCATGCCCTCACAAAAAAATTTCCAATTGAATACATTGAAATACGAATATTTGTTCGCTAAAATGAGTATAATAAAAGAGAATATACGTTCGCATTATGGTGGTGTAAATATGAGTGTTAATCCAAGAATCGAAACGGAAGAGGATATTCAAATCATCAAGGAGTACACATTGCTGCCCATTTTGCTGGATATGTTAGCGAGAGATATCGAAGAACTAGGCATCTATAAGGATAAAATCGTGTTCAATCATGTCCTTTTTTATCTGAGGGAAGTGGAGCATTCCATTTATCCGGAGCTGCAAAGCATTAAGAGTACGATGAAAAAACGAGATATTAAGGTGTTGAATACGGAAATGAATGCATCCGGCATTCAGGTGGAATACAAAGTTCGCGGCTACATCCACCATTTCACTATGCTCCGCAGTCTGGTCAAAGCCGAATTGATGAACACGCTGATGAATATGCGGAGGCGGCTGGGATGAGGGAACAACGTGAAAGGGTTATATTTCTCGCGGATTGCCAGAGCTTCTATGTATTGGAGGGCGAAACTATGCATAGGCATATTGGACGTATCATCGAAATTATTTACTTGGACAGTAAAGGCATATTCACTAAACGCCATATTCGTGTTGATTCCGTCAATGCCGATATGGTTAAAGCATATTGCCTCACTGCCAAAGCGCCTCGTGTGTTTCGAATCGATCGGATCATGGCTGTACAGGCAGTGAAGCGCTATGCCTGAACGAACGATTTTTCTGGTCGACGGCCAATCATTCTACGCTTCTATCGAAAAGGCTGCTCATCCGGAGCTAAAAGATAAACCGGTAGCCGTAGGCGATCCTGCGCGTCGGTCAGGCATCATTCTCGCGGCCTGCCCAATTGCCAAGTCTCGTGGGGTGACGACGGCTGAAAGGGTAGGTGAGGCGCTTGCAAAATGCCCGGATTTAAACGTCATTCGGCCGAGAATGCAGACCTACATTACCATATCCCTATTCATTAGTGAGATCTTCGAGTCGTTTACTGATCAGGTTGAACCTTACAGCATTGATGAACAATTTCTCGATGTTACCGGCTCTACTTCATGTTTTGGTTCTCCGGAAGAAATCGCACGACAAATCCAATCTCGCGTGCTGCTGTCGACTGGGGTTTGGACTCGCTGCGGAATCGGACCAACAAAAATATTAGCCAAGATGGCCACGGACAATTTCGCCAAAAAAAGGCCCGAAGGTATCTTCAAACTCGGCTTTGACAATATTGAATCTGCTTTGTGGCCGCTGCCCGTACACCAAATGTTTATGGTCGCATCGCGGATGACTCGTCATTTTATAAGGATGGGATTGAATACGATTGGTGACATAGCACGATTAGAATTGGCTGAATTCAAACGACGCATGCGCTTTGAGATGGGGAAGCAAAGCGATATTCAAGCGGAATACTATTGGCAGACGGCGCGGGGCATCGATCCAAGCCCGGTTGTACCAAGCATTCGTAACAAATTGAAATCAATTAGCCATGGTAAGGCGCTGCGAAGCAGCCTTTATCGTAAGCTTGAAGATATTGAGGTTGTCCTTTTAGAGTTGGTCGTGGAGGTCTGCCGCCGCAGTAGAAAACACGGATACATGGGCCAGGTGGTGACCGTTGGTGCAGCGGAGACCGATGGGGTGCGGTCTACAGGATTTAGTCGGCAGGTAACGCTGCAGCAACCTACGTCGCTTTCTCACGAAGTAGCGGCAGCAGCTCTCGGGATATTTCATAAATATTGGAGTGGTATGCCCGTCAGTCACTTGCATATTTCGCTTACTCAGTTGGTGGACGATAGCGTCTATCAGCTTACGTTATTCGAGGATCGAGAGAAAGCATACGGCTTGGAAAGAGCGACTGATGAAATCAAGGATCGATTTGGCAGTGCCGCTATTATGCGGGCATCCTCTTTATTAACAGCTGGAGTAGCACGAGAACGAGCAGAACAGATCGGAGGTCATTATAAATGAGCAAACTAGACGGTAATGAGCGGTGGAAATCAAAGATGCTGCTCACCGAACATCAAGAGCAATATGAAAGTCGAAATGATCCCACAAAGAAGTCTCGACCCACATCAGAGGAGCTAAATATGATCCGCGACTATATCTTACTACCTCACATGCTTACGATGGTACAAAAGAGCATTGATGACATTGAGCGCAGTCCTAACCTTCTAAAGCAGCTTTATCTAGCTGCCGGTCAAGCGGTTATGAACAAAATAAGCAAAGATATGTATGATATACGGCGTGAGTTGATTAAGCGTAACATAAAAATCATCAATGACGAACATGCGGATTTGATCGTGTATCACCGGTTTCTATGTCGAGGTTATGAGGATCGTTTTGGGATGACTCGTGATGTTATGCGTTCAGAAATTAGTATCCAGTTGAAAAAATATATTAAAGAAATTATCGGCCGAGTAGCAAATGAATAACAAAACAAGGAGCAGATCTGTCGAGGGAGCTGCTCCTTGTTTTTATTAAGCTAACGGGCTGTTATCCACCGAGTCGCACGTATAGGATGTAATCCACGGCGGATGGCTCGAATCCGCCCTTACGGAGCGCGGTGTTGATCTGGCCGCGGTGGTACTGGCCGTGCATGGCGACATGTATCAAAATGTCCCGCGCGGACGACTCGAACGGCGCTCCGGCCTGACTGCGATACGCGATCGGCTTGTCTAGCCAATCTTCGGGCAGGGCGTCAAGCCAAGCACGGAAGCCGTTTCCGTTCGCCTCGATCAGCACAGCGCAGGCGGCCGGATCCGCATTATCCTCCCATAGCGCGAGACCCTCACTGCTCTCGCCGCGCAGCCGTTTCAGCCAGATGCTCTCCGCTTGGAGCAGGTGCAGGAACAGCGTCGCTGCCTTGCCTACTTCGTCTGCTGGCGCGGCTTGCAGCGCATCGAGCAGACGGCGGTTCGCCCAATCCATGTGCGCGAACATGTTTCGAATCGTTTGCATGACGTTTCGACCTCCATCGTCCCTTGATCTCTTACCTCTTTCCCTTTGATCGTATCATGTACGGGCGCGATAGCCAACGTCAGAATATAGCCGATCACAGGGGCGATGGGTTGTTCTATCTCACTGCGGTAGCGTGGCGCTTCACGTGATATGTACACCTGCAAGTCGGTGAAGTGGCACTGAATTCAGGTTGAGTTGATCAAAGGCCAGCAATTTGGTTAATGGGAGCGGCACGGGTATGCGAATGAGGTTTTGGGAGTAGCCGATTATCCGGGTTACTCCGGTTGGAGGGCTGTAACGGGTTGTAAGACAGCAACCTGTTGCGGCCCTTTTTCGATTGACGAATTAGGACGATCGTGCTAATATCTTTATGAATTGGACGGTCGTCCTAATTTTATTGCAAAATTTTGAAGGAGATGAGATCATGATGTCAAAAGATTTATTTAAGCCTGTTCAACTGGGTGATCTGACACTGGCCAATCGGATGGTCATGGCACCGATGACTCGCAATCGAGCTGATGCAAACGGTGTCGTTCCACCAATGATGGTGACCTACTATCAACAACGCGCCAGTGCCGGTCTCATCATCACGGAGTCTGTCCCCGTTTCACCGGAGGCGGTCGGATACCCGTTTACCCCAGGGATCTACACGGATACCCAAGCTGCTAGCTGGCTTCGCGTGACCGATGCGGTACACTCGGGCGGCGGCCGTATCTTTCTTCAGTTGCAGCATTGCGGGCGGATTTCCCACCCGAGCTTGCTGCCAGGCAACGTGACGCCAGTGGCTCCATCGGCGCTGCGACCGGAGGGACAAGTCTTTACATATACCGGCATGCACGATTTTGAGACACCACGCACACTTGAGACCTCTGAAATTCCGAGGATTGTAGAGCAGTTCAAACGCGCCGCCGAGATGGCCAAACACGCGGGCTTTGATGGCGTGGAGGTGCATGGTGCCAACGGTTATGTGATCGATCAGTTCCTCCGCGACGGCAGCAACCGCCGCACCGACGCGTATGGAGGCAGCGTGCCGAATCGTATGCGCCTGTTGAACGAAGTCCTCGATGCGGTTTGTGCGGTGTGGCCGGCGCAGCGCGTAGGCGTACGCTTGACCCCGGAGAATCGGTTCAACTCGATGTCGGATTCCAACCCGCAGACGCACTTCGCGTATTTCGTCGAGCAATTGAGTCCGCGCGGTTTAGCGTATGTGCATGTGCTCGAAGGCGATATGATGACGAAGAACAGTGAACTGGATTATCGCGCCTTGCGTTCGAAGTTTGCCGGCCCGTATATCGCTAACAACGGCTATGACTTGGCACGTGCCCAAACGGCGGTACGTAGCGGCACTGCGGATTTGGTTGCTTTTGGAACCCCATTCTTGGCCAATCCGGATCTGGTGCGCCGTTATCGAGAGGGCCTTCCATTAAATGAAGCCGATCGGGCCACGTTCTACCAAGGCGGCGGAGCAGGTTACATCGACTATTCCTTCTACCTCGGTGGGGAAGCATAAGAGCAAGCCGACTGACCTTGAAGGCATGGTCGGCTACGGAGGTGTTAGACATGAAGGGTAAAATAACTCGTGAGCACATCGTCGAATCGGCAGACCGGCTGTTCTATCAGCGCGGTTACGAGCATACATCCTTTTCGGATATTGCCGATTCCGTAAAAATTACCAAGGGGAACTTCTATTATCACTTCAAATCGAAGGACGAAATTCTGTCTGCCGTGATCCAATTACGGTTGGAGAATACTCGGAACATGCTGGTGCAATGGGAAGGCGAAGGAGAGCGGCCCGAGGATCGCATCAAGAGTTTTATCCATATTCTGATCGCGAACCAGGCTGATATCAAAATGTACGGTTGCCCGGTCGGCACGCTGTGCACGGAACTGGCGAAGCTGAATCATGCCTCGCAGGCGGAGGCGAACGAGCTGTTTTCCTTGTTTCGGACCTGGTTGAGCCGCCAGTTCGCGCTGCTCGGCCGAGAAAGAGACGCCGACGAGCTGGCGATGCATCTCCTTGCCCGAAGCCAGGGCGTCGCCACGCTGGCGCAAGCGTTTCGGGATGAGAAGTTCATCAAGCGTGAGGTCGAGCAGATGTATGACTGGTTGAGCTTGAATGGCGAGCGCCGCGCAGGTTGCACACACGAAACAGGTGGGGACACATGAACGCTACGACAGTGGGACATGATGGTAACCCGCGCTGCCGCTGGTGCGGCGCCGCGCCGGAGTTTCTCTATTATCACGATACCGAATGGGGATTTCCGGTCAGCGACGATCGTCGGTTGTTTGAGAAGCTAAGTCTGGAGGGCTTCCAATCTGGATTGAGTTGGCGCACTATCCTTGTGAAACGCGAGAACTTCCGTGCTGCGTTCCATAATTTTGACTTCGATCGGATCGCACGTTATACGGAGCGTGACCTCGACCGTCTGCTCGGGGATGAAGGCATCGTCCGACATCGCGGCAAGATCGAAGCGGTTATTAACAATGCGCGGCGGGTGCAGGAGCTCATCAAACGGGAAGGCTCGCTGGCCGCCTTCATCTGGCGGTACGAGCCGGACCGGAGTCAGCTGGCAAAGCCGCAGACCGTATCGATCTCAGCGCAATCGATCGCGCTATCGAAGGAGCTCAAAAAGCAGGGCTGGAAATTCGTCGGGCCGACTACGGCGTATGCCTTCATGCAAGCGATGGGGTTGATCAACGATCATGTCGAGGATTGCGCGATTTGGGTAGAGGTTGAGCGCGCGCGTCAACATTTCCAGCGTCCGGGGAAGGGATAAGCAATCGATGAGCCGAAACAATCGCGTGCAGCTGGTGGGCGACGGGCTCGGCGGGCCGTCGCATTCACTGGAGCCATACTCGAAATAGCAGGTGATGATGAATCCCTACAAGAAATAAACCCAGAAGACCAGTAACAGCTTTTGATTAAGTTAACGGAGAACGATAGCTCCATAATTATGTGCTCTCTGGCTGCCGGTGAATCGCACGGTGGCCTATTCTGTTAACAGGCAGGATAATTGAGTATATCCAAACGATACCTAGTTTTCGTCAAATGATCTGCAGGTTTTGCAGGACAACTGCCTACTGGCATCAATCCCTTACAAATCACATGCACTTTTTGCATCTGAATCAGCTATAGGTCGTACGCATTACTTCTCACGTCAAACCTCACGGCCCCCTCAGCTCAATCGGCACATTCACCGGAACCTTAAACAGTACCACCCAGGAGACTGTAAGCACAGCTGAAATTAGATAAGCCAGAAGGGGCTTCACCGAAAACAATTTCAACATAGGGAACATCGTACAGTCAAAAAACAGGGACCACCAGAACCCCCAGCCGTATTGATACTGAATTCGCCCGAACATGTGAAAAATATACTCCGTACCGCCGTAGATGAAAACCCATTGTATATAGTGAAAGACGACCTTCATCCCACCCTTTGGATAATTGCTTAGAAAAAGCAGCGCCGTAGCTGGGAACACAATAAAGGTATACATCATTTCGGTTATACTATGACTAAGGGAAAAGTCCGGTACAAGCTGCCATAATAAATGGCGGGCACAGAGGTAATGATATAGCAAATTTCCCATCGCAAAGTACATCATGGCCGGATGATACTTCTTCCAGTTCCGCCAATCCCCCCAGCGATAAGTGGCCCCAATGACGAAAAAGACAATAACAAAATGCATAAAACTCTCCCTTGTCATATGAAATTTACACAAAGGTCATTATTTCCATTATTTACCTATATATGCACGCAAAAGAAAAAAGAGCTGCCTCAGCAGCCCTCTCATCCTAATCTGTCTTGTATCCATCAAGGAGAGGTGATCAGCTTCAATAAGAAATCGGCTTTCGGCATCCGATACCCGCCGATTTCTTGCGCATTCAATACCATAAGACCGGAAAGAACCGATAAATAGGAGGCAATCAGCTCCTCAGGATCGCCTGCTGTCAATTCTCCGGCTTGCTGCCCCTCTATAAATACGGGAAGCAGCAGATCAACAAACTTCTTCATGTTGTAGTCTTCAATGAGCTGTTTCACCTTCTCGGGAACGCCATCGGACGTACGAGCCTGATGAATCAGCATAAAATACGGCGTACCGCTTTCATCAAGAATGTCATTAGTGAGAGCTCTTATTTTTTCAAGCGGGGAACCCGGCAGATCACGGACGCTGCTCATTTCCTCTTGCGAGCTTACCATAGCATCCTGAACAAGCGTAGTAAACAACTCTTCTTTGGATGTGAAGTAGTGGTAGAGCAGGCCGTGACTGATACGGGCTTCAGCTGCGATCATGCTCATTTTCGTTCCGATGATGCCCCTCTTAGCAAAAACCTTAAGGGCCGCCCCCATAATTTGTTCTCTGCGTTCATCGCGAATCTGGTGCAATTGTTCATCGTTTAGAGGCGCCAATGAATCCGTCACTCCTTTTGCTGAAATATTACTTGCTCATTGACATAAAAGGGGCCCCAGAGAAGGACGGAACAAGCTGATCCAATACTTCCTCCAGAGGCTGACCGTATTGCTGTGAAAGCTTCGCAAGCAATTGCCGGCCTTCATCAGATGCTGTAAGTACCGTCGTAACCATTTGCGGATTTATAATTTCACGCGGTGAGAACGACAACGTGTTCACCGCCCAATACATGCCGAATAGCTTAAAATCACGCTGCGTTGTTGCATGCTTGAGAAACAGAGGCATATAATTCTTAGCAAAATCAATGCCTTTGAGCGGCTCTGAACCCACATATTTGACGCCTTCCCATTGCAAATCATTCGCGCAATTCAGCCACCAGGCAGGTTCGATTACATCTTGGAGTTTCTGAAGTACACGCTGCTCAAAATGAGGCTTGGGATCATTCCGCTGTTCCCGCAAGCAGGATTCCAGCATTTCCGCTTCGATCGCAGCAACAGTCATGCCTTGACCAAAAATCGGATCATAGATGCAAAACGCATCCCCCAAGACTAACAACCCGGATGGCCAGCGCTTCATTTGTTCAAAATGATGACGGTACAGCTCCGGCACACGATATCCTCGTGGAGCCGTGATCGGTTCAAGCTCTTGCAGCATTTCCGTAATTAGCGGACTTGGAAGCTGAGCAACCGCCTGTTCGTAATCGTCAGCATTCGTAGGGGGATAGTTCCCGCCCGGACGATAAAGCACCACTTCTGCGATATGATTTTCGATAAAGGAAAAGACGCCTGTAAAAGTCCCGTTCGCAGGTTGGCCCATAATGTTGATGACATCCCATTGTTCTATTAGCGCCGTGAGATGGGAGGGAACTTTATAACGTCGGGTACTATACCCGAGATCGACTTTCAACCGGTCGGGAGTCGGCACTTCGTAACCTAATTCCTCAAGCCATGATGCCAATTTGGAATTGCGACCGCTGGTATCCATAACCAGATCGGCCGTTAGTATCTTTTCCTGTCCAAGCGTCCCGCGTTCCCGAACCTGAACCCCCGTAACGGTTGCCTTGTCGGGAGTCGTTACTAAACGAAGCACATCGTGCTTGAGAAGAAAACGAACATTAGCAATAGCGTTCACGCGCTCACGCAATACCCACTCGAGCGCAGCTCGGCTAAACTTGATATCGTTCCGCGGATATGGCGCGATCATGCTTCCATACGGGTTCATGTTATGAACGGTCTTATTCAGTGACGATGGAGCTCCCAGTGCCACCAATTCTTCTTCGTACCCTGAAAAAAAACGATCTGTGATCAGCTTACCCCGCATCGTAAACCGATGGGGATGAAAAGCTTGCGGCGTCCCCGCACGATCTTCCGGGGCTTCGGGAAACTCATCTTTGTCCACGATGAGAACCTCTTCATAATAATCAGAAAGCACGCGTGCCGTCAATAATCCGGCAATGCTCCCCCCGATGACAATTGCCTTACCCATGTTTTGAACGTTATTCATGTTTATCGCTCCCTTATTTATATTTTAGATTGATTAAGTCAATCAATATTAGATTAAAAATTTTTCTGCCTATTACCCGCATCATGGAAAAAGAGTCATATTGTATTCCTCCTTTCTCTTTTCGTAGTTTTTGATTGATTAAATCAGTCAATATTAAAATAATACAATTTCCTGCATCTGTCAATAGTGATAAAACAAAACTTAACCCCGAGGCTGCCCTCAGGGTTTATCGTTACAATGCTATTCACTTTGTCCGGCTAATTTCGCCCATTTCGCTTTCAGTGCGGCTGCCACTTCGGCAAAAATTTGTTCCGTCGTTTTCCCTTCCGTACTGATGCCTAATTTGGCTGCCCGCTCGTTTAGGTTTTCCACTTTTTTCGCCTCTCTGGCTTCAGCAAGAGCTTCGCGGATTTGTTTCGGAGTCAGGCCGTCTGTCGAGATGCCGGCTTCAGCCGCTTTGGCCTGCAGCTTCGTTAAAGCTGCTGCTTTGATCTCTTCTTTGAGCTGCTTGTTCGTCTTGCCCTCGGTGCTGATGCCAAGCTTCGTCGCTTTCTCTTGCAGCTTCACCAGGACAGCCGCTTGAATTTCCGTTTTGAGCTGCTCGGCGGTTTTGCCGTCCGTGCTGATGCCAAGTTTAGCAGCCGCTTTGTTTAAACGCTCTGTTTGATGCTCGTCTACCGCAGCTTTGATTTCAGCTTTAATTTGCTCATTCGTCTTGCCTTCGGTGGAAATGCCGAGAATTTGCGCTTTTTCCTGCAGCAGCTGTTTCCAAGGATGGAAGGAGCTGCTTGTCGATGCAGCCGCACCTCCTTGCGTAGTCGTGTCGGCAGCGAACGCTGCGACCGGAACGGATAATGCAATTGCGCCTACCAAAGCTAGT
The DNA here is from genome assembly GCF_014534655.1 of Paenibacillus sedimenti. Classification (GTDB taxonomy): domain Bacteria; phylum Bacillota; class Bacilli; order Paenibacillales; family NBRC-103111; genus Paenibacillus_E; species Paenibacillus_E sedimenti. Next base: position 167,636 of record NZ_JACVVD010000006.1, read on the forward strand.
CCTGTTAATTTTTTCAACATAAGTATCGCTCCTCGGTTTCGTATTTGTCTTTGCCTTACGAGACCTATACTACCCGATAAATATGTCATAAGTTTGTCATCGGCGAAGCCGGCAAAAAAATCGCAAAGACCGTCCCCTGCCCCGCCTGCGAATGCACGCGGATCGTGCCTCCGTGGGCCTCTACAATATGTTTGCAAATTGTTAGTCCCAGCCCTGCGCCAGAGCGGTTGCGGCTCTCATCCGCCTTATAGAACCGATCAAAAAGACGCGGCAGTTTATCGGGTGAAATGCCCGGACCGTTGTCCCAAACTTCGATCCAGCTTTCTTTTTTCACGGATTTCACGCGTATTCCCGCCGAAGAACCTTCCGGAATGTGATTGATCGCATTATCCAGCAAATTGATAAGAACCTGCCTCAGCCGATCAACGTCTGCATGAATAACAAACGGCTTACCCTCCTCCGTAGACAGCTCAATATGCTTGGCCTTGGCTTTCATTTTCAGTTGAGTCACCACCAGCGCCATCAGCTCCGTAACATCAACCCGCTCCAGTTCAAGCTTCACTCTCTTCTCCTCAAAAGAAGACAGCTGGAGCAAGTCGTCCACCATATTGCTCAGCCGGATCGTTTCACCTAGCGAGACTTGGATAAAATCTTGCGCATCCTTCGGCTCGACGACGCCGTCGACAATCCCTTGCAGCGAAGCGCGAATCGTCGTCAGCGGCGTACGCAGCTCATGGGAGATTTCGGAGAGAAACCGTTTGCGGCCCTCTTCGACTTTTTCCAATTTACCGGCCATCCGGTTGAGTGAGCCTGCGAGAGAAGCGATCTCATCCTTGCCCCGCACCTCGACTCTGCCGCTGAAATCCCCCATAGCCAGCGCCTCGGCCCTCCTGCTCATCGAATGAATCGGCTTCACGAAATGTCGGGAAACGAAGTATAAGACCGTTATCGCCAATAAGCTGACAAGCAGCGCAGATACGAAGATCGCACGGTTAATTCCATTGATCGTACTTTGGATGTTCACGATAGGCGTGTATAGAAAAATGCCGCCAACGACCCGATTGTCCAGCGTAACGGGCCGGCCGACAATCAACATCTTCACATTGCTGTTCTGGGCAAAGCTGCTCCGTACCGTAACCGGTTCCCCGCTCAACAGCTTATCGACCCATTCTTTGCGTGCCGGCGCTTCGCCGACCGATGTGAATTTATCCGAATTCAGCTTAGGGCTCCTGATCACCGAGATCCGAACATTAGATGTCTTCTCGATTGAGCTGATTTGTTTACGAAAATCTCTCGGGAGCATCGCATTATCGAACAAATCCTTCGTCAGCTCCTCCACTTGGGCGACCTTTTCCAGAAGAAGCTTCTCGCTGCGGTCGTACGTTTTTTGCTTCATGGAGTGGCTAATCGTGCCGGAGATCGCTGTAATCGACACAATCGTAATGCTGATATAAATGAATAATAGCTTACTATAAAAAGAATTCAGCATGCGTCCGGCCCCTCGAACTTATAGCCGACACCCCAAACCGTGCGGATGCTCCAGTCTTCTTTCCGCTCAGTCATGGCGGACAGCTTCTGCCGCAGACGCTTGATGTAGAGATCGACGACGCGATCCTCGCCCTCGAAGTCCCAACCCCATATCTTCGCGATGAGATCTTCCCGCGTGAATACCTGATTCGGGTTGCGCACGAGGAAGAGCAGCAGCTCGTACTCTTTTTTGGGCAGGGCGACCTGCTGCCCTTCTACCGTGACCTCATGCGAAGTCGCATCCAGCCGCAGGCTGCCGACTTCGTAGACGTTCGTTTGCGCCGAAGAACCCGGTCGCCCCGTCGACCTGCGCAAAATCGTCGCGATGCGGGCGACCAGCTCATTCGGATCAAAGGGCTTGACCAAATAATCGTCGGCGCCCATCTGCAAACCCTCAATCCGCTCGTCCACTTGCCCTCTTGCCGTCAGCATCAGGATCGGCACATCGCTCATCGAGCGAATCTTTTGGCAGACCGACCATCCGTCCCGCTTCGGCAGCATGAGGTCCAGCACGATGAAATCGGGTCGAAGCGCTTCGAATTGCGCCAGCGCCTGCTCCCCGTCATGAGCAGTCTCCACCGCATAGCCGCTCTTCTGTAAATACAACTTCGTAATCCGGCAAATATTCGGATCATCGTCTACGACCAGCACAGTTGTCATGAGTTCACTCCTAGTTAAGGGTAGTTACTTTATCTAACGAGCATGCCCAGGCTTAGGCACTGTAAGATCCATTCTGGTCCTTACAGGCAGATCCTTCCGCCAAACTATACCTGTAGAGGTCAAAAACGGCCTTAAAGATGGAAAATCTGCGATGGTGCTCGAATTTTATACCTGTAAGAACCTTTTTCGCCCTTTCAGACGGCGACTCCTTCCAAAAGCTATCTGTAAAGGCCAAAAACGGCCTTAAAGATGAAAAAAATCCTAGTATACACTAGGATTTTTTGGCAAAACTCATCTCTACACCTCAAACGAGCTTTTCAGCGACACGATCAGGTTGAACACCAGATGATCGTCCGTCGTATATTTCGAGTCCACGTTAAAGTAGCCGTGGCGGAAAAACTGGAATTTATCATGCGGCTTCGCCTGCTTCATGTTCTCTTCCACGAAGCCTTGCACGATTTGCAAGGAGTTCGGGTTGAGGTTCTCCAGGAACGACGCGCCCTCATTCTCTTCATCGTCCAGAATCAGCGGCTCATACAGGCGGAACTCCGCCGGTACCGCGCTTTTCGCATCCACCCAGTGGATGGTGCCCTTCACTTTACGGCCGGTGAAGCCGCTGCCGCTCTTCGTCTCCACGTCATACGTGCAGTGCAGCTCCACGACTTTGCCATTCTCGTCTTTGACGAAGTCATTGCACTTGATGAAGTAAGCGTTCTTCAGGCGCACTTCGTTGCCGGGAAATAACCGGAAATATTTGTTTGGCGGGTTCTCCATGAAGTCGTCCTGCTCGATGTAGATCTCGCGGGAGAACGGAATTTGGCGGGAGCCCATTTCCGGATTTTCCGAGTTATTTTCCGCTTCCAGCATCTCCACTTGATCCTCAGGGTAGTTGGTGATCACAACTTTTAGCGGATTAAGAACGCCCATCGTGCGCAGCGCCTTCAGTTTCAAGTCCTCGCGGATGAAGTGGTCGAGCATGCGGGCATCGACCGTGCTTGCTCCGCCTCCGCGGGAAACGCCCAATTCGCGAACGAAGTTGCGAATCGCCTCTGGGGTAAACCCTCTGCGGCGAAGCCCCGAAATGGTCGGCATCCGCGGATCGTCCCAGCCGTCAACCGCCTTCTCATCGACGAGCAGCTTAAGCTTTCTTTTGCTCATCACGGTGTTAGTCAGATTCAGGCGCACGAATTCATATTGCCTTGGTACACTAGGCATCTCACACTCTTGAATGACCCAATCGTAGAACGGGCGTTGATCTTCAAATTCAAGTGTACAGATGGAGTGGGACACGCCCTCAATCGCATCTTCTAACGGATGCGCGAACGCGTACATCGGGTAGATGCACCATTTATCCCCCGTATTGTGGTGATGAGCATGAACGATCCGGTAAATGACCGGATCCCGCAAGTTAATGTTCGGCGAAGCCATATCAATCTTAGCGCGGAGCACCTTCTCGCCATTCTGGAAATCGCCCTTGCGCATTTGCTCGAACAAGCTCAGGTTCTCATCCACACTACGTTCCCGGTAGGGGCTGTTTTGCCCCGGTTCGGTCAAGGTTCCGCGCGTTTCGCGAATTTGGTCCGCATTGAGGTCATCGACATAAGCGAGTCCTTTACGGATCAGCAGAACAGCACGATTATATATTTCTTCGAAATAGTCGGAAGCAAAGAAAAGACCGTCCCATTGGTAGCCAAGCCATGCCACGTCTTCCTTGATCGCTTCCACAAATTCCGTATCTTCCTTAACGGGGTTCGTGTCATCAAATCGAAGATTCGTTAAACCCTTGAAGTCATCGGCCAACTCGAAATTGATACAAATCGATTTCGCATGCCCTATATGAAGGTATCCGTTCGGCTCCGGGGGGAAACGGGTGATAACCTGGCTGACTTTGCCTGTTTTCAGATCTTCGATTACAATATTCTTAATGAAATTCGATGGAGTGCTTGTTGGTGTGGCGCTTTTCGTTTCCATTGTTTGCCAGCCTTTCTCCCGCGGGTTAAAGTTTTATTTTCTATCATACACTAAATCTTACTAAAATATAAAGGAGCTAGCGTGATGAAGACATTCGAGCAGTACCTGGATCAATATGCAGAGCTAGCCGTTAAGGTAGGATTAAACGTTCAAAAGGACCAGACCGTGGTCATTATGACCCCGATCGCTTGCGCTGATTTCGTACGTAAAATTACGAAAAAAGCTTACGAAGCCGGCGCCAAAGACGTTGTCATTGACTGGGACGACGATGAAGTGAAGGCGTTGCGCCTCAAGCATGCGCCGGAGTCCACGCTTCGCGAGTATCCGATGTGGCGGGCGAACGGACTGGAAGAGATGGCCAAAGGCGGCGCAGCCTTCTTACAAATCTACGCGCCGAACTCGGATTTGCTCAAGGGTGTAGATCCGGAACGGATCGCCATCTCCGGCAAAGCGGCTGCTACGGCGCGCGAAGGGTTCCTGAAATATTTGCGCAGCAATCAGGTGAACTGGTTGATGGTTTCGTACCCGACGGCGGAGTGGTCCGCCAAGGTATTCCCCAACCTCAGCGAAGAGGAACGCATCCAGAAGCTGTGGGAGCAAATCTTCAAGCTTACCCGCGTGGATACGGAAAATCCGGTTGCTGCGTGGAACGCGCACATACAGAATCTGACCGCCAAACAAGAGATGCTGAACGGCAAAAGATACAAGCAGCTGCACCTGCAAGCACCTGGCACCGATCTCTACATCGAGCTCGTGCCCAAGCATGTATGGGTCGCTGCCGGCAGCACGACGGACAGCGGTATCTTCTTCCTGCCGAACATGCCGACGGAGGAAGTGTTCACGATGCCGCTGCGGGGCGGCACGAACGGTACGGTTCGCAGTACGCTGCCGCTGAGCTACCAAGGCTCGCTGATCGACGGCTTCAGCTTGACGTTCGAGAACGGCAAGGTCGTTAAAGCGACCGCCGAAGTCGGCCAAGAAGTATTGAACAAGATGCTGGATATGGATGAAGGCGCCCGCTACTTGGGCGAGGTTGCGCTTGTGCCTTATGACTCGCCGATTTCGCAATCGGGCATTATTTATTACAATACCTTATTCGACGAAAATGCATCCTGCCACGTGGCGCTAGGCAATTCCTATCCGTTCAACATCGAAGGCGGAACGGCAATGAGCCCTGAAGAGCTGGCTGAGAACGGCTATAACAAAAGCCTGATCCACGTCGACTTCATGATCGGCTCCGCCGAGATGGATATCGACGGCATCACGGCTGACGGTACCCGCGAGCCATTGTTCCGCAAAGGCAACTGGGTTTAAAATGTAAAACACCGCACGCCGCTTGATTGGGACTCTTGCCGAGTTCTCTCAAGCTGCTGCGGTGTTTTTTTAGCTGCTTTTCAATGATGCCCTGCGTGACTAGGCTGCAAGGTTTTAGTGATGGAGGAGCCTTTCAGCACCCATTTGCCGTCTTTCCACTTCCAGATCGAGTTCACGTATCCAATTGTATCCGCGTTGGCGATCCCAGTAATCCGCTGTACCCCCCTGAACTCGCAAACACCGTCGCGTTCGACGTCGATAGGCTGCAGCAGACCGTACGGATTGACATCAACGATGATCGGCTTGACCACCTTGCCATCCTTGTAAACGCCGAATTGGTCGTAATCCGCTTTCTTTTCTTTGATGTCAATTTTGTAGGATTTGCCGGTCTCCTTCAGCTTCAATTTCACAACGTAATTGTTCTTGAACGTGGCTGTCACGTGCAGCGGATCGGGAAGCGGGATCGCCGTCGGCACGTTATCCTTGAGCGAATAGAGGTAGTAATAAGACAGACCTCCGCTGCCGCCCGTTTCGGCCGACACATAAATCTCAGGCAGCTTGTTCCCGTTGAAATCGCAGAACATCATTTGCGGGCCATAGCCGCCTTCCAGCGGAATCACCACCTGGTTCTGCCCTTCGCCTGAAACGACTATGAACAACTTGGCATAGTACGGACTTGAGCTGTCCATCTTCGTGCCAACCAGGGATACGGTATCCAGCTTGCCGTCGCCGGTGACATCGATCTCGCGGGTCTGCAGAAGCTGCCCCTGCGTCGCATTTGGCCCTGGAGGCGGCAATACCTCATTTTCTTCAGCCATAGCGAAGCCCATCCCCCACAAGGACAAGCAGCCCACAAACAAACTGATCACCGCTGAATGCAGGACGGTTTTTGCGATCTTTCTGAACAAAGTGCTCCACTCTTTTCGTCATGAATTTGAAATCGGCCTTATTATTTCAATTTTTTCCATGACCTATTCGGGAGCTAGCATTGACTTTTCAAAGGGCTCAGTTGGTTATGGACATTTCCCCACTCGCACATCGCTTCCAAAACGGGAATCAGCGTTCTTCCATACAGTGCGATCAATCAACCGGTCATTCTCCGAAAAGGAATTCCCCTCACCGAAATCGAAGTTATGGTGACGTAACTTGAATGGATGAGGTGCTTGATTTGAAACTTGATCGACTGCTGGCTATTACGATGCTGCTGCTGAACCGGAGACGAATAAGCGCGAAAGAGCTCTCGGAGCGCTTTGAAGTTTCCTTGCGAACGGTATACCGTGACGTCGAGGCGATTAACCAGGCCGGAATTCCTGTTGTATCATACGCAGGGAACAGCGGCGGCTATGAAATTATGGATCAGTACCGGCTGGACCGCCAGTTTCTATCTTTAGAAGAGCTGCAATCCATCATTGTCGGGTTAAAAGGCATCCGCTCGAGTGTAGGAGATCAAGAAATCGGCGGCCTGCTCGATAAGGTCGGCGCACTCGTGGCCAAATCCGAGCAAAACACCGTCGCTACCATGAACAATCAGCTGATTATCGACATGAATCCATGGCGCAGCGGTAGCGCCGATAAAGAAAAACTGAGCGACCTGCGCACCGCCATTCGCGAATCGCAACTCGTTTCCTTTCAATATACAACTTCACAGAGCGAGATCTCTGTACGTACAGCGGAGCCGATGGGGATCGTGGTCAAAGGCTTTGGCTGGTATTTGTACGGATTCTGCTTACTCCGCCAAGATTTTCGGGTTTTCCGGTTGTCCCGCATGAAAGAGCTCAAAGTATTATCCAGAACGTTTGTTCGCAAAGAGCATCAGATCGAGTTGCTCGACTACCGCTGGGGCAAAAAAGATTCGTCTTCTCTAGTCAAGCTCGTGCTTCATATACAGCCGAACATGCGCGCTCAGGCGGAGGACTATTTTCAGGCGGAGCAAATCGCTGAACAGCCCGACGGCTCGCTTCTCGTCACCGCCTTTCAACCGGACGAGCCTTGGCTGCATGGGATGCTGCTCAGTTATGGCCCTAGTCTGCGTATTTTGGAACCTGCCCACGTCGCTGAGGCCATCAAGAACAAAGCTCAAAAAATCGTAGATATGTATGCGATCCAAACCTGACAGGATGTTGTCAGTGGGGGTGGTTTATTGTAGGGGTATGAAGCAAATTTACTTAATCCTAGGAGGCCGCCTTTATGTTTACGACAATTCAAGATTTTGTTAACGAATGGAACAATGAATCTACAGCTACACAACGCGTGTTGGACACACTCACTGATGAGTCGCTCTCCCAGCGCATCGCTCCCGAATTCCGTACACTCGGACAACTAGGCTGGCATATTGCCACCACCGTTCATGAAATGCTGTCCCGCACCGGACTAAAGTTCGAAGCGCCTGAAGGCGAGGAGCTTGCGCCTGACACTGCAAAAACCATCGCAGATACGTATCGCACTGCAGCAGCCGGGCTGACAGCGGCGATCCAGTCCCAATGGACGGATGCTTCCTTGACAGAAAACGTAGATATGTACGGCATGATGTGGCCCAATAGCCTTACGCTGCGCATGCTCATCTCCCACGAGATCCACCATCGGGGCGAGATGATTGTCTTGATGCGCCAAGCCGGCCTGCGCGTGCCGGATATTTACGGCCCAACACGCGAAGATTGGCTGGAGCGCGGCATGCAGCCACTAGTGTAAGTACTCATCCAGGGAGGAACGATTCTTATTAACCCGACCCTTGTAAATTTAGAAGGATTCCAAGTAACAGGCATCTCTGCGAGAACCTCGAACGCCCAAGAAGCTGAGGGGCAAGGTGCCATCCCGAAGTTATGGCAGACATTTTATGAGCAGCAAGTGAGCTTTAAAATTCCTTACTCCGTCCCAAATAGCCCCACGCTAGGGGTATATACGGATTACGAGAATGGCGTCAATGGTTTATATACTATGCTCATCGGATTAAAAGCAGCGGATATCACCGATGTACCTGTCGGGCTATCTACAACAACGATTCCTGCAGGGAAATATGCGGTCTTCACTACCGAAAAAGGCCCGGTTTACCAAAACGTCCCTGCATGCTGGGCTGCAATCTGGTAGCGAAACGCGGACGATCAGATCAAAGAGCACAATGAAGTGCTCTTTTTTGTTTTAAGCCGCTCACAAATGAATAAAAATTCACTATCCCGGGCACGTTAATTGGGCTTTTTCATTACATGCCAAGGGGTGATGCCACTTGAATTTCTTCCATAGTCAGGAATCACTTACAATCATCGAATGGATCCTGCGCGCGGTCGTCGGTTACTTGTTTTTACTCATTGCGACGAAGCTATTGGGACAGCGCTCCATTTCGCAGCTGCGCTTTTTGGATTTCACCATTGCTCTCATTCTGGGTAACATCATCGCCCACCCGCTTTCGGATGAGAAATTGGGCTTATCTGGATCTATGACCACAACTGCCACGATCGTATTGCTTTATCTGGCGACTTCTTGGCTGAGCTTGAAGTGGAATTTTCTAAAGCACTTTTTGGATCCGGCGCCAATTACGCTCATTCAGAATGGCCAGATTCAGATAAAAAATCTTTCCAAAGCCAAAATATCCATGGACCATCTATTCTCCGAGGTGCGTAAACAACAAATCGAAGATATTCAAAAAGTCGCCCTTGCCCTGTGGGAGCCTGGGGGAACAATCTCAATTTTCGTATCGCCTCAACATCAACCGGCGACGGCTGCTGATATGAACATACATAAAGCTGCATTCTCGCTTGTGAAGCCGATCATTATCGAAGGCTCTACCAATCACAAGCTGCTCCGTCAACTTGGCAAAGATTCTGCATGGCTGGAAGCAAAAATTCGCGCTAAGCACCAAAATATTCACGAGGTACCTCTAGCGACCATTGACGACCAAGAGCAAATCCGCATCTACAACCTTTTGACGAATGAAAAAGGCGATCAATCCCTGGCTAGCGGCAATGGCTAGCAGGATAGCTTGATCAAGATAAGTTGGCATGAGCGGCACCTGAAAAGGTGCTTTTTTTGCTACGCCTGACCAATTAACGAACAATAACATGATTGAACTCGTTACCTTCGTGTAAATGTACAGATAGTATGCCGGATTAATTTGCAAATTCACACCTTGTTAGTGATTTTCGAGCATATCGCTTCTAAAGTCCGGAAAAACACAATTGCATATCATATACATCCACCAAAACAGTTTGGAGTCCGATTTTACAGAATTGCAGCTTGGTTTGTGCAAGAGGATGTTCGATGAGCACATTATAAGCTGGCAAAATCGAACTCCAGCCGCTAACTCCATTCACCACGTTTTTGCAATTGGGCGAAATCGGACTGCGATAAACGCAATCGGTAACCTAAAGTACTCGGGGCGAAGTGCTCTAATTTGAAATTGTTCGTTAATTGTGCCGCCGTAGTTTTTTTGCTTTTGGGTAATATTTACAATACACAACTCTCATGTTATTATTAAATTACGTAATTACGTATTTAAATAATTATAAGAGGTGATTCTTTGACTACGATGCGCGATTATGGAACCGAACTTGATGCGATGCAAGCGCAATTGAATGAACTTCAACAACTTGTCAGACAGTTTATGCATACAAAGAATGAGACGAACCCAATTAAGGTAGACACATCGGAAGTCGCAGACGAGAGCGGAGGTCTGTTTTACTCCGGACAATATCGCAGTGAGCGATCGGACTATCGCTGGGAGCCGCAGGAGCGGCGTGTCAGTCAGCTTTTGCAGGTAGACGGCGACAAGGTCGCCAAAATTCTGGCCGCACTCGGCCATAAGCAGCGTCTGGATATTCTGCGTTCTGTTTTGCAAGAACCGCTAACGGGGCCTGAACTGGTGGAGCGTCTGAATATGGGGACTACAGGCCAGCTTTACCATCATATGAAGGCTTTGCTGGGAGCCGATCTGCTCGTCCAAGAGGAACGAGGCGGCGCTTATTCGCTTCCAGGTCGTCGTGCGCTGCCGCTTCTTTTACTGCTCGCTGCCGCCTCGGATTTGTTAGATACAACGGATTATATGGATATGAGTGAAGCCAGAAACAACGTCGATGCTTACCTTGGCAAAGGGCAAGACCGCTACGATCCGCACCATTTGCTGTGGGCTGTGCTTGAGAATTGTATTCTTGAGCATCAAGCCGGACATTGCAGCGAGGTCAGCCTTTTTCTACATGGAGACGGCAGCATTACGGTTGCTGACAACGGCAGAGGGATCCCCGTTCAAGCCCTCGCCGATCACGACCAGGGACATCCACGTGTTCAAACTGTCCTTACCGACATGAGCCGTCTAAGCGCAAGCGCATCGGTCCTTGCCCCAGGCGGGGAAAAAGGAATTCGCATGCCCGTGGTCAATGCCCTCTCTCTGAAGCTATCCGTCGAAATTCGCCGGGATGGAAGAGTATTCCAGCAGCACTACAAACACGGGATTCCGCAAACCGGGCTGCTGACGGTAGGCGTAACGCAGGAAACCGGAACGAGCATTACGTTCATGCCGGATCGCGATATCTTCGATAAACCGTTTGATCGGAGTATCCTGCGGGAACATTGTCTCGAAATCGCCCGGGCCTATCCGGATCTTCGTATTGAAGTTTATTAATCACGCAAAAAAGAGTCGAGGGAATCCCCTTCGACTCTTATCGTATCTGCAGACTTACAGGAAAATGGCACCCCATATAACGACCACAATAATGCCTACTGTTCCCCCTTGTGCTTCATGCTATAAATGCGAATCGCCTGTTCGGCTGCCTGCTCCAGAAGCGGCCCCGTTTGCGCCATCGCTTCGTCGAGCGTCATCGGCCGATTCACGATGCTGATAACGGCTGACACTCCATGCTCGTACAAGCTTTCGATTCCCGATCCGACGGAGCCTGCCAGAATGAGCACAGGGATACCGTGCTTCTTGGCTATATGGGCGACGCCGCACGGCGTTTTGCCCCGGGCCGTTTGGAAATCAACCTGGCCTTCGCCGGTTACTACCAAATCAGCCTTCGACACGGCGTCTTCCAATCCGGTTACCCGGGTAACGATCGATACGCCTGATTCCAGCTTCGCATTCAAAAATGCAACAATTCCGCCCGACAAACCGCCTGCTGCACCGGTTCCAGGAACATCGTGAATCCTGATACCACGTGCCTGCTCGATCAGATCGGCAAAATGTCGCAGATGATCGTCTAATTCCCTCAGCATCTCTGGAGTGGCGCCTTTTTGCGGACCAAACACTGCAGTCGCCCCCGTAGGACCGACGAAAGGATTGTCCACATCGCATGCGAGGACAAAGCTGCTTTCCGCGAGCCGCGGATCCATCCGATCCATGCGAATGGCGGCCAGTCTGCCCAAATTCCCTCCGCCGAAGCCGATGGAGTTCCCTTCATCATCCAAAAGCTCAGCACCCAAAGCCTGCAGCATTCCGGCGCCACCATCATTGGTTGCGCTTCCGCCCAGACCAAGAATGAACTGCCGGCATCCATGGTCAAGCGCCTTTAGGATAAGCTGGCCGAAGCCGTAAGTGGTCGTTAGGAGCGGATTGCGTTCGTGCTTTTCAATCAAGTACAGCCCTGACGACATCGCCATTTCAATCACGCACGTGATGCCGTCCCCGAGAATGCCAAAACCGGATTTAATTTCCCGGTTCAGCGGGTTTTTGACAACAGCTTCGACGAATCGGCCCCCAGTAGCGTCGATCAAGCATTCCATCGTTCCCTCTCCGCCATCCGCCATCGGAATGATTTTGGTCATGCTTTCAGGAAGGGCCCGCTTGATTCCATGTTCTATTGCTTGGCCCGCTTCCTTAGCCGATAAACTCCCTTTAAACGAATCCGGAGCAATGACGATCTTCACCTGTATCTCCCCCATTTCTATAGCAGTTAAGGAAGCTATTTCCCCGTTACACCTTTTATTATAGGAGAGGCGCAGGGGTCACTCTACGGATAAACTATACGAAAATCACCCGAATATACCCCATTATTTTAGATATTTTATACAAGGTACAGAGTTAATGCTTTCGGTACAGCAGGAGTGCGATCTGAATGCGAATCGCGTTCCGAAAAGAGCGCGGATTCATCCCAAGCAGACTCTGTACCCGTTCGAGCCGATATAATAGCGTATTCCGATGGATGTTCATCGCTTTGGCCGTCGTCGCAAGATTCATGTTCTGGTCATAGAACGTCTGCAGCGTTTCCATCAAAAGATCATCCCCTGCCAGCTCGCCCAGCACCTTCTCGATGAGCCGTTGTCCGGATGCCTCCGGAATGTCATTCAGAATGAATTCTAAGGCTGTGTCTTCGATGTGCATAACCGGAGGAAGCCCTCCGTCCTTTCGGAGCATGTCCACCAGCTTCAACGCATCATGAACCGACCGGCCAAGTTCCTTGATGTTTCCGCATTTCCCTCCGACCGCGATCCGAGCCTCTCCCTTAAACCAGACGGCTGCCATACTGAAAATTTTGGAGGCAATGCCGAGCAGACTCTGCTTGGAGACCTTCTCGTTCTTGTAAGCAGAGAGATCGGCCATCAAGATCCAACGCTGGTTACCAAGCTCAGCCAAAACCGTCTGCTGAGGATTCGGAAACAGCTTGACGATCCCCCGAACCTGCTGGAAGCTCTGATAAAACTGATCACGCGTGGATTCGTGTCCGCAAATCTCGATAGCCATGACCGCCCGGGGCAGTGAGAGGTCGATTCCGAGCAGCTCCCCCCTCGCGTACAACATATCCTCGTTCTCCGGCTCGACGCCAACCATGATTTCACCCACGAGGTAGCTTTTGGCTCGTTCCTTCAGTTCCACCTGTTCAGACAAATACGACTGCTGCAATAACATTTCGGTCATCATGCGAACGGCGCGCCCAAAAGGGACCACCTCAGACTCCTGTCCGGTGATGCCAATGACCCCGACGAGTTCATTTTGAAAAAATATCGGCATGTTAATGCCCGGCTTCGTACCCGCAAGTTTCCCCGCGGTTTCCGCAGTGATGACAATTTCCTCTCCGGTTCTGACGACCTCAATCGCCCCTGCATGAAGAGTTCCGATCCGATCCGGGTCACTAGAACTAAGAATGATGCCGTTACGATCCATGACATTCATATTTAGCAGCGTCAATTCTTTCGTTTTGCTTACGATCGTATCGGCTAGCTGCCGTGTAAAGCGCATTTCAGATACCCCCCCAGGTATACTCAAACAAACCGCTTCTCAATTCGCTTGCTAATCATCAGTGAAAGCACGATAAACAGGACGACGTACACAAGTTGAAACGGATGCTCAATAAAACGCTTAAGGTCGTAACCAATATAAGAAACGGACAGCACCATAACTGCCTTACCGAGCGCAACCGCTATCAGAAAGGAGCGCAGCTTCATCCGGACAAGCCCCGCAGCCATGTTAATCATCACAAACGGGCCAACCGGGAACAGACTAAGCACAAATACATAGCTAAAAGCATGGCGGCGCGCCCAGAGCAAGGCCTTTTGCACCTTCGGCTTCTGCGCCCAGCGTTCCAAATATCGGTGACTGCCAAGCTTCTTTACCAGGAGAAAAGTGACCACGCAGCCGCTGACGATACCGATCCAAGAGTATAGGAAGCCAAGCCAGAGACCGTAAACCGCCGCATTTACGCTAATAATGACGATCGTTGGAAGCGGTGGGATGAACGATTTCATAAAGGTTAAAAAGATACCGGGAAACGGTCCGAGCGACCTGTATTTTTCCAGCAGCATCGCTAAATTTTCCTCAGTCAGGTACGATAAAAGCTCCGAAGTTTCCATACGCGGGAACACCTACTCCTGCTTAATATACATAGTGGTTATTATAGCAGAAAAAGATGGGACTTTGAGCGAAGCTCCAGGTCGCATTTGAGTCAGCTTTTCAACAATGTAGGCCAGTTTCGCGATGAGCACCCCGAGGATCGGATGTTCAAAGCATACCTGTGCGAAGTTAACGCTGAAAATCAGCGTTATTCGGTTACATCCACCCATGATAAGCATGAAAAACAGCGTTAAGTCACCGTAAGTGGGAACTAAGCAAAAGTTAGCACTGAAAAACAGCGTTAATACAGCATTAACGCAAAGAAGCCAGACGAGGTAAGTCGTCCGGCCACTTACTAAAGGCCGCTGGAGCTAAGCCTCCAGCGGGTGCACCGCGTCATGGAGCAGCTGCTCCAACTCCGCGGTGTAGGCGCTCGTCTGCGCTTCGTCCCAGCCGAAGCGCTCCTCCAGGAAGGCGATCGCCGGCGCCTTCCACTGCTTTGCCCACGCGATGTCGAAGAAGAGGGCGCTCGTCCGGCGGATGAAGAAATCCGCCGGCTTCACCGCCATCTCGCGCTCAATCGCGTACACGAGCGCAGCGAGCACCGCGGCGGGCAGGCCCCGCTCCGCCGCTTCCCCCCGATGCTGCTCCAGCAGCTCGTAGACGGCATCCACGTTGGAGCCGTAACGGCGCGCGAGCAGCGCGGCTTCCGCTTCGGTCAGCCCCAGCCGCAGGCCCTGGCTGACCTTGCTTTGCAAGAACGGCGCCAGCTTCGCGGAGCCGCCCACATCGCCGCCGGAGATCGGCAGCGTCCGGGTGCGGCTCGGCGGCAGGGCCGCCGGCGCTTTGCCCTCCGCCGCCAGCATGGCGGCGATCTTGTCCACGACCGCCTCCGCCATCTTGCGGTAGCCGGTCAGCTTGCCCCCGGCCATCGAGATGAGGCCGGATTCGGAGATGAAGATTTCGTCGCGGCGCGAAATCTCGGAAGGGTCTTTGCCCTCTTGGTGGATCAGCGGGCGCAGCCCGGTCCAGCTCGATTCGACGTCCGCCTCCGTCAATCCGAGGGACGGGAACATCTCGTTCGCCGCACGCAGCAAATAAGTGCGGTCCGCCACCGTTATGCGGGGATTCACGATATCCCCGCTGTAGTTCGTATCCGTCGTCCCGACATAGGTTTTGCCATCGCGCGGGATGGCAAATACCATCCGTCCGTCCGGCGTATCAAAATAAATCGCCTGCCGCAGCGGAAACCGGCTCTGATCGAATACCAGATGCACCCCTTTGGTCAGGTGCAGCGTCTTGCCGCGTTTCGAGCGGTCCATCTCGCGCAGCGTATCGACCCATGGGCCGGCCGCGTTGACGATTTTGCTGGCGTAGAGGGTGTATGATTTGCCTCGTTCTACGGTTTGATCACCCTGTCCCGCTTTACCAACGCCCCCCACTTGATCGACCACCCGTACGCCGACCAGCTTCCCATCTTCCACGAGCAGCTCCTCAACTTTGGCGTAGTTCACTGCCATAGCGCCCAGCTCGACGGCTTTTTTCATCACCTCGATCGTCAACCGTGCGTCATCCGTACGGTACTCTACGTAGTAGCCGCCGCCTTTAAGATCGTTTTTCTTGAGCAGCGGCTCATGCGCGAGCGTTTCTCCCGGATCAAACATGCGGCGGCGCTCCGAGTGCTTGACCCCTGCCAGGAAATCGTATACCCGCAAACCGAGCGATGTGGACAGCTTGCCGAACGTCCCGCCTTTATAAAAGGGAAGCAGCATCCACTCCGGCGTCGTCACGTGCGGTCCATTTTCATACACGATGGCGCGCTCTTTACCCACCTCGGCAACCACCTTCACATCCAGCTGCTTGAGATAGCGCAGCCCTCCGTGCACCAGCTTTGTCGACCGGCTCGACGTTCCCGCAGCAAAATCCTGCATCTCCACAAGCGCCGTACGCAGCCCTCTGCTTTGCGCATCCAGCGCGATGCCCGCACCTGTAATCCCCCCGCCGATTATAATCAGATCAAACTTTTGCCCCGCCATCCATTGCAGCTGCTGCGTCCTTTTTAAACCGGAAAATTCGTGTACTTTCGTTGTCATGTCATTCTCTCCCCTCGAAGATGTATATATTCGAATAAAAATTAAAAAACCACAACATACCTGGCACGTTTGCACGTACAGGCCGCTGTGGTTTCTCCTAGTCTCCAACCGAATATGAACTTGTAATGAGTATATCATTGCCGGCTTTCATTTAAAAGATAAGGCTTTGTAAATCAGCTGTCGTAATGCCGCCACAGCTCTGTATCGGATGTTGTCACGGCCGTAGCTCCAGCCTGAAGGGCAAGCTCTACGTCATTGACCGAACGGATGAGACCGCCGGCGAAAATGGGAATGCCCGAGCGTTCTTTGACCTCCGTTATCATATGCGGAATGACGCCGGGAAGTACCTCGATAAAATCCGGCCGGGTCCGCTCCAGCAGCGTATAACTTTTATCCAAGGCGCTGCTGTCGAGCAGGAAAAGCCGCTGAATCGCCAGCAATCCGTTCTGCTTCGTCTTCGTGATCACATTCGCCCGGGTCGAAACCAAACCTGCTGGCCGAATGCTTTGGCATAGGAATTCTGCTGCATACTCATCATTCTTCAGTCCTTCGATCAAATCCGCGTGCAGCAGCAGCTTTTTCCCGTTCGCCCTCGCGAGATCGACCACGCTTTTGAGCTGACCAATATGGCTGTCCAGCATCACAATATACGTATAATTGGATTTGAACAGCTTCTCCAAGTCTTTGATTTTGCGAATAGCCGGTAAAATGCGTTGCTCTTGCAAAGACATTGCGATCGTCTCCGTTTCGTATCGTGAGAGGGAGGAACATAAAAAACCCACAAGAATTGCCTCATTGATGCAATGGGCAATGTCCGTGAGTCTCCTGTTCTCCGTCACTTTGTATGAACTTACTACTATTGTAGCTACCGCGGGAGCAGGTGTCAATGGAGATCGCTGATCTGCTTTTCCATTATACTAAAAGCGCATTCAAAAGGAGAAGCTAATCTTTAGCCTGACTTATAGGAGGGATTTTTTAACTAATGGACTCCAAACCGAAACCAAACAATTTTTGGAGCTTACTGAAGAAAGGCAATATGTCATCGGCCATTGCGGCCATAGGAAACACGTTTATCGCTATTGTCAAAGGAATTGCAGCCGCGATGACCGGTAACGGAGCGATGTTCGCTTCCACGATGCATTCGGTGGCCGATGCTGTGAATCAGGCTTTCGTTTTTGCAGGCAGTGTGCTTTCGGAAAAGAAACCTACACGCAGATTCCCGACGGGTTTCGGACGCGTTATTCATATATTTTGCATGGTTGCCGTCATCGTCGTTACGATAATGGCCTATGAGACGATTAAAGAAGGCTTTCATCTTATTAAGCACCCTGTTCACGCATCCGGGTTGTGGCTTAATTTGACCGTCCTAATCCTATCTATCTTGGTTGACGGCTACGTCTTGGTTAAAGCGATGAAAGAAGTAGTCCATGAATCCCGCGTTGACGCCAAAGGATGGGCAATTATTACAGCTGCGTTCAAGAACATTCATCGGGCAGCACCTCCGACGCGTTTGGTTTTCTACGAAGATTTGGTCGCTACGCTTGGTGCTATGCTCGCTTTGATCGCAGTCGCGGTTACCGCGTTCTCTGCTTTCTCCATGCTGGATGGCATCATGACGATCTCGATCGGCTTTTTGATGGTCGGCGTCGCGTTTCGGGTAGGCTATGATAATATGGTTGGGCTGATCGGTGTCGCCGCTCCTCCTGATGTAGAAGACAAGGTTGCCCGGATTATTTTCTCGGAGGCAGCCGTCACCGACATTTATCAAATGCGCGTGCTGCAAGAAGGCCGCTACTATCATGTGGAAGGCTTGATTGAACTGGACCGTGGTTTATCGCTTGCCGATGCGGATGATATCAAATTCAAAATCCGGGATAAGCTGCTGCTCGACCCCGACATTACGGACGTCACGCTCGGTATCATCGAAGATAACGGTGTGAAAAACTGGATGCCGGCCCATAGCCGCTAAATTGTCCAAACCGCATAATTCATTGAACGTTACCGGATAATCATTTACAATTAATGGTATTGTATGGTTTGTATTAATGTTTATGCGGAGGATTGTATGGATACAAACGAACCCGCCGGGACAGCCGTCACCCCCATTCATCTTAACAACCGTCATCCCGCTGTTGATTTCCTGTGCCAAGCCGATGAGCAACTCGCGACTTTGATCGGTCTCGTTGGCGATCTTTCCATAACGCCGAGTTCCAATCCCTTCGAATCTCTCGCGATGTCGATTATTTCCCAGCAGCTCTCCGCGAAGGCGGCGGCGACGATCAAATCGAGAGTACGTCTCGTATTGCCAAGCATCACACCTGATTCGGTGCTGGCAGCGGATGAGGAAGCGATCAGGCAGTGCGGCGTCTCTTATCCCAAAATCCGATATATCCGCGACTTGAGCAGCAAGGTTCTTGCCAGCGAGTTGTCGCTTGATGAGCTGCACAATCTTGATGATAGCGTGTTGATTAAGCAGCTTACCAGCGTCAAAGGCATCGGAACGTGGACCGCGGAAATGTTTCTTATTTTCGCCTTGGGTCGACCCGATGTGATGTCGCTCGGCGATGCCGGCCTCCAGCGGGCAGCCAAATGGCTTCATGGTCTCGAAGACCGCCCGGACGGCAATTACTTGGGACATGTCGCACCTGCATGGGCTCCCTACCGCAGCTTCGCGTCTTTGTATTTATGGCGATCCATTGATCTGGGCTTCGTCGATTCCGGACTTTCAGTTGAAGCTTGCCTCCCCAGTCATCCATAGTCATGAGCAAATATCCCTCACAAATAAAAAACGCCCGAAGCCATATTGCCGGCCTCTGGCGCTTTTTATTAGTCAGCGGTTCGCAAACCGCGCAAGTACGTCGTTAGCAGTCTTCTCAAGCTTTCATCGCGCTCCAGCTCCATGCGAAAGCCGTTCTTGAGCTCCAAGGACGCGAACCCGTGCACGACGCTTCGGAAGCCGCGAACGACGTGCAGCGCATCTTCTTCGCTGAGCGCATACGGCTCCAGCAGGCGCAGCATGAATCCCACAACATTATTGCTGGCTTGCTGCAAATCCGGATCTCCGAAATCAGGAAGGGAGGCCATGGCATCATACAATCCCGGCTGCTTCCTGGCAAAATTGACGTAGGCGAAGCCTGCGGCCAGTAAGGCGTCATCTCCCGCTTTTCCGAGCACGGCTTCCACCATCGCTTCTTTGATTCTTATTAAGCTGAGGTGGGAAAGCTGCTTTCTCAGTGCCGGCAAGCCTTTGATATGATTGTAAAGGGAGGGTGTTTTCACGTTTAATTTGGCAGCCAATGCCGCTAAAGTCACCTGCTCGACGCCTTGGACGTCAGCGATTTCTATAGCTGCTTGCAATACAGTGTCTGTGTCTAATCCTTGTCGATATGCCATCTATGCCCCTCGTTTCTAGATTCTCGCTGTTTCCATTTTAACCTGTTTCGTCGCTTCTTCCAAAGCACGATCCAGAATCGGCTGCGGATTCTCAATCATACTTCCGTGACCGACGGCAAGAAGGCTCGGATTCAGCTCTCTCAGCTTACGTGCGCTCTCCAGCGAGACTTGTTTGTTCCATGTGGCCATTGCCGGAAACGGGAACCAGAATTTAACCACGCCGGATACGGCTACGCCGCCGCGAGTCTGGAAAGCATCGCCGGCAATCAACGCCCGGCTGCGCACATCGAGGAACGCCATCATTCCCGGCGTGTGCCCGGGTGCGGCAATAGCTTGCAGCGAACCGATGCGGTCTCCATCCTGTAAAAGCACATCCGGCTTTGTCTGTACCGATCCTGGTTTGGGAACATCGCCTTTAATCGGGGTGTTCGGCTCGCCCGCTTCCAGCTCTTGATTACCGGTCAGCAGCTTGGCATCTCTCCGGGAGATGTAGACTGTTGCTTGCGGCAATGCCTTTTTCAACCCGTCCAACGCCCCGATATGATCGCCATGCGCATGAGTCAGCACGATGCGGGTAATCGGCTTGCCGATCTGCTCTGCTGCCTGCAAGATGCCCTTCACGCTGAAAGGCATTGCCGCATCAACGAGCGTCAGCTCCTTTTCCTCCTCCACCAAGTAACAATTGACCGGAAAAATTCGCGGCATAAAAGCCAGCTGATACAAAGCACCGTTACGAGTCATTTTCATGTAAAACGCCTCCCATTTGCTATTTATATTAGTATAATAACTAATGATATTAGTTTTGTCAACAGGATAGATGCTTTTTTCCCGAATTCCCCGTAACAGCGGCTTTTGCTGCACCCAAACTATCCGGCACTCCGTTCAACAGACGACGCATCGATTCCCCCTATCGAACCTTGAAGAAAGAAAAAAAGAGGCTGTCCAAGAAGGTCTGGAACGACCTGAAGGATAACCCCTTTTCCAAATTCACACGCTGTCTATCCTACGAATCGTAGATACCTGATCAGATTCGGTGGATTGGATTTTATCTTATGACCAGCGTTCGATCCCCCCTTTTGGGACAGCCCTTTACTTACGTATGGGGGGAGGTCGCGGACTGGCTATGATCAAAATCCGCCAGTGTATTCATGCGATACAAACGCGAGAAGAACAATGAGCCTACAGCGATGAAAAATCCGATGCTGCTTATAGCCAGTGTTCCAACCAAGCCGACGCACTCTCCCAGGAATCCACCGACCAAGGAACCGACCGGGTTAATGCCCCAGGTTAAAAAACGAATCGTTGCGTTCACTTTCCCTTGCAGCTCTATAGGCGTAATATACTGACGAAGTGACGTAGCATGAATGTTGTACGAGGTGGTACCCAAACCAAACAACAGTTGGCCCGTACTCAGAAGCGCAATATCCAGTGGACTATCCCCGGTTACGAGCAAAACGAACGGACTGCCGGCCGCCGCCAGAACAGCCGTAAATAAGGTAGCTTTCCCAACTCCGAAGCGACTAGCCAGTTGCTTCGAAAAAAGAGCCCCCAACAGGCTGCCTATACCCAAAAAAGCGAAAATAAAACCCGTAGTCGCAGCCTTCAAATGCAAGTTTGCCGTCATGAACAGAATGAAAACCGTGATGTAGCTATACCAAGCTAAGTTCCAAAGGACCGCACAACGAGTAAATGTTTGAATAAACGGTTGTCGGTAGATGTACGCGAATCCTTCTTGAATTTCTCGGCTTAGCTTCTTCTTGTCGGTTCTAGTAATGACCGGTACCATCTCCCGATGACGTATCCATAGCAAGCTGGCGGCTGAGCACAAGAACATTAGAATACTGAACAGCATCGTCGTTGTGCCGGATAGAAGCTCCATTAACAACCCCGTTAAGCCAGGTCCGGCAATCACAGCTATGGAGGCACTTATTTGCAATTTTCCATTTCCGTCGGCTAATTGCTCTCTTTGAACCAGAATGGGAAGATAGGGCACATAGAACACATCGAAGAGCACCGTACAAATGCCAAATAGAAAAGCGATGACCAACAGATGGACAAATTGAAAACTATGAAAAAACGATAATACCGGAATAAGGAGCAATAACGCACTTCTGAAGAGATTAGAGGCTACAAGAATCGGTTTGCGAGCAAATCGATCGGAAAACACGCCTGCTAGAAGCCCGAATAATAGAAAGGGTAAATATTCGGCAGCGCGTAAATACCCCATTTGTACAGGAGTAGCCTGAAGCGTGTATACAGCCAATAACGGAATCCCAAGCAATACAATCTGGGCGCCAAACTGGGAAGCCGTCTGACTTATCCATAATTTTATAAAATTCTGATTCCCCCATAATCCCTGTATCTGCGGCGAAGCGGCAGTAATTTTCATATCGGACATGGCCCTATCCTCGCTCGCCTGCTACCCGATTAAAGGAGCCTTTTCTCCGAGGGTGCCTTCCACCGGGTTTCCTTCCTTGCGCCAGTACTCGATGCCTCCGAGCATTTCTTTTACTTTGAAGCCCAGCCCGGATAACCGCGCCGCTCCTCTAGTACCGCCGTTACACGCAGGTCCCCAGCAATACACGACAATGACTTGATCTTTTGAAAAAGAGGCCGTCGTCTCTTCGTTCATCAGGCGGTGGGGCAAATTGATCGCTCCGGGAATATGACACTCATCATAAGCCTTGGCAGCTCTGACATCGATCAGGAGGAAGTCGCCTACTCCGCGCTGCATGTCAAGACGTACGTCGGCCACATCCGTTTCAACAGCAAGCTTATTCAAGAAATGTCGATGCGTATCTGCAGGTGATGCAGCAGGTATTTCAAGCACGAGTGAGAAATCATTTGAGTTGTTCATATAAAATAACCTCCAATAGAATTGATGTTGTTTGAACAGCAGCTCTTCTGCTTGAAAAAACTGTAACATACGATCCTACATTGGAGTTATCGATAGTTTTCGATACTATGTATCATTCATTTTGATGATTGGACCCGCTAAGGAGGTCTACAAAATCACTAAACGATTTCGAGAGCCACTTCTTTTTGGAGTAAATCAATTGGGTGTAGAATTGACAATCAGGATGAATAAAAGAAGCCGCCGTCAATTGGCCTTTCCGTATTTCTTCTGCCACAACGATGCGCGGCAATAAGGCAATTCCTAAGCCATAGATGACGCATTGTTTGATCGCTTCCAAATTTCCGAATTCATACGATAATTGATAGTCCACCTGGTTATCCTTCAACGATTTGAGCAGCATAGCCCTGTAGGTGCAGCCCTCTTCCGTTAAAATCAAGGATTCACGCATCAAATCTTGAACCTGTACGTTGTCGAGCGCACTGAATCGATGATCGGGGTGGGCAACGATGACCAGCTCTTCTTTTCTCACGATGATGCTGTGCAGTTCAGGATCTGTAAGCGGCGGATCCAGAATCAAACCGATATCCAATGAGCCTTCTTTGACGGATTCGATAATAAATGGCTCATTAGCCGGCTGGATATTGACATTAATCTCGGGATAATCCCGGCGATAAGCTTGCAGGAAGGGCGGAAGAAAGAAAGCGGCCAGCGTTTCAATCGTTCCGATAATGAGGGAGCCTTTGGACTGCTTCGAGACGATTTCCTTGGATTCGACGTGCAACCTGATGATTTCGTTTGCATATTGCAGGAGGGCTTCTCCGGCGATGGTCAGCTTCATTTTTCTTCCGTAACGCTCCAGAAGAACCGCCCCGTAAGACTCCTCCAGCCTCTGAATCTGTGTAGTGATACTCGACTGGGCATAACCTAATTCTTCAGCGGCCCGCGTGTAGCTGCCCCATTTGACGACTTCGCGAAAGGTTTGCAAATAAGTTAATTCCATCACCTGTCACCCCTTCTTAGGACCTCTCGGATACAACGATTTATCCCCAAGCATAGCATACCGGGAACTTCCGATCGAGTCCTTCTGCATGAGTTCCCCCCCATAGTATGGTAAAATAAGTGCGTGAATGAAGGACATGCCATATCATTTCTCTAAAAGTGAGGGACTTTTGCATGAATACAGAAACTTTGGAGCTTTTTCGCACGTTGACCGAGCTGCAGGCGGCGCCGGGTTTTGAACGGGAGATTCGTAAGTTTGTCGGCGGCGAAATGGCAAAATATACGGACGAATTCATCCAGGATGGACTCGGCGGCCTGTTCGGCATCCTGCGCGGCGATGAGAACGGCCCGAAGGTGATGGTCGCGGGGCATTTCGACGAAGTCGGCTTCCTTGTGAACGGCATCACCGAGCACGGCACGATCAAGTTCCAGCCCCTCGGCGGCTGGTTCGCACAGGTACTGCCCGCGCAGCGCGTGCAGATCATGACCGATAACGGGCCGATCCTCGGGGTCATCGGCTCGACGCCCGTGCATTTGCTGGACGAAGCCGCGCGCGGCAAGCCCGCAGACATCAAGTCGATGTACGTGGACATCGGCGCTGAGGACAAAGCCGATGCGATGGGCATCGGCGTTCGCATCGGGCAGCAGATCGTGCCGGTCTGCCCGTTCACCCCCTTAGCCAATCCGAAACGGATTATGGCTAAGGCCTGGGACAATCGCTACGGCGTAGGCCTGGCGATTGAGCTTATGAAGGAGCTTCACGGCACGAAGCTCCCGAATATCCTGTACGCCGGGGCGACCGTACAGGAAGAGGTTGGCGCGCGCGGCGCCCAGACGGCGGCGAATCTCATCCAGCCGGACTTGTTCTACGCGCTGGATGCGAGCGCCGCCGGCGACACGACCGGCGACCGCAATGCCTTTGGGCAGCTCGGCCGCGGGGCGCTGCTGCGCATTTTTGACC
This sequence comes from Paenibacillus sedimenti, assembly GCF_014534655.1. Classification (GTDB taxonomy): domain Bacteria; phylum Bacillota; class Bacilli; order Paenibacillales; family NBRC-103111; genus Paenibacillus_E; species Paenibacillus_E sedimenti. Next base: position 192,160 of record NZ_JACVVD010000006.1, read on the forward strand.
CGACCATGATCACCCACCGGGGGATGGTCGAGTTCATTCTGGATACGGCGGAGACGCACAAGATCCCGTATCAGTATTTCATCTCTGCCGGCGGTACGGACGCCGGGCAAGTGCACCTGCAAGGCAGCGGCATTCCGTCTGCCGTCATCGGCGTCTGCGCGCGGTATATCCATACGTCCGCGTCGATCCTTCACGTGGACGACTATGCCGCCGCGAAGGAGCTGCTCATCAAGCTCGTACAGGCGAGCGACCGTACGACGCTGAACACGATTCACGCTCAGGCGTGAGCTCGTATGATGTAGTCCTGAACCCGCCTAGTTTGGCGGGTTTTTCTTTATTGTAGGCCGGAACCCGCGAGTCATCCTTGCAAATATAGAACTGACGTTCCAATATATGGTACAATTAATGGAGCTACTCTATCAAAGAAAGTAGGACACCTCGTATGGACTATGTCATTCGTCAAGCAACCCCGCAAGATACCAACCAGATTAGCCTGTTCCTTTCCCGCCGTACCGGCAAAGCCATCTCCCCGCTTCACATTGAGAACAGGCTCCACTTCATGCGCAGCACTTCATCTGAATGGCTATTTGTTTATGAAGAACAGAATGAGATTCTTGGAACGTTGGCATTTCGGATCCGTCAGAGCAGCGACGCCCATCTGAAAATCAGCGAAGCCTCGCTAATTTCATCGGATGAGACGCAGCAGCATCAAATCGCTGGTAGCAAATTAAGGGAGTACGCAGAACAACTCGCAAATCAGCATGAATGCACGGGCTTATGGTGGGTAGCCGGACTGGAAAGCAAGAATGGGACTCATTCCTTGAGTCAATCACCCGGTTTCCAAGAATCGGGGTACCGATTCGTGAAACGCTTTCTATGAGAATTTAATTCTGAACGGCCGTAAATCAGGATTTCCCATCCTGAATATGGAAAAATATGGTCATGGAGGGAGATCAGGGAACCTTAACAACGAGATTTCGTCATTTTCCGGACAACTAACTAAATATGTAAAGGAGTCTATGTAATGACCCATGAATTCAAATCCGCTAAAGGCTTGGAGCTGCTCGACAAAGTACGCTCCTTCTGCATGAAACTGCCTCAGGTGGAGGAAAAGGTGGACGGCTTTGGACATACCACGTTCCGCGTGAAGGACAAGCCTTTTGTGATGATGGGTGAAAATGACGGTCAGCCGTCCATGGCTTTAAAAACGAACCTCACCACCCAGGAATTTTTACTTCAGCAGGAGGGCACGGCCTACTCTAAAACGGCTTATATTGGCCATCATGGCTGGGTATCCATTCAGGATACTGCGTGGGTGGCGTGGTCGGAGATTGAAGATCTGATGGTTGAAGGGTATGCGCGCACCGCACCGAAGAAGCTGGTTGCTGAGCTGATGGCCTCGAGACCTGTTTACTAAGGGGCCCTTCTTTTTTTTCGGCGGCACAATTAACGAACAATTTCAAACTTGAGCACTTCACACCGAGTACTTTAGGTTCCGATTACGTTTATCACAGTCCGATTTCGCCCAATTGCAAAAACGTGGTGAATGGAGTTAGCTGCTTGGAGTTCGATTTTGCCAACTTATAATGTGCTCATCGAACATCCACTTGCACAAACCAAGCTGCAACTTTGTAAAATCGGACTCCAACCTGTTTTGGTGGATGAATCTTGAATGCAATTGTGTTTTTCCGGACTCTAGTAGCGATAGCGATATACTCGATTCCTGCGTCATTTGGATATGTCTTCCAACAAGGTGTGAATTTGCAAATTAATCCGGCACGCCATTTGCACATTTACACGAAGGTAGTAACGAGTTCAATCATGTTGTTGTTCGTTAATTGGTCAGGCGTAGTTTTTTCTCCCGCCTTATACGGGGACTTTGCTGCTCTGCGTGTGCTTCAGCCAAGAGCTAATGTCAGTGACGGACATCGGCTTGCCGTAATAATAGCCCTGCATCACATGGCATCCGCGTGATTGAAGGAATTCAATCTGTTCTGAGGTTTCGACGCCTTCTGCCACAACCTCCATGTTCAAATTTCTGGCGATCGTAATGATGTTACTGATAATCGCTTGCTTAGGGGTCTGGTTGCTTTTACGAATAAAGGTTTGATCGATTTTCAGCGTATCCACGGGCAGCTCATCCAAACTTCCCAGCGAGGAATATCCCGTACCGAAGTCATCGAGAGATACTTTAACGCCTAGTTCGCGCACGGTATGCAGCTGCCGGATCGTATCGATGACATCACTCATCGCGATGGATTCTGTAATTTCGAGCTCCAGCCGGCCGCCAGGCAGACCTGACGCGTGCAGCGCTTCGGTGACCATTTCGTAAAGCAGCCCGCTCTCGAACACACGAATTGACATATTGACGGAGATGCTTACGTGCATGTCATTCTGATCGTTCCAGCGTTTGTTTTGCGCGCAGACCTCCGTCAAAATCCAACGTGTCAAAGGCACAATAATACCCGTATCCTCCGCGATAGGAATGAACTCTCCCGGCGAAACCAAGCCAAGCTGCGGATGCTGCCATCTGAGCAGCGCTTCCATGCCGACTAACCGGTTCGTGCCGGTATCCCACTTGGGCTGATACATGATCTTGAATTCCTCGTGGATCATCGCTTTACGAAGATCCTTCTCCAAAAGCAGCTTGCGCAGCTGGCTGCGGTTCATCTCTTCGTCAAAGAACCGGTAACGGTTCTTGCCGGCGTTCTTGGCATTATACATGGCGGTATCCGCAGCTTTGAGCAGCGAAGAGCGATCAACTCCGTGAAGCGGCGCTACGCTGATACCAATGCTCCCGGTCACGTATAGCTCATGATCCTCGATGAAATAAGCCTGCTTAATTCCGTGCAAAATGCTTGCGGCCAACTGCTTGATTTTCTCCGCATCCGTTTCTTTGGTAATGATTAAGAATTCATCGCCACCCAGTCGAAAGAGCGTATCTATGTCCCCGATACAGGCTCGCAGCCTGTCCGCCACCTGCCGCAGCAGCAAATCGCCGAAGTCATGCCCCAATGTATCGTTAATCGTCTTAAAACGGTCCAAATCAATAAATAAAAGCGCTCCGCCGGCAGACGCTTCGAACCGCTCACCGAAATATCGCTGCAAATCGTGCCGATTCGGAAGATTCGTCAGCTGATCTTTATAAGCCATCTTTTCCAGTACGTGACGTTCAAAGAAGATGGCTCCCCATGAAACGGCTAGTATGACAAAAGTAGACACTGCCACGCCCGTTAGCAAAAAAAGCTGAAGCTGTTCATCGCCGGCCGTTGCTTGATGTTGGATGTCGCCATCGTATGTAAATTGAGCCGCTGCCATGCCCGTATAGTGCATGCCGCAGATGGCGATGCCCATGACGATTGCACAGATTAACTTCCACAAACTGAAGTCCTGGACTTGGCGAAGCCTGTGAAAAAGATACAGAGCAGCATAAGAAGCGACTAGCGCAATGCCTGCAGATAATAACCATAAAGCGGGATTATATGTAATCTGGCCTGGTATACGCATAGCACTCATCCCCATGTAGTGCATCGTTACGATACCGCATCCCATAATTAAACCGCCGATGCCGTACCTCCAAGCGCTGGAATAGCTTCTCGCTGTAATTTGAAAGGCAATAAACGACGCTAGTATGCTGCCAAGTGAGGATAATAACGTAATCGGGACGTCATAAGTAACATTCGTATGCAGATGATAGGCCAGCATGCCGACAAAATGCATCGACCATACGCCCACCCCCATGACCAAAGAACCTGCAACCAGCCACACTGTGCGGTTCTTCCCACGGGAACGGGTTATTTTTCCAGCCAGATTGAGCGCTGAATAAGAGGCCATTACGGCTATGACGAACGATAATAGGACAATCCAGCCATTGAAATGACCCTGCATCTGTTCGATTAATGCCACCTGCTTTCGTAATTAGGATGTAACGATTCTAGTTCTATTATAGGACATTTTACCTAATTTTTGATATGCCTCATAATTTCTCATCAAATTTTAAGAATTTGAGATTCCTAGAGTAATAGAAAGAATAGGCCAAAATATAGGAGATTTTTCGGCGGTAGTTTAATAATCTGAATATTTACAATATTTTAATAATAGGCTATTATGAACTCAAGCTCACTAGCTGAATAAGTCTTGGAACAAGGCGATGAGGCAGCGGGCTGGGATACTCTCGATCAAGAGGAAAGGGGATAGTCCAATGAAGACGGTTAGCGAAGCATGCCCCCAAAACCTGAATACTTGAAGGGATGAGGTGTAAAATTAATACGAGCTATTAGGGCATGTGGGAACTCAACGATTGCACGAACGGTTATGCGGATTGCATTCGAGGAAAGGACTACGTGAACAGCTTATCTTCAAAGGGTTATGATTATGCAACGTCAGTTGTTTGATAGGAGCGTGCTTGGTTACAATTGAATAGGATTAATAAGGCATAGGGATCTCCGGTTATCTTGGATAAGCGGGATCCCTATTTGCTTTGACCTTGTGTTATGTTAAATCGGCAGACGTATGGTAAACGTCGTACCATTACCCTGTTTGCTGGTTACCTCTATAGAACCTTGATGCATATCTAGAATTTTCTTCACGATGGAAAGGCCAAGTCCATTGCCGCCTGACGCACGGTTCCTGGATTTATCCGCTTTGTAGAAGCGCTCGAAGATATGCGCCTGATCCTCCTCTGAGATCCCCACCCCGTTGTCTGAAATATGAATCATGGCTTCCTTATCGGCAGCTGTCAAATGAACGCCTATCGTTCCGCCGGCAGGTGTGAATTTAATCGCATTGTGAATGAGATTCGTCCACACTTGACTGAGCAAATCTTCATCGGCTGTGATACTCACAGCGGCAAGGTCGATATCCATTTCAATCTCTTTTTCCACCCATTGCGGCTCACAAGCCAGAATATGATTGCGCAGCTGCTTATCGAGCCTGAAACTTTTCGGCTCAAACGGGTGATGCTCCGACTCCAGCGAGGTAAGCTTAAGCAGGTTATCACTGAGCTTGGATAAGCGCTTGCTCTCGGCCTCGATAATATCGAGGTAATGTCTGCGCTCATCCTCCGTGATGCCTTCATTCTTCAATGCGCGGGAAAATCCGCTGATCGAGGTCAGCGGCGATTGAATTTCATGCGACACATTGGAGATGAATTCCTGCCTCATTTTCTCCAGCTGTCCCAGCTGCACGGCCATATCGTTGATGCTGTCGACCAGCTCTACAAAAGGCTCCATGTGCGTACTATTTTCCACCGATACGTTGAAATCCCCTCTGGACATACGCCTGATGGCGTCGACCATCGCCTGGAAAAACACCATTTGTTTGGAACGGAAATAATCGCCCAAGAATTTCATCGTTATGCCCCATAGTAACATGCCGCCCATCGAGTTGATGAGCTGAACAATGACCTCGTGAGGACGCTTGCCGAGGTACGTATAGATCCATTCCGATGTATAGAAGGCAGCCAGCCAATAGATAATGATCAAGACAAAGATTGCCATAAAAAAAAGAAAGCCGCGAAACCGCTCCATCGCAGTTTTCTTGTTCATAGCACCGCCCTCGTTCCCCTTCTTCCTCATGCGCGCAGTACCTCCATGCGATACCCCAGCCCGCGGATCGTGCTGATACGAAACGCATGCCGCTCCTCCGGAAACCGCTCCCGCAGCCGGTTGATGTGCACATCGACGGTGCGCTCGTTGCCCTCGTAGTCGAAGCCCCAGATCTGCTCGATAAGCTGATCCCGTGAAAACGTCTTGCCCGGATAGCTCGCCAGCTTGTAGAGCAGCTCGAATTCTTTGAGCGGCAGGGTGACGCTCTCTGCGCCGGCAGTCACCTCATAGGTTTTGCGGTTCATAGTCAGATCCCCGACCTGCACCGTCTGGGACGAGGCGATTTTGTACCGCTTGAGCAGCGCCTTCACGCGCAGCGCAAGCTCGACAGGCTCGAACGGCTTGACGAGGTAATCGTCAGTGCCAAGTTCGAAGCCTTTGACCTTTTGCGAGGTCTCGCCTTTGGCGGTGAGCATGAGCAGAGGGAAGTCGTAATGCTCCCTTAGCTCTTTGCACAGCTCCCAGCCGTCCATATTCGGCATCATCACATCCATGATGACCATGTCGACCTGGACGGTTTCCAACAGCTTGAGCGCTTCAGCACCGTCCGAAGCTTCGGCCACGCCGAAGCCCTCGTTCACCATGAAAACGCGTACTAGTTCGCGTATATACGGATCGTCATCGACGATCATGATTTGTGCCATTGAAACCCGCCTCGCTTCTTCCAGTTTCTATCCCATATTAGTTTTAGCATACAACAGAATAACATGTTAGATGAATTCTATTAACTCAATGTAAACTAATCGGGGACAAATGGCTCAAAGTGACTATTTTTCAAAAGTCATTTGTGTTACATTTTGGGAGAAGAAAGACATCAAAATCAAGGTGGTCAATGACGCTATGCTGAACAACCAATTTGATGCATTTGATAAGATTCAAACTGAGGCAGAGGCAGCGGAATTTCAAGCGATGCTGCTGCGGGAAGGTTATTCCGGCTTCCGCAGCTTGCTGGACGGCTTCACGGAAGCCGTAAAATCCGCCATGGATGCGGAAATCGAAGGCATCGAGCAGGCGATTGCCAAGGCAAGCCGGATGTTTCCGGAACCCGTCATCTTCAGCCCCTCTTGGGAGCGCATATGGCATGAGCTTGGCGAAATGGCCGCCTTTAAGAAAAGCGTGCTCGAACAGATCCCTGCCCATGACCGGGATGGCGAATGGCAGGTCATACTGGACAATCCTCATGCTGTGCAAGAGGTCGTCTGTTATCCCGGACTCCCGTTTCATGAAGCCGCTTACTTGTACGCGTATTTCCGTCCGCAGCTTGAGAAAGCCGAATATATTCGGCTGCAAAAGATTCAAACTTTGATTCAAGATACCGGGGGCTGACATCAAGCAAAGCGCCATGGACATCCGCCAGTGGCTTCCAGGTGAGAGAGAGGTATCCGACACTTTGCCTATTCCTGCGAATCTTACACCAGGGAACTATAAAGTCAACGCAGCGATACTCAACCCACAAACCGGTAAACCGGGCATAGACTTCGCGAACGACGGCAGGCGGAGCGATGGTCGCTATACGCTCGGAACCGTTAAGGTGCTGGATTAATAAAATATCCCGTAAACAAAAAAGGGTTGAGCAGGAGTCATTTCTGCTCAACCCTTTTTTACTGATAATGAATTCTTATACCTGGAAACGGCTCAATTGCTCTTCCAACTCTCGAATCATCTGCTTCAATGTTTCCGCAGCATGTGAGATCTCTCCTATCGTCGCGAGCTGTTCCTCGGATGCTGCCGCTACGCTTTGCGAGTGGCTGGCATTCTTGGACGAAATGCTCATCATCTCTTGCAGCGAGGCCGCCACTTCTTCCGACCCTGCAGACATCTGCTCTACCGCTGCAGAGACATCTTGTATTTCTTCGGCTACAGACTGGGAGGAGCGTACAATATGGCCAAAGGTGCTGCCAGCGGCATGAACCGTATCGATGCCTTGCTTCACTTCTTGCGCGACGCCTTCCATCGCGCGTACCGACTGCTCGGTATCCTGCCTAATCTCCTGGATCAACGCCGCAATTTTACCCGCAGATTGGGTCGTCTGATCAGCCAGCTTGCGCACCTCGGAGGCTACAACTGCGAAGCCGCGACCGTGCTCCCCGGCACGCGCCGCCTCAATTGCCGCGTTCAAGGAAAGCAAATTGGTCTGATTCGAGATATCGGTAATGATGCCAACGATTTCACCGATTTCTTTAGAGCGTTCACCCAGCTGGCGAATGACCATGGAGGATTCGTGCACAGCCTGGTTAATGTGCTCAATCTGCGCAATGGTCTGCTGAATCGAGGTATTGCCGCTAATCGCTGCACGCGCAGTCTCCGACGACAGCTCCGTTACCTGCATCGTAGACTCGGCGATCCGTTGTACTCCAGTGGCCATCTCGGCCATGGCGCGGGAGCCTTCCCGCGTGCTGACAAGCTGCGTTTCGGCACCCTCAGCAACTTCTGTAATGGATACAGCAATTTGGTCGGATGCTTTGACCGATTGGTCCGAGCTGGATGACAGCGAAGCTGCAAGGCCTACAACGCGTGTCCCCAGTTCGCTTGACTTACCTATGAGATCGCGAAGATTCGCGACCATGACATTCACGGAGGCCCCTACCTGGCCGATTTCATCCCGGGTCAACCCCTGAAGCTCAGGTACGCGAAGGTCGCCGCCCGCGATGCTTTCGGTAATGGCGTGCATGCGCCGGATGAGCCCCATTCTGCTGCGAATCAACAGGTAGAAGATGAGCATACCGAGCAGTACGGAGAGCACGCAGATCGCTGCCACCACATATTTGAGCTGCTGTAACGGCTTGTTGATATCTTCGTAATAAGCTCCTATGCCAATTACCCAATCCCAAGGCTCATAGTAGTCAATATAAGCTAATTTATCTCGAGACACCGTCTCTCCGGGATTTTTCCAATCATATAAGAGATATCGATCCTGCGCATTCGGAAGCTTCGAGAGCTGGATGAATTTCTGGATCACCAGATTCCCCTTTGCATCCTTGGAATCGATCATATCTGTTCCGATAGCTATAACCGAGTGAAGAACCACAAGTCCTTTCGAATCGAATCCGTACATGTAACCCTGCTTCATGTACACAAACGCTGATTTTGTATAATCCCGCTTCGGCTCGCCCTCTTTGATGAGAGGTCCGCCAATTTGCGAACGCGCGCGCTCCTTGGCTTCTTTCAATGTCATTTTCCCCGCCGCCACATCGGCGTCCAGTTGCTGAATGAGCGACTTTGCACCTGTGACGATATCCTTCATATTCTGTTTGCCGGATTCGATGAGCTTCTTCTCAGCATACAGATAAGCCGTAACGCCGATGGCACTGGCACTGGCTAGGACAATGAGAGATACCGCGAGAATGAGCCGGAATGAAAAACTTTGATACAGCTTCAACTGCTTGCGACCGCTTTTTTTCTTAAACATATTTGACCCCCTCAAAGTTGTGCAAAACTAGTGTGATTATCGACAAATTCTACTTTAAATCGACATATTCCTACATTTATCGCGCTAAAGTTTCTAAGAATAGCACTTCAACATACAAAAAAAGGACACCAAGCACAGTAAAAGTGCTCGACGTCCTTTTTCATTTATAGCTTAGCTTTCACCCAGTCGCACCACGCCAAATCGCCCTTCACCCTCGCCAAAGCTTTATGAAGCAGCACATAATGGCTGAATTGCGGATCTTGAAGCCCCAGTTCGTCCAACCGCTTCTCACAATTCTGCTGCAGTTGCTCATACGATTTCTCAAATTTAAGCAGCCTTTGCCGATAAAAAACTTCTCGATCCTCGATCACTTTCCTCGCCTGATCCCTGTCTACAAGACCGATGCAGTACACTTTGAGCATCAATTCATCCCTGGTCACAGGCTCATCAGTCGGCTTCAATATCCATTGCCTGAGCGCCTCCCTGCCTAGTTCTGTAAGCGAGTACACCTTTTTATCGGGTTTATCCGATTGCGGAACATGCACGAATTGAACATGCCCCTTCTGCTCCAGCTGCGCGAGGAGGGGATAAATCTGACTGTGTTTGGCTTGCCAGAACGGTTGGATATGCTGCATAAGTTCATAGCCTGTTCGCGAATTTCTATTCAAAAGACTGAGCAATCCGTAGGAAAGGGTATTCATAACGCTCCTTTATTATGTCATTATTGACATATAGATGAGTTGGTAGTATGATGATTTTCATTCAAATTATAGAGAAACCAGACCGTAAGATCAATGGATAGAGTGGAGGCATTATTGTGGTTAAGGATGAATTGCAGCAGGTCCGATTTTGGCCGATTATGATCGCCATCTTCTTTGGATCGTTCGTCTCGATCTTGAGCATGAGCACGATCAATATCGCGATTCCTATTTTAAGCGAACATTTTCAAACCGATTTGAGTAAAATCCAGTGGACGATCACGGGCTTTATGCTCGCAAGCGGCACCATCGCCCCAGTCACCGGATATTTCGGCGAACGCTTCAGTTATAAACGATTGTACGCGTTGGCGCTTATGGGCTTCACCCTGTTTTCCCTCTTGTGCGCAATCGCTTGGGATGCTCCTTCGCTTATAGCTTTCCGTATCGCGCAAGGGGCGTTCAGCGGACTGATTATGCCTGCTACCATGACGATCGTGTATCAAGTCATTCCACGCGCCAAGCAGCCGATCGCAATCTCCCTATGGTCGCTATCTGCCATGATGGCTCCTGCCATCGGACCGACACTAAGCGGCTGGCTGCTGCAAAATTGGAGCTGGCACTGGTTGTTCCTGATGAACATCCCGGTCGGCATCGTTGCCATTGTCCTGGTCTTGAAGCTCATCCCGTATTACCGGCTTCAAGTACCGAAAAAATTCGACCTCATCGGTTTGCTTACAGTCATTATTAGTAGTCTATCCTTATTGATTGCATTCAGTGAAGGTCATGCCTGGGGCTGGTCATCCGGCAAAACCATCGGACTCATCGCGCTCGGCTTTATCATGCTGCTTCTTTTCATCTGGCGGGAGCTCAAAGTCGAGACACCCCTGCTTAATATCTGCGTTTTGTCCAATGGTCGTTATACCTTAACGCTAATTATTAGCAGCATCGTGACGATCAGCTTGTACTCCGGTACGTTCCTAACCCCGATCTTCCTGCAAAATATTCAGCATGTCACGCCGCTCGATACCGGCTTAATCCTGCTCCCGGCTTCGCTTGCCATGGCGCTGTGTATGCCGCTTGTAGGCAAGCTGTACAGCATTGTCGGACCGCGCGTACTCATGTTTACCGGTATCGCTTTGATCGCGCTGGGGACTCTTACGCTGAGTTGGTTGAGTGTGGACGTAGCACGCGGCTACATCGTGTTCTGGATGATCGTGCGGAACGTCGGCATCGCCTTCGCCACCATGCCTTCCAGCAACGCCGGGATGGAGCAAATTCCGAGGAACTTGACCGGTCACGCGACGTCCATCAGCAACTGGATACGCAACGTGTTCGGTTCCTTCGCGATTGCGTTGTTCACATCCGTCTTGTCCTCTCAGACCACATCTCACGTTACAGAATTAGTCGGCGCCGGGATGAAGGATAAAGGACAAATCAGCATGCTCTCCTTTACGATGAGCGTGAACGATGTGTACCTGCTTGCCACGTTCATCGTGCTGGCGGCGCTGCCGCTCAGCTTATTCGTAGGCAAGCAAAAAGCCGATCAAACGGCAGCCGCTGGTGCGTCGCTTCAGACGAAGACGGCGGAATAATGTACAAAAGCCGCTCCTCAAGTATCGATCTTGGGGGACGGCTTTTTTAATCAAGAACAATTAAGGTCGGACTCTGTTTAACATCAATAAAATTAGCTTTTCTATAAGATGGAACATTATGCCCGTTGCAACTCCGATAACCAGCCCCGTAATGATGTGTGTCCCTAAAAATTTTTGACCGGTTCCAGGAATGCCTCCGATCGCAAATCCAAAAAAGAATCCAGTAAGTTTGTACTCTCGCGGATTCCCTTTCCTCGCAATAACATCATAATTAAATGCATGCCACATCGCGAAACTGTAAACAGAAGGTAAGAATAGCGTCGGATTGTCAGCAAATATCAAATTAGCCTTTTTAAAATTTCCTGTAAAAATACAAAAAATGGTTACGTTCAACTTTGTACGAATTAAGGTAATTAAACTGATAGTCATGAAAATTACACCTAAGATTTTATTTCCCAGATAAAGATGTCCTAGCCCTGGCTGAACTATAGACCACATTAATGCAACAAATTTACTTCTATTCTGAGCTTGTTCTTCGTTCATTCATGTGGGATCTCCTTTAGTTATTTGCTATAGAGTCCCCAAAATAATCCAAACATAAACATAAACCTCCATCAGAGCGTCAACCCTCATACGTCCCCAATCCATGAAGCCTTGCTGAGGAACAAAAAAGCCTCCTGCGAAAGGAATTCATCCTTCGCAGGAGGCTTCTGTTTTACCCCAAAACCACGCGGTCATCCGACAGCTTGCTGCCGCTGATTTGTTCGAACTCACCGAGCAATTGCAGGGCGGTGAGGTCTTTTTTGCGTTCCTCGCTCACATCGAGGATGATGCGGCCCTTATCCATCATGATCAGGCGGTTCCCGAGCCGGATCGCCTGCTCCATGTTATGCGTGACCATCAGCGTGGTCAGCTTCATTTCGCGCACGATGTCCTCGGTCAATCGTGTAATCAGCTCCGCGCGAGCCGGGTCGAGCGCGGCGGTGTGCTCGTCAAGCAGCAGGATCTGCGGCTTGGTGAACGTCGCCATCAGCAGGCTGAGCGCCTGCCGCTCGCCGCCGGAGAGCGTGCCGACCTTGGCGCGCAATCGGCCTTCCAGGCCGATGCCCAGCCGCTGCAGCTGCTCCAGGAACAGCTTGCGCCTAGCGGCTGTGACGCCGAAGCCGAGCCCGCGCTTTTTACCGCGGGCATACGCCATGGCGAGATTCTCCTCGATGGTCATCCGAGGAGCCGTCCCCGCCATGGGGTCTTGAAAGACGCGGCCGATCCAGCGGCTGCGCTCGTACTCCGGCAGGTGGTGAATGACTTCACCGCCGATACGCACTTCGCCGGCATCCGGCGTCATCACGCCGGAGATGATGTTCATCAGCGTCGATTTGCCGGCGCCGTTACTGCCGATGACCGTGACGAAATCACCCGGCTTCAGATTCAAGTTAATACCGATCAGCGCGATTTTCTCATCCGCCGAACCGGGGTTAAATAATTTAGAAACGTTCGAGAGCTCAAGCATCAACGCTCACCTCCCTTGTTAGGCTGAAGCGCCTGGGCGATGAGCTCCGCCGTTCGGCGCTTGGCCATGGCCTTTTGCTTGATGGAGCGCTGCAAGGAAGGAAATACGAGCGCAATAATAACGATAATCGCGGTGATCAGCTTCAGGTCCGAAGCATTCAGCCACTCGACGCGCAGCGCAAGTGCGACGACGATCCGATATACGATCGAGCCGAGTACCGCAGCCAACGTTGCCATAATCACCGTACGCGCTCCGAAGATCGCTTCCCCGATAATCACCGAAGCAAGACCAATAACGATCATCCCGATTCCCATCGAGATGTCGGCAAAGCCCGATTGCTGCGCAATAAGCGCGCCGGATAACGCCACAAGTCCATTGGACAAGCTGACGCCCAGAATAGTTGTATGATCCGTATTGGCACCGAAGCTGCGAATCATGCGGGCATTATCTCCCGTAGCCCGCAAGGCAAGCCCCAGATCCGTATGCAGGAACGCATCGAGCAGCAGCTTCAGAACAATTACAATGATCAATCCAAGCGCGATCGGCGATATCGAGGTGAACAGCGTATCAGCGCCCAGCAGTGAAATGTTCGGCTTGCCCATGATGCGCATATTGATCGAATACAAAGCGATCATCATCAGAATACCGGAAAGAAGGCCGTTAATTTTCCCTTTCGTATGCAGCAAACCTGTGCATGCTCCTGCAGCGAGGCCGCCGGCGAAGGCTGCCAGACAAGCCAGCATAGGCGCGTACCCATGAGAAATCATGATGGCCGCGATAGCTCCGCCTGTCGTAAAGCTTCCATCCACCGTCAGATCGGGAAAATCAAGAATACGGAACGTGATGTAAACACCAAGCGCCATAAGCGCATATAGAAGACCTAGCTCAACGGCTCCGTTCAACGAACTAATCATTTGAAAACCTCCGTTATTCCAATTTACAACAGAGCGACATCAACACTTCGGCCCTAACTGAGAGAAAAAGGAGCGAACGAAAACTTTCGTTCACCCCTTTTTCGAGAAGCCGGGTTACTGAATGATGTTCTTCTCTTTATCTTTAACTGCGTTTTTCATCGCATCCGTCACTTCAATGCCTTGTGCTTTGGCGGCTTTCAGGTTCAAGATCAGGTCCAGCTTGTCAGGAACCGTTACTTTCATGTCTGCCGGTTTTTTGCCGTTTTTCAACACTTCAACCGCCATTTGGCCAACTTGGTAGCCATGGTCGTAGTATTTGAAACCGACGGTTGCAAATGCGCCTTTTTCTACGGTATCACGATCGCTGGAGAAGAAAGGAATGTGCTTCTCGTTCGCAATTTGAATGATCGAATCCACGCCGCTAACAACTGTGTTATCGAGTGTAATCAAGAATACGTCAGCGCGTCCAACCAAGGATTGAGCCGCTTGCTTGACTTCGGACGTATTCGTTACAGGTGCTTTTACAAGTTTGATGTTATGCTTAGCCAGGGACTGCTCGGCATTTTTCGCCATAATGACAGCATTCGGCTCGCCTTCGTTGATGACTAAACCTACCGTTTTCACTTTTGGCAAGTTAGCCGCAACGAAATCCATCAACTGCGCAACCGCCTGCGGATTCGTGTCCGACGCTCCGGAAACGTTACCGCCCGGCTTGTCCATATTGCTTACGATTTTAGCTGCAAGCGGGTCAGTTACAGCCGCGAATAAAACCGGAGCTTTTTTCACTTGCTGCACAAGCGCCTGCGCGGATGGTGTTGCGATACCCAGCACCAAATCATTTTCGGCGGAGGCGATTTTTTGCGCGATGGATAGGTTGTTCGGTTGATCGCCTTGCGCATTGTTGAAATCAACCTTCAAGTTGGTGCCTTCTACGATACCCGCGTCTTTCAGCGCTGCAAGAAATCCTTGACGGGTTGCATCCAAAGACGGATGTTCAACAATTTGGGAAATCGCCACTTTGTACGTTTTTGCCGCTGTGGTTGCTGCCGGAGTTGCCGATGCAGCACCGCCTGCTGCCTGGTTGCCGCCAGTTGCCGCTTTCTGGCCGCATCCTGCTACAGTTATTAACGCCGCGGATAATACGAGTGTTGCTAATGTTTTCTTTTTCAAAATCATTACCCCTCTCTTTGAGTCCCATGATAAGATATAGTCTGCCTTGAATCTTTCACCCGCTCACCTCTTTAACGCTTCTATCCAGCAAAGTGTAAAGGTGCGGGTCAGCGAATGTCCAAGGTGAATTTGAATTAACCATAGTTTAATTGGCTGTCCCGTTTCCGTCAATTGTTTTATATGCTTTTATAGAAATCCCGGAGCAGTTCATCCATCACCCGGTTCGTTCTCGCTGCCGAAACTCCAGTGCTCGGACTGCGCCCCACTCCCCGCAACTCGTCAACGATTCTCTGAATGAGCGGCTGCTGTATATGCGGAGGATTCGGGATCGTTAACGCTTGGATCTGCCCGTCCGCTAGCTCCATGCGTACATCTTCACCGAAGGTGGAAAAGCTGATTTTGCCCAGACTCCCGATAATCTCATTGCTGTCACTTCGGGTGTAAGAACTAAAACACCATGCCCCTGTGCCGATGACGCCCGATTGGAAAGCATACGTCGACGTCACCAAGTCCTCGACTTGATGCTGACCCGACTGATTGACCGCGAACCCTTGGACCTCACCGATAGGGCCGAGCAAATAATCCAGAATGTCGAGCGTATGACTCGCCAGATCGACAAAAAGACCGCCGCCGGAAAGCTCCGGCTGCATGCGCCAAGGAAGCGTTTGGCCTGCCGTCGGTCTCAGTGTTTGGAGCTGTACGGATTGAACAAATCGGATATCGCCGATCGCACCGCTGTCCAGAAGTTGCTTAATATGAGCGAACCGCGGCAGCCCTCTCCGGTAATATGCTACATATAGAGGAACTCCGGCCGCTTCGCAAGCGCTTAGCATGTCCAGGCATTCCTCGTGGTTTCTTGCCATCGGCTTTTCCACATAAACCGGTTTCCCTGCCTTCGCGGCCAGCAGCGTATACTCCCGATGAAATGCAGGCGGTGTAGCCACATAAACGGCATTCACGTCAGGATCATGAATCAGCGCCTCTGCCTGATGATACCATTTGGCAACCCCGTGCCTGCGTGCATAATCTTCAGCTAACGCTCCATTGCGCCGCATAACAGCGACAAGTTCAGAACCTTCTGCCTTTTGCAGGGCAGGACCGCTTTTCACCTCGGTCACATCTCCGCAGCCGATGATCCCCCATCGAATCGGTTCCATATGCTTAACCTCCACAATTACTCCGTTTTGACAGGTAACGTAATAACGAATGTCGTACCTTTGCCTAAGGCCGATTTTGCTATCATTTGACCGCCATGCTTCTGCACGATGCTGAGACAAACCGGGAGCCCCAAGCCGGTTCCTTTCTCTTTGGATGTATAAAACGGCTCAAAAATTCGCGCCAGCTTCTCTTCCGAAATCCCCGTCCCCGTATCCGAAATCAGAAGCTCCACATGATCATTGGCGTGTTTGGTTTCGATCTTAATCACTCCACTGCCATTCATCGCTTCAAGGCCATTACGCACCAGATTGAGAATTAACTGCTTGATCTCCTTCTCATTGAGGAGCATAGGAGACAGGTCCGGTTGAAGCAGAAGCTCGACTTGAGCGCCGCGCATGTTGGCATCGGCTTGTATGATGGGATGCAGCGACCTCACGATGGCATTCAATTCCACACTTTCCATGGGGACATTACGATTTTGCGCCAGCGACAGGAAATCATTAATGATTTCATTCGCCCGATTCAGTTCCTCCAGTATAAGTACGAAGTACTCTTGCAGCTCTGGGCCCGTGCGCTCTTTGATCAGCTGGATGAATCCTTTGATCACCGCCATCGGATTCCGAATTTCGTGGGTTATGCTCGCCGCCATTTGACCGACCAGAGAGAGCCGCTCCATCTGACTAAGATCATCCTTTAACTGCTCCATTTCCGTAATTTCCTGATAAATCCCTACGGCTCCCAAAATTTCCCCATTTTTTTCAATCGGGTAGGCATAGCTTAGAAAAGATTTTCCGTCATACAAGGAATAGCTCCCTACAGTCCTTATGCCGTTCAAAGCTTTCGAAAGAACGGTCTTTTCATAGTTCACACCAATTTGCTCCATGAAATTCTTCAAGCTTTGACCGATAATATCATCCCGCTTTAGCTGCGGAATGTACGTCATCGACATCTCGTTGAAGTGGACAATGCGACCGTGTTGATCTACGGATATGACCGAAATCGGCAGAAAATTGAGCAGCGTTTGCAGATCTTTGGCATATTCTACAGCTTCTGATGTCAATTTTCGAAGCCTTCTGTCCAGCCGCTCTTCTTCGGAAATGTCTTGAAAATAGGCGGTTAACCCTACAATTTGATGTGTGATCGGGTCCACTATGGGCGTGCTGTCCAAAAGGATCGTACGGTCTCCGACAGGAACACGTACTTTATGAAAGATTTGACCGTATTTGAGGGAATTCCAAAGGGGGCAGTCCTCATCGCCAGAGCAGCAACCGAACGCTGCTCGCAAGTCCATCCCCATGATCTCCTTATCGCTTTGCTGCACCGATTGGATGATTTGACGTCCTCCTTCATTGATGAAGACGATTCGGCCTTGAACATCGGTGGAAAGAAAACCGCCCGGAATCTGATTAACCATCCAGGACATCATATTTTGTTTGAAAGCCAATTTCTTCAAGATGCGTTGATAAATCCCGTACAGCAGTCCGATGGTGAGCAGCCAAACCGCCATCGTCAAGCCAGCTACGGTGAAGGACCCTTCCCGCGGCATATAAAAGCCGATCAGCATGGTCAAAAGCACCGATAGCCCCAAGCAAGTTAGCCAAACCCAACGTTTTACATGCAGAATCAGATCCTCACCCCCCAAATTTACATTACAACTATATTCGACGCAGCGACTTCCTCCTCCTTTACAAATACTAATAAACAGATTATTGCACAACCGTATCGGGGGATTTCGATTCCGCAAACAAAATGGCATTCCAACCCTTGGAATGCCAGGATTGAAATGCCATTATGCGTTAAGCGCGTACTTCGGAGTGTGAGGCAAGGCGGATTTGCTTCATCGCCTGCGGTTCGATCGTTTGGAACTGCTGATCTTGAATCTGCAGTTGTTGAGCGGCGAACTCCCGGTACATGTCGTGAGTCTCCAGCAGTTCCTGATGCGTACCACTTCCTGTCACTTTCCCTTTGTCTAGAAAAATGATCTGATCGGCATCTACAACCGTAGACAGACGATGCGCGATGACTAGCGTTGTGCGCCCCTGCATCAAATTTTGCAGTGCCTGCTGCACCACGACCTCGGACTTGCTGTCGAGACTGGAGGTTGCTTCGTCCAGCATGAGGATCTTCGGATTACGCAGCAGTGCACGAGCGATCGCAATCCGCTGACGCTGTCCGCCGGACAGCTTGATGCCGCGCTCTCCGACCTCGGTGTCGTACTTATCCGGCAGCTCCTCAATAAATGCATCCGCATAGGCCATTTGGGATGCGCGCTGCAGCTCTTCCTGCGTGACTTCGCGCTGCATGCCGTAGCAAATATTATCGCGTATCGTTCCGGCAATGAGCGGACTTTCCTGTGAAACGTAGCCGATCTGGCTGCGCCAGGACACGAGCGAGAATCGCTCTATCGGATCTTGGCCCAGCTTGATCGAACCGTTCTGCGGCGCGTAGAACCGCTCCAAGAGCGAGAACATCGTCGTTTTGCCGCTGCCGCTCGGGCCGACAATGGCCGTTACTTTGCCCGCTTCCATCGTGAAGCTGACGTTTTTCAGGACCGGCTCCCCTTCTTTGTAGCTGAACGTGACGCCTTCAAGATGCAGGGACTGCGATGCGTTTTGGAGCGTCTCCCCCGCATGCGGGTTCTCCTCTTCGTAATCCAGCACTTTGAGGATGGTATCGGTCGCCCCCATCGTTTTTTGCACTTGATTGAAAAATTGCGTGATCTGCGTAATCGGCAGGACGATCTGGAACAAGTACAGCATGAAAGCGACCAGTTGGCCCGCCGTAATCGCGCCGGAAGACACGCGCATGCCGCCATAGCCGAAGAGCACGACGAGCAGCATCAGCATCACAAAAGAAATCAACGGCGCCATCATCGCCTGGATGCGGCCTTCTTTTAACCCGAATTGGAACAGCTTCTGAATGCCTGAGCTTCCCGCGTTATACTCGACCGGCTCGGCGTTAGCGGCTTTGACCAGACGAATTTCGGACAGTACCCGATTCAGCACGGAGGTGAAGCTGGCCGTCTCGGCTTGCAGGCCCTTGGATACTTTGTACATTTGTCTGCCCAGCGGGAAAAGGATGACAAAGGCCAGCGGGAATACGCTGAACATGATGAGCGTCATTTTCCAATCCATGTAGAGCAGAACGCCGATCGATCCTATGATCGCAATGATGCCGGTTATAAAACCAGCCATGTGCTCGGTAATGAGGCCTTTAATGATGGCAGTGTCATTCGTCATGCGGGAAATGGTGTCGCCCGTCTGGTTGTTATCGTAATAACCCACGGGAAGAACCAGCAGCTTCTTCCACAAGCGGTCGCGTATGCCCGCCACAACCCGCTGTCCCGCGTAGTTAAGCAGGTAAACCGAGATCCCTGAGGCAATAGCCTGTGCCACAAAAGCGATAGCCATCCCGCTAATCTGCGCCCAGCTCAGCGAGCTGATCGAGAAGCTGTCGACGACGTTTTTGGTGAAAAGCGGAATTACCAAGCCCACCAGTGTAGAAATGATACTTAATCCCAGCGCTATGCTTAATACGAGCTTGGGCGGATTCGCCTGAATGAGCAGGCGGACGAACGCGCGCCAATTGCTCTTACCCGAATGCTCTGATGAAGTCGTTGTTGCCATCTGTTTCTCTCCTTTACCCGATCGGACTCCCGTCCGTTCTCTGTGAATGACCTTACCCCTGCATCATACACATCTATTTTAAACGGAATATAAACTGGATGGATCGGGCCGGGGGTTGAACAGACTCGCGCGCTGCGCGAGAACTAAACCCTAACCTTTAATGCGATTAACGATTAAAAGTCCATATACAACGAATATTGTTAGAGATTTATGGACTTTTATTGCGCTCGGAGCCTGAAACGAAACGATTGCTCATCATTTGCGTCACCGATATGCTTTATTTGCGACCTTTGTTCTTGTACGCCTCAAACGTAGGCAAGTCCTGATGATTAATCCTAAAGATACCGTCATTCAGTAAAAGAAAAGCCCGACGCCCCCCATTTACGATGGATGCGCGCCAGGCTTTTGCTTGTTACCGAACTTCAATTGTTAGCGTCGGACTTCCTTCCAAATACTGGGAATTTCTTGCGGGTGCAATGTGTATATCAAATGTATCACCAGGCATTGGAGCGAAACGAATTTCCGGCACGTATACGTCCCCGATTTTAACGTAGGAGTATTCTAATCCCGTTACTTTATAAGCTACCCCTGCCATTGTAGCTGTAACCTCGAAATCTTCGATCGTCAGAAGTTCTGCTATAGAGTTATCCAAAACCAAAGTGACCACATTATTATCGACACTGCCTCCAGTAATTGCAGCTTGTAATAACCTACCTCCAGCCGGGCTCTCCACTTCAGGCATATAGATCGGTTCTTCATTTGTCAGCTCATTCTTAACAACAAAATTCGGAACGCCGGCTTCAAAAGTCAGGTCAAAGACATGCCAGTACGGTTCATTATTACCGGTATTTGGAACGACAATCGGTCCTAGAATTTGCGCAAATCCACTTGAATTCTCCTTGTACACATTAACCGTAACTCCCGCACCTGCGAGATTCGCATCACCGGAGTAATTATTCACATAAAATTTATAGGGTCCATAGACTTGTTGGGAGACAGTTGACAATATGGTCTTTTCCAAGCCTCCCCCGTGTGTAATATCCTCGTCTAAATGGGCGTATTGGAGATCTTTATACTCATAAGTGTCATTTCCATAGTAGACATGAAACGGTTTTCTATCCGGCTTGGCGCCTATCAAATGTGAATCCAAATCCCTTGGTTGAGCGCCCCAACTAAGTTCAATTCTGATGTCACCTATTTCTGGAATAGGTGCAATCTCTAATTTATTCGCAACATTCGCATCTTCGCCAGGCACTAAAACTTTCGTGATAAAGGCAGGCGCATAACCCTTTCGATTAATCTCCATGGTATATGTATCCTCAATTAAATCAACTTTGTACATACCGTTCGAGTTCGTCACGGTTTTCGCAGCTACTTCTCCTAAACGAATGTTATCACCTACCCGGAATTTTACTTCCGCATCGGAAACCGGCTCTTGCGTTTCTCTGTCGGTCACTTGGCCAATGATAAACTTTTGTTTATTAGACTTGGGCTCAATGCTATGAAGCAGGAAATTCAAGTTGCTCAAACGGAGATTTCCTACTTCCGTTTCCTCCGAATCTGTAAAATCCCAACTATCCATCATCGGGTCAAACGAGTACTCAGCAACATCCCTGATGTCAAAAGAATCACTAGGATCGATAATAATCAAAGGAAGGTTAATAGAACCAAAATCAGGTAACTCAGCTATTAAACTATGTACGCCTTTACTCAAGGGACCGTCAAATTGAACACGAGCTAGTGTATCCCCTGCTCCGATCGCCTTCCCGATCAGCTCATTCTCTTCCTCATTCGCTTCATAAATCCTGACCGTTGCTCCTTCCGGCGCATACAGAAAAATATCCGGCTTCATATCATGTGTAATGAGAGTGGATATAGGCGAAAAGATTCTGAAGCCTGGTAACTCATCAGCCGATACTTCTTTAACCAGAGTCCATGGACTCAACAACAAAATAGCCGATAATAAAATGGCAAATAGACGAAACTTATGCGGTTTCATAGAATAAATCCCTACTTTCTTATGTTACTCTAAGTGAGCTTGATTGACAGAAATGGACATTGAAATGAACGACTTATAAATTTAGGAGCTGTATGACGAGGCGTTGAATGGGTTATTCTTCTATATCATAACAAAATTCGACTAAAAATTGTGTTTTTTTCGAAAAAATTTATCAAATATTTATATCAATCCAGGATCTTTTTACAACATTCCCGGTTTCTTCGGTGAATTCCGATTCTAGCACACTATCATGCAATAGAAAGATGTTCAACATGAGAAAGCTGCCCCCATGAAGAGGACAGCTTGTTTTTTTAATGCGATGATGTGGAAATTAAGCCCACTTTGTTGATCAGATGCTGACTTTCGTGATTGAGCCCCGTAATCGTGACTGTTTTGCCGAGCTGCTTATATTTATGAATGACCTTGGTAATTGCCGTGACGGCAGATTGATCCCAGACGTGCGAAGCGCGGAAGTCAATCACGACATGCTCAGGATCCTGCTGAGCCTCAAAGATGTCTACAAAATGGCTCATCGTCCCGAAGAATAGCTGCCCGGATATTTCATACACCTTGTGATCCGCACTGTTCAGGTGCGAGGTCGCCCGTATTTTAGCCATTTTCCAGCCAAAATTCAACGCACTCAAAATGACCCCGGAGACAACGCCTATCGCCAAATCTGACGTTGCCACTACAATGATGACCGTCAGTACCATCACCACCGCATCGCCGCGGGGTATCCTATGCAGCGTGCGAAGCGAGTTCCAGTCAAAGGTGCCGATCGATACCATGAACATGACGCCAACTAGCGCGGCCATTGGGATTTGCCGAACGACGGGAGCCAATACAAGAATCAGGAAAAGTAAGAACACACCGGCTACGAGCATCGAGAGCCGCGTTCTTCCGCCTGACTTCACATTGATCACCGTTTGTCCGATCATCGCACAGCCGGCCATGCCTCCGAAGAATCCCGTAATGATGTTCGCGATACCTTGACCGCGTACTTCACGGTTTTTGTCACTCTTGGTTTCCGTCATTTCATCAACGATGGTCGCTGTCAGCAGCGATTCAGTCATGCCGACAACAGCCAGAGCCAGCGAGAATGGCAGAATGCTCATCAGCATGCTCCAAGACAGATGAATTTGAGGTACGTGAAAAAGCGGCAGCGCCTGCTTAATCGTCCCCATATCTCCAACTGTGCGCACATCGATATGAAGGGTGACCGTCACAATGGTGACGACAATAATGGCAACCAAGGCGGACGGCACCGCTTTAGTCAAACGCGGTAGACCATAGATAATAAGCAGTGTGGCCGCAACCAGTACATACATGATCCAAGATTCACCTGCAAAGCTAGGCAGCTGCGCCATAAAAATAATAAGAGCGAGCGCATTCACAAAGCCGACAATCACCGAATGCGGAACAAATGTAATGAACCTTCCGAACTTGAGGGCACCCATCACCCATTGTAAAATGCCCGTCAAAATGCTGGCTGCATATAAGTATTCGATCCCATAACTGGCAACTAAAGGCCCCATCAGGGAAGCCATAGCCCCTGTCGCGGCGGAGATCATGCCGGGCCTGCCCCCTGCAAAAGATATCGTAACGGCAATGATAAAAGAGGCATATAATCCCACCATCGGATCCACACCGGCCATAATCGAAAAGGCAATCGCCTCCGGAATTAGCGCAAAAGCTACGGTTAAGCCCGACAATACATCTTTGCGGACATTACCAAAGAAACCTTGTTGAAACCACTGCAACAGCAAAGTCATCTCTCCTTATAAAGTTGGTTGTGACACTCCACTCTCAGGATTGTCGGGGCCGATATTCGCTTTCTTGATTATACGGGGCAATTGAAAGTTTTTCAGGCTCGAATCGTTCTATGAAAGCGTTTATACGCATTGTTTTCTTCTATATTCTCTGAATTTCTCTGTTTTTTATGTTTTCCACATGAAAAAAAGCCCCATACGCCAGGAGGCCGCTAAACGCAAGCATACTCCAAGGAAGAGGCTGGCGTTGTTGTCACGGAAGAGTTACAATGGGGTGAGAACAACAAAAAATGAAACTATATTTCATACAATGGAACAACCCATGTGGAACAATCAATAACATGAAGAGGAGTGCCGAAAAATGAGCTATCACTTTGTAGGGATCGATCACGTGCAGTTGGCTGCACCGCAAGGTTGTGAGGAGCAGGCAAGAAAGTTTTATGAGGGAATTCTTGGGATGACCGAAATTGCCAAGCCTGAAAAGCTGCAAGCCCGTGGCGGTGTATGGTTTCAGTGCGGACGCCACCAGGTTCATATCGGCATGCAGGACGATTTCCACGCAGCCAAAAAAGCCCATCCGGCATTCGAAGTACAAGGCTTAGCTGGGCTGCGGGCTCGCCTGGAGCAGTATGGCGTCAAGGTCAAAGATGACGACGCGCTGGAAGGCGCAGTACGATTCTTCGTCGATGATCCTTTCGGAAATCGGATCGAATTGCTTGAGTGGTTGAAGTAACCACTTACCGGTGCGAAGGCAGCACCGTGTAATCCCGCCACTCCTCCGGCAGCAAGCGCTGATACAACGGCTGCAAGTAGCGGTCGTCGATGAGCAGCAGCACGCCGCGATCCGATTCGGAGCGGATCAATCGGCCCCCCGCCTGCTGCACTTTATTCATGCCGGGGAAGACGTAAGCGTACTCGTAGCCATTTTTACCAATGCGGTCCATGTATGCTTTGATGATGTTGCGCTCCGGTCCGAGCTGCGGCAGGCCGACGCCGACAACGGCGACTCCCGTGAGCCGGTCTCCGACGAGATCGATACCCTCGGAGAAGATACCGCCCATGACGGCAAAGCCGACGAGCGTATCCTCGCGATCAGCTTCAAACTGGGCCAGATACTGTTCCCGCTCCTCCTCGGACATCTGGGCTTGCTGCACGAGAAGGCGCAGCCGACTCATGTCCGGGTTTCCCACGACCATATCCGTAAAAGCCTCATACACACTGCTCATATAGGCATATGACGGAAAGAACACCAAATAATTACCCGGTCGTGTTGCCATCAGCTCGTAGAGCGTCCGTGCAATCGGCTCCCGGCTGCGCTCCCGGTCCTGGTAGCGCGTGGATAGGGGCTGGATCCGCACATCCAGCTGCTCTTTGGAGAACGGTGACGGTACGGAGACGGAATAGTCGTTTTCACCTGCGCCTAACGCGTCCATGAAATAGGACAGCGGCGATAGCGTCGCCGAGAAAAACACGTGCGCCCGGTACCCCTTTCCCATCTGCTGCAGCAGATGGGAGGGGTCGAGGCAGAACAGCTTGACGGTGACCTCGCTCTTCTCGCACGCGGTAAAGGTCACATACCGCTCATCATACAGCTTCGCGATACGGACAAAATTTTGCGCGCTGAAGTACGTGTCCAGCAGCAGCGGACTCGGCGTGCCCAAGCGCGTCGCCACAAGTTCCCGCTCCGCCTGGGAAATGAACGACTCCAGCAGCGCGATCAGCGTCTCCGGCAGCTCCTGCCAGGTTTCCATTTCTCGCTCGCCGATCCGTTTACGCACCGTGATCAGGTGCTGGTTAACCGCCTTCGCCGCATCGTGCAGCTGAGCGTGAACGCCCTTAAATTCTCGCTGTAAAGCGAGATAATCGGATTTATTCAGCGCGCTCGAATACATCTCCCGAGCCCGATCCACCAGATTGTGCGCCTCATCCACGAGTAAAGCGGTCTGCCGCTTTTGCTCCTCGAACAACCGCTTCAAGCTGACGCGCGGATCGAAGACATAGTTATAGTCGCAAATGACCGCATCCGCAGCATAGGCGACATCCAGCGAGAATTCGAAGGGACATACACGATGCTTCCGCGCATACGACTCAATCACCGGTCTGGTCATCGCCGTCTCATGCCGGAGCAGGTCGAGCACGGCTTCATTGATCCGGTCGTAGTAGCCGTCGGCAAATTCACAATGTTCCCTGGAGCAGCGCACCTCCTCCTTAAAACACACCTTCTCCTTCGCTGTAATGGTCACCGTATGCAAATGCAACCCTTTGGCGCCCAGAATGGCATAGGCTTCTTCCGCTGCCGTGCGAGTGATCGTCTTCGCCGTCAAATAAAAAATGCGCTGAAGCAAGCCCTCTCCGATTGCTTTGACCGAGGGATAGAGCGTCGACATCGTCTTCCCGATGCCCGTTGGCGCCTTGGCGAACAATTTATGCCCATCTGCAATCGTTTTATACACCGCCCCCGCAAGCTTGCGCTGGCCTTCGCGGTATGCTTCGAATGGGAACGGCAGCTCCTTGATGCTCTCATTTCTTCGCCGTTCATGTTCTTTTCTCGCGTGGGCATACGGGTAAAACCGTTCCACCACATCAAACACGAACCGTTCAAGCTCCTCATACGATACCTCTTCGGCGAATCGTTTCGTTTCCTCCGTCTCCACCTGCATATAGGTCAGTTGTACGCGCATGCGGTCTAATCCTTTATCCTTGGCTACCATGTAGGCATAGCATTTGGCCTGCGCCCAGTGCACCGGATAAGAATCCTCCGTTATCAGTTCAATGTCCGATGAGGTCGACTTAATTTCATCTACTGTCACTACGCCCATATCCTCATCCAATAGAAGCCCATCGCATCTTCCATCAATGACAAAAACAAGTTCCTGATGTGTAACTTCCGCAGAAACATATACCTCGCGTTGGTCTTGTTCACTGTATTGTTTTTGTACCTTCTGGTGCGCTTTCGTGCCCTCGGTCAGCGTCGTACTCGTCCGAAATCCGGCATCAATACTGCCGCTGCGATGCACATACTCCACGAGGGAGCGCACCGAAATATGAATGGTATCCGTCATGTTTTTCTCCGCCCAAGAACATTTGTTCCTTATTGTAGCATGATCATACATGAAAAAGAAATATGGCCTTGCTTTTCTTTCCAATTCGCGTTATTTTATTGCCTCATA
Source organism: Paenibacillus sedimenti (assembly GCF_014534655.1). Lineage (GTDB taxonomy): Bacteria > Bacillota > Bacilli > Paenibacillales > NBRC-103111 > Paenibacillus_E > Paenibacillus_E sedimenti. The sequence continues at coordinate 218,781 of NZ_JACVVD010000006.1, forward strand.
TTGATACGGATGCTTTTCGAGTGGTACATTTAAGGAATCTCTTATCTGCGCTCCTCCGGAGGAACCTTACGATGAATAATCACTCTAAAATTGCCCCTTTATTCGGCAAAGTACAGAAAATGGTACAGCTTTATGAAGAACATGAAAAAAGAGAGAAAGACATTTTTATCGCTGTCGCCCGTCAATATGGGATCAAAAATTTGTCCGGCGATCTCACCATTTCCGAAACACATGTCATTGAGCAAATCGGCAATCACGAAACGATCAGCGTGACCCGGCTTGCCGAGAAAATGGGCATGACCAAAGACGCCATCACTAAAATCAGCGCCAAACTGCTGGATCGCGGATGGATTGAGAAGTTCGCCATGAGCGGGAATCGTAAGGAAGTTCAATTCCGGCTGACGCCTGAAGGTCGAGTCGTATACGAAGTTCACGAACAATACCATCTATATGCGGAGAAATTTTTCCAAGAGTTCATTAATAAATACACGGATGCTGAGTTTGAATTCATCGACCGATTGATCGGCGATATCACTCAAGCCATAGAAAACTCGATGGCCGCTATGGGCACCATTGTAAAAAAATGAAAGAAGCCGAATGCGGCTTTCTTTTCTAAGCCAAGCCAAGATATGCTACAATAGTCCGGTATGGGAAATATTACTATCGAGAAGGGAAAGCTGCCATGATCTTTCTCACCCAGATATTGCTTAAGCTGCTGCGATTGAACAACAAATTTATTTTCATCTCAGCCTTCGTGCTCATTATGATATCCTCTATTGCCGCTTATTGGCTCGAGCCGGATAACTTCGGCAGCTTTTTCAACGGCTTTTGGTGGGTAATGACGACCGTAACCACGACCGGTTACGGCGATTTCACACCAAAAACGGTTTCCGGCAAATGGCTGGGCATTTTCCTCTATATATTCGGCATCGGATTAATCTCCGTTACGATTAGCAAAGTCATCGACTCTTTATTCGTATATAGACAACGCAAGGAGGCGGGCAAATTGAAATATCAAGGAGAACAGCATTTTGTCATCATCGATTGGAGCAAGAATGCCGAGCTCGCCATTCAAGAAATTCTGGGCACAGACCCCAAAGTGGAAATCGTTCTGATTGATACCCTGGAGAAAACGCCAATCATCCATAGCCGCGTACATTACATCCAGGGCAACCCCATAGCCGCAGAGACTTTGGAGATGGCCAATATGGCCAAGGCACGCTCCGTATTCATTTTCGCCAACGAGATTACGCAAGATCAGGCGATGCTGCGCGATCCATCCTTCGTCGATGGCAAAACGTTGCTCGTCGCAACGACGATTGAACGGAATTATAACCATGTGCATACAATCGTGGAAATCAAAGACCGGGCCAATATGCAGAACTTCATGCATGTTAAAGTCAATGAATTCATCCTTGGCTCGGAGACTATTTCCCAGCTGGCGGTCCGCGCGGCTTTTTATCCCGGCTCCTCCCGAATCGTATCGCAGCTCCTTACTAGGGAGTTCGGCGACAATTTGTATGTACTCAGCAAACGAAAGGCATGGAACACTTACGGCGATGCGTTTCACGATCTACTCAAAGAGGGTGCAACCCTCATTTCCGACGGCGACCAACTGAACATTAACCGCAAGCTGGATCAGCCCATCCCGGAGGGAGCGCGGTTATTCGTCATTTGCGATATGGATACCTACGACCGCATTTCAACGTTAAAATGAAACGAAAAAAGGACACCCGCTCCGATCGGAGAGAGTGTCCTTTCCCTTATTCCTTGGCCTTCAGCCACTGAAACGGTGTCGTATTGAAAAAGAGGTCCGGATTGACCTGCACATTATGCGCCCAAAAGGCGAAGTGCAAATGCGGTCCCGTTGAGAATCCGGTCGTGCCCACAAGGCCAATGATATCGCCCTGCTTGACCTTATCTCCTGTTTTCACGCGCAGCTCCGACAAATGAGCATACTGCGAAAAAAGCCCCATCCCATGGTCGATATAGATGGCATTTCCGGTCAAGTACAGGCTGTCGGCCAGCGCGACAACGCCGTCGTTCGTCGCCTTGATCGGGGTACCTTCCTTGGCGGCCAGATCAATGGCCATATGCGCGCTGTCGTATTTTCCGTTTACATAACGGGTATACCCATACGGCGTAGTCAAAACCCCTTCGACCGGCTGCACAAACGGTCCGCTGAACAGAAACTCCGGCTCCGACTTGCTGCGCGCCAGATTGATTTTCTTCTGATCGGCTTGGATACGCGCTGTATCTTGCCTCATGCTTTCCATTTGCTGCGTCACTTTTAAATACTGCGTATCAAATTTCTTGGCCTGAATGGTCAGCGTTTGATCGCCGATCGGATATTTCCCGGGCTTGGCCTGCATAGTGATGGGCAAATACGTAAAGTAGCCCGACCCGAAGGGCTGCAAGGTATACGTTTTACCCAGCCACTCTATTTTTCCCGGCTTATTATGACGAACGAGCACGACATCTCCGGGAGCTGACGTATCCGGCAGGACCGTCCATTCCGCGCGGATCGATGCTTTGGCGATATCGGCGGATGGATATAACGCAGCTTCTTTCTTCAGCTGTTGAAGCCGCGCTTTCTCCTCGAGCATCGCCCCCCGAATCGCTGATGTAACCTCATCGCTCCAGGTTTGCCCTCCATCTGCCGTCACCAGCAACGGAATCTTAAGCTCCTCGGGCTCTTCCACGAGTGCCCATCCGATCCGGTCCGTTAGAAATTGTATCTTTTTAATGGCATACACTTTGGATCCGAACGTCAGATTAGATAGCTGCTGATACTTGCTAAGGTCCACCAATCCAAGTACCGCTGCATCTGCAGCTTCATTGCCCGGAGCAGGCTCGCTTGGTACACTTGCCTCCGTCTCCTGCCAATGCACGCCACCATCCTCCGTCTTCATCATACCGTCTGTATAGCGCAACCAGCCCTGTTCGAAGTCGGTCATATGAAAATCGAGCGCATTCCGAAGGACAGGCGCCGCGGTCTGCTTGGCGGCCGCAAACTGCTCGTTCTTCTGTTCAAGAGACGGAGCCGACGCCAATTGCTGTTTTCCTAAGTACACAACGATACTTGCAGTCAGTAAGCAGAATAACGTGAGAAAAAGCCAATATTTCGGTGAGTACAGTAGCGAAAGGCGGCGCTCGTGACGCATTCGCGGTTTCATTCAGACATACTCCCCTTCCCATGAAAGCGATCAGCTTGATTATGGCTTTATCATAACATACTATTTACTATTTCTTGACCTGTCCCTGGTCTTATCTTTGTCCCCGTGAAAATTTGGTCATCTTCCCAAACAAACCGGTCCAACAAAAAAACCATACAACCCGGAAACGTAGCGTATCCGGATTGTATGGTTTTCTACTTTTTTTTATGTGCCTATATTTGCACGCCTTTTTTTAGCGTTTTTTGATCGTTGGTGTTATTTACGACAGGAAGCAGCTTGGTACTTCGAACCATGGCTGACTGACAAAGATGGCAAGTCGGTACATATTCGAATGCAAAATTATCCCGCATCCAGCCTTTACAGCCTTCTTGTTCACAAGACCATATCGTCACATTTTCTAGAGGCATCTCTTCAAGCGACTTTTTTCTGGAATACATGATAGCCCTCCTTGAATTGAAAAAAACTGCCCTTACACTTGTTAAGGGCAGTTTTTTTAATGATCTTACAGTTTTACAACGTTTTCTGCTTGTGGACCGCGGTTGCCTTGAACTACGTTGAACTCAACGCGTTGGCCTTCGTCCAAAGTTTTGAAACCGTCGCCTTGGATTGCGCTGAAGTGTACGAATACATCGTTTCCGCCTTCAACTTCGATGAAACCGAAACCTTTTTCTGCGTTAAACCATTTAACTGTACCTGTTTGCATAGAAAATACCTCCAAAAAATTATTAACATGTTTATTATTCTTCAAAAGAAAAAAATTCACACATTGCACAAGGTTCCATCACACAAATGTCAACCCTTTACAATATGTGAATTCAGGTTCTTTGTCGATTGAGTTTATCTTACCACATCGGCATTGAAAACGCAAACTTAATCCACAGGAAAATGAATGCAATAACGCTCAGTCCCTGTGGATGAGTAAGCGGTTACTGTTTATCCACACGTTCCAGCCAATCCAGTGCAAGAGCTTGGAACATTTTCGGCTGCTCCATAGGGAGCAGATGGCCGGTTCCATCCAAGACGGCAAATGTCGCTCGAGGGAACAAACCCATCAGCGTTTGCCACGAATCCTGGTAGCCGCAAATCGCATCCTGTTTGCCTGTGAGGATGAGTGTCGGGATCACAAACGGGCGCTCCGGATGATCAATATCAGTAGAAAGCGGATATCGCCGCTCACGAAATGTTCCTGAAAGGAATTGGCGATCGCATTGCTCGCGGCCTGGCCATATCTCTCGTTCGAACTTCTCCCAGTTCTCGCGATTATGCCATACAGCCAACGTTTCGAAGGAGCCTCGCGGTTCCTCGGACAATTCGGCAAGCAGCCCTTCGTCACGCTCCAGAACGATTATATCAGGTAAATTCCGCTCGCCTTCCCGTTGGTTCAAAGGAGGGGCAATGAGCAGGATGCCGTTTACCCGGTCCCGATGATGGTGCAGCAGCCCTCTGGCAAGCAAAGAGCCGTAGGACATGCCGGCAAGCGTATAAGATTGATCAGGCACGATCGTTTCTACGAAATCGAGCATCACCTCCAGCAAATCATCGGAACTTTTCATCCATGACTCGGCCGGGGATTGCCCCATACCAGGGATGTCCACATAAATGCGCCGCCACCCGGGTTGCCGTTCAAACAACGGTTCCAGCCACGCCTTCATAGACCTAAGATCAAAAGCAAGCGCGTGTAAGATCACGATCGGGCGGCCTTCTCCTATAGATTCGTAATGCACAACTGCTCTGCTTAGTTGACATCGCAACGCTGTTCTCCCCTTACCTTTAACCTTTTCTGTAAAATTACTTTATCACATTTTACTTACGTTTTTCTTCCCATAATCCAGCTTGCGATAAAAGCTATGATGAAAGCCGGAATCAGGATTTTGGATATTGTGAATAAATCCCAAGCAAAAGAGTCGCGGCTAATAAATAAATTAATAAGGATCAAAACGAATGATACAGCAATAAAATTGATAGATTTCCTTTTCACAAAAGCTACCTCCTGAATTAAATATATGCCGCCTGTTAATTTTTCCCTTTACTATATTTCTTGTTCAGCTAATCTACCACCTTTTTTCCTGCTTGATAAAGCTGATTCGCTTCTCTCACCTGGATCATTAACGCGTTGATGCATCCCCAACTTAAGTCTAGGTGCCCTCTTAGTCTCAAGACGGTTTGCTCGGTTCGACATCGATCGTACAATGAGGGCATCGATTTCTTAGGAGGGTTTATTTTGTACACCGTATTTGTTCAAATAGAGCTGGTGCTCTTATTGTTTCTATGTATTTTTTCGTGGATCGCCGGGGTGAAGGCATCGCGTTTGCTCTATAGCCGGAACCGTGAACGCATGCATCGCAAAGCGAGTAAGCTGCTCTTCTGGTCGTGGTTTCTGGCCGTACCGGCCGCGGCGATTGGCGGTGTTGCTTTTTGGATGCAGCAGTCCTTCGATCCGTTATTCTGGCAAGACCGTTTGTTCATTCATGCGCCATTAGTCTTATTGCCGATCGCAGGTATTTGGTTAATGGCGGTTCCAAAGCTGTGGAAATTGCGCAAAATGACCGGCTCACAGGCGGATCCGGCCGATATAGAGGCATCTTCATTAGATGCTTCGGTTTATCAAAAAGCCGCTGAACCCGGTCTTGTTGTTCCTTTTCAAATCATGGCATTAGGCGCGTTAACGGCCTTGTATTTCGCTTTAGTGCCGCCGATTCCATTTCAGTGGATCGCAATTGCCGTACCGGCAGCTTTGTTCCTGGCGGCTTCTGCCGGTTTATGGTGGAGGCACGCGCTTCGCTGCAAGCAAATCGGCAAATTAGAGGTATACACGGTACCGGCTCTATGGAAACGCGCCCTGACAATGACAGGCGTGCTGGCCGTTTGCGCTGCAGCCATTGCTTTTCTAATCGATTATGGCATGAAGAATAGTCATCTGCCTGCTGAACTGAATATGGCAAGCGGTGTCGCCGAATACGGCAATGGGACATCAACCGCTGACATGTCTACTCATCAGCATCACATGAGCGTTGGCGGCATGAATACCACGACCGGATCAAAAGCCAAGCTCGTATCCGTGACCGATCTGACCGGACCGCGCACGGGGACGCCGGATCGTCAGTTCACGCTAACGGCGCAAAAGCAGACCGTGCAGCTGAGTTCCGGCAAAATGGTAGATGCTTGGACATACAACGGTCAGATTCCTGGGACGGAGCTGCGCATGAAGGAAGGGGAGCTTGTTGAAGTTACTCTGGTCAATCAAGATATTGAACAGGGCGTGACCTTGCACTGGCACGGTCTGGACGTGCCCAATGCGGAGGATGGCGTAGCCGGGGCAACACAGAACGCCGTCATGCCAGGTGAAACGTACACATACCGTTTTCGCGCTGAGCAAGTCGGAACGTTCTGGTATCATTCGCATCAGGTCTCGCAGGAAGCTGTCAATAAGGGCTTGTTCGGGGCACTGATCGTGGAGCCGAAAGAGCCGAAAGTATCGGCACCTGTGCAAGCGGAACGCCAAGCTGAGCAAGGACAGCCAGCTCAATCCGTGCAGCCTGCGCGGCTGCAAGAGAAAGATATTACTGTGCTCACCCATGTTTGGAAAAATGCCGGATTCGCCCTTGGCGCATCCGATACTGTGGAGCGTATGACCATCGCGCCGGGAACTCCGGTCCGCATGAGACTTATTAATACTGACGATTGGGTCACGCAAAAGTACACCTTGGTCGGCACTCATTTCGAAGTTGCCGCTATCGATGGAACCTCTCTGAACAAACCGGATGTGCTTGCCAACACACACTTGGAATTAACGACAGGAGGACGGTACGATATTACCTTCGTGATGCCGGAGCATCCTGTGTTTCTTAGCGTTGGCGGCAAACAAGACCTTGGCGTGTTCATGACGCCTGACGGGCAAGGAGATATTCCTGTTATCCCCGCAACAGTGCCATTCAACGCGCTTCATTATGGACAGAAGGCAGCAACACCTTTCGATGAGAACAGCAAGTTCACGAGAGAGTTTACGATGATTTTAGATAATAAACTGGGCTTCTATAACGGTAATTTCGATTTTCTCTATACACTGAATGGCGAGGTATTTCCAAATACGCCGATGTTTATGGTGAAAGAGGGCGATCTCGTAAAAACAACGATCGTAAACCGGGGCAGCGTAGAGCATCCCATGCATTTGCACGGTCATCACGTGCTCGTGCTTTCGCATAACGGCAAGCCATCCACAGGAACTCCGTGGTGGTCAGACACGCTGGATGTGAGACCGGGCGATACCTATGAGGTGGCCTTCATCGCCAATAATCCCGGCCTTTGGATGGATCACTGCCACAATCTTACGCACGCAGCAGCAGGAATGACGATGCATCTTATGTATGAGGGCATCACGACTCCATTCTCCGTGGGCAGCAGCACGCATAATCACCCGGAATGAATGTTAGTTAATCTAACATCCGATTGACAAATGCGCGCATTCCGTTTACCCTATAAGGGAATTGAATACAACCTTTTCGTATAACCTTAATGATTGGATTAAGGGTCTCTACTTAGAAACCGTAAATTTCTAGCTACGAAAAATGTGTCTCCGGCATATTTTTCATAGCTAGTTTTTTTATGTCTGGGAGCCATATTACAAAATAAGGAATAGGGAACAGGAGGTTTTCACGCGATGGCAAACTTGTTAATCAAACATGCAGAAATCATCACGATGAACGGAGACGGGGACATTCTCACAGGCGACATCTTCATCGAAAACGACCGGATCGCCGCAATAGGGCCTGATTTGAATCCTCCGCAAGTTGACAAAGTTATTGATGCGAAGAGCCGCACCATCATTCCCGGCTTTATTCAAACGCATATTCATTTGTGCCAAACGTTATTCCGCGGCAAAGGTGACGATCTGGAGCTGCTCGACTGGCTGAAAAAGCGCATTTGGCCGCTGGAAGCGTCGCACGACGAGGAGTCTATCTATTATTCCGCGATGCTCGGCATTGGCGAGCTGATCCAAAGCGGCACGACGACGATCGTTGATATGGAAACGGTCCATCACACGGATCACGCGTTTCAAGCGATTGCAGAGAGCGGCATTCGCGCGTTATCGGGCAAAGTAATGATGGATAAAGGGGATGAAGTGCCGGTTCCCCTGCAGGAGAAAACATCAGAGTCGCTTCAGCAGAGCGTTGACTTGTTGGAAAGGTGGAACGGACACGACGGCGGCCGCATCCAGTATGCGTTCTCTCCGCGGTTCGTCATCTCCTGCACCGAGGAGCTGCTGCGGGAAGTACGCAACTTATCCGAACAGTATAATGTAAAAGTGCACACGCACGCTTCCGAGAATCAAGGCGAGATTGCCATCGTGCAGGCGGAAACCGGGATGCGCAACGTCGTCTACCTTGACCATCTCGGCTTGGCGAATGAGCGCCTCATTCTCGCTCACTGCATCTGGCTCGATGACGAAGAGAAGCGGATCATTCATGATCGCGGCGTTCATGTGAGCCACTGCCCGGGCTCGAACTTGAAGCTGGCCTCCGGGATCGCCGATACGCCGGAAATGCTGGAGCTCGACATTTCTGTCAGCCTTGGCGCCGACGGCGCGCCGTGCAACAACAATCTCGATATGTTTAACGAGATGCGGTTGGCAGCGCTGATCCAGAAGCCCGCGCACGGCCCGACCGCGATGGATGCGCGGAAGGTGTTCCGTATGGCGACGATCGGCGGCGCCAAAGCCGTCGGTATGGAGAAGGAGATCGGCAGCCTCGAAGTCGGCAAGAAAGCCGATCTGGCGATCCTCGACCTGAACAACTTCCACGTGTACCCTTCCTTCGACGTCGATCCGATCTCCCGCATCGTGTATTCTGCGACACGCGCCGATGTCGAAACGACGATCATCAACGGCAAGATCGTCATGGAGAACCGCATCATGCGGACGGTAGATAAGGACATCGTCCTCCCTGAAGCGAACCGTTCGATTCAGCGCCTGCTGAAACGCGCGAACCTGCGCTAGGGGCTTGTGTAAGCTGAGTTGAGCGGATCGCTCGCGAATTCGTGGGATTAGCGGGAAATCCTCCTGCTAATTTCAAGGCAAGTGACGAAGAACGTCCCGTTCCATTTTACAAGTGGAAACGGGACGTTTTCTATTTCAAATGATGTATGATCTCATCGCAAATACTTCGTCGCATCCGCAGGCGGTATGCGATAAACTCTTATTGCCGTTACGTAAGCACATAGCGCCACTACCAGTGCGGAAATCGCGAACGCAGCGCAAAGCCGTACATATGGGATGGTGATAGAAGGCAAATCGTTTCCGAAAGCTTGCTCCGGCTGAATGATGAAATAACAAAAGCCAGCGCCTATGATAAAGCCCGCGGTAATCCCTAGCCCTCCCGCCAGGACGGCTTCGGTCCAAATATGATAATGGAGCCACCTCGGCGGAATGCCGATGGCGCGGAGCACCCCCAGTTGATGCCTTCGTTGTTTGGACATTCGTACCAGCACGATGGCGAGCCCGACGATACCGATCCACATAGCCAGCGCATTGAAATTTTGGAAAAAGCTTGTGAGCACATTCATCGAAACATAATAATTGTTCTCGGAATCGACGATGTTGTATACAGGAGCGGCGTTATGTTTGGCCAGAGCCCGTTCCAATTGCGGCTGCAAATCTCTGGCTTCTTTGGCCGTCGGGAAGCTGAAGAGAAGCGCGGAATGAAGCCGTTTCTCTTCCTGACCGAGACGCACGGTTTCGGCCTGGTTCATCCATATGCCGAAGGCGAAAGGGTACCCGGAGGTTTCTTCTTTGGCGATTCCAATGATACGCTTTGACACGGTTTTACCGGCGACTTGCAGTTCAACCCGATCCCCCAAGCGGATCAGGTTCGTCCCGCTCCCGAACAATCGAAGCGAATCGGATGACACAATAATCACATTTGGATTATTCGCCGTCTCCATCCAAACGTCCTGTTCCCCCGTAAAACCCGGTTCAAATTCCGTCAGCTTCATCCGGTTCGTCTCCGCATAAGCTCGATCGATGCCGTTGATCATATATTGGATTTCCCCATACTGCCCTCTACCCGTTTTCCAAGGCAGTTCCGTAACTGCAGCGTATTGAAATTTCCCCGGGTCAATGCCGTTTCGCGATAACATACCGCCAAGCTCCTCTGAATGGATAACGCGTTTATCAACAGAGTAATAATGATAGGCAAACAGATCATACCCCCCTATTGTTCGGCGGGGATCGGATTGATCCACAACAGCCTGAAGATAACTTGACATCACGACGGAAAAGCCAATAAAGCAGGAGACGGAGCAAAACATAAGGATCATGAAGCCCGAACGGACCGGGCTGTCTGCCACATTGCGTATAGTCATGCTCAGCATGCCGTAAACAGCAGGTACCCTCCGGAAAGCCGGACGCATCCATTCAAAGCCCCATTCCAGCCATCTTGGCATAGCGAAGGCAACAAGCGGGATAATCAGGATGGAGATGACGATACCATAAGGATTGTCGAGGTTGCCAAGTAATTGCCGGCTCAGCGCCGGAATCGACACGATAACTCCGATGGAAACGGCCAATGCAATAACAAACCAAGCGTACAAGCTATAAAGGTAGAAACGCGTGGAAAGATGCTGTGGCTTTGATAACATGAAAGCAGGTCTCAGGAGTGATGTCACCGGCAGTCCAGACGCTTTATTGGATACAAACCAAATACACGCATATACGATCGTCGTCCCGATCGAACATCCCGCCATTACGACGGTAACATCGGGATAATAATGAAGGACTCGCTCGACTTCCGGATTTTGACCGAATAATTGACCGATACGATTCATCAAAAGCATACCAAGTCCCGTTCCCGATATGACGCCAAGCATTCCCGCCGCAATGCAGAGCATAAGCCCTTCGAGACGGAGCATTCGCTTCAAATCGACGCGGCTAAACCCGATCGACCGCAAAATGCCTGTTTCCTGCCTGCGTTCTTCAGAAAGCAGCCGGAACAGATTCAGGACAAGCACAACCCCCATTATCACTGCGTTCACGCTCGCCACCCCAAAAAGATACGTCACAAACGTGGTACTATCGGACAATTGACGGCTATCATTCTGCTTCACAGCAACAGTATCCCATGGCAGCGGAGGAGAATAACCGGAAACTAGTGCACTCATATAAGTACCATCGCCTAATCCGAACAGCGTTCTGGCTGAATCAAGAGTTATAATTGCGGTGGCATACGCTCGTTGTACACCCCGATACCCGACCAATCCTGTATCTTCGATGATTTGCTCCACACGAAACGGATGCTCGCGATCAAGCAGATCTACAATGTGAACGGTGTCTCCCGCTCTAGCTTTCAACTTAACGGCAGCCGAAGCGGATAATATTACGCCGTCAGCAGGGAGCGATTGCGATAATTGATCAGCGGGCAGATCGGGATCGAAGCGGATAGCGTCAGACAAATTCACCCCCATAACAAGAACATTAGGAAAAGCAGTGTCGTCCGCGCCATGTTGATGATGAATCATGGAAACGGTATATGAAACTATGGGAAGAACTTTAGAAAGACTGGCTGTCGCTTGCTTGAGCTGTTCCATTTCTTGCTCGTTAAAAAAGTAATGCTGCAGCGATCGCTGGTTGACCCCGTGGACCTCGTAGTCGATCGCCCCGAAATGAGATTTCAAATAATCATCCGTGCTTCTTCCCAGCGAATAGTTAGCCGTTAATAGGATAATGATGAGCGCCATGCTGACGGAAAGCCCCAACACGGTAAGCACTGTGCCGGTTTTGTTCTGCAGCAGATTGCGAATCGCCATCCTGCGAATATGCGGATAGCGTGTTCCAATAAACAACGCATAGAGAATCAGCAGCATCAACGGAATATTCAGCAGCAAGTACATCATCCGTCACTGTTCCTCCCCCGATCGGATATCCCGCCTTTTCGCATCGAATGCCGTTCCGAAATGAGATGTCCGCTGTCCATAAACAGAGTGCGGTGCGCATAGCCGGCTACATCCGGATTATGCGTGACGATAACGAACGTAATTCCTTCCGTACGGTTCAAATGATCGATCAGATCCATCACCATCTCCGTTGTCTTACTATCCAATGCTCCCGTCGGCTCATCTGCGAAAACAACCTTCGGCTTGTTGACTATGGCCCTCGCCAATGCGACTCTCTGCTGCTGCCCGCTGGAAAGCTCAGCGGGGCGGTGACGCTCCCGTTCCCGTAAGCCTACCTGTGTCAGTGCATCCAAGGCGCGCGCTCTTGCGATTTCAGGTCGCACGCCGCGACATAGAAGCGGCAGCTCCACATTTTCCGCAGCGCTAAGCATCGGCACCAAATTATAGAATTGGAATATAAACCCTGTATACTCCGCTCGGAACGCGTCTCGCTCGCGTTCTTTCATCCGATGCGGATCCATGCCTTCAAGCAGCACGCTGCCTTTGGTTGCGGAGTCTATCCCCGACAGGCAATTGAGAAGCGACGTTTTCCCGCAGCCGGAAGGTCCCATTATGGCTACAATTTCACCTCTTGCAAGCTCAAAGGATACGCCTCTTACCGCTTCAACGGCATGGATCCCTGTACCGTAGACCTTCCACAAATCGCTGACTTTCATATGCGCTGCTGTGCCATTCATACTGTTCTCCCTTCCAACATGCACCTATACCCGTGATCAAGCATCGGGAAATATCGGCAGCCTCAGCATAAATTCCGTGCCGCGCCCCATCTCGCTGCTGACACTCAGCCGCCCTCCGTGCGCTTCAACAAATTGCTTGGCGATCGCGAGGCCAAGACCCGTACCGCCGTCAGAGCGGCTGCGCGAATCATCGACGCGGTAAAACCTATGGAAAATATATGGAAGCTTATCCGGCGGAATTCCGCTTCCGTTATCTTCAATTTCTACGCGGATATGCCCGTCCGACTCTTTTTGAAAGCGAATCATCACCCGACCATGTTCGGGCGTATAGCGAATTGCGTTGCCGATCAGGTTAATCAGCACCTGCTTGACTCTGGAAGGATCGCAATAAACTTCGCAATCGTTTCCTTCGGCGTAATCCAAAGCAATTCGCTTATCCTCGGCCTCCATCGAAAATATATCGACGACTTCGCTCAATAGAGCGCGAAAATGAATCCATGAACGATCGATCGCCAGCCGTCCGGCTTCCGCCAAATTAAGCTGCTGCAGCTCCTGAATCAACCGCGTCATCCGCTTCGTCTCGTCGAGCAGTGGAACGAGGTTGTCACGCTTCAGCTCTTCAGCTCCCGCCAGCATCGTTTCCATATGGCCTCGCAATATGGCGACCGGCGTACGAAGCTCGTGCGCTGCATCGGATACTAGCCGATTACGGGCCTCGTCGCCTCTGACTCGCTCTCCGATCATCTGATTGATAAACGCCGCTAGTTGGGCGATTTCATCATAGCCCTTCACACGGATTTCCCGAAAGTCGGTGCGGTTCGTCGCAACCTTCGCTTGCGCAAGCAGCGCCGACATTCGACCGGCAATCAGTTGACCTGCCAGAAGCGATATGAAGCAGACAAGGAGCATGAGGAATGCCCCCGCCGCGATGTATACGATCCGGGCGGAAGAATTGTCTTGCGCCATACCGTAGCCGAAGGCAAAAGCAGCAACAGCAGAAACGATCGATACTCCGCCGATCCAGAGCGCTATTTTCAAAGATAGGGTCATAGCACGTCCCCGAATTTGTACCCGACACCGTGTACGGTCACAATGAAAACAGGGTTTGAGAAGTCGTTTTCGATTTTTTTGCGGATGTTACGGATATGCGTATCAATGGAGCGCTCGTACCCGGCGTATTCTTCACCGAGAGCGATCTCCAGCAAATCCAGCCGACTGTAAACCCTGCCCGGCGACTGCGCCAACGTCTTCAAAATTTTAAATTCCGTCGGAGTCATCATCACAGCCTCCCCTTGCAGTCTAACGGCGTGCTTCGTGAGATGAATCGTCAAAGCGCCTCGCTTCAGAATCTCATTATCACTCCGCGCATTGTCCACGGATGTGGTGCTCACGCTTACTCTTCTAAGTATGACACGGATGCGTGCTTCCAGCTCCCGGATTGAGAAAGGCTTCGTTATATAGTCGTCGGCGCCTAATTCCAACCCAATCAGCTTATCAACCTCATCGGATTTGGCTGTGAGGAATATGACGGGCACTTGTGAGAACGTGCGCAATCTGCGGCATGTTTCTAAACCGTTAATGCCTGGCATCATCCAATCGAGCAGCACCAAATCAATGTCAGGGGAACGCTCAAGCAGCTGCAAGGCCTCGAATCCATTGGAAGCCTCATGAACGCGATACCCTTCTTTCCGTAAATAGCTCGCGATAAACGATATGATTTTCTCCTCGTCGTCTACGATAAGGACGGTCCGGTCTTCCCCGCCATGAAGCAGCATTTGCTCTCCTTCTTTCCGAATATAGATCTAACTCTAATTAAGACCATTATACATCCTTCTTTTCAAGAAATTATGAAGGTTTTGGATAAATCTATGGAATTTCTCCACGGATTCTCGTTAATTTATATGTTTCTCAGCGATATAATCGGTGACATCAAATAAACAATAGCAGCCCGGCAGGGGCAGCTTGAGAGGAATGAATCATGAAAACAGCGGGAATTCGTGCTTTGGGGATCAAATTAGGAATAGGTTTTATAGCCGCTTTGGGTACAGGTTTACTAACGGGGATACTGCTTAGAGTCATCATGAGAGTCGTGGCGTTGCTGATTGACAGGCTTCCCGGTTTTTCATTCGGAGGAACGATGTTTGTGATTTTTACGGGGGTGGTGTTTTTTTTGGCGAACAGCTTGATCTTTACACTGATTAACAACTGGCTGCCAAAATGGTGGCTCCCTAAAGGTTTGTTATACGGAAGCATCAATTTGCTTGTTTATGGCATCCCCTTATTTCTGTTTAATCCGGAAGGAGCATTATTCGGCCCTCAAGCCCCACTCGCGATAGCGATGTTTTCTTTGTTGTTCCTTGCAAGCGGAGCAACGCTGGCGTTAGGTGCCAATCGCTTGGAAGTATGGGTGCGGCATAACGAAGCGAAGCGAGGCGTCTATATGTTGGTCAGCTTCTTCCTTTTTATCGTTCCGGCTATTCTACTCCTTGGCACTATTGTCGTTGATATGGTCCGTAAAACAATTCTGAGTATATGGCTTTAATAAATTTACTTAGAAACTCACCATTTTCTTCACAATTTCTCATGAAAATATTAACATCTCTACTTTAGGATTGGTGAAGTGAAATCAGATATTGGAAAGGATGATTTAAATTATGGCACGTAAAACGTTCTCGTCCAAAACAGTAGCAGCCGCTTTTCTTGGAGGTGCCCTCTTCTTCTCGGGCATTTCGTACGCTGCGACATCCACTCATCTCGAGGTAAGCCTTGACAGGCTAAACTTCTTTATTGAAGGCCAAGACAAAACATCGGCGGACGGCAAGTTCGACAACGGATCGTCGAAGGTGCCTGAATCGATCGTATACGATGGCACGACCTACATTCCGCTTCGTATGGCTGCCAATATGATCGGCCAGCCTATCTTTTGGGACGGCTTATCCCGGTCGATATCGATGGGCAATCCCTATGTCGTCCTCTATGACGCCAAGGGCAACCGGATCGGCCATGCCGTGCTTTCTCCTATTAATGGCGCTGTGAAGATGACATTGTCCGTTTCCAATCTGACGCCCGGCAAGCATGGGATTCACATTCACGAAAAGGCGTTTGGAGGCTTCGATTTCAAGACTGCCGGCGGCCATTTCAATCCCGAGAACAAAAAGCACGGGCACGCCAATCCCGAAGGCCACCACGTCGGAGATATCGAGAATCTTGATGTAGGCGAGAACGGCAAAGCTGAACTTACCTATGACATCGAAGGCGCCTCATTAGACCCAAATAGCAAATATTCGATTCTCGGCCGGTCAATCATCATCCATGCAAAAGAAGACGACGGCAAAACGGATCCGTCAGGTGATTCCGGCGACCGTATCGCAGGCGGCATTATTCCCCAATAAGCTTCATATGGCAGTTCTCCTGCATATCCCCCATAATCCCCTTCCCCCGCATAAAATTCAAAAGAAATCCGAGCAACGCTCGGATTTCTTCAGTCTGTTTAGCACTTACTCTGGAAGACTTCACTTCAATACATACTCCGCCAACACGCTTTGCAGCTCGTAAATATTCAAGCTTTTGTTGAATTTCTTCTCAATCGGCGTATGCGTGCCGCTGATCCAGATCTTCATCTCTGCGTCCAGATCGAAGGTCCCCGCCGTCTCGATACTGAAGTGGGTAATGCTTTTATAAGGAATCGAATGAAGCTCCATTTTCTTGCCGGATAGCCCTTGCTTATCCACTAGAATGAGCCTTTTGTTCGTAAAAATAAACAGATCGCGGATGAGCTTATACGCTTTCTCGATCGATTCCGTCTTAGCCAGCACATGGGCAAACTCCTTATTCACATCAGCCAAATTGAGCTCCGAGGCGTTCCCCATTAAACCGTCAAATAATCCCATTTGTATCTCCTCCTTCATGATGTCATTGTAACTGAGGTCAAGCGCTCCCGTCGACGTTTACTTGCTTTTCCCCCAAAGAATCAGCCCGGCCTCAAGTTTCGACAGCTTGGAAACATCGCGGGATGGATCCTGCTTCAGAATGGCCTCTTTCTGTGTCCTGGTCGCCGGCGCGCTCCGGATGATCGCATCCAGATTGTCATAAGCGATTTTGCGAGCCAAGTTTGGATCATTGAGCGCATCCATGACGCGGTACATCGCCTCGATCGCCGCTTCCTCACTCTTCACACCGTAGCCGGAATCGGAACTGAGCATGAAACGGTCTGGAAACTGCTTCATTACGGGAATGAAATCCTCCAGTTTGTTGGAGCTTGCGGGGTCCAAAACGGTAAAGCCTGCGAAGAAATCCGCATAGAGATTCGAATACTTCTCCAGTAATTTCTTCACATTTTCAGGGGAGTTGAAGGCATTGGCATGTCCGAAAATGAAGATCGTTTTGGGATGCGCATCGAGGGCTTCCTCCAATTTATCTATTACAGCACCATTCGGAGGGTCGATATGCAATAAAATTGGAGCCTTATATTCCGCACAAATGTCATAAATCTTCGGCAAGAATCCATCCATTGGATCATTCGCTTTCCATTCCACCCTGGAGACCACAGGAGAAAACGTCGAAGCGGCGGCAATTTCTCCGAGTCCAAAATAGCCTTTTTCCAAATTCGTTCTTACAACGTCAAGGCTAGATTTATCATGCAAATCGAAGCCTGAGAAATACGGCGTGAAAAAATCCGGCCTGTCCACATAAGCGTTCCATGCGGTTGCATCCGTCGCAATCGCGCTGCGCTCCGAGACATCGCCGAATAAGACGACTCGGTCCATGGCGTCACGCTTCCATGTATCCATCATCCGGTTGTAAGCGCCACCGCTCGCATCATGGTTGTGCGCGTCGGCAAGCGGAAGAGATCCGTACTGCCGGAGCAAGTCGGCAAAGCTCTTCTGCCCATTGACCGTCGAGACGGGGGACGAAGAGGCAATAGCCGCTGCAGTCGCAGGTGCCTCCAATGCTTCCGCAGTCTTGCCTGTTGTTTCTTTTACGTCTGAACTTTGGAGCAGCCAGATGCCTGCTGCGGTTGCTATAAGAATAACAATTGATAGATTGATTGTAATCGTTTTCATTTTAGACATGACAACGAACTTCCCCCTCTTCATTTTCGGGATACTGTAAAATTATACCACGCGAAAGACCCGCCCGACTACCGATAGTATCCATATGGCGGTTCCGAGAGTTCCCAACCATGCGGGTTACCCATACATTGGTAAAAGCTGCTATGGAAAGGAGACTTCTCCCATGACCTCAAAGAAGCAACACTCTGTACAACTCAAGGCGAGGCAAGCGAAGCCCAAAGTTGTTACGATTGTACCTGTATCAGGGGTGGTTGGCGATATTAAGGCGAACCCGGTGACCAACCAAGTTTATTTTGTTCATAATGAAGATGAAGTCGGTATCCTCGATGGGAAAAAGAACAAAATCATAAGTAACGTGAAGGTAGGCGGGGGGGCGGTCTTTCTAGCCGTGAATACGCGTACGAATCGCGTCTATTCGACTAATTTCCGAGATGCTACCGTCTCGGTCATTGATGGAAAGACCCACCGCAGAATAAAGACGATTCAGGTTGGTAAGCATCCCTTCGGCATCGGGATCCATCTGGGAAGCAACCGGATTTATGTCGCAAATACGAGCGGCTCGATAACCATCATAAGCGGCATTTCCAATCGCGTCTTGAAGACGCTGCGGGTCGGCGGTTCACCGACGCTTCTGGGCATCAATGAGCGTACGAACCGGATCTATGTCACCAATACGGAAAGTGATGCCGTTCATGTCATCGACGGGAAGAGCCAAAAGGTCATCACGACCATCAAAGTGGGGCGAAATCCCATCATTACACCTAGTGTTAATGCAGAGACCAATCGGATATATGTTGCGAACAATTTAAGCCGCTACTTGTCACTTATCAATGGAAGCAATAATCACAAAAGCGTGCCCATTCTGCTCGGGCGGGTGCAAAGTAATGTAGCTGTCAATCCTGCAACGAATCGCATCTATGTCACCAGTGCTCAGGTTGAAGGTCGCGGTAAGCTGTTCGTCATCAGCGGGCTCTCCAACAAAGTGCTGAAGACACTGAAGATCCCGACCTTCACGGAAATTGCAGTCAATCCCCAAACGAACCATTATTTCGTCAGTGATTCTGAAAGCAACGACCTGTTCGTCTACAGCGGAAGCACCAACGCGCGTATCGCCACGCTTCGTACCGGGAAGTCGGCGGGCAACATGACACTGAATACCCGAACTAATCGACTTTATGTGGGCAATGAGGATTCCATAACGGTCGTTCAGGACCGTAAATGAGAAGAAACCCATTACCTGATTAGTTGGTAATGGGTTTACTTTTGGGTAACGCCGCGTCGCGAACATGATTTCTGTACATTTCGCCCCATTGCTTCATGCTGAGAATAATGGGCTTAAGCGTTGCCCCGAACTCGGTTAACGAATATTCCACCTTCGGCGGCACCTGCTGATACACTTCGCGGTGAACGATGCCGTCATTCTCCAGCTCCCGCAGCTGCAGCGTTAGCATTCGCTGCGTAATGTTCGGACAGATCCGGCGGAATTCGTTGAAACGCTTCGTGCCGTCAATCAAATGGTACAGCAATATGCCCTTCCACTTCCCGCCAATCACATCCAGCGTAAATTCGACAGGGCAGCCCTCCCCTGTGGGAGATGGGCCAAATCTGCCTTCACGTCTTTTCAATCCAATCACCTCTTTGTAGTATACTTTTTGATACTATATATCAAATTAGTGTGTATATGTTGATTTGATTTTAACATAACTTCTTTTCGCAATCGAGCCTGACTTTACGCAGAAAAACCGTTGCAAACGATCTTGCGTTTGGAAACGAAATCCGCCTTGCAGGGGCGGGTATTCGGAACTTTAGAAATCGGTATGTATACGCTTGGCATTCTCGCTTTTTTCTACGCGAAGTCAATTCGTCAATACGAATAAAACAAAAAAGTTCCCGTAGGTTGGGAACTTCTAAGCTTTGTTACAGCTATCGCCGGACATCGCTCTGGCGCGGAAATCGCAGTTTCTCTTATCGACGGATTTCATTAAATCCACGTTGACGCCCTTCTCTTCTGCCAGACCAATGAGAGCGCTCACATCCTTCGGCAAGCATTTGCCGGCATAGCCGCGCTTCTCCTCATAGACAAACGTGTGGCTTCTGCCGATTCTCGGATCCTCCAGCCATACTTCCCGCAGCTCGTTATAATCGATTCCGTGTGCGCCAGCGATATCAAAGAACTCATTACAAAACGTAACCTTGAGCGCCAGGAAGCAATTCTCCATATACTTGGCGAGCTCCGCTGTCTTCGCATCGGTTATCCTGATTCTGACTTCGGCATTATACACCTGTTGGTACGCACCGATGACAAGGCGGACATCCTCCGCAGCTCCGCCAAACGTAAGCCATGTCCGATAATGCAGATCAGCAAACGGGTGGTCCACAGTTTCACCGTAATACTCCGGCTGAAACACGATACGCTTGCCCGTTGCTTCCTTCTGCTGGTCCGTGAACCCTACTGGAACCGTCGAGCGGATGACGATCACTTTGGCTGCCAGCCAGGCGATAACTTCCTCGACAATGGATGTATCGCACGTACCGTCCTGGCGCGGAGGCGTCGGTACACAGACGAATACGACATCGCTTTCGTTGACCACGGCTTTGCTTCCTATTTGCATGGGCTCATCGTAAATCGCTGCGCTCGGAAAAAGCGCATGTATCGCTTTACCGACATGGCCGTAACCAATTATCCCTACTCTCATCTTAGCATCTCGCCCCTCGTTGTCCGCATAAGCAACCCATCTATCCTACGCCTCCACCTTAGCTTCGGCCTCACGCTCATGGCGCTTCTTCTGCACACCAAGCAAAATAAACACCAAGAAGTAGTATCCCCAATAACCGAGGAATTCCTCCAACGAAGGATTCTGCGTGTAACCCAGAAACGCTTTGAAAAAGATACCGACCTGCCCGTTAATGAGCGGCGCCTGACCCGTATCGCGGAGATATTGGACGGCATCGATCGGATGCTCGGCCATAAGGCCGGTCATATTGTAAATTTCACCGATTTCATTGCCTGCTGTCCGGTATAAGCTGCCTAGTATGCCCAAGTCCTGCATAATGCCAATCGCCTGAACGAACAAACCGGCAGAAATCATCATAAGAAAGACAGCCGTTACCCTGAAGAATGTACGCAATCTGACTTTCCTCGTTCCTTTAAAGAACAAGATACCGATAATCATAGCTAAAATCAGCCCACCGAGCGCTCCCCAGCTTTGCAGCGCTTTCTGGATATCGCCGCCAGTAATGGCAGCGAAGAAAAACACGGTCTCCACGCCTTCGCGCACGACGACGAGGAAGGAGTGGACGACCATATTCACGGCGCCGCCGATGGTCAGAATGTGTGCGATTTTACTTTGAACCTTCCCCTGCAGCTCGCTGCTTTGTCTTCCCATGAACATGATCATATGCGTCAGCAAGCCGGATGAGATGAGCATGATGCCGATTTTCAAATAATTTTGACTGCCCATGGCGGCAAAGCCGGTAAGCAAAATCTGGAACACCAGCGCCAAGCCATAACTGGCAAGCAGCGCTAAGAATACCCCAACCCATACCCACTTATGCCAGCGCGTCGCTTCAATGCGGGTTAAATATGTAAGGATAACGCCAACGATGAGAATGGCCTCAAGCGCTTCGCGAAACGTAATCAAGAATGCCTGTAAATCCAATCTTCTCTCCCCTTTCCCTGTCTAGCCTATGACGCCGAAAAACACCTGCGCCTGCCAGGCACAAGTGTCTTACGGCTTCGTATGAATTAACGAAGAATGATGATCTCGCCATCTTGGAAAAATACGCGTTTGCCGAACAGCTCAGCCACGGCGCGCAGCGGGATGAACGAGCTGCCGTTCACGATTACGACCGGTTGATCCAGCTTCACTTTCGCGTTAACTTCGCCGTTTTGCACAACTTGGTCGGAACCGAGCGTAATTTCTGTTTTCTTGCCGTCTTTAACGATTACGACTGTTTTAGTAGCATCTACCCAATCAACTTGAGCTTGAACAGCCTGTGCGATGACACGAACCGGCACCAGTGTGCGGCCGCTTACTTCATTGATGAATGGGGCATTTTCCGCTGTGAATGCAGCGCCATCCACTTGATAGTCCTTGCTCCCAATTTTCAGGCTGGAGCCGTCTTTTACAACCTGATGCTTAAGCACTTGGAATCCGTACAGCTTCGCTGCAGCAAGATCGGAGCTATCGACTGCAGTTGTGAACTTTTGCGCCGACTCAACCGCTGCGGCAAACTTTTCTTTACCCAGGAATACTTCTTGGGCAGCCAGGAACATGTTGCCTTCCATCGCGTAACCGCGCGCGCCTTGCAGGTCGCCGGCTTCAAGCTTTGTGAACGCTTGGTTCACATATTCGGATACTTTACCGATCAATGTGCGGTGCAGTGCTGCTTGAATTTCTTCTTTTTTGATTTTACTTGCATCTCCTGATGCAAATGCGTCTTTCACAAAGTTAGCATCGGCAATGCTGCCGCCTCTCAAATAAGTGTAAACCGGCATGAAGAGGAAGTAACCCTCTGTAATGGCTGCAGGCTGATCTGCCGCTGGCTTAGTTGCAACGCTTTCCGCATATGTAAATGTGGCAAGTGTGTAAGTTTTAATCAGCGTCTTATCGAGCACTTGACGATGAACGTTAAAATCATTCAAATTACCGTCGTTAATATCTTTCTGAATTTGTTCGATCGTTCCTTTCAGGACCGGAACCATGTTCAGACTATATTTCGTGTCGCGTTTCTCTACAGTTGCCTGCAGTGCGCCTTCATAGATTTGGACTACTTTATCAAAAGCCGTTTTCGCGCCTACTTTATCGCCTTTGGTCATTGCAGGGCGCACTTGGTTGTTCATCAAATCACGCACAGCGAAATAGAAGTACCATTGCAAGCCTTTATCGATCGCTTGTTTCGCTTGAGCTACGCTCAAATCGCCTTTGATCGCACTGTTCAAGACAAGCGTAATGTTGGTATCGATCTTAGGGTCGTCTGCTTTAATCGTAGTATCGATGCGTTTAATATCGGTTTGGAATTTATCAACATATAATTTCTGAACATCTGTCAGTACGGTTTTATCTGTAAATAGTGCCTTAATATCAGCAAATGCTTTGACTCTTGCGGCTACTTCCTGATCTTCAGTAATTTGGAATTTGCTTTCCGCAAAGGCGGCGGAAGTCAATGTAACAACGCTCGATAATGTTAACGAAACACTTAGTGCAACAGCTAATAATTTACGCATCTTCAAGTATCCCTCTTTCAAATTTGAATTGGTTGGTATGTTCAAGACTTTAAATCCACTTTTTCTTCCGGGCAAACCATACACCGCCCCCGAGCACTACGATGACAGCTCCGATAACCGCAATGCTGACGAGCGGATTCGTCTTGTCTGTGCGCTGCATGGGAGCATGAGCTGCCGCTTCCTTAGCGGGCTCTGCCTTCGCGGCTTCGCTTCCGGCAGGCGTTTCAGCAGGCTTAGCTGATGCTTCAGCGGCTGGGGTCGCCTGGGCCGTATCCGTAGTCGGCGCCGGGGTGCTGCTTGCCGCTGCGCTTGCAGAAGACTCAGGCGCCAACGTCCCTGTCGCCGTTACAGCCGCATCAGGCTGCTTGGACTCGGCAGGCTTGGCCTCTTGGCCTTTGCTCGCTGGAGTTTGCTGCTCCGGCTTTGACGATACTGCAGCTTCCGCTTTAGGGGTTTCCTGCGGTTTCGCAGTTGGCGCCGGTTCGCTAGGAGCAGCAGTTTTAACTGCCGCTTTATAAGGGAACAGCGGTTTTACCTTGTTGTAAATAAAGTTGACCTTTTCTTTGAAAACTTCCGGCTGCACTTCTTTCTTCCCTACACCGAACAGTCCAGGATTACCCAACGCATCGAGTGCAACATCGAAAGCTTTGTTGATGTCGTCCGAACCCGATCCGATGTAAGGCTGAAGCGTATCGAAGGTCGCCTTGGCCTTAGCAAGCAGCAGCTTCGCCTGGGCGTAATCGTCAAGGCCCTTGGAGGCATACGTGAACCGCCGCTCCAAGTTCATCACGAGCACGGCTTTGAAATTAGACACCACCGCTTTATTGTCTTTTGCTTGAAAATTGGTGTCCAGCGTAACAGCAACCTCTTCGCCGAAGTGTGCGGCGATCTCTGCTCTTCGCACCTTGTAAGCCTCTTGTGCAGCGTTCCAATCGTTCGCGCCATCTCCTAAACTAGTCTGCACCAGTTTGAACGTTTCCGCGACATCTTCCGTGTTGGCGTCGCCATAGGAGTAGGCTAACGCCGAGGACGGTATGACGATCAACGCCGCTAGAACTAACATCAGGCTAGTTAGAAGCCATTTTTTCATGTTTTCACCCCTGTATGACGAAATCAACCAAGTAGTCATTGATAATGATAATCATTGTCTATAATATTTGTCAACCACTATTTACCTGATTGTCGAGACAAATTAAAGGTTTGCCTAACGAATCCATTCGTACAAAGTAATCTCCGCGTATACCGGGTCGAACAGGAGAGCGGACTTGAACTCAGCCATCTTTTTAACGTGATCACGAATCGGTTTGCCTTGATCCTCGAATCCCTGGACAACATGGTCTGTGAGCAGCACACGCCGACCCGGCTCCGCTTGCGCAATCGCCAAAAAATACCCGTATGTATAGATTCGTTGATGATCGTATGCCGCTCCCAAGTATTGCAGCACTCTGGTTTCCTCCCAGGTAAATAAGACAAGAGGCTCATGCTGCGAGCTTACATATCGGTGAAGCTGATAGACCGCCGGCTCCTCGCCTGCTTGCTGCTTCTGCAGCTGCGCTCCGTATACGAATTGTATGCTAATGAGAACAATCAACAATATGTTGATTAGTCCGGAAGCTATCCGCCTAAGTTGCGGCTGAACAGTACGCCTCTCGCTGCTCAATGCCTCTGCCGTCCGAACGGCAGCCACGTAGAGAATAAGCAGCAGCGGTGCGACTACGGGAACGACATGACGAGGTTTCTCAATATTTTGTCCGAATAAAGCCCACAAAGCATATAATAAGGCGCAGCCTGCAAGCCATAACATGAATTTCTGGTTCGTACTCCAATGATACCCACGGGTAAGCAGAGGACGCCATGCAAATGAGGCCAATGGGGCCAATGCTACAAGCGATAGCAGCGCTCCAATGACCGCTGAGCCGCCCGTAAGCGATGACTCGAACAGATTAAGTCCTAGAAGCCTAACCAACCGCTCGCCGAGCGGCATCGGGATGGACACGACTCCGCCGCCCCACTCCGAGAAATGGCCCGCCACAAAAGCAAAAGACAACTTCCAGAAACCGGACAAGGTGCCTTCGGATAAAATCAATCCAGCTACCCAAATCAGCTGGAACAGCACCGTCATCGCCGCCGAGAAGCCTAACCGACCCCAGCGACGCAGCCGGCCGCCCTCCTGTTCTATGATGGCCATCCAGAGCGGAAGCAGCGCCAGCCCGAATGGAAAAAACGATAGCCGAGTTCCCATCAGTAATCCGAACATGAACAGTGCAAGCATATGACGAGGAAGCGAAATCGGACGATCCATCGCATAGCGAACACTCCATAGATACCACCAGAGCAAGGCCATTCCTGCGCACTCGGACATCGGCCTTGCGGCCATCAGCCAAAGATAGGGACTTGTCAGAACGAGTGCAGGCAGCAGCAAGCTCTTGACTCCCCCGCTCGTGCAGCGGTGTGCCAAAAGCGCCATCGGAACCGCCGAGCTTAGCGCCATGGCGGAGTTGAATATAGCCAAAGCTTGGACGGGATCGTTCACCCAGCGATGGAAAAGCCAGCCGCCCAATATGAAATAGGGATAGCCCGGAAAATGCGGCTGCATCGCCAGCAAATCATACCGCTGAAGCGCCAATGCAAAATCAACCTCGTCCCACGTACGAGCGAAGGGACTGGCGTAGAACACGCTGAGGCACGTTGCTGCCACCATCACAGCTATTGCGAACAACGCAGTGGTAGCAGAGGCGGAGGCGGCTTTACGCCTCATAGACCTGCTTCCTTTCATCATGAGGCTCATGAACAACGACCGCTTCATGCTTGCGTCTGGAGACAGGACTTCTCATCTCTTTGTAGATCGCAGGGAGAACTGAAGTTACGTACTGCCTGAACTTGATGAAAGACTGCCCCTTCGTACGGACTTGATAAGAAATCGGAATTTCCGCAAGCCGGAAGCCCTGCCTAACCAAATTCAACGTAAGAACCTGGGCATAGTTATAATCGTGGACAATATGGGCATGCTCCATCGCTTCGCGAGAGAATCCCCTCATGCCGGATTGACCGTCATAAATCCATCTGCGCAACAGTATAGCCTGCAGCAGGGTAAACACATAGTTGCCCAATCTGCGGTGCAGCTTCATGCCTCGTATCTGCCCTTTGAACCGCGAGCCGAACGTATAATCCGCGCGTCCCTCTATGATAGGAGCAAGTACGTCTGGAATCTGCTCAGGCGGGTACTCGTTATCGGCATCAATCATGATGCCAATGTCGGCCCCCAGCAGGCAGCACTGTTGAAGCCCTTCCCGCACAGCGGCACCAAGACCCTTATTGCGAGGGAAAGAAACGATATGGTCAGCTCCCCCTACCCTGGCAACTTGGACGGTTGCATCTGTAGAGCCGTCATCGATGACCAGCACCTCTACCGTATAATGCGAGTGAAAAACACGCGGAACCCGGGCAATGACGCCGCCGATGTTATCTTCTTCATTATGAGCGGGCATGAAGACGATGATTTTTTTCTTAGTCATGGTGTTTGATCGCCTCCGTTAATACAGGTCCACGGCTGTGGCTTGGGAAAGGTGCACCGAGCAGGTACGCCAATGTTGGCGCCATGGATACGAGCGAGTGTTTCTCGTCGATCCGAAGTCCCTGCTGAATCGTCGGACCGTGCAGGAAGAATGGAACATACCGTTCGCCCTCGTCCAGATGCCCATGTCCCCCGATGCCGTCTGCCTGCCCATGATCGGCGCAGATGATCAGCGTCGTATTGTCCATCATGCCTTTTCGCTCCAGCCAGCCTACGAATTCCTCAATCAGCCGGTCCGCTTCTGCAATTTTTTGCGTGTAATCGTCGTATAATACGCCTCGGCTATGACCCGTTTGATCGACACCAATCAATTGAGCAACCAGCAGATCCGGATTTTGCTCCTCCATAATTTTCTTCGCGCGCTCGATGATATTGCGGTCAGCCACATCGTTGTGCATCACCGCTGTCACGCTCTCGACGTCATCCCCCATCGAATCGATCAAATGCGCAATGCCAAGCAGCCGGCCTTTCTTGCCAACTTTGCGCAGCGAATCAAAAATGCTCTCTACCCGGATACCCAGCTTCCAAACCATATTGGAGCGAATGCCGTGCTCCCGCGGATAAGTACCTGTAAACATGGAGGAGAAGCAGACAACCGTGCGCGCCGGATATACGGTTTCCATCTGAGCGTACTCCGTTCCTTCGGCTCTCAGCTTTTTCATGAATGGTGCATCAGCCTCTTCGAACCGCTCTTTGCGCATCCCGTCAACGACAATGACAATCACTTTCTTGTTCAGCGCCGCTCCTCCAGTTTTCACATTGCTCGAATCACGCGTGAAGGATGGAATTTCGGCAGGCTTCCAATCGAACAGGTTCCTGTGGAGAATGAAGCTGTAGAGCAATAATCCCGCGGCAAAAAGCAACCCGTTCACGACATCCGGCGAAGCCTCATGATCAAATTCCCCGTAAAAATGGTTCCATACGAAAAGCAGCAGCAAAAACTTCGGCATCTGCTCCTGCGCATTGCCGCTTGTCGAATCGCTGTTCTTCAACACTAGCTTCCAGAATCGGGTGAAGTTCCACCACGAGGTGCCGATTCTCAGATGATAGTAGAACGTACCCCAGAAATAAATCGTAAAGAAATAAAATAACCCCAATGCCAGCAAGTAAAGCGTTAAATCGGGACGATCCCAGATAAGCAGGGCAGCAATAAGCGGCAGCCACAAATAATTGCGAAGAAATAAAGGATAATCGTAACAGTAATAGATGACGAATAATGGTAACGTAACGAGAAGTCCGAGCCCTGCGGAGCTCCAAAAGCCGACATCGGACCAATCGCCGATATGATAAAGCAAGAAGACGCCGGCCACAAAAATAGGCGTGAACGGTTTGCCTTCATTCAGCATGTTCCAACAGCGTGCGGCTACAATTTCAAATGAAGAAGCCTTTTTCATTAATTATCTATCCTTCCGAACCTTGTAATTTGTGTTCTTCTTTAACCGGTTTGCCTGGAAAAACGGACTTTACCCAGCTTTTGACCTCCAGCCAACCAAGCGGCATGCGCAGAAGCGAGTAAGCTCCGAGCGTATAAGCGAAAAGGAATTTGAACGTATGGGACACGATCGCCGCCCGGTACGCATCCTTTCCCTCGATGCCCAGCAGGACGAGCGAACCGCTCATCGTACTCTCATAGGTTCCAATACCGCCGGGAGTAATATGAAAGATTTGCCCGGCGATCGTCATACTGTTGGCCCAGACAAGAGATAGCCCGCTAAGCTGCAGGGTGAATATGTGAGCAATAGCGTAAATGACGCCCGCCTCCAGCACCCAGCTTAACGTAACAAGGCCTACAATCAATAGTCCTTTGGACGATAACATTTTCATATGAAAATAAGCGGCGTGCTTCAATAGAAATGGGATTTTTTGAATGGCTGGGACATATCGGGCAATTGCTAGAAGCAAGGTACCGATGGCCAGAAGGGAAATCCATACCCAAGAGCCCGGTAACCCTAGACTGATAATGCCTATGCCTCCGATCGCACCCAGCACAAGCATATCTAGGAGCCGCATGACCGCAACGGAATGCAGCGCTTCATCCCACGATTTGCCTGAATGCTTCATGAACAGCCCCGTACGAACCGCGTCTCCTGCCTTCACAGGGAGCAGATGGTTAACCAATAAGCTGTAACTAATGGCATGGAAGTAAATACCGAATTTCGCTTTCGTTCCTATATATATTCGCCAAGCTGCCGCCTTCAGCAAGAACGAGAGCAAGTAAACGGTGAACATGAACGCCAACCATATGGGCCTATCGGCTAAAAGCCGCACATCGTGCAGCCATTCAGCCCCATCAAACCACCGCCAGGTCAAATAGACAGAAGTGATGACCAATAAGAGCGCCGTTAAGCGGATGAGCTGTTTTTTTGTCAACATCACTGCTTTGACCTTCCTCATTTAAGTGTATCGATATTCATGCGTGTGATTTCTATAAGTGATAATGAGAATTAATATCAACGTAAGTATAGGTGCTTTTAGAGGGTACGTCAACGAATTTATACCTATTCGGACCCCCAAATGACCTGGCTGGTATCCGAATGATAGGATGCGTTTACACGGGTAGAGCGATAAGGCAAAAGCCTCTGCCCGTGGTTGATCAATCAGGCGGAGGCTTTTATGGATTGAAGCCGAACATTCTGTCTTCTGCTGGCGGTAAACAGCAAGAAATAACCCAGCGTGATGAGCGCACAGATGAAGATATCGACACCGATCAGCACCTGATAATTGTTAAAGAAATGATGCAAAAAGGAGAAAACACCCGCAAGCATATCATTGCAAAATCTGCTGAGCTTTTTAACCAGCACGGTTACTCAGGCTCATCCCTGTCTGATATTACGGAGCGAACAGGCATTAAAAAAGGCGGCATCTATCGCCACTTTGCCAGTAAGGATGAGATTGCGCTCGAAGCTTATAACTACGCGGCCAGTATTGTTGGCGGTCAGTTCACGCAAGCGGTTGCCGCGCAAGAAACGGCGATGAATAAGTTGTTGGCTTATTTTCGCGTATACGAGCGGGTTGTGGAAGCACCACCATTTGTCGGAGGATGCCCGCTGCTGAACATGGCGATTGAAAGCGACGACGGCCATCCCGGCTTACGCCAAAGAGCCCAGCAGGGCTTAGCCCGCACGCTGGACTCGATGAAAGCGATTATTCATGAAGGTGTTCAAAATGGAGAGTTCAAAGCTGATCTTAACGTTGACGCGCTTGCTACTTTCGCATTTGCCACCTTGGAAGGCGGCATTATGATGAGCAAGCTCGAAGGCGACAACCGGCATATGCAGATGAACATCGAGAGCTTCACCGCTTATTTGAAGCAGGTTTGTCTGAAGTAACGTTTATTGCGATGAGTTATGCCCCGCCAAGGCGAGCAGCTCTGCCCGGTCCCGGACCTTCAGCGCTGCAGCCAGAGCGAGCACAACATCTTCGGAGGGGTTAATCCTCCCATTCTCAATGGCATTCAGGATGGAGTAGCTGACCCCCGCTTTTTCCCCAAGCTTACGCAGCGTGAGATCCTGCTGCTGCCGCAGCTCTTTCAGTTTATGTCTAAATTCCACTTGGCTTGGCCTCCCCTTTTTACTAGAAGTGTACGCATACACTTATAAGATCCGTAAAAGATCCGTAACTTTCTGATCGTAGCTATTTTAGCATACTGAACATTTTCTTCCATTGTCCATTTGCAAAATGATGTCATAAATGACAAGAACTTTATCTCATTCCCGCGCCAGCAGGCTTTTCATTCAAAAAAACACTGCCATTTTTGGAGGGAACTGAAAAAGTCCGATATTTCTAGATTCTAAAATAATAAAATTAAAACGAGCCTCTAGAATCACTTCTAAGGCTCGTTTTGCGTGTAGGGAGACATATTTGAACCCTCTAAATTCATGGTTTTTTCAAAAACACTACTTCTTCAGTGCCCTATCATCTGGCCGGCTGCCTTCTTGCTTGATTGATTGAACTATCGTTTCCCTTTATTTTCAAAGCCTTATCGGTACGGGCTATGTTTTATTTTACTCAACTGCAGACGTTCGGAGTTTTTCTGTTAATGAAACAATCACTTTTAGTTTAAAAAACTTGACCCTTACGTTACGTAACGGTGTATAGTGAATATACCGGTAAACAACTGGCGCCCGAGAAAGGGGATGATCATGCAACGAGAGTGGAAGGTTGGAGAACTTGCGAAATTAACGGGTCTAACGATTCGCACTTTACGATTTTACGATCAAATCGGTTTGTTTTCGCCATCCGGCTATTCTAATTCCGGTTACAGGCTCTATACGGAAACGGACATTTCGCGTCTGCAGCAAATTCTGTCCTTGAAGGAGTTAGGGCTGTCTCTGGAGCAAATTAAAGCCGTTATGGCAGGTGATCAGCTCAGCCTGTTAGACACTGTATCCCTTCAAATAGCACGGCTGAAAGAAAACATTCGTATGCAACAGAAGCTTTTGCACGAGCTCGAGAATGTATCAAGCCGGATGCACAGAAACGAACCGTTGACAGTTGAATATTTCACAAAAATCATGCTGACAATGAGGATGAATCATGAGAAGTATTTTGACGAGAAGAAGTCGAGCTGGAATCTCCATCTCGACCAACTCGGCGCATATTTAGACGAACATCCGGGAGAACCCGGCCAAGGAGGATTCGACCATGAATGAACCATCTGCCAAACATACCACTTTCGTCATCGAAAGGAACTATAAGCATTCGACTTCTCGGGTATTCGCCGCTTGGGCGGGCCAGGCCGCCAAAGCCGTCTGGTTCCCGAAAGCCGACGAGTTCGATTTCCGCGTAGGAGGACGAGAGTACAGCCGTGGAGGTCCGCCGGGAGGCCCTGTCTTCACTTTCGACGCCTGCTATCAGGAGATCGTTCCGGATAGACGCATTGTCTACTCGTACACGCTGGACATGGAAGAAACGCGGTTATCCGTCTCCGTGACGACGGTGGAGTTCAAACCAGAGGGCGGCGGCACACGGTTGGTCTACACAGAGCAGGGTGTTTTTCTGGATGGCCATGATAAGCCCGAACTGCGGGAACATGGAACGAAACTATTATTGGACAAGCTCGGCGACGCTCTGGACGGGCAATGAAAGTTGCGGAGAGATTGCAAATCAATTGGGGCTAAGCCAGCCGTAAGCTTCCAAACATCCTCGCATACTTAGCGATATAGGTTTCAACAAGTCAAATTAATTTTGGAGGGATGGACATGAACCAAAACAATGCAACAAACAAAATGACAACGCAAGTAGGTGAACGCGAGATTGTGATCATCCGCGTATTTGATACTCCGCGCGATCTTGTGTTTGATGCTTGGACGAAAGAGGAGCACCTGTCGAAGTGGTGGGGACCTCGAGGATTTACGACGACTTTTCAGAAGTTTGATATGAAACCGGGCGGTACATGGCAGTTTATTATGCACGGTCCTGATGGCGTTGATTATCCCAACACCAACGTCTTTGTCGAGGTTGTTAAACCCGAGCGAATCGTCTTCAAACATGATGTGTTTCCCCATTTTCTGGCGACAGCAGTCTTTGAGGAACTGGATGGCAAGACCAAACTCACTTATAGCACAGTTTTTGAAGAAAATGCCGATGTATTCGATAAGGTGAAAACATATGCCGTCCCAGGTGGCGAACAGACCATGGATCGTCTTGAGGAGCATCTGGCAAGTATGTCATAAAAGTAAGAGCCAGCCTCGTATTGATACCCCCGGTAATAGCCCGCTATTTATTTCGCGAGGATGAGATCGTATCGTTTTGAGGTTGGGCACCTTCAGGGTGACCCTTAGGGGATTGCTAACGCTACAAAATTGAAGCAAAGAACAGCGAACTTAAGCACAGGCACGGGTATGATGTAGCCACATCCTCGGGTCTATTAGGGATGGAGCTCCAAGGTGCTATGACCGTATTTACGGTTAATCTAAAACGAATATTGAAGCTAATGAAGTAAGAAACTAAATAGATAGACTAGCCTAGAGAGTGGAAAGACGACCCTAACCCCAAAAACTGGGATTAAAGGTCGTCTTTTTATCTGTACCTCTTAGCTGATTCGAAAAACTACAAGTTCTTCATTGGCCTCCATTTTTAGGCAGTGTTTTTTAAATGATTATAATCAAGATATTCTTTTCCGTCTTTATTATAATGACTATTGGTCTGTCTGAGCTAAGTTAGTAACTTGTGAAGGAGTTAAGGCGCCTTCATAAATGCGCAATTCGTCCATTAAGCCTTTGAATGGTGTATCCCACCAGTTGACTCCTAAACTGAAGCTGGCATTGGTAGTAGTAAAAATATTTGAGAAGTTTGTTCCTGTAAACTTTGGAACACCGTTGACATAAACAATAATCGTACCGTTATCAACAGAAAAAGCCAAATGCGTCCACTCGCCAGTTTTGACGGTTAAACCTGTAGGCGCATCATACCATCTTGTACTGCCTGACCAGATCATAGTGTTTCCGCCTGCCGGCCCATTCGGAACAAGGCTTACCCAGTTATTAGGGTCTGCGGCTCCAAAGAAAGTGGTGGTATACATAGTTAATTGTTCAGGTTTTAACCAAAGCGACACAGAGTACTTATTGCTAGAGATTAGTCCATTTGGCAACCGTATACCAGAGTCTCCATTAAACGCTGCAGCTTTACCATTCTTACCGTCAACATAAGTAATTGTTCCGCCTGTATTATTAATTCTGTCCCCGGTTTCAGTTCCCGCACCAAAATTACCTATAAGATCATTCAGGTCATTTTCAAATGAATATTGAGCAACTAACTCTGCCTCTTGGTAGGGTAGTACAGTAATATGAAAGACTTTTGTGGCTTTTACATCTCCTTTAGAGATGGTAGCAGTAAGAGTAGCATTCACAGAATTAGAACCAGCCTCCGGTCGATTAATTACACCTGTATCAGATACAACGTTAGGATTTGATGTCTGCCATGAGATTTGAGTATTTCGAGTACCTTCTGAAGGAAGTGTCAGATTGGAAATGACTTTCTCTATGTCACCAAGATTCAAATCATTTACAACATCGGCTACAATTTCTTCATCCGTTTTATCAAGCAGTTTACTTCCCCACACAGATACACCTTCATTTGACAATGCAGTAAAGCTCATCACATAACTTTCTGAAGTTGGATCCCATTGACGTACGAAAACTCCGTCATAGGTAATGCCATCTACTTTTATTTCTGCTTGGTTATGGCTAGTTTTGGCCCATGTACCAGTCACTTCACCAGAAATCGTATTATCCTTATTTAAACGGATGAATACAGATTTTTTAATTTCTGCACCATAATCTTTTTCTTGGTTAATAAATTTATATTCCCCAATTAGGTCTTGTCTGTTAACCTTCTCAATCGTTTCACCGGCATAGCGGTACGGTGCAACCACTGGCCAGCCATTTTTATTCATGAACATTTGATGAACCCGGACCTCATGAAACTCACCTGTTTGCGGGAAGCGGCTATGGAAAACCAAAAACTGCTGCCCTGTTTCAGAATCTAAGAAAACTGAATTATGTCCAGGAGAAAGATAACCTACGCCAATTCCTGTACCGGGATCCCCCGCTTTTCTTTCAAACAAGAAGTTACCCATAATTTTATTTCCATAAGGAGAATGATCAACATTGCCTGGTAAAACCGCATCTTGTCCTTTTGCATCTACATAAGGACCATCCGGGCTTGTTGATCGGAATTGTCTCATATTATAGCCGCCGTCAGCGCCTAACCAGCCATACGTTACATATAGATAATAATAGCCAGTATTCTTATCATAGACAACGTAAGGACCTTCACCTGATTTACCATATCCGCCTGCAATTTTTGTTCCAAAATATCGATCGACAAGTCGGCCATCAGATGTCGTCCCATCTTCACCTGGATAAATTGCTTTACCTGATCTTTCATCGATTTCAAGGACATAAATTCCACCGGACCATGAACCATATGTCATCCATAGCTTGCCATCCTTGTCATAAAACAAATTAGCATCGATTGCATTTGGAAAAGTTCTATTAGCATAAGATCCATTACTATTAAACCAACTGGAACTTGGACCTTCTAAGGTACCGTTATCAATAAGAGTTTGGATATTTGTATTCGTGTATTTTTTATTAACATTACTATTGGCATCATACGCTTCTTCTCTCGTAAAACCGGAATATATAACGGTATCAACATACTTATATGGTCCTTCTATATCTTTAGATACTGCATAACCAATAGCGGAACGGATATAAGTAGATGATGCACTATAATAAATCATATAAGAACCCTTTGATCCGTCCTCATTGATATAGTTTTCATTCCAGAAAACATCTGGAGCCCAAACAGCAAAACCGCCTTTACTATCAGAATCATTTTCACCGGCCCATGCAAAAGAACCAGCTAGATTTTTTGATAAATCACCATATAACTTATTTTCAGGTGTTGTATATCCATTGGTGAAAGTCTTCCAATTTATTAAGTCCGTTGACTTGGCAGCCTCAATATGAGAGCCGAACACGTAATATGTATCCCCATTTTTTACGATTGAGGGATCATGGACAGATACATTTTGAAAATCAGGCGCTTCGCCTTGGTAATCAACGTGTGGTTTATTACTATTTTCGCTAGGCTGACTGGCGGAATTGTCTGTACCATTACCAAAAGCAGAACTTGGTATCATTAATAAAAGCATTAAGAATACAAGTGTAAATTTTCTTACCAAACTTTTACTCATTTAGATGTTCTCCTCTCTCTTTGAAAAAAAATTAAATTCACGTCTAATACTCTTTAAAACTATGAATCCCTCCTATTGTTGGATTTACTTACAGGTCATAAAGCGCTTACAAATTACAGAAAAATTAATAATTAATATAATTATTAATAAATTAATAATACTATAAATTAAAATAATCCTCGCGGGTATATCCTCATAGGTATATTGTCCTATTTTTGACAATTGATAAAGTTTGAATGTACGGGGATGCTAGAAAGTCGTAGAAGGAGCTGCTGATTTACTTGACCCCTTAAGATTCCGAAAATCGGAGATTAACAGGATTCCCATAAAAACAAAGCCTACTCCCGCAACATGGGCGAACGAGAATGGCTCATGCAGCACCGCATAGGAAAGCAAAAGCGTACTGACCGGAATACATCCCGTGTATACGGCTGCCGTACTGGCCGGTAGATTCGATACCCCGCGGAACCATAAAATATAACCGCCGACAGTGACGAAAATACCATAATACAGCAGAAGTCCGATTTCCCCTCCCCCTACTTGATCGAAGTCGAACTGCCAAGCCTCCACAATCGAAAACGGCAAAAACATCAGAAAAGAAAAAAATGTGATATAGGTCGTTCCGAGCAAGGGGGAAACGCCGCTTGATGTCTTTTTCCGCAATATGGTCAGCATCGCCTCCCCGATCACAGCCAACAAGATCAGCAGAATACCTATGTAGGAGTCATTGGATTGCGCCACGGATGCCGACATCAGCCAACCGGGTGCCTGGATGACTACTATTCCGAACAGTGAACAGCCGATGCCGAGTGTTAGGCGTGCCGTCAGTTTTTCCTTTAATATGGCGAATGATAGCAGCGCAATTGCCGCGGGAGTCAAGCTGGTTACGATGCCGCTTTCGGCAGCGGAAGCGTATCTTAAACCGTATAGCATGAGCACGCGAAAAAGAAACATGCCAAGAAACGCCTGCAGAAGCAGGATGAGTGCATCCCTCTTCCCTACCTTGATCAAACTCTTACGGTTCGCGAGCAGCAAGATCGGGATTAAAAGCACCAGGGCGATCGCCAAACTGGCCGTTTGCGATAAAAAGACGGGCAGCTGCATGGTCATCAGCTTGCCGGCCACAACGGAGCTGCCTATGAGAATAGCGGCCATGGTTAATTCTAAATAAGCGTAGTAACGATGTTTCATCATGTCAAAAGTTTCACCTCTTATGCATTTGTTGATGTAAACTGTAACAAATGCAAAGTGGTTTGCGAAAGATCCGTTTATGACACGTTTTTATGGTACCACTTAATACCAAAAAGACCCCTGAACCCATATCATCCTCAAGGATATGGAACACGGGGCCCTTTGTTTACAAACGACGTCCTGTAATGAAACGATCTTTCCAGTATCCGGAGTACATATCCCTGACGACGACACCGGAGCTGGCTGTGTTGCTGATGAATTTGCCATTGCCGATATAGATGCCGACATGATTAATACGGCCTGGTTTGCTTACACTAAACATAACCAGATCGCCTTTACTCAAATTTGATTTACTCGAAATGCGAGTGCCCATTTTAGCCTGCGCTTTTGAGCCCCAAGGTATCGAGATCCCATTTTGTTTAAAAACCATCTGTGTAAAAGCAGAGCAATCGAGAATTAAACGCCGCGTATCTCTTACGCCAAATGCATATCTGACTTTGCCTTTATAGGATTCGGCTGTACGGATGATCCGGTCGGCCCGGCTCGAACTTGTTGCACTATAAGCAGCTGTTGCATCAGCGGAAATCGTATCGGCATGAGCGGATTGCGGATTGAATAACATACTTCCTGAAGTCAATAAGGAAAGGCTAAGGCTTATCCCCACTAACGATTTGCCAAGGCGGCTCTTCTTCATAAAAGTCATGATTGGATTTCCTCCTTATGGATCGTATTGTTAGGCGTTGCACCTGATATTACGTTAACATATATCAGATTTCCTAATATTTACCGGTGATGGAAGAAAGCCAAGCCCTGCCTAGCATATTCAGGAATTCTTAGAATTTGATGAGAATTGTCTGAGAATTCTAACCTTGACAGCGAAAACGAATAAAGAAGCAGCCCCCTGGCCGGTCTTCTGTTTGAACAGTTAAGGTATGATGTTTAGTTTTTATAGGTTGTATGCAGACGACAAGGAATATTAGCAGTCGAACATAAATAACATTGTTTTATAGTCCATACGCAAAGAAAGGGTTGTTGGCATATGTATTATCCCGGACCCATGTATCCGTCTCCTTTTAACCAAAACCGGCACATCATTGAGGTCACAGGAGAAGGGACAGTTTCGGCAGCTCCCGACAAATCCACTATCGTACTAGGCGCAGTAACAGAAGATGTTAGTCTCAGCAAAGCTCAAGCTGAAAATGCAAAAATTTTGTCCAATATCATCGATGCCTTGGTAAAACTAACCATTCCAAAAGAACATATTCAAACTGTCACTTACAGAATCGACATCCGGTTTGATTATGAAGAAGGGAAACAAATCTTAAAAGGCTATCAAGTCACCCACCTGCTACAAGTCACAATAGATAAAATAGAACTAACAGGCCTTGTTGTCGATACGGCTGTTTCCCAAGGTGCAAATTCGATCTCAAATATTCAATTTATATCGGCACACCCGGAAACCCATTATAATCATGCCCTCACATTAGCCATTAAAAATGCCGAAAATAAAGCCTTTACCATAGCCAAAACTTTGGGTGTTACGCTGATTCATAATCCGCTTCAAATTCAGGAAGAATCGCACGCGCCAGAGCCAATTCCTTATCAGACTGGAGTTTATGTAAAGAGTGCGGCCACTCCGATCGAGCCGGGCGAATTGAAAATTTCTGCTGCCCTAAAGGCTAAGTACTCTTACTTTTGAATACAGCAATAAAAATAAGCTTAATCGGAGCAGCAGGTGTGCTGTCTGATTAAGCTTATTTCTCATATCATTTCCTTCTTTGAATATCGAAATTCTCTCTAATAGAAACCGGGTGCTTTTGTACGGTACGCTCTGTTTACCGTTCCGTCTTTCGGCTTTTTTCCAGGAAGTCCGGGTCTGTTGCCGGTACTCCCGCTTGGGCCCAATTCGCTACCGGATTCTCTTTAAGAATCACGTCACTTTATCCGGCGGGAGGTTCAATAGATTGACCGTCGTATCTGTCAAAGCTTTCATCCAGTTCTGTTTGGTTTGCTGATCGAAACCTTCCCATGCTTCTACTTGAGCGTTCGTAGAAAGCTTCTGCCTTTACCGACTTGAACGCGCCGATTCACCTGTTCCGCCACTTGTGCATTTACCTCCATCTATGGGCCCCCTCATTTGATTCTTCGTCGAAGTTATAGCTACATCGTTCCTTCCTGAAGCGCTTGCAACAATGGAATACCTTTTCACTTGTTTGTGCTTTTTGGCTAGGAAAACGGGCGGGGGATGCCGGTGGCTGGTTGTCGGGACCGGATGCCCATGGAGGGAATAACCAGGTGAGTGCCTAGGGCGGGATACAGTTGCGGGATGCCGGGGCGGATACAGTTGCGGTATCTCGGGTGCTGCATCTGCGGGCATCAATTGCGCGGACTAGGGCCGGCTCATACGGAAACTGCTTTAATAGCGTCGAGCGTTCGCAAATAAAGACTCTAAAGACGATAAAAATGAGTGGAAAACACGAACTTGATCTAATTGAGAATAAAGTACCCTATATAACGAACATGGTTCGTAAATTATGGAATATAGTTCTCTCGAGCTGTATTTGGGCGGTTCCAGCGAAAATAACGAATAACCATGAGAAACAGCGACCTTTGTTCTTTGTTCGGGTTCGGTGTCGGGTTCGGTGTCGGGTTCGGCGCGGGTTCGGCTTCAAAAGACAACCGACCTCATCCATCATTCGATCCCGATCGAATATGTAGGCCTGTATACTCGCTATGAGGTGATTAAACCATGAATCAACAACAATTCCGCATACGCGAAGTCCAGCCCAGTATCCTATATTTCGGGACGCCAGTCGTCCTGTTATCAACGCTGAACGAAGATGAAACGACCAATCTGACCCCCATGTCCTCGGCATGGGCACTTGGTCAGCGCATTGTGCTTGGACTTGGCGCCGGCGGCAAAGCGCTGATGAACTTGCAACGCTGGGAAGAATGCGTCATAAACCTGCCCGATCCTTCGCTCTGGCAGCACGTCGAGCGGCTTGCCCCACTCACGGGCTGCGATCCTGTTCCGGTTGCGAAGCAGGGCCAGTACAAGCATGAAAAGGACAAGTTCAGCGCCGCCGGACTTTCTCCGCTCCCTTCAATGACCGTTAAGCCGCAGCGCATCGCGGAATGCCCCTTACAGATTGAGGCAAGAGTGCTGCATATCCAAATGGCTTCCGAGGACGCTTCATTTGCCATTATTGAGACAGGAGCGCTCAAGGTTCATGCGTATGAACCTATCGTCCTTGGCGACCGCCATATCGATCCATCCGCCTGGAGTCCGCTCATCTACAATTTCCGCCACTATTTCGGTTTAGGCGGAGAGCTTGGGAAGACGTTTAGGTCGGAGACATAACTAATGTGAAAATGCAAAGAAGGGCTGACTCCTAAGCAGCTAAGCTACCGCGTCCAGCCCTTTTGGTTTTGATGAGACCGTCGAACCATAACGCCCTTTTGGGACGTTATACTTAGCCGCCATTCAGCCGAAATGAAAAAGCTGCCCCCAAAGTAGACAAGCTACTAAGGCGACAGCTTTTTTTCATGAATCAGCTTTTATGGAGATGGCTGGCTTCTTCACTGAAGCAAAACGTTTGAGATTTTTGAGATCTTTGAACCCAATGAACTTTTTCGTTTCCTCGTTCCAGATCTGGAACTTTAGGGATTGCAGGCTAGTCCATAACGTTATCGTCTGTACATCACGTAGTACCGCATTTTTATTATGAACCTTTTCCAGGTAATAGTTGGGAACACGAGGACTTAGATGATGAATGTGGTGAAAGCCGATATTTCCCGTGATCCAGTGGAGGATTCTCGGCAGCTTGTAGAACGAGCTTCCATGCATGGCTGCTTTCACATAATCCCATTCTTCTTCATTCTCATAATACGTTTCCTCGAATTGATGCTGCACATAGAAAAGCCAGATTCCCGCCATGCCCGAAACCAGGAAAATCGGTCCGTGAACCAACAGGAAGGATTGCCAGCCGATCGCCCAGCACAGCAATGCTATCGTTCCCGCGATACTTAAATTGGTGATATACGTATTCATGCGCTCTTTGACCGAAGCACGCTTGCGGTTAAACCGGTAATCGATCAGGAAAATGTAGATCGGGCCGATGAGAAACATGACTGCGGGATTGCGATACAATCGATAATACAATCTGCGCGGCAGCGA
Source organism: Paenibacillus sedimenti (assembly GCF_014534655.1). GTDB lineage: Bacteria > Bacillota > Bacilli > Paenibacillales > NBRC-103111 > Paenibacillus_E > Paenibacillus_E sedimenti. The sequence continues at coordinate 259,522 of NZ_JACVVD010000006.1, forward strand.
TGACGACATATATTCTTCCACGGTTAGCGTCCAAATATCCCCTACGCCTCTACGGTCCAAGTTCCCGCTGGAAGCGTGATGAACAGAATGCGTATATCGCCATTGATGGTAAGGGACGAATGTCAGTATGCCGGTGATGGTCCCTACAAGCTCGTTCGCTATTTTGTTTTTGAAAAAAGATTTGTGACAGCAATCATGAAATATAATAAAAATCCGTACCAGGAATCCGCCTGCGACAATCGTCAGAGGAAGAGTCAACCAGAAAGAGATTGAAAGACTCAGATAAGCGAAATACCAGAGTAGGAAAAATGGTACCAGTGTATTAATCATTTGCCACACACTGTGCTTCATATGTGGTCTTTCGTAAGGCGCGACGTCGGAACGCCACCCGCCTTTTTCCTCATAAGTCATTCTTATAATACTCCCTCTTCCGATACAAGTCGGATCTTATTTGCAGTTATCTTGATGTATTACGCCGCAATAATGAAAAGGTTCCCACGGCACTTTATACGAGATCACGACCTTCTCATCATACGGGCGAATTCTCTTTTTGTAAAATGAAATATAAGTCATTTTAATAGAATAATTCTTAGACGTTCTCCAGAGCGGTTAGTCCTTCAAATGAGCAAACGTTCATTAATAAATGCCGGGCAGCATCTTCCGGATCGGTATAACGAAAAACAACACTAGCAAATAAGGGGTTTAAGACCTTTATTTCATACCATTAAATCTCCGTTCAATCGTCAATAATCTATATAGTCAATAAACGAAATGGAGGTTTAGGCCTATGCCCGATTGGCTAGAAATTGGATTACGAACATTATTTGCAGTGGTTACTCTTTTTTTAATGACCAAGCTTTTAGGCAAAAGGCAAGTATCCGAGCTATCTTTTTTCGAATACATTACCGGCATTACCATCGGCAGTCTTGCAGCATACATTTCGCTGGATATGGAGGCGACTTGGTATTTGGGTCTAGTCTCATTGTCCGTCTGGGTACTTGTCTCATTAGGCATTGAGTTTTTGCAGCTTAAAAGCAAAACGGCACGAGATTGGATTGACGGCAAAGGAACGATACTTATTAAAGATGGTAAAGTTCTTGAAGATAATTTGAAAAAAGAAAGACTTACCTCCGATGAATTGTTAGAAAAGTTGCGTTCGAAGAATGTATTCCAAGCAGCCAATGTCGAGTTTGCGGTTATGGAACCAAGTGGAGATATCAATGTACTTGTCAAAAAAGAATATCTACCTTTAACTCCTGCCCATCTGGGCATTAAAGTCGGACAGATGCATGAACCGCAGACAGTCATTATGGATGGAAATCAGATGGACGAGCCGCTCGCGGCTATCGGACTTAATCGGGAATGGCTCCATACTGAACTGGATAAGCTGGGGGTTACTGTCGAGAATGTGTATTTGGGACAAGTCGATTCTTACGGGCAATTGTATGTGGATCTATTCGATGACAAGATTAAGGTTCCCGAACCCCAACAAAAAGCGTCTTTATTGGCTCAATTAAAGAAATGTGAAGCTGATTTGGAGATGTTTGGACTCTCTACGAAAAATGAAAAATCAAAGCAACTATATGAAAAATGCTCAAAAGAGCTTGAAAACGTGATTGCGAACGTTAAACCATTACTTGCTCGTTAGGAAAAGCGAAAAATGTGAATTGAATATGACCGTAATTAGCATACTAAAATCATATTGATTGGAGGTGTTAGAGGAAGATGTTTTCGAAAAAGCGTAAGATAAAAGGAACTGCCTTGTTATTCTCTGCATGTATGATGATTGCTACAGGATGTACGGTGAATAATGCAAATGATGATCAGGTAAGGCAACAAGGAACACAACAAGGAACTCATATTCAGCAGGATCGAAATCAAGATCAAGACCAAGCGAATGGAAACAACGATAATCGTGTTCAAGTCGCACAACAAGCAGCAGACAAACTTACTCAGCTTAACGGAATCAGGCAGGCGAATGTTCTTGTCACTAGACGAAACGCCTATGTGGCAGCAGGGGTGGACACCAATCAGACTCAGCTTACTCCGGATCTGGAGAATCAAATCGCCCAGCAAGTCAAATCAACCGACCCGAATATCCAAAATGTATACGTATCTACGAATCCCGAATTTGTTGATCGTGTCAATACTTATGTCGCGGATGTAGGGCAAGGAAGACCTGTTGCCGGTTTTTTTGAGCAATTTAATGATATGGTCCAACGTATTTTTCCTAATGCGAGATAATCTTTTGGACGTAAAAAAGAATCCCGACTTCGAAATAAGACAAGTTGGGATTCTTTTCCTTTTATGAGCATATAAATCAGACATGCCTTTCTAGGAGCTGGTTTATTTGTTTTCGGTACATAAAATAGCTGCTATCGTAATTGGTAGTTTATGTATCTCAATCGGTATCAATTTTTTTCTGATGCCTTTTGAGATTTTGGATGGCGGCGTAATTGGTGTAGCGCTAATAATCAACTATTTATTCGGAACCAAAGTGAGTCTTGTCATGTTCTTATGCAGTATCCCTATCTTTACACTAGCATGGTTTTATTACCGCGATATGCTCTACAACAGCGTTCATGGGTTATTGATTTCGTCTTTCATCATAGATTTATTGGAGAAGTTCCAGGATATATTTCTTTTTTATGTGAAAATGTCCCCATTTTTCAGTGCTCTTATTGGGGGATTTATCGTAGGCACCGGTATTGGCATCATGTTAAAATATAAAACCAGCACAGGCGGAACCGACCTGCTCGCCCAATTTCTAACGAAAATCATTCCCCTCAATGTCGGCATTCTTATTTTTATTATTGATGGATTGATCGTTAGTCTTGGAGGATTACTGCTATCAGCAGATACATTCCTTCTATCCATCATCACGATAACAGCAGGAGGGATAGCGACAAGTTTGTGTACGATGGAGTGACCTTTATTCGCCGAAAGGCCGATAGGGCCTTTCGACGTTGCTGATCGGTATCCAATCCAATGGATATAAACTGTCCTTGATTAGATTATACAACTTGCTTCACCATATGCATTTGAATGGTGGATTCATCAATCAGGGCCATGGCTTCAACCATAAAGGTCTCTTGCATGATTTTGGCTTCCCCTTGTTTAGCTGCTTCCGGGCTTTCCCATTCAACTATTTCTACCCAGACGCCCTTCTCTGTATTGAAGAAAACCTCACGCTTTACGAAACCCGTTACCTCGTTAAGCGCCTTTTGCAACTGGTTAACATGCCCCATAAAGGTTTCCGTACTCACCTCCTGCTTCAATCGATACGACACCACTTCCATACATAACTTCATGTTCATTCATCTCCTTGTTTGATTAGGATTAAGTCACTTACAAGCTCACTTTAACACCGAATGTAGACAATTCTTGTCACCTTTCTATGCTATAGTTAGCATGAGGTGAAGCTGATGAACAAAACTCAAAGGCTTATTGAACTGCTGCTTACGATGAATACGCGACAAAAGTTTACGCTTAAAGAGCTTGCAGAAAGGTTCGGCGTCACCAGAAGGACGGTTCTGCGCGATCTTGACGAGCTTAGCGCTCTGGGGGTACCTCTTTATGCGGAACTTGGCGTTCATGGAGGATACCGAATATTAAAAGAGCGGACGCTGCCTCCCATTTCATTTTCAGAAAAAGAAGCCGTTGCTCTCTTCTTTGCAAGTCAATCGCTCCAATTTTATCGCGCCTTACCTATGGAGTCGGACTGGCAGTCAGCGCTTGCGAAGTTTTATCACGTTTTACCGGACGACGTCAAAGAGAGAATCGACAAGCTCCAACGTCGGCTATTATTCTGGGTTCCGGCTCAGACCTGGGAAACGGCTCATTTACCTGCCTTGCTTGAAGGCGCCATTGAACAGAGAGTACTTCGCATCTCTTACGAATCGGAAACTGGACGCAGGGAAAGAAACATACAACTAATAGGCCTCTATGCCATGAACGGAAAATGGTACTGCCCTGCTTACGATTTTCGCAGCAGTGAGTATCGCTTGTTTCGGGCGGATCGGATCCTGTCGGTTACAGACAGCCCGGACCAAACGATGAGGAAGAATCACGATAAGCTGCTTATCGCCGATTGGTTCAGTAAGGATCAGGAGCGAGAGGAGAATGTAGCGGAATTTGAGTTGAAAGTCCAGTTAACGCGACGTGGTGTGCTCCTATGCAGTAATGATGCTTGGCTTGGCAGTGGACTGACCGTGAAGGAAGACGGAAGCGGATACATAAGCAGAAGGATTTCTTCCGGATATATGACTTGGGCGGCCTCATTTTTTGTCAGTTGCAGGGGGGATGCGATCGTGGAGGAGCCGCAGGAACTAAGAAGGATGATCCGGGATCAGCTTCGCGAACTGATAACCATTTATGAAGAGGAGTGAGTTTGCCGATATGAAGAAATCGATGAACCTCAAAAATATCGGGGCGAAAACGGAGCCCTGGTTACGCGAAATCGGCGTTAACGGCTATGATGATTTGAACCGCATCGGATCCGTTGAAGCTTACAGGAGATTGAAATCTCTTTATCCGGATAAAATCAGCTTACTCGCTCTTTATGCTCTAGAAGCTGCGCTTTGGGACATTCACTGGCTGGAACTTGCACCCGAAATCAAAGAGCAATTAAAGCGAGAAATTTGAAAGGTTTCGTCTAGACCTTCGGCCCAACCGTTAGTCACCCTATCTGCCGCCTGCCCGACCGCCCAGTGTAAATTGTAAGTGAGTTTGTTCACTACGGCTCCAATCAGATGCGCCATTGGAATTTGCCCAATAAAATCACCCAATAATGCTGGTTCCACCGGCAAAATTGGCGAGTTGACTGCATAAATTCCAATGTTCTGTCGTAATCGCGGCGCAAATGGCCAATTTTACTGTACATTTTCCAATGGCTGGGCCCACTAAATAATCAAGGGGTATCCTTCCAGGTTTAACGACCCTCGAGGATACCCCTTGGTGACTACCAGAAAAGCTCGCCATGTCCCAGCAGACGGGACAAGCCTTCCACAAAATAATAATCCCCGTAGATCAGCGGGACGTCGATGTTCTTGCCCTCGGGATAATGGCTTGTGCCGTGCAGGATCAAGCCTTCTTCCGTCTCGGAATCCCACGCGCCGTAGTTCGCATAAAGCGAGTGCAGGATGCGCTCTCCCGCCTGGCGGTAGAGGGACGCTTCCTGCCCGCTCACCTGCTCGGCGAGCAGCAGCAGGCCGCAGGCGGCACAAGCGCCTGCGGACGAGTCGCGGTATGCCGGGATGCCTTCCGGCAGACGGAAATCCCAATGCGGGACGGCGTCGTCCGGCAAATTGGCCATGAAAAAATGCGCTGCGCGCTTGGCGGCATGCAGGTATCGCTCATCACCCGTGTGATGATGGCTTAGCGCCATGCCGTAGATCGCCCACGCCGTGCCGCGGGACCAGGCGGACTCAGGGGCGAAGCCCTGGCCGCCGTTCACTTCGAGCTTCTCGCCGGTGTGCGGATCGAAGATCACGATATGATTGACGGAGCCATCCGGACGGATGAAGTGCTCCGCCGCCATATCGGCATGCCGAACGGCGATGTGCTTGTACCGCGGGTCTCCGGTTACCTTGGAGGCCCAGTGGAGCAGCGGCAGGTTCATCATGCAGTCGATGATGGCCCAGCCGGAGTTGTCTTCACCTTCGCGCCAAGGGTTCCAGGCGCGGATGTAATTGCCCTGCACGTTGAACCGTGCAGCCAGCAGGTTCGCCGCGAGCAGGCCGCGGCGCTTAGAGTCTTCCGCGCCGAGCAGCTTATAGCGCGCGACGCTTGTTAGTGTCCACATGAAGCCGATATCATGATCCAGCTTGTAGTAATCGGCGATGACCTGATCGAGCTGCTGCTCGCAGGACTCTGCCAGCTGCTTCAATGCCTCGTCCTTCGTGTCCCTATACAAGAGCCATAACAATCCCGGCCAGAACCCGGCCGTCCACCAATATGCAGGCTCCAGCTTGTACGTCCCTCCCACGCTCGCATGCGGGAAGCCGTCACCGATCCGCTTGCTTGTTCTTCCAACTTTGGCGACAGTTTTCTCCCAGGCTTGCTGCGCCCAATCTTTTTCTAAATTCATCTCTGCCACTTCCTATTTGATTTAATTGTACTTTCTCTCGAAGGCCACGACGCCAACAAACGTGAATCCCACGCGCATTATGGGGCTGAATAACGACCTAACCTTGTTGTGCGCTGCTTAGCCGTTCGCCGAACATTGATCTGAAGCCGAACGCGGCACGGATGCGCGTGATATCGCTGCATAACGGCGGTCTTGTCCGAACAACCGAACAAAGAACTCTGATTGCGTATGTTTGGTCGCTATTTTCGTTGCGGAAACAAAGAACAAAGGACGCTGATTGCGTATGCTTGGTCGCTATTTTTGTTCCGAATCATAAAAATACGGCTCTAGAGAACAAAATTCCATAATTTACGAACGATGTTCGTTATTTTTGGTACTTTGTTCTTAATTCCATTCTGTACGTGTTTCTCCCTCAATTCAGCGCCTCTTAAGTCGTAATTTACGAACGATTGACGCTGATTAGTCTGACTTCGGTTCCAACTCCAACCAGCATACTAAGAATAGTGAATCTGGGTCTCCAACGCGTGCAAATCCCGGTCGCGCTCATTGGAATGCTACATGGTGATCGAACCCCATTGTATACTTCGAGCACCGTCTAACATGGGTCAGGCCCAATCATATTGTCCTATCAATCGCTAAATGTAAAAGTAAATACTGCCTCTACGCTCAGAGACTGTCCTTTCACAGGCAGCTGCTTAGAGCTGAAATCCAAGGCATAACACTCCACTTGCTTGCCAAAATGGTCGATATGCAGCAGCTTCTCAACGCGCCAACCCAGCTTATCCGGATCATAATCGATATAAAGCGCCACAGCAGCTTCGGCATCGGTTCCTATCCGAACGCGCCCGTCCTCCGCCTGTTCAGGTCGATGCCAGCTCATAAAACGTTCGCTAATCGCGTCAGGAGCTTCCGAGAATTCAAAAGTATCGATAAGTTCAAGATAGGGAAGCTCTGATTTGTTCCATATGAACCGTCTTCGCAAAATTTGAAGCGTCTCTTCCGCATAAGCGCTGGAAAATTCAATATGAAAAACATCTCGCTCGCCAGTTGAGCTGTAATCCATTAACTCCGCACGTGCCTGGGCGCCCGCCCGTTGATACCGCCCATTAACCACCGGCACCGAGTGCCCTTGCGCACCGTTGCACAATATATCGTAGCGCCCGGCGCCAAAATATTCCCGTGTATATTGTCCGCTACCCAAATCGGTTAAAAGCGCCTCGCCGCCCGCATACAACATGAATTGCCCGATATCGTTATGATTATGCGGCTCATCGTTATGCCCGCCTTTGGCGGCAAATACATAGCTGCCTTCGCCATCAGTGCGCACTTGCCGGGAAACAAGCCACTGCGCATCCGGTAAATAGTACGTAGCCGATGTCCACCCTGCCCCGCTTCCCGCCTCTTCGCCAAGCCACAGCAAATTGCGCACTGCCGGCGCCCACCGGCTGCAGTGGTCATCATTGAAACCGGCTCGCAGCGAGGCTTCCGGCATTTCCACTTCGGGGTACAAGCGCTTCAAATAGCTGCTGAGCCCCATGAAAATACCCGCTTCTCCGAGAGAATCGGAGAAATTCACTACGTGCCTGCCATCCATGAAGCATTTCTGCTGGAACAAGGCGATCTCACGCACCTTGTCGTCGGCAAACCAATCCACCGCGCCACCCGTGCGGCGCTTAATCAGATCGGCAGCGTAGACGAAGAAGCCGAACCCGTACTGCCAGTACATGTAGCCTTCGGTACATGCACCGTCAGCTTCGAAGCCGCGCAGGTAAGAAGCCAGCGCGGGGAACGCTCGCCCCAGCACGGCAGCGAGCTCCTCTTCATCCGGCAGCGTGTAGATCGCTGCCGCCGCAATCGAGCCGCCGCAAACGGAGGCCCAGTTGTGCGTAGCCGTCTCCCAACCGAAGGGAGACTGCGTTGCAAACGGCCGCAGTACGCGGCGCAGCACTTCGGCCCGGATGCGCGCGCGCAGCAGCAGAGGCAGCGCATCCCCGTGGAGTGCTGCAATCTCGCTTAGCGCGAACGCCGTCTCGGCAGCGAACAAATCAATCGTCAGTGCGTCAGTCTCTGCGTTCCTCAGCGTGCCCTCGGCCACCAGCATCTCCGGCCCATGCAAAATATGTGCCGGTAAACACCACGTGTATTCATCGAGGATCGACCAGATTACTTCCCGCAAAGCCTCCGTATATACTTCGCTCTCAGGCTCTAGCCACGCCATCAACCCAAACGCGGTCAACCGCTTTCGCCTCCGGAAATAAACCCGCTCGTACTCGCTGCGCGAGCCCGTCTCCGCAAAAAGACGGAAGAGCAAATAGGTCAGCTCCGGCATGCTTTCCTGTAGCAAAACTTCCGCTTCTTGGCGAATCTCTGCAACCAATGTCCGACTTTCATCTGAATCTATCAGCCTCTTCCGAACCTGTTCCGGATCGGAATCGCCGAACAACAGCCCTGAAGGACTCAGCTTCACGTCAGACAGCCTCAGCTGAAGCTCAGCGGCGTTCATCGCCTCGTTCATGCCTCACACCTCTTCCAAAATGAGAACTCCGTAGGCCTCCACTTCCACGGCTCCAGCCGGAGCAATCTCTCTCTTACTTAAAAGATCGCGATACTTCCTATCCACATATACGTTAGCCTTGTCCTTGTTATGATTAAGCACGAATGTAAACGTACGACTACCCTTATGCCGCTGCGTCAGCTCAACTCCGCTATCTGCGCGGAATGGAGCGGCAACCCCGCTCTGCTCGCAGAGCGTCCGGCACAAATCCGCGACGAACCGCTCCTCCGCGTCGGCCGCCACATAGTACGCCTTGCCTTGGCCAAAGGCGTTCTCCGTCAAAACCGGCATGCCTGCGTAGAAATCGTCGCCGTATACCGCAAGCGGCTTAGCGCTCTCCACATGCAGCAGATCGCAAAGCAGACCGCACGCGTACTCGCCCGCAAGATGCCCAAACCCGGGAGCCGCCATGACGATGCGGTTCTTCATCTCCGGCGGCAGACTGTCGATCTCCTCGACCCATATACCGAGAAGGTCGCGAAGCTCCCCGGGATAGCCGCCTAGGGTGACAAGGTCGTTCTCGTTGACGATGCCGCTGAAGAACGTCGTCACGAACGTGCCGCCTGCACGGACGAACGCCTTCACCCGGTCCGCGACGCCTGGCTTCAGCATGTAAAATACCGGCGCGGCGACAATGTCATACCCCGACAAGTCGCTGAGCGGACTGATTACATTGACGCCGACGTTCTGATCGTAGAACGCTTTGTAATACTTCTGCGCTTGCTTCGCATAATCCAGATCAACGCTAGGGCCGCTCGTAATTTCGACCGCGTTCCACGTGTCGATGTCGAACAGCAGCGCCACCTTGGATGCCAACCGCGAATCGAGCAGCGTGTCGCCCAGTTCCTTCAGCTCCGCGCCGAGCTGAGCGCATTCGCGAAACACGCGCGTATCCTCGTGACCCACATGCTCGATGACCGCGCCGTGGTACTTCTCGCAAGCTCCGAAAGACCGCCGGAGCTGGAAGAACATGACCGTGTCCGCGCCCCGCGCCACGGCCTGATAGCTCCACAGCCGCATCACGCCTGGGCGTTTCAAGCTATTGTAAGGCTGCCAGTTCTGCTGGCTCGGCGTCTGTTCCATCAGCATGAACGGCTGCCCATTCTTTAGTCCGCGCATGTAGTCGTGGCGCAGCGCGACGTTGCTCATCGGCTCGTTCATCTGCGGGTAGCTGTCCCACGAGACGACGTCCATGTGCTGCCCCCACTTGTGCAGATCAAGCCCATTGAACAGTCCCCAGATGTTCGTCGTCACCGGAATGTCCGGCGTGATCCGTTTCACTGCGTTATACTCACCCTGATAACAGGCGAGGATGGAATCGGACATGAATCTTTTATAATCTAACGTCATGCTCTGGAAGCAGCGATTATCGCCATTCAGATTCGTAGGCGGCACGATGTCTGCCCAATCGTAAACGGTATGCCCCCAGAAACTCATATTCCATTGCTTATTTAATTCTTCAATCGTCCCGTATTTTTCCTGCAACCACACGCGAAACTCAGCCGCACATTGACCGCAATAACAATGAGGCCCATACTCATTGCCAATATGCCAGATCAGCAGCGAGGGATGCTCGTGGTAGCGCTCAGCCAACTTGGCAGCCAGCCGCACCGAAAACTCACGATACACCTTGCTGTTTGGACAAAAGTTCACCCGCGATCCGTGCGTCCGCTTGCGCCCGTCGATATCGACAGGCAGCACTTCCGGGTATTTACGCGACATCCATGCCGGCTGCGCTGCAGTTGAAGTAGCCAAACAGGCGTAAATCCCATTCGCGGCAATTAAATCAAGGATTTTATCGAGCCATTCGAATGTATACTCGTCCTCCGATGGCTGCAGCTTAGCCCAGCTGAACACGGGTAACGTAACTACGTTAATGCCCGCTTTTTGAAACAGCTCCATATCTTCATGCCAAATCTGCTCCGGCCACTGATCCGGATTATAGTCTCCGCCATACCAGATGGTCGGAAGTTTGGTATTGATCATCATTCAATCCCGCTTTCTCCCAGATTGAGAAATAGAGAGAACCGGAGTCCTCTCTATGCCCTTTAAGCTTTATTATTTTTTAGCGCCGTCAATAAGCTTTTGCGCGCGCTCTTGCGTGTTTTTAACCATAGTATCAAGGTTTTGTTTATCCAGAATCAGCTTCTCGTACTCTTCGTTGATAACTTTGTACACATCCGCTTGGTAAGAAGTCGGAGGAACCAGCTTGGACGCTTTGGCATTCGTGAGCACTGCGATCAAAGAGGCTTTGTCGACTTTCTCAGGGTTTTTGGTGCCTTTCAGAATCGTATCCACGATAGCCGTGAGCTGATCGTTCTTTACTTTCGACCAAGATGGTACGTACTTGCCTTGAACAAGCATGCCGTCAGTAGTCAGGTAACGAACGAAGTTGTATGCTTCTTGCGGGTGTTTCGCTTTAGCGGAAACCGCGTAGAAGTCTGTTGTCACCATGGAGTAGCCGCCTTGGTCGGACGCGCTGTTTTTAGGGAATGGAGCGACAGCTACATCGAATTTAAGCGGATATTGCTCGGTACCGCCAAGCTCGGAGTTCATCCAGCTTCCGATTACAACCATACTTGCGCTTTGGTTGAAAAATTGCGGACGGTAGTGCAGCTTTTGTGAAATCATATCTGCGTAAGGCGTAGAAGATTTATCAACTTTCTCCATGCTATAGCGCATCTCAATCGATTTGCGGAACAGCGGGCTGCTTAAGTTGGACGTGCCGTCCGTTTTCAAGTAATCCGCGCCATCCGCCTGATTCGCCATTTGCAGACGGGCAAACTCTAACCAACCGCCGCCTTGAGGACCATGGAAGTAAGTGCCGTAACGCTTAGCAGCGCCTTCGCCTTTGGTCAGCTTTTTCGCATAATCCTGGAATTGATCCCAAGTCCACTCTTTCGGAACTTCAAGACCCGCTTCTTTCAAATGATCTTTATTCAGCATTACGTACCAAGGGTTGAACTTGCCGGGAAGCGCATAGTACTTGCCGTTCAGCTGCGTATCCACTTTATATTCTTCCGGCTCTTTAAAGCCTTCTTTGGCAATGAAATCGTCCAGAGGTGCCACCATGCCAAGTGCTACGCGCTGTGCGTACGCGCCTGCTTCACTGAACATCATAACGTCCATATCTTCGCCGGATGCTGCGGAAAGGTCCAGCTTTTTGAAATATTCCTGCGTGTCGCCTTTTTCGCTTAGATTAACGAGATCAACCTTAACGTTCGGATATTTTCCTTGGAAACCTTCAATGATCTTGCTCCAGTTCTGCTGTGATTCACTGCCGTAAGCGTAGAACTTGATGGTGACCGGATCTTTCTTCGCCGCAGCAGTACCTGCCGGTGCCGTCGTCGCTTCGGGTTTAGCGCCTCCGCAGCCAGCCAACAAACCGATCGTCACAGCTCCGCATACAAGTCCTGTGAGTAGTTTTCTTTTCATATATGCCCCTCCGTTTTTTGTTTTCTAAAGCGCTTTCTCTATGAACAACCTCATTATAGCAAGAGGTCCAAACGAAAGGATGACGCGATCTTGACCACATTCGACGTTATTTTTACCACATAAGAATTTATTTAAGTTTCCGATGGGTCGGAAAACGAAATTCTTATTGGCGAATAAACCTTCCCCAAATTGGGGTCCCCGCAAAGTATTCGGAATTTGCATCGAAGCATCACTTCACTTTGTGGGGTAGGGTAGAGGTTTATCTCACTTTTCGGCGCGTTGTTCTCTTGTTTCCGATAATCCGCGGTATTCTTGCGGCGTGACGCCTGCGACCGTTTTGAACATTTTGATAAAATAGCTATGATTATCATACCCAAGCGACTCGCAGATCTTGGCGACGGACAAATTGGTCTGATCCAAAAGCTCCTTGGCCCGCTCCACTTTCATGCGGTTGACGTATTCGATGAACGTCTCGCCTGTCTCCTTTTTAAACAAACGGCTGAAATAACTCGGGTTCAAAAAGAGCTGCTCCGCCACTTCATCCAGAGAGATCTTCTTGTTCAAATGGAGTGAGACATACTGGCACGCATCCAGCACTTCAGGCCGCTTGCTCAGCACCTTCACTTCTCCGGCAACGACAAAGAACGACGTGAAGAAATGAACCATCCACTCGCCCATCTCCTCCAGCGTGTCCATTTCGAGCAGTTCCCTGTGCAAAATTTCGACGGAAAAATGATTCCGGAACAGCTGCATGCTCTTCAGCTTGAGCTTTAAATCCAGCACAAGCTTCAGAATCCAGTCCTTGACCGTCTCGGGCGGGAACCGTTGATCGTTCAGGTATGCGACCCAGTGACTGACCATGGGCTGAACCTTGTCCGGGTTGCCCTCGATCAGCATCTCGCGCAAAGCGCTGACCGCCTCGTCGTAGACGGCGAACAGATCCTTGCCGGAGTAAGTCACTGCTTCTTTTTTCTCGATCGTTTTGGCCTTCATATAGAAGCGCTGTCCGTAAGCGCCCAGAATTTCGTTCAACTCTTGCTTTAATTCCGAAGGCGTCGTACAGATCCGTCCGATGATAAAAGAAATTCGGATCTTGAGCGTTTTCTCCACCATCGCTTGAAGCTTCATAAGAAGTGGAATCGCCAGATCGTAAGGATTCGTCTTGATCCCGCTGACCGATGGAATGAAAATGAACGAGCGCAGTACGTCGTAGGCAAAATGAACCGCCCCCGGCTCCTCGCCGCGCAGCACTTCCTCCATAATGTTGTTGAGCGCGAAGCGCAGCACATCATCACTCACAAAGCGTTGTCTCGCGAGCCGCTGACCGTCGATATAACAAGCCACGGGCAGGCAGCTCCGTCCCTTGAGCCCGAGTCCGAAGGACTCCGCCTCCTTCATCCAAGCTTCCGCGCTCAGCACGGGTTCATGAATCGTCGCTCGGAGGAAGCTTTCCTTATGGTGCTCCCGATTGCGGTCTACGAGTTGCCGCAGCTCATTCTGCCTGCTCAGCGTGCTGCTCTCCTCGTCGAGACTTGTCCGGAACTGCAGCAGCAGCTTTTCCAGATCCTCAGGATCCAGCGTATCCTTAAGCAAATAATCCTGCACATTGAGCTTCATCGCTTGCTGTGCAAATTGAAACTCGCTGTGGCAAGAAAGAATCGCGACGCGAATGCGCGGATGCTTTTCCTTCAGCTCGCGAATGAGCTCCAGCCCGTTCATGCGCGGCATCCCGATATCCGTGACGACGATATCCGGCATGTCGTGATTCGCGGCTTCAAGCGCAACCGCACCGTTTTCATATAACCCCGTCACTTCCATACCGAGCTTATTCCAGTCAATGGCGCCGGACAATAGCTCCAGTACCGGGTAATCATCGTCTACAAGCATGACTTTATACATCTTCATGCACCTCCTCTTGCTCTTGCATTTGCTTAGGAATGATTAGCGTAACTGCGGTTCCCGCTCCTATTTCGCTATCGACCTGCATAAGGAACGCATCGCCGAACGTCATGCGCATCCGTTCATTCACATTCTGAAGTCCGATGCTGGAAAAGCCTTTCTTCTTCTCAGGCTCTGCAAGAAGCATTTCGTCCGTATGCATGGCAAGCTTGCTGCGAAGCCGCTCCAAGGTTGCCTGATCCATCCCTTGGCCGCTGTCCCGGATACAAATACGGATATGGTCAGCTTCGGCGTGCGCATTCAATTGAATCGTCCCCGCCTGTTGATTCAAGCCATGAATAAGCGCATTCTCAATGATCGGCTGAAGGAAAAACCGCGGCACCTGCTCCAGAAATACATCGTTATCAATGTCGATCTCTAGATCGACCTTATCTTTTTGCCGCATATTCATCAGTTTCATATAGTCAATAACGGTATCCACCTCATCATGTAGGGGGATGTTGCCTTGATCTTGAATCGTCATACGCAGCAGCTTCGAGAGTGAAGCGATCATCTCTGCACTTTCCCGGTCTCCTTTGCCCAGCACCTTCATCCGAATGGAGTTCAGTACATTGAAGAGGAAATGCGGATTAATCTGCGCCTGCAGCATATCCAGCTCCGCCTTACGCTTGCGCGCTTGCGTCCGCGTCACTTCAATAATCATGTCCGAGATCCGATCCAGCATCTGGTCGAACGATTTGCCGAGTCGGCCGATCTCGTCCTGGCCGCGAATCGAGCTGCGCAAATGCAGCTCTCCTTTTTGCACCGAAGTCGCGACTTTGTCGAGCTTGAGCAATGGCTTCGTAAAGGCACGAATCGCCACCATTAACAGGATGAAAAAAAGGATGAACGAAATGAGCTGGAAGGTGAACACATTTTCGAAAATCGAATTAATCTTGGAAACAGCAGTGCTATAAGGGATTAACGAGACGAGCTTCCAGCCGTTCACCGCTAGAACTCGCTTGGAGATCAAATAATTCTTGCCGTCAATCTGAACAATATTGTCTTCCTGCTTATTTAATTGTTTCAAATAAGGGAAACTCGTGCCGATTTGGTTGATATCCGCATGGGAGATAATTTGGTCGTTCCCGTCGAGCAGCATGACTTCTTGCCCTTGGACGGCCGACACTTCCCGGAAATAATTGCCGATCTGCCTTTCCATAATGGTTACGACAATAACCCCGGTTCGACTACGGCTATCCAACTGCCGGACGGCAGTGAGTTGATAGGGACTTGTCGCCTTATCCCGGCGAAACTCGGTTGGCGTGACACCTACCCAATACGAATCAAGGCCCTGAAAACCTTGTACCTTCGTGATCCAAGGCTTAGTTATCAGAAGCACCGGGTCGAAATCATCATCTTTACGGTAGTTCATAAAATACGTGCCATTACTCAAAAGGATGGTTAGATAACTCGGTTCTCCAGCTGCCGTTACGCTTTCAATCTTGGTCATGATGTCAGCCCGAGCTTTGTATTCCTCATACGCAGGATTGGCTGTACCCCAGTCACCGGATATGAACTGCTTAAACGTCTGGCCGATGCCGGACTGCTCCACCTGGAAGTAATTCATCAGATATAACATGTGTTTCAGTGTATTCGTCACATGACCGTCCACCAGCTGCAATGTCTGCTGCGCGTTGGATACGGCCTGATCTTTTACCGCGTCACGCGTTAAATAGTTATATACGACCAGCGTCACTAACGTTGGAATGAGAATACAAACAATCGAGGCGGCTATCAGCTTGCCGCGAAATGAGGTCATGGATAATTTGCTTTTCAACTGAAGTCAGCCTCCCTTCTACCGCTTAAATGATACGCCAAAAGAGGAAGAAACAGCGTCTCCCTCTTCTTATCATTATAGTATATATGCGGTCGATTGGATAACGGCAGCGGGATGCCACTTATTACCCTTTAACGCCACCCGTTGCAATGCCTTCAATGACACTCTTCTGTCCGATTAGGAAAATGATCAAAAGCGGAACAATCGCGGAGACCGCGCCCGCCATGATCAGGGAGTAGAATTCCCCGTTCAGGGATGCGAACTTCTGTATCGCCAGCGGGATCGTGTACAATTTATCGGTACGCAAGAAAATGAGTGGGTTTTGGTAGTCGTTCCATGTCCAAATAAAACGCAGAATCGCATACGTCGCCACCGCGGGGCGAACCAGCGGGAACGCAATTTTCCAGAAGATGGTCCAGTGGCCGGCGCCATCGATTTTGGCCGATTCAATGAATTCGTTGTGAATGCCCATGAAAAATTGGCGCAGCATGAAGGTCCCCAGAACGCTGAAGCAGCCAAGAAGGATAAGACCAAAGTGATTATCGAACAAGCCGATGTTCCGATACAAAATAAACTGCGGGATCAAAATCGCTTGAGACGGCACCATGTAAGTAGCAAGAACGATCAAGAACAGCCATTTGCCTGCTGGAAAATCGATTTTGGAAAAGCCATAGGCTGCCAATGCAGAAACTATACATGAGATAAACGTTGTAATAACGGATACTTTAATAGAGTTCAAATAGTAGAGATAAAAGGCTGCTTTCCCGAACCACACCGTTTTGTAATTGGCAATCGCGTTCCATTGCGTTGGAATCCATTCAATCGGATATTTAAATACATCTGTTTCCACTTTGAATGATGTCGATACCATCCAGAAAAAAGGAAGAAGGAATAACAGCGAAATGATGAACAAGACGATGGTTGCGATGATCTTGGATAGCTTTAATGGTTCCTTCATTTGTGTATCCCCCTTTATTAATAATTAACCCATTTTTTCTGGCCGAACCATTGCAGAACCGTAATAGCTAAAACAAGGGCGAACAAAACAACAGCCATAGATGAAGCATAACCAACACGCAAATTAATGAATGCTGTGTCATACAAGTTCCAAACAATCATGCTTGTAGAGTTTAATGGTCCGCCTGACGTTGTAACGGCAATCAGATCAAACACTTTGAACGTAGAAATAATCCCTGTAACGAGTAAGAAGAACGATGTTGGCGATAGGATCGGGAACGTAATACGGGTAAATCGAACCCAGGCGCCAGCACCGTCGATTTCGGCAGCTTCATAGAGATCTTTGGGAATCGATTGTAAGCCGGCCAAGTAAATAATCATGTTAAAACCGATGGAAACCCACACTGAAATCATCATGACCGATGATAAAGCAAAGGAAGGATCAGCGAGCCATTTCGGCGGATTCTGAATCCCGATCGACATCAGGAACTGATTGACAGGACCTGCAGAGGGATGGAACAGAACCATCCATACGATGGCTACAGCAACTGTGCTGGAAATGTAAGGCATGAAGAAAGCGACTTTAAAAAAGCTTTTCCAGTAGACGTATTTGTTAATCAAAATAGCCAGAACAAGTGAGATTATCATGTAAACTGGCACGGTGAGCAAGAAAATCATGTTGTTGCTCAAGGATTTGATGAAAACATCGTCGTTGAACAGCTTCGTAAAGTTATCCGCCCCCACCCACTTTAATCCCTTTAGGCCTGCTACGAAGTTCCAATCAGCGAAACTAAGAACGAACGTAGCGATGATCGGCAGCAAGGTTAATATGGTGACTCCGATCAGCATCGGGGATACGAAGAGAAATCCGGCGAGGCTTTCCTGCCGGCGCAGCGCTCCTTTTTTATGTCGAACTTTAGCTTTCGTAAGCGTTTGTGTCATTGTATTCACGGCTTCTTCACCTCATAATCGTGATGTTTGTGCTACTGTATGGACTCATTATAGAGAAACGGCGATGCAGAACCATAACGTTATTTTGATTTTTCCGTCTCCTATTTTGACTACTTGGCCAAATCGCGATACATCCTGCCTGACTTTCCGTATAATCGGGTCATAGCCTATGAAGACATGGAGGTCTACTTACGATGACAAAAGGTTGGGAGCTGCCGATTACCCGCAATCCGCTGCGGGATAAAGAAGATTTGGCTCGCGCATTCGCCGAGCTGACGGATCCGCTGAAACCCCATTACAGCAAGGGCTCTGCCCGATTGTACATTGGAAATACGGGAACCAGCTATACGGATGAAGTCGCGGGGTTTGAGGGATTTTCACGCATTTTGTGGGGGCTTGCTCCTCTGCTCGCAGGCGGAGGCGACAGTGACCTGTGGGATGTATATATAGAAGGGATCAAAAACGGGACTAACCCCTCCCATGAAGAATATTGGGGAGACGTGAATCATTACGACCAACGGCTGGTGGAAATGGCTGCCTTCGGTTTAACGATGGCTTTGGTGCCGGGACAGCTTCGGGAGAGGCTCAGTGATCAGGAGCTTGGAAGGCTGGTGGATTGGCTGAGCCAGATCAACGATCATCATCTGTATGACTGCAACTGGCTGTTCTTCCGCGTGATGGTGCAGCTGGGCTTCAAAAAAGCCGGATTGGCTTACAGCCGGGAGCTGATCGAGGAAATTCTTGTTCAAATCGAGCGCTTTTATCTCGAAGACGGCTGGTATGCCGATGGCGTAGGCGGCCATAGTGACTACTACGTGCCTTTTGCTATTCATTATTATGCGTTAATCTATGCCGTGTTTATGGAAGAAGAGGATCCGGAGAGAACGATGATTTATAGAGAACGGGCTGCCCTTTTTGCCCAGCAGTTTATTCACTGGTTCGCCGAAGACGGCAGCTCGCTGCCTTATGGCCGGAGCTTGGCGTACCGCTTCTCTCAGTCGGCATTCTGGAGTGCGCTCGTCTTTGCAGGCGTGGAGCCCTTCCCGCTCGGCGTGATGAAGGGGCTTGTCCTGCGGAATCTGCGCTGGTGGTTTGCGCAGCCGATCTTTCAGGCTGACGGCGTGTTGACCATCGGGTACGCGTACCCGAATCTGGTCATGGCCGAGAACTATAACTCGCCCGGCTCGCCGTACTGGGCGATGAAAACATTCCTGCTGCTCGCGCTGCCGGACGAGCATCCGTTCTGGGCGGCGGAGGAGCTGCCGCTGCTTCAGCTGGATGAGGTGGCGGTACAGAAAGCGCCGCACCTTGTCATGTGCAGACAACCTTTGGCGGGGATAGAGGGCGAATCAGGGACTAGGGCGAGAACGCCGCATGTGCTCGCCTTTAACTCAGGGCATCCGGCGACGAACGAGCATACGCACACCTCGGCCAAGTACGAGAAGTTCGTCTACTCGACCTTCTTCGGCTTTAGCGTCCCCCGCGCCGAGTGGGGACTGGCACAGGGCGCCTTCGATTCGATGCTGGCGCTGAGCGAAGGCGACAATCTGTACCGCGTCAAGCGCTCCAGCGTCGAGACACGGATCGAGGAAGGCGTCGTCTACGCGCGCTGGAAGCCGTGGGCCAACGTGGACGTGCAGACGTGGCTGGTGCCCGGCACGCCTTGGCATATCCGCGTGCACCGCATCGACACGGCTCGAAGATTGGATGCCGCCGAGGGCGGCTTCGCCCTCGGCATCGACAGCGGCCGCCAGCCGACCGGCACGCTCGAGACGCGCCATGCGGAGCAGGCCGTCGCGGCGGTCAACGCGCTGGGCGCGAGCGGCATCAAGTGCGTGTTAGGCGGAGGCTCGGTCGAGCTGATCCAGCCGAACGCCAACACGAACTTGATGCATCCCCGCACGGTGATTCCGACCGTGCGGACGTCGATCCAGCCAGGCGTGGCGTGGCTGGTCAACGGTGTGTTCGGCGAGCCGGCGGTTCGCGGCGACGCCATGTGGCGAGCAGCCGCTTGGGAGGCTGCTCCCGTTGCGGAAGCGAGCGCGGGCGAGCTTCGCGTGTATGCGCAGGCGGGCGGCGAGCTTTTGTTCCGCCGCGCGTTATAAATAAACAGCCGCCCGAGGGTTTCTTATCCTCGGGCGGCTGTTTGTATTAGTATGCGCGCGAATCCTGCTGCAGCTCCTGCATGAACTGTCTCGATTTAGCGTCTAGAGCGTCGTTATTAGCGAACGGTGTCCTTGTTCCCTTTTTGAAGCTCGAATAGACAAATAGTTCCAAAACTCCCCCGACACCTTTCGCGATACTCCGCGACCTTTATACCATACTATTAATTCAAAAGAATTTTATGGGTAAAGGCGGTAAAGGCAAATTGGAGAAGAGGCGTTTTTTTCGTTCTATATTTAGAAATACAAAAATTGCAGAGTTCAGCATTTACAGTTATGGTGATCGGATCATCAATTCAAAGCCTGCCCTCATACAAGTCATCGATATAAGTGCGAGTGGCATGAAACTTCAATCTACCATTACATTGCCGATCGATCCGAAAATCATATACAAGATTACAATCGAATTGCTGGATAAAACATATACACTTTATGGTTATGTGGTCTTCCAACGACAAATGAACGAAGGCAATTATTATCATGGATTAAACTTCGTTTATGTTAGTGAGGATCAGGAAGCAGAGCTTGTAAGAGTCATCAATCGTATGGAAATCAAACATCGAATGATGGAAAAAAAATGAACCCTCTACTCCGGTCTACATTTGCTTAGTTTTCGGAGCTGTCTTCTTTTTAATAAATCGTCTATCTATATATATAGCTGCAAGTACAGACAATCCGCCGATGACAAGCGGCAGGCCGAAAGCTTCGATGGAAAAGGGTTTCCCCTCCAGACTCAAATGGTTAGCCCGATATTCCAGTCGTTTCACAGCGAACTTAGCGGTTTGAATATCCTCCTGCTTCGACAAATCTTCGATTGGAGCTTCCATGACGTATCTTTCCGGCGTATCGCTATGCATGAATAAAAGCTTGGCTCCATTACCTTTTTCGTTCCACTCCCTTACGGCTTCTTTTTGCCTGTATACCCGCAACGATCATCTTATCCATTTTCGGAGCATCCGACATCGAATATCTGGCGAGCAGGTTCAGGTGATGCTTGGTGTTCTCGACCAACGGCGGGTCTATCTCGGCCTGCAGGCTGAGATTCCGCGGTATTTTTTCCAATGAGGATGAATGAAAAAAGAGCCGCCCCCGTTATCAATGAGATAACTATCGGGACAGCCCATTCTTCTGAATCACGGACGAAACTTCGTCCACAGCTTATTTATATTGATTAATAAAAGCGATGGCTTTCGCGATATCTTCCTCCGGCTGCTCGCCGACTTCCCGTTCGATCGTCAGGTAACCGGTATAGCCGATATCGTTCAAAGCCTGGAAGTAACGGGCGAAATCGACGTACCCCTCTCCCAAAGCCAGCTCACGGTACGTCGGTCCCGATGCTGCGGCTTCGGCGATACGTTCGTGGCTCATAGGCTCGTAGCCGAGTGCACCGTACACTTCGCGCGGATCGACCTGGCGCAACCGGATGCCGTCCTTCACATGCGTGTGGACGATGTAATCCTTCAAGGTGTACACGCCTTGAACCGGATCATCGCCGGTCACCATGACCATGTTGGCCGGATCGAAGTTGACGGAAACACCGTCCGTGCTGAGCGAATCCAGGAATTGCTTCAGATGAGCCGCGGTTTCCGGACCTGTTTCGACGGCGAAGTAGGCGCCCATGCTCTTCGCATACACGCCGAGCTTCTCGCATGCGCGCTGCATCTCGCCATAGATCGGATCGTTCTCATCGTTTGGGACAACGCCGATATGCGTCGTCACAACCTTCGTGCCCAGTTCCACGGCCAGATCAAGTATGCGCTTGGACTTCTCGATCTTTTGCGGATTGGCCCGCTCATCTTGAAAGCCGTGGCCGCCAAGGTCGCCGCACAGGGCAGAGATTTGCAGCCCGAGTGAATCGATGTAAGCCTTCAGCTCTTTACGCGCCGATGGCGATAGATTCGCCGGATCCATCTCGCCTTGGACCGCATAGATCTGCACGCCGTCCGCGCCCAGCTCCTTCGATTTCTTCAATCCTTCATGCAAACCTAGACGCAAACTGTCCACCATAATGCCGATAGGGTTCACTATTTTCATCATCCAACGCCTCCTTGATATGAGATCGGGCGGGCGATCAAGCCTCTGCCCACAGCCTTCTGAGGTTGTCCAGACCGATTCTTGTACCGGTTTTGCATTCTTCCATACCTTCGAACTCGAGAGAAATGTAGCCGTCATAACCGGAGCCTTTAACAACACGAATCACTTCTCGCATATCGATATCCCCTTGGCCGATGATCGCGCCGCGCAAGTAGTTGCCGCTCGTGGATTTGAACCAGCCTTCTCCCGGATTCAAATAAGACGGACGGCGGTAAAAGTCTTTGAAATGCACCATGGATGCGTATGGTAAGTTATTCTTCACGGCAGCAACGGGATCCTCGTCGACGCACAAAAAATTACCGATATCCAGCGTCGTCCGGAAGTTCGGCCGATCGACGGCTTGAACGAGCGTCTGCACCCGGTCGCTGGCCTGCACGAAATACCCGTGATTCTCGACACTGGTCACGATGCCGTATTGCGCGGCATGATCGGCAATTTGCCGGCATGCCTCTACCAACCGGTCCAGCTCCCGGTGGAAGCAGTGGATCGACGTGTCATCGCTGCGCGCGACGTCGTGCCGCATCCGCTTGACGCCCAGCCTTGCCGCGAGATCCACCTCTTCCTTCACGCGCGCTATCTCTTGCAAGTAAGCTTCTTCCGTATCGGTCGCGAAGTTCGCCCCGATCGCGTAATTCGATACGTTGATTCCCCGCGACTGTGCCTTCTCGCGAATTGCATCGGCCAGCTCAGGCTTACCCGCCAGTTCGAAACCGACCGGCACGATCTCGACATGCTCGCCGCCTTGATCGGCGATCCAATCGATCACGCCGAGAATATCCATTTCCCCGGATTGCAACGCACGATATAAACTATATGAACTAACGCCAAGTTTCATCCTTATCGCCCCGCTTCCCTCTCATGAACTACAACTGAATCTCGATTCCTTTGGCTGCCGATTCATAAATGCCGCACAGCATTTTCATCATCTCAAGCCCGTCTTCCACCGGACTAATCGGCTCAGCCCCCGATCGGCAGCAGGATACAAAATGGCTAATCTCGTGGTAGAAAGCCTCATGGACGTTCAGCGATTTATTGTCCGTTTGAGGTGTGATATTCAAGATCGTATCATGCTTCTCCGTTACAAAAGTTAACTCCGGCTCCAGCTCAACGCCGCCCTTATCGCCATATAGCTTCACAGAGATCTCATCCTTCTTGGCATGCAGCGTGAAGCTGACATCCACGAGCAGCGAAGCCCCGTTCTCGAAGCGGATCAGCGCGTTCGCCATATCCTCAACCCCGTTAACAGTCGGATCGTAGTCCGCCGCTTTGTAAAAAGACAAATTGCGGATATGCGCCCGGTTGCCCAGCTTCTTGTAGGTGTTGCCGCTAACGGAAACCGGTTTTGGCCGCCCCATCATGTACCAGCATAGATCAATGACATGCACTCCGATATCGATCAGCGGGCCGCCGCCGGAACGTTCGGGATCGGCGAACCAGCCCCCAGGATTGCCGAGCCTGCGAATGCAGGAAGCCTTCGCATAATAAACCTCACCCAATTCTCCGTTGTTAATAAACCGCTTCACAAGCTGGGCATTCGCGTCGTAGCGGCGCACAAAACCAACCTGCAGCGTTTTGCCCGTTTCCCTTACCGCCTCTTGAATTAGAAGCGCTTCCTCTACAGTACGGCACAATGGTTTCTCAACCAGCACATGCTTCCCTGCGCGCAACGCCGCTATGCTGATCTCCGCGTGGGTATTGTTCCACGTACAGATGCTGACCGCATCCAGCTCCGGGTTAGCCAGCATTTCCTTATAATCCGTGTATACATGCGGAATGCCATACTGCTGCGCCTTATTCTCCGCACGAGTTTGATTCATGTCGCAAATAGCGTATAGCTCAGCTTCTTCTACTTTTTGATAGCCCTGCAAATGCAGATCGGATATCGAACCCAAACCGATGATGCCAATTTTCGTTTTCTTTACGCTCATGAACGTCCCAACCTCCTAAGCATGTTTGCGGTCTTGCCTGCTCGCATTATACAATCAGATTAACACGACCATCACGGGAGGTAGAATGCTTGTCATGACCACCTACATGGATTATACGATCAGTTCTAAACCGATACGCATCATCGATCGCTCAACGGATAAAAGCAAGCTAAGCGTGAAATCCCTCGCGATCATCACGGTCGGTCATCTGCCGAATCGCAAGCTCTACCGGCGTAAGGCTTCCTTCAAGCAATATGCGATTGTATACATCGCAGGAGGTTCCGGCACCTATCGGGTGGGCGGCGGCGAGAAGCAGGCGGTTGGGACAGGCAGCTTCTTTCTCTTCTACCCCAATGCCTCTTTCGACTACGGTCCTGCCCGTGACGAGACGTGGGACGAATTTTATTTTACGATCGAAGGATCGCGCATCCAGGAATGGCTCGATACCTGGTTGACCGATCTCGGTCAGGTACGGCAAGTCAGTCCCGATGATGCGCAGCAAAGCAAAATCGACCGCATCTTCGCGCTCATGGAAAGCGGTGATCCCGGTAATCTGGATCGTGCGGCTTTACTGCTGGAATCCTTTCTGTATGAGCTTGTGCTGAACAGCCAGTCACGGCTGCGAATATCGTCCGCCGACCCTGTAGCGAAGCTGCTGGATGACATCTCAGCGTCGATTAATCAGCCTTTTGACGCGACTGACGTCTGCGAACGGCATCATATTTCTTTATCCACGCTGCGCCGGATGATTCACAAAGCGACCGGCTACTCGCTTCATGAGTACATACACCGTCTCAAAATCTCTGAAGCCAAAAACATGCTGCTCAATACCCATCAATCCGTTAAAGAAACCGCGGCTTCTCTCGGATTTAAGGACGTTTTCTACTTCTCGCGTTTATTTAAAAAATACGTAGGCGTCTCGCCCCAGCACTTTCGGACTAACGTATAGAGCAAACCAAAGAATACAGGTCGCAAATAGAGCACCTATTGTTCGATAATCCAATGAAGAATAGTTATTTTCCGCTTCGTGCGAACAATAGTCGTTAAATAAAGAATCATATTCTTTACTTAAAGAAACTTATTCTCTAAACGATTGCAAGGATTGAACTCCTCGCTTATAGCGACAATCGGGTACTTTATTTGCGTACAATTGACGCTAACGAAAATGGATGAAGGAAGCAGGTTGCCCCCAATAAACAATAGCCCGTTTCACCACGATGTGGCGATACGGGCTATTGCTTTTCGTTACTCAGGACGATCTATTGCAAAAATCTCTCCTAACTTGGCATAGGAGTTGCCCGCCAGCCGGCTAACGGGCTTGAGCCCGACGGCATCGATATGTCCGCCGCTGTCATATAAAGCTTCTGCGATATGAAACTGTACGACACGGCCAATTAAAAGATCCGCTGCGGGAGAACCCTCTGTTCCGCCAAGCGGGATCGCTTGATCGAGAACGCATTCCATCCGGATACTCGCCTCGGCAATTCCGGGAACAGCGATCTTGTCGCTCGTCACGGGGGTGAGCCCGGCGAGACTGACTTCACTTTCACCCGGTGGCAAATTAGCTGCGGTCTGATTGATCTCGTTAATGTAAGATTCATCGGAGATATGAACGACGAAAGCGCCGGTTTCTATCGCGTTCCTTGACGTATCTTTGCGCTCTCCCTGCTTCCTCTGTACCGAAATCGCGACCATCGGGGGGTTCGCCGTAACAATCGTAAAGTAGCTATAAGGAGCTGCGTTCAGTACACCCTCCTTGGAGAGCGTCGTCACGAATGCGATTGGCCTAGGAATAATGCTCCCGATCAAAAACTTATAATTCTCCCTCTCACTTTGGCTTGTGGGATCAATCGAGATCATAGCAAGTTCCTCTCCTTTCTGATGCCCTGCCTTTACTGCAGCTTCGTTCACGCGATATTCTGTTTATACCATTCGGCTGCTGCGCCTACTTCCGTATGCGTCAGTTGATGTCCGGCCCGCTCCCAGTGGACGGCAACCGATGCGCCTGCATCGCCGAGCAGCTTCTGCAGCTCTTCGGTCTCCCGCGGGGAGCAAATCGGGTCATTCTGACCTGCTCCGATGAATACCGGCACGCCGGTCAGATCCGGCAGCTTCACCCCGCGCCGCGGCACCATCGGATGGTGCAGGATCGCGCCTCGCAACGCTCCGGGATGATGGAACAAGAGACTTCCGGCGATGTTGGCGCCGTTGGAATAACCGATGGCTATGAGGTTATTCCGATCGAATCCATAATCCGCCGCGGCCTGATCGAGGAAATCGTTCAGTTCTTGGGTACGATAGATGAGATCCTCTTCGTCAAACACGCCCTCAGCCAGCCGACGGAAAAATCGCGGCATGCCGTTTTCCAGCACGTTACCCCTCACGCTAAGCACCGAGGAAGTCGGTGCGACCGCCTGAGCCAGCGGCAGCAGGTCATGTTCCGTACCTCCCGTACCGTGGAACAGTACGATGACCGGGGCATTCAGATCAGTCCCCTTGGTAAATAAATGTCTCATTGTTTATCCCCCTCCAATACCCGAACTTGAATTGGCGGCAAATTCGCCTCAATTTGCGAACGATGCTCTTCAAACCATTCCGGAAGCATCAGCTTCTCCCCAAGCGAATCCGGCTGCTCATCACGGGCAAACCCTGGCGGATCCGTTGCGATCTCAAATAAAATTCCGCCTTCTTCCCGGAAATATAGCGCATTAAAGTACTGACGATCGACGATCGGCGTAGGCTGGAAGCCGCTGTTTATAACATGGCTTCTCCACAGCGCATGCTCCGCATCATCTTTGGCACGCCATGCGATATGATGCACGGTACCCGCTCCACCGGCGCCATAAGGCATCGGCGTTACATTGATATCGATGATGTTGCCGATATCGGCTGTCGATTTAAAGCGGGCATAGGCACCTTCTTGCCCTACTTTCTGAAGACCCATCACATGCTCCAGTAGATGAGCCGTTTTCTCTGGGGCCGTGCTGTAGAGAACCGCACCGCCAAAACCTTTGATCGCCTTATCGGCCGGAACGCCGCCGAAAGACCATTTGCTAGGCTGGCCCTCTTCGCGCTCAACGATTTCAAGTTTCAAACCGTCGCGATCCTCAAATTGCAGATAGGTCTCCGAAAATCTCATCACTTTTTCAAAGGCAATGTTGAAATGTTTCAGGCGATCTTCCCAGAATGCCAAGCTTCCAGACGGAACAACATAAGAGGTAATGCCGACCTGGCCTCCGCCGATGCGGCCTTTACGCGAATTAGCCCACGGGAAAAAGGTAATGATCGTACCCGGGCTTCCTTGCTCGTCGCCGAAGTACAGATGATAGACTTCCGGTGCGTCGAAGTTGATTGTCTTTTTGACAAGTCGAAGACCGAGTAAGCCAGCATAAAAATCGACTGTTTCCTGTGCATTGCGGACAAAAGCAGTAATGTGATGAATACCGGTAGTTTGTTGTGTCATGTTAACCATCTCCTTATTTATAGTGATTTTGATGAAAATGTATTATAGCTGACAAATTCTCATTTTAGGCATCCCTCCATATTGATAATCTTAAAATTAAGATATTTGACAAGCGATTAAGCAGCCGCTCCTTCGATAAAGAGTTGTGCACTACTTAAAGCCGTCCTGCGCGTACTTGCCTAGCTTTTTGAGCAGTTGGCTGCACGCTCGCTTCTCTTCGTTCGTAAGTCCTGCCATTGCCTGATGGATCACTTCCGCATGCCCCGGAAATACTTCTTCGATGAATTGCTTTCCTTTATCCGTGATCTCCGCATAAATGAGACGTCGATCTTCGGTCGAAGTTCTTCGCAGCACGAATTGCTTCTTCTCCAGCTTATCGACGACATACGTAATGTTGCCGCTGCTCATGAGCACCTTGCCGCCAATCTGTTGAATAGGCTGTGCCCCTTTGTGGTACAGTAATTCGAGAACGCCGAATTCCGTCCGATTCAGCCCATGCTGCCGAATATCGCGATCCGCGTGAGCGTTGACCCATTGACCCGCTCTGGAAAGTGCGATGTAGAGATCAAGTGAATCGTCTTTCGAATTTGTTGTACGATCACTCATTGTGATCACCTCGTTTCTCGCCTTGGTGAAATCTTAATTTGTATTATCTTAAATTTAAGATATATCATTTGCAGGTAATTGTCAAGCGGTTTTCTTGAATTAAAAAATAGCCGGGAAATGGGCTTTAGAGTATGCCTATCCCCCCTACTTTCTTAGCAGCTCCCACGCCAACGCCCAAGCGGAACGTATTCTCGATACACGTCCGTGCTCTTGAAGGTAGCGGTAATCGGTTAGTACAACCCCTGCGTCTTTTAACGCATACGCGAAGTCGTCGTCCAGCATGAGCCGATACTCCCACACCCGCTTCTCCCAATGGGGAATATGGCTCTGCGTAAAGGGATCGGCTACCCCTGGATGAATATAGGTCTCCACAATGCCATCCGGCAAATTGTACATTTTGGCAATCATCATCTTCTTAAAGCTTTCATAAGTCTCCCCTTCCTCCACGGCGAAAGGATGCGACAACAAATAGTCGGGAATCGTGACGCCGAGCGCACCGGCAAGCGCAGACGCCTTGGCGACAGTCCGTTCCACGCCGGGGATTGAAGATAGCAAAGGATCCGCAGGATGCACCTTACGGAACAGCCGAAAAGGCAGTCCCCATTTCACGCACTTCCTTAGTACGTGGGGGATATGGCTGCGTCCCGTGGCCATTCCGTACAAGCTGCCCATATGATTGTCCGCATGCGTAATGGGGAATCCATAACGGATTACCTTCTCATACTGCGCTTCAAGCTCTTGCAGCACAGCCCTCGTATCGGCATTACGTTCAAATGCTTCTACCGTAGGGTGCATATAACCACGGTCATCATGCAAGCTGGCGTGATCCGTTAGACTTTTCCAGCGCAGCACTTTAAATTCGCTCGTCAAGGTCAGATGCAGTCCGATATTGGACTGCCCTCTGCGTTTGCACCACTCGGCGGCTTCTTCAAATCCGGGAGCCGGCGCCATAATCGTAGCCGATGACACCTTACGCTCCTCGAGCAGATGCATAATGGCTTGATTCATTGGTGAACTTTGGCCGAAGTCATCACAATTTATAATTAAGAATTTGGGATTCATGCTTGGGCGTCCTCTCCAATTTGACAAATAATGAAACGATAAAAGAAATGACAAGCAGCGTAAGCGGCACTATGCTAACCAAATAGCGGAACGTCGTCTCCGGGTCAGCCCCCGGGTTATCGCCGCTCTCATAGCCAAAGATCATCCCTACAAGGAGAAAAGCCAGCGCGGAAATAAGGCCGCTCGACCGGGTTATAAATCCGCCAATCGCCGTATACATACCCTCGCGTCGGCGGCCCGTTTTCGCAAAATCCTGATCGATAATGATACTACTTACAACAGGCGGCGTTACGAGGAATCCTGCGAGACCGAATCCGAATAAAATACCGGCAACTATCCCGCTGATTAGGCTCGTACTGAACCATAGCGGTATGACGGAAAGTGCATACGCAAGGAGCGAGAGACGCCATCCTCGGACTTGGTCCATTTTGCGAATGAGCCAGTACCATACACCGACGAGCGGAATGACCGAGATAAAAATAGAACCTAATAGAATGGACACTTGATATTCGGGGATTTGGAGCACATATTTGGCATAAAAGGGGATCATCGAACTAATGAGGCCGTTGACGGTCTGAGCAAAGGAATTTGCGATGTTGAAGATCCAGAACGGTTTGTTCTGGAGCGTCTCCTTGAACGATTCTTTGAAGCCCATCGGCTGCACGCTGCGTGCTTGTTCATTCTCTTTGACCGACCACATACATAAAAGCATAAATAGGGCAAAAGCTACCGCGAATATCATGGACATACGGCTGAAGCCCATGGCTCCAAATAAAATCGGCGTGAGCGCCGTACCGATCAGGAGGGCGATAATTTGAAATCCTTGCTGAATGGCGGAGGCTTTGGCCCGCGGCCGGTCACCTTGGAACAATTCAGGGAACAGGGCTCCATAGTTGACCCAAAGTACGGTCGCTACGGCTTCAAACAAAACCAATGCAATCAGGAACCATGCGAACAGCGCATAGCCCGCCAAACCCGGGGGAACCGTAAAGATGAAGATAAAGGAAAGCATAAACAGCGGAATCGCTCCGATAATCCAAGGCCGTCTCCGCCCATATCGGGTATTCGTCCGGTCCGATAAATAACCGAATAACGGTTGATTGACCGCATCCCATATGAGATAGATGGTTCGTGCTAATGTCGCCAAACCAATACCTAGCCCTAGTTTTTCTACATAAAAATAACTGTAAAAGGAGCCGAATGCCGTACTGGGAATCATCATGGCCAGCATCCCGAACGCGTACATGACCGGGGAGTTCCTAAGCCTTTCTCTCATCGCATAACCTCCGCCCACAAAATAAACCGCTTTCATAAATATGATATCGTTTCTGGGTAAGAGTCACAATTAGAATTTACAGCTGGAACAAGCTGCCCCCGCTACCATGCTGGTTCGTCTCGATCTTATCTTAAAACAAAAGGGTTGCCCTGTTCCCAATAACGCCAAGGGTACTCTTTGGCTTCGCCGCTATTCTCTATGCCTATTCTTGGACCGGCTGCAATAGCCCCTATTTCTCTTCCTTCCGCTATAAAAAGCGGCTGTTCGAAAAAGGCCCGGCCATAATCCTCTCTCGTTATCCCCAGAGCTTTGGTGAGCTTGCCCGGACCGTTCGTAAGATCGGTCAGCTTTTTTTCTTTTCCCCTGCGCTCATACATCCGTTCGATACCTGTGCAGGGTTCAACCGCTCGAATCAATACCGCTTCCGGGTGACCGGCGCCTTCCCGCTCACTACATTCACAAGGCAATGCGTATGCATCACATACGTATAAACATAGCCGGGAGGACCAAACATGACTTCCGTTCTAGGCGTTCTCCGGTTTCCAAAACTATGCGCAGCACGATCCTCAGGACCTATATAAGCTTCCGTTTCTACAATCCATCCCGACGAAGTGCCTGAATCCGTCTCCTTAACAAGCAGCATCCCTAGCAACGATTGAGCCAATTCCAATGTCGGCTGTTCGAAAAATGATGCATCTACAGGTCGAAACGTCAACTTGCTCCCCCCTTATGGCGGACTCATCAGAAGTTCTTCATCTGCTCGGCAACTAACTTCATATCTTCAACGAAATATTTCATAAGATTAGGTCTTCGGCGCACCGCCAACGGGTGATAGGAAACGGCTGCAGGTATACCTTGGACTGTATGCCACCTGCCCCTATAGCTCTTCACATCGGCCTCCTCCTCTGGGAACAAGGACTGGACAACGACATTGCCTAATCCAAATAGTAAGCGGGGCTGCTTCTCTTGAAATTGCAATTTTAAGTGCATTGAGCATGCTTCTCTGGCTGCCGGTTTATCGTATGCTCGTATCGGACGGCATTTCAGCAGGTAGCTCACATATACCAAACTGATATCTAATCCGGCCACCCGCATCCCATACTGAAGCGTTTCCCGAGTACCGCAAATAAATGAGTTGCCTTCCCGATCTTCCCTGGCTCCGGGATTATCTAACAAGATAAAAATCGGTGCCCGAGGATTACCTTCGCCCCAAATCACCCGATGGCGCTGCATGGAAAGCTCACATCGCCGGCACTCTTTGGCATGCGGGGGTGCAGATTCTTCTTCCAGAATTACCGGTTTGAAATCCATTATACTTCTGACTCCTTAGCCAACCAAAATGAGACTAAGTCTCATTTTTCCCTTTCCAATGCAGCAATATCCAAGTATTTCACCGTTTTGTTCTAAATAAACTTATCAATCGCTCGGCTGTAGCCGGTGAAGCGGTAAAAAAAATATCTATGGTGTCTAGGTTATCGAGGGCGATCGCGCTGATAACAGTCTCAATAAAAATAGCGGCAATCCAGATCATCCAGGCTGCCGCTGTTTTTATATTCAAACATTCCCTTTTTCCAACAAATAGACTTTCACGTTCTTCTTTACCCCGAATTCCTGAGCTTCGCTTAGATCGTTCATGAATACATCAATTCTCGATCCGCGAATAGCCGAACCGATATCCTCCGCTTTACGAATGCCGATACCTTCAATGAACACTGTAGAGCCCAATGGGATTACTGCTGGATCAACTGCAATCGTACGCCCTTCTTTTGCTTTTATGCCACTATATGTAATGCCGTACATGGGATGGGATTCCTTTTTACCTGTCGATTCAACTCCCGCCGTATAAGCAGTTAGGGTTGTGTTTAACACTTTTTTAATGACTTTACGTTGTCCGTCCGGCAAATCAATCCCTGATCCGCTTAACGGGATACTCAGAATCTGACCGATCATTAGCTGACGCGGATCCAGAATCGCATTGGCGGCCATAAGGTCATTGACGGAGACCCCGAAACTAAGCGCAATTTTGTACAAGGTATCGCCTCGGTTCACCTGATATTGCGACGCCGGAGGTAGCACAGTTTCAGCAGCTCCTCCCGCCGACTCCGCAGGACTTGCATAGGATGACCTGCTGTACGCAGGGGACAATTCTCCGCCATCTTCACTCGCAGGGTACGAATATGCCTTTTCAACATGAAATATACCGAGCAGCAAAGGAAGCACCAAAGTAATACTAATAATTTTACGAAACATAGTAGCTCCTCCTCTTAAAAAATTAATAGAGTTATAGCTACTAGATTCGTCCAATTTATTTATTTATATACGCTTCATTGACGATTTCTTAAAAATTAAGCCGTTCCCTAATCATGAAATATGTGGTAAAATGAAAAATGTAGATGCGAACAATTGTTCTGTACGAAAGCAATAGTTAAGTGTAAGGATGGTGTAGAAATGGTGACAGCCCTGCATTCGGAAATTGATGAGGTGATCGCATATATTCATCGACATATCTATGAACCGCTGCCGCTTTCACAATTAGCCAGCTATGTAGCCTATAGTCCGTACCACTTCACGCGCATTTTTAAAGAAAGAATCGGTCTACCGCCTCTTTATTATGTTTCTTCCCTCCGATTGCAAAAGGCAAAAGATTTGTTGCTGCGCACGAATTTGAGTATACGCGATATCGGATTGGAGATCGGGCAACAAAGTCTGGGAACCTTCACCACCCGATTCACCGAACGGGTAGGCGTGACGCCGTCCGAATTTCGGAGCTCGGCCTTGCAGGCAGATAACCACTTGCGTTCATTGCAGAAGCTTAATGATTGGCGTACGACGGATCTTGTTTTAAATCCATACTCCCGAATAGAAGGGATCGTTCAAGCGGAAACTCCTTTTGAGGGTATCATTCTGATCGGCTTGTTTGCCAAACCGATTCCTGAAGGACTTCCCCTGTATGGAACGCTGCTTGGTTCTTTAGGGGAGTTTTGTTTTACGGACGTCAAACCGGGCACTTATTACCTGATGGCTACATCGGTCTCTTGGGGGATGCAGGCCATGGATGTTCTGCTGCCGCAGGCAACCTTGCGCACCCGATCGAAGGAACCTATTATCGTCGGCCCCTATTCCAGCGTCCCGCATCAGAAAGTCACACTCTATCCTCCCCGTCTGGACGATCCGCCCATCCTGATCTCCCTGCCCCTGTTGATGAATAATTTCCTCGATAGGGTTCTCCAACACAGCAATCGATAAGAAATCATGACATAGGCTACATGTTAATATAGGGGGAATCTGTGAATCATACATAAATCAGGGAAACCAAATATCCATTGAGAGGAGAATTTCATGACAACGGGCACAATTGAGCAGTCCCAAAACCGTACAGCTAAAATCAAGCTTATCTATACCAAGAAGAAGGAAGGAAGTATGAAGATATGAATATTGTGGAGAGTAATACCAAACCTGCAGCGCAGTCTTCCGACATAAAGAAAAGTGTGCTGTGGATTTATTACGTCATCTTCTTTGCCGTACTGAACGAATCTGTATTCAACGTATCCACCCCAAACATTGCTAATCAGTTCGGGCTGGATGCTTCCGGTGTAAGCTGGGTGGTTACCATCTTTTTTATCGTATTCGGTATGGGAATGGTCATTTTCGGAAAACTTTCCGATATGTACAGTGTCAAGAAACTGATTACAATCGGAATCGTCCTGTATAGTCTGGGGTCTTTGCTGGGTTTTGTTTTGCAATCTTGGTACCCAGGAGTCGTCCTATCCAGGGCCATTCAAGGGGCAGGCGGATCCGCCATCCCGGCATTGGTCTTTGTCATGGTAGCCCGATTCTTTACGGCGGAAGAACGCGGAAAAATGTTTGGTATCATCACATCGACCGTATCCTTCGCAATTGGAATCGGTCCGGTACTTGGCGGCTATATCGCAGGATCATTCCACTGGGCCTATTTGTTTCTCGTTCCGCTTCCCGTGCTCGTCGCTATTCCTTTTTTCCGGAAGCTTCTGCCGCAGGAGCAGCGCGGAGCAGGAAAATTAGATATTATTGGGGCGGTTCTGCTGGGCATTGTAATATCCATGCTGGTTTTATTTACAACAGAAGCAAACTGGGTTTATCTGCTCGCAGCTCTTTTAGCTTTGATCTTATTTATTGTTCGAATTCGAAGCGCGAAAGATCCGTTTGTCGAACCCGCCCTTTTCACCAACCAGCTATACCGGAACGGACTTATCATCGGCTTCCTCATATTCGGCACCGTGATGTCTGTGATGTTCGTGATCCCACTCATGTTAAGCAAAATATATGGGTTGAACACGGAGAATATCGGGCTCATTATGTTTCCGGGAGCCATTAGCGCGGTCATTTTCGGAAGGGTCGCCGGCAATTTGACGGTCAAACGAGGAAGTCATTTTGTCGTTTACCTGGGGCTGTCCTTAATCGCGCTGAGTCTATTGATTCAATCTTCATCAATCGGGCTCTGGGTATGGTACATCGGGGTTGCCCTCATTATGATGTATATCGGATTTTCCTTCGTTCAGACGGCATTAACGGAAAGTGTAACGCAAATATTACCGGTTCACCAAATCGGCGTCGGTATGGGCTTTTTCAATATGACATCGACAATTTCCGGGGCAGTCGTGACGGCACTAGTCGCCAAAGCAATGGAACAAGAGTTGTTCGCTTTCCCGCTCCATCCATTGATTGCGGACTCTAGTTCATACTTGTACGGCAATCTCATTCTGATATTAAGCTTAGTTGTTGTTGCGAGCGCGATTCTGTATTTGTTATCATTCGGTAAAAAAGCCCCGCAGCCGGTCCATGAACCGGCCTAACATCGAACTAAGTAATAACGGCCTTTGTCCGCAATGATAGCGGAAAAGGCCGTTGTTTGTTTTTCACTGCTGCAAGGTTTAGGATTTCGCGATCTCATAACATTTATAAATCTGTTCAGCCTGGCTTTTGATAAATTCAGCGACAAAAGTCGGCTCCAGGACCTGGACATCTGGCCCATAGCTTAACAGCATGCCGTACATCCATTGACTATCAGGATAGCTGACCGTTACCTGAAGGGATCCGTCCTCTTGGACTTCGACAGCGTCCTGTCCAAATGCTTCCTCCACTCGTACCCTTACTCGCGCTCGAAATCGCAGAACAAGTTGTACGGTAGGGCCTGGCTCTTGAGTTCCCCATTTGGCATCAAGCTCCTCCAAGCGGACCCCTCTATTCTTGAATTGCTCCAAGCGAACCTGCAATTCTCTTATCCTCGAGAGCCGGAACGTCCGGTAGTCGTTGCGGAGCCTGCAATATGCATAAAGGTACCAAGAGTACCCTTTCCAAGCTATACCGATAGGCTCGACGGACCGCTGCTCTCCGATCCCTTCGGAATTCGTATATAAAAACGATACGACAGTACGATTTTTGGCAGCTTGCCGGAGTGCTGCCAACATCGACTTATCTCTAAGTCCACCGCCATGCCATAGATTCGTATCAAAAATGAGAGTCTCGCCAGACTCTTCCATCCGGTTTTGCTCAGACTTTGCCACTAGCGCTTTGACCTTGGTTAATAAGGTATCCATATCCTGATCGTTAAGCGAAGACTGTACCCCTTTTAATGCAGTCAGGATCGATTGCAGATCATCAAGTGTAACGATTTGTCGATCGATACGGAATTGCTCCATGATCTCGTATCCGCCGTCAGCGCCAGTATAAGAGACGATGGGAATACCCGCGGAATTGATCGTCTCCAGATCACGATAGATCGTGCGAATCGATACTTCGAACTTATCAGCGAGTGCCGGTCCGCTAATCCTCCGTTGGCTTAACAATAGCATAGTGATGGCGAGCAGACGTTGGATTTTCAAGCTCAATTCCTCCTCACGATTCATTCAACCATAATTTTATTTTACTTTTGGTCAAGGAGATTGTCGATGAAAAAAATTCAATCTTCTTTTTACTTATTAAAAACCCTGACAATTTGCTGTCAGTAAGGAGACAGTAAAATCTAAATATAAAGGCGAAACAATATATCTTCAGGAGGAAAAAATGATGAATTCATTTGATAAAACAATCCGTCCATTCCGCGTCGATATTCCACAAACTGAGTTGGACAGCTTGAAAGAGCGACTTGCTATGACGCGATGGCCCGATGAACTTCCAGGTGTTGGCTGGAATTACGGCGCACCTCTTGGCTTCGTTAGGGAGATAGCGGAGTACTGGCGAACCTCTTATGATTGGCGTAAGCAAGAGGCTCGCTTGAATGAGCTTCCACAGTTCACAACAACGATTGACGGAGCCCATATACATTTCTTGCACGTTCGCTCTCCAGAGCCGGATGCTATGCCGCTTATTCTAACCCATGGGTGGCCGGGATCGATTGTCGAATTCCTGGATGTGATCGGACCGCTCACGGATCCAAGCTCTTATGGAGGCGATTCGGCCGATGCTTTTCATCTGGTTATTCCCTCCATTCCAGGCTTTGGATTTTCCGGTCCAACGAAGGAAACAGGATGGACATCAACTCGTGTAGCCGGCGCATTCGCTGAGCTCATGAAACGATTGGACTACGAACGTTACGGTGCCCAAGGCGGGGATATGGGAGCGATCATATCACCGGAGCTCGGTCGTATAGCGACTAACCAAGTCGTTGGGGTTCATGTAAATGCAGCCACAGTAGGATTTATTCCTTTTGGTCCAGTCGCAGAAGAGGTACTTGCTACGTTTACGAATGCGGAGAAAGTACGTTTGGAACGCTTGACCCATTTCATGAGGGAACGGTTTGGATTCAATGCGATTCAATACACGAGACCACAAACCTTAGCCTACGGATTGACGGACTCTCCAGTTGGTTTGCTCGCTTGGAACTGTGAATTATTCTATGGATTTGGAGATGCTATAAAAGCGGTTGATCGTGATCAATTTTTAACTAACCTGATGCTTTATTGGTTGACGGGTACGGCTAATTCTTCTATTCGCATGTATTATGAGGGAGCTCATGATCCTAACGCATGGGCACCGAAGGAACCATCGAAAACACCCGTGGGCGTTGCTGTTTTCCAGTTAGCTGACGTTGCAATTCGTCACTATGCAGAGCAAAACAATCACATCATACACTGGAACGAGTTCGACAGAGGTACCCATTTCGCTGCCATGGATGCTCCGGACCTGCTTATAGCCGACATTCGCAGATTTTTCCGCCGATTGCGTTAAGACGAAGAAAAGCTTGCCTAACCACATAACGGATTAGGCAAGCTTTACGGTTAAATATCAATTAAAAAACCTTCGTCGTCCAAGACTCGCAATTCCATGTGTCTGTAACGACGTCGCGGTAAAATTCCGGTTCGTGGGAAATCAGAAGAACGCTGCCTTTGTACGCTTTGAGTGCACGTTTCAGCTCATCCTTGGCATCCACATCCAGGTGGTTGGTCGGCTCATCGAGCACCAGCAGGTTCGATTCGCGGTTGATCAGCTTGCAGAGGCGAACCTTTGCCTTCTCTCCGCCGCTAAGCACGACAATTTTGCTCTCGATGTGCTTGGTCGTGAGTCCGCACTTGGCCAGCGCAGCCCTAACTTCGAACTGCGAGAAAGAAGGGAATTCCTTCCACACCTCTTCGATACAGGTATTGTTATTGGCATCTTTCGATTCCTGCTCGAAGTAGCCAATATTCAAGTTCTCTCCGAGCTGAACGGTGCCGGACAAAGCCTTGATCTCGCCTAGAATACTCCGCATTAGCGTTGTTTTACCGATCCCGTTCGCACCCACGAGCGCAATCTTCTGACCGCGTTCCATGCGGAGATTCAGCGGTCTTGATAATGGATCCTCATAACCGATGACGAGATCCTTAGCTTCGAAGATCAGCTTACCGGACGTTCTCGCCTCTTTGAAATTGAATTGCGGCTTTGGTTTTTCCTTCGCCAGCTCGATGACTTCCATCTTATCGAGCTTCTTTTGCCTGGACATCGCCATGTTCCGTGTCGCGACGCTCGCTTTATTACGGGCTACGAAGTCTTTCAAATCCGCAATTTCCTGCTGTTGGCGCTTATAGGCAGATTCAAGCTGTTGCTTTTTCATTTCGTAGACCTGCTGGAAATAGTCATAATCGCCGACATAGCGGTTTAACTCTTGATTTTCCATGTGGTAGATGAGATTAATGACGCTGTTCAGGAACGGAATGTCGTGGGAGATTAGAATGAATGCATTCTCATACTCTTGCAGGTAACGTTTCAACCATTCGATATGCTGCTCATCGAGATAGTTCGTCGGCTCGTCGAGGAGCAGGATGTCCGGCTTTTCGAGCAGCAGCTTCGCGAGTAATACCTTCGTTCGCTGTCCGCCGCTAAGATCGTTGACGTCCTTTTCCAGGCCAATATCAGTAAGTCCCAGTCCGCGGGCGGTCTCTTCAATCTTGGCATCGATCAAATAAAAATCTTGATTCGTCAGTGTATCCTGAATCGTTCCGACATCTTCAAGCATTTGCTCAAGTTCTTCCGGAGAGACCTCTCCCATTTTGGCGTACATGTCGTTCATCTCTTGTTCCATATCGAACAGGTATTTGAATGCTCCCTTCAGGACGTCGCGGATCGTCATCCCCTTGCTAAGCACCGCATGTTGATCGAGGTAGCCAACGCGCATGCGTTTGGACCATTCGATCTTGCCGTCATCCGGCTGGAGCTTGCCCGTAATGATGTTCATGAAAGTGGATTTGCCTTCGCCGTTCGCTCCGATGAGTCCGATATGCTCGCCTTTGAGCAAGCGGAAGGATACATCGTTGAAGATAGCGCGATCTCCAAAGCCGTGGCTAAGTCGTTCTACGTTTAATATGCTCATGATCGACACCTTTTCTATTAAACTTGATTCTCGTTATATTATAAGCGCTAAGGAGCGCACAACTCAATGCGGGAAACGATACAAAAATCTTGGAAGGGATACAAAAAAGAAGACCGACAAAGTCAGCCTTCCTTGTTATGTTCATATATTTAGTTAGCAATTTGACGCCACTCAGGGTACTCTTCCAGGTATCCGTACTGGCTTAGCTCCCTAAGAGCCTTTCGAATGCTATGCTCATCCTCACCCGATTCGCCTGCCAATTCCAGCAGGTCATGCATATGAATCTGCGGATTCTCTTTGCAAAAGATGAGCAGACCTTTTGCAGCCCATGAGAGCCGATCATCCTGAAAATCGCCGACCATCCGCCGGAATAATTTATGCGGCAAAATTTTCAGCTCTACAAGACTTTGCAACGCCTTCATCGTCTGCTTCTCATTCATTCGCCCAAGTTTGGCAATGTCCGACAGCTCAGGCAAACCTGATTCGGATGAGAAGCTTCTCAAAATAATGAACACCATTTGCGAGTAGATATCTAATCCGGGCTGACGAAATATATCATCAGAAAGTGTAAAATTACGCGTACCCGTGTTTGCTTGTTCGGTAGACATTCGATGTCCTCCTTCTCATCATGATTGGAGTTCACCCCTTTAAACCATTCCTTCAATTCTCTATATCATTCAAAAGTTTACCGGCATTCCGCCCGGCTTGACGAAAGATTTGGTCCAGACTGAAGTTGTTCTGGCTGATAGCAGCCGGTTCAACTATAGATTCATGGTCTCCCTGATCTTCGAAAGATCCTGTTAGATCAACAGCCGTTTCATCCAGATACGATCCGCTGTCATTAGCCATAGCATCCCTTTCGGATAAAGCCGTGATAGCGCGGTCCTGGAGAATATATCTGGTCAAAATATCCATGATGCCATGGCTAAACATCCCGTCTGCTTTCAATTGGTTCATATAATCGATAACCTCTGGCCGCGTGTCGGTAGGGATATAAAGGGTCACATCCTTGCCCGGACTTACCAAAACCGTCGATCTCCGTTTCTTCAATCCGACCCGCTCCCACCCTCGGATCCTCTCTCGGTTTCAACGCTTGCCGCCGTTTCGACCGCATGTTTCAAGGCATGCTCCAGCAAAAAGAAAGTGCCGCGGGCATTGCGGAACTGGCTGTATGCGGAGTTATCAAAACGAATCGGCAACCCCAACTCGGCATTTAATTTCTCGATCCAAGGTTGAAGGACGATCGCGCCGCCGCCGATAAACCAGAACTCATTGGCATAGCGGACATGCTTCCAAGAGTTACGGGCGTATTTCAGCACCTTCTCCGCCAAGATACGCATATGGCGGTTGACAAGGTTGGTCATATCAAAGGCAACCTTACCCTCTGCGTATATTTCGTATTCCTTGTTGATGAGCATAAGCGTCAGCTCCGCCGTGCTTCCGATTAGTTCCTCACCTTGAGCATTGACCTCATTCCGGATGCTTTCCAAGGCATCGTTTAGATAGATTTTGGCGCCTGTAGAATGCCGTTGATCCAGATCAAGCCCAGGTCTAAAAAAGGCGATATCCATATCCACACCGCCAACATCCGCTATACCAAAACCTTTGTGCGACAACTGTGTCTTTGAAGTGGCTTCCATGTCATAAACACCGGACACATCATCAATGCTGATTCCGGTTGGGAGCGCGAACTCCATTTCAACGGTCACACCTTTAAATAAAGGGGTCGTCACAAACGTGATGGAATGAACGCCCCCCGTTATTTTTTGTGCAAATTCTTCACTGAATTTGGTGATCTCTCGGATCGGCAGTCCCGTACCTAAGTTCACCGCAGCCTTAATACGATTCTTGCCGCGTTTAATAGCATCCTCATGTTTGGTGGTAATCGCATAAGCTGCTGCCGTCAGGAGGGTAACCATCGTCTCAGGTCGCTGAGCTTTCTTTTGTACCGCTTTATCGCCAACGATTTCATGAACGATACCTTCGTCACCGATCGCCAAGTTACCTACATAGACGTGACGGTATTGCTCCATATCAATCGCAGGCGATGTGATCAGAACATCCAGGAAATCCAAAGGATCTCCTTGTTCCATCAGTAAAAAACGTTCCCCAAACGGTTGTGCCACCACATTAGGAAAAATAAAACTGTTATTCAAGTCATCATAAATGCCTTTGATATGACTACTGCCGTTATCAATGGATAAATCAATGGTTGTGGTAAGAATATCGTGCTTGGCCATGTCTATTTCCTCTCCCAACCTATCTGAGTTAGTATACAAGGTTCGATGAGTGGTATGAATTTGGGAGGGTTATTAGAAGTTTTTAACATTATTGTTTAGAGGGAGGCAATAAAGTTTAACATTTAAAGTTTAAGGTTTGAAGCTTAACATTCACGTTTAAATCTTAAACTTTAAAGCTTAAAGTTTAAAGTTTAGTTCCAATCTGGGCATGTTTTTCTCCTACTGGAGAAACAAGGCTTCATCATTTAGAAGCTTGCAAAGCCGTTTTCAAACTCTCGGGTTGTATCGATAAGGACCTTCGAGAACCTGACTTTTTCACGATACCTTCCGCAGCGAACTCATTGATTAAATGCGTTACGGTTTCACGTATGCTTCCCAACATGCTGGCTAACTCTTCGTGCGTAAGTTTCACATTAAGATCCAGCCAAACCGCATCTCCCTTTCCACCCTCGGCTATAGGTGAACGTACTCCGAATTTTTGTGAAAGTTTGTATAATAAAAAAAGCAGGCGCTTTCTTACACTGCCATATGCCAAATGTTCAAGCATCTCTTGAACTTCCCTTAGGCGAGAGGATACAATTTCTATAAATTTTAAAGCCATCACCGGCCTTTCTCGAATCAAATCTTTAAACTGTTCATTGTCAATGGTGCAGATGACGGAGTCCTCCAGCGTTTCAGCGTATGTATTATCAGACCCTGTCGTGAAGGACCCGATTTCACCAAACAGATGGCCTGCGCCCAACACGTCAAGTGTAAGCTCTTTACCGTCTTCCGTTAGCTTATATAAACGAACCGTCCCCGATTTTACTAAATATAAGAGCTTTTGATCCATATGGGGGGACGCGATGACGCTCCCTTTTTTGATAATATTCATAGGGGTAACGGGTTCAAGCCGCTTTAATTCTTCCATGGTCATCCCTTGAAACAGATCAATTCTGGATAGATACTTGGCCTTATCCACATCGCTCACTCCTTTTTGCTGAATGTAGTCTGCACCACATATTATAAGGTTTCAACTCGCTATACTTCTATTTGTCATTTCAAAAAGAGGAGCGTGGACGACTTGAGCCTAACACTAGTCATTCTTAAATGGATTGTAATCTGTATGTTTGCTTTTTCTTCCGCAATCAAATTTTTGCGAACTAAATCGATGGTCCGGCATTGGAACGAATATCGGTACCCGATGTGGTTTATGCATGTGACGGCGATATTAGAGCTTATCGGCTCGTTCGGCATCTTGATATCATCATGGGTCCCCGCAACGTTAATCTACGCTGCAGCCCTGCTTGCCGTGCTTATGCTTGGCGCCATTCATGCCCATCTGGCTCGTGCCAAGCACAGTCCGTTCATGGCGATCAATGCATGCCTAATGCTTATATTATCGATTACGCTTATCGTAGCATAGGCACTGACGCAATATGCAAAAAAGGATGGTCCCCGTTGAATCCTGGAACCATCCTCTTAAGAGTTCGTTTAAAACGGGTTCAATACATGGAAGAAGACGTTCGGCGGCGCCATCCGGTTATAATAACTGCACCAGCCTACACCTTTGAGCTGTAGAAATGCGTCGGCCGCGCATATACCCGAAATAAGGTTCTCCGCTGATGGCGTAAGATCGTATCGAATTGCTGTTTTCCCGAATTTGAAAATCACTTGTCCCCTTTTTTTTGTAACTGCAAATATCTTTCCGCATAGGACTTTAGGGTCTCCAACGGGTTCCCGATGCTGCTGTTTGTTTCTTTTTCAATTTGTCTAGCTGCATCCACCATGGATAATTGGGCTACGGAAATCGTTGTATTCTTGTCGGTTTCCAACAGATTATGCATGTATCCGGATAAGACCTGGAGATACTCCTCTTTCAACCCCTGCATGATGAGTTCGAATGTACCCTCAATGACTTGCACTTCTACTTGCGGGGATTTTCCAAGTGCTCCGGCATGTTCTTCAAGGCGTTTCATCGTCCCTTCGACCGTGGCGGGATTCGTAAAAAGCAAGACCTGAGGCTCTTCTTGTTCGCATATGTAGGTAAAGAAGGGCTCATCGATTTTAATAATGGGAATATTTATGGAGAGCCGGTCTTCCTGGAGCAACGCGATGTAATTCGTACAAGTGATCAGGATAGCGTCTACATTGCATTGGGCGATCCATGCGATCTGCTCTTTCACCTTGCGCTGTGCTTCCTCTAAACTAAAACTCTCGTCAGAAGTGACTCTGCCCACCAAACCAGGATCGACAAAATGAAGCAGTTCAGCGTCATAGGCAGAAAATGCCTGTTCAATATAAGCAATATTTGAATAATGAGCATGTAAGCAACCGATTCGTTTTTTCATAAAACTTCTAACCTCCGATAGGTATGTTTTACTAGTTTACCTTGATATTTAATAATCGGGTCCTCGTAACCATGCCCGCACTTTCTAAAGTCCGTTTGGATGACTCGTTGTAATACCAGCATCCGCTGATCGGTGTTAACGCGTGGTCGTAACACCACGTTTTTAATTTAAGAATGATATTTCGCCCAATGCCTTGCCTTCTATGGACTTCATTCGTAAACATGCCTATACTCGCCACTCCCTCAAGCATGCTGCTTTTTTCAAAGACTCCGATTCCAAGTAAGACGGACCCTCGATAATAGGTGAAGAGTTCTCCGTTCTCAATCCTTCTTTCATACTGATCAAGAAAATCCCCGCATATTTGCTGTATGTGCAAGAGATCCTCCAAGCCGGCAGGGCTAAAACGATCTTCTTTACATGCGTCATCCTCCGGTATATGAACCCGACTGTCTTGAAAAAAGTACGCCTGCTTGGTAATGGTAAAGTCTTTATCTAAAGCTAAGCTTATGAACAGTTCATCACAAGTCGGAACGAAAAGAGCTTTCACTTCATGATCGGCAATTACCCGATCAAAAAGCTCTTGAGCATGCTTTTGATAGGATGGACGGATGAAAAATTGAGTCAGCAGCCGATTATTGTGAATCGCATAATAACCGACTTCTTCCTGCTCATCAAGAACCATATAAAACGTAGATGAGCGAATATGCTCTTCCAAAAAAGAATCAAAAGGCGAAGATAACGTACGGATATATGCTTGAATGTGATGCTGCACTTCATGAATAAGACATTCTTTGATCATCAACCGGACCACCCTCTCACGATATTCACATTCAACATAGCGCAAACCGGATATCATGATCAATGGAGAGTATGGCTATAGTTATTTTGGATCTACGATGGCAAGCGTGTTGCAAACTCATTCGGTATATTAAAACCGCAATTATATCTTTTTTACAAACTCCGATTTTAATTTCATAGCTCCAAATCCATCAATTTTGCAGTCAATATCATGATCTCCATCGATCAAACGAATATTTTATAAAACTTATTCGGGTCTTGTTCATCTGGAGTTTTCAATAACGCTATAATGCTTCATCTCTAAGATCGCATTAAAGAAGGGTTTAACCAAGGCGAAGAAAGGCTGAAACTCAGGTCCCGCTCTAAACCCTTTCATATGCCCCTCTACCGAATCCC
The DNA here is from genome assembly GCF_014534655.1 of Paenibacillus sedimenti. Classification (GTDB taxonomy): domain Bacteria; phylum Bacillota; class Bacilli; order Paenibacillales; family NBRC-103111; genus Paenibacillus_E; species Paenibacillus_E sedimenti. Next base: position 304,404 of record NZ_JACVVD010000006.1, read on the forward strand.
ACTCTATTCTGACGATAAAATGACCAGGTTCCTCGATGCCTTGTACGACTTCGTAAGACAAACAATGCGTAGAGCGTTTTAAATACGTCCCGGCCTCTTTATACGCTTGGATAAAATGCTCTACTGATTCTGATGCGATGTCATACCGAATGATTTCCACGACCATGGGATATCCTCCTTCATAATATCTTTCAAACCTTTCGATTCTCCAAAATTATACAGTTCCTAACCATGGCCAACAATATGGCACATTATTGTTCGTTAAACTTCACCTTGGCTGCCGACTATCCGTCAGAAGCCTCCAACGACCTCACTTGCAAGTCGAATTCTTTCATTCGCCGTTTGCCCCATTCGCACAAGAACACAAGAATCGGCTCAACGCCCTTGCCATACTCGGTAAGAGAATATTCGACTCTTCTAAGTCGTTCGTCATACACGGTCCTTTCAATCAAACCATCCCGCTCCAACTCCTTCAATTGAAGGGTCAATATTCGCTGTGTAATATGCGGTATCAGTGGCTATCACCACAAATTGAAAATGGGCATATATTGATGGTATCCAACTTCCAAATACAATAATTGAGTTTAACCAAAAGGGGATTGTATATGATGAAATCTAAATATGGAAGCTACTCCAAATGCCAAGAAGTACCTATTTTCCACCCGCCACAATATCAGCCTTAGCAGCCCGGAATTGAATCCATCATGATTCCAAGACCCATTTCCGAAAAGCCTACATATCTCGGATCCGGAAAGTTAATCGACAAAGTGGCGATTATCACTGGTGGAGACAGCGGAATAGGGAGAGCGGTATCGTATGCTTATGCCAAGGAAGGAGCAGACATCGTCATTGTTTATTACAATGAACATGGCGATGCCGAGGAGACGCGGAATAGAGTGCAGGAGCTGGGGCAACGGTGCTTGACGATCGCCGGGGATATCGGTGATGAAGAATTTTGCAGGCAGATCGTGGATCAAACAGTAAGCACATTCGGGCGAATCGATATTTTGGTCAATAATGCAGCCGTGCAATTTTATCAATCCAGCATCGAACACATTACGCGAGAACAACTTGAACTTACGTTTCGAACCAATATTTTTGCCATGTTTTATCTCACCAAAGCGGTTCTCCCCTACTTTAAACCAGGAAGTGCGATCATCAATACCAGTTCCGCTACTTCAACAAGAGGCTTTAAAGAATTAATTGATTATTCGGCAACCAAAGGTGCTATCAGCACGTTTACCCGTTCCTTGGCATTATCACTCATTGATCGTGAAATCCGTGTTAATGCTGTTGCCCCCGGAGCAACGTGGACTCCCCTTGTTCCGGCATCATTGCCGCCAGATTATTATATGTCTGCCGGTTATAATAATCCCATTAAACGGGGAGGCGAGCCTACGGAGCTTGCACCGGCTTACGTATACTTAGCTTCTGATGACTCCTCCTATGTGGTCGGGCAAGTTATACATGTAAACGGCGGTGAGTACTTCAGTCAATAAAACTCTATCGATGAGAGCGCCACAATTTGTTTTGGCGCAACGGAGGAAGAATCCTAATGAAAAATCATTCTTTAATAATTAATATAAACTCGCAACCAACCCGAAATGGTTATCGCAAGCACAAAAAGGCGTTAATCATACAAGGAGGATATCAGCCGCATAAACCAAAAGAAATTGCAGCGATTCTGGCGGAATTACTGCGTCAGGAAAACTTTGAGGTGGAAATTTCGGATACATTGGACATTTTGCTTGACCGGGAGAAATTAATGCGGACGGATTTGATCGTTCCCGATTGGACGCTGGGAACGATCACGCAAGAACAATTGCGTTCCTTCCTTGACGCTGTCAACAACGGAACCGGTGTGGCCGGGATGCATGGCGGTATGGGAGACGCGTTTCGCTGCGAAATCGAATACCAGCTCATGGTAGGGGGACAATTTGTCGCTCATCCCGGAGAAGCGGGAGTAACCTACCAGGTCCACATTTGCAATCGGGATCACCCAATAATGGCAGGAATTCGTGATTTTACCGTTACTTCCGAGCAATACTACATGCTTGTCGACCCGGCCAACGAAGTGCTTGCAACCACTTTATTCAAAGTGCATCCCCCGGAAGTTTGGAGAGAAGTGGTCATGCCCGTCGTATGGACAAAAAAATACGGAAGAGGCCGGGTTTTTTATTGTTCTTTAGGACACTCTTTGGACGTTGTCACCATGCCAGAAGTTCTGACAATGATGAAACGGGGAATGGTTTGGGCTGCCCGATGAATGATCCGATCCGACAAGATTTGGCAAACAAAAAAAGCTGGATACTCTGTAGCGGCCGTAAGGTACAGAAGCAGCTCGAAAGGAAGTGATCGAATGAGAATATTCATTGCGAATGACGGGTATACCCTGCGGAAAATCGCGAATCAACATCAGAAGATTCCAGTCACAGAGCTATTGGCGCTGAACCCGAACATCGAGGATCCTGATCAGAACATTGGCGGCAAACCGGTGAGGCTCCCCTCGTTAAACGCGGCTGGCATGAGCCGACTATATATTCCTCCCACTTGTCCGCCTACCCCTCCGACAGGATATCTGGATCAATGGATCCCGCTTACCCCCATAGAGGAGATGGAGAAAACCGATTATGACGTACTCATCATCGGTACCGGGGCGGGAGGCAGTGCGGTTCTTTGGAGGCTATGCGAACAATTGGTGGCGAGCGGCAAACGGATCGGCATCATTGAAGCGGGCGATCTTTTATTGCCCATGCATGCACAGAATCTCCCTACGATAAATGTGGAGCGTTACGTACAATTATTTACAAACCCTAAAATTTCGATACCGATTGGCAAGGGAATCCCGGACTTTCCGGCGGCAACGCTTCTTTATGCGCTTGGGGGGAGAACGTTGTTTTGGTCTGGCGTCTCTCCTCGCATGCACCCTTCTGTGCTGAGCAAGTGGCCGCTTTCATTGAAAGAGATGAATTATTACTACAATATTGCCGAAGAGGTGATGAATGTTAGTCGGGATTACACCAAGGGTTCTTCAATCACGGAAGTCCTCGTGAACCGGCTTAGGAGAGGCGGTTTTATTGAAGCAGCGGGTTTTCCGCTAGCGGTTGATCTCGCACAGACAAAATATGGACGAATCCATTCCAATGTATTTTTCAGCGCCATGGATTTATTTGCGTATTCATTAAACCGCAGGTCTTTTGATTTGGCTGTGAATGCCCGAGCAGTGAAGGTACTCCACGAAAATGGGAAAGCTGTCGGCGTAGAAGTGATGAACCCTGACAAGAAATCATTTTTTCTCAAATCCAGGAACGTGGTCTTTTCGGCAGGGGCTCTTGATACTCCGCAAATTCTTCTTCATTCAGGAATTCAAGGAAGAGCAATCGGTCATTATCTTACCAATCATTCTTTTCTTATGGCGCATGGAGTCCTGGACAGAGCGGATTTTTCCGAGCTTTTAGGGACGCTAGGCATTTTAATCCCTCAAACGAACGAGCAGCCCTTTCAAATTCAACTCTACGGACCTGGGGTCGACTTTTGGTACAGTTATGAAGAACCGCCTTTGCGAAAGGAATTGGAGGTTCGTTTTGAGGGTTTTGGGATCGTGGAATCGCGGTTTGAGAATCAAGTGTATTTGAATCCGAATATCCGGGATGAATACGGGGTGCCGAAAATACAAATCGATTTCTCCTATAGTGAAAAGGATAAAGAAATTATTGATCGGGTTGCGCAGGGGATCAAACAAGTTTCTGAAGTCATTAAAGCGCCTTTGATTACTAGGAACGGCCAGTATGATCTTTGTCTGATGCCTGCGGGACAAGATAATCACGTTTCAGGAACTTGCCGGATGAGTCTTGACAGCTACGATGGAGCGACGAACCCCTATGGCGAGGTGTTTGGCGTGACCGGTTTATTCGTGGCCGATAATAGCATGCTCCCTCCCATGGGTGCCTCTAATCCGACTTTATCGACAATAGCGCTTGCCATACGTACTGCAGATTACATTATGACGAAACTTTGAAACATGCTCGCATTGCATGACCAGATAACAGCTGCGGCCAGCAACCGTGTAAAGGCTAATATTTCGCCTTACCGGTTCTCCGCGCTATCTGAAAACGGCAAGTTTAAGGCCATCCTTTGCGGGATGGCCTTTCTGTAAAATACACTTTTGCAGATCTTAATATATAGAAATATCCGTTCCATAAAGGTGCAACCGAAGGCGTTTTGCAACGGACTGCGAAGAGTAATTATCCCATGATGTACTATATAAAGGAATTCTTTGAGACTGGCGTATAGCTTGGGCCCAGGAAGATGCTACACGAATGGCATATGCTTTTCCTCGATAGTCCTCCAATGTCTCCACCCCGGCCTCTGCAGCTTTATCGCTATTTCTTGCGCTAAAGCAGACAGATACCGCTATGTTGTTTTCCGTCACCATATAACATGGTTCTCGAAACTTTAGTTCCGATAATAGAGAGGAAAATCCGTGTTCCAAGAAAAATTTATTGTCCTCAGTGACCAAGGTAGCGTCCGTGTAATCCGTTACGATTTCATTAAATGCATAAGCAGGGCCAATCCAAAAGCCGCTAATTCCTTTATCCTTTTCTAACACGTTAATCACATTGGCCAGCTGCTCAGTCGGTTCGTCCCTATCCATTATTTGCAATATGTCACGGACTACCTTATTTGGAACATCGCTTCGGAATCTTATAACGCGGCCAGTATTGGTTTGCCCCCAAAAAAATCGAGGTGCTGGCTGGTTCACATGCTCATTAATTGTTATGATACGTCCAGCATGATCATGAACATATAGAACTTCTGCTTGAATTTTCATTAATTCTAAATGGTTGTACAAAAACATTACCTCCTCTTTTGTGAGTCATTCACCCTTTCCCAGTATTTAATAATCATCAAAAATCACTCGCCCTCTCCATAGGGCGTAGCACCGCCCCCGCTTACAGTAAAAACAAAGAAACCGTTTCTTAGTAAATTGGCGTGCGATCAGCCATTTACGAAAGAAACGGTTTTTGTACATTGGGCTCAAGGAAGCGGCGACGGTTCCAGCTAGTCCGGTATTCCATTACGGGATCCGCCATCAGTTCTGAACTCCTCGATTGTCTCGGGTCCGCCTTCTTTTCGCCTTAATTATAGACTACTTAATAACGACGTATTCCAAGTTAACCAGCTTGGCGTAAGTTACGATTTGGTCTGTCGTCAGGTTCAAGGAAACGACGGTATGATGGCCGCCGCCATTCTCGATCCAAGCTTTCACGCCATCCTGGAAGTTCGGCTTCACCGTCCACAGGACGCGAGCGACAGGAAGGTTAGGAGCCGGAACCGTCGGCTCGAATGCGGAAACCTCGTTGATCAGTAATTTATAATGAGTGCCGAAGTCCGCCATGGATACGACGACGCCTTCGCCAGCTTTGCCGTCGAATACGAGGCGCGCTGGATCTTCACGATCGCCGATTCCGAGCGGGGAAACAATGATTTTCGGCCTGTTGCTTGCCAAGGACGGATCTACCTCTAGCATATGGGATTGTAGGATGGCTTCCTGACCGGCTGCCATCTCGTAGGTGTAATCCTCCATGAAGCCCGTGTTTTGATTGCGGCTCATCACTTTCAGCAAGCGATCGAGCGCTGCCGTCTTCCAGTCGCCCTCACCGGCAAAGCCGTAGCCCTGCGCCATTAGACGTTGGACGGCAAGACCGGGAAGCTGTTTCATTCCATGCAAATCTTCGAAGTTCGTCGTGAAGGCATTATAACCTTTCTCGTCGAAGAAACGTTTGAGGGCGATTTCATAGCTTGCTTGGACTCTTACGCTTGCTTCCCAGGCTTCTTTGCTGTTCGTGCCGTAATCGAATTCGTAGAGCTCCGCATACTGGGCCATCAGATCATCGACTTCCTGCTCTTTAACAGCATTCACGTATTGCACGAGGTCGCCGATGCCGAAGTAGTCCACGGTCCATCCGAATTGAATTTGGGCCTCGACCTTGTCCCCTTCCGTTACGCCAACATTGCGCATGTTGTCGCCGAAACGAGCGACTTTGATATTGAAGCTTTCATTATAGGCAACCGCTACATCCATCCAATCCGCAATCTGCTGCTGCACTTCCGGACGTTCCCAGTAGCCTACGACGATTTTATTTTGTTTCTTCAGACGGGCATTGATGAAGCCGTATTCGCGATCGCCGTGAGCGGCTTGGTTCAGGTTCATGAAGTCCATGTCAATCGTTGCCCAAGGAATGCTTTCATTGAACTGGGTTGCCAAGTGAAGCAGAGGCTTCTGCAGTAATTTCGTACCGCGAATCCACATTTTGGCAGGCGAGAACGTATGCATCCATGTGATGACACCCGCCACTTCGTCGCGATAGTTGACCTCTTTCATGATGCTTGTAATTTTATCGGCGCTGACAGCCAGGTCCTGCAAGACAAGCGGATAAGGGAGCACACCGCTATTATTTAAGGCATCAGTCATCGTCTGCGCGTGAGCTTTCACTTCCGCCAGCGCTTCTTCCCCATACAGATGTTGCGAACCTACGACGAACCAAAACTGTTTAGCTGCTGTTGTTGACATCTTAATCATCCTCTTTTCTGTATTTTATATTGGCTAAGGCTATTACTTCTGCCCGTAGTAGGCATCTTTCCCGTGCTTCCGAAGATAGTGCTTATCCAGAATGCCTTGCGGGAGTTCTTTGGCAAAATTGTTCAATTGCCGCGCGTACAGATTCATTTTGCACACTTCCTCCAGCACGACGCTGTTCACGACCGCCGACTTCACGTCTTTCCCCCAAGTGAAAGGCGCATGTCCCTGGAGCAGGACGGCCGGGATCGCCATGACATCCAATCCGCGCTTCTCGAACGTTTCGATAATAACTTGACCCGTCTCCGCTTCGTATCCCCGGTCAACCTCCTCTTGGTTCAAGAAACGGGCGCAAGGCACGGCGCCATAGAAGGTATCCGCATGCGTCGTTCCCATGACGGGTACGTCCAGTCCCGCTTGCGCCCAGATAGTTGCCCAGGTCGAGTGGGTATGCACAATGCCGCCGATTTGCGGATAATGTTTGTACAACACGGCGTGAGTCGCGGTATCGGAGGAAGGTCTCAACTCTCCCTCGACCACCTTACCGTCAAGATCCACAACTACCATGTCGCTTGGTTTCATCTTTTCATAGCTGACTCCGCTCGGTTTGATCACGAACAGGCCGCTTTCCCGATCGATGGCGCTCGCATTGCCCCAAGTAAATTTTACGAGTCCGTGCTTCGGCAAATCCAGATTCGCTTGATATACCTCTTCTTTCAGTTGTTCTAACAACGTTAGTCCCTCCTGTTCTCTAGCAGATGGTCTACTGCGGCCTGTTCGATGGCTAACCCTGCTTGGTATCGTTTGATGAATGCTTGGAACCCTTTTACATCCGTTGCATCCGGAGCAATCTCCTGTCCTTCGACATCTTTAAAGACCTTCTGCTCGAGGAAGTTATCCAGGCTCTCTTCTTGATCCTTGTTGATCATATAAGAAGCCAGAAGCGCCATGCCCCATGCCCCGCCTTCGCCAGCCGTGGACATGACCGAGATCGGTACGTTCAGCGCGCCCGCTAAGATTTTTTGTCCGACGACAGGAGTCTTGAATAAGCCGCCATGTGCTAAAATGCTGTCAATGGCCACTTGTTCGTTTTCGGTCAAAATGTCCAATCCGAGCTTCAATGCTCCGAAAGCAGTGAATAAGTGCGTTCGCATAAAATTAGCCAGATTAAAGTTGCTTTCCGGCGAGCGAACGAACAACGGCCGACCTTTGTCGATTCCCGTAATATTCTCGCCCGAGAGATAACCGTAGCTAAGCAAACCTCCGCCATCCGGGTCGGCTTCCAATGCCTTATTCAACAGCACGCTGAACAATTTGCCGGAATCTACGCCGTATCCCATGGCTTCGGAGAATTCACGGAACAATCCCATCCAGGCGTTGAGATCGCTGGAGCAGTTGTTGGCATGCACCATGCCAACCGGACTGCCGTTCGGCGTCGTGACCATATCGATCTCCGGATAAACCTTGGATAATTCTTTCTCCAATACAATCATCGCAAAAACGGAAGTGCCTACGGAAATGTTACCCGTACGCTTTCTGACGCTATTCGTCGCAACCATGCCTGTGCCGGCATCGCCCTCTGGAGGACATAGCAGAATACCAGGCTGCAGATCCCCGGCCAGGTCCAGAATGCCGGCTCCCGTCTCCGTAAGTTCACCAGCTTGCTCGCCGGAGAGACATACTTTAGGAAGAAGATCCTCAAGCTTCCACGGATAGCCTTTGGCTGCGATAAGTTCATCGAATTGCTTAACCATCGATGGATGGTAATTACGGCTTGCTTCATCAATAGGGAAGATACCGGAAGCATCTCCGATGCCGATCGCTTTATTGCCGGTCAACAGCCAGTGAATATATCCAGCCAGCGTCGTTACGAAATCAATGCGAGGCACATGTTCCTCTTGATTTAATATCGCTTGGTACAAATGAGCGATACTCCAGCGCTCGGGGATATTAAATTGGAACAAGTCCGTTAATTCCCTAGCTGCCGCGCCAGTTGTTGCGTTGCGCCAAGTCCGAAACGGCACCAGCAGCTCACCCGTGCTGTCGAATGCCATATAACCGTGCATCATAGCGGAAAACCCAATCGAACCCACGGTCCGGAGGGTGACCCCGTAATTCCGTTCCACTTCCTGCTTCATTTCACGATAAGCGGTTTGGAGGCCTTTAATAATATCCTCCTGGTTGTACGTCCAATATCCGTCTTTCAACAGATTTTCCCACTCATAACTTCCCGATGCGATGGTCTCGAAACGACCATCGATCAACACCGCTTTGATCCGCGTAGATCCGAATTCGATACCTAGCGAAGTTTCACCCTTGGTTATCGCTTCTTTCAAGTCTACATGACTCATAATCACGTATCTCCTCTCTCTGTTCGTGGCTTAAACCCAAACGATTGCGAATCGTATAATAGCCTGATTCCGATCGAACCGGTCACTCGATGAGACAAACGGACGATTTCGATCGAAAGAAGGCGCTTTCTCTTACTGATAGCCTTAGTATATTTTCTGTACGTACATTTGTCAATATAGTCTAATAGTTATACTAACATAAGCTGCAATTCCACCCCTATTCGTCTCACCATAGTGTCTTCCTGAGGATAAGTATAGAACTTGTACCATTGAAATCATAAATAAATATGACTTCATTTGCATTCCATGCAATTTATGTTAGAATATGTACGTACAACTTATTGAACAACGATGAAAGAAGTGGATTTCATGAAGCCAAAGTACCAGATCATCATAGATGATATCAAAAGTTATATCCTCTCGGGGACGTACAAAGCAGGCGAGAAAATCCCTTCGGAATTCGCTTTGCAGGAGGACTACAACGTTAGCCGGCAGACGGTTAGAAAGGCTATTCTGGAGTTATCGAACGAGGGTTTCCTAAGAAGCGAGAAAGGATCCGGCACGTACGTCAGCACCCAATACCGGTCCAGAACGGGTGGGAAAGCCATGAATAAAACGATTGGCGTCATCACGACCTATATCTCGGATTACATCTTTCCCTCCATTATCCGCGGCATTGAAAGCCGATTAAATGAAGATAACTATTCCTTGCTGTTAGCCAGTACAAATAACGATATCTCCCAGGAAAAAAAGGCGTTAGAAATGATGCTGTCCTACGGTGTGGATGGACTGATTATAGAACCTACCAGAAGCAATGTATACAACCCCAATATCGCTTACTACCTGTCTTTTAAGGAGCAGGAGGTTCCGTTCACGATGATCAATGCCTATTATGAAGAGTTGGAGGTTCCTTTCTTCTGTCTGGATGACGTGCAGTCCAGCTATCTAGCAACTCGGGAGCTGATTGCTAAAGGACATACCCAGATCGGCATCATCGCGAAAATGGATGATTTGCAAGGGAAGTATAGAATGAAGGGATTTATCAAGGCTCTTGGGGAAGCCAAATTACGGTTCCAGCAAGAGCATGTGCTTTCTTTCGATACGGCGACGAAGTCGGACCTGTCCGCTAACTTGGAAGTGTATCTGAATGACAATCGGGATGACTTGACTGCGCTTGTGTGTTACAACGACGAGGTAGGCTTAGAAGTCGTACATGTCTGCAGAAAACTGGGTATCTCCATTCCAGACGAGCTATCCATCATTGGCCAGGACAATTCATATATCGCCAAAAACGCGAATATCAAACTAACGACGCTGACCCATCCCCAAGAACAAATGGGACGCGACGCAGCTGACTGGGTCATTAAGAATTTACAAGGCAAAAAAGACTTGCCCACCAACACCTACTACCAGCCCGTATTAATTGAGGGCGAAACCGTAAAAGCGATCGAAGTGGAATAGTCATGGCTCATAAAGTGCATCGATATCTTTTTTATGATTGGAATAGAAAAAATGATCTTCTCGTTTTTAGAGAAGATCATTTTTCTGCTGGCGGAAAGCTTATTCTGTAAGGCTTTATTGAAAAATTTCGCTAACGGCAAGTTTTCAGTCTGTCGAAATAAAGCCCTCCGTACTTATACAAAAGGTACTCCTAAGGAGTACCTTTTCAACCCAACGACTCAGCACGAATCCTCCATTAGGCATTACCTGCCCTAGAAGGTTTGTTGCTGGGTGCAAACCACCCAAGTAGGGCTATCGCCACTAAAACAATATAGAAGACGGAAGTCCAGCCCGTGCTGTGGGGAAAATGATGATCCAGAACCCCAATATCCTCATGGGCAAGCGTAATTACAGCAAGCTTGACCCCAACCCAGGCAACAATTACATAAGCCGTTGTCTCAAGTGCCGGGCGTTGGCTAAGAAGCTTTACAAACCAAGTAGCTGCATATTTGATCAAGACCAACCCCGCGATCCCGCCAAGCACCACGACGATAAATTGGCCTCCGTCCATCCCGCCGAACTCGTCGAGCGGCGAATCCGGCAATCCGAGTGCGAGCGCGACCGCGGCGAGTATGGAATCGATCGCAAAGGCGAGATCGGCCAGGGCGATCTTTCCTACGGTCGGCCAAAAGCCCTTCCCTGCGGCTTCTTTCTCGTCCTCCTTGTGAATATCCTCGTTTTTCTTCCCGAATCGCGCCTTGATGATGTGCTTCAAGCCTAGGTACAGAAGATAGGCTGCGCCGATCGCCTGCACCTGCCACACGTTTGCGATAAAGGATATCGCAAAAAGAGCGGCAAAACGAAAAGCAAACGCCATTATGATTCCGTAATTAATCGCCTTTTTCTTCTGGTCATCCGGCAAATGCTTCGCGATCACCGCCAACACGAGCGCATTGTCAGCAGACAGCAATCCTTCCAATCCGATAAGAATTAGCAAAGCCCACGCATACTCCAACCACAATGATTCCAATTAGAATTCTCCCTTCTGCAACCATGTATGTAGATAATGTTTACTTGTCAGTAATGATATACGTAAAAAGTCGCCGAATGGGTTCAACCTGCACGCGACTTCGATAAAAAACTTGCCGTTACTTGTGGTATGGTTCAGCGTATCACAAATGAGGCGAATTTTTTTGGTGGCAGAATAAGTGCATCCGGAACAAGGTTGTCCTTATCAAGAATGTTCATGAACGACCACTCTTTCGTAATAATGGTTGGGTGATTTTTATTAAACAAAAAGATGAGTACTTCCCAAGATTCACAAAAAAAAGCGATTGCTCCCTGGTTAATACCAAGGAGCAATTACAGATTTATTTTATGGAATCAAATAACGAACGGAAACAGAGGTGAGGCCGACGAAGTTTGGATAACCACCCGCAACCGAGACTCTGTTGAACGTAAAGAATGCCCAGTCTCTTGGGTTTACTACACCGGGTGCAGTGTTGATAGTAAACGTTAAGAGATGATGCCTTACGCTCAATCCGCCGGCTGTTCCAGTAGGCTCAGTAACAACTACACTTGATAGAAGATTGTTTACTTCATAATTGACGTTGCCGGTACCTTGCCCCCATTGATCACCGTTGGATCGGAAGTCAGCCCGAAGTCTTAGTTGCACACTTCCGGATAATGGCGCCGCTTGATTTCTTTGTACCAAAAGGTGAACATCTACGGTGATCGGTGTGCCAGTTATATAGGAATTTGGAATTTGAAATTCAAGGTTTACTACTTCACTTGTAGAAGAAGGCGGCAAAGTCCAATATGCAATTCTTCCTCCCTCAGCAGTAGTCGGAGCAGGCGCATTATTGTACAAATCTTGGCTGAATGCTGCATCCGGATCAAAGCTTCCGTTTTTGTAAAGATCTTGAACCGTAAACACTAGGTCAACTTCTCCCAGACCCCTCGGCCCCGTTGGCCCTGTTGGCCCTGTTGGTCCCGTCGGCCCCGTTGGTCCCGTTGGCCCTGTTGGCCCTGTTGGTCCCGTCGGACCCGTTGGTCCCGTTGGCCCTGTTGGTCCCGTCGGCCCCGTCGGCCCCGTTGGTCCCGTTGGCCCTGTTGGTCCCGTCGGCCCCGTTGGTCCCGTTGGCCCTGTTGGTCCCGTTGGCCCTGTTGGTCCCGTCGGCCCCGTTGGTCCCGTTGGCCCTGTTGGTCCCGTCGGCCCCGTTGGTCCCGTTGGCCCTGTTGGTCCCGTTGGCCCTGTTGGTCCCGTTGGCCCTGTTGGTCCCATTGGCCCTGTTGGTCCCGTTGGTCCGGTTGGCCCCGTCAGTCCGGTCGGCCCCGTTGGCCCCGTCAGTCCCGTCGGCCCCGTCGGTCCGGTTGGCCCCGTCAGTCCCGTCAGTCCCGTCGGCCCTGTTGGTCCAGTAAGCCCTGAAGCGCCCGTCAGTCCTGTTGGTCCAATCAGCCCAGTAGCGCCAGTCGCCCCCGTCATCCCCTTCATACCAGTTGGTCCTATTGGCCCCTGAGGTCCCTGTGGCCCGGGAGGTCCCGGAGGACCAGGTTTTTGTCCCATTCATTTTCAGCCCCTCTCCAAACTTCTGCAATTAGTATATTGATGTATCGAACAACTTGTCTGGATTTTTACCTAGCTGCTATTGAAAAAAATTTTGGTAGATGTTAACCCACACTTCACCTAGGGATTGTACATATGCATATACAATATGTGTTGAACTCCCATTGATAAGGTGATCAATATGAAAATCGGCACTACCGTAGGCATTATGGTTCCTCGAAAAAGACAGAGAAAAGCGGTTTTGAGAACATATAATAAGTACAATAATCTCGACATCAGTCTTGCTTGTTTCATTCCAGAGGATATTAATTGGAAAAAGAAAAAAATACTTGCTCTATGTATGGATAAAGGTGTCATCAAAGAAAGAGTTATTTCTTTTCCTCAAGCCGTATACAACTGTTGTTATCTAAATCAACGAAAAACAATAGAACGTATGGAAAGAATCATTGGCAAGAACAAAACGTTCAATTATTTGAACCGGTTAAATAAGTGGGAAGTATACAGAATTCTGGAGAGTACACATCTAAGGAGGTTTCTTCCTCATACGTGTATATATAAGAGAGAACAATTACAAAAGACTTTTGATAAACACAAGCTTGTCTATCTCAAACCATGCCTAGGACATCATGGAAACGGGGTATTCCGTCTTGAGTTATTAAATGAAAATTTGAGGATTTCAGAAGACAGCTTACCACCGAGGTATATATGGCGACTAGATGACAAACAGCTTGCAGGGAAAGTGGAGAGGTTGTTGAAAGGAAAACAGTACATTGTTCAAAGCGGCATCTCAATGACACTATTCAATGACAAATACTTTGATCTAAGAGCACTTGTCCAAAAGAATGAGCAGGGGGACTGGGACATCACAAGTATTGTCAGCCGATTGGCATACAAACAATATTACAACACGAGCGTCTACGAAGAGGTTCATATCACTGAAGTCATCATGCACTCATTATTTCCTCCTGATGAATCTATAAAAATTATGAAAACAATCCAGGATGTAAGTATCCAGGCAGCTGCAGAATTAGAGAAAGGAATCGGTTTGATGGCAGAGGTAAGCGTTGATTACGGATTAGACATTAATGGGGCCTTGTGGATTATTGAGATGAACGGGAAACCTCAAAAAAAAATATATAACGATGTCGCAGGTATTGGAGATCGAAGTGCGATGTATCGACGGCCATTGGAATATGCATCTTATCTAGCGGCACAATCAACAACTTCTATTTGAGCAGGCGAATGCCTGCTTTTTTGTTATTTGCAAGCAGTTACAAGCCTACTTTAATACAATGAATAAGCAAGCAAACATCCGATTTTTTATAAGGAGGATAGAACGCATTGAAAATCGTGCAAATTGCTCCCGCTTTTTATCCAGTTCCACCTAAGCAATATGGCGGCATAGAACGAAGCATTTTCGACTTAACAGAAGAGCTTGTCAAGCTTGGACACGAAGTGTATCTATATGCGCTTAAGGGAAGCCGAAGCAGCGCAACAATTATCCCTTATGAACACGACGGCTTTAATGATACTGAGATAGCAAACTTCGTAATTCAAACACTGCGTGAAGACATTGATGTCATTCATGACCACACACATCACTCGGTCGTTGGCAAATTGAAACTGTCCGTTCCGACTGTTTGTTCGATTCGGATTCCAATAAATAACGGAGTAGAACATCCGATTTATTTAAGCGTAAGGGCACTTGAACAATATGGCGAAAATAAAGGGACATACGTATATAACGGGGTAAACCCGCAAGATTATCAATTTAGTGATCAAAAGCAAAATTATCTCCTTTTCTTAGGCATCGTAGGTTGGCATAAAGGAGTTCATCATGCTATGGAGATCGCTGTAAAGACAAAGAACAAACTTATTATCGCCGGACCTATTTGGGATAAAGATTTTTATAGTAAGCATGTAGTACCGGAAATAAATAATCATCCTGATTTAAGTTACATCGGGGAGGTAGGAGGACAAGAGAGACAGTATTTGTTGAAGAATGCAAAATGCGTCATATTCCCTACATTATGTGACGAGCCTTTCGGCCGGGTAATGATAGAGTCGATGGCTTGCGGCACTCCGGTAATTGCATTACCCAACGGTTCTGTTCCTGAGGTTCTCGCAGGTTTTCCCAACCTTATTTGTGACACTGTTGACGAAATGGTTCAGAAGGTGGAAAAGGACTCTTATCCCCCACCTAGCGAATTGCGTGAATACGTCCAAAAACATTTCTCCGCAAGTCTCATGGCCTCTCGGTACCTGGAAACATATAAAAGTGTAATTGAAC
This sequence comes from Paenibacillus sedimenti, assembly GCF_014534655.1. Lineage (GTDB taxonomy): Bacteria > Bacillota > Bacilli > Paenibacillales > NBRC-103111 > Paenibacillus_E > Paenibacillus_E sedimenti. The sequence goes on from NZ_JACVVD010000006.1 coordinate 319,631, forward strand.
TAAAGAGGTGATTTGATCCTGTGATTACGATTAGCCTGTGCATGATAGTGAAGAATGAAGAAAAAAGCATAGGAAATTGCTTGGAATCTGTAAAAGATATCGCTGATGAAATTATTATTGTCGATACCGGTTCTACAGATCGTTCAATAGAAATTGCCAAAGAATACACAGCACGAATAATTCCCTTTCAATGGATCGAAGATTTTTCAGCTGCACGAAATTTTTCATTCCGTCATGCATCCATGGACTATATTTTATGGCTTGATGCGGATGATGTACTATTGCCGGAGGATCAAGGGAAACTATACGGTTTGAAGAAAACGCTCAACTCATCTTTTGATGCCGTATCGATGATTTACCACTATGCCTTTGATGATTTCGGCAACGTTTCGCTTAGCTTCCGACGAAATAGGCTTGTTAGGAGAGATAAGCGGTTTCAGTGGAATGACGCAGTTCATGAGTATTTAGATGTTTACGGGAATGTGCTGGATTCGGATGTTACTGTCACCCACAGAAGAATCAATTCTTCTATGGGCAGAAATCTTGCAATTTATGAAAAGCGTATGGATAAAGGGGAAACATTTTCGCCCCGAGATCTTTACTATTATGCAAATGAGCTTAGAGACAATCATTTTTACGAAAAGGCCGTTCAATACTACGGAATGTTTTTGAATTGTGATCAAGCGTGGGTTGAGGACAAAATTACGGCTTGTGATAAAATGGCTGATTGTTATTATCAGTTGGGAGATCAGGAAAAGGAGAAAGAGGCGATTTACAAGTCATTCTCCTACGATTCACCTCGGGCGGAATTTTGTTGCAGGCTAGGCTTTCATTTTCTTAATAAAAGACAGTTTAAGACAGCCGCCTATTGGTATCGTTCTGCGATTCAATTAGAGAGACCTATAGATGGCTACCGATTTTGCAATGAGAGCTGCTGGACTTGGCTGCCTCATATACAACTATGCATTTGTTATTTTCATTTGGGTGATTACGAGAAATCAAATTCTCATAATGAGATTGCGCGAACGTATCGCCCTGCAGATGAGAATATTATTAATAATAAAGCATTGTTGGAACCATTGTTGGAAAAGTAAAAGGAGGTGGGTGAATGGATGTGAAATTTAGCGTTGTAATCCCTGCCCATAACCGTTCTCATCAATTATTGCTTACCTTGACGTCTTTTGAGAATCAAACTTACCCTAAAGATCAGTTTGAGGTCATCGTTGTGAATGACGGCTCAAATGACGTTACGAAAGAGGTTGTCGAAAACTTTAAGGCACCATTTCCATTAAAATACACTTCTACCGGGACTAGAAAAGGCAGGTCTACAGCACGGAATTTCGGCGTAAAGAATGCGCGAGGCGAGTATATCATCTTTTGCGATGCCGATTTTTTGGTATTGCCGAATTTTATTGAATCGTTCAATCGATATCACGTTCGATACGAAAATACAAGTGTATCCGGAGTTCCCGAATCATGGATTGGGGTCTATACACATTTGTATCCTGATTTTTCAACTGACACCAAAAAAGCCGCTCGAAACATATTATCCTACAATGATTTGTGGGAGGAATCTTATGAAGAAGCCGATAAGATAATAGAGATCATTACGCAAGAGGACGTTCGCAACAACTTGGATAAATTAAAGAAAGTCATTGCATGGAGAATGAGTCAAGATGTCAAGGCTGAATGTAAGAGAACGGATGTTGCACCATGGCTTCTATTTATTACACGATGTGTCTCTATAAGTAAGGAGCATTTTGATCTAGTAGGGGGATTTTACGAAGGGTTTGTAAAGTACGGTCTTGAAGATTGGGAATTAGGATACCGACTTCACCGTCTTGGAATACAATTTGTCAGTATTGATGAGACAATCGGCTACCACCAAGAACACCCTATCAGCTATAGAGGGGAAGACGGGAACGAAGAGAATCTGAAACTCATTTATAACATGCACGGTATTCAAGACCCTGAATTAACGATTATGGCTGTATGCCCTCCATGGTCGGATTATTACAGGTTCAAGAACACTTTACGAAAGTTGAAAAATGCTATAGAAGCTGCAGAGGCTACCCCAGTTGTAAGCACTACTACAAATGAAACAATGGATCTGGCAAGAAATCAACAATTCCAAATACCGCCACTGCAATTTGACACGAAGACACATACCCCCTTTTACTATTGGTCCAACCTCCCGGATATTCAATTAACAAACTTCAATTCTTCTGTTGTATCAGCCAAAAATGAAGAGGAGAATTGTATGTGGCTTAATCAACCGCCCTATGGAGGATGGGGAGAACCCAACGGATTGGTCGTTTATCGGAATACATTTCATTTGACAGCACAAGCTCTGATTAAGATTCAGATTCCTTATGCGGATGATATGGCAATTGCCTATATTGATAACAATCCGGTTGCTTATAACGGCACTATTGATTTACCTGCTCAATTAGATAAGGTTTTACTTGAAGAGGGGGAGCATAGCGTTATCGTCTTTGCTGCAAACGTATTTATTCCTATCGAGCAAAATAGAGCAGGTGTTCATGTACACGTCGTAAATCTTATTACGCGAGAAGTGTATGTGACATCTTCGAATCCTACGCAATGGCTGAGCACTGGCTACTTATCAACACTACCGATAAGCTCGTACGCGAATCCAGGGAATTATACTGTGGACCAACTATTGATAAATAACAGTACAGGCAGAATAGATCAGTGTAATAAATGGAACATTACAGTCCATTAATTGTTCCAATCATAATTACGCTTACAATAAGAAAAAAATGTTCACTACTCATAGTAAATCGCTGTGAAGCCAGCAGGCTCATAAGCTGAGTGAAGCGATGGTAGACTGCCTGGATTGGCTCGGAAAGGCCTTGAATAATCGGGAAGACAAGAGGCTAACGGAGGTTTTCTACGAAAGGAGAACCGAAGCGAACCGTCTGAACGTGCATGGCAGACATATAGAGGCAGTATCTTGTCTTACACAAAGGTCTAGAGTATGCCATACTCATCTTCAAGCTACCCCATCCATGCCACTCAATCCAACACAAGAGACCCTGCTCAGCAACCTTCCCCTGTGGCCTCACCCCCATCCTACCTTCGGGGGCAACTTTCCGTACCCAGCAAGCGGTTAAGGTCATAAATTTCGCCTCACTTATGATATGGTTCTCCCCGATTGATCCGCATCGCTCGATAAATCTGCTCCACCAGCACCAGCCGCATCAGCTGGTGCGGCAGCGTCATGCGGCCAAACGATAGCCGCATATCCGCACGGCGCAGCAGCTCGCTCGATAGTCCGAGCGAGCCGCCGATGACAAAGGCCACCTGGCTGCGCCCGTAGGTGGCCAGCTTATCGAGCGAGCCCGCCAGCTGCTCGCTCGTCCACATCTCGCCGTCGATGGCCAGCGCCACGACGTATGCATCCGGGGCGAGCTTCGCCAGAAGCCGCTCGCCTTCCCGTTCCCGTACCTGCCGCTCCTCGGCAGGCGACATGTTCTCCGGTGCCTTCTCGTCCGGCACCTCCACGATCTGCACCTTGGCATAAGGCCCAAGGCGCTTCACATACTCCGCGATCCCGTCGACGAGATAGCGTTCTTTCAATTTCCCTACGGTAAGTATCTGTATATGCATGACACTGATCCCCTTTTCTTTACAGCGGACCATTGAACCAAGTCCGCGCTTCGCTAACCTGCATTTCCTGCATGATATTCCACCGAAAACCGCTCTTTTCGGTCCACCACCTGTTTTTCCTACAGGTAATTTCCCCGAATCTACCCCAAATCGTGCGATTTCACTCTATTTACCTGCATGTTTTGCAGGACGATTGCCTCCAAGCAGCAAACCCCAGCAAATAACATGCACTTTTTACATCTTGACCAGCCGCCTTGGATGGGTATATGCAGCTGCAGCTCTGCATGTAAGTGATAATCCCAACATCCAAAAAACAAAAAAGGAGGCCTCCGCCTCCCTCATACAACTAGAAATCGCGCTGACTCCTTACAGTGATCGCAATGCGTCGGTGGTTCCCAATTGGCAAAGTAAGTCTTTTGCAGATCCACAATGTCCGGCGCTTCTTCGTATTCATCGACGAACTCATCGATCGCGATTTCGACATGATCTTTACATACTACATACATGCAAGTACCTCTCTCATCCACGTTGTCATTCAGTCACGTTTATCTCTCATTCGATCATCCATGTTGTCATTCACACACGTCCGTCTCTCATTCGATCATCCACGTTGTCATTCACTCACATTTATCTCTCATTCGATCATCAGCCGTTATCACTCACTCGTTTATTTATCGCTCGCTTCCGCAAGGGTAACCGAAGTGCTCAATTTTTTGCCGCCGCGATAGTAAATCACGTTGACTTTGTCGCCGATTTGCTTCTCATTGTACAAATACTTACGAAGCGAAATCGTGCTGTCGATCTTGCGGTCGTCCAGCTGAACGATGACGTCTTGTGCCTTAAGACCAGCATCTTTGGCAGGACCGGAGACGTCGAAGACGATAACTCCAGTTTTCACATCTGCAGGGAGCTTTAATACATCCGTCCCGGTAAAAGCTTGCAGCTCCTGTGTGGAAACCCCCATCAACGGGCGTTTCACCTTATGATCCTTGATCAGGCTCTCAATGACCGGCTTCACACTGTTGATCGGTATGGCAAAACCCAAACCTTCAACACCCGTATCGGCAATCTTCATCGAGTTAATCCCGATTACCTTGCCTTCGATGTTGACGAGCGGCCCGCCGCTGTTCCCCTGATTGATCGCGGCATCGGTCTGGATGACGTCCATCTCCCAGTCATAATCGCCGCCATCACGTGAAAGCGCCACCGGAATTGTACGCTTAGGCGAGGAAATAATTCCCTGCGTTACCGTAGGTGAGAAACCAAGCCCCAGTGGATTACCAACTGCAATCGCCGTCTCTCCGGCACGCAGCTGTTCGGAATCCCCGAAATCAGCAATCACTTTCACATCTTTTCCATCGGCTTCCAAAACCGCTAAATCGGTAATCCGGTCACGTCCGACCAAGGTCGCTTTGCTATGCTCACCTTGAAAATTAACGATTTCGAATTGATTCCCATTCTCCACGACATGGCTATTCGTGACGATGCGCACCTTATCGCCGTTGCGCCCGAATATGACGCCCGATCCGATGCCTTGCCCGGTTTCTTGACCGCCCTTATCGTCCTTCTTCGAGGAGATCACGCTGACGACAGCTGGCTTAATTTTTTCCGTTGCCGTGATGACCGAATCATTATTCATGGGATGCGTTTCGACCTTCGCAGAAGCCGGAACAGCAAGCGCCGTTTCTGTTACTTCATTTGTGGCCAAGCCGATGATCCACACGAGGATCAACATCAGCAGCGCACCGCCTAGACCAGCGATTAGAACTACATTCCGTTTTCGATCCGCAAAGCTTGTAAATTGTGCCGACCCTCTAAGCCGCCAAACCGGCTGCTTTTGCTGTCGCTCCCTTGACGTTTTGGTCGAGTAAAAATCATCATCAAACAAACTCATTCCGGATCCCCCCCTTTCGCTGACGGTGACGCGCTTCTTTTTTTTGCAATAAATAGGAATGTTTCGCTCACAACTTGCCTACAATAATAGTAAACCAAATCTCTTAAAGAAATACTAGAGAGTTCGCAAAGGAGCATGCACAATGAACCGTATTCATTCCCATCTCGATGAAATCAATATGATCGGCAAGCTGGCTGATCTCAAGGAAAGCCATTATCACCAATCCCTCATTCTTTCATCTCTCATCCAGGTTCTCATTGATAAAGGCATCATAACCGCACAAGAGCTCCAGCAGAAGTCCAAGGAACTGGACGCTGCGCTCACTCCGAATCCAGCACATCCCATTTCGTAGGCCGGTCAAAATATGTATCCATAAGACGCAGCTGCTTCGCCTCAGGGGCACGTTCTTGTAATATATTATTCACGGTCAGCCTGGCCAAATCCATTAAATTATGATCACGGCTGAGATGCGCCATATAGACGGACTTCGTCTTACCGGTCATCACGTCACAGAGCGCTTCCCCTGCGGCTTCGTTGGATAAGTGACCCTTATCCCCCAGAATACGACGTTTGATGCTCCATGGATAATGCCCCATGCGCAGCATTTCCACATCGTGATTCGTCTCCAGCACCATGGCGTCGGAATCCGTAATCTTCTCCTTCACCTTGGAGCTCATATAGCCCAAATCCGTGACGACGCTTAATTTCTGTTCCCCTTCATAAAAGCAGTACCCTACAGGCTCCGCTGCATCATGGGAAATCCCGAACGATTCAACCTTCAGCGTGCCAAAACCCTCCGCAGATCCGGTCTCCATCACGCGTTTATTGCCTTCAGCAATCTCACCGATTTGCCGGTTCAGCTCTTCCCACGTCTTCTCATTCGCATAAATCGGAAGATCATATTTGCGGGCAAAAGCACCTAGCCCTTTGATATGATCAGAATGCTCATGCGTGACCAGAATCGCATCGATACTGCTGGCCTCGAGCTCGCGTTCCTTCATCAATTGCTCCATCTTCTTGGCGCTGAAGCCGACATCCACAAGCAGCTTGACCTCTCCGTTGTCCACGATCGTCGCGTTCCCCGTCGAACCGCTCGACAGCACCGTAAATCTTACTCCCATGTAACCTGCTCCTCTATCTCATTCCTTGTTCGTCACCTAATACAGTCTGCTCTATTTACTATCCTTGCCTTTATCCGCCGCATCCTCTTTATTTCCATCTGCAGCAGGTGTAGCAAACGGTGACAATTCCGAACCTTTCTGAGGAGGCTCTACCGCCCCGTTGAATGCCTGCAGATAATAAATATCGATCGAATCGCCATTATCGATCGTCACGCGCCAATGCGGGAACATCGGCTGCGTTTGAGAATTATAATTTTGACCGTGGTAACCCAGACGCACTTCCGTAATAATCGATCCTTCGCTCAAATAATTATCCACCAAGCTGCGTACAGCCAGCTGAGCGGGAATAAGCTTCTGCTCCGTCTGCTCTACTCCTGATTCTACTTCAACATACGCTTGTCGGTAACTGGTAATTTCTCCATTTTGCTCATTGAGTTTTAAATTGACATCAAACAGCGGGAGCTTCCCGAACACTTGATTGAATAAATAAACCCCATTTTTACTCGTAACCGAGTCGAATTGATACAGCTCAAAATGCGGAATCTCCGACCGTGCCTGCACTTCTTTGCTAGCGCCTTTACCTAGAATCATGGTCATCGTCATCGGCGTTTTCAGCGTCTTCTCCTCGCTGGGCTTTATGCTCTCATCGAACTTCACGGTAATAACCTTCAGCTTCGGCAGATCAGTCGGCAAGTCTTCCGTTAATCGAATGTTTTTGCTGCGCAGAACGCGGTTAAGCTCCTCTACGGTTCCAGATGTATCAGAGGCAATTTCCGTCCGATTGGATCGATTGGCGGACCATAACTGGAAGCCGAGAATCATATTTAACATCAAAAAAGAGAGGATTAAAATCGTTTTGGCCCGACCCCAGTTCATGGCCCTCACCTGCCTTCGCTCATCATCGAAATTCATTCCATAAAATCAAACGTGCCATCCCGCAGCTCCAGCGCCCATGTCGGCGCAAACACAATCGTTTTCTCCGATATAATCGGCCGGTACGCCGGGAAAATAGAAAGAATACTCGTCCGACGCTGATAATACTGCAACCGTTCTTCCAGTACGTCGCCAGAGATCAGCTCGGCATCCCGACGCTGCCCCGTCTTGAGATCCGGAATAATCATTGAACGCTCGAAGCCGGATACGAGGCCTTTCTGAACTTGCAGCTTCAGAGATCCGAAGCCTTCCAACTGATTTGTAATAATCGGAAGGGATTCATAATACTGACGGAACGTAAACGTATAGTTATCATAAGACTGCTTTTGCGGCGTGCGGGCAACTACGTATTTCCCGTCCCAACCAATGTGCTGATTGATGAACTTAATCCCCGCCAGCAAATCATCCTTCACATCGCTTTTTGTCTCGACCGGAGCGACGGGATCCGAATACGTAATCCACCGCTGATCCCGATTGATTTGGAATCCGCGCTTACTGTCTGTATAGATCTCCGAGCCGTCCCGCTCCTTCAAATTCCTTGTAATACCCGGATCAACGAACAGGCTCTGCTTCAATTGCTCGGCCGTCAGCAGGCTATAGTTGAACGAGTAGCTAGGTACTCGAAGCGGTTTAAGCGGCAAGTAGTAATCGCCATTGTTGGTCGTTTTGTATAGGTTGGTCAAATCGCCGTAGGCAGCGAAATTCTCCACGTCTTTACTTGTAAAATCGGCCCGTACGACTTCATACCCAACGCTTGGGGAGTCTGTAAAAAAGAACGCGCGCACGTCCTCGTTATTTCCTTTTGAAAAAATCCATACCCGTGTTATTTTATCATTCTCGACGGGAATTTCGCCTTCAATACGAAGCAATTGCTGCATCACGCTAAACGGAATGCCTTCCCGAAAGCGCATTTCCACGCCTTGCTGTTTCGTTCGAACGTCCTCCCAATTCACATTGGCCAAATACATCGTTGTTTTGCGAAATCCATCGAAACTGCGCTGCTTGATATTGTCCAAGAGGCGAGTGTAGTAATAATTGCTCGGGTACAAAACAGAGTGCTGCTGATTGCCCAGATGCACAATCATCTGATCAGGAAACAGCATATCCTGCAGCTCCGATTGCTTGCCCAGCGTTTCCGTTTGGACGTAATTGCTTGGCTGAATCGGCTCGCCTCTCGGAGGGCTATACGAAGAGAGCAGGAAGCTCTGATACAAGCTGAACCCGATTAGAACGACGAGAAGAACCGATTTCAGGCTCTCTATCATACCTTTTCGTCCTCCTCTTGCCCCATCGGGAGCGTGAATGTAACGCGAGTTCCTTGTCCCAGCTCCGAATCCAGAGCTATTGTACCGCCATGCGCTTTGACTATTTCCCGGGCAATAGAAAGACCTAGTCCTGTTCCGCCCATGTTTCGGGAGCGTGCTTTGTCCACGCGATAGAATCGATCAAAGATGCGGGACAAATCCTTCTTTGGAATGCCGATCCCATTATCCTGTACCGAAATTTCCAGCATCTCTTTGTCGATTTTCCTCGCGCTCAGACGGATTGATCCTTCGTCGCCGGTATATTTGATCGCATTCGAAACGAGATTATCGAGCACTTGGTCGATTTTGTCCCGGTCCAGAAGCAGCCGTGTTACCCCCGGCTCTACCTGAATGTTGATGCGAATCTTCCGCTGCCGCAGCTGAAACGAGAAGCGGTCCGCTACCTCTTCCAGCATCTCGCTCACGAGCGTTGACGATTTGCTCATCATCGATTGCTTCGAATCGAGCCTCGACAGATGCAGCAGATCCGTCACCAGACGGATCATCCGCTCCGTCTCGCTCCGTGTTACGCTGATGAAGCGCGACGCGAGCTGCGGCTCCTCAATCGCGCCGTCGTCCAGCGCCTCCAGGTAGCTCTTGATCGTCGTCAGCGGCGTCCGCAGCTCGTGCGACACGTTCGCGACGAACTCGCGTCTCGCCTGCTCCAACTTCTCCTGATCGGTGACGTCCTGCAGTACCGCAATGATCCCGTGCTGCCCTTCACCCCGGCGGTGAATCGGTGTGAACGTAATCCGAACCGAGAGCTGCTCTTCCTCATCGGGGAGCTCAATATCAAGCAGCGTCGTGTTCACTTGCCCACCGATAAATTCGCGAATCGTATCCATCGGAATTCCGAGCACCTCAGAGATTTCCCTTCCAATCGTCGCCTCTTCCTCCGTCTGTAGAATCTGCTTCGCCCGCCGGTTGAGCACGATGACTTGTCCCCTATCATCCGTCGCGATAACGCCGTCGTTCATATTGGTCAAGATCGAAGCCAGCTTCTCCTTCTCCTCTTCGTTGAGCGAGAGCGCTTCTTTCAGCCGGTTCATCATAAAATTGAATGTAGACCCCAGCTGTCCGATCTCATCCGTCCCTTGTACACGTACCTGCTGATCAAAATTCCCCTCTGCAACCGCCGTCGCTTGCCTCGTAATCTCTTTGATCGGATTCGTAATCGTGCTCGACAGGATAACGCCTAGAATAGCTGTCAGCCCGAGCGCAATCAGGGTACCGGAGATCAGAATGCGGTTGATCGAACTGATCGTTTGATAAACATCTTCCATCGACGCGATGATATAAACCGCTCCCAGCACACGAACACCGCTGCCTACCGGCTTCGCAATAATAACCTTGCGATGGCCATCCTCATCCGTGAAAATCCGCTGGTTGTCTTTGATCCCCTGCAGGGCACGAATCACCTCAGGCTGCGTATTCCGCTGCTTCAAATGACTGGGCACCGATGTACTGATCACATTACCGTTGGCATCGATAATCTGTATTTCCGCGTTATTAATGGAGAATAAATTGCTGACGAACTCGTTCAAATCGGCATACGTTTTCTTACCTTCCGCATTCTTGCTATCTTGATCTCCAGTTAGATAAGGCCCCACGAAACCGGCGAGCAGCGTCGCCTGGCTATTGCGAGAAGCTAGGAAATCATTTTTGAAATATGTCTCCACCGTCTTGTAGAAATATACGCCAATGAGCTGCATGGCAATAAGAATAAGCAGTACGTAGATGATAATCAGCTTCGACTGAATGGATTGAAAGAAGCGGATGCCTTTCATGCCTAGAAGCCACCGGCTTTCGGGCTCCGCATCATATAGCCGAGTCCTCTTCGCGTCATAATATACTCCGGACGGCTCGGATCGGTTTCCAGCTTCTCACGCAGACGCCGAATCGTCACATCCACCGTACGCACATCGCCGAAATATTCGAAGCCCCATACCGCCTGCAAGAGATGCTCACGCGTCATCACTTTGCCTGAATTTTTAGCCAGGTATTGAATCAGCTCGAATTCCCGATGCGTCAAATCAAGAGGAGTCTCATCTTTATACACCATATACATGTCGTTATCGATAAAAAGTCCATGAATCCGCATCCCATTACGCTGCGTATCAAGCTCCGGAGGAGCGGCTTGAGCTTTGGTCTGTCTGCGCAGGTGTGCCTTCACCCGGGCAAGCAGCTCCCTCGTGCCAAAGGGCTTGGTCACATAGTCGTCAGCACCCATTTCCAGGCCAAGCACTTTATCCAGTTCTGTATCTTTGGCAGTCAGCATAATGATAGGAGTATTCAGCTTCGAGCGAACCTCCCGGCACACATCCATGCCATCCTTCACAGGCAGCATAAGATCGAGCAAAATCAAGTCCGGCTGCTCCGAAAAAGCAAGCTCAACCGCGCTGCCGCCATCGTATGCGCATATGACTTGATAGCCCTCTTTTTCCAAATTAAATTTCAAAATATCTGCAATCGGTTGTTCGTCATCCACCACTAGAATTTTGCCAAACAAACGTACCACCGCCTACTTCATAAAGTCGTCTATCTGTCTATTTTACCATAACTTCATGCAAAAAGAGACAAGGTCCCCGTGATGTCCGGTTCGACCTCGCCTCTTCTTCTAGCTAGCGATTCAAATATTTCAAAGGATTTTGGACCCCCCCACTCTTGTGCACTTCGAAATGCAGATGCACGCCTGTGGAATCGCCTGTACTCCCCATAATGCCGATTTTATCGCCCTTCTCCACAATGGTGCCTTCGGAGGTGGTGATTTTGCTTAAATGTCCGTAAAGCGTCTCGTAACCGTTCAAATGATTAATAATAATATAATTGCCGTAATCGGATTTGTAGCCGGTTTCGATGACCTTGCCGTTGTCGGCCGCCATGATGTTCTTATTTCCTGTAATATCGATACCCTTATGCAGCTTGCCCCAGCGCATGCCGTATGTGCTCGAAATACTCGGTGAGACGACCGGCCATGCAAACTTACCGGAACCTTCGCCTTTAATGACTTTCGTGCCCTTCTTCACTTTGGCGGTTACAGGTTGATCAATGATTTCCTCATTAACTACCGTCTCTCCTGTCATTAAACCGTTAACCTTCGTGACTTGAATCGTCACCTTTTTCAACCCGTTCTTGCCTGGGGAAATCGGTTGAACGACGCCAACACGCATCGAATCGTCCTTCACATACTCGGTGTCGTATTGAATCTCTTGATTCTGGACAACCTTTTCCGTCGTTTTGACGGAGAGTGTCGGTTGTAATACGGTAACATCCAGCTGATTGCCGATCTTCAGCTTATCATCTTGAATGCCTGGATTCTTGTCATAAATAAATTGTTTGGAAATACCCAGTTTCTTGGCGATGCAAGAGACACAGTCTCCTTCGACAACCGTATATTTAGCTGGCTGTACATCACCGGTTTGCAGCTTTTTGACGACGTCGTCCGGATTGGCTAAATCCTTCGGTTCAATAGGAACTTCAACCTTTTCAACTTGCTGGACAAACTCGACTTTATCGAGCTCGGATGGCGCTGTGCTGATATCCTCATTCGAACTGGTCGAAAGAACAGCTACCTTAGCGGATTCCTTGGCTTTGGTAATAAAAGGTGCCTGCACCTGTTCAAGAATACGATCCGCCGTTTCTTGATCCTTCACAATCGCAACGACTTTGCCATCTACCTTCAGCTCAACGCCGGTTGGCTGAGGAACTAAAAGCGAGTTCAATGAAGCAATGACGGCTTCGTTATCCGTCTTAGCATTGTAAGCCCTTTCAGCCCTATAGGTGATACCATTGGTCTCGAGTACTACATGGACATCCGGATAGTTCTTTTGTACTTCCTGCGGTCTGTTCTGCTTATATTCATCGATAATTTTACTGTCGCTTACGAGTCCGATTTCTTGATTATTCAGCATCACATGGTACACATTCTCCATGTTTGCTTCTACATATTGATGTCCAGCAATTGTGATTGCCCCTGTCAGAGCGATTGCGCCCGCTCCCAGAATAAGAGGCCATTTATGTCGTTTCATTACCGCCAGCGTTGTCGTTGTCGTCGTTTCATGTTGCTGCTTGTCTGATTCATTTCCGGTCAAGCTTTCTCGCTTAGCCTTGAATCTCTCGATGAGATCCATGACAAAGCGCATTCCCCTGAAACCTGTCATGATCTTCTCCCTTTAGACGGTTTTGCATCCACAGATACATAAATCAACCTTGATTAGACATAATATCCATTAAGGATATCTTCCTTTTGTTAAATTTACCACAGATTCTCTGCCAATTTCAACATCATCTCAGACAGGCATGTGATAGATTCGTGTCAAACGCCAAAAGCCGACGCCGATTGCTCGATATTCTTGTAGACAAACCCAACATTTTGAACCTCGAGCAAAAATTGTGGCGAAAGTTCGTGCTGACGATTTCCGTTTTCTGGCGAAAACGATAAGCTTACGCTTACGATGCCTGTTTTTCGGCATGAATAATCGGCATATGCTTCCGCTGTCAGTTTTTCTGGCGAAACAAAAGGAGAGACTTTGATCTCCGATCAAAGATCCCTATATTAGGAGGAAACCCCAAATGGAAAAAAATCTAACGGCGACATTTCATAACGTGGACAACCTGGAACAAGCGGCGGAGCAGCTCAAACAGCAGGGTGTATTGTATATTCAGTTCAACAATCATAGCTCGTTATTGGTAGAGTACCAATCAGAATCAATGGTTCAAAGTATGGAACACGCTGCGGCCTCCCCTTCTTATGAGTTGAGGGTTTGCGTCCAAAAATCGCGCTACCGCCAAGCCGAGGATACGATCACCAAATTCGGCGGTCAGCTCCACGAATAACATACCATCTAATATTTGCTGATAATGTCCGTAAGCTGTTTATATTCTTGTTCATTCAAATATTTTTTCAGCGTTTGATCGACCTCCTTCACCTCATCCGTCGTAACGCCGTTCTCCAGAATGGCTGACAATTGCTGAACTTCATCTTGCGGCAGCTTAGCGACCACAAGCGAGAATATTTTCATTTTATCATCGCTGGAGAGGGCTTCCTTCTTCTTGGCAAAATCCTCGGTAGAGAGAACGAGGTCCTTCTTCTGGGTTTCCGCATCGCTATGGGCTCGCCCCATAACGGCAACCGCGTCATCCTTCGCATCGCCATCCGCACCCGCTGCAGTATCGGATCCCGTTGTTCCTGCTCCGGATTGTGACCCAATCATCGAATTTTGATTACCCGTAGAATGGTTGCTCGATGGGCTTGGGTTCGCCCCAGGCTGCGGAGACTGAGAGGCAGCGTCGGTCTGCGTCGTTCCCGCTTGTTTCCCCCCGTCTCTTGGCTTAACTATATTCAACTCTCCCGCCAATCTTGCAGCAAATTCGGAAAATTGAACCTTTTTACCTAGTGGCGGGATGTTCAATTGTCGAAATATATCTTCAACGTACATGTTCACCACATACCACGTCGTAAATATCGTTATCGATGTAATAAGGACAGTTCCAACCACAATTTTGCTTAACCATTGCACGAATTTCATTCCCTGCATCACTCCTGCCGCATATTCGACTACCTCCTTCCCAGTATTGACGAATTCATCTCCATTAAATCCCATTACAGAAAAAAGAAATCCTCTAAGCTGATGGACAGCCTAGAGGATGTTTATAAAATTCCACTTTCAGAACCGAGAAGTTGGAATTAAGCGTAGATTGGGCGTACTAGGTTCGTTTGTTCCCGATTACGGCCTACGGAGAAAATCGCGATCGGAATACCTGTCAGCTGGGACACGCGCTCGATGTAATGTCTGGCATTCTCAGGCAGGTCGCTGAGTGAGCGTGCTTCGGATACGTCTTCGGTCCAGCCTGGCAGCTCTTCGTAGACAGCTTCGCACTCGGAAATGGCTTTCAGGCTCGCCGGGTAGTGCTCAATCAGTTCACCGCGGTACATGTAGCCTGTGCAAATTTTAACCGTTTCTAGCCCTGTCAAAACGTCGATAGAGTTCAAAGACAGGCCTGTGATGCCGCTTACGCGTCTTGCATGACGCACCACTACGCTGTCGAACCAGCCGACACGGCGCGGACGGCCTGTGACGGTACCGTATTCGAAACCTTTTTCACGAATCCAGTCGCCGATTTCATTGTTGAGCTCTGTTGGGAACGGACCGTCGCCGACACGAGTCGTGTAGGCTTTGGCTACGCCGATAATATTATGGATCTTCGTTGGACCCACGCCGGAACCAATACATACGCCCCCAGCCGTTGGGTTCGATGAAGTTACATACGGATACGTGCCTTGGTCGATATCCAGCATGACGCCTTGTGCGCCTTCAAACAGGACGCGGCGGCCTTCATCGATGTATTCGTTCAGAACAACGGACGTATCCGTCACGTATTGACGAAGAATTTCCGCATAGCCAAGGTATTCTTTCAGGATCGGCTCAACGTCCAAACCTTTGGAACCGTACACTTGTTCGATCAAAACGTTTTTCTCCGCAACAATACGTCTGAGTTTAAGCTCAAACTCTTCTGCATCCATCAGGTCCGCGATGCGGATACCGTTACGGGCAGCTTTGTCCATATAGCACGGGCCGATCCCTTTGCGGGTCGTGCCGATTTTGCTGTCGCCTTTGCGGTCTTCTTCCAGACCGTCCAGCAGCAAATGATACGGCATTATGACATGCGCACGGTTACTGATGTGCAAGTTCGTTGTCGTAAATCCATTATCATGAATGTAATTAATCTCTTCAATAAGTGCAGCCGGATTGATAACCATACCATTCCCGATTACACACGCTTTATCTTTATAAAAAATACCGGAAGGAATCATCGTCAACTTATATTTCTTACCGCTGATAATAATCGTATGGCCTGCGTTATTCCCGCCTTGATATCGAGCAACAACCTCTGCGGACTCGGCCAAGAAATCCGTGATTTTACCTTTACCTTCATCTCCCCATTGCGTACCGACAACAACAACCGTTGACATGTGCACATACCTCCGTACGGTGACGAGTCACCCATAATGAGCCGCTATGGCTTTTGTGCCACCCAGGAAAGTTGGACTTCGTTAAAGCACTAAAGCATGGAGTCCGTCAAACTTTCCCTTTGGCGATGTAACTACCTCCAAACGCTGGCCGGCGTGCTATCACAAACCGGGTTAGAGGGCTTACTCACCGCAAAGGAACACGTAGGTATCCTGAAGCAACTCATCTTGAGTACTCGAGGGAACCCCTTCCTTTCGGCATGAAAAACGACCTCTACTCGAACTTGCCTTGTTTCTACAAGCGTTCGATCAAGGTTTTTTCCACCGTCTTTAGTGTAGCAGTACCCCTAATCAAAGTCAATGAAAAACGAACGATTATAGAGGTGCTTATAGAATTGTTCGGAATTTGCTCATATTAAATAATTGGCAGACCACTCCATTCACGAAGCCAATAATGTTCAACAGCTACTCAATTTTTCATTGTATGTGCATGCCATTGGATTCCATCCCATAGTTTTGCCTCCAAAATAGATTCTCATAACAAAAAGATGGATTCTATGGGAAAATTTCCAGTTAAACCTATGTTTAGCATGGATCTCATTCAGTCTGCCGGACAAAATCCAATGGCATGAAAAATGGCAGCCGTTAGTATTGCCCGGCTGCCACTTCCTGATGACTTCGATCCATATTCACGAATTTATTGAATTGCTTTAAGAATGCAAGCTCTACGGTACCAACCGGACCATTACGCTGTTTAGCAATGATAATCTCAATGATATTCTTCTTCTCCGATTCCTTATCATAATAATCGTCCCGGTACAGGAACGCTACGATGTCGGCATCTTGCTCGATCGAACCGGATTCCCGAAGGTCGGACATCATCGGACGCTTGTCCTGACGTTGCTCCACGCCCCGGCTGAGCTGCGAGAGCGCGATGACCGGCACGTTCAGCTCACGCGCGATCTGCTTTAGCGTACGGGAGATCTCGGAGACCTCCTGCTGACGATTGTCGCCCTTACCGCGGCCGGCAATCAGCTGCAGGTAGTCGATAAGGATCATCCCGAGCCCCTTCTCCTGCTGCAAGCGGCGGCATTTCGCGCGGATGTCGGCGACTGTAATCGTCGGCGTATCATCGATGTAGATATTCGCCTCTGACAAGGCGCCAATCGCCATCGTCAGCTTTTCCCAATCGTCGCCCTCGAGGTAACCCGTCCGCATGCGGTTCGCGTCGACATTGGCCTCGGCGCAAATCATACGCGTGACAAGCTGTGCCGCGCCCATCTCGAGCGAGAAGATGGCGACGGTTTCTTTCGCCCGGACGCCGACGTTCTGCGCGACGTTCAGCGCGAAGGCGGTCTTACCGACCGAAGGACGGGCGGCTAGAATGACAAGGTCCGAACGCTGGAAGCCGGACGTCATCTTATCGAGGTCCACGAAGCCCGAAGGGATTCCTGTGGACCCGCCTTTATGCGAGTAGAGATGCTCGACTCGCTCGAATACCTCCATGAGCACGTCGCGAATGGAGATGAATCCGCTCGACGTACGGCGCTGCGAGATCTCGAGGATGCGCGCCTCCGCTTCGCTGAGCATGGCCCCCACGTCTTCGGAATTGGCGTAGCCATCCGAAACGATCTGGGTGGCCGTGCGGATGAGACGGCGGAGCATCGACTTCTCCTCGACGATCGCCGCGTAGTAGTCAATGTTTGCCGCCGTCGGCACGGCATTGGCCAGCTGCGAGAGATATGTTACGCCGCCGATCTCCTCCAGCTGCTGCTTGTCCTGCAGACGCGCAGTCAGCGTAATAAGATCTACGGGCTCCTGCTCCTCTGCCAGTTCGACGATCGCCTCAAAGATGCGCTGATGCGCACCGCGGTAGAAGTCGTCGCTCGTCACCCGCTCCATGGCGGTAATCAGTGCCTCGCCTTGAAGCAAAATAGCGCCGAGCACGGCTTGCTCGGCTTCTATATTTTGTGGGGGTACGCGATCCATAAACATGTTATCCCCGCTCATTTCATGGTACCCACCTTTCTTAGATGTAATTTAAAAAGACCACAGTATTACTTCTCTTCCGTCACCTGTACGCTAAGCGTCGCTGTCACTTCACTGTGCAGCTTCACCGGCACCTTCGTTACGCCAAGCGTACGAATCGGATCTTCCAGCACGATTTTGCGCTTGTCGATGACGATCTTCTGCTTCTCCAGCACTTCTGCGATTTGTTTGCTCGTAATGGCGCCGAACAAACGTCCGCCTTCACCGGCTTTGGCCTTGATCGTTACCGTCAGTTCATTCAGCTTCTCGCCCAGTGCCTGAGCGTCGGCTTTTTCCTGCTCCTTGCGGCGCTGCTCTGCTTTTTTCTGGTTATCGAGCGTCTTCACCGCTCCTTGCGTGGCTGGTGCAGCAAGTCCTTGTGCAAACAAGAAATTTTGTGCGTATCCCTCGGATACCTCTTTAATTTCGCCTTTTTTCCCTTGGCCTTTAACGTCCTTCAACAATACGACTTTCATTCGAAAAGTCCCTCCTCTTCTTGCATATCCGCAAGCACTTGTTTGAGCCGTCTCGTTGCTTCCTCTAAAGTGCCCTCGATTTGAGTGGCTGCATTCGTTAAATGCCCGCCGCCTCCTAATCGCTCCATAACGAGCTGAACGTTCATCTGTCCCAGCGACCTTGCACTGATGCCGATGAGACCGTCTGGTCGCTCACTGATGACAAAGGAAGCCATAATATTCGTCATATTCAACAATGTATCAGCTACTTGCGCTATCATCAACTGAGAATATTTGCGATTTGGTTCAGCAACTGCCAATGCGACGTGCTCATAGATCGTTTCTGTATGCTTGATAATCTCCGCTTTCTCGATATAAGCATCGAGATCTTCCTTCAATAAACGCTGAATTAAGCTGGAATCTGCTCCATTCCGGCGCAAATAAGATGCTGCCTCGAACGTTCTCGCCCCAGTCCGGAGACTGAAGCTCTTCGTATCAACGACGATCCCGGCTAGCAATACTGTAGCTTCCAGCACTTCCATCGTCAACTTTTCGTTAATGTACTGAAGCAGCTCAGTCACCAGCTCGCACGTGGAAGATGCATATGGCTCCATGTAAACGAGCGTGGCATCGTGAATGAACTCCTCGCTGCGGCGATGGTGGTCGACGACCACGACCCGATGCGTCTGCTGCAGCAGCTTCGGCTCCGCCACCATCGACGCCTTATGCGTATCTACCACGACGGCCAGCGTACGCTGGGTCGTGATTTGCATCGCCTGCTCGGGCGTTATGAACCAACGGTATAAGCGCTCATCGGCCGAGATGGTTTCCATTAGCTTTTGAATGGATGGGTTGACCCCTTCAAGCACGATATAGCCTTCTTTGCCTATGACTTGGACAGCCTTCAACACACCGATCGCAGCACCGACGGAATCCATATCGGGAAAACGATGCCCCATAATGACCACTTTGTCACTATCCTTCATCAGGTCGCGCAGCGCATGTGAGATCACCCTCGCTCTTACGCGCGTCCGTTTCTCTACGGCATTCGTTCTGCCGCCATAGAAAGAGAGACGCTGTCCAACCTTGACCGTAACCTGGTCGCCTCCGCGTCCGAGTGACATATCGAGCCCCATTTGCGCCATTTGACCAAGCTCTGTCAGCTCTTCGGCCCCCGAGGCAATCCCAATGCTCAGCGTCAATGGCAGCTTGTTCTCAATCGTCAAATCACGTACATCGTCCAGAATCTCAAAGCGCGTCTGCTCCAGCTGGCGCAGCCCCTTCTGGTCCATCAGGATGAGGAAGCGGTCTGATGAGGTCCGGCGTAGATAAATGTGATGCTTCTGCGCCCATTCCGTGATCTCTCCCGTCACCTTGGCCAGCATAATGCTGCGTGTCTGGTCATCCATCCCTTGGGTCGCCTCATCGAGATTGTCCATCATGACGATCCCGATCGCCGGTTTCTCATCCTCGTACTTTTTCGCCAATATCGCTTGCTCCGTAATCTCACGGAAATAGAGCAGCCGCTCTTCGGGACGCACCCATACCTGGTAGATCATCTTCCCTAAGGTCAGCTCGATCTTTTCGTTCTTATCCTTCTTACTTTTGAGGTCAGGGAAATGTTCGTATATGGACTCCCCGATGACCGACTCTTGATCGAGCATTTTGGCCACGAACGGATTGTGCCATTCGATTCGTTTCTCTTCATTATATAAAATAATTCCGATCGGAAGGCCGCTCAACACTTCATTGCCTGCTTTTTTCACGCGATGTGTGATCGTTCCAACGTATGCATTCAGTTCTCTGCGAAATGCAGTCTCCGCTTGCAGCGTAAAATAGGCCAGTAATCCGCAAATCACTAATGCCACTAGACCCAATATCCACTGATACGTAAAAATGATTGCGGTCAATGCGATTAGCAGAACGAAAATCCACACGATGTGTTGGCCATGCCACCGCTTTAAAAGGAACTTCGGCATTCGTACTAGCTCCTAATCCTATAAATTTTTCTTAAACCGTTCTCGGATTGGAAACGCAACATCAAATACCCCTAATAAGCTATATACGAACAAAAACGGAGGCATAAAGCAAACTAACACAATCGCACTAATGGGCAGTATCGGTTTCCATTTGTTTGCGTGAGCAATGAAAAATAGAAAGCATATTGCCTGAATGGCGAAGGCCAGCACCAAAAGCGGCAGTAAGTTCATGAGCAAAGTTGCAATTAATGAACTTGAAGCCGGATCTACAAACAAATCCATAACGAAAGCAAGCAAGTAAATCCAGACAAAAGACCGGGGAAGCATTCTTTCCCGCATAGGACGAAGCCCAGGGATCCCTTCACCGGTTTTGTTCAGCAGCCAGCGGCTAATGCCATGTGATACGAACGCGTAGAACAAAGCGAAGAAGATAAAATATAACGGAATGACCTGCACGATCAGATTGACGTACCAATCCTGATCTTTGGGCAGCAGCTCTCTTAATGCAGGAGGCATGGCGGTCACGTAATCCATCATAAATTGCTTGAATTTAGCGATCGGATCGAAGCCAAGCGCATAACCGATTACGAGACTTATCAACGATTCCGCTAATAATGTCACGGTCCCTGCTGTAAGCACCGTACGGGCTGCCGCTTTGCGTTTATATAAATTCCCCATTACCAAGACAGGCGGCAGGAAAAATAACGATACCGATAAGAGGAATATTCCGTGCAATGCTGTGAGCACATAGACAATTAGCAAGCTCAGAACATACAAGAGAGCAAATCGTTTCGTGCTGGATTTCACGTACAACATAAGAACTGGAACCATGAGAAAACTAACGGTAAAAATAATAAAAGGAGTCATTAAGGATAGCAGTACAACGATCGTAACTACACTCCATAAGATGCCTTGCCAACTTCGATTCCCCAACCGGGATCACCTCTTACGTAAATGTTCTTCCAAAGATGAAATATCGCCATACCACTCTTCAAGCTGATGGCCGTCTTGGCGGTGCTTCTTCATTTTATCCACAATGGCTTCATCCAGACTGTGGTATGAAATCCCCAGCCTTCTGCCCAATATGTATCCACAGGAGATCAAACTGGCTAATCCATCCACAATTTTCGCATGGCTTCCTTCCCAGATCCCCTTCAGCAAATGGGCAACATGGTCCACGACTTCGGTCTTGAGCCATTCGATCACTTTGGCTCGCCGCGCAAGGTCTACTTCCTTCTCCCGATTTGGCAACTGTCCTCTCCCCCAACCCAAAAAAGGCTATGCATTCAATTATACCACAAAAGCGGGCAAGAAAATAAAACCTCTACAGCTCCGTGCGATCTCCTCTTGTTGAGGGTGTGGATATGACAATAAATTCGTTATCCACATGTGAATCATTTCGAATTTGGTGAGGCGTACCGGGATTTATTGTGCATCCATCATGCTTCTGAAGCGTAGTCTCCTGCCCATCGATCCACATCACGGCTTCCCCGCTAAGCATGAAAAAGAACTGCTTCGCCTTCTGATGCACATGCAACGCTTCGCTTGTGCCTGCCGGCATTCGCTCCTGAATGATTGTACGTTCTGTATCTTTCTCCAGAAACCATCCATCGCAACCCTCTCCCCAGATGTAATGGTCAACATTTGCTTTGTTTACTTTCATTCCAATCTGTCCCTTCATCCAATACTTCCATCATTTATCGCTGCAAAAAAAGAAGAACGTATGGATTCATCCATACGCCCTTCATTGAACCTACTCTTATTCCGTTGTGTAAGGAAGCAAAGCGATTGTACGAGCACGTTTGATCGCGATCGTCAAAGCGCGTTGATACTTCGCGGAAGTACCAGTTACACGGCGAGGAAGAATTTTTCCACGCTCGGAAATGAACTTCTTAAGTGTCTCGATATCTTTATAATCAATGTGCTTGATTTTGTTTACAGTGAAGTAACAAACCTTCCGACGTTTGCCTTTACCGCCTTTGCCACGAGGAGCAAATTTACGGTCGCCGCGGTCTTCACCACCATCGTTTCTTTTGAAACTCATTCGTCTTCAGTCCTTTCTACTTTAGAATGGCAAGTCATCATCTGAAATGTCGATCGGTTTTCCGTCATCGATGAAAGGATCTTGCTGCTCGCGTGATCCACCGTTCCGATTGCCCCCGCCACCGCCGCCGTAGCTAGCGTTTGCGTTCGATGATCCAGCACCCTCTTCGCGATTGCCGCCGCTATTGCTTGATTCAAGGAAACGTACATTATCGGCAACAATTTCAGTGACATATACTTTCTTGCCTTCATTGTTGTCGTAGTTGCGTACCTGAATGCGGCCTTCAACTGCCGTTAGACGACCTTTACGCAAATAGTTCGCGCACGTCTCGGCAAGTTGCCTCCACGTCACGATATTGATAAAGTCGGCCTCACGCTCTCTCGACTGAGAATTCGTGAATGGACGGTCTACAGCAAGTGTAAATTGGGTTACAGCTACTCCGGCTGGAGTATAGCGAAGCTCCGGATCTCGGGTCAACCTGCCGATAAGAATGACACGGTTCAACATGGTAAATCCCCCCTGACGAAAATACTGGCATGCAATTTAAGCTACGTCGTTTACGATTAAGTGACGAATGACTTCGTCCGAAATCTTCATTACGCGATCAAGTTCAGTTACAACAGTAGGCTCTGCGTTGAAGTGTACCAACACATAGTGACCGTCACGGAACTTATTGATCTCATACGCAAGACGGCGTTTACCCATCAGGTCATGCTTGGAGATTTCTCCCCCACCGTTCGTGATGATGCCTTGGAACTTTTCTACAGTAGATTGAACAAGCTCTTGTTCAATATCCGTACGAATGATGTACATCAGTTCATATTTGCGCATGTATTTCACCTCCTTTTGGACTAAGCGGCCCCTATTCAAGCTTGAAAAAGCTGCAGGAGCAAGGAGCGAGGATTCTTATTCAAAACTCGCACCTAAATACTATAGCAAATTCGCCATCATATTACAAGCTCTGCAGTAAGGATATAAAAGGATGAAGCTGGCAGTGCGAGAAATACATGTATCCTCTCCACTTGGGTACTCTAACTATGAGTGACAATGACAAAGAGAGGTGATCACAATGGGCGAGTGGACACATTACAATCCCGGCGATCATGCACCGAACGACGGGGAGTATATCGAGATTGGCGAGAACGCCTTTCACATGGGGATTAACAATCCCAAGAGAGTTGTTTTGAAAAAGGGTGATGCCTTCCCGGAAACAAGCAATCATAATCGCAAGTGGAAGCGCAAGGATATGAAGCAGTAATCTGCGAGGCAAGGAGAATTGCGCCATGAGAACTACCTTTACTTGGCTGTTTACCTTCATAGGTGCGGCATTGTGCTTGATCCATTTTTGGTTTCATGATCACGATGCCATTTACATGCTCTTCTACGCACTGAGTATTCCTGCATGGTTCGCTTCAGTTTTTACTAACATCTACGAAGTCTCTATGCTACAAATACTCGTCATCTACGCACTGACCATTGCCACGTGGGCGCTAGTTGGTTATGTTATCGACCGTTTTGCCGCCGGCTATCGGAGAAAACGCAACTATTAATGGATAAGTCTTGACATGAGATTTGTTAATTAGCCCTGAACAATAGTTCAGGGTTTTTCTGCTTTTCTCTTTTCGTCCCAGCTATTATCCTATATAATTTACTATATCTACCATTCCTTCTATGAGGTGAAATTCTTTGAGTGAAATATCTCCCGCTTCTTCTTCACCGATCAGCCGCAGGAAGCTGCTGTCCTCTCTTGGGGCTGCCGGCTTTGCTTTAGCTGCTGGAGGTTTATTATCGGATGGAACTGCGCAAGCGGCACCGTCCTCTTCTATCCTTTTTAATGTGAAAGATTATGGAGCTCGAGGAAATGGGCGCTTCGATGAAGATGACGCACCCTTCATTCAAAGTGCACTTGATAGTGCTTCAGTATCCGGCGGCATCGTATTCATTCCGGCCGGGGTCTATTATTTAAGAATGCCGCTTCGCGTTAATTCGAATACCACGTTGATGGGCTCGGGGAGCAATTCGATTCTCCGCTCGGCTATGAATAAATTTGGTATCATCAATCTATCCGCTGTGAACCATGTACATATCCACCATTTATCCCTGCAAGGACAAGGTACTTTCGGAACTTCTTACGTTCCTCGTATTGAGAGCGGCATCTCGTTGATCAAAGCTAGCGATATCCGCATTACAGACTGCGTCTTTACCATGATTGATAATGGCGTTACCTCTATGGATTCCAGCCGAGTTATCGTAGAGAGTTGTACATTCGATAAAATCATTGGAACTCTGGACTATGACACTCAAGGATATGGCATATGGTGCAGCAACGCTTCAGACCATAACATTCATCAGAACCAGTTCTCAATGTTATTCCAATCTTGTATTTCCTTAACCACTGGAAGCAGCAATTCAGTCATCGCCCGCAATCGTATGCAAAAGTGTTACCAATCCGGTATTGAACTTATCTCTCTGCCGACTGAAGCTCCTTGTAAGAACAACACCATCTCGGACAATATTCTGGAAGGCTTCGTGAACACAAGCGGCAAGTCCGGATACACACACGGCATTCGTATCAAAGGAAATTGCGCTTCAAATATCATAAGCGGAAACACGCTAACCGATATTGATGATTTTGCGATAAAATGCGAGTCCAAAGGAGATAAAGAAAAAGAGCGCCCTCGTTACAATACGTTCGCAAACAACCAAATTCGTGATATCCGCAACACGGGCATCGTACTTGTGAACAGTTACGACAATCGCATTAGCGATAACAGCGTCCGCGACTGCAAAGCAGACGGCATCTCCCTTTCTTCAGACGGCAAAGAAAAGGGTTCATCTTGTAATAACAATCATATCGCGGGCAACAGTCTGGTTCGATGCGATAAATCGCCTATACGCATTTCAGATGCGAATTGCCAAGACATCGTCGTCTATGGAAATATTGGCGCCGGCAATGGCGATAAAATCATCGATAAAGGCAAGAACACAATCACCTCCTCTCTCTAAAAATAAACGCCGCAGTCCCCGCTCATCATGCAGCTGGACTGTGGCGTTTTCTATTTTTGATACACTCTTTTCTCAGAAATCTTGCCATCATCAAAATAAACAATAGCCACGTAATATCCGGGTTGATTGGATATCGCAAACTCATACGTCTTCTTCCCGTTCTCTTCTTTCACTAATTTCCCTTTGGAGCCGGTCAGTTTCACCATATCAGCGTACGTGCTGGTCATGCTGATCTGCTCCACTTGCTCTTTGGTCATAGTAGGCAGTGGCTCTTCCTTAGCGGGAGTACCGCCGCTTGGGGTAGCTGTCGGCGTCCCACCGCCACCAGTCGTTCCGCCAGTCTGAGCGTCCCCTGTTGCGGGTGTAGCCCCTGGGGAGGGCTGTACCGTAGTTGTGGCGACTGGGCTTGCTGTATTCGCTTCCTCTTTATTTGCGCACCCAGAAGCAACCACAGCCATTATCAGCACGATCATTAGCCGGATCCTCATGCTCAATAACCTCCTTTGCCTATTCGCAGAGTCATGCCTCTTCGGCTTTTTAATTAACTTTTTACAGCTAGAGAATATTTTGCTTCCTTCTCTTCGCTTTTATCCCTTGGACATTACATATCCTCTAATGGTAATAAAAAAATCCTTCCCAATTGTGTTCAGAACACATTAGAAAGGATCATCTTTATATCACTGAAATTGAAAAAATGGCTCCGCCCTAGAGCCACTTACTTTGAAACTTGTACGGAAAGAGTGGGATTCGAACCCACGCACGCCTCGCGACGCCTAGCTGATTTCGAGTCAGCCCCCTTGGGCCTCTTGGGTACCTTTCCACAAAAGTGAGAACAGGACTTATTGTATCAAAAAAGTCAGGCTCTCGCAAGTCCTATTCTCTATCAATTTTACGATGAAGCTTCTTCCGTATCGGCGTTCGATCTAAGCACTTTTTTCAGCTTGCTTTCGAACTTAGTTCGCGGAACCAAGACGCTGTGTTTGCACCCTACGCATTTAATTCGAATATCCATGCCCATCCGAATGATTTCCATCTCATTGGTACCGCACGGATGGGGCTTTTTCATTTGTACAATATCGCCAAGCTGGTACTGTTTCTTCTCCATCTAGTCCGCCCCCGCCTTCTCCGATTTTACGAATGTGACTACCTTCGGATATGGAATCTCGATGCCGCTGGCATCCAACTGCTTCTTAATCTCAGCATTCATCAGTCGCGCTACATCCGCATGAGTATTCGGTTTGCATTCGGCGATAATCCGTATTTTCAACTCAGAATTGCCGATCATTTGGACGCCAAGCACTTCAGGTGCTTTCACTATATTGTCCGTATTCTCATGGACGCTTTTCACGGTTTCCTTCAACACTTCTGTAGCACGGTCAATGTCTGATTCATAGGATACCGCCACGTCTACAACAGCAAGTGAATTGTAGGTGGAAAAGTTGGTCACCTGTTTGATATTCCCATTCGGGATAATGTGAACTTCACCGGTCCAGCTTTTGATACGGGTGACTCGGATCCCGATTTCCTCAACAGTTCCTTTGAATTGATCAATCTGAATGACATCACCCACTCCGAATTGATCTTCAAAAATGATGAAAAATCCCGTTATGACATCCTTCACCAAGCTCTGCGCCCCAAAACCGATCGCTAACCCTAGAACCCCGGCACCAGCTAATAGAGGCCCTAAATTCACGCCAACTTGTCCGAGTATCAACAAAATGCATATTAAATTCACCGTGTACGAAATCAAATTATGTACGAGTCTACCAATCGTATTCGTTCTTCTTGCATCAAATTTCAAAGGTGAATTTTCTCTGGCCGTCATCATGTGAGCAATCATCTTATCTGCAATTTTAATGCAAAGTCTAGCTGCCAGATAAATGATCAGTATTTTTACGCAAATCCAAAATATCGAAGCAAGCATTTCAGGCTTACTAAAATGTTCTCTGATCCATTGAACGACTTCCGATGCATAGGTCATCCTTTGGCCCTCCTAGTTTCATTCCATGGTAACATATTTATCGTCTTTTTTGAAATAAATGCCTCTGATCTCTACTTTTTCAGATTCGATAATCTCTTTGACTTGCGGAAGATCCTCCCCCGGGAATTCGATAGACAGCGCACAACCTGCTGTTACCTCTTTGGGAGTCGGCCTTATATCAATCTCAATATCTGCATATTCTAGCAGCATTTCAGCACGTAACGCCTGTTGAGTAGAATCGAAAGCAAGTAACATTATTGAAAGGTTCAGGGAAAATCCTCCTCTCGCTACGTATAAATGTCCCTATCTCTCCATATACTAGTAATAATCTTTATGTGATAAAAAATGACGCAGCACTTGGAGGGATATGATGAAATTCCAGTTTGGTTTCGATTCATCTAATGATAAAACGCTAGAGCCTCTAAAAATCCAGCATACCGATGCCGACACGCCTGCCCTTCTCACTAAACATTTGCACGCGATTTTCAGCAAGCTACCAACCTATCAACCTATCGTTATCATTTGTGTTGGTACGGATCGTTCGACCGGCGACTCACTTGGTCCTCTTGTAGGCTCTCATTTGAATAAAGCCAGCCTGCGTCACCTGCATCTTTTCGGCACCTTGGACGAACCGGTACATGCTATGAATTTGGCAGAGACCGTGAATAAAATCCATAGCCAATTTCACAATCCCTTCATCGTAGCTGTTGATGCTTGTTTAGGCCAAGTATCTAGCGTTGGCTGTATCCAAGTTGCAGATGGCCCGTTGAAACCGGGAGCAGGCGTCAATAAAGATCTGCCTCCAGTAGGTGACATTCATGTGACTGGTATCGTCAATGTTGGCGGATTTATGGAGTATTTTGTTCTGCAAAATACTCGCCTTAGCTTGGTTATGAACATGGCAAGCGTTATAGGTGATGCCATTCATACTGCATTACGACGTGTTCAACCCTATACCCCTAATGCTACGGCTGCCTTAAAGTTTGATTAATCGCTTCTTTTTCTTCAGGACTTAATGTATAAGTCGATTGTGCTTTTTGAACCGGTTTAGCATATACATAGGTTTGTTCGCGGCTATGAATACCTGTCAGCACAACACCATCTTGCTGTTCATCCAAAATCGCAATAGTAAAGCTCAGATCGCTCCCGCCTTCTGCGAAAGCATTATATCGGTGAATGCCGACCTTGGATTTCATTGTTTTCATAGCTTCTCGAATTTCATCAACTCTGGCTGAATTCGCTGCGGACTCGGCCTTTTGGTGATTCAATTTTTGCTGGATCTCTACTAACAATTGCTCGATATTTTCAGCTTGCGATCCGTTCATCATTTGCATATACTGTTTCCGTAACTTAGATAATTTAGACCATAGTGCGATTATTAGGATAAACAAAACTACAATGAGACCCAAACAAACTAGTACAATAATACCGCCATCCACTCCAAACAGTTCCCCCATGAACCTTCCCTCTTTCTACTTATGCATACTGTAAGCGGATCTCATGAACAGCGTCTATAAGAGCTTCCACTTCTTCATCTTCCGTAAAATAACCGATACTTGCTCGAACCGCCCCCGTTGCCAACGTACCGGCTGCTTCATGTGCCAGTGGAGTACAGTGATAACCGGCTCGCACTGCAATTTGAAACGATTGATCCAGGATAAAAGCTACCTCTGATGAATCGACTTTGTTTATATTAAAAGAAACGATCCCTGTTTTATTTTGTCCAAGCCCAGGCCCTAGTACCGTCACTCCTTCAATTCCCAGCAGCCCTTCCATCAATCTCTGCGTTTGACGCCATTCTTTCTCGTGGATCTTCTCTACCGTTTCTGCCAGCACAAATTTAATACCTTCATTCAATCCTGCAATGCCGACGGTATTCTGAGTGCCTGCTTCATATCGATCAGGTCGTACAGTTGGTTGATTAATCGCTTCAGACTGACTGCCTGTTCCACCATGAAGCAACGGTTCCAAATCAATATCCGGATTAACGTACAACCCACCCGTCCCCTGAGGCCCTAGAAGCCCTTTGTGACCCGGAAAGGCTAACATATCAATTGACATATCACCCACTTGTATCGGAAGGACTCCAGCGCTCTGAGCAGCGTCTACAAGCATCCTTACTCCACGACGACGGCATATCTCTCCTATCTCTCCTACAGGCAGAATAGTACCTAATAGATTGGAGCTATGATTAACTACAACTAATGTTGTGTTGGTTTGAAATGCTCTTTCTAGTTCACTGAGTTCCATATGTCCTTCAGCGTTATGACTTATATATGTAAGTTCAACTTTGGAAGTTGATTTTAAATACTCCAGTGGTCTACGTACAGAATTGTGTTCAATGTTCGTGCAGATAACATGATCGCCTTCGCGTACAAATCCTTTAATCGCTTGATTTAGAGCATGTGTCGTATTTAGAGCAAATGAGATATCGTTCGGGTTTTTGATACCAAATAACCTAGCTGCATGTTTCCTTGTTTCAAACAGTACCCTGCTAGCTTGTACGGCCATCTGATGACTGCCTCTACCTGGATTTGCCGCGTATTCCTGCATACATGTCATCATCGCTTCCGTAACAGCCGGTGGCTTAGGCCAGGACGATGCCGCTTGGTCAAAATACATAATTTTTCTCATATTTAATCTCACCTCATAAATATAGCATACCTTAGTTTGATCCTTCTGCTCGAAAGAAAACCATCGGTATGCTATCTAATTTTAAGAGATTTTCCCTTGAAGAAGCTCGAGCAGGCGATTCAGATCATCTTTGGAATAGTATAACAGCTCGATTTTCCCTTTATCTTGTTGATGCTTAATTTTCACAGTCGTCCGGTATATATCTCTCAGTTGGTCTTCGGCTTGGTGGATATAAGGATCTCTATTTTTTTCTTTTTGTTTACTTTTTTCTTTTTCTTGACCCGACTGTTCCTCGAGTCGTTTTACGGCTTCTTCAAGCTCGCGAACGCTCCACTGCTTACTTATCGTTGCCTCTGCCAGCTCTTTCTTTAACTTATCGTCCTTTACACCGACAATGGCTCTCGCGTGTCCCATCGATAATGTTCCACGTGAAACATATTGTTTAATTGATTCAGGCAGCTGCAGCAAACGTAAGAAGTTCGCAATGTGTGATCTGCTTTTGCCAACTTTAGCTGAAA
This sequence comes from Paenibacillus sedimenti, assembly GCF_014534655.1. Taxonomy (GTDB): domain Bacteria; phylum Bacillota; class Bacilli; order Paenibacillales; family NBRC-103111; genus Paenibacillus_E; species Paenibacillus_E sedimenti. The sequence goes on from NZ_JACVVD010000006.1 coordinate 350,131, forward strand.
GTTCTTCCTGTGTGAGTGAAAATTGATCAATAATTGCTTGATAAGCTACCGCGATCTCTAATGCATTTAAATCCTCGCGTTGCACATTCTCGATAAGAGCAATCTCCATAACCTGCTGGTCAGAAAAGTTTCGCTCAACCGCAGGAATCGTTGGCAACCCGCACAGCTGCGAAGCGCGATATCGGCGTTCCCCAGCAATGATTTCAAAACCTTTGAGAACTTTACGAACAATAATCGGTTGAATGACACCGTGTTCCTTGATCGAGTCCGAAAGTTCTTTCATGCTATCTTCGTTAAAATTCTTCCGAGGCTGGTAAGGATTCGCTCTCAGCTGTGCAAGAGGAATTTGAATGACCTTATCCGATTCATCAATATGTAACGATGTAATGAGGGCGTCCAATCCTTTGCCAAGCCCTTTTCCCATACCTTTCGTCATACAGAGATCACTTCCTTCGCGAGCTCCAGGTATACTTCTGCTCCTTTAGATCTAGGATCATAAGTGATAATGGACTGCCCATGACTTGGTGCCTCACTTAAGCGCACATTCCGAGGAATAATCGTTTGATAAACCTTTGTTTGAAAATACTTCTTCACTTCTTCAATAACTTGAATACCCAGATTCGTTCTTGCATCAAACATCGTAAGTAAAACGCCTTCAATTTGAAGACCTGTATTGAGATGCTTTTGAACTAAACGAACTGTATTAAGCAATTGACTTAGTCCTTCAAGCGCATAGTATTCACACTGAATAGGAATAATGACAGAATCAGAAGCAGTTAAAGAATTAATCGTTAAAAGACCCAGTGATGGCGGGCAATCGATAAGAATATAGTCATACATATGTTTGACTAATTGAAGCGACTTTTTCAATCGAACTTCTCTGGAAATGGTCGGTACAAGTTCAATCTCAGCTCCAGCGAGTTGAATCGTAGCCGGTATAATCTTAAGATTTTCAACATTTGTATCTACTGTTGCATCTTTCGGATGAACATCATTAATAAGTACGTCATAGATACAATTAACCACATCCGCTTTATTAACACCTATTCCACTTGTCGTATTGCCTTGCGGATCGATGTCTACTAACAGCACTCTCTTCCCTAAAGAGGCCAGAGATGCTCCCAGGTTTACAGAAGTTGTCGTCTTCCCGACGCCACCCTTCTGATTCGTTATTGCAATGATTTTAGACAAAACCTGTTCACCTCAATCGCTTTTGTTCCAGATGCGAAAAACAAAGAATAATACTATCTTACCATATCTTCCATCTTGTTACCTTATCAATATTTACTAGAGCATAAGAATAGAGAAAAACGTCTATCAACGTACTTCGAAGAAAAGCGAACAAGTTCAGCGGAATTTTTCATCACCAGTAGGAATGCAATTTAATGCACTTTTGTGTTTTAATGAAGTTAAACTTTTCTATGTGGTAAGAAACAAAAAAACGGCTTGCGCCGTTTAAGGTAGCAAAACTTGCTCTATCTTTTAGGGATTTTAATGATAATTTCATAATGATCTTCATGATCTTGCTCTGATGTATTAATATTTAAACCGGAGCTTGTAACCATCTCAACCGATTGACGAATCGTATTCAGAGCCAAGCGTACATCTTTCGTGAATGATACTCGCTTAGACTTTTTAATCTTAGCAGACTCCTTAAGGAAATTGATTCTCGCCTCAGTTTGCTTAACATTAAGTTCCTTAGCGATGACTTCCTCAAGGACTTTCACTTGAAGTTCTTCTTGATCCAATGAAAGCAAAGCTCTGGCATGACGCTCAGTTATCTTGCGTTCCATTAGAGCAAGTTTGACAGGTTCACTTAACTGAAGTAGGCGAATCTTATTCGCAATCGTAGATTGACTCTTGCCTAGGCGCTGAGCAAGACTCTCCTGTGTAAGGTCATGCATCTCTATTAATTGTTGATAGGCAGCCGCCTCTTCAATCGCAGTTAGCCCTTCTCGCTGCAGATTTTCGATCAATGCGATAGAAGCTGCCTGAGAGTCGTTAAAGTCTCGAACAATCGCAGGAATGGTATCCATACCTAGCTTTTTAACAGCTCGGAGTCTCCGTTCTCCCGCAATTAATTCGAATGTATTATTTTTCACTCTTACAACAACAGGCTGAATCACGCCATGTGTGCGAATCGTTTGACAAAGCTCTTCGATACGATCATCATCAAAAACGGTTCTTGGCTGATAGGGACTTGGTAGAATACTAGAGACTGGTATATTCTTAACCTCGTCTGTAGTCGTTGTACGATCGGATAGACCGAATAACTTAGAGATTTGTTCTTTCATAGGAAAACTTACCACCAACTCTTCCCGTAGTTTAACTACCAATACGAACTTATGAGCCATACTGGCAAAAGAATGACGAGAAAACTCATTCTATAGATAATTCTCCATAAAAGAAGAAGTTCCTGCTGTATAATTATGAACGTTTTTGTAAACGTATATGAAATTTTATTAGTGTACCCGAATTAATTTGGGAAATCACTGTTTGAAAACATCGATAAAGTTTGTATTAATGTTTCACGTGGAACATCTTTACAACTTCACCAAAGGACTCTTCAGCGGTAGCCCAGCTTTGCGCGGGTACTTACCTGGAGTAGCAGCAGTTTTTTCGATTCGGACAAAGTGGCGAACAGATTCTTCAATAGGCAGCTGCATACGATCAACCTTAATCAATTTTCCTTTTAGTTCCGCCAAACTATAAGAAGCTTCAACCAATTCCTCTTCGATCTCCGAGCCTTTCATAGCCATGAAAGTGCCGCCTTTTTTGACAAATGGAAGGCAAAATTCATTCAATACACTAAGTCGAGCAACTGCACGCGCAGTCACCAGATCAAAATGATCTCGATAAGCTGGCATTCGGGATATATCTTCAGCTCTTCCATGCACACATTCCGTGTCACTCAATCCTAAGAGAGAAACCAACTCTCGTAAAAATAGAATCCGTTTATTCAATGAATCTACGATCGTCACTTGAATATTTGGGAAAGCGATTTTTAATGGAATGCTGGGAAACCCGGCGCCAGATCCAATATCAGCGAGTGAAGAAACTTGTCCCATCGAATAGTAGAAAGAAAGAGAGAGAGAATCATAGAAATGCTTCATATATACTTGTTCTCTCTCCGTAATAGCTGTAAGATTCATTTTCTCGTTCCACTCTACTAGTGTCTTATAGTATTGCTCGAATTGATCAAGCTGTTGTGGAGTTAGAAAAATATCATGTTCCTGCAAAAGTTGAACGAATTGTTGTTGAAAAGCATCCATAAGTTTTGATTACCCTCTAGCAGCTGTGACTCGGTTATAGTGTTCCAAGTACACAAGCAGAATGGAAATATCAGCTGGCGTTACACCGGAAATACGTGAAGCCTGCCCGATCGATACAGGGCGAATTTTTGCAAGTTTTTGCTTAGCTTCAGTTGCAATACCATGAATATCGCTATAATTGATATCATCCGGAATCTTCTTCTTTTCCATTTTGCGCAAACGGTCCACTTGCGCGAGTTGCTTTTCAATATAGCCAGCATACTTCACTTGAATTTCAACTTGTTCCTTCATTTCCTCGGTAAGTTCCAATGTAGAAGGAGACATTTGCTCAATGTGACGATACTCCACCTCTGGACGACGCAACAAGGAAATAATATCAACCGAATTGTTCAACTGTACACTTCCTAGGCTTTCTAATAACTCTTGTACTCCTGGCTCGGGTCTTACTTTCGTCGTTTTCAAACGTTCAATCTCTTGATCAACTAATTCCTTTTTGTTCAAGAAAGATTCGTAGCGCTCCTTTGTGATCAAACCAATATCATGACCGATTGGCGTCAAACGTAGATCCGCATTGTCATGGCGAAGCAGAAGTCTATATTCAGCACGGGATGTTAAAAGTCGATAAGGTTCACTCGTACCTTTTGTCACGAGATCATCAATGAGTACCCCGATATAACCCTCGGAACGATCCAAAATAACAGCTTCCTTCTCTTGCACTTTACGAGCTGCATTAATTCCGGCCATTATCCCCTGACCGGCAGCTTCTTCGTAACCGGAAGTACCGTTAATTTGTCCTGCCGTAAATAAACCACTTACTAACTTCGTCTCCAAAGACGGTTTTAGCTGCGTAGGAACAACGGCATCGTATTCGATCGCATAGCCGGTACGCATCATTTCAACTTTTTCCAAGCCCGGAATCGACCGAAGAATGCCGAGTTGGACATCCTCAGGCATACTTGTAGAAAGACCCTGAACATAATATTCAGAAGTGTTGCGTCCTTCCGGCTCTAAAAAGATTTGATGTTTCGGTTTATCGGCAAAGCGAACGATTTTATCTTCGATAGACGGACAATATCTCGGCCCCGTACCTTCAATCGCACCGGAGAACATCGGGGCTCGATGAAGATTCGCGTTGATAATATCGTGAGTTTCTGAAGAAGTGTATGTCAACCAGCAGGGCAGTTGATCAGGTATACCCGTCTTCGTTTCATACGAGAAAAACTTCGGATCACTATCGCCCGGTTGAATCTCAGTTTTATCAAAATCAATCGTATCCTTATGGACACGCGGCGGCGTTCCGGTTTTGAAACGAACCAAATCAAAACCAAGCTTACGCAGCGACTCGGATAGTTTTACAGAAGGCTGCTGATTATTAGGACCACTTTCATACATCAACTCACCCATAATAACTTTACCGCGCAAATAAGTACCTGTTGTTAATACTACAGCTTTCGCATAATACTCTGCACCCGTTTTAGTAATAATACCCTTGCAAATACCATCTTCAACAATCAATTCTTCAGCCATGCCTTGACGAAGTGTCAAGTTATCCGTAGCCTCGATAGTTTCCTTCATTTTATGCTGATACAGAAACTTATCCGCTTGTGCACGAAGTGCATGCACCGCCGGACCCTTCCCAGTGTTCAACATTCTCATTTGAATGTATGTTTTATCGATGTTACGTCCCATCTCGCCGCCAAGCGCATCGATCTCCCGGACAACGTGGCCCTTCGCAGGACCACCAATAGACGGATTGCAAGGCATGAATGCAACCATATCCAAATTGATGGTTAGCAGTAGCGTATTACAGCCCATCCGTGCAGAAGCTAATGCCGCTTCACATCCGGCATGCCCTGCTCCGATGACGATAACATCATAATCACCCGCATGATATCCCATTAGAATCGTTCCTCCCTCTTTTATGAAAACTCATTTTCATTTTCCCAAACAAAATTGCGTAAAGATCTGATCAATCAAAGACTCACCGACCGAGTCGCCAATAATTTCACCTAACTGCTCCCAAGCAGCTCGAATATCAATCTGTATCATATCAATGGGCACATACTGCTCATTCGCTTCCAAAGCGTCTTCGAGAGATTTCTTGGCTTGTTTGAGCAGTGAAATATGCCGTACATTACTTACATATGTTAAATCGCCTGCTTCTAGTTTACCCTCAAAGAAGATAGCGGCAATCGCTTTTTCCAAATCTTCAATCCCTTTATTCTCAAGAAGTGATAATTCAACCACACGTTCCTTCGCAAAGTAGCTATATACTTGATCAATATCAAGCTTCCGCTCCAAATCGATCTTGTTTAAAATAACAATCGTCTGCTTATTCGCAAGCTGCTGCATCAATACGACTTCATCCAGCTGCAGTTCCTCGCTGCTGTTCAGCACAAGCAAGATCAGATCCGCTTCGGCCAAAGCGGTCTTGGAGCGCTCCACCCCGATTTGTTCTACAATATCGGTCGTTTCGCGAATGCCCGCTGTATCTAGCAGCTTCAGCGGGATCCCGCCAACATTGACGAATTCCTCGATGACATCCCTCGTCGTCCCTGGAATATCCGTCACAATCGCACGGTTCTCCTGCGCCAATTCATTGAGCAGCGAGGATTTGCCGACGTTTGGTTTTCCCACAATAGCCGTCTCGATTCCCTCGCGCAGGATCTTTCCTTGCTGCGCTGTATGCAATAATCGATCGATCTCACCCGTGACTGCTTCACATTTTGTCCGGATGAACGCATTCGTCATCTCTTCGACATCATGCTCCGGATAATCAATGTTCACTTCCACGTGAGCCATCAACTCAACGAGCTGATGCCGCAGCAATTTAATCTGTTTCGACAGATTGCCTTCTACCTGCTTGAGCGCAACTTTAAAAGCACGATCCGACTTCGCCCGGATCAAATCAATAACGGCTTCGGCTTGCGTCAAATCAATCCGGCCATTTAAGAATGCACGTTTCGTGAATTCGCCTGGCTCTGCAAGACGAATCCTTTGCTGAAGAAGTAAATCAAGCACTTTTTTTACCGAAACAATCCCGCCATGGCAGCTGACCTCCACCACATCCTCCGTCGTAAAGGATCGCGGAGCTTTCATAACCGTAACGAGAACCTCCTCCAACCTTTCGGAAGAAGCAGGTTCAACAATATAACCATAATGCACCGTATGTGTAAGCGCCTCTGACAGCTTCGTCTTCGAACGAAATACACGTTCCACCAGGGGAATGGATTGATCGCCACTCACACGAATAACCGATATCCCACCCTCTCCGAGCGGAGTCGAAATAGCGGCAATTGTATCTTTTAACATAGTCCTAACACCTCGAATGTACCTCATACTGAGAAAACCTCTATCGTAGTCATTCAAGGACGAGCGACCACGTCTAGAGGCAGGTTTTATCGCTTACTTATCAGGTAAAGGTAAAGAAAAAGCAATGACATGTACCAAGTCATTGCGGCTTGACGTTATTTTAAAGCGATGACCACTCTGCGGTTCGGTTCTTCGCCTTTACTGTACGTTTTAACAACGGGGTGACCTTGAAGCTCAGCATGAATAATTTTGCGTTCTTGAGAGTTCATTGGTTCAAGAATAACTTCTTTCTTCGACTTGAGGACACGGTTAGCTAATCGCAGAGCCAATTCCTCCAGCGTCTTCTTCCGTCGCTCCCGGAAATTCTCCGCATCTAAAATAACTCGGAAGTGAGAAGTCGCGTAGCGATTCGCTACAATATTAACCAAATACTGCAGCGCATCAAGAGTTTGCCCTCTTTTCCCAATGAGCATTCCTAATTCCGAACCGCTCAAATTCAAGATGGTGCCTTCGCGATCTTTATGCTGATCTATGGTGATGGAAATTTGCATCGTCCTGAAAATATCTTGTAAAAAAAGTATCGCTTCCTCAAGCGCATCCGGGATCAATTCGAGCTCGACTTTAGCTTCTTTCGAACCAATGAAACCGAACAGCCCCCTAGAAGGCTGCTCCAAGATATGAATCTTTACACGATCCTCAGATACCTGCCATTGAGAGAGTCCGGACTTTACCGCGTCCTCAATGGTTTTTCCAGTCACCACGATTTTTTTCATTTGGACAGGCCACCCTTATTATTTTGAGATCCTTGGGATCCTTGAGATCCAGGAGAACCATAAATAAAGTAAGACTGAATAATGGTGAAGATATTACCGTATATCCAATACAGCGGCAGAGCCGCGGCAAAATTCATCGACATCACGAAAATCATAACAGGGAAAATAAATAGCAAGCTTTTCATTTGCTGAGTCATTTGGGCAGACATAAATTTTTGTTGAATGAACGTTGTCAACGCGGCAATGAGCGGGAGAATGTACAAGTGGTCCGGCTGACCCAGGTTCATCCATAAGAATGTATGCTCACGAATATGATCATTTCGCATAATCGCTTGATAAAGCGCAATCAGAATCGGCATTTGAACAATGATCGGGAAACAACCGGCAAGCGGATTGACGCCATTTTGTTGAAAAAGCTTCATTGTCTCTTCCTGCTGCTTTTTCGCATCATCTTTATACTTTTCTTTCAGCTTCTTCATTTCTGGCTGTAAATCCTGCATGCGCTTGGAGCTCTTATACTGCTTCAGCGTGAGCGGCAAGATGATTAAACGAATGATAATCGTAACAACCAGAATAGACAACCCGTATTGACCCCATAAATTAGTGGCGAACCAGTCAAGCGTTTGAGAAAGCGGGTATACAAAATATTTCGTAAAAAAACCAGCCGTGTTCGGATCAATGGGTGCTGTAGCAGCTTCCATGCTGCAACCCGAAAGCAAAAGAACCAGGGCTGAGACTGCTGTTAGCAAATAGAGTCGACGAGTCAAAATGAGGTCCTCCTAAATATCTTTTCCAACATAAACTATACCACAACTTTCCCCGGCAAGGAAATAATTCGCTACTTTTTTATCAGCTCGTTTCTTTTATTTAAAGAAGCTTTGCGAATAACGTGAAAAATGCTCTTCTCCATCTGTGCATAATCCATGTCTGCGGCGGGTTTTCTTGCAATTAATATGTAGTCATAGTGATCAGTCATGCGGTCTTTATTCAATCTAATAATTTCTTTGATCATCCGGCGAAGCCGGTTCCTGACAACTGCATTGCCAACTTTTTTGCTAACCGATATGCCTAGGCGGAATTGTTCCAATTTCGGCTGCGCCAAATAATACAGAACAAATTGATGGTTCGCCATCGATTTTCCATACCGGTATACTTTATTGAAATCTTCCCTCTTGGCCAATCTATATGTTTTTTCCACAAGTATGTACGCTCCAGACAGGTTACATCCAAGTATATATTACGAATGGTTCATCTTAACATCATTAACAGAAAGAGCAGGATTCAAACTTCCCCTTCTATAAGCACAAAAAAAAGCCCCTTTCGGAGCCTCTCTTTATGCGCTAAGAACTTTTCTTCCTTTAAGACGACGAGCGCTCAGCACTTTACGGCCGTTCTTCGTGCTCATTCTTTTACGGAAACCATGATTTTTCTTACGCTTTCTCGTATTCGGGTTAAACGTCGGACCCATCTATAGCACCTCCCTGCATGAGGATATCCATCCTACTAAATTTCTTTACCCATTAAATCATTTTCGCGACCGAAAGTCAACCTATGCAAGCACGCAGAGGGACTAAGCATTTTTGGAAATTCAATCGTAAAAGAATAACCTGTGTATAATTTTACCGCAGCCAAAAGAGAACCTTGTCGAAAATTAACAAAATATCAACAATATCTTGTGGTGTGAATAAAACATATGCACAACTTATGGAGATTGTGGATAATATCAAACATTCCGTTGATTAACAAGTAATCTTTTGATAAGATGATAATGTTTCTGTTGTGGATATACCCCAACTATCCTCCGATTTATCAACAGCCTGTGGATAACATTGTGAACAATTTTCCCTCTTTAAGAATAAGTCATTTCAACCGATCCTTAATAATGTGGATAAATCGACAAAAGCCGTGTTATTTTGACCAAATCAGACTTCCAGTGCTTTTCCGTGCTAAGCGGAAAGAAAGAAGTTCTGATTGGCGTCTAAACCAACCGCTTACCGCGGTCGCTCACCTTCGATTTACTGCGATAAGGGTTTATACACAGAGCTTTCTTTGCTGGCCTTTCGCCACATGTTCGAATTTTAAAGGAGTGAAATATTGTGGATGGCCATTCTACTGACTTATGGCAGCAAGTTTTAACGATCATACAAACCAAACTCAGCAAACCCAGCTTCGATACATGGCTAAAATCAACCAAAGCGACGGTATTTACCGATTCTACGGTTGTTATTTGTGCGCCCAACAATTTTGCTAGGGAATGGCTCGAGAGCCGTTATACCAAACTCATCGAAGGAACGATCTACGACTTTACAGGCAAACATGTCGAAGTAAAGTTCACGATCGAAACGGACGAACAGAAGTCTCAATCGGCTGCCGCCGCGCAACCCGTCATTCCGCCCAAAGGCCCGGCGATCGTCGCTGGCGAAGAGAATTTTACGAATATGATGAACGCCAGATACACATTCGACACGTTCGTCATCGGCTCCGGCAACCGGTTTGCCCATGCCGCGTCACTTGCTGTAGCGGAAGCACCGGCTAAAGCTTATAATCCCCTATTTCTCTACGGAGGAGTCGGATTAGGCAAAACGCACTTAATGCATGCGATTGGCCATTATGTGTTGGAACATAACCCTGAAGCGCGTGTTTTATATATTTCATCCGAGAAATTCACGAATGAATTCATTAATGCGGTCCGTGATAACCGTGGTGAAGGATTTCGTAATAAATATAGAACGATTGATGTACTGCTCATCGACGATATTCAGTTCCTCGCTGGTAAAGAAGGTACGCAGGAGGAATTTTTCCATACATTTAACGCGCTGCATGAAGAAGGCAAACAAATTATTATTTCCAGTGATCGCCCTCCCAAAGAAATTCCAACATTGGAGGATCGTTTGCGCTCCAGATTTGAATGGGGGTTAATTACCGATATCCAACCGCCGGATCTGGAGACGAGAATCGCCATTTTACGCAAAAAAGCAAAAGCGGAGAATCTCGAAATCCCGAATGAAGCTATGATTTACATAGCAAATCAGATCGACACGAACATCCGTGAATTAGAGGGCGCACTTATACGAGTCGTCGCTTATTCATCGCTTATCAATCAAGATATTAGCGTCCATCTGACGGCCGAAGCGCTGAAGGATATTATTCCTTCCAGCAGGCCCAAAGTGATCACGATTCAGGATATTCAGCAGCGCGTAGGCGAGTTCTATGGATTGAAACTGGAAGATTTCAAAGCACGCAAGCGAACGAAAGCTGTAGCTTTCCCAAGACAAGTCGCGATGTACCTGTCTCGTGAGCTCACCGACTTTTCGCTGCCGAAGATAGGCGAGAATTTCGGCGGACGGGATCATACGACAGTCATTCATGCCCATGAGAAAATAACCGAGTCGTTAAAAAACGATCAGGAACTATATAAGATTATTCATAATCTAACCGAACGCATCAAAAACCCATCTTGATAACTCTTCAATAACGATAAGCCTATGCACAATCTATTCACATGTGGATAGGCTTGATTTTTGAAGGATTCATCCACATATCCACATATCCAGCGCCCCTACTGCTATTACTAATAAAAAATGTTATTATAAAATGAATATGCTTACGCATCGAAAAAAAGAACCACAGGAGTGAAATCATGAAATTAACCATTCTTAAGGACCATTTGATCGAATCCATTGGTCACGTTTCCAAAGCAATATCCAGTCGTACAACCATTCCTATTCTCACGGGGATCAAAATAGATGCAACATTAAGCGGTGTAACGCTCACAGCCAGCGATACCGATATTTCCATTCAAAGCTTTACGCCAACGGAAAATGGAAACATTAAAATTATCGATCTGATTCAAGCTGGCAGTGTTGTTCTTCCTGCTAAGTTTTTTGTGGAGATCATACGAAAATTACCTTCTCAAAACATTGAAATTGAAGTCGGTCAACATTTCCAAACGACGATACGTTCCGGATCTTCCGAAATTCAAATCATGGGCCTTGATCCTGATGAGTATCCGCTTCTTCCGGAAATTGAAGAAAGCAAAATGATTCGCCTTCCCAGTGATCTGCTCAAAACGATGATTAAACAGACATCCTATGCGGTTTCCACGAATGAATCAACACCGATTTTGACAGGCGTTCTGTGGAACATTTCCGGTAACAAACTGAAATTTATCGGCTGTGACCGCCATCGCCTAGCCAGCAGAGAAGTAACAATCGATAATGATTCGACACAAAACCTGCAAAATATCGTCATCTCCGGCCGCACGCTGAATGAATTAAGCAAAATTTTGCCGGATCAAAATTCCCTTATAGATATCGTTATTTCGGACAACCAGGTTTTATTCAAAATTCATTCGATTCTTTTTTATTCTCGTATCTTGGACGGCACTTATCCGGATACTTCGAAGCTTATTCCGCAGTCCTATCAAACGGAAATGGTCGTTCCAACCAAAGAACTTGCCGAAGCGATCGACCGCGCCTACCTCCTCTCCAGAGAAGATAAAACGAACATTGTCAAAATGGTTATGCATGAGGATCAAACTATCGAGATTTCCTCCAGCTCCTCAGAGTTAGGAAAAGTAACGGAACAAATTGACCTGCAAAGCATTAAAGGCGAATTGCTGCGAATTTCTTTTAACTCAAAATATATGCTCGACGCCCTGAAAGTATTGGATTCAGACTTTATCCACATCGGATTTACGGGTGCCATGCAGCCGATCATCATGAAACCGGAAGATACGTCGAACATCATTCAGTTGATTCTGCCATACCGTACGACCAGCTAAGCATTTGCTTCCAACGCCAGTTTTCTGGTGAAAAACTTATAGGAGTTAACGCCGATGAAACAAATCGCGATAAACACCGAATACATTACGCTGGGGCAGTTTTTAAAGCTGGCGGACTGTATATCTACAGGTGGACAAGCTAAATTTTTTGTGAAAGAAGAAAAAATAGAAGTAAACGGGCAAGCTGAAAACCGCCGAGGACGAAAACTGGTACCGCGCGATGTGGTGAGCGTAGAGGGTTTCGGACAATTTGAAGTGGTTAGCTCCTGATAGGATCAAGCCCCCAGGAGGATGGCCCATGTTTTTAACGAAGCTAGCGCTTAGTCACTACAGGAACTACGAGCAGATTGAGTTGACCACAGACAGCAATGTCAACATATTTGTCGGGCCTAATGCACAAGGCAAAACGAACTTGCTAGAATCGATCTATGTTATGGCTATGACTAGATCGCATCGAACGCATCAGGATAAGGAATTGATCGGCTGGAACGGTGAGCAGACGCAGCTGCATGCAGAAATTAATAAACGTTATGGGAACTGCAAGTTGGATCTCGCCATCTCTACCAAAGGGAAAAAAGCCAAGATCAATGGACTTGAGCAAAAGAAACTAAGCAATTTTATCGGCGCGCTCAACGTGGTCATGTTTGCGCCGGAGGATCTCGAAATCGTCAAAGGAACCCCTGGCGTCAGAAGACGGTTTCTCGATATGGAGATCGGTCAGGTTCAGCCCTCCTATCTCTATGATTTGTCCCAATATCAAAAAATATTGCTGCAGCGGAACAATTATTTAAAACAATCATTCCCCGGAAAAGGTTCACCTGACGCTATGCTGGACATATGGAATGAACAATTAGCCCAGTATGGTGTTAAAATTATGAAAAAACGTCAAAGCTTTATTAAGAAACTCCAACAATGGGCGGAATCGATCCATAGAGGGATCACAAATGATAGTGAGGAGCTCCGGATTCGCTATGCTCCCTCTTTTGACATGGGGCAGTTTGAAGATGAATCTGTTTTATTAGAGCAATTTATGATAAAGTTAACACAGGTCAAAGAGCAGGAATTCCGAAGAGGCGTCACTTTGGTAGGCCCTCATCGCGACGATCTACTTTTTTACATCAACGAAAAAGAAGTGCAAACGTTTGGTTCACAAGGACAACAGCGGACAACGGCGCTATCGCTGAAGCTCGCCGAGATCGAACTGATTCACGAAGAAGTTGGAGAGTACCCTCTCCTGCTGCTGGACGATGTGCTCTCCGAACTCGATGAATACAGACAGACGCAATTGATTCGTACATTCCAACAAAAAGTGCAAACGTTTATTACGACGACAGGTCTGGAGAGCGTCCATTTGGACCAGCTGGATCATGCTTCCGTGTTCCATGTTTTGAAAGGAAATGTAAGCGGCAGGAGCTGAAGAACATGTTTATCCATTTGGGCGGCGAAAAAATTATAAGAGCTTCCGAACTGATTGCTATTTTTGACATCTCGGTAGAGAAGTCTTCCAAAATATCGAAACAGTTTATTCAGCAAGCTGCAAAAGACAAAAAGATAGAGCATATCGGAGAAGAAGAATGCAAATCGCTAGTCGTTACGCAAAACAAGGTTTATTACTCACCTATTTCCTCTACAACGCTTAAGAAAAGAGCGCACCAATTGTTAACGAACTAACCGGTTTTGACTATAAAAAAGCAGGTGAAGCATAACATGTCTGTGAATCAAAATGCCTATGATGAGAATCAGATTCAGGTACTGGAAGGATTAGAGGCTGTTCGTAAACGGCCGGGTATGTATATAGGTTCGACCAGTTCCCGCGGCCTTCATCATCTCGTGTGGGAAGTTGTCGATAATAGTATTGACGAGGCTTTGGCTGGATTTTGTACGAAGATCGACGTCATTGTTCACAAAAACAACAGCATCACCGTCATTGATAACGGGCGGGGAATTCCAGTCGGGATGAACGCCAAACTGCAACGGCCTACGCTTGAAGTCGTTCTTACAGTTCTTCATGCCGGCGGTAAGTTCGGTGGCGATGAATCCGGATATAAAGTATCCGGCGGTCTTCATGGCGTAGGTATCTCCGTTGTGAATGCACTTTCCGAATTGGTAACCGTACAGGTTAAGCGTGAGGGTAAAATTTATCAGCAGGAATACCGCCGCGGTACACCCCAATACGATGTAAAAGTCGTCGGTGAGACGGAAGATACCGGTACCACGGTTACATTCCAGCCGGACCCGGAAATCTTCAAAGAGACGACCGAATACGATTACGATATTCTCCAATCGAGGATCCGTGAGCTTGCTTTCTTGAATAAAGGAATTGAAATCAACCTTGTTGACGAACGTACGGATACTTCCAATACATTCATGTATGAAGGCGGTATTATTTCTTTTGTCGAGTATTTGAACCGCAATCGCGAAGCTGTCAACCAGACGCCAATCTATGTCGAAGGTTCGAAGGATAATATATCGATCGAGATCGCGCTGCAGTACAACGATAGCTATACAGAAAATATCTACTCGTTTGCGAATAACATTAACACGCATGAAGGCGGAACTCACGAATCCGGCTTTAAGAGTGCATTAACTCGGATTTTGAATGAATACGCGCGTAAATCCAACTCGATCAAAGAGAGCGATTCCAACCTTTCCGGTGATGATGTGCGTGAAGGATTAGCTGCAATCATCTCTGTGAAAATTCCGGAACCGCAATTTGAAGGGCAAACGAAAACGAAGCTCGGCAACAGCGAGGTACGTGGTATCGTTGAATCATTATTTGCAGAAAAACTCCAGGAATTCATGGATGAGAATCCTGCAATTGCCAAAAAAATCATTGAAAAAGGGGTTCAAGCCGCCAGAGCCCGGGAAGCTGCACGCAAAGCGAGAGAGCTTACTCGCCGTAAGAGTGCTTTGGAAGTCAGCTCTTTGCCTGGTAAACTGGCAGACTGTTCGTCCAAGGATGCTGCCATCAGTGAGATTTACATCGTAGAGGGTGATTCTGCCGGCGGATCGGCTAAGCAAGGACGGGATCGCCATTTCCAGGCTATTCTCCCGCTGCGCGGTAAAATTTTGAACGTAGAGAAAGCGAGATTGGATCGCATTTTGTCCAATACGGAGATTCGCGCCATGATTACGGCCTTTGGCACCGGGATTAGCGATGATTTTGACATTGCCAAGGCTCGTTATCACAAAATTATCATCATGACCGATGCCGACGTCGACGGTGCACATATTCGTACGCTGCTCCTTACCTTCTTTTACAGATATATGAAAAAACTAATCGAAGTCGGCTATGTCTATATTGCCCAACCGCCACTATTCAAGCTGGAACGCAATAAAACCGTTCGCTATGCTTATAACGAAAAACAAAGAGAAGCGATCATGCAGGAATTCGGTGATAGCGTGAAAGTGAATGTACAACGATACAAAGGTTTGGGCGAAATGAATCCGGAGCAGCTATGGGAAACAACGATGGATCCGGAAAGCCGTACGCTCTTGCAAGTAACGATTGAAGACGCGATTGAAGCGGACTCCATTTTTGATGCATTGATGGGCGATAACGTGGAACCGCGAAGAGATTTTATCGAAGAACATGCGAAATACGTGAAAAACTTGGATTTCTAAATTCGACGTTTTAGGCGTTGCCTACGATGCAAGCTTTCAGGAGGAACAACCATGAGCGAAGAATTACATTCGCAAGTCAAAGAGATTGATATCGGTACGGAAATGCGCACCTCCTTCTTGGATTATGCGATGAGTATCATCGTCAGTCGTGCACTGCCCGATGTAAGAGACGGCCTGAAGCCGGTTCATCGACGTATCTTGTTTGCGATGTCCGAGCTGGGCATGTCACCAGATAAACCATACAAGAAGTCGGCCAGAATCGTCGGCGAAGTCATCGGTAAATACCATCCGCACGGTGACAGCGCCGTTTATGAAACGATGGTTCGTATGGCGCAGGATTTCTCTTTGCGTTATATGCTCGTTGATGGACATGGTAACTTTGGGTCCATCGATGGTGATATGGCCGCGGCCATGCGTTATACGGAAGCGCGTTTGTCCAAAATTGCGATGGAGCTCCTTCGCGATATCAATAAAGAGACGATTGATTATGCGCCTAACTATGATGGTGAAGAGCAAGAGCCAGTCGTCCTTCCTTCCCGTTTTCCGAATTTGCTGGTGAACGGAAGCTCAGGTATTGCGGTAGGGATGGCAACCAATATCCCTCCACATAATCTGCGCGAGGTCATCGATGGCATCCAGATGCTGATTGAGAATCCGGATGTTACGCCCCTTGAGCTAATGCAAGCTATCAAAGGGCCTGACTTCCCGACAGCCGGTTATATTCTCGGCCGCGAAGGGATCAGACAAGCCTATTCAACAGGCAGAGGCTCAGTGACGATGCGTGCCAGAACCATGATTGAGGAGAATAACAATAAAGCTAGAATTATTGTCAATGAACTCCCCTATCAGGTTAATAAAGCTAGATTAATTGAGAAAATTGCCGAGCTCGTTCGCGAGAAGAAAATCGAGGGTATTACCGATCTTCGTGACGAATCCGACCGTAACGGCATGCGTATTGTTATCGAACTCCGTCGTGACGTGAATCCGAACGTTGTTCTGAACAACTTGTTCAAACAAACGGCGATGCAGTCTAATTTCGGTATTATTATGCTGGCATTGGTGAACGGTGAGCCAAGAGTTCTTAATTTGCGTGAGATGCTGCACTACTATCTCAAGCATCAGCAAGAAGTGATCCGCCGCAGAACCGAGTATGATCTACGCAAAGCGGAAGCAAGAGCTCACATCTTGGAAGGTTTGCGTATCGCACTTGACCATCTGGATCAAGTCATCGCATTGATTCGTGCTTCTCAAACAACGGATGAGGCTAGAGAAGGTCTCATGAGTACCTTCAATCTCAGTCTTGATCAAGCTCAAGCGATTCTCGATATGCGCTTGCAGCGATTGACTGGTTTAGAGCGTGAGAAGATCGAGGCCGAGTACGCGGAGCTGATGAAGAAAATCGCCGAGTATAAAGCCATTTTAGCTGATGAGCAGTTAATTCTTGCGATCATTAGCGAAGAATTAAAAGAAATCAAAGATAAATTCGGAGATGACAGACGTTCCGAGATTACGATTGGTGAGGAAAGCATCGAAGATGAAGACCTTATTCCTCGTGAAGATGTCGTTATCACGATTACGCATACTGGCTATATCAAGCGCCTGCCAGTCACTACGTACCGCAGCCAAAAGCGCGGAGGACGCGGTGTTGTGGGCATGGATACGAAGGATAATGACTTTGTCGAACATTTGTTCGTAACGAATACGCATCATTACCTGATGTTCTTTACGAACAAAGGAAAAGTGTATCGTCTGAAGGCTTACGAGATTCCTGATCTTAGCCGAACAGCTCGAGGAACGCCGATCATTAACTTGATTCAAATAGAGCAAGGCGAAACGATCAACGCGGTTATTCCTGTCGAAAGCTTTGAAACCGAACAATACCTCTTTTTCGCTACAAAGCAAGGGATTGTGAAGAAAACACCAATCGATGATTACTCTAACATTCGTAAAGGCGGCTTAATTGCCATTAACCTGCGCGATGACGATGATCTAATCGGTGTCAAGCTGACAGACGGTAACCAAGGTATCATTATGGGAACCAAGCTCGGTATGTCCATTCACTTCCCGGAGCAGGATGTACGCTCGATGGGTAGATCCGCAACCGGG
Source organism: Paenibacillus sedimenti (assembly GCF_014534655.1). GTDB lineage: Bacteria > Bacillota > Bacilli > Paenibacillales > NBRC-103111 > Paenibacillus_E > Paenibacillus_E sedimenti. Next base: position 368,001 of record NZ_JACVVD010000006.1, read on the forward strand.
GTTAAAGGTATTCATTTGGATGAAGAGGATACCGTGATCGATATGGACGTTGTTCATGAAGATAACAGCGTTCTGATCGTAACATCCAAAGGTTTCGGTAAACGGACGCCAGTTTCTGAATACCGGATTCAATCCCGCGGCGGTAAAGGAATAAAAACCTTGAATGTGACCGAAAAGAATGGTCCAATCGTCGGACTTAAAGTCGTTCAAGAAGATGAAGATCTGATGATCATCACGGCATCGGGTACTGTTATTCGTACGAGTATGGGCGGAATCTCCATGATGGGTCGAAATACGCAAGGCGTTAAATTGATCAATATTCGTGAAGATGACGAAGTCGGTACGCTCGCACGTGTTCAGAAGAGTGAAGAGCAAAACGATAATGACGAAGACGGCGAATGGGAAGAAAACGAAAGCACAGAATGATAAAATGTTGGGATGGGGCTTACAAACCCATCCCTTTTACTTTACAATATGAAGTATACGAAACAAGTAAGGTGAGTGAATATTTGTGCCGACAGTAGCCGTTACTCAATTAAAATATGGGGAAAAGCTTGGCGACAATGTGCTAACGAAGCTTGGCAATACACTTTTCAACAAAGGAAAGGTGTTAACAGAGAGAGATATTGATATCTTGAAAGCTTTTCTGATTCCATCTGTCTTTATCGAATCTAAAGCTGGTGAAGAGCCTGAAGCAAAATTGGAGGAGACGAAGCTTGCAGAAAGCTCCGCACGACTTCCTTTTTATGAAGAGTATCAGAACATATTGACCCTGCTAAAACGTATTTTCCGTCTTGCTAACGGGGGACAGCCACTCCCAATCTTAGATATTCGTACCAGATTGGAAGCACTCATTCAACATATTGATACCTATCAAGTACTCACTTTTTTACCCAAAAATACAAATCTTCAAGATTACATTTATCATAAAAGCATTATGGTAAGTTTGACATCCTATTCTTTAGCCAGATGGCACGGACTCCCTCAAAAAGACTTAATGCAGATCGCATTAGCCGGTCTTCTGCACGATATTGGTACAGCTAAAATAGACTATGCCATTTTGGAAAAAAAGAAACCGCTAACGGTCTCAGAAATGGATGAGGTCAAGCAGCATACGTTAATGGGCTATCAAATTTTAAAAAACATTCCAGCCATTAATGAAGGAGTGAAACTAAGCGCCCTTCAGCATCATGAACGTGAAGATGGCTCTGGATATCCACTCGGTGTGAAAGGCGATAAGATTCATTTGTATGCAAAAATTGTTGCCATAGCCGACATCTATCATGCCATGACGAATGACCGATTCTATAAGACGGCAGTATCCCCTTATCTAGTGTTGGAACAGTTGTTCACCGAATCGTTTGGAAAAGTGGATCCTACTCTTGTGCAAGTATTCATTAACAAGTCAACACAGATCAGCAATGGAACTCTTGTAAAGCTAAGTGACAATCGAGTCGGGGAGATTGTTTTCTCGGATCGGGCACACCCTACCCGTCCTTGGGTCAATGTGAACGGAACTATTATTAATCTAGCTATAGAAAGAAGTTTATTTATTCAGGATGTACTCGGGTGATTTAAATATACGTAAGACGAGAAACTCCTTCTTTTAAGGGGTTTCTATTTATTTTTGAAAACTATCGAAAAAATCTTGCAATCCGTTTTAAGTTTTGGTATATTACTCTTTGTCACTTCGGAGCCGAACGAAAGAACAAAAGAAATTAAAAAAAGTTCTTGCAATCGAGTAGGCAAATGTGATATATTAATTAAGTCGCCTTTGAGGGGTGGCGAGGTTAAAAAACGAAAGAA
>NZ_JACVVD010000060.1 GCF_014534655.1 Paenibacillus sedimenti
TGTACACATACACTGGAACCATTGTCATGCCTGGGCTTGTATCAGATGTAGCACCAGTCATTCTTTTGGTGTTGATTTTAACTACCAGATTGCCTTCATTATCTTTAACCAGACTGCTGTCAAAGCCGGAAACTACAGCTGTGAAGTTGCTCGCAGACATGTCTACTAATTCATCATATTGGTTTTTAGCAGCCAGTTTCACTTGTGCTTTTGTTGTTTGCGCAATTGTGTCAGAAGCAGAAACGAAGTCAATTTTCTTAACAGCTTCAGCTTCTCCCGTGAATGTTACAGTTGCTTTATCAACTGCCGCTGTATCCAGACCGGAAAGAGTTACTGTGTATTCGCCCTCACTAATTTTCACATCAGTCAAAGTCAGAACTGCGGACTTTTTGTCATCAGCGAATTTAACTGTAGTTGCTACATTAACACTACCTTTTTTCAGTGCCAATGTTGCTTTCGCA
>NZ_JACVVD010000061.1 GCF_014534655.1 Paenibacillus sedimenti
ATCCCCGGATCAAAGCCTGCTTACGGCTCCCCGAGGCATTTCGTCGTTCGCCACGTCCTTCTTCGGCTCCTAGCGCCTAGGCATCCTCCGTGTGCTCTTATTAGCTTAACCAGCTAAAAATTGCTTTCTTCATTTGCTTAACACAAATGTCGATAAAGATTTCTAAGTTTCACGCTTTACGTTTCGTTTCGTTATCTAGTTTTCAAGGAACAAGATTTTGAAAGGATTGACCTTTCAAAACTGAACACGAGTGAAAGAAGCTGTTTGTGCTTGCGCACTTGACTGGCTCATCGCAGAGCCGAGTCTCCATAGAAAGGAGGTGATCCAGCCGCACCTTCCGATACGGCTACCTTGTTACGACTTCACCCCAATCAT
>NZ_JACVVD010000062.1 GCF_014534655.1 Paenibacillus sedimenti
GATTGGGGTGAAGTCGTAACAAGGTAGCCGTATCGGAAGGTGCGGCTGGATCACCTCCTTTCTATGGAGACTCGGCTCTGCGATGAGCCAGTCAAGTGCGAAAGCACACAAGCTTCTTTCACTCGTGTTCAGTTTTGAAAGGATAATGAAGGTCCCCAAAAAGTGAAGATAAGCTTTGTAGCTGATTCCGATTGCTTTCCGGGGAGCCCCAAGTTCCTTTTCAGCAGCAAGCAGCAGACGCTGTGGTGTTGCACTCGTTTGGTGATGATGGCGGAGGGGACCCACGCGTTCCCATCTCGAACACGACCGTTAAGCCCTCCAGCGTCGATGGTACTTGAACCGAAGGGT
>NZ_JACVVD010000063.1 GCF_014534655.1 Paenibacillus sedimenti
CTGGGAGAGCGCCTGCCTTGCAAGCAGGAGGTCAGCGGTTCGATCCCGCTTGGCTCCACCAAAAGACATTTTGAGAGTGAAATTTCCAAGAAATTTCGACTTGAAATGAGCAAGTAAGATGTGATAAGATACTTTTTGCCGCTGAAAGGTGGCGAAGAAAATCGATTCACAATGAAACGTTTGTTGACAACTGACATCGCTTCACGAATGTAACAGTTGCAACATTGTTGACGAATCTTCGATTCGCAACTTGTTCCTTGAAAACTAGATAACGAAACGAAACGTAAAGCGTGAAACTTAGAAATCCTTTAAGCCACTGTGTTTACACAGTGATT
>NZ_JACVVD010000064.1 GCF_014534655.1 Paenibacillus sedimenti
TCTGACTTGGCAAACACAAGCAAAACGGATACAACGGCAGCATTTAGCTTTGCAACGCCAACGGGAGCAACAGCAGTTAAGGTGCAACAATCTACAGATGGCGGAACAACCTGGACGGATTCCACTACATCCGCAGCATTGGATCAAAGCTCAACAACGGCAACTGTAACAGGCTTAACACAAAGCACTGCTTACAAGTTCCAAGTAGTAGTAACTGGCGGATCTAAGGCAGGAAACTCTAACGTAGTAGATGTAACAACAGATGCAACGGTAACGCCGATTTCTGACTTGGCAAACACAAGCAAAACGGATACAACGGCAGCATTTAG
>NZ_JACVVD010000065.1 GCF_014534655.1 Paenibacillus sedimenti
CTCCCAGAACCCTTCGGTTCAAGTACCATCGACGCTGGAGGGCTTAACGGTCGTGTTCGAGATGGGAACGCGTGGGTCCCCTCCGCCATCATCACCAAACGATCAAAGTGCTTGTTTGCACCCTGAAAACTAGATACGAAACTTGCGTAAAGTGTGAATGTCTTAGTCTTTCTGGGCCCCAATCAAGTAATCGGCATATGCTTCGTCAGCTTCCACTTCACTTGGTTGGGATTAGGTTAAGCCCTCGACCGATTAGTATTCGTCAGCTGCATGCATTGCTGCACTTCCACCTCGAACCTATCAACCTCGTCGTCTACAAGGGGTCTTAC
>NZ_JACVVD010000066.1 GCF_014534655.1 Paenibacillus sedimenti
TGTTCGAGATGGGAACGCGTGGGTCCCCTCCGCCATCATCACCAAACGATCAAGGATTTATTCCTTGAAAACTAGATACGAAACTTGCGTAAAGTGTGAATATTTGTTAACTAGTTGTTTTCTGGGCCCCGAGAAAGTATTCGGAATCAGCTACAGAGCTTCTCTTCACTTTCTTGGATAATATAGGGATCTTTAATCGAAGATTAAAGTCTCTCAGTTTTGGTTAAGCCCTCGACCGATTAGTATTCGTCAGCTGCATGCATTGCTGCACTTCCACCTCGAACCTATCAACCTCGTCGTCTACAAGGGGTCTTACTAATTGGGAAA
>NZ_JACVVD010000067.1 GCF_014534655.1 Paenibacillus sedimenti
TTAGAACCAGCTAAAAATTGCTTTCTTCATTTGCTTAACACAAATGTCGAAAAGGATTTCTAAGTTTCACGCTTTACGTTTCGTTTCGTTATCTAGTTTTCAAGGAACAAGGAAATATATCTTAACATGTCATCTACGCTTCAGCAACAATCAAATGTTACCAGAGCAAGATATCATGTTTGAAAGGATTATCCTTTCAAAACTGAATACGAGTGAAAGAAGCTTGTTTGTGCTTGCGCACTTGACTGGCTCATTGCAGAGCCGAGTCTCCATAGAAAGGAGGTGATCCAGCCGCACCTTCCGATACGGCTACCTTGTT
>NZ_JACVVD010000068.1 GCF_014534655.1 Paenibacillus sedimenti
CTAAGGGTTCCTGAGGAAGGTTCGTCCGCTCAGGGTAAGTCGGGACCTAAGGCGAGGCCGAAAGGCGTAGTCGATGGACAACAGGTTGAAATTCCTGTACCACCGTAGCCGCAATGTCCTTTCAAATGAAGGGGCCCCGCGAAAGTAATCGGAATTTGCTTCAAAGCGTTCCTTCACTTTCGTGGGCAAATTAGCGATGGAGTGACGCAGAAGGATAGTGACGCAGACTGATGGATGTCTGTCCAAGCAGTGAGGCTGGTGTGTAGGCAAATCCGCACACCGTAAGGCTGGGCTGTGACGGGG
>NZ_JACVVD010000007.1 GCF_014534655.1 Paenibacillus sedimenti
CATGTATTAGGCACGCCGCCAGCGTTCGTCCTGAGCCAGGATCAAACTCTCCAAAAAGGTAAAACCTATTTGTTAAGCTGAATAGCTCAATTTCAAAGCTGACGAGATTTTGCAATCTCTTAATTGTGGTCACTTGCGTGACCGTACTTCTTCACTCGTTGTTCAGTTTTCAAAGAACAATTTCTTTCTTTCAACCTCGCCGCTCTCAAAGGCGACTTGATTAATATATCACATCTGCCTACTCGATTGCAAGAACTTTTTTTAAAAATTCTTTTGTTCTTTCGTTCGGCTTCCGAAGCGACAAGGAGTAATATATCAAAGACGAAAGGAGAATGCAAGCTTCTTTTTTCATGTAAAAAATGGAAATGACAAAGAAACTTCCCCAAACCAATGGCCGGGGAAGCCTTCCAACATCATTTATTCGGAAGCTTGCGCGGTCCTCAATTGAACTGCCGCCAATGCAGGCACCGGGTCATTGCAAGTCATTAATGTAACGCCGCACTTCAACGCGTAGGACACCTGCTCCTCCGTATCCGGGCAATAACACCAGGCGAGCAGTCCTCTGTCTTTGGCTTTCTGTACCTTTTCTGCGGTTAATTCATTCATAGGGAATGCAATCGCCCACATCTTCGCATACGTACCCTGCTCACCTTGCTCGAAATTGGACATCGCCTTCGCTTCGAAGCCTTGTGTTTTTAAGCCATGCTCGTCATGAAGATAAGCAAGGATAGCCGCGTCAAAGCTGGTAAACACACAACGATCAAGATACCCGTATGTCTTCAACATAGCGATCGAGCGGTCCGCCACTTCTATGGCATGAACACTCGGCTTAATTTCAACATTCAGCAGCAGATCGGGATAATGTTGTAGCATCTTGCATAGCTCATCCAGACTGGGTACACCCATACCCTCAAATTTCTCGGCAAACCAACCGCCGGCATCTAGCCGCTGAATTTCAGCCAGAGTAAGACTATCCACCGGCCCCGTACCATTTGTCGTCCGATCCACAGTTTCATCGTGGATAACAACCACAACGCCATCTTGGGTAAGCCGGAGGTCGAACTCCAACATGCCTACTCCCAAAGCCAGCGCCTCTCTGAAAGCGAGAAGCGTATTTTCAGGAAATGTGGATTTGTATCCCCGGTGACCGGCCACGACCAAGGATGAAGAATTCGCAAGCTTATCTATCATCGCACGATCCCCCCTTTCCTTTACGTATTCATAACAATAACTATTTGGTCAAAATGCGCTCAGCCTGCTTCTTAAAGGTATCGAGCGATGACTGAATGTCTTTGCCGTCATACATCGTTGCTTCAATAAAAGAATTAAATTCCTTCATAACTTCCGGCCAAACCACGGATTTATTCGTATCTACCGCGTATTGAAGCTGATCGAACGCAACTTTGCGGTTAGGTTCTTTGGCCCACAGATCTTTGAGTTCCTTAGATTCGGCCATCGATTTGGTAAACGGCAGGTAGCCTGATTGCAAGATGAACGGCAGCGCTCCCTGCGGATCGGTTTCCATCCAGCGGATAAATTCCCAAGCTGCGTCTTTATTTTTGGAAGAGGAAAGCATGGATACATTCGCACCGCCGGTAGGGTTGGCATATGCTTTGTCCATAGGCAAAAATGCCGTTACATAATCGAATTTCACAGCGCTGGTGAGTCCACCGATGCTGCCCGTCGATTGATACATCATCGCAACCTTGCCGCTGGTGAACATTTGATTGACAATATTGCCGGAATCTTTGGCAGGCGGGTAAAAGAGGGCTCCTGAACCTTGAAGGTCTTTCAGATAGCCGAATACTTTTTGGCCTACACCGTTGTCGTAAAATCCGATCGTTTTCATATCATTACTGAAAAAAGTACCGCCGGCCTGGGTGATCATCGCAATCGGATACCACGTATCGTAAGGCATGGTTAGTCCAAACTGCTTAACTTCATTACCCTCTTTGACCACAAGCGCGTTGGACACCTTCTTTAGTTCATCCCACGTTTTAGGAACCGCAAGCCCTTTAGCGTCCAGCATAGATTTGTTTACATGTAAAATCGGGGTAGAACGATTCAATGGCAGTGCGACAAGCTTATTGTTAAATGTGGAATGGCCCATAAGTCCTGCAACGAATTCATCTTTGCTCAGGTTGGACGATTTCATCATAGGCGTCAGATCTTCCAGTACATCTGCGTCCGCGAAAAGCTCGATATATGCGCGTTCCAGCATGGCTACGTCCGGAGCCGTATTGGAAGGAATGGATTGTTGCAGCTTGGTGACAGTCTCGTCATAACTGCCCTGGAATGTCCCTACAACTTCAATATTAGGATGGGAATCGTTAAAACGTTTAATTAAGGCGTCCATATACTCGCCGTTTTTGCCGCCGAGAGAGTGCCAAAACTGAACCGTCGCTTTTCCTGACTTTGCAGGTTCTAACGATGCTGCCTGCGGCGCCGCGGAAGCGGACGTGCCGGGTGAAGGCTCGGATTGCCCACAGCCCGAAAGTAAACCGACCATCATGGTTGCTGCCAGAAGAAGACTGAATTTCTTTTTCACGTTGAACTCCTCCACTTATTCATCTTATTGTGATGTTGATTTTTTCTATTTAAAAGGGACCAAATCGTCATTTAATCCCTGAATAGACAAACGCTTTGACAATATGATTGGAAAAGAATGAATAGACGATCAGAATAGGTACGACAAGCACGACGTTCCCCGCCATAATGGTATGCCAGTTGCTGATCCCTTCCGTTTCCCGGAGCTTGGCGATACCGAGCGTCAGCGGTCTGATCAGTTCCGAATCCGTCATCACGAGCGGCCAAAAATAATCGTTCCAATGGCTGACAAAACTGAATAGAGCAATCGTGGCAAGCGCGGGCATGGACATCGGTATCATGATCCGCCAAATGATCATGAATTCGCTGGCGTTATCCAGTCTGGCCGACTCGATGATCTCCTGCTGAACCTGCATAAAATATTGGCGCAGCAAAAAGATTCCGAACGCATTGGACATAAAGGGAATGATTTGCGGCAGCAGCGTTTTGATCAGTCCCCATTCGGCAAGCATCATATATACCGGGATAAACGTAATCTGCGTCGGCATCATGAAAGCAAGCAGTATCAGACCAAAGAAAATGGAGCTTCCTTTGAACTTATATTTGGCGAACGCATACGCAGCAGGAATCATAACGACAAACTGAAGTACAAGGATTGACAAAGTGACGACAACGGAATTTCGCGCATAGTTCAAGAACGGCCCTGCCGTCATCGCATGCTTGAAGTTGATCCATTGAGGCGAATTCGGTATCATGACCGGCGGGAACCTCATTGTCTCCGCAAAAGTTTGCAGTGAAGTTGAAATCATCCATAAGAACGGAAAGATAAAAACGAGCAGAACGAGCGCTTTGGCCACAATATTCAGAGCCCCTATCCAAGGCTTGAATTCGATGGTTTGCATGGTACAATCCCCTTTGTCTCGGTTTTGTAGCGTCTATTGATAGTGCACCTTTTTGGACAGCAGCCTAAAATAAACGATAGTTAGCAGGCCGGTCAGCGCCATCAGCACTACACCGCTCGCGGAAGCGAATCCGATATTCGTCGTCCGGTAGCTGTAAATATAATAGACCAGCGTGCTTGTCGCACCGTTCGGGCCGCCTCCGGTCATAATCTGCACCGTATCGAATACCTTAAAGGACCCAATGGTCATAATAATTAAAATAAAAAACAGTTGCGGCGAAATCATGGGCAGCGTGATTTTGAAAAAAACGCTGCTCCTGCGTGCATTATCGAGTGCTGCCGCTTCGTAAATACTGGGCGGTACGCTTTGGAGCGCCGCGGCAATAATCAACGCGTAATACCCGACGCTCTGCCAAACCGATACGATAATGACAGACCATAATGCCGTTCGGGAGCTTTGCAGCCATGGTGACGGGGGAAGGCCCATCATTTTGAGCACGTAATTCAGCAGTCCCAAATTCGGCTCCATCAGCCAAAGCCATACTAATGAGATCGAGACGATCGATATAATGTGCGGTGTGAACATCCCTGCTTGTACGAAAGCATTAAAGCGGCTTTTGCGGTGCAGCCACAATGCGGCCAGCAAGGACAGGATCATTGTCAGCACAACGACGCCGACGGAATATAAGAACGTATTGACAACCGACTTATAGAAATCTTCCCTTGTAAAAATTTGAATGTAATTATCGAAGCCGACGAATTTGCTTTTTGCCTTATTGATCAAGTTGTATTTATAAAAGCTGAGATAGATCAAATGGAGAATCGGGTAAATGACAAACACGCAAATGCCGGTCATAGCGGGAGCGATCATGAGATAAGGTCTTATTCGTTCCCAAAGTTCTCTATACATAGCAAAGCCCTCTCACAGCTCCCAAATAATCGCGATATCTCGCATGACTTTCCTCGATCCGCTCCCCGTTCTCCGAGAAGAAATATAATCGGTGCGCGTCCACATTCATGTATATCTCTTGGTCCACGGAATATTTGTTTTCCATGCTTTTCACCATATAAGACTGCTCGCCCTGTCTGATCTGGTACAATGTCTCCGAACCGAGCATTTCCCTTGTGGCGATATAACCCGATACAGTGAAGTGTCCATCTATCGGGTGTGCGGACAGCTCCGCTTTTTCGGGACGAAATCCGAATTTTACACCGTCCACTCCCAAATCGCTCACATTCATAGGCGGGTTGCCGATGAACTGTGCCGCAAAGAGATTGCTCGGTTTATGATACATCGCATCCGGCGCCGCCTCCTGCTGAATGATTCCTTGATTCATCAGAACGATCGTATCCGCCATCGACATGGCCTCCACCTGGTCATGCGTTACATATACAAAAGTCGTACCCAGCTTTTTGTGCAGTTCGATTAGTTCAAGCCGCATCTGCGCCCTAAGCTTGGCATCGAGATTGGATAAAGGCTCGTCCATCAGGAAAACCGACGGCTTCTTCACCATCGCTCTCGCAAGCGCAACGCGCTGCCGTTGTCCGCCAGACAGCATGGATGGCTTGCGGTCCAGGTAAGGCTGCAAGCCTACGGTTGCGCTGATCGACTCGACAAGGTCCGTTCGTTGAACCTTGCCCACTTTGTTATTTTTCAGGCCGAATTCGATGTTCTCCCTCACCGTCATCGTCGGGTACAGCGCATAGTTTTGAAAAACCATCGCCACGCCTCTTTGCCCTGGGGCTATGCGCGTAACATCTTTGCCGTTAATGAGGACGGAGCCCGACGTTTGCGGATCAAGGCCTGCAATCATTCGCAGCAGCGTCGTTTTCCCGCAGCCCGACGGTCCGACCAATACAGTAAAAGAGCCATCTTGAATAGTTAAATTCAGATTGCTGATGACAATGCTCTTCTCGAAAGCTTTCGAAACGTTCACAAACTCAATAGATGCCACGCGAATCCTCCTCCGTATCCTTGTTATGATTCGTTCGTTGTGCGGTTGGATTACACGGTATATACCGTTATACCGCTATCCCTGAAGGGTTTTATCTGATCCTCAGTCGCTTCCCTGCCGGTTATCAGTGTATGAATACTGCTGTTCGGAGCGACGGTATGCAGCGACAATTTGCCGATTTTCGTATCGTCCGTTACGACGATCACTTCCTGCGCGGCGCGAATCATTCCCTGCTTGGCGGGAACAAGCTGTGCCTCAGGGTGCATGAGCCCGTGCTGCGGGTGCAATGCCGGCGTCCCGATGAACACCTTCGACGTATGAAGCGACCTTAGCACATGGTCGGTGAACATGCCGTTCAGCATATAGCTGTGGGGGTACAACTCGCCGCCTGTCAGAATCACTTTGATTCTTGTCGCATCCCGCAGTTCGGCCGCAACATTCATATCGTTCGTCACAACGGTAATGTTGGAACGGTGCACTAAGTTTTTGGCAATATGAAGCGTCGTCGTCCCGGAATCAATAATGATATGATCGCCGTCCTCAACGAGACTAGCGGCCAATTTCCCTATGCGCATCTTCTGGTCGAGATTTTGTGACGATCTTTCGTTAAAAGAGGGCTCGTCATGCGTCCATTGCTCCACGATAACGCCGCCATGCGTCCGTTTCAGAAGCCCTTCCTGTTCAATTTCCATCAGGTCGCGGCGTATCGTCGCTTCATGCACACTGAATTGTTTGGCCAGTGTGTTGACTGAAGCCGTACTATACTGTCTTACATAATCTATGATCCGCTGTTTTCTCTCTGCCGCTAACAATGCCTGCGTCCCCCATTCGCGCAAAATCTTTCACCTTGCGCATATTTCATGTGCAATTATGCGCATGTGCGTTCATTTCGATTGTATCTACGGAAGATCAAGCGAATGTTATCTTCATATGAAGATCATGTAATTTCCTATCCTTTTATGCGCTCATTATATGCTCGGAGCAAAGTATACCTTTCAGGACGGACATGGTGCGCTTCGCGCAGGCTCCGCGCTAGTAATTCCGGAGCGATGCCCAGCTCCTGAATGGTTGCCGGCCCCCCGATCTGCCGCATCACTTCAATCAGCTGTTGCTCATTCGGAAGGGCTTCAAGCCACGGTGCGATCGCCTCCCAGTGCTCGGCAATGTGCGGCAATGCGCCCCAAGGGCTTACTCCTTGCTCGCCAATAGTGCGATACAATTTGCATATTTCAATGCAGGCAACGCCCACTTTCGCTCCGTGCAGCAGCTGCCTTCTGCCTTCTCTGATATAGGTCATCTCCCAGTAATGGGACAAATGATGCTCAGCTCCGGAAGCCGGATGCGATTGTCCGAAAAGCAGCATCGCGAGTCCGGACTCGATCAGCGAGGAGATGAGCGTATACACGCCTTCTTCGTCTCTTTTGGCAATCTGCTCGACATGGTCCAGACAGCGTGCTAACGCATTGCGGGTGATATTTGCCGCTGCTTCAAGGTAAGGCTCACCGGCCGTCAAGCAGCCGAACTGCCAATCAAATAAAGATGTCGCCTTGCCGAGCATATCGCCGAATCCGGCAGCTGCCAGAGGAGCCGGAGCGTTAACCAAAACGTCCAGATCGGCAAATATCGCATCAGGTCCGATCGCGGGAACGGTTATTTTCATGCCACGCGAGATAATCGGCGCTCCTTTGGAGTTAAATCCGTCTACAGTGGGAGCCGTAGGCACAGAGATAAACGGAACTCTGGCAGTAAACGCACAATATCTAACGATATCGTGAATCGTTCCCCCGCCAACTGCGATAATCACATCGGCGCCTGTCTTCTGCATATCCAGCAGCAGCTGGATTAAGGCGGATTCATCCGCCAATACGTCGCCGGAATGGGCCGGCCGGATGAGCGTGACATGGACATTAATACCCTCAACTGCCAAATGATTTCGCAGATGTTGGCCAGCTGCCTCATAAGTGGCTGCATCTGCAGCAACAATGACGCTCCGGAAAGCTTGATCAGCCGTATAGTTAGCTGCTTGATGCAAGGCCCCTGCTTCGATTCGTATTTCTTGGAGATGGATTCTACGTTGTATTTCCTCGTCAAGGCCCGTAATACTTTGTTGAATTCTGTTCAACAGTTGTGTCATGCTTGGTACCGTCCTCTTCATGTTGTTTGGCCATCAGCAGCTGCAATTCAGCGAGTGAATCCCAGATCCAGTCCGGTTCCACCGGACTAGCCTCGGCCTCTTCGCGCGTCCATGCTCCCGTTAATACTAGAGCGGTCTTCATTCCCGCCCTCTTCCCCAGACGGATATCGGATTCGACGCTATCCCCAATCATCAAGACTTGCTCCGGTGGAAGCGACAACTTGCTCAAGGCCGCCTCCGCCATGATTGCGGATGGCTTACCGATTACAAGCTCGACCTCTTGGCCCGTCGCAGAAGTGATAGCGCCGATCATGCCTGCCACATCAATGGATAAGCCGTTTTCCGACGGAAACATCCGATCCTCATTCGTGGCCATAATTCTGGCGCCATGGCGCACCGCCCGAAAGGCCTCGTTCAAATCGCGGTAGGTCAAAGTCTCGTGCAGCGTAATTAACAGCCAATCAGCGGATTCGGGGTTGGATGCCAGCCTAACGCCTGTGACTCGAAGCTCGTCGCGCAGCCCTTCGTCACCTAGCACCCACACCTCGGCCTCCTCATAGTGGCGCTTGATATAGGCAGCTGCGACAGTTGAGGAAAGAATGATTTCTTCCTCATGTACATCCAGCCCCATACGCTTCAAATTGTCATGGCACATCGCCCTGGAGATGTTGCCCCTGTTGCTTAGAAATACAATCCGTTTTCCAATACTCCTCACATATGCAATGGTTTGTACAACGCCATCAATGGCTTGATTGCCCTTGTACACCGTACCGTCCAGATCAATGACGAACCCTTCTACATCCCGAATGTTCATTCAGCTAGCTACCTCACATCTATTTGTTCTCGAGCATGAATGTTCATTTTGTGCGCGTTAATGTTTGTATTTGCTCGTTTCATATTCAATATAAACATCCAAGGTTATCGAAGTGTCATCTTGATATGAAGAAGTTGTAAAAAATCATAATCACTTGAAAAAGACGTAGGCGAGCAGCTATCGCGGGGGATCGCGGGGCATCGAGAGGCGTTAAGTCCAAAGTTCGTAAATAAGGCATATTGGAGACGCAAATGTGGGTCAGATCGCTTCGTTCCATACTCCGAACGAATAAAAGTCCATAATCCACGAACGATGTTCGTTGATTATGGACTTTATTCGCTAAACTCACCTCAGAGGAACTCTACCACTTATTAGCGTCATGAGGTTCTTTATTAGTGCACTGCGGGACGCAAATGCTTTGCTTTCGAAGAAAAGGAGGAACTCGGCCAAAATGGAAAAACTGCGATACCAGAATAGCTCTTGCATCGCAGTTTTCCTTATTGTTCAATTCATTCAATGATTATCCTTGGCTTCCAATAAAGAAGTAACGAGCCAGAACAAGAATGGCCAGAACCCACATTAGCCAGTGAATCGGGTATTTATTTTTGCCGCCAAGATTAGAAGCAGCTGCAAGCACTACATAGGTAACGATACCAAAGGAGATACCGTTAGCAATGTTATAGGTGAAAGGCATCAATACAATGGTAAGGAATGCCGGAATTGCCAGAACGAAGTCTTGGAAGTCGATTTCTTTAACGGATTGAACCATCAAGACACCGACTACGATCAATGCAGCTGCTGTTGCCGAACCTGGAATCAGCATGGCGATAGGAGCCAAGAACAGCGCAAGCAAGAAACATACGCCCGTAGTTACGGAAGTTAAACCTGTGCGGCCGCCTTCAGCTACCCCTGCAGCACTTTCAACGTAAGCGGTAACTGTACTTGTACCTACCAATGCGCCGCCGCTTACACCAATTGCATCTACGAACATGGCTTTACCAACGCGTTTGTTACCTTCCTCTTTGTTCTTCATAATACCGGCGCGGTTTGCCGTACCAACCATCGTACCGAATGTATCGAAAAGCTCTACGAACGTAAACGTAGCGATAACGGAGATAATCCCTGTGGTCATGATGCCTGCAAAGTCAAAATCGGCAAATCTAAGCTTGGTCATATCCGGAACCCAAGTTGTTTCAGGGCTTATCAAGGAACCAAGATTCACCAGACCCATGAAGTATCCAATAACTGTAGTTGCCAGAATACCGAACAGAATCGCTCCACGAATACGAAGCACCATCAAGATGGAGATTAACAAAATACCGATCAGCGTCAAAATGACACCTTTATCCTCTAAAGAACCCATGTGAAACACTGTTTCGAAAGAAAGTACGTCTGTAAATTTATGTGCCGGAATATCTTTGGTGCTCTCGACCGCGACAGTCAGAATACCGCTGTTTTTGAAACCGATCATAGCGATAAACAAGCCGATACCGACCGTAATCGCATGTTTCAAGCTGTCGGGAACCGCTACAAGCAGCATTTGACGAAGCTTGGTGACCGTTAGAATCAAGAAGATAATCCCTGAAATAAACACAGCTGTCAAAGCCATGGAGAACGTAAATTTACCTTGTGACGAAAGAATAATCGTTGCAAAATAAGCATTCAGGCCCATTCCCGGCGCAAGCGCAACAGGAAAGTTAACGAACAAGCCCATAGCAATCGTCATGACACCTGCCGCGATGGCAGTAGCCAAGAAAATGGATGTCCAGTCACCGCCGGTTGCCCCCGATTTAAACGCGCTAAGAATATCAGGGTTTACCGCGAGAATGTAAGCCATCGTCATGAACGTGGTAATACCCGCCATGATTTCCGTTCTTACTGTGGTGCCGTTTTCTTTCAATTTGAAAAACCGATCCATCTACCTATTCCTCCTAGAAATGTTGGTTGGAACAGCAAAAACCCGGAATCAAATGGCATGATTCCGGGCACGAAAAAGGAGTCTTCCCATATGAGAGTCGAGCTCCAGCGCATGTGTAAAGACAAGTGCAAGCTAACCTCATACGGATTACGTTCCTTTTTTTCGTAGCCAGATCATTTGCGGTGATCTCGTAGAAACTCTCGGGCCAATTCCCAAGATTATACGAAAAAACTGTTATCCATTTCACATTTTAGTGCTGATGTCGAAAGTTGTCAACAGAAAAACCGAACGATAACTGAGAATGATTTCCCAGATGTTCGGTTTTAAAGATTTATTGTTTTTCTATTCCCACTCGATTGTTGCAGGCGGTTTTGACGTAACGTCGTAAACGATACGATTCACATTTTCAACCTCGTTAACGATACGAACAGAAATCTTCTCCAGCACGTCCCAAGGGATACGCGCCCAATCCGCAGTCATGCCGTCGATGGAAGTAACGGCACGGATACCTACTGTGTAGGAATATGTTCTGGCGTCGCCCATGACACCAACGCTTTTCATGCCTGGGAGCGCGGTGAAGTACTGCCAGATCTCGCGGTCCAAGCCGGCTTTGGCGATCTCTTCACGAAGGATAGCGTCGGATTCGCGAACGATGTGCAGCTTGTCCTCCGTCACTTCGCCAAGAACACGGATCGCAAGTCCAGGACCCGGGAACGGTTGTCTCCATACGATAGCCGCAGGTAGACCGCACTCTTCGCCGACTTTACGCACTTCATCCTTGAACAATGCTTTGAGCGGCTCAACAAGCTTGAACTTCATATCTTTTGGCAGTCCGCCTACGTTATGATGCGATTTGATCGTGTGCGCTGTAGCCGTTCCACTCTCTACGATATCCGTATACAGTGTTCCTTGCGCCAAGAATGCGAAGTCGTCAAATTTACCGGACTCTTCTTCAAATACGCGGATGAATTCTGTACCGATGATTTTGCGTTTTTGCTCCGGGTCGTCAACGCCTGCTAATTTGCCCAGGAAACGATCGCGTGCATCGATTTTAACCACTTTCATATCAAATTTGCCGACAAAGGTTTCCATCACACTCTCACCTTCGCCTTTGCGCAGCAAGCCATGATCGATGAACATACAAGTCAATTGGTCACCGATAGCTTTGTGCAGCAAAATCGCAACCACGGAGGAATCTACGCCGCCGCTCAGTGCGCAGAGCACTTTTTGATCGCCGACTTGTTCGCGAATTTCTTTGATGGTGTCTTCGATAAAGGATTCCATCGTCCAATCGCCTGTGCAGCCGCAAACGTCATAAACAAAGTTATGGATCATCTCGTTCCCTTGTACGGAGTGGCGAACTTCCGGGTGGAATTGGACGGCGTGAATGTTTTTATCACGGTGGCTCATCGCTGCGATTGGCAGGGATTCTGTGCTTGCTTCGCATACAAAGCCTTCCGGCAGTACGGAAACATGGTCGCCATGGCTCATCCAAACGACTTGTTTGGCGTCAAGGCCTTTTACAAGCGGACTTTCGTTGGTGAATTCCAGCTCAGCCTTACCATACTCACGGGTATGAGCGCGTTCTACTTTTCCGCCGGTTAACTGATGAGCAATTAATTGCATGCCGTAGCAAATCCCCAAAATCGGGATACCTAAATCAAAAATCGATGAGTCAACAGCTGGTGCGCCTTCGCCGTAAACGCTCGCCGGACCACCGGAAAAAACAATACCTTTGGGGTTCAGCTCACGAATTTTATCCACGCTAGTGTTGTAAGGCATCAGTTCGCTATATACGCCTAAATCACGAATACGCCTTGCGATTAGCTGGTTATACTGCCCTCCAAAATCCAGAACAACGATGATTTCACTTGGTTTACTCATTACCCGACCTCCTAGTTTCATAGTGATTGAAGTGTTTGGGGTCCCCTAGTCCGCTTATCACTATTTCTAGCTACTAATTTTAAACATTACATACCTAGGATGTAAAGGGCTTTGACCGAAAGGATTTATGTAGCTCTTCGATCCCGTGTCGAAAGTATGGCATTCCATACCGCGGCAATTTCCCGTTTGGAGTAGACAGGTCGACCGGGAGTATCATACCGCACGTTTTCATAGATCAAAGCAAATTCAAGCAGTGCTTGTTGTTGCGCAGCATTCTCTAAACGTATGGACGTTACGTATTCGCGCACGGATTGATGGGCGGATTTGGCGCCAAACTTGCGAAAAAGCTGCAGCCACAGACGATCCATATACCTGACAAGCGGTTGAGCGTTACCGGAAGGAGTTCGGCTGCCGGGAAAATGCAGAGCGATGCTTTGAAGCATGCCTTTTCGCCACAGGATCAGGAAAATGCCGATTGCGAGCATGCAAATAGCGGCCGCGATTAGTAAATGTTTCCTATATGATTTCACAAAAAAGGCAAGCTCATTCGCTTTCGTCTGAAGCCATTCTTTGGAGTCAGTGGAGAAGCTCTGCACAGTCGGAATATTAAGCAGCGATGCGGTCATCATTGGCCGCTCCTCCGGGCTGATCGCAACTGCCGCTCTGGCATGATCTTCGCCGATCCCGGTGAAGCCGGGCGTGGGCTCGAAAGGGACCCAGCCAGCCGATGGGAAATAAACTTCTACCCACGAATGCGCATCGGAGTTGCGTACGGTTACTTCTCTGGTTCCGCCGTCCGTAACAGACTGCTGCTCCCCAGGAGCAAATCCTTTCACCCAACGGGCGGGCACGCCGACGGAGCGAAGTATCACGACCATGCTCGTTGAAAAATGGTCACAGTAGCCTGTCCGATCTACAAATAAGAAATGGCTGACAAAATCCTCATTGCGGGTTGGGCGGGTCGGTTTATCCAAGCTATAGGAGTAATTGCTGCGCAAATACTGCTCCACCGCCACTGCTTTGGCGTAAGCCGATCCCGCGCCTTCCGTCACCTGCTCGGCAAGGCCCCGAATCGTACGCGGCAATGCAGCCGGAAGCTGGAGGTAGGCATCGCGAATAGCTGCCGGATAACTGTCCGAATCGGAACTGAGTATGGCTGGATCTGCATGCGCCGGTTGAACGGTAATTTTGTAATAAGACAGCGGATCGCTGATCTCCGGCAGCGCCACTTTGCCGGTGACACTATTCATGATAACAATGTCCGGCGAAAGTGCAGCTCCCTTTTCCGTCAACAGTCCATCGATTTGCACCAGAGAACCGCCGTGAAATAATTGTTTGTTCGGCGCTTTGGAGTTCCAGAGCACTTCCTGAGTGACGGTCATCCCGGAGACGTTACGATGAATGGATACAAAAGGTTCGCCGGCTTGTTCGGTTTGCGTCCATCCTTTGCCGTCGTAGAAGCTTTTGGACTCGCCGCGCCAGTATGTGAGTTCCGATGTTTTGGCCGCGAAAACCGTACTGCTGTCCGAAAGCATCGGACCGCCGAGCACAGAATCATCATGACCGTACCCTGACCTGGCGATAGCCGTGCGCAAGCCGTCATTCTCATTGTAAAGATCATAAATTTGATCCGATATATGAGCCCAGCTTACCGGTTTCATCAAAGATGCCGGCCCCGATTGGGCAGTCGAGTACCATCCCGCTCCTGCCAAAATGCCGACAACGACTAGACTTATCGCCAACCATTGCAGTGCTCCCCCAGCCCGCACGTTAGTTATACCGTAAGATTGTTGGATACGAGAGTGATTAAGGAGCGACAGTAGCAATAAGCCATACCCTAGCGTACGAATGATACCCTGTATGGTATCTGTACCGAGCGCCAGCTGCAAACAAACGAGATAAGCGAGCGTAGCGCCAACAAACCATAGACTATGCTGTCTCTGCAGCATGAGCGCCTGCACCACGGAGAGCAGCAACGACCACCCGAACAGAAACAGTAAGGTTCGCGTTTCACCGCTAATCAGGTCAAAACGGGTCGTTGCCACGTGGCCGATATCTTGAACGATGAGCCTAACCAAATCGATGATCCATATTCCATTCACAAAACCATCGCGTTCAAACATGAATCCGATCGAAAGCAGGATGATGATGCTTTTGGCCGCCCAGCCCCACGTATACGGAACCCGGAAGCAGTCAATAGCGATGCAAAGTCCAAATATGACCAGAAACGGCTGTATACGATATATTTCCGAAATATCCGCTAATTCAGGCAGTGGGCTGAGCCACTCAGTCAGCAATAAAAACAGCAGCAGCGAGATGATGATATCACGGAATAGCGAATCGCCTGCGCGGATTGTTGTGTTAGTATCGTACGTGTTGAAGTATGTGGTCCGAGATGAGCTTGATGTTGACGGATGATGTGAGTTGGAACGTGATATCGCAGAAGCAGAGTGATGCTGTGAGCTGGATCGAGACACTTCGGAAGCAGAGTGATGCTGTGAGCCAGACTTTGTTGCAAAAGCAGAATGCTGCTGTGAGTTGGTTCGAGAAGTATCAGGGACTAAGGGCTGTGAGCGCCTAGGTTCAAGCGGTTGCATCCGCGACACCTCCCTGCTTCGGCCACTCGTTCCGCGGGTGTGGTATTTCCGTGAAGCTGCAGCCTAACGCCTGCAGCTGCGAAGCCCCCTCCCGGTCCGCGACCGAGAGGGATGGCCGTGCGTGCACGTAGATCACGTGCACGGCCCGCCTCCTGCTGCGCGCTTCAGCGATCGCGCGCAGCAGGACGGCATCGAGCGTCGATGTGATGCACAGCATCGACGCATCCGGCGGCAAGGCCGCGGCCTCTTTCCTGACGAGGTCAGGAAAGGTGAGGGCGGCCTTGCCGCCCACGCTCGCGAGGACTTCGTACGCGAGCGTCAGATCGGGGCGAATCGCCGGCGCGATTCGCCCTGCCCCGGCGGAGCTGCTGGCGAAGCCGCAGCTCTCGCGCCCGCGGGCGGCGGCTGCGAAGAAGCCCGCCGCGAGGGCGACGCCTTTCTCCAGCAGCGGCTGAGCCGCTTCGGCTGGAGTCGCCGCAGGCGCAGGCGTCGTGTCGAGCAGCAGCATCCGCTTCACGGCGGATGCCTGCTCGGGAGCCTTGGTCATCAGCCGGCTGAGCTTGGCTGTGGATTTCCAATGGATGCGGTGATACGGATCACCGCTCACGTAGTCGCGGACTCCGCCGACCCGCGGAGCCGTTGCCCAAGGGACGCCTGCTGCCGGCTTATCGCCATCTTCGGCATGCAGCGTCATCACAGCCCGGTCTAACGCGTCGGGCTTCGGGTACACGATGCAGCGCTGATGGTCCGTGCGCTGCGCCTTTTTCACGGCAAAACCAAACAAATCTCCGGTGACGACCTCAAGACCGGCGAAACGATACACACCGCGCATAAGCCCTGTGATACGGTAATGCAGGGTGAATGAAGTGCGAAACCATGGAAAAAGCAGCTTGCGATAGGTGAATTTAGCATGGCTCCCCTCATGCAGCCACGACTCCTTGATAATGAACCAAGGCAATGGGATGGGCGATCTGTGCGTAATATGCAGAACAATTACGAGATCCTCTCCGGATGTTGAAATCGGTGCAGAGAGCGATCGGCTCGCCTGAAGCCCTTTTAAAGCGACCGTATAGACAAGCACGGCTTGCAGCAGCACAATGAGCAAGCAGTCCAATAAGAACCAGGAAGCCAATCCGCCCTGCGTATAAGTCAAAACGCCCGACAGCAGACATCCTATAACGAGCAGCAACAATTTTCCCCAGCTTTTCATCGCGCAGCCCCTTACTTCGATGAAGCATAACGAAGAACAGGAGTTTGCACGGAAGCAAGCAATCCCGATAAAATCGCTTCCGGCGATTTCCCCGTTATCCGGGCTTCCGACGTTAACATCAGGCGGTGCGTCCATACCGGGAGCAGTAAGTCTTTAATATCATCGGGCACTACGTAGCTTCTGCCTCTCATGTAAGCGGCCGATTGAGAGGCACGCAGCAGTGCATAAGATGCCCTTGGACTTACGCCCAAGTACAAATCAGGGTGCTGTCTCGTTGCTAATGCAACACGAACGATAAATTCCTTTAACGTCTCGTCAACATGAACCATGGCTGCTTCTTTTTGTAATTGCACGAATTCATCTTGAACGATAACCGGCTTCAAATGTTCTAGCGGTTGCCGATCCTGCAAGCGGTCCAGCATTTGAATTTCTTGCTCGGGCGTTGGATAACCCAAGGTCAGTTTCATCAAAAACCGATCCATTTGCGCTTCCGGGAGCGCATAAGTACCTTCATAATCGGCGGGGTTTTGCGTCGCCAGGAGCAAAAACGGCTTCGGCAATTCATAACCGACTCCGTCGATCGTCACCCGCTTCTCCTCCATCGCTTCCAAGAAGGCGGCCTGCGTCTTCGGCGAGGTGCGGTTGCATTCATCCGCCAGCACAATCGGCGTCATGAGCGGACCCGGGCGAAATTCAAATTCGCCGGATTTGGCATTGTACACAGAAACGCCTGTCACATCGGATGGCAGTAGATCCGGCGTACATTGAATTCTTTTAAACTCGCAGCCGATCGTCCTTGCGAGAGCGCGTACCAACATCGTTTTACCTACACCGGGGACGTCCTCCAGCAAAAGATGACCGCCGCTCAGCATGGCCACAAAAGCTTTCTCTATCGTTTCTCTTTTCCCAACAATGACTTTCTCTACGTTCATGATCATCCGTTCAACGAGAGGCTGCGGCTGATCGAAGATTCTTGTTTTCGACTGCATAGGCAAGAAGCCTCCTTCATCAAGGTATGCTTCTAGTTTTTCCAGTCGTCTACTATTTTAGACATCAGTAGTTGATAGCAAATAGAGAGTTTTTCAAGAGACTATTATTTTCGTTCCACATATTAAATTGCCGAAAAGCAAGCGACACTTCTCTTGTCCCCGAATCCATCACGGATTGCGTGATGCGACCTCCGAGTAAACCTACCGTATTCTGTAAAGGAACGCGGATCGTCCCCTCTACCAGACTCATATCCGCCAAATTATGCGTGGCTACACGATTCCCCAGCTTATAGAGGCGAATGCTTCTTTTGGGCAAATCATATTCCACATCGTACATACCGTAATGAGCGTAAGCCGTCTTCACGGGCTCATTCCACTCCATGCGTCCCCCCATCTTCTCAACTAAAAAGCGAAGAGCCAGTTCGATCCGGTCGCCCTGTAACTCGTATTGCGATTGGTCCAGGGTATATCCGTTCCCTCCGACCACATTGATCTTCAGCGGTAAGCTAGGCTTAGATGCGAGCGCCTGTGCAGATTCCTCACGGGCTATTTTCGTCTGATTCACCAACTGTTCGGGCGTATCCAGCGGTTCATTCTTTGGTGGTACATGCGCCAGCGCATACTGCTGTGTTTCTTGCAGCAGCTCATTAAAGTGAGCAAAACTCATGTTTCGTGACCACTTGGGTTTGCCGACGGGAAACTGCTTGGGCTTGACTTCGGTCGTTAACGGCGCAAACGTATAGCCTAATTTTTTGTAATAATGGATCACTTGCGGCAGCGCTTCTACGGTAGATTCATGACCTGTTCCGTCGTGAAACAAAACATTCATTTCGTGCTCGAGCGGAGCGTTTTTGACCGATTGAATAATTTCGTTCACCGGCACGTTTTGCCTTTTGGAATCGCCGCTATCCACGTTCCAATCCAGAACGGTATAGCCTGCTTGTTCCATCAAGTAATAGTAATATGCATCAAAATTAGTATAAGTACCTCCCGGAGCCCGCACGAGCTGCGGCCTGACCCCCGCCACGTCAGCGAATATCTCTTCGCTTCTTTGAATTTGATTCCAGAAGTTTTGGAAATCGCTGTAGAGCTCTTTATATACATGATTATACGAATGATTGCCGAGTGTATGTCCGTCTTTTACGATCCTTTTGATCAGATCCGGATGCGCCTTCGCTTCTTCACCCAGTGCGAAAAACGTTGCTTTCACATCTTCTTTGTCCAAAATATCCAGCACCTGAGGCGTAAGCTTGCTGGGTCCGTCATCGAACGTTAAATAAACCGTAGGCTGCTCCGGCTTCTTGTAGGTTTTCTCTTTCGGCATGCTTGTGCGCTTTCCCGATTTCAGCATTTGATAGATTTCTTGCCCGTCTTGCGCGGAGATTCCTTTGCCCTCAGCCGCTTGTACAGGTACAATTGAAAACCAAAGATAGACCAGTAACAGTACTGCCATAGTAAGTTGAATTCGCTTGTTCATCTTTGAGTTGGAATGTTGTGGATGAGCACGCATGCCGATAATCCCTCCGCTTTGTTCTATCATTTGACCTGCTGATAGAGTATATGGGAGGAGGGCATGTAGTATGTCATGTCTCGGAAATTTGCTAGAGCAAGTCGCACCGAGAGTACTTTAGGTCACCGATTGCATTTATCGTAGTCCGATTTCGCCCAATTGCAAAAATGTGGTAAACTTGCACAAACCAAGCTGCAATTTTGTAAAATCGGACTTCAAACTGAGTTGGTGGTTATATTTTATTTGCAATTGTGTTTTTCCGGACTTTAGTAGCGATATGCTCGATTTCTGCGCCGAGTTAAATCATGCTGTTGTTCGTTAATTGCTCAGGCGTAGAAAAAGAAGCTTTCTTCCCCTGAGAGGGAGGAAAGCTCCTTTTTTCATTTGCGCTCATAAGGCACGTACACATCCACTTCTTCCGGCCATTTGGGGTTATCCACATGGTAAACTTCAAAAGCCAGTGCTTTGGCTTTGCTATGAAGTCCCTGCTGCTGCAAATAGGTATGAATAGCTTCGTAGGGATCGCCGCTGCATCTGGTTTTCGCATATGAATACGCAGGTAACGTATAGCCCATCATGCCCTCCGGTATATGTGACAAATCGCTAACTTCCAGGCTAATGATATAAGTAAACATGGTTTCTGCAGCAAAATGCGGGCAAACATAACGCTCCGGATGCAGCGCGTTACTGATTTCAGGCAACCTCGCCAACAACCTCTTCTTGGTCTCTTCGATGATACGTTTATTATCTCCCTCGAACGTACAAGTGACGGGAATGCCTATCATGTGGATTTGCGGCAGCGCAAGCAGTTCTACTTTCGCTTCATGCAGGATCGTCATTCCGGGCTCTGCTCCTTGCAAATCATTAACAAATTGCCATCCGGGTCTTTGAACACGAACCAATGGTTATGCTCGATCTCCGTCACCAATTCTACTCCAAGTTCTTTCATATAGTTGTAAGCAGCCTCCAAGTCGCTGGTCGGAAACATAAGCGCCGGCGTTTGATAAGTCGCTGCACCTTGAGGCTCTTTGCCTCCCCACATCGGCATCGTATCCAGAATAATGCCTGGACCCTCGACAGGCAGCGGACATAAATGGTCGAACAAAATTGGCGTATCCAGCGGTAAGCCGAATAGCCGGCAGTACCAGTCACGTGCTTTTTCAATGTCGCGAACCGGAATGAATGTACCTGCAAGTCTGGGTAAAAGCGGATTAACCATGATGAATTCGCCTCCTATTTTTTCACAATCGCTTTATGAATTTCGTAATTAAACTCGTTAATCGTGTCCCAAGGAATATCAAACGGATTGACTTGCAAATCGTTGACCTCAAACCCGAGCGAACCTTGATCATCTGCAAGCCTATATTCGGCGGAATTCGCTATCCACTCATCAAGCTGCCTGTATGTACTCCACATATGCTCCCGGTCCCCTTGAACGCGGATC
The DNA here is from genome assembly GCF_014534655.1 of Paenibacillus sedimenti. Classification (GTDB taxonomy): domain Bacteria; phylum Bacillota; class Bacilli; order Paenibacillales; family NBRC-103111; genus Paenibacillus_E; species Paenibacillus_E sedimenti. Next base: position 19,904 of record NZ_JACVVD010000007.1, read on the forward strand.
GTTGCGTAAGTTCGAACTGGGATTTCGATGACTTCCAGGTAGTTCGGCACATCCTCCAATGTGTTTATTTCAACTCCAGCGTACAGGACGGGTTTCCCTTCTACGCGAGCTTCCCACTGAGGGATGAATACAATGCCGCTATGCGCATTTGCCCGATTCGGATGATGGGCAGGCATAGCTTTATCGACTTGATGCCAAGCTTTCCGAACCTCGCGCCCCATGACGTTAAACTCTGCAATTGCAGGTAATACAGCCGCTTTAAATGCAGGTAATTGTTTCACTATAACGATCATGATTCTTGCCCCCTCCTATTTACTTCCCGGCTCCGGAAATGTAACGACGCCAATCGCGTTGCCATCCGGATCCCACACATCGAAGAAACGCATCCCGCTTCCGCCGTGAATTTCGGACACTTCCGCTCGTTCCTTCTTAAAAAAGCTGTGCGAAGCATCTACATCCGACGTATAGAAATTGAACGGAATGTGTTTGCTGCTCGGTCGTTCGTCACTCTGATAAATCGTCAACCCCGCTTGCAGCGGTCCTTCCTCATCAAATCGAAAACCTACGTAATCTCCTTGTTCACTTCGAAATACAACGCGAAAAGGAAACATGCGCATGTACCATTCTTCCGAGCGTTTCACATCGCTTACCGGAACAAATACGGTATCGATACGTTTTATCTTTAATTTCTCAGCAGTCATCAGACGAAGCTCCTTTGCAGCGTAGAATGTTGGATTTTTGTATAAGTGCACGTTATGATTAACGGCAATCCTTCAGGGTCTTTAAGTGATAGGTTGCCATCCGAGAAATGAATATCTTCCGTATGCGTCCCGCTCTTTTGCAGCTTCTCGTGCATCCCCTTAACGTCATCGGATTGGAGCGTAAAATATGCCTTTTCGCGAACCGCTTGCAGCGCCTTGCGATGAACATCCGGCGACATGACAATCATGGTGATGATCGTCTCGCCGCTTCCCACTTTCAAATCCGCGCCTTGACCCCAGTGGTGATGGAGTGTCATGCCCAACACTTCGGTGTACCACCTGATCGCTGCCTCCAAATTAATGACCGGCAGGAAGACGGCCAATACACGATGAAACATCGGCGTCATCAGCTCCGTAGACGGGGTGTGATGCAGCGACGTCGGACGCTCATGGCAAATGCCAATGATATTTCCATCAGGGTCTGCGAATTCGCAAACCTTCATGTGGGGATCATCCATTACTTCAGTGGTCGCGATCCCGCGTTCGAGGAAATACTTTTCATTCATGTGTTCCCTGTGTGTGTAAAAGTTAAAGCAGGGTACGTGTCCTTCTTCATGCAAATGTCTTTGCGGTTGATGCGGTGCAGCAAGTTTCAAGGAGAGCAGCGTCTCTCCCTCCGCAACTTGAAGATGAGCTTCATCCCCGTTCTTCTCAAGAAGTTTGAAGCCAAATTCCTTCTCGTACCAAGCGATTGAACGATCTAAGTTCGAGACGGGAACAAACACGCGATCAATCTTATTCAACATCCTAGCTGAGCCTCCTCGATTTGGGTTTTTCCATGTTCTCGCTTATATAACGAATGAGGGCGACGAATCCATACACCCTCTGCAAATTTTTTTTCAAGAGTTGACCATAAGCAGATTCCCGTCCGGATCCTGAAAGGTAAAGAACAACTTCCCTCCTACCCGTTGTATAGCATGAATGCGGATTCCTTGCCCCTGCAAGCTTAGGTAAGCGGAATAAATCGCCTTGGCATCATGCGCGCGAAATCCGTTCACGATCGCTTCAAAAGCCGCTGAATCCAAAGGGGCTTCACCCGCCTGCAAGTAACGACGAGGCTCTGTTTCCCAGTTACCGGACCATGTTTTGAGCTTACTTCGCGCACGCGAGAGCGCAACTTGAACCGCCCCTTCGGATGACAGCAAAAAAGATGCGGTCTCTTTAGCTGTAAATTGAAACACTTCCATTAACAGCAAGATCACCAAATGCTTCGGAGAAAGCCGATGGGCCAGCATTTCAATTAATTCTCTGGTTTCATAGCGTGTATCGTGATGCTGGGTAAACTCCAGATGCTCTTGTTCCAACGGTTCTATTGGGCGGCGCTTCTGTTTCCTATACTGATCCCGCCATAAATTGGCTGCTATCCGGTAGAGATACGATTTGGACAGCTTCCGATCCGGCTCTTCCTGCAGCACTTTCATTAAACGCAGTACCGTCTCCTGCATCAAATCGTCCGCTTCCCAGCTGTTCCCCGCTATAGCCCGGCAATAAGCCGTCAAATCGAGTCTGATGGATTCAATGCGAAACGCAATAGCTTCCCGTTCGTTCTTATGCTCATGTATATCCATGATCGTTCGTTCCCTTGTTTATATGTATACGAATATATATTCTCTATTTTCCATTTATACCCTGCTTTTGGGCAAAAGAAAAGACCTTGAGAGACGAATCTCTCAAGATCTTAGGCTTCGCGGGTTGCGGTTTCATGTGCTTTGGGAGTTGTTGGAGCAGCAAATAGGCTTTTACTACCAATTAGGCCTATGAAACTTACGAGCAGCAACGCACCAAGCAGCAGCAGCGCCGCTCTGGCGCCTTGATACGTAACAATTTGGGTACACACCCCAATGAGGATGACTCGCATTCCCATTCCTACGGTATTAAAGAAACTGTTCACTCGACCGATCAGGTGATTCGGCACCATCTCCATTAAAATGGTATTCCTCGCAACGCGACTTCCCGCATTCCCCCATCCGTTCAACGCTTTGAAGGAGAGAAAAATACTGACGATAGGAAAAGAATAAAAGAACACAATCGAAAGACTAAATAGAATGAACGAGAGAATCGTCGTATAATAGGACCCCAAACGCTGCATGAGCAGCGGGACTGTTAATCCGGCAATTACGGCACCGATCGCAAAGATCATATCGGCTGCCCCCAGCACGTTAGCCCCACTGTGAAGAACGCTGGTAATGTATACGGGGAATAAATAATTCCCCACCATCACACATAGAAACGGCATGAGCGCGCATATGAAGAACATGACAAGTATGGGTTTCGTTTTCAAATAGCGATAGCCTTCTGCGATGTTAGACCACATGGAGACGGCTTGCGTTGCTGTCTGCGAGCGGCTCCGCACATAAGGAATGAAAAGAAACAGACCGAAACCTATGAAATAAGTCATTGCATCGGCCAGCAGAATCCAGGCAAAGTCAATATGATCGACGACTAGACTCGCCACGCCCCCTGCAATCATCGAGGTGGATTGATTTTGCACTTCCAATATCGAATTCAAGGTCTTGTATTGCTCTTTGGAGAAGATCTCTTGCGTAAAAGCGAACTGAGTCGGGAAGTGGACATTATAGTAAAAAGCTCCGCTGAAATACACGGCTACCAACTGCCAGGTTTCAAACTGCCCCGCATAGAACCCCCAAAAGGCAAACGCCAGCGTAACCGATCCGCCAACCACTTCACTGAGTAGAAGCAGCTTCTTACGGGAAAATCGATCAATGAATACGCCGATTTGCGGCGATATGAAGAATAACACAACCGTCGTCGCCAAAGTGGCGTAACCGTACAGCTCGTCCCCGCCGGCCCGATTAACCAAAAGCCACGGCACCCCGATCATCGTAACGCCCGATCCGATTGAGGATAAAACATTCGCTATCATGAGAAACAACATTCTTCGATCTCTAAGCATGGTCCACATGTTCAACATTCCTTTCGCTCGCGAAACGCCGATGGGTATTGTCAATTTATTTTACCATAGAACTTTCCTTTGCTCGTCAGTATTTTTGAAATATATGGATACGAAAATGGTCGTAGGGCTTTGGTCTGCGATTCTTTTCAAACCCTGACAAATTGTTGTCAGGGACAGTCATATACAATAAAACCATCAAGTGAAAGTATCCTTAAAGAAGAGGTGTTATTGATGGAACAAACAACGACTGAAATAACGCAAATTTTAATTTGCAAAGTAAAAAAATGTAGATTGCACGTCGGTGAAGAGGCCATTGAAGCTGTGGCCGCTTCCATCCGAAAGGAAGTTGAACTTCAAGGCATTCAGCGCCAGGTTGAAGTCGGGTTCGGCAAATGCAGCGGACTTTGTCAATATGGCTGTGTCGGACATCGGACGCGAGATCGTCAATCGTCACATTCTTCAGGGCGAAATTCTCGCGGCCTATACAGGCAAAAAAGCTATCCGCTCTAAATGAGCGAGTAGCTTTTTCATATCATTCTTCTTTATTTTACATTCAGTTTGGAAACCAGCTTGCTAATCGTCGTTCCTTGAACCAATAGCGAGAAAACTACATTGCTAAAAGTCATTGCCAACAACAGATCGCGCCCCTCAAATGCGGGTGAAATACTCAAGATCAGCGCTATGGATAACGATCCCTTTAATCCCCCCCATGCAATGATCGGCTTCCACGCATTAGGGATTTCCCGGTCAAAGATAAGACTAACATATACGGCAATAAATCTTGCCAGAAGAACGATGAGTATGCTCCCTCCGATCTCCATCCATTTATCAGTAAAATCGATGTTGGATATTTCCAAACCAACCATTAGAAAAATCAGCGCATTCGCAATAAAAGCAATTGTTTCCCAAAATGCATCCATCCTCTCATGCGTTAAATCCGACATCCCAATGTTCTTGCCGTATGTTCCCAGCAAAAGCCCGGCAAACACAACCGAGATCACCCCGGAAACATGGAACGACTCCGCAACTTCAAAAGCGCCATAAAATAAAACAATGGAAAGTCCGATCTCCACCAAATAGTTATCAATTTTCGAGGTGATTTTCGACGCAATGAACCCTCCTGCAATACCGATCACCATTCCGCCTAAAACCACTTTAACAAACTCCAGCGTACCATGCATGACGCCGGACATGCTTAACACGGTTGTCACTGCAGCGATTTTGAACAACACTACGGCGACGCCGTCGTTTGCCAAACTCTCACCTTCTACAATAATGGACAGCTTCTTGTTTAGTCCCATAGATTTGAAGATCGTTAATACAGATACAGGATCCGTTGCAGCCATAAGGGCTCCAAAAACAAGAGCTTTTTGTAAGCTTAGACCTAATAAAACATAGGATAGCCCGGCAATAAGAACAAAAGTCAATAATGTCCCTAACAATGCCAGTAATAAAATCGAACGTTTATTTTCTTTAATCTCTCCGAATGGGAGCTTGAGAGCTGCATCCCCAATTAGGGCAGATAAAAAAATCAGAATAACTGCTGTCTGAAATACCTGATCCGATGCCACATATGTTTTAATTTCATGTATCGCGTCAATCGGAAGGATACCAAGCAATAGTCCGGCAACTACCAGTAAAGTCGGGTAGGGTTGTTTGATTTTATGGGCTATATAAGCTATCGCAACAGCAATTGCGAGTAAAACGAGCCAATAATGGATCATTGAAGCCTCCTATGAGCAGTTCCTTTAAGTAGAAGAATTATTTCCATTCCACACTCTGTAATAATCGAAGCTTCATTAGAGCAAGGATAAAATCATTATAGAAATCTTGTCTCACAATGAATTGATATTTGTGATTGGGGAAAGCGTAAAATAAGACATCCGTTAGAACCCTATTTTGTTCAAAATGGTATTGAATTTCTTTTAATTTATCATCTAAGGTGTCTCCATATAATTGAATGTGAAATTCAATATCCTGCCCATTAGCCTTTTCTTGAATATCAATAACTTGTGAATTGAAAGTGTACGCTAACATGGGATTCCTCACCTTTCTTACATTAAGTAGCGTATGTAAATATAGATACTCGAAAGCACGATCGAGAGAATCATCAACGGAAAACCATATTTCAAGTACTTGACAAAGGTAATAGGATACCCTTCTTTTCCTGCTAATCCAGCAACGATCAGATTGGCGCTTGCACCAATAAGTGTACCGTTTCCTCCTAAACATGCTCCCAAAGCTAGACTCCACCACAATGGCTCCAAATTGCTGACACCCATATTCCCCATCTCTTGAATCATTGGAATCATTGTTGCAACAAAAGGGATATTATCAAGGAACGCGGAAGCAATGGCACTCAACCAAAGAATTAACATGGATGTGGTCAGCAAATCTCCCCCCGTAACATCTATGGCCATAGCGGCTAATTTGGCAATTACACCTGTTTCCACGAGACCTGAAACAAGAACAAATAATCCAATAAAGAAAAATATGGTAATCCATTCCACACTATGAAAGGCTTTTTCCAGCATGTGCTCTCCCGTTAAAAGAAGAAGCAAAAATGCTCCGCTCAGCGCAACAGTAGCCGATTCCAGGTGCAGCGACTGATGAAGGAAAAATCCTAATATCGTTACACTCAGGACGTTAAGACACTTCTTCAGCAGTTTATGATCGGTAATCATGGCTTTCTCGTCCATTTCCATGATGCTGCGCTGCAGCTCAGGCGTTGACTGGATCTGCTTTCCAAACATCATGATAAACAAGGGGACATATGCCAAAATAATGATTATGGCGATGGGCGTTAAATTATTAATGAACGCCATAAATGTCAACTCTTTGACCGCGCTGCCGATCATAATGTTAGGAGGATCACCGATCAGAGTGGCTGTACCGCCAACATTTGCTGCGATAATTTGCGTTATGAGAAAAGGGATTGGATTTACACGCAGTTGCCTAGTAATACTGAACGTAACTGGGACCATAAGGAGAACTGTCGTGACATTATCCAAAAAAGCCGATCCTCCGGCCGTAATGAGAACTAAGGCTACCATAATCCTTTTTGGTTTCCCTTTGGCCATTTTGGCGGCTTTCAAAGCCACATATTTAAATAGTCCGGTTTCAGCGGTAATACCTACAATGATCATCATTCCAATGAGAAGTCCCAGCGTATTGAAATCAATGTGATGAAGTGCGGTTTCTTGGTCCACAATGCCAAGTACAACCATGAATACGGCTCCAAACATCGCCAAGATCGTACGGTGGATCTTTTCGGAAATGATCATGCCATAAATGATTAAAAAAATGCCGATTGCCCAAATTGCTTGCTGCTCCATAAAGCCTCCGTTTTTTATCATTATTTACCAAGAATCCATTCCATATGTAAAAAGACAAAAAGAGCCCGTTGGTGACAGGCTCCTCCGATAAAACGATATGTATAAGAGATATCATACATTTTATCCATAACAAAGTAAAGAATGCTAGATACAAATGAAATCTGAAGATACCCGTGAATATCCGCCCTTAATATTCCAATACTAGGAATAACATTACAGGGAGGTTTCACTCATGTACATTAATAATTTAAGACTTATATTAGTTTTTTGTATGATTTTTATTACTACTACATCTTTATTTGTTTCTGCGAAAGAAATCCCGGAGGAAGCTCAAAAAGTTCTTCACAATTTCATACAAGAGGGTGGCCAAACCTTAGAAATTGAATGGAACGAAATAACGGATACTCCTTCAAATTTACATGGCAGATTGACACAACCTTCGAGTCATACATCAACATGGATTGCCTATGAGCTATTAAATCGCTTTAAAACCCTTTATGGAATCAGCAATCCTTATCGGGATTTAAAAGTAGCAGCAGTAACCACTTCTGACGATTTACATATCGTTCGCCTTCAACATCTACTTTTCAACACGCCTGTTTGGGGAGACCAGCTTGTTATCGAAATTGACAAAGCAGGCATTGTCCATCGAATATCCGGTACGATTTACCCGCGATTGGACAAACAACTTTTTTACCGTCCTATGGTCGCAGCAATATCAGAGAAGAAAGCAGTACAGATTGCTGTTGATGCATTACGTGACAAAGTAACACTCTTTACCACTGCCGAAACATCGCTGTACTACCTGCCAACCAGAAAAGGGAACCCTTTAGTTTATGCAGTGACATTTCGCTTTCGAAACCAACCTGCTAAAACCTTAACAACTATGGTCCATGCACTTACCGGGAAAATCATTCCCTATTAACATCACCATCGATTGCTACACCATTGGGTATCTACTTCATATCGCTTTCCACTACCCCTTCGCGCTTGTTGTAACCATTTCCTTTACGGCATCTAGTACCGACTGCACATGATTCTTCACTCTTATATTGCTCCACTCTTTCACGATCCTGCCTTTCTCGTCGATCAGGAACGTAGAACGCACAATGCCCATATATTCACGGCCGTATAGCTTTTTCAAAGCCCAAACACCATACTTTTCAGCTACTTTATGATCCGGATCCGATAGCAACAAGAAAGGCAATTCGTACTTTGCAATGAACTTATCGTGGGATTTGAGATCGTCCGGACTGATTCCCAGCACCTCCACGCCTAATTCGGCAAACTTGCCGTTATAATCGCGAAAATCGCACGATTCTTGCGTACAAGTCGGTGTATCGTCTTGCGGGTAAAAGTAAATAACAACCTTCTTGCCCCGGTAATCCTTAAGTGACACTCGCTCTCCACTGGATGCATGCAGTGCGAAATCCGGCGCTTTTCGTCTGGCTTGCTTTTGTGTCATGGATATTCTCTCCCTCGTGCTCTATATCTAATACCAACATTATGCGACATCTATAGGGCAACAGCAAATCGTCTCTACCAGAATTGGATATTAACAAGAAAAATATGGTAGATTATAGTAGGTTAATATTTCATAGTTTAGAAGGAGTGAATGTCGACATGATTCATATCAAGCGTACCGCTCTAGTTGCAACCCTGGGTTTAACCCTGCTTACGCCTGCTTTCTCTGAAGCAACGGCACTAGCAGATTCTGAAGCAATGACTCGGGGGCAATTTATTCAACTCATTACAAATGAATTGAAGCTAATACCCGCCAACAAACAGGCTGCTCTTCCGCCGGATGTTAGCGCCGACTCCGCTTATGCCGATGCGGTTCGCGTCATGCTAGAGCGCAAAGCGATGAACGGTTATTCAGATGGCATGTTCCGTCTCGAACAGCCGATTAGTAAAGAAGAGGCCGGTTATATCCTCGGTCGTTTCCTCGGCATCGCGGACAGCAAAGCAAGCTCGGTGCTTCAAGAGAATTTCGGTGCGGATTTCGGCACAGAGACAGGCTTAATCAAAGATGCCGCAACCGCTCTGATCAAAAAATCTTTGGCGACCGATCCAGCGGTTTCGCAATGGTTGGCTGACGCCGCCAAGACCCAAACAAATCTAACTTCCTTCCGTGCCGACGTGGATATGAAGATGAGCATCGCATTCAAACCAGGGCCGGGTATGGGCGGCAATACCAGTAACTTCACAACAGAAATCAACTCGGCTATTGAATTCAATAAAAATCAAGGGCTACATCAAACCATTACAACAACTGCTCCTGGTTCGGATTTAGCAGCAAGAACAATAAAAACGGAGCAATATACGGTCACCCATGGTACCTATATGAGCTTGCCGAATGAAGCTAACGACGGAACTGTATGGTACGATATGACGAAGCAGATGCCGTTTACGTTCGAGGAGCTAATGAAGCTGCAAGAGAAAAGCACGCAAGTTAACCAATCGCTCGTTGCCCCTTATTTCTTCTATAAAGATCTTGGCACGACAGAAAAAGACGGAAAGAAGCTTCGTCAGGTTGAGATTCACGGCAAAATCACCAACACTGCGGATATTTTGAAAACGCTCGGAGGATTGGGCAGCAGAGGCCAAAATATGATCAAAGACCTCGAGAATTCACCGGCTCTCGCTGATATGAGTGTTGGTTTATCCGCTGTGCTGACGTTGGATGAAGAATCCAAGCTCCCTGTCAGCATGAATGGCGACTATATCATCGCATACGGCGACGACCCGGAGAATCCAATCGATCATATGGATATGTCGATGACGATGGTTTTTAAAGATTATAACCAGCCTATTAACATTGTGCTGCCCGACGAAGCGAAAAAGGCTGTACCTTTCACGATGCCGGCAGTGCCGGCGGCTGAATAAGGAGCTATCCCAAAAAAGCGCGGCAGGTGTACCTACCACCGGAGTGCGGTTTTCTCGCCGCAGACGGAAAACATGTCGCAGGCACGCTGTTGAACAGACCGACGTGGTCGTGGCCTTCCTTTTGCTTGCGAAGGCCATGCGGGCCGTCCGTTACCATGATCGAAGGGATTCCGAGTCTCGACTCCCTTTAGTCTCCAAAAGTCGAGTCCGGAGCAAAGTCCCGCTTTTTCCTCTAACGTCATTTGTGCGATCAGCTGGTTAATATCTCTTTCCATGTTCGAACCTCTCCTTTTAGTGATCTATGACTAATCCTTGATACCAAGCATCCCGCTTAACCCCTCAGCGATGCTTCATTCCACCAGTCCTGTCCTCATAAATCTATATCTCTATCTTATTGGAATACCGGTAATGCTTCTATCATAATCCCGACTTGTTTTTCCGACTTCTTCGGTTATTGATCCTCGAAAAAAGCTTTTTATCCGCCCTTTAACGTTGATCATTCCGACCAACCGGAGTTGTAGTGGGATAAAATGGATAATACAGGAGAAGATAATCATGAATAATATCCAATTGAAGGATGAATCCACCGATGGCACATTCCTTGTCTGATTCAATTACAGAAAACTTGAGCAGTATCCTCGAGTACATAGGAAATAGCGACGATATTGTCTCCAGAATATTCCGGGCAGGCCCTGACGGACAAATACAGGTATGCATTCTGTATACGGATGGCTTGACGGATACGAATTCGGTTCAACAATTCGTCATCACGCCTCTTATGAATCATATTGGACCCCGGGAAGTGGACATGCTTTGCTATTCAGATGACACTTTATTCTCTGGACTTAAGGAACAGGTCCTCACAGTGGGAGCGATTAAGGATGTTACGGATCATGAAGCGTTAATTCATTTTCTGCTGTCCGGTCAGGTCATCTTGCTCATTGAAGGCGTTTCCCAGGCCTTATCGATCAACATGAGTCAATGGGAGGATCGAGGTGTCAGTGAGACAAGCGCACAATCCGTCGTACGCGGGCCGAAAGAAGCCTTCACGGAAAATCTGCGGACCAATACCTCCCTAATTCGCCGTAAGATCAAAGATCAGAACCTCTGGCTGGAAAGCATATCGCTCGGTCAATATACTAAAACAACCGTTGCCATCATGTATATTCATGGTTTAGCCAATGACAAAATTGTGGAGGAGGTCCGCTCCCGCCTCGGACGGATACAGTTAGACGGCATTCTGGAGAGCAGCTATATCGAGGAAATGATCGAAGATAGTAAGTGGACGCCGTTTCCGACCGTATTCAATTCGGAGCGTCCGGATGTGATCGCTGCAGGGCTTCTGGAAGGGCGCGTCGCGATTTTGGTGGACGGCACCCCTTTCGTCCTTCTGATACCCGCATTGTTTGTCCAGTTTTATCAAGCCGCGGAAGATCATTATCAACGGGCGGATATCAGCACTTTAATTCGTTTCATTCGAATCATCGCCTTATTTATTTCTCTCAGTGCTCCTTCGCTTTATATCGCCATCACGACATTTCATCAAGAGATGCTTCCAACAAGGCTGCTTATGAGCTTGGCGGCACAGCGGGAGGGGGTCCCATTCCCCGCTTTTATTGAAGCATTAATGATGGAAATTACATTTGAGATATTGCGCGAGGCTGGTATCCGCATGCCCAAAGCCGTCGGACAAGCCATCTCCATCGTAGGAACTCTGGTCATCGGGCAAGCGGCCGTGGAAGCAGGAATTGTGTCCGCAGCTATGGTCATCGTTGTTGCAATTACGGCGATTTCCAGCTTCGTCCTTCCTTCTTATAACTTTTCCATTGCGTTACGCATGCTGCGGTTTATCCTGATGGGTCTAGCCGCTTCTTTCGGCCTATACGGCGTGACGATCGGTACCCTAACCTTGCTTTTGCATATGTGCAGCTTGCGATCCTTTGGCGTTCCCTATATGAGTCCGTTCGCTCCGTTCATTCCCAGTGATCAGGATGACGCCCTCTTCAGGTTTCCTCGTTGGATGCAGCGCAAACGACCGCGTTTGATCAACCAACAAAATACGGTCCGGGAAGAGTCGGCCCCTCAGCCGAAATCCAGAGGTTCCGTCTGACGGTAAGGAGGAAATCGTATGCTCAAGCGTAAGCTGTTATTCATATCGCTTATTGCCTGCTTCGCGTTGATGCTCTCAGGTTGCTGGAATCGAAGAGAAATGAATGAGCTTGCCATCAATATGGGTTTGGGGATCGATAAAATCGGTGACGGTTACCGCATTACCGCTCAAGTTGTTGTGCCGCGAGAAGTTGCCACCAGATATGGAGGCGGCGGCGGCCAGTCTCCCGTGACCGTGTATCAGTCCTCAGGCAAAACCATTTATGAAGCTTTACGAAGAATTACCGGAGAAAGTCCCCGGAGGCTCTATTTATCCCATCTCCGTGTTCTCATTTTGGGAGAAAGCTTGGCGAAAGAAGGGTTTGCTCCAGTTCTGGACTTTCTGTCCAGGAATCATGAGATGAGGACGGATTTTTTCATCGTTGTTGCCAAGGCTTCGCCGGCCGAAGACATATTGAAGGTGCTGACGCCTATCGAAGAAGTCCCGGCCAATAAACTGTTTACTTCGTTATCTGAATCTGGAAAAGCATGGGCCCCTACATTGACTGTTACACTTGACAGGCTCCTTAACGATCTAGTCCGTGAGGGGAGAAATCCCGTGCTTACCGCAGTAAGAATGGTCGGAACCATGACGAACAACCTTAAAAATATCGCTACTACAGAACCGGATGCAAGAATCAAGTATGCCGGTTTGGCTGTATTCAAGAAGGACAAACTGATCGGATGGTTGGATGAATCGGACAGCAAGGGATACTCTTACATAACCGATAAGGTGGAAACGACCGTTGGTCCGATTACCTGTCCCGAAGGGGGTCTAATGAATCTGGAGACCGTTCGATCCAAAACCAAAATGACAGCCAGGGTAGTAGAAGGTCATCCGGAAATTACAATCGAGATCCGCAGCGAAGGAAATATCGGGGAGGTACAATGCGAAGTTGATCTTACGAAGCCGGAAACGATTGATCAATTAGAGCAAATAGCAAAAGAACGATTACAGCAAATCGTGAAACATACCCTTGCCGCGGCGCAGACAACCTACAAATCCGATATTTTTGGGTTCGGGGATACGATAAGACGCTCAAACCCGAAAGATTGGGATCGGATCAAGGAAGATTGGGACCGCCTGTTCCCCGGAACGACCGTCCATGTGAAAACGGATTTCCAAATTCGCAGAGTGGGAACCGTGTCTAACTCCATCTTTCAGCAAATGAAGGAGTGAGCCGATTTGTGGATCATAGCGACGTGTATTTTCACCGCATCGTTAGCCTGCCTGGCGATTGAAGTCCCGGCATTGCGAAGAATTCAGCAGAAGAAAGACCATATTGCCTTCTATCTAATGTTGCTTGTCGGCACCGGCTTAAACATTATCGAGTTTGCAACGAACTTCGAGCTGCCGAACCCTTCTCGATTGATGATCATCGTTTACAAACCGATTTATGAAATGGTAAAAACCTTACTTGAACAATAACAGAGGGAGAAAGGGGGACGGAACGTTTGGATAAGGCGAAAATAAACGGTGCGGAACTCGTTGCGTTGATGCTGCTATTCGAGATGGGCAGTGCCGTTGTCGTGGGATTGGGCATGCAAGCCAAACAAGACGCGTGGCTGGCTATTCTGATCGGTATGTCGGCAGGCCTTATCCTGTTTCTCATTTACGAGTACTTGTTCCGGGAACATGCTTACTGCTCTCTGGTCGGTTATTTACTGATTCTCTTCGGCAAAAGAATAGGAACAGCGGCCGCTTGCTTGTATTTGATTTATTTTTTCTACATTGCTTCACGAGTATTGAGAGATTTCGGTGCTTTGCTGCTAAGTTCCATTCTGCCTCTGACGCCAATGTCTATCGCCCTTTTGATGATGGTCTTCCCTGTCGTATACGCTTGCACGCTCGGGATCGAAACAATCGGGAGGGTAGGAGAACTGCTTCTCACATTTATTGTCATGCTGGGCTTGCTTGCGGCTTTCCTTCTTGTCGCATCGGGCGTCATTCATTGGGAAAATCTGAAGCCCTCTTTGGAGAACGGCTGGAAGCCAGTGCTTGCAACGGCGTTTCCGCTTACCATGACTTTTCCTTTCGGGGAAACCGTCGTCGTTTCGATGCTGCTTCCTCACTTAAACAATCCTTTATTGGCCAAAAGAATCGGACTTATTTCCATTGCATTAAGCGGTCTGATCCTGAGCTTTATCATTGCCGTCAATATCAGCGTATTAACGGCATTCGGTGCGGAGAACTCTACGTTTCCATTGTTGAAAACCTTAGGCAAGATTCAATTTGGCGGTTTTATCGAAAGACTGGAAGCGATAGCGATTATCACATTGATCATCGGGGGTTTTTTTAAAATTACAACCTTCCTGTATGCCTGTTTCGCAGGTTTGATTGAGCTATTTCAAATCGAAAGACGAAAAGAGCTCGCTTGGACGCTCGGGCTGCAAATGTTTATTTGTTCCATCACAATAGCGGACAACTTCGTCGAGCATATCGAAATAGGATTAAAAATCGTACCGTCCTATCTTCATCTCCCTTTCCAGGTCGGTCTCCCCTTATTGCTGCTCGCACTCACATGGATTCGCAATAAATATCGAACGACTGGCAGGTGATTATTATGCAGAGCCAAGAAAAAATCAATAATCGGCAGCTGGCCGTTCTCGTAACGCTCTATACGATTGGCGATTCCATCCTGGTTCTGCCATCAATCCCAGCCATGATTGCGAAAGAAGATGCATGGATTTCCGGTTTGGTCGGCTTACTGATCGGCCTGCTCTTCGCCATGATGTTTGCATGGTTAGGCAAGCTGAATCCAGGATTAAACGTATATGAATACAGCCGTAATCTGCTTGGAAAATGGGGCGGGCAGTACGTCGCTCTGCTACTCACCTTTTATTTTTTATTGATGGTATCTGCCCAGATAAGGGAGATGGGCGATTTTATGACGATACATATCATGCCGGAGACCCCTATCCACTCAATTATCCTTTTATTCCTTGGAGTCGTTATCCTAGGAGCCCGTATTGGCATCGAGACCATCGCTCGGTTGGGAGAACTTCTTTTTCCGCATTTCCTCCTGCTATATTGTATTTTGGTTCTCTGTTTATTGCCGGAGATCGACTTGAAAAATCTTGCCCCCGTCTTGCATACGGGATGGAAACCGATCATCTACAGCTCGTTTACGACCATTACGTTTCCGTTCGCTGAAATCGTCTGCTTCCTTGTTATCCTGCCTTCTGTCAATAATGCTAAGCGGATTCCGAAAAGTATGTTAGCAGGAACGCTTATCGGAGGAATTATTCTGGAGATTGTGATCGTACTGACCATTGCCGTGCTTGGGGCCCCCATTACGGCCAACCAAATATACCCTACATATTCGCTTACCAAAAAAATCAGCATCGGCAATTTTTTGGAACGGATAGAGGCCATGCTTGCAATAATGTGGATTATTACTACCTATTTCAAGACGGTACTGAATTACTATGCCTTAATGCACGGGATTGCCAATTTGACAAAACTGAGCGACCCGAAACTGGCAACGCTGCCGCTCGGTATGATCCTGATTGTCTCATCGCTCGTATCATTTCCGGATATTGCGTACTTCAACGACCTGGTGGCCAATTACTGGCCATACCTCGATTTTACTATTTGTTTGGCGCTTCCATTATTGTTGCTCGGCTTACATTTCACTGCTAAAAAGTCCTGATAAGACTCAAACGGGATAGATTGCCCCTCGGATCTCATGAACTTGCTTCTTCCTCGTCTAGTCATAAAATGCTGGTAATGCCTCCCACATGATCGGAGATGTCCATAGGTCCCACTACCTCTTAAAATCTAATACCCGGAAGAAGATTAGAAATATTCCCCCTGCCTAACCGGACGATCTCGTTATTTAACTCCTCTGTGAGCGGGTTGCGAAGATATTTGAGATCATCGAATCTCAAACCGCTCGAGTAGCGAATTTTACGATCACCTATGGTTAAATCCATAGAATACAAGAAGCCAAGAACGGTTCTTTGATCTCTCGCCTTCATGAGCTCTATCTTTTTCAACTTAGCGGCAATCTGCTCTATGACTTTTTTATCGATGAGCGTCAGACTTTTGCCGTCTCCGTACTTAATATCGATTTGATCGATATGCTCAAAGTCTGTCTGAAGTAGTGAAGATAGAGACACTACGGGTTCTACCTTTTCTTCTTTAACAAGAATTTCGAGCGCGAATATCTGTGGCGGGAGGCTCTGCAGGACAGCCCCCTTGGTCCATACCTCAATCCAATCGCCAATTTGAAGCTGGTCGAATCGAAGTTCGCCCTTTTGTTTCTCGGAATTGATCTTGATATCCTTGTCAGGCTTCACCCAGAAGGATTCATACTTTTCACAAGCTTTGTCTTTACACCATTCAAGATTTTTAATGAGTAATAGTTGATCCTCGGCATTGATTTCCGTAATTTCCCCTACAGCTTCTGCTTCCTTAGGGATAACGTATGACGTGATTTCCAGCGGGAATGACTTGCCGACAGCTTTGTAAATTGCTTGTTTGAGATCTCCTTTCTCCTGTTCACTTATTTCTTCATGAAGTTGTCCGGTCTTCATAACATCCAAATGAACGGTGTCCACTTGATGCTCATTGGGAGAAATGCCTACACTCCGAACGACGATTGAGAACTGATTATAGATATCATCTAATCCATACACCTGTTCCTGTAAACTCAAAGGGATTTCAGCACGATCAACGGGCATAGGCGATGAGCTTTCCTGTGGGAACATAGTCCACCCGCAGGTGAGCAAAATGAATAACAATAAGCTTTTCAGTCCAATCCCCTCCTCATGCAATAGGAAATAAATACCATATTTAATTATAGCACCAAGTCATATTGACATCCAAATTTCATGGATTATAATGGTAAATGTAAAGATTTTCAAGTTGATTGCATGAAAATGCTTGTCGACAACAAAAGGGCAATGCTTTTTTAAACCGAAACGGTTTTTAAAACAACCCCGGTTCTCTCTGAGCTGAGAGGCACCGGGGTTGTTTGTGTTTCGGATTAGGAACAACCCCGACATGATCCTGAACAGGATGGTCGAGGGTTGTTTTTGTTTTCGCTTTTATTTTGAAAGGGGGGATTCGGACTCAGCGTTAGGCTTGCTTTTCACAACCACATTTCAAAGGAGGAATACAATGAAACGCCTGAAAAAAACTACATTCGTCTGGTTGCTGTCCGTTCTGGCCGCAGTATCCTTTGCACTTCCCGCACAAGCAACTCCCGATACGAGTGTCGCGAACAAGCAAAATTTTTCCACCGATGTCATTTACCAAATTGTCACCGATCGCTTCGTGGACGGCAACAGCGCCAATAACCCGACAGGAGCAGCTTTCAGCAGTAGTTGTACACAGCTTAAACTGTATTGCGGGGGCGACTGGCAAGGCATTATCAACAAAATCAACGATGGCTACCTGACCGGTATGGGCATTACCGCGATTTGGATCTCCCAGCCGGTGGAGAATATCACGGCGGTCATTAATTACTCAGGAACCAATAATACGTCCTACCACGGTTATTGGGCGAGAGATTTCAAGAAACCGAATGCCGCTTACGGCAGTCTCACTGATTTCACGAACCTCATAACGGCTGCACATAGCAAAAATATTAAAGTTGTGATCGATTTTGCGCCAAATCATACGGCCCCGGCGTCCGAAACGGATCCATCCTTCGCCGAGAACGGCCGCTTATATGATAACGGCACTTTACTTGGCGGCTATACGAATGATACGAACGGTTATTTCCACCATACCGGGGGAACGGATTTCTCCACAATCGAAAATGGCATTTATAAGAACTTATACGATCTAGCCGACATTAATCATAACAAATCAACGATGGATGCTTACTTCAAAAGCGCTGTGAAAAGCTGGCTCGACCTGGGCATCGACGGCATCCGTTTTGACGCCGTGAAGCACATGCCGTTCGGATGGCAAAAGAATCTGATGTCCTACATCAACGGCTACAAGCCGGTCTTCTCCTTCGGCGAATGGTTCCTGGGCACGAACGAAGTCGATCCCGGCAACCACAGCTTTGCCAATGATAGCGGCATGAGCCTGCTCGATTTCCGCTATGGCCAGAAGGTGCGCCAGGTGCTGCGTGACGGTACGGATACGATGTACGGACTCGACAGCATGCTGTCCGGGACGGCATCGGCTTACAATTTCGTGAACGATCAGGTCACGTTCCTCGATAATCATGATATGGACCGCTTCCAAGTCGCCGGCGCCAGCAATCGCAAGCTGGAGCAAGCGTTGGCGCTAACGTTGACCTCCCGCGGCGTGCCAGCCATTTATTACGGTACGGAACAGTACATGACAGGAAACGGCGATCCGAACAACCGTGGGAAGATGACATCCTTCAGCACGACGACGACCGCTTACAACGTCATCAAAAAACTCGCGCCGCTGCGTAAATCCAATCCGGCTATCGCCT
The DNA here is from genome assembly GCF_014534655.1 of Paenibacillus sedimenti. Taxonomy (GTDB): domain Bacteria; phylum Bacillota; class Bacilli; order Paenibacillales; family NBRC-103111; genus Paenibacillus_E; species Paenibacillus_E sedimenti. Next base: position 38,370 of record NZ_JACVVD010000007.1, read on the forward strand.
ATGGAACTACTCAGCAGCGTTGGATCAATAATGATGTTTACATCTACGAGCGCAAACTCGGCAGCAATGTCGCATTAGTCGCCATTAATCGCAATCTCACAAGTTCAGCGTCCATTACGGGTCTGATCACTTCCCTGCCGACCGGCTCGTTCACAGATGCGCTAGGCGGTACGCTAAACGGTAATAGCATCACTGTTGGCAGCGGCGGCGCCGTATCCAACTTCACGCTTGCTGCAGGGGGCGTAGCCGTATGGCAATCGACAGCAGCCGCAGAAGCACCTATTCTTGCGCACGCCGGCCCTGTCATGGGCAAAGCGGGCAATACCGTCACGCTGGACGGACGCGGCTTCGGCGCGACCAAAGGCACGGTTTACTTCGGCACAACAGCCGTAACCGGCGCAAATATCCTTTCGTGGGAAGATACCGAAATTAAAGCGATCATCCCTGCCGTAGCAGCAGGCAAATATGCAGTGTCCGTTAAAACTGCGGGCTCTGTTACCAGCAACACAGTCTCTAACTTCAACGTGCTCAGCGGCAACCAGGTATCCGTTCGATTCGTCGTTAACAATGCAACTACGGCATTAGGCGAGAACGTCTACCTTTCCGGCAGTGCAAGCGAGTTAGGCGCCTGGGATCCGAATGCAGCGATTGGCCCTCTCTACAACAAAGTCCTTTATCAATATCCGAACTGGTACTTTGACGTTAGTGTACCAGCGGGAACCGCGCTCCAATACAAGTTCATCAAGAAAAACGGCTCCACTGTGACATGGGAAGGCGGCAGCAATCATACCTTCACGACGCCTTCTACCGGAACAGCGACTGTTACGGCAACTTGGCAGCCCTAATTTATGCAAGCTCTTTCAACCTCTCGTCTGCTTTGTGCAGGCGGGAGGTTTTTTAAGCAGGAAAATCGGCATTCGCCCCGAAAACATGATCATGATGATTCTCGAAAGGTTGAACATATGACGGCCATTCTGCATGCTAGAAGCAAAAGTTATTTTTGGAAGGGCAAAGGTGCATTATCCATAAAAACCTTTAGGAATGGTCGTGCCTTTTACCATACAGGACGCGGACATTTTGCTGTTGCTGAAGGGAGTTATCTTCTGCTGAATCATGGTCAAGAGTACACGATTACCATCGAATCGGAAGTTCCCATAGAATCTTTCTGTATCTTTTTCCCAGAAAACTTGGTTGAAGAAGTATATCGTAGTCTAGCGGCCTCAAATGAGCAGCTGCTGGATGATCCGTTCGCACCGAAGCAGACGACCATAGATTTTGTTGAGAAAACTTATTCGTATGATGAATGGATTGCCCCCGCTCTATCTCAATTAAGGGCTGAATATACCAATAAGCAAGAGGATAGCGCATGGCTGGAGGAGATGCTGTACGAAATAGCGCAAAACCTTTTGCAGGTTCACCGTCAGGTGAATAAGGATATGATGAAGTTACAGTCACTAAAAGCCTCGACACGGGAGGAACTATTTAAACGGCTGCATGTTTGTCATGACTTTATTTCTGCCTACTACGATCAACCGATCACTTTAGCGGAGATGGCGAGAGCTGCATGTTTATCTCCAAACCATCTCCTCAGAAGCTACAAGCAATTGTTCGGTATGTCCCCCGGACAGTTTTTAACTGAAATGAGATTGAAAGAAGCAAAGACACTCCTGCTTAGAACAGACAAATCTGTCACCGATATTTGTTTAGAGGTCGGGTTTCAAAGTGTAAGTTCGTTCAGCGGACTGTTTGCCAAGCGTTTTGCCAGTCCCCCCTCCCAGTTCCGTCAAAAAAAGTGATTTTGAAGAAGTCGGATACGCTTGCATTCATGTAATTTTAGTACATAAGACAATTTCAGCTTAATCAAATCGAAAAGGAGAACCCATTTATGGAGTTAGCACAAATCATTGTCGATGTATTTCAGTCGGCACAGTCTGGAGATGCAACGCGACTAAAAGAGATATTGAAATCTCACCCGAACCTCGCAAACACCGAAAACGGCGATGGGCTTACGCCTCTGGGATTCGCAGCGCACTTTGGCCATCCGCAGGCTGTTCAAGTATTGCTGGATCATGGCGCCGACGTTAATGCTGTATCGCATTCCAAGATTTCTTACATCCCTTCCAATACAGCGCTGCATGCTGCGATAGCGGGCGAAAGAAATGTGGATGTCATTAAGCTTCTTCTCGATAACAAGGCTCAGACAACGATAATGGATGGTAACGGTCATACCTGCTTGCATACCGCAGCTTTCCATGATGACAACATAGAGCTGATCCAACTATTGATCGAACACGGAGCCGATGTCCATGCAAGAGCCGAAGGCGGAGCTACTCCACTATCTCTCGCACTCGAGCAAGGCAACAATAAAGTAGCAGCATTTCTCCGTCAAAACGGAACACTGGAGTAACCGAACCAAAAAACCGTTACTTCCCATACACCATACCGGTGCGTGGGGGTAACGGTTTTCTTCATTTAAGAGCCGGCGCCACGATAACGCTTCACGCCAATGTTCCAGATGGAAATGCCCAATATGCTAAATACAATACCCATGAGAGGCGTAAGCATTGCGAACCATTTCCAGTTGGCCGGATCGATAAAGTAGGCCGCAGGGTAAAAGCCGACAAATGCAAAAGGCAATATCCACGTCAAAATGTTTCTGAGCAGCTTGTTATAAATCGTTACGGGATAGCGCCCGTAGTTCTGAATGTTCCAAATGAGCGGCAGAATACCCGTTGGCGCATCCGAGAAAAACGAGAGCGACGTCAGCGAGATGTATACCCCCGCATAGATGAGCACCGATCCGACGACCAGGACGATAAACATGAACGGGTCATACCAATGGAACGGAAGGTCCAACTTTACCCATGCGTAAATCATTACGATCGCCCCCGCCAACGCGCTGAACAGCGAAGAAGGATTCAGATTCTCAAGCATGAGCTGCCAAAGGTTATACGCAGGACGTGTCAGAATGCGGTCCATTTCGCCTTTAATAATATAGCGTTCACCAAAGCCCCATAGGTTAAAAAAGGTGATAAACAAGCCGTATGGAATCATAAAATATCCGTAAATGAACAAAATCTGTTCTTGATCCCACCCTCCGAGCGATTGCGTTTGCAGGAAAACAACGAGGATGAAGAAGAGATTCAATCCATTGAACAAAAGATCGGATACCACTTCAATCCAAAAGTCGGATCGGTAGGTGAGGCGTGTTTTCATGTAGTTTTTCAAATATTCCACAACGAGGGACAGATAGAACATAGGCTTCACCCTCCCTGCACAAACAAGCGCGTTCTCGATCTGTTCCACAAGATATAAATCGGAATAATGAGAACGAAGAACCACAACGCTTGAATGCCTAACTTTTCAAATATTTCAGATCCCGTAATTTTTCCGGTAAAAACGGCGCTTGGCAGGTAAGTAATCGCCTGAAAAGGCAGCCATTCCAAAACCGATTTGGCCCAGCCGGGAAAAAAGGTAATCGGAATAATGAGACCCGAGAAGAGGTCGACCGCAATACGTTTCATGCGCATGAGACCTTCATTGTTTTCCAGGAAAAATGCGAAAAGCCCCGTAATAATATTAAGCTGCGTATTAATAAGGAAGCTGAAGAAAAGCATGAGCAGATAAATAAGCCAAAGCGATGGATCTGTAGGCAACTCAACCGGCAAGAGCAGCCAGACGAAAATCATGCCGGGCGTCGTGAAGAGAAGAAGCCGGAACACGCCTTCCCCCAGACCTTGCATCATTTTCACATTGACGTAGTTATAAGGCCGGATGAATTGAATGGCTACGCTGCCGTCGCGAATTTCAGTGGCAATCTCACGATCCAGGTTATTGAAATAAAACGCTCTGCTCATCCAGGAAATGGCTACATAAGTAGTCATCTGTGCAAGCGTCATACCGCCGATGATCGTTTGCTCGCCATAGATGGCCTTATATACAAAATAGTAGGAACCAATATTAAGTGCATAGATAAGAATGCCGCTGTAATAATTGACGCGGTAGGCGAGCATCATTAGAAACCGCATCCGGATAATTTCCAAATAAGCGCTAAGCATGGGTGGCGACTCCTTCATGCTGCTGTGCTTCCTCATCGCGCTTCACTTCAGCCGATCCGGATTTATAAATTTCGCGTACAATGTCATCCGTATTCGTTTCATTAATCTTAATGTCCTGAATTTGCAGTACGCCGACAACACGGCTCAGCACCTCGGAGACATTCGCCCGATCCTGAGGGATGAACACTTTAGCGGATAGCTCATTCTCAAGCTGCCAGGCAACATCCAGGCCTTGCGTCAATTCCTGAAGCTTAGGCAGTGTAACCGGGTATTCGAATTGAAGCACGACTTCTTTGCCTTTGCCCCACTTCGCTTTCAGCTCTTCGAGCCCGCCATCGTAAATAATCCGACCGTCATCGAGCATAATAACCCGGGAGCAAAGCGCCTCAATATCCTGAAGATCGTGCGTCGTAAGCAGGATTGTCGTTTCGTACCTCTGGTTCAGCGATTTGAGAAATTCGCGAATTTCCGTTTTTACTACAATATCCAATCCAATCGTCGGTTCATCCAAGAACAGAATCGCCGGATTATGTAATAATGAAGCGGCGAGTTCACAACGCATCCGTTGACCCAGACTAAGCTTGCGCACAGGACGTGAAAGCAGGTCGGAAAGCTGTAGACGATCCACGAGCTCGTCGAGACGTTTTTTGTAATCGGCTTCGGAGACGCGGTACACTTTCTTCAATAATTGAAAGGATTCCACGACGCCGATGTCCCACCAAAGCTGGCTGCGTTGACCAAACACGACACCGATGCCGGATACGAATTTTTCCCGTTCTTTATATGGAACGAACCCGTTCACCTTAATGTGACCCGATGTCGGTACGAGAATACCGGTCAACATCTTGATTGTTGTCGATTTTCCGGCGCCATTTTCGCCGATATATCCGCAAATTTCGCCCTTTGGAATTTGAAAGCTGATGTCTTTCACAGCTGTGACATGCTTGTATTCTCTGCGAAACAAATCTTGAAAGGCACCCTTCAATCCGCCGCGGCTTTGCTGCACTTGAAACTCCTTGCGAAGCTGCTGAACGTCAATCGCTAACATAACGAACCCCCTGTCTTTGTAGACTCGGCTACAAGTTATTCCAAAATTCGCCCAAACTTGCTATCGAAGTTTCTTAGCATCTATAATATGGATCATATAGACGAATTGTACAACAGACGATGCTAAACTAATGATACATGAAATCTGTAAGAAAAAAAAGTACAGATAAGCTTTTTCCTTTGAAAGGAGCGCAGATGCCTTGAAAATACTAAAAAGAACCCTGCTCCTGATCGGTATGCTGCTTATGGTGGTTGCCGGGTATTATTCGTATTCGTTCTACAACTTTGCCAAGAATATATCGAATCATTCGGAAAATCCGCAAGGCGGCGGCGGTCCGCTGATCAGTCAAGCCCTCAAAGATAGAGGCGACAAATATACGCCTCCCAAATGGGAAGGCAAGCAGCGGGTTAATATCCTGCTTCTTGGCGGCGATTCACGCGGTTTGAAGAAGAATGAGTTGCCCAGATCGGACAGTATTATGCTTGCTTCCATCGATCCTGTGACCAAGAAAGCTCACTTATTCTCCATCCTCCGAGATACATACGTGAAGATTCCGGGCGAAGGCGAGGATCGGATTAATACGGCCATCACGACCGGCGGGCCGAATCTGGTTATGAAAACGGTAAGCGATCTTTTGGGCATTCCGATTCAATATTATGTTTATACCGATTTTAAAGGGTTTATTGCACTCATTGATGCAGTTGGCGGGATTGATATTGAAGTTGAAAAAGACATGAAATACTCCGACTCCGAGGACGATCATGTCTATGATATTAATTTGAAAAAAGGAATGCAGCATCTCGACGGCAAAACAGCGCTCCAATACGTGCGTTTCCGTCACGATGCGCTGTCTGACTTCTCTCGTACCGAGCGTCAACGCAAGTTTTTGACGGCTGTCGCTCAAAAGATGCAAACCACATCCTCGCTGATTAAGCTGCCGAAAATATTGAACTCGATAGATCCTTACATTGACACGAATCTTAGCGTGACCGATATGCTCAAGCTAGGTTCGTTAGGTTATGAAGCCAAAGCGGACGGCATCGTCAGCTCCCAGCTTCCGCCAACCGAACTGCTGATCGAGAAAAACGTCCGCGGCGCCGCTGTCATTACAGCCGACAAAAACAAGCTGCAGCATTACGTGAAGGATCTCTTCGCCGGCAAGGCGGAAGCGGATGCTGGTCCTTCGAAGCCATCGCCTTCGCCGACCCCGAAGTCGGCGGTGAAGACGACGAAGAATTAGGGCGCGGGCTGAGCGGCGGCACTGGCATCATGCCATTTGCCAAATTAACGGGAAAACCTCCCGCTATTAGGGTTGGAAACAGCATGATGGAGAAATTAGCTGGAAATACTGGCGTTAATTTGGCCATTTCCGCGGATTATGCCTCTACTTGAGAAGAGCATTATGCTCCCGCTGCAGGTAGAGGCTTTTTGCAGACTAAATTACATATAAAGGAATGATCCATTCATGGAACGCAAAAGATCCGAACAGTTGTATCAAGAAGCCCTTCAACATATTGTTGGCGGCGTCAACAGCCCCTCCCGCTCATTCAAAGCTGTGGGCGGCGGCGCGCCCGTCTTCATGAAGCGCGCGCAAGGCGCTTACTTCTGGGATGAAGACGGCAATCGCTTCATTGATTACCTCGCCGCCTACGGCCCGATCATTACCGGTCACGCACATCCGCACGTGACCGAAGCGATCATAAGCGCCGCGCAGAACGGCACGCTGTACGGTACCCCGACCGAACTCGAGATCGAGTTCGCGAAGATGCTGAAGTCGGCGATTCCCTCGCTCGACAAAGTACGCTTCGTCAACTCCGGCACCGAGGCCGTGATGACGACGATCCGCGTGGCGCGCGCCTACACGGGGCGCACGAAGATCATTAAGTTTGCCGGGTGCTACCACGGCCACTCGGATCTCGTGCTCGTGGCGGCCGGCTCCGGGCCGTCCACGCTTGGCACGCCGGACAGCGCCGGCGTGCCTGCGAGCATCGCGCAAGAGGTCATCACCGTGCCGTTCAACGACATCCCGGCACTCCATGAAGCCCTTGCGCGTTGGGGCAAAGATGTGGCCGCCGTCATGGTCGAGCCCATCGTCGGCAACTTCGGCATGGTCATGCCCCATGCCGGCTACCTCGAGCAGCTCTGCGCAGCTGCTCGCAGCCATGGCGCCCTCGTCATCTACGACGAGGTGATTACGGCGTTCCGCTTCCATTACGGAGCGGCACAGACGTATACCGGTCTCCCGCTCGCGGAGGCCTCCCGCACGACGACGGCGAACCCTTTCGCCGCCGTGGAGCCGGATCTGACGGCCCTCGGCAAGGTGATCGGCGGCGGGCTGCCGATCGGCGCCTACGGGGGCCGCAAGGAAGTGATGGAGCAGGTCGCGCCGCTCGGACCTGCGTATCAGGCCGGCACGATGGCGGGGAATCCCGCTTCCATCAGCGCCGGCATCGCCTGCCTGGAGGTGCTCCAGCAGGCAGACGTCTACACCAAGCTCGAACAGCTTGGTGCCCGCCTGGCCGACGGCGTTGCCGAGTCGGCTAAGCGCCGAGCCATTCCGTTGACGGTCAACCGGATCGGCGGCGCCTTCTCGACGCACTTCTGCGACCATCCGGTCACGAACTACGATCAGGCGCAGGACACAGACGGCGAACGCTTCGCCCAGTTCTTCCGGCTAATGCTGGAGCAGGGCATTAACCTCGCTCCGTCCAAATACGAGGCCTGGTTCCTGACCATCGCCCATACGGAAGAAGATGTCACTCGTACATTAGAAGCTGCCGATCTTGCATTCAAAAAAATGGCTTCCGGGTAGACTATCCCTCTTAAATATACCGATACCCTATCGCCCCTACCTGTCCCAAAAGCGAACTATGATCTGATCCGGATCATAGTTTGTTCGTTTTTTTTGACCGTCTCATTTGCAAGAAAATTGGCTTTATTCACCAGTATGCAAAAAAGGTAACGCTTACATTTTTGATTTCACAGCGCGACTATTGTCGGATCTTCTTTTTCGTGCTATTCTAAGAATACTTTTACCCTTTTCGCGAAACGTCTTGTTTTCACAGTATTTTCTTAGAAAGTTAGGGCACGATTTACAAATTTTCAGTTCTTTTTTGTACTTCATGCCTTACTTTTACACGGGTCGTTAAGAGCTTTATTTTGAGGGATCGTGCTCCTTGAAATTAGCATGCTATTCAGCAGAATTGCATTTTTATGCATCGGCTTGCATATTTCGGATTTGCCTGATTTTCCGGTAATGAGCGAGTATGCAGGGATTGCGGGCTTAGACGGTGCAATAAATGCAAGATGCAAGACAACGTAATGCAAGAGGAGTTTAAATATGTATTGGAGGTGACGGTCAGGAGACTGACCTAGAGCAATGAATGAATTGATGCGAAATGAAGGCCGTTTTCAAAATCTGCTAGGAACCGAACACGATAGCTGCGGAATTATTTGTATTATTGAAAAGAACGGTCATCCTTCCCGTGATAATATTCAAAAGACGATCGATGCCCTTGTAAAAATGGAACATCGTTCGGGCTTTATTAACGGCGAAGGCGACGGTTGCGGAATTCTAACGGACATTCCACGTGCTCTTTGGGAAAAGAAATTAACAGATGCGGGTCTTGACGGCAAGTTAGCCTATGACAACCGTTTTTCTGTTGCTCATATCTTTGTTCCGCGCAAGCTGGACCTGACCGCCGCTGAAATTCAAAACGGCATCCGCGAGCTTTTTGCCGGACATGATGTATCTATCATTCTGGAGCAAGAGAATCAAGTGGATAGCAATGTTCTTGGACCTAACGGCTTGAACGATGAGCCTACATTTTGGCAAATCGCCGCGCTTTCCGAGAAATCGGAAGTGAATGTCGCCGACCATCTGTTTGAACTTCATATTGCTATCGAAAACAAATACAACGTTCACGTAGCAACGCTGAGCAACGTAACAGCTGCCTATAAAGTGTTGGGCGCTGCAAGCATTTTGCCTAAATATTTTAACGATACTCGTGATCCTCTGTTTGCTTCCCAAGTAACCATCGGTCACAACCGTTATTCTACCAATACATTGTCCAGCTTCTTCCGCGTACAGCCTTTCTCGCTGCTTGGACACAACGGGGAAATTAACACCGTTAAGAAAATGCGCATCGAAGCTGACATGGTTGGCGTACCGCTCGTTAGCGGCGGATCCGACTCCCAAGACATGAACCGGACCATCGAAACGTTCATTCACCGTTTTGGTCTCAGTCTGTTCGAAGCCATGGAAATGGTATTCCCTCCTATTATTAATGAGATGAAACAGTTCCGTCCGGAGCTTCAAGATTTATACGTTTACTTCCGCCAAGTTTGGGGACATTATGCACAAGGCCCTGCAGGTATCGTTTCCCGTTATGGCAACGAATGTATTTTCAGCGTGGATGCGCTGGGTCTTCGTCCGGTTTGGATGGTTGAGAGCGATACTTCCCTCTACTTCTCCTCTGAACAAGGCGTAATTACGGTTGGTGACATGGTTGCCGACCCGAAACCGATCGCTCCAGGCGAAAAAGTAGGCGTTGTGCTTACGCCAGGCGAACACGTGCAAGTTATTCCTTATCATGAAGTACAAAGCTTGGTATACGAGCGTGCAAGCAAACGCCTGAACTTTGGCGGATTGCGCAAACACCTGACACCTGCTAAAACAGACGCACAAGCTGAGTTGAACGAAAATATCGTCGCAACCGACCAGTTGTACAGCGCTTTTGGTTGGGATCGCGATGGTATCCAACATATCGAAACCATGTCCGAAACCGGCGCGGAGCCGATCCGTTCCCTCGGTCATGATTCCCCTCATGCGGCTATCGCGTGGGAGCGTCAAAACGTACCTGACTTCATTAAAGAAAGCGTAGCGGTTGTAACGAACCCTGCGATTGACCGTGACCGTGAAATGGAGCACTTCTCCACGCGCGTCGTAGCAGGAACTCGCCCGGCTGTTTACTCTCAAGTAGATGCCAAGCTGCGCATTGAGCTTTTAGCACCGCTCGTTCTCGAAGGCACTAATGGTGTAGACAGCGAAGAGCATCTGTCCCAACCTTCCTACGAGCAATTGCTCGCTCTGTTCCGCGCTCAAGGCGAGAACAGCGTAGCCGTGCTTTCAGCAACATTTGCAAGAGGCACTTCCCTGCGTGACGGTTTGGACAAAATCGCTGCAGACGCGGTTGCCGCTGCTAAAGCCGGTGCAGCCCTGATCGTGCTTGACGATGCGGAAGCTCATCAAAACGATCGCCTATGGCTTGAACCGCACCTGGCGGTTTCCAAAATCGACATCGCTTTGCGCGCAGAGAAACTCGGCTTTGGCGACAATCTGCGCCGCCGCGTAACGATCGTTCTGCGTTCCGCAGCGATCCGTAACCTGCATGATATTGCGGTTGCCTGCGGTCTGGGCGCTGACGTCATCTCCCCCTACCTGCTGTTCTCTACAGCATCGGATAAAGAGGGTAACGCAGCTGCTGCACGCAAAGTTTACGCTGCACTTACCAAAGGTCTGGAGAAAGTTATCTCCACGATCGGTACGCATGAGCTTCGCGGTTACACACGTTTCTTTTCCTCCATCGGCTTCCATCCGGAAGTAGCTGAGGTGCTGGATATCGTGAATTACCTCGGCAGCGAAAAAGCGGGAACCGGCTTCGCTCAATTGGAAGCTGAAGCTGAAGCACGCTATGCTGACTATAGCAATCCAAAAGCAAAAGCGGCGAAAAACTTCCGCTTCTTCCAACGTATGTGGAAAGCATTAGGCGATGCCGCTTCCGGAGCAGCTCCTTACAGCGACTACCGCGACAAACTGCGTGAAGAAGAGCAGAAGAACCCGATCTCGATCCGTCACATTGCCGGATTTAATGTGGAGAAAGCTTTGAGCGAGGGTCGCAAACCGCTAGATGCGTCTCAAGTGGACATTTCGATTGGCGGTCACTCCTTGCCGATGTTGATCTCTTCGATGTCCTTCGGTTCACAGAACGAAACAGCTTTCCGCGCCTACGCCGAAGCCGGCGAACGCCTGAACATGGTGACCATGAACGGCGAGGGCGGAGAGATTAAAGATATGCTCGGCCGTTACAAAAAAACGCGCGGTGCGCAAGTCGCATCCGGACGTTTCGGCGTTAACGTAGAACTGGCTAACGCGGTTGCTTTCCTTGAGATCAAGATCGGTCAAGGGGCAAAACCGGGCGAAGGCGGTCACTTGCCAGGCTCCAAAGTTACAGCGAAAATCGCTGCGGCCCGTAACGCAACAATCGGCTCCGACCTGATCTCTCCTTCGAATAACCATGATATTTATTCGATTGAAGATTTGGCGCAAATCATTTCCGAGCTGAAAGAAGCTAGCGGCCGCAAAGCGAAAATCATCGTAAAAATTCCGGTTGTTCCTGGTATCGGAACGATTGCGGTAGGTGTTGCCAAAGCTGGCGCTGACGTTATCACGCTGTCCGGTTTTGACGGTGGTACAGGCGCGGCTCGTATTCACTCTTTGACTCACGTAGGTCTTCCTACTGAGATTGGTACTAAACTTGCTCACGTTGCCCTGATCGAAGCAGGCCTTCGTCACCGCGTTGAGCTGTGGTCTGACGGCGGATTGAAATCCGGCGCTGACGTTGTAAAAATGGTTATGCTCGGTGCAAACCGCGCAGGATTCGGTAGTATCGCTATGCAATCTATCGGTTGTACAACATGTCGCGGCTGTCACCTCGATACTTGTCACGTTGGTATCGCAACGCAAATCGACTCCATGGAAGAAGCCGAAGAAAAAGGTCTTCGCCGCTTCGTGCCTCGTCAGTACGACCTTGCTGTAGACAGCTTGGTTCGTTTGTTCGGCTCGATGGGTGAAGAAGTACGTGAAATCGTCGCTTCCCTTGGTTTCAAGAACTTGCAGGATCTCGTAGGCCGTTCCGACCTGCTGCAGCAAATCAGTCATCAAGAGAGAATCGACCTGTCCGATATTCTTCGTCCAGCTCCGCTGCAATTTATCTCGGATGCAGAAAGAGCCATGGAAGAAGCGGCAGTATCTTCCGATATTCGTATCGCAGCCGGCGCTGAAGGTCAAGAATTCTTCCCGGACTCCTTGGCTATGGACGCACCAATCGTACGCAACTGGTCCAAAGTGGATGCCGAGTCCCGTATCCTTGGAACTCGTTACTCCAGCCATCGCGTAAGAGATCGTTTCGACGGCAGCTACGACCAATTGCCTGACTTCGCTCTGAACCTCGTTGACGGTTCCGTGCCTGGTAACGGTCTGGCGGCTTTCAATGCCCGCGGCGTAAATATTACCGTTCACGGCGGAGCTGAAGACGGTCTTGGTAAAATGGCGTTCGGCGGTAAAGTGGCGATCCTCAAGTCACAAAGCAAAAACAATACGCTTATCAACGGTAGCGTAGGTAAATCCTTCGGCTACGGTGCACAAAAAGGCTTGTTCCTGATCCAAGGCGGCGCTGATACTCGCGCATGTATCCGTTTCTCGGGTGCTGACGTTGTATTCGGCGGAGAAATCACAACTCCGCTGCAGGATGAGCTTGGCGGACTCGCAGCTCGCGCGAACCTCAAAGGCTTCGCATTCGAGTACATGACTAACGGCCGTGCCGTAGTTATGGGCGACCCGGGTCCATGGATCTGTGCAGGTATGACAGGCGGCGTGATCTATCAACGCCTCGTTCCTGAAATGGGTCTTGACCAAGCGGCAATTGAACGCCGTATCGCCAAAGGCGCGAAAGTGAAACTCGAGTCCATCGGCGTACAAAGTAAAAAAGATCTAACAGAACTGCTCACTGCATACCGCGACGAGCTTGCTGGTTCCGGCCAATCCGAAGCAGCAGCGAAAATCGACGGACTGCTGGGCAACCTGGAAGAAAACTTCATCCGTATCTCCCCGGTCAACATGCAAGCTGACCAGTCGGTTGCTACGGAGTAATAAAATAATTGCACTGATAAAGCCTCTACAAGATCATCTCTTGTGGAGGCTTTTTTTTTTCATTCTAAGAACCTAATTTAACGAATAGCCATTGACATAGTTATAATATAACTAGTAATATTATAACTATGAAGAGAACAAAAAAAACTCAACGTTCCCCATTAGCATTAGCCATTCTTGCACTTCTCACAGAGAGACCCATGCATCCATACCGGATGCAGCAACTCATCAAAGAACGAAGAAAGGATGAAGTCATTAACGTACGTCAGCGTACGAGTATTTATCAGACCATTGACCGCTTGTTACGGGATGAACTTATTACGGTACAAGAAACTTTGCGGGAAGAAGGGCGACCCGATCGCACGATCTACGAAGCCACCGCCGAAGGAAAGCAATTATCTCTGGAATGGCTTCGCGAAATGCTCTCGACCCCCGTGCAAGAGTTTCCCGAATTTCCGGTGGCCGTCTCCTTCCTCTCTCTATTGGCACCCGAAGACGTTCAACTGCAATTCGAAAAGAGAGAACACGCGCTCGATACAGAATTAAAACACGTAGAAGCTGAACTACAAACATTCAAGGAGATTATTCCCCGATTATTCATGCTGGAGTCAGAACATAAGCGCGCAGTACTTGCGGCCGAACTTCAATGGGTGCGTGCCATCGCAGAGGATATCCGTACCGGCGTGCTCGTCTGGAATGAGGAATGGATACGTGAAATAGCGAGACGTCTGAATAGTCCGGAATAACAACATCTTCAAACGAGAAACCGGCACTTAACAAGCAGCAAAATGAAGAACGGCGGGTTATTAGTTAAATGTAAAGGAGATGCCTTTATGTTGGCCAAACGAAAGAAAAAAGCATTGATTATCGGGTGCGGGATTGCCGGTCCCGCCCTGGCACTTTTTCTGAAACGGGCAGGTATTGAAGCTGAAATCTACGAGGCCCGAACAGCTTCTGAGGGCTTCTCTCTTTCTCTGTCATGCAACGGCTTGGCTGTATTGCAGGAGCTCGGACTCGATCAGGCTGCTCTAGCGGAAGGCTCCGCCGTTAGCAAATGGCTCATGTGGAATGGCAAAGGCAAAAAGCTGGGCGAAGGCGTATTAGCCGGGAATGGACTTAAGAGCGTCTTCATCAAGCGCGTACCCTTAGGCGATATCATTTCAGACGAAGCCGAACGTCAAGGAATCAAAATCGTCCGCGGCAAGAAGGTGGAGGATATCAAAGTTTCGAGCGACGGCGGGGTTGTTGCAACTTTCCATGACGGCACAACGGCTAGCGGTGACCTCCTCATTGGGAGTGATGGCGTCCACTCGCGTACCCGCCGGTTCGTCGATCCTGCTTTCCAAGGTGCAGCTTACACCGGACTAATCAACAGCGGAGGCTATACCACCGGTCTCAATCTTTCTGAACCGCCAGAAACTACCCACTTTATTTTTTGCAAACGGGCCTTTTTTGGTTATCACGTAAGCTCAACCGGATATATTTACTGGTTTACGAATTGGCCGGAGGCGAAAGAACCTGTTAAAGGATCGTTGAATACGATCACGGAAGAACAGCGGAAGCAGCAAATGTTGGAAGTTTATCAAGATGATCAACCCTTCATCCGAGAGATTATTGAGGCGGCCGAGACGACCTTCCCCTACTTTGCTTCCTATGCTCTGCCCAAACAGCCGTCAAGTTGGCACAAGGGCCCTGTAGTGCTGCTCGGCGATGCGGCACATGCCATCTCACCCAGCTCCGGGCAAGGAGCATCAATGGCATTGGAAGATGCGATTGTTCTGGCCAAATGTATAAGAGATATCCCCGATCTTGAGCAAGCATTTGCGACTTACGAGCATTTGCGCCGGGATCGTACCGTTAAAATGTTTGATGTCGGAAAGCACGGCGATTCAGGCAAGCATGTCATACGCCCCATGCAGCAATGGTTCCGCGATGTGACAACGCCTTTATTTCTCAAACTTTTTGCAAATCAAAAAGCGTCTGAATGGATGTACGGCTATCGAGTCGATTGGGAGACTCAAGTTCAAGCCTGCTCACCTGCCGACACCCCAAAGAGAAGATTAAGTTGAATCACAATTCGCATAAAAAACTGGAAAATTCCGCAATTTATACTTGCACCACAAATCCGCATACCACAGGAGGTCATTTTTGATGAGCCATCAAAAACGCCGTGATGAAGCAGCTTGGAAGAGCCGTAAACAATCGCAAAACCCCCATGGTAAAATCAAATCGTTGGCGCAATACGCGAGCGAGTATGATGCGGAGCAGGGAACAAAGTAGTGCAAATAACCCCGTAACCTGCTTAGCAGGTTATGGGGTTACTTTTTTATACCATTACTATCAGATAGTTATCGTATCGTTAAGGTTGTGTGTAAGAGAAGCTTGCAGAATCTTTAGCGAGCTGACCTGTTAAATTATACGTATAGAAATACGTGACGGACGTTGCCGATGGATTCGGTGCAAATACCCATTTGACCGATGTAGCGCTTAGTTTCGTCACCGTGGTTGTAAAATCTCCAGTTGCCGCATTCGTTGTCACGTTTAACGCCGCGCTTGCCGCGGATAAATTGCCCGCTGCATCTTTGGCTTTTACGGTAAAACTATAAGCCGTGCTTGCCGTTAAACCGGTCACCGTGATGTTAGTCGCACCAGTTGTCGTGCCTGCCAACATACCGCCTTTATATACCTCGTATCCGGTTATACCCACGTTATCGGTCGACGCGTTCCAAGTCAAGCTCACTGTCGTACTCGTTTTGGATGAAGCCGCTAAGCCTGTTGGCACCGTTGGCGCTTGAGTATCCGGCGAACCGCCTTACAAATATTGACCCGTAAACGGATTAAAGCGAGTGATCGTATGGAAGCCTTGCACCGCTTCCATCAAGTACAAGAACGGCGTTGCATCCTCATACGGCAGCTTGGCCCCGGCCAGCGCCTCCCTAGTCTGCTCGCAAATCACAGACCAATGCGGCGGCAGCTCCGCATCGCCGCCCGTCCAGCTCAGGGCTAGCTCCCGCTTGCTAAACAGCTGCGTGTACAGCCCTGTCATATCTACAAAGCTTAGCTGCTTAATCGCTTGCCGCACGGGGAGCAGATGCTCCAGCAGCCAGGCTCGCATGAGATCCATTGGGATAAAAATGTATTTATTTCCTAATATAAACATTCACTCTTTATAGTAGCAGTTAATCTATTAAAAACAATATGTGAACCAACCAAGCGTCTTAGCGACTCTGGGTTTTTTTGTTTTCATTTGCGATTGTGGTCCTAGTCATGAAATAAAGCGCCCGCTTCTTTCGAAGCAGGCGCCTGCGTGTTTATTTATGCGATTGTACGTATTCTAACATGCGCTTGAGCACCACAGCCGCTTGCGCGCGCGTGACCAAATCGTTCGGCGCGAATTTGCCCCCATCCAGCCCCTGAATCAGGCCAGCCTCCAACATAAGTGATACCGCTGCTTCGGACCACTTTTCGATGGAAGAACGATCCGTAAATCTGGATAACAATTTCTCGTAATTGGTTTCCTTCAGATCGATGCCATTAGCCTTTAAGACTCTGGCTATCATAACAGCCATTTCTGAGCGAGTAATTGGCGCATCCGGCTTGAAAGTACCGTCTTCAAATCCGGTAATGAGCCCTGCTTTTACAGCTGCGTGCACACTGCTCGCGAACCATGCTATAGGAAGCACATCCGCAAATTCTCCATTGACTGCTTCCGTCGCAGGAAGACCTAGCGCGCGAACCAAAAGCGCAGTAAACTGACTGCGAGTGACTGATTGATCCGGAGCGAACGTTCCCGATGAAACGCCCTCGATCAGCAGCCGGGAAGCAAGGAACTCGACATCCGCTTGCGACCAATGTCCCTTCAAATCTGTGAATTCTTTAGTAACAACCAGAATCATCGGCTTACCTGCAGTACCGACAGGGATCGCCGCCAGAATTTTGCCATCTTTATTCGTAAAATGCGATGCAATGTATCGGAAGCTGCCTGTACTTGAATCAAAGATTACAACGATTGCTTTGCCGGCATCTAAAGACTTTTTCAATTTCCAGTCGATGAATACCTCTGGATTGCCTGTCAATTCAAGCGGTTTAAAGCTGCCATTAAGCTCTATGCCTACGATGATTGTATCCGGCACCTCAACAAAGGAAGCTCCTGTTTGCCAGGCTTTACTGTCCAATTGTTCGACAGTCTGGGCATCTGCAGGAACAAGCATGATCCGCATCAGCGCCTTATCGTCTGTACTTGAAATGCCTGATTTCTTAATTGCTTCTGCTAACGAAGATAAAGGAATTCGATAGGTAGAATCAGGTGTTTCGATGATCAATGTCGCATCCGAGACAGACTGAATCTCTTTGGTAAGCGCGCTAAACGGAATGAGCAAGCTTAATGCCCCTTTTTCTTCCGTTTGGAACAGAATCTCATGAGAACCACTCGGCTTTTTCGCGAGTTTTTCCAGGAGCTGCTTCCACTTGCCGGCGTCGAATTCGACTTTGTTTATCGTGCTGCCATTCTCAGTTACCGTCTTTAAGCTGAAAGAGCCTTTTAACGCCTTAATCCCTGTGGACGTATCTTCCATATCTGGCGCGATGTAGCCACCTCCGCCGCCACCGCCACCTGAATAAGCCAAAGTTGTTACGCGTATTGAAGGTCCATTTGTAGACCAGTTTCCAGAAGCATCTCCTGCTTCAACCTTAAATGTATACGAAGTATTTGCAGTTAAGTCCGAAAGCTGCTGCGTATATACACTGCCGGTAACTGTAGCTACAAGGGTATTGCCGTTGTAAAGCTTGTAACTGGTAACTGCGGTATTATCAATTGCAGGTGTCCATGTCAACGTCAAGCCGGTTTGTGTGACATTAGTTGCGGTTAGTGACTTGGTCACCGGCCATGTTGGTGCTTGTGTATCCGGTTGAGGATCTCCGCCACCACCACCTGAATTAGCTAACGTGGTTACGGATATTGCAGGTCCATTCGTGGACCAATTTCCGACTGCATCTCCTGCTTCCACCTTAAAGGCATATTGCGTATTAGCTGATAGGTTGGAAATCTGCTGTGTATACACACTTCCAGTCACTGTAGCTACTAGGTTATCGCCGTTGTAAATCTTGTAACTAGTAACGGCTGTGTTATCACTTGCCGATGTCCATGTCAGAGTCAAGCCGGTTTGTGTGACGTTAGATGCGGTTAGTGACTTGGTAACCGGCCATGTTGGTGCTTGTGTATCCGGCTGAGGCTGTCCGCCATCACCGCCTGGATTAGGACTAGTTATTACTGAAATTGCAGGCCCGTCCGTTGTCCAGTGATTCACCGCGTCTCCGGCTTCCACCTTGAACCTGTAGTTGGTCCCTGCCGTCAAGCCTCCAACGTTATACGTCAGGGTATTACCTGCTACAGCATGTAGTAAGCTGCCGTTTTTGTAGATCTTGTACTCCGCAACTCCCTTGTCGTCCGAAGCGGCCGTCCATGTTAGCGTGACCCCGGTTTGCGTGACGCCCGATGCCGTCAGGCTTGCGTTCGCTGGCCATGTTGGTGCAGTATCCGGTGCGTCCAACGTCTTCGCGGTCACAGACGGTCCGTCCGTCGTCCAGTGATTTGCCACGTCTCCGCCTTCCACCTTGAACGTGTATTCCGTTCCGGCTGTAAGACCCGTTACGTCATACGTCAGAATGTTGCCTGCTACTGTTTGCAGCAAGCTCCCATTCTTGTAAATCTTGTACTCATTTACGCCTTTATTATCAAGCGCTTCAGACCACTGCAATGTCAAACTAGTTTGTGTAACATTACTTGCGGTCATACTGCCTTTCTGAGGCAAGCGGTCCTTCAAAGCGTTCCAGAATTGATCTGCGATTGCCTGATATCCACCTAGGCTAAGATGAATATTTAACGGATTGGGGATGAACTCAAGCTCATTCGCTGCAATTACATTTTTCGTTGGTACAAAGGTAGCACCATTCGCGGTTGTTGCAGAACCTGCTATTGCATTATTTAAAGCGTCAACGAGAGCAATAGCTTTTAATTTTTCAGCTACCGGCAAACGCGGGAATGGATTATAATACCCCATCAGGTAAATTTGAGCATTTGCATTACGAGCTTTAATCTCGTCAATAATCGCTGAGAGATTAACGCTAACTTGCTGTATAGCTGCCGCAGTACCTATAGGATCATTACGCCAATCTCTTTGTAATAAATCGTTGGCCCCAGCGTCGATCGTAATAATATCCGCTTGAGATAGTTCGGTTTGTATAGGCTGGTTAGCGGGATTATCCAAATAACCGATCCCTCTTACATTGGATCTGATATCCCGAAGCACGTTTTCAGTCGTATACCCGAACATAGGGAAGTTTTTGTTGAAAACTCGAAGGACACCTGCTCCAGCCAATTTTTCAGCGATGTAGTTGGGATATCCTTTATTAATGCCGTTCTGTGGCGTAACACCGAGTGCTAGTGAGTCCCCAAGCGCTACATACCGAACTGGAGACCATGTGGGCTTCTCTTGATCAGTAACGTCAACGGTAAAAATAGGAAGAATATAACCGGATTGAGATCTATTTCCAGATGTGTCGGTTGCGCTAACCATAAACATGTATACCCTTCCAGGTTTTAAGTTCTGCACCTTATAAGACGTTGTTGTTGCCGGAACTGCCGTCGCCTCAATCGTACCTTCTCCATTATGAAAAGCGACGATTTGGTAACCCGCAACCGCCACATTGTCCGAAGCGGCATCCCAAGCAAGCGTAACCGAATTTGCGGTTGCTTCTGTCATTCGAAAGTTAACACTGGAAGGAGGTGTTGTATCAGTTGTTGTTATCACTATCATCGAGCTGGTTAAACTATCAAAACCTGATAGTGACTGTTTAGCGTAATAAGTTCCGGTTGGCGGAATCATAAAGAACGCATTACCCATCGAATCCGCAACTAACGTTTGGAGTAGTTGATCATTCGCAGCGTTATATAGGGAAATGTTTGCCCCAGGCAATCCGGAAATGGTTACGAATCCAGGTGTAGCCGTTATGTTAGACGTCGGTGCTGGCAAAACTCCGATCCCGACCGGACTCGTTGTCAAATTGCCATAAAGATCCCGGACCGTGCCCACATTCATTCGAATATACATCGGCCCTGGAATCGGTTGGGCAAACGTTATGATCAATTTCCCGTCACGAACTTCAGCCTTATCTGAGGAACCGAGTGCTCTTCCGTTGGTTAAGGCCGCATTGTCGAAAAGCATAATCGTTCTCACAATGTTTTTAATTCCACCTGATTCCGACCAATCATCCAGAATGTATTCGCTAAAATCAACCGTTACCGTCTTGTTGTCACGACTAATCGTTGATTTCTGGAAGACGGGTGCAATTGTTTCATTACCTTGTATAATAAAAATCTTCCAATCTCTTGATACACCATTCTCAGCAGTAACTTTGTAAGTTACTGGATTCGTAAAGTTCTGAGCGACCCCAGATGCCGGAGAGATGGTTGCTCCAGTTGAGATTCTAATTGTCGGTGACAAGCTGTTAATCGGCGTCCCCGTTGGGACACGGTAGATAACCGCGTTATTCAGCAAATCGATTTGCGTCAAATATTCAAGATCATTACTTAAAGAAGGAATGGAAAAAGATACGATGTCATTGCTGGTATTAGGCGCATCAGGGCCGTTATACGGAAGCCCAACATCCCCCCATGCACGAATTACAGCACCTTGCACAGCCGGAATGTTTGCAACCCGATTATTGGCAATCCCCCAGTTAGAAACAGCTGCAACAAACGCATCGCGGGCATCTTCAAATTCCGATACCGGAGTCAAATGATCTTTGAGCACATGGTAAGCCAAATATCCCATTAATTTCCTACCATTCCAACCGGATATTCCCAGACCCTCAATATTAGTAGCCATCAAATATGCGGCGTGGTTCGGAATACCACTGTTAATATGGACTCCGCCGTTGTCCCCACCCGGATTGTCAGCTAAAGTGAGGTATTCGGACATATGGGCAGGTTGACCATACGCATGAGGATTCGCTAAGTCCCTAGCGCTATCCCCTGCACCTGGACCAACATTCTCACCCATCTCCCAATCGTCGGAATCTATGACCGCCCCAATCATGTCAGAGAAGGATTCATTCAACGCGCCAGGCTGGTTCTCATATACCAAGCCCGCTGTTTTCGCGGTAACTCCGTGAGTGATTTCGTGGGCAACAACATCCAGCGCACAGGTATAGCAGCGTCCCGGATTGCCGTCTCCATAAAACATCGCTTGAAATCGATTCGACCAAAAGGCGTTTTCCATGGCAGAGCCATTACTGTTAGGGACATGAACGAAGGAAGTGATACTCATACCTGCATCATCAATACTGTTGCGCCCTAACTCATTTTTGTAATAATTATAAACAATTTCTGTGTTGTAATGAGCATCAACCGCATGCGACACGGAGGTTCCCGGCGTACTGTTAAATACAGGTGTACTACTTTTCACATCGCTATATAGAACCGTATTACCATTATCTCCGAAGCGAATATAATTGAAAGTCTGGATGATCCCAGCCATTGGTTTTGTGTGATCCTCTAGGTGGTACTCATTCGCTGATACCTGATAAATATTCAATCTTTTATTGTCACCACGGTAACCGATATTATCTGAGGTTGTTGAACCTGCATGATGAATCCCGCTGATGGTATGTACAACTTTTCCGGTATGGGCATCCACATATCCGACCCAATCCCCGAGTTCGGGTACCGCATATGCCATTTTGATTTCATAAGCCAGATGAGTCTCGCCCTTATAAGGATAGACGATCAATGCAGTAGTAGGCTGAGGAATTTCCCTGTCCCCCATTTTACCGCCAAATTGGATCGCTTCACCCAATTCCTGTTCCAGGTTTTCTTTTAATGATTGAATGGCCTGCTCACCGCTAATATCAGGGTTAGTATCCAGCGACAAGTTCTCCATTGAAGCGGAGAGCTGATTAGTAATCGAAGAGATTTGTTTCCCTTTGTCCAGATGCACCCGCATATACTTACCGTATATCGGAATACCTTGATATTGCTGTTGATACAAGTAGTGAGTACTCTGAGCCTCATCTGTATCTTTTTTCAACAACGTAAGCTGTTTCGAAGGATTTACAATGCCAAACACATTTTTGTTTAATGCAAAATAGTCCATTAAGGCATTATCCGTTTTCAACTCTGCTGATAATTCCCCCATCAAAAATCTCGGCGCACCCGTCTCCTTATTTTCGGTCACGGTAAAACCTCTTTGCTGGAGCAGCTTTACAGTCGACTCCGGTGCTGCCAGCAAACTTTTAGCCTCCATCTTTGGAGTGATTAACAAATTCGAAGGCTCGTCGGTCTGTGTCACACTCGTTTCAGCCCCCAATACAGGCAAACTTCCGCCCAACAGAAGCATAACTGCTAAAACCGTTATCCCTATTTGTTTGGTCAACTTCCTCAATTCACCAACAGCTCCTTAGCATTCGGATGAACGATACAATATGTATCAGGTTGCGCATAACTAGCACTTTCTTCATTGAGTTACGATTACTTTTTACGGGACACTACAAACGAGTAAAGTAGATATTACACAATAGTTCCTCATGTACCTTTGACCTTCAGCCTGCAGACTCTACATCAGCTCCTTCACGCATGAAGCTCGAGAATTGATACATATTGTATCACGCATGATATATTATCATAGTTCCCGATAACAGGGAATGAGCTTTGTAGAAATTTAATGGATATTAGCGTCACAAGTCATAAAACGACATTTTCAAACAAAACAAAATAAACCGCAGGTTCTACCTCCGGTCCTTTCGTCACAGGTTCCCTTGTTATTTTCGTATCCGCCCAATCGCCCTCATATGATGCACTGCATGCCCGTTCAGCATTTTCAGCAGCTTCGCGACAGTCTCTTCACGATTTGACGTGACGATCGTACTCTGCATTGCATCCGGCAGATGCTTGCACAAACCGACAATGTGCTCCCGAACAGCGCGAAACATGGCTATTTCAGGCTCTATTGGCCTCCTGGCGTAATCCAAACCTGTACACCAATCGTCTTGGGAAAATCCATTCCCTTGATAATTTCTTCCCGGTTCCGCCAGTGCAAATTTCACCTTATGAATCGTCACCAACTCCAGATCGATCAGATGAAGCACCTGCTGTCGAATCGACCATTTCCCAGGCGACTCGATAGCGTCCAATTCTACGTCCGACATCCCCTGAAGCAGTCTTTCCAGCTCATCCGCTCCTGCCGCATAGTTCGCCAAGATTTCCTCTTCCGACGGAAACAACTCTTCCCAGTAAACGATCGTAAACCCATCAGACGTGGATACAAACAGCTTACGAACGGAACCGGCATCTTCTTCTAGCTTCAGATTATCGAATCCGCGCTGCCGCAGCTCCCGCTCAACGGTTTGAACAGACGATACCCCCATATATACTTGATCGCCTCGCTTCGGGCGCTGAGCTTGCGGTAGCAGCCATGCATTAAGATCTATTTGTCCGCTGTTCTGCAGCTCAAGCGTCGCTCTCTGCTGAAGCACCACCAAATAGTCTGGTGCCGCCCTCAACAACGCAGCCTGCCCCGTCGGTTCCGAATCCACTTGCTCCCAACCCAGCTTTGTCGTATAAAAAGCCAATGAATCTCGAAGATCATCCACTTCAAGCACCAGCTTTGCTTTGCCCGTCTCCATATGCCATCATCGTTCCTTTCCCATGAAAAATGCGCTCCATCTCATTTCGACGGAGCGCATCCATATCCTACTTTTTGGCCGCTTGGTAGGCCTCGATATATTGGGCAGCCTTCTTGGCCACAAGGCTGTAATTGCCGGTTTTGACCGCATCGCTGGTCAAGTCGGAACCGATGCCGACGGCAACCGCGCCGGCCTGAATCCATTCGCCGAGGTTGCTCAGCGAGACGCCGCCGGTCGGCATAATATTGGCCTGCGGCAGCGGGCCTTTAATGGCCTTAATCATCGCGGGCGAGTAGAGATTGCCCGGGAACAGCTTCACGATATCGACGCCGAGCTCCAGCGCCGATTGAATGTCCGCTATCGTCATGCAACCCGGCATGACGGGCACACGGTAACGGTTGCAGAGAGCAACCGTATTGGGGTTGAGCGACGGGCCGACGACGAACTCGGCCCCGCTGAGAATCGCGGCTCGCGCCGTCTCGGGGTCAAGGGCGGTGCCCACCCCGATGATCGCGTACTTCGCCGCGTCCTGCGCTGTGCTCGAGTAGCGCTTCGCCAGCTCCTCGATGGCGCGCAGCGCGAAAGGCACGGTCATCGTCACCTCGATGACCTTAATGCCGCCGGCAATGGCCTGCTCCGCCATTTCCACGACTTCCTCGGGCGTTTCGCCGCGCAGCACGGCGACGACGCCTTCTTGCGAGATTTGCTGAATCAACTTGATCTTCTTCATCCGAATTTTGCCCCCTCTATGGTCGTAATCCTCGTTGTTTAACGTTCGATATGTTTAACGTTGTTAAGAACCGCCTCGACCTGTTCCCAAGTCGGCGCGCCTTCCCAATCACCTTCGGCTTGCACGATCAAGGAGCCTACAAGATTACCTATCCTTACCGCTTCCGTGTACTCGTACCCTTTGACCACACCTGTCAAAAAGCCCGCACAAAAGCCGTCTCCCGCACCCACGGTATCTACGACTTGCTCCGCTTTGAAATACGGCACAGCTGTTATGGAATCGCGATCGACCACATAAGTCTCATCATCGCCGCCCTTCACGATGGAGATCGCCGGTAGCTCTCGCAGCTTGCTGACGATTTCATCCCAATCCTCCGTCTGGTAAAGCAGCTTCAGCTCATCCAAGCCAGGCAGGAAAATATCCGCCAGCTTTGCCAGCTCCAGCAGAACTTCGCGCGCTTCTTCGATGCTCCACAGCTTCAAGCGGAGATTCGGGTCGAAGCTCACCTTAACGCCATGCTTACGGGCGATGCGAATGGCTTCGAAGGCGCTCTCTTTGCAAGACTCGCTCAGAGCAGGCGTAATCCCTGTCACATGCAGTATTTTCGCCTGCGCAATATACGCCTCATCCAAATGCTGCGGGCTCATGCGGCTTGCCGCCGAGTTTTTCCGATAATAGTAGACGGAGGTTTTGCCCATCAACACTTCACGCATCATGAGTCCTGTCGGCGCTTCCGCCGTTAGCTCCGCCCGTGAAACGTCAACGCCTTCGCCGCGAATTTTTTTGAAAATCATCCGGCCTAACGGATCTTTGCCTAACCGTCCGAACCAGCCGGCTCTAACCCCCAGCCTGGATATGCCAATGGCCACATTGCTTTCAGCGCCGCCGAACAAGCTGTGCAGCTCTGACGAATATTCCAAACCTTTGCCGTTCGTAGGCATCAATAGCGCCATCGTTTCGCCAAAGGTAACGATTTCAGGACCATAATCAGGTTGAGTTTGCACATTCGTCATAGGACCTCTCCATCCATTCCCATCCACGCCTCTTGCGTGTCCGATTAATTGAAACGTTTAAATAATTGATATATCTCATATTATAGTGCATGTTTCACGTTTTCACCAGATCATCTCGTGATTTCCTTCTCGTATAAGCTGCCTTGCCAGCTATTATTGCCACTTCTTAACGCATAGGTGCCCCGATATGTAAAATGATGGCTGAGATGGGTCCGACCATTGAATGGCGAAACTGCCGACGAATTCGTTCTTATATTTTGCCAGGAAAATATGCCGAAGTGGGCGAAGCCTCGAATATTTCAATTTCTTGCAACATCCTCTGCCTCCTCTCCGCGTTTGGCGTCGCTTGAGGGCTATGCCCTTTTGCAATCTTGCTGTCTAATTCCGGGGCGCAACAATTCCCTAATTTCTTATGCTACACTTGATAAAACTTTATCCCTGCAAGCGAAACTACATCTTTCAATAAAAAGGAGACGCGAATCCAATGCATACCGTCATCGAACCGAAAATTCTTTACTTTGGTACATCTGTCGTACTGATCAGTACGCTAAACGAGAACGGCACCCCCAATCTAGCGCCTATGTCCTCCGCTTGGTGGCTTAATCAATCCTGTATGCTCGGAATGGGCAGCCGATCCCAAACGGTTCAAAATTTGCTGCGTGAACAGCAATGTGTCCTAAATCTCCCTTCCATCGACCTTGTTCCCTCGGTGGAAAAGTTGACGCTTCTAACTGGCAGAAACCCTGTACCAGAGTCTAAAGCGAAACTTGGCTATCAGCATGAAGCTAATAAGTTCGGAATCGCCGGACTAACACCTATGTCCTCACACTTGGTTCGTGCGCCACGTGTCGCCGAATGTCCGATCCATTTGGAAGCAACCATAGAAAAGGTACATTCGTTTGAAGAGCCTGGCTCCTTGGTCGCGATCGAAGCGCGTATTATACGCGTCCATGTTGACGATGCATTACTCATGGATGGGTACGCCAACTATATTGATCCTGCCAAATGGAACCCGATGATCATGAATTTTTGCGAATACTTCGGGCTTGCCGGCCAGTTATCGACTTCAAGGCTGGCTCCGGTTTTCGGCCCTGCTTCGAGCGACTGACCTTTGCTTGCAGTGCCTGACGGGCAGGGCAGGTACATAACTACACGGTTCAAACATTTGCCGGAAAAACCGGAGCTAATTTCAAGCTCGAGCCCTCTTCAGGCCAATTTATACGGAAAACCTCCCTCTAATTCAGCCTGTATAGACTATTTTCATCGAAACCCCTCGATTTAGAGGTATAATTTCCAACTAATTTATCAATTCCTCTTGAAGTAAACAAATTAGAGGGAGGTTTTTCCTCTATTTTTGGACAAAGGCACAAAAAAAGGAGCCACCCTCGCAGCTCCTCCACCCATGTTTTACACCGTCTGCTATTTCTTCATTTTATAACCCATCGTCGCTTGAACGGCCGCTTGCCAGCCTCCATATAGCTCTTCGCGCTCAGCAGGCCCCATCGCAGATTCGAATGTGCGCTCGATAATTTTATTCTGGATGATATCCTCCTTGCCTGCCCAGTAACCAACCGCTAAACCGGCTAAGTAAGCCGCGCCCAGCGCCGTTGTTTCAAGCACGCGAGGACGGTCTACAGCAGCGCCCAGCAAATCCGCCTGGAACTGCATCAAGAAGTTGTTCGCGACAGCACCTCCGTCCACAGCCAGCTTCTGCAGCTGAATCCCTGAGTCGGCTTCCATCGCTTTCAACACATCCTTCGTTTGATAGGCTAGCGATTCTACGGCTGCCCGTATCAAATGGTCCTGCGTCGTTCCGCGCGTCAATCCGAAGATAGCGCCTCGCGCTTCCATATCCCAATAAGGCGCACCCAGACCGACGAAAGCTGGCACCAGATAGACGCCATCCGTACTGGGCACAATGGCTGCATGCTTTTCTGAATCGGAAGCTTTCTCAATCAGCTTAAGACCGTCGCGAAGCCATTGAATCGCAGCCCCTGCGACAAAAATGCTGCCTTCCAGCGCATACTCGACTTTACCGTCCACGCCCCACGCTATTGTTGTCAGCAAGCCGTTTTGGGAAGCCACTGCTTTGGAGCCTGTATTCATCAGCATGAAGCAGCCGGTACCATAGGTGTTCTTCGCCATACCCTCCTCAAAGCAAGCCTGGCCGAACAGCGCCGCTTGCTGGTCTCCGGCAATTCCGGCGATCGGAATTTGCGCCTCAAACAAACCTTCTGACGTCCAGCCGTATACTTCACTGGATGGACGTACTTCAGGAAGCATAGACGCCGGAACATTCAACATATCCAGCAACTCTTGATCCCAGCTCAAATCGTGAATGTTATACATCATCGTTCTGGAGGCATTGGAATAGTCGGTCACATGCTTTTGGCCGTTTGTCAGGTTCCAAATGAGCCACGAATCGATCGTGCCGAACAGCAAGTCACCTTGTTTCGCTTTGTCTCTCGCACCGCCCACATTGTCCAGAATCCACTTGACTTTGGTACCTGAAAAATATGCATCGATGAGGAGACCCGTTTTTTGGCGTACGACCGGCTCGAAACCCTGCTGCTTGAGGTCGTTGCAAATATCCATCGTTTGGCGGCTTTGCCAGACGATCGCATTATACACGGGCTTGCCCGTATGTTTATCCCACACGACAGCGGTTTCACGTTGGTTCGTAATCCCGATTGCGGCGATTTGGTGCGGTTGCACATGGTTTTGAATCAATACCTCTTTCAATACCTCAAGCTGCGTCTCCCAAATTTCTTCCGCATCATGCTCAACCCAGCCTGGCTTCGGGTAAATCTGTGTGAATTCTTTTTGCGCTACGCCCATAATGGCGCCGGATTTATCGAATAAAACAGCACGAGAGCTCGTCGTGCCCTGGTCTATTGAAATCACGTATTGCTTTTCCATAGACAATCAGCCCCCCCCATTCCCCCATTGAATGTTACTACAATTTTACCACATCCACATGCTGATGATTTTCTTTACATTATCCACAGCAAAAGAAAACAGCAAGCTACTCCAGATGCGATAAAGCAACGCGCAACGGGAGTAAACTTGCGATAATAAACAAATTTTAAATGGAGATGAGATCTTTCACCACGAACTGAACAATAACTTCGTAATCCGTTTGCGGAGCTGCATATTTCATTCTTGCCGTCTTGCTTTCCGTCTCATAGTACCAGCCGGTTTCGCTGTTCTCCCAGTCTTTTTGACTCAGGAACATCGGCAGCTTATTGCCCGCAAGCTGAATGTGGACAGGGGCGATTTCTTTACAAATAACATCAACGACCAGCCGTTTAACCGGGCTTTGGTAACTGCCCTCACGCTCAAACAGTAGCTTGGTTTCTTTGCCTGTTTGGAGATGAATCGTCGTTGTCAAGAAATTTCCGTTTTGATAATCATTGGATACCCCATCATCCTCATAAAGAGTGAAGCTAGCATCTTCGGATGCTTCGACCAGCAGATGGAGCTCCTCAATATGACCCTTGTGAATATTCTTCAATTGAGGTGTTAACGGAATGATGGCTCCGCTTCGGATAAACATCGGGATTGACGACAAGCTGACCTCCAGCCCCACCGTCTGTCCGCCGCTATAGCGTTTTCTGCTGTGCCAATCTACCCAGTCGCTGCCTTGAGGCAAATATACGCTTCTCGTTTTCGCCGCTTCTTCGAGTACGTTCGCTACGAGAATGGAGCGTCCAAGCATGAAATCGAAGCTCTCTTCCCATACCTTATCATCCGTCTGGAACTCATATACGAGCGGACGCATCACCGGCGAGCCTACGACGGAAGCTTCATGCAGCAAGGAGTAAAAGTAAGGCACCAGCGTATAGCGAAGCTGGATCGCATCGCGGATATAGCTTGTATATGACGGGTACATCCACGGCTCTGTTACTGTGTTATCCGTGTTGCAAGAGTGAATGGAAAACCTTGGCTGGAAAATCCCGTTTTGCACCCATCTGACAAACAGCTCGGGTTCCGGAGCGGGACCGAAAAACCCCCCGATGTCGCACCCTTGGTTGGCAACCCCGGATAACCCCAGACCCAGAATGATCGGGATGTTGTACTTCAAGCTTTTCCAGCTTGTATTGTTATCGCCAGCCCACGTTTGCGCAAAGCGCTGGATGCCCGCAAAGCCCGCACGGTTCACAATATATGGCCGCGTATTCGGGTCTACCTCGCTAATCGCTTCCTTGGCCATTTGCGCCATTAGGTTGGGCATAATCGGGCGCAGTGCGCTGATCTCTTTATGCCCCCCGTCGAAATCGCAAAGCGCATCGGTATTCTTGATTTCATATTCGTTATTATCGTTCCAAATGGAAGTTACGCCCAAGGAAATGAACGATGATTTCAGGTGCTTTTTCCACAGCTCGCGGCCTTCCGGATTGGTGAAATCGACAAAAGATGCCGCGCCGCCCCAATAGCGGTCCGTCTCCGGCTTTTGGCCGGATTCGTCCTTGATATAGGCGCCTTTCTCAGCGAACTCCTTGTAAAGCGGATGCGTCAGAAGCATACCGGGCTTAATGTTCGGAGCGAGCGCTGCGCCTTTTTCCATGAGATCGTCGATAAATTGCTTCGGATTCGGAAAACGGTCGTAGTTCCAATTAAACACATACCGTTTGCCGTCCTGCCCAGTCGTATACCCTGAAGACATGAAGAAACCGTCGCATGGAATGTCTTCTTCGCGGCATTTATCCATAAATCCAAGGATGGCTTGATCGGAATGATGTTCAAGTTCCGTGTAGAACATGGTTGATCCCATATACCCGATGGAGTATCGGGTCGGCAGAATGGTTTTGCCTGTTAAATCGGTATAACGGCTTACGACATTTTTAAGGTCCGGGCCATAGATAAAGAAGTAATCCAACTCCCCGCCATCCGCGCAGAAGTAGCTGTAAGGCGTCCAATAACCGCTGCGCTCGCAGCCCATGTCAAACACGGAATCGTAAGCGTTATGATAAAACATCCCGGTCGCGGCCTGACTCTTGCCGTTCATTTTGATATAAAACGGGATATGCTTGTAGAGCGGATCCGTAAGCTCCGCGTCATAGCCGATCGTGTCCACGTTGTGCATACGCATTCTTCGTTTCTTTTTATTCAAATTGCCGCTTTTTTCCCCGAAGCCGTAGAAATAATCGTCGTCCGACATACAGGAATAATGGTAAAGCCGGCCCTGATTATCTTTGACATAAGAACGCTCTTTGACGTCCGCATGCAGGACATTTCCCTGAAGATCCTGAATCTCGATCGCAAAAGGATGCTTGTGGATAACCACGTTTAATCTGTTCGTGGACATCAGCAGATCGCTGCCGCGATCGACATAGCTTGCAGATAATGGCGTAATGCGTTTGCGCTCAGGGACAACCGCATCCATACGATCCGGCCATGCCGTTGTCGCCAGCACATAGGAAGCTTCTTCGGCAAATTGCTCGTCAAAGGTGCAGCGGATTCGGATAACGTCATCATTCATAAGAATAAGTCGATATCGGGCAGCATCCGTAATCAAATCTATATAACTGTCGCCTTCCACGACTTGAACAAGCGTTTTACTTACTTTCATTGATGGGTACCCCTCTTTCTAGCGTCTTACTTCATCCCGGAAGTAACCATGCCGCTTACAAAATAACGTTGGAATATAAGGAAAACGATAAATACAGGAATCATGGTGATGACAGACATCGCGAGCAAGCTGCCCCAGTCTACATTGAATTCACCGATAAAATTGGACAGAGCCAATTGAATCGTATATTTGGACGGGTCACTGATGCCGATTAACGGCCACAAGAAGTCGTCCCAACGCCACATAAAGGAGAAGATCGCCAGCACGGCAAGAATCGGCTTGCACAGAGGCACAATAATTCTTGAATAAATACGCCATTCCGATGCGCCGTCGATTCTTGCGGCCTCCAGCAGCTCGTCAGGAACGGAAAGCAAGTATTGTCTGAGCAAAAATACGCCGGTTGGCGTCGCGGCGGGCGGAATGATGATGCTGAGCAAATTATTATAGAGCCCAAGGAAACTGATCACTTTGAAGATCGGAATCATAATAACCTCAAGCGGAATCATCAACGTTGAAATAAATCCGACAAGCAGGACTGTATCACCCTTAAACCGATACTTGGCAAGCGCAAATCCGGCCATGGAATTGATCAGCAGCAGCAGCAGCGTGGAACTCACGGTCACGATCGCGCTGTTCAAGAAATATTTGCCGAAATTCCCTTTTTCAAAAGCTTGAGCGAAATGCTCGAATGTGACAGGCTCCGGCCAAAATTTCGGCGGAAAAGCGTACAAATCGGGGTTCGTCTTGAATGCGGACAAGATGATCCAGATGACCGGAAAAATCCACAACAACGACAAAACCGTCAGCAGCAAGTAAACCGTAAACCGAACGGAAGGCTTTAATGCCATTAATTTTCGCCTCCTTTAGTAACCCGGAATTGCACCGCGGTAAACACCGTAATGATCGCAAATAAGATGACGGACATGGCGCTCGCCACACCCAGCTCTTGTTTCATAAAACCAGTTTCGTAGATGTACTGAACGATGAATGTCGTTTCTTTACCAGGTCCGCCTCCTGTAAGAGAAAACATAAGCGGGTAGGCTTTAAAGGCATCGATTAAAGCAACCATAATGACAAGCACGGTCGTTGGTTTTAGCAACGGTAGCGTAATTTTCCTGAAAACATGCCATTTGGAGGCCCCCTCCAAAAAGGCGGCTTCGTAATAATCCTTAGGAATGACTTGCAAGCCAGCTACGAAAATGACCATGAAAAACCCGACTCTTGACCATACCGTCGCAATAATGACAGACAAATTGGCTAATAGCGGATCGGATAGGAATTGGGCCGATTCCATCCCTAACAAATTCAAGACGTGATTCAATATACCGAATTCGGCAAATATCCATTTCCAAGTCAAACCGACAATGATAAAGGAAATCAACGTCGGCAAATAAAACACCGATCGGAAGAGACCCTTCATTTTGATGTTTTGCACCAATAAAACGGCAATACCTAGCGCCATGCAATATATCAACGGCACGACGATCAGCGCATAGAGCCCCGTTTTGCCTAAGGCCGTCCAGAATTCGCTATTGGTGAGTACCTCTTTGTAATTATCAATACCTGTGAATTCCATCGGATTCAAGCCGTCATATTCGTTGAAAGAATATACAAAACCGATGATCGTGGGTATGACGATAAAAACCGAGAAGATCAACAGATTCGGCAGCACGAATAAATACGGAGCAATTTGGAATTTCTTCAATTTAGAGGGCTTCTTACCAGCCGTGGGTGCAGCTTGAAAAGACATGATCGCATCCCCTTTCCTGTGAAAATCAAGGGCCGCCGTTCAAGCCAGCAGCCCTCGTTACATTTTATTTTTTAGCGTCGGCAATTGCTTTATCAATGATTTTGGCTACTTTATCCATAGCGTCTTTCGCACTCGTTTTGCCGCCGACAACCTCTATGATGGAATTTTTCAGATCTGTGCTGAATTTAGGCACGATCTCTTGTTTCGACCAGTCTTGAGCTGCCGCAGGAGCCGTATTCGCCAGCTCGTTGGCAAATACTTCAAACATTTCCTTGCCATACGCGTAGTCCAGCTTCGCGCTGTCTTTGCGCGGACTCATGAATAAGGAGTCCTTGTTGTACTTAGAGTTCACTTCTTTGCTGGACAGGTATTGAATGAAATCCGCGGACTCCTTCTCTACACCGCTTTTGTTGAAAGCCATTACGAACTTGCCTCCAGGAACGGAAGAACGCTGCTTCGCTTTCGGCATGTAGGTTACGCCCCACTCGAAGTTCGTAACATCTTTATAATTACTGATCATCCAGTTACCGGCCAAATGCGCGGCAACTTCGCCTGAACGGAAGAGGTTGTTCGGATTTTCGCCGCCAAACCATACAGAAGTCGGCATGACTCCGTCATCATGCAATTTTTTGAAATATTGAACAGCTGCAACACCGGCGTCGTTATTAATCGTAGCTTTCGTTCCATCCGCATCCATCATGCTGCCGCCGTATTGGTACAACAGCGTGGACCAACGATGCGGCGTGAAATCCCAGACAAGACCGTATTTAGCTCCGCCTTTTTCCTTAACTTGCTTGAGCGCTGCGGCGAATTCATCCCAAGTCCAAACGTTATCCGGGGATGTCGGCACTTTAACGCCGGCTTTGTTGAACAACGTTTTATTATAGATCAGACCATTCGCCGTAACATCCATCGGCGCGGCAACAACTTTATTTTTCACCACATAATAAGGTTTAAGGGAATCGATGAATTGGGAGGTAAACGTATCCACCCCGCCTAATTTCTCAGCCAAATCAACCGCCGAGTTGGAGAAAGCTCCGATTTCGGTTGTGCTGATCCTCGCTAATGCTGGCGGTTGGCCGCCGGAAATCATTGTTTTTAGCTTTGTAGATAAATCTTTGTAAGCAACTTCAATCAAATTAATTTTTATGTTCGGGTTTTTCGTTTCATATTCTTTGATGATACCCTTCATCACGTCGCCCTCAGCGCCGTCGGAAAACCATACAAAATCCAGCGAAACATTTTTCTTCGGTTCCTCTGCGGCTTTGTTACCGCTTTCTTTTGTCGAGCAAGCAGCAACCATCAATGCGAGCATAACCAGAACAAGTGTAAGAGAAACCCATTTAAACCCTTTTTTCATTGCATTCAACCCCTTTTTATAGTTATTGTCTATCAGCGGTTTCCTTTCTAAACATTTGAGGCGATGCGCCTGCATATTGTTTGAAGGTTCGGCTGAAATGAATCGAAGTGTTAAATCCAAGCTGCTCGGAAATGCTGCCGATCGGCTGATCGCTTGAGAGCAAAAGCTTCTTGGCCTCTTCGATACGTTTACTCATTAAATAGTTGTTAATCGTATATCCCGTAACCTCTTTGAAGCAGTGACACATGTAGTATTTGTTCAAATGAAGCGCTTTCGACAAATCGGCAAGACTAATGTTTTCGGTATAATTCTGATTCAGGTACTGCAAAATCCGTTTGACATTCGCCTGACTGTGCGATGGCTGCTGAATACGCGAAAGCTCCATTAAATGCTTCGATTTGCGATAAATCCGAACCAGCA
The DNA here is from genome assembly GCF_014534655.1 of Paenibacillus sedimenti. Taxonomy (GTDB): domain Bacteria; phylum Bacillota; class Bacilli; order Paenibacillales; family NBRC-103111; genus Paenibacillus_E; species Paenibacillus_E sedimenti. The sequence continues at coordinate 72,931 of NZ_JACVVD010000007.1, forward strand.
TTTGAGACAAAAGCGTAACCGACATCCACTCGTAACCGAACGTTTCTTTTTCGATCTCCGAACATAGAGTCTGGAAAAAACGTTCAATTTCTTCCCGCTCTTCCGGAGACCAACGAATCAGCAACCCATTCGGCGACTCAAATAATGACAGCAGCTTCTTGGACATCTCGGAAGGCATGCATTGCTCGATCAGCGCCGGCATAAAATTGACATAACTGCGGATGTAAGGCACATCCTGCGACGGATTTACGCGATGGATCTTATCTCCATTGAACAGGAGCATATCCCCCGGCAACAAATCGTAAATATTGTCGCCAATCACGTAATTAGCGCGGCCTTGAATAAAATAGTACACTTCTAACCCTTCATGAGTGTGCAATGGCCATTGAAATTGCCAATCGCAAGCGTTAGCACGCGCATAAATTCCGGATTGTCGAAGAGCAATATTCGTAGGAGTGTGTATCATCAACGAAATGGGAATCCCCCCTTTGAACTAAGAAAACTGCTCCTAATCCTATGCGACACGACAATTTTCGCACCTCATAGAAATGATAATACCATACAAATCGTGCTTCTGTTTAACGGATATTGTTGTCAATTTATATGAAATTGCTGAAAACCAACTTTGTTTTTCAAGCAAACAAAAAAGCAAACCCGTCAATTTCGCATGATTAGAGCCATACGAAGTAGACAGATTTGCTATTTTATCTTCGAAAGACCTCGATAGAGGTATATCTCATAGCCCCGTTGCTTCCGCTTCAACCAGTTTTTGCTGTAATTCATCGTGGATCTGACCGTTCGTCGCCAATACGTTACGTACTGCGAGGTGAAACGGCTTACCTGCCGTATCGGTCACCTTACCGCCCGATTCTTGAACCAGCAGTGCGCCTGCGGCAATATCCCACGCGCTCAAACCAATCTCCCAAAAGCCGCTCAAACGTCCTGCTGCGACATAAGCCAAATGCAGCGCAGCCGAGCCCCCGGAACGAAGATTCCTTACCTTCGGGGCCAATGCTAGCGTACCTTTTAAATTGATTGGCAGCGCACCGTTCCTGTCTGCCGGAAAGCCTGTTGCGACCAAGCTTTCGGAAAGTTTACTATCAAGCGAAACCGTCGTCTTTTTGCCGTGCATGTAAGCGCCCTTGCCCTTCTCAGCCACAAAAAGCTCGTCACGCGCCGGGTCATAGACCACGCCGACAATGATTTCCCCTTTGTAAGCTAAAGCGATCGAGACGGAGAAGAATGGAAACCCGTGCACGAAATTCGTTGTCCCGTCGATCGGATCAACAATCCATAGATATTCGGCGTCGCTTACTTCCTTAAGTGCTTTGCTGGAAGCCTCAGGACCTGGTTCAACCCCTTCTTCGCCCAAGAAGGAATGATCGGGAAAATGTGTCATAATGAGATTGCGGATGAGCTTCTCCGAGCCTTTATCCACCTCTGTGACAAGGTCGTGGGATGAATATTTCGTATCGACACGATTGATATCTCCCAGCTTGCTCTTAATCCACTCCCCCGCTTTTGCCGCCGTATTAATCGCCACCGCCGTAAAGCTCTTGCTCCCTACAACGAAAGGCTCTTGAGTTCCGTTTGCCATTTATATCAACTCTTTCTTTTCATAGAATGATTTCGTAGTTTCAGTATAGTAAATTATACGCTTTAAATACTAGTGCGTTTCATCCCAAAATATTCGTACATTTTTACATTTTTTGTCCGAAATGGAACGACAAGAGGGTGTCCCTCAGGCCTTTGCGACCGTCGAAACACCCTCTACCCTGAATGATTAAACCCCTACAATGTGGTATCCGCCATCGACATAGATGACTTCGCCTGTGATGCCCCGGGACAGATGGCTCATGAGGAACATGGCCGTATCGCCAACTTCCGCCGTCTCGGTTGTGCGGCGAAGCGGAGCTTTTTCCTCCACTTGGCGAAGGATCGAATTGAAGTCCTTGATGCCTTTAGCCGCCAAGGTACGGATCGGACCTGCAGAGATGCCGTTCACGCGGATGCCGAACTGGCCGAGATCGGCAGCCAGGTAGCGCACGCTAGCTTCAAGCGCCGCTTTGGCAACGCCCATGACGTTGTAGTTCTTCATCGCGCGCTCAGCGCCGAGGTAGGTCATCGTCATGATGCTGCCGCCTTCGGTCATTAGCGGATAGATGCGTTTCGCTACAGCAACCAGCGAGTAGGCGCTGACATCGTGAGCCAGGGCGAAGCCGTCGCGGGATGTGTCGACGAACAAGCCTTCCAGTTCTTCCGTTCTGGCAAAAGCGATACTATGTACGAGACCGTGAACCACGCCAAGCTGCTCTTTTAACGTGCCAGCGAGCGTATCGATTTCTGCGTCTACGGTTACATTGCAAGGCATGAGCGTTGATCCGGGAATCGTATCGGCCAGCTTGCGCACGCGTTCTTCCACACGTTCATTTTCATAAGTGAAAACCAGCTTTGCACCTTGTGCCGCTAGAGATTGAGCAATCGCCCATGCGATGCTGCGGTCGTTGGCAACACCCATTACGAGTATATTTTTTCCGGTTAACAGTTGATTCATCGTACAAGAAACCCCTCTCAACAATGGTTTGTACTTCGGTTCATTCCCACTCTCCAAAGTAACCCATTTTGTCCAACATTTCAAGGACGAATACTCGTGGATCGGAGTATAAATTAAAGCTCTATCGAAGCCTGGTTAAGTATCTTAACTCCGTTTTGCCGCTTCAGACCCTCCATTAAACGAAACAATGCATCATCTTTCATCTTCGCCTCGATCATGATGTCGAGCCTTGGCGTAATCGGTGCGATCTGCTGCAGAAACGTAAAAAGAGGCCTCACCTCTACATAATCGGCGTGGCTTCGAAGATCTTTTTCGCTTTTCGGGCTGGATACGTGAATTTTGGGAGGAAGTGATGCGGCCGCTTCGTTCAACAGTTCCCCCTCTGCACGCATCCATGTTCCAAGGATTCTCGGCCATAGCTCGGAAGCATCCTCCCCGCTGTTGTTCACCACATGATGGTGAATATCCAGTACCATAGGAGCTCCCACCTGCTCGGCCAACTCCAGCGTTTCCAATGCGGTGAACGTCTTATCGTCATTTTCCAGCGTAATGCGCTCCTGAATTTCGGGACGAAGCGTCATAAAATTGTCCGCGAAGCGTTTTCCGGCTTTCCCCTTATCGCCATAGGTGCCGCCAACGTGAATATTGCACATCGCCTCCATGCCAAGTCCCATCTCATTCAGCATCGCGGTATGCCGTTCCAAGTCTTCAATAGACTTCTGCAGTACTTCTTTCTTCGGGGTGCTCAGCACCGTAAAATGATCGGGATGAAAGCTGACCCGCATGCCATTTTTCTTGGCATAACTGCCTACTTCTCTGAATTCGGCCGCAAGTGCAGGTATGGGATCCCAACCTTCAAGAAGCTCATGTCCAATAAGCGGAATCAGCTTTGATGAAAAGCGGTAAACCATAATGTCATGGGCGCGATTATGGCGAAGCAGCCTGAGTGTATTATGTAAATTCTCTGCGCCTATGCGCTCCAATTTGCGAATAGCCGCCTCACGATCCGCAAGCTTGCTAAAATTGGTTGCTGTCATCGTTTTGGAAGGGGATGCGTTCTTGACCGCTGTAGACATCGCCACATACCCTAGGCGAATGATCATGGGGGTAAACCTCCGGCAAAGTTTGCAAAAATTACTTCTATAGCGTACCCTCTATAGCAGAAACGCATGCACCGGGGGCGATTAAACTTGTATTAAAATAGGGGCAACAGCAGTTTAAAACTGATAAAACCTGTGGCCGCGATCAGCAAAGGGCTCAAAGCAAGCATACCGATTCGCGTATTCCAGCTTTCTTGGCGTAAGCAGGCATAGTTACCGCCAAGCCAAACGAGCAGATAAATAGCAAGTACGGCTAGCGCCAGAATCTGTTCATGGGGCTGTGCAGGCGCTAATAATCCGTAATAGTTGATGATGATCAAGACAAATACAAATGGAGTCGGCACTCCCAAAATTAGATTAAACAGCCAATAAGCCGTTAGTTTGCGTTGCTTTGTTGCATGCTTTTCCACAAGACTCACTCCTTGCCGATACTTCGTAGAGTCATTGTAGCCCTTATCGCCGGCACAAGTAAGTACTAATTTCATGTAGTACCTTCCGCAATTAATAAATGGTTAAACACCCCGTATCCGGGATTCGAGCTCGTATTTCGATCGTTCCATTGGATTTTGTGCATTATTTCTTAGCGATTCAGGACTATACATACAAGACATTGGATTCTATCCACTGTCTTTCTGGAAGTAGGGGTGGTTTTGAATAGATCGAGCTATTTGATTGGAGTTTTTCCAATCAATGCTGTATTTTTTTCTTCATTTTTTTCAGTTCATTGGACGAAATCCAGTGCCGCATGAGAAAACTCTATCAAAGCTTAGTTGTGAGATAAACCTCTATCGAGGTCTTTCGAAGATGATCGACCTAATATAGGGATCTTTCAGCTCCGCACAAAGGTCCCTATATTAGGTTTATTCGCCAATCAGAATGCGGTTCTACGCGCTTTAGCGCTCTAAAGAACTTAAACATTCTGATGGGGTAAAAAAACACCGCCCCAATCGGGCGATGCCTTCCTTCCACTTTTATCTATATCCTATGAACGATCCCCAAAAAACATCTCATCGGCCAGCGCCGTCTGAATACGCGCTTCATCTTCAGTCAGCCTGCGCACCAGCTCCATCTCCACCTGCGTCACTTCTTCGCCTTGAAAGTTGATCTCTGCGATCGAAGCTACGATTTTGACGATAGCAATGGCCTGATTATGCGGGGTATAGGCGATAACCTTTTGGCCCGTAGGGAAGACGCGGAAGCCGCTTTTCACCATTTTGCCGCGGCCGTACTCCAGCAGCTCGTAGAGCTCCTGTTCCGATTTGAATTTGCAAACTGAATTAAACTCTGTTTGGAATCCCATGCCTCATCTACTCCACATCAAAAGTATATTGGATGCTCTGTTTCGCGTTATGTCGTTCGATGGCCAGACGGATCAAATCGTCCAGCAGCTCCGCATAAGGCTTGCCGGATTCTTTCCACAGCAGCGGATACATACTGAACGGCGTGAAACCCGGCATCGTATTGATTTCGTTAATATAGACCTTCTGGTCTGCTTTACCGAGGAAAAAGTCAACGCGGGATAAGCCGCTGCCGTCAATTGCTTGAAAAGCCTGAATCGCGAGCTGTCTGATCAGATCCGCCGTTTCCGCTGGAATTTCAGCAGGGATAATCATGGCTGATTTGCCATCCAAATATTTTGCCTTGTAATCGTAGAATTCATTCGAAGATACGATTTCGCCCGCGACAGACGCTTGCGGCTCATCGTTGCCCAGCACGGCGACTTCAATCTCTCTGGCGTCGATATTTTCTTCAATTATGACTTTGCGGTCATATTGGAAAGCAAAGTTAACCGCCGCTATTAATTCTTCCTGATTTCTCGCTTTGGAAATCCCTACGCTGGAGCCAAGATTCGCCGGTTTCACGAAACATGGATAGCCAATTGCCGTTTCGAGCTCCAACAAATGATATGCCCGATTTTTTCCCCATTCCGTACGGGTAAAATGACGAAACACGCATTGAGGGAGTCCCTCTTGCGCGAAAATCTTTTTCATCATCACTTTATCCATGCCAACAGCGGATGCTAGAACACCCGCGCCTACGTAAGGAATATTCGCCATTTCAAGTAAACCTTGTACGGTCCCGTCTTCACCGAATGTTCCGTGCAGCAACGGGAAAATAACATCCAATCCTGCTTCAGAAGCACCAGCAGTTCCATCTGTCTTTGCCGAGATGCTCACTTCGCCTTTGGGCCCAATGGACCCGAAGATCGGCGCAAGCGCATGCGATGCCTGCGTTCCTGCTTCAGCGGCTCCAAAGGTCAATGCTTCCTTCGACTCTGCGGGACCCAGCAGCGGGGCTCCGCTTTTCCATTCTCCTTTTTTCGTTATGTAAAACGGGAGAACCTCATATTTATTGAAATCAACAGCTTTCATTACTGCAAGTGCGGTTTGTAAGGACACATCATGCTCTCCGGATTTCCCTCCGTAGATCAGTCCTACTCGTATTTTGCTGCTCATTACGTACCTCCGTCTAGTATTTCTATTCCGTCCTGTTCCCATCACATATCATCGGCAACTCGAACGAAAATATATCTCGTTCGTTCGGTCCAAGCGGGCGAATCCTTGTATGCCCAATAGCGGTGGCGGGTATTGTACGTGTGCGCATTCACCAAGGGCATCCCATTCGCATCTTTGGCCGTTACAATGGCATTATGCTGGTACCGGCCGTCGCCGTCCCAATCGTAACTTATCATGTCTCCGGGCTGCAGCTCGCCGGGATCGTCCACGGCATGACCGCGAAGCCCTTTGCGGCTATGTGATACATAGGTCTGCAGACTGTGTGCAACTGCCCAACTGAAGCTCCATAGCTCCTGCGAGCCCTGTTTGCCGGCATACCACCAGCCCAAATCCCTTTTCCCAGTATAGTCCATCGGGGCCCCGCCTGCAAAGAGGCATTGCGACACAAAATTCGTACAATCCACTTCAAATTCTATGTACTTGGGATTGGCTCCGTTCCACCAGGTTTCCGCATATTCGACAGCTTTTGCTCGATTATAGGCAATTTTTCTTGCTAAGGATTCCGAGGCTCCGCTGTTGAGTATACTATAGTTGATGTAGGGGAGAGACGGAGCTCTTCGAAGCTCTCCGAAAGACTCAGCGAAATCAGGCAAAAAGACGCCCCGCTGCTTACTGGGGAGCGACTTTTCCGACATGCGGGCTTCCGCGCGTTTCACATACCATCCGTTCGCAGCCGCCTCAATGAGCACCAGTTCCGGTTCGATTCGTTCCTCGAGGTGCCGGGTCGACCCAATTCGGTATTGAATCCCGCGGCGCAGCTGGATATCCGCAATGATACCTTGTGCTGTTTCTTTGACGCCAGTGAGGCGTAGTCTCGTTTCGCTGCGCAACAGCTTCGCATCACGGTCACGGTAATTGTCCTTCTGTCTCTGAAGCCGGATATCCTGTTTCCGTAGAAAAACGCTGTCTGTGACGTAAGCTTCCATCGGTGCAGCAGAGCCTTCGAGCTCTGCCTGATTTTTGGCATGAACGTAATTATAAAGCGCCGTTTTCCAGGACATGGGGATGACCTCCTAAAAGTTTTCCTTCAGGAAAACTAACATCGAAAGCATGGGCTGAGTTAAAGTGCTGCAATTCTGAACAAAGAATACAAAGATTGAACTGAGCGTCTTCATTTACGTTTATCGATGGTTTCTCAGGGATACGGGAAGGTATATGTTTTAAATGAAGGCGATTCTTCCGATTTGGAAAAAAGTTTCTTCTGCTTTACCTGTAGGACAGGCCTTCTCAGGCCCTAATTTGTTTCAATATATGACTTTAAAGCAATAAAAATGATTGAAATAAATCTTTACGGAAGCATGGGGAGACGGTATACTTGGAGTAGAGGGATTATGAAATTGAGTTTCACTATATGAAACCAATGAATGAAGATATTGAAGGAGGAAAACACCATGTCCAACAAGGACTCTTTTTCCGTTCGTAAGCAACTAAGCGTCGGAAGCAAATCTTTCCAGTACTACTCTCTTCCGGACTTTGAAAGCCAAGGTAACGGAACCATTTCTAATTTGCCTTTCTCTATTAAAGTGCTGCTGGAAGCAGCTGTTCGTCAATTCGACGGCAGAGCTATTACTAGCGAGCATGTAAAACAAATTGCAGGCTGGGCGAACGGCCGCGATGAAAACAAAGAAATTCCTTTCATCCCTGCCCGTATCGTTCTTCAAGACTTCACAGGCGTACCTGTCGTCGTTGACCTTGCGGCAATGCGCGCGACAATGGCTCGTGAAGGCGGAGATCCTAAACGGATCAACCCTCTTGTTCCTGTAGACCTGGTTATTGACCATTCCGTCATGGTTGACGCTTTCGGATCACCAGACGCTCTTAATACAAATATCAACCTGGAGTTTGAAAGAAACGAAGAGCGCTACCGTTTCCTGCGTTGGGCGCAAACGGCTTTCGACAACTTCCGTGCCGTACCTCCATCAACAGGTATCGTTCACCAAGTTAACCTCGAGTACCTGGCTTCCGTAGCAGCAACAAGAACAATCGACGGCGAAACTGTCGTTTACCCGGATTCCCTCGTGGGTACCGACTCCCATACTACGATGATCAATGGTCTTGGCGTTGTTGGTTGGGGCGTCGGCGGTATCGAAGCTGAAGCCGGCATGCTTGGCCAACCGCTTTATTTCGTAGCTCCTGAAGTTATTGGTTTCAAATTGACCGGCAGCTTGGCTGAAGGTGCAACAGCAACTGACTTGGCTTTGACAGTTACGCAAATGCTTCGTAAAAAAGGCGTTGTTGGTAAATTCGTTGAGTTCTACGGCCCTGGTCTAAGCAACATCTCCTTGGCTGACCGCGCAACAGTTGCCAACATGGCTCCTGAGTACGGCGCAACAATCGGTTTCTTCCCGGTTGACTCCGAGACTTTGAACTACTTGAGAGGGACTGGCCGCGAAGAAGAGCAAATCGCTCTTGTAGAAGCTTACTACAAAGCGCAAGGCATGTTCCGTACAGACGCGACTCCGGATCCAGTGTTCACTGACGTGATCGAGCTTGATCTAAGCACAGTTGTACCAAGCTTGGCAGGTCCTAAACGTCCTCAAGACCGCGTTGAGCTGACGAGCATGAAGGAGTCCTTCAACTCCATCATCCGTACGCCAATCGATAAAGGCGGATACGGCCTGACTGAAGAGAAAATCGCAGAATTTGTGGATGTTAAGTATCCAAACGAAACTGTAAAAATGGGCACAGGCGCTGTCGTTATCGCAGCGATCACTTCTTGTACCAATACATCCAACCCAAGCGTAATGCTCGGCGCAGGACTTGTGGCAAAGAAAGCCGTTGCCCTCGGCCTGAAAAAACCGGCCTACGTGAAAAGCTCCCTGACACCAGGTTCCCTTGTTGTTACCGAGTACCTCATTAAAGCTGGTTTGATGGAGCCTCTTGAAGCACTCGGCTTCCACGTAACGGGTTACGGCTGCGGAACTTGTATCGGTAACTCCGGTCCGCTTCCGGACGAAGTAAGCAAAGCAGTCGCTGACAACGATATGACGGTAGCCGCTGTTCTTTCCGGTAACCGTAACTTCGAAGGCCGCGTTCACGCTCAAGTAAAAGCAAATTATCTGGCTTCACCTCCGCTTGTAGTGGCATATGCGCTTGCAGGAACAGTAAACATCGACTTGGCCAACGATCCTATCGGATACGACCAAAACGATAAACCTGTTTATTTGAAAGACATCTGGCCTACAAACCAAGAGATCCAAGAAGCTCTGGGTACGGCCCTGAATGCAGACATGTTCCGCGAGAAATACAAAAACGTATTCCGTGCGAACGAGCGCTTCAACCAAATCGCTGTTCCGGAAGGCGATCTGTATGAGTTTGATACAAACTCCACATACATCCAAGAGCCTCCTTTCTTCACGGATCTGGGTACAGTTCTTGATGATATCGCGGATATCCGCGGCGCGAAAACTTTGGCGCTCATGGGCGATTCCGTTACAACGGACCACATCTCCCCTGCAGGTAACATCAAAGTTGATAGCCCTGGAGGTAAATACCTCATCGAGCACGGCGTGAAAAAAGAAGATTTCAACTCCTACGGCTCCCGTCGCGGTAACCACGAAGTGATGATGCGCGGAACTTTCGCAAACATCCGCATTCGTAACCAAGTGGCTCCAGGCACAGAGGGCGGCGTAACGACTTACCTGCCAACCGGCGAAGTTGAGTCTATCTACGATGCTTCCATGAAGTATCAAGATGCCGGCACGAACCTTGTTGTTATCGCAGGCAAAGAGTACGGTACAGGAAGCTCCCGTGACTGGGCGGCAAAAGGTACATTCTTGCTCGGCGTGAAAGCCGTTATCGCTGAAAGCTTCGAGCGTATTCACCGCAGTAACTTAGTTGGCATGGGCGTGCTGCCTCTCCAATTCGTGAACGGCGAAAGCTGGAAGTCCCTCGGCATCACAGGCCGTGAAACATTCGATATCACAGGTCTGAGCAACGATGTACAACCAGGCTCTAATGTAAAAGTAACAGCTACCCGCGAAGATGGCTCCACATTCGAATTCAGCGCGCTTGTGCGTCTGGATAGCATGGTGGACGTGGATTACTACCGTAACGGCGGTATCCTGCAAACCGTACTTCGTCAAATCATGGCTGAGAAGAAATAAATGTAAAAAGATTAAGCCCTTGGCGTCTTTACGTCAGGGGCTTACTTTGTCATCATATCTAATTGATGCTTCAGGAATGCCCGCTGGGATCTTGATCCTTCCGGCATATTGAAGCTTCTTACTTCGTACCTAGACTTACACCTACCGATTTTTTTATTTAATGTACTAATATTTCGTATCAATTTCTAACGCCCGCCGATTTATTTTCAACATAGGCCAGTAATGCTTGCAATACTTTAAACCAAATAGATAAAAAAAGGGTCGAAATCGGTAATAACATTAAGGCATACTTGGGTGCTAGTTTAAAGTAATCGTACATGATATCATTCGCGGTAATACGATCCTGTGACGAGGTCATCACTTCCTCAAAGCCGTACTTTAAAATTAGCATCATTGAAGCACCAAAAGACCCTGCATATAATACAATTATAAACCCTAGAACACCACATAAGATCCAATATACCCATCTTCTAACGTTCTTGAATGCCTCGAAGTAACCTGAAATACCAGAAATAATAAATACAGGGATCATGGATATCGAAAAAAACCAGAACCATCCCCCAAACGCATACCACCAGCCGCGAAATTCCCGAGCAATGCAATTATTAAACTCAAGAATAGCATAGTCACAGAACCGCAAACAATACTTACTAATGTTGAGCGTAAATTAATATTAATATTTGATCCCTCCTTTTTTTATAGAGCCCGCTTCGGTTTTTATCACATTGCCAATAACTGTAGGTTGAGCTTCACTCCCCTCCCCCTTATAATGGACAACAGCGAAAGGGGAGATGATGATGAAATCATTAAACAAGTTCATCCTCGTCGTGCTGTTCGCGGCAATCGGTGTTACTTCTGCATTTGGCAGTCAAACTCAAACCACCTACGCGGCAACAGCGATTCTGAAACGAGGAAGCCAAACCGGAGATGTATGGGACCTGCAATTCCGTTTAAAAATGCTGGGCTATTATACGCCGAAATTAGACGGAATCTATGGCGCAACCACAACGGAGGCGGTCCGAAATTTTCAAAGGAATTACGGTTTAACCGCAGATGGCGTTACTGGAACGGATACGTGGAATGCTTTACACACATTTTCAGCTAACCGCTACGAATTGGATATCTTAGCGAAACTCATTTACAGCGAAGCGCGCGGCGAACCCTATGTAGGGCAAGTTGCCGTAGGCGCAGTCGTCATGAACCGACTCCAATCGGCGAAATTCCCGAATAGCATAGAAGATATTGCCTTTCAGCCCGGCGCTTTTACAGCCGTGGATGATGGCCAGTATTGGTTAACGCCCGGCCGAACCGCTTATTTGGCTGCTCTAGATGCTGTCAAAGGTTGGGATCCTACCAAGGGTGCGCTGTATTACTTTAACCCGGACACAGCGACTAGTGCGTGGATCTGGTCGCGTCCGCAAACAGTCAAGATCGGTAACCACATCTTTGCAAAATAATACATGAAAAAGAGGTTACCTCTGATCTTAAACAGATCAAGGCTAACCTCTTTTTTCGTTTGGCGCGAGCTGCTGTTCATTTTCATACCAAGGGTTGAGATGCACGAGAACCTCGTCTACATCGTTATGTGCATCCATGATTTTTTGCTTGATCAGGCGGCTGATATCATGGCCTTCTTGTATCGTTAATGTCCCTGAGACTCCGATCCGGGCGTCAACCAGTATGTAATGACCGTGCTCGCGTGCCCGTAAGCGATCGATTCTCTTGACTTCCGGTACGGAACGGATCAAATCGGCATACTGTTCGATATACGCAGCGCTTACACTGCGCTCCATTAGAATGTCGAAGGATTCCTTGCCCATCTCCCAGGCTAATTTCAGTACTAGGAACGAGACGATAATTCCGGCAACGGGATCTCCGTAAGATAGAATGCCCGCATCATAATGATCTCCGATCAACGCCAAGCCAATACCGACGGAAGCGGCTATAGACGCATATACGTCGGCAAGATGGTCATAAGCCGTGGCGATCAGGCCTTTACTATTCATCTCTCGCCCCATCCGCATCGTGTAAACGTAGAGTACCTGCTTCCAAATCAACGATATGACAGCTGCGAAAAAAGCAACAATATGAGCCGGTTCTGGCGGCTCGAAGAGTGCATGAATAGAGTGGTAGCCCATATAGATGGCGGCTCCGCCAAGAATAATGGCAACGATAAAAGCGCCCAGCACCTCGGCTTTCCCATGGCCATAAGGATGATCTACATCTGCCGGTTTTGAAGAAACCCGCATTGAACTATAGGCGGTGGCGGTCGCTATGACATCTCCCGCGTTATGAATGCCGTCGGCGATGAGCACTTGGCTTTTGAACAGAATACCGACCACGATTTTGATGGCGGTTAGTACGATGTTACTGACAAGGCTGATCCAGATAGCCAGCATAGAGTTCGGTTTGCTCATCTCACGCAGCCACTCCCTTCCCTCTTCTAGTATGGCCTGCCGGAAGCAAAACATCCCCCATCCTTATGCAGCTCCAGGGTGAGGGATGTTGATGCGGTTTCGGCGCAGAGCCGAAACCGTGAGTACGTATGACGATGCGCTAGCGCAGCATCGTGCCCATGCGCCGCGCCGCCTCCATAATGAGTGGTGCCTGTTCTTGCATTAGCTCCAGCGTGAGCCTGTTCGCTGGACCGGACACCGCGAGGGCTGCGACCAGCCGGCCCCCGCGGTCAAGCACCGGTGCGGACACAGCCGCCGCACCGGGCTCGCGCTCTTCGACGCTCGTGGCGAAGCCCGCGCGTCTTGTATCGCTGAGCTGCTGCAGGAACGCTAGCGGGTCTAGCCCGGCCGGCCATTCGGCCGAGGCTAGCAGCTGCTCCTGCACCGCAGGCTCAGCAAAGGCGACGAGAACCTTGCTCGAGGCGCCGACGTATAAGGGCATTCGCGCCCCGACAGGGGCTACGCGGCGAATGGCGTGATTGCTCTGCACGGCTTGGATGCGCACGCGCTCCAGGCCGTCCTGCACGTACAGCGAGATCGTCTCGCCGAGCTGGTCGCGCAGCCGCTCCATCTCCGGCAGCAGGATGATGCCGGGGTCGCCTTCTTTAGACAGGTTGGCGGAAAGCTCCCACAGCCTGTAGCCTAGTCTGTATTTATCTGTGGAGCTATCGCGCATCACGAAACCCTTGCCTTCCAGGGAGGCAAGCAGCCGGTGTACTGTGCTCTTATGTAACTCTACTCTGCCGGCAATTTCGGTTAGCGTCAACTCCGATGCCCCCGTAAAACAAAGCAAAATATCCAAAGCGCGCTCAACCGCGCGAACGGTTAATTTAGCATCTTCCATCGCCACACCACTCTCATTATTCGATCATCCACTCTCTATCTAGAGGTATCGACCCTATTTTTAACAGCTGCTCGAAGAAATATATATATAGTTTCACCTTGTGAAACCAGTTACCACTAGTATAACGAAACTGCTCAGCCCAGTAAAGGTAAACATCTGTTTTATTCATTGTTACAGAAAGATTACAACAGGCTTACAATTGCCGCACCCTCATTGACTTGTAAGCGCATACAAATTAAAATTAAGTTAAGAGAATACTTATCTGAATATTTCAACAACTTACCATCTTTTCCCTGACACCTCGAACTGACACCAGGGCAAGATTACACTGATTTATGAACCATTGAGGGAGGGAATCGCCATGTCAACCACTTCTATCACGCCTGGATCAGGCTCGCTGCAATCGCCTTTGGATCAGGTGGTTACCCGCCCGATCATACGCAAAAAAAAGCTGGTTTTCACCATCCTTATCTCTTTCCTGCTTTTATGCACCTCTTTGCTGCTTTCCTTTCATGCTTACATAGCTTGGACACTTGCGCGGCCGCACATCGACCCGCTGCATTCCAATCCGATGCAAGCCGTCGGACTCCGTTATAACAACATAACCTTTCCAAGCCGCAACGGCGCTTCCAATCTGGAGGGTTGGATGATTCCGGGCAACTCTAACAAAACAGTCATTTTCTCGCATGGGTACGGCGGAAACCGCGAAGAGCTGTGGGTGCCGATCTATAATTTAGCCCGCGAGCTTCATAAGCAGAAATACAATGTCCTGATGTTTGATTATGGTTATGTTCATCCCGACAATGAACGTCTGATGACCGGCGGGATTCAGGAATCCCAAGAGCTGCTGGGAGCGGTTGACTATATGAAGCAGCTTATCGATGGCCCTATTTATATATGGGGATTCTCAATGGGAGCAGGAACAGCTCTGCAAGCTGCACTTCAAAGCGGTACTGATATTGCCGGCATGATTCTGGATAGTACCTTTTTACTCAACCCTGATACGCTGTACCACAATATGAAACAGTATGTAAATGTGCCAAAATTCCCTTCATTGCCGCTCGTCCGTTTGTTTTTCCCGCTTCTGAACGGCGTAAGCCTGCATGAAGTGCCTTACAATAAAGTAACGAGCACTGCCTATCCGATGCCGATTTTCTTCATTCACGGCACGGCTGACAATAAAGCGCCACATGGCATGATTGAGGATATGTTCAAGAAGCAAAAGGATACATCCGACAAGCTCTGGATCATCCCGAACGCCCAGCATGAGCTTCTCTATCGCGCCGAACCGCAAGCTTACCTTAAGCGAACACTTAACTTCCTGCAAGAGATTCAATCTCCTGCGCACGCTGAACTTGGTATTCCCTCCTCCCTATAAAATCGACCCCTTACGGGGTCGGTATTTTTTTGTAAAGACCTTTCCCGCAGCACAAAAGACCCGCATAGCGCGGGTCTGGTCCGGTTTCTAGACTTTTAAAAGCAGCAGAATAATGGAGGATAGACTTAGGCATCCGCTGATTAAACAAAGGAATACGACTACTTGCTTCGGGCTTAAGCCTGTTCGCAGCAGACGGAAATGAGCTTGGCTTGCGTCCGCTTGATAAATCGGCTTGCCTTGCAATAAGCGCTTAATGACCACGAATATATTATCAAAAATCGGCACTCCCAGCGCCAGAATCGGTATGAAGAGCGATAGCACCGTCGCCTGCTTGAACGCTCCGTCCAGTGCGATGACGCTCAGAATAAATCCCAGGAATGTCGCGCCTGCATCTCCCATAAACACTTTAGCCGGAGGCTTGTTATACCGCAGGTAAGCTACCGTGACTCCAACTAAAATAATGGCCATCATGGCGGAATCGCTTTGCCCTTTCGCTAACGCGACTACAAAGAGTGTAACGGCGGATATCGCGGATAACCCGCCGGCTAAGCCATCCATTCCGTCCGAAAAATTAATGACTGTAGTGACGCCGAAAATCCATAGTATCGTTAAGATAAACTGAAGCCAGCCGGGAAGATCGACAAATCCTCCGCTGAAAGGATTGTAAAACCCATTGAAAGAAATGCCTGAAGCATATACAAGTACAGCAGCCGATACTTGCACGACCAGCTTGGGGAGAGTCGGAAAATCTTTGCCCTGCGTCTTAAACCAATCATCTACGGTGCCGATTGCGAGCAGAAGAAGCGATCCTGCCAGTATAGCCCCCGTTTGCATCGAATACCCTTTTATATGAATGAAATACGTGACTGTAAAACCTATAAAAATTGCGTAACTGGCTGTCAGAGGGATCGGTTCCCGATGTATTTTTCTTTCGACGTCTTTACGCGGCTTGTCCACAAAATCCAGGCGAAATGCCAACTTTCCAAGCGGCGGGATTAATAAATACACAATAAAAAAAGATAATATGAAGGCAATTGCGTATGTAATAATAACCATCTCCAATTATGATTTTTTGAGGCCTCCGTCATGTTAAGGATTCTCCATTGGAATCGCAGCTATACGAATGGGGATCGCCCAATTCTTCGCTATATTATAGACCGTTTCTCATACAAATAAGTTCAATATATGCGAATTTTCGCGTCCTTTAAAAACAACAAAAAAACGGCCCGCTCGCATGGATGCGATCTTAGGCCGCTTGTATTAATCCATCTCATAAATCGAGCCTGACTTGCTCGCGAACAGCTCTGCGTATACTTTCTCCGCATAAGCGTCCGTCATCCCCGATATGTAATCGGCGATGAAGCGCGGCCAGCTCCATTTGTCCTTATGGCGTTCGTAGCTGTCCATCCAATCGGGCGGGATGATCCACTGGCCCTTGTCAGGGTTGATGAAAGAGTTCCATAGGCTTTCCACGATGATTTCGCTGCGCTTTTGCAGGCGCTGAACGCGGAAGTCCTTGATGAGCGTGACCCAGGCCAGCTTTTTCAAAATTTCCATTGTCCGCAGCAGTGTCATGTCTTCGGCATCATCTTTGACGAGGGTAACCTTTTTCCATCCTTTATCGGGATCGTCGATGATGTCCAGACTGTTAGCGAATGAGCTGACCCAACGGGCTTTCATTTCGCGGCGCGTTCGCGACTCCTCCCGGTTGCACTCGGCGAAAATTTGCTGCCACTGTTCCAGATAGTCGGAAAGCACCTGGTGCACCATCGCCTCAATGTCTACCTGTTCCCAGCCGAATTTATTGTTATTCGGATCGTTCAAGATCTCCATGACGAGATGGCGATTAAGCCGCTGATCCTCGAAGAAGGTGGCATTCATCTGAATTTTACCGGCCCGGATGCCGTCTTCAATGTCGTGCGTGGAATAGGCGATGTCATCACATAGATCCATCAGCTGCGCTTCCAGCGTGGAACACCCTTCCGGCATTTGCCAAGCCGAACGAAGCTCGCGGATGATGGCCCACTCAGCTCCATATACGCCTTTCAGTCTGCCTTCTTCTTCGATCAGGAACGGGTATTTATTAATACCAAGCAGTACAGCGGAAGTTAGATCGAGGCCGCTATCGCTTCCTGCCCGCTTTTCCAAAAACATCAGGATCCGAAAATTTTGTGCATTCCCCTCATATTTCAGCCCATAGTCCTTCATCAGAAGGTGGTTCAGCACCTCTTCTCCTTTATGACCGAATGGCGGGTGACCGAAGTCATGTGCAAGCGAGGCGCATTCCACAACCGTAGGATCAATGATTAACCCGGGATGCTCCCGCTTTTTCAGAAAAGGGTTCGTGCGCTCAAGCCGTTTCGCCACTTCGCGGGCAATCTGGGCGACTTCGAGCGAGTGTGTTAGCCTTGTCCGGTAGTAATCCCCCGAGCCTGCTCCGAATACTTGAGACTTGCCCTGCAGCCTGCGAAATGCCGGCGATTGAATCAATCTGGCGTAATCTCTTTCAAATTCATCCCGTTCTTCGCTCAGTTTAGAGGAAGCGGCCTCACCCGGCCGAAATTTCCGTATGTTGTTCATAAGTTCGCCTCCCTCTTTACCAATACGTAATTCCTCTTGTCCTTCTTTCAGTTTATGCTTCAGCATGTACGATTGTCACATGAGTGAACTTTTATGATAAAGAATACTATATCCATCCGCTGTACAACAAGCCATACCTCTATCATGCTGCAAAAAAAAGGGATGCTGCACAAGACCATTGTCATTGCGCACATCCCTATGGTCAGCTTATTTTAAAAGCGATAAAAACTCCGAGCGCAGCGTCGAATCTGTACGGAAGGAACCGCGCACAGCGGATGTTACCGTCTGGCTGCCGTACTTTTTGACGCCTCTGGAACACATGCACATGTGTTCGCCTTCAACGACGACCATGACGCCATGCGGCCTCAGCACCTCATCCAGAATGTCGGCGATTTCGGAAGTAATCCGCTCCTGGACCTGCAGCTTGCGGGTTATGACGTCGACCAGACGAGCGAATTTACTCAAACCGGCTACTTTGCCGCTAGGCAGGTAGCCCACGTGCACTTTGCCGAAAAATGGTGCCATATGATGCTCACATTGACTGTAATATACGATATCTTTAATGATAACAAGTTCTTCGTGCTGTTCGTCAAAGGTTACACCCAGCACATCGCGCGGATTAGCTGAATAACCTGCGAAAATTTCTTCATACATCCGGGTTACGCGAGCCGGCGTATCCAGCAACCCTTCCCGGTCCACATCTTCACCGATCAAGCGCAAAATCTCTCTGACATGCTTCTCAATGAGCTCGCGATTTTCGGCGACTTTCACATTTTTATATTCGATAGATGCCATCTTCTTCCACTCCTTTTCCTCTACCCCATGCAAACCTTTAACAGCTTGATGCTGTCCCGTAAAGCTCTGCTCTCCTTATGCGTCTTCGTCAGCAGCAAACCGCCCTGCAGCAGCGATACGATAGGAAGAGCCAGTTCGGAAGGCGCCAAGCCCTTAAGCGTCAATTCCCCTTGATTGCGCCCCTCCTGAAGGCAGGCAAAGACCTTAGCTTCAAGCTCATTGAAAAAGCTGCTCAGCGGCTTGCGCAGTACCTCAGATCGGTCGCTAAGCTCCAGAGCCAAATTGCCAAAGAAACAACCTTTTCGACATTCATGCTCCTCGCAAAAGGTCAGCATCCGATTAAACAATTCTATGATGCGTTGTTTCGGCGACATCTGCAAGTTGCCCAGACTCGGTTCCAGCACGGACTCCCGCATCTCCTGCACTTTACGTTCAATGACTTTCACGCCAAGCTCTTCTTTGCTTTTGAAGTGATAGTAGAAATTGCTTTTGCATACACCGCTGCTCGACAGTATCTCTTCCAGACCCGTACCCTGAAAGCCCTGATCGTGAAACAAGTCCATCGCAGCTTCCATGATTCGGTCTTTATTGTTTGTCATGCGTGTGCCACCTCTGGATAGTACTGGTACGTCCTACTCATGCCGGACGGTAACAGGAAGGGCTCGTGCCGACAGCCGTTTGTACGGTTTGACGGCAAAGCCCTCTGAACGCTTATTTCATTTCCACTTTTGGTTTTTCATCATGTTTTGAACTTTCGCCATTTGCTGCTTATTCATATTATAGCCCATTTGCTTGGCCATTTTTTGCAGCATTTCCGGATTGTTTTGCATGGATTCCAGTTGTCTTCTGAGATAGAACACCCCAATGAAGAAGCCCCCGACCAAGCCAACAATCAACGTAAGAATTGGAATAACGATGCCCCACATAAACGTGCCTCCTGCTCGTACAAGTTTGAAAAATAGTTCATTTGCTCCATCATAGCATTTCTTTTCATCCGTTTACAAATCGATCCTTTACTGGAGCACCTGTTCTATAAAGACGGTCGTATGCTTCGCGAGGTCGACCTCTTTGATCTCAAGCCCCTTGTCTAGTGCATCCTGCTTCACGACTCTGACAATCGGACGGCTCGGCAGCCCCCGATGCTGCCCGACAACTACTCCTGATTCACGAGTCGACAATCGAACCGAGGTACCGGTCGGGTAAATGGAGACAATTTTTAGAAATTCAATCAGCACATCCCGATCCAGCTTGGTCCCTGCTAACGCCATCATGTGTTCACACGCTTCATGAGGCAGCATACGGCGCCCTTTCGAAATATCGAACAGCAGATTGTCGTAAATGTTCGCGATTGCTGTAATTTTAGCGTAGAGGTGAATCTCATCGCTTGTGAGTCCGCGCGGCACGCCTGAGCCGTCAAGCGCTTCATGATGCTGGAAGGCGACGTGGGCGATGAGCAAGCTGAATTCCCGCTTGTTCTTGATGAGCTCAAAACCGCGCCACGTATGGTGCTTTTTCAGGTCTGGCGACGTATCATCCGTGATCAGCTCGATCTTGCCGACATCATGGAGCAGCGCACCGACGGCAAGCTCTTTGAGCTGGCTCGCATTTAGCCCCATGTTGATACCGATGAGAACGGACATCATGCATACATTCGTCGCGTGGACATACCTCTCGTTATCTTGGGTGCGAATATCCGATAATTGTACCAGCACGTCCTTGTTCTTCATGATTTCATCAAGCAGCGTATTGATCGAGATGCTCATCGAACGCGAATTGAACTCTTTACCGGAACGGATCGTATCGAATGTTTCGCTCATTTGCTTCATCACAGTACGTTTCGTCTCTTCGGAGATCACTTCCGGGATTTCGATATCTTCCATATTCGGATCCTTGATATAGATCATCGTAACCCCGATCCGGTTGAGCGTATTGATCATATAGACGGTTAATTGCACGCCTTCAGACAGCAAAACGGCCCCGTTGCTGGAAAAAATCGTCCGCCCTAAATATTGCCCAGGCTCAACGGAGTCCATATGCACATATTTCATAGGATTCACTCCATGGTAATAGTATGTTAAGCATTGATGCCTTCTAATTCCAATAAAAGAACTTTGATATCAAGCCCGCCGCCATATCCGACAAGATCGCCGCCAGCGCCTATGATGCGATGACAAGGGATAATGACAGGCATCGGATTGCGGTTATTTGCGCCGCCCACAGCTCTGACCGCTTTGGGTGAGCCTATCGCCACAGCTATATCTTTATAGGAGGCTGTCCTGCCGAAAGGTACATCAAGCAGTGCAGTCCATACTTTTTTCTGGAAATCAGTCCCATGCAGGTCTAGTTTCCCCTCAAACCCCGATCGTTCCCCTTTAAAATATTGCTCCAACTGCTCCGCTATCGGCTGCAGACGTTGCTCGTCCTCCCGCAGCTCGTGCGGTCCAAACCAGCGACTGGCCCAAGCGTCCAGCTTTTCCCGGTTAGGGGTAAATGTACCGAATTCGATTGAACAGAGCCCTTGGCTGCTCGCTACGAGAACGAGCGGCCCTACAGGGGAGGAAATCTCCGCATAATGGAGTACATGCACTTTCTGTGTCATTTTTGTTCCTCCTTTCAAACAAAATGCCAAAGTGTTCGATCTCTATTGTTTTTCGCCAGAAAAGCTTACATTCTCGGCGGTGCTGCGTAATTGCTCAATAGCCTTTTCAATATCCTTTAACACCGCAGCTTCTTGCTCCCTGGCCGCTGCTTGTCCAAGCGCCTCAGCAGCTTCCTCGCCGCCGATTCGCCCGAGCGCCCAGGCTGCGGTTGCCCGAATCTCAGGGCGCTGATCCGAATGCAACAGTTCCGACAAGATCGGCACCGCAGTCCGATCCTTGAAATTCCCCAGCGCGATAATCGCATTGCGCTGGATCGGCTTCTTGCCTCTCCAGGAGGCAGCCAGGCTGCCGTATTGTTCTTTGAACTCCTTGTTCGTCATCGTCAGCAGCGGCACCAGCAGCGGCTTCACCTTCTCCGGATCCGGCTGCAGCTCAGGCTGATGGGTCCAGTTCATCCCCTTATTCTTCGGGCAGACGATCTGACACGTATCGCAACCGTAAAGACGATTGCCGATTTTCAGCTTGTACTCGTCCTCTACATAGCCTTTGGTTTGCGTGATGAACGAAATGCAGCTGCTGGAATTAAGCTGTCCGGGACCGACGAGGGCTCCAGTGGGACAGGCATCGATACATATCGTACAGTCCCCGCATTGATCCATAATAGATGTATCGGCTGGAAATGGAATATTCGTGATGATTTCGCCCAAATAGACCCAAGATCCCCATTCGGGCGTGATGACGGCGCAGTTTTTGCCGCCCCAGCCGATACCGGCCCGCTCGGCGACGGCGCGGTCGACGAGGACGCCCGTATCGACCATGCTTTGCATACGCGCATCAGGCACGCGCTCCGCGATGAAGGCTTCCAGCTTCGCGAGCCGGTCGCGAAGCACATCGTGATAATCGCGCCCCCATGAGGTGCGCGAGATGATCCCGCGATAAGCCCCCGGCTCGGACCGCGGGGGATTTTGCAGCTTCGACGGGTACGCGACGGCGATCGCGATGATCGACTTCGGCGATTCGAAGCTGAGCTCCGGACGTACCCGCTTCTCGATGTCCGGCTCCTCGAAGCCGGACTCGTACCCCTTCTCCCTATGCTGGAGAAGGATATCTTTCAGTTCCGTGAACGGCTCCGCTGTCGTGAAGCCGACTTTATCAATACCGAGCGAAGATGCGGCTTCCACGATCTCTTGTTTGATAGCGCGCCAATCCGCTTCTGTTCCTGTTGCTAGGGAAACCGCCATATTCTTCACCTCTCGTTCGGGAATGGTGAGCTCTTTTTAAAGCTTCGCGGCCATCGAAATTGGCCACAAAATATATTCTGCCCGACCTTGAATCATACTTGTCGGCACGGCCCCAAACCGTCGGCTGTCTGCGCTAGCCGCCGCTTGGCGATTATCGCCCATCACGAAGACGTGACCCGGCCCGACCTGTGTCGGTCCGAAGTCCCCGTCTGCGATAGGCGAATCGGTATACGGCTCCTGCACCGCGGCGCCGTTCACATACAAGACGCCGCCCCGGCCCTCTACCTCGTCGCCGGCAATGGCGACCACCCTTTTTACCAGATAAGGGTGGTTTAGTATTAGCTGCTCAGCCGGCTCCTTCAAGATGACCACCTCGCCGCGCTGAGGCGCTTTGAGGTATGTAACGGCTTTATTCACGAACAGCCACTCGCCTTCCTGAAGCGTAGGCTGCATGGAGTTGCCTCTAACCGTCGAGAGATTGAAACCGAATTGATGGACGAGTATGACGACAAGCAGAGCGACGAGGATCGATTTCGCCCAATCCCACAGCTCGTGCGTCAGACTCTTCGCCTCTATTTCTTTCGTACGCTTAGCCGCGGCTTTATTCCTTTCTCGCTGCACAAAGAAGCTCATATTAAGCCCCTCCGTTCTTTTGCTTTTCCCACTGCTCATAATAGTAGAGAACCAAATCATCCTGAAACGGGGGGTTGCCGGCATGGAGCAGCTGCAGAACCGCAGCAAGGCCTTCTTGGACCTTCTCTTCGACGAGCGGGGAATAATGATAATTGATCTTATGACGCTCATATTCTTCCTCATCGACGACATGAATCGAACCGTCCGGCATCCGAATCACATCCAGATCATAATCGATGTACGTCAGCACTTGTTCCGTCACATACAGCGGGGATGCCACATTGCAATAGTACCTGATGCCGTTCTCCTCTATAAGAGCTACGATGTTAAACCATTTCTGCGGAATAAAAAAAGACACGCCCGGAATGCGGCTCACCCATTCTTTGCCGTCCGCCTCCTGGATCTTGGTCTGACTGTTGATAAATACCATCATCGATTCCCGCTGATGGTCGGGATGAAGCATGGCAACAGGCACCCGCCAATTACTTAACCACATGCGATGAAGATGTCCATCGTGTTTGAAGCTTTTTATCACATACGGCGTAAATACATCCATGTCTCAAAGCCCCTCTACACTTTCCTGCCGATAATGTTCCGATATTATATAGAAAAGCATATCTCCTCCCCAATTGCAACGGCGGAAAAGATATGCTTCCATGGTCCGAACTATTTTAAACTTCCTATGACATTAGCCGTCTGTTAAACACTAACCTTCTTCACGATACTAAGGCGATGAGCCGTCCGCGAAAAGTCCGATGTGCTGTAGCCCGCTGATTCATAGACGGGCAGTACAATTTCATTATGCACATCTACAGTCACCATAATTTTGTTCACGTTCCGGTGGAGGAACCTCGTCTTCATAGCTTCGATCAATGCTTTGCCGATACCCTTGCGTTGGTACTCAGTTGCAACCGCGATTCGATAATAGTAGCCATTGTTGTTATCAATCGTTCCGATGATCGTACCAACAATCTCATTTTCTTCTTCCGCGATCAGGACAAGCTCGGTGTCCCAGGACAGTTGACGGGCGAATGCTTCCATGGTCTCTTCATAGCAGGTTTCCGATAAAACATCCTGCAGGAGCGCGCTTACCGAAGAAGTATCTGAAAGCTGAAATGAACGAACGTGCATATGGTTCTCCCCAATTCCATATAAAATTTTTCGGTTTCTTTTTTCTGGTGACTTAGTAAATACGACAAAAAAATCCGAAATCCTGCTGAAAAAGTGTTAAAATTCACAAAAAACTATGTTTTTTTATGTTTTTCTCTTGAAAACGCTTTATTTTAAGCGTTTTCAAGGATTTTGTTAGGAATTTTCCATTCCTATCCATCATTTCCCGCTTTTTAAACACCTTAGTTGAGACCATGTGTTATGCAGTTGGATCCATTTTGATTTTCATGTAAGGATGTATAAAAATCGGAAAAATTTCGGAGTTTATAGTAGGAATGTATATACGTAGGATGAAAGAGGTGAAATGATGGCAAACACCGAAGAACCACGCTCCTATGAATCGAGGGATATTCAGGTGCTAAGCTCCATAAAACCGAGTGAATGGACGGCAATCGAACTAAAGTATCACCACAAATCCATGAGCGAGCTAGCCCCTTGGCTTAATGAGCAAGGCACGTATATGCACGGTCAGATTATCCAGGAAATCGAGCGACGCGGCGGACTGACTTTGTAAACATAAATGTTGCTTTATTATCTAAAATCCTTCATAATGAAGGTGTTGAAACTACATAATTTTGGGAGGTATTTTGTACAATGGCACATCAATTACCAGCTTTACCGTATGCTCACAATGCTCTTGAGCCTCACATCGATGCGACAACAATGGAAATCCACCATGGTCGTCACCATAACGCATATGTTACCAACCTGAACGCAGCTCTGGACAAACACCCTGAGCTTCACGACAAATCCTTGAACGACCTGATCGCTGACCTGAACAGCGTACCGGAAGATATCCGCACTGCAGTTCGCAACAACGGCGGCGGTCACGCTAACCACTCCCTGTTCTGGGAAACAATCGGCCCTAACGCCGGCGGAGCACCTACAGGTGCGCTTGCAACAGCTATCGAGAGTGAGCTTGGCGGTTTCGAGAAATTCCAAGAAACTTTCGCAGCAGCAGCAACAACTCGTTTTGGCTCCGGCTGGGCGTTCCTCGTTGTCGGCAAAGACGGCAAACTGAAAGTTTACAGCTTGCCTAACCAAGACAGCCCGATCATGGAAGGCGAAACTCCGATCCTGGGTCTGGACGTATGGGAGCACGCTTACTACCTGAACTACCAAAACAAACGTCCTGATTACATTAAAGCTTTCTGGAACGTAATCAACTGGGCTGAAGTTGGCAAACGTTACGACGAAGCGAAGTAATACGCAAATAGATAGAAAACCGCACCGCTCCTTATTCATGAGCGGTGCGGTTTTCTATTTTGATGCCGGCGTCTATGATCACGGTACTATATCAATTTAGTACTGTTCCCTTCCTTACAAATTCCTTATACTGGGTTTTGCATAGAGGGAACGGTAGGTACGATTCATATCAAAACAATGATTTTCCGCGCATTTCATTTTGCCCCCAAGATAGATTGAGTAATCCCCTTTACACCTCCTCCACCATCTCCCCTCCTCCCTCTAGTTCTTTTTTTACCACATCAGAAAGTTTAAGTTCACTAAAGCGCTAAAGCGTGGTGAAGACTTTCTGATTGGCGAATAAACCTACATATAAACGCGGTCGATCATCTTCGAATGACCTCGATAGAGGTTTATCTCACGAAAGTTTCCGGGCGTTTTGTTACCTTTCTCACAGAATAAATAGGTCGATTATGAAATAATAGTCTACATGAAGTCAAATGAATGAGTCTATTGAATGGTTTTAATATGACTTTCGACTTATTTTCAGACTATGCTTGATGATAGGAAAGTAGGTAATTATAGATGAGAATCATTCCAACTATTATGTGTCAGCCTGGCATGAGGCTAGGCAAAGCGATCTTTACTGAGGAAGGCCAAATCCTGGTTGGCTATCGTGTAGAACTGACAAACCCCATGCTCAAAAAACTCAGCCAAATGGGCATCGATTACTTATATATCGAGGATTCGCGAACGGACGACATCGTCATCGAAGATCCTATCCATGAAGAAACAAGAGCGAAGCTTCGAACTTCCTTAGGCAAAATTTTTGAAAAATTCAGTCCTACCGCCGTATTTTCTTCCTCGAATTTCCGCAACTCTACTCCGATGAGCAAGCTTTTCCTTGAAGGCATGTCCAATGTCATTGATGAACTTCAATACCGCAGGCATGAACCGGTCATGCTGACGACTCTTAATATGGTTCCCGCAGCGAACATCGAACAGCATTTTTGTCAAAACGCGCTTAACGTTTGTGTATACGCAACTAAGCTCGCTATGGCCCAGGGAATTTATAATCGGGACGATCTCATGGCTATCGGTCTTGGCGCTCTGCTGCATGATGTGGGAAGTGTTCATGTCCCTGTTCAGTTTCTGCAAAAGAATGCAAGATTAACGTCAAGCGAATATCTCGAAATTCAGAAGCATGTTACCTACGGCTTCCAAATGCTCAAGGATGAAGCCGGCATTCCCGCACTTGCCGCACAATGCGCTCTCCAGCATCATGAACGGATGGACGGCAGCGGCTATCCATACAGCCTGCGAGGGGAACAGATTCACCCTTTTGCCAGATGGGTCGGCTTACTGGATTCCTACGACGCTATGATCCACGCAAGATCTTACCGCACTGCAATTCCTCCGCACCATGCACTGGAAGTTCTTTACGCCAACGCCGGAAAGCTGTACGATATAGATATGGTCAAGCTGTTCCGCAACAATGTCGCGATCTATCCACTCGGCCTGAGTGTTACTTTGAGCACCGGCGACAAAGGCATCGTCTCTCGCTTGAACCCCCACAGTATGCAGCGCCCCGTTATCCGTATACTTAGAACCGCGTCAGGACAAGAGCTGAAAGAGCCTTATGAAGTTGATTTATCGCACACATTGAACGTGATGATTGAAGAAATCGGAGAACAGCTGGTCGTTTAATATGACCGAAATGAGATGAATGCCCGTTGAAAACGATCGTTTCATTGCTACAAAACGTCCCCCTTTTTCAAGAGCTTTCGGAAGAGGATCTTCTAGGATTAGCCCCCTTATTCATCGAAAAAAAAGTAAAAAAAGGAAGCATTCTTTTTCTGGAAGGCGACGATGGCGAAGAATTATTTCTAATTAAATCTGGAGTCGTGAAAATTTATCGCTTGGATGAAGCCAAGGAGATTATTCTTGCTTTGTTTCGGGAAGGGGATTTTTTCGGGGAAATGTCTTTGATCAGCTCCGGACTCACCAGATCCGCTACGGCTGAGACGTTGGAGGCTTGTACGCTGTATGCATTGAAGCGTTCCGTGTTTGTTCAATACATGGAAAAGAGCCCTAAGCTGTGCTTAAAGCTCTTGGAAACCACGATGGATCGACTTCGCAGGGCCAATGAACAAATCTACGATCTCACGTTCCTGGGTGTTCGTTCCCGCATTATGAAGACGATCGTCCGCCTGTCCGAGCAGCATGGGATTCCGACGCCTGCCGGTCTTGTCATCAACGTTAAATTAACCCATCAGCAACTGGCCAATATGGTCGGTACCGTTCGGGAGTCCGTGACCAAAGTGCTGCAAGAGCTGCTTGATGAGGGTGCCATTCAGATCGATAAGAAGTTAATTACACTCAAGAACATTGATGCCATTAAACGTGAAATCCGCTAATTGCTCCACGATTTAATCTTGGTGTTTCTCCAGCCATGCCTTCATAATGCGTAAAAAAACGTTGGGAAACGCATACTGGTGCAGCTCGTCAGCATTAACCCAGCGATAATGAAACGGCACCCAATCTCCCCCGTCCCGCTGACGACCGATGTCTCCCAGCTTGGCACGGTATACCTTCATATTCCATACAATATGACTGAATACGTGCTCCGTATCCATGAACCATTCTACAGGACTAATAACGATTTGTTCTTGATCGGCCAGACTTTGACGGAGCTCATTCATATTGTCGACGACATCTTCGTACCACTCTGATAACTTCCATTCCACATGAGGCAGTTCCCACATCTTGGCCAGCAGCCCTTCTTGGGGCCTCTGCCGAATCAACCATTTTCCTTCATGTTCGCCCGTACCTTCAATTAAAGCGACAGCCCGCAGCTCAGGGCGTGGCGGTTTGGCTTTCTTCTTAATAGGAAGCGATTCTTCCATGCCCGCTTCGCGTGCGCTGCAATGCGCCATCACCGGACATGTGAGACAATGCGGAGATCGAGGTGTACATACCATCGCCCCTAACTCCATCAACGCTTGATTGAAGTCGCTAGCCGTTCCATCCAGGATCAGCTCTCGTGCCAATTTCTCCATCCGCACCCTGGTCGCAGGCTTCATAATATCTTCTTCGATGAGAAAATAGCGGGATAGCACCCGCATCACATTGCCGTCAACAGCAGGCTCCGGCTTGTTATAAGCGATGCTCAGAATCGCTCCGGACGTATACGGGCCGACGCCTTTTAACGAGGAAATTTCCTCTTTCTCCTGCGGAACAACGCCCCCATAGCGCTCGTGCACTTCCCTTACTGCACTTTGCAAATTTCGTGCTCTTGAGTAATAACCGAGGCCTTCCCATGCTTTCAGAACGTCTTCTTCCGGCGCAAGCGCCAATGCTTCAACGGTCGGAAACCGGTCCACGAAACGATGGAAGTACGGAATGACCGTATCTACTCGCGTTTGCTGCAACATAACCTCGGAAATCCATATATAGTAAGGGTTTTTGCTTCTTCGCCAAGGTAAATCCCGTTTATGCATTCGGTACCAGTCCAGTAGGTTTTTGGAAAAATATGACTCTTTTTCTTCGCTGTACATGCGCTCTCCTTCTCTATCAGACACGTTCAAGTTATAATGATAAATGGACATGCTTCCATTATACGAGAAGTGCGGAAGAGAAAACTAGAGGTGAATGTATGCAGAACACGAAGCAAACGGATTTGGCACATAGAAGGAAAGCTTGGATCGGGGAAGCACGCGTGCTGTTGCCGTTATTGAGCATTTGGGGTACTGAGTGGATATTCAGCGCACTGGTGGATGTCGCCATCATATGGGGGGACTTCGATTGGCTGAAACAAGCCGGTTTGATTACGGCCGTCGTGGCCAGTTTGATTCAAATCTGGGGCATGCGCAAGGAAATGCGCCGCGATGAGGATGCCAAGGTTATGGTGAGCGATCAGAGCGGATGGGGGCACCCTATCTTCCTGCTTCTGCCGGGTGCTCTGCTCATCGCAGCGATTGCGCTGCTGGAAGCGATTGGCGCCATCGGGCCCCTCTTCGCTCCCGTAATGCGAGCTTTTATCCTCGCGGTTGGTTTCGTGCAGTTCGGACTTCTGCTGGGGAGACCGCTTGTTTACCTGGGGCTGTGGCTATTCACTCTGTCCGCAATTATGGGCGTGTGGTATCTCGGCTACTCGGCCGTGGTGCTCGAAGGCATGGGCGGCATCAGCCTGCTGGTTAGCGGGTATATGCTGCGGGTATGGGGGAAGTGAGCGAGTACGGAATGAACTGGATGAAATCCAATGACTGCCACACAGACGGAAATTAGATGAAGATCATCTTGGAGGGTCTTGAATCATGGAAAATAAAATTAATCAGAGTACTGTAAAATGGAACATCCGCCGCGCAGCTAGGCGGGGTGTGAGACGCCTCGGCAGCGCGATGCTTGTCATTGCGCCGATGGCTCTGGTTTTGGCCGCTTGCGGCGGGGGCTCCAGTAACGGCGCAGCGATGCCGCCGGCATCGCCTGCCGCGACTGCCGCAGCGGGGGAAAGCAATCCTGCGTATGTGAAGGCGCAGGAGCTTTTTACAGCTAACAAGTGCATCAGCTGCCACGGTGTTGATTTGGCAGGCAAAGCCGGAGCTAAAACGAATTTACAAAAGGTTGGCGGCAAAATGAGCAAAGAACAGATTGCAGAGCAAATCAACAATGGCGGCGGCGGTATGCTCGCCTACAAGTCCAAGCTCTCCGCTGATGAAGTCGGGCTGCTGACCGATTGGCTCAGCTCGAAAAAATAGAGCAGCTCGTTCAGAGCTGCTCCGACCGGGAATTGTGTGGGGCTGCTCGATGGTCATGGAAATGGGTATCACAGCTCATAATCCTCATACTTATTAGAGTTACGATGTTCTTTATTTGCGTACTTTGAGACGCAAAGCTCTAGCGGAAAAGCTGCCTAGAGCTGCTCCACAATGGCATAGGCGGCAGCCATCGAATCCGTATGCGTGATACTGATATGGATGCGGTGGTTGCTGCCGTTTAGGCCTGCCCGCTCCAGCGCCGCCTCCGCTACACGGCATACCGGTTTGCCGAGCGGATCCGGCAGCACCTCGACGTCTTGAAAGCCGATTTGCTTGCCGATTCCGCAGCCTATCGCCTTTACAATCGCCTCTTTTGCCGCAAAGCGTCCCGCGGCGAATTCCGCAAGACGACCTCTCCTCTGCTCAGCCAACTCCCGTTCCTGAGGCGTCAAAATCCGCTCCAGGAACCGCGCCGCAGTCGAGCCTGCAAGCATTTTGCGCATTCGTGCGATTTCAACCAAGTCTGTTCCGATTCCGATAATCATCCGCGTGCCAGCCTCACTTTGCGTACATCGTTTTGCCAACAATGTACAGGATTCTCGATGGGTGGTCAAGGTCTACGCCCTAAATTTCAAAATAGGATTGCGCCTTCGTTACCCCGAGGTAAGTAAGTGAACCTTATTTCAGTTCTTATGTCAGGCTTCTTGAGCAGGTATAATAGGCTTAACTCATAAATGCTGGGAGGCAAACCTTATGAAAGCAATGCCGCTTGCAAAGCGTGGAATTTCGGACAGCCGATTGGTGTTCGGATGTATGGGGATTGGTGGTAATTGGAACCATGATCCATTAACAAAGGAAGATTATATCATTGCAGAGGCTGCTGTGGAGGCGGCTCTTTCAATTGGAATCACGATGTTTGACCATGCCGACATTTATAAAATGGGCAAATCCGAAAGTGTTTTCGGACAAATTCTGAAAAACAGACCCGATCTTCGCGATCAAATTGTGCTTCAGTCGAAGTGTGGGATCCGGCTGACGGACGGTGTCTTGGCGCAGCGGTATGATTTCTCCAAGAGCCACATCGTGGGCTCGGTGGACGGTATTCTCGAACGCCTTGGCGTCGAACATATCGATGTGCTTCTGCTGCATCGCCCTGATCCGCTGATGGAACCGGACGAGGTCGCGGAAGCGTTCAACGTGCTGAGATCAGCCGGTAAAGTGCGTCACTTCGGCGTGTCCAATATGACCGCATCGCAAATCC
Organism: Paenibacillus sedimenti; assembly: GCF_014534655.1. GTDB lineage: Bacteria > Bacillota > Bacilli > Paenibacillales > NBRC-103111 > Paenibacillus_E > Paenibacillus_E sedimenti. Next base: position 104,107 of record NZ_JACVVD010000007.1, read on the forward strand.
GCTTCCTGCAACGATCGATCGCCGAGCCTCTCGTCGTTAATCAACTGGAGATGAGCCTTGCTCGCACGGATTGGCTGGATCAAGGCATCCTCGTCAATCGCAAGGAAGGCGTTGGCGTTAATTTCGCCGATGGCATTATGGAGCACTGCCAAATGGAGGATATTCAAATTCAGGCATGGGGTCCGCTGGCGCAAGGGAAATATAGCGGTCAGAGCTTGGATGATGCCAGTGACGCCGTTAAGGAAACGGCTGCTCTTGTTCAGCGATTGGCAAACGAGAAAGAAACGACGCCGGAAGCGATCATTCTCGGCTGGTTGATGAAACATCCGGCTTACATTCAGCCGGTCATCGGCACTTCATCCGCAGCGCGCGTTCTCGCCTGCCAAGACGCAGTTCGCCAATCCGAGTTGATGAGCCGCGAAGAGTGGTATTTGCTTTATGAGAAGTCCAGAGGGCATCGGGTACCTTAAGCAGTTATTGGTTTTTTTCACTGAAATGAACTGTATGTTTTGCAGTTTGGTGCTAGTTAGACGCAACGAATAAAGGCTGAAAGCCTCTCTTGTCGAGAGAATCTTTCAGCCTCTTTATTATTTATGCGGTTAAATACCTGGAATCGGCGCACGTTTGTGCTCCGTTTTCAAATATTGCTTCTCCAGCTTCTCTTGAACGGCCGGATCGATTTGCTTTCCTTCCAGGTAGTCGCTGTTGTCGTTGTATGTAATGCCCAGCTCATTCTCGTCGGTTTGGCCTTCCCACAGTCCGGCTGTCGGCGCCTTATCGAGAACGCTTTGCGGAACGCCCAGCTTCGCCGCTAACATGCGCACTTGGCGCTTGTTCAGCGTGCTCAGCGGAGTGATATCGACCGCACCGTCGCCATACTTGGTAAAGAAGCCGGTGATGGCTTCAGACGCGTGGTCCGTGCCGACAACGATCAGCCCGAGTTCAAAAGCGAGCGCATACTGCATGACCATCCGCGTCCGCGCTTTAATGTTGCCTTTGCCGCCGCGGCTGACATGCTGGTGAACACCGATATGCTTAAGCCCGTATTCGACTTCAAGCGCAATTTCGTCGACGGCTTCCTGGATGTTGTTTTCGATTTGTTCCTTCAAATCGAAGGCTTTGGCTACCGCGTAGCTATCTTCAATATCGACTTGCTCGCCGTATGGCTGGAACACGCCGACGGTTTTGTATTCGGTTCCGGTTTCTGCGGTCAATTCATCCGTCGCCTTCTTGCACAGACCCGTTGTTACGGCGCTGTCGATGCCTCCGCTGATCGCGATCAGCAGGCCCTTGGCATTGGCTTTTCGTACATAATCCTTAAGAAAATCCACACGTTTGCGAATCTCCGCCTCGACATCAATTTCCGGCTTCACGCCGAGCTTTGCGATAATTTCCTGTTGCAGGCTCATGCATCTCTCCACCTTTTCTCTCGTAATCTAACAATCACGTTCTTTAAGGATAGTATAGACTTAAGCCGTTGAAAATTCAAAGGCGCTTTTTCATGAGCAAAAAGCCCGCTTTGCCAGTGCTGCAATGCGGGCCTTATTGAAGCTGAAGCTTATTTGCAATATTCGTTAAAAGCGCCGATCAAGTCGCCGGCGATCATATCGGCAGAGCGGTCTTCGATTTGGTGGCGTTGAATGAAGTGAACCAATTCACCGTTTTTGAAAAGTGCGATCGATGGTGAAGATGGCGGGTATGGCGCCAAATATTCGCGCGCTTTTGCCGTTGCATCCTTCTCTTGACCGGCGAACACCGTGTATGTGTACGTAGGCAATACGTCATTTTGCAGCGCTTTGGCCACGCCTGGACGGCATTGACCTGCCGCGCAACCGCAAACAGAGTTGATAACAAGCAGCATTGTGCCATCTTTGGAGCTTTCAATTGCTTGATCGACTTGCTCCGGCGTCAGCAGCTCCGTGATACCAATACGAGTCAAATCCTCTCTCATTGGTTTAACCATATCTTTCATGTAAGAATCAAAAGACATTGCCATATGTTCCACCCCTTAGGATTTTATAGTTAATAGTAAAACGTAATCTTTATCATTATTATACATCCGTCTGCCAGGAAAGCAAAGCGCAAAGTACCCGCCCCCAAAAAGGAATAAGACGAAAGCTATGCTTCCGCCTCATCCTTTGGCTTATCGATGGCCGCTCTGCCCGGATCCGATTGTCCCAGATCGTACTCGTAAGCGACATCTTTATCCGGATGCATGAATGTCCCGCCTTGCGGCGGTATGCCCTTCTCAAAAATGTTCCTATTCTCAGCGGTTTGAAATCCGATGTCCTTGTAGGGATGAACCCACTTATCGCCAGCCATGACAAAGGGGTCGGTGTTCTCGGTCCACTGAACGAGAGGTGAGTTCTCCGATTCATAGACATGATCGCCGATGACGACGCCATGCTCATTCACAAAGGGCTGATGCGGACCGCGTCCTTGCTCGAATTGCGGAAGGAAGTTGATCTCGTATGGATCCAGATCGCCTTGTTCCTGAGCAGACTTGGACTGTTCGCTCTGATTTTGGTCGCTCATGGTGTTCCTCCTAAGAGTTTTCCAGAGGAAAACTTTCTTCAATAAGCCTTGCTTATGTGGAAGGTCGGTTCGGACCGTCCAGTTTTTTATCGACAAAGCCTTCTTTGCCTGAGGTAGACGAGCTATTTTGACGCTCTTTGTTTTGCTGTGCTTGTTTGATTTGCTCTTTGGAATCATTTTGGCTCATTTGGCTCAGCTCCCTTCTGCTTGTATTATGTGCCAATCGTGGGAGAAGCATTCCAATGACAAGCATAAAAAGGAACAAAAGCTGCGGCCAGCTCAGATAGACCGCGGTTGGTATAGCGTCGTCAAAGAAGCTGGCTAACATTCCTGCTGCGCCCACGTAAAGCAGTGAAGTCTGAAGGAGTTTGCCCTGCTCCAGGGACGATCTTCTAGGCTGGATAAGCTGCTGCCAAATGAGCAGAGGGGCCAGCAATAAGGCGAAATACCCGTTATGCGGGTGAAAACGGCTGCTCGTACCCTCAATGCCAATGCCCCAAGGCAGCGAGGTCGGCTGACCATATTCCGGAATCAGCGCACAGTAGATAAAGGCAGCCGCAGTGATCCCGCATGATAGAACATCCAACAGCAGGATGAGAGGTATTTGATGCTTTCGTAATTGAAAGAAGGCGTAGATGATTGCCAGCATCAATCCAAGCAGCATCTCCATGCTTGAACCGGACACCATCAGAAGCTTGGCAGGCTGCGTCCATAACAAAGATGGCTGCGTTAGGATGACGCCTAGCTTCCAGGTGAGCATGACGATGATGCCGCCATTGAAAATGATATCATCAATGGGATACTTGGCTGGATCATTCACACCTTGTGACCTCAGTATACGGCGTCCCTGTCTGCGAATCAGCCAAAAGCCTATGATGCAAGCAAGCAGCAGTGCGAGCAATCGTCCCTGCAGCTGCAGCGGCCCTATTTGTAACACATCAGGCATAGCAACCCGTCCTCCCGTTGATCATTACCTTTATGGTAAACGATGGGAGGCAGGCTCACAACTATTACGTTATATCGACGTCATCGAACAACATATGTCAATATTTCCCGGGAAATTTGTAGAAGCAAAAGATTTGATGTCTAAAATGAAAAAGCCCGTTTTCATTCTTATTCCTTATGACTTTGGTATGAGTTCGGTTGCTTCCCGGATCTCTAGGCTACATCTCACGATCTATTCATTTCAGGTACAACTAGTTCTTAATACTATAGCAGGGTATCTTCCAAAATGATCTTTCTGTCGGATATTGCGATAATCTGACATGCATTATGATAGGACTATATTACAATTCGAACGATTATCTTCGCAAAAATTGAAAAAGGCAAACCCGGTCAAAGCCGGTGACGCAAAGCTACAGGGGCTAAGGTGCCAAGAAGACACTATGCCAGCCAGTTACCAAGGTGCGGGAGTGCTTGTGCCCCTTTTTGGTAAAAGGGGTATTTTTTATTGCCCATAACATGATGAAAAGCGGGGTTGGTTATATGAGAAAAACGGTGAAAGAACCTCTGGTTTCAATCATTGTTCCTGTTTTTAACGAGAGCTCCAACATCATGGAATTTTACTTTAGAATCACACGCGTTATGAATCAAACCAATTACAGTTATGAAGTGGTCTTCATCAATGACGGAAGCAAGGACGATACTTTGGACCAGCTCCACAGTATTTGCGAGAAGGATCATCATATTAAAATCATTGATCTTTCCCGTAATTTCGGGAAAGAGATCGCATTAACGGCCGGCCTCGACAAATGCCGCGGTGAAGCCGTTATTCCGATCGACGCGGATTTGCAGGATCCGCCGGAAGTGATCCCTGAACTATTGGCCAAATGGGAAGAAGGCTATGACGTGGTCTATGCAACCCGTACGAAGCGGGATGGGGAAAGTTCAATGAAGAAATTCACGGCGCATTTATTTTACAGATTTATTAAAAGGATGACACCTATCCCTATTCCCCAGGATACGGGCGATTTCCGATTAATGTCCAGAAAGGTAATAAACGCTTTAAAAGAACTTCGCGAGCAGCATCGATTCATGAAGGGGCTTTTCAGTTGGGTCGGATTCCGCCAGACAAGTATTTCCTACCGGAGGGAGCCCAGATTTGCCGGTAAAACCAAGTTCAACTACTGGAAGCTGTGGAATTTCGCCATAGAAGGAATCACTTCCTTCAGTTTCATGCCGCTGCAAGCAGCGACTTATTTGGGATTTGCCATCTCATTTTTCGCCATCATGTTTGCCTGCTATTTGTTTATCACGACTTTATTGAATGGCAATTCGGTACCCGGTTACCCTTCATTGATGGTTGCCGTTCTGTTTCTCGGCGGCGTCCAGCTTACGACTTTGGGCATTATCGGGGAATATATCGGGCGGATCTACAACGAATCGAAACGTCGTCCTTTATATTTCGTCCGGGACATGATCGGCCTCGAAGAAAGCAAAGATATGCCCCGGCTGGAAGGAGTCAAATAAGTGGAGCAAACCATCTATTGGAAAATGAACCGTCTGGAGCATGAGCACTGGTGGTTTGTCAGCCGGCGTAATATTATTGAGACCGTATTGCGAACAAAAGTGCAGTCACTCGGGCCCCATTCTCAAATTCTCGATGCCGGCTGCGGAACCGGTGGCAACCTTGATCTGCTGTCCAGTCTGGGTTGTGATGTAACCGGGCTCGAAATGGAGCCGGAGGCAGCTGAAATTGCAAGATCCAAGAGCGGAAAAGCCGTTTATATCGGCAGTTTGCCGGATGAGATTCCTTTTTCCGACGAATCATTCGATCTCATCGTCCTCCTGGATGTGCTTGAGCATATTGAAGATGATATGGGAGCACTCTCCTCACTCGCTGCAAAGTTAAAATCTGGAGGTCATCTGCTCATCACAGTCCCTGCGTTCTCTTTTTTATGGAGCAGCCACGATGAGTCCCATCATCATAAAAGAAGGTACCGATTGAACCAATTGGATCGGAAAATGCGTCATTGCAACCTTCATCCGAAGTATGCGAGCTATTTTAATACTTGGCTGTTTCCGATGATTGCACTCGTTCGGCTTTTACATAAGAAGCTCCGTTTTCTTCATAAAACGGATGACTTATCCATGCCTTCCCCATTCCTTAATCATCTGCTTATGAGCGTAATGTCCAGTGAAAGACATATCCTGAAGCACGGAAAACTGCCTTTCGGCGTTTCCATTATGGCAATCGGCCAAAAGTTGTAACTTGGATAGAAGGAGCCAGCAACGATGAATGCCAACCAGGTAAAGTTTCAAAGAATCATATTCTCTCTCTATGCTGCCATCTTTCTTGTCGTGTTTATTTTCATGGATGCCAATTCATCCCGAAAAGACCCCGATACGTTCTGGCATATTGAAGTTGGAAAGGAAATGATCGCGCAGGGCAAGATCATTGATACGGCGATCCATACGTTTGCAGGTGACAACCTGTCCTATGTGCCTCATGAAGTCGGTTTCCAGTGGATCGTCGGAGGCTTGTATGGTATGTGGGGATGGAAAGGCGTTCATCTATTCACGTTACTGTCGGTTTTCATTCTGGCTTGGGGGCTGTATCGATTGATGGAGATCTCAAGACAAGAGATGGATCTCCCCCGGATGCACCCTTTTTTGGTTTATGTCGCGCTTCCTCTGTTCATGTTCTACATTTATTTGGCATACTTTAAAATTCGCCCGCAAATGATTTCTGCGGGTTTTGTTGTTTGGTTCGTTGTTTGGCTCAGGCGGCTCTCTATGGATGCTACGGTGAAAAAAGCCGGAGTTCTCGGCTTGCTATCCTTGATTCTCGCTAACGTTCATACAGGCGTATGGGCGGTTATCGCCGTAATTTTTATGATGCAAGTATTGGAAAGAGTATGGGAGAAAAAGTTAAACCGGTATGATCTAATCGCTTTGAGCTGCATGATCGTTGGCGGGCTTGCCAATTTCGGCGGGTTAAAGAGCTTAACCTATTTTCTAACATTAAGTAATAGCCCCTTTACGCAAATCATCGAAGAATGGAAGCCCATTTCTTATTCAAGCAATTACATCGCTTTTATGATTTTGGTTGCATTTGTGGTGTCCGCCATGTTCAGCCTCAAACGACGGCCGTTCCGCTTCATGCTTTTTATCGGAATGATGTATCTCGGTCTTGCCAGTTACAAACAATTTTTATTCTTGGCCCTGTTTCTCCCGTACTATATGGCCGTTGTTGTTGATCGATTTAAATGGTCGAAAGTGTTTCGGAGTTTAGAACCTTACATCGGTTTAAAATTTATCCTTCCCCTGATTATGGCGGGCTTGCTGTTAAACTTTTTGGCGGACATGTTTACGGAATACAAACAACCCCTGACCAAATATCCGGTCGAAGAGATGAGCTACATTCTACAAAAAAATAAGTCCAGCGGCAGGCCAAAAGTACTATCCAATTACGGCACATCCGGATATGTGATGTTCAGAGGCGGGGATGTTCTCGCAGACGGCCGATTTGATCCGTTTATATTGGAATCGACCAAAGGTATTCACCAGTGGACCGCGTTCGAACGTTCCGTGAACGGCTTCCGATCCGGATATTTAATGGATGTCATTCAGTCGGACCGGCCTGACTTCCTGATTCTCCAGACTCCGGACTCGAAGAAAACCGTTAATTCCTTATCGGCAGTTGAACTTGATGAAGTGAAACAGCAATTGGGCAAATCTGATTTTACAGGAAGCTTCGGCCAGGTGTGGGATTTATGGAGATTTTATCAATGAAAGCGCTCAAAACCATTCTTTTGCTTTTTGCCGTAAGTCGATTGATCATGTTCGGGTTTTTGTCGATCGGCCAGCCCGATCGGATTCATTATGCGGATAACCAGCTGCAATTGGATAACCCTGTTTTAGACCGCTTTATTATTTACGATTCCTATAATTATGCGCAAATCGCTCTGGAAGGATATACGGAGGACCGGTTAACCGCTTTTTTTCCGCTCTTTCCGCTGCTCGTCAGGGTATTTGTCGGTCTGACCGGGATAGACGTTTATTGGAGCGGCTTTGTTTTATCTAACATCTTTTTTGTATGTTCACTGTGGCTGTTATATCAATTAATGGAAAAGAGAGGGCTTAGTGAGAGAGTTCGGGTTTTGACGCTTTCCGTGCTCATATTTTTCCCATCCTCTTATTTTTTCAGCGCCTTTTATACGGAAAGCTTCTTTTTGTTTCTGGCTTTGTTGGCTTTCCGGTTCTGGGGAAATGATAAAAGAGGCGCCGCCTATTTCATCGGAGGACTGGCCGCCCTCACCAGAATCGTTGGGGTATGGATCCCTCTGGCTTTTTTCGCGGAAAGATTGATCCGCCGGAAATTGGATGCGAAGGATTTCATCTGGGCGGCTTTGAGCAGCCTGATGTTTGCCTCCTATCCGGTTTATCTTTGGTTGACTAAAGGAGAGCCTTTGTTGTTTTTAAAGGTAATGGCTCCTCATTACGGACGTTACTCAACCCTTCCCTTTTCTCCTATCTATCAGGATATTGTTTCTTCAATACAAGCAGGTCAAATTGAACCAATTAGCATCTTTCACTTGATATTGTTTTTGATCTTTCTCAGTTATTTAATAACAACGATTCGGAAGCAGCAAAAAGGTACCGCCGTCCCTTGGTCTGAGTTTGTTTATACATTCGGATTAATTCTGATGCCGCTTTCTTCCATTTTGAAACAGGCTAATAATTTCCCTTCCCACGGATTTATGCGATATTTTTTAACTATCTTCCCCCTTTTTATTTTTCTAGGGAAACATATAGACCAGGCTTTGATACGCGTAAATAAGAATTCTGGCTCTACCCTATTCATAGCTCGGAAATTGGTTATCTATTTTATTCTTTTCATATGGGTGTCCGTCTCTCTTTATATTATTTTAGTCTTGCGCTTTAAAGGGTTTGTTGCTTGATTAATGAAGTTTATATCTCGAACACCGACTCATGACCTACTCCGTAGTAGTATTACGACTTATTTTCACCCGGACATAACCGTAAATACCTAGGAAACATGACCTTGTAAAATGGTTTATTTGCACTATCCCAAACTTGTGTCCGATTCTGTAGAATCGTAGTATAAGAGGTTAGCATTTGTCAGAAATCGTCAAAGAAGCCAATGGAACGAAAACGGCAAACCCGTGCGAAAGCCGGGGACGCAAAGCCACGGGTCTACACCATCCGAAGAAGCGATGGTACGATAGCCGGGTTGCCAAAGCCAGTTGGCTTTTTGCTGTTCTAGAATGGCGAAAGGGGGACCTTATGCGCGTCGGTGAACTTCTGGTCATGAATGGTCTGATAACGGAGGAGCAGCTCGGCCAAGCGCTCAAGGAACAGGCACATACAGCGAAAAAAATCGGGGAAATTTTAATCGAGCACGGGTTCATCAACGAACGGCAGCTGGTTGAAGTGTTGGAGTTTCAGTTGGGTATACCGGCCGTGAATTTGACGGATGCCCCCTATGATCTGGAAGCCGTTAGACTTATCGATGAGTCGGTTGCACGAAAGTACGGTCTGATCCCCATCGAGTGTAAAAATAAAAAACTTAAAGTCGCCATGGCGGACCCGCTAAATGAAGGGGCGATTCAAGAAATTCAGATCCAAACCGGAATGATCGTTCAGCCGTTTCTAGCTACCCGCACCGAGGTGGAGGAAGGGATTATCCGACAATACGGGTTGACTGAATCGGTTCAAGTGCTGACCGAAATCCTAGGTTCCGCAATGGAGCAGCAGGCCGTCAGAATTCACCTCGATCCGCAGGAACATGGGCTCGTTGTGAAGTACAGGATCGGGACCGAACTAAAGGAGCAGAGGACCATTCCTTCTATCATGCGGGTGGCGTTGATCAACCGGATTAAGCATCAAGCCGGGCTAGATCCTGCCGAGCGAAGGCTGCCGCAGGAAGGTCATATGGAAATCAAGATCCGCGGTGTTGCAGTGGAATACCGCGTTTCCACAATACCGACTGTAAACGGTGAAAGTGTCGTAATCCGTGTTATGGACCCCTCCGCGAAACGGTTGAAGATGACGGAGCTTGCCTTCAGGGAAGACCATGCACAACAGTTTGAACGTGAACTTCGCCGCCCTGGCGGTGGACTTGTCCTCATTTCGGGGCCATGCGGAAGCGGGAAAACGACTACGTTGTATGCGGCGTTACATCATTTGATTGGAGAAGATCAGCGGATATTGACCGTAGAAGATCCCATGGAGCGCAGAATCTTGGGCACGACGCAGGTGGAGGTCAACGAACGGATCGGATTGACTTTTGCCTCCGCGTTACGGTCGGTGCTGCAGCAGGATCCGAATATCATTATGATCGGTGACATTAGGGACGCGGAAACGGCCGAGATGGCGGTGCGGGCGGCACTGAGCGGACGGTTGGTTCTCGGGGCCGTACACGGCAGCCATGTGCTTCAAACGATCGATCGGCTGCGTGGCTGGGGCATTGACTCATACCGGTTGGCGTCTTCTTTATCCTGCATCGTTTCCCAGCGATTGGTACGGCGGATTTGTCATCAATGCCGTCAATCCATAGCGGCTACCGCTGAAGAAATACGGCTTTTTGAAACCCATGGCTTGCTAGAGGATAACGACCCAAAGCAGCCTAAAGGGAATTTCCGTACATTCCTGAAGGCGAAAATCGATGGGAAAATAACCGTGACCCGTGGCGCCGGATGCCGGTTATGCGACCAAACGGGGATGCAAGGTTTTACTGCTGTTCACGAGGTGTTGGAAGTGGACGAGCCCCTACATCAGTTGCTGCTCCAAAACCCGCCGATGTCCGAGCTGGAACGGCATTTAGAAAAAACCGGCTTCAAGCCGATGCTTTATGATGGGTTGTGGAAAGCACGGGAAGGGTTGACCATTGCTGAAGACATTGTTAAAGCAATAAACGGAATTGGCAAATCGACATAAAGGAGAGAAAAAGGTTATGGCGCTCAAGATTCTTATTGTGGACGACACGCAGTTCATGCGTAAAATGTTGGCCGATTGCTTGAAGCAGAACGGGTTTGAGGTGGCCGGAGAAGCGAGCAACGGCCGTGAGGCGATCCGGCAATACGAAGAACTGCAGCCGGACGTGGTCATGATGGATATCAACATGCCAGAGATGGGCGGTATTGAGGCCATAAAAGAGATCTTAAAGCTCGATGCCGATGCCGTGATTCTGGTATGTACCGCCGCCAATCAACAGGAATCCATACTAGAGGCGATAGAAGTTGGAGCCAAGGGGTACGTAATGAAGCCGTTTAAAACCAATCAGGTATTGGAGATCATCCGCAAGAACACGGAACCTTCTATGAGCCTGAAAGGCGAAGCGGCCGTATCGACAGGTACTGCTGAGCTTATAGCGGACACTTCGCCGGAAGTGGCGATGGAGCCGAACCGCGAAGAAGCAATGGACGCTCAGAACTCAGAGAAACCTTTGTTAGAAGCGGCATCCGTAAGCGAGAGCGTGATGCAGGAAGGTCAAAATTCCGTAGAACATGCCGCTCCGTCGAATGCCTGCGAAAACACAATAGCATTAAATTCGCCAAGGGGGAATGGAAACTTGAAAAGCTTTGTCAGCAGTATTATGTGCAATTGGCAGGAGGAAATCAACGGAGAGACGGCGACGTTCACCGTGGTCTGCACCGAAAGCGAGAACAAACTGCTGATCGAAATGAACGGCGACAACCAAGTGAAGCATACGATGCATTTCACGATCGACGGCCTTCGTCAACTGAGCGGTTGGCTGGAGGACCATATTGGGCGGAAGGCGGCCGTTTAGTTTCAATATAATATTCGCCGTATCACGGCTCTAGAATCATTAAAGGCAGCCCTCATGAGGGCTGCCTTTAATACTGCGCTAACTGCAATGATGCCAACTTACTACCCGCCAAACGCTGTCATAAACTGAATCAATGCAGGTCCGAGCAGGACGATGAACAAGCTTGGGAAAATAAATAAAACCAGCGGGAACAGCATCTTAATCGGCGCTTTCATTGCGGCTTCTTCCGCCCGCTGTTTGCGTTGTTCGCGCACTTCCTGCGACTGAACGCGCAGTACTTGGACCATGCCGATGCCTAGCTTCTCCGCCTGGAGAATGGAGCTGATCAGCACGCGCAATTCTTCGATGACCAGACGGTCGCGCACCCCGAGCAGCGCTTCACGACGCGTTTTGCCGAGGCGGATTTCTTCGAGACAGCGGTGGAACTCCTGAGCAAGAACGCCTTCCGACTTCGAAACAAGTTTATTCAGTGCGGCGTCAAATCCCAGCCCTGCTTCCAAGCTGACCGTAAGCAGATCGAGGGTATCAGGCAGCTCACGGAGCCCTTTCTTACTGCGCTGTTTCGTCTTTAAGCCCAAATAATACGATGGCAGCACAAGGCCGATCAGGAACCCGATCAATCCGCCAAACAGCATGCCGCCGATGTCCGGCTTAACCAACAAGCTGTAGAACACGCCGATGAAAGGCAGCGCAATCATCATCACAATCTGCAGCAGCCGATACTCGAACGGTCCCATGCCAAAAGGATTGCCGGCCTGCAGCAGCTTCAGTTCAATCCCCGTATCCCGCATCCCGCTTTTACGCTCAAACCGGCGCTTCATGCGCAGCCACATCCTGCGGAATACGCGCTGTAACGCAGACATCTCTTTCTTCTCTTCTTCCTCGATAATCCGGCCTGCAGCTTCCTTATCGGTGATCATGGATAAACGGCGCTTAACCTTATCGTTTTTTTCCTTTTTAAACGATAAGACAAATTGGATAAGCAGCAGAAACGTAATGAAAAAAGTAACATACATCATCGTACGGGCTACACCTCAATCGTCGTCATTTTGCGAATCAGGAACAGCCCAATGATCATAGATATGCTGGCGCCGCCTACCAGCATAAGCCCAATCTGATGGGTGAACAGCGCTCCGATGTAACTGGGCTCAATTAAATACAGAGCGACGGAAAGTCCGAATGGCAAGAGCCCGATAACCCATCCTGAAATCCTTCCCTGTGCGGTTAATGTCTTGATTTGACGTTGAATTTTGTTGCGGTCGCGAATCGTGTGTACAATTGTCTCAAGAACAAGGGCAAGATTCCCGCCCACCTGCCGCTGGATCAAGACCGCTTGAACCAACAAGTCCAAATCTTCACTTGGCATCCGTTCCTTCAAGTGCTCAAGCGCTTCTTCCATGCTTGTGCCGTACTGCATTTCCTTAAGCAGCAGTTCGATCTCATCTCTAATCGGCGCATCGGATTCATCGACGACCGTCTTTAGCGCCTGTGCAAAACTAAATCCCGCTCGAAGAGAACCAATGACTGTCATAATCATGTCTTCCAACCCGTCATTAAACTTCTTCATACGCTCCCGCGTTTTCTTCTTGATCCAGAATCTTGGCAACATGAATCCAATTACAAATCCGAAAATGACGATAGCCATGTTATTCTTAATCACAAACAGTAGAACTCCCAGCAGCAGCGCAGCGATCCATTGAAACATCACATACTCTTCCGGTGCCATAGCCACGCCGGAGCGCAAAATCATCTGCTCCAGCTTGTCGCTTTTTTTCTTGGTCAACACCCTCTCTTTCATCTGCTGGCGGTATACCTGCATCTGAACGATAAAGTTGAACCTCTTTTTTCCAAGCTTCTTCTTGTCATTCAGATCGAGAAATTTCTTCATTCTGCGGTTGATCTGGCGGTTCGTATTAAATAACCCCTGAAAGATTGCAGTAAAAAACAAAAGCGCCGTCAGCATGACCATTGCGGTCAACATCCAGATCAATTCGGCCACCCCTCTTCAATAAATACCGAAGATGGAATATGAATGCCCGAGGACTCCAGCCGGTCGTAGAACCTCGGCCTTACCCCTGTCGGGAGGAGCTTGCCGATGACTTTGCCGTTATCATCCACTCCATACTGCTCGAATGCGAAAATATCCTGAAGCACAATGACGTCGCCTTCCATCCCCAGGACTTCCGTAATGTTCGTTATTTTACGCGAACCGTCTTTCAAACGTGATTGCTGAATAATCAGATCAATTGCACCCGCAATCTGTTCTCTGATCGCTTTGACCGGCAATTCAATTCCCGCCATCAGCACCATGGTCTCCAGACGCGCGATCATATCGCGCGGACTGTTGGAGTGGCCTGTGGCGAGCGAGCCGTCGTGGCCCGTGTTCATGGCCTGCAGCATATCCAGCGCCTCGCCGCTCCGCACCTCACCGATTACAATCCGCTCAGGACGCATCCGCAGTGAGTTCTTCACCAGGTCACGGATTGTAATAGCGCCTTTGCCTTCGATGTTCGCAGGTCTCGATTCCAGCGAAATGACGTGATCCTGCCACAACTGCAATTCGGCCGCATCTTCAATGGTAATGATACGTTCATCGCTTGGAATGAAGGACGAGAGTACATTGAGTGTCGTTGTTTTACCTGAACCCGTACCTCCGCTGACAAAAATGTTCAGCTTCGCCTTCACGCACGCCTCCAGGAAAATGGCCATTTCACGCGAAACGGTGCCGAAATTGATCAAGTCATCGATTTTATAAGGATCTTTCGAGAACTTACGAATTGTAATTGTCGGTCCGTTCAGCGCAAGCGGAGGAATAATCGCGTTAACACGGGAGCCATCCGGCAACCGCGCATCAACCATCGGGGAACTTTCATCGATCCGCCGGCCAATGGGGGCGACAATTTTTTCAATAATGTTCATCACATGCTCGTCATCGCGAAACTGCACGTAGGTCAATTCAACTTTACCCTTGCGCTCCACATAAACCTGATTGGGTCCGTTCACCATGACTTCCGTTACTTCAGGATCAAGCAGAAGCGGATTGATCGGTCCGAAGCCGGTCAAATCATTGGCAAGCTCATCAATGACTTTCTTGCGATCCACTTTGCCGCGGAACGACTCATCCTCTTTCATAATTTCAACAGCCATGGCGTCAAGCTTCGGTATGATTTCTTCGACATTATCATCTTTCAGCTCATTGAAGATCTGTTTATATAACCGGTTTTTCAGCTCATGCTGCTTGTTAAGCTGCTCGCGCTGCTCTTTTTGCGGTTGCTCGGTTCCGCGAATACGGCGAAATGTAGAGATCAGGTCTTTCTTCTCCGGCTTGATCGCAGCGGCAGCTTCCTGAGGCTCCTCTTCCGTCGCTTCAGTATGCTGATATCCGTTTTTCGCCTGCAGTTTTTCAAGTAAACTCATACTTAGCACCTCCTGATGGTGTCATTATTGCTATAACGTAGAGGAATGGCCACCTAGCGCCCGCTGAATAATCGATTGAATGAACGATGTCTGCTTCGGTTGGAATACACTGATTTCACGTCGTTGTATGAGCTGCTCGGCAATTTTACATACCGCTTTGGCAATGTCGGTCTTCCCATTTTTCAGGACAAAAGGTACCCCGCTATTAAGCGACTGGCTCACCACTTCCCATTCGTTCGGCACGTAGTAAGGCATATCTTCGCCAAGAAAGTCCGGCACATCGGAAGCTTTGATGACGCTGTCCATCGTAGAGCGGTTGACGAGCAGCTTTATTTTATCGCGGAGCCCTAGCAAAATGAGCGTCTCCAGCATCAGCTTCGTGCTTTTTATCGCCGCCATTTCCAGCGTAGTCACCATGAAGACAGAATCGGCTTTCTCAATAATTTGTAAGGTTTTATCCGTAAAACCTGAAGGCGTATCTACAATAACGTAGTCATGCCCAGAAAGCAGCAAATCGCAAACCTTGTCCAGGCGGTCCGGGAAAACAAGGTCTGCGTATTCGGGGCGATCCGGCGCCGCCAGTATTTTCACCCCGCTGCTATGTTTAATGAGATAACTCGAGAGCGTATGCTTATCCATCGTATCTATGCTTTCCATCACATCCTTAATGGTGAACGTGGGATGCAAGTCCATAGACAGACCCACATCACCGAACTGGAAGTCTGCATCCATAATGCAGATCTGACTATTGCTGCTCTTGGTATTGTTCTTTGAGAGCGCAACCGCAAGATTGACGGCCATCGCCGTTTTACCGATACCACCTTTCGCGCTGCAGATTGCGATCATCTCGCCGCGCTTATTTCGTACCTGCTCTGTGAATGCTTTTTCTTCAACGGACATGTTACATGCCTCCTTCCATTCAATTGCGTTAGTACCTACTCGTCTCATTTCTTGGCTGCTTCAGGAACAACCCTGCTATGCAACGCCAGGCTAACATTGAAACGATCATCTGCGTTAATAATCTTCGGAACATCTTCCGGCTTAACTTCCAGCGTTACGGATGTGTACTCCGCATATGGATGTTGATCATCGACTTCGACCATTCGCCGGCCGACGGCCAGCACACGGATTTTTTCAAGCAGCATGGTGGATGCTTCGATCTGCTTATCATTTCCTTCCTTGGGAGGAATCGTGACAATCACATCCACGTAGTCATCAGGTTCAATGAGGTTCGATACAGACTGCACCAGATTGATCCCGACCGAAACCGCACGGAATCCATTCTGTACTTTCTTAGCTACAATTGCCGATTCATCTTTGCTTGTCTTCACGCGATGGCTGAGTAGAACCTCTCCAGTCTCAATCGTTGCGTCTGCAAATTTGCCATCCGCTCCCTGGATGGATTTGATGGCCTGCGGGTGAACGCCGAGCAATGGTACTTGCTTAATCTCCAGCATATCGGCTTGCAATTTCTGATTTCGCTTGATTTGCTGCTTGGCGACGACTACATCGACCATATTCTCATTGACTGTCGTTGCTTGATCGTACTGCTTCATGTAATTGAAAAATAAAAACGTCGTTATAAGTCCCATTATGAGTGCCGCAAATAAAATAATTTTTGATCTCATCGTTGTCACCTACTCTGTTAGTTTGATAGCATATGCGCCGCGGTTTACGGCCCCTGGTTTAACAAATCCGGTTCCCGTGCGCTCTATAAATTTACCTATGATTTCCTTGCTGTTGTAATCCATAGGGGCGGTGAGATAGAAGTAAGCGAATCCGGTAATTGCGATCTTTTTAAGCTGTCCATCCTCGTGGTAGTTTTTGCAGTCTTCAATACTATCTGCATTTTGGGGACAAGCTTTATAAACCGGCACAAGCAGAATCCGCGAATCATCACGGTGGCTTGTATCTCCATCGGCATAAGGACTTCGGTCCAATCGTGCTTGTACAGCTTTTCGAGTATCCCCTGCCACATTCCCTGTTTTCGTTTCGACTATATCTCCTACAGAAAGCATACCTTTAAAGCCGTATTCCAAATTGGTCTCGTATGTACTTGCGCCGCCGGCAGCATGCTCTCCAAGCGCAATAATCCCGAAGTTACCGTTTACCGCTTCATCATTGTCAACTTTGAGGCGATACTCCTGACCGTATACCAACACTTTCGATTCATCGATTCCGATTGGCGCAGCTCCCATCGCAGCTCCCATCGCCTCAATTTTCGCTGTTGCTTTCACACTAACCGGCATCTTGTCAATACCAATCACTTTGGCGAGATGCACACCTACGTCTTTCTTCAGCACAACGGTTGTACGGTCTTTCATAGCAGTGGACAATTTGACTAGACTTGCGCTTTCTCCATGATCATGCAGCACGTGATCAGCTACGCTGCGAACACTCTGTTCAGTGGCAGTTAGTTCTTGCGCGCCTGATAGGACTGTTGCATTTGCTGTCTTCTGCATGTGCATTTTGACTGCATATAACATGCCCCCATCTACTACAATAGCCGTCATACCCATTAACACTACTAAGACGAATGCAACCAAAACGGATACGTTTCCATCCTGCTGTACGATACTGCGTTTTAACTTTTCAAGAATAACGATGCGTTTCATGCTTAGCCTCCTATTCAACTCTTATCGTCGAAGCTGCTTTAACGGTCGGAGCAGGAAGCAGCTTAGAGATGACGGGGGTCATAAATGTAAGCGGATATTCCAATTTAACGGTGACATAGTCTCCGGGTTGACGCGCCGTATCATTCGGTGAGATTGTAACTTTTAATTTGTTCGGATCACCCAAATGGACATAGTTTGCAGCAAAAGCAGCCATATCCGCATCTTTTTTACCGAGCCCTCCAAGCCTCACTGTTTCTTGAGCTGCATTGTTCATATTCATATAGGCATACATTATCCGCCCAAAATCGAATATGCCGCATACAAGTAGTAGAAATATCGGAAGAATGACGGCAAACTCAGTCAGTGACTGTCCCCGTTCGTCTTTGATCATACAATTCCCCATCCTTTAAGCCATAAACTCAATACCGAACCGCCTGCAATGGCAACCCCATACGGATACGTAGAGGTTACGGTATCATTATCCGGAGCCGGAGATATTTTCACCCCATATCTTAAAAGCAGCATTGAGAACAAAATTCTTTTCAACATCTCGCGGACGCGCTTCCGTAATAGGAGGAGTACCAGTGCGATCACGCCGCCGATAAGCGCCATATAGACGGAGGTAAGCAGTACAAATGTCATGCCTTTGAAAGCACCGACAAGCGCAAGCAGCTTCACGTCACCAGCACCCATTCCTCCTAGCAGATATGGAATCAAAAGTATTCCCCCTCCTACAGCAAATCCAAGCGCCGCATCTCCAAAGCCGCCTATCCCGTCAATGAGGCCATGCAGGATAAACGCCAGGAGAATGCCCGGAAAGGTAACAAGATTATATATTTTGCGAGACTTAAGATCGGTAACAACACAAGCGGCAAGAATCAGAATTAGTATGCCATCCAGTACAATCATGACTGCCTCCGAACACCTGATTTTAAAAAAGGGTCTAACGTTCCGAAAAACGTAAGACCCTTTTGGTTGAATGCTTGCTATGCTTCGAACAGTATGCGCTTTAGGTGTTTACTCTAATTGAGAAGTCCATTATCTGTGATTACTTTATTGATTTTAGCTACACCATTTTGATAGATCGATTCAATTGTTTGATCGAAGCTTAGAATGATTGTAATTACACCAATCGCAATCAAAGATAGAACCAGACTATACTCTGCCGCGCCTTGCCCGTTCTCATCCGCATAGAAACTCGCAAATTTGTCTATCATATCAACACCCCTTCTTATAAGCGAAGGAATTATGAGTTACTAATTGCATTACCAAGATCAGTATTAACTTTTTCAAACAGAGTTAAAATCTTCCCTCTCAGAGCGATCAGAACACCAACCACTCCTACCGCGATAACGCCAAGCACCAAGCCATACTCTGTCATACCTTGACCTTGCTCTTCTACGATAAGACCTTTAATTTTGCCCATCATCATAATATCGCTCCTTTTAAAGAATGCTTACCATGCTTCATAAAGCATGTCTTGGATATAAAAAACCTTTCATATAAGAGAAGGAATTATTATGAGTTACCAACTGCATTGCCGAGATCATTATTAACTTTTTGAAACAGGGTTAGAATCTTACCTCTCAGAGCAATCAGAACACCAACCACTCCTACCGCGATAACGCCAAGCACCAAGCCATACTCTGTCATACCTTGACCTTGCTCTTCTACGATAAGACCTTTAATTTTGTTCATCATAATAAAATCGCTCCTTTTATTTACTGGAATTGGACGGCTTGTCCGATTTGCGTACGTGTCTGCGCTATGCTGCCCGCCGGCAGCTCGACAACTGATGCAGTATTCTTTATGTTCGCACCTATGCGGCCTGGCACTACGCGGCTTTCAATCCCTACAATTGTGTGGTTACGATCGAGATGCAGGACATCAATCGCATAGTTCATAAAGAACGTATGAATCGAACGACAGGGCTCAATGTGAAGACAGGCTGCCTGAGGCAAAGCTTTCGTAAACATAAGTCCCTTCAGTCTGCGTACAAACGTCCGGGCTTCTGTCACCTGCTCGGCCAGGATCTCTCCCGTATTCAGGTTCACCAGCTTCAAACCTCATCCACCTCCTTAATAAAAAATCCCCGCCTTTGCCGAAAGGAGGGGATGTACATAGACATACTCCCGTCATCTTTCGGTAGCTGGCTGGCATTGCGCGCTATCGCACTTTAGCCCCTATAGCTTTGCGTCACCGGCTTTCGCCGGCTTTGCCTTTATCGAGATTCCGCGAAGCATGTCGGGAAATCGATTTATGAGTTCATCTTAGCCTACGAACGGATCGGCTTGGAATCGTCCTATTTCCTCAATTTTCTGATAACACTTTTTTATGATTCATATATCTAAAGCAATACTCGGTAATAGACCCTTAGATATAGAGATAGGTACCAAGTGGTAGAAAAATTCGATAATTTGTCAAAAATTACACCTTAATCTCATTGATCTGTAAAATAGTGGTTGTCCTATTGTATGACATCCACATAGTCTTGAAGTAGGTAGTTGATGCGAAATCGGGAAATAAACTGCCTGCTTTTTTTATGTATGATCTAGGCGTATGTCTAAAGCACCAAAGAGGCAATATTCAAAAAATTCATACCCGAGGGTCTAATGAACGCGAAAAAGCCCCTCACTAGGAGGAGCTTCTCGTCTTGGTAACTTTAGACTACTCGGATGTGCTGCCGTTCAATTTCTCTTTGAGCGCGTTCAACTGCTCATCGACTTTAGCTTGTTTCGCCACATCTACCGGTGTGTAGCTGCTAATGGAACCTGCCGGTACATAAGGCTTGCGGGCGATTTCAGCTTCTACTTCCATCTGCATGATTTTCTCTTCCATGCGCTGGAAGCCGCGGGAAGCAGTTCCGCTTTCGATCACACCGTTGTAGGAAACCTGAGCCATTTGTTTCTTTGCTTTTGCCAGTTGGGCACGGCTTACGAGTTCGTTGCGCTTGTTGCGCATTTTGTAGAATTCATCTTTCATTTCGTGCAATTGCTGAGTCAATTCATCAGCTTGAGCTTTGGATGCAGCGTGCATGTCCGTGTACTCAACGATTTTGTCTTCATGGTACAGTTTTTCTTCCAAAGCTTGGCGGGCGATTGCTTCTTGACCGTTTTTGAGTGCTGCCGCCGCTTTTTCTTCACGATCTGCAACAAGACGTACGGATTCTTCCAGACGTTGTTTCAGCTTGCGCTCGTTTGCGATTTGTCTGGCTACAGTTACTTCAGCTTGTGCAATTTCTTGCTCCATGTCGCGCAAGTACTGGTTCAACATAACGATTGGATCTTCAATTTTGTCCAAAACCTCGTGAATCGATGCTTTTGTCATATCTTTCATTCTTGTAAATACTCCCATTGTTTACACGTCCTTTTTAATAGTATCGTTAGTAGTTTCAAAGCGAGCGACTTTGGCTCTTAATTCTTCAACTTCTCTTTGCAAAGCTTTCTTTTCGATGTCTTTCATCATTTCATCAATGCTGTTGGTTTTGGCAGCATCGTAAGTCGGAGCTGCGTTATAATTGCCGGCTGCCGGACCTGTGTGGTGAGGTTTGTGAGGCTGCCAACCGCCGCTATTGTAGGATTGGCGGCCATATCCGCCGGCATAAGGATCATATGGCGGCTGATCAAAGCCGGGTTCTTTCGGAATGACAACCGCGGCCAGGAAGTAGATGAAAATGACCGTACCCCCAGTGAAAAATGTCGTAATGACAACCAGCAAGCGTAGCAACGTTGCATCTACATTCATCGTTTCGGCGAGTCCGCCGCATAGACCGGTAACTTTCTTATCTCTTCGTGAGCGATAAAGTTTGCTCATGATTGTGTTATCCCTCCTAATTTCACCCCACAAAGTGTCGTTATGCTTCGAAGCTTAGTCCGTCCGCATCGAGCTTTGCTCGATCGGCGTCTAAACTCACCGCTTAATGTGGTCATGCTCCATCGAGTTACTTCGATAAGAGTTTATACAATACTTTGCGGGGACCCCAGAATCTCTTTAGCTATTCAATCTTTTGCGTAGTGCTTCCATTTCAGCGTCTACTGCCGGGTTACCGGCCGCATAATAGCTTTCACGGCTCATGCGTCTTACATCGCGGAGCGTTCTTGCATGCAGCTCCATATCGGATACGCGCTCCTCCAGGCGGCCGAACATACGCGGTGTCGCATCCTGCGTCACACTGCTCATCCGGGCATGCAGCCTTTGCTGCAAGCGGGCGGATTCCATTCGCGCCAGGTAGTAGCTGCGTTTGTCTGCCACTTCTTTGTAATCAGCTTTCATTTGCTGCAGCTCTTCATCCAAATCGAGGATGGACTGCTTCGCCTGTTCATACAGCTCGTGATATTGCTCGCTTTTTTCTTCGGCTTGCAGCTTCTCTTGAAGCACAATCCGCGCCATATGTTCTTCGCCGGCTTTTAAAGCAAGCATCGCTTGATGCTCGCGTTTTTCTTTGGTTTCCAGCGCCGTCAAGTATTGCTGCCGGAGCGCCGCCGCGTGGCTGACGCATTGCTGGTAAAGCTTCTCGGATTGCTGCAGCTGCTCACGCAGTGCGGATAAATATTGATCAATCAACCGAACCGGATCTTCCGACCGTTCCAAATGTTCATTCAGTGTTGCTACGGTAATGTCTCTCATACGCCTAAACAGGCTCATCTCTCATACCACCTTTTTCAATCTCTGTATTCCATTACATTCACTTATACTCGCGATCTTCTCGAAGACAACATCGAGAAACCGTAAGCGATTAACCCGAGTGCAAGAAGGATTACAATCCAACCGGCTAATTTACCAAGCAGGATGATGATACCAAGCCCTGCAATGATCCATCCAAATTTACTGCCGTTTTTAATGCCCACATAACCAAGACCTACCATCGCGAGCGGAATTACGTAAGCCATGATCGAGCCTATGAACGGTCCCAAGTGGATGCCGACTTTGTTCAGTAGGATCAGCGCTCCGAATGCAATCAGCAGAACCGCCAAGCCTGTGTTTTTTTTCATCGTTTTTCGTCACCGCCTTTCGTTTGTTGTGCTCTTGTTCATGTCTTTATTTTAGGTAAAATCGCGGCCGCCCAAAACGGACCCGCGACGGTTTTTGATCCTAGACCTAAGTCGGGGCGGGGTTGGGACCTGCGGATAATGATAAGGGTGCATGACGTTCGAGACTGTCCGTAGCGCCCTTTTATGCCGCTAAAGGGCGGCACCGCGGGCGAGCGTGCAGCTGTAAGAGCCCGCATGGCTCGTACAGTGCATTCAGCTGTTTGGCACTTCGCACCGAGTGCTTTAGGTTACCGATTGCGTTTATCGCAATCCGATTTCGCCCAATTGCATAAACGCGTTGAATGGAGTTAGCGGCTGGAGTTCGATTTTGCCAGCTTATCATGTGCTCATCCAACATCCTTTCGCACAAACCAAGCTGCAATTTTGTAAAATCGGACTCCAAACTGTTTGGGCGGATGTATCTTATATGCAATTTGTTTTTCCGGACTTTAGTAACGATATGCTCAATTCACTAAAGAATTAGCTTTTATACCGCCGCACTAGACAATGGACTCTCATTTCGAAAAAGTCTTCTTCAACTCTACTATATTTGGTAAAATTTGTAGTTTTATTGCTGTGTGTGTATGATAGATAAGGAAAAATATTACTATATTTGGAAAAAAGGTGTTGGAGGGATTGGAAATGAAGCGGTGGATGTGCACTCTTGCTGTGATCACGGTTACAGCAATACTTTCAGGTTGTAATTTTGCGGGGAAAACCAATGGTACGCCAGGAGAAGGAGGAGCCCTAAAGAAGCTGGGAAAAGACGAGAAGGCTACAATCAAAGTGTTGTATTACGATAAACACTCGTTCTACCAGCAGTATGGCAATCTGTTCATGGCCAAAAATCCGAATATTGACGTTGAAGTGGTCTCCAATCAAGGTATTTATGGAGCTGGCAAAGACCCGGAGCAAGCGCTGGAGAAGCTGATTGACGAAGAAAAGCCGGATGTTCTTCTCGTAAACGGCATCGAGCAGCTTGAAAAGTTTGTGCAAAAAGGCCGTCTCTATGCGCTGGACGATGCCATCAAGCAGGATAAATTCGATGTGGAGAACCTGCTTCCGGCAACACTGGAAACGATCAGAACCAAAGGCGACGGTAAGCTGTACGGGCTTTCTCCTAACTTCTACAGCCAAGCGCTATTCTATAACAAGGATCTGTTTGAGCAGTATGGCATTGAGTTCCCCAAAAACAAGATGAGCTGGGAGGATGTCATTAACTTGGCCAAACGCTTCCCGATAGACGGTCAGGGCGATCAGCGAATTTATGGTTTTTCCGCCTATTCCTACATGCGGGACGGGGTTGGTTATCAGTACATGAGCAGCATAGGCTCCACGATGGGCCTGTCATTTTTCGAACCGGAGCAGATGAAGCTGACCATTCAGACGGATGCTTGGAAAAATGTGCTGCAGCTCACGGTCGATACGCTTAAATCCGGAGCTTTCTATGTGCCCAAAAATCAAAATGATGAAAGCAACGTGCCGCGGATGTACGAGGATCATCTCAAGCAAAATATGTTCGTCATGGGCAAGGTCGCGATGACGATTGACGGCAATTATATGATGCAAAATTTGCAAGAGGCTAAAGATCGTCTCAAAGACGTGAAACCTGTCAATTGGGATATTGTGACGGTTCCCGTTGACCCGCAAAATCCGGACTATTCGAATAACGTTTCCATTTCCAATGTTTTTGGTATTCATGCTCAATCGCCCAATATCCGGGCAGCTTGGGAGTTCGTGAAATATATTAACAGCGATGAATTCGCCAGAGTGATGTCCAAATCGTCGGATAACCTGTTGACCCGCACCACCTATGCCAAAGAAAGGGACGGTCATAATCTAGAGCCGTTCTATCTGCTTAAACCTAACCCTAACAGCATTTATAAAGGCTATGAGAAGCTGCCCGGTAACTTCTACCAACCATTCAGCATGTTGGCCAATCAGGAAATTCAAGCGGTCATGGATGGCAAGAAATCTGCCGATGACGCATTGAAGACCATCCAAGAGAAGGGGCAGGAACAGTTGCTTAAAGCCAAGCAAGAAGATGATGCGAGAAAAGCAGCGGAACAGAAATAACACTTAGCAGGCAGACCCTCCCTAAATTAGATGGAGGGTCTTATAATTAAGCTAATATTGCCGAAAAGGAGCTCAAATGATGAAAGAAATCGCAATCGGCCCGATAGAACAATTTGCAAAACTTCCTGCAGAGGTTGAAGTAGAGCGTAAACCGTACTTTCTCATCGAAGAGGATGGCTATAAACTCATGTCCCGCAAGTGCCCGCATGCCGGCGACACCGTGGAGCTCGAGGACGGAGAACTCGTATGCCCGATGCATGGCTGGACTTTTGAAGTCCATACCGGGCGCTGTCATAACGTACCGAATGCCAGACTGACCGTGCATGACGTCATCCTGCGAGAGGGCACCCTATTTGTGCAACTGCCATAACCGGGTGCAATAGACGATGCCCACCAGACCTTTCCCATTCGGGAAGGGTCTGTTTTTTTTGCATACCTCCCACCGCTCAGATGCATACTAATTCATCATGAGAAAAGGTGGGAACTAACGATAATGCTGCCATTCTTGCTGCGTATCCTTTTGATCACCGTATTGCTAACCATGCTGCCATATAAAGCAGCAACCTCCTTGTCCAAGGAGGTTGCGGAAGCCCCTTTGTTTTCATTCTCTGTTCTGAGCGATGTGCATATCACGTCGTGGGACGGCGAAGCGCAGAGGCGTTTGCGCCAAGCGCTAGCCGATCACCATGCGCTTCGTCCGGACAGCAAGCTGCTTGTGCTCAACGGCGACCTCACGAACGGGGTCGAAGCCGATTACCGCAGCTTGCTGGGCCTGCTTGGGAAGCTGCCGCACGCGCCCATCCATGCAACGATGGGCAACCATGACTACTACGGCGTGTGGCACACGCCGGAAGGCGGTATGGATACGTCGAAGCTGAATCCCAACTGGTCGAGTGGACAAGCCATTGCGTTATTCAACCGCATGTTTCAGTACGATAAGCCCTATCACGAGCTGATCGTGCAGGGTTACCGCTTCCTCTTCCTTAGCGGGGAAGCGTATCGAGATGTGGACGCATCCGTGAACGAAGATGCGTTCCTCTCGCCGGAGCAGCTTGCATGGCTGAAGGAGCGGCTGGATGTCTCAGCCGCCTCGGACGCGGGCAAGCCTATCTTTGTGTTCCTCCATCAGCCGCTGCCGAATACATTGGACGGCACGGATCGGGAGCTGGGCGTCGTCCAGCACAAGGAGCTTCGGGAGCTGCTGGATGCGCATCCGAATGTCATCCTGTTCAGCGGGCACACGCATTGGAACCTGGAGACGACCAACCAGGTGAAGCAGCTAAAGTTTGTTGCCGCTTCTAGCGCCTCCATCCGGCAGGTGTGGAACGCTCGCAACGAGCCTGAGACGAGCTTGATCAGCCAAAGTCTGATCGTAGACGTCTATAAAGACCACGTGACGATCAACCGCCGCGAGCACTCCGAGCGGCGCTGGATCGAACCGTCGATCGTGAAAGACTACGACGTCAAATAGGCACCTGCCGTCTCCGCATCAGCCCTCCCTGCGTATGATGATAGCGGAGGTGTTTGTATGCGGGTTATGACGAACCGAGGGACATTGAAGGTGAAGGGCCGCTTTTACGCTGTCCAATTCGGAGATTCACTCTATACGATCTCTCAGCGATTTGACGTCAGTGTCGCCGATCTGTTAACGTTTAACGATCAATTGAACGGATTAAGTACGATTTACCCCGGGGAGATCCTGTATATTCCGGTTATGAACCTGCAAATCCAAGCGAAGAAAGTGAAAAATGCTGCCAGACAGGGCTAACATCGCCCTATTGCTGGCAGCATTTTTGTGACTTTAGCAGACATCCAGACGATAGCCAAGCCCGCGAACGGTAGTGAAACGGATCCCTTCCGTAAAGGCGCTAAGCTTATTTCTGAGCCTTTTGATATGTACATCGACGGTTCGCTCGTCCCCCTCATAATTGACTCCCCATACCTGTTCAATGAGCTGGCTTCTCGATAATATTTGATTCGGGTGACTGGCCAGCGTGAACAGCAGTTGGAACTCTTTGAGCGGCAAGATGAGGCTGTGACCTTGAACTCTGACCTCATGCATAGCGCGGTCGATCATAAAGTCGCCGTGTTTTATTTGCGTGAATGAAGCGACTCCATAGCGCTTAAGCAGCGCTCTCACCCTCATGACCAGCTCTTCGGGATGAAAGGGCTTGACCATGTAATCATCCGCGCCAAGCTGAAAGCCCCGGACAACGTCCGTATGATCCCCACTGGCCCCAATGAGAAGAATTGGTAAACTGGCATCTGTACGCAGCTCGCGGGTGAGCTGCCAGCCGTCCAGGCGGGACACTGTCACATCAAGGATAACCAGGTCCGTCGGCGTACGATCGAGGAGCGTCAGCGCCTCGCATCCTTCCGAGATACTGGTCGCCTCGAATCCTTCCCGCTGCAAAGTATACCGTAACAAATGTCGAATTGGACCGTCTTCGTCTATGATGAGTACGTGTGCCATGTTATCGGATCACCTCTGCTGATACAGCCTTAATGGAATTGTTTGATCAGGCGTTTGGCCGTTCCGTTCGGCGTCTCGATGACTTCGTACATGTTTACGATCACGCCGGAGTCTACCTGCTCGTCTTTCAATCCGGTTACGACGATCTTTTGCTTGCCGCTGATCAGCTTGCCCGTTCCCGTCAACGTAGCCGATTGAGTGCCTACAATGCGACCGAGCGAGTCGACCATATCGAATTCGATTGTGGAGAAGTTCGAATCGATGATGACTTGATCTTCATGCTTCACGTCGAGATCAAGGTTCAACTGATACGAATACGTGCCATTGTTGTACAGCCAGCTGATCGAGTCGCTGTTCACTTTAATCGAGAACGGATACAGCGCAAGCGTATCGCCTTCGTCCTCTTTCTGTAGAGCAACTTGATAAGTACCTATAGACACTTTGCCTTGAGAAAACGATTTGTCGTCAAAAACGTTAAGCGCAAACTGCTCGTCTTCAGCTTCTTTCTTATTCGGAAGCAGGTAGGAGTAACTCACCACATAGGAGCTTCCCGGCGTAATCTGTGTTGCAACGGAGGTTTGTCGCGTTCCGGTATAAGTGTAGCCCCTGCTGTCGATCAGCTCGTTCTGAAGCTCAGGAAGCGCGATGGTGCTCGTGCCGTTATTCGTAATTTTGTATTTGGCGATGGCGGTTTTGTAGCCCAAATCATCGTTCTCGTGCGCGTGCAGCTCGACCAGTGAGACGTCTGCATTTTTATTGATAATGGAGCTGTTGCTGAAGGTCAGCTTGCTGCCCAGCTTGTAGCTTGCAGCTGTCGTAAATCCGCTTTGCGCTTCACTAGCACCCTTGAGAAGGAAGACGGCGACAGGCATTTGACCGGTGGAACCGGCGCTTGTCGTCGAAGCAGATGCAGTCGTTGACGCTGTACCTGTTGTGGACGTGTTAGCCGTAGTCGTTGCTGTACTCGACGACGATGATGCACTGCTCGAGCTTGCCGAAGCTGCCGCAGTCTTCTCCCACAGGACAAGCTGCGTTGCGTTCGGATCTATACCGTTCGGCAATACCGCATTGAAGTAATAGGATGTCGTCTCCTTCGGCGCCAGGTAATCGGCTCGGGCCGAATTGTCGGTAGCCGTCAACGAGGTGCCCGAGTCTCCGAATTGGTAGGTGGCGAAGAAGGAAGGCACTGCCGCTGTAACCTCGCCGTCATTACTGAGCGTTACAATCGTTTGTACATGAACGCCGTCGGATTGCACGGAGTATTTGGAAGAACTTGTCTTCACCGTAATCTGCTCGCCGGCCTGCTGTCCGATATACGTCTGCTTGGTGTCCAGAGCCGTGGATTGCAGTGAAGAACTCAGGCTCATCGTTCCGAGCGTAACATCCTCCGTTTGATTCAAGTAAAATAATTCCAGCGACAATCCGTTCGTTGACATTTGTTTCGAAACCGGAGTTTTCAATGTAATCGTATCGGCTTCGCCCGGAAGGAATGTAGTACCTGACCCGTTCGCGATCGTCGACGTATATTTCAAACCGTTCGCATCCACAAGTCTAACCTGGAGGCCGGCTGGCAGCTTCACACTGCTGGAGCCGAGGTTTTTGGCTGAAACTTGGGTATACATGTACCACTTGCCGCTCTCGGACACCCGTACGCTTTGACCCAGTTGAAACGCTATAGCAGCGTCATTCGCCAACGTGCTGTCGAGCGTACGGAGATTGATAATTTCCTCCGGTACATTCACCTGCCCCCCTTGAAGGGCGGAAGCTACGGGAAGCTCACCGAGATGGTTCATGAAATCGGCTTTGCCCGCATCCCAACGGAACACATCAATCTTCAATTGTTCCGCGGTTTCGCCTGCCGCCAGACTGGAGTAGAAGCGGAAGCTCTGTTCCTGTCCGGGAAGCACGCTCGCGCTCTTCTTCTCGCTCAACTTAGCCGTGTAGCTGTGCCCCGCAGTGTCTGTGACGCGAACGCCGTATTGGTTGAAGTCGATCGTTTGGCTTCCTCCATTATGTAAGAGAACGGAAAATTGAAGCGAAGAAGACGAGAGAGCAGCTTGGTTCAATGTAAAATAGGTCGAGTCCGAAATATATACCGCCTCTGATGCCGCCTGAGCGGCAGGTGCCTGAGCTGCCCATGAAGCGGCCGCCAAACTGCCGGTTAAGAGCAGCGCAAAACTTGTATGTTTGATCGAAATGGATATCAATTTGCGAATCATGGTTGATACCTCCTGGCTTGTTATTATAATGCTACCTTTTAGTCGAATCGGAGTGCGTCGATGGGTTTTAGTTTGGACGCTTTATTCGCCGGATATAAGCCGAAAATGACACCGACTAAAGCCGAGAATAAGAAAGCGTACAGCCCAACACTAAGCGATAAACTCGTTTCCTGACTCGGATTGATGTACGGCCATGCGAGCGATAAGGCAACCCCCAGGATGAGCCCGATGAGTCCGCCCATGCCGCTGATCAGCGTCGCTTCAACGAGGAACTGGAGCAAAATGTTACGGCGCTTCGCCCCTATCGATTTGCGAATGCCAATCTCCCGAGTGCGTTCACTAACCGTCACGAGCATAATGTTCATGATCCCGATACCGCCCACAAGCAGGGAGATCGCGGCCACAGCGACCAACTGATTCGTCAGTGTGCTGGAAGCCGTCTGCCTGGCGCTAATCAACTCGGAAGAATTGAAGATGTTCCAGCCTGACGTACTTTTGAATTTATTGGTGAGGTACATCTGCAATATCGTCTGAACCCGGCTCACATCATTGCCGGATGCCGCTTCCACGTATGCTGAGCGAATGGAGCCCAGCTTGAAATCCCTGCTCATCGTAGGCAAAGGCACAATTACGGCGCTGTCCAGAGAAGTCCCGGCCGTATTGGATCCTTTGGTCTGCAGCACGCCGATGATCGTATACACGAACCCGTTCACATTGATTTCCTCATCAATCGGATCTTCCGTGCCAAAAAAGCTATTCGCGACATCACTCCCGATGACGACGACGTGATTGCGATAATCGAGATCCGCCTGGGCGAGGAAACGACCGCTGGCGATTTTGCCTTTTTGCAAATCCAGATAACGGTCGTTCGTGCCGATGACGCTGTAAGTTTCCGTAGTCCGGTCATATTTAATGCTTGTGCTTCCTCTAGTCATTGTCGGCGCGATGGCGCTAATGCCCGGCGTGCTTTCCAGCTGCATGACTTCATCGTAATTCAGCTGCGTGGCGCGACCGTTACCCATGAGGTTGACCGTCAAGAGGTTGGCGCCTAGCCCTTCATACTGCTTTTCGATCGACTTGGATGTTCCCTGCCCGATCGACACGAGTGTAATCACAGAGCTGACCCCGATAATGACACCCAGCATCGTTAAAATAGTCCGCAGCGGATTCGACCGCACGGTCGCCATCGCCATTTGAAATAGTTCCCAAATTCTCATAGCGTTACGGCCTCCTGCTTCTCAAGCGCCTGCTCCAGAGCCGGTTTGGTCAGGGGCTCATTACGCACATCCTTGATGATTTCACCGTCGCGCAGCGTCACGACCCGCTTGGCATTGTCGGCAATATGATTGTCGTGCGTAATCAATACGATCGTATTGCCCTGCTGATTGAGATCTTTGATCAATTCAAGCACCTCGATGCCGGTCTTCGAATCCAGCGCGCCGGTAGGCTCATCCGCCAGAATCAGCGAAGGCGATATCGCCAGCGCTCTCGCGATGGCAACCCTTTGCTGCTGACCGCCGGACAGCTCGCTGGGCTTATGATGGCCACGCTGCCCCATCCCGAGCTTTTCCAGCATCCGCTGCGCCTGTTCCCGGCGTTGTTTGACGGGAATTCCTGCGTAAATCATAGGCAGTTCAACATTCTCGATAGCGGTAAGCCGGGGGAGCAGGTTGAATTGCTGGAAAATAAATCCGATTTTCTTGTTTCGCAATTCGGCAAGCCCGTTGTCCGACATTTTCTCGGTGGAGACACCGTCCAGCGTGTAGGTGCCGGAAGTCGGGATGTCGAGCAGCCCGATCGTATTCATCAGCGTCGATTTGCCCGATCCGCTGGGACCGATGATGGCGACGAAGTCGCCCTCTTCAATATGAAGCGTGATGCCGCGCAAAATTTGCAGTTCTTCTTCGCCTCGGGCATAGCTCTTGGTAATCTGATTCAATTCAATCATATTCATTGAAATGGCTCCTTTCCGGGGGCTAGCCTTACTAGCCGCCTCCGCCTCGGGTTCCGCTGCCTCCGGTTCCTCCGGTTCCTCCGGTACCACCGGTGCCTCCGCCCTGGAAGCCTCCTCCGGCTGCGCCGCCAGGGAATCCGGCTCCGCCCGGGAATCCTCCCTGCATCATTTGCTGCTGGTTCGTCGTTGTCGTTCTCCGGGTCGGCATGACCACTTCATCGCCTTCCGCCAAACCGCTGACGACTTCCACCTGTGTTTTGCTGCGAAGGCCAATCTTAATTTCATGCCCCTCTATGGCGGTACCGTCGGCTTTCTTCAAGGAAACGGTCGTTTTGCCCTTAGAGGTCGTAACCGCTTGAATCGGCAGCACCAGGATGTCTTTTTTATCTTGAATATAGATTTCAGCCGTTGAGGTCATGGCATACTTCAAATCGTTCTGCGGCGTATTCGGAATGGCAACGACCGCATCATAAGTCGTAACCCCATTCGTTGTCGTTCCCACGTTGGAGACGGAGGTCACTTCGCCATCAAACGATTTGCCTGAGATTGCATCCACCTTCACCGTCACCTTTTGACCGACTTTCACGCTGGTCAAATCCAGCTCATCCACCGCAATCGCCAGCTGCATCGTGCTTAAGCTTGCCACGGCTCCCAAAGTCGTATTCGCCTCAATCTGTGCGCCGACCGGATAGTTGCGCAGCACATTGTTCTTGCTATTGGCGAAGTCCGCCGAGAACACGCCGTCGAACGGCGCCGTGATCGTCAATTGGTTGACCTTTTGCTGCGCGTCATCTACGCGAATCTTCTGGCTTTCAATCGCCGCCTGCTTACTGATGATGTTGTTCTGTAAGTCGTCGTTGAAAATCGTGGCGATCAGATCGCCTTGTTTTACCGTTTCACCGTCTTTGAACTTCATGCTTTTAATCGTACCGCTCGCTTCAGAGAAAATCGCGGCAGTGCGCACATACTCCAGTGCGGCTTGCTCCGAAGACTCTACTTTACTATCCCCGCTGCCAATGCTGCCCTTTACCTTCAAACCTGCTGAAAGCGTTCCGTCATTCGACACCAGCACCTCCACATCAACCAGTTTATTGCCGCCCGCATCAGCCTTGATTTCACGACCGATCGTATTCACCGAGCCGACCTTCGATAGCAGGTAACCATCCACCGAAAGCTCGACATTGTCGCCTTTTTGCAGCTGTACAGCCTCTTGCAGCGAGAACGGCAGTTTCACCTTGAACTCTGTTGTATCCGAAATCGTTCCGATTTTGGTCGTTTTATTCACTTGGCTGCCCACATCCAGATTTGAAGCTAGCGTAAGCTTGCCGCTTATAGAGGCTGACATGCTCATATGGTTCAGTTCGTTCTGCAGCTCTGCCAGTTCCTTCTCCAGCTGCTGCAGGGTGACCTGTGCCTCTTTGAGGTTCGTTTCGGTGGAAGGAACGGACAACTCCACAAGCACGTCGCCTTTCTTGACGGCCTGATTTTGCGTCAAATTCATCGTCTTAATGATCCCATCCACTGGGATTACAATATTTTGCTTGTCCTTCGCATCCAGCTGAGAGGTGCCTGATACTGTAGAGGTAATCGCCCCCTTCGATACTTTCATCGTCGTTTGCTGGGTGGCTGCTACGGCTGGCTGCGACTTCTTATGTATGTAAAAATACGTTCCCGCTCCACACAACATGGCAGCTAAAACTACAATGATCCATTTCTTTTTCCGGCCCAACTTCATTGATATGTCCCCTCTCCCACTTTCCCAAGACCTCGAACGTCTTAGGCTTCAACATCTTTACGAAAACAAGTGTATAGGGGCAGGCTGAAATACGTCTGAACATCGGCTGAAAGTAAGTTGAATGCAAGCTGAACGTTTGCTGAAAAAGGGAGTGGTTGAGAGTAGCCTTATACTTACTCGATGTGAAGTCAGGTGGCAATTCCCAAGCTGCCGGTATGAATTATTGGGCTGGAGGAAAAAATAGGAAAGCAAATCCGTTCGAGGGAGGTGTACGATGAAGGTTGCCGAAAAAGTCACTGGAACCCAGCTAGGCTTATTAATATTTTCGTTTGTAGTTTCCACGCTCATCTTATCCGTCCCTGGCGTGATGGTGGCGTTTGCCAAGCAAAATGCCTGGTTATCGGTATTTCCTGCTTCAATAACAGGATTTGTGAGCATATGGGTGATGACGACACTCGCGGATCGCTACCCGGGTTTGACGATTATGCAATACTGTACAAAGATCGTCGGTAAATGGCCTGGAAAATTGCTGGGGTTTTATTTTACTTACTATTTGTTTTTTTTCATTACGAGCACAGTGAATGAGCACGCTGGATTTATTAATATTGTTCTATTGCCAAAAACTCCATCGATAACCGGGATCATAACGATCTTGATCCTCTGCGGCTTTGCTGTTATTGCCGGAATTGAAGTCATCGGAAGGTGTAATGAGTTTATTGCACCGCTGATCATCCTGTTCTTAATTCCGCTTTTTATTCTGTCGCTGGGGGACTCCGATCCCGCCCATCTTAAGCCTATTTTAGGAGAAGGCATACAGCCCGTATTAAAAGGAGCCGTCGTTCCTTCCGCCTGGATGAGTCAATTCTTTTTTATGGGATGGCTTCTTCCTTTTTTGAACCAACCGAAAAAAGCCCGCAAACTCTCGCTGATCGCGCTTTTCAGCATGATGGCTCTAATCGTGATTATAGATTTGCTGACCATTATGGTCTTCGGTCCGATAACGGGTAAACTGAACTTTTCATTCTTAAGAGTCATTCAATATACAGGCATTGTCGGCTCCTTTGAACGTTTGGAAGCCATCGCCGTTGCGATGTGGGTGACGGGAATCTTTGTCAAGGTCTCGGTGCTGTTGTTTATGTTTTGCCTTAGCGTAAGCCAGCTTTTCGGCATACCAAGTTACCGGGAAGTCGTTTCCCCGGTAACGCTGCTGTCCATCGTCGGATCGGTTTGGATTTTCAAAAATGCGGCTGAATTTCAAAACTGGATTACACTTACTTACCCGATATTGGCCTTCTTTACGCAAAGTTTTCTGCCATTAGCTCTCCTACTGATAGATACCATTAAAAGGAGATTGAACAGATCATTGCCCTAGAATCATTTTGCCGATAGGCTGAAAAATAATTTCATAAGGGACAACCAAGCTGGGCAGGTCAACACCCGCCATCAACAAGGACCCGATAACGGCAGACACTCCCATTAATCCTCCGTATACGGCAGCCTCTTTCGTTTGTTGCTTAACCAACAGAGACCGTATTTTAATAAATGACCATACAACGATTAAGATTACAAATCCGCTAATTTGCGTAATCATTATTTCTTGATCTCCTTTTCTTTCATATGCAAGGGAGCGCCTGCCATCCCCGATCCGCGTATAGAGATTTTAACCGCAATGGAAATTTCCGCCTCGGGGAACTTTTTGTCCCATTGCTCCTTCAACACTTTCCACTGTTTAGGCTCATTACGGTAAATTTCTTGACCAAAACCCACAACATCTACTTTGTATTGCTTTTGGACCTTAGATAAAAAATCTCTGACCTGTGTCTCAACTGACTTCTCCATTGCTTTCTGCACAAGTTCAAGATTCTTTGGCTGACTGATATCGAGCGGACTATCATTGTCATTAACGCTTCCTTCACCCTCCAACTGAATATTAAATTTAACCTTACCGCCGTTAATTTCAGGGATGATCTTTCGATTGGTTTTTGTTAAAACCATACCTACTTTTCCACCAGGCAAGTGGGCAATGACCCTGCCATTCTTCATTTGGTTTGTTGTCCAAAGCAGTCCGCCCGTTTCTTTTTCGCCCAATAAACCGGCTAATTTGAAATCTTTAAAGATCGCCGCTCCGGCCAACTGAAATACTTTATTTTTTCTTTCGTCCAAACCTTCAGATGGTACCGCAGATTCAATGACTCCCATGACCGGATGGATGCCATCACTGGATGATATCACAAACAAATCCCGTAATGTCGCCCCCAAATCGGATCCTAAGATTTCCATTTCCTTGACCGCTTCAGCCGGCACCTCTTCAAACGGATAGCGGACTTTCAAAATGTCCCGTCCCTCTCCCCCTTTTACAACCATAATATAGGTTCTTAATCGACTATGCGGATCTCGGCTGAAAAAATCCAGTAAATCTTTAATCCCATGTTTAGCCAGCTTTTCCCCTACAAAAACGACGCTGCGATGGGCGTAATATAACCTGCGGGATAGTTTTTTTTGAAGCCTCTGTAGCACTTCATTGGAAGTCTTCCCCTCAGCCGTTATAACAAAAAACTTTTCTTGCGTGCCTCCCCCCCTTGGGGTACCTTGTCCGGCTAAAGGGACTGCGACCTGAACGGATCCAAGTATTTCTCCTTCATCCGATAGGTCAAGAGCTGTGCCCATTACGAATGCAAGATCGTTGATTTCCGTACGATCCCAGCAGCCGCTTGTGATCAGTAGCATTAGAAGCAAACCTGTGTGAATGAATGGTTTCATTCCGTGGCTCCTCTTCCTTTCTCCCCTTGGAACGTGCCCTAATTTTCCTCGGAAGGCAGTTTTCCCTGATTTGGACCTGGCTTTTGCCCTTCAGGCATTCGTACCCTATTGTTAGTTCCCGCAAACTGTGGGCGCTGGGTTTTGGCCCATATAGGCGCACGAATCAATACATCCTTCATGTCCTTAAATGTAAGCGGGGCTATCGGCGTAAAATAGGGGACACCAAACGAACGTAGAGATGTGAGATGCAACAAAATGGCGAGGAAACCCAGCACAATCCCATATAGCCCTAGCGTACCCGCCAAGAAAAGAATCGGAAAGCGAAGCAACCGGATTCCGTTTGCAAGACTAAATCGGGGAATCGTAAACGCTGCAATTCCAGTAATCGAGACGACAATGACGACCGGAGCGGATATGATTCCCGCTTGCACGGCCGCTTGCCCGATGACTAATGCCCCTACGATGCTAATCGCTTGTCCGATCTGTTTGGGCAATCGAATTCCTGCTTCCCGCAGCGCTTCAAAGACGATTTCCATTAACAACGCTTCGATCACGGCTGGAAACGGAACCGGTTCTCTCGTGGATGCAATACTCAGCACAAGGTTAGTCGGTATCATTTCCTGATGAAAGGTCGTAATGGCGACATACAGCGGAGGAGCAAATACGGCAATGAAAATAAAAATGAAACGAATCCACCGAACGAAAGTTGCAACGGGCCATCGAATGTAATAATCCTCACTCGCCTGCATCCCGGACCAGAATGTCATTGGAACGATAAGCGCAAAGGGTGTGGTATCGACAAGAATGGCTGCTTTTCCTTCCAGCAACCCTGCTGCAACGACATCCGGCCTCTCCGTACTGTGAATTTGCGGAAAAGGGGAGAAAGGAAAATCCTCAATAAATCCCTCGATATAACTTGATTCAAGCACTCCATCTACTCGAATCCGGGATACCCTCTTACGAACCTCATCAATCACAGAGTCAGCTGCAATTCCATCGATATACGTGATAACAACTTGAGTCTGAGAAAGTTCCCCTACTACGATTGGTTCCATTTTTAGACGCGAAGTTTTTAGCCTGCTTCGTATTAACCCTATATTGGTTGATAAATTCTCAATGAATCCCTCTCTGGGGCCGCGAATGGCAGGCTCGGAAGAAGGTTCTTCAAGGCTCCGTTCCGCTTTGCCGAAAACTGCGGCAATCATCGCCCTGCTGTCACCCGCAGACAACACGGCGGCATGACCATTTAACACTCTACGAACAATGTCACTTATGTTGGATGTCATATTGGTCTCCCCGACGGAGATCATTCGATCATCCAGCACTTCAACATGGCCAGGAACAAAGTCATTGTGAATATTACTTTCAGTGATCAATGGTTGGAGTACATGGTCGTTCAGATATTTTTCGTCAATCAAACTTTCAAGATAAATGATAAGCCATTGAATTTGCCCGGACACTCGAATCTTGCGGTATACGACATCGGAACAGTTTTGGAAGATTTCTTTAAAAATCTTTTCATTTTGCGCGATATCTGAGGTCAATTCGTCACCCTCCGAATCAGCAAACAGAAGATCCTCCAGCATATCTGGATATACGGATTTTTTGCTTATCCATTTTCTAATCCAGTTCACTGTATAAGCCCTCCAGACAAATAACATGGTACATGTAGGTTTCCATTTTTTTGAAAAATATATTCTTATTGGACTTGTACCGCGGCCTGGAAAAATGACAAAGATCCCTTCCACTTTTGCAAGTGAAAGGGATCTTCGCTCCTAGGGGGATTTCTTATGATGATTCCAAATCGAGGGGATTGTTTCGAGGAATAACTCGGCAAGGACAGCTATTAGGAAATAAAATGGCGATCACGCGTCATTCCGCGTTCTGATCGATCTCGTTGCCTTCAAACTTGTTGCCGCGCCCGCTGCGGTAGTCTGTTTGACCTTATTCCGGAATGTTTCCGCCGACAATACGGTCGCCAGAATTCCCGGCCGGATCGGTTTTGCCGTCATCCTCACCGGCGTGGATCATGAACGACTTGCCCAGAATCGAGTTTTTCTTGCCTTTTTCCAGTGTGACACCTTCGATAACGAAATCGGTGCTCACCGTGCCGTCCGCTTTAACTTCCAGATTCTGCATGTCACCCAGATGGTGTCCGTCCGGATTGTCATGGCCGTGTTTTTTCCCTTCCGGATTGAAGTGTCCGGCAGCCGTTTTGAAATCGAAGCCCGTAAACGGTTTATCATGGATGTGGAAACCATGTTTGCCCGGCGTCAGATTGGCCGCGTTCAGCTGGATGCGTACACCTGATTTGTCCTGCGTCAGCACGACGGAACCGATTTGCTCGCCCTTGCCGTTATATAGCTTCACATAAGGCGTGCCAACCGATACGGATTTCGACTGTCCTTCCCAATAAACCGATTCGCCGATCAGGTTGCCCGCCAATCTGAGTGGAACGTAGGTCGTGCCTTCGTAAATAAGGGATTCAGGCACCTTCGTTCCGTTGTTGTCAAACTTGCCGTCCGCTGACGTCATGTCCTTGCCTTTGATCAAGAAATTCAGCTTATCAAAGCTAACTTCAATATGATCGGTTGCAGCCGCTGCCACACCTGAGAAACATATGGCCCCGCACAAAAAGGCTGCCGCCAAATGTTTAATGCCGTAAGTTTTTTTTACCATGAATAACTTCCTCCGTCTCTTAATGAGCTACCGTTATTCATGATAACAAGAAAACCAAAACGCTAAATCTAACTAAGGTTATATAGTCCGGTTATATATTTTTGATAAATAAATAGATTACCTTTCGTGGATTCATCGACATATCCAGGGCAATCAACAGTTTCGGGCAAGTCCGATGATGAATATGGTGAACCAAAACCAATATACCGGGGGGTGTACAGACTTGAGCAATTTTAAAATGAAATACGAAATTATCCGGCGATATCTAACAGGCCCTAGTAAGAGAAGACCACTCTTGCCGCTGAACCAATGCCGTTTTATGGTCGCTCACGATACCGGAAATCCTGGATCGACTGCAGCTGGCAATGTCACATACTATGAGAATAGTCGCAATGAAATGGAAGCTTCGGCACATATTTTTGTCGATGATAAGCAGATTATCGAGTGCATTCCTTTCTTGACCGCTGCACCAGAGAAAGCATGGCATGTAGTCTACAACGTTACGACGGATAATCGAATGTACGGAGCAGATGCAAATGACTCCGCTGGCGGCGTAGAATTGTGCTACGGTGGAAATATTGTGCTATCAGAATCATACAAGCGGTATGTA
The DNA here is from genome assembly GCF_014534655.1 of Paenibacillus sedimenti. Classification (GTDB taxonomy): domain Bacteria; phylum Bacillota; class Bacilli; order Paenibacillales; family NBRC-103111; genus Paenibacillus_E; species Paenibacillus_E sedimenti. The sequence continues at coordinate 142,965 of NZ_JACVVD010000007.1, forward strand.
TGGGTGCTAGCTTATAGTTGCTGGAAATACGGTCTTGAGCCTTCAAGAGCGATTACGGGTCATCATATCCTCGATCCGGCACGGAAGACGGACCCGATGAATGCATTTAAGCTATTAGGCAAGACCTTCGACGATTTTGTGCAAAACGTCGTGGCTGAATATAAAGAATGCATGGAGGATGACGACACGATGATACTTGAACATGATTGGCAATGGAAAATGCTTGGAGACGCACTGGACGGGCTATACAAGAAAGGATTACTCTCAGACCATACTTGGGTAGAGAAGGCATATAACCACGAGTTGAAGCAATCTGAGCTTGTATGGCTGAATACTATTCTTTACGCACGGCAAAATGGTATTCATGTATAAGACAAAGAAGCCCCACTAGCTTAATTGGCTGGTGAGGGCTTCTTACCTTTTTAATCACATTAAGGGATCAGCTGAAGTTGTCTGGCTTTCTGTATAGCCTGCACACGGCTCTTCACTTCAAGTTTTCCGTATACCCGATTTAGGTGCAGTTTGACCGTTCCTACGGTTAACACCAGTTTGTCCGCAATTTCTTTGTTGGATAAGCCTGAAGAGACAAGGGACAATACTTCTCTTTCTCTTGGCGTAAGCGCGTACTCTGCAGCCTCTAGTCCGGGGATCACCCCGTCTTTTTCCCCATGCAAGCCGAAATTTGATAAGAGCTCCTTTACATATCGCATCGACACGCCGGACTGCAATTCCGGCATATAGTTATTTTTTCTCACCGTCGAATACTTGATCAAGAGGTCTCTGATACCCGTACCTTCATCAATGAATGTTCGCAGATATCCCTCCTCTTCGCCTAAAACGAGAGCGCTGTGCATATGCAGCATCGACTCATGAGTATGATCTTGCTTATCGAAAATAACAGTAAGCTGCAGATGACAGTCCAGCATGGTCATGATTAGCTCCTTTTGCTTAGCTGCTTCCAATAACTTCTGCGCCCAGCCGAGAGCTTCCTGGTGCTCCCCTTTTGCTGCTAAAACGCGAATTAAAGTCAATATTTCAAACTCTTGATTCAACACAACCCCTGCGTCATTGCTGATTTTACAATTTCGCAGCCACATTTCAACCTGCTCTATGTCGCCGTTCTCCATATAACATCGGATCAAATATGCGTGCAGCAAGCCATACCAATATAGAAGATGTCCACCTTCTCTTTTCAAATTGTTCATCGCTCCGGCAATCGTTTCGATGGCTTGCTCGGGACGGCCGTTTGCCCTGTGGATACGGGCTTTTACGATTGTCGCCGGTACATAAGCACCCACGCTTCCATGCACCCCGGTAACCGCAATTGCTGTGTCAGCGTATTTCATGGCGAGCTCCAAATCGTTTCTTTCATAGTTGAGCTCGCTCAAGGCTGTACGGGAGTAGGCGGTGAAGTGCCACCGTTCAAGATGGTGTTTACAAATAAAAGCTTCGTATAAATGGTGAAGAGATATCGCTTTCTTCAATTTGCCGTTAAAACCGTAAAATCCGCTGATGAGAGATGCTTTACCGTCATTGATCTCGATCACATCATAGAGCAGAAGACTGATAACCTCCTCTTCAGGCAGTTTATCTCTCTTATATAACTGTTCGATTCTATCGTAAACCATTTCATAATCGCATCGAACCCAAGCATGAAAAGTAATGAATATGTATGCTTCTTCCTGCATGCGTATGGCCATCAAAGAATGGGGGTCCGACTGCAAAGCTTCCGCCGCCCGTTCCAACTTTTCGATGTGCCGGCTCACGCGATCCTGGTTGCCTGTCAACACTTCCGTATAGGCCTGAATGATCAGCAGAGCCGGGCGCCGGACAATGGACTCCGGCATGCCGTGAAACCAACGGCTTAATGTCTCCAGCTCTCGCCTCCTAAGCAAGACGACCGCATACCGTTCGATCAAGTCCGATGCTCTTTCGTAATCATTCGCCAGCAGGGCGTGGTCTATTGCTTCTTCCGTAAAGCCGTGCCGTTCAAACCAAGCGCCTGCTTTTTGATGGAGCAAGGGAATATCGCAGCCCGACTCTTTCAACCTGCTGCGCAAAAAATCGGCAAAAAGATGATGGTAGCGGTACCAGTAACGTTCGCCGTCCAGCGGAATGAGGAATAAATTGGCTTGCTCAATGAACTTTAATAATGGCTGCTCTTTCGGGATTCCGGTGACCGAAGCGCATAAGTCGTCATTCATACGTTCAAGGATCGATGTCTGAAGCAAAAACTTCCGAATCGATTCGGGGAGTTGAAGAAAAACCTCCTCCAACAAGTAATCGACGATAAACCGGTGATTCCCGGAAAAATGGTTTAACGTGTGATCCAGGCCGTCCGGGCTAGACATCGATGCCAGTTGAATGCCTGCAATCCAGCCTTCCGTAAGGAAGCTAAGCCGGTTCAATTGTTCACCAGACAAAGGCTCCTTCATTTGTTTTAGCCAAAAAGAAGTAATTTCATCTTCATTAAATTTCAATTCCGCAATGCCAATTTCATTTAGCTGCCCATTTGCGCGTAAGGTACCATGCGGAAATGGCGGGAATTTTCTGCTGATGATGCACAGATGGATATGCCCCGGAATTCGTTCGAGAAAATAGGATAACGAGCGGTGCACTTCTTCCGATTCAACCATATGATAATCGTCCAATATCAAGACGAGTTCTTCAGGGATGGCGAACAGATCATTAACTAGCAACGCGATCATATGCTCGATTGACACCGTCATGGATGATTGCAGCAGTGAGAGCGACTTTGTGCCTACTCCGGGCCGGATCCCTTCAAGCGCGGCAATCACATAACCCCAAAACCGCAGCAAATCGTTCTCGCCTCTATCGAGCGAAATCCATCCCGCCTGCATCTGGACGTTTCGCAGCCAATCGCTGACCATCGTCGTTTTGCCGAAACCAGGAGGAGCGACGATAAGCGATAACTTGCAATGCAGCGATCTGGACATTTTCTCCATTAAGCGCTCCCTAGAGACAAGATAGAGCGGATCGCGCGGAACGGACAGCTTGGTGAATAATACGTGATGCGGAAGTTGCTCCTTGTTCATCAATAGTCCTCTATCCTTCTCTATAGTTCATTATCCTAATTTTACATCAGGACCTCGAGCAGGAAAATCACATTTTTTTTCTGAGCAAAAAATCAAGGGACTGTCCCTTAAGTAGCTAAATCTACTTGGGGGCAGCCCCTTCCAACCATTAAATTTTCAAAACAAATTGATACGAGCCCGACAGACTACCGTCGGTATTGTTCTTTATATCCATAAGCAGCGCCTTTTTGTAGATGCCGTCTTTCGCATTCCCCGTTTCATTGGGAAAAAAGAGCTGCGTCGTCAGAACATCGCGATCCGGAGCCTGAACCTTAACATGGATATGTCGGGTTCGGCCCGGATACAAACCCGGCACAACCGTTTCTAACGTAAACTTGCCTGTTGCATCCGTATATTGATGACCTCGAAGCGTAAACCCTTTGTTATCGTATTCGCCATCGGCATTAGCTTGCCAGAAGTCTAATAGAGCATTAGCTACCGGCTTGCATGCTGTCGATACAACGTAGCCGCTCACGATAAGCTTCGTTCCCTTCATCCCCTGTTCAAGCAGAACGCCTCGCTCCGGGGAATTGGGCGTAAAATATGGCCCTTCTGTCACAGCAGGGGTCAGCTCTTCAGGTGAACCGCACGCAGGAGTTGGCTCCAGGGCAGTCGATTGGGGCGAGTCGCCCGGTGATGTCTGGGTTGGATTTCCAGTAGGCTGTGCTGTTTTCCCGCCGCCTATATGGATCCCGCAGGCTGCTAAAGCCGCGCTGCTTAACGCTAGCACACTAGCTGCCAGAAATCTTCTGCGCGTTATTTTCTTATTCATTGGTTCAAATTCATTATGCTTATTTTCCACATTGGCCACCTCGCTCCGTATTCTTGTTCTATTAGAATAGCATGAGTCATGTGGTCTTTACCTGAAATTCTTCCAATGATCAGCTTAACAATTGCTGAAATTGATGGCATTCTCTGTCGCTACGGCTCCATGATTCCATGTTGCTTTGCCTTTACCAATTCAATGGATAATTTCGTGCCGATCTCTAGAGGCTTAGCTGAACCTTGCGCCCGACAAAGAATGAGTGCCCCTTCAACTGCGCTTAGCAAAAATACGGCAAGTTCACCCGCATCCTCTTTATGGATACCAAAGCGAATTAGGACGATGGTAATGTCTTCGATCCATAGATCGTAAGCCAATCGACAAGCCTTTTGCAAAGCGGGTGAGTCCGGTACTGATTCCAAAGTTACCGTCGAAATTGGACAGCCTTGCAAATAATTCGAACTTTCTAAGTCTTCAATAAAGTGCGCTGCCAGACTGCGGATCCATTCTTCAACCGAATGGCTGTTGCCGGCTGCTAGTTCAATTTGCTTGCGAACCATTAGCGTAGATTGTTCGATGGCCTCTATGGCGAGCTCTTCTTTACCGCCAGGAAACAAGAAATACACGGAGCCGCGCGGAGCCCCGCTCTCCTCAACAATTTGCGATAAGCCTGTCCCTTGATAACCTTGTCTTTGAAATAACCGGGCCGCCGTCTCAATTAACCGGTCGCGTGAGTCTGTCTTTGGTTTAGGCATAGAAGTCCCCCTTGACTAGTAACTATACTAATTGTTATAGTTATACCGAACGTTATATATACTGATCGTTATAGTTTCCTTTGTAGCTTATTATAACACGTATGTCAGCTGCGATGAAACCAAGAGTATTACCATAGAGGAGTGTAGGACCCATGAACATATTTGTAACTGGTGGATCAGGATTTTTGGGCAAGAACTTGATACGCCGATTAATCTCTGAGGGGCATGAGGTATGGGGACTTGCCCGGTCCCCAAAAAGTGTACAGTCGCTCGAAGATCAGCAAGTCCAGGTTATACATGGTTCATTGGAGAATATTCCAGAATGGAGCCAAGCACTGCAAGGGATCGATGTCGTCGTGCATTGCGCTTCCATAATTGAAGTATGGGGAGAGTGGAATACTTTTTACTCGTTAGTGACGAAAGCTACGGAGGATTTATTGCTGGCAGCTGACAGTCATCACGTCGGGCGCTTCATTTACATCAGTTCTGAATCGGTCATGCAGGATCGTAACCCGCTTCTAGGTATAGATGAGGAAATGACCTGCCCCAAGATACCTAATTCTTTTTACGGGCAGTCCAAACTTAAGGCCGAACAAGCCATTTTATCCTATTCCGGGAATATGAATTGCGTCATTCTCCGCCCAACTTTTATCTATGGGCCCGGGGACTCTTTTACAGAAATGCTTCAAACCCTGGTCGCAAGCAATAAATTCACCTGGGTTGACCAAGGACGGCATCTCATCGAACGAGTCCATGTAGACAATGTCGTGGAAGCTATCACATTAGCTTTGCAAAAAGGAAATCATAAGGGAATCTACCTCATTACCGATGGCAAGCCGGTTACGGTCCGCCACTTGTTTACGCAAAGAGCAGAGGAAATAGGCATTACTTTACCGCAGAAAAACATTCCCGGTCAGCTCGCACGCGCTTCAGCATCCTTCATCGAGTTGGTTTGGCGACTTTTTCAAATAAAATCAGCGCCTCCGCTTACCCGTTTTGAAGTTGCGTTTGTAGCTATGCCAAGGCAATACCGAATAGATAAAGCTGTGCGGGAATTGGGCTATCAACCGTTCAAAAAACGCTGCCCGCAATAGGGGCAGCGTTTCTCTTTAGTTCACAGCTGGAGCAGCAGCATCTGCTGGAGCACCACCTGCAGGACGTGTATGTTTGCTTTCCACGAATTTTTTAATGGAATCGGTCATTCCGTCTTTGATTTTGTTGATCAGTTCATCTTCACTGATACCTTTAGCCGCAGCGATCTCGGCGATGGATTTGCCTTCTTGCAGCTGAGTTCTCAGTTCATCCTGTGTGATGCCCAGAATGGTTGTCAGAACTTCAGGGTTGCCGAATCTCATGCCGCCTGGGCCTCCATGGCCGCCGCGACGGCCGCCATCAAACCCGCCTACCGGGCCAGTGCTCTGAACTTGCTTCGTGACTCGGTCGGAAAGACCGGACAACATTTTATCCGCTTGCTCTTGTGTCAGCTTGCCCGCTGTAACTTCAGCGTTAATCGCAGTCGTCTGAGCTGCAACCAATTTTTGTACGAGGTCGGCTTCACTTACACCCTTTTCTTGGGCAAATGCCGAGAGTGTTTTGCCCGCTTTCAACGCTTCTTCTACTGCGCTTTGCTCTACGCCCAGCGCCGCAGCCGCATGCTCCGCCAGTTTTCCTCCGCCGAAGCCTTTGCCGCCGCCATGGAATCCGCCTTTACCGCCAAAGCCAGCATGTTCAATTTGCTTCGTCAATTGATCGGATAGTCCGGCAATGGCTTTGTCAGCTTGCTCCTGCGTGATCTTTCCAGCCGTAACCTGAGCGTTAATGGCAGTCGTCTCAGCTGCGATTAATTTTTGCAAATAATCTGCTTTCGCTAAGCCCTTTTCTTCTGCAAAGGCTGCTAAGGATTTGCCTGCTTTTAGCGCTTCTTCAACCGCGCTTTGTTCTACGCCAAGAATCGTCGCTGTTTCTTTAATCACATTGCCGCCTAAGAAACGTCCACCGCGATCTCCGAATCCGCCACGGCCTTTGCCGTCTGCTTTTTGAACCGCTGTGCTGCTGGACACGGATGCCGAATCCGACGCCGCGAATGCATCATTATGTAATGCACCGACAAAGCCAACTCCAAGAACAAAAGACGCGATCATCGTGCTTGTAAGAATTTTTTTACCGATAGTTTTCATAGTTTGTTTCCACCTTTACCGTTTTATTTTGTTTGCTGCTTACAAAACCAAGTATAGGCCCCTTACCTGAATTGCATCTGAGGATGAACTGAAGATTCGCTAAACATTACCTGAGAATTGGCTGAAGATGCCAGGGAGTGGAGGAGAGCGCAAAAAAGAGCCTCTCCCCGATACATCCATCGGGATAAGGCTCTCTATCACAAATCAGTGGGAAGTATCACGCGAAATAGGCTTCCTTCGCCAACTTGGCTCTCTACCGCTATAGTGCCGCCATGAAGCTCTACAATCGACCGGGTGATGGCGAGTCCCAACCCGGATCCGCCGCTCCTTCTTGTACGGGAGGTATCGATCCGATAGAAGCGGTCGAACAAATGAGCCTGATGCTCGGGCGCAATTCCCGGCCCGTTGTCTTTCACAGCGATCTTCACGGCTTCTGCCGTATGTGCAAGCGAGATTTCAATCCGCCCCGTCTCCGCATTGGTATGCTGAACCGCGTTGTGGAACAAGTTCAGCACAACCTGCTTCATTTTATCGGCATCATACATGCACCGTGTCTGGGGTTCAAGCTCTAAGGACACTGTTCGTTCTCCCGCCAGCAATCGCAGCTGCGGCTCCATCTCGCGAAGCAGTTCATCCAGCGCGCCTTGCGATTTCTGGAAGGCGGGCGTCCGATCCAGCCGCGCGAGCAGCAGCAGGTCCTCGACCAGCTTGTTGATCCGCACGGATTCGCCGTGCATGCTCTTCAGCGCTTTTAGCAGCTGCTCGGGCTGATTATAGGCCCCGCGAAGCAGCACTTCCAGGAAGCCGTGAATCGAAGTCAGCGGCGTGCGAAGCTCATGAGACGCGTCGGCGGCGAAGCGGCGCATCTGCTCCTTGGCTTCTTTTTCAGCCTCGAAGGAGATCTCCAGCCTCTCCAGCATGCCGTTAAAAGAAGTAGCCAGTCGATCGATCTCCATTTGCCCCTGATGCGCGGGAAAGCGTTCATTCAAGCTGCCCGCATCGATACGCTTCACCGTGTCTACCATATTGGACAGCGGCACTAGCGTTCTCCGTAACACCGGCAAAAATCCCAATAGTCCAACCACCAGAGCAAGCATGGATAGAAGCAGGAAGGTCAGCAGCTGACTGGTCAGCACATCATTAAGCGGTCCTGTACTAACGCTAGCTTGGATGATGGCCCGACTCTCTTGAGAGCGTTCCGGACCGCCTACCAGATGGAATACGATCATCTGCTCCTTGCCGCTGCTGTCCTTCATAATTCTATAGCCCAGCTTCGTTCTCGGTTTTGTTTTCAGTATCTCCGTGTATTCCTCGCTGGAAAGCTGCGGCGTGGAGAGCTCATTTTGCGATGTCAGCAGTTTAAAGGTTCTCTCCTCATCTATTATCGCAATCGATAATTCCGGAACCAGAATCCGCGGAAAATCGCCGTCCATGTTGTCTGTTCGTTCATTGCGCACGTTGTCCCGCCTCGGATAGAAAAGGTTCAACCCTTTATCAGGAAACTCCCCGGCGCGCTGCCAGACTTGAGGCGGAAGCGTTGTGAGCTGATTCTGTATCGTCTCCGCTTTATTTTTATACAAAAACTGCTGCATTAGAATAAATTGAAAAATACCAATCAATAGCAGTAAAGCAGACATGACCAGCAGCGATCGCGACAATAATTGAATCTTGAGCGAACCGATCACAAAAATCTCGGAAAATCGGCTCCGCTTCTTCATGTCAAATCCATCCGATAGCCGGCTCCACGAATCGTGCGGATCAGTTTATGTTCCTTATCGTTCAGCTTATCGCGCAAAGAACGGATATACACCTCGACGATATTCTCTTCCCCGCCGAAGTCATACCCCCACACCTTATCCAGGATCATCGTCTTGCTGAGCACAAGCCCGTGGTTAATCGCCATGAATTTAAGCAGCTCATATTCGGTTGGAGAAAGCTCCAGAACTCGGTCGTAGAGGCTGATTTCTTTGCGTCGGTCGTCCATACGCAGCGGACCGATCACCACCTCGCCGAACAAGTTCGGAAAATGATTGCGGATTCTCGCATAGATGCGGGCGAGCAGCTCTTCGAAGCTGAACGGCTTGATCATGTAATCGTCTGCCCCCAGCGTAAGCCCCTTCACCCGGTCGTCGACTTCATCCTTGGCGGTCAGCATGATGACCGCGACATTCTCGGTTTTTTTAATCATCCGGCACACTTCGAATCCGTCCATGCCCGGCATCATCACGTCAAGAATCGCGATATGCGGCTGAAACTTATTGCAAATCGTAATGGCGCTAAGCCCATCCTGGGCCGTCATGACCTCGAAGCCTTCATTTTGCAAGCCGAGCTCCAGAAATTCCAGAATATGAGGCTCGTCATCCACAAGCAATATTTTAATTCCTTTTAATTGGCGCATATAGGTACTTCCTCCCGAATTTGATTCCTCACGCTTTCTACATTCATTATCCCATATCCTGCCTGAAAGCAATCTGAGCGTAACCTGAAGGATTCCTGAATGTTGAGTGATGAAACAACAAAAAAGACACCTCCACGGTGCCTCAGACAAGATCTATGCAAAAGTTAAGCTTTTGCAACGATTTCATCGATTTCGCTTTTCAATAAAAGGTACCTGTGGACGCTTCTAGCAATGGAAACTTTCGTTAGATTGTTTTTATCCACATAGACTTTCATTTGATCTTTAGAGAGTCCCAGCAATTCTCCGGCTTCAGTTACCGTTAATACAACTTCATTACTCGTTGCATTGAAAGTTCTCTTCACTTTTTGATTCCAATCTTCAAATACTTGCATGTTACCTACAACCTTTCTAATTCTTAATCAATGAACATTCATTGACTGAATCAATTAATTATACCACGAAGAAGTGTCCTTGCTTAAATTAGATTTCTGGTAATAAACAACAAAGGCCGGGCCCCATCGCGGATCCGACTTTTCAGTAATCTTTCAGCAAACAATCAAGTGAATCTCAGCTAACCTTTCTATAATAGAGCTCATAACTTAAGGTCGCGAAAGAAAAGAGGAACCCTTATGGAGCCTATTACAGAATCCTTTCATCCATTTCGCCTGCAAGCGATGCAAACGGATATTGAGCTGCTGCTGCGGTGCGAAGATAAGGATGCTTACTTCATTGAGCAAATGGCCATCGATTGGTTTCATAGCGTGGAAAAGCGATTTAGCCTCCGTCTGGCCGATAGTGAGATCAACCTGCTCAACACATTGGCGGGTGAGACCTGCATGGTGTCTACGATCATGTTGGAGGTGCTGTTTCTAGCTGAAACCTACCAGAAGGTGACCGATAGAAACTACAAGCCTCTCCTGCAAAACGGTGCGGTAAGAGCCCCTTCTAATTCCCATCCGTTATTAACTTGGAAAGTTGACCCTCTGATGAAATCGATCCAGCTTCCTGATCATACGCGCATTGATCTTCATGGAATCGAAAAGAGTTGGTCCGTCAATAGGCTGGCCGACTATATGCAAAATACGATCGAACTTAAACAAGGTCTTATCGTGGCCGGAGGCGATATTACCGTATGGGGGCGCGCCTCAAAGCAGCTTGATCCTTGGGTGATCGGCCTTCAAAATCCATGGAACATTGACCACTACCACTTTCAGGACAAAGTGTCCTGAATAATAGAAAAAAGCGATCGTGCCCAACCCGGGAGCTTCTTCTCTATCGGGGCCCCACTGTTTTGAACTAACCGCTGCTCATGCTATGATGGAGGAAAATACGCATGTAGGGGCAATTTGATAAATGGACTATGATGTGATTGTGATTGGCGGCGGATCAGCCGGTCTGATGGCCAGCATAGCGGCCAGCGCAGAAGGAGCAAAGGTGCTGCTAGTCGACAAAGGCGATAAGCTGGGGCGCAAACTCGGCATTTCCGGCGGGGGCCGCTGCAACGTAACAAACAATAAAGACCAGGACGAACTCATCAAAAATATTCCCGGCAATGGGCGCTTTCTGTACAGCGCATTCGCCAATTTTAACAATAAGGACATCATTGCTTTCTTTGAAAAACTTGGCATCCGCCTTAAAGAGGAAGATAACGGCCGCATGTTCCCGGTCAGCGACAAGGCCAAAACTGTCGTAGACGCGCTGATCGGACAAGTGCGCCGCCAAGGCGTCGAGATCCGGACCAACAGCCCGGTCAAAAGAGTGCGCTATCAAGACGGGAGCGCCATCGGCATTCGCCTGCATTCAGGCGAAACGGTGTCCAGCGCCGCCGTCATCGTCGCTTCCGGCGGCTGCTCCGTACCGCAAACAGGCTCCACAGGCGACGGCTACGCCTGGGCGGAGGATGCGGGGCATACGATCACGCCGCTGTTCCCGACCGAGGTTCCGTTAACCTCGAATGAGCCCTTCATCCGCAGCCGCGAGCTGCAGGGGCTTTCCTTGCGTGATGTGACGCTGTCCGTCTATAACGCCAAAGGGAAAGCCGTTATCGCCCACCGGGGCGATCTGCTTTTCACGCATTTCGGCTTGTCCGGCCCGATTGCGCTGCGCTGCAGCCAGTTCGTCGTGAAAGAGATCGCAAAATCCGAATGCAAGGAAGCGCTTCTCATCGTGGACCTCTTCCCGGATCAAAGCATGGACGAGGTCTACAACCAAAGCATGGCGCTCGCCAAGGCCGATAACAAAAAAGCGATCAAGAACGTGCTCAAGAGCCTGTTGTCAGAACGTTTAATCCCCATTTTGCTAGTAAAGGCCGGCTTGAACGAGCAGCTGACTTACGATAACATCCCGAAGCAAAACTGGCTCGAATTGTGCAAACTGATCAAAGCCTTCCCCGTTGTCGTCAAAGGAACGCTCTCCTTGGAGGAAGCGTTCGTCACGGGCGGCGGCGTCTATCTCAAAGAAATCGATCCGGGCACGATGCAGTCCAAGCTGATGGACGGACTCTTTTTCTGCGGCGAGATTCTGGATATCCACGGGTATACGGGCGGCTATAATATCACCGCAGCTTTCTCTACCGGCTATACGGCTGGCAAGTGTGCAGCTGAATTGGTTGGCGTAACGCGTTAAACGGCTAGGACACGCTGGAGAAGCGAGTACATGAGTGGTGAGCCGCGAGGCGATACTTAGCTCTTTGCATGGAGCTCATCCCCATGGTTGGTAACCAACTGCATTTAGTACAGTTAATTACGCCAATTTCGGCGAATTTCATTGGACAATTTCCAATAGAACCATACATATTCTCCTACACAGCAGCAAAAAACGGCCCCCCGCATCCACATGATGCAAGGGGCCGTTTATCTATACGCTCTGCAATTAAGCAGTTGCCAATTCGAGATCGTCTTCCTCGTCGCGGTCGAACGCTGCGCGGTCGAATTCGCCTTCGGATTCGGCAACAAGCAATGCCGTAACTGTCGTTCCTGTTGCATTGACTGCCGTACGACCCATGTCGATTAGCGCCTCAACGCCGAGCACAAGACCCATACCTTCGATCGGCAGACCCAGTGCTGTAAGCACAACGGTTGTCGAGATTGCAGCTGGTCCCGGAACGCCGGCAACGCCGATGGAGGAGATAACAGCTACTAGAATCAGCAGCACATACTCGGATGCGCTCAGCTGAAGGTTATAAACCTTCGCCACGAAAATCGCTACAACCGCAGGCCATACCCCGCCGCAACCGTTAAAGTTCATCGTAGCGCCCAGCGGAGCCACGAAGCTGGCAATACGCGGAGATACGCGCAGACGTTTCGTAATGACTTCCAAGTTCACAGGCAGCGTCGCATAACTGCTTCGAGTTGTGAAAGCAACGGCGATCGTCGGATACGCCTTTTTAAAGAATTTGATCGGATTCACTTTAGCCACCAGAAGCACCAACCCGCCAAAGATAAGCACAAAATGAATGATCAGTGCAACGTAAGATGTTACGATGATTTTTGCTAGTGGAGCCAATGTGTCAAGACCGTATCTTGCCGCCATAGCCGCAATCAATGCGTATACGCCGTAAGGAGTCAGACGAATTACATATTTGACAACCTGATGAACCACTTGCGTCGCGGAAGTAACGAATGCTTTAACCGGAGCGACGCTTTCAGGCTTTTTAGAGCCCACTTGTACAATCGCTACCCCAACGAAAAGCGCGAAGATCAGAACCGGTACGACTTTACCGTTCGCCATATCGCTAATCGGGTTAGAAGGCACCAAATCGAGAATAACTTGCGAGAATGTAGGAATTTCTCTAACTTTGAAATCTTTTGGAACCGCCTGCGCAATCCCGTTACCCGGATCAAAGGCCAGCGCAACCAGCAAACCGATTAATGCCGCGATACCCGTTGTTAGCAGAAACCAGCCGATCGTTTTAAGTCCCAACTTGCGCAGTTGGCCCATGCTGGACAAAGAAGCGATACTATTGATAACAAGAATAAGGACAAGAGGCATAACCAGCATTTTGATTAAATTGACATAAATACTTCCGATCGTGCTTACACTTTTAAAATCAAAGTGAAGTTGATTCAAGAAAATCCCTGCAACCAATCCAAGACCTAAAGCGATAAAAACGCGGGAGCCGAAGCTGACCTTTTTTCTCGCCAAGAAGTATAGAAAACCGATAATGACAATCGAGACGAGCAAGCTGACCCAGTTCGATTGAAAAGCAGTCACTAAGTTGTTTTTCACCAAAATCATCTCCTTAAATTCCAATGTTATTACTTGGTTTTATGGGATAAGAATATGACATCTGGTGTGAACTGTCAATGTTTTTTTCTTCTCATAATCTAAAGAGGCGAGCCTAACTGGCTGCGCCCCTTTTTTAAAAATAAAAAACATAGATGATCCCGGCTAACACAATCCGATAAATAGCGAACGGAACGAGTTTAATTCGGTTAATGAGCTTAAGGAAGAAGCGGATCGAGACTAACGCAAACACAAATGCACTCATAAATCCGACGATGAAGAACGGCAGTGCATCGAGTGTAAAGTACTCCCAGTTCTTTAGCAAAGATATGAAACTTGCACCGCCCATGATCGGAACGGCCATAATAAAGGTGAAATCGGCAGCTGCACGGTGACTCATCCCGAGCAAAACACCGCCGGAAATCGTCGAACCTGATCGGGAGAATCCCGGCCATAGTGAGAAACATTGAATGAAACCGACGGACAACGCTTGTTTATAGGTGATTTGGTCCACTGTATGGACTTTAGGACTTTTAGCACCGAATCGATCGGCTATGATCATTAGAACGGCACCGAGCACTAACCCGATTAACACGGTCTCCGCCCTGAATAAATGTTCATCGATATAATCTTCGAATAGAATCCCCAGTACGCCAGCAGGAATTAATCCTACGATCACATGGGCTAACTTCAAACTTCCCTGCCCACTGTCCATTCCATTGTGACTTCGCCCAATTCCCAATAAGTTCATAAATCGGTCTCTGAATACAAAGACAACGGCTAAAATAGAACCTAGCTGAATGACCACTTTAAACGTATTTGCTACATATTTCGTTAGAAATTGTTCGGACTTGAGCCACATATCATCCACGATCACCATGTGACCCGTAGACGAGACAGGAGCAAATTCGGTAAGCCCCTCGACTATTCCTAATACAATCGCTTTTATGAGCTGAATGACATCCAATTACTTGCTCCTCCTTGCTCTGCGGATATATAAAAAGAGGACAATTATCAGGCCAAGTCCTATTAAAGCGTAAGCCGTATGCGAATACATATCCATAAGCTGAACGATCTCCTCCCATGATTCGCCAACAGCGGCGCCAGCGGAGACAAGAATCATATTCCATATAAGAGTTCCGATCGTTGTAAAGAGAAGAAAAGGCCCGAATTTCATATGCGACATGCCTGCGGGTATGGAGATAAGACTTCGGATTAACGGAATCACCCTGCAGATTAGAACCGCCCAATAGCCATATTTTTCGAACCAGGCATTCGTTTTATGAATGTCTTCTTTCTTGATTCGGAGTATATGTCCCCACCGGTCAATGATGGCCTCCAATTTCTCTACCCCGAGAAGACGGCCAAGACCATACAGAATAACCGCCCCCGCGACAGACCCGGCGGTAGCCGTTGCGATGACGCCCGGAACCGTCAAACCCGTATAGGTCGTCATAAATCCTCCGAATGTCAGAATGACCTCCGAAGGAATAGGCGGGAATACATTCTCAAGCGCAATCATGAATAGAATACCGAAATAACCGAATTGTTCCATAGATTCTGTAATCCAGTTAACCATGCAGAACCTCCATTAAATTAGTGATTTTTTCAAGTTACGCAAATACCGGTAACGAATGATGAAGAAGTAGATCACCTGGGCAATGAAAAAGCTGATCAAGACAACGCCCATTTCCGCTGCAATGGATAAATAATACAGGCTTTGCAAAGCCATAAATGCGAATATGCTATGAACGATCGCGAAACCGACCGGTACAAAAAACAGCAAGGATACTTGTCTGGTGACAATCCGATTAAGCTCCTGCTCGGTCAGACCGACTTTGGCGATCGTCGCATATTGACGGCGGTCGTAATCCAAATCGGCGTAGAGGCGGAAGTATAGAAAGCTTCCTGCCGCGATAAAGAAAACAGTACCCACGAGCAGTGCGGCAAATAACATGGTGCCGAATAAGCTCTTTTGAACAGTATACAACGTTCCGCTAACCGTAATGGCATAAGGCTGGTCCGTGTCATATCTCGTTACGCCATCCCTGGTAAGACGACTAGCCATCCCTTCTGTCAGCCCGAAATTTTCAACATAAAAACCTGTAAAGTGATCAGTTCGGGCCGCGGCAACTTGGTTAAATACTTGATCACTTACGACAAATCCGCCAAAGCTCCCGTCCATATCGGCTAATAAATAATCCGGCATGCCGACATGTTGCGTAAATCCAATCTCTTGGATGACGAGTCCGTTCTCTTTTAGCGTATAGGTCGCTTTTTCACGAGCGCCCATTGCGCTTTTATCCCTGAGCGAGCCTAATAGGACCAGTGCCTCATTGCCGGATAAGGGTCGTTCTTCGAACTTGAAACCTGCCATCAAGCTTGATTTCTTATAGTCCGAGAATGAAATTAGCGGTAAATGCTCCGGTTTAAACCTTGATGTCGAGGACGCAATGTCGGCATATTTAATAGGCATGTCCCCTACTTGATACGCAACTCCTTTTAACTCCAGTTCCGCTTTTATCTCGCCCAGATGTCGTTGTTCGATTGGATTGCCTTCCTTGGCCACGTAACCGATCGCAGCCGGATAATCTGCGGCGAATTCCTTCGACAACGAATTCATTGAAGCGAAAGCGCCAACTGCACAGAACGCAACCGTAGATACGATAGTTACCATGAAAAACATCCGCGCATTGTCCTTAATCCGATATGCAAGACTCGAAATGGTGAGCATATTGGTCTTTCTCCAAAAGAGCAGCCGGTTTTTCTGCAATAATCGTATCATAAAGATGCTGAGCTGTGTGTAAAAGAAATAGGTGCCGATGATTGTCATACCTATAACCGGGAACATGCGAATCATAACCGAAGCCGAGGAGGCGGTAGCCGCTAAATCATAACTTGCGATTAACAATACCGCGGCAGCAAGCGACAAGAACATGGAAGCTTTCGGTTCGGATTTAGGTTTTTGGTCCGCCTGGAACAAATCGATTAACCGGTTTGTCCGAACGAGCACGGATGTACAAAGCGAAATTAACAAAAACAGCAGAACAAATGAACCGATCGTTAAGATTAACGCTTTCCAGGATAAATAAAACGGCAGAGGCGAAATGCCGAGAAAGCTTGAACCGATCATTAAAAAAAGCTTTCCGGTTAATAGCCCTGCGATAATCCCGGCCACAATAGCCCCGACGCCAATCAACATATTCTCCAGGAACACCATCCGGTTTAATTGCCCCGTGGTCATCCCGTGCATGAGGAGAATGCCAAATTCGCGCTTTCGTGTTTTTAAGAACGAACCGACCGAATAGAGGACAAAAAAGAATGAAAAGACGTACATGATGAATTCGGCTGCTAGCATCGCTTGAACGGCGATCGCGAAGATGATGCCCTCCTGAATATGCGGATTGAAAATAAAAAGCGCGCATACGAAGAAAATCATAACAGAAAATGCGCTGCTAAGAAAATAAGCGGCATACGTCCGCTTATTGCGGACGACATTCCTATAAGCGAATTGTCGAAAGGTCATGACGATCCCCTCCCAACAGCGACAGCATGTCGATGATTTTCTGAAAAAAAGCCTGGCGGCTGTTCCCCCGGTAAATTTCGTTATAAAACTTCCCGTCCTTGATGAAAATCACCCGATTGCAATAGCTCGCGGCAACTGCATCATGAGTAACCATGAATACCGTCGCACCTTCCTGTTCATTCATCTTCTCGAACATATCCATGACATCCTTGGAAGCTTTGGAGTCCAGATTTCCGGTCGGCTCATCCGCCAAAATGATAGATGGCTCATGAATCATCGCCCGGGCTATTGCGGTTCGCTGCATTTGTCCGCCGGATATTTCATACGTTCGTTTGTTTAGAAGGTGATCGATGCCGAGCTTCTTCGTGACATTCTGCAGTTTCCGCTCCATCTCTTTAACAGAGACCCCGTCCAGCGTAAGTGGTAAAACGATATTTTCGGCCACGGTTAATGTATCGAGCAAGTTATAATGCTGGAATACGAATCCCAGGTCATGGCGGCGAAACAACGCCTTTTCTTTTTTATTTAGCGTATGGGGATTGATCCCGTTAATCCGGATTTCTCCGGAAGTCGGTTCGTCTATCGTTGCAATGACATTGAGCAAGGTTGTTTTCCCGCTGCCGGACGGACCCATAACCCCGACAAATTCACCTTTTGCAATCGAAAACTGGACTTTATCCAGGGCTTTATAAGACAGTTTACCCTCGTATATTTTGGTTACATGTTCGACATTCAATATGGACATAGGTAAATGCTCCTTGTTCTTCTTGATGTCTAGATTATATAAATGACCGATGCGTCTTAGCTATCGATGCAGATTACATTAGCTTACACTTTTGTAAGGCAGCTTAGAATACGATCCGGACAACCGTTCCCTGACCGACCGTTGATTCCAGTTCAACCTGATGGCCAAGCTTATCGCATATTTGTTTAACGAGATACAGTCCCATTCCGGTCGATTCTTGAAAGTTCCTTCCATTCTCGCCGGTAAAGTAAGGATCGAAGACCCGCGGCAGGTCGCTTGCCGGAATACCGACCCCTTCGTCCTGTATTTCCAAAACAGGTTTAGACGTACGAACGTAACCGCGAAAATAAATCTTCCTGTTGGTGCCCGCCGTATACCGGACGGCATTCGTAATCAGCTGCGTAATGGCAAACGACAGCCACTTTTCATCGGATACCATGCAGATTTCCCCCTCCACTTGAACGAACGGGAAAACGCCGCTGCGAATGAACAGCCTCTTCTGACTGGATGTTACCGAGCGGACAATCGTTTCCATATCAAGCGCTTCTACATAAAAATCGTGTTCAAATGCATCCAGACGTGCAGCGTATAAAACCATTTCCAATCCTTTCCTCAACTTGTCCAGCTCGTCTCCGATCTCGGGGAATGGTTGCGCATCCTGGTCTTGGATCATTAAATGAATAACGGAAACAGGAATTTTCATTTGATGAACCCATTGGTTGATGAATTGAGTGTGGACATTTATTTTGTGTTGGTAATGATGCAGATCGTTTTGATAAAGGCGGTATTGGTTTTTCAGAAGATGCTGTAACGCTTCGGCCAACGGGGCTTGCTGCGATGGACTCGCATATTCCTCCAACGCGACAGGAGGTTGTTTCAAACGGTTATAGAAGGTTCGATTCGTTATGTAGCGAAAAGTGAGGTAGCCGGCAAGCAGGCAACTGCTCAGCAAGGCTGCATATAGGCTTATCATGATGTGACGATAACCATCGAGCCAGTAAATAAGCATAATGACGAACAATTGGCCGAAATAAACAAAAATGAGGGGAAGCTGCTCACGAAAAAAAAGTTTCATGATTCACTCCCCCAATTTGGATAGAGCCGATAGCCTTGCCCGCGAACTGTTTGGAGCGCATCATGAATATCCAGCAGCACTAACTTTTTGCGGACACGGTTCATGTATACGTTCAACGTATTATCATCAACGAATGTTTGATCATCCCAAATTTTCTCCAGCAAACGGTCCCGGCTGACGATTTGCTCCGATTTTCTCATTAATTCATCCAGGATTTTCGCTTCGGTATGACTGAGTTCGATCTTCTGTTCGCTCAGAGAGAGCACGAGACGTCCGACATCGAGCATTAATCCGGCGACTGCGATCGTCCGCTCTTGATGCGAGTTCGCATAGGTGCCATACGCCCGCCGAAGCTGACTATTGATTTTGGCTAACACAATTTCATAATCAAACGGTTTCGTGATGTAATCATCCGCCCCGTTCTCAAGAGCCATCACCTGGTCCATTTTACTGTCACGCGCAGAGATGAAAAGAATCGGACAAGTGGATAGGCTCCGAATTTGCCGGCACCAGTAATACCCGTCGAATTTCGGAAGGTTGACATCCAACAGAACGAGATGCGGAGAGAATTGTTCAAACTCGGATCGTACCGCCTCGAAATTGACGACCGACCGGGTGTCAAAGCCGAATTTATGCAAATGCTCTTCCAACAAGCTGACGAGCCGTTTGTCATCTTCAACAATGAATATTTTAAACACGCAAATTCCCCTTTAGAATCATTCTCGCTTTTTTTGCAGCCATCTCCCTTATGATACTCCTTTACATGCTAGAAGTGTAACTATGAAACAGTGGAGATACGGCGGGATGCTGGATGTTCGCGGGAAATATGAGTTTCGAAACTCCTAACTTATATCGTATGCTGGTCATGAATCACAGCAACCAGATACCACTGTTGATTGTGTTGACCGTAGACGAGACGCAGGCTGGACCAATCCATACCTTCATGCTTCGCATCGAAACCCGGAAAATGATACTCCACCGTCACGTACTTTTCCTTCGGATACACGTCAAACACATTGTTGACTGTGTTGCCTTTGCCGATTGTTTTGTTGTAGCCGATCTGAGGCGCTGCCGAGTAGTCCTGATTGTATACGAACTTGCCGAAGTAGGCCTGGAACGTCAATTCGATCGGCTCGCCCGAACCATCGTAGATGCCCCAAATTCGTTTATCCGCTTCCTTCCAGAGCGGTGCAAGTTCGCTGCCTTTGATGCGGACATCCTTCTTCTCATCAATATGCGAGTATGCCGAGAATTGCACGCCCTTCTCCGGATGCACGAGCTCTGCGAGCTTCTTCATATCCCGCTTTTTCAACGCTTGGACGGTTTCCTGCGTCCTGCTTTCAATCGCTTTCTTCGCGGCAGCCTCGCTGGCTACCGAAACAGGACCCGGCTTCGCGCTTGGGCTAGGCACGGCCGTTGCAGGTGCCGGCTTCGCAGTAGCCGTTGTTGAAGGCGCCGGTGATGCCGTCGATGACGGAGTCGGCGATGCCGTCGATAACGGAGTCGGCGATGCCGTAGGTGCAGTGCCCTGACCTTTTTCATTACCCGCACACCCTGTCAAAGCGGACAGCAGCGCTGCCGCCATCAAAACGTGAATCGTACGTGACATACGTTTTCCCCCTCATATAATCTTTGAGCGCAGCTCAAAGATTCTCCTTTTTATCATCAATTACTTACTTATTCCTTCAGACGTTCCCTGGAACTGAAAGTTACAGCTTTCTACGAAAATAAGCCTCAACCCAACTGAAGGGTCAAAGCCTGATACAATCCGTTATCTACGAAATCAGCCAAAGCCATAAATAAAGTCCCGTTAGCGTCACGAACAAAGTAGGCACGGTCAAAATAAATCCGATTCTAAAATAATACCCCCAAGTAATCCGTACATCCTTACGCGAAAGTACATGCAGCCAGAGTAGTGTCGCTAATGAGCCGATCGGTGTAAGCTTAGGCCCTAAATCTGTACCGACGACATTGGCATAAATCAGCGCCTCCCGGATAACGCCTTCCGTCTGCGTCCCGTGAATCGCGAGCGCGTCAATCATAACTGTAGGCAAATTATTCATCACGGAAGAAAGAATCGCAGCCAAAAAACCCATACCTAACGTCGCTGCGTAGAGTCCATGATCTGCGGCAGCCCCAATAAGCATGCCGAGCAAGTCGGTCAGACCTGCATTTTTGAGCCCATAAACGACCACATACATGCCTATCGAAAAAATAACGATGGTCCATGGCGCTTCTTTTACGATTTTACGCAAGTTCACAGCAGGACTGCGGCGAGCGGCAAGCAAGAAAAAAAGTGTGGCCGCCCCTGTAATCAGGCTGATTGGCACCGCAATAAATTCGCTTGCAAGAAAAGCGAGCAGCATGACCCCCAGGATGACCCATGACAGCCGGAATAAACGCTCATCCTTGATCGCCTCCCGTGGCTGCTTGAGCATCGACACATCGTAATGCAGCGGAATTTGACGGCGGTAACAAATATAGAGAACAAGCATGCTGGCCCCGATTGAAAATAGATTCGGAACGAACATTCGTGACGCATATTCTCCAAAACCGATGCCAAAATAATCGGCCGATACGATGTTCGTCAAGTTGCTGACCGTCAGCGGCAAAGATGCCGTATCTGCGATAAAGCCGCCCGCCATAACGAAAGGCAAGATCATCGTCCGCTCAAAATTCAGCGTGCGCACCATCGCAAGCACGATAGGCGTCAGGATAAGCGCCGCACCGTCGTTTGCGAACAACCCGGACACCCCTGCCCCAAGCAGGATGACATATAAAAACATGCGCACGCCGCTGCCTCGCGCCAACCGCGCCATATGAAGAGCCGCCCACTCGAAAAATCCGATTTCGTCGAGCAAAAGCGAGTTCAGAATAATCGCAACGAAGGTAAGCGTCGCATTCCACACGATATCCGTTACTTCAATGACATTGTGCCAGGTAACGACGCCAAACAGCAGCGCCAGCACCGCTCCGGCGGTAGCCGACCAGCCAATACCGAGCCCCTTCGGCTGCCAGATGACGAGCGTGATGGTTATAACAAACAAGAGACAAGCCAAAAAAATCATGAGAACAAATACCCCCGGCTCCCGAATCAGGATAATCATCTATAAAATGAAACAACCTTACTCATTGTAAAGCATGCGAATCTGTTTGTGGACTAAAATTTAGCGGGCTTGAAGGTCACTACTCAAAGCTAAGTGAATGTGTCTCCCAATGTGAATGGTTCTGATGGTTATACATAAACGAGCTCTATTCGTTTCATAAGAAAAACCTGGCGGAAGCACCACCGCTATTTTCTTTACCGTGCTATGCGTTACGTTCTGGCGCTCCATCCTGCGCACACGGTTTGAATAATGACGATAGTCGTTAATTAGAGTACAATCGGACGCTATTGAATGGCAAAAGGGCCCAAATCAGAGCTACAGCGAACAAAGTTCTCTATTTAAAGAACCTTGTTCGTTACTTAGCGTCATAGGGTCTTTGTCCCTCATTCTCACGTTACTTGCTCGATTTAGCGTCAAGAGCGTCGTTATTAACGATCAGTTGTCCTTGTTCCCCGAAAAAACCAAAAAAACCGATCCTCTCCCGGAGAGAATCGGTCTCTTGCGCGCTGTCCTACAACCGAATGCCAGCGCTGAAATGACTGTAATCGTCGGCCGACGGGTCGAAGGCAGCCTCTTCTTCGCTCGGGATACGATCCGCATCCCGCCATGAATCTGAAGCTGCCGACGCGTAGCTCTCCGGCCAGTCTTCATTCACGGTGTGAGCCGGGATGCGGATCGAATTCTCAAGATCGTAAGCCATGGCATACATGGCAGCCTCCGACTGCTCCTGCGTACGTTCCACCAACCTTCCGCCATGCGCTTGCGCAATTTCCAGCGCGGACGTCACCTCTTGGTCATCCACATGGATATGCAGGGTCGGCTTCGAGTCCTTGAGCAGATCCGGCTTATAACCGAGCTCCTCCAGTGTATCCAAGGCGAGAAGCGCATCCCGTTCCTGCTCAAATTCGAAGAAAATAGGGACAGTATTGTTCATGTTCGGCATCCTTTCCTACATGTATTTAAAAAGTCTGCCATTATCTTCTGCAATAAAGCTCTGCCCTATTCGATAACTTCCTGCACCATTTTCAGCAATTCCTCATGATAACCCGGCACCGCCGCCACCAAATAAGGGACAAACCCGGAACCCTCGCCAAGATACATCACCGGATTTCCTGCGAAATCGGTCACCTTCACGCCGGCCTCCTGCGCTAGCAGCAGTCCAGCATATAAATCTTCGCCTTCGGAGTTGTAAAGCACAATGCCATGGAGATCGCCTCTGGCAAGCATCGCCCAGGTGATGGAGGGTGCCCAAACCCGAAGCACTCTTTTGATCCGATGCTCCAGATGATGTCTCAGCTTCCGCGCTTTCTCATCGTCCTTGCCCACACCGTGGCCTTGGATCCAAGAAATCGTTGATTTGGCTAGCGTACCTTGCGGTTTCGCCTCCAGCTTCACATCCTCCTGCCAAGCGCCAACGCCCCGGACGGCAGCATAATTCAGCTGCATCGCCGAATCGTGAACGACGCCTAGGACGATTTGTCCTCGATGGCTAAGCGATATTGAAACTCCATATAGCGGAATGCCTAGAGCAAAATTATTCGTACCATCCAGCGGATCAACATGCCATACCCAATCGCTGGCTGCCCCGCCTTCACCCGCTTCCTCACTGTAGATGCGATGATTCGGAAAAGCGGTTTGAATGGCATCGACGATCAAGCGGTCGGCTTGCACATCCACTTCCGTGACCAAATCTCCGCGATCGCCTTTCTGCTGAATATCCAGCTTGCCGCTAAAGCTCGCTCGCGCCAATTCGCCCGCCTTCCATGCGGCTCTCACAGCAACCTCTTTGGCTAATAACCGTTCATTATGATCCATTCGTGCTCACTCCTATGTACGAATTGCGATGAAACTGTCCTTTCATCTTAACACAAACAGGCTGCAAAAGTTGTCGCCTGCTTGCTAAGCTTAGGCGTATTGCATTGACAAGCTGCCTCCGGATAAGTGATAATATAGCAAATCAGAAGCGATATGAGCTAGTGGAAAGGGGCATTATGAGCATGGTGAATCAGCATCAGCACAAGATTTTGGATTGCACGATTCGGGACGGCGGTTTGGTGAACGATTGGGATTTTAGCGTGGAGTTTGTCCAAGACATGTATCGCGGTTTAAGTGCAGCCGGCGTTGAATATATGGAAATTGGCTATAAAAACTCGGAAAAGCTGCTGAAAGGCGGAGCCTCAGGCCCTTGGAGATTCCTGAATGAATCGTTCCTTCGCGACGTGATCACGCGCAAAACCGACACGAAGCTTTCCGCGTTAGTGGACATCGGCCGTGTGGACGAGAAAGACATTCTTCCCCGCGAAGACAGCTTGCTCGATTTAATCCGTGTTGCTTGCTACATCAAAGATGTAGACAAAGGCCTTGAGCTTGTCCAAAAGTTCCACGACATGGGCTACGAAACGTCCCTGAACATTATGGCGCTTTCCCATGTGATGGAAAATGAACTGGTTGAAGCTTTCGAAGAAATCAACAAAAGTCCTGTTGACGTCGTCTATATCGTAGATTCTTACGGCAGCATGGATAACAAGGATATCGACTACCTCGTGACGAAGTTCCAACGTCTGCTTCCTGAGAAAGAGCTCGGCCTGCACATGCATAACAACATGCAGCTCGCATTCTCCAATACGATTGCAGGAGCATCCAAAGGCGTAACGTTCCTGGATTCGTCCGTATACGGTATGGGTCGCGCAGCTGGAAACTGCACCACCGAATTGCTGCTCAGCTATTTGAAAGGCACTCGTTACGACGTTCGTCCTGTACTCGAAATTATCGAAAAACACATGATCACCATGCGTCAAAAATGGGATTGGGGCTACCTGATTCCTTACATGATCGTCGGCGCGCTGGATGAGCACCCTCGTACAGCCATGGCCCACCTGAACAGTCCGGAAAGAGACAAGTTCGTAGATTTCTACGACAAGTTGACTTCTGTAGAAACAGCTTCTTCTGCTTCCAAAGCCTAATCCGTTTATATAATAATTCACCCCTTATGGATAGATGCACGGAAACAATCATTTCCGGATCTAGCAATAAGGGGTGTTTTTACATTCAACCTTATTTGATGATTTTGGCGGCAACAATGTAATCCTCGGCCAGTGTCCGGTCAATGAGGAATACGAAATCATCCTCTTTTCGGCTTGCACCCTTTTTACTGGATATTTCAATATATTCCCCGTCAATGAGCTCCGTGCATTCTTCATCTGCGTAGATCAAACCGTCCTGCAGCCTTTGAAGAGCCTCAACCATCAATTCTTTGGAGGACAGTTTCCCTTGCAGCTCGACATAAACTCTACCTAGGGCATCGTGATCCTTCAGCATAATAAGAACCTTATGACTGGCTTTCTTTTTGGAAGCAATACTCATTTGTCATACTCCTTCACCATTCATCTTTCACCCTATTTTATGTCGACGGTGATGATCGTGGAATAGGCGAATGCACGATGCAGGAAAGGAGTTTATGTTTCCTTCTTCATTTCTGCTTTCTTCCTTGCACGAAATCGGCGCACCTTCATCAGATTGCCGCACATTTTATCATCGCAGTACCGTTTGGTTCGATTGCGGGTATCGTCGTAGAACACCCATTTGCAATCCGCATTCTCGCAGATGCGGATGCGCAGCGACTCTCCCTCCAGCAGCGTTTTGGCGAAATCCGCCGCAACCTCCGCCATTACCTGCCGCCAGTCGTTTCCTACCGGGCTCAAGAAGAGCCGCATTGCCTGTTCATCGCCGTCAAGATGTCGTCGGACAAGCCCCGGCGCCATCATCGTATTCAGCCATTCCCGATCCGTTTGGGAGATGCTCCCGCCAGCAGCCAGTTCTGCAGCCAAGCGATGCAAGTGCCTGCGGAAGGTCTGCATCTCATCGATTTCCTGTCCCATAGCGGGAACAGGCGCTTCCAGCTTCCATTTATCCAAAAAGGCGTCCTGCCATGCAGTTAAGACCAGGCGGTTCTCCGACCGACCGCTTCCCCGCCAATCATGCCATTCACTATTAACAAAATCCGTCCATAGAGTATCCATCCCTTCGATCGTAACCACCTAACTAATAATTAACTTGTTACAGACAACTTTCATATGCTATAGTTACATTGTAACGTTCCAAGATCGTTTTTGCTAGTTACCAAACAAAAGGAGTGACTTTGATGAGCCGGATTCAAATCAATCAACTTCTTCTGCAATGGGATCACATCTGGGATAAGGAAGAGTGGACCGTTCCGGTTGCCACTGCGCTTGAAGGCCTTACAGCCAAAGAAGCGGCATGGGTTCCACCGGGTGGCGCTAACACCATTTGGCAAACATTAAACCATATGAACTATTACAACGAACGTTTGCTGTGCCGCTTGACAGGTACCTCCTTCGATAAGCCGGCAAGAAGCACGAACGAGGGTACATTCGGACATCCGGGTGACCCCGAAGATTCGGAAGGTTGGCAAGCCGCTGTCGGGCAAGCAAAATCCATCGCGCAAGATTTGCGCACGACCCTCGCAGCTTTGACCGATAAAGATCTGGAACGCCCTTATGTTTCGTCTACGCTCGGACACGAGCTGCCAATTTGGATTATGCATGATGCGTACCATGCAGGCCAGATCGTTCTGGTGCGCAAGCTGCTCGGCACGTGGCGGACTTAGGCTAGCATGTAGAATACCCAAAAGAACATAAAACACCCCTGCATCCAGACTAGGAGATGGCTCCTTAACGTCTGCGGTTAAGGGGTGTTTTTACTGGATCTTAGGCGGCAAATTTGATTTTCATCAAGAAGCTCGCAGATGTATGTAAATAAGCCGAACCTGAGAAAATAAAGGTAAAACAGGTCCATCAGCTCACCGCTGAAGTGGCACCGGCGCCCGGGAGTGGAAATCGCGATGAGCCGCATTTTATTAATCGAGGACGAGGAACGGATCGCCAGAGTGCTCCAGCTGGAGCTGGAGCATGAGGGGTATCAAGTCTATGTGGAGAGCGACGGTCGAAGTGGCCTGGAGGCAGCTCTCACCGGGACGGATTGGGAGCTTGTGCTGCTGGACATCATGCTGCCCGAAATGAGCGGGCTTGAGGTGCTCCGCCGCATTCGTCAAGTGAACGCAGCGCTGCCGATCATACTACTCACTGCACGAGATGCGGTGCCTGACCGTGTCAGCGGACTGGACCAAGGAGCCAATGATTATGTGACCAAGCCTTTTGCCATTGAAGAACTGCTCGCTCGTATTCGCAGCCTGCTACGTCAAAAGAACTTGCAAGAGCAACCTGCTGAACAGCATGTGATGAAAGCGGACGATCTGACGATGGATCTGAAAAGCCGGGCCGTCACGCGCGAAGGAAAGCCGATCGAATTGACGCCGACCGAGTTCGATTTGCTGCGCTTTCTCATTCAGCATCAAGATGAGGTGATGTCACGCGAGCAAATTATTACGGAAGTATGGGGTTATGACTTCGTAGGAGATACGAATGTGGTCGACGTGTACATCCGCTATTTGCGGCAAAAAGTGGACAAGCCATTCGGAACGAAGCTAATCCAAACGGTTCGCGGCATCGGCTATATGCTCAAATACGAACCTTCTGATCAAGAAGATGAGGAGACGAATCATCAACCCTCTACGAAAGATGAGCAGTCGATACTATGAGTCTGAGGTTGAAAATAACCCTCTGGGTAATCGCCGGCCTCATGCTGATCCTCTTTTTCAGCTTTACGTTTGTTTACTATATGTTTATTCGGGTGACTACGAACGGCGAAGTGGAGCTGCTGAAAGAAAAAGCACGCACACTGCTGCTCAGAGATTTGCCCAATCACCCGGAATATTGGAGAAACCATAGTCAATTGGATGAATTCTTGATTCCGCAGGAAATGCTTCGGTACATAACTCCGGATTCCGAAGTGCTCTATCAAATCTATTCGGATGAAAAGCTGCTCCGCTATTCTCCAGCCTATATAAACAAAGAAACGATTACGACGGAAACGGCAAGAGACGGCATTTTCATTTTCTTGAGAGTGCCTGTATTCGAACAGGGTCATCAGGTGGCTACTTTAGAGATCGGGCGAAGTCTGAAAAAGCTGGGCGAATACTCCAATATCCTCATCTCCATCTTACTTTTGACTTCCGCCGGCACCCTTATCGTTGCCCTCATATGCGGTTATCTCTATACAAACGTCATCTTCCGCCCTCTCCATCAGCTTATCGGCACGATGCAAAATATCGAGAAAAGCGGCTCCTTCCGCCGAATCGAATTGCCAGCCAAGCCGACTAATGATGAGCTGACCATGTTGGGCGCTACTTTCAATCGCATGATTGACCGGCTTGAGGAGACTTTCGAGAAGCAGGAAAAGTTCATTGCCGACGCATCACATGAGCTCCGAACCCCGCTTACCATCATCGAGAGCTATGCCAGCCTCCTTCGCAGATGGGCTTTTCGCGATGATAAACTGCGGGAAGAAGCATTGGAAGCCATCCAATCCGAGACTGCCCAGCTAAAGGTCCTGACGCAGAATTTGCTTGCACTAACCGATACGGAAAGAGAGAATTGCGAGCAAAGCGTAACGTTCGATCTGCTCCGTCTTGCTGAGCAAACCGCAGCTTCTCTGCGGGTTACATCCGGCAGGACGATCGAGGTTCGTGTGTCGCCTGAGATGAAGGAGCTTCACATGTCGGGCAATCCTCCTAAAATTAAGCAACTGCTCATCATCTTGCTGGACAATGCGCTCAAATACAGCAAACACGACGTCATCATCAACATTGAAGACGAAGATCCTAACTTAGTGAAACTGCAGATCATCGACAGGGGTATCGGGATTGCGGAAAAAGATCTCCCTCACCTCTTCGATCGGTTCTATCGTGCGGATAAAGCCAGGAACCGTAAGCTTGGCGGCGTAGGGCTCGGGCTTGCCATCGCCCATAATATCGTCATGAAGCATCAGGGGACAATCGAGCTTCAAAGCCGCGCGGGAGAAGGCACGACAGCCATCATTAAATTACCGAAGACATGTCAATAAAAATATTTTCAGCGCATTTTCAGGATTCTCTCAGAAACTGTTCAGAAACGTGTGCTGGCAAGATGTATAGGCTTTCATGGTACATCATAGGTTATTTTTCATCTGCTATACTTGGTCTCAGGTGAAGCGATCACTCTAAGGAGGAATAACTTTATGAATAACCAACAGAAGTGGTACAAGAAAATGGTCGTAGCAGCTTTGGCTGTATCTATAGGACTCTCTGCGGGAATGGTCGGCATCCCGCATTCCGCCGAGGCGGCGGTGTCCTCATCCTCACGTACAAATCAAGTCATTTCAATTGGGAAAAATTATTTGGGCGTCCCTTATCAATTCGGTGCGCAAAAAGGGCAAACACGAACGTTTGACTGCTCCTCATTCACACAACACGTATTCAAGCAGATCGGCGTCAGCCTGCCGCGGAGTTCGAAACAGCAATCCCATGTCGGCAGTTTTGTATCCAGAAGTGACCTGCATACGGGCGATCTCGTATTTTTCTCCGTTCCGGGCAAGCCAGGCGTTATTAACCATGTAGCGATCTATATGGGGGACGGCAACCTTCTGCACACCTACGGTGAAGGCGGAGTCAGAATTACGAGCATCCACAGCGGAACATGGTCATCACGTTATATAGCGGCTCGCCGTGTATTATAAAACCATAAGATAACCCTTTATCGAGGTCTTTTGAAGAAGAGCGACCGCGTTCCGGCGCTCCTTATCAGGTCAGCCTTTTATGCCGTCCGTTCGTACGATATAAAATAGATGTTGCTTTATCGTATTTTGGGTACATCGTACCCTCTTTAGTGTCGCTTTCAATCCACTTCTGAGTTGTTACTGGCATAATATATCATAGTCTGCATTTCTTTAACCCACATATATTAGCAACGAGGCATCGATTAAATCAAGATGCTCCCAATTCAGGTGATTCAACAGTTAACCACTAGCACCCGCTGGTGGTTTTTTCATGCCAAAATAAAAAGCCACTCTTTTACAAGAATAGCTTTGGATCAACATCATTTTTTATCTGAGCTGACTGATGAAGGCACCACTATAGGTAAATCCGGATAATCTGGCATGGGTATCTCAGGAGGCTCTACTGGATTAATTCTTGGAAAATCATACATAGTTCGATCAAAAGCAGAAAACATTTCTTTATGACGCATTTTAAATAAAAACTCATCCTCTATTGCGGTTACTCCATCATACTGATGTGGCAAAAAGTTAAATATCCTTAGTTCTTCAATAATTTGAGAAAGATGTTTATTCGGACAAGAAAGCCTGAAATAAAACAACCAAACAACCTCATATCCAGATAAATGAGACATGAAAATCTTTAAGTAGTTTAATTGATCTGCTTTATTTTCAAGTGAATGTATACTTCTCAGCACGCTATGCATACTCCCCATATATGGCTCCAATGCAGTGCGATGCATTTTAAAAAGCGGTTGTATAGATTCTTTTATGATATCGTATTCACGCTCTAATTCGGTCTTCTGCGTATCGATTACACTACTGAGTTGTTTTTCATTATTCAAAAAGTTCGCCCTAGACTTCATGAAAATGTGCATAAATAGATCATGAGCAATATTGCTGCTAAATGAATCTTTGGCATCTTTTGCCATTCCAAAGAAAATATTCAGTAAATTAAAAAATGTCGTCTCGAACTTTTGTTGTTTTACTAATTTCCCTTGTTCCTTAGCGAGATCTCTCGATTCCTTAAGATCCTCCAGAGTGGTTTTATGTTCTTCTCTGGATTGATAAACGTCGACTCTTTGATAATTCAAAGACACAAGCAAAATCACAAAAGTAGCAAGATTTAAAAGTGGTGCAGCAGATCCGCCAATCCAATCTCCTATGGTTCCGAGCTCGTAGACTTCTAAAAATATTTGTTGCAAATAAGGTGATATATACCCCGCTCTATATAGGTTATTAATAACTAAAATAAGAACTGGGATAAGTAAACCGATCGCCACGCTAGTAAAAGCCAATCCGGTTAATATTCTGTTCCTTTTTGCAATAACTCTAATGTATCTCTTCATTGTGGCATTCATAGTATTTTACATCTCTCCCAAATTCCAATATAAATTCAATAGTATTTTATTATTCGGTACGTTGTAAAACCCTTTTTTTAAAATTGTGAAAAAGGTTATGTTATCCCCCATCATCAAACGAACAGAATGCCACTTTCTAGCCATTTTCAGGTGTAGAACACACATTCGGTAGCAAAGGAATTTCAACATCACCTTCATCACTTTTTGATACTATAAAGTTTATAATGTTTTTATCATATAAGCCATTAACTACTTTCGTAACATCCGGATCATACTTGTCCTGTCATAATTGCGATTTGATATGTACTTTTCTCCCCATATCTCTCGATAAAACTGACAAACTTGAGGCTTTTCCTGCAGGTGGAGCCTGAAGTTTATCATCACTTACAAAGGGATCAATTTCGTTAATTCTCGCCCTAAAAAATGATTCTCCTTTATTTATCTTAAGGACATTTGTTGCCATGGATTTTAGATACCCATATATTGTTATAATCCATAGAAATGAGAGGGGCTGGATAGCATTGCAGGATAAGAAAAAGTTTGATGCAGACTGGGATCTTGTTAATAAATTGGATAAAATGGCGATCGACTACTTAAAAGATGGTTTTAGTCCAAAAGAAACACAAGGGTTAATTCTTAATTCTGAGTTATTTAAAGAATGGAAATCAACTGAAAGATGCTTTGATGTGCATTATCATGACATATTGCGTTTTGAAGATTTATCGTCAAGTTTAGAATTTGATAATTATGTAAACATGCTAAAGAGTATAGCTTTCCGAAAGATGGAGGATAAGGCGAACTCATTTGAAATTGAGTCGAATACAATTTATAACGGGCCGACCGTACATGATACTAATTCAGGTAGAGTATATGACAGGCTCTTTTATCAGATAGGCATTAGTATTTCACCATTTGAATTAGGAATCGAAATGGGTAAATTTTGTAAGTCAATGAACTTTAGCGAACCAATTGGTTTGTTGGAATTTTTGGCATTGTTTACAAACAACGCAAGTGGACTTTTAAACCTTGGATTAGAAAAATTACAAGAACTTTCGGATAAACAATTTATTATTGAGGAATTCAAAAATAAATATATATTAAAATATAAAAAGTAAATTTTGCTGTGGAAAATATCCGGCGAGCCTTATCAGGTCAGCCTTTTATACCGTCCGATCGTTCGATATAAAATAGACGTTGCTTTCTCGTGTTTGGGGTACATCGTACCCCTCTTTGATGTTGCTTTCAAGCTCATTCCCTCTACAAAATTGAAGCAAAGAACAGCGAACTCAAACACAGGCACGGGTATGATATAGCCACATCCTCGGGTCTATTAGGCATGGAGCTCCAAGGAGCTATGGGTATATTCACAGTTAATCTAAAACGAATATTGAAGCTTTTGAAGTAAAAAGTGAATCAAATAAACCTGTTTGGATTGCAAAAAGACGACTCTCACTCCTGAAAATGGGGGCAAGGGTCATCTTTTTATTCGTTTCTCTTAACTGCTCCGAAAAACTACAAGTTCTTCAGTGGCCTCGGATCACCAATGAATGATGTTTAGAAAAGCCAACCTTGGCGACTCCGGATGATCATTCACTGATCAGCCTGTATTCCGTACTATAAGGGTCTTCTTGACATCTACTGCCGATCATTGATCATTTCTAAGTTCAGTAGCACCCAAAATAGCCGTTACAGGTTATTCTCTCAGGCTGCGGCTATTTGTCAGTAAGCAAACGCGGCTCAATTCCCCCTAGAAGCGAATAAATGCCTCCACGTAGTTCTCTTTGAGACCTCGCTTGCGGACTTTGATCTCCAGGACTCGCTGCTTGCAGCTTACCCTGGCTGTTCGCGGCAGCACAAGGGACGGCAGCTTCACAATACGATTTTTACCGCTTAGGAAGCCTGTCAGCTTGATTTGATTCGATTTGACAAACACTTGCATCGCTCTAGGATCTTCTTCCTTAGCCAGCTTCAATTTGATGATGACATGTTCATGCGTCTCAAAAGTCTCTACCCCAGCTCCCGCTTGAGATGAAACACTGGCGTCCATGCCCGGCATCGCCTTTTTCAGCATGTCCTGTACATATCCTTCAACCCACGACATATTATCTAGAAAGGTCTGCCCTTTTTCACCAAAAGGCAGCTTTTGCCCCAAGAACTTCTCGATCTGTTCCCACTTTAGCCAAGGATGGCGATTAAACCCGCTCAAGCTCATCACCTCATTTTCCCTAACAGTATATGTGCGTACGTCCGGATCGTGACACCAGCCCGAAAAACAGGGCACCACTGGGCGAATATCCTCATATACTGGAAAAGTGAGAAGCCTGATGTAAGGGAGAGCGACTATGCCATCTATCGTAGGAAATGTCAAAATCATCAGCGTGGGGTCGAGCTCCGTCGTCCATTTCGGCGATTCCGTCATCATCTCTCCAAACAGTTCGTCCAAAACATTTGCGGGCGCAGGCTCATTCAACACCGGGGACTTCCCCCGTATTTATAATGCTTACAGTACAACGGTAACGAATGATTCGGACTTGATCGAAAATAATGCGAGCGGGGGCATCATCTAAGTTGAACAGTTGATAAGATCAAGCACGAGTAAGGAGGTGTTCATCCAGGATGATCACCTCATCGATATTAACAAGAGTGAGGTGTTCATCCAGGATGATCACCTCATCGATATCAACAAGAGTGAGGTGTTCATCCCGGATGATCACCTCATCGATATTAACAAGAGTGAGGTGTTCATCCCGGATGATCACCTCATCGATATCAACAAGAGTGAGGTGTTCATCCTGGATGATCACCTCATCGATATCAACAAGAGTGAGGTGTTCATCCTTAATGAATTGGACCATCCATCAGACCATCATGATCCAACATTTGAAGGTGGACTCTGTGTCGAACTCTTCCGTTCTGCAAATTGGAAGCGCAGGGTCGATCCGTTCTTTGTCTAATCTCTATAACACAGGCGGATTCGTGGAACCTGCGGCTGAGCTTGGGACCGCTCCGACGAGTCCGCTGTCGCTTGTTCCGCTTCCTTCACCGACCTGACGAGAATACGTTTATCTAGCCCAGTCTAGTGAGAGAGGTGCTTTCTAAGATGCATAATCATATCTCTTGGCAGCAATGGATTCAGCAACTCTGCACCTATATTGAAGCGCAGAAGCAGCGTATCGACAAACTGGAGCAGACTGTCACCAATTTGGAGCAAACGGTCACCAAACTGCAAACCGCTTTGAATAACGTGAAAGACCAAAAAGGGGTTCATATTGATAAAATTGAATATAATTTCGATCAACTTAAGGTTGAAAAACTCGAAGGCACCTTGACGATAGGCATCAGTCCAAGCTCTCTCGACGGCATTGAGGATTTTTCCGTAAACGGGGTTTCCGTAGGAAAAGAAGGGCTGGCTGGCACCGATCAAGGAAGTGGCAGTCCGATGGTACCGGGCCCTGACATTCATCAAGAAGTATCCAGCGGCATTGAACAATACCTGCAGCAAGATGTACAGGCCGATATGCGGAGCTTGGAGCAAAAATACCAATATCCGCTCGACGACGATTATAAAGCACTTATCCTTGATGATATTCGCAAGCAACTGGATACCCGTATCCGACATTATGTGGGTCAGTACCGCAGCGTAGGTTTCAAAGAGCCTATGGAAGCGGTCACGACGGGTATCATGGAGAAAACAAAGCATGACATCTTAAGTGCCCTAGAGACATACATATCCAGCTTACCAAGGAAGGATGGTTCGGTATGATCAACAATTTTTGCGTGGAAAATAGGCAGCTTTTCGTAGGGGATGTCCGTATCGTAGGGGTGGCGAGCTCCTCGATCTTCTTGATTGGCGATACGGAAACGGTCTCGTTATCTTCGATGTTCGATACGCCGCCTGAATCCATCATCGTCTCGCCCTTTGTGCCGCTGCCGGCGGAGACATAAACTTATGGCGCGTCTATCCATCGT
Source organism: Paenibacillus sedimenti (assembly GCF_014534655.1). Lineage (GTDB taxonomy): Bacteria > Bacillota > Bacilli > Paenibacillales > NBRC-103111 > Paenibacillus_E > Paenibacillus_E sedimenti. The sequence continues at coordinate 177,828 of NZ_JACVVD010000007.1, forward strand.
CGGAAACGTCTATATCAATGACGTAAGCTCCAGCAGCACGGTGCATATCGGAGATCATGTGAGTACAACTCTGCGTTCCCGAGCGCTTGCCGTGCAGCGGGAAGTACCTTATTTTTACGGCAATGAGGGTAATTTCGACGTCTACCCTTTTTACAGAAGACCCTTCCCCGTTCCTCAGCCGCCTGAACCTTTTACAATGTCTGTGGATAACTGGGGATCCGTTATACGTGTCGGAGGCATTCGCATCATAGCCGTCTCCTCCTCTTCGTTACTACAGGTCGGCAGCAACTGCGATTCTCGTTCCGAGACCCGCATCAAACACTTCCGGCAGTTCGTCACCGACAAACCGGGGCCCAAAGAAAAAACCACCTTCGTCAAGCTGGGGGAGGACCCCGGTGTTGGCGATTTCGCGGCGGAAGCGGAGGCGAAGCCATCGGGGCCGCCTGGCTAAAAGAAAGAGCCTGCGCATCCTTATACGCAGGCTCTTGTTATGGCCGCTGCTTCGCGCCCAGCGGCCCGGCCGGCTCACTTCGTGAGCCGTGGCGCGACGCGGCTAAGCAGCGTCGCCATCTCCGCGCGCGTCAAGGACGCGCGCGGGCGGAACGTGCCGTCGGCGAAGCCGTCGACAAGGCCGTTGCTGCTCATCGCAGCAATGGCCTTCGCCGACCAGCTTCCAGCCGGCACGTCGGAGAACTTCGCAGCCGTTAGTCCGGACGGCTGCAGCTTCAATACGCGGGAGAGCAGCGCAGATATCTGCTCCCGCGTCATCACTTGATCCGGCGCGAAGCGATCATCGCTGATCCCCTGGATCAGCCCGTGCTGCTTCGCGATCATAATGTCCTGCCTCGCCCAATGGACGGCAGACACATCTTTGAACCCGGCGGCGTTTATGGAAGCAACCTCGCCGGACAAACCCAGCGCGCGGACCATGATGGTCGCGGCTTCTGCCCTTGTGAGCGCCGCGTCCGGCGCGAACCGGTCGGAGGCGGTCCCCAGCATCCAGCCCCGGTTCGCCGCGGCGAGCACATCGCCCTTCGCCCAATGCTTTTGCATATCGGCGAAATAAAACCCGTCCGCCCACAGGCTGTAATAGTCCCATGTGTCGGCCGTCTCTTGGTTCAAGCTCCAGCTCCCCGTGCCTTTCAAGTCGTACTTGCCGACCAGCTTGAGCTTTGCTTTCAAAGACTGCTCATTTTCGTACCAGACGGTATACGTGCCTAAAGCCAGCTTTTTACCGTTGATCTTCGTCTCTGTGTCGGCGGGATTGATGGTAAACGTAGCAACAGGCGATTCGCTGGCCATATCATATCTCGTCGTACCTTTATAAGTCTGAATCAGCTTATTCACCGTCTGGAGTGACAGCCCTGCTCCATTCGATACCGGATCCTGATTCCAATAGCGACCATAGAACGGCACCCCAAGCACCAGCTTATCCGGCGATACCTGCGTCAACGCATATCGAATGGATTTCTCAACGAAGGGCAAGCTAGCTACTGGCCCCGGGGTGGTATCACCCGGATAGCTTTCATCATAGGCCATCAACATCAAATAGTCGCTTACGGCTGCAAGCCCCTTATAATCATAAGCGGCAACCCAGCCTTTCGTAGTGCCCGTCGGATTCGAAGCAACAGCTACGGATACTTCCTTCGCGCTCGGCAGTTGATTACGCAGCATTTTGACCATATCCGTGTACTTATCGCGGTAGGTCGCATCCACATTTTCGATATCCATATTAATGCCGTCCAAATTGTTGGACTTGATCGCTTCTACAAGCTGTTTAACAACCGCTTCCCGGTTATCTATTGCTTTTTCTCCGACTTGTTCATCAAAATCGTTGCTTAGGAAAGGGACAACCTTCTTTCCTCTCTTATGCATTTCATTGATAAAGGAAGATGATATCTTGTCCATTTGCAAGCTTCCATCCGAATTGAGATGAAAATAACCCGGAGAGACTACGTCAAGCGTTTGACCGCTCTTATCTACTTGTGATACATAGGAACTTGGACTACCAAAAAACATATACGACATATTGAATTTGCCTTGAGCAGCGACAGCTTCCGCTTGGACGTTTTCATCCTCATTCAAGATCAATGTCATTAAAGTCGCGATCGAGACAATAGCGACAAGTTTCGCAAGGCTTCTCCTTATGTACAAGTACGCTCATCCCCTTTAGTTAAGTTGTATAAAATGATGCAGACCTTAATCCATCTTGCATGAAAGTATACATTTTGCGCTACGAGTAAATATTGGAGAATGAACCAACCAAGTTGCTTATCTGGCAACAAAAAACGCTGCTAAGCGCGCTTTGGCAACCTAACAGCGTTGATTATTCCTGACCGTTTTCCTCTTTAAACCGGAAAAACTGATAATTGTTTCTCCCCTTACCCTTCACATCATACAGCGCAATGTCCACTTGCTTCATCATGGTCGACCCATCGCTATCGGGGTAGTACATCGTGATCCCCATACTAACCGTCGCCCGAAATGTATGCCCCTTGACTTCCCAAGGCTGCTCCATACAGCAGATAATCCTTCGAGCGATACTTTCCACATGCTCCTTGTAATCAACAGCCGGCAGGAGAATGGTAAATTCGTCGCCGCCCATACGGGCAAATATATCAATGTCACGCAAGCAGCTTTGAATGCGAACGGCGAACTCCTGTAAAAACGCGTCCCCCACATCGTGGCCCATTGTATCATTAATGATTTTAAAATCGTCGATATCCAAGTATAATAGAGCAAGCGACCTTCCGGTACGCTTGGTTTGCATCAGCATTTGATTCATCTGCTCTTTGAATAACCTGCGGTTCGGAAGACCTGTTAACGGGTCATGGAAAGCCATGGATATCAGGCGATTCTCCTGATTTTTTCGAAGCGTAATATCGTTTAATGCAAAAGAAATCTGGACAAGCTCTCCGTTCTCATCTTTTATAGGAAGCGTGGTGCATTCCAGCCAGATCGTGTTTTCACACGCACGTTTCGCCCGAAATTCCAGCTTAATGCTATCTTCTGTTTGCAAGGTTTTGATAAATAACTTGTGGACATCCATCCGATACTCCGAATCGATGAACTCGACGACCTGTTCGAAGCTATCCGGAATGAAGCCGACAATTCGGTCAAAGCTTTGTGTTGCATATATCAAGTTTCCGTATATATCAAACACACAGAATAAATCCCACGCTTGCTCGATCAATTGAAACATCATTCGATCTGTTTGATGCCATGTTAGCTTTGCGTTCTCCGAATCTGCCTTTCCCGTCAACACTTCGCCGCCCCCTTTCGCAAATCTCATCTGAGACAAAGGTAGCGTAGCATGAGAACATAAAGATAATATTAAGAACACCTAAAGTTTAGGTCAATTAAAGTCGAAAAATAGCTTTTTTCAGCTATTTATCCCGAATGCAGGAAGGTTGAATCAGATCTAAATACCTAGTTTTTGTATGATAAAACTTCCGGTTATTTTGCAAGCATTATGCGTTTTTCCTAGCATTATTAATCCGGCTTCCAATAAAAGGATAGAATTACTAGGACAATCGTTCTATAATGAAATATAAACTTTAGTGAGAATGGTAATCACTAACTTTCAAATAGAGTCGTTCCGTTACTGAGGAGGATTCCAAGTATGTCTGGAGAAAAAATACTCATCGTTGATGATGAGCCCGAAATTGTCGAATTGATACAGCTTTATCTTGTCCGGGAAGGCTATCATGTGATCAGCGCCAACAATGGGCAGGATGTATTCGAGATCGTCCGCGAGCACAAGCCGGATCTTATTATTTTGGACATCCTCTTACCTGGACTTGATGGTATTGAAGTGTGCCGGCAGCTGCGTAAAACAAGCAATACCCCGATTTTGTTCATCTCCTGCAAGAGCGAGGATATCGATATTATTCTCGGTCTGAGCATGGGCGGCGATGACTATATGACGAAGCCATTCAGCCCCAGCCAACTTGTGGCCAGAGTGAAGGCTCACTTACGGCGGAATTCCATTAGGGAACAACACAAAGACGATCCTCAACTGGTGAAGTTCCCCGGCCTGGAAATCGATCTGGTCAGCCACATCGTGAAAGTGAATGGACAGACGATCTCTCTTTCGGCCAAAGAATTTGATCTGCTGTCTCTAATGGCCAAAACACCGAATCGGGTTTACAAGATCGAACACCTCTTTGAGCTTGTATGGAGCCTCGATAGCATGGGTGATCCGCGTACGCTCATCGTACATATCAGTAATCTGCGCAAAAAAATCGAACTCAACCCGGCTGAACCCCGCTATATCATAACCGTTAGAGGCGTCGGGTATAAATTCAACGGTTCTCCCGTTTAATCCGATTTATGACCGTACTCATAATTTCCTCCTTCTATGGAAAAGGTATGAATAGGCTTATGCGAAAGGAGGAATGCGGTATGTCAGGCGATAAAACGATGAATCCCCTGAGCGGCGATAAGGTCGAAACGGACGGCGTCTATGCAGATGAGGCTGGACGCGAGGTTACACTGAAGCGCGGCGATGAGTTTCCCGCTGACGTTATTTTAGGCCGAACCACCTGGGAAATGAAGGGCTTCTCGATGAATGAAGAAAAGATTGACCACGATCAGAAAGAGAATACCAAGGTTCGACGACGCATGACTTCGACTACCTAATTGCATGAGATAAACCTTTATCGAGGCCTTTCGAAGATGAGCGACCGCGTCTAGAGGAAGGTTTATTCGCCAATAAGAAAGCTGTTTTGGCGATGCCGAAAATGTACACTTTCTTATGTGGCAAACCACCGGGCTGCTTCGTCGCAGCTCGGTTATTTGTCTGTCTATGTTATAATAAGGGAACATGAGGCTGGAGGAGACGGACCGATATGACAGGCAAACGGATTGTAATCGTTACAGGAGGAACGCTCGGCGAATGGTTTGTCGAGGAAATCAAAGAAGGCGATGTGCTGGTCGGATCGGACCGGGGCGCACTCTCTCTTATTGAGTACGGATTTCAGCCATACATTTCAATGGGGGATTTCGACTCCGTTACCGAAGAAGAACGGGACCAAATACGCGCCTCAAGCCATACCTTTATTGATTGCGATCCCATTTACAAAGATTTGACGGATACCGAGATGGCTTTTGAATGGGCTTTAGCACAGGACCCTTCCCACATTATTCTATTAGGAGCACTCGGCTCGCGCTTTGATCATTCGTTAGCTAATATTCATCTGCTCCGTAAAGGACTTTCGCTAGGGATAGCGTGCACCATCATTGATGCGAGCAACGAGATTATCTTGATCAACATGCCGACTCATATCCGCCGTGGAAGCTACACACATGTGTCACTGCTGCCGCTCAGCATGGAAGTTACGGGTATTACGCTTCATGGATTTCAATATCCTCTCCGTCAAGCGACTCTACAAATCGGTCAGTCCTTGGGAATCAGCAACGTGCTTCTGGAGCAAGAAGGTCTTATAGAACTTGAAACCGGCTTATTACTCGTCATTCAAAGCAAAGATTAATCGAAAAAATTAATAAAATAGACAAAAGTCTCTGTAATGAACAACTGTGCGTTCTGGTAGAATGGTCATTACGTGATAAATTTGGGATATGTTGAGGTTATTCATCCATGCAAGATTTACAAAAAAACCCCGGACGTGTCATTTATTCAACCAACGCTCTTTCCGTCATCCATCGATTTGCCAACATCCATCTGCTTACTAATCGCGAGGCGGAAATTATTAGTCTGATCGCTTTAAAAGGTTACAGTAACAAAGAAATCGCACAGCACTGCACCATCAGCGAAAAAACCGTGAAAGTACATATAGATAAAATCATGGATAAAGTCGGCACGAGATCGATGCGTAAGCTGCTTGCTCTAATCATCAATACAACCGTGTAAGACCGGAGCCGCCGCTCCGGTCTTTTTGTTGATGTTGGGTGAGATTAATGAACAAGTTCAGCCATCGAAGTTTGGATATAGTCGGCATATCTTTTGGCCTCTTCCGAAAGATAGTCATCCGTACCGTCTGAAGCACTGAAGGTAACAAAAGCGGGAAGAAAAGTACCATTGCATCTGTTAAGCGTAGCTTGTATGGGTCTAAATAATTCGCTGATCGTGAACCAGTTGCTCCCGCCCGACCGGTACCCGTTCTCAGGACCACCTGTCGTCGTTGCAACCACATATTCTTTGCCTTGCAAATGATCGCCCCCGGGGCCGAAAGCCCAACCAAACGTTAACACATCGTCAAACCACTTTTTCAAAAGCGGCGGACAGCTGTACCAGTAAAAGGGGAATTGAAATACGATCCGGTCGTACTCCAGCAGCAATTGCTGCTCCCTCTCCACATCAATATGCCAATCCGGATACGCTTGGTAGAGATCATGAACATAGATGCCGGGGTGCTTCTTTAACTCCTGTACGAATGCTTGATTGGCTCGAGATGCATTTAAATTAGGATGCGCTACGATAACCATGATTTTCATGACGATCACCTTTTCTCGTTTTTTTCATATCATCGCGAATGACACCCCCATTATTACCCGAGAATTCAGCTTTGCAAAGTACGCAGTTTATTCATACTTAGTCCTTAAAAACATACTGACTGATCTAGAACGAATAGTACGATAAACCATACTATGTACGAAAAATTGTAGTACTTTTGCAATACGGGATACCATGATAAAGTAACGGATAAGAGGATGATTTAAAATCAGGCAATCAAGGAGCTGGGAACATGCCGGTTGAAACTGACAAACCCAATAATACCGAGGGGATTTTAGCAACGCTGCATGTGATCGGCGGGAAATGGAAGCCTCTCATTTTGTTCATTTTACTGCATGAGGGCACCAAACGATTCGGGGAATTGCGGCGCATCCTGCCGGGCATTACGCAAGGCATGCTGACCAATCAGCTCCGTGAGATGGAACGGGATGGACTGATAGAACGCCGCGTATATCAAGAAATTCCTCCTAAAGTCGAATACGATCTTTCTGAACACGGACAAACGTTAAGTTCGGTTTTGAGCGATATGTGCGGCTGGGGATTCAAGCATATCGAATTTATGAAGAATGCTAACGTTCAATCAACAAAAGGAGTTCATAACGACACACAAATATAGTATAATTGACCTACTCTTCCAAAAGGTCGATGATCATGTCATTCAATCAGCGTGAAAGCTTCCGAATTAACCTTCAGATACCATTGTCTGCGATGTTCAAAATCATCGGGATTCAAAATGAAGCCACCGATACTAAATATACCAAGATTTCCATCAAGGATATTAGCTCCGGTGGCATTCGCATTCATACGCCGCTTGATCTTCCTGTCAATATGAGCTTGCTGCTCGAGTTCACGTTTACGCTTTTTAGTCAGGACGTTAAGGTTTTGGGCACCATTACGAGAAAAAGCATGCTGCACGCTTCTCTCTATGAATACGGGATTAAGTTCAGTATCGCCGACATTCAGCTGGAGCAGCAGCTCAGGAGTCACCTCCACATGCTGAGCACCCGGTTACGGCATACGAATGTACTGTCCAGCTGCAGCTTCTGTTCCGAAGAAGAGATGGTCGAGATCTACTCGCATGATTCTGATGCTACATAGCTGCAGCCAATGTCTCTACGAACTGCTCCAGATATCGCTGATCCGTCTCATCGAACCGATTCTTATTCGGACTATCGATGTCCAGCACGCCAAGCAACTCGCTTCCTTTCAGGATCGGAATGACGATTTCCGATTGTGACGCGGCATCGCAGGCAATGTGGCCGGGAAACTCGTGCACATCAGGAACTCGTACGGTTTCCCTGCTTAATGCCGAGGTACCGCACACCCCTTTGCCAAGCGGAATCCGCACACAAGCCGGAAGCCCCTGGAACGGTCCTAACACAAGTCCCTGCTCCGACTCATCCAGCAAGTAAAAGCCTACCCAATTAATCTCTCCCATAAATTGCTGAAGCAGCGCAGCCGCATTCGACAAATTGGCAATTCGGTTCGGCTCATCGTGAATGAGCGCTTCTAGCTGCTTAATCAGTAATGTATAATTTTCTTCCCTTGTTCCCTCGTACATCGATTTCGTAAACATAGATGACCCTCTCGCTTCCCCAAATCATAGTTTATATCAACTATGATACCAAAACCTATGACATACTGCATTTCATGCCGTTAATTTTGTTCGAACGGCTTCACTTCGCCTTTTTTCCTGCATTTTGTGCCGTTAATTACGACCAAACATTAAAAATTCATTTTTTGGGCTGAATTAACGGCACTTTTTACATTTTTGTCTCTTGAATTAAGCATATTCGGCTAAAAATCAGGCACTTGTTGCAGGAAAAGTTACCGAGCATGAAAAAAAAGCACAACCGGGTTCATCCCCAGTTGCACTCTCCAATTATTTTTGCCCGTAGTAGGCGTTCGCCCCATGTTTTCTAAGAAAATGCCAATCGAGCAGCGTTTGATGAACGGCGCGTGGCTGTTGACCAGCACACCTGGGATCATCGCCGGATCTTTATCGTGGAATGTCTCAACGATCACGTTCCCGGTCTCCAGCTCGTAAGCGCCTTTGATCTCGTCTTCTGTCATCAGCCGTGTGCAGGGCACTTCGCCGTAGAAGTAATCCGCATGCGTCGTACCGAGCGCCGGAATGCCCCTACCCGCTTGCGCCCAAGCCGTCGCCCACGGCGAGTGCGCGTGCACGATGCCGCCGATCATCGGGAATGCGCGATACAATGCCAGATGCGTTGGCGTATCCGGCGAAGGCCACAGATTCCCTTCCACAATATTGCCCTCCAGATCAACGACAACGAGATCTTCAGCCTATAACTCTTCGTAAGGCACTCCGCTCGGCTTGATAACAACAAGCCCTTGGCTCGCGATCAATGCCGCTGACATTACCTCATGTAAACGTGACTAATCGATATTTGGGCAAATCCAGGTTCGCTTCCAAAACCGCCTGCTTTAAGTTCTCCAGCAACTAAGATCAACACCTTCCGGATAAAATGGAGGTATGATTTCTCAATATAAACTTGTACGTACATGTATGATTGAAAATATCAATGTCTTGCCATCCGGTTCCAAACGCGTCTCCACCGAGTAGTCGCCGATTTGCTTCGTTGAGGTTTCCCATACACCCGTCTTGGAAACTTGTGCATAAGTGTCCCTAAACTGACGATAGAACGTCTCCGCATCATAACCGAACAAGAAATCGGTGAATTTGCGGATGCTTTCCTCGTTTCGCGCCAGTGTACCGTCTTCCAGACGAACGGTCACGCCGTAGGTTGCGAATTGCGGGTCGAGCCATAAGGATGCTTCATTGCTGTAACGCACTGCTGCCGTATTGCCGCTCATCGCTCGATTCTTGGCATCCGCATCCCGGAACAGGCGCAGCGTCGTTTCTTCCAAATCGTAGTTCGTTCCGCGCAGCTTGCCCGCTTCCTCCATCACTTCGTATGCCTGAAGCATGCGCCCATCCGGGAAGACCAGCTTTTTATAGCTGCCATCCTTCGTCGGTACGACTTTAATGAACGAATCGGCGCTGCTGCCCACATCGATCCGTTTCGTTTTATCTTGCAAGCGGGCGATAATTTGCAAAGCTTCTGCGCGCGTAACGAAGCGCCCAACGCCGAAGTATCCGTTCGGATAGCCTTCCATAATCCCCTTCGTCATCGATTCGCCGATAAACTTCTGCTGTCTGGCCGTGGCGCTTTGGAAATCCCCGAAATGCGACGCCGTCTTCAGACTGTAAACCTCGTCTTCCAGGTACTCCGTTTCTTTCAGCAAATAATATAAAATTTCAGCAACGTCCTCACGTTTTAAATTCGCTTTATAATCGGTAAACTGACCTTTGCTAATAAAATGAAGATCGCTTGCCAGATCCAAATACGGCTTAGCCCAGTAGCCTACCGTACTCGGTTTAAACGTAAAATCCCGATAATCCTGCTGCAATATGCTGCGATTACTTCCGCTAAGCGCTTGCAGGAATGCAGGCTTCCATTTCCGTTCGCCATTCGGATACATATCCGTATAGGCTAATAGTACGATCTTGACGAACTGATCCGCCGTCACCGTATCATCTGGGCGAAACATCCCGTCCGGGAATCCGTCCAGCAGACCCTGCTGCGCCATCTGAGTTATGGTTTGCTCCGCCCAGTGACTTTTAATATCTTTGAAGCCTGCAGCTTCGATTTTCCCTTGTACGACACCAATAGACATTACGCAACATATCGCCGCTGCTGCGACCCATTTCTTCAGCCTCATCCTCTATAACTCTCCGCTTCTCCTTGGTTTTGTTGAAAATCCGCACAATTCCTAGGATAAGCCTTCCATCAAGCTTTGAAAACCTGCTAGATGCCTAGAAGCTAGAACGATCTGGTACTACCTGCATTGGGACTATAGCTTCATATCGACATTCCCCGAAAAAGAAATGGCCGGGCAGGAATATGTCCTGTCCAGCCATTTTTTCAGTTTTGAGCCAGTGATGGGCTTGCTATACGATCTTCCTAATGTCTCCCAATGTTTTAGTTGAGTTGTAATAGCGAAGCCAATCGGTGATATGCAGCATTTTCGTCAGATAATCAGGTACGCTTCCTTTAAGATATTCATATTTCTCCTGCTGGAGCAATTGATGCATCTCCCAGCTCTTCATGTAGATCGTTCTGATAAATGCTTCCTCTGTTTGCGGCTTATGGAGGTCGGTTCCGCGCGAAAGTTCGATTTCCTCAATAACCGCTCCTCTGTAATAAGGATGCACGTTCACTAGTTGTCCCATATCGATATAAGCAAGTCCCGTGAATTCAAAAGGCAACCAAATCAAGTTCGTCTTCTTATCGTTTAACTTCACTGTATACGCAAGTCCCATATTCAGTGCTACCGGCTGCGGATAATTGTTAATGCGTCCGGATCGGATATGATCCCAGATATGCTCCACGAAATTCATTTGTTTCCCTCTTCCTTCTGGCCCGATTTTATATCCATTCGTTGCTGTCCTTACTCTCATATTGAGTGCTGATAACTTCAATTGTCAAGACCATTCATGTAATGTTCGCCGCAAGAATACGCATGAAAATATCCATATGCTGCCATACTATGTTAAAAAAACCATTGAGAGGACGGTCAAGCTTTGAGTACCCGTTCGAATCCCAGATGGCCGCTCGCCTCGGTCAGAAGGTTTGATATCGTCTACCTTCAACGGCAAAATCCGGTTATGGTCGCCTGGTGGTCTGCAGCATTCCCCGGTTTCGGTCATCTGCTCTTGTTCAAAAGCACAATTGGCGTCCTGTTAACCCTCTCTGAAGTCATCATAAATTCTTTGGCGTCCATTAATATCGCTATGGTCTATTCCTTTTGCGGCAATTTCGATATGGCTAAGGAGGTTCTACAACCTCTATGGGCGTACGGGTATATGATTATTTATTTCTTTGCCATATGGGATAGCTACCGCTGTGCCATTCAGTCCAATAAGCATTATGAGTTGGCTCTCATCGAGAACGCCCGTTTCCCCATTCATTTAATGCGCAGCACGGGCGTTCAATTTGTGGAAAAGAAAAGACCGCTGGCGGCAGCGTTCTGCTCATTCGCCTTCCCCGGCCTCGGTCAGATCTATAACAAACATATCTGGCTCGGCTTTTACGCCATATTCTGGTGGTGGGTCTACCTAACCTTCTCTCACGCGTATGAAGCTGTCCTCGCCTTCATCATAGGCCACAACCATGAAGTTAGAGGTATCTTGCATCCTCAGTGGCTCATGTTCATGCCATCCGTGATTGGAGGCGCTGTTTACCATGCATACACGAGCGCAATTGAGCAGAATCGGTTGTTTCGCATTTTACAACGCCAATATTTGGCGGATTATTATAGAAAAACCGCGAGCGAGTCACTCGACTTTTCAGGAGGATACCAACCCTTGTGGATTGTAGGCACATTTGAACACTCAACCGAGTTGGAGCAGGCTTTAGCCGTTCTCGAGCACAGCGGCATCGACAAAAGCCGCATAACCCCCGTACTCATGGATACCGAGGCGGATCCGGCGATCAACTTCGTCGACCAGAAATACGATCACTCTTCCAATGCCATAGAAATCGGCTTCGCATGCGCAACAGCTGCCTCCGTTATCGGAATCAGTATCGGTTTTATCCTCCAATGGGGACCGATCATTTGGGGCATTATACTCGCACTCAGCGGATTCTTTGCGGGTTACGGCATTGGCCTTTTCATTCGCCCCAGACACAAGCGCACGGGCAAACCCAAGACACTGCCTGAAGTAACCGTCCTGGTTCAATACGAAAAAGAAGAAGAAGCGGCTTCGATCAAACAAATATTTTGGAAATATAAAGCTTTAACGGTCGGCAAACTGGACCATCCCAGTTTGCTTTCTATACTTTAAACCGTCCCACAGCCCCATGAAGCGCTTGCGCAGTCTCCGATAGATGAGCTACCGAGCCATCTATCGCTTCCATGGCATGCAGCTGGTCCTGCGTGTGAACCACGATCGCTTGGGACTGCAAGGCTGCTTGCTTAGCCAGATGCGCCATCTCCGCAATCGAAGCTGACACTTCCTCCGCTCCCGCAGACATTTCTTCCGAAGAAGCTGACAGCTCTTGTACCTGCTCGGAAATACTTTCGATGGCATGTAGAATGTCACCGAACAGCATACCCGATTGCTGGATCAATCGGGCGCCTTGCTGGACCTCATCTTTCACGCCATGCATCGATGCCACGGATGCTATGGCATCCTCTTGGACGCCTTGAATGATGTGGTTGATTTGAGTAGTGGATTGGACCGCTTGCTCAGCAAGTTTCCGCACTTCAGCTGCGACAACGGCGAAGCCTTTGCCATGCTCCCCCGCTCTGGCCGCTTCGATGGAAGCATTCAGGGCAAGCAGATTCGTCTGCCCTGCAATGCCCGTAATCACATCGACGATGTGATGGATTTCCCGCGATCTTTCTCCCACACGATCAATAATCTGCGTAGATGATTGCACCGATTGTTCGATGCGTCGCATCTGTTCAATTGATTGGGCGATAGAAGCATTGCCTCGTTTGGCGCCTGCCTCCGCGTCTAATGACGCTCCTGCGACAGAGGAGGAAGATTCGGCGATGCGCAGAATACCGGCCGCCATCTCCTCCATCGCCCTGGCACTTTCCGACGCGCCCACATCCTGGGAGGCATTCCCGGCAGCGACCACATCGATGGCTCTTGCGATTTCGCCGGATGCTTGCATCGTGTGCCGCGCATGGGATCCCAGTTGTTCGCTGGCCCCGCGGACAGCCTCCGCATTCGCCGTCGCCTCATGCAGCAAGGTACGCAGCTGCTGCACCATGTCGTTGCAGGCATCGATCAACTGGCCCGTTTCGTCCTTGCTTTTGCCGTCCAGACGAGAGGTCAGATCGCCTTCCGCTACGCGACGGAGGAAGCCGACCGCTCGGCTCAGCGGCTTCGTGATCATCCGTTCCAGTACGACAGCCAATACGAGTCCAATGACAACAACGATCACACTGGATATCAGCAGGGTTTGGACGAGCTTGGACATACTTCGCTCTAGAGAGCTCTTCGCTTCCGTGTAACCCTGGGCATAGGTAAGAATAAACTTATCGGTCAGATCGAAAATACGATTTTTCATCTCATCCGTTGCATCGTCAACTTGCTTGTATTCCTTTCTTAATTGCTGCGGCGTATAGTGATCCTGCTGGTTATAAATAGCAATCACACTGTCAAATATCGCCACATACGCCCCGCTTTGCTTCGCGAGTTCTTCGGCCCACTGCCGCTGCTCGTCCGTACGAGCGGAAGCGGTGATTTGGTCTATCATTTCCAGAAACGGCTTGGTATTCTCACGGTATTCTTCAATAACAGCAGGGTTATTATTAATAATCAGGTCAGCCTGATTGCTGTACAGGAGACCGACCATGCTTTTCAAGGAAAGCGCGGCCTTCTCGTTCACCATACTTGCGGTTTGCTCCTCAACGCTCAACTTCGTCGACTGAACCATCCGGTAAGAAAGAGCAGCCGATATCATGAACAGCAGCATTAATGCGATAAAACTGATCAGGAACTTAAAACGTATTGAATGAATAAAAGAAATCATTAGCCGCACCGCCTTAGGAGTATTAGAACTTCCTTTTCGTTTCTCTCTCTAAGCGCGGTTATCCTCTTCATTCCGATTCACATTATTTCCCAACCGAATCCTCTCTTGTAAGACCCATAATCCAACGTATCTCCGAATGATATAAAAGGAAGAATCAGGGTAATTTCTATGTGTCGTCAAAATTCAATTTATCCGGATTCCGCATAAAAAATAAACGGTGTACGCGACCTTCCGCGTCCAGTTCAATATTTATCGCGGTGACGGGTTTGCCCTCTTCGGTGACGATAATGCCGCTTTGACCGTTCATATTCACCAAATGATACTGATAATGCTCTTGATTCTTGGCGTATATGCCAAGCAGGAATCTCATAACGCGATCGCGTCCCAGTATAGGATGCAACGCCGCAACGGCTTTACCGCCGCCATCCGAATATAGGATAACGTCTTCGGTCAATGAACGGATCAACCCTTCAAGGTTACCCGTGCTGGATGCCTGGAGAACCTGCTGCGCCAAACTGTAGGCATGCTCATCCGCATGTATGGCAGGCGCCTGATCTTCTTGCAGTTTCCGCTTAAGGCGGCTGAAAATTTGCCGGCAGTTCGCTTCCGATTTTCCGACGATTTCACCAATATCCGTATATTCGTACTCGAACGCTTCACGCAAAATAAATACAGCCCGCTCAACCGGCGTCAGCTTCTCCATATACACCATGAACGCATATGAGAACGTTTCATCTCGTTCAATGGCATGAAGAGGATCATCGTCGTTCAGCAACAACGGCTCTGGCAGCCAATCGCCGACGTAGAGCTCTCTCCGTTTACGGGCCGATTGCGCGTAATCGATGCAGCGATTCGTGACCATTTTGCATAGATAAGCTTTGGTATGCTGGACTTGATCTTCTTGAAGCTGCTGCGCATGCATGAACGTATCCTGCACCATATCTTCGGCATCCGCGACGGAACCGAGCATCCGATAAGCAATCGAAAACAACAAAGGCTTATAGGTATCATATAAATTCGCGATATCCACGTTTATTCACTCCTTAGAGTTTTCGTTAGAAAACTAGCTTCGTAAGCATTCGCTTAGAGTTTTGCTTTAGCAAAATCAGCTTCCGTAAGCATTCGCTCATAGTTAAGTATACCTGCTGTCAAACCCTTCGCCAATGTAGACGATCTGAAACACGCATATGTGACTTTCAAATTTTTTTTGGGTAATCGGCGAACTTTTTTCAACCTAGTAACGTCTAATTCAGAGAGGTGAGAGTATGGAGACGACCGGTGTCCATGTATTTGAATATTTGAAGTATGTATCTGAAACAACCGACCAGAAGGCGATCCTGCGCAATCTTATGGAAGCCTACGGCAATGATGTATGGAATTATGCGTTTAGTATTTGCCGCAACATGGATTTAGCCGATGATATTACGCAGGATGCTTTCCTCAAAGTATATCGCAATTTGACGACCTTCCGCGGCGAAGCTTCCGTGAAGACTTGGTTGCTCACCATTACACGCAATACCGCTTATGATTACTTACGCAAAGCATTCTGGCGCAAAGTTACACTCGTCGGTTTCATTCAGTCTACCGGTACCTCGCAGTCCGCTGAGAATGAAGCGATGGAGAAACTTTATGCCAGTGATATATGGAAAAAAGTGATTTCTCTGCCTCCCAAATATCGAGAAATTCTGATTTTGCATGCCCATTATCAGCTCTCGACCAAGGAAATGGCTGCAGTTCTGGGCATTTCGGAGGGGACCGTGAAATCCAGGCTCCATCATGCCAGATTGAAGGTGATCGGGCTGAAGGAGCGTGAAGCGCGTGAAAACTCCTGATCCCGAGGATTTACATAAGGAATTGGAATCCGGGCCGCTCCGGGAATCGGGATTTAGATCCTCACTTCAGCGGGACATCGAGCAAGCTGTCGACCGCAAGGAGCAAGCTAAGCCAAGGGTAAAACTTTATCTCTGCTTCGCCGGGGTTGGCGTTATCGTGACCGCTGCGCTTTTCTTCCCTTGGGGGACGATTCATACGAAAAGCGACGCCGTCGCCGCTTTTGAAACACCTGCCCAAGTGGAAGTGCAGTCGTTCAACACTTCACCGGCGCCTATCAGTACGGCACTCTTAATCGGACTGCGAACCGAACATGAGTCCACAGACAGCAAGCGCACATTAAGCCCGCTCCGCTACAGCACTTATCGGACGATGCTCATCGCGCCCGTTCGCGGAAAGCTGCAAAAAACGTCCGAAGGCAGCGGAATTCTCATGCCGTACAAGCAAAACTTTTGGAAAATCGATTCCTTGGTGAATAAAACGAAAACCGACGAGTATCACTATTTGTCCGCTCATTTGGCCGATCAACCGGTCAAAGAGGCAACCTTTGCCGATGATCCGAAAGAAGAGCTCAACCATGTGGAGACACTGGTGTTTGCAGGGAATCAATATTTGTCCATTGCGGAAACCGAGGAAGCCTGGAGCGGCAACGCGCCCTATCAAGCCGATCGGATTTGGGTCCGCACCCTACCCCAGCTGAAGGAAGGTCATACGACACAGTTCTATAACAAACCCGTAGATCGAAATCACGTATCGATCCTTGATCTTTACGGGCCGAACATTAGCACGGTATTGGGTAATCTAACTCCTTCCTCCAGCCTGTCTAAGGACCCCTTAACCGAGATTTCCGGCCAAAGTTGGACTGTACAGCGCGAGCCGGGACGCTGGGTCGGCAAAGTCGCCGAAACGACGCGGTCCGACTCACGCAGTCCCGACCGTTATGTCCTTCACGACTTTCCGCGCGATCTGCCGGATAAAGTCGTCAACCATGACGAGCTCTGCTGCTCGTGGACCGACATTCAGTCCTCCTGGCCAAATGCTAGCGATGCGCTGACTTCGCCGATGAATGACATGATCGTCATCTTCGAAGATGATCAGCTCAAGTTCTATCCTTACGGCCAAGCGCCGAACAGCGATCCGCAGCTGACCATCGACCTCCTGCCCGGCGAGCAGCTCGTTATGGCGCAATGGGCTACCGACCACTATGTGCAGGAGTGGATCGATAAGGTAGGCCGATATTTATCCTATGACAAGAGTGAATGACTCGGTTTTTCGAGAATTCGCGGTACAGACGAAGAACGTCCTTATGCTTTTGTTGCATAGGGACGTTCTTTTCTTTTCTTCCAACTCGCTTGTGAAATGGTTTAAATCGAATTTCTTTTGAGTTGTCTAAGTCCGGAAAAACCCAATTGCATATAAGATACATCCAACAAAACAGTTTGGAGTCCGATTTTGCACAATTGCAGCTTGGTTTGTGCGAGAGGATGTTCGATTAGCGCACGATAAGCTGGCAAAATCGAACTCCAGCCGCTAACTCCATTCAACACGTTTATGCAATTGGGCGAAATCGAACTGCGATAGCCAATGCTCCTAGAGGCAAAAGTGAACAAATTTCGACATAAATCTACGAATTCACAAAACTGTGATAAATCTAACGGAATATAATCCCAAAATGTGTTATTGTGGATTTTGTCGAACGGTACCGATTCGCACGTTAACATTTCCAAATTACTTCTACAAACACCCGCTTCACCCCTTTCGTTTTTTTCCTTCGTCGCCGATTTTTGGCAACTGCATCATCTCTGCCACACATTCCTTTCCAATCCGAAACGCTATGCCCTGCATGGGAATACGGCATGTCCTATATTGCGCTCGATGGTTAGCATTGAGACGTTTATTTGATTTTTCTTCCGTTATCAAATTGGATGGAGAGGACATTCTTTTTAATAAGGAGTCTTTGCTATGGATAAACAGCAGAAATTGAAAAAAATATCGAAAATTGTTTTGCATTCCACCGTCTTAACTAATCTGATCGCAGGTTCGGCACCGGCCGCTTTTGCCGAGACGACACCTGCACTTCCTGTACAATCGGATTTGGATCAAGCTTCACAAGATGCTAAAGCAGCTTTATTGAAAGCCATTCAGAAAGGCTTGCTGGAAGGCGACAGCGAAGGCCGCATCCAACCAACCGGCCAAATGACCCGCCTTCAAGCTGTGGCGCTAATTGCCCGCACGCTTGGCCTTAAGACTGACGTGACCACAACTTCCAATTATCGCGATGTGAGTACCGACAGCTGGGGACTGCCGTACCTGGAGGCATTAACCCGAGTCGGCATTATCGAGGGAGACGACAACGGTACGTTTAGGCCGAACGATCCCCTATCCAAAGAGGAGCTGGCTGTCCTTCTGGTCAGAATCACCCAAACGAACGTTACGGGCAAAGGAAAATCCCTGGCCATTAAGGATGCTAATGCCGTAAGCGACTGGGCAAAGCCTTATGTGCAAGCGGCTCTCGAACTGGGTCTGTTGAGCACTGATGCCAGCGGGGCTTTTGCTCCAAAATCGAACGCAACGCGCGAACATGTCGCGGTGACGGTCACACAGATGACCGAGAAGCCGGAATTCAACGGCTACAAAGACAAAATCACCGTATTGTTCGATAAGGGAAACCGAATTTCCAATAGCGATCCGGCCGCATAAGCACCGTTTATCGCCTCATAAACTTGTAGCCGTTATGTTGCTTATCCGGACATGACGGCTCACACCTCTTCATTAACGGAGTCCTCGAGATGAACAACCCGCAAATAACCGCCTGCATAATCGTCAAAAATGCGGAAGCCACCCTTTCCCAGGCCATAACGAGCGTTCGAAAGCACGTCGATGAGATTATCGTCGTGGATACCGGTTCACAGGATGCTTCCCAACACATAGCAAGACAACTGGACGCAAACGTCCATCATTTCTTATGGAATGATCACTTTGCCGAAGCGAGAAATTATGCACTATCCCTAACTACTTCTGAATGGGTATTAATGATCGATGCGGATGAAGAATTCATCTGGCATGACCCTCTTCCCTTGAACAAATGGATCGTTGCCAACGGCGCACCCCATACGGTTTACCTCCTCCCCATACATCATCTGGATCTGAGCGGCAATCGTATTCAAGCCTCTACACATGTCGAGCGGCTGTTCCAACCGGCAAACTACGCTTACAAAGGAAGAATTCATGAAACGCTTTATCCCCTGCACGGTGCAAGAGTTAGCGCCTTGTCGGATCGCGGAGGATTTTTGCATACCGGCTACGCCCCTACCGTCCTTGTCCAGAAACAAGCCCGAAACCTGCGGCTTCTAGAGCTGGAACACCAAGAATTCCCTTATGAAGGCAGAGTGCATCGGTATCTGGCCGCTGAGCGGTTCAATCAATCCCGCTATGTCTTAGCTGTGCAACATGCCTCTCAAGCGCTCGAATTGCTGCCTGTACATGATACGTACCCGCGGGCACAAGCGCATTATTACCTCATGATGTCTTATCTGCTAATGGAGGACACCGCGAAAGCGAAAGCTGCGGCCCTTAGATGCTCGGAGGAACTGCCTGAATATTCAGACACGTATGCAGTTCTGGCCGAATGTGATTTTCTCATAAAGTCGTGGACATCGAGTCTATTTTGGTTTAGAAAGTGGCGGACCTGCCTGACCGGTTCTTACTTGTTTCCAAATCATTTTTCAGGAGCCGTTGATGATCTGTTGCTGCGTGCTGCAGATGCTTGGGTGCAAGTCGGCGATGATCAGGAAGCCATCGAGCTTCTAGTCACCGCATATCTGAGAGGGAGCAAAAAAGCGGAAGCGGCAGAACGGCTGCATCTCTTTTTTGACCATTTGGATTGGATTGATGATTGAAAAGAAAGGTAGTCGCTTACAATGAAATGTCATATCTGCATTGCTAATATTACGTTGGAAAATAACCCTGAACAATTGGTTGCACATATACAGGACATATTTCCTGACAGTCCGATTACACAGCTTGAATGCTCAGATGAGCACCGGACTATTTTCGAAAAATTAAAGTCAGTTTCTTTATCCAAAGATACGGAATGGATACTCGTTTGGGACGCCAACGAACGGTGGCAAGCCCCGAACGACTTCTGCACCGAGAAATTGCAAAAAGGTGTTTACTCCGCATCTATCGTATTCCAATCCGCCCGCCTGCGTGCCGCTATCGAGGAGTACCGTCTCATTCACAAGGATGTTTTGGCTGATGATGTCGAGAATGCTTGCCTGAATAACACCGAATCAGATATGCGGCTGTCTTTCACGAAACCCCTGCTTATCAATCAAGAATTAGCAGATGCTTACGATACTGCGTATGATACGGATCTGGCATTAGCGAAAGAAGCCTATCCGGTTAAAACGATACTGTACGACTTTGGGCGGCAGCGTTACCGGGAAGTCATCGGAAGCTGCCAAGCTTGTGCAACCAAGTCAATGGCTTACCCGAGCTTGAGCAGGTTCTTTCAGATTCTCAGCCACTATAACTACAATGAGGTTGAAGTCGCATTAGGGCTCATTTATGAGACTCTCGATAGCGAGGCGTATCAAGACGCACAGAAGGATTTTGCTTACTTATTCGGTAAACTGGCTCAACATGTCGATCATCGGGAGCTTAAAAAAGAGGCCTTGGAGCTTCTGCTCGATGCTTTAGACAAACTATCGGTTCGCGATACTCAGTTTGTAACATCTACCGATTCGGACTTGTATGTTCTGATTGCCGAGCTGCAAATTCAGTTGAACCGATTGGAGGAAGCAACACAGTCGCTAGTGAACGCTCTGCAGTTCTCGCAATATACGAATGAGTCTGCTGCGCATCGTTTAGCGGCCATGATGAATAACGCCCATTCCGGCAAGTCCAAAGATGAAATCGCCAGACTCATCATGGAGAATTTCGATTTGGAGGATCGCGCCTCCAAGCGACTGCTATTTCTCGTTTTCAACCATCTTCAGATGATTGACTGGGCGCAGATGTTCTATCCTTTTCACGAAAGCTCCTCCTTCCTCCCGGTTACTTCCCAGCACAAGCTGGTCTCCATCATCCTTCCGGTATACAACGACAACGAATATTTGTATGAAGCCATTCACAGCATTCTCACACAAACCTATTCGAATCTCGAGCTGATCGTCGTAGATGACGGGTCTCATATTCCGATTGATGAGGTACTGCAACGATTTTGGTATGACCTCAGAATTCAGGTAGTGAAGCTGGACAACAACCAAGGTCTTCCTGCCGCCATTAATTACGGTTTGAAGCATGTTAGAGGCGCTTATGCGACCTGGATTTCTGCGGATAACACCGTGCACACGAATTGGCTGGAAAATATGGTCTCAGCTTTGGAGCATCAAGCGGACTGCGCCGGTGTCGTCTCCGATTATTATCATATCGATGAGCATGGCATTGCTTTTGAACGGAAAGCACTCAGGGGGTATACGCTTAACGGATTCGAAAATATGGGACCGTCTTTTCTATGGAGGAGCTCCGTTTTGTCCGATACAGGCGGCTTTAACGAGGCTATGTTCGGCATCGAAGATCGCGATTTCTCCGTTCGTTTAGCCCTATCGGGAACTTTGTATTACTTACCTGAGCCTCTGTATTACTACCGGATTCATACCAAAAGCCTTTCCACTCAAATCACCAATGGCCGATTGGGAGGCTGGGAAGCACTCCATGATCAGTTAAAGCGAAAGTGGTTCTTTCTTCATTTTGTATAATGCGGTTATCATCACATCAATGAAATGGAAGTCGATACTATGAAAAAAGCCGGATTGCATCAAGACTGGCATGTTTCCTGCCAATTGGACGCTTATAAAATGGCTTATCGAAAAAAAATGAATGAGCTGCACCAAATGAAACGGCACATTCAAATCAAGCAGGAGCACATTGATGCACGAATGAAGGAAATCGGGCAAAAGCAGCAGCTGACTCTTCATCTTGAGCAAGAGCGGGAATCGATTCGGGCACAAGCCGCTGCCCTGAGTACCGGTACAACCTATGAACAAGAATATGACGCACGGCAGCAATACTATAAGTTGTCCAGAAGCCTTGCTAACGATTCCGAATTGTATTTGCAGCACTTGGCCTCCGCAACTTACAAAGGGATTGTTGTTTCGCCGGACACACTACCTTTCAAACACAATCGCATTCAGCAATTGCTTCTATCGCTTTCGCGCGAGGGGTACCTCATCTTTGAGTTTCGGACATCGGATTCTGAGTTTAAATTGCAGCAATTGCATTCCAATTACTATACGTTTTCAGATGAGGCATTCATGCTGGGTATCCTGGAAGTTTTGCAAGACGAACCGATTATTTTGTGCAGTTGGGTACTGCAATGCGCTTGGTACGATCTGCTTCCGAACCGAAAAATCTGGTATGACATTTGTGATTCGCCGGATAGGCTATGGGGTTCAAATAAAGCGGCCCAATTGAAGCATTGGGATCTTTTAAGCCACTCTGAGTGGATCTCATATGCGGATGAAAGCTACAAGCACCTGACTTATTACCGAAAGGATGCGCATTTCATTGCTTTTGGTAACGAAGAGCGGTCGGCAGAATGGATAAAGGGGAGTCGCAAGGTTGAACAAAATAAGTCCTTTACCGCATAAATCTCAAGATCTGGCAAGTATTCGCGATGCTTACGAGCGCCTGAAGGATATGCATGAAGAACAGTGCATCCTCCATGATCAGCTCCATATGCAGGCAATCGCGCTGGATGAGCAAATTCAAACGCTGGATGAAACGATTCGCAATTTGCAAAGAGATAACATCGCTGTGAAATCACAGCATAATTTGCTGTTTGAGAACGAGTACGATGCTAGACGAAACTATTATATTCAGTTCCTCAAAAGCGAACTTTCTGATTATTCCAGAGAAATTGCCTCTTTATTTAAAAATAGAACCTACAAAGGCATCGTTGTCGGACTAAACGCCATGCATGAGCTATCCGTGCAGCGGCATCAGCGCATTTTGAAGGAATTGGCTCAAGATGGCTATCTATGTTTCCTCTGCGAAAGCAGCGAGCAGTTCTCCATCCGGGAATTGAACCCGAATTTGTATGTCATTGCACAGCAGGAATATTTGCTCCCTGTTTTGCAGAACACGCATGTCCTAGTGCTAAATTCGTGGCTGATCCAGCACGCTTTGATCGATTGCTTGCCGCATCGCACGCTTTGGTACGATGTGCCGGATCAAGTTAACGGCTTCAGCTACTGCGATGACGGCATGCTGCTCAAGCATTATGAAGCTCTCCATCAGGCAGACATCATTACCTATTCAATGAAGAAGCTGCAAATTAATTTGGGCTGGCGAAGCGATGCCATCTATTTATCCGGCGCAGTTCAAACGGCGGATGTGAAAGCCATTGAAGCTAAGCTTCAATGCAATGTCAATTCGCTATCTATCTACGCCAATCGTTCCTACGATCGGCATGTCAGTGTGTTCACTGCAACATTCCTGGACTATGAAGGAGATAATTATTACTCGGGCGGCGCTGAACGATATTTGATGGATCTGCATCAACTGTGCGCAGAGTTAGGCTACGAATTGGATCTGTATCAGTACGGCAATTACAGCTGGTACCGAAAGTTCCGCCAAATCAACGTTTATTCGCTAGGCCACGCCGGATTAAATATTCATGAATTTACGATGGATGCATTAGTATCGTTTAACCATCGATTTATCCATACGGTAGACGGAAGATTCGACGTCAATATCTACTCCGCATTTTTTCAAGCCTACCCTGACGCAGCGCATCCCAGCATAGGCATTAGCCATGGCGTGGCCTGGGATCATCCGCAGTGCCGGTTCCATGACCCGCAAACCTTCTGGAATTCGAACATCCGGTATATCGAAAGCGCCAAGAAGCTGCAAAAGATTATTTCCGTGGATACGAATACGCCGAACTGGTTTCAAACAGTTTCCTTCGATACGAGTATGAAGATGGAGACAATCCCTAACTACGTGGATCCGGAAGAATTTCACCCTGACCCTGATTGCTCTCAAAATGACAAAATCCGGATCGTTTTTCCAAGACGGCTGTATGGGGCAAGAGGGCTTGATCTCACATTGGACATCGTAGATTTGATTCTGGAGCGTTATCCGCAAGTTGAATTTCATTTTGTCGGCAAAGGCTTTACCGAAGACCTGCAAAAGGTCGAAGCCAAGCAGAAGAAGTGGCCGGGTCGAGTATTCAGATACCATCGCGATCCCGATGACATGCATCAGGTATACAAGAATGCCGATATCGTATTGATCCCGACTCTCCACAGTGAAGGTACAAGCCTCTCCTGCCTGGAGGCATGCGCTACGGGAAATACGGTCATTGCCACCAGAGTCGGCGGACTGACCGATTTGATCATTGACCGTTATAATGGCAGGCTCATCTCTCCGAACAGCAAGGAATTACAAGAAGCCATCATCGAATGTCTGAATGATCCGGAGATGCGCCAAAGATTAAGCCGTAATGCGATCGAAGTCTCTAAAGCGTTCAACAAGGACGTTTGGAAGCAGCGCTGGAAACAAACGCTGCTGGAGTCAATCCAGCCTTCGCCCGGCGAGACGGATTCTTCCTCCGTGATCAACCGGGTGAAAACCGTGGAGATCATCGGGTACTCCAAAGAGAAAGCGGATGTGGCCTCCCCTCTTATCTGCGACTTTTTGTTGAAAGGCTATGCGGTATTTATCCGGGCGGAAAAAGACGATGTATCGAACCCTAGCTTTGGCCGATTGCAATGGATTTCCATGCAAACAGAGCTCTACTTTGAGCCGGACGAGCAGTTAACACTATCTTAGAAAGAGGAAAGCCGAACCATGACGCTTATGTTAATCAGTCTGCTGTTTATTTGGCATTTATCATGGGTCACGAGTGTGCACAGGCGCTTAAGCGCTGCTCCTAAGCTGCATGCGGAGCAAGTGCTTTTATCTGCAATTGTTGCCTTAGGGTTCCCTTTGTTCCATGCCTACGCAGCAGGCATCGCCGTTGTTGCAATAAGCTTGGCCTATTTTGCGAATCTATTGCATGCCCGATTTTTCGGCTCGATCATCACCGGCGCTCAAATTGTAAGATTCCTTACCTTTCCAGGCGAAATCAAACATAATCGGTCGATCTTCGCATCCAGCGCAGGGAAGCTCGTGAAGCCTGCTGACCTTTACCTGGGCGCTGTCTCACTCTGCACGGCAGCCTGCTTGTTGTACTTAAACTCGGCGTTCTCAGCCTCTTCAATCAGTTGGCTGACCATCGATCTGCTCTTGATTGGTCTCATTGCTGTAACGTGCATCCATAAGAAAACCATCACTCGACTTGAAGCGGAACCGGTAAGGTTCGGCCTTCTTGCTTTTTACATTTGGGAGTGGGTTCGCCGGAACCGGAATAAGAATCTTCCCTCCCAGCCCCTCTTCTCCCCGAAGGAGCCCGATAAGCAAAGCCAAGAAACCAATCATCCTTCCTTTGGCCAGTACCGGGGGCGCAATGTCATCATGATTCAACTGGAATCTTTCCAGCAATTCCTTATCGGCCAAAAAGTAAACGGCCAGGAAATTACACCGTTTCTCAATCAATTGGCTAAGGAACATGTATCGTTTAGCCATATTTACAGCCAATACGGCATGGGGCATACCGCCGACGCCGAACTGGCCGCGCTTCACTCTTTATACCCCCTTCGCAAAGAAATCGTGAACTACAAGCATTTTGATAAAACCTTTTACGGGCTTCCTCATATTTTGAAAAACCAGGGGTATTCGACAGCCGCTTACCATGGCTATAAAGGCAATTATTACAATCGCAGAACGATGTACCGCACTTACGGCTTTGACGAATTTCACGCGGAGGAAGATTTTATCACGGAGGACAAAATCGCTCTCGGTCTTTCCGATGTTTCCTTCTTCAAACAAACCGCCCGCAAAATGTCAGCGCTGCAGAAGCCTTTCTTTTCGTTCGTGGTCACGTTAACTTCGCATTTTCCGTTTGAGCTTCCGAAGAAGGAACGCAAGCTGCAATTGGATGCGTCCGTTCCCCCGGCATTAGCTTCCTACTTTCAATCTGTCCATTATACCGATCAAGCATTGAAGTTATTCTTTGATTGTTTGGACAAAGAGGGGCTGCTCAATGATACGCTGCTGGCGATTTACGGGGATCACGAAGGCGTCACGATCGATCATTTGAAAGACCTGTATCGGTTTCTGGAGCTGCCGGTCAGCCAGGAGAACGATCCATTTTATATAAGGCAAGCGGCGAAGGTGCCGCTATTGTTCGTTGACAACGGAAAGGGAGCGCAGCCGCTGCAGCCCGCAAGCGATACAATCGGCAGCGTCGTCGATATCGCGCCAACAGTTTTGAGCTTGCTGGGCCTCCGCCCCCCTAAGCATTTTATGGGGAAAATGCTCTTTGCTAAAGAAGCTGCCACTTCCATCGTTCCTTTCGCAGCCTACCCGCCGGGTTCTTATGCTGCCGCCGATGTCATCTATTTAGCGTCGGAGCTTGACTCCTTTGAGAGCGGATGGATGTATGACCGGCAATCGGGACTACTCCTGGATGTAAAGCGTGCTGAGGAGCGTCATCTCCAAGCATACGGGCATGCCCGTAATCAAATCATGCTTTCAAGGCATTTGATTCATACCAACAATATGTCTACGGAGGAACAGGATACTCAAGAACTTGTGGTCCTATCCAAAAACATGGAGACTTGCATGGCCCAAATGGATGAGGACGCGGTTGTTTTTCCATTCAGCCAGGAGATGGATGTAGCGATTTACAAGCAAAATCATAAGAATATAGCGGCTTTAATGGAAATGGAAGCGAAATTGTTCAAAGCGAGAGGGAGAAAGCTTTATTTCTATTCAACTTTCGATTTTGAAGCTAACGGACATCCGGTTTATTTTGATGATAGCCGTTATTTGATTCCTTTCAAGGAAAACGGGTACGACGTCAGTGTGCTGGCGGGCACCAGTTTGTATGACTATTTACACCGGCTTCCCGATCATGTACTCATCGTCCTATCCGGCAAGGATGAAGTATCGAGCTCTTTCCGCGAACCCATTACAGATTTATACCGAAGCTGCGGGATTCGGCTAGTGAGTCAATTGCATTCCCGCCATAGTTACGTCAATCTCATCTACAAAAACAAAGGGTTTTTATCGCTGTGGGAAAAAATGGATGGTACCCGCATCGAAACGCAGTGGAAACGAGGTGAATGGCTAAGTGGGATCCGGCTGCCTGTAGATATATCCGTGCACAGTGCCGGAGCGCTTTGCGGAAATGATTCCATGATTATGGTCAATGGCGCTTCTTTATCCAAAAATGCTAGAGGGCTCAATGCAGCTGTTGTCCATATGCATACCGGTGAAATCGTGGACAAGTTTCATGTTGATACCTTTTTGACGACTTATTTCGAGCAAGCTGTTTATGTGGCAAGTAAAAAGAAAGAAGCTCACAACCACGTTGTGGTACTGGCAGGTGCTTAGATTTGATTTTGATTGGACTTAAACTTACAGCGTTTGTTTTATTCGTGATTTGGGGATCTCTGTTCGCTCGGAAAGCGCCGGTGCACAGCCCTAACATCCGTAATTGCAAGGAACATGAGTTCAACGCAGCGCCAGCGGCTGCCATATTTAATGAGCAAAAGAAACCTGCCGACAATAAGTGGCAGTCTCATTTTCAACGTTGGATGGAGATTACGGCTGCGCATTCATCCGGGGGCGAACAGTTTATCATTGAAAACCCCGCGTGGAACCGTGCTGCTATCCGGCATGACGACGCACAAATGCATTATAAGGAATTCATCCATCGATGCATCCAAGAGGGACAGCCGACGCTAGTTTCCCAAATTCCGAAGGAAGTCGGCAATGGCGTCTTTTGGTTTGATGACGCACAAATGCTGACCCAGTTTGACGAGCGTTATGAGGTTACAGCGGTTCATGGAAAAGCCATACATGAATATTTGAGCGATATCCCGCCCTTCTCTCTCATAGTGATTGCGGTTAGGGATGACGGCTCTCAAGCGCTGAACCACCATTGGCAGGAGATTTTAGGGAGATTCGGCGTTCGGCAATTGACGCGCGAGCATTTGAGGCACAGCTACATCAACGTTATTTATAAACGCAGCCAGCATGAGTATGAATCGCTTTTTGAATGTGCCAGTGAAGATCTGCTGGAGCTACAACTAGGCGCTTTCGACAAGCTGAACAACTTTATCATTCCTGTTGATGTCCATATCGTAAGCGCTGGTCTCTCGTGCGGCAATACGGCCAAAATCATGATAGAGGGAACCGATTATTCTCCCAACACGAGAGGGATGAACATTGTTTCTTATAATTTGATTGACCAGCAAGTCGAATACCAATTATGCATTGATACATTCATTACGCTGTATGTACCGGAGACGATTTACCGTGCAGTACGCAAGGAGGCATGAAATTTGGATTTATTTGAATGTATGGAGAAAGAATCGGTGTATGTGTACAGGGATCAAGAAGGATCAGGAGATATTACCGATGACGAAAGGGAAATTTACAACAACTATAGACAAGAAATATATCGCTCTCATCGAATCAAGCTTTCCGGGTTTTCCGAAATTAATTTAGCTGCGAACCGGAGACGAATTTACTTTCATGAGAGCAGGTTCATACCGCATTTTCGCGGGCACAAGTACGAAATGCAAACCGTAAATGGTCATACGATATCAGACATTCTCATGCGTATCGGCGATGATTCATATATTTTTATTTCCGTTCGCGATGACGGGAGTCAGGCACTGAACGACGAGATCCTGGATGAACTGCGGAAAATCGGAATAACGGCATTGAACCGGACATGCTTGCGTCACAGTTACATTTGGATCGCACACAAAAATAAGAGCGGATCTTACCGGGTTATATACGAAGCATGCTCCTCGGAGCCCTTGGAGATCTCATCCGATTCTCTGGGGGATCAGCATGCCTATCAAGTGGTGAGCAAAGGGGCCTTGGCGGGCAATTATGCCTCCGTTCGCATAGACGGCGTGGAACATAGCCCTAACAAACGCGGAATGAATATTGTGGAATGGAATCAAATTTCAGGAGCCATCACATCGTATTGCGTCGATACGTTTGCGACGGTTCATGGTCCGGATTCCCTGTATACGGCAGTCCCGCCCCGCTACTCCGCGCCGTCGGCGTGGAAGCAAGATTTTACCGTCTTCCAGGCATTGGGGCAAAATGACCCTATGGAATCGTTGGAGTTGCCTATTAAGAATGGATTCCGCATCTTTGAACTTTCCTTGGAGCACCCCCCGGCGGATATGATCCGGTTGATGAACGACCATCCCGATGTTCGCATCATCTTGGATACACAGCATACACAGATCGATAGCATCGCCGGGCATATTCGCTGCATTCACAACGAGGCTCTTACTGCTGGCGTCGAAGATGCGATGCTTAGAATCATGCCCCAACTTCATAGCGAGTCCATGTACGAAATCGTGAATGATGCGTATCCTTTTGCCGCCTATATTTACATGATTTCGCAAGCAGATTCAGCAAATGAAGCTGTGCTGCAGTTCGCGATAAGCAAGGGGATTGGGGCTGTTGCCATGACCGTCAATAGGTACTCGAAATCGTTTGCCCAAGAGTTGAAAAGGAACGGAATTGCCGCAGCGGTCTATGCCGTGGATTCACCGGAGACTTGCAGACAATGGCTGACGGGCTCTGTGAAAGGCATCTTTACAAAGTACCCTCTGGCAGAACCGTTCCGTTTGCTTCGGTTGGAACAGCAAATTGCATTACGCGTGAAATGCGACAGCCTTATGGAGTTTTTGTGTATTCGTTTTGGCATAAGCCACGATGACCCTGTTATGGCTATCATTCGGAAAATTGAGGATAGCGAGCAATTAACGCATCTCGCTTCGACTCTCTACCTGGCGCAATCTACGGAGGAAGTCCGCAGAGGTCTTAATGCGGAGATGCCCCAAGAGCAGCTTTAGCTGCACGAGAGGCATCTCCTTGTGACATGTGCTACCTAATGTCCCATTTTTGCAAAGATTGAATGACACTCGCACCTTGCGAATATACTTGAATCCCCCGCGAGTCCTTGCTCGGATAAATGCGTGCCGTCATCACCTTTTCCCCGCCTTGAATGAAGACCTCAACGGAACAACGGTCGACGAAAACCCGCAGCGTCAGCTTGCCGTCTGCCAAATCAACCGACGTTCTGCGTTCCCCTTGGGGACCGATTCCCGATCGATCGCGGTTTAAGGTTAGCAGCCGGTCGTTAACGCTGTAACCAAGTACCGTCTCTTCCTCATTGCCTGTGCGAAGTTTAAGGCCGAATTCGGTGGACGAACCGGCGTAGAACCGCACCAGAAGCTCGTAGCTGTCCCCTTCCGTGTCGAGCAGCAGCTCCCCATCCAGAGCAACATCGGTCATTTCATAAAGATTCTTGCGATACCCTTCAACTTCCTTCACCGGGAGGAATAGAACTTTGTCTCCTTGCAGGACCAGTTCGCGAGGCAATGTCATCGCCCCGGCCCAGCCGTGACCTTGCTGCGTGGGCATATCCGTTTCCCACATGTCCATCCAGCCGATCATAATGCGGCGCCCTTGGTCATCCTGCATCGTCTGAGGCGCGTAGAAATCAAATCCATAATCAACAGGCACGCAGGCATCATAACGAAACTTGCCGTTTAAGGCATCAAACTCGCCCAACATATACGTAGTGGAGTGCAGATTCTTATAATTGTCACCTTGAGCGGGAACCCGCTGCGGCGACATCAACAGCACATCGCGGTTTCCCAGCACGAACAAATCCGGGCACTCCCAGTTGTCGCCAAGCGTGCCGTCGCTTTGGGCTAGCACACTAACGAACGTCCAATGCAATAAATCTGACGAGCGATAAAGCAAAATTTGCCCGTTGCCCTTCCCGTCATTGGAACCAAGCACCACATAGTAGCTGCCGTCTCTTTCGAACACTTTGGGGTCGCGAAAATCTTTCTGACTCGCCCCATCCGGGATCTGGCTGTTATCGATGACCGGGTTATCGGCAAGCTTTTCGAACATGACACCGTCTTTTGATACGGCGATATTTTGCTTTTGGATATAATCGTTGTCTTTATCGGGACCCGTTATGATATGCCCTGTGTACATCAGGTACAGGCTGCCGTCCTTTTCTATCGCACTTCCGGAAAAACACCCGTCCTTGTCGTAGGCTTGATCCGGAGCCAATGCCACCGGCATGTGCTCCCAAGCAATCAGGTCACGGCTAACCGCATGGCCCCAGTGCATGGGTCCCCAAACGGACTTATACGGGTAATGCTGATAGAACAGATGGTATTGACCCTTATATTGAACAAAACCGTTCGGATCGTTCATCCAGCCAAACTCGCTCATAAGATGGTAATTCAGCCGGTAGTCCGTCAGCAGGTTTTGTTTATTTGTCTGTATGAAAGTGTCTGCGGTTGCTCTTGTGTATCGAATGGCTCATCCTACCCTTACTCTTTATTTGTCTATATGGTCTATTTAATCGATCCTTGCATAACACCTTGGATAATGTAACGTTGAGAAAATAAATAAATGATCAATATGGGCAAAATCGTCAGCATCAGTCCCGCCATGAGCGGTCCGTAATCGACGGAATACGTGCCGTAAAAGTAAAAAGTGGATAACGGAAGTGTACGTTCTTCAGGCTTTATGAGTACAAGTGACGGGAGCAAGAAGTCATTCCAAATCCAGAGTACGTTCAATATCGCCACGGTCGTCGAAGTCGGAAGTAAAATGGGGAACACAATTTTGAAAAAGATTTGCGTACGCGAACAGCCATCCAGCCAAGCCGCCTCTTCGAGCTCGGCAGGAATACTTTTGACGAAACCGTGATAAATAAATACCGCCAGCGAGCTCCCGAAGCCCAGATACATATAGATCAGCGCCCATTTGCTGTTTAGCATGCCGATGGCGCCATAAATTTTAACAAGCGGAATCATAATAGCCTGAAACGGGATAATCATCGAAGCAACCATGAGGAGGAACGTATATTGGCTGAATTTGTTGTTGTTGCGTACGAAATAATGCGCGGTCATTGCCGTAATGAGAGCAATCAGCAGCACGCTGCACACCGTGACCACCAGCGAATTCGAAAAGCTGTGCAAGTATTTCATTTTATTAAACGCATTCACGTAATTGGTGAAATCCAGCTTGGCCGGAAGCGCGAGGGGACTTCCCACAATGGCTTTGTTGCCCTTAAACGAATTGAGAAGCAGAAGTCCGAACGGAAATACAAATAGCATAAAGCAGAGTGACAAGAGGACAATTTTGAGTCCGCTTAATGAAGCTTTGGTGCCTGCCATCACGCCTCCACCTCCATTTTCTTGCTGTAGTAAACCTGGATGAGCGTAATCACCGCTACCAGCAGGAACAAGATCAGCGCTTCCGCTTGACCCACTCCATAATCGCGGGACAGGAAGGCTTTTTGATATACGTGCATGGACACCATTTCCGTGCTTTTGAAAGGTCCGCCCTTGGTCAGCGAAATATTCAGGTCATAGACCATAAAACCGCGCTGCAACGATAAAAATATGCATACAATAAAAGAAGGAATCGTTAGCGGAAGCACAATTCTAACCAATCTTGCCAAGCTGGATGCGCCGTCGATACTGGATGCCTCCAAAATATCTTTAGGCACGTTCATAAGCCCGGCGACATAGATCACCATCATGTAACCGGAATACTGCCAAACCGTCACGATGATCATCGTCCATATCGCCTTATCGGGGGTTACGAGCCACGAAGCCTGCAGCCAAGGCAGATGATACTTTTGACCGAAATAAACGAGCACATTGGAGAAAATAAACTGCCATATAAAGCCGAGTACGATACCGCCGACGAGGTTCGGCACGAAGAAGCCAGCGCGGAAGAAGCTTTGCCCCTTGAGTCCGCTTGTCAGTACATAGGCCAGCAGAAACGCAACAATATTAATGAGCACAACCGTCGCAAACACGTATTTCAGCGTTAGGATAAAAGATTTCCAAAACTCCGTATCCTTAAACACTGAACCGTAATTTTGCAAAGCTACAAAAGTGTGTGTCGTTGAGATGCCATCCCAGTTCGTAAACGTTAAATAGATCCCGAACAGGAACGGGACGATCATCACCGTAACGAAGGCAAATAAGGTCGGGCCCGTGAAAAGAAGGCGCAGGCGCAGTCTTTCCCATCTTCCTTTTTCAGCAATCATGAGAATCCCTCACTAACATAACTTTAATAGAATGCAGGCATGGTTAAGACGTAAGACGTCTTATCCATGCCTATTTACCAGTTTATTTCACCGATTTCCAGTAATCTTCAATTTCCTTCACAAGTGCAGTGCGGTCCCCCGCTTTGGCCAAATATTTCTGCATAGAAGCGCCGTTTTTCGCCCAGTGGTCAGCCGGAAGCGTCGACACGGACTCCATCGTTTTGCCTCTTGCGACATAATCGATGATCGATTTGGCAAGCGGATCCTGCGGCTCCAGCTTGTTGCTCTTGAATGCAGGGATAATGCTTGCTTTATTCACGACGAAATCTTGGCCAATCTTCTCATAAACCATCCACTCGAGGAATTTCTTCCCAGCCGCCTGCTGCTCAGGCGTACTGCGTTCTTTATCCAGAACCAAACGTTTGGATACGGAAGCGGTGATTTGCGTGTTGCCGAAATCATCCGGATTATTGCTGACCGGTACCGGCAAGAAGCCGTATTGCGCCTTGGCTGTGTCAGAGCCTTTGATATTCGGCCAAGCCCAGTTACCCATGAACCAGATGCCTGCTTGTCCTTTACCCAACACTTCCGGTCCTCTTTCATAGACGCCGGTGAGCGGGGACGCTTTATCCAGATTGTACTTCGTCATCACATCGAATGTATTCATCAGACCGTTAAATACCGCATTGTTTCCAAGATCGCCCTTGCCCGCTTTCAATTGGTCAATGTAGGCTGCAACCTTCGCGGTATCGGAGGACTGAGCCGAGTAAGCCAGCGCCAAATAATGTGCGCCAAGCGACCAATCCATCGGTGAGATGACCAGTGGCGCTACGCCGGATGCTTCAATCTTTTTGAACAGGCTTTCAAGATCGTTCGTCGTCTTAATCGTTCCGGGATCGAAGGTGCCGCCCACCGCTTTATCCAAAACCGGTTTGCTGTAAATGAATCCATAGCCTTCCACCGAAAATGGGAATGCCATGACTTTGCCGTCCGTTGCTTTTGTATCCAGACTCTTGTCTACCGCATCAGCGACCCATTTCTCGCCGGAGAGATCGAGAATTCGATCCTTGAACTTGCCTACGTCAGCCGGATCCAGCATAGTGATCGTAGCCGGGTTGCCGGAAGCGTAGAGTGCGGAAGCACGTTCGAACGGCGATTGTCCAGCCGGAACAGGTAGCACTTCAAGCATAATGTTCGGGTTATCCTGCTTGAACGTTTTCGCTGCTTCTTCGAGCTGCGCCTGAATTTCGCCTTTAGAATTCAGCAAGGTGATTTTTACTTCTTTGCCCGACTGTGCCGCGGCTGTTGTGGAAGCGGTTGCTTTTGGCGCTTCTGTGGAAGCGCTCTCTTTTTGGTTCCCAGTGGATGAGCACGCCGTTACGACCATGCCAAGCGCTACGCCGGCTGCTAAAGTTTGAAAACTTTTACGTTTGTTCAATTGGATTTCCCCCGTTTCGAAATAAATCGCTTACAAAACGTATTATATATGTCAAAGGTTTGACATGTCAATCGTTTGACATATACATTTTTAGAAATTGAAAAAGACTGCTCCTAATGGGACAGCCCAGACTGTATTAAGGTAATTGCAAATCTTTAAGTGGTCCCTCTTTCAATAAGTGTCACAGGTAAAATATTGGCCATCCGGATCGTTTCCTCGGCTAGTTGACCGCGGATCAACTCGATGGCTTGCTTGCTCATCTCTTCGATAGGCTGCTGAATGGTCGTTATGGAGGGAACGACCCACGAAGCTGCGCTTACATCATCATAGCCGACAATGCGGATGTCATGAGGAACCCGCTTGCCCAGCTTGTAGCAATGTTGAACGACATACGCGGCGATAATATCGCTCGTCGCAAATACACCGTCAATATCAGGATGCTCGCGAAACAGCTCAGCAATGATCCGTTCATACTGCTGCTGATCAAATACGTTCATATCCGTCTGCACAATCAAATGCTCGACTTCATGGCGGCTGACAACGTCTTGAAACGCTTGAGTCCTTTGATTTGCCAGCAAATCCAGCTCCAAGTTCCCGCAGATATGCGCTATTTTCTTACAGTCCTTCTTCACAAGCAGCTCGGTAGCCAATTCCCCGCCACGGTAATTATCCGAGGACATGTAGGGGATCTCGCTATCAATCTGGCGGTCAAAGGTAACGATAGGATGATGCAAGTTCCGGTAGTCTTCGACTTCCAGCGTATGGCTTCCCATAATGATGCCGTCCACCCGGTTGCGCCTCATCATCTCGATATATTCCTTCTCCTTGACCGGATCAAGGTGAGAATTGCAGAGCAGCATTTTGAAGCCGTGCTCATACGCATAATATTCCACGAAGGACGCCAACTCTCCAAAAAACGGATGCGATACGTTCGGCACAATCAGGCCGATGATATTGGACTGCTTCTTCAGAAGCGAGCGGGCAATTTCATTGGGCTGATAGCCCAGCTCCTCCATGCATTGATAAACTTTGCTGCGTGTAGACTCGCTAATATATCCTCGATTGTTAAGCACGCGGGAAACCGTCGTAACGGAAACGCCCGCTCGCTCAGCCACATCATGTATGGTTGCCATATGTTCACCTTTTGGGCAGGAATAGTTTCCTTCAAAATATAGCCCATTTGCCTCATCCGAACAAGCCTTTTACGATTATCACTTGCGATCTATAGAATCAACAAGCAATTGGATACTCTTGAACTCCTTCACATTGGCGGAGGCTATGCTTTCAAATGTATGGATTGTATCCTTACCCGCAAAATTAGCGTCTGTCCGGATATGAACCGGTACGGTTCCCAGAACCACGCCCTTGTTGTTGGAGAATATGAGCTGGCCCTTCACTTCCGCCGCTCCCGCCCGGTCCAGCTGGAATTGTCCTTGAATGACGCTGAACGCGCCATCCCGACGCACATGAATAGCACCCAAGCGCAGCTCGGGGCGGGCATCGTCAATGATCGACATCTCTGCCGTCGGCTGCACATCGTTCACGATTTTTCCGAACAGCATGCCGACTTGTACGGTGGCATATGCAAACTGCCTCACATCGCCATCAACCGTAAACTTCACGGCTTTCCGCTCCATACCATCCGCCAGCTCGGTCACAACGCCAATTGATTCCCCAAGCCGCTCCCCCTGCGCATTGTAAAAATAAACCTGAAATCCCACAGGAGCGGCTTCCTTCCGATCATGCCATTTGGGACCTAACTGCACCTCTGCCTCCACATGGGTGAGACTGTTGTTCGTTGCATCTAAGTATCGGTTCGTGAACGCGATTTCAACATCATCGTTGCGATCCGCGGCCTGAAGCTCATGCAGCCTGAACCAGACTGGCCCGATCCAGGAATCGATGCGGTGCCAATCCATCCATACTTCCTTAACCTTGACTGTCTGCGGCGTAATGCTTGCACCGGTTCCAAAGGAAATCGGATTCCGCATAAGCTCCGTCACATGAGTTATCTCAACCTCTTCATCGACTTCTTGGACGCCTACCAGCGATGGATACACGGGCGATATCCACTTGTCACCCGCTTTCGTTTCGATTAGATAGCGGTTGCCCCATTTAGCCTTAGTTGTAACGATCTGTGGTGCCAGCTCGCCGCCCATAGGCTTCGTTAACCCCGGATCCTCGTAGAGAGGCTGCTGATTGCCAAGATCAATGTTTGTAACCAGCGGCACCTGCTGATCGAACTCGGCATTTCCCGGTGAAATCCACATCGGGCCCAGCCAGGTCGCGATTTGGTAGTAATATCTCCGATAGCCTTCACCATGGCCGGCGCGTACACTTCTCGTCCCCATGATCGTGACCGTTTGCGGGGATAACTCGCCAATCTCCTTGAGATGATCATCGTAAAAGCCGGTGGTCTCAAATAAAGTTATGGTCTTGGCAGAAGGGGAAGGATGAGTCGAAATCCCGGAATCATATGCCGCCATAGCTTTCTCCGATAACTGCCAACAACCAAGCACACTTAACGCCAGAGCTGAGAGCGCAGCCCTTTTTATTGCAAGTCTTAGATCCATTACTCCACTCCTTCTTGCTTATCACCCGCAGGAACAAGAGCATTCTCTTTCCCTAGAAAAGCCCGGGCAAGGTCTGTAACCGTTTTGCCTGTTAACGTCTGTGTAATCTCCGGCACCTGCGCAATCATCTTCGTAATATCGCCGGTGATACGATTGACCCCGGACGTCGTCCCGTCTTGCGAAATCACCGTAATTTTGTCCACATTGCTCAGCGGTGCGGCAATTTTCTCCGCCAATTCCGGCAGCATGCGCAGAATCTCAACCGTAACCGCCGCTTGCGTATACTGCTTGTAAGCCTCCGCCTTCTTCTCCAGCGCCTCGGCTTCCGCAATACCGGCAAGACGAACGACTTCCGCATTCGCCTTCCCTTTGGCGAGCTCCGCTTCAGCCGTCGCTTCGCCGCGTTTGCGCGTCGATTCGGCTTCGGCCTCGGCTTCGAGAATTTGCCGTTGCTTGCTCACCTCCGCGCGCATGATCGCCGCCAGCTTCTCCGCCTCAGCCGGCTTAATAACCGTGGCCTCAAGCTCCTTCTGCTTGAGCTCGACTTCGATCTGGCGAACGTTCTTGTTCGCCTCGGCTTCCATCTGCTTGATCCTCACCTGTTCGGTCACGAGAGATTGCTGAATCTGGTTCTGCTTCAGCTCGTATGCCAGATCGGCCTCCGCCTGCCGGCTCGTCGTTTCTTGTTTGAATTCCGCTTCCTTGATGTTCAGCTCCTTCCGGTATTGCGCTTCCTTCGCGGATGCCGCGCTCTCTGCCTCGATGCGAAGCTGGTGGGCTTCCGCCCGGCGGATGGCCGCCTCTTTTTCCGTCTCCGCCTGCCTGATTTGAATATCCCGCTCGACCTCGGCCTTGGCAATGCTGGCGCTTTTGCGTATACGCTCTACTTCCGGAACGCCCAGATTTTCGATGTAACCCTGATCATCAGCTACCCGCTTCAGCACAAAGGAGATGAGGCTGAGCCCCATTTTATCCAAATCTTCCGAGCACGTTTCTCTCATCTTGCTGTTCAGCTCATCGGGATTTTTGAGAATGGATTCTACCGTCAATTGACCCACCAACCCGCGAAGATGTCCTTCTACGGAATGTAAAATGATCGTCTCCCGCTCCGCTGGCGTGTGATCCAGAAATTGTTCGGACGCTGTCGCGATCGCGATCGGATCGCTCTGGATTTTGATCTGGGCAACCGCCTCAATCTTCAGCCGGATACCCTGCAGGGAAAACATAGGCTGATCCGGCTTCACATCGAAGCTCATCAGCATCATGGAAATCGTCTTGTAGCTCTGGAATCCGGGAATGACGAAGGTTCCTCCGCCCTGGACGACGCGTTTGCCCCCAAGACCGAACACAATCATCGCCTCATTGGGCGGCACCTTCTTATACGCTTTGACAATTGATGCTAGTAAGATCAAAACGACAACGACAATGGCAGCAACCGTATACAAAATCGTTAACATAATTAATAATCAACCTCCTAATCGTTCAAAGTCTCTCCTTGTCGGTGAACTCCATTACCGTTGCGATACCTTTGCTCATGTTTAAAATAATGACCTTAGCGCCTTTGGCAATCGATTCACCGTTCTCGGACTTCACGCTGATGGAGCGAGTCGTGCCTTGCAGCACAAATTTCATTTCGCCAATTCCTGTTTCATGGATTGGAACTGATAAGTGCCCCAGCTGCCCATGGAGGTCGAAATCGCTGTCTTTCATACTGTGGTCATGCTTGTAGATGACTTTGGCATAGAAGAGGAAGAAGAACCAACCAATTACAAGACCAGCGGCAAGGGCAATGAGTAATATCAGCACCACGCTCGTCATGCCGACACTGCCTAGCATATAGCCGACTCCGCCGAATACAGTCAAGCTGGCTAACACAGAGGATAAGTTGAAAAAACCGGGCCCGATATGACCATGCCCACCTCCGCTATCGACGTGGAACTCCGAGATGTCGCCGCCGAAAAACGTAATGAGCAGCGTCAGCGCAAGGCCCGCCCAGAAACAAATGGCAAACAAAGTCATCATGTTGCATCACCTCCCCTGCATGAAAATGGACGAAGAAGCAATTTCCATTTATATGCTAAAATGCTCTATTTTTCTATACGATGCTGATCTTATTCACGTTTCAAGTTATGGTGAAAACTTTACCTGTAGGACTCCAGTAAGTGCCTTCCACAATTTAACAAACCCTACTCCTTATTGACGCTTCCCAGACAGAAAGGTTGCAGTTTGGCTCACGCGATGAAGATGAAAGAAAATCCCGTTAGGCTGTTGTAGTGTCCGACGCATTTGTTGTGGTACAATTCGTATCAGGTGAAAATATCAGACACCCAGAGAATCGTTCTCTAACTTCGTGCGTATAATCTTTCAGTGCGTTTTCTATTAAAATTTAAGGAGTAGATTCGAACATGCAGAAAAGAAGATTGACTTGGTGGATTTCCACCGCATTAATTGTCCTCCTATTTGCGTTAACGGGCTGCCAAGCCGTTCAAGGCTTGGACATTGCACAAGCTTTTCAAAACCATGCCAACATTACTTCATCGGTTTCCAAAGGTACGCTTCAACTGGAACTCATACCTGACCATGCAGACGCTTTAACACCTGAAAATAAAACTTTTATGGATTCTTTGCAGAATACGAAGATCGAAATTACCAATGCGAACATGCAGGACGCCCAGCATCTATCCGCTGACGGCTCACTTACATACAGCAAAGGCTCGATCCCCTTCAAATTGAACATTGACGGCACCAAGGTCATCATTAAGATCGACGGTGCTCCGAAGCCTATCGTATTCGATCCGCTGACAGCGACAGAGGGCCGGCTTGCAGGGGCTCTCTCCTTACTGCCTCAAGGGATAAAGAACGAATTGGGCCATGCGATCAACTCCATAGAACCTGCATTGGTGAAATTTATTTTGAATAATGCCCCTAACCCTAAAAATATCACGGTAACGTCAGCGTCCGAGCCGGTAAACGGTGAAACGCTTGCTTTGCAAAAAGCCCATGTAGAACTGAACGGCACCGAATTGACCGACCTGCTCAAAACTGTGCTGGGAAACATCCTCGCCGATGAGGAAGGGCTGAAAGAACTGATCAGTCAGCTGTATGACGCACTCCTTCCTATCATTAATGAACAGTCCACAGGGGAGTCCTCCACTTTAACTTCTTTATTAAAAAATAAATCGTTAGCTGTCGGATTCGTCTATTCGTCGGTCCGTCAAGCACTGGAGGAAGCTGCTGCCGGTTTGGATAAGGCAGCACCGTTAAGCAATAAAGCTACGCTAAAGGCTGATTTCTTCATCGATGCAGATAAACAACTTCGCAAACAAAATTTAGAGCTTTATATGCCGGTCGCTAAATCGGATAACGGCGTATCTGCTTTTAAACTAACTCTTACTTCTGAGACATGGAACATCAATAAACCTGTCAAAGCGGACATGATTGATGTCTCCGGCGGTACACTGAACTTTGGAGCGGGGCCTTCCTCCCTCTACAGCTTGCTCAGTCAACTGGATAAACAATCGAAGCTCTACAAATTCTTGAAAGAAGATTTGCGGGTAACCAAGAAAAAAATCCAGCTTCAGCTTGGTGAAGCAGCCGGTAATGACGATCCAGATTCTTTAAATCCCTTCATCAACGCCGATGGAGTAACCATGGTTCCTGTCCGCTTCGTCTCCGAGCAGCTTGGCGCAGAGGTCAAATGGAATGGGGAACTGAAGCAGGTTACAATTAAAGATGCGTTAACCGGAACGGTAATCATTCTGACGCTCGATGACAAAACGGCCAGCGTGAACGGATCGGCTTCTCAATTGGAAAGCGCGGCTGCCCTTCACAACAGCTCGACTTTTGTGCCGGTTCGATTCATCGCCGAGAAGCTGGGCAGTAAGGTTGCGTTCGACAACGCTACGCGTGTCGTAACGATTAAGAGGGACTAGGAGAACTTCGAACCGCCA
Organism: Paenibacillus sedimenti; assembly: GCF_014534655.1. Lineage (GTDB taxonomy): Bacteria > Bacillota > Bacilli > Paenibacillales > NBRC-103111 > Paenibacillus_E > Paenibacillus_E sedimenti. The sequence continues at coordinate 218,907 of NZ_JACVVD010000007.1, forward strand.
TTGCCACGATGGTCACAACCGTCCTATTAACTGCATAAGTATGCATGAGAAAAGCTCGCCCTTAAGGTCATTCAGACCTTGCAGGAGCGAGCTTTTTTACGTATGAGCCATAAAGCGTTCGAAAGATTGCCGGCATTCCACGAACTTAGCTAAGTCTTTTATGCAGATACTGGTCATTCAAGAAACGCACCATGTCCCCGCGGCTAATAATACCGGCTAAATAACCGTCATTTTTCTCCACAATGACCTTTTTCAAATGCCTTCTGCCGAGAATCGTAGCGACCTCATCAGCGGGCAAATCTACATGAACGGTAACTACCCTCCTCGTCGCGATATCCATAACGTTCGCGGCAATGACGTCCCGATACTTATCTTCCATCGTTTGTGTGTCGTGCCATATGGAGGAAAAAAAGGGCGAGGCGATCACGACTTTCGTCTGACACCCGACAGCTCGCATAATATCGCCATCACTGATGTACCCTTTAATTTGGTTACAGTGATTGACCACAGGCATACCGCCGATTCGGTGAGTCACGAACTTTTCCAGAACGGTTCGAATTGTATCCCCTTCCAAAACTTTGACTACTTGGGAAACCATGATGTCCGACGCTTTCATCGCACCATCCCCCATTTCAAAAGGATGCCTTGTAGAGGTAGTTTAAAAAGTCCACTTTGATAACGAAGTTGCTCATGAGGATTATTCGACATCGAATCTTGAACGAACCCGGGAAGTCCGGTACTCACGTAGCAAATCTCTACGCTCCGTTCCTCCTTCTCCGGGTAACGTCCAACCTTCTCGGTTCTGAAAGCGGACTTTTTAAACACTCACTTATAATGAAATTGTAAGACAATTCTTAATATTACGTCAATAGACTTTTCAGCTGGCTTATGCCTGTTTTTGCCCAGCCTCCGGATGAAGCTGATCAGTTACTTTGCGGCTCATCAGGCTGGCAATATCCCAAGTTAATTTGCGGATTTGACGGCCGAGTTTGCCGGTCAGCACAATGTTCATGCCCCACTTTTGAATCCATATGAAGCCTCTGTCCGGGCCTAGACCAATGCAGAATAGATTTGTATACGAAGTATGCGCGGGTCCTTTTTCTCCGGCTAACTCTGCTTTAAGAATCTTGGTGAGCCGAGCCGCTTGAGGAATAGCTTCCTTGCAAGTCATGCCGTCCGGTTTGCCTGTAGCAGGATCGAACACATGCGCACAATCGCCGATGGCGTAAATATTCCCGCTGCCTTTGACATGGTAATGTGCATCGATCTGCAGCTTGCCATTGCTCTCCACGGGCAGACCGAGCTGCAGCACCAACGGATTCGGCCGCAGCCCCAGGGTCCAAACACACGCGCCGACCGGTACCATACCGGCGCCGCGAAGCAGCAGTGCACCCTCGGCTTCACGGTATGCCTCAGCCCTTGCGCCGTGCAGAATGCGGACGCCGACCTCGCTGAGCTCCTTTTCCAGCCGCTGACGCCTTGCGGCGCAGACCGCATACGAGCTCGCTGGCGGTTTCGATGCCGGTGATGCCGCCTCCGACAACCGCGACAGACAAGAGTCGCTTGCGCTCCGACTCTTGAGAGGAGAGGCGGGCGTCGCGAACATTTTGCTCCAACTGTAGCCGTATTCTCGTACTGCTGTCGGTGTCCGTTAAGGATATGCCGCCTAGTTCAGGTGCTGAAGATACGACTTTACTGCCCAGGCAAAGAATAAGCCTGTCATAGTGAAGTGCCTTTCTCTGTCCGTCCGGACGTTTGAGTTCAATGAGCTTCTGTTTCGGTTCTACACCTGACAGCTCAGCCTTGATGACTTCGACCGTATTATCAAAATAGGTAGAGAACGGCACCTTCAGCGGAGCATCCTCTACCGCTCCCTGAAAAAGCAGCACTTTCCTAAGATGATAAGCCTCCTTATCGATCAAGGTAATCCGAACACCCTTTTCGCCTGCAAATTGCTTTTGTAAAGAACTCACCAGATTGAGACCTGCGTAGCCTCCGCCTACTACAACCAATCGTTGTTCCATATCATTTACCCCTTTCAATCTTGTGATGCTTATGAGACGGAACAACTGCAGTTTCTGTGACACGACACAATTCGGCATTGTGAATTTTTCCTTAGAAGTGGAATAAGCTCTGGGGATTTTGGATATATTATCAAAGCTGCGTTAACAAGCTGTCTTGATCGATGAGACGCGGCAGCTTGCGCACAAAATATTGTTGGAGGTTTTTGTATACAATGGAAACAGGTACGGTTAAATGGTTTAATGCTGAAAAAGGGTTTGGTTTTATCGAGGTTGAAGGCGGTAATGACGTATTCGTCCATTTCAGTGCGATTCAAGGTGAAGGTTTTAAAAGTTTGGATGAAGGCGAGCGCGTTCAATTCAATATCGTTCAAGGCAACCGTGGGCCACAAGCTGAAAATGTAGTCAAGCTGTAGTGTCCTTCGCCACATAATCATCAAGCTGCTTGCGAGCCCAAGTCTATTTTCGACAAGGAGGCGTTCGTTTGTATTTTTCAAAGAAAACATTGGAACCAGTCCAAGAGGAAGAAACAAGCATCTGGACGTGCAGTACGGAACAGTGCTCATGCTGGATGAGGGATAACTTCTCTTTCGATGAAAGTCCCGTATGCCCGATTTGTAACTCGACTATGGTTAAGGAAATGAAGATGCTCCCCGCCTTGACGAACACAAGCAGCAGAAGATGAATAGCAAGCAGGCTGATAAAGCTGGAGTGCGCAAGAAAGACCCTGTCTCGTTGCTTGATGCAATGAACAGGGTCTTTCTTTTTTCAGCGTCTGAACTCCGCGCCTACTTTCATATCAGATTACCACTCCGCGACCGTGCCGTCTGCTTGGCGCCAAACGGGGTTTTTCCAGTTGTGCCCGATCGCGGCCATCTCACGGACTTTCGCTTCGTTCACTTCGATGCCGAGCCCAGGGCCGGTGAGGTTGCGGACAAAGCCGTCCTCGTATTTGAACACGGAAGGATCTACCAAATAATCAAGCAGATCGCTGCCTTGATTATAGTGAATGCCCAGACTTTGCTCCTGAATGAACGCATTCGGGGAGCATGTATCCAACTGCAGGCATGATGCCAACGCAATTGGACCTAGCGGACAGTGCGGCGCTACGGCGATATCGTAGGCTTCCGCCATCGCGGCGATTTTGCGCGTCTCCAGGATGCCTCCCGCATGGGACAGGTCCGGCTGGATAATGTCTACGATGCCTTGGGCCAGCAGCTCTTTGAAGCCCCAACGGGTGTACATCCGCTCGCCCGTCGCGATCGGGCAGGACGTGTAGCGCGCAATCTCTTTAAGCGCTTCATTGTTTTCGGGCAGCACCGGCTCCTCGATGAACATCGGCCGGTACGGCTCCAGCTCCTTGGCGAGAATCTTCGCCATGGATTTATGCACGCGGCCGTGGAAATCGATGCCGATGCCCACATCGACGCCGACGGCTTCGCGTACGGCGGCGATGCGTGCAATCGCGGCATCGACTTTGCCGATCGAATCGATGTAGTGCATTTCCTCGGTGGCGTTCATCTTCACCGCGGTGAACCCGGCCGCGACCTGCTGTTTCGCCGCCTGACCCACATCGCTCGGACGGTCGCCGCCGATCCAGGAATAGACGCGCGTCCGTTCGCGGCACGCGCCGCCTAACAAATCATATACGGGCGCGTTATAGAACTTGCCCTTGATGTCCCAGAGCGCCTGCTCGATGCCGGAGATCGCGCTGGACAGTATCGGCCCCCCGCGATAGAAGCCGCCGCGGTACAGCACTTGAAACAGATCCTCGATTCGCATCGGATCCGTGCCGATAATATGTTCGCTCATCTCCATGATAGCCGCGGCAACGGTGTCCGCTTTGCCCTCGACGACAGGCTCTCCCCAGCCTGTAACGCCTTCATCGGTCTCGACTTTCAGGAACAGCCATCTCGGCGGCACTTTAAACAATTCCATTTTGGTAATCTTCATCTCAAATTTCCCCTCTCGTCCACTAAGTATGGTTTGGTCTAACACCGTCGGCACTTGCCAACCGTTCTCACCGTCAAACTCCGACGGCAGCATTAAGCTCCTTGGCGTAAGCAGTAATTGCAGCATAATTGCCTTCCTGAATGTCCCGGAGAGATACGACGCTTCCTCCCACGCCGACGCCAACGGCGCCGGCTTCCATATAAGAAGCTGCGTTGTCCTTGGTGATGCCGCCGACAGCCAGCATATCGACATGGCCAAGCGGCCCGCGAAGCTCCTTCACATAGCCCGGGCCGAGGCTCGAGCAAGGAAACAGCTTCACCAAAGGAGCTCCCCACTCTACGGCTTGCACAATTTCCGTCGGAGTCATCGCTCCAGGCAGCGGGAGAACGCTGCGGGATAGCGCAACACGGATCATCCCCTCATTCACGTTCGGCGATATGAGAAACTGCGCTCCGGCCTGAACCGCTTCCTCCGCCATCCGCGCATTGAGCACGGTGCCTGCGCCCACAGACATACGCCCCTCGTACCTGCCCCTCATCTCATGTATGATCTGCAGTGCGCCTGGCGTATTCAGCGTCACTTCCGCGAACCGGATTCCGCCCGCTTCCAGCGCTTCGAAGAGCGGCACCGCCTGCGACTGCTCGATACCGCGAATAATGACAATAACTTTCGACTGTTTCACTTGTTGAATCAGCTCTTGCATTCGCCGTTCTCCTCCCCGTCTTTATGCATATTGGTCGCGATATTCCTGCGGCGTCATGCCATAATGCTTCTTGAACGCATGGTTGAATGAATGGGGACGCTGGTACCCAAGCTGCGTAGCGATCTCGTAGATTTTATCCTGGCTATGTTTTAATAAATACGCAGCTTTGTCCATCCTTAGACGATTGACATAATCGCTCAGATTATCACCCGTCTCCAGCTTATAAATTTTGGACACATACACCGGATGCAAGTACACATGATCCGCAATGGACTGCAGGGATACATCGCTGGCCAAGTTTTGCTCGATAAAAGACCGGATCTCATTGATCAGCGATACCCTGCTGTCCTTCCGTTCCTGATCCATATCCTCCTTCATCCGCTGCAAAGCCCGCACTGACCATTCCCGCAGCTGGTTCACCGTCCGGAACGGGATCCCTTCCGTCATCCTATCGTAATCGGCGCCGATCAGCTGATGCAGCTGCCGGCCGTTTTTATGAGCAATATAGGCAAAAGCGGAAGCGACCGAAAAGTACACTTCGAGCAAATGCTCCTGGGACTCCGAGTATTTGGCTTCCATTTCATCGAAAATGACGCTCAGCTTCTCCTCGGTATCTTCCCAGCGTGCCGCTTCGAGCAAATGATTGAGCGTAGGCGGCTCATACAGTCTCTGCAAAGCCGTCAGCTCGGTCGCCGCCTGCTCATCGCCAAGCCGCATGAATAGCTCATGCTCATTGCCGATCCTTTTGCGAAAAGCGCTTAACGAACGGTTATAAAGCCCATTCATGTCATTGGGAAATTGGCCCCAGTTGCTGACCAGAATGGAAATTTTACCTTTCAGGTAATTTTTCACAGCGGACTGCAGGACGGAAGCCGTCCTTTCCAGCCATGCCGTTTCTTCCTTATCCGGCGCATCTCGGAGCCCTTTTCCCTTCATTACGAAAACCAAATAATCATGAGCATCCTTCGCATGCCAACTGTCGAATTTTTCCCCGAACAGCTCTTCCACCATATTGCCAATGGCGTATTCCATTAAGGATAGCCGGCCGATGTCATACTCCAGAAATTCGGATTCGAGCCGGATCATCATAATCGCAAAAGCATGATCGTGGTAATCCATCAGCTCCAGCATTTGCATTTTTTCCCGAAGCGACTGGTCGGAAATTTTACGTCCCTGCAGCAGGTCGTTCAGCAAATTCCCCCGCAGCAGCGGAAGATTCTCTTTCAATGTGTAACTCAACCGCTGCCTGGAAACGACTTCTTCCCATTCGCGCTGCAGCTTATCCTTCACACGGCTCACCGTGGACAGCAAATCTTCCTCCGTGACAGGCTTCAGCAAATAGTCTTCCGTGCCCTGAAGGATAGCTTCTTTGGCATAGTTGAAATCCGAGTAACCTGATAAAAGAATACACTTGGTCTTCGGCCATCTGCGGTTGATTTCATCGATCAGCTGCAGACCGGAAATGCCTGGCATCTGGATGTCCGTAATGACAATATCAATGGAGATTTGTTCAAGCATCTCTAGCGCTTCCATACCCGAATATGCTTTATAGACCTGTTCAACGCCTACGGACCCCCATTGGATCGTAGAAAAAAGACGCTCCACCACGTGAACTTCATCATCGACGATCAAAAGTTGAATCATGTTTCTCTTACCTCCATAGCCGGTCCGCTTGTCTGTACATGGCGGTTCCAAGTCAGAACGGCTCTCATTCCCCCGCTTGCCCCTCTATGAAAAGTAAGCCCTGAACCCACACCGAATTGGTAATACAGACGATGGTGGACATTCCATGTGCCGCAGCCCACTTCATCCGACATGGACGCCCCAAGCTGTTTATGCAGCTTTTCCATATCCTCGTCCGACAGCCCTCCGCCGTTATCCTCCACGATCAACCGATTGAAGTCCGCATCCTGCTCGCCGGTGATCATAATCCGGTCGCCTTGAAGACTGCGCTCGATGCCGTGGATAATCGCATTCTCCACCAAAGGCTGCAGGATGAGACGCGGAATCCGTTCCTCCATCATCGCCTCAGGTACCTTGATTTCGTAGGTAAGCCTGTGGATACGCAGCGTCTGGATGTTCAAATAGTGGTGGGCCATGTCCACTTCCTCCCGCAGCCTGACCATCTGATTCTCCACCCGGGTCGTGTACCGGTAATACTCGGCCAAATTTTGCGCCATCGCCACAACGGATTCCTTATCTTCCATCTCCGCCGAATTAATAATGAAAAACAGCGAGTTATATAGAAAATGCGGATGAATTTGCGACTGCAACTGTTTTAGCGTCGCTTCGCGCGAGCGTATTTTCTCGGCGTAAACATCCTCGACCAGCACTTGAATTTGCTGTGCCATTTCATTGAAGCGTTGAATGAGGAAATCGAATTCGTTCTTCGCTTTGTACTCGATTCGCGCCGAAAGATCGCCCCGCTTCACTTTTTGCACACTTTGAATCATCTTCACAATCGGAATCTGCACGTTGCGGTACAGCAGGAAAGAAGCGAGCACACTCATGCCAAGCAGAAGACCGATGGAAACATAAAACAAATTGCGGGTCATCGTAATGGGCGACAATATTTTCTCAACTGGTACATAGTCCACCAAATACCACCCGAGCTGCTCCGATTTCACAAAGCTGATCAAATACTGCTGCCCGGCGATATCAAATTGAACTTGTCCCGACGCTGGTAAACTCATGCCTGCCAGCCGCTCACGAATGGCTCCGGGGATCGTTAAATCCGATGTACTATTTACTATTGACGCCGTTTGTCCATCAAATAAAAAAGGATCGCTTCGTTTATCCAGTTTGTACACATCGAGCAGCTGAATGAGATTTTGCGTGCTAAAACGGACTTGATAAAGCACCCTCGCCTGATCCAAAACCTCTGCACGAAACGGTTCACTGATCTCCCGATAAAAGGAACCGCCACTCTTATTAGCACCTTGAGTATCATAAGACCATGTCCGATGGACAGAGCTGGTCCAGGGCCATTGATCCGTCCCGTTTACGAAAATGCTGGAAGATAACACTTTCTTCTCCTTCGGAATGACGATCGTCAGCTCGTTGACCCAACCGCTCGCCACACTTTGCAAGCTAAGCTTTTCAATTATACGAGACTGTTCTTTGAGCATATCGTAATCCGGAGTGCCGCTTCGATCGATAAATTCCCTGATGTAGGGATCGCTGCCGAGAATCACGGGTGACATCGCCAACCGCTCGACATTAGAATCCAATTGGTGCAGGAAAAATGAAAGTCGGTTCAAATTCGAGGACTGAATCTGATCCTGCACGACATTGTTCGTTATTCGATTCGTGAAGCTGTAAAGCACAACAATCGGAATAAGCAGCAAAACCAGCAAAATCAGGATTTTGCTGAAAATGTTCAATTTATACGGCACGCGCCAATCACCTTCCATGCTTCCGCTGAAACCAGCTAACCTTGAACCTAACTATACGAGAGAAGCCTTTCAAATGAAAGGCGCTCGTCTTCATAGCGTATAGTTTCCAAAAGTCCGCTTTCAGAACCGAGAAGGTTGGACGAATTCGGAGAAGGAGGAACGGAGCGTAGTGGTTTGCTACGAGAGTACCGGACTTCCCGAAATCGTTCAAGATTCGATGCCGAGATGCTTCACGAACAACTTCGTTATGAACGTGGACTAGCCTTTTACAGCACCTGCAGCAAGTCCGCTGACTACATAACGCTGCGAGACCAGCGCGATGAGCAGTACCGGCAAGGTGATGATGCAAGCGGCTGCCATGAGCGCGCCCCAATTGATTTCGGAATAAGACATGAAATTAAAGACCGCAATCGGTAACGTCTTCGTCTTGTCCCCTGCCAAAATAATCGAGAACATGAAATTGTTCCACGAAAAAATGAAGGAAAGCAGCGAAGAAGTGATGACGCCTGGACCGGAAATCGGCAGAATAATTCGCAGAAATACTTGATGATGCGTACATCCGTCAATAAGTGCGGACTCCTCAATCTCGGTAGGAAGCGCCTCAAAGAACGAAATCATAATCCAGATGATGAACGGAAGCCCGACAAGCATATGACTCAAAATAAGTGCTGTATACGTGTCCACCAAATGAATTTGGGAGAACAGGATAAACCAAGGAATTAGGAACGTAATTCCCGGGATAATTCTCGCAACCAGGATAACCAGCCCTAACTTATGAAGGTGATGCCTTGCGATTGCATACGCGGCCGGAAGGCCTAGGATCAAAGAAAGAAGCGTCGAACCAAATGCGACAACAAAACTGTTCCAAATAAACTGCAGGAAGTCGTATTCCTTGAACACGGCAACATAATTATGAAAAGTCGGTTTGAAAATCAGCAGATCATTCGTAGATAAAATTTGCGCCTGCGTCTTGAAGGAAGCGAGCAGCATCCAGACAAACGGAAAAGCAAAAACGATAAGAACAAGATACGTGAGCAGTGTTTGCAGGAGGCTTTTTCCTCTGTTTTTCTTCATGATGCTCCCTCCAATCGTTTGCGCATCCAGATCATGAATAACGTTAAGCCCATTACCAGCATGAAGAAAACTACCAGCAGGGATGAGGCCGAACCCAGCTTAAAGTACTGGAAGCCTTGTACGTAACCGTAAAGATTCAGCGTCTCCGATGCAAAGTTCGGTCCGCCTTGCGTAGTTGCGTAGATGATATCGAATGTTTTCAGTACGTCGATCAAACGCAGCATCGCGGCCACAATAATCGTTGGTCGAAGCAGCGGAAGCGTAATCGAGACGAACTTCCTCCAGGCGCTTGCACCATCTACATCCGCAGCTTCATAAGGATCTGACGGCAACGTCGCCAAGCCTGCCATGATGATGAGCGCGATCATCGGCGTCCATTCCCAGACGTCTACGATAACGAGAGACGGAATAACTTGATTCGGCGAAGCCAGCCAGAGTAACGGCTCCAGCCCCATCGATTTGAGCATCATATTAGCTACCCCGATCGTCGGCTCGTAGATCAGCATCCATACCAAGCCCATTGCGACCGGCGTCGCTACCATAGGTAGCAGGAATACGGTCTTCACTAAATTTTTCCCTTTGAATTCTCTGGAAAGCAGCAGGGCGATTGCAATGCCCAGAATAACTTCTAATGCGAGAGCCAAGAAGGTGAAATAAAAGGTGGACCCAACCGCGTGCCAGAAGCGCTCATCTTTGAATAAAGCGATATAATTTCCTAAACCGACCCACGCCGGCGGCGTAGTCGCCGACATGCTCCACTCATAAAAGCTGATCCGGACCGTATAGATGATTGGAAAAAGCATCATGATGAGTACGAAGAACACGGCCGGAAGCGTATAAATCCATTTTAAGTTACGGTTAAACCAACTGTATTGCACACTGCATTCCCCCTTCCTGATGAATGAAACCCTTATATGTGACCAAAAGGGCCATATGCTGACCCTTTTGATCGGAGTGTACATTATTTTGTCTTATCTTTATCCATGATGGCTTGCAGCGCTTGGTTGGCTTTGTCGGCAACCGGCTGGATGTTCGTTTCGCCTGTCATCACTTTTTGCACGATTTCGCCTACCGCGTCGCGGGCTTCACCTACGCTGATGACCGTCGGACGGTCATGGTCAACGCCGGCTTTGGCGCTTTCTTTAATAATTGGAACGAGCTCGGCCGGGAAGCCTGTTGTACCTTCCGGTTTATCCCATACGGATGCGCGGGCGCCCGGATTGCCTTTTTGCTGGGTTTTCAGAACGACATCTTTGCTTGTTGCCCATTGAATGAATGCCCATGTAGCGTCTTTGTTGCCCGATTTGGCGTTCATCGCCAAACCCCAGGATGTGATGCTGTAAGGCTTGGATCCTGCTTTACCGCCAGGGAATACGGCGAATCCGACTTTATCGGCAACTTGGGATTTCGCCGGGTCCGTTGCATTTTTGTAAAGAGAGTTAGCATCCGTCAAGAAAGCAACTTTGCCTTGTGCAAAAATACCGAAAGCTTGCGGCCAGGACATATTCAGCACGCCAGGAGGCGCGAAGTCCTTGAGCAATGTGCCGTAAGTTGTGAAAGCTTTGACCGCTTCAGGCGTGTTGATGGTCGCTTTATCTCCATTCGTGAAGTCAGCGCCTTCCGAGTACAAGAAGGAAGATACTTGCGTTACTAGAGGCGAACGTTGTCCCCTTGCCACGAAACCGTACATTTCGTTTTTCGGATCGTGCAGCTTTTTCACTGCCGCTTGAAGCTCATCCAACGTTTTCGGTACCGCGATGCCGGCTTTCTCCAGCAAATCTTTGCGGTAGTACAAAATCTCTTGCTCCGTAATAATCGGAATACCCGCCAGCTTCGCGTCTACCGTCGTTGAACCGATCGCCGATTTGGAGAAGTCGTTGAAGTCGTAGTTCGCGTCTTTTTTCGCGTAGTCATCAAGCGGCTGAACCCAGCCGTTCTTGAAGAACAGCTTGCCCTCTTGCAGCGGGCGATACATGAACACGTCCGGCGTTGCGGAGCCTGAAGTGAATTGTACCGTTAATTTCTGTGTTAATTGATCCTCGAAAAAGCTCTCCACGTTAACCTTGATACCCGTTTCTTTTTCGAAGTCCGGCAGCAGCGGCTTAATTGCTTCCGCCCAAGGATGGTTCGCCGTCACGAGCGAGATTGTTTTTCCTGCAAATGGTTTCGCGTTAGCCGTCGCCGCTGCGTCCGGCTTGCTTGTTTCTTGAGCTGTATTGGCCGTACTGCCGCAGCCGGCAACAACCGTTGCCGCCATGATGACCGTTGTGCTAACGCCAACCCATTGTTTGAATGATTTCTTCATCTGATCTATGACCTCCCGAGTGCTCTAAAATGAATGTGCTTACATTACTTAGAGTACTTGATTCCTAGGTTCTCTTGATATAACTAAGATTAAACATGGATAACTACGCGTGAAGGAAAACTGTCATATACCTGTCGATATTGGTTATGAATGGGTAAAAGCTTCCAAAACGTCTGATTGATGTGAACAAATCCATGGCGAGGTGAGAAAATGAACGTAGAAGTTATAGAAAAAGGATATAGCGGGTTCCCTGGACGATGGATCGGAGGCATTGCGCTGATGATCGCCCCCCTGCTGCACTTTATCGGGGTCCTGCTTCGGCTGCCCTTCCACTTTTTCTTTCCGGAGCAGCTGGCCGCTTTCAAAGACCACCAGGGTTTAATCGCCGCCTCTTACAGCACTTTTGCAGCAGGCAATGTACTGATGTGGCCCGCCATCCTTACTCTCGTGAAGCTGATCAACGCAAAAAGGCCCGGATGGGCCTTATGGGGCGGCGTTTTCGCCATCTTCGGGCTGTTTGCCCGCACATTTCATGCCGGCGTAGACCATCTGGCTTTTCAGCTGGTTCGCTCGCAAGGCTTAGAGCTAGCAGCGAAAGCCGTTGCCGATTCCTACGGAGCGTTCCATATTTTCAGCACGCTCAATCTTGCCATCCTGCTCGGATGGATCGTCCTGGCCATAGGCGCATTCCGCTCAGGAACATTCGGATTCATTCGGGCGATTGCGCTGGGGCTGATGGCTGCCCTTCCCTTAGGTGTGCTTAAAGGGACAACTTCGTTCTCCGTTGCTGCCGCTGCCGGGCTTTGTATAGCCCTCGTTCCGCTTGGCATCCAGGTACTGGGCAGCGGGCCCGCGCCGAGCCTTAGGGCTGCATTGATCTGGGGATTTCTCGTAGCTGCAGGAGGCAGCGTCTTCTATTATCTGGGGCAGCAGGGGTAACCAATCTTGTTCCATCTGTTGCGAATTTTCGGTCGCTAGCGCTGTATGGTAGTGGAGAAACCCTGTGGCCAGGGGAGTCTCCACCCGTTCCGCCCCTATCCCCACGGGCAGGTATACTAAAATGCATTTTGTGCCGGATTATTGTGACTATGGAAGCGTAGTGAAAAAAAAGCTGCATTTCCTGCCGTATTCTTGGGCTAACTATGCGTTTTTGGCACGTTAGAGCAAATAATCAGGCACTATTTGCAGGTTGTGCGACCATTTTAGGGCTTCATACATAAAAATCCGGCACTTGTTGCATTTCCGCGACCATGTTACCGTCATTTTCCCTTTGGATGCACCATGTCTTCCGGGCGCACATAAGCATCAAACTGCTCCGCCGTCAAATAACCGCTGCGTATCGCGGATTCCTTCAGCGTCAGCCCTTCCTTATGGGCTTGCTTCGCAATGCTCGCTGCTTTCTCATACCCGATGTGCGGGTTGAGCGCTGTCACGAGCATGAGCGATTGCTCCAGGTTGCGCTGAATCACTTCGTAATTCGGCTCCATGCCGATGAGGCAATTGTCGTTGAATGACCGCATCGCATCCGCCAATAGCCGCACGGACTGCAGGAAGTTATGAATGATGACGGGCTTGAACACGTTCAGCTCGAAGTTGCCTTGGCTCGCGGCGAAGCCGATGGCCGCATCGTTGCCCATCACTTGGCAGACGACCATCGTCATCGCCTCGCTCTGGGTCGGGTTGACCTTGCCCGGCATGATCGAGCTGCCGGGCTCGTTCTCCGGAATCGTGATCTCGCCGATTCCGCAGCGCGGACCGCTCGCCAGCCATCGCACGTCATTGGCGATCTTCATCAAGTTCGCCGCCAGCGCCTTCAACGCGCCGTGCGTGTATACAATCTGATCATGGCTGGTCAGCGCATGAAACTTGTTCGCCGCCGAGACGAAGCGCGTACCCGTCTCGCGCGAGAGAGTTTCGGCGACGCGCGCGCCGAACTCGGGATGCGCGTTCAGCCCGGTGCCGACCGCGGTGCCGCCGATGGCCAGCTCGCGCATCGCGTCGACGCTGGCGCGTACCATGCGCGCAGTCTGCTCCAGCATCGCCCACCAGCCGCTGATTTCCTGCCCCAGCGTCAGCGGGGTGGCGTCCTGCAGGTGGGTGCGGCCGATCTTGACGATGTCGGCATAGGCCTCCATCTTGCCGCGCATCGTCTCCTGCAGCAACGCGAGCGCCGGCAGCAGCTCTTCCTCCACGGCGATGACGCCTGCGACATGCATCGCCGTCGGGAACGTATCGTTCGAGCTCTGCGAACGATTCACGTCGTCGTTAGGATGGATGCGACCAGCACCATCCCCCGCCGCAGCGAGCAGCTCATTGCCGCGATGGGCGATGACCTCGTTGACGTTCATGTTCGACTGCGTCCCGCTGCCCGTCTGCCAGACGACGAGCGGGAACTCGTCGTTCCAGCGCCCTTCCACGATCTCGTCCGCCGCTCGTGCGATTGCCTCCGCTTTCTCCGGCGTTAGTCCGCCAAGATCGCGGTTCACCTGCGCAGCCGCCTTTTTCAACAGAGCAAACGCTTGGATCAGCCTGATCGGCATCCGCTCGGTGCCAATCTTGAAATTCTCGTAGCTGCGCTGCGTTTGAGCGCCCCACAACTTATCCACAGGTACTCTGATTTCCCCCATCGTATCTCGCTCCATGCGATACGCTTGATCTTGATCCATCATCAACACCTCTTTTGTTCAAGCTGCAACATAGCGCAGCGTTTTGTCTCGCCATAGCTTTCCCAACTCATGGAGAACTATCAATGATTCTCCAGCTGAAGAGCTCCATTAGCTCACTGGTCGTCACAATCGTCGCAAACTCCTCGTGCAGATTTGCAAGTGTCATTCGATGAACATCCTCCGCTTTATGCACGAACCCATCGGGTCCCATACGGTCAAACGTCGCCGTTGCATCAGATACGAGATATGTCTTGAACCCCAGATTGCCCGCCATCCTTGTCGTTGTTTCCACGCAATGATTGGTGGTCAGTCCTACGATCACGACTGTATCACACGCCATCGCACGTAGCCGTTGCTCTAAATCCGTACCGATAAAAGCACTGTTGACCGTTTTTTCTAGAACCGTTTCCCCTGCCAACGGCATGGCCTGGGCTTTGAACTCGAAACCAATAGTTCCTTTAGCAAAACGTGACTGACTTACGTGCCTAATGTGAAAGATAGGCAACTTCCGATTTCGCCACGCCTCCAGTAGAAAAGCGATCTGCTCCTCAGCCTGAGGGTTATTCCTGGGTCCCCATGTCGGATCATCAAAAGCTTTTTGCACATCGATCACAATCAATCCCATCATCCTGCATTCATCTGCCTCTCATTTATGAATATCGCCCATTATATCGGTCTATTCATATTAATTACATGGGAAGATGAATCCGTTGGCTGGTTTTCACTTTCAAAATTTAGATATAATAGACTCATGACTTTAATTTCCAAAGGACTGATAGCCATGGATGACATCGACAAAAAAATCATCGAACAATTGCAAGATAATGCCCGGCTCAGCATGACTGAACTTGGCAAAATCATTGGCCTCACCTCCCCGGCCGTCACAGAGCGTGTGCGCAAATTAGAGGATGCGGGCGTGATCGTCGCTTACCGCGCTATCGTGGCACCGGACAAATTAGAAAAACGGGTAATCGCGTACATCCTGATGGAAACAGAACATTGTAAAAAATATGTGGAATTCGCGAAGCACTACCCAGACGTCGTAGAGACCCATCGCATTACCGGAGCATTCAGCTACTTAACCAAGATCGTTACTCCATCCGTCCTCACACTCGAAGCGTTCATCGATGCATCGATGGCCAACGGGAAACCGACAACGTTGATCGTATTATCTTCTCCTGTCGAATATAGACCGCTAATACCCGAGACTATGAATGCTTAGGTGCGCGGAGCGGATGCGTTGAAGGGGTGCTATCTGGCTTTTCCTAGGTTATGATGACGAATGTCATGCTGCACTTAGGGCGCATCGTTGATCCTGCGCATATGGATTGAATAACGAATAGAGTCGTTGATTGGAGAGCACTAGGACGCTAATCGATGGTGATAAGGCCCAAATCAATTTTATTCGCAACTCCGGCGATCTTCTTGTTTCCGCTGCATGCCGAGCATCCCTAAACAAGCATTTCGACACCCCCGGAAATTTATAATTCTATAATGTATAAAAAAACACCCGACTAAGTCAGGTGCCTAACAAAGGAGTCTAAAGCCATGAAATCTAAGCTGGACATCATCGTCCGATCCACGGAAATCGATGTAAACGGACATGTCAACAACGCCAAATACTTGGAATACCTGGAATGGGGCCGTGAGGAATGGTACGAGCAATGCGAACTGCCCTATGACGCTTTCAGCCAAATGGGCATTCAAACCGTGACCGTCAACATCAATATCAACTATAAAAAAGAATGCAGGCAAGGCGACAAATTAACGGTCACCTGCCAGCCCGAAAAAATCGGCCGCTCCAGCTACGTGTTGAAACAGGAGATTATGAACGAACATAGCGAGCTCTGTGCGGACGCCCTCGTCACCAGCGTTACGATGGACAGCAGCACCCGCAAGAGCCGTGAAGTGCCGGCAGAGTTGCGAAAACATTTTGAGTGAACGCTTGCGCTATGACGCAGTATCTGTGGATAACTTTTGACCGATCGTTGTCGTTAAGCCGTCCATACTGACTGTATTTTTCTCTTTGCGGTAATCCAGCAGACCCTGCTCGCCTTTATTCGCCGCCCATTTTTGCAGCGTATCCCGTTCTCCCTCGTACGTGTAGAAGGGAACACTGAATCCGCATGAGGTTTTAACCACGTGGACGTTAACGACAATGATTTGGCGAGCACCGGGCAGCAACGTAAACCGCGTAGCCAGATCCTCCCAATCTTGGGTTCCCGGCAAAATAACCCGCCCCTGACCATATAGCCTGAGGATCATGGGAGGGCCCTCAAATGCGGTGAACATGAGCGTAATTCTCCCATTTTCTTCGAGATGCGCGCTCGTTTCATTGCCGCTTCCCGTCAAATCCAAATAAGCCACTTCGATCGGAGATAAAATACGCAGCACATCATGACCTTTTGGCGACAGATTCACATGTCCTTCACCATCCAGCGGAGCCGAACCGACAAAGAACATGTGCTGCTTCGCGATGAATGCTTCATGCTCAGGGAGCATCATTTCAAACACTTTTCCCATCCAAAACACCTCACCCTATTTGAGTTTCCATTTTCTTCTATTATCAATCCTTCACCTCTATTTGTGAAGTAGACGAATCCTATTCGGTTTATAGGTTTTTCCTATCAATATCTTCTTTGGTTTTGCTCTCTTCCGAATGAAATCCTCTCTTTCGTGGCATACTTTGTTCGTTACATAGCTATTCGTTTATGAACGCTAAGGAGGAGGTGATTTCACATGTCAACAGCCGATAACAATGACGTGATCAGTCATGCCATTAACGCAGCTCAAGCGAATGCGGATGACAGCGAGTCCAAAGAGCAGGTGGAACAATTGTCCTCCCAGCTGAATCAAGCAGGTGCAACATCCCAAGCCGACGACGCCACGGCACAACAATAATCATACAGAACGCCAAAAACGACAGGAGCCAAAAAGCTCTTGTCGTTTTATTTTCGGCACTTTTCAACCATCGCCTATTGCAAAATGGAACCATGAACCATTCGCCCATCTTTCGAATAAATTGTAGCAAAAACCTAGGGATGGATGATGGACATGGATCAACCCGTTAGTATACAGACGTATTCAGTGAAGCGGGAAAAGCTCGATTTGTTATATCCCGCTGTTGTGAACTTAACTCCTTATGCCGTAGGACACTCGATTAACACAATTATCGTGAATACGGTCAATCAAATGCTTCACGATCAGGGATATCCGCAAAATCCGCTGACTGACGTGAGCGCTTATTACGAGCTCAAAACAAATGAACGTCACATCCTCAGTTTGTCCTTGATCAATTATGCGTTTTCGGGGGGCGCACACGGATTAACGATCCAAAAATCGCTGACCTTCAGTACGGAGACAGGCAAGCTATATGCACTAAAAGATTTATTTAAGCCCGGCAGTAACTATGTCGCCAGACTTACAGCTATGATCCAAGCTCAGATTAAAGCCAGGAATATCCCGCTGCTTGTAGATTTCACCAGTATTCGTCCCGATCAGGACTACTATATCGCCGACAAAGCGCTGGTCGTCTACTTCCAGGTATATGAGCTTGCCGCCTATGTATACGGGTTCCTTTACTTCCCGATTTCCGTGTACGACATTCAGGATATCATCGACGAAAATGGGCCGCTCGGCAAAATGCTGTACTAGTCGGGCCGCGATCTTCACACGCAGACGAGAACCTGTCTGCTGAATTTGCCTTTGCGGACGACGCAGCGCTCGGCGATGCGGAAGCCGGCCCTAGCGACGAGCGGATCGATCTGCTCGGTCGTGATGATCACTGCGCGGGCCGCGAGGCGCCGGGCGCTCTCCAGCATTTGAAGCTGCTCGTCTTCGGGCAGCTTCGAGCAGAGGTTGTACGGCATGTCGAGGATGAGCGCCTCATAGTGGCCCCCTAGGCTTGTCGGCGATTGCGTCGCCTGCTCGCCTGTGCATCCGAGGGTCCGCATGTCCGCAAGGCTCACCACATTCGGCATGCCGAAGTGGTCCAGGTTCACCCGCGCGCCGCGCACCGCCAGCGGGTTCACGTCGCAGCCGACGATGTCGATGCCCATCGACATCGCTTCCACGAGCACCGTGCCGATGCCGCAGCACGGGTCAATGACCCGCGTGCCCGCTATCTCGGGCACGGCGATATTCACCACCGCCCGCGCTACGCGCGTACTTAGGGCGGTGGAATAGTTTTGCGGCTTCTGCTGATGCTGAAGCCATACGGCTTCGCCGTAGCTGCAGTCGCCGAACAACCACCGGCCTCGCAGCTCCGTTACGGCGAACCACTGCTCCGGCCGTCGCATCTCGGCTTTGCCGCGGAGATGCCGGCCTATTTCGCGTTCGATCTCCCGCTGGCGGTCATAGCTGACCGCAGCTCCCGTCTCCGCGAACACAACCTTGAACGTTGACCCCCGCACGGTCAACGCGGCAACCATCTCGGCCAGCTCCTGCAGGCTGCCGGCCTCGAACAGCACATCCATCCGCAGCTTCAGGAACGGGCTGCGGCTCGGCTCAACACAGCGCGCGCTTTCTACGTAGCGCGCATTTACTTCTGCGCCCAGTAAGGTGCGCAGCTCTAATTCACATAAAGCCCGCTCATCTTCATGGCAGGCATAGGTATACATATACTCCACGGATAAACCCTCTAATCTCTGTAAACATATTTTATTCGCGCTGTAAATATTGGATCTTTAAGCGGTCTTTAAGTCTCTCCTTTTGCTCCTTCTATTGTATACCCAGGTCCGGCCTGGTCAAGTTCTTAGTAGAAACAGGAGCGAACCCAACCGCCGAGATGATTTGAATGTAAAGTTTTACCATAACGAAAAATGGAGGATTAAAGTCGAAATATGTCGTAAACGAGTAGTCGTACTAAAATGACTACTGGAAGGAAGAACGCTACATATGTCCGTATTACGTACCTTATTGGGATCCAAATCGCTGAAAGTGAAAATGACGCTGCTTCTGCTGGCGGTTTCTCTGATCCCGTTATTGATTGCCATGCTCATCCTGACCTCGCAATCCGCGTCCGTCGTCGAGTCCGACACCAAAGAACAGCAAATGCACATTGCTGAGCTGAATGCAAGCGAAGTTAATGCTTGGCTGAACGGAAAAATCGCTTCTATTCAAACCGTTGTCAAAGATCACCCGGAGTTTCTGAACGGTAAAGCAGACGCTATCCTCCCCACTTTGAAAATTATGGCTCAAAGCGATCCGCAGGTGTTCCGTTTTGCTTATATCGACCCGCAAGGCAAGTCGATCGACACGGCAGGCGAACAGCTCGACGCCAACAAATTCGATAATTTCAAGAGTGCAGCAACTACCAAAAAAGTAGCCGTCTCCGAAATCATCAAGGAGGGATCCAGCGGTAAAAATATCATCATCATCGATGTTCCTCTCGTTGACGACAAGGGCGCATTCCGTGGTATCGTACAGTCCTTCCTATCGCCGGAGCAAATGCTGTCGATCATTAACCGGACCAAATTCGGGCAAACCGGTTACGGCTATCTGCTCTCACCGAACGAGACCTACCTCGTTCATCCGAAGAAAACGGGGCAAAAGCTGGCGGAATCCTCTACAGCGGAGAAAATGGATCTTTACAAAAAAACAGTATTTGCTGATAAAAGCGGATATATTTTATACAAAGAACCTGACGGCACGTTAAAGTCAGCCGCTTTTCAAACAATTGAAGCTACAGGCTGGAAGCTGATTTTGACCGGCGAGCAGGATGAAGTCTACCAAAAAGTGGATAAGCTAAGACATAATTCTATCATTATGCTGGCAATCACCGCTTTACTCGTCATCGTGCTGGCTATGTTCCTTACCAGGCTGATGATTCGCCCGATCATGGCGATCTCTTCGCTTATGCAGCAAGTAGGTCAGGGCGACTTATCCGGCAGATTGCCGGGCCGCGGTGAGGACGAGATCGCTTCCCTGCGAAAGAACATCAATGCCATGCTCGATACTTTTTCCGAGACGATCGGCAAAATGTCTGAAGCGGTCTCGCATACAGCCGCATCTTCCGAACAGCTCACAGCGATCGCAAACGAGTCCACAAAAGCTTCCGAGCATATTACCGCTTCGGTCGAGCAGGTCGTGCGAGGTGCCGAAGCGAATTATCAGGCCTCGGAGCAAATCTCTACCGCGATGGTTGAAATGGCGTCAGGCGTACAAAAAATTGCCGAGTCGTCCACCGATGTATCGGAAACCGCGCAAATCGTCGTTCAAGAAGTCGGCCACGGCAACGGCGAGATTCAGCAAGCCATCACCCAGATGCGGGAAGTCAGTCACGCCGTGGAGCATACGGCCGATCTGGTACGCGGCTTGGAGGAAAAATCCGAGCAAATCCGTCAAATTGCCGGCTTTATTTCCGAAATTGCCTCACAAACGAACCTGCTAGCCTTGAACGCTTCCATTGAAGCGGCAAGGGCCGGCGAGCACGGCAGAGGCTTCGCGGTTGTTGCGAGCGAGGTTAAAAAGCTGGCGGAGCAGACAAGCAGCGCCACCGTGAACATCACAGCCATCATTAGCGAAACGATCGCCGCCACCAAAGAAGCCTCCAGCTCTATGCAGGGCGGACTCGCGGAGGTCGAAAAAGGAGCGGTGCTTGTCGAGACCGCCGGTCAAGCCTTCCAAACGATCCTGGCCTCGATCCAAACGGTCAACGACCAGATCCAAGAGGTGTCAGCCGCATCCCAGCAAATATCTGCCGGGACGGAAGAAGTATCCGCTTCTTCCCAAGAAACCGTCGTCGTCGTGAAACAAGCGCTGGATAGCCTGCAGGCTATCGCCAAATCAGCGAGCGGACAGCTGCAATCGATGGAAGAAATCAGCTCTTCTTCCGAATCGCTTAGCGTAATGGCGGCTGAGCTCCAAGAACAAATTAATCGATTCAAGTTGAAATAACCCTTGGATGATTTCCCAAAAAAATGAGCAGTCTAAATGCGGAGGTGAAAGATCATGGACGAGCAAAAAGAAACTGTCACTTCATTCGATCCTAAAACCGGTCAATCCAAGGAGGTTAATGTCGTCTTGGATCATGCCCGCAATGGGAAAATGAAATACACGGTCGAAGATGCAGAGAAAGATAACCAGCAAACTAATCACTGACGCGATAGATAGAAAGCGCATGTTGCCAGAGGGGCTCTCCCCTAAACAACATGCGCTTTCTTAATGTCTGCTACCTATTATTCGTCAATACCTGCTCGGCATGTTTCAGGACTGGTTAATTCCGAACTGCTGTTAATAGTACCATCCGCCCCATTTTCATCGGTATGATCCTGTTTATCTTCGTCATTCATCGCCGATTCCATATATGAATCTATACGTCCGGTTTCACTATCCATACTTTTGCTCCTTTCCATATATAGGCTAATATGCTTCGTGAGTAAGGGACTTATTCCACCGTATTTTTAAAATAAAAAAAATACTGCATTAAAAATGCCGCATCAGTTCTTTAATAAACGTATCCATCGTCGTGCACATGAACATGTCCTTGCGGTAGACGATGCCCACTTCCTTTTGCGGGACGGGATCTACGATGGGAATACTGCTAATGCCGCTGCGGCCGCTTACGCTTTTCACATAAGATTCCGGCACAATCGCCCCGCCCAGGTTGTTCTTGGCCATTTGCAGCAGCGACTCCAAGGTAGACAACTCCAACACCGGCTTTAACGGGAAGCCGATTTGTCCGGTGCAATCGTCGATCATCTGCCGTACATAGAATTTCTTCTGGAGCATGGCGATCGGAAGCTTGTCCAGATCCCTTAGCGGGATCGAATCGGCTTTCGCAAGCTCGTGCTTGCTGGAAACGACGAGCTCGAGACGCTCATGATATAGCGGAATACGCTGCAGATGTTCATCCTCATCCGGCAGGAAAACAACGCCGAGATCGAGCTGATTGCTTAGCAGCCCTTCCTTCGTTTCTTCGGTAGCCAGCTCAGTGACCGAAAGCTCTATTTTCGGATAACGCGCATGAAACGAAAGGATCGTCTCGGTCAGCAGATGATTCCCGGAACAGCCAATGCGCAGTCGGCCACGCTGCATGCCCCTAATTTCATTGATCGCAGCCTGGGCTTGGCCGAGCTCGTGAAACATGTTCCTGCTGTGCTTGTGAAGTATTTGTCCGGCTTCCGTGACGAATACTTTTTTACCGATCCGCTGAAAAAGCGGCGTCCCGAGCCGATGCTCGAGTAGTCGGATTTGCTGGCTTAGGGTAGGTTGGCTGATGCCCAGCTTTTCCGCAGCTTTCGTAAAATGAAGTTCTTCACATACTGCTAAAAAGTACTCCAGCAGCCGATATTCCAATCTCCTCACCCCTGCATATCATAGTTAATATCTATGATCGTAATTGTTAATTCGGAATTGATCAATGATTATTCTTTATCTATAGTTAGAATAATCACTTTCATTTTTTTCCAATAAGGGGATGACTCACGATGTACGGGACTATTCGGATTGAGCGCAATGAGCAGGGAAAAGCCATACCTGCGGCAGAGCAGAGCCTTGGATTCGGGCGTTATTTTACCGACCATATGCTGCTGGTAGATTATGAGGAAGGGAAAGGCTGGCACGATCCGCGCATCGTTCCCTATGCGCCGCTTTCTTTGGATCCGGCTGCGATGGTTTTCCATTATGGGCAGGCTGTTTTTGAAGGCTTGAAGGCTTATCACTGCGTGGATACGGGTGAGGTTCGGATTTTTCGTCCAGATCAAAATGCAAAGCGGCTGAATCGTTCAAATGAACGGTTGCAAATGCCTCTTCTCGATGAGGATTTCTTTGTCAACGCTATTCAAGCTCTCGTTCGTCTGGACGCAAAATGGGTACCACAAAAAAAAGGCGCTTCGCTTTACATTCGCCCCTTCGTTATTGCGACGGAAGCCGGTCTAGGCGTACGGAGTTCATCGCGGTATCTGTTTGTCGTCATTTTGTCGCCAGTCGAGGCTTACTACGATGAAGGGCTGAAGCCGATTAACATTCTCGTTGAAAACCACTATGCAAGAGCCGTTCAGGGCGGTATCGGCGATGCGAAAGCCGCCGGCAATTATGCCGCAAGCCTTAAAGCCCAGGCGTTGGCGAAAGAAAAAGGCTGTGCGCAGGTGCTCTGGCTGGACGCCATCGAGAAAGCGCATCTGGAAGAAGTCGGCAGCATGAACGTCTTTTTCCGGATTGGCAGGGAAGTTATTACCCCTAGTCTGAGCGGGAGCATTCTTGCGGGGATTACAAGAGACAGCATCATTCAGCTGCTGTGCGACTGGGGAGTTCCGGTAACCGAACGAAAAATTTCGATAGCAGAAATTGTTCAGGCGTACGAGGAAGGTACCCTTGAGGAGGCTTTTGGCACGGGTACAGCGGCGGTCGTTTCGCCAATAGGCAGCTTGCTTTGGGGTGAAAAGCAGATGGATATTCAGGGAGGCGGCATCGGCGAGCTTACACAGAAGCTTTACGACGCCGTAACCGGCATACAGAGCGGAAGCCTTCCGGATTCCCGCGGTTGGATGGTTTCATGTTGAAATAAGTAAAAGCCCTCCGGAAGTGAGATAACCGAGGGCTTTCCTTATGCCAATATAGATCGAGTATTACGAAGTACGGCTTTCATAACATCTGAGTCAGCCGGAACGCTGCCGACAACTTTAAGCTTACGTTTTTTTACGTCCAAACTTATCATCTGTTCCGTAAGCACAACACCAGTGAAAGGGAGTCCTTCCGGAAGCGAGACTTCAAACGCATAATCCTGTGCTGAGCTTGTAATTGGGCAAACCAGCGCAAAACCGGTCAGCTCATTAAAGTCCTCTTCAGATAATACGATTGCGGGACGACGTCCGGCCTGTTCTCGCCCTGCTTGCGGGTCGAAGTCCAGCCAGACCAGGTCGCCGCGTATTGGGATAGCGGTCAAATCAGCTCGTCTCCTTCTTTACCGAGATCGATCTCTTCATGACGTGGTGAATCCGGTTTAATCTTTGAGAGAAGCAACCTTAAATGGGTACGCAATTCCTCATTCGACTCTTGCGGCTTTGCCACCGGGCGAAGCAAAATATCGTTTTCTGGAGTTAACATGATTTGCAGTTCAGCGCCTTCTTCCAGGTTCAAGCGTTTCAACAATTGGTTCGGAATGCGGATAGCGCTGCTGTTTCCCCATTTACTGAGCGTGGCAGTCGTCAATAGGATCAAGTCCTTTCCACTTTTATAATCCAAGTATATCCTCCCCCCGAGGAATGTATATACATATGATATACAAAAATCAAGGATTTGATACCTGATCACGCTGTACGAACATGGCTGAGAAAGAATTCAATATGATCCGCCATACTCTGCTCGATCGCACTGGTGTCTTGGTCTAAGTACTTTTGCAGGTTGTACTCGGTGATCATACCGAACAAAGGATACTGATACTCAGCTGCGAGCAGCTTTGGCGGGTGCGGCTTGACCGCCCCTTGCTCGATCATTAGTGCAAAGGCGCTCTCCAGAAAGCTCAGTGTTCTTTGAATAATATCCTCCACCAGAATCGAACGCGCCAAAGGGTCCCGGTACTGTTCAATCGTGACGATTCGCCAAATGCGCGCATTAATCGGATCATCAATATGAGCCTTGAAATTGATGACCCCTTGCTGCAAAAATTGCTCTGCTATCATTTGTTTCAAAGCGCCCCTTAGCATTTCAGGCGGTAGAAGTATCTCTCCGATCGCTCTGCGAAAATTGAGAAAAATAACGCCCAACAGCTCTTCTTTACTCGCAAAATGATTATAAAGCGAGCTCTCTTTGATCCCCACTTCCCGAGTGATCTCACGGATGGAAACGCCTGAGTAGCCTTTGCGGGAAAAGAGGTCAATGGCGGTTTCGAGAATTTTGATTTTGTTCGTATTGACGATCGGATTTCCGTTCAAATCCAAGTAAGTTCTGTACTCACTCATATGGCTTGCTCCCTTATGGAGTCAGTCTTATTCTCTCCGGTATTCTGTTGTAAAAAGGCGATCACGAGGTTGTTCACGAGTTCCGGATTCTCCAAGCTAAGTCCATGTCCCGCGCCTGCAATAACTTCCCCTTGCAAGTGAGGAATAAGCCGCTTCGCGCGCTGCAAGCCTAGCTTCGCATCATACTGCACCTCATGCTCTCCGAGCAGCAACAGAACAGGGCATTCGATGGCGCGAAGCTCCTCATCCGACATATTGGCAGCATGCAACCGCACTTGAGGTAAACAGTTCTGCATGGCGATGACGAATTGCTCCCGGACAACGGGATTGACCTGATTGCCAGGCGCGGTCATGTATTCCATGAGCCGTTGAATTCGTACCGTGCTCGGCAGCATGCCTGCCATCATGCAGCGCAGGAAGAAGCTTTTCCGTTGTGGCTGTATAGCTCCGCCAGGACTGATCGCAACCAGACTGCGTATTCTATCTGGCAACAGACGGCTTACGATCATCCCGATGAAGGCGCCGTAAGAAAGCCCCATAATATGGGCGCTGCCTATACCTAACCCGTCCATGACCTGCGCGAACCACTCCGTGCACTCCTCTTTGGTACGGATAACCTTGGTTGTCTTACTAAGGTTCATATCGCCGATGAAATCAATGGCATATACTCGGTACTTTGCGCTAAGCGGCTCTATGTTGTCGACCCAGCTCGTGGAGCTGAAGCCATAGCCGTGCAGCAGTATAAGCGGTTCGCCATCAACGGGGCCTGCCGCTATAATATGCGTTTGCCCATATGTTGTGGACACATACATACTCTCATAGTTCACCTTCCAACTAGACAAGGTGGCGTTGTAAGCCTCATTTAGCAGGATTTCTCCTGCCGGTTTCCGATATAAACTTCTCATGGTCGTCCCTCCAGAACTTATCGTTTGCCGTGTTATGACTTAGATAACCCGGGCCGATTGCTTCAAATGGCGAATATCGGGGCAGCGCATACAGCGCTGCTCTCTGATCCTGCGCACACGATCAGATTAACGAATACTGTCGTTATTTAGCGTACATCTTGACTCTATTCAATGATCAAAGGGGCCAAACTGATGCTCCAGCGAACAAGTTCTCAGTTTTACGAACATTGTTCGTTAATTTGCGTCATTTAGTCTCTACACCCTTATTTAAGTCTTATTGGCTCGATTTAGCGTCTTGAGTGTCGTTATTAGCGAAAAGTGGGCTCTATTCCATTTTGTTATGCGTAACCCAATTAAACTAACGACTGTTAGTCTATTTTAGCTAACGCTCGTTAGTTCGTCAATTATTTTCATAATAAAACGAGACCCACAGCAACGTTGTGGGTCTACGTTTTCTATTTTTCACTTTTTCAACAATAAATACATAAAATACGGCGCTCCAATCAATGAAACCATAATACCTGCAGGAATACCATCGGGGTCAATGACATTTCGCCCAATCGTATCTGCAAGCAATAACAGCCATCCGCCTAGTAGTATTGCGATTGGAATAAACAATTGATTTCTAGGTCCTACTAATGCTTTAGCAATATGCGGTGCCATGAGGCCTATAAAAGCAATTCCGCCCGTGACAGAAACCGCCGAAGCCGCCAGAGCAACGGCCGTTAACAGTAGCACAATGCGCTCTTTTTCAACTGATACACCGACGCCTATGGCCACTGGTTCACCCAGTACAAGGAGGTTCAAACGATGTGCTTTGTACAGGGTGAATGGAATAAGAATGGCTAACCACGGAAGGATGGCCCAAATAAAGGGCCAGTCGGTCCCCCAAATATTTCCTGCCAACCATTTCGCTATAAAATCAACTTTTACACGTTCGGCCGATGAAATAACGACGATCATGACGCCGGAAAGCGCGAGTGAAAACCCGACCCCGATCAGCACTAATCTTACAGGGTGAAGACCCGCTTTTCGACTATACGCCAGCACATAAATCAAACAGGCCGTGATGATAGCGCCGAGAAAAGCGACAAGCGGCAGCATATAAACAAAGGATCCTGCTTTAACGGGAAAAAATAAAAAGAAAACGGCAATGGCAACGCCGGCGCCCGAATTAATCCCAATAATACCGGGATCCGCCAAATCATTACGTGTGATCCCTTGCAGGATGGCACCGGATAAGGCAAGGCCCATGCCTGCTAACAGTGTAATGATGATCCGGGGCAGTCGTACCGAAAATAGAACGAACTCTTCTTTAAACGTACCATGGCCGAGAAGGGTCGGAATCAATCTGTCAAAGGATACCGAGGAATATCCGATCCCCATCCCGATAACGATCGTAATGATAATCAATGCAAGCGAACTGCCTACCAGGAGTCGTTGTTTTCTGAGCAAATTCAGATGAATCATGAGAATACTTTCCTCCCTTTGCGTTCGATAATGAGGAAGAAAGGCAGACCCATCATTGCAACGATCGCCACTACGGGCGTCTCGTAGGGAGAATTGATCGTACGGGCAAGGGTATCCGCAAAAAGCATAAATGTAGCGCCGGAAATCGCCGACATCGGGATAATAAAGCGATAATCGGTGCCGACGATCGCCCGAACAACGTGAGGAATCATTAATCCGATGAATGCCATATTCCCGACCAGTGATACCGAGGCGCCTGCCAGCAAGATAATGACGATAAAAAGAATCGTTTTGATATATACCGTCTTCTGGCCTAACCCGACAGCAACTTCTTCACTCAAACTAAGAATAGTTAACTGTTTAGAGAGAATTAGCGAGATCACCGTTCCAATTGCAATAAACGGCACGATGGCTTGCAGCTGTCCCCATGATGTACCGGTCATACCTCCGGCGGTCCACATGGATACATCTTTGGAAATTTTAAAATAAATACCGATGCCTTCCGCGATCGCGTACAGGAACGCAGAGACGGAAGCTCCGGCCAGTACGATACGAAGCGGCGACAAGCCCCCCTTCTTGACTGCGCCGATCCCGAACACCATGGCAGCTCCTGCGGCGGCTCCGATAAAACAAGCCACCATAATGCCGAAGTAGCCTGCCGAAGGAATAAAGGCAATCGTACAGGCAAGCGCGGCATTGGCTCCGGCAGTTAATCCGAGCAAACCCGGATCGGCAAGAGGGTTCCTTGTCATCCCTTGCATAATGGCGCCGGAAACCGCTAATGCGGCTCCGACGACAATTCCCGCAATTTCACGCGGCAATCGAATTTCACGGATGATCGAAATGTTATCGCCGGATGCGTTTGAGGTTAGCGCTAACCATACATCTTTCACTGTAGCATCTGCTGCGCCAAGTATCATGGAGATAACAAACATGAACATAAACGCTATGATTCCAGCAACCAGCTTAAAGCCAAACGGGATGGATCGTTGATTTTCTTTGGTCATGGAGTTATTTACCAAGCAAATTTTTATTAAAGGTTTCCAGTTGGAAATCCAGCGTTAACGGATCGTTGAAGTAAAACTCTTTTGCATTTACTTCGAACAATTGCTTGTTTTTGACGGCTGGAATGTTTTTATACGTATCGGTTTGCTGGAAGGAGTTATCCGCATCCAGGTTTTTACTAAAGATGACATAGTCGCCCGCATACTGAGGAAGAACCTCTAGGGACAAGGCGTAGTAACCGTCTTTTAACGCCATCTCTTTAACTTTTTGCGGCATGGACAGCTTCATTTCCTGGTAAAGAATTTCTGTTCCGCGGCCCCAGTTATCACCAAAGACGTAGAGCTGCTTGTCGAAGCTTTCAATGACGGAAATCGTTTTGTCCGCACCGATCTTCGCCTTAATGTCGTCTCCAGCTTTCTGAACGCGCTTTTTGAAATCATCGATCCAAGCTTTGGCTTCTTTTTCTTTGTTTAGAAGTTTGCCTATTTCCAGATGCTGCGTTAAATAATCAACCTTGCCGTAAGTGTATGTAACTGTAGGAGCGATTTGTTTCAACTTATCAACGTTCTTAATATTGGATAAGCCGATAATGAGATCGGGCTTGAGTTCAATCATTTTTTCCAGGCTTTCGTCGGTTACTTCTTGCACGTCTTTAAGTTGACTTTCAAAACGCGGGTTCTTTTTCGACCACGAATCCACACCGACCAGCTTGACGTTTAACGCCATGACGTTCCCTGCAAAGGAAGACAGTACAATAACGCGCTGCGGGTTAGCAGGAACTTCGACAGCTCCATTTTCCGATTGGTATGTGATCGTAGATTTGCTATCGGCTTTGGCTGGAGCGTTCTCTGCCTTGGCTGCCTGCGCCGGACTGCCCTCTGTTTTCGTTGTTTGGCTGCTGCAAGCACTGATAGCTAGCACAAGCACTAGCAGGATTGGAATGAATGGTTTTTTCATTTGGCTTAACTCCTTATATATAAATGATAATGATTATCAATCTTAGTTAATACCATACTTGATGTGTAAAATATTTGTCAATATTTTTTTTCGTTGTCAAAAGAAAGAAAAAACAGTATATTCGATTAAGAATGATTATCAATCGCAATAGGATGGCGAGGAGTGTGCGAAACATGGAACAGCCTGAATTGTTTGATGTGACTGTAATCGGAGGCGGACCGGCCGGGCTTTACTCGGCTTTTTATAGCGGGCTAAGAGAAATGAAAACCAAGATTATTGAGTATCAGCCGCAACTAGGCGGCAAAGTGCATGTATATCCGGAGAAAATGATTTGGGATGTCGGAGGGCTCACGCCAATACCTGGCGCAAAGCTGATCGAACAGCTTGTACAGCAAGGGTTGACCTTTCAACCTGAAGTGGTGCTGAATGAAAAAGTAGAGTCGATCACGCGTAACGCAGAGGGTAATTTTGTCTTGCATACAGCTTCCGGTAAACAACATTATTCGAAAACGGTCATTGTTGCGGTGGGCTCGGGGATTTTGAATCCCAAAAAGCTGGAGATTCAAGGCGCAGAGAGATACGAGGTTTCGAATTTGAATTACACCGTGAAGTCATTAGAGCGATTTAAAGGCAAAACAGTCATCATTTCCGGCGGAGGAAATTCGGCGATCGATTGGGCTAATGAATTGGAGCCTGTTGCCGAGCGCGTTTATTTGACCTATAGAAAAGATCAGTTAACAGGCCATGAGGCTGGGGCAAGACAGCTGATGAACAGCTCTGTCGTTTGTTTCTTTAACTCTTCGATTTCCAAACTGATTGCCGGTGCCAATCACGAATATATTGAACGCGTTGAACTGACCAATCATGAGAGTGGAGAAATATCGCATCTGCCGATCGATGAAGTGATTATTAATCACGGTTATGAACGCGATACGACACTGCTGGAGAATAGCGATTTGAATATCGCGATCGCCGACAATTATTATATTGCAGGCAATTCAACGAGCCAATCATCGGTTGAAGGACTTTATGCGGCCGGAGATATTTTAAGCTACGAGGGGAAAGTCCATTTAATTGCAGGCGCTTTTCAGGATGCCGCCAATGCTGCAAACAAAGCCAAACTCTATATACAGCCTAGTGCTGAAAAGCACGCAATGGTGTCTTCTCATAACGAAGTGTTTAAAAAGCGCAATCGGGAACTAATCGAACAAATGATAAGATAAGGATAAAATGCAAAAGCCGACCAGCGCGGGCTTCATGGGCTCCGAAGGTCGGCCTCTGTCTGATTCGGCTATCAGCTTACCGGTCTTATACGTGTAGGGAAACTTGATATCCCGGTTGGTTTTTGGGATGGTTTTGGTTTAAGAAGACGGATCTGTCGTTTTTCAAAGAAATCACTTCGAAGAATGGTGTAAAGCGCTCTTCGGAAATGTTAAAGCCGTTCAGGAATTTGGCGAACAATACTTGTTCTTCCTTTTCAGGTTCTCCATCGGCAAGCGAAGAATCGACCAGATTGATCAGGATACAGATTTTTTGGGCATCCGTCAGGATGGGAGCAGCTTCTTGCAGAAACTTCTCGATTGGATTGTTGCGGGTATACTTCATCGCACGGTCGAGCAATTCCCGATTGTTCGCGCCTACGCCGATTACACCATTTTTTTCTTCTCCGCCCAGCACCGCAAGCAACTGCCCGATTTCCTCATGATCCATCTCACCGTCTGATTTCATCATGTACAACAACGAAGTCGCGAATGCGAAATGAGGTGTCATGCCTTCTGTGCTCTTATCACCTTTGAATAAATCAAATAAACCCATACAAGATACCTCCAGAATTAAAAATAATGTTGCAGCTCCCGACGCGGGGACACGCACACCCTTCTGTACGCAGAAATCCGGACAAGGTTCCAAAATGCACCGAAAAATTATGCTTCCAAAAAAAGGATTGTCACAACCGTCTCCTTTCGTTACGATGTTGCTGTGTCGAAATGAAGAAAGGAAGTGCAACATGTCGATCTATAAACGAATGATGGATAGAGCTGCAAATGGTGGCGTTCAAATCGATACCTTTCTTGACGAACCGTCCGGCGTTCGGTGCGGAGAGGAGCTGCGAGGCTCCGTTATCCTGAAGGGCGGGCACAGCGAAACGCAAGTAACGCGGATTTGGTTTCAACTGCTTGCGGAGTTCGCATGCGAGAAAGACAAGCAGATTGTAAAAGAAAACGGCGTCATTTACCGTTATATGTTTGAAACGAACATTTCTATCGCGCCGGGTGAAGAAAAGAACATCCCGTTCCGGTTTCAAATTCCTTTTTCGACACCTCTTTCGATCGGGACAACGAACATCTGGCTCGAAACCGAGGCGGATGTGGAAATGGCACCGAATCGGAACGACCGGGACGTTGTGCGGATTATGCCGCCTCCGATCGTCGGCGCTTTCTTTGAAGCGGTCGGTCTGCTCGGCCTCCGATTGAACGAAGTATCTCTGCTGCACGTACCGCATTTGCGGCCGGACTTTCCCTTCGTGCAGGAATTTGAGTTCAAACCGCGGCTCCCCTCGGCTTTGGACGAAATCGAAGTCTATTATATCGCAGAAAGCCGGGACCGGGTCGACTTCTATATCGAGATCGACCGCCGCTCCAAAGGGATGCTAGGCTTGCTGGAAGAAGCTTTCGATTGGGATGAGCGGTGCATAAAAGTGACGCTGACGAGTGAGGACATCGGGGATCCCGATCGCTTGGCCGATCATTTGGCCCGGACCTTTCTACCTTATTTGGGACGATAACTGCCGGTTTCGCGACTTGTGAACCGACGCTGAAAAACCTGAGGCTGCGCTTAAGGCTGCGCCTCAGGTTTTTTTGTGCACGATTCTAACTCCATTGGAAAAAGTACAGTGTATTTTGATTAGGTACGATTTCCTATAGCGTAGCCTGGATTATGTACAATAAAACCACCCAAAAACAGCTCCGCAACAAGAGTTTCGGGCAATTCCAATGGATAAATTCCAATGAAGGGCCATCCAAACACCTGAAAAGAAGGAATCCGTTGTACATTTTCCAATAGTGATGGCCTTTGATACCGCCAAATTACTTTACCTGCCCGCCATTCTCTGCATCGTCCTCATCATCTACAAGCTGCGCCTCAATGTCGATAACGTCCGGGCTGTTCACCGCTTCCTCGCCGAAAAATTCGCGCAGCTTATCTTTCGCTTTACGCTTCACCTCGTCATCAATGCTCTGCGCCACAGCACCGAGCGCTAGAGCTAACGCGCCTAGATCGTCCACGTAGCCAACAGCAGGAAGAAGATCGGGAACGAGATCCAGCGGCAAAATGAGATAGCCCAGCGCACCGTAAATTTGTACCTTGGCTTTGAGCGGTGTTTTCTTGCTTTCGAGCGCATAGAACAGGAGCAGACCAGTGTAGATGACCTTGATGCCGGCGTCTTTGGCGCCTTTTTTCAGTTTGGCCCAGAAGCCGTCGTTAGAAAAATGTTTATCATACTTGGATGCATCCATCTTTCATCCCTCCATTCATGAAGTCATACGCACCGCAGTGGCTGAGCGTTTCACCCTACAGCGTCGTCACCAAGTAAATCGCAGCGGCCCACATGACGATGGCCGATACTTTATTTAGATAAGGAATAAGCTTACCCTTCTTATCCTTGACCCCCACCAAACGTCCGGCCAACGCCAATAAGAAGAACCACGTCCATGAAACGACGATGCACGTTAGGGTGAAAGCAATTTTTTCATAACCTGAGTAGCTTAATGAGCTCGTGCCGATCACACCGACCGTGTCGAGAATCGCATGCGGATTCAGGATCGAGATCATCATCGTAAACGAAATCAATTTACCGGTATGCGTATGCTGCGGTACCTGTTTGTCTCCTTCGGGCTTTGTTCTCCAAGACATATACCCCATGTATAGCAGGAATATAGTGCCGCCAACCACTAGGATCGTCTTCATCCAGACGAAACTCAACACAACAACCGATAGTCCGAGAACGGCAACTAAAATCAGTACCGAATCACATATTGACGCCGTCAAAACGACCGGCAGCACATAAATCCATTTTTCCCTGACTGCCCCTTGCGAAAACACAAAAAAGTTCTGAACGCCTAAAGGAAGGATAAGTCCGATTGCGAGTATGAATGCATGAATAATTGCAGATAACATGATGTCTCCTTAGTTCGATTGTTCGTATTTGGTGAGCCATTGCTTACCGGTTTCCCATTCCTCCACAGGGTTATTCTCCTGTAAAATATCGGCGCAAGCTTTGGCCATGATCCATTCTTTTAACCCATTCCGGTTGCTGGCTTTGAGTTCTTTCGTTAAATAGACGATTGCCGCATCTCCATGACGGACGATTCGGTCGTAGGATTCTTGGTTATTGGCTATGTATTGGCCCGGATTGCTGGACGCCATGGACGATTTATCCGTTATGATCTTGTGAAGATCGGCTTCGATTTCCTTGCCGATGTTCTGGTCGTTCTGGAGCAAACCCAACAGCGCTATCACACCGAAAATAGTGACAATAGCTCCCGAAACCCGATTGACCCATTTCAACGCGCCAACATTGAGGCGTTCTCTAAGTATGCCAACGATCAAACTCAGAGCGAGCCACCAGAGCGCGGAACCGATAAAGACGCCTGCGACTAAGGCCGCGGCCGAAGGAATGCCGGCTTGTGAGCCGCCAAGGCCCAGCCCTGCAAAAGCCCCGAGGAAGGACATAATCGTCAACGGGTTCGTAATGGTAAGCATGAAGGTCGAAGCATACGATCTGAACAGAGTCTCGCCTTTCGCTTTTGCGGGATCCTTTGCAGGGTCCGATCGATAAGTTTGTATCCCTAGATAGAGCAGGAACAAGCCCCCGACTGCCTGCAGCAGCGTTCTTTGGTCAAGAAGAAAATTCGTAATCAGAGTGAGGCCGAAACCCGCTATAAAGCCATAGAAAGCATCAGCCGATGCCGCTCCGAGCCCTGACAGAAAACCGTGAAGCCTCCCCAGCGTAACCGTCCGTCTTATGCACAGTATACCGATGGGTCCGACGGGTGCTGCTATCGAAAAACCTAGCAAGATTCCTTTCAATAGAGGAATCAACATAGCTGGTGAATCCCCCTCCTGTCATTTGGTTACGAAAAAAGCAGGTCACCTCGTATAGGGGCAGCCTGCCTTTTCACACATATTTCCTATAATACCAAATCGCCGTCGTATGTGGCAATTCTTTTATACAGATCCGGGCGACGGTCGCGGAAAATCCCCCACTCGATGCGCTGAACTTCCAGCTGATCAAGGTCGAACTCTGCAACGAGCGTCGTTTCTTCAGAACGGCCTGCTTCCGCAATCTTGTTGCCTTGCGGGCCGGCGATGAAAGAAGAGCCATAGAAATTGATGCTGGATTCATCATCGGTTTCCATGCCGACGCGGTTCGATGCAATAACCGGCATCAAGTTCGCCGCGGCGTGGCCGAGCATGCACATTTGCCAGTGATCCTTGGAGTCGATCGAGCTGTCCTGCGGCTCCGAACCGATCGCTGTCGGATAGAATAGCATCTCTGCACCCATCAAAGCCATGCAGCGCGCCGCTTCCGGGTACCACTGGTCCCAGCATACGCCTACGCCGATCTTGGCGTAGCGGGTTTTCCAAACCTTGAACCCGGTGTCGCCAGGGTTGAAGTAGAACTTCTCCTCATAGCCGGGACCGTCCGGAATATGGCTCTTGCGGTAAAGGCCGAGCACTTGGCCGTCGGCGTCGATCACCGCGAGCGAATTGTAGCGGGCGTAGTTCTTTTTTTCATAAAAGCTGATCGGCAGAACGACCTTCAGCTCTTTGGCGATTTCGCGGAAATGATTGATCGCTTTGTTGTTCTCCAGCTCCGTTGCGAAGTGATAATAATCCGACTTCTCTTTCTGACAGAAGTACGGCGTCTCGAACAGCTCTTGAATCAGGATGATCTGCGCACCCTCAGCGGCCGCTTTGCGGACCAGAGACTCCGCTTTGCGGATGTTTTCTTCAATGTTGTCGGTGCAGCTCATTTGGGTGGCTGCCACTTTCACCTTTCTCATTTCAATCACCTCGTCCTCTTTTATCGTTATATAAAACGTTACAGACCTACGCTCTTGCGCTTGCAGGCATTTGCTGCGTCGTGCAGTGGACGTTGCCGCCCTCTTTGATAATCGACATGCCGTCGATCTTACGGATTCTGCGATCCGGGAACACAGTGCTCAGCACCTGCTCCGCTTTGCGGTCCGTCTCTTCCGCGGTTCCGCCAAACACTGGCAAAATGATCCCGCCGTTCACGAAATAAAAGTTCAAATAGCTCAGCGTCAGACGCTGTTCTCCATAAAACGTCTTAGGCGGCTGTTCGATTTGAATAATCTCGAAAGCTCTGCCTTTGGCATCCTTTGCGCTGCGCAGAATCTCCAGGTTTTCCTGCGTGATGGCGTAGTTCTCGTCCGCCGGGTCGTTGCAAACCTGAATAATCACTTTGCCTGGGGCTGCGAAGCATGCAATGTTATCGACGTGGCCGTCGGTTTCGTCCCCATCCAGACCTTTATTAAGCCAAATGATTTTCTCCACGTTGACGAAGTTTTTCACATGTTCCTCGATTTGCTCTCGGCTTAGCTCAGGATTACGATTCGTGTTGAGCAGGCATTCCTCGGTTGTCAGGAGCGTGCCTTCACCATCCGTGTGAATGGAGCCGCCTTCCATGACGAGCGGTGCGTCGAGACGCTTAACGCCATAGTGCTCCAGTATTTGCGGAGCGACTTCATCGTCCAAATTCCATGGCGCATATTTGCCGCCCCATGCGTTGAACTTCCAGTTGACGCCGGCAATCTCTTGCTTTTCGTTCAACAAGAAAGTTGGGCCGTTGTCTCTGAACCAAGCATCATTATGTTCGATGGTCAGGAAAGTGATGTTCGGCTCCGTGAAAAGCGCCTTCACTTGCTCCGCATCGGAAGGATTCACGATCACCGTTACGGGCTCGAATTCGGCGATCGCCTTTACCAAGTCCGCATAACCTTTCGTTACAACCGCATAATCTTCCGGATATACCATCGAGGCTTGTACCGGCCAGGAAACGAAAGTACGCTCGTGTGTTGCCCATTCAGCCGGCATTGTATATTGTAAATCTTTAGCGTTCATCTCATCCATCTCACTTTACACATGAATTATTAGGGTAGCCTCGCCAAACGCTTTTCGCCATCGCAAGCACCGTCTTTCATCATATACTAAATGTCGCACAGTCTCAATGCAAATTCGGGAATGAAATAACAGGTATATGTGTTTGTTCACATGATGCTTGACAGGAATTATATGGAAATTATATGCTGTATATAATTTACAAACACATACGTAAACGCGATGATTGGGACTAGTAAGGAGCAACTCCGATCCAGAGAGCTGTCGGCCGGTGCAAGACAGTGATGAGACTCCCCAACTCACCTATGAGCGGTAAGGTCGAATTAACGTAGATCTTAACGGATCGCCTCCGTCATCAGGTTCTAAGGTATTTGCTGTTGCCCGACTGGACGGCGAATCAAGAAGAGTGGTACCGCGAAGGTCATAACCTATCGCCTCTTTCGAGGCGGTAGGTTTTCTTATTTTCAACGATCAAATAAAGCTAAGGAAGGTGTTAACAGATGGAGAATGTGATTGCGTATTATTCCAGTTTTGATGAGTGGGGAAGGTTGGATCGCGAACCGCTTGAGTTCACTGTGAATTGGCACTTTATGAAGCAATATTTGCCGGTAACCGGTCATGTTTTGGATAATGGCGCCGGACCCGGCAAATATGCCATGGAGCTGGCCAAACTGGGCTATCAGGTAACCCTTTCTGACCTAACGCCTAAATTAGTGGATATCGCGAAGGAAAAAGCTGAGGAGCTATCGCTTTCGGAGCGGTTTGATGGTTTCCATGTTTTGCATGCAGCTCATTTAGACGGAATCCCGAATGAAAAATATGACGCTGCCCTCATGATGGGTCCCTTGTACCATTTGCAGCAAGAATAGGAACGAGTGGCCGCTGTAAAAGAATTGTTCCGGGTGACGAAGCCGAATGGCATCGTTTTTGTAGCTTTCCAGACCCGTACCCGCATGCTGCTGACCTCTTTGAAATTTCCGCAAGCATGGAAGCCGAATGATACGATTGATGCTATCCAGCAATTTTATGAAACGGGCGTTTTTAATCATAGTGATACAGGGCGATTCACCGGTGCTTATTACTTTCATGTCGATCAAATCCAACCTCTTATGGAGCAGTTGAAACGATTCAGCTGATTGGCTCCTCCAACTTGGGTGCGTTACTGACAAATGAGCAAAAACAATACTGGGCAGAACAAGGTGACGAAGTGTACAACAAGCTGACCCAGCTGCTGATTGCCATTGCGGCAGATCCGTCTGTTTTGGGCGTGTCCTCGCATTTGTTATATATAGGAAAAAGGAAATAATAGCGGGATTCGTCAAAGATCGTACACATCCTGAATACCGGCGCTTCGTTTATAGGCTCCGATGGATTCTACAATACGAGCTCGTTCATTCAACAAATCCAGCAGTTTCAAATTCATTTCGTCAATTTGGGCTCGAAGCCCTTTTAATTCCTTATGGTTCATGCTGTCGTCTCTCCCTGTACGATTGTCACTTCTTCCCTCGGTATTTTCCCGTACGCAGTTCTAACAAATAAGGCTCCAGATCCGGCATTTCCTCGTTCATCGCTTGCTGTATGGCAAGTTCAATATCATAAGGTACCCGAACCAGCTGTATGTTCAACGCTGAAGCCTGCCGGCTGTGATAATGCCCCTCCAGGATCGCATACGAAGCCTGCGTCATATCGAGCGGATTACCGACACTTCCTGCGTTAAACAAGGTTCTCCCGTTCAAATTTTGAAGGTATGCATTGTGGACATCGCCATAGCCGGCAACATTCGCTTGCGACGACTCCGAGCATAGTGCCGAAGACTCGAACATGGACAATCGGCGTTCTACCGGATCCCATGGCTGAATACGTTCGTATACGCTTCTAGGGGATGCATGGAATAGCCTTACATACTTCCCGCTCATCCAAAATTCACAGGAAAAGGGCAGCTCCTGCAAGTAGGCCATTCTCTCTGCTCCCAGTCTGGTTTGGTGCCATACTAAAGTTGGATCTTCCGTCGGCTTGGCGATGAAATCGTCCCAGTTGCCTTGGATGACGACATCGCACACTTCGCGTACTCGATCAACAGCAAGATCAGAATGCGGGCCTTTGCCTACGAGATCGCCAAGACAAAGAATACGAGAAATATGGCGGTGATGAATATCCGCCAGAACAGCGTCAAGAGCAGGCATATTTCCGTGAATATCTGAAATAATGGCGATTTTATCCATGCTCATCACCTAACTCCTTCGCTAAGATTCCTTGATCATAGATAAAGCTGTTCGGTTTGCCCGCCCAACGAGAAACGGATACATCAGGTAAAGTCCCGCGGCGTAAAGAGCTACAGCGATATACACAGGCAGCAAATGCACGAAGTCTGTATATCCTATATGAAAATGAACGAGCAACCCAGCCGCAAACCCAGGTAGACCGCCTAGTAAAAACGTCCACCACAACCAGCTTTCGCCCTGGTTGACGCCCCATAGGGCTGAAGCGGTGATAGCTACCGCGAGTGAAAATAAAGCGCCTCCGAAGCCCGCGCGATCGTGCGCAATCAGTGGTATCAGCCGCTCATTCCATGCCTGCAGCTGTTCAGCGGTCAAGCCGATATAGGCTAAATCGGTCTGCACGAATACCGTCGTGATTCCAATCAAGGAGATCGTCAGCCCCCCGATCGCCAAAGCAAAACCAAGCACGACAAAACAGCACTGCCCCCACTGCGCTCTGCGCCAAACGGAGTCGTTGTACAGCCCGGGCGGCGTTCGCGAAGGACGATCCTTCAAGCCGCGCAGCGTCAGCAGCAGCATCGGGAGCAGCATCGCGGCAGCCACGGCGTGCAGCGGATCGAAATAGCCGTAACCGAGGTAGAGGAAAAAGCTGCTGAATCCCACCGCGCATGACGTGAGCAGCGCTGTCCGCGCCCAATGCAGCCCAAAGCGCAATCCGTGATGGGCTAGCTGATAGTAAAAGATGCCAATAGCAATCATCGTTCCTGCCAGTGTGATCCGGTCATGAGACATGAAATGAAGGAGATTGGGGTTGAAGCGACGGATGACGTTTCGGCTCACGCCAAGAAACGTTTCATCGTATGGCAGGAGCACGCTCGTGGCCGCAATGAGCCAGGCTAGCACGCCGCCGATCATCATGCCGATGCCCAGCAGGCTCATCCAGCCCCAATTCGCCCAGAACGACGGCAGATCGGGCGCTTTGGTTTCCCGAATGCGATCATAGAGGA
This sequence comes from Paenibacillus sedimenti, assembly GCF_014534655.1. Lineage (GTDB taxonomy): Bacteria > Bacillota > Bacilli > Paenibacillales > NBRC-103111 > Paenibacillus_E > Paenibacillus_E sedimenti. The sequence goes on from NZ_JACVVD010000007.1 coordinate 258,628, forward strand.
TCGCTTCGTTCACCCGCTTCGGCAGCCCCGGTCCTGCGTAGACCAGCCCGCTGTGCAGCTGGACGCTGTTCGCGCCGGCTGCCAGCAGCTCCAGCGCGTCCTGCGGCTGATGCACGCCGCCGGCCGCGACGATCGCGCTCCGCTCGCCCAGCGCCTCGCGGAGCAGCCGTACCCGGCTCAGCGACGCGCCGAGCGACTCCGGACCGCCGACACGGATGCGGCGGCCGTCGCCCTCGCGCATCGCGTCGCCTACGACTACACCGTCCCAGCTGCGCAGCTGGGCGGTTGTTGCAATCTGCCGCAGCATCCCCTGTGGATAACTCTGCGGCAGATAGAGCAACAGCGGCTTCCCCGGGGCCGCTGTCTGCGCGAGCCGGCGTACCTCCGCGAGGTACGCCGCAGCTTCATCCGATGGCCAGCCTTCGTCCAGGCCATCGATGTAGTAACCCGCCGCGTACGGCGCCAACTTCAGCAGCATCTCCTGCTGCTGGATCAGCGCCTCGCGCGGCGAGCTCCCGGGCATCGGCCGCAGCCGCACGAAGTGCGGCAGGCGATGCCCCGTGCCCTTGCTCAGGCGTCGTACGATCGCGTCGACGCCGTCATTCGCATAGCCATCGGGGTACACGATGGCTTCCTGCTCTTCTTCTCGCTGGATCACCGCATCGCCAACACCGCTCACCTCCCGTACGGTAACGGGGCCGATTTCGATGAAGCCAAAGCCGAATTGGGCCAGCGCCTTATGCGCTGTGCCATGCGGGTCTAGACCACCGCTAAGCCCGACAGGACATTGGATGGACACACCTGCCAGTTCGCTCTCAAGGATTGGCGACAGCTCCATATGCCCCATCGTTTTGATGACAAACGTACCTCCGGGAACGCGGCTGAGTCCGCCCATAGCATAGAGCGTGAAATCTCGTGCAAGTTTGGCCGGCAGACGAAATAACACAGGTCGGAATATCGCGTGATAAGACCAGTCAGGCATATTCAGATGCGCTCCTGTTCATAAGCGTTATAGATGGAAAAGTTTTCTCTATAGTATACCAAAACCGGAGCTTATTTGCCGATTCCTATGCTTGTACGTTCATTTAATCTTTCGGTTCGGCGCGGACACAGATCGTTGCCTTTTGGTGTGATTGAAATCACAAGCCCCCTCCTCCGCTTTGTTTATACTTGGGGCATATCTTCACATAAACATTGCGAATGAGAGGGGATTAATCATGTTAAGCGAAAAAACAATATCGATAATCAAATCCACCGTACCTGTTCTGGAGGTGCACGGTACAGCCATCACTAAGCGTTTTTATGAACTCCTATTCACAGGGCATCCCGAGCTGCTCAATGTTTTTAATCACGCCAACCAGAAGCAAGGAAAGCAACAGACGGCGCTGGCCAACGCCGTATATGCTGCAGCTCAACATATCGATCGGTTGGAGGCAATTCTGCCTGCTGTGAAACAAATTGCCCATAAACACCGGAGCCTTGGCGTGAAGCCTGAGCATTACCCCATCGTCGGGCAAAATCTGCTTGCCGCCATAAAAGACGTTCTCGGCGAAGCGGCGACGGAAGACATTTTGCAAGCATGGGCGGAAGCCTACGGTGTAATCGCAGATGCTTTTATAAGCGTAGAAGCGGACATGTATGTACAAGCGAAGGAACAGCATGGCGGATGGGCGGAGTTCAAGCCTTTTCGCGTGGTTCGGAAAGTGCAAGAGAGCGATGTGACTACTTCCTTTTATCTTGTGCCTCAAGATGGAGGGGCTGTCGCGGCATTTGAACCTGGGCAATATGTGAGTGTCAAAGTCGAGATCCCTGGGGAGCCAAACACCCATATCCGTCAGTACAGCCTTTCCGATGCCCCGGGAAAACCGTATTACCGAATTTCCGTCAAACGTGAAGATACGCTTGAAGAACGTCCTGCCGGAAAAGTATCGGTTTATCTACACAATCATATCGAAGAAGGTGGGGTACTCCTGCTCTCAGCACCGGCGGGTGCATTCATGTTGGATCAAGCGGATGAACGCCAGGTTGTTTTGATTAGCGGCGGGGTTGGACTGACGCCTATGGTTAGCATGTTGAACACATTGGTGACAGCCAATCCATCGAGAAAGGTCACTTTCATCCATGCCGCTCAAAATGGGAATGTGCATGCCATGCGCGAACATGTGGAAGAATTGGCCCGTCAGCATTCGCAGGTATCCGTGTATTGGTGCTACGAGAAACCGACGGAACGCGATAAAAAGGAAGCAGCCTACCATAAAGAAGGCTTCATCGATTTGGCTTGGCTGCAGGAAGTGGTGCCAACCCAAGATTCCGCATTCTATTTCTGCGGCCCTACTCCTTTCATGAAAGCGGTCAACGGCGCGCTTCGGGCTTGGGGAGTTCCGGAAGCCGACATTCATTACGAATTTTTTGGCCCTGCCGGCAGTTTGTAACCCTGCTTGCGGATGTGCGGGCACTCCTCCAATGCGGTTACGATACGGCCAGGAAACAACTTAGACTATTGGAAAACAAAAATGGCTATTCCCGGAAGGGAAAGGAACAGCCAGAACAAATGCATGGCGGATTGATACGACTCGTAAACCGCCTCTGTTGTAAGGGGCATAGCTGTAGTACGATTTCACCCACTTAGGAATAACCGACCAGGAAATTAGCGGATGTAGTCCCATTTTACCCGCTTACGATGACCGTATCGAACATGCGACCGTACTTACCATTTTACAACTAGGTATAATCGGACTGCAGCTAGTATTGACTGACGCAGCTTCCGTGGAATTGGGCATTTCCGGACTGCAGCGGGGCGTGGGTGACCAAGCTGGGACGGAGTTGGACGGACCGGGGGTGACTCCATTAAATAAAAAGACCAAAGTTCGTCCCAACCTTAACGTCTTGTGCTCTAGCCTTGGAGGCAACATCACACGGGGTTAGGCACGTTTTTCAGCCCTAACATCCCGGTCCCGCGGATACACGCCACTCAGCTCATCGGCTCCGATTCTGAGACTCCGCCCTCAATAGACGATTAACCGTTTCGCGGCGTAAACCGATGAACTGGCCGATCTCTTCCTGCGTCAGAACGTCGGTCAACGCTGCCGGGCCTATGTAGGTTTGAAACCATTGCTGCAGCTTTCGCAGTTTCTCGGCAGGGGTCACCTCCGTTAGCTGATCGATCCGCTGCTGCATCACCCTCAATTTATCCTGCAATTGGAGAGCTACGGCGCGGCATTTGTGCGGATTCTCGTCTAATTCCCGATACCAATCGGCTGCCGAAATCATCTTTACCTCACAGGTCACGAGCGCGATAGCTGTTCCATGATAAGGTTTGGGGCTAATGAGCGAGTGATGCGGTATGGTCTCATCCGGTACGATAATGTTGACGAGCGCCTGGTTGCCGTCTTCATGGAGACGGGTAATTTTGAGCAGACCGCTGTTCAAATGATAAAGCGGCCCCGACTCTCCTTGTCGGAACAGGGTCTCCCCTTTGTGTAAAATCATAGTAAATCTCCTTAATGAGAAAACCTCTATCGAGGTCATTTCAATGATGAGCGACCGCGTATAGAGGTAGGTTTTATCGCCAATAAGAAAGCGGTTTTCGGAAACCGAAAACTTATACTTTCTTATGTGGTTGAGAAAAAGCGAAAGGCAGGTCTATCACTGCTTTTCGCTTTCTTTATTTTTCGATTTAGCTTGAGACTAGCTTACAGCTCTTTCTTGACTGCCGTCCATTTACCGCTCCGCGACTGCAGTGCCATGGACCATCTTGCCAGCATAGGGAGCTGTTCCAGTCTCCCGATGACCAAGATCGGAACCAACAGACCTACCAAAGAAATCAATACGGCGGCAGGCAGCGCCCAGATCGAGGCCGGGTGGGCAAAGTACGGAATGAGCGATACGGACATGATCGGAGCCGCATTCCATTTGAAAAATTGAATCAGCCAAATCGTAATGATCGCTGTCACAAAGAATGAGATCGCTCCTGTGCTTACGCTATATAAAAGGCTGCCGATCGTTACGGAAATCATTGCACCGATAATTATCCGCCCTAAATCTTTAATTTGATCCACACGGTGCATAAAGAGAAAGCTGAATGCGCCAAGCGTCGGGTAGAACACCATCTTCATTGATGGGAAGTGATAGGATGCCCAATAGGCAGCCACCAGGTAAAAGCAAACAATAAGTGAACGAAGAAGCATCGTTGGTTCCCGTCCTTTACTATATAAATGAGTGCGAATGCCAAGTCAGCGACTAGGCTTTTCTCATTTTACAGAAGGTACGAACCTCTGGTCAATCATTTTGCGTTAATTATGCTCTACGGACACTCGTGTCGAGGCAAAAAACTTGGCAATCGCGAACGATGAAGCGCCGAGCACCGTCGAACGATCGCCCAGGCTCGAAAACTCTACATTCAGCTGTTCGCGCGGATGCGGTAACGAACGTTTCTCCAGAACGGTTTGCAGCGGCTGCATCAACCACTTCTCGGCTCTGGCCAATCGGCCGCCCAGAATGATGAAGTCCGGGTTATAGCCGTTGATGATATTCACTACACCTACGCCCAGGTAATAGCTCAGCCGTTCGAAAAGCCGGCTCACCGCCGGCTCTCCCGCATCTGCCATGCGCAGCAGCGATTCCAAATCTGCAGACTCCCCGAGCTCGATGCGGGCCTTCTCCAGCAGCGCATGCTCCGACGCATACAGCTCCCAACATCCCAAGCTGCCGCAGCGGCACTTGGGACCGTCGTGCTGGATCGAGATGTGCCCGATCTCGCCGGAGAAGCCTGTCGCGCCGCGATACAACTCGCCCTTGATAATAATCCCTGCACCGATCCCGATGCCGATGCTGACGTAGACCAGATTCGCCGTGTCCTTGCCGGCGCCGAATTGCTTCTCCCCGACAGCGCCCGCGTTCGCTTCGTTGTCGATAACGACCGGGATGTCGAACTCCTCTTCCACCTGCTGCTGCAGCGGGACGTTCTCCCATCCGAGGTTCGGCGCGAACAGCAGGTTGCCGTTCTCGTCGCAAATGCCCGGCACCCCGATGCCGATGCCGATAATGCCATAGACGCTGTCGGGCGCGCGGCGGATGAGCTCGCGGATGCTCGCTTTGAGCAGCCCGACCACTTGTTCCACAGAGGCATTGTCATGCTGCACTCTGTATTCCTCAACCACTTTGCCCGTGAGGTCGGTCAGTACGGCCAAAATATCGTGCACGCCAAGGTCTACGCCAATGGCGTATCCGGCCGTGCCGTTGAAGAGCAGCATCATCGGCTTGCGTCCGCCGCTGGATTCCCCGGCGCCGATCTCGTGGGCAAGGCTGCTCTCGATCAGCTCGTTCACGAGGCTCGATACCGTCGCCTTCGTCAGACCTGTAATTTCCGCGATTCGTGCGCGGGAAATTGGGGAATCCGACCGTATATGGTGCAGCACGATCGATTTATTTATTTTTTTCACCAGGTTCAAATCGCCTGTTTGCTTCATGATTGGCCCCCATACTACTTCTAATCTATACACCGTAAGCGCCAAAAAGGGCGCTACGGCGGCCACTTCACCGCCATCCCATCTGTAACGGCCGTATCGGCCCTTACCCGCCTCGTACGCTCCGCTCCTGCTTTAAGGACTGTGAAAACCGCCGTTCTCGTAGGTTGAAATGATTTTACCATGAATGGGCTGTCCATGCACGAACTAAGTTTGTTTAATGAATTTACAAACTTTGCGAATGATGCTATGATGACTTCATGAGCACTTATCAATCTTATTTGTGGAGGCTGAATTCATGAGCTACTTTGATAACATTCAAACGATCAAGTACGAGGGCAAGCAATCCAACAACCCGCTTTCTTTTAAATTCTACAATCCCGATCAAGTCATTCTCGGCAAAACGATGCGTGAACATCTGCGCTTTGCAATCGCTTACTGGCATTCCTTCTCCGCTAACGGCTCCGACCCGTTCGGCAGCGGAACGATGCTTCGCACTTGGGATAAATACGACGGCATGGATCTGGCCAAAGCGCGCGTCGAAGCTTGCTTCGAGCTTCTGAACATCCTGGATGTCGATTATTTCGCCTTCCATGACCGCGACATCGCGCCTGAAGGCAGCACGCTGCAAGAAACGAACCGCAACCTCGACGAGATCGTCGCGCTGATCAAAGACAACATGAAATCCAGCGGTAAAAAACTGCTCTGGAATACAGCCAACATGTTCACGAACCCGCGCTTCGTTCATGGCGCAGCTACTACGAACAATGCAGACGTGTTCGCGTACGCTGCCGCACAAGTGAAAAAAGCGCTTGAGCACGGCAAAGAACTCGGCTCCGAAAACTACGTGTTCTGGGGCGGCCGCGAAGGCTACGAAACACTTCTCAACACTGACCTCGGCCTGGAGCTGGATAACCTTGCCCGCTTCCTGCACATGGCTGTCGATTATGCCAAAGAAATCGGCTTCGACGCGCAATTCCTGATCGAGCCTAAGCCGAAAGAGCCGTCCAAGCACCAATACGACTTCGACGCGGCAACAACGCTGTCTTTCTTGCAAAAATACGACCTGCTTCCGTACTTCAAATTGAATCTTGAAGCGAACCATGCGACGCTCGCAGGTCATACGTTCGAGCATGAGCTTCGCGTAGCGCGCATCAACGGCGTACTCGGTTCGATCGATGCGAACCAGGGCGATATGCTGCTCGGCTGGGATACCGACGAGTTCCCGACAGACTTGTACGCGACGACGCTCGCTATGTACGAGATCCTGCTTAACGAAGGCGGCATCGGCCGCGGCGGCGTAAACTTCGACGCTAAGGTTCGCCGTACGTCCTTCGAGCCGGTCGATGTGGTTTATGCCCACATCGCAGGCATGGATTCCTTTGCCCGCGGCTTGCAAGTGGCGGCGAAGCTGATTGAAGACCGCGTCTTCGACAACATCCTTGATACGCGCTACGCTTCTTTCAAATCCGGCATCGGCGCGGACATCGTATCCGGCAAAGCGAACTTCAAGACGCTTGAAGCCTACGCGCTGCAAAACAGCAACAATATCGTGAACCAATCCGGCCGTCTCGAGCTGATCAAGGCGACTTTGAATCAATACATCATCAACGTTTAAGATTTTAAATAGTTAGGGGCTGTTTCTCCGTGGTTTAACCACCGGAGAGACAGCCCCTTTCCCTCATTTCACTTCAACAATGACATTATCAAAATAAACATCATTGACATAAATATCAAAGCGCCACAAGCCGGATTTGCTTATTCCGAATTTTGCCCCGCTTCGGGCATCGGCGCCGATTTCGTCTGTCACGACATTAATCGGCCATTCGTATAAAGGAATGACCTCATTCGTATCTTTATTGGTGGCCATTAATTTGTATTTTCCATTGAATTGCTCCGGTTTCCCCCAAAAATAAATTTGCATGACGATGCCTTCATTCCTCGAAATGAATGGTTCTGCAGTGGAGCCATTCATTTTTAAAAAACCGATCTTTCCTTCCTTCCCCATCAACGACTTCCCACCCGCGTTGAAATAACCGCTGGGACGCCATTCATTTTCTGCACTAGTCGCGGAACGTTGCGCACTCTGAAAAGGAAGACCTTGATTCAGCCAAGCGTAACCGATCAGAAAAACGATCGCCATCAAACCGACCACCGATAAAGCAACAACCGGTATGCGCCGCTTTTTCACCTTCGTCCTTTGCATCACGTTATATCTCAATTCATTTGTAAAATGCTTGCCGGCAAATGGCGACGCCTTCAATTGTTCCGTCCATATCTCCTCATGAGAATTCATTTTCTCCACCCTCCCTCATTATCCGTGGATACCATTTTCGACATATGTGCTTTTGCTCTGTGCAGGCGGGACTTGACGGTCCCTTCTGAAAGTTGGAGCAGCTCTGTCATTTCCTTCATGGTGAGTTCATAGTGATAATTTAAAATAAGGATTTCCCGGAATTTGCGCGGCAGTTTCATCACGTTGCTCCACAATTGAGCCGTTTCCATACGATCGAACATAACTTTCTCTGCGGACGGTGAAGCGTCGCCCTGGGGCCGTATGGTATCCATCAGAATCACCTTGCGAAAAAAAGCTTTTTTCAAAAAATTAAAGGATTTGTTGCGAGTGATGGTGAGCAGCCAACTTTTCACGCTGCATTCTCCACGGAAGGCGTACAGCTGTTCAAACGCTGTAAGAAAGACCTCCTGTGAGATGTCATCGGCTGCGTCAGATTTTTTAGTGATGAAAAAAGCAAAATTCCAAACATCTTCTCCAAAGGTCTCCATTAGATCACGCAAGACCTCTTCCCGCTCGAAGCCAGGAACCAGATTATGCAAATAATGACGCTCCACAATGATCACCTCTCAACAATAAGACAACTGAATCTGAAAAAAGTTCCCGGAACTTAAAAAAAGGCCCCCTGCCTTAGTGGCGGGAAGCCTCGGTTTCATGCTATTTTCGCAGCGCATCCTCTATCGCCTTTTCGATCTGATCCATCGGATCGTTCGAGGTTGCTGCGCTTTTCTTATACAGACCACTTGCGGCGGCGGCCTCCGCACTTACGGTCTTGTCATCCTCGACCAGTTTCTGCAGCAGCGTTTTGCCGCTGCCCTTCAGCTTGGTCTGGATGGCGCTGTACGCGACCGCGACCATGTCGTCGCGGCGGAACACCGCTGCTTGCGCGAACTGCTTCGCATCGCCGGCGCCAAGCAGCCCGCTTGACGCAGCGAGCTCGCTCGCCTGCTGCGGCTCCGCCTCCGCGTAGCCGAGCGCACGCAACGTCAGCGCGATGAATTGCGCGCCGGTCATGCTGGCGTCCGGCGCAAAGCTCTCGTTGGTGACACCATGCACCAACGATTTCCCGTGGGCGAATGCGACGGACTTCGCCGCCCAATGCTCCGCCGGCACGTCTGTGAACGGCGACGTCAGCCCTTGCGCGTTAGCCGCGGCGGCCTCCCAACCGAACAGACGAAGGAGCATCGTGGCGCCCTGCGCCCGAGTGAACGTCTGATCCAGCTCGTAGCCGCGGTCTGTGCCCTGGAACAGCTGCAGCTTGTTCAAAGCATCCGCCTCCGCAGTATGCTTAACTCCAGTGTCTGCAGCGGTTGCTCCTCCTGTTAATGAAGCAATCAGCAGCAATGTGCACATAAGTCCGATCACAGCCTGCTTCGTTACACGCAGGCAACTTCTTTTAACCATCAAATCCGTAGTCTTCATCGCTTCACCGCCTGATTGCCGCCGTTATGCCGCAGTGTTGAGAGATCAATCTGGTAAGTCGTTTCCGTCAGTTTTTGGAAAAACGGGTCGCTCGGACCTTTTAGATCCCAGTTAAACCGAATGGTGAAGCTTCCAGGATTGCCGTAATCATCCCAATTACGCGTCAATCGGATCGTTTTCCAGCCTTCGGAATAATCTTTGACGACGCTGCTGCCCTCGAGCTTTTTGCCGGTCACGAACTCGGTATCTTGCCCTCTCACTTGATTGTTGGCATTATAAATTGGCCCTCCGCCATTGGATAATCCGCGCGCCGAATGCACGCCGTCCGAAACCCGGATGAATTCTTCCGTAAACTGGGACCCATTTTCATTCGTGAGCTTCACGACACCATACATCACCTGGATTGGCTTGGGATCGCTGTTATATACCGCTTCGTAAACCGAAGCAGCGACAGTCGGCTTCTTATTCGAAGTCACAGGATTAGCCGTGAACTCAGCGGCATATTGAACCTCTATCGCTTTCATTTCATACTTGATGCTGCCAGGATTCATTACAGATTTCTCCGCTTTCACTTGAGCGGCGAATGCCAAACAACCCAAAATCAACAATAAAGTGAATTGCTTTCTCAATTTCCTTATCATTCCAATCCCCCTTTTATTCATAGATTACTAGAGGGCAGAGTGAACTGACAAGTCTTTATTTCTTATACCCTTCAGGTTTACGATAGAACCACACATAGAACCCTCGAGAAAGATACAGAGTCGCCCATGTGCTTAAGAAGGTCCAGTACCACTTCCAAGAAACGTAGTCAATCAGCCGGGTATGTATTTCGATATAATGCTCGATGATTGTGAGGCCTGCCGGGTAAGCCGCCACATATAACAATTGAATCCACATGCTTTTTCTTATTGGGTAATATAAATTCATATAAACGGCAACGAGCGGATAAGCCAAAAATTCATAGGTTAAGCTTGTCAGATTCAAGCTCAATTCTCTTACCGGATACTCCAGCCAGCCATTCTGAACGACAATCAGGCCCAGAATCCAGGTAATAAACTGTTGAAATAAAAACACGATTTGAGCTTCCCGTCTGAGATGCTTGGGCACCAAGAGCAAGCCGGCGATACATACCGCCCATACGGTTATTAATATGATTCGCTCCAGCGTGAATACCATATCGGCAATTCTATCCTTCCTTTTGGTGCTTTTTGAAGAACCAATGTCCATAGAATCTTACGGCATTTACACACAGGAAAAGCACAATCCCATTATAAAAAATGTTAAAATGCACGAATTCGAGTAAATCCGTATAAGTCTCAATGGTTTGCATGTAGATACAGGCTACTACAATATAGCTAGCCTGATATAAGACTCTAATGAGCAGCGATTTCTCCCTGGGATAATATAGATAGAAAAGTGTGGAAGTCAGCGGATAAAGCAAATAATTATCCGTAAAATTAGTCCCCGCTGCTTTCGGAAACTCCCGAACAGGGTTTTCAAACCAACCCATTTCAACAAAAAGCACGCTCAGAATCCAGGTGATCATTTGGTTCGCGAAAAATACGACAATCGCTTCCCGCGTTCTATCCTTGGGAATAGCAACCGGAATCAAGATCACGGCAACCAGCCAAATCAGAATCAAAATAGCCCTTTCGATCGTCATCGGTCCATCATCCTCCCCCTTTGGACAGCATAATACCTCCCAATATTCCCGATTTTGTTCAGATTATTCTCTCTGAGATGAAGTAAGCTCGGATCCAATGGATCCGAGCTTTTCTCAACTTCATTTGCCTAGCATGGGCTCGCCCACAATACTCTTGTCTCCTTGCACATAGATCCGGATGGACTTGGTATCTTTGATATCCAGCTCCAGATCCGTTATTTTCCCCGATTTCACTTTGAGCTCTTTCACCATGACATTATTTTCGTCAACAACGGTTACGATCAAATCATCATTCGTCAGCGTATCGGCCGCCCAAATTTTAGCCTTAAATTTACTGTACTCGAAGTTGGTTGTCACTTCCATGTTGACGGATCGGCTGCCTCCTGTGACATAACCAAAATTCAATAACGTGCCGTCAGCCGTTTTAAGTTCCTCGGGCGTCCGGCTTGCCAACCTATAGAGTTTTTCGCCATTATAAACAAATTCAGGAGATGCTTTGATGTAGTTGATGCTGCCTTTGGCAATATCCCCTCCCACTTCGCCGAGATATGCCGTTTCGGTGTTGGGATCCCAGGTTACTTTAAGCCCAGCCGCTTCGGCAACAGCCCTCATCGGTAAGTAGGTCGACCCTCTGTAGGTAATCGGCATGAGCTTTGTTCCATCGTCAGGATCTACCGGTTCGAAGGCTTTGCCATTCAGCATCACCTTGATCCCCGAGTTCAAAAACACCTTAACTTCGGTTAGTGAGCCTGCTCCGACTACATGCATGGAAAGGCTCAGGAACAACATGACGGAAAGGATGGGAATGACGATCCCTTTTTTAGTTAATGGCTTTCTCATTCTAATCATTCTCCTTTTAGTTTGTTTCAGTCGACTCGAAATTGTAAGAATTTTGGGAAAAACGCCCTGATCGCATCGATCAGAGCGCCCGAACGCTAAGGTTCGTATTTGAGGAGAGGGTAGGCCATGCCGATATGAGATAATCCCCACAGAACGGTGGCCCAATTCGACAGGAAGGGAATAAAGCTTATAAAAGGCCAGACAACCAATAAAATGGATGCCCAGCGGGGGAGTATGTTCAGGCGAATCGATTCAATCGCGAACTCGTTTCAAGGTCATGGAATCACAACCAGACTCGCCGAGCGGGCGGGCAATTGAATGGAAAGCATGCCGTCGTCAACTTGCGCGTTACCTGACGCTTGCAATCTTTGTTTCGCGTCGAAGCGGTAGATGGAAGCTGTGCCATCAAGGCTCGTATCGGCCTTCACTTCGGCTGTACGCGGTGCTGTATCTTTGTTGAACAGCAGTACAAACTTTTTGCCTTGCGGCGATACAATCGTATAGGCGCCTACAGCGTCGATATTGGAGCTGACCGTTTTCACGGCATCCCCTTCCACTTTAGAGCCTTGGCCGTCGTAGTTGATATACAGCTTGAAGGCATCTTCAAGCGGTGTATTCGCGAGCAGTGCTCCCCAACGTGTAGCGACATCGACGCCTTCGCGGGCAAAAATCGCGAGCGCTTCGGCTTGCGCCAGACCGCTGCCAATGCCGGTACCGTCACCGAAGTTGTACTCGGTAATGGCCAGCTTCGTATCCGGAGCGTTGCGCTGGATGATATCACGCATCCGCGGAATGAGGTTCACTGGCTCTTGGATCCAGGATGACGCATCTTGGAAAGCCGGATCATAGAGCGATTTGAGCGAGTTGAATCGCCTTTTGGTCATGGCCGGCGATTCATCGCTGGAGAAAGCGACATCCGCTTCGGCCGGATAATAGTGAATGTCGAGATAATCAACGAGACGAACGTTCTTCTGTTTCTGATACTCGCTGACTTGGCTCAAATACCATTCCAGGAACGGCTTATCGCCATGAGATTTCATATCTTCCCCGCCGGAATAGCATCCATCCTTGGCGGAATAGAAGTATTCGCACCAGCCCCATGCGACCGGACCGTATACATTCGCTCCCGGATCTTTTGCCTTAATCATGGAACCGTAGTTCACCGTGTAGTTCCAGATCTCATCATAGTTGGTCATCTGCGGATGGACGTCCCAATGGGAATAGCCCCATAGCGCAGGTTCGTTATCTAACGCATAGTTACGAACGTTGTTCCCATATTTCTGCTTGAGCTTATCGATCCAGCGGCCGATGAACTCAGGACCTACCTGCTTAGAAGTATCGGTCGGATCGTTGCCTGTCACATGCGTACGGTCCGGTTTCAGACCATTACCGGCATCTTTGCGGCACCAGGCTTCATGATAGTCGCACTCATTGCCGGCTTGCTGGCCATACTTTTGGATGGAGAAGCTCCATGAGATGTCCCTGCTCTTCGGCGTCCACCCGATCGTCGGCACTTGTAGCAGCACCTTCGTCTTATCCGCAATGGATTGCTCGATAAATTGGTCGGAAAGGGTTTTGCCTGATGCATTCGTTTCGTAAGGAACATTCAAGAAATACCAGTCGCCGCCCCGGTTGGTCGTATCGAGCTCCCAGTTATAACGTGTCATCTGGTTGCCGCCCCAACGCTTGAACGGGAACTTCAGCTGCGATCCGTTCTCCGTCGGAGTATCTTCGAAATTAACGCCAAAGATGTCCGGGCTTACCGCGCGTCGATCCGCCTGCTGGTCGATCGTGACGGAAACTTTGGGCAGATCCGGGTTAGGCAGGTTTATAACATTGGCGTTCTTCAATATTTCAATGTTATCAAAATAAACCGTACCTTGGTCATGTTCGCCCCAAGCCTGAATGACGATGCCGTCGAAGCTTGGCGTCGTCATGCCGAGGTCTGCCAGCTTTACAGTTGCCTCGACCCATTGGCCGGCTGGAAGTCCACCTTGCGGCAGCACATTATCCATCTCATAGTCAGCGGCGAAGTTGCGTCCGTCCATCAGCAACACTTTCAGCTTCTGCCCTCCGCTGCCCCCGCCGTAAACGTGGAAGCGCAGACCGTATGTTTGCGCCGTTTCGAACGGTTCTTCGTTTTTGTGGACCCAGATGCCTTCATAGCCCCTTGCCGCAAAAGAAACCGATCTCGTACCGGCATATGCTTGCGTCGCGTTCGCGAAATCCCGAGTTCCCCAGCTCCAATCTGAGTAACCGTCCGTAAGCGCATCCGTATACATCGGAATCGGTGTAACGTCTGTCACCGCCACATAAGCGGAGGATGATACACCGTCAAGACTTGCCGTTACTTTGGCAACGCCCTGCTTCAACGCGCTAAGGGTGCCGCCTTGTACAGCGAGTACGCTCGGATCGCTCGACGTCCAGGCGGCCGCTGCAGACGCGTCCTTGGACGTGCCGTTATTGTAGTTCGCCGTAAGCTGCAGCTTGGAGGTATCACCTGGTTTTAATACCAGCTGATACTGCGACAGCACAGTTTCGACTAATTGAGGAGGTGCTACATATTTCGGCAAGAGCCGAATGTCGTCGATGTAGAGAGAAGGCTGCGCGCTGCTTACAGCGCCGTGAAAAAGAAGCGCATCGAACAAATTCTCTTTCAGCCCAATATCAGCTAAAGTAATGGATGCCTTCGCCCACTGGCCGGCCGGTATGCGTCCGCCGTCCAGCAGACCGCCAATATCGACTTTGGCGACGGTCTCGCCCCCGGCGTTAAATTTCAGATCGACCTGCTGTCCGCCTTCAGCTCCGCCATGTACCCAGAACTCAAGCTTTTCGTAGTCTTTTACCGTCACCGGACCATCGCCTTTGTACAGATACAATCCGCCGTCATTGCTTGGATCGAAGCTTATCGCTTTCGTTCCGGTGTGGACGTTAGCGGTATCATTCAAATCATGCTGTGCCCAGCTGTAGTCCTGAAATGACTCGTGAAGCTGATCGTTATAAACCGATAAGCCAGGTCCGTCCTGCGCAGGCGGCGGTGTCGGCGTTGGTCCCGGACTCGGCGCCGGTTCGGTCACCGTGACGGTCATGCTCGCCGACTTGCCACCGTACGTCGCCGTGACGACAGTCGTTCCGGCTTGCACAGCAGTTAACTGTCCACGTTCAACCGTAGCTGTTTCCGGATGCTCCGATTGCCATACAGCACTATCGGATACGGCCACGGAGGAACCATCCGTATATGCAGCGGTCGCAGTCACGGACTGCTGATCTCCCTTTTTTAATGAGACAGTGTTCGGTGTCAGGTTAATGGAATCGAGCCGGATATCCTGAACGAGCGAAATATCATCAATATATAGCACAGGCTGGCTGCCTGTTGTCGTCCCTTGCAGCATAATGCCATCATAAATCTGATTGGGGATCGCGAGTGTCGTTAAATCGACTTGCACTTTTTGCCATTTCCCTGCCGTCAGCTTTCCTTCCGGTAAAAGCGTATTCAACGCAACGGTGGCCACTCGCTGACCGCCCGATTGAATGCCCAAATCCAAATTCTGTCCGCCTGCCGTTCCCCCGTGTACCCAGAATTCGAGCAGAGGGTAATCCTTCAAGCTAATTATCCGATCTTTGTATAAATACAAAGCCCCGTCTCCATCAGGCATCATTTGAATGGCCGTGGTTCCTGCGTGGATAACGGATGTTTGTGTGAGCTTATGTGCAGCCCAGCTATAATCAGCGAAGCTGTTTCGGAGCCCATCGTCATAGACAACCAGTTTGGTGCTGGCTGCAGCAGCTTCGGCCACTTGAACCGGCTGCGCCCCTGGCAGTATTCCGCTGAAAAGCAGCGCGTAGGCAAGCCCGGATGCAACGATATGTCGGAGCCTGCGGCGAGCCCGGTATGATTGGTGTTTCAACTTGTGTATCCCTCCTTGTGCGTATAAAGCCTCTTGCATTCCTTTATTATCCAGAGTTGATTGCTCTTCGGAAATGGACCTTCGCCCTAAATCGGCAGTGACCTCGTCACAATCCTCCTCGTGACCGGTCATAATTCCGTCATTTTAAGCAGCTTTTCATTGTAGGAAGACATCGGGGGGCGTTATACTGAAGTCAATAACCAATGATGTTGGGAGAAGAATAGCGTGATATCTGTACTTATAGCGGATGACCAAACCTTAATGCGGGATGGGCTGCAAACGATTCTGAGCCTGCAAGAAGATATGCACGTTGTGGGCATGGCCAAAGACGGATCAGAGGCGCTGCTTCTGGTCGAGACCTTGTCTCCTCAGGTTGTCTTAATGGACATTCAGATGCCCGGCATGAATGGCATAGAATGCACGAAGCGTATCCGGGCTGAATACCCCGGGACGATTGTGCTTATTTTGACTACATTTGCTGATGATGACTATATTATCGATGCTCTGGCTGGAGGGGCCACAGGCTTCCTCTTGAAAGATATCCCCGGCGAAAAGCTCGCGCAATCGATTCGCGACGCCGTGAGCGGCCACTTCCTGCTCCCTTCGGTCATCGCAGCCAAGCTTGCGGCTCGACTCTCCTCTGCTTCCACCACCGTGCAAGTCATGAAAAGCTCCGCCCGGGCGAAAGCGGAAGGCATCAAATGGTCCGAGAAGGAGCTTGAGGTGACAAGCTTAATGCTGGAAGGGAAAACAAACCGTGAAATCGCCGCCGCCTTGTTCATGAGCGAAGGCACGATCAAGAACTACGTCAGCGGCATCTACGCCAAAATCGGGACGAATGACCGCACCGTTGCCATCATGACGCTCAGAGAGCTGAATAATGGCTGACGAGACCCGCTCCATGACTACCAAACGTCCCGCGTCCCGGTTTACAGGATTAACTATGTTTCTGTTGATTGCGTTCGGATGTATGCTTGGCTATACGTACTTTATCAATGGCGGCTTTGACCGCTTAAGTGTGCCTCTGCTGCGGGGGTTAAAATGGGAAGCTGTTCAAGGCATGCTGCCTGTGCAGAATGACCGGCTACAAGCCTCGGATGCGAATTGGCAGCCGTTCAAGGCGCTGCAGCAATCGGAGCCCGGCAGAAGCCACAAGGGTGAGTTCTGGATGCGCACCCGCATTCCGGATGATGTCGCAGCGCTTCGGGATCCGGAATTATTTGTCATGCATATGAAGGCTTTCGAAGTCTTTGTGGATAACCGTAAAATCGCTTCGTTTCACACAGACGAGCAGCGGCCGCTGAAAACGTCGATCGTTGACTGGCACATGGTACCGATCCCACGGGATGCGGGAGGCCAAATGCTGCAGCTGCGCATTATGCCCGAAGATTCCGACTCCGGAATGATGGTCGGCATGATAACAATTGCGGAAGCGGCAGACACGCTCATTCAATTCGTTCGCAACGATTCGTTAAAATGGATATTGGCAGCATGCTTTTTCTTTATGAGCGTCATATCCATTGGGGCTTATTTTCTGCACAATCGGGACCCGCTTTATTTCTATTTCTCGCTGCTGACTGTAGCAGCCGGGTTCCCATGCGTAGCGCTTACGTATACATTGCAATTCTACGGGGACTGGTCGCACATCACCTACTATTACGGCGTTTGCATCCCGGTCGGTACGGTTGCGGTTGTCGGTATTTTTGAGCGGCTGACCGAGCCGGATTTGCACCGGCGGTTTCGCATCAGCCGTTATTTCATGCTTGTCTTTACCGCCATTTGTGCGATAACGGCGTACGGGAATCCAACTTGGTTTTCCGCATTCATTTATCTGTATCTCATCATCATTGTACTGGTAGTTCCCATTCTTGCTTTACCGATGATTGTCCGTTACCGCAAACGAAAAGACGGCGAAGCGGCTTGGTTAGCTACGGGCATTGGTGCAATCGTGATTGGCTTCACCATTCACTATGCTTACTTTTTCTTTCCCGGGCTGGGCCCGCTAACCCGCCAATATGCACCTTATTTCTACTTTTACTGGGTAGACGTAAGCAGCATTATGGGCGTATTCATGTTCGTCCTCTCTCTGGGAATGGTCTTGATTACCAGATTGCGCAGCGTTTTCGTGCAAAACCAGGCGATTTCCGCGGATTTGCAGGAGAATAACCGCCGATTACAGGAATTGGACCGGTTAAAGGACGATTTCTTGGCCAATACATCTCATGAGCTTCGGACGCCGCTGCAAGGCATTATCGGTCTCACCGAATCCTTGTTGGATGGTGTTGGCGGCCCCCTCCAGCGTAAAGTGAGAGATAATCTCGAGCTCGTCGTATCCAGCGGAAAACGGCTGTCCCGGCTGATCAATGATCTGCTCGATCTGTCCAAGCTGAATCATCAAGATATTGCGTTGGAACTTGCAGCTCTCCCTTTGCGGGATTCTGTCGCTCTGGTTCTTGCCGCATTCGAACCGATTGCTGCGGCTAAGCAAGTACGGCTAAAGAATGATGTGCAGCCCGATCTTCCGTTCGTGATGGCTGACGCCAATCGGTTGCAGCAAATTTTATACAATTTGATCGGAAATGCAGTGAAGTTTACGGACAGTGGGGAAGTGCGCATTACAGCCCGTTTGGTGCACCGCATGGTGGACTTAAGCGTGCACGATACCGGTATCGGCATTCCGGAAGCGAAGCTCTGGGACATTCGGGAGCCTTTTGAGCAGGCTGAGGGCGGGAGTCATCGGGGAGGAACCGGACTGGGACTGACCATCTCCCAGAGGCTGGTCGAGCTGCATGGCGGGAAGTTGAGCATGGAATCGGCTCTAGGGCATGGTACGACAGCCTCCTTTACATTGCCCATAGCGGATGTGAGTTCGGTTCAAGACGTCCAAGTTGTTCAGAGCATGCAGGCATATGGTCTTATGACTACCATGAATTATGCAGCTTCTGGTGTTGAAGCCGGCTTCGAAAATGAGCCTGCTTATTCCGGCACAGATAGCCCTGCCCCTGTTTGGCGATCCGAAATCTCTGCGGCCACTGTGCTGCTCGTCGATGATGAACCGATCAACTTGCAGGTTGTTAAGAATTACTTGGCCGGCTACCCGCTTCGCCTCATCAAGGCCACAAACGGCAGGGAAGCTTTAGCCTTGTTGGAACAGCAGCCTCCGGATCTTGTCCTGCTTGACATCTTGCTGCCCGATATGAACGGGTACGATGTTTGCCGGACCATTCGGGAGCGTCATGACGAAAGCTCGCTGCCTGTCATCCTGCTCACGGCCAAGGGCAGGCTCTCCGACATGCTGACGGGCTTTGACGCAGGGGCGAACGATTATATCGTGAAGCCCTTCGCCAAGCACGAGCTGCTTGCCCGCGTCGGGATTCAGCTCAAACTAAGCCGCTTCACCCTGGAGCTGGAGCAGATGGTGGAGGCGCGAACCGCCGATCTGGAGCAAACGACGCAGCGACTTCGAGAATCGATCCGTGAAACCGCGGAGACGCTCAGCGAGCTGTCGGTGATGGAAGAGCGGAACAGGATCTCCCAAGAGATTCACGATCACGTGGGGCATACGCTAACGACCTCCATCGTCCAAATGGAGGCTGCCAAAATGCTGTTAGACCGCGGAGACTCTAGAGGCCTTGAGAAACTGGCACTGTCCCAGCAGTTGGTGCGCAAAGGACTGGACGACATTCGCGAATCCGTCCGCATGATGAAGCGGCAAGCCGCCGACTTCAAGCTGGAGCCTGCGATGACCATGCTCCTGGAGCAGACCAAAGAAGCTGCCGGGCTTGAAATCGATTATTCGTTCGGCAAGCTGCCGCAGCTTACGTCCATGCACAAAAAAGCGCTCTACCATGCGCTCAAAGAGGGGCTGACCAACGGCATCAGGCATGGCCGCTGTACCCGCTTCCGTTTTCGTTTGGCGCATGAGGGCGGCATCATAACGTTCGCGCTATGGAACGACGGGCTCAGCTATCAGCAATCGGCGCATGGTTTCGGCTTGCAAACGATGTACGAGCGCGTATCGCAATTGGACGGAAAGCTCCAGCTGACAAGTTCGGATGAGCGTGAGGAGCATGAGGAGCATGAGGAGCGTGGTTGCCTGCTCCGCATCGAGCTGCCCGTGGCGTGAGCGTTTAACGGTATTTACCAGTGAGATAATGGCCAAACCCGTGTCTAAACCCTTATGTCTGAGCTAGGGATGGAAATAAGATGGAGTTCCCACCGCCAATCCTGTTCACACAACATAACGAACAGGGTCTTTATTTCGAGAACTTTTGAACGCTAATTGATGGCTAAACGGGTCAGATCAGGGCTCCAGCGAACAATGTTCTCAATTTCTCGAACATTGTTCGTAAATTTGCGTCATTTGGTCGTTATGCCTTCATTTACGCGTTACCCGCTCGATTTAGCGTTCAGAGTGGCGTTGTTAACGAACAGTGGGCTTTGTTGTCTTTTTCAAGCGCAACTTCTGAGGTATTCTTGCTTCCACTACATGCCGATCATCACATAACATGCACTTTCGACAACCCCGAAAATTTATAAATTAAAAAGTCGGAGATTGCCAGCGGCTGCTCCGACTTTTAATCACTACACTCTCTTTCTTTTAACAGCGATCAGCAACAAAACAGCACCTAACAAAACGATACCGCCCATAATATACCATACCGCACTAGGCAACCATTCGCTTTTAGCCATCTCAGCATGGCGAATATTAACAGCTTCGTCGATTACGTGCGGGGGCGTACCCAGCGAAGCATAGTCCGCTTGCGCTTCGGCATCTTTCAAATTTCCGTTGCAGAAATTCGTCTGTAACCATCCGTTTTGACCCATATAAGCATAAACCAAATAGGTCCCATTCATATCAAAAGCAAAACCGCATGAAGCCTCGCTTCCGTCATAACTATAGATGGTTATTGTATCGACCGTGGCGCCTTTCCACGATTTATGCACTTGAAACGTATACTCCCTAAGCCGGCCTATATCACCTTTCACGCTCTTCCCAACATCGATGACCTTTCCTGAAAAAACGGCGTTCGAGCCGCTTAATCTCTCTGCAACGCTGCCACCCGCACAACTGCATGCAAAAGCTTTGTTCTCGGGAAGAATAAGCAGCATTTGGATAACAATCAACGCAGTCACAAGCGTGTACATGATTAAGTGTTTTTTCACATTTTCATCATCCTCACATAGGATCGATCCGAATTCGACTCCCCGACTCTTTGTAATGAACCCTCATGCGCTATCACATAAACAGACGTAAGCAAGATTCTTTTTGTTACATTCCCCATGACGAAACCCACATTAATTCTTTAAGGTGATGATTTACTGTCAATATTCGAGTTTTCAAAATCGTAGTTTGGACGCCGATTCTCCTTACTCTTAAACCAGTTTCTAATCCCCTTGCCCGCAAACGGCTCGTCTGCAAATCTGGGTATCACGTGTAAGTGTGCGTGAAAAATATGCTGTCCTGCAACGGTCCCGCTGTTCCAACCCACATTATAACCGTCTGGTCCGAACTCTTTGTCTATGACTTTTTTCGTTTCATGAAGCAACAAATAGGTATGTCTCCATTCTTCCTCCGTCAAATCGAACACCGTTTCTCTATGCGCTTTTGGAATAATGATTCCGGAGCCTTCAATTTCGGGCTTCAATAATTGCAAATATAGACAGTACTCATTCTCCAGTACGATCCTTTGCTCCTCGAATTTAAGATTACAGTACTCGCAATCATTCACAACACTCGCCCCCACGTCCAACCGCTTATTTTTTCCACAATTTTCTTAGTAAACTAAATTCAACGCATTTAACAGATGACCTCCTTGTCAAAATGCCGGGTTTCTTATGGATCTCAATCGAAAAGATCGCATGGGAACGACGACGCGCTATTTAGCTAAAATGTGTCTCCTACCGAACCCGGTCAAGGTTAAAATTTCATCCCAAATGTTTATACCAAACGCCCGCGAATTCCGGTAATACGCTCCATTTATTCTCAATAACTTTATTCGCTAATACATCTCCAAAAAAGTACCTCGTTAATTCTTTCGCCTCATCTAAATCTCCAAATACATAGTCGGCTTGAATCCAGATATGTTTGTACCCATATTCATTTTCCAGTTTATCGAAATAAGGTTCTAGAAAATCGTATCGCATGGGTTCATGGACGCCTGTGCCCAACGTTTCGATAATGATTACTGTGCCGTCTTTTCTTAATACGCGCTGAATCTCCGCCATCATTCGCTTCAAATGATGTCGCCATTTTGGCACATTCGAGCTGGCCAGATAACACAAACTCCATCCGGCAACAACTAGATCGGCACTAGCATCGTCTAATGGCAGATCCCGATGATCAGCAACAATAGTCTTACAGTTCTGATGCTTATTCTCAATAAGTCTCGCTTCCAGCAAATCAAGCATTACTTTTGAGCTATCCAGACTAATGACAGACTTGGCTTCTACAGCAAGGAAAGAAGTCAGTCTTCCGGTACCGGCCCCCAAATCAACTACATCCAACTTACAAAATGATCTGATTCCGTTAATTACTTTTTCCAAACTTGGCTGTTTGCTTATTAATCTGTCATACATTTCAGCTCGATCTTGATAAATCTTTTCATCTCTTGACATGATGTACCTTCGCCTCCTTGTTAAGCACTTTAATGATTCATGGAATTAACCTTCCTAGAACGAAAAATAAACCTTAACGCAAGGTTAAGGTCAAGTGATTTTAAACGTTTATCCTTCATCGTACAAGCGTTCTTATTTCTCGATCCTCTCCGCCCTACACCTTCCGCGCATTTTGAAACCTATGTATCCCAAAATTCTTTAATGTCGAATTCAAAATGGCGTCTCTTAACGGGTATAAGTTCGGTGTGAATCTAATCTCTATATTCATGGCGATTAATTTTTCAATGAGGTTATGAATCGGATCTACGGACAGAGGTTCAATCGTCTGTTCTGCAATGTAGTAACCTGCTGTCTCGTCAAACAGTTGAAAATCGTCTCCCGGCAGCATATACCGATACAGGGTTGTTTCGTTAATGATCTTATACCAGCCGGTTTCGACGGTAATGATGGTGTCCGACTTACTGAGTCCAAAAAACTTGACCTCGTCCTCTGCGCTTATCCCCTCAGATCTGGTATAGACAATTCTAGGGCAATCTCTTGGGAAGTAAAAGGTAAACTCATGCTTTTGATCAATGGCCCATACAACGGGAGGCATGTCTGTTCGGTTTGCTTTCACTCTCGGTACGAATAGTTCAATATCCGGCTCCTCGCTAAAATGATACAATCTCATCAAATCCCCCCTGATCCGTTTGAATTAAAACGAATTCAATATGCTTTCTACCCATACGTAGCACGCTTCCAACTCTTCATCATTCACTAAATGTTCCATGCAGACCTATTTCAAATGAAAGCCCTCCCCCGTGAAGTACCATCCCCAAATCAGGAAATATTGCCCAATTTCATTCTAGTTTATATCCGTTTCGTTGTATACCAAAAAGAGCGCCTATCAGCCAACCGGTCGTAGACGCTCATCTATTTACAATTCCTCTGCGGCATCAACCGCTTGAAGGGCATCATCTTCATGATTATCGCGAATTGTTTTCTGTAGAACGAATGAGGACATTGTCAAGAACAATGCGGTTACGGCGTAGTAACCTTTGACAGAAAGCGGTTGCTGCAAGTTGATGATGCCGATGAACATCCCGAGCAGGGCCAACGCGAACGAACTCCATGCCAAGAAGGTGAAGGCCGTAGTATTGCGTTTGCGGGAACCATAACCGTCTTCCATGTTATCGCGAACTACTTTTTGCAGGACGAAAGCGGACATCGTCAAGAATAGCGCGCACACCGCATAATACCCTTTTACACTCAGCGCCTCCTCCAAGGTATATATCCCAATAAACATCGCCAGAAAAGCGCCAATAAAAGAAGCCCATGCCATAAAAGTGAAAGCTGTTGTATTTCGTTTCCGATTCGTGAACATGTCAGATGACCTCCTGTGGTTGCTTGCAGCAACGCGCGAATATCTTGCTCTTGTTCCTTATGATAGGAGATAAGTCTCATTCCGGATAGTACTATTTACCAATAGTACCGATCTCAAATGACGAAAAGACCGATCGAGCGATGATTCGAAACGGTCTTTTGAAACTCTCCCCCTCACTCGCACACCGCCACTCCAAATGCCAAATGATCCCAGAAAATCGCCTCCACCCGACCCGCTTCCTCTTTGGTACAGGTAACCAGCACAACGACTTCCGTATTTTGAGTGCTTGAGGTCGGGCTTGGTCGCTTCTTTTTGCGAATAACATCAATGATAAAACCTAGAATAAACCCGACAATCGCACCGATAATCCCCCATAGGATTGGCCCGCCTTTCAACTTAAAACCATAAGAGGAGCCTACCACCGCCAGTGCTGTTCCCAAAGCCACGCCCGCATCGAATAGGCTTACACCGTCTGAACGATGGATGGTATCGAATATTTTCGGCTTTTCGGATCTGCGACGCAAAGGAATGGCATAAATATGCGCTTTGGGAATACCCGCTTCTTCAAGCGCAGTAATCGCCAGCTCCAAATAAATGGAATGGTCAAAAGATGAGACTACATGCATACTTGTCACCCTCATTTTAGAAGCGGAGATTTAGGAAATGGATAATTGGAAGGTTGGTGGTCCGTCTGCAGCCATCGAATCTGGTCGTGATCAAACAGTTTGTTATATTCGACCGTACTCACATAAGCGTCATAAACGGCAAATCCATAGAGCGATGGTAAAAATAGCAGCCATTTCATTTCCACAACGGTTGCAGTTCGTGTCCAATCCCCCATGAGCATGTATTGAATCCCTTCAAGTAAATGCGAGAAATAAGAGAGCACGATCCAACTGCCAAGACCAAAAAAGGCATTAATGATGCGATGCGTATAAAGCTGCCCAATCCCCGGCATCAGCAGGGACCAAGCGACAACTAACCAAGGTGAGCGCTTATCCAGGTAGTTGAATTCAATACCGCTCATTGTAAAAATATCAATCGGGGCATTCTCCCTTTTGGCTAAGACGAATTGATGATTTATATCCACAGATGTGCGATAGCTATCGTAGATGGCGAACAAATAAACAGGTGCATACATGGACATCCACCGAATATTAAGCACTTCACTCGCGTGTTCGAACTGACCGAGAAAGGTATATACCATCGCCTCGTTCAGGTGCGTCTGCGTGTTAATCAACATCTCCCAACCAATGAGCATAAAGCCCCTGATATACTTGGATAGCAGCAGATGACCAAACCCAGGGAAAGCGGCGGACCACCAAGCGATAATGAGCGGATTGCTCAGATGCAGCTGAGTAATACCTATCAAGCTGACAAAAGCGATTCGACGACGCGGTTTATGAGCCATGTGCAGCATCCTTATGAATAAGTTTCCAGTCTTCCTATTATCTTCTTTCCAATGCAGGATATGCATGTACGGTTTGACAAACATTTTTTAGTACTGTAGAGTGCTAATATGATGAAAAAAAATAAACCCAGTAACCGTGACCTTGTCCTCCAAGTCGCGACCTCTCTGTTCCTGTCGAAAGGTTATCTCGCAACCAGCATGGATGAAATCGTAACGGCGAGCAAAGTGTCAAAAACAAATATTTATTATTATTTCAAAAGCAAGGAAGACCTGTTGTCTGCTATCATGGGTCAGCTCATACAAACCTATACAGAGATGATCTGCGATATCGCCAAGCGATCAAGTTTAACCGTAGAAGAGCGTTTCAAAGATATCCTACAGCTTCTGACACGTCAACAGTTGGAATGCTTAGGCGGGTGTCCATTTATTACCCTGTATGCACAAATGCCCCCTGAAGCCCACATGATTCGCGAAAAGATCGGCCAATTTTTTCGCAATCAAATCGACACAGTGGAACAATTAGTTCTTGAAGGGATTCAAAAGCAAGAGTTCAAGGCTGATTTACAGTCCAGACCCACAGCACAATTCATCGTCGCGGCGATCGAAGGCGGATTATTCCTGCAGCATGCGAGTGAAGACTCGGTTACGTTGGACCAAACTCTTCCTACTTTAGCGTTATTGCTAAAGTAATTTTTTTGCCCCGAATTAGTACTATTGAGTACTAAAAATAAGTTGAGAGTAGGCGATGTTGATGGCACATATTTTCATGACGGGAAGTACGGGATTCATCGGTATGTATGCATTAAAGGAGCTTGCGGATGCGCAGGAGATTCACACAATTACTGCTCTCGTGCGGTCCAGGACAAAGTGGGAGCTAGTGTGTAAGCAGATCGGTTTGGACAGCGAGCAAATGGGACGAATGACGCCGGTTATTGGAGACTTGAGCGTACCCCATCTCGGATTAAGCGAGTCCTGCGCTCCGTCCGCACGATGGAGATTCCGGCTGCTCACAACTTCCCGATTTCGCACCCGGAGAAGACAGCTGAGTTCCTGCGGCAGCTGGGACTTTAGGCTTGTTGGCTAGGCTTCGCTGCAAAATTTTACAGGCAAGCCTAGCCATTTCACATGAAAAACGCTAATTACCTGGCCATCAAGGACTTTCCACCACATCCAATGACTTTAACCCGGAAAACCGGCTTAACTCCGCCATTCTGCCGCTGATCGCAGAGCTTTCCAAGGGTAGCGTAACCGTAGAGGAGCTTTCGAAAGCATTCTTTGATAACAAATTAGGGCCCGCAGCAGCGGAGTACAGCACGATTATTTTGCAAGAAGGCGATCTATATCTCAGCGGCAAGTTCGTTGGACGATGCAATTCAAGCGATTAAAGAAAAAGTGGATGCAGCCATACTTATAAAAAGAGCAATAAGCAGTGAGAGGCTAGCATTTCAGCCCCTAATGCTCTGATTCGAAGAACTGGGAAAACCCGACCTCATTTCGGCCGGGTTTTCCTATAAGCAAATCAGTATCTAACGTATTCTCGCCTTCCTTGCCAGGGACAGATCCATCTCACCGAGCCGATCTCCGTAACCGCCACACATGGCTCGTAAAATCTCCATGCATCAGCTTCGCAGGCACCCGGAGACCGACCGCCATCAATTCGTCTCCGCCGAACACTTCTCCGCCCTCGACCAGCTCATACTCCCAATCCGCATCCAGGCCCTGCAGACGAACTGAACGGAAGCCCGAGTTGGGCTGAGCCAGCACCTTGAAGTAGAAGACGATGGCTTCCAAGCGGTTCTCCGAGACGATCATCCATGCGGCATCGTTGCCCTCGAACGGACTTAGCAGACGATAGAGATCCCCGAACTGAACCAATTGGCGAACTTCCTTGAACCATTCGACTTGCTTTGCGGCGGTCTCATTCTCCTGTTCGGTGAACGTGGTTAAATCCAACTCATAGCCAAACGCACCGAAGGCTGCCACGTTCCCTCGCGTCTCTAGCGATGTCACACGTCCAAGCAGGTGGTTAGGAACATCCGATACGTGCGCGCCAATCGTGCTGACCGGGTAGACGATGCTGGTTCCGTATTGGATTTTCAGCCTGCTGATCGCATCCGTATTATCGCTGGCCCAGGTCTGAGGCATATAGTACAGGATACCGGGGTCGAACCGACCGCCGCCGCTGGAACAGCTCTCGAACAGCACATGTGGAAACGCCGTCGTCAGCCGCTCCATCACCTGATAGACCCCCAACATATATCGGTGAGCCGTCTCGCGCTGGCGCTCCGGAGGAAGCGCAGCGGAGCCGATCTCGGTCATGTGCCGATTCATGTCCCACTTCACGTAAGCAATCGGCGTGTTTCCGAGAATCTCCGACAGCTGCTCCACGATCGCATCGCACACCTCCTGCCGCGAGAAATCGAGAATCAGCTGGCTCCGGCTGAGCGTACGGCGGCGCCCCTCTACATGAATACACCAATCCGGATGACGCCGATAGAGCTCACTGTCCTCGGATACCATCTCCGGCTCGAACCACAATCCGAATTGCAAGCCAAGCTTGTTGATCCGCTCCGCTAGATTGTCGAGCCCGTCCGGCAATTTCTCGCGATTGACGAACCAATCACCTAGCGAGCTCCGGTCGTCGTTCCGCCTGCCGAACCACCCGTCGTCCAGCACGAGAAGCTCGATGCCCAGCTCGCTCCCTTTGGCTGCGATCTGTTCGATCTTCTCTGCGGTGAAATCAAAGTACGTGCCTTCCCAGTTGTTGACGAGAATGGGCCTCACCTTGTCCCGGTACTCCCCCCTGCACAAGCGGGAGCGATAGAGGCTGTGATAAATCCGGGACATTCCTCCCAGCCCCTGGTCCGAGTATACCATCACTGTCTCTGGCGTCTGGAAAGCTTCGCCCGGCTCCAGCAGCCAGGAAAAATCAAACGGGTTTATCCCCATGGTAACGCGAGTCGTATCGTATTGATCGACCTCCATGTTCGCCAGGAAATTCCCGCTGTAGACGAGGTTGAAGCCGTAAACCTCTCCCTGCTGTTCGTCGCAGCCATTCCGCAATAGTGCTAGAAACGGGTTATGCTGCGGACTGCTGGCTCCCCGTTTGCTTTCGACAGACTGGTTCCCCGGGAATAGCGGCCTCCGGTACATATTTCGCTCGTTCGCCCAAGCTCCCGAGAGGTGGAGCATCTCATACTCCGCGTCGTCGAAATCCAGGCTCATGCTAGCAGCACGCAACAGCTTCACCTGCTGCCGATCTTTATTGAAGAATCGTACGGAGCGCGTCATTGCATCGAACCGGTTGAATACTGAGTAAGACAAAATCACGCTTAAATCCAGCAGAGTATCCTTCAGCTCGATTTCCAGCGTTTCGGCTTCCTCATCGCTTTCCGTATAAGTCGCAGGCAGCCCTTCCAGCTTCGGCTTTCCTTGAAAGATCCGATAAGAATGAAACCGCAGATCACAGGTCGTCGAGCCATCCGCCTGCATGATTTGAAAAGCCGGCGTACGGAAATCGCCCGTTCCGAAGCCAGGGTACTCCTGGGGCAGCATATCCAATGAAAAATTCCAGTCCCCGTCCGGATTAGGCGACAGCGGGCGGCCCTTAAATACAATCGGCCTCGAATCGCGGAACCTGCTGACTCTCTTGCCCCAATATCGATGCGCCAAGTACCCGTCCCGCACGATTTGTAGCACATAGCTGGTAGTTGATGTCGTTAAATGAAAGATTCGGCTCTGTTCGTCATAATGGATTGCCATTTTTCTTCTCATCCTCCTGTGTAACGAAACGCTTACTTCGTGAATTCCCGCTCCAGTATCGTATACTGATGGGTCATGCCACTTTCCTTTATGAAACATATGCTAGCGGAGATGTCCCTCGTACGTCATGCCGATCTTCTTTATGACGCAAGAGCAATAAGCCGGACGGACGTAATCTCATCCTACCAAAGCCGGAACCGCTTCCATAGGGCCCGTTCTTTGGATCGACGAGCTCATTTGTACGTTTCTTCCCACCGCTCAAAAAAGCCACCACTAAGGGTAGCCCTGTCTGCTGTCCGTTAGCGGGAGGATTGGCTCTTCTTGAAATCGGACGGGTATATCCCGACGATCTCCGTGAACAGCTTGGTAAAGTGTCGGGTACTGTAGTAGCCAACCTCCTCAGCTACTTGACCGACCTGTAAATTCGTCTTCGTCAGGAGTTCCTTCGCCTTCAGTATTCGGACCTGGGTCAAGTGTTTGATGAAGGTAGTTCCAGTCCTCTTATGAAAGAGGGTGCTCAGGTAGCTCTGGGTCATGTTGAGCTCCCCTGCGATCTGGCTGATCCCGATGTTATTCATGTAATTGCGTTCAATATACGCCAAGACCTGCTTAACCACATCGGGAGGTTCTGCCACCTGTCCTACTGCCAATAGATCCTCCCCCAACAAACGGAGCCTTTCCGTAAGTCCAGTGGAGCGTCCACTGGCGTCTGAGCGGGTGATGTCAGGAAAGACCTTGCGGAGATAGACCTCGATTCCCCTCCGTTCATCTGCAGCCGCTCGCGTCAGAAAGCGCTCCAGCTCCTGCAGGGTGGTCTGGTATTTCATATATAATCCATTCTTGAACTCCTGCTGCAGCTGCAGAGCCAGCTTTGCCGCCTTCAGGACCAGAGAGCCATCCGAACGTTCCAGATCTTCCAGCTCCTGCAGCGTCCACCTCCGGTCCAAGCCGTCCGCCGCTACCCGCAGGTATGCCCGTTCCTGAAGCCGCTTCAGCCGCTGCTGAAATTCCGAGAAACCTGCCGCCTCTCCCGTCTCCGCCACCGTCAGGGCTGTTACCTCCGACCGCAGTTGCTTAACGGATGACAGAATCTCCGCTTCGAGCCTCTGGAGACAGCGCTCCGATTCGGAATTGTGCGGATCCCGTACGCCAACCCATACCAGTTCTCCCCCGGGCAACGGAAGCAGGGCGAGATGAACGCCGTAAACGATGTTCTGCTGAACCACTTGCCTTCCCCCCTGAAGCCACCGGGTCTGCAGCTCGGCATAGTCGGCCGGGGATCCCGAAGTGTCGATCAGCACCATCCCCCCTGTGAAGACCCCGTTCCTCAACAGCCCGTTGGCCGATTCCAGAGATACCATACCGTGCAGCAGGGAGAACAGCTGGTTCTCGAATTGCTGGTTCAACTGCTGGATCACGAGCCGGTTGCCTTGGCTGATATGTGTGACAACCTTCTCCAGTTCTTCCGGATTCACCGGCTTCAGAAGATAATCGGAGACCCCCATCTGCAGCGCTTGCCGGGCATATTCGAAGTCGGAGTATCCGGTCAGGATGATCCATCGGGTCAGAGGTGACAAAAGGCGCGCCTTGCGGATGGCCTCGATACCGTTCAATCCGGGCATCCGGATATCGACGATGGCCGCCTCCGGCTGGATGGCTGACGTAAGCTCCACCAGCTCCTCCCCGTCCTTGGCCTCCCCGGCCACCTCCCAAGCCGTCTCCATCTCCTGGATCATGCTGATTAGCCCCAGCCTAACCCACTGCTCATCATCCGCCACCACGATCTTCATCTGCTGTCCCCTCTTCCATCCGTCTCTATGCCTGTAAACTTCAGTCTCAGTCGTCTTTCCATCTTAGGGGAATCGGCACTCCCTTGTCCATATGAAGTCCTACCCTGTAGGGAACCGGAGAAAGAGCCGCACGGCTTGCGTGCGGCTCCCCTGTTAATTGCCCAAATAAGCGGCCACTTGAATCCGGTCGATGTCGGGCGCGAAGCCGATGGAGCCGTTGGAGAACTTGATCGTGTTGGCGCCTGCGTTAAGATTCACATCGATTACTGTGGTTCGGAAGTTGGACCAGCCCAGGGTATTGCGGAAATAAACCTTCTGGGAGCCGCCCCCGTTCACCGATACGTCGGCATAACGGTCCACGATGTTGGAATTGTAATTGGTGGCGCCGTCCCCAAGTTCGCCGTTGGCATAGGTAACCACGATCCGATAGCGTCCTGCCGAGGGGGCTTGAATGCCGTTGAATTGCAGGGCATTCGCCGCCCCGTTTCCGATCCAGCTCACATATTTGCCTCCTGACGCGGCCGTCTTCGACTCCACTTTGGCCGTACCGGTCAGCGTGTTGCCGGCGGCTTCCGCCTCATAGGCTACGACGGTATCGGTGGCGGCGGCCACTTCTAGATAATCCAGGTTGACTGCATCCGAGTTATCCGCCGTATACGTTGTGAAGCCGATCCGGTTAATGCCAGCCTCTAGAAAAACCTTGGTGGTGGAGGTGGCCCAGCTATCCCAGTTGGCCGTTCCCCCCAAAGTCAAATCCTTCAAGGTCGTGCCGCCCACCGTCATTCGGATGGTCCGGTTAGCCGGTGCACCCGCCAATGGGCCAGCCGAGTAGCGAAGGGACAGATCATAATAGCCGTCCGTAGGCGCTGTCACGACAAACTGTCCGCTCGCGCTGTTACCGCCTCCGCCGAAGCCCTCCAGGAAGGATGTACCGGAGTAACCCGTGTTGCTGCTCGATGAGACGAAGGCCGTTCCGGTATAGGCGGCGTACTCCGCCTCATACCTGCCCGCTGTCCCCGAGGGGGACAGGTCCCGGTTCGGCGTGATAATCATCTGATACGCTGACAAGGCCTTCATGTTGGACACCGGAACTGTGATTTGGCCGTTCACCACGTTGTAGTCTCCTTCCTGAAGCACATAAGGACCACTGGATGGATTCAAGTTGGTGTTGTCGATTCCCATAACCACGGCATGGACCGTAGAGCCGAAATAGGAAGCAGTGCCGAAGCCCTTCACTACCACATCCGTCGCGAAGACATCGGAAGCGTTCAAGGAGCCGCCAAATAGAATCCGAGCTTGTCGATCAGTGGCGTTCAGAGCGGCTACTCCCTGCAGGGATCCGGAGGGGGAAGGAGGAGTAGTCTTGACGGTATTCCCGGACAGGTCTCCATACCACTTGTAAAGCCACCAGCCACCGGTCGCCTTGTTGTTCTCCGTCGCCAAATCATTCAGCGCACCTGCGGTAGTCCAGTAGGCCAAGCTTCCGTACACCTTACTGTTCTCGAACTTGCTTACGAACTGGACCAGATTGCCGGGAACCGGGATATCCCCGGAGAATCTTCCGTATTCGTTGATCGAGATTGGTCTGGGGGAGATGCCGAGGCGGGACTCGACGCTCCGGTAATGGTTGTAGTGGGTATCCCAATCCGTAAAGAAGCTGTTCTGCAGCTCATGCCAGGTGGTAACGTCAGGCAGGCAATCGTTGTTTTTTGCGAAAGTCAGGAACTGGTCGTACACATTAGCGTCGTAATAAGAGAAGCCGATTCCAGCAATCTTGGCATTGGGGACGATGGAGCGGATCTTCTGGTAGACCGTCTTCCAGTCGTTGAACAGCTGCTGCAGCTTGGTGCTGTTATTGTACCAGATCCAATCGGGCTCGTTGAAGGGTACATAAACATACTTGTCACGGTTCGGATTGGCATTAAGGGCGCGGACCATTGTGTCCACCTTGGCCAGATAATCGTTCATACCCAGGTTCTCGTATGGCCATTCCTTGTAGATATCCTGCATGATCACTTGAATCTCTTTGCCGCCGTTGCGGAAATACTGGTCTTGTACTTCGAACACGTCCCCGTTCGGATGCTGCAGTCCGCCGGGCGGCTTCTGGCTGGCGTATTGCGGCTTCAGCGGCGCCAGCATGTTGTCTTTGGGTATCCCGTCATTGCCGAGCCCGTACAAAAATCCTGTGGCGCCGTACAGCAATGCGCCTGTATTCTGGGATAAATCCACAGTCAGTTGCGGATTCGCGGCCGACGTGACGGCCGGAGACCCGACAAGTCCCGCGGCTACGGCCAGAACCAATAAAGCTGATGTTACTCTTTTTCGCATAATACACCTCCATTGGAATATGTCGGTCGCCATGGAAACCTCCAAGTTTCCCATGGTTTCGACACTATTAGAATACCATTCGTGGATGCGCTTACATATGCACCGGATGTTATCTATATGCGCTCATTTGTCATCTGGAATCCGAAGGGTGGCCACCGTGCCTTCCCCCGGCCCGCTCTCCAGGGTGAACGCTGCCGAAGGACAGAAAATCTGCAACCGCTCCCGGACGTTCTTTAGCCCTACGCTGTTGCCCTGACTGCCCGGCTGGAATCCGACTCCGTCGTCCTCGATACGGATGGACACCCAAGCGCCGGCGCCATCGACAGTCACCTCCCGCTCCGCTCGGATGCAAAGTGTGCCTCCCTGCTTCATCGGCTCAATGCCGTGGATGATGGCATTCTCTACCAGCGGCTGCAGCAGCAGCTTGGGCAGGTGAAGGTTCCTGGCGGACTCGTCCACCTCGATCTTCAATTGGAGCTTATCGCCGAAGCGCATCCGCTGCAATTCACCGTACCGCCGAATGAAGTCAGTCTCCTCCCCCAGGGTTACCGTATCCCGGTGCTCGAGCATATATCGGAGCATACCGCTTAAAGATAGAATGGCTTGCTCTAAGAGTCGGCTCTGGCCCGAGCGGTTCAATCCGATGAAGCTGGTCAAGGTATTATATAGAAAATGGGGCTGGATCTGAGATTGAAGCGCCCGGTATTCGGCATTGCGCTGGCCCAGGACAGCCCGGTACTCGCGGTCGATCATCTCCTTCAGCTGAGCGATCATCGTGTTTAACGTCATACCCAGCTGAGCGATCTCGTCACCGCCACGAATCTCTAGATGGCTGTCCAGGTGGCCCCGCTGTACACTTTTCATAAAATGCACCATTTCCCGGAACGGCCGCACAATCCACTGGGTCAAGGACAAGTTCAAGAACAACGTAACCAGCGTGCCTCCGGCAGCGAAGATCGTGCCCAGCCAATAAATCCAATTCAGCTGGGACCGGAATTCGCTGTCCGAAAAGAGAACCGCGATGGTCCACCCGGACTTCTGGAGCTTCTCCGTAACCACCCGGTAGCTGTCATTGTCCCCCTTCACATGGGATTTCCCTGCCGCCAGCTGTTTCATCATGTCGCCGGTCAAGGAATGGTTGCTGTAGAGAGGCTGGTAATTTTCATCCAAAATAGCCGTGATGGCGGTCACGTTGAATTTCACATCGCTAACGATCCTCTCCAGTACGATGTTGGCCGCATCCGTCATAATAACCCCGAGCGGCTTGCCGGAATCGGGGTCCTTCAGGAGCCGTGAAACGGAGAAGACCTCCTTCGGCACGTCCAGCTGCAAATAATTCTGGGTATGTTTGCTGATGTAGGCGACTCCGCCGTCCTGCAGGACGGCTTTCTGGTACCACGGCTGAATCTTATAGTTGAAGCCCGGGACCGGATCCGACCGGTCCACGGAGGTAATGATATAGACGGATCCGTCCAGAGGCAGCAGAATGGTTCCCAGGATATCCTTGCGGGTGTTCTTCAGCTGGCGGGGCAGTGTCTGCCGGAAGGCCTTCTCCGCCATGAACTTGGCGTATTCGGAGGCGTCATCCGGGCGGACGCTGGCCTTAAGCTTCAGCCCCGTCATGACATCGTCGTTCAGATAAGGAGTGATTGTGAGCCGCTCCAGATCGTCCAGATACATCTCCACGTTGCGTGTCAAGGACATCAGCGTCCCTCCGGAGAGCTGGGTAGTCTGCTGGATGAACAGGTTGTTGTAGTAATAGGGCAGGATCAGAATCATGATCACCGCTGGAACCAACACGGTCAGCATGTACAGGATGATCAATTTTTTGCGCAACGTGAGTGCTTTTCTCCGCATGGCCTGGCCCCCCGATAGTTGTCTGTCCTCTTATCATACCAGCCGGAGTCGGGGCTGAGTAGCATCTTCTTACCCCTTCACCGCACCGGAGGCCAGGCCGCTGATGAAATAGCGCTGCAGGAAAAGATAGACAATGGTGATCGGGACCGCCGCCATTAACGAACCCGCGGCCACCCATCCGATATTGTTGGTGTATTGACTGAAGAACCCGCTCAGTGCCACGGTGATGGTTTTCACCTCCGTCTTCTGGAGGAAGAATACGGAGAATTGGTAGTCGTTCCAGATGTTCACGCAGGTTAAGATGATAACCGTTGACGTAATGGGCTTCAAGAGAGGCAGCAGGATCCGATAAAACAGGGAAAACCGTCCCGCACCGTCGATCAACGCCGCCTCATCCAGTTCCTTCGGTATCGTGGCGATGAAGCCCGTGTACAAGAAGATGGTCATGGGCAGCCCAAAGGTCACATGCAGGAGGATGATGCCCCAATAGTGGTTCATCCCGCCGATATCCACCATGATCTTATATAGGGGAACAAGCGTGATAAGCGGCGGCACAATGAGAGCCGAGATGAACACCGTATAGATGAACTTGTTCCACGCCGTCTGATGCCGTGCCAGCGGATACGAAGCGATGGAGCCCAAGAGCACGATCAGGACGGCCGCACAGAGCGTGATCCAGATATTGTTCAGGAAGGCTCTGCCCAGATGGGCTTCCCGCCAAGCATTGGTGAAGTTATCCCAATAAGCGTAGCCGGGGGCGATCCACTTGGAGCTCAGATCGTCGGCCGCCTTGAAGGATGAAGTGACCAAGATATAGAATGGCAGGATGTGCAGGAGAGAGATCAGGAGTGCAGTCGCCCCCAGCCAGAAGGACGACTTGCCTCCGGTCTCCGCAGCTAGCGCTCTGCTGCCTCTTACACCGGAGCGGGGCTCTGCCGCTGCCGAGTTCATGGTTTTGCTCATGCCGCCGATACCTCCCTGCGTCTTAATACAATCAGAATAGATATACTGACCACGGAAATGATCAGGAACATCACGATACCGATGGAGGCCGCGTACCCTGCATCCTGTCGGCCGAAATACAGTTTGTACATAAGCGTAGAGAGCGATGCGGAGGCATATCCCGGACCGCTGTTTGTAAGCGCTGTAATGACGTCGAACAGTTTCAGACCCCCTATGACGTTCAGCACAATGCTGATCGTGAGCGACGGTGCAAGGAGCGGCCAGGTCACATGGCTGAACTTGAACCATCGGCCGGCTCCGTCCATGATAGCCGCTTCGTAATAATCCTTCGAAATGGTCTGCAGGCCAGCCAGGAAGATGACCATAGCCACGCCGACGAATTGGTACGTGTTGACCAAGGTGATCATCCATACGTTCCAATTGGAGTTACCAAGCAGGTTCACCGGCTGATCAGTGAACAGGAGAATGATATCGTTAATAGCACCGCCTCTGTATTGGAAGAAAAAGTACCAGATATAGCCCATGATCAGCGGACTGATGATGGCCGGCAGATAAACGATGGTTCGGGTCAAGCCCTTGAATCGGAGTCTCTGGTTCAGGAGCAGGGCATAAGCCAAACCCAGGATGTTCTGGAACAGCGTGCTGCCCAGGCCGTAGATGAAGGTATTGCGGATAACGCGGACAATGTCCGGATCCTGAAAGATACGGGTATAATTGGATACACCGATCCACTTGGAGGACTGGGAATACCCGTCCCAGTTGGTAAATGAGATCTGTAGCCCCTTCAAAAAAGGGTATAAGATGAACACTCCGAAAAGGGCGAGTGCCGGGAAATACAAGACATTCAAAAGGGAAGGCGAGCTCAGCAGGCCATTCCAGGTTCTTCTCTTGGTACTCTCCATCCTTTCATTCCTCCGATGCACGGGCACGGAAAAGGGCCGGACCTCTTGCTTCGTCCAGCCCCCCCATGACCGATTTTATTTTTTTCTCAGCCGTTCCACTTCTTGCTTCATCTTGTCGGAATATTGCTGCGGAGTGATCTGTCCGCCCAGTAATGCGGAGCCGGACTTGCAGAGCACATCCCACATCCCGTTCGGCAGGTATACACGGTCGAAGTACGGGAAGACACGGATGCTCGCATACTTATCGTAATATTCCGTGAATTCATGCTTCGCTGTGACACCCTTCAGTCCCGGAGGCAGCTTGGTGACGTTGGCGAACTTGGCCATGTTGTCCGGCTTGGCAAAATAGGCCACCAGCTTCTTGGCCTCTTCCAGGTTCTTGCTGTCCTTGGAAGCCCCCATCGTCAGGCGCTCGCCGCCGGAAAAGTTGGGCTCATCCCCAGCCACCATCGACGGAACAGGCATGAATCCGATCTTCAAGTTCGGATTCACCTTATGCACCTCATCCGCGAAGGACGGCCCCAGCAGGGTAAAAGCCACCTTTCCTTGAGCGAACAGGCCGGACAGGTCGCTGTACTTGGCCGTAAGCACGTCCTTGTTCATGAAGCCCTTCTTGTACATCTCGAGGAACTTCTCGGGGAGCTGGTTCCACTTGTTCCAATCCATCTTGTTGTCCAGCAGGGCTTGCGCCTCATTCTGCTTCGGACTGATCAGGAGCGAGGTGGCGAAATAGTCGAAAAATTGTCCGATCATCCAATCATCAATGCCGGAGAAATAGAACGGTGTTACTTCCCCCTTGCTCTCGGACTTCAGCTTCTCAGCGGCGGCCATCAATTCATCGAAAGTCTTCGGAACATCGATGTTATATTTCTTCAGAAGGTCGGCGTTGTAAGTGAGACCGTCCTTCGCTTCACTTAGTACCAGTGCATGAACCTTGCCGCTCTTGTCCGTTACCACGTCCTTGATCGTATCGGTCAGCTGCGGAACCCAAGGTTGATCCTTCAGGTCCGCCAGATACGTGCCGTAGCGAATGACCGCCCAGCCGTGGGTATCGAAGATATCCGGCATATCGTTGGCCGCCATCTTCACCTTCATAATGTTCTCATATTCTGATCCCGGGAACTGGAGATCTACTTCTACGTTTGGATTCTCCTTGATGTAATCGTTCGCAATTTGCCGATATACTTCTTGGACAGGTTTATCGGCGGTAGCGCTGTAGACGGTGATTCTCTTTTTGGGCCCGTTTGCCGCCGTTGCGGTTGTGGCTGCATTTTCCGCGGGCTTGACACTTTCCTGAGTAACCGATCCGGAATCGCTCCGTTGTGAACAGCCGGTCAGTGCAACCGAGAGCGACAGAGCCGATGCCAGAATTGCGCCGGTCAATTTCTTCATTTGTTATTTCCTCCCCTGTTAGTATTGGCTTGATCAACAAGTCTTGTTGATAATCTAATCGTACCACGGTTGATTACGCTTACATATGACACGAATATCCGATCTGTGCGCTGATTTATTCAGAGATCGATTCGATGGTCAGACGTTGTTCTTCAAGTTCGACAACAACATTATCCCATAAATTAAAAGGTACGATCCCTGCAGCTGTCAACCAATTTAGGAGAGAAGCATCCATTCCACAAAGCGAATGAAAACCCGGCCTCGCCATTCGATCGGCATGTGCTAGCTATGCGTTCGAACAAAGTGAATAGGATGAAGGAGATGTTAGGCATGAACGATCGCTACCAGTTGATGTTTGATTGCCAAGGGACGCGAGGGACAGATTAGAACGACACTCTCACCGGAGGCGAAGCATAAACTGGTTATCCCAGATGGGCATTAAAGAATCAATCACCCAAGACGACAAGTCTTGTCCGGCCAAACACCCCGCAGCCGCGCTGATGTTGCCGTTAGTTACCATACTTTCATTGACTACCTTTACGCCAAATCCCGCCATTGACACATGAGACGGTTCGGTCCCCAGCAGCTTTACTTCCCAGTCAGCGATACCGCCGACTAATCGTACTCTATTCAACAGATCCCATGGCAGGAACACGTCAAGATCCGTAAAATCGTCAAAGCAAACGATAGCTATTTCATTGGTATTATCCCCTTTCACGATAAATGGAAATAATATCCAGTTAATAGTATTACGCATTTTATAGAAGTAGACATACACCCATTCCACCTTTCGGGAATATGGTAAAGCAATGATAATCGCCAAACGCTCTAAGAGGAGGAAACCCCATGCAAATTCACGTTGTCCAAAAGGGACAAACGTTGTATCGAATTTCACAAGCTTACGGTGTGACCGTGGATACGATTGCTGCAGCCAATGAAATCGATCCGAATCAATCACTCGTCATTGGACAGGCACTGGTCATTCCGATCGTCGGTTCGTATTACTGGGTTCAACCCGGTGAAAGTCTCTATCTCATTGCCCGCAAATTAGGCGTTGACCTGCAAACGCTCATGGATGTTAACAGGCTTCGCCCAAATCAACCGCTTTCTGTAGGATTACGGTTGTACATCCCCCCGTTTCCGCGCCCATCAGCTGAAGTGAATGCTTACATTGAGCCCCGTGGAACGAGTATTTCTCCCGCATTGATTGAATCGGCTAGAGATGCAGCGCCTCATCTTACTTATCTGGCTCCTTTCAGTTTTCGCATTAATCGGGACGGCACTCTGCAGGCGCCGCCGCTGGACGATCTCGGCTCTGTGGCCGCACAGCATGGCGTCACTCTGATGATGGTTGTGACGAATTTGGAACAAGACCAGTTCAGCGCCGAGCTGGGACACATCTTTCTCACGAACGAAACGGTGCAAAACCGTTTGCTGGAAACAATCATATCTACGGCGAAGCAGTATGGCTTCCGGGATATCCATTTTGATATTGAGCATTTGTACCCGGGCGATCGTGAAGCGTATAATCGTTTCCTCCGCAAAGCAGCAGGACGAATCCATCAGGAAGGCTATCTGATTTCCACCGCCCTCGCCCCCAAAACAAGCGCCGCCCAGACAGGCGAATGGTACACAGCTCACGATTACAAGGCACATGGCGAAATCGTAGACTTCGTGATCATCATGACGTACGAATGGGGCTACAGCGGCGGACCTCCTATGGCCGTTTCGCCGATAGGTCCCGTTCGGAGAGTGCTGGAGTACGCGCTCACGGAAATGCCCGCATCCAAAATCATGATGGGGCAGAACTTGTACGGCTACGACTGGACGCTGCCCTACGTCAAAGGCGGCCCCTTTGCCAAAGCCGTCAGCCCGCAAGCGGCCATCGCTCTGGCCCGCAGGTGGAACGCCCAAATCTTATACGACTATACCGCTCAAGCACCGCATTTCAATTATTGGGATGACGCCGGCAAAGAACATACCGTCTGGTTCGAGGATGCGCGTTCCATCCAAGCGAAATTCCGCTTGATGAAAGAACTCGGCTTGCGCGGCATCAGCTACTGGAAGCTGGGGCTCAGCTTTCCTCAAAACTGGCTGCTGCTTGAGGATAATTTCAATGTCGTAAAACGATAATACAACTTAAAATTGTCCGCGAATGCACACCCTGAGCCCATGCCTCCAATGGTTCAGGGTTTTGTGCTATTAGCTATTCAATTTGGGCAGTTTCAAACCGATATTAAATAAGTTCCATAATTTTCATATTCATTTCGAAGGAGACCAACGTGGAGGTAATCAATCATGAAATTTAGTCGCAGCAAATGGTTATCATTTGTATTTATTTTCATCTTAGCCACGCAAACCTTAGCTGCTGGCATTGCCTATGCAGCTGATGAAATTTCCAAGCTGGTACTCAACAAGAACGAGATCATTCTGCAAGTCGGAGACACGGCTAATTTGACGGCAACGGCCATCTATGTTAGCGGCGCAACCGAAACCGCTACAGTCAAGGCGGATTGGTCCTCAGGGACGGCGGATATCGCCTCCGTTTATGCAGGCGTCGTTACAGCCAAAAAAGAAGGTAAAGCAGTCATCACTGCTACCTATATGGGTAAAACCGAAATCGTGAACGTAACCGTCACGAAAAAAGTGAAATCCTTAACGAAAGACAAGCAATCCTTGGATTTGCGTTTGGATGCCACTTACCAATTGAACATCAAAGCTTACTATGATGACGGCACATCCGAAGATGTCACAAGCAAAGCCGACTACACCATTGACGCAAGCTCCGTAGTATCCGTAACGAACGGTTTAGTAAGAGGACAAAGTCCGGGCAGCGCCAACGTCACCATTAAATATATGAACCAAAGCCTGACGCTTCCCGTCGATGTAGAAGTCGTACGACGTATCGATGCGAAGAAGTCTCAAGTTTCCCTCTTAACGAACGGTACGGAAAAAGTTGAACTCATCGCTACCTATCCGGACGGCACAACATCCGACGTTTCGGAGAAAGCCGTATGGACGACAGATAAAGAAAAAGTAGCCGATGCGATTAAAGGCACCATCAAAGGCTACGGTGTCGGTAGGGCTACCTTAACAGCCAGCTACGGCACCAAATCAACGACGATTACGGTCGATGTCGATAATGCTCTCAAGCTCGATTTAAACACTCAGAACCTTTTACTTAAAAAAGATGCGACAGGAACCCTTACGCTAACAGCGACTTATGCTGACGCATCAACCGAAGCTGAAAAGACCAAAGACGTTTCTGCTCTGGCTGAATGGACTTCAGAAGATACGGACATCGTGGAAGTGTCGGGCGGTAAGCTGATCGCTCGCTCCATCGGCGAAACCGTCATTTCCGCGAAATACGGAGAGAAGACAGTTAAGGTCATTGTCGATGTCGAAGTCCCTCGCAGATTAGTTGTTGATGAAGATACACTTTCCTTGAAAACCGGAGACGAGCATGCACTCACTTTGCGTGCTACTTACGCAGACGGCACAACTGAGATTGTAACGGATCGTGCGGAATGGACTGTCGACAATGATTCTGTCGCTTATGTTACAAAAGGGACAGTGAAAACCTATAAAGCCGGAGGCGTCAATGTAACGGCGACCTACGGCGGTAAAACAACCACGACCAAAGTGGAAGTGGATATTCCAACCCTCATCAAGCCAAGCAAGAAAATCGTCAATTTACAGATTGGCGGCTCCGATCAGTTGAAGCTAACAGCCATTTATAAAGACGGACGCGAAGAAGATGTCACAGGTAAGGCGGAGTGGACGACAAGCTCCAAGGAGATCGCCGAAGTGCGAAGCGGGGA
This sequence comes from Paenibacillus sedimenti, assembly GCF_014534655.1. Taxonomy (GTDB): domain Bacteria; phylum Bacillota; class Bacilli; order Paenibacillales; family NBRC-103111; genus Paenibacillus_E; species Paenibacillus_E sedimenti. The sequence goes on from NZ_JACVVD010000007.1 coordinate 300,426, forward strand.
TATCACGGGAATAGACACAGGTACGGCCACAATTACGGCTAAATACGGAACACGTACTGCAGTCGTTCAAGTATCCGTTGGCGTTCTAAAAAGCTTAACGATCAGTCAAGAGAAGCTGGTTATGAAAAAAGGCGATGCCGTCACGTTGACAGCAACAGCCCTCTACACCGACGAGACATCGAAAGACGCTACTTCGGATGTCATTTGGACAAGCAGCAACCCCAAAGCCGCTTCTGTCGATGCTGGCAAAGTGAAGGCGTTGGCTTCCGGCGAAGCCACTCTGACGGCACAATTGGATACGAAAACGGTCACCATTTCCGTTCAGGTGGATATGGCGAGCGATCTGACGGCGAATGTGTCGAGCCTTGTTTTTGATTTGAACGAAACGAGATCCATCGTGTTGACGGCAACCGACTCCCTGGGCGCAACTCGCACAGTGACCAATGAGGCTGAATGGAAAACAAGCAGCAGTACGGTCGCAACAGTGGCCAAAGGGGTTGTTACCCCTGTAGCAAGAGGAAAAGCGACGATCATAGCTGCTTACGGCGGCAAAAGCGTCACGATTCCGGTTGAAGTCGGCGTCATTCAAGCTCTGGAAGCTGACACCACTTACATCTCAACCAAAAGCGGTTCACATGTTCAAGTGAAGCTGACAGCAACATTGTCAGACGGTACGACTAAAGATGTCACGAGCTCAGCGACATGGAAAGTATCGTCCTACAAGTTAGGTACGGTCAGCGATGGACTTTTCACCGCGACAAGCTCCGGGAAAACCACGTTAACCGCATCTTTTGGCGGTAAAACGGTTTCGATTCCTGTAGAAATCGACACGTTGAAATATTTAAAAACCGATGTTGTGAAAGTCGAGCTTCGCGAAGGTAAAAGTGCTGAAGTTGAAGCCTTGGCTACCTACACCGACGGATCGGAATTCGATGTGACGAAGCCCGCTCTATGGACATCGTCCAACATTCTGGTCGCAGACGTAAAAGATGGCATTATTAAAGCAACAGGCAAAGGGACGGCGAAGATCACCGTTTCGTATTCAAATATGAAAACGACGGTTGTTGTAACCGTAACGAAGTAAGCAGATACTTAAGCATCTCTGCCAAAGGGCGGGGATGCTTTTTTTCATGAAACCAAAGATACATAACTTCCGTAACAATGGGAAAACTGTCCATACCTACGTCTTAGGCACTATCAGACACCGTGTTTGGAGGTATGACACATGTTTCCCCGTTTTGTGAAGCTTGCCTTGGTTTCTTTTTTGTCGATAACAGCTCTCCTCGGAGCTCATCACTACCACTCACACTCTCAAGCGCAGCAGGTCATCTCGGAAACCGAGCGCTTGGACGCCGCTAAGCAAGGTTCCCCAACGTTCTTTGGTACAAACCCCTTCGGGTTGCCGGGAGCGGACCAGAGCGTTCGCGCGCTTTCAGATTCAGGCAGTCGGGCTGCTTCATATGGCTTGACACCGCCTACTTCTTACAAGGCTCTATCCGATCAGACAGTCGCGCAGCCAACTTCCAATCGTAATTATGTAGGACTGCTCGGCTTACTCGGGCTGCTTGGGTTCGTCAGCCGTTCGAGGAACGCACCCTCGTAGCTGCCCGCTCACCAACCAAATCGATCTAAAAAGGAGCTCTGTTCCGGTTTGCGGGACAGGCTCCTTTTTCAAATCCACTCGACCTTGCAAACATTTGTTTGTTGTATAGACAAAAGTTTAACATTACATTACACTGATGGTAGACCAATCAGGGAAAGGAGCCGCTCATGGATCGGGAACAGCAAATCTTAGCGCTCATTCGCCAAAATCCGTTCATCTCCCAACATGAAATGGCAAGCAGCATCGGTATTTCCAGATCTGCCGTTGCCGGCTACATCACCACGCTGATGAAGAAAGGTATCATACGGGGACGCGCTTATGTTACAGCGGACGAAAGCACGGTGATGTGCATCGGCGGCGCGAACCTGGACAGCAAGGCAAACAGCAAGCAAGCCATACGTCTCGCGTCCTCGAACCCGGTTACCGTTACAGAGTCCTGCGGCGGGGTCGCACGCAATATTGCGGAAACGCTGGCGGGCCTATCCTGCCAAGCCGCTTTGCTCACCGTTGTAGGCGATGATAAATCAGGCCAGTGGGTACTTGAGGAAACGAAGAAGCGCGGCGTCGACGTCAGTCAGTCGATTGTGCTGCACGGCGAGAAGACCGGTACGTATACGGCTTTGCTCGATGCAACCGGAGAGATGTTTCTGGCTTTTGCCAATATGGAAATTTATGATAAATGTTCACCCGCTTTGCTCTTCGAAAAGTGGTCGCATATCGCAGCCGCCAAGCTGGTCATCGCCGATACGAACCTGCCGGCCGAAACCTTGAAAGAACTGGTCAAACGCTGCGGCGAGGAAGGCATCCCACTGTTCATCGACCCTGTCTCCTCGGAAAAAACCAAAAAACTTCCGAAGCAGCTGCTGGGAGTGACCGCAATATTTCCGAATTTGGAGGAAGCTTGCGAGCTCGCAGGCATCACCATCACGGCAGATCCGGACCTCGCGAAGCTGGCTGAGGCCATTCGGGAGCGCGGCGTGAAGCATGTATTCATTACGCTGGGCAGCAAGGGCGTCATGTACCATGGCGAGGAAGGCAGCCGGCTCTTTGCCCCTATTCCGACGAGTGTCGTGGAAGTAACGGGTGCGGGAGATGCGCTCGTTGCCGGCATCGCTTACGGCGTGCTGCACCATAAAACTTTTATGGAAGCCTGTTCGTACGGCATCGCCGCCGCTCACATTACGCTGCAAACAGCAGAATCAGTAGCCAGAGAGCTAAACGAAGAAAGACTCATTCATACGATATCCATGATAAAAGGAGACTAATCATGAACAACAACTACTTGACGTTTACGGATGAAGTGAAAGAAGCGCTAGCTAGCAATAAGCCTGTCGTTGCTTTGGAAACGACAATTATATCCCACGGGATGCCTTATCCGCAGAACATCGAAATGGCCAAAAAAGTCGAGCAAATCATCCGCGATAACGGTGCCGTTCCGGCGACAATCGGGATCATGGACGGCAAGATCAAGATCGGCTTGAACGAACGGGAGCTTGAAGCTTTCGCCACGAACCCGAACGTGGAGAAAGTCAGCCGCCGCGACTTCCCTTACATACTGTCGTCCGGCAAAATCGGCGCGACGACAGTAGCCGCGACGATGATCGGCGCAGCGCTGGCGGGCATCGAAGTATTCGCCACCGGCGGTATCGGCGGCGTGCACCGCGAAGGCGAAGTGACGATGGACGTCTCCGCCGACTTGACCGAGCTCGCACAGACGAACGTCGCTGTCGTCTGCGCCGGCGCGAAGTCCATTCTGGACATCGGCCGTACGCTCGAATTCTTGGAAACTCACGGTGTGCCTGTTGTCGGCTACAAAACGAGTGAGTTCCCCTCCTTCTACGCCCGCGAAAGTGGCTTTGGCGTAGATTTCCGCCTTGATGAGCCATCCGAAGTGGCCGGCATGCTGCGGACCAAATGGGAACTGGGCCTGAAAGGCGGCGCCATCATCGCCAACCCGGTTCCAGCCGAGTCCGCTATGGACCACATGGAAATCGAAGGCGTCATTCAGCAAGCGCTGACCGAAGCCAAAGATCAAAACATTACCGGCAAAAAGGTAACGCCATTCCTGCTCGCACGAATCAAGCAGCTGACTGAAGGCCGCAGCTTGGAAACGAACATTGCGCTTGTATACAACAACGCGCAAGTCGCAGCGCAAATCGCCGTCTCGCTGAAAAAGTAAACAATAAAGGAGCTGTCCCGCAGGTCTTATCACAAGACCTTACGGGGCAGCTCCTTTGCTGTTTTATCTACTCACTTACCCATACTGTTTTTTGCTCGAACGGTACCCGCTCCGCTTTTGGCGGCGCCGGCATATCCGGGTAGCCGATATAGATGAATCCGACCATCTCTTCTTTCCCTTGGAGGTTGAACGTCTCCCGCATCTTCGGTTGGTAGGTCGGAGCGCCGGAGCGCCAAATTGCGCCTAATCCTAGAGAATGAGCGGTCAAGAGCATATTCTGAACAGCTGCATGCACCGCCGCGTACTCTTCAATTTCAGGCACAACCGGGTGCTGATCAGATGGCGATACGGCCACCGCGATGACAACCGGCGCGCGGAACGCCTTTTTCTCCTGAGCGCTTCTTCTTTGCGTCAGCTCTTCTTCTGAGATCTCTCCCGCCTCGGCGGCTGCGACTTCAGCATAGCCGCGCCCCAACAGCTTGCGGCCGTCTCCGGTCATGACCCAGAAACGCCACGGCTCCGTATTGCAGTGATTTGGTGCCCATATGCCGGCTTCCAGGATCTCCTCGATTAATGCTTTATCCACAGGATCCGATTTGACTTTCCCAATGCTGCGCCGATGTCGAATCGCCTCTTTTATATCCATGAATCTGCCACTCCTTTTTCAACATGAACAAAATTCAATGATCTAGTTCTATTGTGCACGAGGAGCCTTCGTTTCGCAACAAACATACATCACGATTCTGGCCAGTTAAACAAAAAAGGATTCCAACGAACCTTTTCGTTCGTAGAATCCTTTTTCATATACAAATATGATCTTACTTATCTTTTTTTGCGTGTGAACCGTCGCAGTTTCCTTCAGCGTTTTGAGTGTTGCCACATGCGCATTTACCCATAGTGTCAGCCTCCTTTACTTGTTGTTGTTGTTGAGTTTATTATAGTCGTTTTACTTACATTTGTAAAGTGATTAATTTTATGTTAGTAAATGAGTATAATAATCATTCTCACTATTCGTTAGTAAATGAGGCTAATTATCATTCTCATTAATTGATTCGTCTATCCAGTCCTAAAACTGGCACTCTCGCTGCGAGAATGTCGACAATTTGACAATGACGCACCCTATCGTGCAATGTATAGTTATAGCTACAGAACGACGCACGCTGAAAGCTAGTTAAATTATGATTCTATCATTTTATTTTCCAGGAGGTATTATGAAGCCTAAAAAACTTACGACGCTCGCCATCGCCGCTGTCACCTTCTCTATGTTGTCTGCGGCCGCACTGGCAAATCCCGCTAATGCAGCCACCGCTTCTACGACCTCTGCGAACTTTACAGATTTGACCGGTATCGATGCGACGTTGAAAGCCAAGATTGATGCGATGGTTGCGGCCGGTGTTTTTGAAGGTGTTTCCGAAAATACATTCGGTATTGCACAAAACATGACAAGAGCACAATTCGCCAAAGTGGCGACTTTGATCTATGGCATCACGGTTGACACCAATGTCAAGGTTTCCAGCTTTTCTGATGTTCGTACCGATGATCCGGCGAATAGCTGGGCGATTCCTTATATTGAAGCCGCTAAAAAAGCCGGCCTGATCGACGGAGTCACGGACACGACGTTCTTGCCGGGCGATTCCGTAACAACGGGTCAGCTCGACACTGTACTTCTAAAGGGATTAGGCAAAGAAGTGAGCACTACGGGTACGCCTTGGTATGCCGATGCAGTGAAACAGGCTAAGATGCTCGGTATACATGCAAACGGCAAAACTGGCGATCAACCGGCCAACCGGGCCGATCTCGTCCAAAGTTCATACACTGCCCAGGACGTATTCCAAAAGCAAAATTTGATTTCGGTAACTAGCGTGAAAGCTGCGTCCGATAATCAGAAGGTTGAAGTCACTTTGAACAAACAAGTAGATATCAATAAGGCAACTTTGACTTTGAATAAAGGCACAGCAGTCATCAATACAACTACCGTATGGTCCACCGATCGTAAATCCGCTACGTTAACCGTAACAGGCAGCGCTCTTACTGCGGGTGATTATAATGTAACTCTAGGCGGTTTGGATGCATCTACGATTCAAACGGCATCAGGTACATTTACGGTTTCCGCCCCATCTGCATCTACGGGCAATATTTCGATTGTTGGCAGCTATACGCTGGCCAATGTACTCGATAGCGGGTTGACTAGCGCGGCAACAGGTCTAAATCAACTAGCAACGAAAGCAGTCGCTGAAGATCCTGCACAAAGCAAGCTGGCAAAAGAAATTGAGTTGAAAGTAACGTCAGGCGGCGAGACTGTAGCGGTTCCCGGGATTGTACAATCCGCTCATTCTTCAGACCCTGGCATTGCCAAAGTCGCTGTCTCCACCGATCACCGTGCCTACGTTATTGGCAACAAAGCAGGAACGGCTGATATCAGTCTGATCGTCCGGGTCGGCAATGGCGATGCAAAGCAACTGCACGTGACAGTCACTGTGAAAAGCGACCATGTTGCTGCAAAAGAAATTAAAGCAGGCAATACGTCGATTGAGCAAACCGTAACGGGTGGCGTTTATTCCTTTAACGCTTATGAAAGAATGGATCTGAGCATCACGGATAACTACGGCATCACTTATAAGAAAAACGAGATCCGATCCTACAACTTCGCACTCGGCATGCTTTTCATTACGAATGAAGTCAAAGGCGATCCGAGCAAAGGTGCCACAGGCACTGTAAGTGTTGATCCCGACGGTACCGTACATGTAACAGGTAACGTAACATCTTTTGAATTAACAGGCGTATTGCCGACTGGCAATAAAGTAACGAGCTATGTGACGTTGAACCAAACCTAATATTAAAAGACCGCCAGGGAATTAATTCTCCCTGACGGTCTTTTTCATCTTATCATGGTTGGAACGCCAGCAATGCCTCTCTAACTTCTGCCGCCGTGTCCATGTCTAATATCTTTTCAACTAAAGCCGCGCAATCGCTGCGGTTCAAATCAGTAATCACTTTCTTCACCTTGGAAAGCGAAGAAGCGGACATGCTCCATTCATGCAGACCTAAGCCGAGCAAAAGAGGCGCAGCCAGTGGATCTCCGGCCATGCTGCCGCACATTCCTGTCCATTTCCCTGCATCGACCGAAGCATCAATAACCGTCTTGATTAGCCGAATGACGGCAGGATGGAAATAATCGTATAAATAAGATACCTTTTCGTTCATCCGATCAACAGCAACCGTGTATTGCACAAGATCGTTCGTTCCGATGCTGAAGAAGTCCACTTCCTTGGCAAATCTGGAAGCGAGCAATGCCGCCGACGGAATTTCAATCATAATTCCCAGCTCTACAGAATCCGCATAAGGGATTCCTTCTTTACTAAGCTGCTCGCGCACCTGCTCATAGATTTCTTTGGCCTGACGCCATTCTTCCATGCCCGAAATCATTGGAAACATGATTTTCACATGACCATGTACCCCCGCTCGCAAAATCGCTCGAAGCTGGGTATGAAGCAGCTCTTTGCGATCCAGACAAAGTCGGATAGCGCGGTAACCAAGGAAAGGATTCATTTCCTTCGGTAAATCCAGATAAGGAAGCTCCTTGTCTCCGCCAATATCGAGTGTGCGAATCACAACGGGACGACCCTTCATCGCTTCCGCCACTTCCCGGTAAGCTTTATACTGGGTTTCTTCATCCGGCATCTGTGATTGCCCCATAAATAGAAACTCCGTACGGTACAACCCTACCGCTTCAGCCCCTTGGCTGAGCAGGCTTGCCGATTCTTCCACCGTACCGATGTTAGCTGCCAGTTCTATGCGGAAGCCGTCCTTCGTAACAGCGTCCCGTTCCACATAGGCCTGTAATTCAGCTTTTTCGACTTCATCACGCAGCATGAGAGCATGATAGGATTCTTTGGTTGGTTCCGAGGGGTTTAAGATACATCTTCCGGTAGAGCCATCGATCAGAAGCTCATCTCCATGCTGAATAGGATCGATTCCATCACCTAATCCCAGAATCGCCGCGATTCCCAATGAGTTCGCCAAAATGGCGGTATGGGAAGTCTTGCCGCCAATACGGGTGACGAAACCGAGTACCAGGTTTTTATCCAACTGAACCGTATCGGAAGGCGTCAGATCATCGGCTATGAGTATGACCGGCTCCGTGATATCGGACAGCTGGGTTCCTTTGCGTTCACATAGCTGGGCGAACATCCTGTTCCCTACATCGCGGACATCTGCCGCACGCTCCCGCATATATTCATTCTTCATGCTTTCGAACAGGGCGGCAACCTGTGTAACGACTTGATGGATCGCGCTTTCCGCCGTCCATTGCTCATTTTCGATCAGCTTCTCCATGGGCGGATAGAAGGTTGGATCCAGCAAAAAGCTGATTTGTCCCTTCAGAATGACAGCCTTCTCTTCCCCAAGCGTCCTTTGCGCCTTTTCAATCAAAACTTGAAGTTCAGCCTCGCAGGCAGACTTGGCTGCCCGAAGCCGTTCAATCTCAGCTGGAGTATCTTGCGTTTTCTTTTTCTCTACGTCTGTCAGCCGCACAGGCGCGTATACGAATGCTTTACCTGTACGAATGCCGGCGGATACTCCGAGCCCTTGCAGTACACTCTCCGTCATCACAGTTCCTCCTATCCGTCAAGCTGCACTCTGCAGCTCTTACGCTTCTCCAAACCCACTGTCTACCAATTCTGTCAAAGCATCCATCGCTGCTTGTTCATCCGGCCCGTCTGTTATTAGCGTTATGACCGAGCCCTTCTCGAGCCCCAGCGTCATAAGACCGAGAATACTTTTCCCGTCGATGATCACATTATTAGGTTCATTGATATATTCAACTTTCACGGTAGATTGAAAAGATGCCGCTTTCTCCGTAAACAATTGGGCAGGGCGAATATGAAAGCCGGATTCGTTCCGGATCGTAAGTTCTTTTGAAATCATGCTGCTTATCTCCTCTTAAATGGTTTCTAAAATCGTGATCAACTGCTGTGCATCCGTCACTTCCAGCAAGCTTTGACGGAAATTCTCATCAATCAGCTTACGGGAGAGCGCGATCAAAATTTGCAGATGCTCATTGCCTGCGGCCGCCTCCGGTACCGCGATCATGAAGACGATTCTCACCGGCTGGTCATCCAATGACTTCCAATCTAGCGGCCCAGTCAACTTAGCAAAAGCAACACCCGGCTTACTGACGCCGTTCGATTTCCCATGAGGAATAGCGACCCCGAAGCCAATGCCTGTCGAACCCGTCTCTTCCCGCTTTAACACAGCCTCCAAATAAGCGGCTTTATCCGTAATGCACCCCGCGGCAACAAGTCCGTCAATCATGGATTGGATGCATTCTTCTTTGCTTGCCGATTCCAACGGGATCAAAATACTTTGTTCATTCAATAGCGCTTGTATATTCATTATAATAACCTCCTAAATATGTAAGGGGGAGAAACATGTGGTCATGGCTCCCCCTTCTCTTTTCATGCATGTGTGTAAAATTAGTTTCCGACAGGCTTCTTCAATATATTCAGCATGATCGCTGTTACAACCGTTCCCGCTACGATCGCTAAAGCATACAAAGCCAGTTGGCCGACCGCATTCGGGATGGGCAGGACGAAAATTCCGCCATGCGGAGCGCGCAGCGTAGCGCCGAACAGCATGGATAAAGCGCCTGTTAAAGCGGATCCGGCCATGATCGAAGGGATCACGCGGAACGGATCGCCTGCGGCAAACGGAATAGCGCCTTCCGTAATGAACGAAATTCCCAATACGGACGCTGCTTTACCGGCATCCCGCTCTTCTTTTGTAAATTTCTTCGGAGACAGGAGCGTTGCGAGCCATAACCCAAGCGGAGGCGTCATACCTGCAGCCATTACTGCAGCCATCGGACCATATACATCGCTAGCCAATAACCCTACAGCGAACGTATACGCCGCTTTATTCACTGGGCCACCCATATCGAACGCCATCATCGCGCCAAGTAATATGCCTAGCAGCACTGCATTCGTGGAACCGAGCGATTTCAGCCATACTGTCAAGCCATCCATAATCGCTTTCACAGGTTCGCCAATTACATAGATCATTAAAAGTCCAGTAATCCCGGTTGCCAGCAAAGGAATAATCAGAATCGGTTTCAAGCCTTCAAAGTTCTTAGGCATCTTGATATAATCTTTCAACAGCTTCGCGACATACCCCGCAAGAAATCCGGCAATGATACCGCCAAGGAAGCCTGCTCCAATTTGGGAAGCGAGCATCCCGCCTACAAGACCCGGCGCCAAACCCGGCTTTTCTGCAATGGAGAAAGCGATGAATCCCGCCAGAATCGGCACCATCAGCGCAAAAGCCGCTCCGCCGCCAATGTCCATCAGTGCTGCGGCAAAGGTGCCCTTCTCTTTAAAAGCCTCAATGCCGAAGATAAAGGAAAGTGCAATCAGCAAACCGCCTGCAACAACCAAAGGAAGCATATTCGACACACCGGTCATCAAATGCTTGTACGCTCCGCTCCGTGAAGCGCTGCGCTGAGCTTTGGACTGCTCGACCTGCTTCAGATAATCGCCGGCAGAAGCTGCTTCTTTGCTGAGCGCTTCTTCGAGAAGACCTGCCGGATTTTTGATCGCCTGCGCTACAGGAACTTTCACAACCGGCTTCCCGGCAAAACGGGATTCCAGCACATCCGTATCCGCAGCGACAATAATGGCATGAGCTTCGGCAATTTCCTGCTCGGTAAATTCATTTTCTACCCCGACAGCACCCCTGGTTTCTACTTTAATCGGAATATCCTTTTCTTTAGCTGCTTTAGCTAAGGATTCAGCAGCCATGTACGTGTGAGCAACACCTGTTGGACAAGCAGTAACAGCAAGAATCTTCTTTTTCATAGATGCCCCCGCCTTTAGTTCGAATTTGTTGTTTTTTGTAAAATAGACCATATGTTCACACTGCTAAGTTTGTCTTCAACTTCAGCAAGCGTACAAACCTGTGTTCCAGGCTTCAAAGCCGTTACAGTTCCTGCCGCTGAGCTCCACCTCGCCGTTTCTTCCAGCGACATGCCCTGCATCATGCAATAAATAAGCGCAGCAACCATGGAGTCGCCGGCCCCAACCGTACTTAACGGAGTAATCGGGGCCGGTTTGGCGCGAATGGCCTCCTTCTCCGTTACAAGGATCGATCCCTCGCCGCCTAGAGAAACGGCCACGTAAGCAATTCCTTTAGCGATTAATCTTCTTGCCGCATCGATAATTTCCTCATCCGTACGGAACGACTCTCCAAAGAACGATTCCAGCTCATGAATGTTCGGCTTAATGGCGTAAGGAACAGCCTCGATGCCATGAATGAAAGGCTCTCCGTCGGCATCCAATACTGTCCGAACGCCTACCTCATTCGCAATCCGGATCAATGTGCCATAGAAATCAGGCGGTATTCCCTTCGGCAAGCTGCCGGCCAGCACAACTAACGACATCTGACGGACATCTGTCTCGAATCGGTTAAGAAATTGATTCAACACGTCATCATCTACCGTGAAACCCGGCTCGTTCAGCTCGGTAATTTCTTGAGTGAGCTCCACATATATCTTCAGGTTCGTTCTCGTTTCGCCCTTCGCCTGAACAAACCAGTTCGGGATGCCCAGACTCGAAAGCGTATCCGTCAGCACATTCCCCTGGCGCCCTGCACACAGGCCCCAAGCGGTTACATCAACTGAGAAATTTTGCAGTACTTTGGCAACGTTGATGCCCTTACCTCCGGCATCCATTCTCCATTCTTTAATCCGGTTTAATCCGCCGAGGATGAAATCTTCTACCGTTACCGTTTTATCCAAGGCCGGATTCAATGTAATCGTCAAAACTGGCTGCTTCATGATGTCCTCCCACCCGTCTGTATGACGGTAACGGTAACTCCGGCGGATTCAAGCTCTTTCAGCGCAATGTCCGATATACCGTCATCCGTCAGAAGCTGGTCGATCTCGGGTAATCCGGCGACCTTGGCAAATGATACCCTTCCGTATTTGCTGTGATCCATCAGTAAAATCACCTGCTTGGTTGAACGGAAGAAAGCCCTTTTGGTTGCAGCCTCCGACATATTTGGCGTTGTGAGTCCGATAACGGGGTCCAGTCCATTTGTGGCAACAAAGGCTTTATCGACATGCACGGATTCCAGCGCCTTCTCTGCAAGCGGTCCTACCATCGCCAGTGTTTCATGACGCAAGGTGCCGCCCGTTAGAATCAACTCGATTCCCGTATTGGCGGACAGTTCTTGAGCGACCGCAACGGAATTGGTTACAACCGTGAGCTGCTTGAATGTTTTCAATTCCTTTGCCAAATAATATGTGGTAGTCCCTGAATCAAGTAAAATGGAATCGCCTTCCCGTACCATAGATGCAGCTTCTTTAGCTATAAGTTCCTTTTGCAAACGATAGCGATCTTCTTTTTCCACGAAAGTGGGTTCCGAATTATCGCTGACAAAGGCTACAGCTCCCCCATGCGTTCGACGAAGCTTTCCGTCTTCCTCAAGAATTTTCAGATCTCTACGAACGGTCGATTCGGAGACCTGAAAATGCTGAGCCAGCTCCTGAACGGACGCCCGCTCTCTTGTTTGAACATAATCGGCGATCTTCTGCTGACGCTCTTCCTCAAACAGCATTATGACCTCTCCTATTCCACTCTATACACTTGCGCATATACGATCATATTATTTGATTGATTGTTCTCATTCATGATTATATGTGATTGATAATTGTTTGTAAAGCGCTTTCTATAGGAATTATTTTCAAATTCAATCATGTTCAATCACAAACTTATCGGGTTTTATCGCCAATGAGAAGAACCCACTCCTAAGAGAGTGAGTCTAGAGAAGCTTCTATGAATCAGGCCGCATTCGCTTCTTTCCGGGTAAAGGTTGAGTACGTCCAATTCACCAGAAAAATGCCGACAAGGATGAGTGAACCCCCTGCATAAACGTACCATTTCACGACTTCACCAAGCAGCAACCATCCGGACAACACCCCAAAGAATGGCGCTAGAAACAAGAAAGCACTTGTTTTACCTGGATCACCTTGCTTCAACAGATAGAACCATGATGCAAACTGCACGATAGAAGCCATAATCGCTAGCCATAGCAGAATCAGCAGTGCGGATGCGCCTAAGGATAGCTTCGGGGTCTCCATCGTAAAGCCCAGTACAAGCAGCAACAGTCCGCCGAAAAGCATTTGGTAGGCCGTAAGAACCCATACATCCAGACCGGCTCCCCATTTTTTAATGAGCAGTGTCGCGATCGCCCACGATATCGCAGAACCAATCCCAAGCAGCGTACCGGTTTGCAGTTGCAAATGAACGCCCAGTGTAATAAACACGCCCACACAACCGAGGATGACGCCAAGCCATTGTGATAAACGGTATTTCGCGCCTAGAAACAGGGTGCCCAACACGATAACGAACAATGGATTTGTAAAGGTTAAAATCGACGATTCACCCGCCGTAATAGTACGCAAGCTTAGAAAAATGCAGCCCATAACTCCGGCTGTCTGAAACGCGCCTACAGCCAAGATTTTACCCCAGTCCCGATAAGCCGCAGGACGAGGCCTTTTCCTCACAACTATAGCCATAATCACCCCTGCCAGCGTAAAACGAAGGCCTGCCAACAATAGGGGCGAGTAATAAGTTAACCCCATTTTACCGACTGCAAAAGATGAACCCATCAAGGATGTAGTTACAACCACAAGTATGCCAAATAAATAACGATTCATTGAATCCTCCCCTGCTTACATCCTAAAAAAACTGCAAGATGTCGCTGTTGCTTCGCATCCACATTTCCATTATGCTCGAAATATGTTTGCTTGAGTCCCTGTTCGTGTCCGATAATAGGATTATAAAATAAATTGTTTTCGTTGTTCATCGAAATATGATTGCATCCTGCAGGAGGTTGAGATTCATGTGTACGAACCCGAATATTGTGGAAGTCGCTTCCCTCATCGGCGAGCCTTCCCGAATCGCGATTCTGCTGCACCTTCTCGGCGGCAAATCGCTGCCGGCTAGCGAGCTGGCCCGCGCCGCGCGCATAACGCCGCAGACCGCGAGCTCCCACCTTTCGAAGATGGTGGAAGGAGGTCTACTCGTCCATGAGTCATATGGACGGCACAAATATTACCGGCTGGCGAGCGCCGAGGTGGCCTACGCCCTGGAGGCGCTGCAAGCCATCGCCTCGCCGAAGCCGATTCGCTCTCTTCGCGAATCGGATCAACTGAGGGCGCTGCGTTACGCGCGCACCTGCTATGATCATTTAGCCGGTCAGGTCGGCGTAGCCCTGACAGACCGGCTGTTGGAGCTGGGCCTGCTTCAGGAGGAGGGTAAGGATTTCATCCTTAGCCCGGAGGGGAAGCAGCGGCTTGTGCATTTCGGCGTCGAGGTCGAAGAGGAGCGCAAGCGCCGGCGCCATTATGCACGGCAGTGCCTCGACTGGAGCGAACGCCGTCATCATGTATCCGGCGCGCTTGGCGCCGCCCTGACAAGACGGCTTTTTGAGCTCCGCTGGATCGAGCGGCTGGAGGGCGTTCGTGCCGTACGCGTCACCACTGAGGGTTTGCAGGGACTAGCGGATGAATTTGGGGTTGTGTTGTAAGGAAATCGTCTTCGGAGGAAACTTTGTTTCGGCAACATTCGCCCCCCTCCTTTTAACCAAATTATTCAATGCACACCAGCCCGTAATTTACATATATTGGTATGGCTTAGCGACAAAATGATAAGGAGAACGTCCATGAATTATCCTCCTTCTTACTACCCGCCGCAGCCTCATACCCTGTATGGCAACTATCCGCTGCCGGCTGCTGTTTACCCGACACCCTACTGGGTGTGGAATCGCGATTTCCCGCCGGTGGATACGACCATATTAGCGCATTCCGTCGTTGGCTTTCAAAAACTGATGAAAGACGCTTCTATCGTATTGAGCAAGCTTTCCGATCAACACATTTCCAACCAGATCATGACCGCCGCGCAGACCGGCAACCAAAAGGAAGTGGATCGCATCGTTCACGCTTTCGGCTGCGAATCGCTGGTCATGACCGGCTACACCCCTTCCGGCGTTCAGTTCAAGATTGATCCCCGTGATCAGGGCGTACCATGCTGCAGCTTAACGATGATGCTCAAATGGGGCAGATAGCATCGGCGTAATTGCTTGAAAGCCGCAATAAAAAAGCAATCTTGACCAACGGAAAGTGGCCGAGATTGCTTTTTTAATTCGAAACTATCGTTCCCCAATATATGTACTCGAAAAATCACACAGATTTATCATTCAAACGATAATTTCCATAGTTATACACGAAAAATCATACACAAAAGCTCTAATTGAAGCGAAGAGCCCGATTTTATATGAAATTTCATACAGAATCGTTGTTTCAATCAACAACAAAGTTTAACAGAGCCTTTTATTATGAGTTAGATGCCAGCCTTTACCAATCTGCTCGAACAAGTCATCGATTGGTCCGACGGAACGCCTAAGCCGCTGATCACAGCACCATGCAACACCCGTATTTGCCGGAGAAACGCACCTCCGAATCGGTCCCTTTTCTTCTTTGCCGATGTCTCATCCGTTACATTTAAGTATGAGGTTCGGGTGACGCGATCGAGCAACCGGAGGCTCGTCATTAATGTCTATGGCTTAAGCAGCAAACAGCCCTTCACGCCCCAAGTCGGGGGTACGGTGCTTCAACATGATCTAGTAGAATCAAGCGCAGCTAGTTATACCGCTTAATGATCTCCTGCAGCTTCAGAGCAAGCACCATAAGTCCTTCCACTTTGAGCGAGCCAAGCATAAACGCCATAGTCGTGTTCAAATCATCGTTCAAGATACCGGCCTCGCGTCTTCCGCTCCGAGGTTCGGTCTTTTTTACTTCGAGTCAACCGCCACCTGTCTATTTCTGTTATTTGACTAATTCGCCCGATAAAACTACAATATGTAGTGTTGATATTGAACGTTTTATTCTATTATTCTAACTCATCTTCAAAGGAGCTTAAGCCCAATGGACCAAACAATGATGCAGCAAGGACCCGGTCTCATTTCCATATTACTTTATATAGGCATCGGCATCTTTGTTCTAGCGATTGTCGGCTACGTGCTGGCTGTCAGAACGAACAAGGCGAATACGAGCCGATTGAAAAAGGCCGAAAAGCAAGTCCTGCAAAAAAAGTATAAACGCAATCTCATGATCTCCCATGTACTTCTGACTCTGGCTGTTTTGCTCACTGGCACTTCGCTCATTCAGCAATCCTCCGACAAATACAGCATCGAGAAATTGAACTTCAATGCGCCTATTCAAGTGACAACCGATAAGGATTACGGTCGCGGTCATTCCGAAATGCCGCTCCTATATGAGATGAAGATCCCAACCTCCGGAACGCATAGCCCGCATGATTTAAAGTTCGGTTTTTATACGGAAAAGCCGTCTACTGAAATGCTTGTCCATAATTTAGAGCATGGCGATATTATTATCCATTATCACCCGGATGCGAGTGCCGAGCTGCTGGACAAGCTTCGCTACATTACCAACTTCAAAAAAGCAGGTGCAGGCGTTCTGGCTGTTCCTAACCCGGTTGTGCCGAGCGATCAGGAAGTGGTCGTGACGGCATGGACCAAAACGATGCAGCTGCAAAAATACGATGATGCGAGCGTCGGCACCTTCATTTATCAGCATATCGACAAAGGTCCGGAGCAGATCCCGCCTGAAATCCGCCGCGGCGGCGGGACAATGTGATCACATATACTTGCCCCTTACTTACGCAACGTTTCACGGTCAGAAACGAAATCCGTCGGCACTAAACCGGTAAGACGCCTGAACACTCTGTAAAAATAAGACGGATCGCTGAATCCGATAAATTCCGAAATCTCCGTTACCGTCAGCGCGGAATGCCTCAGCATGTAAACGGCAGTTTTGATCCTTGTGGCGTTAACAAACTCACTGATCGTTTGCCCGGTTACCTTGCTAAAGAGCGAAGCAGCATAGTTTGGCGACCGGTTGATACAGGCGCCAAGCTCTTCCTTGGTTACGTGCTCGCGGTAATGATTTTGAATATAGGCTTTCATTTGCTCGACTAATTGAGAAGTGGCGCCGTTTGCCGTGTCCCCTTGATCCCACTCTCTTTGTAAATGTACAAACAGCTCTTTTAACAGCGCTTCGCACAGCGTTTGGTAATAGGGCTGTTTGTCTTGCCATTGCTGCAGCATGTAGCGCAGGCGATCCAAAATCAAATCGTACTTGCCGGTCATCCGGCTTCGAGACTGCTTCGAGTGCAAGAGCGGCAGCTGCTCGACGAGTCCATCGGCGGCAAACTGGATAACATATTTCTCATGCAGCACCGTAGGCACGCTTTTTCCGTAGAATGCGGTCTCGCTCGGGATGAGCAGCCATTGCCCTTTCTCCAGCAACTGCTTCTTCTCGGGATTGCCTCCGCCAATCCAGTACACACACTTGCCGTATGTGACCAGTACTAGCGTCCAGTACGGTTTATGATCGTGTTCCTCGAAGTACCAATTGCTCGTTTTGTCATACTTGATGGATGTAACCCGCATATTGATTCCACTTCCCATACTATAGTACATATAGAATACTATATTTCATGGAACTTCGGAACATTTAGGACTAAAATGAAGCCAATATCAAAATCGATAGTCCCCCATGAAAGGAAGTCCTATAGTGATGCGTAAAACGAAAATCATTTGTACGATGGGACCCGCTTGCGATTCTGTCCCTACCCTCAAAGAATTAATCCGTGCCGGCATGAGCGTAGCCAGGCTGAATATGGCTCACGGCGATTTGGACGAGCATCGCGGACGCATCGCGAGAGTGCGTCAAGCTGCCAAGGAGCTTGGCGTGACCATCCCGATTCTTATGGATATTAAAGGACCGGAAATCCGGATCGGACAACTGAAGGACGCTTCCTACGACTTGCAAAAAGGCGATCGCATCATTCTCACGACCGAGCAAATCGTCGGCGATTCCCGTCGTGTTTCCGTGAACTACCCGGGGCTTCCGCAAGATGTGAAGCCTGGAAATCTGGTGCTCATCGATGACGGCTCGATCGAGCTTCAGGTTGAAAGCGTAGATGGAACCGAAGTCATCTGTACGGTCCTGAACCAAAGCGTGCTGAAACAGCGCAAAGGCGTGAATTTGCCGGGTGTACGTACCTCTCTGCCGGGTGTGACAGAACGGGACATTATGCATTTGAAATTCGGCGTGGAGGAGAACATCTCCATCGTCGCGATGTCTTTCGTTCGCAACGGGGATGACGTCCGCGAAGTCCGCCACATTCTGGAGCAGCATGGCGCAGGATCTACGCCGATCGTCTCGAAGATCGAGAACGAAGAGGGCATGGAGAGCTTCGCTTCCATTCTGGAAGCCTCCGACGGCATCATGGTGGCACGGGGTGACCTGGGCGTCGAAATTCCGACCGAGGAAGTGCCGATCGCCCAGAAAGAAATGATCCGCCAATGCAATCTTGCGGGTAAGCCGGTTATTACGGCGACGCAAATGCTAGATTCCATGCAGCGGAATCCGCGCCCTACGCGCGCCGAAGTGAGCGACGTAGCGAATGCGGTTCTTGACGGCAGCGACGTCGTGATGCTCTCCGGCGAGACCGCCGCCGGCAAGTACCCCGTCGAGTCCGTGACGATGATGGCGACGATCGCCGAGCGCGTTGAGCAGACGATGGAGCGCAGCTCTTTGGTTGACGCGCAGCTCCAGTCGAATAACGAAGTGACGGAAGTGCTGTGCCAGGCTGTTGTCACGTCGGCGAACAAGCTGCACGCAGCGGCGATCCTGACGCCGACGGAGAGCGGCTTCACCGCCCGCATGATCGCGAAATATCGCCCGGAAGCGCCGATTCTGGCGATTACGTCAAACGAGTACGCGATCAACTACTTGAGCATGGTGCAGGGCGTTATCCCGATTCACGGGGAAACCTGTGACTCCACGGACGCGTTGATCCGCTCAGCGATCCAGCAAGCCGAGACGCTAGGCTACGTGAAGAAGGGCGACCTCGCGATCGTGTCCGCCGGCATCCCGATCGGGAAGTCCGGGACGACTAACCTGCTGAAGGTTGAGCGGGTATAAAACGCGCCAATTAATTGGCAGTTTTTCTACATTTGCGTCCACAGCGTACTAATAAAGAACCTCGTGACTCCAGTAAGTACAAGAATTGTGTGCTAAGGTTAGGTTAAAGAATAAAAGTCCATAAACAACGAACAATGTTCGCTGTTTATGGACTTTTGTGCGTTCGGGGCCTGAAACGAAGCTATCTGACCATTATTAGCGTCTCCAATATGCCTTATTTGCGACCTTTGTCCTTAACGCCTCGTGAAGCCTATCGAATGGGCAGCTCCCTACTCATTCGGATAGCTTTTCCGCTATTGACGAACCGACGGAAAATAATAGGGCTATAAATCTCAACTCAGCTTTACTGCCAACAATAACGCAGGTAGTTTTTTCGCATCAAAACTTACTTTTAGTTAGTTGATCCAAATGTTTGGATAATGTCCAAATCGTTTGCCTTCTTACATAATTTCGCTTACTAAAATATAATCATTTTCAACAAGCTCCGCCAGACGTGGCGAGCTAACGATCACGGGACTCATGAGCTAGCCATGCTCCCAATAATTAAGGTCTATAGAAAGGGAGATCAATATGAATCGCACTTTGATATATCTGCTTACGCTAGGCGTCTTCCTCACCGCCACATCCGAATTGGTGGTTGCCGGAATTTTAAATGTGATTGCTAATGAGATGGGTATTTCCGTTGCCCTTTCCGGGCAATTAATAACCGCATATTCGCTGGCTTTTGCAATTGGAACCCCCATTCTGGTGGCGTTAACCTCCCGAGTAGGTCGTAAAAAAATGCTGATCATTTCATTATCGGTTTTCATCCTTGGTTGCTTAATTTCTTTCGGAAGTTCTAATTATACGGTTCTGCTGACATCCAGAATTGTTCTGGGGTTGAGCGCAGGCGTATACCTTGTTGTTGTATTCAGTTCGGTTAGTAAACTGGTGCCTGTCGAGAAACTCGGAAGTGCGATGGGCACGGTCATCCTCGGATTTAGCAGCGCTATGGTGCTTGGCGTGCCGATCGGTATAGCGATAACCAATTGGCTGAGTTGGCAGGTCATTTTTATCCTATTGGCGATTGTCAGCACGTTCATCCTGATCGGGATGTTCTATCTGCTTCCTGAAATCGAAGGGGATGCTCCAGTCTCATTCAAGCAACAGTTGCTGGTACTAGCAAATCCGGTCATTCTTGCGGGACTGCTTATTACTTTTTTCAGGGAAACCGGGGGCTCAATCATGTATACGTACTTGACGCCTTTTCTGGAAACGATCCTTCATATGAATACATCCGCCATCGCGATTACGATGCTGATTTTTGGAATTTTCGGTGCAATCGGATCCCGGATAGGCGGTTATGGGGTCGACAAATGGGGAACGTCGCGAATGATATCATACGGTTTGGCAGCTCAAGTAGCGTCCCTGGCTTTGCTTCCGCTGCTCAGCGCATCATTGGCGGCCGGGATGGCGGTGACTGCGATATGGATTTTTTCCATGTTTGTCATCGCTCCGGCCATCCAAACTTACTTTATTCAACAGGCGCCTCAATCTTCTAATTTGGTTCTAAGTTTAAATACATCCGTTATTCATTTAGGACTCGCAACAGGTGCCGGTTTGGGGGGAGCGGTCGTATCCTCAATGTCCACAGTTCTGTATAATCCGTGGGTAGCAAGCGGGGCAGTTGTACTGGGTTTCCTTGTAGCTATCGTTTCGTTCTTCATGCGCAAGAGAAATTTAAAAGAAACTATTGCTTAAGTCAGTCAACTCTCGATTTCAAACGTTTATGCCATTTTAGAAGGAGCACAGCTGCCAGAACAACGAATAATCCGATACAAATGTACTTCAACCACTGTTGTACTAACAGAAAAACATAATGCCACTGGTCGCCAAAATAATAACCGATTCCGATAAATACAATGACCCATAGAGCCGATCCTGTATAAGCATATAAAGCGAAGGTCCGATAAGGAACCCTGATGATACCTACAAAATAGCCTATAATCTGCCTGACACCGGGTATGAAATAACTAAAAAGAAGCAGATTGTTACCGTATTTCTCGTAGTATTTCCTTGTTTTTTCCAAATGTGCCGGCTTCAAAAACAGCCACTTTCCGTAACGTTCGATCAGCGGCATACCCAGCAGGTACCCGATCCAATACGTAATCGTCATCCCCAGCACCGATCCCGCAAAAGCCGCCGCCATAGACGGCAGCCAATCAAGGACTCCTTTATAGGACAAATATCCGGTGTACGTCAGCGTCGTATTTCCCGGCGGGATCGGAAGTGCAATCGCATCGAGGGGCAGCCCGATCAACAGCACCAGATAGCCATATTCAGCAAATAATTGTTCGATTAATGATAACAGTTTCATTAGAGCTCCTTATTCAAGGCCGGTTTACGATCTTGGCTTCACAGGCCGGGATGCCGCGCGGTTGCCGGCTTTTCTCATTTTACGACGGATTCGTATCCAGTTTGCGATTGCTGCTTTATTTTGTTTAATGAGAAAAACGATCCCGGCGCCGATCACCAAAACAATAATAGCGGCAATGGAGTATTGAGAAATAACGTGAAGCAATTGTTCTATTTTTTGACCAAAAACGTTTCCGATCATGACATAAGTCAATGTCCACAGAAAGCCTCCCGTGAAATTATAAAGGATAAAAGTACGCAGCCGTACCTTTAGGATGCCGGAAACATAGCCTGTGAAATGCCGTAGACCAGGAATATAATAACTAACCAGTATTAGCTTATCACCATACTTATCAAACCATTTTGTAACCTTAACGATTCGCTCCTGGTTCATAAAAAAGAATTTGCCGTATTTCTCAAAGAATGGCGTTCCCAGCTTATAACCTAGATAATACGTAACAATTGTACCAAATATAGCGCCCAAATAGGAGTAGAGTATGACGAGTAGAATATTAAAGCTTCCGAGTGCAGACATGTGACCGGATATGGCCATGGCCAATTCTCCCGGAAAAGGCAAGGCTAAAGATTCGGCAAATAGCCCAAGAAATAAAACCAAGTACCCGTATTGCTCAAAAAGAGTGCCCATCCATTCCATTTTGTCGCTCCTCCAAACCGATCCATAACTTTTAATATCTAACTCTAGTTTAGCTAATCAATACACCATCCATAACTGTCTGGGGTTTAGTTTGTAACTGGACTTTGGTCTTGGAGGTAACAGCCAAAAGTTAAAGAAACGCAAGTTGTTACGGGGAAAGCCCACATAACAACTTGCGCTTCTTTTGGATATAACAACATTAAATCTCCATGATAATGGGCAGAATGACAGGTCTTCTTCCCGTTTTTTCATAGAGAAACCGTCCCAACGTTTCCTTGACACTGATTTTGAGCGAGCTCCATTGGTTAACGTTCTCCGTCTGCAATTTGGTGATCGTATCCGCAACGATTCGTCCAGCCTCATCCAAGAGCCCTTCCGACTCCCTGACATAAACGAAGCCGCGGGAAATGATATCAGGCCCGGACAAAATGCGGCCTTCCGTTTTACTAAGCGTGATGACGACAACAAGAATACCGTCTTCTGAAAGATGCTTGCGGTCGCGCAGCACAATGTTTCCCACATCCCCAATGCCCCAGCCATCTACAAGCGTGTTCCCGGCTATGACTTTCCTGGTTTGGCGGGCTGCTCCCTGTTCAATATCGACAACATCCCCATTATTCAAAATAAAGATATTGCCCGGTTCCACGCCAACAGCTTCCGCTAACAGGCCGTGATGATGGAGCATTCGGAATTCGCCGTGGATCGGAATAAAATAGGTCGGTTTCATCAACGTTAGCATCAGTTTCAGCTCTTCCTGACTCGCATGTCCGGATACATGCATCCCCGTAACCGAGCCTGATCCATAGATGACTTTGGCGCCCAGACGCAGTAAGTTATCGATCGTCCGTGAAACATTCCGCTCGTTGCCCGGAATCGGGCTTGCCGCCATAATGACTGTGTCTCCGGCCATAATATCCACTTGTCTATAACTGTTACTTGCAAGTCGGGATAAAGCCGCCATCGGTTCTCCTTGGCTTCCGGTGCATAGAACCGCAATGCGTTCAGGAGCCATCCTGTTCACTTCCCCCGCTTCCACCAGCATCCCTTCGGGGATCGTTAAATATCCAAGCTCAGAAGCGATTTTGACGACATTCACCATACTGCGGCCCAACAGCGCCAGCTTCCGATTGGTGAGATGAGCGGCATCTACGACTTGCTGAAGGCGATGGACATTCGAGGCGAAGGTGGACAGGAAAACTCTTTGCTTAGCTTTAATGAAAGCCTCCATAATATGTTCGCCAACAATGCGTTCCGACGGCGTGAAGCCAGGGCGTTCGGCATTCGTGCTCTCGGACAAAAGCGCCAGCACCCCGTTCCGGCCTATTTCAGCCATGCGATGAAGATCCGGATACTGCTCGTTAACCGGGGTCAGGTCGAACTTAAAGTCGCCCGTATGTACGACATTGCCTTCCGGCGTATGGAATACGACACCAAGACAATCGGGGATGCTATGATTCGTTTTGAAAAAAGTAGCCGTTATCGAACCAAGCGTGAGCTTCGAATCTGAGGTGATCAGGATCCGCTCCGTATCCGCGAGCAGCCCGGCCTCTTTTAATTTGCCTTCAATCAGCCCGAGCGTTAATCGGGTTGCATAAACGGGCATATTCAATTGTTTTAAAATGTAAGGCAAGCCCCCGATATGATCCTCGTGGCCGTGCGTGATGATCAATGCACGAACCTTTTGACTATTTTCAATGAGATAAGTGATATCCGGAATGATTAAATCGATACCAAGTAAGCTTTCATCGGGAAACTTAGAGCCGCAGTCGATAACGACAATATCATCGGCGTATTGAATAGCATACATATTTTTCCCAATTTCACCTACGCCTCCCAGGGCGAAAACGGATAGTTTGTTCTCAGTATGACTCAAAGTAAAGCGCCCCCATTGATTGACAGTTTTCATTAATTTCTCCTGTTTGGACCGGTTTTAATCGGGCAAAAAAAAAGCCGTATTTCTAATTAATATTCCTTGACAGGAATATTCCTTATGATGTATATTCAAATCAGAAGGAAGATGACCAAAAATCATAAATCATTCATGATCATGAGGAGGAATTACAATGTCTAACAACGCAATGCTTTCGAGAGTAGAGAACGATCGGGTACTGGTATTGGAGCGCGTTTTCGACGCGCCGCGCGATCTCGTGTTCAAGATGTATAAAGAGCCTGATCATCTCAAGCGTTGGTGGGGGCCGAGAGGCTGGGAAGTTCCGGTTTGCACCGTCGATTTCCGGCCGGGCGGCGTTTGGCACTACTGCATGAAGTGCGTCGATCAGAACCAAGGTCAATTTTTCGGCATGGAATCTTGGGGCAAAGGCGTTTATAAGGAAATTGTCGAGCCGGAGACGATCATCTACACCGATTACTTCTCGGATGCCGAAGGCAATACGAACGAGACCATGCCATCGACCGAGGTCACGATGGAATTCATCGATCTGGGCGGCAAGACGAAACTGGTCAACCGTGCTGAATATGTGTCCGCGGAGGCCCTCAAGACCGTCATGGACATGGGCATGCTGCAGGGCATCACCGAAACTTGGGACCGTTTGGAAGAGCGTCTGAACGAGGTCAAGTAAGGAAATATGGGGACGGCCGCCTGGCTTTGAGAGCCGGCGGCTGTTTTGATTTTGGCGTTTTTTTGAAAGCCGCGATTAATCCTGTACCGCCCACTCATTGCCGCCCAATTTTTCATCGAAGCAACCAACCCCTTCTATTAAATTTTTCCTCTTTAATTTCCTATTCGAAATCCCAATCCGGCAGAAGGTATTGACCCTGACACTAGTGGAAGGGATTAAACTGGCATCGAAAGCAATATTCAAAAAAAGGTGGGAGACGGGAATGAGAAGGGTTTTATTCGTAAAGGCAAATAATCGTCCAGTAGAACAAGCAGTAAGTGTTAAATTGTATGAAGCTTTTTTGAAAAGTTATGTGGATTCCCATCGTGAAGATCAGGTGACTGAGCTTGATTTATTTCAAGCGCACTTGCCTTACTTGGATGCTACTATGATTAACGGTGCATTCAAATTCAGTCAGGGCATGCCTCTCACTCCGGAGGAAAAGCAGGTAACAGATATTGCAACCAAATACCTGGATCAATTTTTGAGCGCCGACAAGATTATCATCGGTTTTCCGCTTTGGAATCTTGGCGTTCCTACAGTCTTACATACGTATATCGATTATTTGAATCGTGCTGGAACCACCTTTAAATATACACCGGAAGGCCCAGTCGGATTGGTAACAGGTAAAAAGGTTGTCTCCGAAACTAAGGGAAAAAATAATCGAAGACGCCGTTCAACTGGCTGTTGAAACAGCGAAAACTTTTTAAAAGGATGGGGAACAATAGCAATTGGAGACGTAACGGATGCAAACTTTAAAGGCGAAGTTGACTCCACTAGAACCGTTTCATTTCGGCCTGCAGATTTGCTTCACCGCGCAGAGCGCGACTTTTCACAGGGCTTCAACCGCCGGATTTCGCCGACGTCTGCCTGCTAGCTACGGGGCGGCTTGGTCCCTACCCCGACTGAACTTGCATCAGTAAGTTGTGCCTAGCTTGGCTAGGCGCGCACTGCCCGTTAGCGCAACAAAACCAGGGGCTGCTGCTCCCTGGTTACTGTGCTTAATGTGCATTCAAATTAATTCCATGTCGCTTTTACATAGAGAAGAACACTATGCTGGATGGTCTCCTTTTCTGATGTCTCTAAACTATCATTCATCGGCACTGGGACCGTAAATACCCGGAACCGATACATCAAGTAGCCGGAGATAGACCGTCAACTGCCCTCGATGGTGGTACCAATGATTGAGCAGTAACGATCGCACTTGCTGGAAACGTGGGGACTCTAGTATGACTTCTCCTTGTAAAGTCAGTCTGAAGGTCTCACGAAGACCTTCGTCTCCCCATGATGAAATGATATCCTCCGCTGTGGCAAGCTGTGCCTCCAACACTGTGAGAATCTCTGAAACGGATGTAGCTTCCGGGAGAGGCACAGTCGGCACCTCTCGGTCTGGCGCATTCAGCAACACGGCCAGCCCCCCAGGTAATCCAGCCGTATGCAAGGCCAACTGCCCAAGGGACATCGATTTGACATGTGGCTTCCAGGCAAGGCTAGCTTCTGGAATGCGTTCCATAACACGGCGTGTAGACAGCGCCTCCCACCGTAGTTCCTCCAATAAATCTTCTATAATACTCACATTGAATCCCCTCCTAGATCAGCTAACCTAATTATATGACAAACTTAAATAGGAGAGTTCTTATCAATTGCTAAGTTATTGGAATTCAAATACCATGACTGTTCTGTCTGTTTTACTTTACCTTCATCCATCCTTTACTATTGAACTCTCCTGCCCAATAGTTTAATGGGCATGTGAATAATCCACTACAAATCCAACCTTTAATATCACCGCGATTATGCGCATATGTCTGTGTCGCAAAACGATTATGCACCTATTCAGGAACAGAATTCACGACGTGTAAAAATGTAAAACCCGCTCAGCGCGGGTTTTAATGAATGTATGTTCTTGTCCTCCGACAACACTATTTGCTGCTTCCTTCTTTAACGATTTCACAAACCTCCTTTGATTGGAGCTTCTCTTACGGTCTTCGTTTCCTTCCGGCCGAGTTTAAATAAAGGCACGAGAAACAGCGCACCGGCCAAGAACAATATGCCGCTTGCCGTGAATACGCCGAGAAGCGAGATCCCTTTCATCAAGATTCCCGACAGCGACAAACCGATGACCATAAAGCCCATAAACATCGGCAGCATGACGCCGTTTACGCGCCCGACAAACGCTTCTTCCGTGTTCTGCAAAAAGAGTGTATTGATACCGGTTTGAATGCAGGGGTATAAGAAGCCGCCCAAAACCATAAGCGCCATAGTAATAATCACGTTTTCCGACAACCCGACTCCGATCGTAGTGATCATGCTGCCGAACATTCCGATCGCCAACAGCTTTTGCGGGGAAACCTTCTTGGCGATCGCCATGACCGCTCCGCCACCGACGAGCATCGCCGCTCCGTTCGCCATGAGCATCCACTGCAGAAACTCTTTCGACTTTCCTAAATTTTCGATGGCGACAAAGACGTTTAGCGGCTGTGTCAAGCCAAAAGCCAGACCGGCCATGATAAAGGTGCCGATCAATGCCTTGAGCACTTTGCTAACCCGAACGTACCGGAAACCGTCCGCCAGCTCACGCATGAAATGCGTACTGCCGGACGATGCTTCTTTTTCTTTGTCCTTAGGAAGGAAAGTAAGCACCAATGCAGACAGCAGAAACATCGCACCCATGACTCCGATCGAAATTTCAATGCCGAAGCGTTGATAGACGAACGTTCCGATGATCGGACCGAGCACCATAAAAATCGCCACAAGCGATTGGAACATCGCCATAACGCTTTGAAGCTGCTCTTCGGAAACATGCTGCTTGAACAGCTTCAAGGCCGACGGCTGCGAAAACTGTGACATGATGGACGAGACGAGCGTCGCCAAAAAAATCGCCTTCCAGTCCCCCCATATGAACGCTAACAGCACGGCACCGACGGATAACGCCGAAAGCAAGTCTGAAATAACCATCGTCCGCTTGGGTCGCCATCTGTCCGCGAACGTGCCCCCAATGATCGAAAAGAGGAAGATCGGAGCGAATTCGACTACCGAGATGAGAGATACGTACAGCGGGTCGTTATTGGTGATTTCGGTTACGTAAAGCAGGATGGCAAAATTTCGGATCCAAATGCCGAGCTGAAGCAGTACATTGGAGCTCAAGATCGATGCTACGGCGCGATTTTTAAATAAAGTCAGCATGTTTTCTCCACCTTTCTTTTATTAACCGCGGTTCTATCAAAGAATCCGCTTCTGTTCTTTCACTGTAGAAGAATCCGAATCGGTCAAACCGTTCTTATGTTCGACAAGCTCCCTTAAACGACTGTAACTTTTGACAAATCGGCATCCATGCCTTTGAGCAGAGCAAAGGTCAGTTTATCCATCGTTGCACCGTCAAAACAGATGGTTTTGATCATACGATAGTACTTCTTAGTCAAAGTAAACCCCGGCTGAAAAGAAACATTTTTAAATGTAGCGCCCTTGAACGAAACGTCGGTTAGTGCCGCTTTTTCAAACTTGACGCCGATAAACGTCTGACCGTCCAAACACTTCCCGCTTAGATTGGAGTACTTGAAGTCAACCCCATCAAATAAACAACCTTCAAAAATCGTTTTTCTAAGATCGGTCATCGTTAGCGTGACGTCGGTCAGTCTTACTCCTGTGAATTTGGCTCCGTCAAGCCCAGACTTGATTAAATTGGTTCGTACAAGGATCGTCTTATTGAAGCTTGCATTTGTCAGGTCAAGCGCGGATAGGCTGCAGTCCGTCAGATTCGCGCCGTCAAAATTGGCTTCGCGTACATCGCTGCCTTTGAACGTACTGCCGGTCAAATCCGCGCCAGAAAAGTCGGAACCGTGTAACGCGCTGCCTTTAAACTGTCCTTTATGGGCTGTAACGCCTGCAAGATCGCTTTTCGCCAGGTTGCTTGCGCTAAAGTTTGTCACTACTTGCCGTTCCAGCGAGCGGGAGGTCATTGTCAATTTCTGATTCATAACATTCACATCTCCTTATAATAAGTTTTCTAAAACGCGCTTTGAACCCGGATCGCCCATACATACCAACCGATGGTATGTATGACTTTAAAAATAAGCTGCCTTTCGGCAGTTTAGTTATCTATGCTGACTTCTCTAGCTGACAAACGAAACAGTTCCTCGTATCGTTGAAACATTTGCTCATCGAACAGATCAAGCCCCAGGCCTTTCAATATTTCATCGAAAAACCTTACCTTACGCAACATCATCTCAGGTGAAGCTTGGATGACCGCCGGGTTTAGCCACACGTTGGTGAGAATCATCAACGCTTCGCTAAGCTCCCTTGGATAGTCGGTTCGGATCGAGCCGTCTCGCATACCCTGTTCGATGATGGGCTGAATATAGACGGGTACGGCTTTTTCGATGATGTTCTCGATCTGTGCCGCCAGCAGCTTCGGATTGCGTAAGAGGTTAGGCGCAGCCGATGCCAGTTCGTTTTGGGCGGGATTGTCGAGAGAGACGCGGGAAATCTTGCGGAGCTTCTCCAGACCGTTCAGCCCATTATCGTCCCTTACGCCGGACAGCATCTCGTCAACGCCTTTGAACAAATGTTCGGTGACGGCCTGCAAGATCTCTTCCTTTGACTTGAAGTGATGGTAAATAGCCCCTTTTGTTAGCCCTCCCAGCTCGTTGATGATATCTTGAATGGAGGTCTGCTCGTATCCTTTTTGAATGAACAGGTTAAGAGCCACGGTTAGGATTTGGTTGATTGTTTCTTCCGGATATTTATTTCTTGCCATTCGCCCCCTCCTTTCATACATTCGGTTGGTATGTAACAAATATATCCGATCAACCTTTTAATGTCAACCAAAAAAAAAAAAAATTCAAAATCATTTGATTTGGGGTGCTTTGTATCACAATTGCTTTCGGCGTGGTGGACAGCGACAAAGGCTCTTACTTGACATATTCAGCCATTTCAATGTTTCGGTATCCCCTTCTGTTCCATGCACGTGAATCCATTGCCCATGCAGTGATTACATCGTTCCGTGATTTTTATTAAATTTAGTCCCATCCTTTAGCGTTAATCGGTTTCTTTTTATTATTAAAAAACCTACCTAATAAACTTAATTCCTTTTTTCGTTTGAGAGCGAGTTTAAGACCTTCAATCATTAGCCTTGCTCTCAATTCGTCGCGACGATTGAGCGTGTGTAACATCTTTATGAACTGTTTGTCCATGTTACCATCCCTCCCCAAGTATCTGTTAAAGAGAAGCAGGACTTTTGATTCTGATCTATATACATTATAAGCTTACACTGGATTAATGTTTGTCAGATTATAGATGAGGACAACGCTTGTTTTGTCGACATTTAGGCATCATAAAAGTTCGAAAGCACCGTCCCGATCCCACTTCTCATTCTGATTTCGACGAAACTTTGCTACACGTTAGCTTGGGCACACGGCAAAAAGAGACCCACAGCAACGGGCTGCGGGTCTAAGTTTTATATTTTAAAGGGGGTCAAGTTTTATTATAGGCTTGATTCATTAATGCTGTATGAAAATAAGATTTCAATTTTATTACATTTACTGAACAAACGTCTCCCGTTACTTCAATGAACGCTCTTGCCCTATAACAATGCCTTCAATATGATCGAGTGCCATTGGCCCGCAATATCCTTGGACTGGAAGGAACTTGTCTGATTAGTAAAAATTGAACTCAACTTTCCAAGGAACAAACAGATTTTCTTGAAACTCATAATGAATGACAGCTTCGCCTATGAACCCCCCCGGAGAAATCTGCCCTGGTAGCCGAGAGATCAGCATATGATCCTTTATTTCAAAACGAATAATGTTGCCGAAATACAAATGATCGAACCATTTTTCTTGATCGATACCGATTTGCTTTGTAGAAATATGCTGCTCTTTGCCATCTACAATGACCTGCACTCCAGATTCATTCTTTGAAGATATAACCCTTTGCTTCACTACCGTTACGGGATCCGCCAGTGGAATTTTCACCAAAGGTCTTAGAATTCAATATCCTCTTCTCCTCATTCCTGTATCTAAAGATATTACGTATTATGAGGTTTGTTTAGTTTTCGCTATACATGGGGTAACGAGTAGTGTTAGGTTATAACAATAAACAAGGAGCAGATTGCCGCGGCCTCTGCTCCTTGTTTTTCCAACTAACGTTCTTCGATAGCTTAACAAAAGCTGATGTGCGGCAGCCTTTATTAGGTGTTGAATTTATCATCTTGTTAGTCTACGATAAATAATTTTGCTCCAGTGTTCGTATAAGATCTATGTGGATTTGCATCATCAGCCACCTGATAACTGACTCCTGGCGTGAGTTTAAATTCTCTTCCATCTAAAAGTTCGGTATACAGTTCACCTTCTAGTACTAACAAAACGTGGCCTCTGTTACACCAATGGTCTGCAATATAACCAGGAGTATATTCTACCATTCGCACTCTAATGTTCCCCATCTCAAATGTCCGCCAATATGCAAACCCTTCAGTTCCAGGATGTTGAGTAGCGGTTATTTCACTCCAGTCAATTGTACAAAACGGAACATCCGTTATCTTCATGATGTTGTCCCCCTTTGATAATTTGGTTTTACATATGACTAACGTTCTTCGTTAGAGGAATATTCGATTTCTATATCCAATCTTCGAAATGATCTGTTACAAAACGAATCTCACTCTCATAGTGCGCCAAGTGACCCTCATCAACCATTTTTTGAAAGGCTGGATTCCCGTCGCCGGCACCATTTCTCAACGTATCACACAGTACTATCAACCGTTGAATAATCCACTGTCGCAGATTATTAGAGACGGGAATTCCATAAGATTCAAAAAACAAATGAATTCGCCGACGTCGCTCTGCGGCGTGTATTTCATATTGGTATGCTACCGTTGTTCCAGAAGAATGGTCAGGTGCGAAACTCGCAAGCGGAACCGATGTGTAAAGGGTGTACGCGATGTCCCACATACGCGGACCTGGGCCTGCCATGTCAAAATCAATCAGCGCCACAGGTTCCCCCATTTGAAAGACAACATTATACAACGCTGCGTCATTATGACAGATCACTTCGTGCTCGGCATCGTCGGCATAGCTAAGCTGCCATCTGTCCTCAGTATTGGGAGAGAACGCTTTAGTCGCATCATGGAAATGACGCAAAAGGCGTGCCAAACCCACAAGTGTTTCGTTCGACCACATGTACGGTTCAAGTTTTGGATAATCGTTTCCTGCAACTTCTCCAGAAATAAATGTCAATATTTCACGACCAGAGTCCGAGAAATCTTGGTGCTCCCTCAAAGCCTTGTTTTTCCAAATGCTTGAGCAGTTCATGAACACTTGCACTCCAATAACCTATAGGGCGGCGAACAGTGTTCGCCATACGGACTATGTGATTTACATTACCGCCTTTTAACACTTCTTCCTGAGTCATAAGGTTTCATTCCTCGCTTTTCAGTGCGTTATCCATTGCAGATTTTTGCCTGTTAGTTATGGGAGCTACTCCCCTAATAATAACAAAATGTTACAAGTCATTGCTTATAGAGAACAATTATAACTAAACTGCCCGTTCAGCAAAGGAAAAAGGGATCTGCTGACTGCGCCGCAGCCGGTGATCCCTATTTAAGTAACGTATCCGTTAATGTAATAGTCTTCCGAAAACCATTCTGCCCTTAGTGGATACATGGCTGATCTCCTCCGGAGAATCCGTCACAGATGCATCTGGAGGAAATCGCCGAAATTGTTCTTTATTTATCATCTTTTATAAAGATTATTAACAACATCTTCTATGGTAACTCCCTGGAGAACCTTCTCTAAAGCTGATTGGGCTAAAATAAATATGGGTTCAATCGTTTCTTGCAATTGCTTGCCCACAGGACAATCTGGGTTCGGATTTTCATGGATGCTGAATAATTCATTTTCGTTTACTACATTCACTGCTTTGTATACATCAAACAAGGTGATGTCAGACAACCCCCGAGCTAACTCAGCCCCTGCAATTCCAGGTTTGATTTTAACCAAACCAGCACTTTTAAGCATACCCATGATTGTTGATGTTCCTGACCATTTGGTCACGATGTTACCGCGATCGTTATAGAACGTTTGAGCAAGATCTTTTGCGTTACGGAGAAGTAGAGTAGGATAGCTATTTACCCCGAGATGCTTTACTTTGATGAAGTCTGCGCGGGCTACAGTAAAGCACGTGGCGGGTTTTACTCCGAGGCACCAGCCTCACTTGGTGGAGCTATGGGCATCGAGGAGCTTGAAGAGCGCCTGGCTCGCACGAATTTTATACAAAATACAGCAGGGGAACATTGTTCACTGGATAATAAGAACGGCTGTTGAAGTCGGCTGAGAAGAAAAGCTCTGATTCTGCATTCGTGCGGTCAGAGCTTTTTTGAATTTCATTGAAAAACTCATCAGCGTAAACTGCCCGTTTAGCTTAATCAGCAGGACGACAATGATATGAATATTTGTGTCACCATTAAATATTATTGAAAAATTGTTAGGCCCCTTACTAGCTGACCTTCGAAAAACAAAGGAGAATAATTATGGTTATTGCGGTAAAAATATCATTATCAAATTAAAGTATGGGCTGAAAATATTATGAAAAAGCTGAAAACGGACTTTAAGGACTTCGACCAATTAAAGAATCTCTCCAGAAAATCGAGCGACTTTAAAACCATTCATATTTCTATTGCCGGTCAACAAGTAAGCATCTCATATTTCAAAACATTAGTCGACGGGAAGGTACTGCAGTCAAATGTAATTCTTGCCTTGCAAAATCGCGCATTGCTCTCCGAACTCCGCCAGCTTGAGAATATAAAAGAATGGATTGCGATTGATGACTTAGAGATAACGGATAAGGTTGAAGACATTCAAGCGAAACTATTCAAAGGATATGCAATTGTTGAGCTTGATCAACACGATCAGAAATGCATGCTGGTTAGTGTCGGGAATAAAGAAGGGTTGCGAAAAGAGAACAATACCGAAAACGAGTTCAGCGTTGTCGGACCGAAGGTAGGGTTTGTCGAGGACCTTGATATCAACATACGTTTGTTAAGAGCGCAAATCAACATCCCGAACTTAATTGTAAAAGAAATAACCATTGGATCAACATCCAAAACAAGAGTCGCCATTATTTACATCGACGGGGTGACCAATGAACAGATCGTTCAAACCGCAGAGCAAAGGCTGAAACAAATCGACTATGACGTGGTCTTTGATTCATCCATTTTGGACCAATTCATCTCGGATAACTCGTCCACGCCCTTCCCGTTATTTTTGACTACGGAACGCCGAGACCGGGTCGTGTATGCCCTGATCAGCGGGCAAGTTGCGTTCATTAGCGACGGGTCGCCTTATTTTATTACGGGACCCTCAACATTGTTCGACTTTTTCATTTCCCCGGAAGATTATTATTTGCCTTGGATCTTGGGTTCATTTTTTAGGACGATTCGAATTTTCGGGGTTATTTTTTCTTTATTTGCAACGTCCATGTATATCGCCATAACTACTTTCCATTATGAGGTCATCCCAAGGGATTTGTTGGAACCGCTAATTTCTTCCAGAAAAAATGTCCCGTTCCCCCCTTTAATCGAAGTGCTTTTCCTGGAAATAACAATCGAATTTCTCCGGGAGGCCGGCGCCAGATTGCCGACCAAGATCGGTCAAACCTTAGGTATCGTAGGAGGGATTATTATTGGAACAGCTACGGTCCAAGCCGGTTTGACAAGCCATATTTTGGTCATCATCGTCGCCTTTTCGGCGTTGGCCTCGTTTGCGACGCCGATTTATAAGATGTCGAATGCGATACGGTTTTTACGTTTCCCCATGATCGTGATGACAGCCATATGGGGCGGGATAGGCATGTTTATCGCGATTGGTTTTCTGCTCGTCCATATTACCCGTTTGACTTCATTAGGCACTCCTTATACGGTGCCCATATATCCTTTACGGGTGCAGGGTTTTAGGGATAGCTTTATACGTCCGTCGTTTCAATTTATTAATAAAAGGTTTCGGTCCTTAAGGCCACATTCTTTAATTAGGTACATCCCTGAGCCGGTTAAACGAAAGAAGAACGATTTTGACGATGAATGATGGAGAAAGCGGGAATATGGAGTTGAGAACAACTTTTCTGTTTATCGTTCTAATTACATTGATGACCGCGTGCGGCAATCAAAAAATTGTGAATAGTATTAAACTTGTCCAAACCGTCGGTTACGATGCCGTCGAGAATGGAGTACGAAACGCTGCTCTTATTGCCAATTACGAAGAAGGAAAATCGAAGTTAGAGTTTTTCGTGACGGAGTCGAACACCATTTACGACAGTTCGCCAAGGCTAAGAACGAAACTTGACTTCCCGAATGAATATGGACAGGTGAGAATGACGTTGTTTGGAGAAACGTACGCGCGCAAAGGGATCAAAATAGTAACGGACACTATGATGCGCCATCCAGTCATATCATCCAGAATGCACCTCGGCGTAGCGGATCGAGACGCTTTGGAAATCTTGAACGTAACCGAAAACAAACGGGATCCTTATTTTTTATTCGATATGATCGAGAATAATATTAGGAACGGAAATTTGCCGATGACGAACCTTCACGTAACGGTTTTTAATTTTTACGGCGAGGGGCGAGATGTCTTCTTACCGTATTTCACAGTAGAACGCGGAGAAATCAAAATCGACGGTTTAGCTTTGTTCAAAGGAGATCAATTCAAAACCAAAATCAGTATAAGGGATGCATTCCTATTGAAGATGCTGCTGGGTAACTCCAAGAATGGGAGCGTCATGGTTCCTGTGAAGGGACCGAAACAAGAACGCGGCGATTACTTCTTAATGAACAGTATCGGTTCTAAATCAAGATTGAAGGTGATTAGCGTCGGACCTCCGGCATCCGTTTCCATCCAGTTAAAAGTGGACGCATCCGTTAGAGATGTTCCTGAATGGATGGATCTTACATCGGAGGATCAGCTTGCATCGCTTGAGAAAAGGATGGAAGACTATTTTGAAAATGAAATTCAAAATTTAATATCGTTTTGCAAAAGAAATAATGTGGACCCGGTGGGCTTTGGCGATCTAATAAGAAGCAGATCGTATCAATGGGAGGCTCGAGATTTTGAAGATCATTATGAGGCATTAAAAACGACAGTAAGCGTTAAAGTTATCATTGTCCAGACCGGTGCCGGCCAGTGAAGGCAGCCATGTAAAGGGAGGCGGCATGTGCAGTGAGCAATGAAATCAGCGAAAAATACATGATATCTCCCTACTTAATCATGTTTCCTCTTTATGTCAGCATTGTGGGAGTTGGAGTTCTGGCTTACCAAAGGAAATTAAGTGAGCATGCCGGTTATAACGCATGGATATCCGTTATTTTGACGGGGATTAGCATACATCTCGTCATATGGATGATTTATACAATATTAGCCTCACATCGTGACGGTCAAGAAATAATCACACTTAACCATACGCTTTTCGGGAAATTTTGGGGCAACATTGTAAACTCGGCCGTTGTTCTTTATTTTGTTTACGGGGCATTTGTTAAATTAAAAGCCTATATGGAAATCGTTCAAGTTTGGTTCTTTCCGGTAATGAACATTTTGCCCCTCAGTATCATTATCGCACTGCTTGTATACTATGCTGTGTCCGGCGGATTCCGGTCGGTTACAGGAATCAGCGTTTGGGCGACGTTTATTTCCCTTGCTTCTATTTTTCCGGAAGTCTTACTGAGCTTTCCGTTCTTGCATCCATTAAACTTGCTGCCGCTGCTGAACCATTCGGCAACCGATATTTTACTCTCTTCGAAAAGCATGGTGATTGAATATTTGGGGTTCGAGACGCTTCTCTTATTTTATCCGTTTATCAAAACACCGGCAAAGTCGCAAAAATGGGCGCATATGATCATGATCTTTGTTACCTTTTTATATTTAATAATCTTAATCTTGGCATTTATGTTTTTCAGCGAAGGTCAGCTGCGGCATTCCGTATGGCCGACCATAGAAATGATCAGTATCTTTGAAGTACCGCTGCTCCAGAGACTTGAATATTTTTTCGTGTCATTATGGTTTATCAAAATGGTTGCCGGTATTTGCATATACTTATGGGTGGCTTGCCGCGGAATGAAAACCGCTTTTCGCCTTGGACAGCGACACAGTTTGATTGTTTTTCTAATTGCGATTGTGACGTTGAATTATTTCATTGCGGGCCACAGAAATATTGAAAGGGTCTCCGAATGGTACTCAACCTTCGGATTATATTTTATTTACGCTTATATCCCGTTTATGTTCGTATGGGTACTTATAAGAAAAAGGTTGGCGCGTAATTTCGAAGAAAGAAAACCGGCGTAAATAGTTACGTCGGCTAGGGACAACCCACATTTTCTATGATACTCTCCTCTACAACGAACAACCGCCCTTCAGCTTACCTTCTTGTCAAGGTGAAGGGCGGTTTTCTTTATTCATTTTCCTTCTTCCGCTGCTCAAATCAGACCGAAAGCTATCGTACCCGATAGCTTAATAATCATTTCTCATTCTTGAAACCAATTCCCATCAAGATTAAAGTGTCCAGGAATCCGATACCGGGCCGTACAGATCTCGCATGGAAACCGGTAGGTCCAGCTGCTTCATGTAGGTGAACATTTGACCCCGGTGGTGATAGAGATGCGTCGTGATCTCCATCAGCCATTTGAACTGAACAGCGGGTTGATGTTTGGCAAAGAACGGGGCGGTTGATTTGTAAAGCAGCTCTGTTTCATCCAAGGAATTCATGTAGTCTTTTAACGCAGCAACTCCGCGATGCATGACATCCGACAAGGCGGCAGCATCTTTTAGATGCATTACGGATATGACAAGACTTCTTACTTGCTCCATGGACTGTTCCTGCAGGATGGCCAGCTCTTGTGCGGGCACATGAACAAGATGACGGGCAAGCTCGATTAAACTCCGCATATTCTCGTTTGGGCGATACTCCCATTGATCTTCTTTGATCAGGGAGAGCAATGAACAGGTCGTAGTAAGCGCAAGCTCCATTTCTTCAAAAAGAAGGTCCTTAATGCGGAAAATTTCCAGATTCATCTTCTCTCATCCTTTCTATATGTGCAAGAGTTGTTACGGATATGACTATAGCACGCAAATAAGTCAGATCTTGGCTTATTTACCGTGGTAAAATGGAAGAAAATGTGCGGCGAGGGATGAGGTTATTTTGATAAAATCACAGCGATTAATTCGATTAATGATGGTGATCAACGCAAAAAAGTCGTTTACAGTCAGGGAGCTTGCCGACGAGTTTGGCTTATCTCCGCGCACGATTACCCGAGATTTGCAGGAGCTTAGCGAAGTCGGCTTTCCTATCTACACGGTGCAGGGCCGCGGCGGCGGTTATCGTCTGCTTCAGGAGAGGATGCTGCCGCCGATTGCCTTCTCAGAAAACGAAGCGGTTGCCGTGTTTTTTGCCTGCCAATCGCTGCAGTATTTCGGCTCAGTTCCTTTTGATGAAAGTGCGGCTTCTGCGATTCATAAGTTTTACCATTATTTGCCTATCGACGCCAAGGAGCAAATCGACCGGCTCAGGAACCGGGTAGTGATCTGGAACCCTCGTCGTACGATGTCCGCGGACTGCCTCCAGACCTTGCTTCAAGCGATCATGAACAACAATGTAGTGACCATTACATATAAATCCAGTGATGGAGAAACGCAAAGAGATATTCAACCGGTAGGTCTCTTTTCGAGCGAAGGATACTGGTATTGTCCGGCCTATTGCTTCCTGCGTCGAACGTACCGTCTTTTCCGCGCGGATCGAATCGGCTTCGCCAGTTTGAATAATGCCTTTCCTTATCGGCAGGATCTGAGCGGCAGATCGGTATTTGATTGGATCACACCGGATTTGACTCGTTTTGATTTTCAGTACGATTTGATCGTGGAGTTACGCGAGGAAGGTGTGCGTTCCCTTGAAACCAATGTTTGGTTCGGTTCTCATATTGAAGTTCACGAAGACGGAGGAGGAACCCTGCGAATTCGGATTCCTGCTCAGAAAATAGAATTTTTTGTAGATTTGGTTTGGCAGCTGGGGGGAGAAGCAATGATTGTGGAACCTGCAGAAGCTATAGATTATATAAAACAAAAAATAGAAACGGTCAGACAGCGCTATCTTTAAACCCCCATGATAGGCGTCTAAACCCTCCTTCGGAGGGTTTTTCTGTAAAAGCGAATTAACGAGACCCTGAATACGATCATGCCGGTCGTAAGCGTTGTTCAGACGACTTTTTGTTGAGTCTTGGTTACCATTTGCCCATTCTCATAGCTTTCGTTCATGCCTCTCTCCATTTTCAGCAGCAGGTAATATGATAGCATAACAAACATAAAGACCACGACGGACTTTATACTTCCCATGGGATTGCCGACAGCCATCTCGGACCAAAAGGCAGCAATACAGTCAATAGTCAGGCCGGCATACGCCCATTCTTTCAGCCTGTAATATTTGGGAACCAGCAGAACAATGATACCCATAATTTTTGCCACTCCAAGAAGAGTCAGGAAGTAGGCCGGGTAGCCTAGCAGCTGGGTAGTTTCCATGAAAGTTTTGGGCGAATGAGCAATCTCATTGAAGGCACTGATTGCGAATCCTATGAGCGTGCAAACCGTAATGATCCAGTAAGTGATTTTGATGTTTTTCATCTTGATATCTCCTCGTTTCGTTTTTTGATTTTCCTGTAATTTGATTTTAGCTGGAATTGGACGCGGGCAAAGCTGTGAAAAGTCATGAATTCACAAAGAAAAAGGCAGAACGTTTGATCGCTAAAGCATGATGGATCTCATGCTCTATGCCAAAAGTCATGCCCTTATTGATTGTATGCTTGATGACGGACTGAAAAGAGTGCAGCCTGTGTTCTGTCTCGCAGACCAAGCTTGGCTATGAGGTTCGAAACGTGGTTTTTCGCTGTGCCTTCCGTGATGACAAGTATGCCTGCAATCTCTTTATTATTTAATCCCTGACCCAATAAGGCGAGGATCTCTTTCTCACGTTCGGTCAGAACCCCCAAAGCGGCAGGTTCGTTTGTGCTGAGGAGATTTGGATTATCCATGTTCCATTCCGACATTTTTTTAAGCTCATTCAGCAGCATGGCCGTTATATCGGATTGAAGCACCGTTCCGCCGTTATAAACGGTTTGAATGCTACTAACGATCGCCTCGGATGGCATATCCTTCAACAAATAGCCATGGACGCCTTTTTCCAAGGCCCGCATTATTAACTCAGCGTCATCGAAGGTGGTCAGAATCAGGATCTTGGTGTCAGGTAAATGCTTTAAGATCAACTGGGCTCCTTCCACACCGTCCATTCCCGGCATTCGGATATCCATCAGCACCACGTCCGGCCGCCATTCCAGCGCTTTGGCATAGGCATCTCTCCCGTCCACTGCCGTCCCAACCACTTCCATACCCGGTTCAAGACCGATGAGGGCGGCCAGACCCTCTCTCATGAGCCGCTGGTCATCTACGATCAGAATTTTCAATGATGGACACGCTCCCTTTCAGCTGCAGAATAGGGAAATGCTCCTTCGACAGCAAATCCTTCGTTCCGATCCAGGTAAAATCGCACCTCTCCATTCCACTCCCTCGCTCTTTCCTGCAAACTGATTAGCCCAAAGCCCGGTTTCAGTTCATCAGGAACCACACCGTCATTACGTATGCTCAGCGAAAATCCGCTCTCCGAATAGGCTAATGAAACGTTCACATTTTTGGCATGACCGTGCTTCTGCGCATTTGTAAGGGATTCCTGAACAATGCGATAAGCCGTTAACTGGAGATTGCGGGGCAGAGAGACGGGAACCCCCTTTATTTCAAAAGCGGTTTGTACTCCGGTGAATTTGGTAAACTCTGCACTCAGCTTTTCGAGGCTGTCATGCAGGGAGGTGGATCCCGCAGGTTCATCTCGAATGGCCCTTACGGACAGCCGGACCTCCTGCAGGGACGATCTGATTAAATCTTCACATTCCAGGTAGATTTGCTGACTGCGTGAGGAATCCGACCCGCTCAGCTTGCGAGCCAACTGCATTTGAACCAGTAGTGCCGTTAATTTATGACCCACCGTATCGTGAATATCCCGCGCAATGCTCACTCTTTCCCTGGCCGCTGCCCACTCTTCCGTTTTGAGTGCATATTCCTGCAGCTGCTCATGAGACTGCATCAACAGGGCATACAGCTGCATCGCATTCTCGCGAGCGCGTTGATAATGCTGGATTACAGCGCTCACGATACCCGCGAATATAATAAACGAACAGGAAACAAAATAGCCGGTTTTATGGAGTTGATTATATAAATACCAATCAATGCTGCCCATCGTTACAACATATACGGCAAGCAGCAAGATACAGGTAATGACCAGCATTCGGGTGCTCTTGACTAACATTAGAATCGCCAGGGCGGTAATCCCTATGAATAAATGATTCGGAAAATCCCCGCTAATATAAACATAGCCGTAAGCAGCGGATACCAGGAAATCGATGAGGAGGACGTGAAGAAGCCAATTCTGCCGTTTCTTCCTGTTGAGATAATATAAATTGATCCAAAGGAACATCAGCAGTGAAATCACAACAAAGCCCAGTCTCCAAAAAATCGTAATCGAATGTTCAAAATAAAAAACACCGGTTAAAGCTAAATCAAAGATGAGCTTCAAGCCGAAAATTAGTCTCCATGAAAGGGGGCTCTTTCTTATGTTCTCAGCCGCTTGGATCATACTCGCGTCCTCACCTCACTTTAATCCATATTAGCACACATCCTAGTGGAAGGCGCGAAAAATGAACAGTAAGTTCTGCAGCGGCCTCTTACTCTAGTGGTGCTTCCGCCATGGATTCCTCGAGCAAATGTCCGACTCGAATTGCCCGAATAGTTGAATATAGGCGTTCTTATCGCCCTTCTGGGCTTCTTGACCAAGCTGAGAAAAATAGATAATTTTTACTTCGAAAACCAACGGGCTCTATTGAAGTTTTTTGTTTTTCCGGCAAGGAGTACGAATACGATAAAGCATGCGACCCCCAATGCGGCAAAGACAGTTGAAGCGTAAAGGGACGCCGAGGAACCGGTTTGTTCGAACAGCATTCCGCCCACGACTGGCCCCAGCACGCGACCGGAGGTTGGCCCTCCCGCAACCAAACCTTGTACGGTTCCTTCCCGGCCCGGCTCGGCATAATCGGAGGCAAGCGCGGGAACACTCGGCCAGACCAGCATTTCGGCGAACGTCATGATGACCATGGCCACGACAAAACCGGCATATCCACTGGCTTGGGCCGTCACAAGGGAAGAGACGACGAAGATGAGGCCGCCCCAAAGCAACTGTGCTTTGAGGGATAGCCGGCATTTGCGGATTCCCCATGCCAACAGCGGTTGGGCCAGTACGACAATGATCGCGTTGATTGTCCAAAGCAGGTTATAGGAATAGGAAGGCAAATGGATGTTTTGAAAAAGGGTCGGGATGATGGTGAGCCACTGCATGTACATAAACCAAGTGACCATGAGGCCGGTACTGAGGGTCCCCAGTGCGATCCACTTTGCCAGTGACGGGATGCCAGCCGGTTGAAGGGCGGATGCCGGATCGTTCTTCCTATGCGCGGTGACGGATAAAGAATGTTTACGGAAATAAACGAAAAACAATAGCAGAAATACGACATGGAACACCGCGTTGCCCCAGTAGGCGAGAGAGTGGGAGACGGCGTATGCCGTCCCTCCTAAGGCGGTCCCTAACGCTCCCGCTACGTTTAAAGCGACGTATACCATATTGCTGTTCGACCGCCCGCCGGACGGATGCAATCTCGTGGCCCATGCGTTCGTGACTGCATAGAAAAATCCGCTGAAAAATCCGAGCGGGAGGAAACATGCGATAAAAGCCTCGAGGCTGCCTCCAATACCGATCGCGACCGTACATGCCAATGGAACGGCGGATGAAAGAACGATCGTCGTTTTGGCTTTCCACCGATCGAATAGAATGCCTCCTGTCACGTTGCCCGCAAACTGCATGGCAAAATGAATGGACAGCAGCGTGCCGCCGGTCGTAAGCGAAATGCCTAGCTCTTGGTTCATATAAGGCATGTAGACGGGCCATATGAAGGAAGCTCCGGCATGGTAGATGAAAATGAGAAGGGCAAGGTGTCGGATGCCTGGCGGCAACGCGGATATGGATTTGATCATGGCTGACTCTCCCTATGAGATAGACTTGATGTTGGGCCGGTTTACAATCTTCTGTAGATGTCGATATTTATGTGCAGCTTGCTTAAAATTGTGAAGACCTGAAATATCTTGGACTGACTCTGCTCTCGTCAATTAGCTCCTCCTCAACTTTGCTATTACTCCTTTATAAATCCCATAGCTTCGAACTACTTCCAAAAGCCATCCATATTGGGATAATCACAAAATCCATAATAATAAATAAAGTATGACAACAGTCTGTCATACTTTATTTATAGGTTATTGATACGTTCCATAAAACGAAAAGAGAGCTCCCGCTAAGTAAGCTCCTCAACTATCGTTCTTCGTTTAGTTCAATGAGCCCCCCGAATCAGTTTTTTACGGGGGGCTGCTTCTTCAAGGCTTAACTGCTTGATAAATAAATCTCTGATGGTTACCGGTCGGCTTTTTTCCATCCTTAAAATCTGCACAGACGGTTACATTTGAAAACCCAATGTCTTCAAGAATGTAAATAAACTCCTCAACCCCGTACCAGCGTAGTGCAAACCGCTGCAGTTCCGTTTGAACCAATGCTCCATTACGCCACTTTTCGTATTTTAAGTAGTTGACACGGTATTGATTAAAGAATAAATCTGCTTCGACACACTTGCTTTCCATCGTAATAATATCCCCATTAGGCAAGTGGTGTGTTGCAGACCCGCCCCATCGTCCAAGATCGGAACTGTTGAAATTATTGTCCGGCAAAAACAGATCAAGGATCAATCGACCGCCAGATTCCAAATGATCATACAATCGATGTAAAGCCAGCATCGACTCTTCCCGTTTTTCAATCAACAAAAATGAGCCCGCAGGGACAATGATAGCCTTATACTTATGAGGCAAAGAAAGCTCCTGTAAGTTCGACTCATATAATTCGGGTCTTAATCCACGCTCTTCACATCGTTTTCGGCAAGAAGCCAGCATGTGAGGAGAGTAGTCCACGCCATCCACAATAAGTCCTGATTCAAGAAGAGGAATGATAACTCGCCCAGAACCCACCATTGCCTCCAGAATACGCCCATTGCAATGCCTAAGCTTTTCGCTGTAATACTCGATATCACCGTTGAGTGATTGTCCAATTTTCTTTGTCAGATCATAGACCTGCGTACAAAGTTCACCGTAATTATTGAAAGACATATGTGCTTTCCCTCCGTTATTGGGCTTAACACGAAAGGGGAAGTCAAAGCAATTATCCCTTCCGTGCCTCGAAAATAATAGCGTCTCCAACAAATTTAGTGCTTCTCATCTTAATCACTCGCTCTCTAAAAAGAATACTTTAAGGATACGTGACAGGAAAATATTGGGCAACGGAATGTTTGTGTTTAGTTAAATTCTACTGCCACCCGTATTAGCGTAAACTGCCCTTCGCTTAATGAAAGAAGGAGCAGCTGCCACGGCGGCAAACTGCTCCTGGATCGCTAAACTATTGTACCGGTTAGCTCAATGGCGTAATGTTCAATCATATTTTGAATATTCCGAAAATAAATACGGCGATACTCAGAGGTTTATTCTGCATGATACTTCATAAACTCCAAAAAGAAGCAACTTCAAAGCCACTCCTCCACTATCGTCTCCAAATTTATGACAGAGGCTCTTACTTGACGCATTCAGCCATTACAATATTTCGATATACCCTTCTGTTCCATGCACGCGAATTCGTTGCCCATCTTTTATCAGTTTGGTAGCATTTTCTACTCCGACAACTGCCGGCAAGCCATATTCACGAGCGATAACGGCTCCATGGGTCATCAGTCCGCCAACTTCGGTGACTAGACCTTTTATGGATACAAATAATGGTGTCCAGCCAGGGTCAGTAAAGGAGGTGACTAATATATCTCCATCTTCCAGATCGGCATTTTCCATGTTTAAAATGACACGCGCTCTTCCTTCTATCACTCCGGAAGAAACAGATAGACCTACAATAGCTTCGGCTGGGATATTTTCTCGATTGTACTTTCCTGCAATGATTTCACCATCAGACGTGATGACACGCGGGGGAGTTAGTTTTTCGAAAAATTTGTAATCCACTTTTCGTTTGTTGATGATCTGATCATCAAGTTTGTTTGTGCGTACGACTTCGTGAAGTTCTTCAAAAGTGAGATAGTATATATCTTCT
The DNA here is from genome assembly GCF_014534655.1 of Paenibacillus sedimenti. Classification (GTDB taxonomy): domain Bacteria; phylum Bacillota; class Bacilli; order Paenibacillales; family NBRC-103111; genus Paenibacillus_E; species Paenibacillus_E sedimenti. Next base: position 345,243 of record NZ_JACVVD010000007.1, read on the forward strand.
TTTTCATGAATAACGCCCGCTTGTACGAGTTGTTCGGCTTCTTTCAGTAAAGCCTGCTTATAAACGAAGTAGCGACTAACGTAACCGTATTTTGGATATTCCCGGTAACCGATGAAATTCCGGATGAGGTCGATCATTCGTTTTGTTTCTTTGGCTTTTTGTTCACCATCCGGTAATTGCTTCAATCGATCTATTAACTCTTGTTCTTTTTCCAAAGCTTCCTGGCGCCTTTGCTCAAATTTACGATTGCCGGCATTAGGCTCAAAGTTCTTGATGTTGCCAAGAATCATGGGGACAAGTGTAATTGGTTTTTCACTCCAACGAGTTTTCGTAATATCGATTTCTCCGGTACATCGCATTCCGTATTTGCTGAGATAATCATAGATAGCGTCTTGGGTTTCCCTTCCTCCATCAAACTTAGCCAGTTCATCCAAAAAGTTATCATCTTTTACATCCTCTAAATAATCAATGACTTCCGGATAGGGACGAATCACATCCGCGACATCCAATAACGCCAGACCCATTTCCGAAGTAATGTTGTTGGGTACGGATTGAGAGAGCGTATCTGCTGCGTTTTTTTCACCTAACCACTTGTTCATGTTTTCATTGATCCATGATGAAGCATCCATAGCAGCCATAAACACACGCGAACTTTGTGGATCAAATAAAATCTTCTTTAATTGCTGGATATCTTCTAGGATAAAATCAAATAAATCCGATCCTGATTTCGTTTGGATGTTGTGTTTTAACTCTTCTATCGATGTTTGACTTTTCTTAATCAAATCGGAAACGATTGCCTGATCGATTTCGATTTGTGCCAGCATATCCATATTGCTTCTGCTGGGAATCGGTGCTGTTTGATCATTTGGTAACAATTTTATAAAATCTCGCTCTATGATGGTCATGAGTGCGTCTTTCATGAGCGGATCGTGTTGTCCCATGGTTTCTAATAAAGTTTCCCTGCTGACTGGGGAAGCCAGCATACGTGCAATATCAACAAACAACCTTCCGCCAGCTTTACGCATAGGTGCAGGAGTAATTGACAGGTAAAAAGACAATCCCAGTGGTTTCATGGGATCAGTCATCATTTGTTGATGGCCGACAGATACGTAAACGTGATTTTCTTGATCATTCGCTTCAGGGATGGGGAATAAAGTCGTGATTGGCCGGCTCTGGACAATATAAAATGTATCGTGTGCCAAACACCATTCGATATCTTGCGGGCAACCAAAATAAGCTTCGATCTTTCTTCCGATGTGTGCTAATTGTAAAATTTGTTCTTCAGTTAGGGCTTGAGTCTCTTGCTGGTCAGGATCGATCTGCCGTGTCTTTGTTCCGCCTTCTTTCCGTCCATAGATAGCCATTTTTTTGGTTGCTATCCTCTTCTCGACGATTTCCCCTTCCTGTACTTTATAACAATCGGCAGATACCAAGCCGGAGACCAGTGCTTCTCCAAGTCCAAAACTGGCATCGATTGATAGCAGCTTTCGGTTAGAAGTAATCGGATCAGCGGTAAATAAAATCCCTGAAGCCTGTGGGAAAACCATCCTTTGAACGATAACGGATAAATAAACTTGACTGTGGTCAAAGCCATTTTGCATACGGTAGATTACCGCGCGATCCGTAAATAGGGAAGCCCAACATTTGCTGATATGCTGCAAGATCGCTTCTTTGCCGATGATATTTAAATAGGTGTCTTGTTGACCGGCAAATGAGGCATGCGGCAAATCTTCAGCAGTCGCGCTAGAACGCACTGCATAAGCATGTTCCTCGCCAAATTGGGAGAGATAGTGAGCAACTGCTTTCACAACATCGGAAGAGATTTCTACTTCCGTTATGATTTTTCGAATCTTCCTGCTGATTTCACCGATTTGGTCTCGATCCTCTACTTTTAGCATGGTTAGTCGATCCAACAAAGCATGATACGTTTCGTTTTGTTCGATGGCTTTTTGGTACCCAACTGTTGTAACACAAAATCCTTCCGGTACTTGTATCCCTTGAATTTTTGATAATTCCCCTAAATTCAACCCTTTTCCGCCAACGAGCCAAAGCTGAGTTTTTTCCATTTCCTGAAAATCGAGAACCAAAGAACTCATTCAATATCTCTCCTAACCATTAAATTGAGAAAAAACATTTGACAAGAGTTTACCGGCATGGTACACTTAAAGTGTAGGATGCAATAATTACGTCTATGTAAATTATTGAAGTCGTAATCTGATTATATCATCGTGTCTGTTTATATTCAATATGAAAGAACCTGATAAAACTACCCAGGTTCTTTTTTGATTTCCCGCTATCATTAGTCACATAAAGGAGCTGTCCTTGCGGCAGCTCCTCACCATGTTGTATTGAATAATTAGATGATTCGCTTTTACCTTTTAGAGAGCTCATCCACCTTCGCTTTCATGGATCGTATCGTCGTTTTCTTATATTGAATTCCGAGTCGAAGCACCTTAAGCTGCTCTCGGCGAGTTAACCTTTTGAACCGGAAATCCTGCTTCAGAAACGAGCGGATGATGGACCAACTGTTGCCGGCGATCTGATCCGTGTTGGTGTATGGCAGTTCATAGGGCAGCTTGCGTTTTTGAAAACGGTTCAATAGCGATACAAAAGTCGATGAAATTTTTCCTTCGTCTACCAGACAGGGTACTACGTTTTTCTTTGAATACCTTTTGTAGTACTCCAAGTGATTAATTCCGCTTACTATGACGTAGCCACCTTCTTTTCGGCTTTTCCTGACGATCAACAACTGCATGCAATCCTGTGCGACTTTGTGAAGCTCTTTGCTACGCTTTGTTGATTTGGCGATTAACCCAGACTTTATCTTGCTTAGAGGTATATATTGCACCGTATATCCCATCCGGCAGCACCACTCTTAATTTATGATTATTCTAGTTTATGCCGTCCTCCTTCAAACGTACCCGCTTACCTCATCGTATTAGCAGCCTTCCCTACAATCCAGGTTACCGAAACATAACGATTATTCGTTATATAAACTATCTACGACTTCCTGCACTGCCCGATATCCCGAGACCAAGGCATGCTCCGTGCAAGGACCTGCCCAGTAATCTCCACAGGTAAAAACTTTTGAACCTTGAGGTTGCTTTGCCTCCAGTGCTCTCTGTAATTGGTTTGTCCTCCCAGGGTACATCACTGGCATGGCGTACTTCCAACGATAAACGTGTGAAAATTCAACTGCATCTTTACTACCGGGATAATATCTGTTTACCGCATCTATCAATTCTCCAGAGATTCCTTCGCTGTCGCTACCCCAGTTATTTTGGCAGTATTCATGAGTGGGCATGGCAACAGCTAACCCATTATGTCTGCGTACACGCTCTTGTCCCTTCAAATGTTCCCATCCTATAGATGCCAAAGGGGAATGTAATTTAAATGGAACACCGATACCATAAGCAGACGTTTCAGGAAGATCGTTATATCCGATCGCTGTCGTCAGATTACTTACATATCTGGTTTCCGCCAAATATCTGGATCGTTCTTCTCCTAATTCTCGGCAATGGTTCGGAATCATCTTCATTGCAATCTCAGCAGGCACAGCAACGATTGCCCGATCGAACAGCTGCTCCGATTGCTGCAAATTCGATTTACACGTAACCTTTACCTTGTCTGATTTTACGGATTCCACAGAAACAACAGAAACATTATACTGGATGTCCAGCCTCTGTGAGAGCGCTTTCGGGATGCTGCCCATTCCACCTTTTGGTGTAAAGATTCTTTGTGCCTTTTTATCCAGAAGATTAAATAATGCGTAGAACCAGGGGGTTTCTTTTTCCAACCAAAAAAATAATGAGGAAGTTGGGATATGTAATAGCCAATCCACAAGATCGTCGGTTGTTTTCTTTCGCCACCATGATAAATCCCGCAAGTCATCAAGCGGTGCCAAGCGTTCAGGTCGGTCAAAATCCATATATTTTCTATTTAAATTCCCTTGATAAACTAGTTTCCATATTACCAACTTTGACCGAATGTCCAACTTGGGGTGCCGTAGGAGTCCCGACAAGGAAAAGGAAGGGAAACGGTAGATCTCAGCATCACCCAAAACAATGGCCTGTACCGGATCTACATACGTCATATGCTCGCATAATCCCAACTCTTTCATTAAATCCTTCATCAAGTTATAAGAATCTATCATAAATTGCGCTCCTGCATCCCAAGTATAGCCCTCGATACTATCCGTTCGCATTCTCCCTCCAGGTAGATTAGTTCGCTCAAATACAATAACCTCATATCCTCTCTTCTGCAGCTGATAAGCCGCGGCGAGTCCGCTGATTCCTGCTCCAATGACGGCAATTTTCTTAATAATCCACCAAGCCTCCCTTTGTCTTCGTAAGCAAAAAAATGAAAAATTAAGGGGTTCCATCTCTGTTGATGTCTAGGATCGACCAGAATACACCTGATAAATCTAACCGTATGGAATAGATGCCGATTAATCCGAGTCCCACTTGCAAAATCCCAATAGATCACAAAAAAACCAACCTCGAGATCATATCCTTCATCGTTTTTTTCCGGATCGAGATGACTTCCTCTTCGGAGATATTCCCGTAAAACTTCCGAATCGCCTTGT
>NZ_JACVVD010000008.1 GCF_014534655.1 Paenibacillus sedimenti
CGGATCTAAGGCAGGAAACTCTAACGTAGTAGATGTAACAACAGATGCAACGGTAACGCCGATCTCTGACTTGGCAAACACAAGCAAAACGGATACAACGGCAGCATTTAGTTTTACAGCGCCAACGGGAGCAACAGCAGTTAAGGTGCAACAATCTACAGATGGCGGAACAACCTGGACGGATTCCGCTACATCCGCAGCATTGGATCAAAGCTCAACAGCGGCAACTGTAACAGGCTTAACGACAGCAACTACTTTTGATTTTAAATTAGTGGTTACTGGTGGCTCTAATGCAGGAAATTCCAATGTGGTAACAGTTACAACAAATTAATATGAAGAAAATACCCTCTAAATATCTATCTTAGAGGGTATTTTCTTTTATTTTAGGTATATTGATTAATAGAAATTTTCGAATTCTATACAGTTCAATTATCTCCCAACAGAAATTAACCAACTGGCTGAAAGAAAGATGTGGTGAAAGTCAATTGAAATTATGTTTGTTGATTTTTACAATAAAAATTAATCCGGTTTGCCCTACTAATTAAGATCACAGTGAGAATATGTAACATCAAAAAAAGAAGTGTATAAAAGATTAACTTAAAGATTAGATTATATTCTCCATATGTGTAAGAAAACACTTCAAATATTAATAAATCTTATACCTAAGTCAAATGCAGTATAGGGTTTTATGTCTTATCGCGGTATCATTATGAATGGTACGTATGTTTCTCACGACTATTATCAAACACTTAATGAAGAAATTTTCTTTAGATGGAAGAACTACCTGCAAGAGATAGTGAGACAGCAATGAAATTCCTCCCCTTAGAAAAGGAATGGTCTTTCTCTATCACCAAATCTATCAATCTCTCATATACTATATGAACTCAAGAAGTAAGGGAGGTGCAATGGATGAGATTGGGGAGCTTAATGAAAAAGATAGGATCGTTTATTTTGTTTTCAGTGAGTTTTCTAGCGTTTATGTTGACTTGGCAGGTGGAGGTGTTATCACCTTTGGGGGGGATATTCATAACGGGAATCAGTCTAAGCGGTGCTATTCTTATGTGGTTGGATGCGCAAGAAAGTGTGCGCATTAGCGGTAAGCAAGATGCCGGAAGAGCAAAAACCGACCGCTGACCGACCAGCGGACAAATCCCCCCCGAAACGGTCTATTGTTCCTGGAAAATGGTTGGAAATGTTTGAGTTTAGTAAATTCATGGATAAGCTTCCACTTCAAAAGCTTTCGGCGAGAATGGCCTATTGCATGTTCTTTGATATGGTTTTGCTGTCGTTTGTTCTGGTATTAAGGGCTTTAGGGATACAAGTGAATGAGTTTCCTAACTCGTGGGATTTTCGATTTATTGTAGTAATGACCATTGTGGTGTTTTTCGTCGGACTCAGTGATATGTGGAAAGGTCGAGGGGACTAATGTGGACTGGGGTAAATGCCCATTTTCTATAGGAGTATTCACCAATTGGGCACCAGCACACATACAGTACACTAGGCAAATAAACCATATAGAAATGCGAGTGATTCCGAAGATGACGAAACCAGTAGAGCAAGAGCTACGCCCGCAAACGGGCGTTTACCATGGTGGCGGCCCAGGACCTGGACACGGCCCGGGTTATGGCTATGGTCACGGACCCTGGCATGGTCATGGCTGGTATCCGAAATATGGATATGGATTGGATGGCGTATTTCCTTGGGTGATTCCGCCCTACCTATGGAATTATCCGTATCCTCCGACTCCGCCTTATCAATATCCATACCCGCCTTACCCATACTATCCGCCATACGGTGGCGGAGTTTATCCGACAACTGGTACGATTCCAGGCGTTTATTCGACCTCTACCAAATAATTCAAATGCCAAAAAGCCTCATTGATAAGGAGGCTTTTTGTTTTCCTCATACGTTGGCAAAATGATCTCAACAATGGTTCCCAGGTTCAAACGGCTTTGGATGTTGATGCGGCCATGATGGTTTTCAATGATTCGGTAGCTGACCATGAGCCCAAGGCCCGTCCCTTTCTCCTTGGTCGTATAGAATGGCTCTCCTAGCCGAGGGATCCGGTCTTCCGGAATACCGGAACCGGTGTCGGTGAATATTAAAGCGATTTCACCATCGCCGTTTGGATGGATTTCCACAGTGATATCCCCGCCACCAGGCATCGCATCGATCGAGTTCGTCAGAATATTGATACATACTTGTTTGATTTGATTTTCATCACAAAGAATCGGAGGGACTTGCTTGTCCATTCGGCTCTGAATCGTAACGTTTTTCATCGTCGCCTGCGAATTCAGAAGGATGATGGTGTTTGCCAAAATATCTTTCAATTCCTTAGGCTGAAAATAGACGGCCTGTGGTTTGGCAATGACCAGAAATTCACTGACAATGAAGTTGATTCGTTCCAATTCGGACAGCATGATATCGTAATAGAAGTCGTGTTCGCTTGTTTTACTTTTCAGCAGTTGAACGAAGCCTTTGAGTGATGTAAGCGGATTACGAATTTCATGTGCGACGCCCGCGGCAAGCTGGCCGACCACCGAAAGCTTTTCCGACTTGATCAGCAATTCTTCGGCTCTTTTTTCCTCCGATATATCCTTGAATATGACATACACACCAGCGATATCATCATCAACGACAATAGGTACGGTAAGCAAACTGAGAGGAACGGGATGTCCAAGTTTATGAAGAAACGAAATCCGATAAATATCCGTACCACCACGCACGGCTTTCATAAAAGACTGCTGCCACTGCTCGAAAGCTTCCGGAACAATAATTTGTTTCATGGACTTCTGCATCAACTCGTCCGCCGGATAGCCGGTAATCCGCTCTGCAGCCGGGTTGACGCTGATAAAGTTGCCTTCAATATCAAAGGAACAAATCCCGTCCGGGTTGTTTTCGTAAAGCGACTTGTAACGTTGCTCACTTTGTTCCAGCAGTTTCTCAGCACGTGTACGCTCATAAATAGCTTGGATCATGGCATAGGACCGGTGGAACTGATCGTCATCATTTAACGGAATAACATCCCTTAGTTTATCTCGAAAATCGCTGCCGCGGGAGGCGCTGCTCTCCTGTTCGCTGCTAGCGATTCGGAGCATTTCCATGACATTAAGAATATGTTCCCGGTGGATCCGGGCTGCGGAAGCTGATTTTTGCCGCTGGTTATCTGGAGTGCCTAAATAAACAGTTCCTTTGACCGTATCATACTGGGTGATATAGTTCATGTTGACCAAATTGTTTTGATCGATTAAACGAAATCCGTCTTCGTACAACCATTCCTCGAAAGCATCCGGTGAATTTGAATAATAAAACACTTCATCTAAAGTATGGACGAGGTATTCGTGTTTTCGAATGAAATCCAATTTAACAACATCTTCAGAAGATATAAGTATCGTTTCCGAGCCTTTTTTTCCGTCACGTGTAACAGGAATCTTACGCATACTTTCAACTCCTGATTATTAACTCTTTGCTGTACGTTTCATTATACCTATTTCCGAGAAGAAAGGGTGTACCAAAATATACATTGGATAAAAAAATAATGGAAGTCTTTAATGGATAAAAAAATAACGGAGCTTCCGGATGTGGTACAAGGATGAGGGCCATCACTCTCATACGTATGCAGCAGCGATCTCTGCCATTGGCAGGTTACGGGACCGGTCATTACCGATCGTTCCCACGAAGGACCGAACGTTTTCCGCTTGGGCGGCTATAATTGGATGATTACAGACGAGTGGCGCGGGCAGGGCGTGTACCGTTCCGATGATCTGCAGACGTGGGAACGAAACGGCATCATTCTCGACCAGCCTGGCAGGCGTTGTTACGGTCAACCAACACACGACCACATCGAATGAGTTCGAGAGTTTGAAAGTTTGAGAAGCAGAAGCATCGGGTAGTGTTGAATGCCATGGTAAGTAATATACGTCAGATTTCAAATGAGTTTCTGGAAATATTTATTTCCAGCATATAGCACTAGATATACATGCATTTCTTCTATTATTGTGATTTTTATGTCGTGGAAAATCTCAGTTTTCTTGATTGTCGGGAATTTCTTGTCGTGAATAGTAATCTTTTTTATGATGTTGGAATTTTCATGTCGCTAATGGGTATATTTTCTTGTCGTTGTAGTACAACGACAAAAAGTTCCCTATTAAGAAGCCTTGATATATCAAGGCTTCTTAATGTTTGCGGGATTTTCTTGTCATTTTTTTTGCGACAGGAAATTACCCCAAATAAATGCTAACGACATGAAAATCCCATTATTTTGAACAACTTATATTTAATAGTATAAAGATTTTGAAAAATTGAGACTCTTCATGGGTCGGCCTATCGAATATGAATTATATTAGCTGAATGTAAAACATCGCTCGTGCCGTGATAGTGAAAAAACGAATCATACACAATGTCTTTTTAAATGATTCGATAGATATAGCACGTGCTTCATTAAGCTAACTGGCAGTATACTTCCAATGCTGTTGCATCAAAAATGATGATATACTTAATTTAACTTGAATCTATTCTTTGGGAAGTGAGATGTTTGGGAGTTAATTTCTCTGCAGCGTTTAAACATTCTTTTGATTTTAAGTCTATACAGCAGTTTAAAGAAGAACTCATTAAAGAAGTTAGGTTTCCTAAGATTGTTCAATGCATATTAGAAGTGAATGAACATAACCCTCACTTAAGAAGAGAATGGTCATTAAATCGTCAACGTATAATCGAATCAATTAACTTTGGTCCATTCGATCCAATTGTAATTGGCGGTCCTGGCGGTTTTGACTTTATATTTAATAAATATATGTGTGAATTTAATCCATGTTTTAGATGGTATAGTTTTTTAAAAAGTCCAGAATTGCAATTAGAAATTAGAAGTATATGTAAAGAAATTGCTGATTACTTTTGCTGTGACTTCGCAATATATACCGGGGATAGTTACGGTGCGTTAGATTATGTTTTTGAAGGTCATAACATGGAATATTATAAAGCTGATCTTATAAGAAGGTTTGGTGATGCAAAGGGTACATTGCAAGAACTATTAGAGAGATCTGATAAAGATAGGAAATCGGATGGCTATTACATAGATAATTTTAATGATTTGACGAACTGAGAACTGATTCAGTATGCACAAAAATGACTAAGTGACAGGGCTGCCGCGATTATCGGCGGATTTAGAGGACGTGATATTATTATGAGTTATGATATTCATATTACCAAGGCAGATCATTGGGTTGACAGCGAAAAAAATCCTATAACTGAGGAAGAGTTAGAGCGAGTATCAGACCTTTTTCATACTTATAAGGGGATTCCCTTTTTTTATCAGCAAGGCAGGATTACGGTATGCGGCGCTGACGAAAGGGTGATTGGCCTATTGATTGACATTGCAAATAGATTAGATGCTCGGGTTCAAGGGGATGAGGGCGAATACTACTGCAATGACGAAAATAAATATCCACAACCGCCTGAATGTCTGAAACAAGATTTTGGTGTATCTGAAATCAATATCCCTGATGAGCAACAAAGATTTATTGAGTCAATTGGAGTCAATGATGAGATCCAACATCCTAAATATGGAGTAGGTCAAATTATTGAGGTATTAGGTGCAGGAGCGGACAAAGAATTTGTAGTAAAGTTTTCGGATGGGGAAAGAGTAAAACGTTTACTAGCTTATTACGCAGCAATTCAACCAGTTCGTTAACCTAACGGATACAATAGTAAAATCAGGCAGACTGCCACGGCAGTCTACTTTGTCGTTGAACAAACGGGCAGCATTCCTATTATGAAGAAATACGAGGTTTGAGAAACAAAAAAGCTCCTTGGTATGATGGTTATGGATCCCAGAGCTGGCGGGCGACCGGATCCAAAAAACAAACCAAGGACATTCTACTCAAAATGAACGAATTAATCAAATCACATCTTCTGAGTACATTGGAGATCCAAAGGTGCAATCATACTTTACCACAGTAACCACAATTTACAGCAGGTGGTTTAAGTGGAGAGCTTTTTGCACCTCTGCATACCCATATATTTCTTTAGCTACAACTTAATTCCACTAAAAAGTTATCTGCTAAGAAGCAATTATGGTCTAATTCTGAGAAAACGAGAGCATTTAAGAGCTAAGTGATTCTCCATAGAGGGAGGATAACGTAGTTAAGTATAAGTAATATGTGGTAAGATATTTCCAGTAAACGTGTCTATATATGGGTGGAGTGAATAAAGATGCAGAGTAGTTTTGAAAAGGTAAAACAGAAATTATTAGAGGTAGGTATCACTAGTGAAAGTGGTATTCACTCTGATAATTTAATTATTTCATTTGAGCAGAAATATGGGTTTCACTTGCCTCAAGATTATAAAGAATTTCTTTTGACATATGGAAGAATAAACTATAACCATCAAATAAGCTATTCACAATTAACCAACATTCCAAAGCACGACGAACGAGGGAGAATGGGGTATTTTTATAACTTGCAAAATGATAATAACGATTTAATTACTAATATCGAACGCTATCTAGGGCGAATGCCTGGAAGCATGATACCATTTGCGGATATTACAGGTGGAGATCAACTTTGCATTGGAGTTACTGAGGATGTATGGGGAAAAATTTTCCTTTGGGATCATGACAAAGAACACTTCGACCCCTCAGAAGAAGAATTATGGAATAATGTTTACTTAGTAGCAAATTCATTCTCGGAGTTTATCCTAAGTTTTCAAATAGTAGAGGATGAAAATCTACCCAAGGATCTTGGTATTGTTAGTATAAAGACGACACCTGAGTTTCTAAAACTGGTTGAAAAGTTCAAAAGTAAAAAACAATAATCACGCTAATGAAGCAAGCTATTTAGCGTTTCACTTATCTATGTAGGCTTGATGAATTAAGCTAAAGGATACTATAGCGCAGGAGCTGCATTGGAGCAGCTCTTTCTTTGATTCATTAAAGTAACGGTCAGAAAAATGGAACAAAAAATGATCGGTTTCGTTTAATAAGTAAAGGGGGAGGGCAGTAATAAAAATTAAAAAAATTAAAAAAATTAAACTTATCGTAAAAATTATTGTAGGAATTTCAGTTTTGCTTATTATTGGGGGCTTTACCCATCTTGGTAAGAATATAAGGATAGAAATAGCAAAGACTCTCATTACAACTAGATACCAACAAGAAACATGGATTTTAGTTGGTAAAGATAAAAGAGATGAATTAATCAAGGAGCTTTATGATAAATACGGGATTGAATAAGTTTTATAACACGAGATTTTAACTAACGGAAACGTTAGTTAAATAAACAGCAGCGGCGGCAGCCTAAGACATTATTTTTTTCAAGTCTTATTCCGCCGCTGTTTTTTTTCAATATTATTTCAAACAACTATGTTCCTGAAAATTATATTTTACACTAAATAATGTCTAGCGAAATGGTTGTTTAAAATTCGAATTCGAATCATACACAATCTACTTTTGTATGATTCGGAAAAACCCGCTAAACCCTTGCCTGTATGGGGTTCTCCGTATTTTTAAAATTTTTTAAACCTAGCATTGAATCATACATATCGTGTTGAGTGAAATGGATATGAATGATTGAGAAAGACGAGCAAATGAGTTGTAGCAAGCTTTCGCTCAGTAACGCTGATATAAAGCCTTCGGCTACGGGAAATAGGAAAACGCTCTTGTCAAACAAAGGGTTTATTATTGGGGGATATTCATGTCGCTGAATGATGCCTTTGTAATGATTGTTGGTATTTTGTTGTCGCTAATTTAATTATAATAATTATAAAAAAGCATTGACTTTAAACTTCATTTATTTATAATAATTATTATCTGATATGAATTCTCAGTGGACATGCATTACTCGTTCTTGAGAATGAACTTGTATGAAAAGGGGAGTGTCGAGCACCTATGTATGATGTCATCATTGTTGGAGCGGGGCCTGCCGGAGCATCGGCAGCGATATATACAGCAAGAGGAAATTTAAAGACGCTCGTCATTGATAAAGCTCCCAATACAGGAGCACTGGCGATTACGCACAAAATAGCGAACTATCCTGGCGTCATTGGCGAGCTATCCGGCAAAGAATTGCTGGACACGATGCGCGAACAGGCTAAGGGTTTCGGAGCAGAGTTCATTCAAACGACCATTACGGCGGTTGATGTGGAAGGCGATACGAAGTATGTTTTTACAGCCGACGGAATCTATGAAGGAAAGTCTATCATTATTGCCACGGGCTCAAAAGGCCGCAACCGGATGCTTCCGGGCGAGGAGAATTTATTAGGGCGTGGAGTGAGCACGTGTGCTACGTGCGATGGCGCCTTTTTCGAAGGGAAAACGGTTGCTGTGATCGGCGATTCCGAGGAAGCGTTGGAGGAAGCTCATGCGCTCACGAAGTTTACGGAGAAGATATATTTCGTTGTACCGCGGCCGGAGCTGCAGGGGGTACACCATGTGCCGGAGCTTCCGAATACTGAGCTTCTCTATAAAACAAAAGCGTTGGAAGTCGTTGGCGAGCAGCACGTGCAGGGACTGAAAATTCGCACGGCATCCGGCGGTGAAGAGGTTCTGGCGGTAGACGGGGTGTTCATTTTCTTATCCGGCAGCAAGCCAGGAACGGATTTCCTTCAGGATCAAGTTCCGCTGGACGAGGAAGGGTTCATGGTACTTGACAGCTCTATGCAATCTCCGGTACTAGGCGTGTTCGGCGCTGGAGAAGTCAGACGAACACCGGTCAAACAAGCCGTAGTTGCCGCCGCTGACGGTGCGATTGCCGCGATGGCGGTCGACAAGTTTATTAATAAGCGGTCGCAATTGATCCCGCAGTACAAATAATTATTTCATAGAGGAGATGAATTTCAATGTCTAATGTAGTTGTTTATTCCAGCACAAATTGTCCTTATTGCCAGCAATTGAAAAAGTATTTGACCGAGCAAAATGTCGCTTACGAAGAAAGAAACATTGATCTGAACGATCAGTTCGGCCAAGAGCTTCATGATATGGGGCTGATGTCTTTGCCGGTGACGGTTATTGGCGAGCACAAAATTTTAGGTCTCAACGTAACGAAATTGAAAAAAGCACTGGCCGAAATCGCCAGCTAAAAAGAAAAAGCCTCAACTGACTCTCTCACCGGTTGAGGCTTTTATGTTTTTATATGGCGGTTTGCAGTATAATAAGAGCGATTTATTATTTTGGCGGACAGAGAGGTCGAAAGCGGCATGTGGCAATCCATATCGGACAAGCTATTTATGGGGTCTTTAATATTACTGATGATTTCCGTGATCATAAGCGGAATTGGCTTTCAGTTTATAAATTGGCGTACGCAGGTTACAGATGAAACGGACGGGGAAACGCAAGGGAGCAGCTCGAGAAAGAAAGCCGTCATCGAGCGTCAGGACAAGAGCTTGCGAAGAGTATACCGTTCATACTTGTTTTGGATTGCAGTCAGTGGCATTTTGATCTCGATCGGACTTTCTTATATACCGCAACGTTAAAGTCAAAACAAAAATAAGCCTCTATCCTTTATGAGCTGCTATCCGAGCAGTTCCAAGGAACAGAGGCTTTTTCATTCATAGAGGCTATACGATCTCCTCGATGCAGGTATTGCAAACGAGCTTTCCTTTGAAATAGGTCATATTATCAAAATTGCCGCAAAATACGCAGGCTGGATTGTACTTTTTGAGCGTAATGCGCTCCGGATCCACATAAACCTCAATCGCGTCCCCAATTTCAATACGCAATGTGCGCCGCAGCTCAATAGGGAGTACGATTCGACCTAGTTCGTCTACTTTTCTTACGATTCCCGTCGATTTCATCCGTTTTACCTCCTTATTCATTCCAAATGGTCGAACATAATCTTATTCCATACATAATATTCCACATATGAACTCCAATCCCTTTTATTTACTTTAAACAACCTCAATAAAAAGAAGCTATAATGGACTTGGGTATTAGTCACCATAGTATCAATAGGAGGTTCATTCATGCATGCCATTCGTCAATTGTTCCGGTTTGCTTATTTAGAAGCACTTTCGTGCTTGTTTCCGGCTCTCATCTTTCTTACATTAGCCGTTCTTAAAGTTGTTCACGTGCCGTACATACCAAGATATGACTTGATCCTGCTTGTTTGCATCGCTATTCAGATTTTCATGCTTTGGAGCAAGCTGGAGACTTGGGATGAGCTTAAAGTGATTTGTCTGTTCCATGTCATTGGTTTGGGATTAGAGTTGTTTAAGGTGCATATGGGGTCGTGGCAATATCCTCAGGAGGCTTGGACCAAAATCGGAGGTGTGCCGCTATACAGCGGATTTATGTATGCAAGTGTGGCGAGTTATTTATGTCAGGCGTGGCGAAGATTGCAGGTCCGTCTTGAAGGCTGGCCGCGGTCGTTATGGACGATTCCGCTTGGGGCGGCAATCTACCTGAATTTCATGACGCATCACTACATCTATGATTTCAGATGGGTGTTAACCTTGCTGCTCTTCGTTCTTTACTTCCGCACTTGGGTCCATTTTAAAGTCGGAAAGGAGCAGTACCGCATGCCGCTGATCGCTTCCTTTCTGTTAATCGGCTTCTTCATCTGGATTGCCGAGAATATCGCAACGCTGCTTGGCGCATGGCAATATCCGAATCAAGAAGCGGGATGGAGCTTGGTATCGATCGGAAAAATCAGTTCATGGTCATTGCTTGTGATAGTCAGCTTTATGATTGTGGGGCAGCTTAAACATGTCAAGGAAACTCAATCGCACCATACGGATTTCAGTATAAAAGGATGAAAAAAGGAAGCCAAGCTCGACTTTGGAACAAGCGGCTTGGCTTTCACCTATTCAATCAAACGAACGTCAACGAACACCTCAAGCTCTTGCTCGCCGGTCCCCCGATAAACGCCCTTGACGGGCACGATATCGTTATAATCCCGGCCGTGCCCCAACTTGACATAGCGCCAATTGACTTCGCAATTGTTCGTCGGATCGTAGCCGAACCAGCCGCTTCCGGGGATGAGACACTCTACCCAGGCATGGGAGGCTTGGGTGAAATCCGCGCTGCCTCCCTGCAGATCGCCGACGAAATGGTAGCCGCTCACATAACGGGCGGGGATGCCCTTGTCGCGGCAGATTGCGATCATGAAGTGTGAGTAGTCCTGGCAGACACCGCGCTTGATCTGCAGCATTTCGCCAACCGTGGTCTGAACGGAGGTGGCCATGGGATCATATGTGAAATCCCGGTGGATGGTCTTGCAAATATGATTTAGCAACTCATGCATATTTAGATCACCATCAGGAATCGCATCCGCGTACGCCTTGAGTTCAGGCGTCAGTTCGGTATAAGCTGTGGGTAGCAAATACTCGGCATATTGATTTTGAAAAGCATCGCTGAGCCTCAACGATTTCTCCTCATATGGTGAAGCTTCAGAGGAAGGGATGTTATCGTTGTCGTGGGTTACGACGGTTGACACCATTTTGATTGTTAGTTCACGGTGTTGTTTATTGACGGTAAACGCATGAACACGATTATGGAAGAAATCCTCATACGTAAACAAGGAGGAAACCGGCTCGGTCACGATGGCGTGATGGTAGCAGGACTGGCGGTAGTTCGTACGGGGCGTCAATCGAATTTCATTGACACTGTCCTTCACCGAATCCTCGTAGGCGTAGCGTGTAATATGCGTGATCTCGAGCTTCATGCGCTAACCTCCTCCCGCGAGGGAAAAAAGATTTTGGACATGCGCAAGCCCATATGGCTGCAAGATTCTAGAAGCGCATGCAGGGTCATTTCGAGCTTGCCGGACAAAATATCGTCATCATCCATACAGGCGAGGTTGGCCTTTACTTTGCCGGCCAGCTTGGCAAGCTTTTGCACGGCCTCGTTCAAATCCGGTTCGTCCTCCTCAATCGAGCGGAGCGAGCTTTCCAGCGCGCTGAACGAGTAACTGACGGAGCGGGGAAACGACTCGCTGAGCATAAGGAATTTAACGATATGACCCAGGCTTACCGTATCTGCATATTGCCGGCGGAAAGCTTCATAACCGCTCACCGATTTCAGCACGGAAAGCATGAGCGGATACGAGCAAAGTTCTTCTCGGGCATAATCATTGCACAGCGATTGCAGCAAGCGGAGCAGATTTTCGGCACGTTCCAGATAACGTCCGGTCTCGACGAAAAACCATTCATTCTCCCTCGGCATGACTGAGGTGGCCGCACCTTGAAACATAGACAACGAGTCGCGAATAAATCGGAAGAAGAGATGGGGGGAGTCCGTGGTAATATCGCGGACTTCTTTTTCTTTTAGCCACAAATACAAGCCGTTGAGAATATCCCAGAGCTCTCCGGGCATTTTTTCCCGAATGTTGCGGAGGTTGGTCCTGGCATGGTTCGTGCAGGCTAGCAGCGAATTCGAATTGTTTTTGTCGAGCGTAATATACTGCAGAACGTGCTGCTCGGTGAAACTGCCGTATTGCTCTGCGAACACGGTGCGATCACCGATCGTATCGATTAATCGGCTCCAGGACTGACCGCCGCTCTCTTTTTCCTCGCGGATGTGGTAATACACATCGATTAAACGTGCGTGGTTTTCCGTTCGTTCCGCATACCGACCGATCCAGAATAAAGCTTCCGCTGTACGACCCATCATAACCATATTCCGCTTGCCTCCTTGATTCTATTCTTCTTAACTAATGACCCAAGTATCTTTGCACCCTCCGCCTTGCGAGGAGTTCACGACAAGCGATCCTTCCTTGAGAGCGACACGCGTAAGCCCGCCGGGGATCACCTGCGTCTTCTCGCCTGTAATGACAAAAGCGCGAAGATCGATATGGCGTGGCGCCATTCGTCCGTCAAGCATAACAGGAGCTCGCGACAGCTGAATGGTAGGCTGTGCGATATAACGATCTGGATTTGCAATAATTTTTTGTGCAAAATCTTCGATCTCCTGCTCCGTTGCGGAAGGGCCGATCAGCATGCCGTAGCCTCCGGACAGCGAGGTCTCTTTGACGACCATTTCACCTAAGCGCCCAAGCACATGTTCCCTCTCCTCAGGTCTGGAAAGCACATAGGTAGGGACATTGTTCAAAATGGGCTCCTCATTGCAATAGTAACGAATCATCTCCGGCACATAGGCATAAATGGCTTTGTCGTCGGCGACACCTGTCCCGGGTGCATTCACGATATTGACATTGCCGGCACGGTAGGCGTTCATAATGCCGGCAACGCCTAGCATCGAGGTCGGATTGAAGGCAAGCGGGTCAAGGAAATCATCGTCGATCCTTCGATAAATGACGTCAATCTGGCGGAGACCGTTGATGCCGCGGATATAAACCTTATGATCGATGACCGTCAAATCATGGCCTTCCACCAATTCGATGCCCATTTGCTGGGCAAGGAACGTATGTTCGAAATAGGCGGAGTTGTAGCAGCCTGGCGTTAATAAACCAATGACGGGGTCGGGTTTGCCGGAAGGGCTCAGCCTTCGTAAGGCGGACAGAAATACATTCAAGCTTTGCTCAATATCCTGGATCGTATGACTGAAGACGAGTTCAGGGAATAAATGCGTCATGATCGAACGGCTTTTGTACAAGTAGGAGAAGCCGGAGGGTGAGCGAAGATTATCTTCCAGTACGAAGTATTCACCCTGTTCATTGCGAATCAAGTCGATGCCTGAAACGGTAATATATACATCATTAGGTACGGATAAACGCATCATTTCGGGCCGAAAATAGCGGTTTGACAGCACCATTTTACGAGGGATAATGCCTTCTTTCAAAATTTCCTGGTTGTGATAAATATCTTTGATAAACATATTAAGCGCTTTGACGCGCTGGTGGAGTCCGCGCTCAAGCCGCAGCCACTCTTCTTTCGGGATGATGCGAGGTATAGGATCAAATGGAATGGTTCGTTCTAAAGCCTCTGCTTGATCGGGGCTGTACAAGGTGAATGTGATGCCTTCTTCCATCATTCGTTTCATGGTGGCGGACTGGCGTTTATTCAGGTTGCCTGCTTTCATAGCCATAAACTGGCGATATACATTCTGATAATGCGTTCTGACCGTGTAGGAGCTCATAAACATTTCGTCAAAATAAGGACTGGGATCATACGGGGTGGAGACCAGATTAACAGGTTTGGACATCGCAGCTCCCTGGTTTCATGAGTTTGCATTCGGAAGCAGCGGTTGATCGTGGGCCCGAAGCAGAAACCAGGCCTCCTTTCCGATCTAAGTTCTTTTTGATGATAACAAATCTCACATGAACGTGTGGAAAATACTAACTTTATTTCATTTTAGATATTTCAGAAAATTATGTCAATATATCTTACTTAAATTATTGAATAAGTTCAGTTTGTGTTTTGTACGATATCACAAAAAAATCTGTATATTTTGTAAATTTATCTTGCTTTGTGCCGAAAACACCTATAAATTGTTGAATAATAAATGTTATATAAAATAACACATGATGTGATTGCAATGGGGGGTTGGGTCCATGTGAAGGAAGATATGGAGCATATTTTTGAAGGGATCGCCCATACGCGAACGCAAATCCTTTTCATTTCCTTCGCATGTAGGTCTACCTGTAGCGCATATATTGATAACGTTGCGTACAGTAAACTGATAACAAAGGAGGAAGTCGAATGGAATACCGTTTGAGCATTCAATCGAATAGGGAGTATGCTGAATGGGGGATACCCTTCCCGGCGATCGTGGAGCGATGGAAGGAAGAGCATCGGCAGATGCGGAATCAGCTGGCAGATATCCGAATGACAGCTGTATCCCTGTTCTCCCTTGAGGATTGCTCAATAGGGATGTGCAGGCTCATTGAGCTGCAGGATCGCATTCTTTCACTAATAGAAGAGTTGGAGCAGCATTCCGAGTGGGAAGAACAGGAGCTGTTTCCAAGGCTGCATACCTACCTTCATCCGACCACGGCACTCTCCATTTCGCGCTCGATTACGGTTTTAGAACAAGATCATGATTTGGCCAAAAGGGTCGTCCAATCTTATGTGGATGGCGTGAATGGAATGAAAGTGCCGATAGATTTGGAATTTCTGCAGCTGATGACCTCAGAGTTAGTAACTGCCTGCCTCATTTTGCTCAAACATATTACGCTGGAAGAAGAGCTTGTATATCCGCTGACAGATCAAATTGTGAACAATTTGGCTTGACGAGATCAAAAAAAGAGGTTTCTCCAAAGTCGGCAGGACTTAAAGAGAACCCTCTTTTTTCATATTTTATTCCGCGGATTACTCATGCTTCCAGGCGGGCTAGCGTTGCTTCCTCGCATTCTTTGGAGCAGAAGCGGTTATGCTCCTCCTCACATTCCTCGCAGCAAATATGCTGCAAGTGGCAGTAGTCGTTCGCGCAGTTGATGTAGCGGTCTTCCGGTTTGCCGCAATGGTAGCAATGTCCGACGATGACATCTTCATCCGTACGGTTGATCGGCACGGAAATCCGCTCATCGAAGACGTAGCATTTGCCGTCGAACAGGCGGCCCTGTACCTCGGGATCTTTGCCATACGTAACAATCCCGCCATCGAGTTGGTACACTTCCTTGAAACCTTCCTTCAGCAGGAAACCGGACAGCTTCTCGCAGCGGATACCGCCCGTGCAGTAAGTAAGAATAGGCTTATCCTTATATTCTTGCAGGTTATTGCGAATCCACTCAGGGAATTCTTTGGTCGACTCGACTTCAGGACGAATGGCGCCGCGGAAATGGCCGATATCGAATTCGTAATTGTTGCGGCCATCGAGCACAATGACATCTTCCTGCTGCAGCTTCTCATAGAATTCCTTCGGCTTCAAATGGGTACCCGTCAAGTCGTTCGGGTTCACGTCCTCTTCAAGACGGAACGTAACGAGCTCTTTTTTGGGACGGACAAAAATTTTCTGGAACGCGTGCTTCTCGCTCTCATCTATTTTGAAGACCATGTCCTTGAAAAGCGGAATTTGGCGCATCATGCTCATGTAGGCCTCGGTTTGTCGGGCTGTGCCGGAGAGGGTACCGTTAATGCCCTCGGGCGCAATGAGAATGCGTCCTTTGACGCCGAGCTTTTTGCAATAAGCCAAATGTTCTTTGGCCAAAGCTTCCGGGTTATCGACCGTCACAAATTTATAATACAACAATATGCGATATGGAGAATCTGCTGCTGTCATAAATGTTAACCACCTATTATAGGGATCTTTGAGCGCAGCTCAAAGTCTCACCTTTCTCGATTAAATTGCAAACTGGATTGTTGCATAAGCATATAGTGACATAAATCGGCACAACTTTCAATCAAACGGCCGTTTTTCAATGGTGTGAAAAACTTCCTGCAATGCGTCCGCAACAGCCTGCAGCTTGGGGTGAAGCATAGCCGGGCCAGTATCTTCGGGTGATTCAAGTGCGCTCGTAAGTGTCTCTTCCAATATCGTCGCTGACTTATAAACCCGGCCCGCCGACAGGTTGCTTGAAGCCCCGCGCAGCGTGTGCGTGAAATGAATGGCTCCCGAATAGTTTTCAAGCGCAATTAAGCTCTCCAGATGTTCGATGGCATCTGCATATTGCTCGTAAAACTTGCGGAGCATTTGATCATACAGAACGGATTTGCCGCCAAATCGAACTAGCGCTTGTTCAATATCGAGTCCATGAACCTTCGCTTTGCTCTCTTCTTGCAAATACCGGTCTACAACCTCGAATAAACGCTCCGGAATAATCGGCTTAGATACAGTATCGTTCATACCAGCCCTCATGCAAGCTTTGCGCTGCTCCAAAGTGGAGTCTGCCGTAACGGCTATGATAGGGATATGTCGCCACGCGGGATTTTGGCGTATTCGCATCGTGGTCTCAATTCCATCCAGCTCAGGCATATGAATATCCATCAAAATCAAGTCATAAGACTCGTTCTGTAACCGATTCAATGCTTCGAAACCGTTTACTGCAACATCGACTAAACAATTGTCGTTCTCCAATAGCGATCGGGCGACGGTCTGATTAACTTCATTATCTTCAACAAGCAGTATCCGATGCGTTCTTTTGAATTCCGCCCTTTGGCTCATTGTCAGCTTCGCGGCTGCGCCCGTTTCGGGCCTATTCGTCAGCTCCTTCAATGTCTGATAAAGCACTCTGGATGAGATCGGCTTGACCATGATGGCGTCAGGCGCCTTATTACGGGGGAACCGCTCCAGCGCATCCCGTCCCGGCAGTGTTGTGCATATAATAGTAAGGATCTGTCTATTAACGCAATGATGCAACATATCCAGCCATACCTCTTCACCATACATATCGGGAGCTTCCATATCGAGCAAAAGAACATCGAAGGGTTCAATCTCCGTTCTCTCACGTGCCTCTTTCCATGAATATACCCCCGCTGCTTGATCGCACATGCTGTGCAGGTGGCGGACAAGCACATGATGCAAAGTCGGATGATCCTCAACAACCAGCGCCCGGAGGGGGAGTTTCTTTATGTGGGTCAGGGGTGCTCCCGATATCGTGAAAGGGATGGAGATCCGAAATTCGCTGCCAAGGTTTGGAGCACTCCATACCTCAATCGTACCGTTCATATTCTCAATCAAATTTTTGGATATAACAAGTCCAAGACCCGTTCCTCCATATTTCCGGCTGGTCGAACCATCCACTTGAACAAAAGGTTGGAACAGCTGCGCCAGTTGATCCTCACGCATGCCGAGGCCTGTATCAATAATGCTGATGGCGAGCCGGACTTCCTCTCCGCTCATTTGCTCGACTTCTACACGAAGCGTTATCGTGCCTTGCTCCGTAAATTTAACCGCATTGCTCGTCAGATTCAGCAGCACCTGATACATGCGGAGCGGATCGCCAATCAAAGACAGCGGTACATCTTCATTGATCTGGCAAACAAAGTCAATCGGCTTGTGGCCAAGCAGCACGCTGAGCGTCTCGCTGACACGATCAATGGTTTCATCCAACTCGAAAGCGACATGCTCAATGGTCAGCTTGTTCGCATCCAGCTTGGAGAAGTCCAGAATATCATTGATGATTTTAGCAAGAGATTGCGAGGAAGCCGATATTTTATTCATATAATCTTTCTGCAGAGGCGTCATGCTTGTTCGCTCCATCAAGTACGATAGCCCGATGATCCCATTGAGCGGCGTTCTGATTTCGTGACTCATCCTGGCAAGGAAAATGCCTTTGGCCAGATTCGCTTCATCTGCTTCCTGTTTGGCGTGGATGAGCTCCTCCTTCACGCGCACCTGATCCGTAATATCTCTGGAAATGGCTGAATAGTAGCATTCTCCACCGTCTGCAGGGCAATGAGGGACAATCGTCAGTGAAGTGAAAATCTTTCTGTTGTCCTTGGTCGTTACCTCTGCCTCGAATTCCCAGAAGCCTTGCTCGGTTGCGATAGCCAGCCCCTCATCCAAGTTGCTGTCGCTATGAAAATCAACAATATTGCTGAAATGTTCGTATTCCGTCTGTTGATCGACGAGACCGACGAATCGTCTAGCCATATGATTCATATAGAAGATGTTTCCGTCTTTATTGAAAGTAATAATCGAATCATGTGCATTTTCTACAATGGATAACAACCGCTCTTTCGTCTCCATGCTTTCTTTGATACCACTGATATCGCGGGCAATAAATACATAGCCTTTCAGGCCGCCGTCAGGATGTGTAATGATGCTGGCGTTGGCCTGCACAAAGATCCGGCCCCCCTCTTTATGATGCCAGATCCACTCTGTATCCTCTTTGAGGTGACGAATGGTTCGTATCACAAGAGCCGTACAGTCTGCGGGAATGTTCTCTTGAAGTTCCGCTGAATATTGAGCGGCTCGCTGGTTCAACTGCTCAGGATCCGACCAAAGCAAGGGGGTGGCTTTCTTATATACTTCAGCGTAGGTATACCCCAACATTTCTTCAGCGCGCCTATTGAAATGATTCACTGTAAACAAAGGATCTGTAACGATCATGGCATATTGATTATGATGAATGAAAGCATTAAACGGTTCAAAAAGCTCTCGTAAATTCTCTATCATCCCGTTCACAGAGTGGGCTAGCGCACCGAGCTCATCATTGCTATTGAAGGTAAGGGGCTTCATATAGAAGTCTCCATCGGCGACGGCTTCCGTGACCTGGAGAATCTGCTGAATACGTGTGATGAACATGGAATTGGAAGCCCAATAAATGAGTCCCGACAATACAAGCTCGGTCAGTATCAGAAGGCCGACTGTGGACCATAGCAATGGGCTCGTTGGAGCTTCAAAAGCAGCTACAGGCGTTAAATAAGCAAGGTACCAATCCGATTGCGGTATGCGGGCATAAAACATATGTACCCGTTGGCCGTCGTAAACATCGTTAATGATTCCCGAGTCTTTCGTGATCGCCTCGTTAAATTTAGGCGCAAAATCCGGATATTTCGTAAGAATATTCGACAATAGCGTCTCTGAAGGATCGGTATTATTGAGCATGAGTCCTTCTTTGTTAATAATGAACGTTTTATAGAATTCGCTAGGCGGGTGGAGGTGCCGGCGAAATGTTTGATCCGCATCCATGGAAATAACAATAATGCTGGTAATGACATTATTTTCATTAAAGACAGGTGCGGAAATGGAAAACAAATACTTGTTGGTCACTCTCCCAAAACGAGGATCGGAAATAAAGGTTTTGCCAAGCAAAGCCTCCTCGAATCGGCGAGTCCCCGAGATATCCAGCGATTGACCTGATGTTAAGGTTAGCCGGCCCGTTAGATCGGCAACGCCCATGTTGTAAAAACGTCCGGCTCCTGTTTTCATTTCTCCTCTCAAAAAATCCAGCTGCTCAGCCATCGACCCCTTTTTCATCACGCTGGTGCGACTAATCAACTCTACTTCCGCTAAACGAATGGACAAAAAATCGTGCAAATTTCGGGCTGAATTGATGACGGATGAAATCGATTGGTCTTCCAT
Organism: Paenibacillus sedimenti; assembly: GCF_014534655.1. GTDB lineage: Bacteria > Bacillota > Bacilli > Paenibacillales > NBRC-103111 > Paenibacillus_E > Paenibacillus_E sedimenti. The sequence continues at coordinate 19,853 of NZ_JACVVD010000008.1, forward strand.
TTGGCGGATGAGTTTATTTTTGGAGAGCATATAATTCGCAGTACCTACAAGTGAAAGTGAAATGGAGGTAATTAGAATAAGAGTTGCCAGCAATTTAAAGCGCAAAGATGAATTTTTGAGCATCAAGCAGCCTCCGGGTATCATGAAGTTATTAGAGAAATTCATAGGTTTATAACGTTTATATCGGATAACTCTAACATCTGTCCATTACAATTAATCCCAATAGATGAAATGAGTATGCGACAGAGTTCGAATATTCATTCGAATTGGTGGGCCTTTTATATGAACACATTATTGGAAGCGTTTGCATATACTATAACATCCAGTAGTTGGGAGGTGGAATGGGGATGACCTTCAAAAATCTATTATCCGCATGTCTAGGTGTCTGGTTCCTAGTGACCCCATGGGTTTTCGGCTTTGCTGATCAAACGAATGCTTTGCTTGCCTGCGGCATCCTTGGCGGTTTGCAGTTCATATGCTCGTTGCTGGCTCTTGGCAAATCAGGCAAGAAAGTATGGCAGAACTGGGTCTGCTTTTTCATTGGTGCGGTGTACATTGTGCTTCCGAATCTTTATCATTGGGACATGATGGAATTTTTTGTATTTGTCGGGTTGGGCTTTTTGACGATGCTTGTGAATTACTCTAATTTGTATTCGGATATGAATTGATGGCATGTAGACCATCATGCTTAAAATTTTGAACCTAAGAATTGTGCGTGCTTAGGTTCTTTTTGCATTTTTACCAATACAAATCTATATATGACATCATATATATGTGTAATAATCCTATTAATTTCATTAATGCCTAATTTATCGGATATAATCAAATATATATTGCATAATTAATTCGTGTATTATATATTTAATACATACTAAATATGAAGTTTGGGGGATGGAGATGCGAGTTGGCATTAGTGGCACAGGTAGAATTGGCAGACTTTGTTTGAGGAAAGCGTTGACGGAACAACAAGCGGATTATGAAGTTAAGCTCATTAACTCAACCAGCTCAATTCATGCACTAGCACATTTATTAAAGTATGATTCCGTACATGGCACATGGGATGCAGTTATCGAAGCGGCTGATGACGAATTAGTGATTAATGGACAGCGGATTTCTGTGATCTGTGAAAGGGAGCCCGATTTGCTGCCATGGAAAGATCATGGTGTAGACTTGGTCGTAGATGCAACCGGTAAGTTCAATCATCGACATGGTGCAGAGCGACACCTTTTTGCAGGAGCGAAGAAGGTTTTGGTTACAGCGCCTGCAGGTAACATGGACCTGACTGTAGTCATGGGTGTGAACGAAGAACGATATGATCCCAAGCAGCATCACTTGCTATCCGCAGCCTCCTGTACAACCAATTGCATCGCACCCATTCTTCATATCCTGGACAATGCTTTTGACGTCAAGCACGGGTGGATGACAACGGTGCATGCTTTCACCAATGATCAAAATCATATGGATAATCCGCATAAAGATCTCCGAAGGGCAAGGGCATGCACGAATTCCATCATTCCGACCTCTACCGGAGTAGGGAAAGCACTTATCGATGTCCTTCCTCATCTCGCAAGCTCTATTCAAGGTGTCTCTATCCGTGTGCCGACGCCGGACGTTTCGCTGCTCGATCTTCAAGTAGCCGTTGGACGCAAAGTGACAGCAGAGGAAGTGAGGCAAACCTTCAAACAAGCCATTGCCGGACCTATTGGCACATTCGTTGATTACAATGAATTGCCGCTTGTTTCCGCAGATTATATCGGAAATGACAAATCGGCTATTATCGACGGTCTCAGCATCATGACGCAGGAAGATGGGATCAAGCTGCTGGCGTGGTATGACAACGAGTGGGCTTATGCAAGCCGAGTAATTGATTTTGTATCCTATATTTCACGTGCGGAAAGCACAGAGCTGAAGGGGGAAACGAAATGTCTAACACAAACGGTGTAAAATATGCGGCGATTCAAAGACATGATCTTGGAGTGATCATTTGCAAGGAGTGTAATACGGTTATAGGTACGTTGCCGACTAACGGATATAAGAAATTTTATGGCCATTGCAATTCAGCTGCTTGTTTGGAGAAAAAGAAGGCGGTGGACAATCAAAAATGAATAAGCAAGTGATTCCTTTTCATGAGGGCAATGCTTCCATGAAAGCATTGTTAGGAGGGAAGGGGGCTAATCTTGCGGAGATGACGCGTGCCCAGCTTCCCGTGCCTCCCGGCTTTACCATTACGACAGAGGCTTGCTTGGCTTTTTTTAAGGTGGGTAATCGGCTTTCAGAGGAATTGCTTGAACAAATCGCAAGTGCACTGGGGCAGCTTGAAAAACAGAAAGGACAAAAGTTTGGAGAGGAGAACAATCCGCTATTAGTTTCAGTACGATCCGGTTCCGTAACTTCGATGCCGGGGATGATGGATACGATTTTGAATCTCGGGCTCAATGATGTAACCGTACAAGGCTTGGCCAAGCTTACGAACAATGAACGGTTCGCTTACGATTGCTACCGCCGTTTGATGCAAATGTTCGGGAATGTTGTGCTTGGCATAGAATCCATTCATTTCGAGCATCTTTTGCACCGGTTAAAAGAAAAAGAAGGAGTCGAACAGGATCAGGAGGTTACGGCAGATGGCTGGAAGCAGCTTATCGTAGATTACAAAAGATGCATTCAGGCAAAAGCTGGCCGTGATTTTCCACAACATGTATATGAGCAGTTAAGAATGGCAGTTGAAGCTGTATTCAAGTCATGGAATAACCCTCGAGCCCGGATTTATCGCAAAATCAATCGGATTCCTGATGAGCAGGGGACTGCAGTCAACGTGCAAAGCATGGTATTTGGCAACAGGGGGGATAATTGCGGCACAGGGGTTGTATTTACGAGAAACCCTTCTACGGGCAAGAATGAGTTTTTTGGCGAATACCTCATCAATGCACAAGGGGAAGATGTGGTGGCAGGGGTAAGAACCCCGCTTGCCATAGCTGAGCTGAAAAGCGCAATGCCGGAGATTTACGATCAACTTTATCAGGTATCCAAGCAGCTTGAGAAGCATTACCATGATATGCAGGACATTGAGTTTACCGTGGAAGATAATAAGTTGTACATTCTTCAAATACGCGGAGGTAAGCGTAATGCTCAAGCGGCATTGAAAATTGCAGTCGATCTGGTTCAAGAAGGTTTCTTGTCCAAACAAGAAGCCGTTGGGCGGATCGAAGTATCGCATCTGGAGCAGCTCCTGCATCGAGGTATTGAAGAAAATGCAGTGAAAGACGTGCTCGCAACAGGTTTGCCTGCATCCCCGGGCGCAGCGGTGGGGCAGCTTGTGTTTAACGCAGATACAGCTGCAGAATGGAGTCGTACCGGTAAGGTCATTATTCTTGCACGACCGGAAACTACACCTGAAGATATCCATGGCGTGATTGCTTCTGAAGGTATTCTGACAAGCCGTGGCGGGATGACCAGTCATGCCGCCGTTGTGGCAAGGGGGATGGGAAAGCCTTGCGTATGCGGCTGTGAAGACATCCGGATTATACCTGATGAGAAGCGCATGCTGGTTGGCAATAGAGTCATCGAAGAAGGAGAATGGATCACCTTGGACGGTGCAAGCGGTCGAGTTATTATCGGCGCTATGCCATTGCAAGAAGCAAGGATGACAGAAGAGCTTCTGACCGTACTGAAGTGGGCGGATGAAATCCGCACGTTGAAAGTGCGTGCGAATGCGGATAATCCACACGATGCCAGTATCGCTAGACAAATGGGAGCGGAGGGTATCGGGCTGTGCCGTACAGAGCATATGTTTTTCTCGCCCAATCGTTTGCCTGTCGTTCAGCGAATGATCCTGGCTGACGATACGCGGGAACGCAAAGAAGCCCTTGGCCAGCTGCTTCCGATGCAGCAGTCGGATTTCGAAGGGATGTTCGAGGTTATGGACGGCCTTCCTGTGACGATTCGTTTGCTGGATCCGCCTTTACATGAGTTTTTGCCTAACCTTGAAGAGCTGCAGAGGAAGTATGACAGGCTCACTTACGAGGGAGGTTCTGACTTGGAAAAAGCGGAAGTAGCGCAGCTTCTCCGCAAAGTGCAAACGCTTCATGAGACGAACCCGATGCTGGGGTGGCGTGGATGCAGGTTGGGTATTGTATATCCGGAAATTTATGATATGCAAATCGAGGCCATCTTTCGTGCAGCTTCCCGCTGTATCGATCGAGGATTCCGCGTGGTTCCGGAAATCATGATTCCGCTCGTCGGTCATGCCAATGAACTCAAGCTTTTAAGAGAGCTTGTAGACTTCGTTGCAGATCAGGTACTAGGTAAAGATAAGCTTCACGATTGTCCGTACAAGGTCGGCACCATGATTGAAGTACCCCGTGCCGCTCTAACAGCTCGTCAAATTGCGGCTTATGCGGATTTCTTTTCATTTGGCACGAATGATCTGACCCAAATGACATTCGGATATAGCCGGGACGATGCGGAAGGAAAGTTTTTATCGCATTATATCGATCAAAAGCTGCTTCCTCATAATCCGTTCCAGGTGCTTGACGCAGAAGGGGTCGGACAATTAATTGATTTAGCCGTGCATGCAGGCAAACGGGTAAAGCCGTCGTTAAAAACAGGCATATGCGGCGAGCACGGCGGCGATAAAGAATCTATTTTCTTTTGCCACCAAACCGGATTAGACTATGTCAGCTGCTCTCCTTACCGGATTCCTCTCGCACGCATAGCGGCAGCACAGGCGTTTATTCAATATGGAGTTCCCGGTGAAAAGGAAGCCGTTGAAGCGGTATGAACGTCAGAATAATCGAGATGGGGCATGCTGATGCATGCCTCTTTTTCAGTTTATGCTGGCAGAGTTGCTGTACAAAATACAACATATCGGCAGAACGAAGGCCAGAAACAACGAGATGTTGCACAAAGGGCAATAATAATCGTTCTTGTAGAGCCGAAAAGCAGATTCTACAGCAAATTGTTGTATGTATTGCAACAGGTAGGGAGTATGGAGCTGCCCAGCTACTGAAACGTTGTACAATTTACAATTTATAGATGATTCCAATAACACGAATTTCAAGGCGCGCGTTTTTGGCGCTGCATGGCGCTGTCGAACCTAACAGCGGTTGGAACCCTGCCCATACCCATTATTTGTAGTCCGAAAACGCCCATTTACGGGAAAGCAGTACCATCCCAAATATCTGCAGTTCGATTTTACCAAATTATAAAAAGGTTCGTACGATCGAATGTTCGATTTGGTCATCGTAAGTGGGTAAAATAGGACTGCATCAGCTAAATTCCTAACCAGTCATACATAATTGGGTGAAATCGTACTACAGCTACTCCCCCTATGGCTAATCCAATAGATCGATCAAAAGGAACCCTTGCCAGAATATCGTATCCGAAAATGGTATAATGATTAAAATGATTTCGCCTAGGAGCGTGTTCGAAATGAAAGCATTCATTGTCATTGACTATACATTTGATTTTGTAGTTGGCAAGCTTCCGTGCGGTGACCCCGCTGTTGCGATTGAAGAGCGGATATGCGAGCTTACGGAGCAGTTTGTTGATAACCGGGATTTTGTCGTCATGGCTGTTGATCTTCACGATGAAGGGGATGTGAATCATCCGGAGACCAAGCTGTTTCCTCCTCATAATATTCGCGGTACGGGCGGTCGAGAGCTGTACGGTAAGCTGAAAGGTATGTACGAAGCACATCGGGACAAGATCTACTGGATGGATAAGACGAGATACAGCGCCTTTTGCGGAACGGATTTGGAGCTCCAATTAAGGGCAAGAGGTATCCGGGAGTTGCATCTCGTTGGCGTATGCACGGACATTTGCGTCCTGCATACAGCGGTCGATGCTTATAACAAGGGCTTTCAAGTCGTTGTGCACGCAGATGCGGTCGCCAGCTTTAACCCGCAAGGCCACGACTGGGCGCTGCAGCATTTTCAAGGGACGCTTGGGGCTCAGGTTGTACGCGGCGATTAATGGGGAAACGGGAAACCCTATGTGGAAAGGATGGATGCAATGAACTACGACAATTTAACGCTGCATACGGATAAATATCAGATCAACATGATGTATGCCCATTGGCTGCAAGGTTCGCACAAGGAGAAAGCGGTTTTTGAGGTCTATTTCCGCAAGCTGCCTTTCGGCAACGGTTACGCTGTTTTTGCAGGCTTGGAACGGATCGTGCACTACATCCGGAACCTGCGTTTCGGCGATGAGGAGATCGCCTATTTGCGTACGCAGGAGGAGAATTATCGCGAAGCGTTTCTCGATGAGCTGAGACAATTCAAGTTCAACGGGAATCTGCATGCTGTGCCGGAAGGTACGCTTGTATTCCCGAATGTACCGCTCGTCAGGGTAGAGGCGAGCGTGTTCGAAGCGCAGCTTGTGGAGACGGCGCTCCTCAATTTCATGAACTACCAGACGCTCGTCGCGACCAAAGCTTCACGAGTCAAACAGGTAGCACCGCATGATGTGCTGCTGGAGTTCGGTACGCGGCGCGCGCAGGAAGCGGATGCCGCGATCTGGGGCGCAAGAGCGTCTTATGTAGCCGGTTTCCACGCGACATCTAACCTGCGTGCGGGCATGCTGTTCGGCATCCCGACCAAGGGGACGCATGCCCACGCTTGGGTGCAGGCGCACGACACGGAAGAAGAGGCCTTCCGCAAGTATGCAGAGGCCCTGCCCGACCAAGTGACGCTGCTAGTCGACACTTACGATACGCTGAAGAGCGGCGTGCCGAATGCCATCAAGACGGCGCGTTTCCTCCAAAGTCAAGGGAAGCGCATGAACGCAATCCGCCTGGATAGTGGCGACTTGGCCTACTTATCGCAACAGGCGAGGAAGATGCTCGATGAAGCCGGCTTCCCTGATGTATTGATCGTTGCGTCGAACGATTTGGATGAGAACATCATCGAGGGCTTGAAGACGCAGGATGCCAGGATCGATATCTGGGGCGTTGGCACCCAGCTGATTACGGCTGCCGATCAACCCGCGCTCGGCGGGGTTTACAAGCTGGTGGCTCGTGAAAAGAACGGCGAATACGTGCCGGTTATTAAGATATCGGGAAATCCGGAAAAAGTATCGAATCCCGGCTTCAAGGAAGTGTACAGGATCTTGAACAAGAAGACGGGCAAGGCTGAAGCAGATTATTTGGCGCTTCAGCATGAAGCGGATATCAAAAATGGGGAGCGCATTAAGCTGTTCGATCCCATACATCCGTATATTCATAAATATATCGATGATTATGAAGCGGTACCGCTGCTTCAGGCCGTGTTTGCCCAGGGCGCGCTCGTCTACGAACTGCCGACCCTGGAGCAAATTCGGGACTATCACGCGGAGCAGAAGCAAATATTCTGGCCGCAATACCTCCGTAAGCTGAACCCGGAAGTGTATCGCGTAAACCTGAGCACGGAAGCCTGGAAGCTGAAGATGGATTTGATTCATCAGCATCAGGGATAACGGGTGGGTCCCCGGCCTACCTTGCAGGCATCATGATACCGAGCTCGCACCCGCCCGAGGAGGCCGATCCGATACGGATGGTTCCTCCCAGGTGCTGCACTTTTTCCTTCATGGCCGTCAAACCAAAACCAAGCGGGGATTCCGTATAGGGGACCCCGTCATCCATCAACAGAAAGCTGACCCAATCGCTTTCGTACTCCAACTTGAAAAAGAACAAGCTGCTTTTACCGTGTTTGATGCCGTTGGTCAGCCCTTCTTGCAGGGCATGGTAGATGACTTTCTTCTGCATGGCGTCCAGATCCGGCAGCTCGCCAATGTCATATTCGATTGTGACGCCGGTCATTTCGGCGGTTTCTTCGATGAGCTCGATGAGCGAAGAGGATAGCTCTTTGCCGATATCGTCCTTCATCATCCGTACCGCCACCCGAATGTCGTCGAGTCCTTTGCGAACGGTTTCCTGAGCAAGTTCAAGCTTTTGCAGCGCGGTCTCCGGGTTCTTGGACATGAGTCTTTTGGCTGCTTCTATTTGCACGATCGTGCCCGTTAGCTTATGACCTAGAATATCGTGAATATCTTGAGCGATCCGATTTCTCTCTTCCCATATGGCAACTTCGCCTAGCGCTTCTAATGTTTCATTCATTGAGGATTGAAGTTGGCGGTAGGTTTGTTCCAGTTCTGCGGTCCGGAGACGAACCTGCTCCTCCAGGGAATGATTGAGTCTCGACAGCTCAAGGTGCAGATGCACCCGAGCGAGCAATTCCTGTTTGGCGACAGGTTTTTTCAAATAATCATTCGCGCCCGCGTCGAAGCCATGCGCCATATCCTTGGTCTGATCTTTCGCTGTAAGCAGCAAGATCGGCAGTTCAGCCGTGTTATAGGTATGGCGCAGATAGCTGCACAATTCATATCCGGTCATATCCGGCATCATCACGTCACTTAACACAAGATCGGGCTTGCCGTATTCCTTAATCCATAGCAGGGCCGTGAAAGCATCCTTTGCCTTGATGACGAGGTTCTCTTTGCCCAAATAAGCCGCCGCTACTTCCAAATTGATCGGTTCGTCGTCAACAACGAGGATGATCGGCTTCTGCGGGTTCATCGGTCTAGGCTCCAGTGGAACCGAGCGAAGATGAGCTTGGTCATCCGGGAGGTTCATCACTGGCGCGGAGGAATCAATCTGCCCCTCAATGCTTATATCGGGCTCTCCCTGCCATAGCGGTATTGTAAAGATGAAAATACTTCCAACCCCAAGTGTGGATAACACCTGGATGGTACCGCCATGAAGTTCGATGAATTGCTTGCTAATCGTTAGTCCGAGTCCCGTGCCTCCATACCGATTAGAGATGGTAGGCGGCCCTTGGTCAAAGGAAAGGAAAATGCTTTCCAGATACTCTTCTGCGATACCGATTCCTGTATCCGATACCGAGACGGCGAGGAATCCATTCGCAACCTCCGTTGTTATCCGGACATGACCTTCTTGCGTGAATTTGATGGCGTTGCCTATAAGGTTTGACAGTACCTGCCGGAGCCGATCTTCGTCAGCGGCAATATACGGGAGCGCATCCGGGATGTCATTGATAATCGCAATGTTTTTCTGATCTGCCTTAGGCTTCAACACGCCCAAAACAACATCGGCGATTTGCTGAATACCTGCCTTTTTGATATGAAGCTGTACATCCCTATGCTTGAGCTTGGAATAGTCCAAAATATCATTAATGATAGAGGAGAGCCTCTGTCCGCTGTGGATGATCAATGATAGACGGTCACTTATGCCAGGGTTGATCGGCCCTGCAGCCCCATCCAGCATAGCTTCTGTGATTCCGATGATGCCGCCGAGCGGCATGCGGAGCTCATGGGACGTTTTCGCCAGGAATTCGTCTTTCAAAAGATCCATGGCTTGCAGCTTTTCATTTTTGAGTGCTAACGTGGCAGCGCTTTCTCTAGCGCGGCGATGTGTTTCCATGAAACGCATCAGGAGGACGGCGCACAAGCACATATCGAAAATGAAGGCGCTCATGAAGATTTGATCATCCTGCCAGTATTGAGAGAGCAGCGGAAACATTTTGCGGAAGGCGCCGGAAAGAGGTGTAACGAATTCATTGATAAGATGGAACAAAATCAGCAGTGCGATGACCGAGTATCCGAAACTCAGAATACGGATTTCCCGGCGCTTCCTGGAAGTGGATCGCTTCTGAATGCGCCGTAAATTCCAAAATGAGACGATGAATGCCACCACAAAAACATAAGGAAATCCATAAACGTACAGGCTTCTATACAGATTAGGATCTGCCCAAGCAACCGCTAAACATAAGAGGGAGAAGATAAGAATGATGGAAATGGCAAACTTTTGAGTTGTCTCGGTTTTTGTTCTTCTAGTAGATGAAATGGCCTGCATCAAAAAGAACAGCGCGATCAGACCAAAGGGCATAAACAAGTCTTGAAGGTATGCGGTGAATGGAATATCTCCCAGCCACTGCGCCAAATGCGTTCGAGACACACTTCCGCATACGAGCAGCAGCGAGAAAGCGCAGAAATACAAATAAACCTTCTCTTCCCGGCTTGCCACATATAAGCATAAGGAACCGATGCCAAAGACGAAAAATAGTACGGACAAAATAAGCTTAACGCTATCTTGTTTAATCATCATCGCATTCAAGTCGGTCGCATTGCCGATGATATAAGTGCCGATGATCGGATTCATGCGGTCTTTGTACCCTCTGACATATAAAGTCTTCCCTCCTAAATCGGGCTTCAAGGGTATTAGCGACCAATGGAATTGTTCATTGACTCTTTTATTTTGCTGATTGATATTGTAGCTATAGATTTTCTCCGCATTCATATACAGCTCAAAATATTTTTGCCCCGTTACGAACAGATGAGGGTCTCTCCAAGTATGATCCGGCATCTTTTTGCGCAGCCAGTATTCCCCCGTATAATGGTTCTGTTTCATCCAGATTGCTTGTTCGGCGAGAGGACGCCAGTTCCCCGGCTTCGTAGGGCGCTGCGATGATGAAGATTCGGAAGGCCACTCCCGAGACGGAATAGCCAGCTCCCAGTTCGTTACCAATTCGGCTAAATCTTTCGAACTTTCCGGATATGGCGTATGGACGAGCAGGGGCAAGACGATGCAGCCGCTTATACAAAGAAGCAGAAGAATTGGTGCTAACATCCTACGATAATTCATATGTTTTTTTGCCCTCCAAAGACTAGCTCTCTTCAAAAAGCTCTTTTAGAAACAAGACCGCTTTCGACCTGTCTTTGATCCCGATTTTATGGTAAATGATGCTTACATAATTTTTGACCGTGCCTTCGCTCATGAACAGTGCCCGGGAGATTTCTTTATTGTTTTTGCCCTGCAGCATAAGCAGGATGATATGTTTCTCACGTTCCGTGAACGAAATGCCTTGCTCGCGCATGCGCGGCGAGGAGATCGTTCTCGAACTGCCTGCAGTAAGATGGGATATGCGCGCGGCAAGCTTCCTGGCAACGATATTCGGCATGAGCAGATGTCCGCTTGCGGCATCGCGTATCGCTTGAATGAGTTTGTCGCCGGGCATGTCTTTGAGCAGAAATCCACATGCGCCATGAGCCAAACTGTCTACAATATATTCTTCTTCGGCGAAGGTGGTCAGCATGACAACCATGGTGTCCGGATAATTGTCAAGAATCATTCGGGTGGCCTCCAACCCGTTTGCTCCAGGCATCCGAATATCCATCAAAACCAGGGTGGGTTGGCAGGTTGCAACCAGTGAGTAGGCTTCTTCACCATTTTCAGCGACGCCGACTACTTCCATGTCTTCTTCCAAATTAATAATGGTTTGCAGGCCGTCTCTTAACAAGGTTTGGTCATCGGCAATGACGATTCGGATCTTTTCCATACGGAGGCCTCATTCCATCTAGTGTTATTTCTATATATTATAAAAGAATTTGAGAGGAATACGATTGTTTTTTCCTATAAAATGACTATTTTCATGACTCGGGTCACTAGATCAATGACTTTTTCTACCGTAGGATAATTAATATGAAATGGAGAAAGGTGGAAATCAAATGAAACGTAAGTGGGTCCCCATTGCGCTAGCTGCTTCTCTAGTTGCGGTAGCGACAGCGGGCTGCAGTACAACAGACAAACCGAGTCCGACAACGACAGCGGGCACATCAACGGCACCAAGCAGTACAACAGCGCCAAGCAGCACGGCCAAAGCCAAAGAGCTGAACGTCAATTTCCGTTCGGAGCCGCCTGTGCTGGATAGTTCCAAGTCAACGGCTGCCGCTTCTTTCACCATTATCAGTGCGTTGAACGAGGGGCTTTACCGGATTGATAAGGATGGCAAGCCACAGCCTGCTTTGGCTAAAGAACTGCCGAAAATTTCCGCAGACGGCAAAACGTACACCGTCACCCTGCGAGACGGGTTAACTTGGGCCGATGGCTCTCCTCTGACAGCAAAAGATTTCGATTACGCATTCAAACGAGTGCTGGATCCCGCTACCGGTGCTCAATACTCCTTCATGCTCTCCTACATAAAAGGCGCTAACGCGATGCTTGCTTCCAAAACCCCTGACGAGTTAAAAGCAAAAGAGAAAGAGCTTGGCGTGAAGCTCATCGATGATAAAACGATTGAATTCACGCTTGACCAGCCGGTTCCTTTCTTCACCGATTTGCTTGCTTTCCAAACCTATTACCCCCTGAAGAAAGATCTGGTTGAATCAGCGAAAGAAAAATTCGGTGCGGATGCCGATAAAATCATTGGTGCCGGACCGTTCAAACTCACGGAATGGAAGCATGAGCAAAGTCTCACACTTGTGAAAAACGATAAGTATTGGGACAAAGACAATGTGAAGCTCGATAAAATTACCCTTAACATTGTCAAAGATGTAAATACGGGATTAAATTTGTTTGAAAACAACTCCGCTGACGTAGCCGATATTAGCCGCGATCACGTGCAAATCTGGAAAGGCAAACCTGAATTTACGACCAAAAGAGAACTGACGACTTCTTACATCATGTATAGTCAGAAAAACTTCCCTGCCTTTAAGAACAAAAAGATCCGCTTGGCGCTTACCCTCGGCATTGATAATCAAGGTTACGTAGACACCGTACTCGGTAATGGTTCAGTAGCTGCGCAGGGCTTGATTCCTGTCGGCATGCAGGACGGCAACGGCAATGAATTCCGTAAGACGGCCGGCGACATTCAACCGAAATTTGACGCGGCCAAAGCGAAAAGCTTACTGCAGGAAGGCTTGCAGGAGCTTGGATTGAAAGAGCTGCCTCCGGTTCATCTGATTGCGGATGATACGGAAGGGGCTAAGAAGTCTTTGGAGTTTATTCTTGCACAATGGCAGCAAAATCTGGGCTATAAAGCGATTGCCGAGCCTATTCCGCACAAATTGCGTATTGAAAAGCAATCCAAGCACGATTTTGAAGCTTCCGTTTCACTATGGAACGGTGATTACAACGATCCGATGACGTTCCTCGATATGTGGATTACCGGCGGGGATTTCAATGAGATTGATTGGTCTAATGCTGAATATGATAAGCTCGTTAACGGAGCGAAGGCTGAGCTTGATCGTGCGAAACGTACGAAGATGATGGTCGACGCCGAGAAAATTCTGATGGAAGAAATGCCGATCGGCACGAACTACTTCCGTTCGCAAGCTTACCTTGTGAAGCCGAAGGTAGAAGGATTGATCCTGCCTTCCATGGGCGGAGATTTCGAGTTCCGTTGGGCTACAGTTAAATAAAATGGGAGGACCGCAGGGCTCTAATGCTACTGCGGTTCTTTTTTTCGGCCTTGATTCTATGTATGATAAAAACTAACGTACATACGACGAGTAAAAGATTAGGGTGATTAGCTAAGATGACTTCTTTCACAGAGCGCGTAATTGCGATAATTCGAACTATCCCGGAAGGCAAAGTGATGACTTATGGACAAATTGCCAGACAAGCCGGAAGCCCCAGGGGAGCCCGGCAAGTTGTAAGAATTTTGCACGCGATGAGCAAAAAATACAATCTTCCGTGGCACCGGGTCATTAATTCCAAGGGAGAGATCAGTCTCCAAGAGGATGAAGCTTTCCAAATGCAATCCTTTTTACTGCAGGCTGAAGGTGTAGAAGTTACTAATGATCGTCATATTTGTCTTGAACAATTTCAATTTCATGGGAATGAATCCGAATAAAATTTCTGTATTTAGTAAAATTAATAAGGAATGGAATTTGTATCTAGGGGGCCGAGTATGCCACAACAAAATCAACAAAATCTTAGTCCACAGCAACAAGACTTGCAGAACATCAAACAAGCCGCGCAACAAGCTGAGCAAGTTGCTCAGCAATCGCAACAATTGGCTCAACAGATTCAAAAAGAGGCAACAGCAGCTGCACTGGCAGATGCCGAACAACAAGTTCAGCAGCTGCAGCAGCAAGTAACGCAGGCTAAGAGTTTAACCGACCAATTAAATCAGGAATTAAAATCCGGTCAATAAGTTGGAGAGATCAATAAGTCAACGCTTTCGGATAGAAAGAACCCCCGTCATGGGGGTTTTCATTTGTCCAAATCTAATTCAGAAGCTTTATCATCTGATATATCTCACGATGATCGCCGGGGAGGACATTGTTCGCTACTTTGAGTTGAGAGGAGCCGTCTCCATCCAGGAACAGGCCGTCGACCAGTTCTCCCTCCCCTATTTGCTCCATCACCGCTGTACGGAACTGCTCGCCTGTGCAAGGCGTAGGCGCTACAACGAGGTAGACTTTGTTGCTTTTGTCATACACAATGCCGGACCGCATTCGCTTCTCGCCGATAACCGGCATTTCTTCCGAAATCGCTTGGCTGGCCCAGCCGTCCGGATTCTGAAGGCCCATACTCACTCCGCCCTGTGCCCAGTAATGCGCGCGGTCCGTTACTTTCAGCTCATCCGCTGCTTCAACGACTTGAATGGTAAATGTTTTGGCTTTCTCGTCCCAAACCAAAGTCCCGCGTTTACGATCGGTATTAAACCAGCCGGAACCATAATCACCGGGCTTTCCTTTGACGGGTTGATCATTGATAACTGCGATGCTCAGCAGATAACCCTGCCAGAAGAAACCTCCATTAATCCCGTTTTCTTGGAGATCCGCTACATTAGCGGTAATCGCCTTCAGTCCAATATTCTCGGGTAGTGTTCGTATCGTGTGCAAGATCACTCCATTGCTTCCGTGTTTAATGCTGTACACGGATACTGGATGAATAGGAGGGTTCACTTGCGTTCGAGTCAGAAGGATGAGGGTCATAATGAAGCTGATTAGCATTATTAGAACATAGATTAATAGGGAAGTAGGGTTCACTTTGACCACTCGAAAAATGTGCATGAGGCAGACTCCTATTCTCTGAAAGCATCTCGTTTCTATAAGTCTATGAAACTAGATGCTGAATTATTCAATAGCATAGAAAAAAGAGCCGTTCCGTAAGTGGATGACTTACAGAACAGCCCTATTTTCCATTAAGCAAATCGTTAGAAAATTGGAATTCTTGCCTTATTTCCGTCTTTGGAATAGAGAATAGCCTCCGAACTGAACAAATCAACGCGTTCCAGAGAATGAACGAGGTTCATAATGGTAAGTTTGTTATAACGCAGAGCGCTAATTAAGGAAGGAATTAATTTGTGATCAGTGCCAACAAAATGAACGGTAATCGGCTTCATGTTAAATAAGATGTTCATCCTCATCTTCGTATCATCTCCCGTTAAGTATCAATATCAACTTTTCAAGATTATCATGTCCTATCTACTAAGTCCGTCGATTACCGTTGTCGAAATTACACTGCTTTTGGGGTACTCATTCACAAGAAACGGCGATGATGCTTTTTGCCGTCAAAGCTGAAAAGTACAGGTTTGTCTTCGACCGCGGTATGCATATGAATCGGTTTGCCCCATAGCCTGTAGATGTAAGGAAGTGTCTTTTCGACATATTTGAGGTCGAGTTCTACCCCCTCGAATTCATGGCGAAGGTACAGCTCGCCGCTGCGTTGGTAGTCTCCATCCTCGACAACGATATAGGGGAAGCCGCCATTCACCCGGGAATAAACAAGTTGATCGCGAATGTTTTCCCAAGATTTATCCGTGATTTTCCACTCAGGTCCTTTCTTCTCGAAAACATATAGGTCTAGTTCCTCCACGAGCGGTTTGTTCATGTAATTTCGAATGAAGGAGGTGTCGGATTCGTATTCGCGCACTTCAAATATTTTACGTCGACCCTCGCCAGGTTTGCGTCCGTGTCTGCGGATTTCTTCTTCTGTCGGATTATCCCAGCGTTTCTCGATATCTTCATAAATTTTAAGGCCGAGGTAATAGGGGTTCAGACTATGGCGAGACGGGACGACGACCGAGGAATTCAGCTTCGAGTACTCAATGGTCTCTTCTTCGTTCAAGTCCATCTCGCGCAGAATGCGTTGATGCCAGTACGAAGCCCAGCCTTCGTTCATGATTTTCGTCTCCAGCTGCGGCCAGAAGTACAACATTTCATCGCGGAGCATGGTGAGAATATCTCGCTGCCAATCCTCCATGTACGGCGCGTTTTCTTCGATAAACAGAAGGATATCCTTTTCGGGTTTTGCCGGAAAACGTTTCGTATCCTCTTTCTCGACAGAAGCTGCCTTCCCTCTATCATCTAGGCCCCATAGGTCCTCATAGCCATATTTTGCTTCCGACTTTGCATCTGGGGATGTAGCTTTATGAGTTTCTTGACGTTTGCGTGCTTGACGATAAGTTAGCGTCAGTACAGGATCTATATGCTCTTGAATCGCCAGCACCGCATCGATGAATTGTTCGACCTCCTCGGCACCATACTCGATTTCGTACAGGCGGATGCGTTCGGCTGTGGCCGACATGCTCTCCACCATGTTGCGATTCGTTTTGGAGAAACGCACATTATTTTTGAAAAAATCGCAGTGTGCGAGAACGTGAGCGACGATGAGCTTATTTTGAATGAGGGAGTTTCCATCGAGAAGAAAAGCGTAGCAGGGATCAGAGTTGATGACGAGCTCGTAAATTTTACTCAGCCCAAAGTCATACTGCGTTTTCATTCTGTGGAAATTTTTCCCGAAGCTCCAATGGCTGTATCTGGTCGGCATCCCATATGCCCCAAACGTATAAATGATTTCCGCGGGACAAATTTCGTATCGCATCGGGTAAAAGTCCAAACCGAATCCCTTGGCGATTTCCGTAATCTCATCAATGGCATATTCGAGCTGCTGGATCTCGGACGTACTCATTGTGCAGCCACTCCTTCCTGCTTCGTAAAGAAGGTCTTCAGCGCTTTGTATACCTCGCCTTTTTCACGGATGACATAATGAAGAAATTTGGGATCATGAATATGACGAAAAGCAGACATCAACGTGCTGCTGCGGTTGTATTGATTCACTTCGCCGTAGCCGAACATATTGGAGCGCTCCATCAGTTGACCGATCAGCTTCACGCATCGTTCATTATCAGACGTTAAATTATCGCCGTCCGAGAAATGGAACGGATAGATGTTGAACTGTGAAGGCGGGTAGCGCCTGTCGATGATATCGATCGCCGTCTGATAGGCGGAAGAACAAATCGTGCCCCCGCTTTCGCCCTTCGTGAAAAACTCTTCTTCCGTAACCTCTTTCGCCTCGGTGTGGTGGGCAATGAAGACGATCTCCACATTCTCGTATTTCGTCCGCAGGAAGCGGGTCATCCAGAAGAAAAAGCTGCGGGCGATATATTTTTCAAAGGATCCCATACTGCCGGAAGTATCCATCATGGCAATAATGAGCGCATTGGAATGCGGTTTTTCAATCTCATCCCACGTTTTGAAACGAAGGTCGTCAGGAGAAATGCCGTGGATGCCGGGATCCCCGGTTTTGGAGTTGCGGCGCAAATTTTCAAGAATAGTGCGCTTCTTATCTATGTTCGACATGATGCCTTTCTTTCGGATATCGTTGAAAATAACTTCCTTCGTCGTCAAATTGCGCTTTTCTTTCTGCTTCAGGTTTGGCAGCTCCAGTTCTGCAAACAACATCGCTTGCAGCTCTTCCATACTGACTTCCGCTTCATAATAATCTTCGCCAGCCTGATCTCCAGCACCCTCACCTTTGCCAGGGCCTTGAGCAGGCTGCGGATCAACACCGAGCACATCACCGACCTGCGAGTCCCCGTCCCCCTGCCCGACATGCTTTCCCTTGCTGTAGTTGTAGCGGAAGCGGTATTCATCCAGGCTTTTTATCGGTACTTTCACCACTTGCTTGCCGTTGGACATGACGATGCTTTCGTCCGTTACGAGGTCGGGCAGGTTTTGCTTAATGGCTTCGCGGACCTTCTCTTGATGGCGGTTTTGATCCTGATATCCTTTGCGGTGGAGAGACCAATCCTCCTTGGAGACAATAAATAACGGCTCTGTCATGCGGAACACCTCCTAAGAGTTTTCGGTAGAAAACTTGCTCCGTAAACATACTGAGTTTTCTGACAAGACAACTTGCACCGTAACTTGATGATATGGAAAGCATAACGCAATGAATTAGGGCGGGAAAAAAGCTTGTTACTAAATATATTCAAGTGCTTGGGGGATATGTGATTGGATATGGGCTAATTTATAATCTGTCAGAAATAGAAGGGGATTAGAATGCAGTTCGTCCAGAAATAGTGGAATGGCTCGATTTGGGGCAATCGGTTATAATGATAATAGGTTATTTTGTGAAGGAAACGGGTGAAATCCATGGGGAAAAAGAAGTTGCCGTACGGGATATCTGACTTCAAAAGTTTACGCGAGCAGAATTACTTATACATCGATAAAACGCCATACATCGAAAAAATGGAAAGTTTTAGCGGCAAGTACCTCTTTTTTATACGTCCGCGGCGGTTTGGCAAAAGTTTGTTTTTGTCAACATTAGAACATTATTACGGACTTGAGCATACCGATCATTTCGATAAATTGTTTGCCGACTTGTATATCGGTAAACATCCGACATCTTTACGAAATAGCTATTGTATTCTAAAACTGAACTTCTCGGGACTTAACACAGACAATAGAAATAAACTGGAAGAATCATTCCGGACTGCTTTCAGGGATGCGCTGACCAGTTTTCTTAACACCTATAACTTTATTATTGAAGATGCGGCAGCTTTTAAAGAACAGCTTGGAAATAAAGAAGATTTCCGTTCATTATGGTCACTATTATTTGAGGCCGTGAAATCATGCGGAAAGAAATTGTTTTTAATTATCGATGAATACGACCATTTTGCCAATGATATCATTGCTATGGGTGATGCTCCCTTGTATAAAGATATCGTACGCGCGGCGGGATTCGTCAGAGATTTCTACGAAAGTGTAAAAATCGGTACGGAGCAAGTGATTGACCGTATTTGGATGACCGGAGTTTCACCGATTATGTTGGATGATTTAACCAGTGGTTTCAATATTGCTACTAACTTAACGATGAATGCTTCATTTAATGAAATGCTTGGATTCACGGAACAGGAAGTAAACGCGGTTATTGATGCCGCCGGCATTCAAGAGCAGCAAACAAGTTTGGCCGAGCTCCGGCAAAATTATAACGGATATTTGTTTAGTGAGGATGGAACAACACGGGTTTATAACCCGGATATGATCCTATATTTTTTCACGCAATGGGAATTGGAAGGGAAATATCCAAAACAGCTTATTGATGAGAATGTAAAAACGGATAATGGCCGTCTGCAGCGCCTTATTTCTAGTGAAAGTAACAGAAAGACTTTAGATGAGATCATTCAAAACGAGGAAATTGCCGCAGATATTGTATCCAAGTTTTCTTTTGATTTGATGTATGATGAACAGTATTTCGTCTCCCTGTTGTTCTATATGGGATTGCTGACGATTGACCGGAAGGATCGCATGCGTTTGGTATTGAAAGTGCCGAACTTTGTCATCCGAACGGTTTTGTGGGAGTATTTGGAGAGACGAGTTCGACTAGAGCAGAATATACGTCCCAATACGGACCAGCTACGTAAAACGATTGAGCAAATGGCTTTTGACGGTACAATTAAGCCTTTTGTGGATTACATCGGCGAGCACGTGATGAAGCCTTTATCCAATCGGGACTTAAACCGTTTTGACGAAAAGTATCTGAAAGTCCTTATGTTCGCTTATCTAATTGAGAGCAGAGCCTATCGGCCTTATAGCGAGAGAGAAACAGAGAACGGATACATGGACATTTATTTAGAAAAGGATACACGAGTTCCCGGTATCGTTTATGATTGGATTATAGAGCTTAAATATTTGAAGAAACAGAATGTTTCTGATATAGAGAAGGTCAAAGTAGAAGGACTTAAGCAATTGGCTGGGTATGCAATAAGTAGAGATCTGGTTGATAAATCGCATGTTAGGAGAGCTTTGATCATTTTTATTGGAAAAGATGAGTGGGTTGTTGTGGAGGAGTAGTTATTTGTTTATCGAGGTCTGTTTTTGGTATATTTACCTGAGACAGACCTTTTGTTTGCGTGAAATCCTTAAAAGAGCACATTTTGATAATTTAGGATTCGTTATGAAGGTGTCCAATAAATATTTGATTGGGGTCCTCCGGATTATATTTACGTTTGGATGAGCGTTCAAACTCATCAACTAGCTTTGTGAAATCGCTCACATTCGGCTCAAGTCCAAACGTACGCTTCATGTCCCTATAGTGACGGAAAAAGACATCCCTCGCTTGTTCACAAGGATAGCCTAATTGCTGAAGCTCCGAAATAACGCCTTGTATGTAATGTTTATGCATCATTCGCCGACTTGTCTTTTGGGACATAATATCCTTTACAACCATTTTATCGAAAATTATGATTTGTTTCAGTGTGTACGAATCCGAAAGTTCGGAGATAACAGCTATTTATTTCGGTAATACTGATCTTAATAAATAAGTAAAAATTAGAAACGCCTAGCCGGATCATGGTACAATAAATTAAACGTCAAATACACGAATCAGAAGGAGGTCGAACATCGTGTCAAATCCGGATGAGAAGAAAATCTACACTTATCAAGATTGGTTGACTTGGGATGGAACTTGGGAGTTAATTAACGGCAAAGCCTATAATATGTCACCGGCTCCGACTTCATTGCATCAATTTATTGTAGGTGAGCTTCATTTCGCATTGCGGACATTTTTTCAGAACCGGAGTTGCTTTGTGTTCGTGGCTCCTTTTGATGTTTTTTTTAGTGAAAGTGGAGAGTATGAAACACCCGATCATGTTACTCAGCCGGATCTCTCGGTTGTTTGCTCGAAGGATCAAATATCTAAAAATGGCTGTTATGGTGCACCAACATTAATTATTGAAGTGCTGTCACCATCCACAGCGTTGAAGGATTTTAATGAAAAGTTCAACTTATATCAGAAGTACGGGGTACAAGAATATTGGATTGTCGATCCTGGAAATCAAACTGTTCATGTATACTCGCTGCAGGATGGCGTTTACCAGGTACGAAATCTCTATACTGAGCAGGAAAAGGTTCAATCTTTCGTATTCGAAGATTTGCAAGTACCCACAGGCAGACTGTTTAGTTTGGAGTAATTTATAAATAATGAATAAACTGAAGGCATCGTGATCTTCCTCAAAAAAGGATGAACGGTGTCTTTTCATTGTTCCGTATAGGGAATCCGAAGAAGGCTATATGGATATGGTTGATTTTACGGAAACGGTTTCGAATGAGAAACTAAGAAAGCGGCTGAATGACGTAATAATTGGCGGCAGAAAATTATTCCGCAGATTTAAAGACACGCTGTCATCGGACAGCAGCGAGCTGCAGAGGTATTATGCTTTTTCTGAAAGCCGTAATCATGAGCGTGTTTTGGAATATCTGCAAGATAATAGGTTTAAGGTCAACGT
The DNA here is from genome assembly GCF_014534655.1 of Paenibacillus sedimenti. Lineage (GTDB taxonomy): Bacteria > Bacillota > Bacilli > Paenibacillales > NBRC-103111 > Paenibacillus_E > Paenibacillus_E sedimenti. Next base: position 41,146 of record NZ_JACVVD010000008.1, read on the forward strand.
GACAAAGGCTTCTTTCTCGTGGGAGCAGTCGAATAATTGGTCCGGCGGTGAAAAATGGAGCAAAAATATGACGCTTTTCCTTGGACTGCTCAACTATGTCGCAGAGAAGCGCCAACATATCCAGGCGAATACGAAAAGACATCGCACCGTTATTCTGGACAATCCTTTCGGCAAGGCTTCCAGCGACCACGTACTGAGCCCTGTATTTTTTATCGCCGAGCAGCTCGGCTTCCAGATCATTGCCCTTACGGCACATGCCGAAGGCAAGTTTCTTAAAGACTACTTCCCGGTTGTCTTTAGCTGTAGACTAAGGCAGGTTGCTGGTGGAAGCAAACTAATCATGACGAAAGAAAAAGAAATCAACCAAGCTTATTTCCGCGATCATGCGCCGATTTCTTTAGAAAGACTTGGGGATGTCAAGCAGATGGAGCTGTTCCTGTAGCTCGCACATAAAGAAGAGGCATAGGTGTCTTCGGTCAAGCGGCACCATGCCTTTTCTTGCTGTTCGTTTTGCCGAAGAATTACAATTTCCTTAAGCTCTCCATGCACGATCAGAGATCGTCTGGAGAGCTTTATTATGACTTGTTTTCTGATACAATGGTGTTAGAAGAAACCTGTGGAGGTGTTTGCTGTGCAATGGGAAGAAGTTCGCAAGATTTACCCAGACCAATACGTTAAGCTGCAAATCCTAGCATCCCATACTGAAGGAAATATAAAGTATGTGGATGAAGTTGCCTTAATTAAAGCGATTCAGGACCCTAAGGAGGCAACTCAAGAATTACTTCGTTCGAAGGATGGGATCATTGTGTCCCACACCTCGAATGAAGAGTTGAAGATCGAGATTCGTACACTTCGAGGCTTGCGGGGAGTCGTCCAATATGAAAATTGATCTCGTGGACGGACTGCTACAAACCTCAATTACGATAAACTACAAAGGACAACCTCTCACCATAGATAAGCTGGTCATTGATACCGGCGCTTCCCATACGCTCCTATCCGCCGATGCTGTATCTGATATTGGGGTGTACTTTGAAACTGGAGATGAAATCATCAGCGCTTTCGGTATTGGCGGCGAAGAGAGTTGCTTTAGGAAAACGTTTGATTTAGTTACTATGGGTGACTTTCAGATTGAGAACTTTAAGCTGGATGTTGGCGCTCTGCACGAAAAGCTTGAGATTAATGGGCTTTCAGGACTGGATGTGCTAATGGCGGTAAATGTTGTTATGGATTTATCCAGACTTATCATGTATACAAAATTAAACTAAAAAGTCTGCCCAACCTCCCGTGGCTAAGCTGGAGATCAGGCAGACTTTTTAGTTATTTCTGAAACCCCCATACTGCCGGAAGTATCCATCATGGCAATAATGAGCGCATTGGAATGCGGTTTTTCAATCTCATCCCACGTCTTGAAACGAAGATCGCCAGGAGAAATACCGTGGATACCGGGATCGCCGGTTTTTGAATTGCGACGCAAATTTTCAAGAATCGTGCGCTTCTTATCTATGTTCGACATGATGCCTTTCTTCCGGTTGTAGCGGAAGCGGTATTCATCCAGGCTTTTTATCGGTACTTTCACCACTTGCTTGCCGTTGGACATGACGATGCTTTCGTCCGTTACGAGGTCGGGCAGGTTTTGCTTAATGGCTTCGCGGACCTTCTCTTGATGGCGGTTTTGATCCTGGTATCCTGTGCGGTGGAGAGACCAATCCTCCTTGGAGATAATAAATAACGGCTCTGTCATGCGGAACACCTCCTAAGAGTTTTCGGTAGAAAACTTGCACCGTAACTTGATGATATGGAAAGCATAACGCAATGAATTAGGGCGGGAAAAAAGCTTGTTACTAAATATATTCGAGTGCGTGGGGGATATGTGATTGGAAGTTGGGAATTTGGAGACTGATTCTTTGGGAAATTCAATAAAATCGGCTGAAAACTATAGAGCTTTGCCAGCCAGTTGCCGAAAGTAGTCTAAGTGGGGGAAATTCCTATGAGAAACATCTTAACTAAATCAAAGGGGAATATGTATAATAATGGATAATAAGCACACGTTCCAAACGTTTCTTTACCTGGTCTTTGCGATTCCTTATTCAAAGCCAGAAAGGGTGGTTCGAGATGAAACTGTTCCTCAAATTATTTAAGTTCTTTTTGAGGATTTTTGCGATATCTTTCGCTTTAGTTTTCAGCTTCACCGCATTACAGAAAATCGAATTGGGACAACGGATTGGAAAAGGTTTGTTTTACCTAAAAGGTTATTATGAAGACTCGGAAATGGTGGGCGGAGAGCTTCGCACAAAAATTGTCACGGAACAAGGCCCTGGTAATTTAATGATTCCATTGTTTGTTGGTCTATTGATTACGATTATTTACATAGTGTATTTAACAATAAAAGCGAAACAAGGGGGACGGACATGAAATTTCAGAGGAATGGCTCGGGAGGTTATATATACGAACTTCTGAATTAGCTAATTCTTAAACGTTTGTCCTAAAACAGCTCTCTCCGCATACATATGTTGTAAGGAGGAGCGTGAACATAGTGCATAATAAAGTGAAACGGTACTATCATCTAAAGCAAAAGCACAAAGAGATAGAGCAAGAATTGTCGGATCTGCGAACCGAAATTACGACTTATTGCGAAGAGCAGGGCGTTACAGATCTGGAGATCGGGAGTCATAGGGTGAAGATAGTTTTCCAAGACCGTAAGGAATACGACGATAACAAGCTTTATGAAGTGCTGGCAGACCCCAGTTTATGGCGCATGCTTTCTAAACCTGATTCCTCCAAGATTTCGAGCCTGATCAAACTTAACGTCATTTCCGGTGAAAAGATAAAAGATACTTACTCGGTTAAAACGATAACACTTCTTCACGTTGATAAAAAATGATATTGCGTAAGATCAGCCCCGCCATATCGGCAGGGCTATATTTTTTCTATTCTGATTTAGAATTTTAACGCTTCTTCCCTTTCGAATCTTTCGCATCGATTGTATTAAGGAAATCTTTCGCAGTCCTAACGACATATTTGATCTCGTTGATATCCCTCTCCATGAGCATATATTTATGAACATCAAGAATCATCTTTTTCTCCTCGATTCCCTCTACACCATCAAGCTCTTGGAAGCTGAACAATTCATTCGGAGATATATCCAAGGCTCTCATTATCTTCTCCAACGTCTTCAGTGAAATATTACTGCGACCTCGCTCAATATCAGAAATGCGTGATTTGCTGATTCCTTCAATACCTGTTTTCTCAGCTACCTGCGATTGAGTCAAGTTCTTCTCTTCTCTAATCATTCTTAAGCGCTCGCCTACTAACCTCAAGAAATCCGACATCTATCATTCACCTCAAGTAGAGCTTAGATAATAACGAGAGGAAATGAGATACCACTATAAAGGTTAAATATTAGATAAATCCCGCTATAATAGTACAAAACTGTTCTCTAGCATGAATGATGCACCTCAAGAGAATATTTCCTTCGATCTGTTCCTTCAACCGCGCGAAGCGGAACGTCTGAAATGTTGGGATTGCGGCAAGCGTTTTAAATGGGCGGTAGAGGAACAAGATCTCTTCCGCATGCGCGGCTGGGAGCCGCCGAAACGCTGCACTCCCTGCCGGGACGAATGCCGCAGACTGAGAGATGGATTCGCATAGAGTGATATTAATTAATGATGAACATTTTTCATGTTATTTTAAGGTTACGCTCAGGTTATTTTCAGAAAAGCTTGCTAAAATAACGAAGTATGGTAGTCTAATATCATTAATAACACTACGCGCTGTAGTTGAACGTTCATTTAGTGAGTGCAACTACATCCTTTTTTGCAAATGAACACTACGGCATGTAGTTTTAATTAAAGGAGGGAGACTACAGACACTGTTTCAAGAGATTTATCAATGAAAAGATAATAATAGGAGGCACGAAGATGAAACTTAAACTTACCGCGATAGCTGTTGGTGCTGTAGTTGTATTAGGAGGAGCTTATTATGCTTACGATTATTATGCCGGGAATCATGTAACGATTCAGGAGGCAGTCCCTGCAAGCGCATCTTCTTCACAAACACAGGGTAGTGCTGTGGCTGTAGATGCAGGAGCATTGAATGGTCAGTGGAACATTCACTCCGATTCGAAAGTATACTTTTCGGTAACAACGTCCAAGGAAACGGTGAACTTCGAAGGTAGTTCAGTGAAAGGAAGTTGGGCTTTGAACACAACGGACCCGGCTAAAATGACAGCTGAAGCTATCGTAGGCATCGATGCGCTGCAATCGGGCAATTCCCAAAGGGACGGCCATGTTAAAGGCGCGCAATATTTGAATGCCCAGACCTTCCCGGAGGCTAAATTTACACTCAAATCGATCGATAACTTCCCTAAGGAATGGAAAGAAGGGGAGAAGGTTTCCTTTAACATGACAGGAACACTGACGATTAAAGATAAATCGAAGGACGTTACGTTTAAATCCGATGCTGTATACAGTCAAGGCAAGATTAACCTTGGTGGTACCACGGTTGTTACATTTGATGATTTTGGTATGAAGAACCCTCATACGGTTGTGTTGGACACCGAGAACAATGTAAAGGTTACATTGAGCCTGGTATTGGATCAGAAGAGAACGTAAGCATTTAAAAAGGACACCTAGGGTGTCCTTTTTCATTCAATTTCATACCGTCCCAAAGCCTTCATAGCCGATTCATGCATTCTTCTTTGAAGATGTTCCCCCTCGACCACTTTAACTCGTTTACCCAGAAAACGAATCTTTGACAGCACATATTCGCTTTCATTGCTGAGAAAAGTTAATCGAATGGTATAGGTGTGGTGAATGTCGTCATAATCCACATCTTTCTCGAAGCAGGAAAAAGCATATAAGATTCGTGATAGCTCACGATTATATTCTTTTATCACTTGTATGGTTGCGTGTTGTTGCAGTTTTAGTAACAGGTTCTCAATTTCAGCTTCCATTTGCTCAGCTCTATCTATAGAAACGGGCAGCTCATGAACGGAATCAATCTTCTGAAGCTTCGTGCTCATCAAAGCGCGATGGCGCATATGGTACCATAGGAGATACCATTCTTTTTTGACCATAGAATATTCCAGCTTGTAGGGGAAGGCCATCTCATCTTGAAATGAGCGCTCATCTTTCACTCTGTAAGTGAGACGGATTCCGCTTTTTTCCGTAATCAACCGCCGCAGCGGACGGAGTAGCGGATGAAAGACCTGCTTCTCAAGACTGCCCGCTTTTTCGATAAATGCTTTTGATAGATCCAGTGGCTTTTCAGCTTCCAGCATCGATCGCAGCTTGTTCAGCGTATGTGGTGTGAAGGCTGCTGAGGCTGACGGGGATGCCAGCATGGTCTTAAGCCATGCTCTTTCCTGTGCCGTAATCATAAATGTACCTGAATCTGCAAGACGGGAAATCAGCTGATAGTTAAATATTTTCTCGAACAGATTCATAGTATGCCCCGATCTCCTTCCATTCCGCTATCATTTCCTCGCGAAAATATTTCGGCTCCAGCACTTCGCAGCTTGATCCGAAGCTTCGAATCCAAGGCTTGATCTCCGTCGTGCCGTTGACGGTAATTTCGTAAACAAACGATTCTTCGTTTTCCTCCGTTATGCGACCCCATTGTCCTTGGAGCAGCACTCTTTCTTTAATAAAATTCGGCTGTGACGCATCGGGATTAAAAAAGCGAACCTTCAACGTAATTGGGCGTCCGGTATCAATCAGCCAGCTATATTGAATTTTGTCTTCCAGTTCCTTTAACTTCTTATTGAATAAATCGGCTTCAACCGGTTCAGTCTCTTCCAACTGCGTTATTCCCTCCATGCGATACTTCTTAATCCCGTGTCTAGCGTTATAGGAGAGCAAGTACCATCGCCCGTACTGGTGGTCATAGACGACTTTAAGGGGGAGCGTGTTCTCCAGCTTTCCTTCCATTTCGCGTTCAAATAACGGATTCGTATTTTTGGAAGAATAGCTTTGCGAATTTTTAGGAGAAAAATAAAGGAACTGAACCCTTCTCCGATTCTGAATGGCGGCTGTAAGCGTGAAAAGGTGGGCCTCGTCCAAAATCCGTGAATAGTAATGATATTTATACAAATAGGGCTTGATAGAAGCTGACGGATCCGAATCACGGCTGATAAATTTCTTTAATCCGTCGCGAAGCAAATACCCCTGAACGGAAGGCACCAGCGTATTGGCCATAACGTCGATAAAGCCATATAAATCGATAAGCTCATCATGCGTAAGCTCCCGGACTAGATCATTATGAATACGATACCGGTATGGGCGCGGACCGGATTCTTTTTTGATTACGCCGACTTCTTCCAAGTATTTGAGATCGGTTCGTATTGTTTTTTCGTCAGGGAGCGCTGATTCGATGGATAATCCGTTGCTGCAAGCCTCGAGGAGCTCCATCGCCGTCAAAGCTTTTTCGTTCATAGCCGCAAGCAGCGTGGAGATTCTCCGGCTTTCCGATTCTTTCAGCGACTTCGCCCGAAAAAGAAAAAGCAGCATCGGATCAGTGGAGTCATAGTAACTGTAACGCATGGTCTCAGCGAACTCTTTCCCTTGAATCTCGGGCACCTGCTGATGCACGGTGGTGACGATATCTTTTAAACGACGCAGCGTTTTATCAAAGGTATGAATGGAAATGCCGAGTCTTTCGGCAAATTGTTGTCGGCTGTAAGCCCCGCTTGTGAGGACAAGCATACGCAAAAATTGGATTTCTTTATCAAAGCTTTCTTTCGCCATAGGTATCCCTCGCTCTCCGTATTCATTGTAACAGGGCTATGAATTGGAGAAAATGGCAAACTTTTCAGTGTCGCCATACTTTCGCCATGTTCGTTTCCGTTCAAATCAGCGAAGATAGTATTCGTAAGGTAGATACATAAATGAGCTGACAAAGAACGACTGATATATAGAAAGTATTGGAGGTTTTCCCTATGGAAATGAAAGCAATCACTCATGGCAGCAATCATTACGAAATGAAATTGGAGCATGGCAATCTTCACGTATTTGCCAACCCGGAGGTATTTCAATCGTTTGAAAATAAAGTCTATGAAATGGCAGACAATAATTTGCGGATTCCGCGAAATGTGTATATGAGCTACACGCCTGACGCACATATAGGCGTCGGCACTTGTATCGGAACAACGGCGGTCTGGAATATGAATGACGGGTTCGTCTCGCCATCCATTGTAGGTGTGGATATCGGCTGCGGGATGCGCGTTCATACGACTCGGCTGCACAAAAAAGACATTGAAGATAAAGAAGTTCGAAGAGCTCTGATTAAAGCTATTGAAACATATGTGCCAACGAACGAGAGGACGAATACGCACTATGCGGATATCGATATCATGAATGTGGTTCGGCATGGCCTTAAAGGATTGCCTGAGAGCTATGTCCCCGACGAGCGTTGGATCACACATGTAGAAGAATCAACGTTCAAGTTCGATCATCGTTACCTGGAAAACTTGCCGGCCAAAATCCGTAAGTATGCCCATGGCCAATTAGGGACGCTTGGCGGCGGGAACCATTTTATCGAGATTCAGTACCTGGAGATTGATGAAGCACAGAAAGAGCTAGCTGCAAAATGGGGCTTGTTCGACAGTCAGGTCATCGTTATGATCCACTCCGGCTCCCGCGCATGGGGAGCAATGCTGGGTCAGGAGTACACGAAGGTTTTCCGGGCGGCCATGTATAGTTGGGGCGTCGAAAACCCGGATCGCAATCTCATCTATGCGCCCATTGCCAGCCATGAAGGGCAAACCTACTTGAACCTAATGTACTCAGCCTTGAACTTTGCGGTAAGCAACAGGCATATGATTGCGTTTGGCGTTCGTGAAGCTTTTAAAGATGTGTTTGGAGCCGATATGGAATTGCCGGTGCTTTACGACCTGATGCATAACTATGCGCTCAAGGAATTCCATCGCAATCAACCGATGCTGGTTCACCGCAAGGGGGCTACAAGAGCGCTTCCTCCGGGACATTTTTTGAATACACCTTTTTACAAGGAAACCGGGCATCCCGCCTTAATACCGGGCTCTATGGGGACCTCATCGTACATCATGATCGGCAGGGATGAGGGGCTTAAGAACTTTTACTCCATCTGCCATGGTGCAGGGAGGGCAAGATCCAGAAGAGCGACGAAGGAGCTGGTTACGGTGGATCAATTCGAGCAATCATTAAAAGTCGGCACAGACGAAGAGATTCTGGTTAACCATCGCTCTCTGCAGACAATTCTCGACGAATGCCCGCAAGCTTACAAAGATGTAGACCAGATCATCGATAGTGTCGTAGGGGCGTCCTTAGCGGACGTGGTGGCCAAATGCAAGCCGATGGCTGCAATTAAAGGGGTTTAATACGAAAGGTGATAGACGTCTAAGACGTATGATCATACATTGGGTTCATGTACGGGTGACTATACCAAGGCCTGGATTTCCGAACAATCCGGCAGTGCTCGCGCATCCTGTGTGCTTGTATACTGTATAGCTCATTCGGCGTGAATCCGCCAATAAGGGGTTCGACTCCCCATCGTATGTGACGATAAGCTCAGGTAGAGCACTCGACTTTTAATCGAGCGATGATTAACAAATCTAATGGCCTTATTACGGAATCCTCAGCGTTTTATTAGCGCACTGAAGCGGGGCTTTGCAATCTGCGGATACCGAATCGGGTGAGCGTGGCCGTCTGTTGCCCATGAAATGAATGGCAGAAAGGTTGAAGTCAGACTGTATGCCAGTTCAAAGATTGAGCAGGCAGTGAGCTGCGCACTCCTCGCTTCTTAAGCGGCATTCCGCCTAGTTCCAGGAGGATTCCAACATTTAAGGTCGGTCCTTGAAGGAGGATTCCGATGTTTAAAAAAATAACGATTCAAACCGATGAGCGGGGCTTGCATTTTCGCAAAGGAAGCTACGTGAAGCTGTTGCAGCCAGGCACCTACCGGTTCTTGCCATTTTCCGAGGAAACGGTGACGCTCTTGAATATAACGAAGCCTTTTGCCGTGCAGGGCAAGGACTTGAAGCTATTTTTGCAGGATGAAAAGCTGGTACAGGAACTTGATGTTATCCAAGTGCACGACCATGAATACGTACTGCACTATGAAGATGGCAAATTTGCCGCTTTGCTGGCAGCAGGGAGCTATGCATTCTGGAACATTTTGAAAAAGCATACGTACATCCGTGTTGATATACGTAACCCCGAACTGCCTGCGGAGATCGATTCTGCAGTTCTGCCGAAGCTAATCGGATCTTATCAGGCTTTTGATGTGGGAAACCATGAGTCGGGCGTCTTGTTTTACAACAACGTCATGCAGAGAGAACTCGGCCCAGGCAAGTATTATTTCTGGAAAGGGCCTGTTGCGGTTGCCGTAAAAACGGTGGATCTCCGCCAGCAGCAAATGGACATGACCGGACAAGAGATGATGACGGAGGATAAAGTGACGCTGCGGCTAAACTTTGTTTGCCAATATCGCATTCTGAATCCGCTTCGCGCACTGCAAATCAAGTCCTTTGAGGAGCAAATGTATATCCAGTTGCAGCTCATTTTGCGTGAATATGTCGGTACCCTGAAGCTGGATGACTTGCTGAAAATGAAGCAGGAAATCGCTGCATTCGTACTTTCACGTTTGAACGAAAAGAGTCAGGAATACGGCGTACAGTTCCTGTCCGCAGGCGTCAAAGATATTATTCTTCCAGGGGATATCAAGGATATCATGAACACCGTTCTGCTTGCAGAGAAAAAGGCGCAAGCCAACCTGATCACGCGCCGCGAGGAAACCGCGTCTACGCGCAGCCTGCTGAATACCGCCAGGCTCATGGATGAGAATCAGACGCTCTATCGCTTGAAGGAGCTTGAGTTTCTGGAGAAAATCTGCGAGAAAATCGGCACCATCTCCTTGGGCGGCGGGGGTAACCTGCTGGAGCAGTTGAATTCGCTTTTGGGGGAAAAAGGAGCAAGCGGCTAGGCAGGATATCTATATACCTGTAAAAAGTGCCTGTATTTTTACCGGTATACGCATAACAGAGGATATGAACTGCCAAAAGTGCCGTTAATTCTTTCATTTTTTTGTGTTTTTCTAATTTGAGGGCGATTAACGGCACAATATGCATGTAAACCGCTAGTTTGTTCTGTTTAGATGAAATTTACAGCATGAAATGCCGTTAGTTTCTTGTAACTCATTTTTTCCGGTCCTGCCGGATTGACACTAACCGGGTTTGAACTTTATGATGTTTGTAAATGAATGGGAAGGAGGCCGACGCTATGATTCGCAATCACGTTAATAACCTGACAATTGCAAAAAAGCTTCATTTCATCGGTCTCAGCCGGATTTGTGACGCATGAGTAGACGCTATATTTAGGTCTATTCTAAAGTGTTAACATGTACAGCTATAGACGATGTTGTCTATGGTTTTTTTGCGTCTATAAAAATTTAAACGGGGGAATCCGTTGAAAGGGTGAGTCCAATGCAAGACTATTTGAAAAAAATCGAAGAAGAGCTAAAACGTATTGAAATCGATGAGCATGTGCGCATCTTATATGCGTGTGAATCAGGCAGCAGAGCCTGGGGATTTCCGTCCAAGGACAGCGATTATGATGTGAGGTTCCTGTATGTAAGACCAATAGACTGGTACTTGTCCATCTTTGAGAAGAGAGATGTGATCGAGCGGCCGATCAGCGATCAGCTGGATATCAACGGTTGGGATTTGAAAAAGGCGCTGAACCTGTTCCGCAAATCGAACCCGCCGCTGCTCGAATGGCTGCAGTCGCCTATTCCTTACATGGAACAGTTCACGGTGACGGAGCAAATCAGGCAGTTGTCTCCTTTGACCTTTTCGCCGCGATCCAGTATGTACCATTATTTGCACATGGCCAAAGGGAATTTCCGCGAGTATTTGCAAGGGGAGTATGTGAAGATCAAGAAATATTTTTACGTACTGCGCCCGGTACTTGCATGTGAGTGGATTGAGCGATGGAACAGCATGCCGCCAATGGATTTTGAAGAGCTGGTGGAGGCCATACTGCCTGCGTCGAAATTAAAAGAGGATGTCTATACGCTGTTAACGCGCAAGAAGGCTGGAGTCGAATTCGATTTGGAGCCGAAAATGACCGAGATCAACGATTACTTAGAACGGCAAATTGCCTATTTTGAAGAAACCGCCAAACAAGTTCCCGCCTCCGGGGACAAGCGGGATGCAGCATTAGACGCTCTATTCCGTGAGGCTTTAAGGGAGGTTTGGGGTTCATAGAGAGGAACAAGATTCATGATAGAAAAAGAAACATATTATCAGCAAGTGCAGCTCCCATCGGGAGTTGTGCATGTGTACGCGGGTCCGGAACTATTTAAAACTCTGGATTACAAAGTATTTGAAATGGCAAATAACAATTTGCAAATCCCGGGTCAGGTGTATATGAGTTATACCCCTGATGTGCATGTCGGCGTTGGAACTTGCATCGGGACTACAGCGGTGTGGAACGCGCATGGCGGCTATGTGTCGCCTTCCATTGTGGGGAGCGACATCGGCTGTGGGATGAGGGTGCATCTGACGAATCTTCACAAAGATGAGCTGAAGGAAGTGAAGTTACGCCGGAAGCTGGTGAAGACGATTGAAAAGTTTTTGCCGGTAGAGGATCATGCGCGGGGGCATTTCTCTGACATCCGTCTGGAGCATATTGTAAAGAAGGGGCTGCACGGATTACCGAAAAAATACATTCCTGACGGCTATACGCCGCGCAAAGCGACGTCGTTAACCCATGTGGAGCGCAGCAAATTTGCTTTTGACGAGAATGCGCTAAATCGATTCCCGGAGCACATCTGGCATCGTTCGCACCGCCAGCTTGGAACGCTTGGAAATGGGAACCATTTTGCCGAGATTCAGGCTATCGAGATTTCAGAAGCGAACAGGGAAGTGGCTGAAACATGGGGGATGTTCGACGGTCAGGTGGCGGTCATGATTCACTCCGGGTCACGTGCGTGGGGAGGCACGGTGAGTCAGTATTGCGCTAGCGATCTGACGAAAGTGATGCGTATTCTGGGACTCGGCACCGCTGATCCGAAGCTGCTGTTCGCCCCGCTTGAACATCCGCTCGCCCAGACTTATGTAGACCTGATGAACTCCGCTTTGAACTATGCGGTCGTCAATCGGCATCTCATCGCCTACGCGATTCGGGAAGCGGGCAAGGATGTATTCGGGTCTAAGTTCGAAATGACGACGCTATACGATCTCATGCATAACTATGCGTGGGAGGAGCGGCATGAGGGGCATTCTTATTTTGTTCATCGTAAAGGAGCGACGAGAGCGCTGCCGGCCGGGCATCCTGATAATCCGGAGCCTTACCGTGAGACCGGTCATCCGGCGCTCATTCCAGGCTCAATGGGGACCGCCTCCTACATCATGGTGGGCGCTCCTAGCGGTAAAGCTAATTATTATTCCATCTGCCACGGAGCAGGACGAATTCGCTCGCGAAGTGCAACCAAGCGGCTAATTACACTGAACGAATTCACATCATCCTTACGAGTAGGAACCGACGATGAAATCGTCGTGAATCAGAGATCTTTAGAATCGATTCTGGATGAATCGCCCCAGGCTTATAAGGATGTAGATCAAATTATTGAAAGCGTCGTTGGGGCAGGCCTCGCGCAAGTCGTAGCCAAATGCAAGCCGCTGGCGACAGTTAAAGGTGCCAAATGAAACATATAAACGGAATGAATCAACTAGCGGCTGTCATGTCACCACGCGGTGGCGATGGCCGCTTCCTAACAGCTTTTGCGGAATATGCCTATGTGCTTGAACGGATACAAAGCGTCCTTGAAGAACGGTACGGAAAGCATTTTGAGCCGTATGTGAGCGATGACGGCAAAGAGGATTATTGGGAACTGCTGGAACAAGACGTTAAGTCTGATAATGCTCAAGTCGACTTTGTAATAAGAATTTTTGATCATATGGAGTCTCGGGCTTTTGGCATGGAGGGAGACAGCGAGGAGTCGGCATACCGCACGTTTCCAACGCTCAGGAATAACGTGTTTGCTTATCCGGAATGGGGGGTTGCGCTCGCTAGGGTGCCGGTTTTTCGGCCGAATATGGTTAGTGTCGAGGATTTCGTCTTTGCTGTAGATGATGACAGCCTTCGAAAGTTCATGGATCATTCCCGCCAGCGGCGGCGCGATTTGGATCGGCGTCAAGTCACCGTATTCACGGATGGACCGCATGGCATGATGAAGGAGTTATCCCCGATTACCCGTATGGTCGACCGTGAGGAAGTCATTATGAAAGAAGATGTGAAAACCAATATTTATCGCTCTATCGATCAATTTTTTGCAGAGGATCGGAGCTTTTTCCAGGATTTCCAAATCCCCTACAAACGAGGAATCTTGCTCTACGGCAAGCCTGGCAACGGAAAGACGACGCTTGTAAAATCGATCGCCGGCAGCGTGAAGGCACCGGTCGCCTATTGGCAAATTACGGAGCATACGTGCAGCGATTCGATTCAGGAGGTTTTTCAGGCTGCTGCGACGATGGCGCCGATGATTCTCGTCATCGAGGACATCGATTCCATGCCCGAACGAGCCAGGTCTTATTTTTTGAATATATTGGACGGCGCTACCTCCAAAGAGGGTATTTTCATGATCGGAACGACGAATTATCCGGAAAAAATCGACCCCGCTTTGATGAACCGGGCAGGCCGTTTTGACCGTGCTTATGAAATAAAGCTGCCGGATGCCGAACTTAGACTGATTTATTTGCGACAAAAAGGGCTGGGCAAGCTATTGACGGAAGAGCAGGTAAGAACAACGGCAAAGCTTACGGATGGGTTCACATTTGCCCAACTTAACGAGCTGTACGTGTCAGCTGCGCTTGAGTGGCATTATGAACGCACGATAGATATAGAAAAGCTAGCGAAAGCGATGAAATCGGATCTGCATAAAGGTCAGACGTTTTCTTGGATGAAAGAGGAGCCGGAAGTGAAGGTTGGATTTTTGGCCGGTTAAAGGCTGGAAGTACCGTGTTTTTAAAGAGGGAGATCGTGCTATTCATCTAACTATAATCGCCCCTTTCACTGTATAATGGTTTTATATATACGGGGAGGAACTGCAATGACTTTAATCAAACAGTTACAAGCGCAAGACGAATTCATGGGCTTCTATCTGCTCAAAGAGCTGGAAGTCAAACAGACGAACAGCACGCCTGCGAAAGATTATTTCGATATCGTCCTATGCGACGCCAGCGGGCAGCTATCGGCTAAGTTCTGGGATGTAAGTCCGACGGATAAAGAAACCTTTTTCCCCATGGGATTAGTGAAGGTTCAAGGCTTGGTTCAGACTTACCGCGAGAAGCTGCAGGTCAAAATCAACCGCATTCGCAAGGTTACGCCTGAAGACGGAGTTGCCGTCAAAGACTTCATCCGATCTGCACCGCTAAGCCCTGATAATCTCATACAAACGATTCATCGGGTTATGGACAGTATTACGAACGATACGATTAAAAGGCTGGTTGCCTTCTGTGTCGAGAAGGTGGAGGAAAAGCTTCAGCATTATCCGGCAGCCAAAACACATCATCATGCCTATTTTGCAGGCCTTGCCTACCATATCGTGCGCATGCTGGAGATCGGCGAATTTATATGCAAGCAGCGGCCTTTTCTCAATGAAGACCTCATCAAAGCCGGCATTATTCTTCATGATATCGCCAAGCCGGAGGAAATGATCGCCCAGCTCGGCATCGTCTCCGATTATAGTGTGCAAGGAAAGCTGCTCGGACATATCTCGATGGCTGCCAATTGGATCACGGAGGCTGCGATTCATCACGGAATCGAACTTCAGTCGGATCTCGTTCTCGGCTTGCAGCATATTATTTTATCCCATCATAATCTACCGGAATGGGGAAGCCCTGTACTCCCTCAGATACCTGAGGCCGTAGCGCTTCACTATATTGATTCTATGGACGCCAAGTTACAAATGGTGGAGGATGCGCTAGAGCTTACGCCGGAGACGGAACCGTGGACGCCGATGATCCGAGGTCTTGAGAATAAAGCGATTTATCGTTTGAACCTATAATTCATTGAAGTCTACTTGCTGTTCACGGCTACCCTAGTGAATATCAAGTAGGCTTTTTTCGTACGTTCGGATGATTTCGTTGACGTATAGCGGGAATTCAACTCTTGTGGGAAATCAGCCATGCTAGTATGATTTGAGCTAGACCTAATTGCAAAATCTTACTGGAAAGGGAGAATCCCACTTGTGGCAAAAGGTGGCTAATTGGAACACATTGCGCAATCAGATGCTGGTCGGATTTGTTTCCGTCATGATCATCGTTCTGATTTGTGCCGGCATCATTACTTTCAACTCGGTGTCCACCCTCCTCAATACCAAGGCGGAAACTCAGATGAAGCAAATTGCGAGCCAAGCGAACGGCAGATTGGAAGCGCTCATTCATCAGATCGATACCTTGACGTTGCAGGCGATTAATGACGCGTACCTTCAGCAGTTATTTCTTACTATTGTTAATGGACAAGAGGCGAGCTTCAACGAGCGTCAACCTTTAATGAAAATCGCTAATCATATCCAGGCATATAGCGGCGGCGTGAGCAATGTTGAGTTGTACACGACCGATTTTGTGCGCTTATATCCTCTGGATGAACAGCGTTTGTCAGATCGGGTGGAGCGTCATTGGATCGAACAGGCTGACAAGGAAAAGGGAAAACTGCTCTGGATCGGGAACGATCCAAAGGAGCCGGGATCTGTCTTGGCGATTCGCCGCATCAATTTGATTGACCGCTGGTTCTCGAACGGCGGGTATTTGCTGGTTCGCATCAAACCCGCTTATTTTGAATTTCAGACTGGATTGCCTGAAACGGGACAACGGGAATTGCTGTTGTTAGCCGATAGCGCGGCAAGACCCATCGTAGCGGACGGCGAAGCTCTTGCAGACGTGAGCGAGCTGATGCATACCGTTTCGCAAACGGTTACGATCGGACAACAGCGTTACATCCTCGTGAAGCAACCTTCCGAACAGACCGGCTGGACGCTGATGATTCTATATCCGGTGAGTGACATTACAGACGGTGTTTCCGTGCTGCGCCTAGCTATTATCGTATCCGGGGCAATCGGCTCGGTGCTGTTTATTATCTTATCTTTTCTGCTCTCGATGATGATTACGCGGCCGATTCTGAGGCTCATGAGAGCAATGAGAAATACCCGGCAAGGCGTATTGACGCCCAATCTTATGAAATCATATACGGCAGAGTTGAACGATCTGAATACGACGTACAATCAGATGGTAGATAACATCAACCGGCTCATTAAGCTGGTATATGAGAAAGAAATGATCCAAAGCCGTACGGAATTGCAAGCGCTGCAAGCTCAAATTAACCCGCATTTTTTATATAATACCCTGGAAGCGCTCTATTGGTCGTTGCAGGAGAAGGAGGAGGAAGAACTGGCTGACCTCGTCGTCTCGATGTCTGATTTGTTTCGCTATGTCATCGGCAGCCCGAACAAAGACGAATGGGTAACAGTGGGCGAAGAATTGGAGCATATCAAACGTTATCTGGGCATTATGAGCGTGAGGTTCGGATCCCGCCTTGTCTGGGAAATTATCGCCGAAGACGCTTATCGCAACATCTATATGCCCAAGCTGATTATTCAGCCCTTGGTGGAGAACGCCATCTTGCACGGATTGGAGGGGAAGACCGGACCAGGCCTTGTCACCATACGTGTGGAGCCGTCACCCTTGGAAGCTTCAGACTTACGGATTACCATAAGCGACGACGGCCCGGGGATGAGTGAACGCGCGTTCCGAACCGTCAATAGCGCGATGGATGGCGGCGGTTCTTCCGGCAAAGGGAAAGGCATGGGGATTTCGAACGTGCAGCGGCGTATCCAGCTCTATTACCCTGCTCAATCCGCGAATAACCGGGGTTTATCGATAGAAAGCATTTCCGGACAAGGGACAAGCATCAGCTTCGATCTTCCGATTCACAAGGAGGCAAACGATGATTCAATCGGGGAAAACAATCCTAATCGTTGACGATGAACCGTTAACCAGAGAGGGCGTTCGCAAAACATTGGAAGCTTGGTCGGCCGGAAGCCATCACATATTAAGTAGCAGCAACGGAACAGAGGCACTCGAGCTATTGAAGAGCCGCCTCGTTCATCTGCTCATCACCGATATCCGGATGCCGGAGATGAACGGCTTGCAAATGGTGGATAACGTCCGCAACATAGGCCACAAGCCGGTTGTTATCATCATTTCCGGACATCCCGACTTTCAATATGCTCAAACCGCGATTCAGTTGGGCGTCGTTAACTACTTGCTGAAACCGATTCAAAAGAGCAGGCTGATCGAAGCCGTCGAGCAGGCGCTGCGGATTGAAGAAGAACGGGGTCGCGTGGAAACGATGGAGAAAATAGTCGATTCACAGCTTATGCACGCGAAGATCGTTGGCAAGAATTATAGCCCGCCAGTTCAGCAAGCCGTTCTTTACGTGGAAGCGAATCTGCAAGCTCCGCTCGGCATGCGAGAGGTGGCGAACCACATTCACTTGAATCCGAGCTATTTCAGCGCTCTTTTTAAAGAACAGACGGGTTTCACTTTCAGCGAATATGTAACGAGGAGCCGGCTGCAGAAAGCGAAAGAGCTGCTTCTTCAGACAAGGCTTACGATCGCAGATGTCTCGGAGCAAGTCGGATACCTGACGCCGAAATATTTCATTAAGCTGTTTAAAGATTACGAAGGGATAAGTCCGAACCAATACCGTAAACAGGCGATGGAAGCCGAAGATATCGTCGAAACCTAAAAATTGTGGAATATTTCCCGATGGCCGTTACCTCCTGCAACTTGGATGAAAGCGCTACAATATAAAACGTAGCATACAAAATGAATAAGGGGGAAATGAAACATGGCAAGAAAAACGCTTACATGGACGCTGACGACGATGGTCAGTCTCGGCTTGGTGCTTTCGGGCTGCTCCGGCTCTAACGGGGGCGAAAACCAGCCTGCGAAGGAAACGGCGAAAGAAACAGCGAAGGGCAGCGGCGAGAGTACCCAACCGGCTAAGAAAGTAACGATCAAAATGATGCACCTATGGCCAACCGGAAGCTCGGCTACGCAGAACAAAATTGTAAACGATATCATAAAAGAATATCAAACAGCAAATCCGGGCGTAACGATCGAACAAGAAGTTCTTGAGAACGAACAATACAAGAACAAAATGAAAGTGCTTTCTACCTCCAATTCTCTTCCGGATGTTGGCTTCACGTGGGCGGCAGGCTATATGGATCCTTATGTGAAAGGCGAAATGTTTGCTCCGCTCGATGATTTGCTGCAAGGCGATTTGAAGGACAAATTCGTTAACGGAACGACGAACGCTTACGCATTCGGCGGCAAGACTTACGGGCTTCCCGTAGAGCTGAACATCGTGCCGGTTTATTACAATAAAGCGATCTTCGCCAAATATAATCTGCAACCGCCAAAGACCTATGATGAATTAAAAACGATTGTGAAAACGCTTAGCGCTGGCGGCGTCGCTCCAATCGCACTGGGTAACAAAGACCGTTGGACCGGCTCGCTCTGGTATATGTATCTGGCTGATCGCATCGGCGGACCGGAAACATTGAAGAAGGCGATTGACCGCACGGGCTCGTTCACCGATCCAAGCTTGGTTCGCGCCGCTTCCGAAATTACGCAGCTCGTTGATATGAACGGGTTCAATAAAGGCTTCAATGGACTTTCCAACGACGAAGGCAAAGCTGAGTTCATGAACAGCAAAGCAGCCATGTATATGATGGGTACATGGGAACTGCCGAACTATACAACGAACAAGGATGTTCCGCAATCGTTCAAAGACCAGATCGGCTTCTTTAAATTCCCGGCAGTCGATGGCGGTAAAGGCAACCTGGACAGTTGGGTTGGCGGGCCGGGCGTAGGCTTGTTTGTAGCGAACAACTCGAAAGTGAAAGAAGAGTCGAAGAAATTCGTGAGCTTCTTCGTTCAGAAATGGGGCGAGCACGCGATTTCCGAAGCCGGTGTTATTCCAGCGACCAAGGTGGATACTTCTAAAGTGAAGCTGCCGCAAATGTATATCGACCTGTTGAACGAATTGAATAAAGCGAGCAACATCACACTATTCGCAGACGTTCAAATGAAACCTGCTTCGGCTGAAGTGCATCTCAACATGATCCAGGCGCTGTATGGCAAAGCTGCGACGCCGGAAGAATTTGCGAAGAAGCATGAGGATGCTCTGGCCAAAGAAGCCAAGTAATCAAGAGGACTAGAAAGATACGGGAAAGGACATATCCCTGCATTGAGATATGTCCTTTTCCTCATATCGGTGAGAAAGGGGAGTGCCAGCTATGGATAAAGTCATGTCCAAAAAATCCATTATTGCCTTGTACGTCATTCCCTCGTTACTTCTCGTTGTTGCCCTTATCTATATGCCGATCGTATTAACGGGCTACTACGGATTAATGAAATGGGACGGCGTCGGCAAAATGAGTTTCATTGGTTTGCACAATTATATAGAGTTGCTTCGCGATAAATTGTTCTGGAACAGCGCGAAGCATTCGTTCTTGCTTGCGGTCTTCTCGACGCTGAGCTTGCTTATTTACTTGCTGGTAGCGCTGGTGCTGTCGGCAAACATTCGCGGGTCTAACACATTTCGCAAAGTATATTTAATACCGATGCTGCTGTCTTCTGTGGCAATAGCCCAATTATGGCTGAAAATATTTCACCCGACGAACGGCGTACTTAATCATTTGCTGGCATCGCTAGGGGTCCGGCATACACCCGAATGGTTATCGAATCCGTCGATTGTCTTGTACGCGATCTTCATTCCGATATTGTGGCAGTACGCGGGTTTCTATATTTTGATTTATTATGCAGCTTTAAAGAACGTTCCTGCCTCCCTGATCGAATCAGCCAGAATCGATGGCGCCAGTCCATGGCGAATTGCTCTGTCGATCCGGATTCCGTTAATTGCCGAGGTTATGAAAGTAACAGTTGTTCTTGCCGTTGTAGGCTCGCTTAAATATTTCGACCTGATCTACGTAATGACGGGCGGCGGTCCGAACGGAGCCAGCGAAGTCATGGCTTCCTACATGTACCGAAAGGCGTTCAAGGAATATGATTTCGGTTATGCAAGCGCGATCGGTTTCTTCCTGCTTCTGATTTGCCTTGTCATGACTTGGTTGATCCGCAAAGCGACGGCTTCCAAAGACAGTATCCAGTATTCGTGACGAAAGGAGATTCCAATGAATATTGAAACGATAGAGAGCCGAACACAGCCTACAGCTTGGCGAAATAAGCTTCCCGAGCAGATCGGATATGGCGTACTGTACGTCATGTTGACGGTTGTTGCCGTTATTCAAGTACTACCTCTCTTGTGGCTGCTGCTTTTCTCTTTGAAAAACAACGAAGAAATATTTAATTTGGCCCCCTTCGCGCTTCCGGATAAGCTGCGCTGGGAAAATTATGAGAAGGTGTGGACGCAGGGCCATATCAGCGCGTATTTTTTCAACAGCGTGTGGATGACTGTCTTATCCGTTGCGGTCACCGTATTGCTTGCGAGCTTAGTGACCTTCGCTTTGACGCGGATGAAATGGAAGCTGCAATCTTTCGTGCTCGGGCTCTTTATGTTGGGGCTTATGATACCCGTTCATTCGACGCTTATTCCGCTATTCAGCTTTTTTACGAAAACCCATCTGACCAATCATCCCCTGTCCATCATCCTGACCTATATCTCCTTTAACCTGCCGATTACAATCATGATTATGCTCGGATTTTATTACACGCTGCCTCGGGAAGTTGAAGAAGCGGCCGTTATGGACGGGTGCTCCGTGAACCGGATCTTCTTCAACATAACGCTGCCGATGACAGCATCGGTTTTATCGACGGCAGTCATCATCAACATGATCTATAATTGGAACGAGTTCATTTTCGTTAATACATTTATCAGCTCGGATAAATTCAAAACGCTAACGGTCGGGGTACAAAATTTCGTAGGCCAATACACAACCGACTGGGGAGCGATCGGCGCTACGCTGATGATCAGCATTTTGCCGATATTGCTGGCTTTTATTCTGCTGAGCAACCGCATCGTAGAAGGGATAGCAGCAGGTTCTGTTAAAGGATGAACGATTGATTGAAAAGTGGTTGAGTAGAGAGTTAAGACGCCATGCGTTCATAGAGAGGGCCAGCTGATAGGACGATGTCATCCTGTTGCGGGTCGCCGGAACTGATCTGATAGGAAGATTTATAGTATTTTATAGGTGAGGTCAATCAGAAATTCTCTGATGACCTCTTTCTATTTTTGAGGCTGATATCATTGTAGATTTATCCCTCCCTCTTAACTTCCGGGATCACAACTCCAGCCCCGTCCCCTGCTTGAAGCGCTTAATCACCACCTGTGTATTGACCCTAACTACGCCATTCAATTTATAAATGTTTTGATAGAGGAAGTTTTCCAAGGCCGCATCATCCTTCAGCAACGCGTGCATATGGAGCGAGCTGGAGCCGGTCATTTGATAAATGCTGATTACATTAGGATCGGCGGACAACGTGTTGCCTACCTCTTCGGCGAAACGGGGCTCCACCTCAACCTCGAAAAAGGCGCTGACCACCTTACCCAGCTTGGTTGCGTTCAGGCGGATCGTGAAGTTCTCGATGATCTCGTTATCAATAAGATTCTCCACTCTTTTTTGAATCGCAACGCGGGAAAGACTGAGCATTTCGCCGATTTTGGCATAGGAGATTCGGCTATTTTCATGAAGCAATTTGATAATTTCCTGATCGACTTGATCAAGATGCGGCAGCTCTAACATGTGAGGGTTCTCCTTCCATCGTTCAAATATATACAATTGCACTTCATGGATCGATTTTAGTAAAAAATGATCAAGAAAAAGAAAAATAACAATCATTTGTTAATCCCGTGGTGCAAGATATCGAAAAATCGTAACTAAATGAATCGTTTCGCATTTACAACCTGTGTTGACGAAAAGTATGGCCCTGCATATAATCATGTTAATTAATATTACATGAAACAGCAATAATTAATTTTAGTGTCAGTATATATGACATCATTGGGGTGACGAATTGGCTAACAAGCTCATTTACAACGGCACTGTGTTAACCATGGACGCAGCAAATCAGATTCATAAACCGGGCTATATCTATATTGAAAACGATATGATCCGGGAAGTGGGGGAGTGGAAGCCGGATGATAGTCTAGACCATCTAAAGGCGAATTCTTCATACACCTACGATGCCTCGGGGAAAGTGGTAATTCCCGGTATTATCAACGGTCATACCCATTTATTTCAGACGTTTATGAGAGGCGTGTCCGATCATTCTTCCTTAGCGGAATGGCTAAAGGAAATCATTTGGCCGATGAGCCTGGCGATGGAGCCGGATGATTTTTATTTGGCGGCGCTGATAGGCTGCATCGAAAATTTGAAGTCCGGGGCTACGTATATCATGGATCACCATTACATTCATACATTTCCAGAAAATGACGCAAGCGTGCTGCGTGCAATGGTCGACTCCGGCATTCGCGGGCATCTGGCGCGAGGAGGATCGGACCTTGCCGGCGAGGTCCGCCTGAGGGAGACGGAGGAGCAGATCTTCGGCAGCACGGAACGGCTGCTGGATGAATGGGACGGCGCAGCCTCGGACCGCATCCGGATCGCGCTCGGACCGCTCAATTTATACGGCTGCTCACGGGGCTACTTGGAGCGTGCGGCTGTCTTCAGCCGGGACCGCAAGCTGATCTCGCACGTGCATGTGGCGGAGACAAGCGGGCAGATTGATAATACGATAGAGCGCTACGGGCTGCGCAATCTGGAGTTGCTTCATAATGTCGGGCTGCTCAGCGAGCAAACACAGGTCGTTCACGGTATATGGCTCGATGACGGCGAGTTGGAACTGATCCGTGACAAACAGGCATCGGTCATTCATTGTCCGGTGTCCAATATGTATCTCGCCTCAGGAATTGCCAGGGTGCCCGAAATGCAACAAATGGGCATCAATGTAGCGCTCGGAACGGATGGGCCGGGCAGCAACAACTGCCAGGACAACCTGGAAGTGTTAAAGTTTACAGCTTGCCTGCACAAGGTGAACGAGCTGGATGCCACTCTGCTGCCGCCGATGGATGTGCTTCGTATGGCTACGATGAACGGGGCCAGAGCAGTCGGCAGGAGTGAGAATCTCGGGAGTCTGGAGCCGGGCAAAAAGGCGGATCTGGTCACCGTTGATATGCGAAAAGCGCATATCAGTCCGATCCATCGCGCATCCTCGGCGCTTGTGTACAATGCGAACGGCAATGATGTCGATCTGGTTATAGTGAACGGCGAGGTTGTCGTCGAAGGCGGCAAGAGTACATGGATCGATGAACAAGAAGTGATTCAGCGGGCGCAGCAGCGCGTGGATGCGCTTCGCGCCAAGCTTTCTGTTCAATATCCGATTTTTTCTATCCGTGAATAACCCATAGAGAATAATTTGAGGAGGATGATTGAGATGGCTCTACAACGTTTACATGATCCGGTACTGGAAAATGATTGGCACGCCGTATTTCTGGCTTCCGAACTGAAGGATCAGCCGGTCGGCGTCATAGTTTTAGGGGAAAGAGTCGCGATTTTTCGCTCGAAAAAAGATGTGCACGCCATGCAGGATCTATGCATTCACCGTGGAGCCATGCTCTCTAAAGGTTGGGTCCAGGATGATATTCTTGTTTGCCCTTACCATGGCTGGCAGTATGATTCGTCAGGTCAGTGCGTCTGCATTCCCGCTCAGCCGAAGGGGGAGAAGATCCCGCTGCGTGCCAAGGCTCAAGTGTATGCATGTCAAGAGAAGTATGGGTTTATTTGGGTATGTATCGGCGAACCGGCTTCAGACCTTCCGCATTTTGAAGAGTTTGCGAATCCGGAGTTCCGTCCGCTGCCTTGCGGTCCTTATAAAGTAGCTGCAGCCGGTACGAGAGTAATTGAGAATTTCACGGATTTTGCCCACCTGATGTTCGTGCATCAAAATTTGCTTGGACATCCGGATTATGCGGAGTTGCCTGATTTTCAAGTGGTTAAAGAAAAGGAACGCATTTATATCGAAAATATCCCGATCTTCCAACCGGTTGCACATTCAGGTTCTGATAAAAAAGAGGGAACAACCTATGTATATATGAAGGAAGTGTATCGTCCTTTGTCGGCCCGGTTGTCCAAAGCCGACCCAAGCAATGGGCAAACGCTTTGGATTATGCTGACGGTGCTGCCTGTAGCGGCCGAAGAGTGCGTCGTATTCATGATGGTATCGCGCAATTACGGCTATGATGTGGATGACGCGAACTTCATCCGTTTTCAAGATATTGTCTTCGATCAGGATGCGCGTGTCATTGAGACGCAAAAGCCGGAGTTGCTGCCGCTTGATTTGCAGGTAGAGCTCAATCATAAAGTGGACCGTTTTTCAATTGCCTATCGTCGTTGGTTGAGAGAGCTTGGCGTCGTTGTTGGAACAATTTAGCTGATTGAATGTTAGAGGGAGGGGTGAACGTATGCCAGTGTGTTGGTAAATTGTGATATTACATGACATGTATATATAGATTATTGGCAGAATTGACGATATTGTTCGGATTTGACTGCATTTTTTGGTAAAAATTCGTAAGGGTACATCCAAAAACGATAAAAATCCGTATTTTTATTGTGTGAAAATACAAATAGCTGTTAGTTTTGTTGACTTGCACATGACATCAAATCTATATTGGACTCAAGACACCAAAGCATTGTATAGAAAACCAATTTTGGAGGGGAAGTTGAGTATGAAATCATTCGATCGTGCTATTTCGTTTTTCCCGAAACGTCAAGCAATTGTGTCTGCAGGTCTAGTCTTGGTCATGAGTATGCTTGCCGGATGCGGCAGTTCGGGTACTTCCGGTACAACCGCAACTTCAGCCCCAACGACAGCGGCCACGACGGCAGCAACGGCAGCAGCAGCAGCTACCACGGCTCCGTCTGCAGCTCCAAAAGCACTCGTACCTACGACGCTTATTCTGAACTGGTTTGCGGAACCGGAGCATGGGGGCAACTTTGCAGCTGTAGCCAAAGGCTTTTATAAGGACGCAGGGTTGGATGTCACGCTGACTCCCGGTGGACCGCAGGTTTCTTCTACTCAAATTGTAGCCTCAGGCAAAGCGCAGTTTGGTATGGCGAACGGAGACGATATTCTCGTAGCGAGACAAGAAGGGATTCCGATCGTAGCGATTGCAACGTCGCTCCAGAAGAGTCCGCAAGCACTCTTTTATCACAAAGATTCCGGCATTAAAGATTTCAGCGACTTGAACGGCCATAAGGTTTATGTGGCATCCACAGCAAGCTTCTGGCAGTACATGAAGAAAAAATATAAATTGGATAACGCCCAGGAAATGAAATATACAGGTCAACTCGTCAATTTCGTGAATGATAAAAATGCGCTGACGCAAGGCTATGTCACTTCCGAGCCGTTCACCCTGGATCAGCAAAAGGTTGAATACGGAACTCTGCTCAATGCAGATTCGGGTTATAACATTTATGCCGGCGTGTACTTCACTACCGAGAAAATGATCGCCGAACACCCGGATCAAGTGAAAGCCTTCGTTGAAGCTACGGTTAAAGGTTGGGATTATTATAAGGATCATTGGGAAGAAATCAATCCGTTCATTAAAGAGAAAAACCCGGATATGGGCCTGGATATGATGAAATATAGCGCACTGAAAGAAATGGATTTTGCTTTTGGCGGCGATGCGGTAGCGTTAGGTACTGGCATTATGACCAAAGAGCGCTGGGAAGAAGTGCAAAAGCAGCTTGTAGAAGTTGGCGTACTGAAAAAAACGGAAGATATCAATAAAGTGTTCACAACGCAATTTTTACCTAAAAAATAAGGAATACCAGGGGGTGGCGGCATTGGCTTCTTCAATGAATCTGGATCTGGTGAATGTTCGATTGCCGATGAGGGATGAGGAACATCTGTATCAACTATCCGTTCGCGATGGAATCTGGACCCGTATTCATCGTCAAGAGGCCGGTGCTGTCCTGCCTGATTCCATCTCAATGGAGGCGTGGAGCCCTGGCAATGCTGAAGACATGGCAGTCATTGACTTGGAAGGTAAAATACTGCTGCCCGGCTTTGTTGATTCGCACATGCATTTGGATAAATCGTTTTCGTTGACTTCCGTTGAAAATATAAGCGGAACCTTGGAAGAAGCGGTGCGCAATTATTCGCAGGCTTCGCCGGCTTTTACCAAAGAGGAAATCAAATCGAGAATCGTCCGCTCCGCCTTGCAGGCATTATCCTTCGGCACGACGCATATCCGGACGCATCTGGATTTCAACTTAAGAGCATCGCGGGAGGTAGCGCTTCGGACTGTGGAAGCCGCATTGGAAGCGAAAGCGATGCTGGCTCCGTTCATGACGCTGCAGCTGTTTCCGATGGTCCCGTACAATCTGGACTCGCTAGATATCGGCGTTATCGAAGAAGCGCTTCGCATGGGCGTCGATGGCATCGGCGGCGCGCCGCATTTGTCATTAACCGCCCAGGAAGATATCGACCGTATTTTCGGATTGGCTAAAAAGTTTGATCTGCCGATCGATCTTCACTGTGACGAAACGGATGATCCGCAGATGCGTACGGTCGAGCACATCGCTTTGCGCACAAAAGCGGAAGGTTACGCAGGCCGGGTTACCGTTGATCATTTGTGCGCGCTTGCCTCCATGACGGATGCCGATGCGCATGGCATTATCGAACGGATGACTGAGGCGGGCTTGAAGGCCGTATCGTTACCTGCAGTGAACTTGTATCTGCAAGGGAGGCGCGACCGCTTCCCAGTTAGACGCGGAGTAACGCGACTGCAGGAAATTTGGCAAGCCGGCATACCGATTGCCGTCGCTTCAGACAATATACACGATCCGTTTCATCCTTTCGGGAGAGGGGATCTATTGCAAATCGCTTTAATCGGCTCTTATGCCGCACATATGGGGCGGCCTGCAGATCTTCGCACGCTGCTTCGGATGATGACGGATGTTCCGGCGACAGTATTAGGTCTAACGGAGTACGGTATCGAGCCGGGCAATCAGGCTAACTTTGTGATCCTTGACGGAGGGTCGCCTGAAGAGTTGTTTACCTTGCTGCCTGAGCGCCGATGGGTGTTCAGCCAGGGAGGTTGGAGAAGGAGTCCGTCTAGCAAGGCTCAATGGCACGATAAGGAATTGTCCGCGTTCTGGAAAAATGCAAGCGAAACCGTTTCTTTCCGCAAGCAGGAATTGGCAAGGGGGTCAGTCGTCTCTGATGGCTAACATCCTGGTTATTTATTACAGCGCCTTCGGTCACGTCTTCCAGATGGCGCAAGCTATTGCGGAGGGTGCAAGGGGGGCGGGCGAGCATCAGGTTAAGATTGTGCGCATACCTGAGATGATCAGTATGGAAAATCGTGTTATCCAACTGGATAAAAGCAGGCCGGAAGCAGAATCGGATGATTCCGCGCCTCAATTGTCCAAACAATTCCGTTTGACGGACCGTTACAGTAAATATGAAGCGTTACAAGCATTACAAGCAGACATACCGATCGCGACAAATGATGATCTTCGCTGGGCGGATGGCATTCTATGGGGATTTCCAACCTATTACGGCTCTATGCCGTCCCAAGTGAAGCTGTTCCTAGAATTCGCCGGCGAGCTTTGTATCGATGGTTCGCTGGAAGGAAAACCCGCAGGGATTTTCAATAGCACAGCTTCGATACACACCGGGCATGAGGCGGCCATTTTAACCTCGATGGTTCCATTATTTCATTTCGGCATGATCTTCGTCGGTCTGCCTTATTCGGAGAATCCCGAATATTTGACTGCCGATGCCATTGGATGCTCCCCTTACGGCGCATCGACATTAGCGGGCCCTGACAGCTCGCGATCCCCGGATCAGCGTGAACTGCTCATGGCAGCGCGACTAGGCGCCAGGGTTGCGAATGTGGCGGCGGCTTTGCAGCACTATCAACATCAAAGATCTCAAATGCGCTAAAAAGAACCTCTAATCGCGGTCGCTCTCCCTGAATGGCATCGATAGAGGTTTTCTCTCCACATAAGCAAGTATATGTTTTCGGTATACCGAAAACAGTTTGCTTATTGGCGATAAAACCTACCACTAAACGCGGTCGTTCATCCCTGGATGGCATCGATAGAGGTTTTCTCATATCTCATACTTTTCCGGAGGTGTAAATCTTGCCATTCGTACGTTATGCAGGTGCAGGTAAAGCGTGGGATCGATGCTTTTTTCCCCGATTAAGTAAAGTAGAGGTCGCGCAGCTTCCCAAAGAAGATGCACTGATCGTTCTGCCCGTTGGCGCGATTGAACAGCATGGACCGCATATGCCGGTTTTTACGGATACATTAATCTCTGAAGCGATGCTGACGGAAGCATTCGAGCATCTTCCGGAGGATGCGAATATATGGCTGCTGCCGGCTATTCCATACGGGAAAAGTACGGAGCACTTAGGACATCCGGGGACGATTTCGTTATCGGCTACAACATTAATGGCTGTTGTCATGGACATCGCCAAAAGCTTGAAAAAGAGCAGCTTCGAAAAGCTGGTTCTGGTCAATACGCATGGTGGCAATGCAGATTTGCTCAGCATGATGGCCCGCGAGATCCGCATCGAAACGGGAATGTCCGTATTCCGGTTAGACCCCGGCGGGTTAGGATCCGCTGATGAATGGATCACGCCGCAGGAGAAGCAGTACGGGATTCATGCGGGGGATATGGAAACATCAGTCGTGATGTCGGCGATGCCGCACTGGGTAGATATGAAGCAGGCACCTACCGAATTCCCTAATTATCCGGATTCACGTTACTTGCAGCTGCGTACCCGAGGTTTTGCCTGGGTGATGAACGATTTGTCCGACTCGGGTATATCTGGTGATGCCGCACAGGCTTCGGTGGAAAAGGGTCAGGCGATGCTGGATAAATATGGAAAGGATATTGCGGAGGCGCTGTTGGAATTCTCGAAGTTTAAGATGGAATCATTGAAAATGAACAGGAGCTGATGGAGATGAGCATTGATTCTTCTTTGATTGGGACACCAAGCAGCACGCCAATCCCAACCCCACAGTCCGGCAAGAGTTTCGTACGTATGGAAAATTTATCGAAGACCTATCCGAACGGAACGGTCGCGCTGCTAGATGTCAATTTGACCATTCGCGAAGGCGAGTTTCTCTGCTTCGTCGGCCCGTCGGGCTGCGGGAAGTCGACGATTTTCAAAATGATCACCGGACTCAGCGGGCCAAGCAAAGGGACGCTGGATGTATTCGGAACGACGCCGAAGGAAGCGCGTAAGCAAAGCGACATCGCTTTCGTTTTTCAGGATCATACGCTGCTGCCTTGGTCAACGGTTGAGGCCAATGTAAGGCTGCCGCTTGAGCTGCGGGGAGTCGATAAAAAGACGCAGAAGGCAGAAGCGGAACGCGTGCTGGAGCTTGTCGGTCTGAAGGATTATATGAAGGTGCTTCCCAGACAGCTCTCCGGCGGTATGAAAATGCGCGTCTCCATCGCACGTGCGCTCATATCGAGGCCAAAGCTGCTGCTCATGGATGAACCGTTCGGCGCGTTGGATGAAATTACCCGCCAAACGCTGCAAATGGAGCTGCTGAACATCTGGCAGCAGAATAAGGAGATGACGGTGCTATTTGTGACGCACAACGTGTTTGAGTCTGTTTTTCTATCAACCAGCGTTGTCGTGATGACACCCCGTCCGGGCAAAATATCGGCAACGATTGATATTCCCGTACCGTATCCGAGGGATGAGAGCTTCCGGACAAATGCTCAGTTTGGCGAGCTCGTTCGAGAAGTGTCGGCTGCTTTGGAGCACTGATGAAAGGGGAAAGGCGAATGACCGTTCAGATGAGTTGGGAAAAAGAACTGCAGGATTTGCTGGGAGAAGAGATCGTATCGTTGGATGGAGAAATAAGAGAAAAGCTTTCGAAAGACTATTATTGGTACTCTCCGGTGTTAGACCGCCAGTTAAAAGGAATGAAAGCAGCCGATGTCGTGGCATTGCCTCGCAATGAAGCTGAAGTCGCGGAAGTTCTGGCTTTCGGCTATCGCAGCGGCAAGCCTGTTACCGTTCGCGGAGCGGGTACAGGCAATTATGGTCAGGCCGTGCCGCTGCAAGGTGGGATTGTGCTCGATTTAAGCCGGATGGACGAGATTTTCGAGATCGGTCCCGGCTATGCCCGCTTGCAGTGCGGTGTCCGGCTGGCGACCATTGATAAGAAAGCCCGAGAGCTCGGGCAGGAAATTCATATCTATCCGAGCACTTATGTCAAGGCGACCGTTGGCGGTTTCGTTAGCGGCGGCTCCGGGGGTATCGGCTCCATAACGTATGGCAACCTGTGGGATGGAAACGTGTTAGAAGCTGTCATCTACACGATGGAAGAGAAGCCTCGGCGGTTAGTTGTAAACGGTGATGATTTGTTCAACTACATTCATAACTACGGAACGACAGGCATTCTGACCGAGGTGACGATTCCGCTAGCTACCCGGACCGAGTGGACGCAAGCTATTGCCCAGTTTGACAACTTCGAGCAATCGCTGCTGTTTGGCGAAGCGCTGGCGAGAGAGGAGTCCATCCGCAAACGTTTGATCGCGCCGATGGAATGGCCGATTCCATCTTACTTTATACCATTCGGTAAAGTCATTAAGGCGAATATGGCGGCGGTTATGCTTGAATTCGCTGAGGAGTCGCTTGCGCAAGTGGAAGTGCTGGCCGGTCGCTTCGGCGGTCACCTGGGTCACGTTATTGAGTCGGAAAAATATCGCAAAACGGTCGGCGTATCCGATTTTACATGGAATCATACGACACTCTGGGCGATGAAGACGGACCCGGCGATGACTTATTTGCAGGCGGGGTTCAAGCTGGACAGCTATTTGGAGCAAGTACGCATGCTGAAAGACAAATATGGCGATGAAGTTCTCCTGCACTTCGAATGGGTACGGGGCGGCGGGGTTCTCATTCCTTCCGCATTGCCGGTTGTCCGTTTTCAAAGTGAAGAGCGATTATACGAAATCATTCATTATTGCGAGTCGATCGGGGTGAGGATTTTTGATCCTCATACGTGGGTGCTGGATCACGGCGGGCGCGGTGAGGTTGGCGGCATGGAACGCAAAAAACGCCAGAATGACCCGAAAGGGCTGCTCAATCCCGGGAAAATCATTTATGAGATGTGAATGAAAGGAGAAATTTAGTATGGCGGTGGATTCAAAGTACTTGCAATTGTTACCTGATGAAATTTTCCCGGCCCGTGAGCGGGCGGCTTGGGCGGGCCGGTCACAGGATGGATCACCGGGAAATGCAATCATGGCGCTAATGAAGCATCTCGCTCCGCCACTCGTGGCATTTATCGTGTTTATCGGCGGCTGGGAGCTGATTTGCTATCTCGTCGATGCGCCGGTTTACCTGGTACCGAAGCCGTCGGATATCGTTGCGGCAGCGATAGAAAATAGAGGTGCGCTCTGGGTATCTGTTTCGACAACGACGCTCGAAGCTGTGCTCGGCTTTCTTTTAAGCATCGTTCTA
Organism: Paenibacillus sedimenti; assembly: GCF_014534655.1. Taxonomy (GTDB): domain Bacteria; phylum Bacillota; class Bacilli; order Paenibacillales; family NBRC-103111; genus Paenibacillus_E; species Paenibacillus_E sedimenti. The sequence goes on from NZ_JACVVD010000008.1 coordinate 72,708, forward strand.
GGCGTATCGGGCGCGATTCTGTTGGCGATGTCGAAATGGATTGAAAAGGGCGTCTATCCGTATGCGATTATTTTACAAACGATCCCGATCGTGGCAGTTGCCCCGCTTATCGTCATTTGGTTCGATGCAGGGATGAATGCGATCGTCATTATTGCCTTTCTGATCGGTTTTTTCCCCATGTTGTCCAATACGCTCATCGGGCTGAATTCCACCGATCAGAACATGAGCAATCTGTTCTATCTGTATAACGCCAATGCGTTTCAAACCATGTGGAAGCTGCGTATTCCGGCAGCCCTGCCATATATCGTGGCAGGTCTTAAAATCTCTTGTACTTTATCTGTCGTAGGCGCGATCGTCGGGGAGTACATCGCGGGCATCGGCGGTGGCCAAGGCGGTCTGGGGTATGCTATCACATATGCGGCCGCCCGGTTGAAGACGGCATATTTGTTCGCTTGCGGGCTTTCCGCTTCAGCGCTGGGTATTCTGTTCTTCCTCTTGGTGAATGCCTTTGCCAAATGGATGCTGAGCTCCTGGCATGAATCGGAAATGAAACGCGACAACTAAGGATAAAGCCAATTATTCGGGCAAAGGGTGAGCGCACTTGCTGGATGTAGTCGTTCGAAATGTTCGTCTTCCGGACGAAACGGGGAATGGGCAGCCTCTAATTGATGTCGGCGTGGACGGAGGTAAGATCGTCATGCTGGGCAGTGTAGAGGCTGCCGGAAAAAGAGAGATCGAGGGGAGCGGACATGTGCTGCTCCCTCCTTTTGTCGAGTCGCACATTCACCTCGACACGGTATTGACGGCAGGAGAGCCCGCCTGGAACGAGAGCGGAACGCTCTTCGAGGGCATCGGGCTCTGGCAGCGGCGCAAGCAAGCACTAACCTCTGAGGATGTGCTTGGGCGGGCGGAGCAGGTGCTTCGGATGCTGATGCTCCAAGGCGTTCTCTTCGTGAGAACGCAAGCGGACATCTCGGACCCGAAGCTGACGGCTTTGCGTGCGCTCCTCGCGCTGCGCGAGCGCGTTAAGCCCTACATGTACGTGCAAGTCATCGCCTTCCCGCAGGACGGCATCCGTGCATGCCCGGACAACGAGCAGCGCCTCGAGGAGGCGCTGCAGCTCGGCGCGGATGGCATTGGCGCCATCCCGCATCTGGAACCGACGCGCGAGGAAGGCGTCGCGTCGCTGGAGATCTGCTTCCGCCTTGCGCAGAAGCACGGCTGCTTCGTCCACGTCTTCTGCGACGAAGTTGACGATGCCCACTCCACCTTCCTCGAATCGGTGGCGCATCTCGCTATGCGCTCCGGGCTCCGGGAGCGTGTCACTGCTGCCCACGCCAGCGCGTCGGCGTATTACGGCGAAGCGTACTTCCAGAAGGTGCAGGGGATGCTGGCGCGATCGGGTGTGAACGTCGTGTGCTGCCCGCTCATTAACAGCGCCATGCAGGGGCGGTTTGAAAACTACCCAAAAGGGCGCGGAATCACGCGCATCAAGGAACTGTGGAAAGCGGGCGTCAATGTCAGCATCGCCCATGACGACATCCAGACGCCGTTCTACCCATTCGGAACGGGGAACATGCTGCAAGCAGCCCATTTGGCAGCTCATCTCGCGCATATGACTGGGCGAGAGGAAGTGGCCGAGCTCGTGCGGATGATCACCGTACGAGGGGCAAAGACGCTGCAGCTTGAGGCGTATGGAATAGCGGTCGGTCATCCCGCTAACTTCATCATGCTGGAGGGCAGCGACGCCATGGATCTCGTGCGGCGGCAGCCGGTATGCCGCTATGTTGTCAGCCACGGCCGGGTTGTGGCCGAGACACAGCCTGCGGTGAGTCGGTTGTTTGTGGCGTTGGGTGAAAGTGAACATTCATAAGAGGAAACGGATCGTACGTGCGCTATTTCTTTAAGAACCTGTTATCGAGACAGTTCTAGGAACGACGATTCGTTATTTTGTTGATATTACCTATGAAGACCCCGATTACAGTATATATCACACTGTTCTTCTTTTGAACAAATGGCTCTGTTAAACTTTGTAGTTGATTTTCTTTATTTAAGTAACGGGCCTTAAAAAGAGCGGAACTGTGAAGGTTCATTAATCACAGAAATAACGATTCTATATGAAATTTCATATAAAATCAGGCTCTTCGCTTCAATTAGAGCTTTTGTGTATGATTTTTCGAGTATATATTCTGTATGATTTTTCGAGTATATATATTGGGGAACGATAGTTTAGAATTGATCGCTAATTGTTAAGTGGTTTTTCTTATGGTTAGAAATCAACAATGAAGAATAACAAAGCCAAACAAATAAAAGAATTTAAATTTAACCAACGAACCCCTTGCGAATTGTCGCAAGGGGTTTTAGCATTATTTTCCTAAAGTTTACTATTGTTTAAGAAGGATAGTATCGAAAAACGTCGAATCTTAGAATATAATGTTATATTTTGTAATTCGCTAGGGAGGTGAATGTTTGTGAAATTGCTCCATAAATATCTCTTGATCCCTATTTTGCTTATTGTGATTAGCTATGGAATCGTTATGCCATCGGTGAAAGCTGCGGGTCGAGACGATATGAAGACAATACCGGAATGGAGTATTTTGTGGGGGGATGGGTCTGAGACGGTTGAAGAATTGATATCAACTTCTTCTAATCGAGATTGGATTACCGTTAAAGATCTCAAATCTATCCCTGGTAAACCTGATAATGTTAGTACAGCTTGGGTGAGAGTACAACTTCCGATATTACTACCGGAACATTACGGTTTCTATATAAGTGAAATTTATTCACAACATCTTTGGGTATATATTGAAAACCAACTTATAGATGAAATTTATTACAGATTTCCTTATGATGTACAAAGAATTTTATTGCCGATAAACCAAAGCGATGCTGGTAAAACTATTTACCTGAAGATGGAAACAAGCAAAGGGAGATTGGGTATAAATTCAAGTATACAGATAGAACATTTTTCCAAGTTACTGAAGAGTCTCACTATCGGTGATGTGTCAGATATTATTCTTGGATTCGCCTTTATTTTCATTGCAATCATAATGTTGATTTGTTCTTTGTTTTTGAAAAGAACTCAGCTGCACAGTTGGGTTTCGTTAAGTATGATTATTTTAACAATAGGGTTTATTTTCGTTACATTCTCGCCATCTTTATATGCAAATTTTATGAAATACGGAAGATTGTTTATTGATGTATTCGATATATCATTAGCAATCTTATTGCCAACACTTAGTTTCTATATTGAAAAAATATATGAAAATGAGAAGCTAACATTCTTAAGGCGATTTAGAAAGTTTCAAATGATGTATTCAATATTTTCATTAATTTCAATGGTAATAAATCATCTATATGATTTCAGATTTGCAAAAGCGTATTTTTTTATTTCTGTAACATTACTAGGATATATTATTTTATTTCAGCTGATTGTATTAATTGGTTTCTCTATTTTATATGCTGTAAGAGGAAATAAAGACGCTATTTTATTATCATTGGGATTTGCACTTACTGCATTAATGGGGGTGCTGGACCTTATTTGGTATTATATTAGCTCACAAACCTATCAGATATTTTTATGGAAATGGGGAGTTATAGGGTTTATTATTGCTCTCATAATAATTCTAGGAAGACGTTTTGCGGCATATCAGGAATTTATGATGAATTACTCTAAAGAACTTGAATTTTATAATCAACAACTTCAGCTATCGGAAAAAATGGAAATGATCAGTTCACTCGCTGCATCCGTTGCGCATGAAGTTAGAAATCCTCTGCAGGTAACAAGAGGGTTCTTACAACTTGTAGCAGGACGAACAGATGATAAAAATAAGGAATATATGGGGATGGCAATAGAAGAACTTGATAGAGCCTCTCAGATTATTACGGAGTTCCTGATGTTTGCTAAACCGCAAATGGATGAATTAATAGACTTAAATATCTCACAAGAATTAAAGCAAATTGAAGGTATTATTTTACCCTTAGCAACTTTACATGGAGGAAGTGTAGTTCTTAATATACCTCAGAATCTATATATTCGAGGAAATTCTTCAAAATTAAAACAAGCTTTTATGAACATTATAAAAAATAGTATAGAAGCTTTTCGTGAGGATGGACAGGTGAATATATGGGCTTATGAGCAACATGGGGAGATATTCATACATATTAAAGATAATGGTGAAGGGATAGACTCCTCGAAGTTAGCTAGATTGGGTGAACCATATTTTTCTACAAAAAAGAAAGGAACGGGTCTTGGATTAATGGTTACATTCCGAATTATAGAGGCTATGAAAGGTCGAATAATTTTCAATAGTCAAAAAAATGTAGGTACAGAAGTGGTTATTAGATTCCCTTCTTTAACATCATTTTAGGAAAAAAAAGAGGTGCTTCACTATGCATTGTGAAGCACCTCTTTTTTGGTAGATTTTATATTTTATTTTTACCAAGTATCGTTTGGAGCTGTTACACCATCTAATGATTTTTCAGGTTTTGCTGGAATAACTAAAATAAACTCATTGGAAGTTTCTTCAATCGATTTGATCACAATGTTCTCTGGAATTGCGATTCCAAATGCTTCTTTCAAAGCAACTTTAGGATTGGAAAGCAACTGTTCTTTAAATGTGGAGTCTTCCCAGGCCTTTTGGATGATTCTTGCTTTTATTCCTTCTACTGACACATAGATCACTCCTAAACAAATTGGGTATAATTACCTATAAGGAATTATACCATGCATCATGGTTATAATCTATCAAAATTCTACGTAATACGACATAAAATCTCCATTCTAGAAGGGGACACGATATTGAAGGCTTGTTTAAGTGATGCTTTTAGATTGGACAATAATTTCACCTTGAATGTCGTCTTCCGATGCGTTTTTTTATTATTTTGCAGTATCAATTTTCAACCATTTTCGACAAAAAATAGTGAAATCCGCCTAAAGCTAGAGATTGCCTATTCTTTTCTATTTGATCAGCATCAGCAAGCAATTTTTTTACTAATGAATCATGAAAAGCGTTCAGTTGCGGCATGTGTAATCCCAGCTTTACTAGTTTTTGATGGTTGGTTAATGAAATCTGCGCATAGTTGGCTAAAAAGTCATGGACGTATAAGTGGTGCCTGACCGTTTCATCTGTTATATGAGTATTCTGAGGTAATTGTAGATGGGAATGAAGCAAAGCCAATAAACAGTTGTAAGAGCCATCTCTATTATCCTGTTCCCAATCTGCCCAGTCATCCAACATCTGTAAAGTAACGAGAACAAGCTCAATAGCATATGAGACTTCTTTGACAAGATGAGGCTGATTAGAAAGTAATAGTGCTCCTGTGCTGGCGATTTTAACAGGACTTGCTTTCTTAGCGACCATTATGATGTCGTTCATAAAGTAATTAGAATTGTGTTCGTTTGTAACCGCTTCTGACCATTCCGTAACGTATTCTTCATAATACTTCCAGAATGCAAAAGAGTCAGAAGGGAATAATTCGCGGTAAATAGAGAAAAAGTGCAGATAAAATAAGTTGGCAAGCGGGAGATTATCCCTATGCTCGCCATTCGGAGAGTCCATAATATCATCCTGAATGAAGAAATAAAGCATACCGAAAATATTTGCAAGTGAAAACTTTTTAATGCTTTCCTCAGATAAAGATGTTAGATCCGTCATCCAGAAAGGAAGAAGATAACAAATGTAATTTTTGGTGCTATTTTCTTTTGTTGCATTAAATTTAGAGAGATAAGCAAGTCCAAGCTGATTTAAGGGGGCAGGAAATCTAGCGACTAATCGCTCTGATTCTTTAAAGACATCCTGCAGATGGTTGTTGTAGGTATCGAACCAAATCTTGCTGGGTCTATCTTCTGTCAATCGCTTTACCACCTTGCTTTTAGGTATTTTTACCTAAAAGCATAACATGAAGTGTTGGTGTTATCTAGCATTCTTCTCTCATATTCGACAATAATTCATGATGGCGATTACTATATTAATGTCTACCTCACTGTCATCCGCTCCAAAACCATCTCCACCTTCACTAAATGCTGCATCATCCGCTCCGATGCCAACGCCTCGTTCTGTTCCCGAATGGCCTCAAAGATTCCCGTGTGTTCCTCCAGCAGCTGCTGACCTGAAGCCAGTTCAGAAAAAAACCACAATCTGCGGGAATCGCCCATGCTTTCCTGCAGCCTCTTGGTGAGGGAGTCCATCATCTGGATAAAGAGAGTATTATGGGTCGCTTTGGCAATCTGCAGATGGAACTGCACGTCGGCTTCCTCAGAAGCTCTTTCATCCTCTAATACAACTCTCATACGTACGAGGATTTGCTCCAAATGCTCAATATCCACATCCGTTCTGCGTTTCGCGGCAAGCGAAGCGCAGCCCGACTCGATATATTTACGAATTTCAAGAATCTCTTGAAATGACTCTTTTTTATGGAAAAAATCACCGGCATCCGGCACCGGCTCCGATGGCAACACTTGGCTGACGAAGGTGCCTCCGCCATGGCGGATGTCGAGCCAGCCCATTGCTTTCAATGCGCTTAGCGCTTCGCGAATGGTGGAACGACCAACGTTAAAGCCTACGGCCAAGTCGACTACGGATGGCAGGCGATAACCCGGTTCATATTCGCCGGATTCGATGCGCTGTTTCAGCTGTGCGAGGACGATGTCCGAGCCTTTTTGCGGTTTAACGGGTTGAAAAGAAGATGACATGTCGGACCTCCAGAAATTTATATACATCTATTCAAGCATACGCTATAATGATTGAAAAGTCATCAGATGACCTGTTCACTTTGTGGAAGGTCTTACGTGAAAGGAGCTAGTCATGTTAGCTGAATCCATTCGAAAACAGCTTCGGCAAATCGTAGGAGACACTTGGTTTAAAGACGATCCCGAAGCTTTGGTTACTCACTCCTACGATGCAACGCCCATGGTACAGTCGATGCCTGACGGCGTGATTTATCCGAGCACGCGCGAGGAAGTCGCTGCGATACTCAAGCTCGCAAATGAACATAGAATCCCTATAGTCGGACGCGGGGCGGGAAGCAATCTCTGCGGAGGTACCGTTGCTGTCGAAGGCGGCATTGTTATGGTCATGAACCGAATGAATCGCTTGATCGAGATCGACCAAGACAACCTTACGGCCACGTTCCAGCCGGGTCTCAATACGAAGGAGTTTCATCTTGCGGTCGAGGCGCTTGGTTTATTTTATCCGCCGGATCCAAGCAGTATGGTCGTCTCTACGCTAGGCGGGAACATCATGGAGTGTGCGGGCGGGCTAAGAGGACTCAAATACGGCACGACCAAAGATTATGTTATCGGCTTGGAAGCGGTCTTGCCTTCAGGCGAGGTCATCCGAACAGGAGGAAAGCTATATAAAGACGTAGCGGGCTACGATTTAACCAAGTTATTGGTTGGTTCGGAAGGAACGCTTGCCATCATTACGGAAGCTACGGTCAAGCTCACTCCGGCTCCCAAGTACAAAAAAACGATGCTGGCCATGTACGAAGACATCTATGCAGCAGCGAGAACGGTCTCCGCAATTATCGGCCATCAGATTATTCCGGCAACGCTGGAATTCATCGATAACCCGACACTGCGTGTTGTGGAAGCTTTCAACAAGATTGGACTGCCGTTAAACATGGAGGCTGTTCTTCTGATCGAGCAGGATGGCAGCGACATGTCGGCGGTTGAGCAGGATATTGAAGCCATCACGCGAATTTGCCTGGAGCAGGGAGCGGCGGAAGTGAAGATTGCAGGCAGTACTCAAGAGGCTGAGAAGCTGATGATGGCGCGCCGCAGTGCGCTTTCGACGCTGGCGAGAATTCGTCCGACAACGATTCTGGAAGATGCGACGGTGCCTCGTTCCAAGATCGCGGACATGGTGATTGAAATCAACAGAATCGCCAAAAAATATGACGTGCAAATCTGCACATTCGGACACGCCGGGGATGGCAATTTGCATCCCACCTGTACGACGGATGCACGCGATCACGATGAAATTCATCGGGTGGAACAGGCGTTTGAAGAGATTTTTGATGCGGCGATCCGGATGGGCGGTACGATAACAGGGGAGCATGGCGTCGGCATGATGAAGGCGCCATATTTGGAGTGGAAGGTCGGTGCCGCAGGCATCGAACTGATGAAAGGGATCAAACGCGCGTTCGATCCGAACAATATCATGAATCCGGGCAAGATTTTTGCCAAGGAGTCACGCAAAAGGCTGGTGGTTCAGCGATGAGTGAAGCGACTTCCATCAAGCACCAATTAGCGGCAGCGAGTCCGAATCCATTGGCCGAGCGATTGAAGCTCACGCTGAACTACGATGAACTGAGCAACTGCATTCGCTGCGGTTTTTGCCAGCCGTCCTGTCCTACGTTCAAAGAGACCGGCCTGGAAGCGGCGTCACCTCGGGGGCGCATTGCACTGATGAAAGCCGTCGTGGACGATCTCATGGTTCCGGACAGCTCTTTTCAAAAACAAATGGATCTCTGCCTCGGCTGCAGAGCCTGCGAACCGGTTTGCCCAGCCGATGTGAAATACGGCCAACTGTTGGAACAAACGCGAGACGCCATCGAAAAGCATACTGATCACCGTTGGTGGATCAAACCGATCCGAAACCTGGCTTTTCAACAGCTATTCCCAAATCAAAAGAGAATGCGTTTGCTTGGTTCCGCACTCCGCCTATTCCAACGTTCCGGCATACAAAGGCTCGTACGTAAATCCGGTATGATGAATCTATTCCCGGAAACGATGAGCCAAATGGAACGAATTCTGCCTGAGGCTTCTTCCAAAGGGGTTATTGAACAGCTTGGCACTTATGTGCCGGCTGCAGGCAACCGTAAACCGATCGCCACCGTAGGGATGTTCCGAGGCTGCATCATGGATGTACTGTTCACGGAAACGAATATGAACACGGTGAAACTGCTCTCCGAAGCCGGCTTCGATGTGATCATCCCGCCAACGCAGAATTGCTGCGGCGCGCTCCACGCGCACAGTGGCGAGCTCGATCAGGCGAAGGATCTGGCGAAAAAAAATATTGATGCATTCCAAGCTTCCGGTGTCGATTACATCATCTCTAACGCAGGCGGTTGCGGAGCTTTGCTGGTCGAGTACGGCCATCTGCTGCATGACGATCCCGAGTATGCGGATGCGGCTTTAAAGTTTGCCGGGAACGTGAAGGATGTCAGCCAGATGCTGATGGAAAAAGGGAGCATACCGGAGTTCTCTATCGACAAGGCTGCTGCGAGCCATGGTCAAGTATCCATCACCTACCAAGACTCATGCCATTTGCGTAATGTCATGAAAGCTGGCAACGCTCCGCGCGATTTAATGAATCGAATCGAGGGAGCTAAGCTCGTTGAGCTGAGAGGCGCAGACCGCTGCTGCGGTTCGGCGGGGATCTATAATCTGGTGCAGCCGGAGATGTCGATGGACATTCTTGATCATAAAATGGAGCATGTGAAAGAAACGCACGCGCACTATTTGCTCACCAGCAACCCGGGCTGCTTGCTGCAGATGAAGCTGGGCATTGAGAGAGAGCAAATGTCCGGGCAGATGAAGGCCGTGCATATTGTGGACTTTTTATACGAGCATTTAGCCAACAATTAAAAGCATAGTTAATCTAAAACGGATCGAGTGCGAAAGCTCGGTCCGTTTTAATCGATAAGCCAGAGCCGCCTTCACTGAAAATTAGAAGACATTTTCCCGTGGGATCGAATCAAATTCGTTTTCACCATTGACATACATTCTGTATGTATGTCAAAATGCAATTATCACTTACTACCTTAAAAGGAGAGGTTCATCCCATGAAAACAGTTAGTTTCTATCCCGTCATTCTGACGGAGCAGGTCACGGTCAGCTCAGCATTTTATAAGGAATACTTTGGCTTCGATCCGGTTTTCGAGGCAGAATGGTACGTCAGCATGAAGAATTCCAATCAGGAAGCGTCATTCGAGCTAGCGATTCTCGATGCTGCCCACCCTACGGTACCCGAAGCTTCTCGGCGTTCTGTACAGGGGCTGATTCTGAACTTCGAAGTCGATAATGTGGATGCGGAATACGAGCGACTTATACGTCAAGCGAAGCTGCCCTTGCATCTCGATATTCGCGATGAAGAGTTTGGTCAGCGGCATTTCATCACATCTGACCCTAATGGCGTGCTTATCGACGTCATCACCATGATCCCGCCATCCGAAGCTTATAGCAGACAATATACGGAGAACGTTTGGTCGGGCAACGAAAGCGGCATATAGACAGGAGCTAAAGTATTGCATGAGAATAACCAAAGCCGAACAAAAGAAAATGACGATCAAGCGGTTAACGGAAGTTGCCAGAACCTATTTCTCCGAAAAAGGTTACGCCGACGCTTCCATGGAGGAAATGGTCAAGGAAGCCGGACTGACTCGAGGGGCGCTGTATCACCATTTCGGCAGCAAGGAAGGAATCTTCCATGCTGTGCTCGAATCCGTGCAGCAAGAGATCGCAGAACGAGTTGAAGCCGAGGCGGCGACAAGCGAAGATCCATGGGAACAGTTGCTTCTCGGGTGCCGCGCGTTCGTCGCAGCCGCGGTAGAGCCGCGAAACAGGCGGATTCTGCTTCTGGATGGTCCCTCTGCGCTCGGATGGGACGTTTGGCGCAAAATGGACGAGCAGAATTCCATGAGCTTATTGCGGGATCAGCTCCATGGCATGGAGCAGCAGGGCTGCCTAAAGACCGTCTCCATCGACGCTTTGACTCATCTTCTTTCCGGCGCCATGAACGAGGCCGTTCTTTGGATCGCGCAAATGCCGGACCAACAGCAATCGCTGGAGGAAACGACGACGGCGATAGCGCTGATGCTTGAGGGATTCAGGGCAAAATAAATGAAATCCGCCCCTGCCCCGGGACGGATTTCATCAAAGTCATTATTATTGCTCAGCAAGCCTAATTGCCTGACGTACGAAGCCATCTGTCTGATTAAGCATAAGACGTGCCTCGGCAACGCTGGCGTTAGCCAAGATCATGACGATCGCTGTTTTTACATGGCCATCCGCTTCCGTAAAAGCGGCGTTCACTTCGTCTTCGGATGCGCCTGTTGCCATACGGATAATCCGTTTGGAGCGGAACACCAATTTCTCATTGGATGGATTGAGGTCCACCATCAGGTTTTGATACACTTTGCCAATCCGGATCATCGCCGACGTGGAGAGCATGTTCAGAATCAGTTTTTGCGCTGTGCCTGATTTCATGCGCGTAGAGCCGAGGATCACCTCGGGGCCGACGACGGCTTCAAGCATAAGCTGTGAAATTTCTACCATTGGCGTGCCATAATTATTGCACAGCCCGATCACCGTAGCTCCTAGTTCGCGCGAACGTTTCATAGCGCCAAGCACATAAGGTGTACGACCGCTTGCAGCAATACCCACGACCACATCACGCTTTCCGACGCCATGAATATCCATATCCTGTGCGCCTAGCTCCTCGTTATCTTCCGCCCCTTCCACTGCATCTTTGATAGCTCTCTCACCGCCGGCGATGAGGCCTTGAACCATGGAAGGCTCTGTCCCAAACGTCGGCGGACATTCAGAGGCATCGAGGATTCCGATTCTTCCGCTGGTCCCGGCTCCTACATAGATCAGCCGCCCCCCATTGCGAAAGGCCTCTACGATATTATCGGCCGCTTGGGCGATCTGAGGAAGGATGCCTTGAATGGCATCGGCGACCCCGCGATCTTCTTCATTGATCAGCGTGACAATCTGCTCGGAGGTAAGTTGATCGATATTACTTGTTTTGCTATTCGGTTGCTCGGTCGTTAATTCATTTAATAAATGCTTCATCAACGGACACTCCTCTTCATTCAATTATGGATCCGGATTTGGCTCAAAGTCCGTTGGATTCTAGTTTTTGGATAAATTCCACTGCATCAATGACTTTGCTGCGAGTATCCGGATTTACTGGACGACCATAGGCAAGTTCAAGTGCCCATAGAACTGCGCCTGTGGCGGGCGGTACTTGAAGAAGAATGTAATTACAATGATGATTGGTCAACTTCGCAATATAGTTTTTGTAATTTTGAAGCAGCAGAGGGCTTTCCGCTTTGACCCATACAGAACCCGCGAGAATGATATCGACTTCATGGCCAAAATCCAGATTATGCATACAGCCTACAGTGGAATACGCCAGTTGTTTGGCAGTGTTATCCAGAATATGAAGTGCAACGGAGTCCCCGACATTTGCAGCAGCAAACATGATTTGCACCAGCTTTGTATGGGGGAGTGTTCGCCCTAGCATCCCGTTAAGCGCGTTTTCAATGAATAATTCTTTGCTGGAAACTTGCAGAAGTTCCATGACGGGTTCCGTCATCTGAGTTTCCGGTCCCATCCGGTAGAAAAAGTCGTACACGGCCCGCAGCACCTTTCTTGCGAGAAAAAAACCTCCAGCCTCATCGCCGGACAGCTCGCTGCCCACACCGCCTACCTGAAGCCGTATTCCGCTTGGAGAGATGCCGCCGGTCGAGGAGCCGGAGCCATTAATGGAGCAAATGCCGAACCCCTTTTCACTGCCGGCTTTAACCCCCAGAAAAGAGTCGTTGTCCACGGCGTAGTGAGTAAAGCCGATACGTTCAATGACGTTGCACAGATTTTCCTTTTGAGATCGAATATCCGCACCAGCCAAGCCGAATGCGCCGGCCGCAATATCGTTCATGGATAATTGATTGCGCGTGAGCAAATGTTGTATATTCTCATTCATGATACGGAACGTGCTTGTATATGCATCTGGGAATTGCTCATGGCTGCATGTGCCTGTGTGAATGTGATCGACAAAGTTCCCTTGAAGATCGAACAGAAAGTAGTCCGTTTTGCTGTTTCCGCCATCAACGCCTACGATATAGTTTTTGTTTATCATTTCTGCGTCTCTTTAGCGAAAAACAGCGGGAGATAGTCCTTATGCGCTTCTTTCAATTCATTGAAGCAGTTAAGTGCGGCATTGTAATCTCCAACCAAGGGGTTCATCAATAGGGCGCGCATTGCAGCATCTTCGCTGCCGCTGACTGCAGCAGCCACAGTCTCGCGCTCATAGGCTTTGACCATGCGCATATAATCAATGATATGTTTATTGCGGAAATCGTGAACTTTGATCGGTTCGGCGCCGTCTTTACCAATAACCGCACAAACTTCAACGGCATCGGAGTCCTCCATGAAATCCAGCGCGCCTTTATTCAGAAGGTTGACGACATGTATCTCTTGTTTGTCATTATAGATGGCATCCACCAGACTGATGGCCACTTCAGAGTAATTAGCGCCTCCGCGGGTGGATAGAAGATCCGGCTTGGTATGCAGTTGGGAATCAGAATAAATATTCAGAAGCTCCTCCTCAATCTGCATGCATTTCTCGCCTCGCGTCAATTCACTTTCTTTCAGCAAATTAAGCTTCTTATCTTTAAAATAGTAATATTCCAGATAAGAAGACGGAATGGCCCCCGCCATTTGAACCAGCTCTTTGCTAAATCCGCTTGAAGGAATATTCTTCATCGCTTCACTATTTAGTCCCATTTCCAGAGCAGTTTTCAAATAATCCTTACCGTCTTGCTCAATGGCCGTAATCCAGCTTAGATGATTAAGTCCGACATAAGTAAAGCTGGCATGCTCCGCTTGCAGCGTTTCACGAATGCTTTTGAACATGTTGAAAGGAACATTGCACAGACCAAGCATCTTCACACCGGAATGGTTCAGCAGAGCTTCTGTAATAATTCCTGCCGGATTGGAGAAGTTGATGAGCCAAGCATCCGGACATAGCTCTTTCATACGCTGTGCAATATGAAGCATCACGGGAATGGTGCGCATGGCTTTAAAAAATCCGCCGATACCGCAGGTTTCCTGACCGATTAAATTGTATTTCAGGGGGATGGTCTCATCGAGCACTCTCGCAGGCAGCTTGCCTACGCGGATTTGACACAGCACAAAGCTGGCATTCAGCAGCGCTTCATCCAAGTTTTGAGTCATGACTACCCGGCAAGGAAGATTCTCCGTCTGTATCATACGTTTGCAAATTCCGCCCACAATTTCCAGTTTTCTCGCATCAATATCCATAAGCACCAGCTCATCTATGGGTAATATATCTTTCCGCTTAATCATGCCTTCAATTAGTTCCGGGGTGTATGTGCTGCCTGATCCGATAATGGCTATTTTCAATTTATTACTCATCCAATAATCCACCCTTCTGCAACTCAATCTCGACGCAATTATAGCATTGCTTTCCGAAGGTCTGCAATAAAAATTAGAAATAAAATTTTATTATGACTAATTTATTTGAAATAAATTTTCTTTAATTTTCTTTTTCTATTTCATCATGAATCTTGTTTTTTTGGAAGATTACACTTATTATGAAATTAAATTTCATAACTTGAATCTATGATGAGTAGGGATACCAATGTCGATTAATGATAATATTTTAATTAAAATTCGTGATATGAAGGATAGCCTGACGCCCGTAGAGAAACTGGTAGCAGAATATATCCTGGAGAATGTGGAGGAAATCCCGCATCTTTCGATTAAAAACCTTGCTCAACTGACGAAAACCAGTGACGCATCTGTTCTTCGTTTCTGTAAAACAATGGGTTATAAAGGTTACCGCAACTTTATCGTTAGTATTTCTGCATCGCTTGGATCCATGGACGAGGAGCAGAAGGACCAGTACACCGATATTCAACCCGGGGATGACCTGTCCACGATCATTTCGAATATCGCCCTGAATAATTGCAAGTCCATTGAAGACACGCTCAGTGTCATTGACAAGAATGAAATAGCCCGTGCTGTTAAAGTGCTGCGCGAAAGTAAACGTATTGCATTTTTTGGTATCGGCGCTTCCGGTTTGGTCGGTATTGATGCGGAGCAGAAATTTTCGCGGATAAACAAGATGTGCCACACCTATACGGACGGGCACAGTCAGCTTACTGCTGCAACACTTCTGGATAAAAATGATGTGGCCATCTTCATTTCGAATTCCGGCACGACGATGGAAATTCTTGATTCGCTCGAAATAGCTAAGAAGAATGGCGCATGCATTATTGCCATTACGAAATATAATAAAAGCGAATTGGCGGTTAAGGCGAATATCGCGCTGAGCATCTCTACACCGGAGGTCACGATCAGAAGCGGGGCCATGGGTTCGCGAATTGCCATGCTTACCGTTATTGATATTCTTTTTGCTGGGGTAGCTAGTGCGGAATACAAGAATGTGAAGAAGTATCTGGCCAAAACTCACGATATTATCGCCAGTAAACATCGCAAATAAATGAAGCGGCATCGGCTTATCAGTTAAAGCCGGTGTCTTTTTTGTTTAAATAAACAAAAAATTAAACATATTTTTCAATAAGAAATAAAATTTCAAAAACTGTTGACCAATATGAAATTTTTCGTTAGTATGAGTATAGAAATTGAGAAAAGCAGGATAGGAGGATGGCTATGGATGAGTATCTGTCGGGATTGACTACGGAAAAGATCAACGAGAGAACACTGATGATAGATGAATGTACGACTGAACAAATGTTGCGTCTAATGAATGAGCAGGACGCTATAGTGCCTAATGCAGTGGCAGCAGAAATACCGCAAATCATGAAAGCAGTCGATATTTTGCATCATGTGCTTAAAAACGGCGGCAGAATGTTTTACGTAGGGGCAGGATCTTCTGGCAGACTCGGAGTGCTCGACGCATCGGAATGTCCTCCTACTTTCGGCATTGATCCATGGGTTGTGCAGGGACATATTGCCGGAGGCGATGGGGCACTGAGACTGGCTGTTGAAGGTTATGAAGACAATGCGGAGGAGGGGATCGCGCTCATTGAGCGATGCGGCGTGACGGCGCAGGATGCAGTCATTGGAATTACGGCTAGCGGAAGCGCACAATTCGTCATTGCGAGCTTGAAGAAGGCTAAGGAAATTGGAGCTGCAACGATAGGTGTAGTCAATAACATCAATTCCAAATTGGAGCCTGTCTGCGATGTGTGTATTGCGCCCGTGGTTGGACCGGAAGTCATTATGGGATCTACCCGATTGAAAGCGGGGACGGCACAGAAGCTGGTTCTCAACATGCTTACTACCTGTACAATGGTGAAACTCGGTAAGACGTATAACAACCTTATGGTTGACATGAAAGCAAGCAATAATAAATTATATGATCGTTCCGTTCGTATCATTCAGGCAGCAACGGGGGTAGACGACGTCACGGCTATTTCGTATTTAGAGAGCGCTTCCATGAACTGTAAATTAGCGATTATGATGATCAAAACCGGTTTGGATGCCGCGGAAGCCGAACGAAAATTGGCTGAGTGCGACGGCAGTTTGAAAACAGCAATACGCACCTATAGCGAAGTTGTATAAACGGTATAAACATTTATTGGGAGGTCATTTCGAATGAAAAGAAAAATGCCCGTATTTGCATCTGCCTTGGCTTTAACTATGGCTTTAACAGCTTGTAGCGGCACTTCCGGCAATGCCGGAACGAAAGAAACGAGTTCGCCCGCCCCAGGCAGCAGCGCACCTGCCGCAACTGCCGCAGCCTCTGCTGCCAAAGATACCATCACCGCTTTGCTTCCTCCTGTTTCCCCGAACTACCAAAAGAATTTTGATCAAATGGCGAAAGATTTTAACGCGCTGTATCCGAACCTGACACTGAAAATCGAACCGGCAGGCTGGGAAGATGTGAAACAGAAGCTGGATACGCAAGTTAATGCAGGCAGCCCGCCGGATATTGCTTTTGGCGGTTCCGACAGCATTCCTAAGTATATACAGCAAGGCTTACTCATGGACATCTCTGATACAGTAACTCCGGAAATGGTGTCCGATTATGATAAAGCCCCGCTCGAATACATGAAGAACGGGAAAGGGCTATACGGCTTCCCGGCATATATGGAAGTTCACGCGCTTGGCGGGAACAAACCGTTTTTGGAAAAGGCCGGAATTGACTGGAAGAAAGTACAGCAAAACGGCTGGACTTACGAAGAGTTCCGTGAAGCGATCAAAAAAGGCGTCGTAACTGAAAACGGCAAAACCCGCTACGGTTTCGTATTCGCAGTCAAGGGCGTTGCTGCGGTAGACTACTTGGGTATCATGGCGAAAAATGCCGGTATGCCACACGCGTTTAACAAAGATTTGAAATATGCATATACGAGCAAAAACTACCTGGGATTGCTTAAAGACCTTCGTCAGCTGATTGATGACGGCTCCATGCCGAAAGAGCTTAGCTCCGTAGACGCCGGTAAACGCTGGAACATGTTCTTGACAGGTCAAACGATGATTACGGGTAAAGGTATTGCCGTGTTTGAAAATTCCGGTAAAAATAATAACAAAAAGCTTGAAGCGAAAGATGCCAGCGCTGTAAAAGACAGCATTCCAGTTGATTATGTCGTATTGCCTGCTCCTACGTTCCAAGGCGCAAAAGCATCATCTGCTACAGTAGTTGACGGCTATTTGACTTTCCGCGGTAAAAAGGAGCCGACTCCAGAACACAAGGCAAATGTGATTAAAGCAGCTTATTTTTTAGCTAGCGGTAAAGTCGCAGCAACGACGAACAACGATCTGTTTGCAGCACACATCACTCAAAGCGCGAAAAAAGAAGCTGCAAACATGAAAATCGACAGAAATCCGGACAACATTGCTGCTGTTGACAATATGTTGAAAAACGCAACGCCGGCTCGTTCCGATATCCCGACTGAATTAGCCGCAAAAGCGATTAAATTAGAAACCGAAGTGATCGTACCTAAGTTCCAGGGGCTACTCGCAGGCGAAGTTACTCCTGAAGCTATGTATGAAGCCGTGAAAACCGCTGCTATTGCGGCGTTCGGCGCAGACGGTGTAGTGAAGGACTAAGAATAAGAGTAAGTTTCAACCTTCGGATAGTTGTGTGCCATTTGCACAGCTATCCGAACTATTTTAAACCGAGTTTGCCGAAACGGGGTTTGACATGATGGATAATATCGCAAAGCCGATGAAAAGAAGGAGAATCAAAGGAGAAGGAACTTGGGGATATGCGTTCATTGCCGTCGCTTTGGTCGTTTTTGCGATGTTTACCGCATACCCGGTCGTTAGCGCCTTTATTATTAGTCTTCAAGAATACAAGCCGCTCGGTTCCACCTTTGTTGGATTCGACAATTATAACAATACGTTTAAAGATACGTTGTTCTGGAAAGCAATGCGCAATACCGTTGTCTACACCATTTTGACCGTACCCGTCAACTTGTTCTTGTCGTTGATCATTGCCATTTTGATTCTGCCGCTCAGGAAAAAAACGCAGTCATTCTTTAAAGGCGTTTATTATTTGCCCGTCGTTGCTTCTGGCGTTGCCTTGTCGGTCGTGTGGCTGTGGATCTTCGATCCCATGAAGGGCGGCATTTTAAATCAGTTTATCGGTTTCTTCGGCATCAGCAATCAGAACTGGCTTGGCACAAGCAACACAGCGATGTTCTCTTTGGTTCTGATGTCCTGGCTGTCCAGTCATGGCACCAGCATTATCATTTACCTGGCCGGATTAATCGGCATTGATGAGACTTATTACGAGGCGGCGGAGCTGGATGGGGCGAATTTCCTTCAAAAGCTGTGGCACATTGTCGTTCCGTGTCTGAAGCCCGCTACACTGTTTCTGCTCGTGACCGGTGTGATCGGTTCGTTCCAGGTGTTCCAAAACGCATTTCTGATGACCGGCGGAGGACCGGATAATGCGACGACCATGGTTGGCTTGCTGATTTTCAACAATGCGTTCACCTATTTCGATTTCGGCAAAGCTGCAGCGCAGTCTTTGATTTTGGCTCTCATCATTGCCGCAATTTCGCTGATTCAATTCAAGTACGCAGGAAAAGACGTCGAGTATTAAGAGAGGGGGATATGAAATGGCATTATACAGCAATCATACGGGAAATCCAAAAGTAAAAACCATCAGAAACTCGGTCATTTTTATTGCCCTTCTGCTTTTTGCTTTGGCGACGATATTTCCGATTTATTTTATGATTATCTCATCATTGGGCGATCCGGTCGAGGCCGGGGCAGTGGAATATTCCATTTTCCCGAGCAAGATTACGCTTGATTCCTACAAGTTTTTCTTCGATTTCAGCGAGTATTCCTACCGGTGGATTTTAAACTCGCTGATCGTGGCCACTACGGTCATGGTTTCCAACGTGCTCTTTGCCAGCATGGCCGGATACGCATTCTCCAAGCTCCGCTTTAAGGGAAGAGGAGTGCTGTTTTCCATGCTGCTCGTATCAATGATGATCCCGTATCAAGTGACCCAGGTGCCGCTCTATATTTTAATGGTTAACGTGTTTGAACTGCAGAATACTTACAGCGCGTTAATTTTGCCCGGTATTGTTACGGTCTACAATATTTTTCTCGCTAAGCAATTTATGAGCAGCATTCCGTCCGAAATTCTGGAGTGCGCAAAAATTGAGGGGTGCAGCCAGTTCCAGATCTACTGGAGAATCATACTTCCTTTATCCAAAACCGTTTTGGCCGTTATGGCGATTCTCACGTTCATGGACAGCTGGAATACGTTCTTCTGGCCGCTTCTTGTCACCAATTCAATGGAAATGCAAACGATCCAGGTCGGCTTGAAAAACTTCCGTTTCGCCAATACGACATATATCGGGCCTATGATGGCAGGTGCTACGATTTCTGCGCTGCCCATGTTTATTCTTTTCTTCAGCTTGCAAAGGTACTTCTTGGAGGGTGTAACCGTTGGAGCGGTGAAGGGCTAAAAAAGCCGGCACACGCTCACATCGAATTCCTACACGGGTGGAGGTATCACGTCATCATGATCGTGACATGGGATGATCAGTACACGCATGCGGTCATTGCATTATGGAACGAGGAAGCCGTCAAGGAAGGATATAAGGAGCTCATAGAAAAGAGCTTCAAAGACATCTTTTGGTCCAACCCTTACTTTGACAAGGAAAATACATTTATCTTACTGGTAGATGATCAAGTCAAAGGGTTTGCTTGCGGGTGTACAGGGGATGACCTCCCCCTCGGGAATGTGGCCGGATATATCACTTGCATCGTTTTGTCTGATGGCTGGAAAACGGATGCCAATTACAAGTTAATGTTAGATGCGCTGGAGCACCGCTTTCGGCATCTAGGAAAGAAGCAAGCGGATGTTCTGTTCTTTAATCCGATGATGCTGCCATGGTATATCCCGGGTACACCTAAACATGAACACAACAATGCACCGGGAGTTCCGATAGATAGCCGGTTATATGAGTTCCTGCTCAGTCAGGGATATGTGGAGCGGGCCAAAGAGTGCGCTATGCATTTAAATCTGGAAGGGTTCAACATTCCGGACGATATCAGAGCCAAAGAAGACAGAGCAGCTGCCGAAGGATACAAGGTGGAGCTGTTCGACCCTTCTCTGCACCACGGCGTGGATGAAATGTTACATGCATTGAATAATCCGTTATGGCAGAGGGAAATCGGGCGCTCGACTTCAGATAGTGTGCCAGTGGTCATTGCGGCTCATCAAGGCAAAGCCGTCGGATTTGCCGGTCCGGTCATTCGGCAGGAGAATGGACGCGGCTATTTTGCCGGCATCGGCGTGCACCCCGATCATGAAGGACACGGACTGGGAAGTATACTTTTCTTTAAGCTATGCGAGGCCTTTCGGGACATTCAGACGGAATATATGTCGCTCTATACCGGTAGCACGAATCCGGCTATCCGTATTTACGAGAAGGCTGGTTTTAAAACCGTCAAACAGTTTTCAGTCATGAGAAGGGAGCTTGTACGATGGGCGAAGATAAGGTAACGATTCTGGCAATCGGCGGTCATGTGGGCGATATGGAGCTAACGGCAGGGGGCGTACTGGCAAACCATTCTCTGAAGGGCGACCGTATCGTGACATTAGCGCTGACAGCAGGCGAACGCGGAGTTCCCGCTGGCCAGAATATGTCCGAATACCGCGAGCAGAAGGTGAATGAAGCAAAGGCTTTTGCCGAGATGCTCGGCGGCGAAGCGATCGTCTTTGATATCCCGGATGGAGAGCTGCAGGACGATCAAGATATGCGCTTCAAGGTGTGCGACGTTATTCGCCAGGTGCGTCCGAACATCATCATTACGCATTTTAAAAACAGCATGCATAAGGATCATATGACGACGCATCGCATAGTGAATGATGCACGCTTTTTTGCCGCCTTGCCGACGTTCGATCGGGAGCTTCCAGCCCATTTTGCATCCAGACTGTATTATGCCGAGAACTGGGAGGATGCCGTCGACTTTCGGCCGTACGTTTATGTGGATTTTTCCGAAGAAGCCTATGATTTATGGGTGAAGGCCGTGTCCTTGCATTGGTTCGTTACGGGCAGCAAATCCTTCCCTTATTTGGAATACTACAAGCATTTAGTTCGAGTTCGCGGTATTGAAGCCAGAAAGCAATATGCGCAAACATTCATGATTCCGGAAGAAACCATGCGTGTATTGAAAAGTGAATTATAGAACAGAATTATTAAATCATAAACAGCCTCTAAACGCGGTCGTTCGTTTTTGAACGGCCTCCGATAGAGGTTTTCTCACATAAGAAAACTTCCAGAATACTTTTTTCCAGCCAAAAGTGCCTGTTTTTTTATCAAATATGCTTTCCGAGAAGAAAACACTGCACAAAGTGCCGTAAATTCAGCTAGCTAAGAGGATTTTCCATGTTTTAAGCTCAAATACCGGCACAAAATGCATGTAAATGACTGAAAGAGGCTGTTAGACCAAAATTAACAGCATGAAATGCTGTTTGTTTCAAAACGGCACAATATTTTTATTAACCAGCACGTATTAGGGAGGAAGCGATGATCCGAAACGGTATCGATTGCATTGGGCAGTATGCCCATTTATTCAAAGGGAAACGATTGGGACTGATTACGGCACCTACCGGGTTAACCGGTAATTATGTAACCACGATTCAAATTCTCCATGAGAATTTCAATCTGGTTGCTCTGTTTTCACCGGAACATGGTGTACGTGGAGATCAAGCTGCCGGGGCTCTGGTGGAGACTTATCTAGATCCAATGACGAATATCCCGGTGTACAGCTTGTACCGTAAGGATTCCAAACGTCTGAGCAAGGAAATGCTGGATGAAGTCGATATGGTGGTCTATGATATTCAGGATGTGGGAACACGGTATTATACTTTTATATATACCATGCTGTATGCTTTGGAAGACTGTGCGAAAGCGGGCAAAGAGTTCGTCGTTCTGGACCGGATCAACCCGCTGGATGGGGTGACGGTAGAAGGCAACATTCTAAAGCAGGAATACCAATCTTTTGTCGGCAACTATCCGCTTTGTGTTCGTTACGGTCTGACAACTGGCGAAGTGGCGAGTATGGCTAACGACCAAATGGATTGGAATGGAAAACTGCATGTAGTGCCTGTCGACGGCTGGGAGCGAAAGATGCAATTTCCCGAAACGGGACGCCTCTGGATCATGCCTTCCTTGGGGATTCCCCGGTTTGAAACGGCACTGCTGTATCCTGGCAGCTGTATATTTGAAGGTACCAACATTTCGGAGGGCAGAGGCACCACGGTTCCTTTCGAAGTGGTAGGAGCGCCGTTCATCGACGCGCAAAAGCTGGCGGATGAAATGAACGGCAAGAAACTGCCGGGCGTCTTTTTCCGTCCTGTTTATTTTAAGCCAACTTTTTCCAAATTTCAGGGGGAACCATGCAGCGGAGTACAGATTCATGTGCTGGATGCCCGTATGATTCAGCCTTTGGAAACAGGCATTACGCTGATGCATACCATCAAAACGAATTATGAACAGTTTTCATTTCTGCCTCCAGTGAAGGAGGGCTCGAGACCATTTATTGATTTATTGTGCGGAGACAAGTTGTACCGTGATGATACGGTTGACCTTCCGGATTTGCTGGAGCGATTTCGTGAAGAAAGCCGCGAATTTGCGCAAATGAAACAGCAGTATCACTTGTATAAGTAAATGCTTGCGAAGTAAGTTTTGCTAAAGCAAAACTCTTAGGAGATGACCCTATGAAGAGATATGTAGCCGGACTAGATGGCGGCGGCACCAAAACCGCTGTGACTGTGGCTGACGAGAATGGTCTTGTGATGCATACTTTTACATCCGGAGCTATTAACTATAACGGACAGGACGAGGTTAGCGTTCGTTCCAGCTTGCAAGATATTTTTAAAATTATAGATGAAGTTTGCGGGGGATTGGAGTATTGTACGCAAGTCTGCATCGGTGCAGCTGGAGTCAGCAATCCAACTGTGGTCGATCGGCTGGAATCTAATGTCAGGGAATGCGGATATCAAGGTGAATTATTCATTACGGGGGATCAAGAAACGGCGCTTTGCGGGGCGCATGACAGCGATCACGGTATAATTATCATTGCAGGCACCGGTTCCATTTGTTATGGCAAGAATGAATCCGGTCTATCTCATCGATCTGGCGGTTACGGCTATCTCATTGATGATGAGGGCAGCGGTTACAGTATCGGGCGGGATCTGCTATCTGTTTTAGTACGGGCTCATGATGGCCGTTTACCTGAAACTGCAATCACAGGAATGGTGTTTGAGCGGTTGCAGATGGAGTCTGTTCAGCAAATCATCCGTTTTGTTTATGACAAGCGTACGAATAAAAAGGACATCGCAGCGTTGGCTCCCATCCTGTCGGACGCCTGTGCGCTCGGTGATGAAGCGGCTCTGGCCATTGCGAGAAAAAGCGCATCTTCCTTAGTTGAACTGGTGGGACCTGTGGCGGAAAAACTGTCGTTGCAGGAAGGTACTCTTGCTATGGCAGGAAGTGTTCTGATCAAGAACTCCTTTGTGCGGACGGCTTTTGTAGAAATTTTGAAACAAGCTTATCCTGGAATGCCATGTATTACTGCAAAAAAAGACGCATCCAGCGGTGCGGTTTTTATGGCGCTGAAGCGTTTGAAATTATTTGATGAGGGGAGAGCCAGAGGATGAAAGATGTCCATTCAATGACGCTGCGGGAGAAAATCGGACAGATGATCCTTTGCGGGTTTGTTGGTACGGAAGCGAACGAAGAGCTGGAGGCGCTGATCGCTGAGCACCATATTGGCGGGGTCATTTACTTTGCGCGTAATGTGGAAAACATCCTGCAGGTTGCTGCATTATCGGACCAACTGCAGCAAATAGCGGAGCGCTCCAATACTTTGCCGCTCTGGATTTCGATTGATCAAGAGGGAGGCATGGTCGCCCGTATTACAGAGGGCGTGGCTTTGATGCCGGGGCAAATGGCTTTGGCGGCAGGAGCGCTCCGGACGGAAACCAAAGAAAGGGCAGAAGCAGGAGCAGATTTCAACGCGGCATATGAGGCGGCACGGATATCGGGAACCGAGCTGAGGGCGCTCGGCATCAATATGAACTTCGCTCCGGATCTGGATGTGAACAATAATCCGGATAATCCGGTCATCGGCGTTCGCTCGTTCGGCGAGTCGCCTGAGCTTGTGGGGCGCTTCGGGCGACAAGCGGTACAAGGCTTTCAAGATGCCAACGTCGCTGCGACCGCCAAGCATTTTCCCGGGCATGGGGATACGAATGTGGATTCCCATCTGGATTTGCCGACGATTACGCATGGTGCCGAGCGGATCCGTTCGGTAGAACTGGTGCCTTTCATCGAAGCGATCGAAAGCGGCGTCGATGCGATCATGTCGTCGCATATTTATTTCCCTGCACTGGAGCCGGAAAAGCTGCCTGTCACGCTGTCCAAGAAGGTATTAACCGGGCTGCTTCGCGAAGAGCTTGGCTTCGAAGGCGTGATCATGACCGATTGCATGGAAATGAACGCCATCGCCGAGCACTACGGCACGGTCGAAGCGGCCGTCATGGCGGTCGAAGCGGGAGCTGATCTCATTCTGATCAGCCACAGCCGCGACCGCCAGCTCGACGCCATCGCGGCGATCGAGCGCGCCGTGCGCGAGGGTCGCCTGACCGAAGCGCGCATCGACGCTTCGGTCGTCCGACTGCTCGCGCTGAAAGCGCGGCGCGGAGTGTTCGCTCCGCGGCCTGGCGCTGCGGCCGCGCCAGAGGTCGGGACCGCGGCGCACTGCGCGGTCGCCCGGCGCCTCAGCGAGGCGAGCATCACGCTCGTCAAGGACGAGCGGCAGCTGCTGCCGCTGAGGCGCGCGAGAACGCTCGCGGTCACCGTGGCCGCAGCCGTTTCGTCGGGCGTCGACGAAACTTACGCCGGCCCCGCGAGCCTGGGGGCTGCGCTGGCCGAGCACGGACTGGATGTGCTCGATCGCGTGCTCCCGCTGCGGGAGGTCGGCGAGCTCCGCGCTGCGGTGCTCGCCGACGCGCTAGCGGCGGAGCAGATCGTCATCGGGACGTACAACGCCCGATTCCATCCCGAGCAGGTCGCGATGGTACGCGACCTGCAGGCGCTCGGCAAGCCGCTGGTCGTCGTCGCGCTGCGCGTGCCGTACGACTTGCTGGAGCTGCCGGACGTCTCCACCTTCATCGCGGCCTACGAAAGCCGCCCGCTGGCGCTGCAAAGCGCGGCACGCTGCTTGGTCGGCCGGCTGACGCCGACAGGCCGCCTTCCGGTATCGCTCGGCCCGGACTATCCGGCCGGCTGGAGATGGGGGGACCGTGTGTGATGCTGCGACAACTTTTGGAGCGATATTCGCTCACCGTAGCCGGCATCATGTCGGGTACATCTTTGGACGGCATCGATGTTGCGATTGTCCGCATCGACGGCTGCGGCGACCGTGCCAAGGTCGAGCTGATTCACTTCGAGAGCTTTGCATACGAAGCGGAATTGCGCGAAAAGCTCAAGCAATTATGTTCTACGGATCATTCCGACGTGGCCCAGCTATGCGGAATGAACTTTGCTATCGCCGAGCGCTTTGCTGATGCAGTCGTGCGGACTGCCGCAGCGGCTCAGCTACCTATGAGTAAAATCGATCTCATCAGCTCCCATGGCCAGACCGTATGGCACATTCCGGTAGCAGATGCGGCCAATGCATATCTGCCCAAATCGACGCTGCAGATCGGCGATTTGTCAGTCATTGCCAAGCGGACGGGAAGGCCAGTCGTCGGCGATTTCCGTACTGCCGATATGGCGGTCGGCGGTCAAGGAGCGCCGCTCGCGCCATACGGCGACTACATCTTATTCAGAGATTCGGCGAAAGGCCGAATCCTCCAGAATATTGGCGGCATCGGCAATTGCACGGCGATTCCAGCCACAGGTACAACTCCGACTCTAGCGGATGCTGACCGTCTTATTGCATTTGATACAGGACCAGGGAACATGGTGCTCGACCAAGCGGTCTACGAGCTGTCCCAAGGTCAACTGACTTATGATGCGGATGGCGTTTGGGCCGCACAGGGCCAAGTTCACATCGTGCTGCTCGAAGATATGCTGGCACATCCGTATTTTAGTCAGCTTCCGCCTAAAACGACGGGCCGCGAGCTATTCGGTAAGTCCTATGCTTCCGCATGGCTCTCTGCAGCCAAGGCGCAGGGGCTGCCGGCTGCAGACATCGTGGCTACGGCAACGGCCTTCACCGCGCATTCCATAGTGCGTGCTTATCAAGATTTTGTATTTCCGCATTTTGACATTGCGGAAGTTATTGTCAGCGGCGGCGGAGCGCATAACCGGACACTGCTTCGCATGCTCGCGGAGCTCCTTCCGCAGCAAGCCATCCGCACATCGGATGAACTTGGCATTTCGAGCGACGCCAAAGAAGCGATTCTGTTTGCCTTGCTGGGCAACGATTGGATTCACGGCGTGCCGAACAACCTCCCATCGGCAACTGGGGCTGAGCGGCCTACCATCATGGGCAAACTTGCTTTGCCTTAACCCGGATGTAATAGCCCGGTCAGCATTCACTTTTCTTGCCCGAGCGGTCCTGGCTCCGGGCATTTTTTCTTCTACGGCGACGATTGCGTTTGTCGCAGTCTGATCTCGCCCAATTGCAAAAACGTGGTGAATGGAGCAAGCGGCTGGAGTTCGGTTTTGCCAGCTTATATTGCGCTCATCGAACATCCACTTGCACAAACCAAGCTGCAATTTTGTAAAATCGGACTCCAAACTGTTTTGGTGGCGGACTTCAGTAGCGATATGCTCGATTCCTGCGTCAAGCCGATCCATTGTATATAATCCAGGGTAATGCTCGCCGCACATCCCACATTGACATTACAACCATTTTTCTATACATTTGAAACAAATCGATTGTTCACAACATGAATGGAGTGGAGGGTACCAACCTTATGAGCAGCAATGAGTTTCTTAAACTGGAAAATCAACTTTGTTTCAGTCTCTACGCAAGCTCGAGAGCGATAACACGGATGTACCGGCCGTTTCTTGAAGAGCTGGGGATCACATATCCGCAATACCTGGTGCTTTTGGTGTTATGGGATCATAAGGAGAGCACGGTCAAAGAGCTAAGCGAGAAACTGGATCTGGATTCAGGCACCCTTACGCCGATGTTGAAACGTATGGAAGCGCAGCAGCTTATCCAAAGACAACGGTCGACGGAAGATGAGCGGATTGTCATTATTCGCATTACGGACGCAGGACTCGCGCTTTATGAGAAGGCAATGTGCATCCCGCAGGCCTTGCTTGCCACTAGCGGGTTGTCGCTTGAAGAAATCCACAAATTTAATGAACAGCTAAAACGCATCATTAACAGTGTCAATGCTCACACTTAGTTTTACGACAAGGGGGATTTCCGTTGCCAAGAATAACGGTGAGAGGATTATCGGTAGATCAAGTTTGCCAGATGAGCGAATCGCTCGTCGAACAACTCGCGGCCATTTGCGATTGCGAAACGGATAACTTTACTTTGGAATGCAATACCCACCCTTCGATATTTGCAGGTAAAATCGTACCTGCGTATCCGTTCATCGAAGTGGCCTGGTTCGAAAGAGGACCCGCCATTCGCGATCAGGTCGCCAAAGCAATAACAGACCATGTCCTAGCTCTCGGCATTCCCGAGGTTGAGGTCGCTTTCACCTTTTATGCAGAAAACGGATATTATATCAACGGAATTTCTTGCGGATAACCCGCAGAATAGCAAAACAGCTCTTTCGCACAAGGCGAACAGAGCTGTTTTTTATTAAACGGGGACTATCTTATTTCTGGCCTTCCGTATAAATTTGGAACGGTACGCCGAACTTGTCTGTCACAACCCCATATAAAGGGCTGAAAAATGTTTCTTGCAGCGGCATATTCACTTCGCCGCCTTGCTGCAAGGCTTCAAACATTTTCTTGGACTTCGTTGCGTCGTCAGTTGAGATACAGATCGTAACTTGGTTCCCGATCGAGTGCGGTTGACCAGGAAAGTTGTCAGAGAACATGAAATCCGCATCTCCGACTTTGAGCATGGCGTGTGCGATAAGATTCTTAGCCGCATCCGGTAGAGGAAACTCAGGGTTCTCCGGCATCTCTCCGAAAGTTTGCATAAAAAGTACTTGAGCATCCAAAGCTTTTTCGTAAAATTCGATAGCTTCCTTGGCATTTCCGTTCATCATTAAATAAGGGGTCAAACGTACCGACATCAATAACAGCTCCTTTAGATTAAATTATCCAAAATATAGTATTACCTACGTTTCTATATTACAAAACAGAACGTATGTTTGCAAGTGAAGAATTTATGAAGAGCTACCCCGAGTTTTGCGAGTACTGCCTACGGAAATCATTCGGTGTAATCCCGTTATGTTTTTTAAATTTGCGGTAGAAATAAGAGTCGCTTGTAAATCCAGTTTTTTCTGCGATTTCAGCTACAGAGAGTGAGGAGTGGAGAAGCAGCTCCTTCGACTTATTCATGCGAACATCATGAATCACGTCCGTAAGCGCTATGAGTGTATGCTGCTTATACAACCTGCTGATATAGATCGGCGACATATCCAATTCATCTGCAATGGAATTTAAGGACAGATTCTGGTTCGCGTACTCTCTCTCGATAATGTCGTTCATCCTTTTGATTAATTCCACATGCTTCATGCTTCTTTTTTCATCCAGCTTTTGATGCAGTTGATTGAATAATTGATAGAATTGAGCGTTAATTTCATCGATCGTTTCCACTTGACTCAAAGAGGCAATCGTCGTATCCAGATAAAGCTGGACGGTGATGGCGTTATTTTTATTGAATGTGTTGAGCACGTTATTGACCGTTAATGTCAGGTGGGAGATGGCCAACTGTATGACGGAATACGGATATTCGGCGGTCTCCTGTACGATGTCGGCATAGATGGCTTCGGCTTCCGCCGAGTCTCCCGTCATCAGACTATCGATGAGCTGTTTCTCTTTCTGGGTTGGGAATTTATATTCCTTCGATCTATAGCTCATGATTTCATCTGACCATATGATGCAGCCATGGCCTCTGAAAAGCCGATGATGCGATGCTTCAAGCAGCTGTTTATAGAGAGGAATACATGGTTCTGCATGGGCCTGCAAGGGACCTATCGTAATGGATACGGACAGCTTCAGATAAGTGGCGATTGAAGTCTGCATCTTGTGCAGCATTTCATTGAAATCGTCTTCGTTCCATTCATAGCCGGCGTCATGCGCTGTAAGCAGCAATAAAATGTGGTCATCGCCCATGTCGATCGCTTCCGACTGAAAAGCGGAGGAGCTGACTTCGGTTCCAATATTCATTACGGCATACCTCAGCAGTTTAAATTGATCCTGAAATTGAGCAATATGCTCTGCGAAGCGGTCGATTTTGACCATTAGGAGTATGGAAGGATGCTGAATGTCAATTTTAGACCCAAAATAGCGAAGCTTCTTCTGCAAGGCATCCGGATGGTAGCTTTCTCTGCCGGCAAACAAGTTTCTGAGGAAATCCTGACGCAAAATTTGCAAATGATCTCTTTTCTCGATTTCAAGCGTTTTCAAGTTTCGGATGACTTTATCGATCGGATCGAATAACTTCCGAGATGTGAGAAAAGAAGCAAGCAGCCCGACAAGCAGAATGCTTAAACCGATATAAATGGTCTTCATTCGCATGCTTTTAATTTCCTGGGTAATGATCGAGTAAGGCGTTGTACGAACGTACCGCCATCCCAGAGAATCCGGTGCCGTGTAAGAAACCAAAGACTTGACGTCTTTAACCGTATCCACAAAATAGCCAGGATTTGAAGCGTTTGCAATGATCTTTTGAATATATGATTTGTCCGAGTAATCGCTTAATACCGGGTTGTTGCCGTCAGTTGAAAGCAGAACGCCATCTTTGTTAATAATCATTTCGCTGCTGGAACGCTTGTTAGGTATATTTTTGAGCGACTTATTAATAAATGACTCGGAAATATTGACAATTACCGCTGAATTCAACGTTTTATTAATATTGATGGCATCGTAGCACAAATAGGAGTAAATGCCGACCTTCGTGACCGCGGGTTGATTGCTGTCAGTGGGGACGAACGTTCTTGGCACCGGCATAAAAGGCGTATAATCCTGAAAATGATCCAAAATATCGACCATGCTTTGATCGGCTAGGGTGGATTTGGTTTGGATTCCGCTTTGAGAGTTGTTCGAGCTGACATAAAAAAGCTCGGAATTCCCGTTGTAGACATATATGGAATCAATGAACGGCATGGCAAACCGATAATTGTTCAGCTGGCTCATGGCGCTGGTTACGTCGTAAATATCCGGCTTGTCGTAAAACAGCAGCTTGGAGATCACGAAATCCCGGTAAATTTGGAAGGAAAGAGATGTTGCTGTTTCCGTCACGCTCAGAATTTCCTGACTCGTTTGCATGAGGCTGTTGGAGTCCGATTCGTATACTTGCTTCAGCGCAATATGATCGAAATTCACATAAAGAATGGTCGAGGATACAAGAAGTGTGATGACAATGGATAGAATGATGCTCATCCAAATGTTCCGGTATACTTTTTTATTATCTTTCGTACGGTGCATCATCTCGGGCTGCCTCCCCCCCCCTTGTTCGTAGCAAAAGTATAACGTACCTATATTTCTCTTGCAATGGAACGGTTGCTGCAAAACGGTACAAAACCGTGGAAAAATTGGATAAATCCATGAAAGTTTAAAATGTTCATATCCAAACATGCCGTCATTTCTGCGGATCTTTCATATTTGGTCGCATATCTTCAGTATCGCTGACGGGTTCGCCGTGTATATAATTCGAGCATGACATCAAGCAGATCAACATTCAAAATCATGTAGGGAGGTTCCGCAGCATGTTACGAAAGAACGGCTTCTTGTACGAGTTAAACAAAAACAAAATTTTGTTTCTCATGATAGCGCCAACCTTATTATTCTTTTTCATTAATTCTTATGTGCCTATGATCGGAATCTACTACGCTTTCACCAGATTCGATTTCAATGGGGGGCTTTTTGGGAGTCCATTCGTAGGATTGGAGAACTTTAAGTTCCTTTGGAAGTCTGGGGCACTATGGGCGCTGACGAGAAATACGGTAGCTTATAATATCGCTTTTATCGTCTTTGTGAACGGCGCGGCGATCTTTTGCGCGATACTGCTAAGTGAGATGAGAGGGAAGCTCTTCAAAAAGATCACGCAATCCGTTATGTTCCTGCCTTATTTCATTTCATTTGTTTTAGTGAATGCCATTGCTTATAACATGTTCAATTACGATACGGGATTTCTGAATACGACGTTAAAGTCTCTAGGCTCAAATCCCATGGACATCTATAACACGCCCGTGGCATGGATTTTCCTGTTGGTAATTTTTTATGTATGGAAAAACTTGGGGTATACCATGGTCATCTACCTAGCTACCATAACGGGTATTAGCGACGAATACTATGAAGCCGCCAAAATCGACGGGGCCAACATCTTCCAGAGGATCTGGTATATTACGCTGCCGATGCTGAAGCCAACCTTTATTATTTTGCTTCTATTTGCTCTCGGAAGTATTATGAAAGGCCAATTCGATCTGTTTTACCAACTCATCGGCAATAACGGGATTTTATACAATACGACGGATATATTGGATACTTACGTTTTCCGTTCGTTGAAAGTGACTTTTGATATCGGGATGGCGACTGCCGCCGGATTGTTCCAGTCCATTTTCGGATTTGTACTCATTATGACCGTAAATTATTTCATCAAAAAATCGAATGAAGAGTATGCGCTTTTCTAGGAGGTGTTAGCACGTGAGAATCCAAAGTCCCGACTCTGTTCTTTTCAATATTATCGCTTATACGATTATTCTGTTGATTTCAATCGCCTGTCTCTTTCCGTTCATCCTGCTCCTGTCGGGATCATTTACGGAGAATGAGTCGATTGTCCGAGACGGCTATCATTTGATTCCCAAAGTATTTTCCCTTGCAGCGTATGAAGCGGTACTTACTTTCCCGCAAAAAATACTTAAGGCTTATTCGGTTACGATCTTCGTTACCGTTGTAGGGACTGCGCTGGGATTGTTCATGATGACCATGGCCGGTTATGTGCTGCAAAGAAAAGACTTCAAATACCGCAATCAGCTGTCCTTTTACATTTACTTCACGACGTTGTTCGGCGGAGGTCTTGTGCCTTGGTACATCATGATCACCAAATATCTTCAACTTACAGATACCTATACGGCGCTCATTTTCCCTGGGCTGATGACGCCATTCCTCATTATTTTGATGAGAAGCTTTATTAAATCGGCTGTCCCTGATGAATTGACGGAATCATCCAAAATTGACGGTGCTAACGATTTTACGATTTATTACCGCGTCGTCCTGCCGCTCGCGCTGCCGGGCATCGCAACTGTCGGATTATTTCTGGCTTTGCATTATTGGAACAGCTGGTTCTCAACTTCCTTATTTATCAACGACCAGGAAAAATATGAGCTGCAATACTTCCTGTATAACATTATTAATACGGCCGCAGCCGTTTCGCAGCTTGGCGTCAGTACCGGGGTATCGTTTGGTCAGGAAATCCCTACGGAATCTACGAAATTAGCGATGGCGATGATTGTTACGGGCCCGATTCTCTTTTTATATCCGTTCGTACAAAGGTTTTTTGTCAAAGGATTAACGATAGGCGCTGTCAAAGGTTAGAACTGAACCGGAATCATTCCGTCAGCTAACATATATATCATGCATGCATAAAAAGGGAGGATTTACATGAAAAGCAAAGCTAATAAGATGTACAGCGCATCCATGGCGATCGCGCTTGCAGGCTCCATCGTAGCCGGCTGCAGCAATTCAGCGGCACCCGCTGCAAGCCCGACTGCAGGAGCACAAGCTACTAAAGCGCCTGAGGCTTCAGCAGCAGCCAAGCCGGCAGGACTCGATACTTCCAAGAAAGTGGAACTGCAATTTTACATGTTAGGCCCTGCGCCTAAAGATCTGCCAGTCATTGAAGAAGAAATCAACAAAATGGCGCTTAAGGATCTGAATGCGACTGTCAAATTCAATTTCACGACATGGACGGACTGGGATCAGAAATATAAGCTGCTTCTGTCGTCCGGCCAGCCGATCGATTTGATTTTTACCGCTGAATGGACGCAATATCAGTCTTATGCCAAAAAAGGCGCCTTCCTGCCGCTGGACGACCTGCTTCCGAAGGCAGCTCCAAAATTAACCAGTTTTGTGCCTAAAGACATGTGGGATGCTGTTAAAATTGACGGGAAAATCTTTACAGTTCCTGCCACCTATAAAGAGTATGTGACTACAGGCTTCATTTGGCGCGAAGATTTAAGAGAGAAATTCAACTTGCCGAAGCCTGATTCGCTTGCCAACTTTGAGGCTTATCTGGATGGAGTCAAGAAAAATGTCCCGGATATTACCCCGTTGGCGGCTAACAGCGACGTGAACAAAAACCTCTCCGATTTGTATAAAAACTTGACGATTGACCCGATCGGAGCTCTTCCGTACGGCATTCAGATTCCTTATAAAAACCCTACCGAGGTTACTTCGTACTGGGGTTCGCCTGAGCATCTGAAGGAGCTTCAAACATACAAAAGGTGGCAGGATAAAGGGTATATAACCAAAAACGTGCTGAACGTTAAAGACTCCATGACCGATCTGCTCGTCAACGGAAAAGCCGCAGCCAATCTGGGCGACAATCCAACCCGCTATAATGATCAAAAAATTAAAATCGCTGCTACGCATCCGGACTGGAAAATCGAGTACTATCCGGCGCCTCTGATCAAAGGCCATGCCGAACCGGTTCATCCGATTCACAACGGCTTTGCGATCCCTAAGAGCAGCAAAAACCCGGAAAGAGCGCTCGCCTTCTATGAAAAAATGGTGACTGACAAAGCCTATAACTTACTCACTCAATATGGTATTGAAGGCAAAAACTATAAGGTTGAGAACGGTTATTACACGATGATCGGCGATGCGAACAGCAACGGCTTCCCGAGAGAAGGCATGCAAAGCTGGGCTTGGAGAAATCCTGAATACATGGTGTTCGATAAAGGTTATGACGGCGTGAAGAAAATTTTCCAAGAGCTGGATAAAATCCAATCGCCGGACAAATTCACAGGCTTCGCCGAAGATTATACGAGCTACCAAGCCGAGAGAGCGGCTCTGGAGCAAGTTGAAAAGCAATACCTCTTCCCGCTTGAAGCCGGTCTGGTTGCGGATGTAGAAGCTGGACTTAAAACCTTCATGGAAAAAGCGAAAGCAGCCGGATTGGAAAAAATTCAGGCCGAATATAAAAAGCAATGGCTCGAATATGTGAAAAGCTCGGGTATTAAATAAATAAGCACGTTGCGAGAGACTCGCAGTCGACGGTCATCCTTGGATGGCGGCCGGCTGCGAGTTTCCATTTTGTGTAATTGGAATCGTTTACAAGAAAGCGCGATCATGCTAATATAAATTTACTGGGTTTGTGCAACCGTTTGCGCAAATTTGCACAGAAAGGAGATCTTGTTTGGAACAATAAGGATTCTAAAAGGAGTAAATTATAATTTCTTAACGATGTTTTCCGACAATTTGTGCAAACGATTGGCATAAGCATGAATAAGAACCATAAGGAGGTATATTTATGTTCACAATTAGGCGCAAGCAGGTCCAAAAACAGATTTCTCTTGTAACCGCTATCATTCTTTTATTGCAATTGCTTACAAGCATGATGCTGCCAAACTCAGCTCATGCTGCTAGTAGCGATCTTCAAGCTGATGTATTTACTGAACAGCCTGGCGGGCAGTCGAAATGGGTTATCGTAGGCAGTTTTCAAGATTGGAATAATAGCTCGACAGCTACGCAAATGAAACACCTAGTCGGAAATTACTATGCATATTCAACTGTTCTTGCATCGGGTCATCATGAATTCAAAATTGTTAAATCAGGAACATGGAATGGCTACGATGATGGCGGAAACAATTTTTCTTTCAATTTAGACCAAGAAACCAAGGTCAACTTTTATGTGAACGATGATCTCAAGCAAGCCAGAATCAGTTTGCCGAATATTCAGGGTCTGGCACAATATGTCCCAACTTTGTCTCCAGACAAATGGCCGAGACTCGTGGGCAGCATCCAAAAAGTTTTCAATGAAAATGAATGGGCGCCAGAAAAAGCGGGTCAATTATTCGTCGATTACAACTTCGACAATACCGTATACAAACTTCAGCGGACGATACCGGCGGGTAAATATGAAGCAAAAGTAACGTTCGGTCCTAACTGGGATGAGAACTATGGCTCCGACGGATCAAACGGATCCAATCTCGTTGTCAACGTGCTGGACTCATCTGATATTACTTTTACTATTGATTACAGCGCTTCTGCTAGAGCACTTTCACACGATTATGTGCCAAAGAACTCCGCCTTCGATGGACTCATCGATAATAATGCGATTGCTTTCGACAGTCGTTCCATCACGTATAAAA
This sequence comes from Paenibacillus sedimenti, assembly GCF_014534655.1. Taxonomy (GTDB): domain Bacteria; phylum Bacillota; class Bacilli; order Paenibacillales; family NBRC-103111; genus Paenibacillus_E; species Paenibacillus_E sedimenti. Next base: position 108,425 of record NZ_JACVVD010000008.1, read on the forward strand.
AACCTTTTGGCGCCATCAAGGCCGGTCAAGAAGACTTGACACTCCGCATTTCGGCACTGCAAGGCGATGTGCAACTGGCGAAGGTGGAGATTGCGAATCCCGAAGGTATTTCGACCAATTTCACGATGCATCGGATCACATCGATTAATAACCGTGATTACTTTGAAGTGACGGTTCCGAAAAGCACATTTTCGAAGATCGGTATATGGGGCTACAAGTTGATTTTGATCGATGGATCCACAAAGGTGGAATACGGAGATGACAGTTCGAGGGGAGGTGCCGGAAGTGTTAGCAGCGCTGGAGCGGTTCCTTTTGATCTAACGGTATATGATCCGAACTTTAAAACGCCGGATTGGATGAAGAATGCCGTCGTATACCAGATTTTCCCTGACCGATTCTTTGACGGGGATAAGAGCAATAATCGTGCCAAGACCGCGGATGGTGTTCGCGGGGCTAGCTCGCCTTCTACGGCAACCAGCAAAAATGGACAAAAGATCCAGTACTTTGACGGGGGAGTGGTAAATGATCCGACTCCTGATCAAGTATGGGGCAGTTGGGCGGATACGCCGGAAAATCCGGATCGTTTGAAACCGGAAAATAAACCGTATTATCCGAATGAGAAGTCTGACGGCGTTTGGACCAATGAGTTTTACGGCGGCGATATTCAAGGTATCCACCAGAAGCTGGGATATTTAAAATCCATAGGTGTCACTACGCTGTATCTCAACCCTGTAGCCTGGGCGGCATCCAATCATAAGTACGATGCCACGGATTACAAGCATCTGGATCCAATGTTCGGAGCTCCGGTATACAATATACCCGGGGATCCGGCTTCAGGACTTAACTATACCGAAACTCGTGCAGCATCCGATCGTGTCTATCAGGCATTCACCAAAGCTGCCCGCGAACAAGGCATGCATATCATAAATGACGGGGTATTCAACCACGTTGGGGATGACTCGATTTATTTTGACCGTTACAGCAAGTTTCCGGAGATCGGCGCTTATGAGTACTGGGCTAAAGTGTATGACAAAATGGATGCAGATAAGCTAGAACAACCAGCGGCAGAAGCAGCGGTTAAAGCGGAATTCACAAGCACAATCAATCCGCTGACTGGTATGAACTATAAATATCCTGATGATTTTTCATATACCACTTGGTTTACGATTGGCCGTGATAAAGTGAAAAATCGTGATGATGACGGCACTCATTATAAATATGATGCATGGTGGGGATACGATTCACTTCCTGTAATGGATGCAAAAGAACCGCAAACCACAGCTACGGACTTCTTCCCAGTCGATCAGGAATCGCTGTCCGGCGCGCATGAATGGAACAATATCGGCCTAAGAGAATTGGCTTTTGGACGCGATATCAGCCAGTTGTCTGACACGGATGCGCAGAAAGCGATGCAGCAAACCAACTCGCAGCGATGGTTATGGATGGGCTCCAGCGGATGGCGTCTGGATGTAGCTCCGGACGTGTCGGGCGGCACATGGCAGAAATTCCGTAAGGCGGTTAAATCCGTCGAAGCTAAAAAAGACGGAAATAATAATACGATCGAAGAGCCCTTTATTTTGGGCGAAGAGTGGGGAGTTGCAACAAAATATTTGCTCGGCGATCAATTTGACTCCGTTATGAACTACCGTTTTCGCAATGCCGTGCAAAGCTTTATGATTTCCGGGGATGCAAGTAATTTCAATCAAGCATTAGAATCGATTCGAGAAGATTATCCGAAAGAAGCATGGCAGGTGATGCTGAATCTGGTAGATTCACATGATACGATTCGCTCGATTACCAAATATGATCATCCGGAATGGGAAGAAGAGCATCTGAAACTGGCTCCTGAGGCTTCCGATACAGCCATAAAGCTGCAAGCATTAACCGCGATCATGCAAATGGGGTATGCCGGTGCTCCTACTATTTATTACGGTGATGAAGTAGGCGTTACCGGAACCAAAGATCCGGACTCCCGCCGCACCTTCCCTTGGGAACGGGTGAAAGACAACGGAAATGGCACTTTCAGTAGTGTTGACCGATATCAAGGGCTGTTCAACATTTATCAAAAAGCAGCAGACATTCGCAATAAGAACGAAGTTTTCCGTACAGGCGACTTAAAGGTAGCGTATGCGAACGGCGATATTATTGTCTACGCTCGTAAAAATGATAAGCATGGCGCGCTTGTCGCCATTAACCGCGGCACGATAAACCAAACCGTTGAAGCCGATGTAACCGGATTTTTGCCTAACGGTCTAATGCTTGCAGATCAATTAGGCAGCAATGTGCAGGGAGCAGTAAGCGGCGGCAAAATTACACTGCAAGTTCCAGCGCTCTCGGGATTCATGATGCTTTCGACCTCTTCGATTTCAAGCGTTCCGCAAGTGACAAATCTCCGTGCAACCGGAAATAACGGAAATGTGTCCCTGATTTGGGATGCTGTATCCGGAGCGGAAGGGTACTTCGTATATCGGGCACCGATCGAAGGCGGCGCATTACAATTAGTAGGCGATGTGACTGCTACAACGATGACTGATGTTAACGTAATCAACGGAACCAAATATTATTACACCGTAACGGCCAGAAAAGGAGCAAGCGAGAGCAACCCTTGCGATATGACAGCGGCAACGCCGGCCTTCCCGATTACTTCTGCGCAAATCGTCCAAGAAGCTACGTATATGAATGTAGGGGTAGGCAAGCTGACATCCGAAATTCAAGTGCAAATCACGGTTCCTGGTCTAACCGACGTTACTGAAAATGTCTACAAGGAAGCACCGGGACTTATCACGAAGTTGCTTTATTACCCAAGCACAAGTTCACAGGACCAAGCTTCCGAAACGAAGATGCGTTATAAAAAGGATAGCGATGATGCGACTTCGAAAATTTATTGGGCTCAGTTTGAACCTACGCTAGCAGGCACCTATCTGTATCTGGCCCAAGCTTCAACCGATAACGGGGAGACGTTCGTATCATCGCAGGCGGTTGCACTTGTTGTTTACGCCGATCCAGATGATACGACCCCTCCTGCAACCCCTGTACTTTCGGATATTCAGGTTGAGTCCAACTTGGCAAATCTGAAATGGACAGCGGATGGGACTGACGCTGCAGGGTTTGAAATATACCGTAAAGAAGTGGGCGGAACTTACAAACTAGTAGCAACGCTTTCTAGGGACGCGAGAGAATTTGTAGACTACACAGTTAGCAATGATACAACATATACGTACAAAGTATCCTCGTTTGATGCAGCTTATAATCGTGCTGATTCTTTGGAAAAACAAGTAACACCTAAGCTCGTTATGGTGGATGTGAAGCTAAGGCTGCATTTGCCCAGCTATACGCCAACAACAGATAGCATTCATATCGCGGGCGATTTTAACGGCTGGAACGCGAGCTCTACAACTCTTCATGTCCCAAGTGGGGCAACAGACCGAAATATTGTCGAGTATACATTCAAAATGATGGCAGGCAAATCAATCCAGTATAAATACACGCGGGGAAGCTGGAGTACAGAGGCCTTCACGAGTCATGAACGCAAAGCGGGCGATGAGACCGACCCTGGGAACTGGGCATATAGTTCGACAGATACGAACATGTATCTGACCATTGCGAATCAGGGCGGGAATCAAATGGTCGTGGATGATTATGTACTTCGTTGGGTTGATATGCCGATGATGGTTTCGTTACCTAGAACCTCTTATGGCGCCGACATCGAGTATACGACTGAAGAAAGCAAGATGACTCTCAAAGCAGTCGTTCCGTATGGCGTAGCTTTTACCATGAATGGGCAGCCGTTACCGCAGGGAGCCATGGACGCGAAAGGGAATGTTCAGTTGAATGACGTTCCACTGGCGCCTGGAGTGAATACATTCGTACTTCATATCGAACCGACGCCGGAAACGTTAGCCCTGCCTTGGTATACGGACAAGGGACGTGCGGGTCAAGCGACGAAAACGATGACGGTTCGCGTAACTCGTATCGGCGGAGATTCAGACCCAGGTAAACCACCGGTGACTAAGGCTGAATTATCTGCTTCCTCGAATGAACAGGACTGGTTCAATCAGGATGTCGTATTAACGCTTACTGCGGCGGATGATAAGCCGGATACAATTTCAACCTTCTATAAATTAGACGGCAACGATTGGATCGCATACCGAGCACCTGTTGCCATCCAGTCAGAAGGAATGAACAAGGTTCAATACTATTCAATCGATGCAACGGGGAATAGAGAGTCTGCGCAAACGCTGCAGATTAACCTGGACAAAACAGCGCCTTCTGCAACATTGACTCAATCAGGGAAACCGATTCACGAAGTATCTTACTTCGACGATGTAACATTTACGCTGACAGCCTCAGATACTTTGTCAGGAATTTCGGCGCAAAAACTGTTTATAGACAGCAAAGAGATCATCAGCGGCCAAACCTTGAAAGCGAGAGAGTTAGGTCTTGGAGAACATATGATCCAATACGCTGTGGTGGATGCGGCAGGAAACAAAGTAGAGCAAAAATCAACATTCAAAGTTAGAACCATATTCGATATAATTCGTATAATCTTGAAGCAGCTATTGGATAGTGGACAGTTGAAAAATAAAGGAGTTTATACTTCCCTAGAAGCGAAGTTGTCACAAGCTGAAGATCAGTTTAAGAAAGGCCATATCGATCAGGCGATTAAACATCTGAGGGATCTGGAGAAAGTTATCAGTAAAGAAGCATCGAAGGGCAGCATAGACGAAGACGCGGCAAAAGAGATCTTGCAGCACATTGCTAATTCGCTTGAATGACCTGAGATAATGGAAGTTTGAATAGGGATACCGCGGTGTCATTTACGGATGACGGCTGCGGTTTCTCTTTTTTTATGTTGATAAGGCATCTATCGGAGGTTGTGATACAATAGAAGCCAGCCTATCAACTAGAGAAGAGAGAATAAGAGATGACCTATTTTGTTTATATCCTCATTAACAACATCGTCCCGATCAGCATTATGATTGCCATTGGCTCGGTGATGTACCGCGCGTTTAAAGTGGATATTCGAACATTGTCCAAACTGAATTTCTACGTATTTTCGCCTGCCCTCGTTTTCGTCAAGCTCTATGAATCCGAGATGAATTTGCACGTCCTGATGCAGGTTCTCTTATTTTTTGTCTTGTTTTTTAGCCTGCTTTTTGCTTTGATTGAAGTCGTGATTCGAGTGAAAAAAATGCAAGGCGGCATGCGCAGCGCGATGCGCAACAGCGTCATTTTCTACAACAGTGCGAACTATGCGATTCCGCTGAACCAAACGGTATTCGCCGGTAATACGTACACGCTCTCGATTCAAATCGTAATTATGATCATGCAGACGCTCATCCCGAATACATATGGCATTTATACGGTGAATGCACATAAGTCCACTTTGAAAGCAACTATGAAGACGATTTTGTCGTTACCGGTCATTTACGCTATACCTGTTGCAATATTGCTGCGCTATTTTCACGTGCCGGTACCGCATTCCATCTACTTGCCCTTGGAATATATTTCTGGCGCATTCATGGCTACAGCTTTGCTCACACTGGGCGTGCAGCTTGGCGGAATGAAATGGGAGTTTCATTTTTCCAATGTGCTTGTATCCAATATGTTGAGGCTTGCAGCCGGTCCTGCGTTAGGGTTTCTTATCGTTTGGCTGCTAGGTATTGAAGGGCTGACTGCCAAAGCGCTGGTCCTTTCTTGCGCCGTACCGACTTCGTTAAGCAGTGTGCTTCTTGCCATTGAGTACGACAACGAACCGGAATTTTCATCTCAAGCTGTTTTCTCCTCCACGTTATTCAGTATGTTTACAATTCCTGTCGTGATCTATTTATTGGATTTTATGTGATTATCAGCGAAAAGCATCTCTCTTGCAGGAATTTCGACATTTTGAAGAGAAATGTAGACATACAACAACAATTAAAGGGGGCTATACGTAATGCGATACCAATTTTGTCAAAAAGTTACGATTATAGACATGAATGAAGAAATTTTGTCGGAAGTTGTATTCGAACACGGAGAGTTTGAATCGACCGCGTTATCCATCGGTTCATCCGTTCTGATTTATCAACTGGGATTGAAACAATTCGATGTGGTTTATGACAAGAGAGAGGGCAAAACCAACCGTTATAAAGTCGAAGACATCGAAATTGACTTGATCAAAAAACCGACCGAAACGCGTGTGTTCCTGGAACCGGTTAGGCTGATCGTCGGTCAGCATGATATCGGTGAGTTTAGCTAAAATCGCCATCGGCAGTCTTCATACGCTCCCTATTCAACCAAGTGGATTCCAGACTGTAAATCAGCTATGATGATAATAAGGAATATCTACTTGGATGAAGGAGAAGACGAGCATGTTGAAAATCTTTATGTTTCTGGGCAGCGTCAACGCGTTCCTGTCCGTTGCTTTAGGAGCTTTCGGTGCGCATTATTTGAAACAAAAGCTGACTCCGGATAAATTGGATGTTTTCCAAACGGGAGTTCAGTACCACATGATCCATGCGCTTGCACTTATTCTGATCGCGGTCTTGTCGGACAAGCTTAGCCATAGTTCCATGGTCCATGCGTCAGGTTGGGCGATTTTTATTGGCATTGTCCTTTTCTCGGGAAGTTTGTATGCACTCAGCTTGACAGGGCTGAAATTTTTTGGGCCTGTTACCCCGCTTGGCGGAGTCAGCTTTTTGACAGGTTGGATTCTCTTGGCGATTGCAGCTTGGAAATGAGAGCAGGAAATAAGATAAGAGTCGGGATGATCCGACTCTTTTTTCTTTTCTTAATGTCTTTGGCAGGAAAAAGCGCAGTTTATGTAGAAAGAATATGCTTAAATGAAAGGATCATTCTTTCTCACTCGAAAGGATGGGAGGCATGGCTGAATTCACAGGGAATCCACCCCATAGAAGGAGACTTATTCCAGAGGAGCTTGGACTTCTCACAAGCGAAGATCTGTTTTATCACTCTTTTGGCTGCGCAGCAATCGGTATGGCGCTCGTAAGTTTGGACGGCAGATTTCTCATGGTGAATCCTATGTTATGCAACCTGTACGGCTTCACGGAAGAAGAATTGGTAGGACGACATTACAACGATTTTTCGTATCCCGATGATCGGGAGATCGGATTGCAGCTGCAGAAGCAGGCGATTCAAGGACATCAGCGATCATTTCGAGTGGAAAAACGTTATGTACACCGGAATGGTACCTTGATCTGGGTAATTCTCGGTGGATCGCTGGTCAGAAATGAAGAAGGCAAGCCGTTATATTATGTCACTCAAGTTCAAGATATTACAGAACGGAAGCTTAACGAAGCGATAATCGATGAATTACATAACAAAAACCAGCTTATTCTTAATGCGGTTTCGGAAGGTATTTTCGGCATCGATGAGCACTTGGGAACGATTTTCTGGAATGAAGCCGCCGGACGGTTAACGGGTTACACTTACGAGGAAATGCTCGGTAAGAATCCTTATTTCATCTTAACTGGGGCCTGCGGAGCGGACGCATCGATGAGCTTGACGAACAGTTCCCCTTTGTATAGAAGTATGATGGAAGGGGTCTACGATTGCAATTCAAACGAAGTTTTTTACAAAAAGAATGGTGAATCCTTTCCTGTTGAGTACATGACCTCACCGATATATGATAATGGGCGAATAATCGGAGTCGTCATTACGTTCAAAGATATAACGGAACGTCGGAAGACCGAAGAGATGCTGCGCAAATCAGAGAAACTGTCCGTTGTCGGACAGATCGCGGCTGGGGTCGCGCACGAAATTCGCAATCCGCTCACATCGTTGAAGGGATTTATTCAATTCATGCAATCTGCTGCGGTGAATAAGCAAGAATATTACGGAATCATGATGTCCGAGTTAAGCCGAATCGAGCTCATTATTACAGAGATGTTGATGCTGGCTAAGCCGCAGATGGTACGCTATCAGTCCAAGAGCATTGAGATGATAGTGAAAAGCGTAGTCACCCTACTGGAGACGCAGGCCCATTTAAGCAATGTTCAGATCAATTTAGTTGCAGAAAGCAATTTGCCGCTTGTCCTTTGTGAAGAAAATCAACTGAAACAGGCATTCATTAACCTCATCAAAAATGCAATGGAAGCGATGCCGGATGGCGGTCAAATCGATATACTTTTACGGGCCGAGGGAGCTAAGCACGTTCGTGTTGTACTCCAGGACAGAGGAAACGGGATTCCTGAGGATGTGCTCGCGCGATTAGGCGAGCCTTTCTATACGACAAAGGAAAAAGGCACTGGGCTGGGCATCATGATAACGTATAAAATTGTTGAAGATCATAATGGACATTTATTAATTGAAAGTAAAGTGGGTGAAGGAACGTTCGTTACTGTGACACTACCCATTCACCTATGACGGAGCAGTAGGAGGAGAACAACCTGTGATAAAACGGGTATACGTAGGCGGGTATCTTATTCTCGTCGTATTCGGAAGCCTATACATAAAGCCGTATGCCGCGTGGATTTGTATATTTGCCTCTCTGATGCTGCTCATGATCTTGCGCCGGAGCGATACAAGCACCCAAGCTTCGAAGTATCAAACAGCCCGGAGCCATGATCATCAAAGTGTGCTCGATTCCTTGTTTGAGCATAACCCTAATGCCATTGGAATTTTTGACGGGCGCGGACAGTTCATTCGAATCAACCAAGCGGCCGAGACGATTATGGGTTACTCTGTAAGCGAACTCATGCATCAGCCTTTTGCAGCCTATGTGACCGGAGAATGCAAGGAGACGACTAAAGGCTGCTTAGACCAGGTCCACGAGGGTACTCCAACTACCTTTGAAACCGCTATACTGCATAAGAGCGGCTATAGAGTCGATCTGCATGTGACAGCAGTTCCTGTTCTCATACAGCCGGAAACAAACGGCAGTATCTTAATTTGTCAAGATATTACAGAGCGTAAGCGCGGAGACGAACAAATTCGGTATATGGCCTATTATGACGACATGACCGGACTGCCGAACCGGAGGAAGTTTAAGGATCATTTGAACGAAACGATATGTTTCTCCAAAACAACGGGGCAGAAGCTCGCTGTTTTCTACTTGGACATTGATCGGTTTAAATTAGTAAACGACAGCTTTGGGCATGATTACGGCAATATGCTGCTGCTTCAACTGGCCGAACGATTCACGAGGTGCGTGACCGAAAATGATTTCCTTGCGCGCACGGAAGGCGACGAGTTTGCGTTCTTCTTCACCAATGTTGCGGATCATAACGACGCGATTGCACTGGTCGCCGGCATCAATCGTGTGCTGGAGCAGCCATTCCTATTGGAACAATATGAGCTTCATGTTACGGCGAGCATCGGGATTGCAATTTCCTCTGAAGATGCTGAGGATGCTGAAACGTTAATGAAATATGCCGACATCGCGCTAGCCAGAGCTAAAGAGAAAGGCCGCAACGACTTCCAAATCTTCAACAGCGACATGAAGTCGGTATCCATTAACCGGTTAAAGCTTGAAAATGAGCTTCGGAAGGCGATCGCCGGGGATGAGTTCATTCTCTACTACCAACCGCAGGTGGATATCGAATCGGGCCGCATCGTCGGTATCGAAGCGTTGATTCGTTGGGATCATCCGGAGCGGGGCATCATATCGCCGAATCATTTTATTCCGTTCGCTGAAGAATCGGGGCTCATTGTGCCGATTGGTGAATGGGTACTGCGCGCCGCGTGCAAACAAAACAAAGCTTGGCAGATTCAAGGTTTTCCCCCGGTGCCGATCTCGGTTAACCTCTCGATGCGTCAGTTTTTCCAGCATAACCTCAAGGGCAAGATCAGTTACGTGCTGGAGCAGACCGGCCTGGACCCGCAATACCTGGAGCTGGAAATTACCGAGAGCATGACGATGGATGTGGATCATGCCATTCAGTCGCTGCTTGAACTCAAGGAGCTAGGCGTTAACGTTAGCATCGATGACTTTGGAACCGGATACAGTTCGCTCTATTATCTAAAAAAATTCCCGATCGACAAGCTGAAGATTGATCGATCGTTTGTCCGCGATATTATGGTGGATCCGAACGACGCGGCGATCGTCGCCACGATCATTGCAATGACCCACCACCTGAACTTGAAAGTGATCGCCGAAGGGGTAGAGACTGAAGATCAGCTGCGCTTCCTTCATCAAAACCGCTGCAACGAAGTACAGGGCTACTGGTTCAGTCCTCCGGTTAGCGCCGAGAAAATCGAAAGCATGCTGAACGGCAACGCTCATGTAGCGGCGGCTAATGAGCCAACATAACGAATAAGGGTATCCCTTTGTAAAGGGATACCCTTATTCAGTTTAGAAAGCAACGTAATCGTCGATTTCATTCAGTTTGAATAAATACACTTTTTTCTCATCCACATGATAAACCGTTACGTTTTGGCTGCTGCTGTCATAATTCAAGATACGGCATGGGAGGTTAAGTTTAATGCCTTTGGGTTTAATAACCGTTAACCGGATCAGTGTATTATTGGCTATAAAGACTTCCAATTGTTCAATGATTCTATTGGGCGCAGGGGCTGTGTTCCCCTTATTCGTGTTGAGCTCAATTAATTTGCCAAGCTCGATGCCTTTTATTATTTGATAGTCTTTAATGGTGGTTGTATTTAATAAATGAAGGAGTTTTTCCAAAGCAAGGCCATTTGTGGCATCTTCGATTAAGATTTCTACAGTGAATAAATGTCCGGTCTGATTCGTATTTGCTTTCCCTTGACTCATACGGCCTCCTTGCTCCAAATATAGTTCTGATTATGTAACTATATCATGATAAAAGTAGTTATTCCAGACGAGTACCTGGATAGTAAAAGATGGAAATAAAACTGCAACTACTCACACCGTACTAGCACTGCGCGCATATACTACCGTAAGACTGCAAAGAGGAGCTGTGCAGAGCATGATGCGCGTAGAACCCATTCTCCTTGAAGGACATACAGCTATAGCCATTGAAGTGAAGCTGCCCAAGACAACGCTGCTTGTCGTCACGACGGATAAAGGATACATCATGTGCGGGGCGTTGGACGTCGCGCTGCTGAACGAACGGTTGAGGGAACGGAACATTATTGCTGCTCGGGCAACGGGTGTACGTACGATCCAGGAACTTTTGGATGCTCCACTTGAATCTGTGACTTATACGGCAGAAGATATGGGAATTGTAGCTGGAATGACAGGTCGTGAAGCGATTCTAAAAATGATGTGACGGATAGCTGAATCATAGCTTAATAAAGACGTTGGGGTCTTGGATCCCAGCGTTTTTTTGTATGAAAGCAAACCTTTGGGAATGTTCTTGATTTCTCGTTTGATACGAAAGTATGGCCGCTGTGAGATCTCGCAGAGCTTAATGGATCAAAAGCAGTTGGCTAAACGATGGTTTATTTTAAGCATGAGCAACAATCTTCCTTTTGCTTATTGTGCAGAATCATAAATTTAGCAAATGTAGATGGATTCCTGTATTTTCCTCCCTTTTTTGCTTTCTTCATACGTTGTTATTTTATTAACCAGATGTTAAAATATAAAACATACATTTTACATAATGGTGGAGGAATAACGTTGAAAAAACTAAGTGTAACGATTTTGGCATTGATATTTATCTTGGCAATTACCGCTTGCGGAGCGAAACAAGCTGGGGGAACGAAGTACAAATTTGCGACAGATGCGGCTTATGCTCCAATGGAATTCATGGATAAAGACAAAATAGCTGGCTTTGATATCGATTTTCTTGCTGAGGTCATGAAAGAAGCCGGACTTCAGTATGAAGTAACGAATACAGGTTGGGATACCATGTTAACCAGCGTTCAACAAGGTAAAGAATTTCACGCAGGTATCTCAAGCGTTTCGATTACAGATGAGCGTAAACAAACCTATGACTACTCCATTCCTTACTTCGAATCCACGAACATGATTCTGGTCAAGGAAGGAAGCCCGATCAAGAGCGCAACTGACCTGAAAGACAAAAAAGTAGCGGTTCAAATTTCCACTACAGCCGATACGCTTATGACCAAAATTATCGGTGAAGACAATAAATCCCTGAAACGTCTGGACAATAACACGCTTGCATTGATGGAGCTTGAAAATAACGGCGTTGACGCGGTAGTAGCCGATATCGCAATTGTTCGCGAATACGTGAAAAACAATCCGAACAAGAAGTTCGTTACGATTGCCGATCCTAAGAACTTCGAGTCCGAATATTATGGCATCTTGCTTCCGAAAGGCAGCGAGCTGAAAGCTAAGCTTGATCCTGCGATCAAAAAAGTGATCGAGAACGGAACTTATGCGAAAGTTTACCAAAAATGGTTTGGCCAAGAACCGGACACGAAGAAGCTGCTCGAACAAAAATAATAGATTCTCGGGGCATGCGTAAGTTCAACATTGCGCATGCTTTTGTTCTGTAAACAGCAAAATAGGTTGCGAAAGGGAAGTGTGTATGGATTTTCGTTTTGACATCATTGCGGAGTATCTTCCTTTACTGGTGAAGGGGACTCTTTGGACCATAGGCATATCAATTCTATCTATCCTTTTTGGCTCAGTTCTGGGTCTTGGCGTCGGACTGGGGAAAATGTCATCTCGCTGGTATCTTCGCTGGCCGACGAGCATGTATGTGAACTTCTTCCGCGGTACGCCGCTGCTTGTACAAATTCTGCTCGTACATTTCGGGGTTGTTCCTTTATTTCTTGGTACAACGAATGCGATCGTAGCATCCATTGTAGCCCTTTCATTGAATTCAGCGGGATATATGGCTGAGATCTATAGAGCCGGGATTCAATCCATTGATAAGGGACAAACGGAGGCCGCTTACTCGCTGGGGATGACGCATTTCCAAACAATGAAATCCATTATTTTGCCGCAAGCGATCAAGCGTATGATTCCGCCGTTCGGCAATGAGTTCATCGTGCTCATCAAGGACTCCTCGCTGTTCGCGATTATTGCTGCGCCAGAGCTGATGTATTGGTCCAATGCGATGAGAAGCCAGTACTTTAAAGTATGGGAGCCTTATTTGACGGCAGCCTTGATTTATTTCATTCTCACTTACTCCCTTAGCAAGCTGCTTGGTTATCTGGAAAGGAAAGTGTAGCGAAGATGAGTGCCATGATCGAAGTTAAGAATTTGAAAAAAGCGTACGGCGACAATGTCGTGCTTCGTGATATTAACGCAGAAATCCAAAGCAAAGAGGTTCTCGTCGTCATCGGACCTTCCGGTTCGGGAAAATCCACCTTTCTCCGTTGTTTGAACCTGCTCGAGCAGCCGGATGGCGGAACCATACTCGTTGAAGGCAAATCGCTAATGGATCCGGCCAACAAGATTCACGAAATCCGTATGGAGCTGGGCATGGTGTTCCAACGCTTTCATTTGTTCCCGCATATGAAGGTCATTGATAATATTACACACGCACCGATTCAAGTGAGAAAATGGCCTGTGGAGAAAGCACGCAAGAAAGCGCTAGAGCTTCTCGAAAAAGTTGGCCTTGCCGATAAAGCGAACGCTCTGCCGGATTCCCTGTCGGGCGGGCAAGCGCAGCGCGTTGCGATCGCAAGAGCACTTGCGATGGAGCCCAAAATCATGCTGTTCGATGAGCCGACCTCGGCGCTTGATCCGGAGATGGTCGGCGAAGTATTGGCGGTTATGAAGCAGCTGGCCAAAGAAGGCATGACGATGGTCGTCGTTACGCATGAGATGGGCTTTGCCCGTGAGGTGGGCGACCGCGTGATGTTCATGGAGCAAGGTGTAATTGTTGAGGAAGGAACGCCTGAGCAAATCTTTGAACAGGCAAAGCAGGAACGGACAAGGGCATTCTTGTCCAAAGTGCTTTAATGCAGGAGGAAGGGGAAGATCGAAAGCTGATCTTCCTCTTTTTTTGCGAAAACATAATCCTTACAATCACTCCCCAATCACTCTTCGATCGCTTATAATGAAGCTACTCATTAACTGATTTCAACTTCATTCAAAAGGTGATCTATGCCTCCGATATTTTCATTGTTTTTTAATCGATTCCAAATCAGGTTGCTGTTGTATTTGCTCATTATTGGTTCTCTCCCCCTTCTTGCATCCATTTATATTTTTTACGAGCAGTTGTCGGCTTATGGCAATAAAGAGTTAACATACTATGTGGAGCAAGCCCATGAACAGGCGAATGCGCGGGTGAATCAGGAGCTTCAATTTGTATCGGAAATTGCGCACCGTTCCGCAGCAGATTATGCTGTGCAGCATTATTCGAAAATGCCGGATCTTCCTTCGGTTTCAAAAGAAGTTCAAGATTTGAGAAACTATATCAACAACCTGCTGAGCGAGCAAACCATACGGAATCCCTATGTGGAACAGATATGCTTCAGTATGAAAATAACGAGCCGGACGTTATGTTCGCAAAACGGAGACAGGCCTGAAGCCATGGATACCCGTGTGCAAGGTGCTTTTAAAAGTTTCGAGCCTGTATTTGTTGATAAAGGTAATTTAAGCGGATACGTGCTTGCTTATACGGCGCCAATTGCCGATATCCAAACCAGTCAAGAGCTCGGAACTGTAACGGTTTGGGTGAACATGAGCAAGCTATGGAAACATGCAACATCGAATAAACGCATAACAGCCTTTATGTTGGTCGATCAGCAGAATCGAATTCTTTATCGGTTTGGAGCTAATGACGATGAAACGATCCAAAATCTTAGCAATCATCTATCAGACTATATGCATACCGTTGGTGAAACGATATTCTCTGTAAAGCATTTTGAAGTGCCCGGCGGACAATGGGCTTCCTATTACGAAGTCCCGAATTCGCTCTCATCAAATCCTCATTTGCGTTCCTGGCTAATTTTGCTATTCGGCTTAGTTGCAGTTCTTTCCGTTGGCGCTTCCCTCCTTTTTACCAGATATGTAAGAAGGCCCTTGCATCTTCTAAAAGCGCTGATGAATCGTGCCGAACGAGGCGACCTGAGAGCCTATTGGACATCGAAGAGTCCAGATGATTGGAATGAGCTGGGTCAGAGCTACAATCAGATGCTTAATCGCTTAGAAGACCTCATTAAACAAGTGAAGCTGGAAGAATCGCTGAAAAAAGAAGCAGAAATGGAAGCGCTCCATTATCAGTTGAATCCGCACTTCCTTTACAACACTCTGAATACAATCAAATGGGTAGCCAAAATACATAAAACACCACAGATTTCGGAAGTAGTCAGCGCGTTGGTCCGACTGCTGCAAGCTAGTCTTGGTAAAAAGGGCGAATTTATCACGCTCCGAGAGGAAAGCGGGCTCATTCTCGATTACATGGAAATCCAAAAATTTCGGTATGGCGATCGTGTTCAGGTGATTATGAAAATGGATGAGACGACACTTGGATGTTTAGTGCCCCGGATGCTATTGCAGCCGCTTGTGGAGAATGCCATTATTCATGGCATCGAACCTGCTAAGCGAGAAGGCAGCATTACGATTCGTTCATGGTTGGACAGAGATCTGCTATTTTGCCAGGTTGAGGATAATGGCGTTGGCATGCCGGTCGAAGATGGAGGCTCTGTCTGGCCGGGTGTAGTAGCAGGAGGTCAAGCCTCTCGAATGATTCGGGAGAGAATGAGCGGTATCGGACTAGCCCATATTCGTGAAAAAATAAAGCTGTACTATGGAAACGGGTACAAAATGCATATTGGAAGCAAACCGGGAGAAGGAACGAGCATTCGGATTTCTCTCCCCATTCATCAAAGCGAGGAGTGAATCTGGGATGAACGTGCTTGTCGTAGACGATGAACCTATTATTCGTCTAGGTTTACGGACGCTGGTAGAGTGGGAACAACATGGTTTTCGGTACGCTGGCGATGCAGAAGATGGTTTTGAAGCTTTGCAGGTCCTTGAATCGCTGGACGTAGATATCGTTATTACAGATCTCCTCATGCCGCGAATGGACGGGTTGGCGCTTATTCATAAGCTAAAGGAAAGCGTCAAGCCGATCAGTATCATCGTGCTAAGCTGCATGGATGACTTCAGATATGTAAAAGAAGCGATGAAGCTCGGTGCCAAAGATTACATCCATAAGCCTACGATGGAGCCTGAATCTTTGTTGGATACCCTGCAGGGCGTTAAACGCGAACTTGAGCAGCGGAGGCATGAACAAGTGCAGCTGCAGAGATGGCACCGCGAGCTGGAGTCAACGAAGCAGACTCAGCTTTCTAACAAGTTGCAAGCTTATTTGCAGACTGGACTGGGCGGTGAGACGATCCATGCAGAGCTGTTCGGAGCTGAAGCTGAAACGGGGTCAACAGGCAGTCTGATCAGCCTGCTTCTGTATACGGGTCCGGCCGCTAGCGCAGGCGCTGCGGGCTGGCACTGGACCGGCTGCCTGGCGGCGCTGCCGCTCGCCGGCGACAGCGTGCTGCTGCTCGTGCCTGCAGCAGCAGCAGGGACTAACGCCGCCATAGACGATGGCGGCGTGCATAACGCGGCCGCGGCGCTGGCGAGCGCCGCGGAGCGTTACTTCGCCCGGCTGCCGCAGGCGCCGGACTGGTTCGTTGGAGCCGGCATGGTCGTATGCCGGCTTGCGGATGTGCTTGCTGCCGCGGCACTTCATGAGCGGCAGCTGCACGATCGATTCTATAGCGGGAGCCGGAATCGCTTGGTTCCGCCCGTATGCCCGCAAGCGGCGCAGCCCGGCATACAGGGATCGCTTTCGGCGTTAGCGTACGACAGCCGCAGCGACTTATTGCGCTGTATCTCGCACGATAACGCCGAGGGAGCTCTTCACCATGCGGAGGAACTGTGCCGCATCATGAAGGAGCAGCGCCCAAATGCTGCGAAGGTGCCGCCGTTTATCCAGGAGCTCCTTGGGCTGGCGGCAGGCTATGCTCGTGAACGCGGATATGTCAATGTCGACAGCTATGAGGACGCTTTCGTCAATAGCAGGAGAGCTTACGCTTGCTGCAACATGGAGCAGGTGCTGGAGCTGTTAATTGAAGCGCTGAACCTACTTGCCAAGAACAATGCTTCCTCCGGCACAGAGAAGGCGCTGCGCTCGCAGAATGCTTTTATCCGCAAAGCATTGAAGTTCATGCAGGAAAACTACGCTTCTCCGCTCAGTACACTGGATATTGCCGATCACGTAAAATTGAGCCGAAGTTACTTGAGTGATTTATACAGCAAAGAAATGGGTGAGCCGCTTAGTGAGACACTGACCCGTATCCGGCTCGAAGAAGCCAAGCGAAGACTGCGTACCGGTGAAATGAAAGTATACGAAGTCGCAGAGGCGGTCGGATTCCCTGATGCCAAAACATTTGCGAAAACATTCAAACGGGTAGTCGGCTGCTCGCCCAAGGCGTTTGAGAAGCCGCAATAATTGACCGAACAAATAGACACCTTTTCGAACAAAGGATGTCTATATTTTTTTGGGGGAAAGCCTTACATTTAGAATGAGGCCTGCTCAGTTTTTTGGCAATGAAGGAGAGGGGGACAATGAACGTGCAGGAAACACAAATGCCCATACTGCAGGCGATCGGAGTCATGCGGACATTCGGGAAAGGTACAGGTGCCGTTCATGCGCTGCGGGGAGCTAATTTATCGATACCAAGAGGACGGCTTGTTGCCCTGAGGGGAAGGTCAGGATCCGGCAAAACAACGCTCCTTAACCTGTTAGGTGCACTAGATCGCCCAACTGAAGGCGCGGTGTATTTGGAAGGACTTGAAATTAGCAGTCTGACGGAGAGAAGGCGTGATGAAATCAGGCGCAAGCATATTGGACTTATTTTTCAATCCTTTGCGCTGGTTCCCTATATGTCTGCTTACGAGAATGTGGAGTTTGGCTTGCGAATTTCCGGCGTCCATCCGAATCAATATCGGAAATTAGCGGAGGAGGCGCTTGAATTTGTCGGCTTGAAGCCAAGAATGAAGCATCGTCCTTATGAGCTGTCCGGCGGGGAGCAGCAGCGGGTTGCGATTGCCAGGGCGATTGCGCATAGGCCTAAGCTGATTTTGGCTGATGAGCCAACTGCTGAGCTTGACAGCCGGATGGGCTTGCAGGTGCTCAAGTTGTTCAAGGATCTGGTACAAGAAGGTATGACCATCATCCTGACAACGCACGATCCTGCCATCATGGAAATCGTAGATGAAGTCTATTCATTGGAGGATGGTACCATTGTTGATGAAGGTTAGTTCGATTATGTATAAGGCTGCAGCGATATCAGGTGCTTTGCTTATCTTATCAGGCTGTTCTTTGCTGCCTAAGGAAGAGGAAGCGCTGAAGCCGCCTTTAATCAAGCCGGTGAAGGAAAACTTTGAGCTCTATGAAGTGAAAAAAGGAAACATAACGAAGAAGGTAAATATGTCGGGAACATTCAAATCCAGTCGAACAACCCAGTATTTTTTTAAAGAGTCCGGTCAACGTCTGGCATCGCTGAATGTCAAATTAGGCGACACGGTTAAGCCAGGCGATGTGTTGGCAGATTTGGAAAAGGGTGACCTGGAAACCCGCGTAGCCCTTCAGAAGCTCAATCTGGAAAAAGCACAGCTTGCCAGCGTACAGACTCAGCATGACGATCCGAACAATGCCACCAACATACGTCTGAAGAAAATTGATATCGAAGCCGCCAAGATTCAATTATCCTTACTTCAGTCCCAATTGGACAAAACCAGGCTCATAGCCGGTACGGAAGGAATTGTGACGTACTTGACCGATGTCCAGCAGGGGAGTGTGGTGGAGGCTTTCACTTCGGTTGTGACCCTGTCCGATCCAACACAGGTACAGCTTGTGTATGAAACCTCAGACTCTGCAAGCATCGCGGGTATTCAAGTGGGCATGGATGTTGAAGTGAAGCTGACGGCTTCAGGTAAGACGATACAAGGCAAAGTTTTGCAAACGCCTTCAAGCAGCCCTGCGACGACAAACAAAGCGCAAGCAGAAAGAAATGCCAAAACCATTATTGTCGGAGTTGAGAACGGGACTGAAGGCGCACAAATCGGCAATTACGCGGATATGACCATTATTCTGGAAAAACGCGACAATGTTATCGTTATTCCCCGCACAGGACTTCGCTCCTATATGGGCAGAGATTATGTTCAGGTGCTGAACGGCGAAAGCCGCAAAGAAATCGATGTGGAAAAAGGTCTGGTAACAGCTACGGAGGTGGAAATCCGGACCGGACTTCAAGAAGGGCAGAAAGTCATATTAAACAATTAACGGTAGGCTTACGAGGAGGATTCCAATGGCCTTATTCCTGATGATTCTCCGTAAAATGGTCAAAAACCGCTGGCTGGAGCTAAGCCTATTGCTCGGTCTTATTGTTTCCGTTGCACTGGCGAGCTCAATGCCGATCTATACGCATGCCATTTTACAGCGAATGCTGATCAAAGATTTGGAAGTCCAGCAAATCGATAAACAGCAGTACCCCGGACAATACTTTGCAAATGCCTATCTGGGCGGAGTGGAGACTAAGCAAGGCGTGGAACAACGGTTAGCGGAGGCGGATGCCTTCTTAGATGAGCAAAGCAAGCGGTTTGGCCTGCCCATACTCCTTGCGAAAATCACTCGAAGCACGATGAATTTCGAAATGACCCCCAGCGATCCAAGTAAAGTAGATCCCAAAGAAAAGCGATCGGCAGAATTGACTGCCATGTCGGACTTGGAGCAGCATATTCGTCTTGTCGATGGAA
This sequence comes from Paenibacillus sedimenti, assembly GCF_014534655.1. Lineage (GTDB taxonomy): Bacteria > Bacillota > Bacilli > Paenibacillales > NBRC-103111 > Paenibacillus_E > Paenibacillus_E sedimenti. Next base: position 128,028 of record NZ_JACVVD010000008.1, read on the forward strand.
AGCTGCCGGCAACAGAACCCATGAACGGCATCTATGAAGCGCTGGTATTTCCAGAGTTGTTAACCCATTTAAAACTGGTGCTCGGGAACGAGTTAACGATCATAGATAAGAACGTGAGCGAGCCTATCCGGATCAAGCCGGTTGGTGTGATCGATCTTAAAGATTATAACGATCTGTATTGGGGCGACGGCACGAACGATTCACGTTCGAAGTTCTTGATTCCGTTCTCTCTTTTCGAGAAGGATTTTACAAAGGGTAACAAGGTCGAAGTCATGTTCTCTTTTTGGAATTACGCAATGGATTACCATCAGTTGAAGCTTGAAGGTTTGCAAGATTATACGGATGCGTACGATCGGATGGAAAGTTATTTATCCAACCACTTTATGAATTCTGCGGTTAAGAATACAGCGGTTTCCGTATTTAAGACTTATTATGACAAAGAGAAAAAACTGAGGATCATGCTGTGGTCCCTCAATGTTCCGATCGTCCTTTTATTAGCCTTCTACTTGTTCATGGTTGCAAACCTGATTACGGAGCGTCAGAAAACGGAGATTGCCGTCCTGCGCAGCCGTGGAGCCAGCCGTCTGCAGATTATAACCGGCTATGTGCTGGAAGGTATTTTATTAGGCTTCATAGCGTTCCTGATCGGACCTTTCCTTGGACTTCAATTGACGCAAATACTAGGTGCGTCGAACGGTTTTCTGGAGTTTGTACAGCGGTCAGCGATGGAAGTGAAATTGAATCAAGAGGCTTATCAGTACGCATTGGCCGCAGTGGCAGCTTCTGTATGTATGACCCTTTTGCCTGTCGTTTTGGCAACGCGTGTTTCTATCGTAGGACATAAACAAACCATGGCAAGGCAGCACAAGCTTTCTTTTGCCCATCAAATATTTCTCGATGTTATCTTATTGGCGGTTTCCATCTATCTGCTTCAGACCTTCCACCGGCGCATGAAAGATCTCGTAGCTCTTGGTTTAGATTCGATGGATATGAAAGTAGATCCGCTGCTGTTTCTCGTGCCGGCTTTGTTCGTGCTGTCGATGGGACTGCTGCTGCTTCGGGTTTACCCTTGGGTGATTCGATTGATTTATGAATTAGGCCGGAAATGGTGGCCGCCTTATTTGTATTCGACGCTGCTTCAGGTCGGGCGATCAACTACTCAGTATCAGTTTATTATGTTGTTTCTTATCATGACAATTGCAACTGGATTATTTAGTGCGAGTGCAGCTCGGACGTTGAACAAGAACATTGAAGACAAAATTCGTTACAAAAACGGAGCGGATATCGTGCTCCAAACGCAATGGGAAAACGATGCGCCACCTCCTTCCATGGGATCGGGACCGCCTTCGGCAGCGCCGGGGGATAGTCAAGTCGTTATCCCCAAGCGCATCCAGTATACGGAGCCGCCGTTTCTTCCTTTTGCACAGCTGCCGGGTGTTGAATCAGCTGCCCGTGTTTTTCACAAAAAAGATGCCTATGTGACGATCGGCAAAGAAACGAAAAAAGCAGAACTAATGGGGATCGATACCGATGAGTTCGGCCGCACGGCTTGGATGCGCGATCTGCTGCTGGATCACCATATAAATGAGTATTTAAACTTGCTGAGCACGGATGCCAGAGCAGTCCTCATCTCCAGTTCGATTGCCGAGGAAACAGGAGCAATGGTAGGCGATGTGGTTCGCATAGGGTGGAACGAGGTGGAAGGAGCAACCTGTATCGTATACGGGATTATTGATTATTGGCCGAGCTGGAATCCGAATCCCGTGTTAACGCCAAGCACAAGCACAAGTACGAGTTCAACGAAGCAAAGTAAGGTAGATTTGCCGAAGTTAATAGTCGGACATTTGTCTTACATGCAAAATAACATGGCTGTAGAGCCTTACGATGTGTGGTTGAAATTAACGCCAGATACTACTAGTCAAGCCTTGTATGAGGCCATGGATCAAAAACGGTTGTCCATCGTAAGCTTGACCGACACGAGGCAATTGCTGGTTCGTTCCAAGAACGATCCTTTTCAATTGGCTATTAATGGCGTCATGACGTTAGGATTTCTAATCGCAATAGGTATCAGCTTCATTGGTTTTATTTTGTACTGGGTCCTTTCGCTTTCCGGACGTATTTTGCAATTCGGGGTTCTTCGGGCAATGGGCGTTTCGTTTGCACAAATTGTAGGCATGCTTACCGCAGAGCAGCTTCTAACCTCGGGAGCGGCTGTCCTTATCGGAATCGTTACCGGTAACACAGCCAGCAAGCTGTTCGTCCCTTTATTTCAGCTCTCCTTCGACCCGTCGAGTCAAGTGCCGCCTTTTCAAGTCAGCTTCAATCCTCAAGATCAGTTGAATTTGTACATGATTGTAGCTTTGATGATTGGAATCGGTCTTATATTGCTTGGCACGATGCTATCTCGAATCAACATTCATCAAGCGGTCAAGCTAGGGGAGGATTGAAGATGATCCATTGTGAAAATTTGGTCAAAATTTACAAGGCAGCTGATATTGAAGTCGTAGCTCTCCAGGGCTTGGATCTCCATATTGAGGAAGGAGAGCTCATGGCGATTATTGGCAACAGCGGCAGCGGCAAATCGACATTGCTGAATATGCTTGGCGGTCTCGATCGGCCATCGGCGGGCAATTTGCATGTCGATGGCAAAGACTTATTGAAATTTAAAGAATCTGATTTGGTGACCTATAAAAGGGAGACGGTTGGCTTTGTCTGGCAAAATAATGCCCGTAACTTGATTCCTTATCTAACTGCGTTGGAAAATATCGAGCTGCCCATCTTGCTTCAGGGACGGCGTAAGCGTCAACGGGCTTTGGACTTGCTGGATGCAGTCGGATTAAGCCATCGCAAAAACAATAAGCTGAATCAGCTTTCGGGAGGTGAGCAGCAGCGCGTTGCGATAGCCATAGCTCTCGCCAATCAGCCGAAGCTCCTGCTGGCCGATGAGCCTACAGGGTCCGTTGATTCGAAGATGGCTAATCAAATTCTGGACCTGTTCCGGGAGCTGAACCGTTCCTTCGGACTGACGGTTGTTATCGTCACGCACGATCCGCTGCTGGCCAAGAAAGTGGATCGGGTTGTCGCGATCCGGGACGGCAAGACTTCCTCCGAAATATTGCGGCGCAAATCATATGCCGAAGAAATGCTGGAGCTGGAGCAGGGCATCCTCACGTTGGAAGTCGACTCGCACATTGAATACGCTGTAGTCGATAAAGCGGGCAGACTGCAAATTCCGGCCAATTTCCTCGAATCGATCGGCGCATCCAGCACGAATAAAATTCGAGTTACGCTTGAGGAAGGACGCATCGTGCTGCTTCCTCCAGACCATGCTTAAAATGAAAACGGCTCGCAAGCCCCTTAGAGCTTGAAAGGTAACGACAGAAGGCATAAAATATATGAAGGCTGCGAATGAGGCGCAAATACCTGATTTGCGGTTTTCTTTTTTTGCTTGGCTGGGTGAAACTTTTTCACTGTTTCGACAGTCTATTCCATGTGTACTTTTTCAACTTTGAGGAGGGCTTTACGAACATGAACCGTCAGATGAAATACACGCTTGCGTTAATTGCAGCGTTTACCATAATAACCGGATGCAGCAGTAACAAGGCAGAACCGACGCCTTCTGCTGATCCGACGGCAAGCCCAACAGCAAGTGCAACAAGCGCAGTCGCACCTTCTGCAACACCATCAAGCAAGTCCTCGGCGACACCTGCGCCGACAACTAAAGCAACTCAAACTCCGACAACTTCACCTGTCCCAACTGCAAATGCAGGGAAAAATGGCGCGGTTGGGGTCGTAGCCAAACCTGAAAGTATCACGGTGCTCGTTAATAAGCAAAATTCTCTGCCGTCCGACTATGAACCGGCAGACTTGGTTTATCCTGATGTTCCGTTTGTGTTCAAGGAGAAAATTGAGAAGCGGAAAATGCGCAAAGTAGCGGCCGAGGCGCTGGAAAAGCTTTTTGCCGGAGCGGAAAAGGACGGCATTCACCTTGCGGGCGTATCGGCCTACCGTTCCTATTCGACACAGAAGTCAATCTTTCAAAGATACGTTCTGAAGGATGGCGAGGAAAAAGCGAAAACATACAGCGCTGTTCCCGGAACAAGCGAGCATGAAACGGGACTCGCGATTGACATAACCGGCAGCGATGGCAAATGTGCGGCCGAGGATTGTTTCGGAGGCACCAAAGAGGCCAAATGGCTGGAACAGCATGCTGCCGAGTACGGGTTCATTATTCGGTATCCGAAAGGGAAGGCCAACATCACCGGCTACCAGTACGAGCCTTGGCATTTACGTTATGTAGGTACGGAATTGTCCAAAGAGCTCGCGGCTAAGGGGCTGACGATGGAGGAATATTTCAAGGCTACTCCGGTATCGAAATAAAAATAGCACGGCTATTTCTTATAATGTACTTTTCGCGTGTCGTGATTTTATACAAAAGACTGTCGTTAAATCGAAATTTATCAGGCTCTTTTATCATGCTACAATAAATCCAAGTCACTTTTTTGGAGGTTATATATGATAAAAGTAGCTATGTTAAGTTTTTGGCACGTGCATGCAAGAGACTACGCCAAACAAGCAGCCGAGCATCCGGATACGGAAATCGTAGCCGTTTGGGATGAGCTGGAAGCAAGAGGAAAAGCACAGGCAGCAGAGCGCGGCGTTGCTTTTTATGCAAATTTGCAGGAGCTGCTGGCGAATCCGGAAATTGAAGGCGTTATCGTCGATACGCCAACGAATCTGCATCGAGATGTGATGGTCGCGGCTGCAAAGGCCGGCAAACATATTTTCACGGAAAAAGTTATCGCTCCGACGTTGCAGGAAGTTAATGACATTTTGCAAGCGGTTGAAGCCGCAGGCGTTAAATTAACGGTTTCGCTCCCAAGATTGAACGCGAGCTATACATTAGCGATCCAAGAAATTTTGCGTCAGGAACTGCTTGGTCAACTTACATTGGTGCGTACACGCTTGTCCCATAATGGCGGGCTTTCCACAGCGTCTAATCCGAAGGGCTGGCTGCCTGAGCATTTTTATAACGCAGAGCAATGCGGTGGCGGAGCTTTGATTGACCTTGGCTGTCATCCGATGTATTTGGCCCGGCTCTTACTTGGAATGCCTCAGTCTGTAAGCGCTTCGTACGGATATGTGACGGGCAGGGAGGTTGAAGATAATGCGGTTGCCACCCTTCAATACGATAATGGAGCGGTCGGCATCGTTGAAGCCGGTTTTGTCAATACATTCTCGCCGTTTGTGATTGAGGTTCATGGAACCGAGGGAAGCTTGCTTTACTCCGATCACGATGGAAAGCTGCGCCTGCGTACAACGAGGCTTGCAGAAGCCAAAGAACAATGGGTGGAGCAAGGGAACTGGCCGCAAGCGAATCCGTCCGCTTTTGATCAATGGGTTTCGCATATTCAAAATGGCACAAATGCATCTGACAACATACAGCTTGCCGTAGACTTGACTAAGCTGATGGAGGCTTCGAATCGTTCAGCTGCCTCCAAACAGCAAGTTCGAATTGATTCATTGCAAGCCTAAGAAAAAGAATAGTAGGGAGGGAGGTTAAGTATGAACACAAGCAGCCACGGGAAACTGACGGGCCAGCCCTTTTACTTTGAGCCGATGCTCGACAATCCGAAGGCTCTGGACCGTATGGAGCTTGCTTTCCGCTGGGGATCTTACGGGTTCCGTATATTGCGCTGTCACTTAACCTCTTTCCCGCCAGGCACTATTATCGATTTTCATCATCACTCCGAGTACGAGTTTCATTACATTCCACGCGGAAAAGGAACCGTTACCCTGGATGGAACGGAGTATTCCCTGCATGAGGGGATGCTCTATCTGACAGGTCCCGGCGTGAGTCATCGTCAGGAAGCGGATAAGCGGGAAGCCATGGATGAACTATGCCTACATGTGGACATCGTTAAGCTTGACGATTCTAACGATGATTACAAGGGTACCGGAACTTGGGGAGAGACGTGGGAGACGGCCGAAGCGGACAGCTGCATCCGGCAGCTGGACGAACTTCCTCGCGCGCCCGCGATGGATCGGCAGGAAGCGATGAAATGGTTTCTCATCGCTTATGAAGCCTGGCGAAGCAACCAGTTGGGCCATTACACCATGATTAAGCAGGCAATTGTGCAAATACTGTTAAGAACCGTAGGCGCATACAAAGAGGAGCCGCAAGGTCTGAATCTGCCTGCACGAGATATGAAGAGCTATCGGTACCAGCTTGCCGTCCAGTTTATTCAAGATAATTTCCGCCGTCCGCTAACGCTGGAAATTGTTGCCGAGCGTGTGCAGATCAGCTCGCGGCAGCTTCAGCGTATTTTCAAGGAGCTGGCTGGGATCGCATTCAGCGATTACTTGCAGCAAGTTCGGCTGCAGCATGTATGCAACGAGCTGCTCCAAAGCAGCTGGACGCTTGAAAAGATCGCGGAGAGCAACGGCTTTGCCACAAGCAACTACCTTCATTACGTGTTTAAAAAGGCTTACGGCATGACTCCTGTACAGTACCGGGAGATGGTAAAAGGTGCGGGATAAAGAACAGTGGAAATTAAGAAAAACGGGTCGATTGATAGCCAGCTCCTTTGCTGTGAATGCGAATAGTTCGTGAAATAAGCAGCTACATGTCTGTTACCGTGCCTACGGCGCTGTGCTTCTGATGATGAATTATCGGAGGCTTTGTCCCTGTACAAGGTCTGAATAACGACGATTATCTTTATTTAGCTTACACTTGGCTCGTTTTCAGCGTCCAGAGTGTCGCTATTAACGAACAATAGTTCTTGTCCCCTATATTTTATGCATAATTCGGCTATCTTTATGTTTCCGCAGCACGGCGATCCTCTTCAACAAGCATTTTCGACAATTCCCTATATTAAAAAAGTGTTCGAGCAGAAGAAGACTCCATGCTCGAACACTTTTTTTAGTTATTCAAAAAGGCTGCGCAAGCTCTCATTATAAGGCGCGCGTACGATGCCTTTTTCTGTAATAATTGCGGTTACATACTCGTTAGGCGTCACGTCGAAGGCTGGATTGTATACCTTCACGCCTTGAGGCGCAGTACGTTTGCCGAAGCCTTGCGTAATTTCGTCCTCGTGACGTTCTTCGATCGGAATATCTGAGCCAGTCGGCGTGTTCAGATCGATCGTGGATAGCGGGCACGCGACGTAGAACGGAATGCCATGCGCTTTGGCTAACACGGCTACACTGTAGGTGCCGATCTTGTTGGCGACGTCACCGTTCGCCGCTACGCGGTCCGTACCGACGATGACCGCTTGAATCCAGCCCTTGGACATGACCGCGCCGGCCATGTTATCGCAGATCAGCGTCACGTCGACGCCGGCTTGCTGCAGCTCAAAAGCCGTCAGCCGTGCGCCCTGGAGCACCGGCCGCGTCTCATCCGCGAACACCTTGATGTTCACGCCTTTCTCTTTCGCCAAGTAGAACGGCGCTAGCGCCGTGCCGTACTTGGCGGTAGCAAGCCCTCCGGCGTTGCAGTGCGTCAGCACGCCGAAACCATCGGCGAACAGCGTTAACGCATGTTCGCCGATAAGGCGGTTCGTCTCCTCATCCTCCGCTTGAATATTCTTCGCTTCGTCGAGGAGCGCTTGCTTGAAGTCAGCCGCATTCACGCCGGCTGACGCTAATGCTTCCGCTCGAGCCCGCATGCGATCGAGCGCCCAGAACAAATTCACGGCTGTCGGACGCGACGTCGCCAGGTAGTCCGCTTGCTTCTGGACTTCGGCCAGAAGCTCATCGACACGGGCATCCAAACCGCGGATGCCTAAGAATACCCCATACGCGGCGGCGATCCCAATCGCAGGAGCGCCGCGTACCTTCAAGTGACGGATTGCTTCCCACACCTCGACCGGTGTTTCCAGCGGCAAATACACGATCTCTTCGGGCAGCAATCGTTGATCGAGCAGATCCAGCTGATGGCCGTTCCAGCGCAAGGATTGTAAAGCTACCTGCTCATTTGTTACTTCAATTCCTGTATGGCTCATAAGGCAAATCCTCTTTCTGCTGTTGTTTCTTTGGTGACAAGTTGGATCAGTTCATCAATGGATTTCGCTTGACGATTGAAGCGAATCAGCTTCGTTCCAATGGATAAAGCAAGGCGCTGCGCACGTTCTCTGGCTGAAGCATCTTCAATCTTGTCGATATCCGCTACATGGGCAAGGCCATAGACGCGTCGCACCATTTTAGCTCCAGTAAATCCGAAGGTATCTTGAAGCAGAGAAGCGATGAAATAATCTTGATAGCCTGGAGTTTGGAAGACACGGTCAACCCCATGCTCATTCCAAAGCTGGCGGAAGTTGCGTTCGAAGTTGTTCCAAACATCTTTTACTGTGTGCAGCAAGTACTCGCGATAGTCGGCGCGGCTTGCCTCATCCGTACTCCAGCCTTCTTGACCGGCAAAGTTCAGCAGCAGATTCGCCAGAACAGCGCCAATATCGAAGCCCATTGGGCCATAATAAGCGAATTCAGGGTCTATCACTTTTGTGGAATAAGCCTTAATAAAAATACTGCCGGTGTGCAGATCCCCATGCAAGAGCGCTTGAGCGCTAGTCAGAAATTTGTTGCGCAGAATAGCTACCTCCAAGTGGAGTTCAGTATCCTTCCAAATTTGCTCGGCCGCATCGCGGATATGGGCTTCGATGCTATTCGTGTCCGCGTCGCGATAAGGATCGTCAAAGATCAGATCTTCGGTTATTTTGCACAGCTCAGGATTGATAAAACGTCCAAGCTGAACTTTCTTTTCTTGCTGGTTTTTCCCCAAATCTGAGGTGAAAAATAATGTATGAGCAAGAAATCGGGCGATATGCTCAGCAAACAATGGATACTGGTTGCGCTCGATGAGGCCTCTTCGCATGATGACATGATCGCTTAAATCCTCCATCACGGTCAGCGCAAGATCCGGCTCATAAGCATACACGTGCGGAACGAGATCCGGACATAGAGACTCTTCAATTTGCAGCGCCTCGCTTTCAATACGTGCGCGGTCCAGTGTTAACGGCCATGATTCACCGACAACTTTGGCATAAGGCAGAGCTTGTTTTAGAATAATGCTTTTACCTGTGCTCGGCTCGGAAATGTGGAACACTAGATTCAAATTGCCGTCTCCAATTTCACGGCTGGACAGCTCTGCTCTCGATTGGAATAAATCCGGAATTTGTCTGGCATACTCAATCGCTTGCTCTTCGCTAAGCGGATGATATTTGGTCATGGGATAGCCTCCTCTATGCATTGGTAGTATAATTCCAACCAATTTACTATGTATTATTCATCTTTTTCTAGTATAAGACAAAACGTTCAACCTTGAAATACTTACTACTAAATTGCAACATAATCTACATGATATGAGCAAAAATGAGGCAAATTAGCATGTACAGATCGCAAAGGAGGAGTAAAACATGGTAGTAGCCACAGCTCAATCCATACAAACCGTTCTCAACAAACAAATCGCCAATTGGGGCTTACTTTACGTTAAGCTTCATAACTTCCATTGGTACGTAAAAGGCAATCAATTTTTTACGCTTCATGTCAAATTTGAAGAGCTTTATAATGAAGCGGCCCTGCATATCGATGAGCTCGCTGAACGCCAACTCACTATCGGCGGCCAACCCGCAGCGACGATGAAACAGTTTTTGGAGCTTTCCTCGCTGAAAGAAGCTTCCGGTAACGAGACTGCCACGAAGATGGTCGAGGCAATTATCGAAGATTTCAGTATCGTGATCGGGGAGCTGAAAGCAGGAATCAAAGATTGTGAAGAGGTTAACGATGAGACTACATCGGACATGCTATTAGCGATCCAAACCTCCTTGGAAAAACATCGATGGATGCTTCAATCCTTCCTGGGCTAAAGAATCTGCAGGTCCGAATCCGATGAAACTGAATCAAGAACAGTTTGCCCGCACAGGGCCCGCTTATTACGCTGAAACTTCAAATAATGAGCAAAGGGATGGCAGCTCCGAGCCATCCTTTTCTGTTGGTTGTATATCCTGATTTCGCTCCGCATTGTTTTGCCTGCTCAGATTCCTTATAATAATAACAATATTGAGTTGAGAACGAGGTGTACGAGATTTGGATACGCAACCAATCGCCCTCAAAGAATGGGCGTCCGCTATTAAAGCTTTGGAGGATGGCACGCAAATCTTTATCATGCGCAAGGGTGGAATCGTTGAAGAAACGAGGGATTTCCAAGTGGAGTCCGAGGCTTTTTTCCTCTATCCGACCTATGAGCATCAGCGCAGGGAATTGTTGAAGGAAGACTACCGCGGGGTTATCGATGAGACTTTAACAGGCTGGAGTCCAGAGGATTCGAGCGTCAAGGTCAGTACTTATGCCAAGCTGGTTGAGGATATCGAGATTAGCGATCAGGAGCAGCTCAATAAATTGTTTCCTTTCCACATTTGGACAGAAAATTTTACGGAAGAAAGATTGAAATGGAAACGCAAAAACCCGCTGCATATTATGTTGTTACGGGTTTATAAGCTGGATTCTCCAGTAGACGTTCAGATCGAACAGGCCTATCTGGGATGCAAGTCATGGATTCAAATTCAGACTGATCTCCCCGGAGACCTTTCCATGACCCCAGTTCTTGATGATGAGGAATTTACTGCGCAAGTTAGGGAGATCAAGCGACAGCTTGCTTCATAAGAGTCATTAGAATCATTATTTTCACAGATGCTTCTTTTTCATGGTATTGCCCTTTCTTGATTTTAACCAGTAAGTTATAATAGAATTATTCTAATGAGAATCAGTGAGAATCATTTAATAATGATTCTCATATAAAAGTACATTCACTTTATGGAGGCTTAGGAAATGGCAAATTTACCAACATTCACAATAGACGGTCTGAAAGCGAACGTCGAAGGAAAGGAAATTTTGAAAGGTCTTAGCCTGGAAATTAAAGGCGGAGAAGTTCATGCGATCATGGGACCGAACGGTACTGGTAAAAGTACGTTGGCTTCTGCTTTGATGGGCCACCCCAAATACGAAGTAACTGAAGGTTCCGTAACGCTGGACGGCGAAGACGTTCTGGATATGGCTGTGGACGAAAGAGCGCGCGCCGGACTTTTCCTGGCTATGCAGTATCCAAGCGAAATTACCGGCGTAACGAACGCTGACTTCTTACGCAGTGCGATGAATGCACGCCGCGGCGAAGGTAACGAGATCTCCTTGATCAAGTTCATCCGCCAAATGGAAGGCAAGATGAAACAACTGGAAATGAATCCGGAGTTCATGCACCGTTACCTGAACGAAGGTTTCTCCGGCGGTGAGAAGAAGCGTAACGAAATCCTTCAAATGCTGCTTCTTGAACCAAAAATCGTCATTCTCGACGAAATCGATTCCGGTCTCGACATCGACGCTCTGCGCATTGTAGCTGAAGGCGTTAACGCTATGCGCAGCGAAGAACGCGGCTTCTTGATCATCACGCACTATCAGCGTTTGCTCAACTACATTAATCCTGATTTTGTACATGTTATGATGCAAGGTCGTATCGTGAAATCCGGCGGTCCTGAGCTGGCTCAGCGACTGGAAGCGGAAGGATACGACTGGATCAAAGAAGAGCTCGGCATCGTGGATGAAACTGTTGGTCAAGATGAGGAAGAATTCAAGATTCCAATGAACACGACAGCTCCAAAGTACTAATGTAATGGGGCCCCCACAAAGTAATCGGATTAATCTTCGAAGCAAATCTTCACTTTGTGGGGTGAAATTTAGGAGGATAACATGAGCACTCAAATTACGCTTTCCATTGATTCGAATGCAGTCATCGAGCTTTCCCGCAGCAAGCAAGAGCCGGAATGGATGACATCCCTTCGTTCAGAAGGGTTAAAGCTTGCCGAATCTTTGGAATTACCCAAGCTTGAAAAGACAAGAATCGACCGTTGGAACGTTTCCTCTTACGGTTCCTATAAAGCGCAAGCCCCGCTCGCTTCCTTGGATGAGCTTCCTGAAGCAGCTAAAGGGTTAGCAAGTCCGGATAACCTGATCGTGCAAAGAAACTCCGGTATCGTGCACAAGCAGGTTTCCGAGCAATTGAAGCAGCAAGGCGTCATTTTCACTGATCTGGAAACAGCTCTTAGGGAGCACGCCGATCTGGTGAAGGATTACTTCATGAAAGCTGTAGAAGCGAATGAAAATCAATTGACAGCACTTCATGCTGCCCTTTGGAACGGCGGCATTTTCCTTTATGTGCCTAAGGATGTTCGCGTGGAAATTCCACTTCAAGCTTTATTCATAACAGATGACGCGGAAGCAAGCTTTGCTCCTCACGTTCTGATCGTTGCCGAGCAATTCAGCTCCGTGACTTACGTTGACAACTTTGTATCTTCCCACTCCGATGGTCAATTGGTACAAAACGGCATCGTTGAAGTGTTCGTGAAGCCAGGTGCCAAAGTTCATTACGCATCCATCCACAATCTTGGCGAGTCCGTTACGGATCTAACATACCGTCGCGCTATTCTTGAGAACGACGGCGCAGTTCAATGGGTCGTTGGAGAATTGAACTACGGCAACACGATGTCCGATACAACATCGATCCTCAAGGGCAACGGTTCCGATTCCGACGCCAAAGTCATCTGCGTTGGAACGGATGAGCAGAAGCTCAATCTGACTACACGCTGTGTGCATTGGGGCAAAGCTTCCACAAGCGACATGATCACTCGCGCTGTTATGAGAGACGGCGCTACAGCGATCATCAACGGTATCACGAAAATCGAAAAAGGCGCAACAGGCTGTAATGGCCAGCAAACCGAGAAAGTGCTGATGCTGAGTCCAAAAGCTCGCGGTGACGCGAACCCGATCCTTCTGATCGATGAAGACGATGTAAAAGCAGGCCACGCAGCGAGCGTAGGTCAAGTAAATGCGGAGCAGGTTCATTACCTCATGTCTCGCGGAATTACAAAGGAAGAGGCTCAGCGCTTGATTATCTACGGATTCTTGGCGCCTGTCGTTTCCGAAATTCCGATCAAGAGCGTTGAGGAACAACTGCAAAGCTTAGTGGAGAGGAAGCTGGGACAATGAATACCGCGGAGATACGTGAACTTTTTCCCATACTCAAGCAGGAAGTGAACGGTCATCCCCTGGTTTACCTGGACAGCGCAGCGACTTCCCAGAAGCCGATCACGGTGATTGAAGCACTAAAGCGTTATTACGAGTGGGACAATTCTAATGTTCACCGTGGGGTTCATACGCTGGGTTCTCGTGCAACAGACGCCTATGAAGGCGCGCGCGAGAAAGTTGCCAAATTCATTAACGCATCCAGCGAGCAGGAGATTATTTTCACAAGAGGCACGACAACAGCCATCAATATTGTAGCGAGCAGTTATGCGAAAACGCTTCGTGAAGGCGACGAGATCGTCATCACGCCGATGGAGCATCACAGCAACCTGATTCCTTGGCAGCAAGCTGCCAAGGCTTCGGGGGCCACATTGAAACATATTCCATTGCAGCCGGATGGCACGATCTCGCTGGCCGACGTTGAAAATGTAATTACAGACCGTACAAAGATCGTTTCGGTCGTATACGTTTCTAACGTCCTCGGTGTGATCAATCCGATCAAAGAAATTGCCCGCATCGCCCATAAGCATGGCGCTAAGCTGATGGTTGACGGCGCGCAAAGCACACCGCATATGAAAGTGGATGTGCAAGATTTGGACTGCGATTTCTACGGCCTTTCCGGACACAAGATGTGTGGTCCTACCGGAATCGGGGCATTGTATGGGAAGAAGGCAATGCTAGAAGCGATGGAGCCTGTTGAGTTCGGCGGCGAGATGATCGACCATGTGGATTTGTATGAATCGACGTGGAAGGAGCTGCCTTGGAAGTTCGAAGGCGGAACACCGATCATCGCCGGTGCAGTCGGACTCGGCGCGGCTATCGATTTTCTGCAGGAAGTCGGCATGGACAATATTTATAGGCATGATATTCAGCTGACTCAGTATGCGCTCAATCGCATGTCACAGATTGAAGATCTGACTATTTATGGTCCAACCAATGATCGTGCGGGACTTGTGACTTTCAATCTAGGGGATGTGCATCCTCATGATGTCGCAACCGTCCTGGATGCGGAAGGAGTCGCTGTAAGGGCAGGACATCACTGCTGTCAGCCTCTCATGAGATGGCTTCAAGTGACCGCTACCGCACGCGCCAGCTTTTATCTGTACAATACAGAAGCCGATGTTGACCGACTTGTAGCGGCCTTACAAAAAACAAAGGAGTACTTCGGTCATGCAATTGGATGATTTATACCGCAGAGTGATTATGGATCACTATAAAAATCCACGCAACCGCGGGAAATTTGAATCTGACGAAGCGGTTACGATCGACCTTAACAACCCGACTTGCGGCGATAAAATTTCGTTGCAAATGCAAGTTGAAGATGGTTTGGTGAAGAACGCCAAGTTTCTTGGAGAAGGCTGTTCCATTAGCTTATCTTCCGCATCGATGATGACGGATGCCGTGAAAGGCAAGGCGCTTGACGAAGCGCTGAAGATGGCTGAAAATTTCTCCGGTCTCATGAAAGGCGAAACCGTAGAGTTTGAATATGAAGATATAGAGGCCTTATCCGGGGTTAATAAATTCCCTGCACGGATCAAGTGTGCAACCCTTGCCTGGAACGCGCTGCGCAAAGGGATTGAGCAATCCCAAAAGAGTGAATAAGTAACGCTTACGAAGACAGTTTTGCAAGCAAAACTCTAAGGAGGAATCAACCATGGCTAAACAAATGCCAGATCTCGAGGATTACAAGTATGGCTTTAGGGACGAACACAAAGCGGTGTTCCAGTCCGGTAAAGGCTTGACTCGTGAGATCGTAGAGGAAATTTCCAGAATGAAAGGCGAACCGGAATGGATGCTTGAATTCCGTTTGAAGTCTCTGGAACAGTTTTTCAAAATGCCTATGCCACGCTGGGGCGGTAATATGGACGATCTGGATTTCAATGATATCCAGTACTATGTAAAGCCTTCTGAGAAGCAAGGTAAGACGTGGGAAGAAGTTCCTACGGAAATTAAAGAAACGTTCGACAAGCTTGGTATTCCTGAAGCGGAGCAAAAGTTCCTTGCAGGTGTATCCGCGCAGTATGAATCCGAGGTTGTTTACCACAGCATGCAAAAGGAACTCGAAGATCAAGGCGTTATCTTTACGGATACCGATACGGCGCTTCGCGAGTACCCGGAGCTGTTCAAAGAATATTTCGGAACCGTTATTCCGCCTAGCGACAACAAGTTTGCTGCGCTGAACAGCGCCGTATGGTCCGGTGGATCCTTTATTTATGTACCAAAAGGCGTAAAATGCGAGATTCCGTTGCAAGCTTACTTCCGCATTAACTCCGAGAACATGGGCCAATTCGAACGTACGCTCATCATCACCGATGAAGACAGCTTCGTACATTACGTAGAGGGCTGTACAGCTCCTATCTACAGCACGAACTCCTTGCATAGTGCGGTTGTTGAGATCGTATGTAAGAAGAACTCCCGAGCTCGTTATACAACGATTCAAAACTGGGCGCCTAACATCTACAACCTCGTTACCAAACGTGCGGTTGCTGAAGAGAACGCGACTATGGAATGGGTCGATGGCAACATCGGTTCCAAACTGACCATGAAATACCCGGCTGTTGTGCTGAAAGGCCGCGGCGCTAAAGGTATGGTTCTTTCCATCGCAGTAGCGGGTAAAGGACAGCATCAAGACGCTGGCGCGAAAATGACGCATCTGGCTCCGGATACGACATCTACAATCGTATCCAAATCGATTTCGAAGCATGGCGGCAAAGTAACGTACCGCGGCTTGGCTTCCTTCGGACGTAACTCCCAAGGGTCTAAAGCGAATATCAAATGTGATACTTTGATTTTGGATAACGAGTCGACTTCCGATACAATTCCTTACAACGAAATTATGAACGATAACATTACACTGGAGCATGAAGCTACAGTATCCAAGGTGTCAGAGGATCAATTATTCTACCTCATGAGCCGCGGTCTGACTGAGGCTGAAGCTACACAAATGATCGTTATGGGCTTTATCGAGCCATTCACCAAAGAACTTCCAATGGAATATGCCGTAGAAATGAACCGTCTCATTAAGTTCGAGATGGAAGGCTCCATCGGGTAATAAGCAAACTAACGGCAAGACTCCCTGAAGGGGTCTTGTTTTTCTTTTTATTTCCACTCGATTTGCAAAGTAGGGTCTACCCAAAGCGGGATCAAAATACTGCAAATCCAGAGAAGTATAAGCAAAAATGAAAATAAGGATAAGATGAACCCGTCCCATTTTCCATAACGAATATAACTGATGAAGCCGCAGATGAATGCCGCAATACCGAATATAAAACCTAAAGGTATGGGAATTAAAAATAAATTCAGCAAAATCGCTATTAATCCAAAGATGATGGCATAAAGCGGCAAAGATGAACTCGTTTGATTTCTAATCATACCTGTTCCCCCTTGTTGGCATGGATGCTACTGGTAATCATACCATATCCACATTTGAATGCATATTTGTAACCTACTTGTCTCACTCTAAAGAGGATCAATTAACGCCCTTCAAAGGAGAAGAGATATCATGTGGAAAAGGTTGAAAGCAGCAGCAATGGGTAGTTTGGTTGTTATTCTGGCAACGACGACTGGTTGTGGAAATGATAGGCCCACTCCCAATAGGGCCGCGCCAACGGCATCGCCAACTGTACAGCAAGGGAACGGCAACAACCAGACGCATCAGATGTCCCAAGAAGGACAAGGCATGCAAATGCTTAGCACGAATGATGCTATTGTTCCTATTAAAGCCATTGAAAATGTCAATTATGTTTCAGCCCCTGAGATCATTCAAATTTTGAATTTTCAATCCGGTTGGGATGATTCCAATCAAAAGTTAATGATCGGGGATAACGATGCGAACTTTGAACTAACGATGAATTCCAATAAAGCAAGCAAAGAAGGCAATGAAATTCAGGTCAGCCAACCGTTTATTAAACAAGGCGATACCGCTTATATTCCAGTATCGGCTTTAGGAGACCTTTTCCAGGAAGATATGTCGTTTGAAGTAAAAGATAGCCAACTTGTCATTCATCCAACTTCCGTCGCCACGATTGAGAATGAAGATGATCCGGATCAGCAAGGTATTACAGCAGAGCTTGATTTTGGGGAAGACCCCAACGATCCTTTCAAAGGTGACGAGGATGCAACGAATCCGGCTGCAATTGGAGACTTAGGTACTCTTGATGAACAAGTATGGGCACCTAGCGGAGATGAGGATGCCGTTCCCGTCTTGAAAAACATTGATATGAATGCGTTAATCCGTAGAGCGAAGCAGTACTTAGGTGTTAAGTATAGATTTGGAACGGGGCCTTATTCACAAACAGGAAGATTTGATTGCTCGACATTTACCCAATATCTGTTTGGCAAACAGGGGGTTAAGCTTCCACGCGTCTCTCGTCAGCAAGCAGCGCTTGGTACTTATGTAAGCCGTAAAAATTTGCGAAAAGGCGACTTGATGTTTTTCTATGTGCCAGGCCGGTTTAGAACCAACAGAACAGTTGGTCATGTCGGTATTTATATGGGCAATATGAAGATGATTCATTCATCGCCGAAACCTAAAAACGGCGTACAAATCACGGACATTAATAAACCATATTGGAAAAAAACGTATCTACGCGCTAAGCGTGTCGCTTATTAAGCCGGCAGTGATCGGTTCAGCTAAAGTCTATCCTAGGGATAGGCTTTTTTCTTATTCAGTTTCGTTTCAAATTTCCAATTTTATATAATTTATAAATATTTTGAAACAAATCGGCAGTTACTGCGTTTTACATATTATGAAGTTGGAACGAAGAAGGAGGACATCTCAATGAATATTGTAATGTTGGAAAAAATGGCAGACGGACAGCTTCGTAAAATTAATGAACGCCCTTGGGATGAGAAGCTCATATTGGCGCTGGATGCAGCTAATTATGTACTCATTGACAGGAAGGAATATGAAATGATTGAAGGAAGATTGAATTTGGATGATAACGTTTTTGAACTACTCCTCATCACAGCAGGAGGCCATGGGGGAGGGAGCGGACATTGAAACGACCGCTGAAAGTCATATCGGCTTCATTAGGGCTATTATTAACAAGCCAACTGCTGCTAGTTCCTCTTAGTTTTGCTGAGAACTCGACACCGAGCAGCACACCGGCAGCGGGTACTCCCAAGCTGGTTGAATGGTCATCAGAAGAAGTCAAGACATATTTCGATGCTGCGGTTGATTGGAGCCTGCCCATTCAAGCTGTAGAAAAAGCAGGGACAGCATCGCCCACCCCATCGCCAACGCCGGCAGCGGGCAGTACCGGTGGCGGCAATGCGCCCATTATTGTCAATCAAGGATACGGCGGGGGTTTTGGCTGGGACGATTTGCTTTTATACCATCTTATTTTTAATTCAGGCAGTCCGTATTCTTCAAGCAGTTGGGTAAGCAGTCATCCATCCTATCATTATCGATCAAACACGCCATATGTCACCAAGACGTATCAAGGGACTTCTTTTTCCAATCGCTCCGTGACAAAATCTCCGACCACATCAAGTGGAACGGGCAGTTTTACAACCAACAAGTCGTCGGCGAGTACGACGACGGGCTCTTCGGTTAGCTCATCGAGCAGCAGCTCCAGCTCAAAATCAACCTCAACTTCAACCGGCAGTATTGGTGGCAAGTCGAGCAGCTTTAGCTCCTCTTCCAGCTCCAGTTCGGGTGGTTGATTCATGGTATATGAGGTTATCGGAACACCATCGCCAGACCGTGAGGAACGTATTCGGCAATTAGCTGAGCTCGGGTTCACATGGGCGAATCTGGGGGATGAGGCATATTGGATCGACCAACTCGTCGTTATGGAAAGAGCGGCTTATGAAGAACTGCTGTATGCCGCGGCAACGTTGTGGATGGTATTCGATAAAGCGGCACGCTTTGTCCAAGGACGCAGAGATTTATATGCACAGTTATCGATTCCCGAAGTGCTTTGGGATGGACTCGATCGATTGGAGATGAACGCTCCTGGTTTCATAAGCAGGTATGCGCGGTTTGATTTTGCCGTGAATCAAGAAGGAAGTATCAAGCTGCTGGAGCTTAACGCAGATACACCGACAGGTTATGTGGAAGCATCGATTGCAACGCCATGGCTGTGTGAGCAGTATTGTATGATATCGCCAAACAGTGCGATGAAAGAATGGGTACGCCGAGCATGGGAAACGGAAGCGCCGGATTATGCGGCATGCACGGCATACGGTAAGCATGCCGAAGATACGGGGACCGTTGATGCTTTAGTTGCGCATAGCGGAAGAGACATGACTTGTGTAGATTGCCTCGACCTGTGGATTGACAAAGGCGTTGTGAAGGTAGGAGAGCAAAGCACGATTACAAAGATGTTCGCCTTATATCCAAAAGAATGGATGGGTATCGATGATGGTGGCGAAGCTTTAGCCTATTCGATCGAAGAGCGTTACGTGGAGCTGTTTAATCCCCTGCATTCGGTTATTTTGCAATCGAAAGGTTTGCAGGCGATTGTTTGGAGCCTGCATGAAAGTCAAGGCAGCTTTTTCACTGAAGAAGAGAATAAGGCTATAGAGCGCTACATGCTCCCAACCTATACTGAACCTGTTCTGGAGCGGGACTATGTGTCTAAGTCCATGTTCGGCAGAGAGGGCGGCTCGGTTGAGCTTTATAACGAGAAGGGTGAGCTTGAGGTAAAAGACGAGGCGGGTTTTGATACGAGCGTATTTTTCAAACGAGTATATCAGCAGCGAGCCGATTTGCCTAAGCTTCAATTTGCAAATGGAGATATGCATCTGTTGACCGGACTTTTCGTCTTGAACGGGGAGCCTTGCGGCTTGTTAGGGCGAGCAGGCGGGATCATTACTGGTAATTCAAGCCATTTTGTGGCGATAGGAGTGAAATCATCTTGAAACAAGAACGATTTTGGCTGATGGCTGCCGGCTTCGTCATTGTAATCAGTATTATTTGGGCCATAAGCAGTGCGGTGGATAAGAAGCCTTCGGTCATGAATACGACTTCCACATTTAGCGGTAATGGGGGAACAGGGAGTTTTTCAAGCAGTAGTAGTGAGACTGGGAGTTATTCAAGCAATGGTACGAGTATCAATACAATGAGCTCAGAAACAATGAGCAGTGATGTTCCATGGGACTATCAGGTGCAGGAAGCCAAAGTAGGCGATCTGCTTGATGGCGATATGATATTGCTGCCGAACAATGAGCGAATTTCGAATGATCAAAATTTTGCTACCGGCGACCAAGTTTGGGTTTTGCGCTATATGAACGCCACGATGAGAACGGATAGCCAAGGGAAGAACGAAGTGACGCTCTCGCAATGGAAACCGATCAAGACGTTTAAGAGTAAAGAAGACGCGGACAAAGATTTAGCGGAACTGAAAACAGAAGTTAAAACGGAAGTAAATTTGGTAGGTGTTTATAAAACGGAACTGGATGGGAAGTTTCGGTATTTTGCCGTAGCGGACTTACCGACAGGGCAGAAAGTCAAACAACCTATCGCGGAAGATAGGTATGTCAAGTTCAAGGATAAGAAGCAAGTTCAGGTTGTTATTGAGGAAGTCCATGATTATAGCAATTATGATCAAACGATGGCGAAATTTCGGGGGTGGGCAGAGTGATTGTCGTTAATATATTAATTAGTTTGTTTGTCATTGTACTGCTTCAATTTGCTGGCATGTATGTATTTAGTTTAATGACGCCCTACCGCGATATGGAGGAAATTAATAAGGGCAATGTAGCAGTCGGAATTACCATGGGTGGTAAATTTATTGCTACTGCAATCGTGCTGGCGATTGCCGCGTATACGAATTCCTCCATTTGGCATATGAGTCTATGGTTCGCTGTAGGTTACGTTTGCTTAATCGCCGCATACTGGGTATTCGATTGGCTGACACCAGGTGTACGGCTCTCCGATCAACTGAAACAAGGAAATGTTGCTGTCGGCAGCTTGTTGGCAGCCGTTTACATTGGTATGGCTCTAGCTGTTGGCAGTCTGATTATTTAACAAACTTACATTGCGATTGAAGTAATTTCCACGTTATTGAGTTGAGACAGGTCAACAAATTCATTTTTAATTTTAATTAACGGCTTGAAGAAGTCAGAAGGATTGGTCATCACGATGGTGCCAGTCCTTCCGTCGTTAAGCGACGCTTTTTTGCCAATAAAGTTCGGAATCATATTCCGGATAAACACTTGTGTAATTTTCGGATCCAGCTGACCGAAGCTCATGCGATGGAGCTCTTTTAAGACAAAAAGCAGATCACGTTTCTGCTGGTAAACCCGGTCGGAAATCATCGCGCTATATACATCTGCAACCGCGACGATGTTCGAATAAGAATGAATTTCCGTTTTTGTTCTCCGAAGGGGATAGCCCGAGCCATCCCAACGTTCATGATGCTGAAGCGCGACAAGAGCAAGCGCGTTATCCTGCAAGGAATCCCGTATGATTTCATAACCATAAATCGTATGTTTTTTGATTTCGTCGAACTCATCGTTTGTGAGTTTTCCCGGTTTTTGCAGAATGTGCTGATCTACTTTGCTTTTTCCAAGATCGTGCAAATACCCCGCTTTTCCAATGTGACGCGCCTCTTTTTCGCTTTTATCCATCCATTTGGCGATATAATAAGAAAGCATGCCCACTTGTACGCTGTGTTGGTATGTATAATCGTCTTGACTGTTCAGAGAGAGGAGCAGGGATACGACATCTTTTTCGTCTTGAAAGTTTTGGAATAATGGATTGCAAGCGGATTCAACAAAGTCATCAGCGAACGTTTCGCCTAACGCTGTGTATTGAAATAATTGTTTAACTCCATTAATGGCATGTTGGAAAGAGTGAGCTTGTACAGCGCTTATCGGATGACGAACAGGCTCGTCCTCTTCCTGATCAGCATTTCCTCTAGGCATGATATCCACATATTCGATATTGTGGCGATTAAGCATTAAAATATCGTTGGCATCCACGACTGTGCCGGATGATAGAAGATGAAGACCTACAGCATTGTAGGTATCGGAAATAAGTTTATCACCGGCGATTAGCTGAAGAACGTGTATGAGCATAGTTCGTCCTTTCCAAGTCCTAATATCTGAGTAGGTATATGGTTATAGTATCAGCTGTCCCCAGGTATTGGCAATGAGAAGTCAGAACTAGTTTTGGATAGAATTAATTCCCAATATATCGGCTGTATAGGCTTTTAGCCTGAGTTAAATCGTCTGTACCTTGAACGAGTACGCGGCCGTCCGGGAAGATGACCAGGTGAAGGTCAGGACTTGCCTGAAATTTTAAAAGAAAGCGGTTCTTCTCTACAAGTCCCAGAGGTTTTAATCGTTCTTCCCAGTCATCAAGCGACAACGAGGAGGGATGGATCGGGTGGATTTGAACAGAATTTCGGCCGCACAAGGATTGAATGGTATCATTGTCCAGTATGGCGTCCAAGTACTCATAGTGCTGCGTTCCGCACGCAGGACAATCTGCTTTGCGGGCACCTGCTACGTTAATCGCTGAATTCTGATTGAACCATAAGTCCCACTGCTGCATCTTGAGATTGAGATTTTTCTCGTCTCCAACGAGGAGTTTGAGAGCTTCGGTAGCTTGAAAAGAAGCAACGACATGGATAATTCCACCTATGACCCCAGCTGTATCGCAGGTTTCCGTCGTACCTGCAGCGGGCGCTTGCGTAAACAAACATCGCAGACAAGGCGTCTGCCCCGGGATGATCGTTAATGAGACACCTCTTGAAGCGACCGCCCCACCATAAATCCATGGAATACCAAGCTTAATGCTGACATCATTAATGAGAAAACGGACTGAGAAATTATCCGTACCATCCAGAATAAGATCCACTCCGCCAAGCAATTGCTCAGCATTCGTAGGATTCAGATCGGTTACATGAGGCTCAATGGTTACTAACGAATTAACTAGCTGCAGACGTCTGGCAGCGGCGATGGCTTTAGGTATTGAGTTTGCGGCGTCCTCTTCATCATAAAGCATTTGCCGCTGCAAATTGCTGGCTTCGACAAAGTCGCGATCGATCAAACGGACATATCCAATACCAGCGCGAACCATATGGTTCGCCAGAACGGTGCCGAGAGCTCCCATCCCGACAATGGCGACTTTACTTGCATTCAGCTTACGTTGTCCTTCAATCCCTATTGGTGAAAAAAGCGTCTGCCTGGAATACCGGGCATCGACGTCAACCTTCGGTTCATGATCTATATGTTGTTCCATCTTCTTTCATCTCCAGTCCGGCATCACTGAATTTCTGGTGTTTGGAGCGGGTTCCAGGGGCCAGTTTGGCTGCCTTTCCACTCCGAACCGTCTTCCCAAATCTCTTTTTTCCAAATCGGAACCATCTGTTTTAAACGTTCGATCGCATATCGGCTGGCGTCATAGCAGCTGGCACGGTGGGGCGAGGATACTGCAATAACAACGCTCGCTTCCGCGATTGCGACTGCACCTAATCGATGTGTAATGGCGCATAAGGTTCCTGGCCATCTTTGATCAATTTCTTCTCCGATAGCGGCCATCGTTTTCAAAGCCATGGGCTCGTAAGCTTCATATTCGAGCAGCACGGTTCGCTGCCCGTAGGTCATTTCTCGGGTTGTCCCAATGAAAGCAATTGAAGCTCCGTGATCGGGATGATTTACCTTGGAGGTAACTTCGGCTACATCAATCGTGTCGTATGTGATCTCATAATAGGACGGCTGTCCGCCTGAAACAGGAGGAATAAGCGCGAGTTCATCACTTTCCGTAACGAGTTCTTGTTCGTTCGCGTAAGTTTGGTTTTTGGCAATAAAACAAGGGGCAAGCTGTGCCCGCGCATGGGGATACCGATCCGCGATCAGCTGTTTCAGTTGTTCAATGGAAATAGAATCTTGATCGATGTCAAAAGTGAGGACTGAAGTCCCGAGCAGGTCCACGAGACCTGCAAATAACCGGATGTGTATTCTCATGGCTAAGCCCCCTGGCGTTTTCTTGTAGAATCCCTTTCAGCATATCATATTTTGGCAGGATGATGGTATAATGGGGGGAGCGTTTTTAGAAGGAAAGGGGATTAATAATTATGACGACCGATATCCGCATTGAGGTGTCAGACCCGCATATTACGAACGAGGAATATACAGTAAGCAGTATGGTTGCAGCTGCCAAGCAGCTGTTACCGCTTGAAGAACGCGTACCGGGGGTTCGAGGTGAAGCCTTTGATTTGAAATCCTGGTATTTCAGCTGGAAGCAGCGGCATAACGCCGATCGTGCGCCTGAACCGACCCACGTCAAAGTGGAGGCTATTGACGAGTTTCAAGCAACATTGCCTTGGTCCCAGATTGAACAAGCTTTATTTCTCTATGCGCAAGAAGGAAAGGAACTGAAGAAAGGTTACCCGATCCGTCTCTATGTGCCGGATGGCAGCAGCGAGTGTCTCAATGTCAAAAGCGTCGTAAAGCTGTGGTTTCTGCATGATGACAAACTGGGAGAAGAGGCTACTTACGGTTTCAAAAATACGGTATCGCCGGATGAGCTGAAATTCAAGAAATGAGCGGGGCTATTGCTGAATAAAATTAGACATGCTTTGTCATGACGCGTATGCTTACGAAGCAAGCTCTAAGGAGGGAATGGTATGTCCGATGATATGCAACGAGTCGTCATCCTGCATACGAATGACATCCATAGTCATTTTGAACAAATGCCCAGGATCAGCAGCTATTTCCATCGTGTGCGCGCTTCGCTGCCTGCCGATCAAGTTCTGACGCTGGATATCGGCGATCATATGGATCGGATGCGACCGGAAACGGAAGGAACGACCGGGATCGCCAACTTGGCCATTATGAACGCCACCGGCTACGAAGCAATGGTCATTGGCAATAATGAAGGGTTAACATTTACGCCTGACATGCTTCGAACTGCTTTTCATGAGCATGCAAAGTTCCCCATTATCGGAAGCAATGTCTTTGAAGCAGCCTCGGACCAAACGCCGGAATGGATGGTTCCTTATCAGATTGTTCAAAAATCAGGATTGAAGATCGGATTAATCGGAGTGACGGCTTCTTATCCCGATTACTATGAGCTGCTTGGCTGGCATGTCACGGACCCGCTGGCAGCCGTTAAAGGTTACATAGAGAAGCTTCGACCGCAAGTCGAGGTGATTATCGTGATGTCTCATCTCGGATTGCGCATGGATCAACGGATGGCGGAGGAGCTGGATGGCATCGACCTCATCCTGGGCGGCCACACGCATCACCTGTTGGAGGAGCCGCTCTTGCACAGCGGCACCTATATTTGCGCGGCCGGCAAGTTCGGGCAGTACGCCGGCCACATCGAGCTCGCGTACGACCCGGCGCTGCGCCGGGTCGCAACGCTCACCGGCCGCGTCGTCCCGATGGCCGGCGCGCCCGAAGACAGCAGCGTCGCCGCGCTGCTGGATCATTACCGCGAGATCAGCGCGGCGGCGCTGGACGCGGAGGTGGCGAGGCTGCGCCAGCCGCTGCGCCTCGATTGGTATGGCGAATCCCCGCTCGGCAACTTGCTTGCCGCGGGGATTCGCCGCTGGACCAGCGCCGAGATCGGGCTGGTCAACAGCGGTCAGCTCCTTCAGGGACTGAAGGAGGGCCGCCTGACTCGGGGCAGATTGCTCGAAATCTGCCCGGGACCGATCAACCCCTGCCGCCTTCGGCTTAGCGGGGCACATCTGCTCCAAGCGCTCGAAGAGTCGCAGCTTGGCGAATTTATGGAGAAGCCGATTCGCGGCTTCGGCTTCCGGGGCGAGGTGCTGGGCGTGCTGAGCGTCGACGGCATGCGCGTCGAGGTAGACGGCTCCCGCCCGCCCTATGAACGAATCATCGCCGTCACGGTGGGCGATGAGCCCTTGCAGCCCGACCGGGAGTATGTGGTCGGCACGATCGATATGTTTACCTTCGGGTCCGGCTATTTGTCCCTGGGGCAAGGAACGAATGTGGAATACATGCTGCCTGAATTTATTCGCGATGTACTGGCGGTGCAACTGCAGGATGAGTCTGCTATTCAGAACGCTGGTGAAGCTCGTTATATCGACTTAAATTACGCAAAAAATGTTGAAGGACAGCTATGAATGACGACCTTTGTCGAAGGTGTTGTCAGATCTGCGGAGATACAGGTAGAATAGATAATTGGACAGGAGTCATATAATAAACTCTATTTATAGGGGGAGAACATGCATACTATTTTTGAAGCGGTCATTATCGGCATTGTGGAGGGGCTGACCGAATTTTTACCGGTATCCTCGACAGGGCATATGATTTTGGCACAAAGTTTAATGAATACGCAAAATGACGAAGTGATGAAAACCTTTGATTTTGTCATCCAATTGGGAGCAATCATGGCGGTCGTCCTCCTTTACTGGAAAAGAATCCTATCTTTATTCGGCTTGATGAAAAGGAAAAGCGAAAGCAAAACAGGAAGGAAACTGAACCTGCTGCACATCCTCATTGGAATTCTTCCTGCCGGTATTATAGGAATTGCATTGAATGATTATGTAGATGAAGTACTGTTTAATCCGGTTTCGGTTCTAGTTGGTCTCATTCTTGGCGGCATACTCTTGATTATCGGGGAGAAAAAGAAAGAACAGCCCAAAGCCGAAGTCATGGATGACATGACCTACCGGCAAGCGTTCTTTATCGGTTTATGGCAGCTGCTTTCCATATGGCCGGGATTTTCCCGTTCCGGTTCAACGATTGCAGGGGGGATGCTTTCTGGCGTAAGCCGCGCCGCTTCTGCTGATTTTACTTTTATCATGGCGATTCCGATTATGTTCGGCGCTTCGCTTGTCTACTTCGTGAAAAACTACGATGCGCTTTCTATGAGTGACTTTCCCTTTTTTGCAGTAGGCTTCGTCGTTGCCTTTATCGTGGCGCTTCTCGCGGTAGCAACTTTCATCAAGTTTGTGCAGCGAATGAAGTTAACCTATTTTGCCTACTACCGTTTTGCTTTAGCCATCGTTTTTGCTTTATTTCTGCTGCTTAGCTAACCCTGTAAACAATCTCGAACCGCGTCGAATGATGCGGTTTTTTGTATTGAACTTTTTTATGAAATCTATTACATTTAGTAAGAAAATAACGCTCACCTAAACGGGGGATAACGAAATGCGTTTGATGCCGATAGGCATGTGCCAGCCTGGAATGAAGTTGGCCAAGAACATTTACAACGAAGACGGTATGGTTCTGCTCGCCGTACACGTTGAGCTCACTCAAAAATTGATCGATCGGCTGTTTAATTATGGCATTGATTACATATATATCGCAGACTCACGAACGGACGATATTATTCAAGAGGACCCGATACAGGATGAGACTCGCAAGAAAGCTGTGATTGAAGTCCGCAGCACGTTCCGCAAGGTGATGGAGGACTCGAATAAACGCGGGTCTGTCAGTTACTATGATATGGGACGAAATTTCCGCGATGTCATGAAGATGATCATTGACGATTTAAGTGCCCACCAGGGCGCCATGGTCATGCTCAATAATATGAACATCAAGGACAACTATTTATTTCAGCATTCGGTTAATGTGAGTATATACGCGATCATGCTGGGAATAAGCTTCGGTTATAGCCGTGAAAACCTGGAGACGCTCGGTCTAGGAGCTCTGCTTCATGATATCGGTAAAACGAAAATTCCGGTCAGCATTCTGCAGAAGCCGTCCCAGCTCACGGAAGAAGAATTCAAAGAGATGAAAAATCATACCACATACGGTTTTCAACTTCTCAAGGATGAACCCAATATTCCTTTATTGTCCGCGCACTGCGCGCTTCAGCACCATGAACGAATGAATGGAAGCGGGTACCCTCGCGGTATTCAAGGAACGGAGATTAACGAATTCGCACGTTGGGTTGGGTTAGTCGATTCCTATGATGCGATGACAACAACGAGAGTATACCGGAGGCCTTTATTGCCGCATGAAGCGTTGGAGCAATTATTCACAGGCTCGGGTACCATGTATGATCAACGTCAAATCGCTATGTTCCGTGATAAAATTGCCATCTATCCGCTTGGCATGACAGTTAAGCTGAACACAGGCGAGTCAGGTATCGTATCCAAATTGAATATGTCATTTCCGCAGCGGCCCGTTGTGCGCATTCTACAAAAAGAAGCCGGGGAAGAATTGAAAGAACCATACGAAATCGATTTGTCTGCCAAGCTTTCTGTACTCATTTCCGAGGTCGGAGAAATTAAAGTGGGCGATGTTTTACCGGAATTAAGCATACCGATGTTGTTTTGAGATAAAATAAAGATAGCAATTTACGTAAGAACCTGGGAAACCAGGTTCTTTTTTCTAGGTTAAAGGTTTTGAACGCGGCCTATAAAGGGGGGATTCATTTGAAGGAATCTGCAGTCAAGGGAGTTTTCTGGCGATGGGGTTATGCGATGCATCGATTCCGGTGGTTTGTGCTTGCCGTCGGCATCATCCTTCTCCTCGGTTTTGCTCTGTTTGCCCAGAAAACGCCCGGCATTTTAAAAGATAACGGTTTTACGCCGAGAGGCAGCGAATCCGACCGGGGTTTAATGCAGCTTCGCGATGAGCTGGGCATGCCGTTAACCGCACTAAATCTGGTCTACACAGGCAAAGGCCTTGATTTGACAGAGGAACGGCATCGAGAAGTGATTATGAATTCACTCGCAGATTTGAAGAAACTGCCATACATAGAAGATGTCAGCTTCGTATCAACGTCGCGTAAAGAGGGTCATCGGGATGTCCAGGCAGTTGTAGTTGGCTTAAGTTTAGATACAGATCCGGCACTTGCGAAGTATCCGGAAATCAAAGAGCGCGTGCATCCGCCTGATGGGATGAATGTTTATGTCAGCGGTGGACCGGCCATTTTGTACGATATGCAGGTGGCAAGTAAACGGGATATCGCCAAATCCGAAGCGATCGGATTGCCGATGGCGCTTGTCGTTCTTCTGATTATATTCGGCACTTTAGTAGCTGCGGTACTGCCGATGATCGTCGGATTGATGAGCGTAACGCTTACGCTGGGAATAACCTATTTTATTGCTCAGTATCAATCGTTATCCAATTTTCTCCCTAATATGGTTACGATGCTTGGACTTGCTGTTGGGATCGATTATGCGCTATTTCTCGTCAGCCGGTTTCGAGAAGAGCTTAAACGCCAGCCGGACGTGGCTGAAGCTGTAGCTATGACCTGTCAGACTGCGGGCAAGTCGATATTTTTCTCCGGTATTGCCGTATTGATCGGACTGCTGGGTATGCTGTTCGTGAATCTAACCTTCTTCCGATCCCTTAGTTTGGGCGGAGTCATTGTGGTAATGATTTCAGTCATTGTTGCCAATACGATGCTGCTCTCGCTGCTGGGCATCCTAGGTATTCGTATTAATTCTTTGCAAGTCTTGCCTCGGCGTTTTCGTAAGCAAGAGGCATCCCGCTTTTGGGAACGAATGGCTTATGGCGTTATGAAACGCCCGTTTTTTCTGGTTATCGTGGTAGGCGGTATCCTTTTGTGGGCTATGATGCCCATTCGTCAAATGGCATTAAGTGTGCCGAATGCGGAATTGCTTCCTCCCGCTTACGAGTCCCGATACGGTTCGGATCTCATGAAGCAGGCTTATGATCCGAGAATGATGGGGCCGATTCAAATTGTCGTTCATACGGAATCAGAGGTATGGGAGGAGAAATCGATCCGTCAGGTTCGCGCTTACGGGGAGCGGGTTGCTGGCGTAGCAGGCGTTAAAGAAGTCCGAAGCTATGTCAGTTCATTAGGCAGCCATGCGGAATCGGAACTGGCTCTGATGCTGAAAGACCCACAGACCCGAGCGCAAATCGAATCCGCTAAGCTGGCCAAAGGACATACGGCGCTTATGGTCATCGTTCCTGAGAAAGATCCGGATGATCCGGTTACAGACGAGCTGGTCCGGGAGCTTCGCAGTTTAGATCGTGATGGGATGGACGTTGCTGTCACAGGAGGGCCGGCTTATCGAATCGATATTATCGATCGCATTCAGGATCAAATTCCCAAAGTGCTTACATTCGTGATGGGCATCACGTACATCGTATTGCTCATTGCCTTCCGGTCTGTCCTGCTTCCGCTTAAGGCGGTACTAATGAATATGCTTAGCTTGGGAGCGAGTCTTGGTTTTGTTGTCCTGGTCTTTCAATACGGGTATTTGGCTGATACACTTCATATAACTTCTATTGGTTATGTGAGTGCCACGCTGCCTGTCATCATATTTTGCGTGGTGTTCGGCATATCGATGGACTATGAAGTGTTTCTGATCTCCCGCATTATGGAGGAATACGAAACAAGCGGAGATAATGATCGGAGTACGGCGGAAGGGCTCAAAAAAACAGGAAGCTTAATCACAAGCGCGGCATTTATTTTGGTCGTTGTCGTTGGATCTTTCATTTTCACGGATATTGAAATCATGAAGGCTCTTGGGCTGGGGCTCGGACTTGCCGTTCTGATTGATGCGACCATCATCCGCGTTATGCTCGTGCCGGCCTTGATGAAGCTGCTTGGAGAAGCGAACTGGTGGGCACCGGGATGGCTGCGGAGGCGGCCTGAAACATAGCCCGATTCCCATTAGCGAGAACCGAATGAGACGGGGAAAGGGCGTGATAACAGCTTCCTTTCCACGGGTTCGGTTTTCTTTTTTACTAATCATAAGTTACAATATAGGGCATAGGTATAGGCATGACTAGTACCATCGGGTAATAGATGTACGAACTGAATAAGGAAATGATAGGTCAGGTGTGAACAGCATGAATGTGAATGTAACTCGCTCCGTATTGCCGGAGCTATCTCCCCAGTATGACCCTTGGGATCCGATTCGGTCCTATCGAAAATACGGGAAACATGTATTAACAAGCGTAGAACTTACGATAACGAATCTTTGCAATATGCGGTGCGAACACTGTGCAGTAGGCGACTCTTTAACGATGACTGAAGGGCCGAGACTGCCGATTGATTTGATTTTGCGCAAGCTTGATCAGGTCGAACATTTGGAAACGATCAGCTTAACCGGCGGTGAACCGTCTTATCATCTGAAGACCGTACAGGACTATATGCTGCCAATATTGAAATATGCGCGAGAACGCGGCATTCGAACGCAGATCAATTCCAACTTGACGCTGGATTTGGCCAGATATGAGCTTCTTGCTCCTTATCTGGACGTCATGCATATCTCATTCAATTATTTGAATGCGGAGGATTTCCATCAAGTCGGTTTCGTAAATAGCCATCATCCGGTCAGTTACGATACCGCGGCACGTATGTACGAGCGTATGGTAGAGAATACGATTGCCCTTAGCAAGGGGGGCCTCTACGTATCAGCAGAGTCCATGATTAACACGAGGACCTACGAGAAATTGCCTGGCATACATAAACTCATCCAAGAAATGGGTTGTAAGCGGCACGAGGTACATCCGATGTATGCCAGCTCATTTGCCTCCCATCTGCCGATGGTTACGCTCCCGCAGCTCCGGAGCAGTATTCACCGCCTGTTGGACAGTCGGAACAAAGAGATGTGGATGCTGTTCGGTACGCTTCCATTCTTCGCCTGCAATGATGATGAAGAAGATCGGGATCTGGTCAAAAGGCTTCGCCATGAACCGAATGTGACGGTTCGCAACGATCCGGACGGACGCAATCGATTGAACGTCAGTACATTTACAGGCGATGTCTACGTGACGGATTTTGCGGATGAGCCGCCTCTTGGTAATGTTCATCAGGATGAACTGGACACCATTTTTGCCCGTTGGGAGAACAATCCACTCAACTTACGTGTGAATTGCTTCTGCAATGAAGCAGCTTGCTGCGGACCGAACCTGCTGGTAGCGGATTCCTATTACAGAACTGTCGATTTCAAAAGCCGTAAAGCTATCATTTAATCCTTATTTTTGAAGGAGACTTACTCATTGCTTACTTCATTTGATTTCGGTTCCATCGCATTGAATATGGCTTTGGTCATTGTACTGGTGTTGCTTAACGCCTTTTTCGTTGCTGCCGAATTCGCGCTTGTGAAAGTGCGACAATCCCGCATTCAACAGCTTCTGAATGAAGGCAGCGGAAAAGCCAAATACGCGATGACTGTAACTTCCAAATTAGATACTTACTTATCCGCAACCCAGCTTGGTATTACACTAGCCTCTTTAGGTCTGGGCTGGGTTGGTGAGCCGGCTGTCTCGGAACTTATTATCGAGCCGCTCCTGCACTCGATGCACATTGAGCCCTCTGTGTATACCGATACTCTCTCTTTTATCATAGCGTTTGGGTTTATTACGTTCCTGCACATCGTGCTGGGTGAATTGGCTCCCAAGTCATTCGCTATTCAAAAGGCAGAATTGACCTCTTTGTGGCTGTCTGCTCCACTGCTTTTCTTCTATAAGCTATTTCGTCCGATCATCTGGCTTTTGAACGGTGCTGCTAACACGTTCTTACGTTGGATAGGCGTAGAGCCGGCCAGTGAGCTTGAAGCTGCGCATACGGAGGAAGAAATTCGAATCCTTATGGACGAGAGCGTGAGAAGCGGCCATATCGATCAGGATGAGATGGTCTTATTCGATAATATTTTCGAGTTTTCAGAACGTATTGCCCGTGAAGTTATGTTGCCGCGTACCGATATGGATTGTTTGTTTCTCGACTTGAGCTTTATTGAGAATTTGCGGATGGTGCACGAAACGAAACATACCCGTTATCCTGTCGGCAAGGAGGATAAGGATAATATCGTCGGTTTTGTGCATATTGCCGATTTGCTGACGGCGGATCCTGATGAAGAGCAAGAACTTCAAACGTTTATTCGTCCGATTCTGAACGTTCCCGAGTCCATGGAAGTCAGCCGCGTTCTGAAGCTTATGCAGAAAAAGCATTCCCAATTGGCTATCGTCATTGATGAATACGGCGGAACAGCGGGGCTTTTGACACTTGAAGATATTTTGGAGGAAATTGTCGGGGAACTGCACGATGAATTCGATATCGATGAACGGCCGGGCGTTGAAGTGAAAGATAAGTATACCTCCGTAGACGGACGAGTACTGATCGAGGACTTAAATGACATGTTGGATTTGGATATTGAAGACGAGGATGTGGACTCCATTGGAGGCTGGTTGTTTAAAAAGCTGGAAGGCGCGCCGGTGAAAGGGAAGAAGGTAGAGTTCGGCGCCCATATATTTGAAGTATCAGAAGTGGATAGATTGCGTATTGTACGCATACATATAACTAAAAACAGCTCGGAGAAACCTGGAAACGAATAAGCGGAGGAGCTCCCATCCATGCCTTTGAAAACTGTCGTGATCATGGTTCTTGGACTGCTGCTTTTATACGGACTGTTTACCGTAGGACTCCCGTTTTTGCTGGCTATGGTCACAGCTATTTTCCTCGATCCGATAACTGTCCTGCTCATGCGAGGGACAAGAGTGAATCGGATGACCGCTGCAACGGTTGTCGGTACGCTCTTTACTTTGCTGACCCTGACGCTATTCTACTTTATCGGTTTGAACGTTGTCACCGAATTGATTGAACTGGGACGCAAGGCGCCGAACTACATGGAAGAAGTAAATAAGTATGTCGATCAAGCCGTGACGCGTACGCAAGGGTTTTATGAATCCTTGTCGCCGGATATGGCAGCGCAGGTGCAAACCTGGCTGGAGCGCGGTATAGAGACCTTGACGGGGACGTTGACTGATGTGCTTAGCGGCATTTCGGGGTTTTTCCTTAATGTGGCGGGTAAAATTCCGAATATGTTCATTTGGATGATTGGATTCGTTATAGCGCTTTACCTATTCATGTTCAGCCTGCCGAAGTTGAAAGCGGCGTTTCTTTCGATGTTCGAGGAGCAATCCAAAAGAAAAATGGAGAATGTGCTCTTGAACCTGCGAGGGGCGATCTTCGGGTTTATCCGGGCGCAGCTCATTATGGCGGTTTTGACCTATTTGGTTACGTTCATCGGGTTATTGGTTTTGCGTGCAGAGTACCCGCTGGCTATTTCATTAATAGTTATGTCCATGGAATTTGTGCCTGTTCTCGGTACCGGCCTCGTATTCATCCCGTGGTTTACGTATCAATTGCTGGCCGGACATATGGCTATGGGGATCGGACTGTTGGTGCTGTTCCTCATTTTGACCATATTCCGGCGAATCATTGAACCTAAAGTGCTTAGCGATGCTGTAGGAATTAATGCGTTAGCGGCGTTAATCAGTTTGTATGTGGGCTTCGAACTCATGGGAATTATGGGTTTGTTCTTAGGACCTCTGGTCGTCATTATTTATCAGGCGATGAGAAAAGCCGGTTTGTTGAAGTTGAACATCAAGATGGATTGAAGAAATCTATTCTGTAATTGGAAAAGACCGCTCTTCCTAAATTCGTTTAGGGAGTTGGCGGTCTTTGTTTGTTAAGTCTACTTTAATAAATGTTTTAAAAGCCGGTTTTCAAAACCGAGAAGGTTGGACATATCCGGAGAAGGAGGAACGGAGCGTAGTGATGTGCTACGTGAGTACCGGACTTCCCGGATTTTATTCAAGATTCGATGTCGATTTACAACCTGAATAACTTCGTTTTCAAAGCCGGCTTTTTAAACTACCTATTTAGTAAATGCGTTTGGCTCCGAGGTACTTTGGCCCCCAGAAAGAGCTAGTCATACTTTGCGGATAAATACCGGCCGATCTCGTTGCAGATAGGAACTGACCGTTGCCCATATAGAAGCCGACATGATCAACGATCCCAGGTGTTGGGATGGAGAAAAATACCAGGTCGCCGGGCTGCAAGTTCGCTGCAGGAACGGAAGTTCCCATTTCGTAATACGATTTGGACGAAGTACGTACCATAGGAACGCCGTGTTTTTGAAACATAAAGTAGACGAAACCGGAGCAATCAAACCCCGTAGGGGTTACGCCTCCCCAGAGGTAAGGAACACGCAGATAGTTCATTGCATCACTCATCATCGTACGTTTTGTAATTGCATGCGCGATGCTCGTTTGGGTTATCGCATCCGCAATCCCCGTAATCGGGAGCAGATAGGCTTTTTGATAGTCTTTAACAGCTTGTGTTGTAATCGTACCGAAGTAACCGGTTACAGTAGGGTATGTAAAAAATCCAAGGGTCTTCAAATTTTGCTGCAACACGGAGACGGATGTACTCGTCATCCCTTGGGACAAAGATGAACTGCTGGTTGTAGCGGCATACGCGGGCGCTGCGGGAATCATGCTGCTAACGGAGGCTGTCATAAACATTGCGGCAGTAGCGAAAATCAGCTTTTGTTTGATCATCGTTGTTCCTCCATATTCATTTGTATATGTAGTAAGCTGCT
This sequence comes from Paenibacillus sedimenti, assembly GCF_014534655.1. GTDB lineage: Bacteria > Bacillota > Bacilli > Paenibacillales > NBRC-103111 > Paenibacillus_E > Paenibacillus_E sedimenti. Next base: position 163,346 of record NZ_JACVVD010000008.1, read on the forward strand.
GATTTCATTGTAGCCGCCCGATCATCCTTCATACAATGTGGAAATGTTGGAAAACATGTGATTTTGGTCAAGTCGTGCTGCATATAACCATCTTGTAGGACTCTGTGAAACTGAAGAAGGTCCCATCATGCTTAGGGAAAAGGAGGAGCGGTATGCATTACACGCAATTCAAAGCGTATTACCCTTACATCGGTCCGTTTGATCCATGTCCACCGATTCGCGAAAAATTTTATAATACACCGCCACAACTATACATGGTTTATCAGCCTCCAGGATTGCCGCAATATAGTCCCTATGAAGCTTTAAAGTGTGGAACGCTTTGGCCGGCTCTGTTCGGACCGTACGATGCGAAAGCGGTTGAAGGGAGGGTCGGAACATGAGCCATGCCAGTATGCCCGATTCATACTACAAGCAGCTCCATGATTTACAGGCCGTCGATTTCGTCTTAATCGAATTAACACTATATCTGGATACGCATCCGGATGATTTAGCTGCACTCCAGCAATACAATCAATTCGCTCAGAAACGAATGCAAATTGCGCATCAGTTCGAGATGGAATTCGGTCCGCTTATGGCCTATGGCCACAGTTTTACCAAGCATCCTTGGCAGTGGATCGAACCGCCATGGCCATGGCAAGTATAAGAGGAGGAGGAGGAGGCAGAGCATATGTGGATTTATGAGAAAAAGCTGCAGTACCCCGTACGCGTAAGCAAATGCGACCCTCATATGGCAAAGCTGCTTCTGGAGCAGTACGGCGGGGCAGATGGCGAACTGGCAGCAGCGCTTCGTTATTTGAATCAGCGTTACTCGATACCGGATAAAGTGATCGGGCTGTTAACGGACATTGGGACTGAGGAATTTGCACATTTGGAAATGATTGCCACAATGGTTTACAAGCTCACAAAAGACGCGACCGTTGATCAGCTTAAGGCGGCCGGATTGGGAGATCATTATGTCAGCCATGACAGAGCGTTGTTTTATCAAAATGCTTCAGGAGTGCCCTGGACAGCGGCGTACATACAAGCGAAAGGAGATCCGATCGCCGATCTGTATGAGGATATTGCGGCCGAGGAGAAAGCGAGAGCGACGTATCAATGGCTGATTGATATGACCGATGATGTTGACCTGCAGGATGGCTTGAAATTCCTGAGGGAGAGGGAGGTCGTTCACTCCATGCGCTTTAGGGAAGCGGTGGAAATGCTGAAGGAGGATAGGGAGACGAAGAAAGTTTTTTGAGCGATGCAAATAGAAGGCTGCCCGCAAGCGAGCAGCCTTTATTGTAAATATTATGAAGAACTTGCGCCGAACAAACCTAAATATTCTTTAAGCGCCACCGTCGTTGCCGATAACCCGACGGCCGAAGGAATGAATTTGCTGACATAAAGTTTTTGTTGCTTAGCCATTTGATAATCAGTAGGGTAGGGGAGAACGTCCACCTTTAGCTTTTGAAAATGTTTCACTGCACGAGCCATATGAAAGGCCGATGTGATAAGAACAGGTCGTTTCCACCCTTGCTGGTTCAAGATGGATTGCGTATGAGCCGCATTTTCTTCGGTGTTCCGGCTCGTATCGTCTAGCATAATGGCCGATTCTGGGACGCCAAGGGCCAGCAAGTGCCGTTTGGCAATCTGAGATTCATTGCCTGAATCGCTGTAGACCTGGCCGCCCGACAGCACGATGGGCAGTTTGGTCTGCCGGTAAAGTTCAGCGACAGTCATTACACGTGCGGCCGTATAAGGGCTAAGATAGCCTTCTCCGCGAGTGAGCGGGTCAGGCGTATCCGGAATGGCTCCGCCTGCCAGCATCACGAGGACGTCGCCGGAGACCTGCTCTGGAGGCGTATATCTTTGTTCAATGGAGCCAAGAAAAGCATTGGCGAAATAAGGCATGGAGCAGGCGCATAGCAAAAGAGCGGCAATCCCGACGAGAAGGGATCCGAGAAATTCTCTCCGCTGCTGCAGCCATAAGGCAATGCTTAGCAGGAGAAGGATGATAATGCCAGGCGGGAATAAGAGGGTGTACACAATTTTTATTGCATAGATCATAGCGAGACAAGCCCTTTCTATAACGGCAAACCTTTTTAAGCACTGTTCGACAAATGTTGGCTAAGTCCTGCTGCTTTACCAAATTTGAACAAAAGAGGGACGGGCAAAGCCGATATGCCAAAAAAAATCTTTACTAAAGTCCGGAAAAACACAATTGCATATTACATACATCCACCAAAACAGTTTGGAGTCCGATTTTACAAGATTGCAGCTTAGATTGTGCAAGAGAGTGTTCGATGAGCGCATGATAAGCTGGCAAAATCGAACTCCAGCCGCTAGCTCCATTCACTTCGTTTTTGCAATTGGGCGAAATCGGACTGCGTTTAAAACTTTCGGAACCTAAAGTACTCGGTGCGAAGTATGGTGCCGCTATAGAAAAAATAGCTGCCCCGCGGTCTATCTTGACCTTCGTGGCAGCTATCATATATCGAAATGCAAAACATGCAGCTTGATTGAGGGAAATTGGCAGTTCCGGCTGATCTACATGTAAAATGTACATTTGAATCATGCGCCTAGAGCACTTTCAAGCCGAATGATGTGAAATTACCTGTATGAAATGCAGGTGAATCAAGTAAATCTGCCATTTTCCGCAATTTTATATGCAGGAAATGCAGGTCATCGCAGCATGAGACAGAGGCTCGCAGGCATGAAGGCTTAAGCAGTGATTTCCCGACCCTGCACCCACACGCGCTCCAGCTCCAGCCCGGCGCTGATCAGCAGCAGGTCGGCACGCTTGCCCTGTGCAATCGAGCCGTGTGTCGCATCCAGGCGCAGCAGCCGCGCCGGATTGCCGCTCGCGTAACGGCTTGATTCTTCCACGCTGACTCCGACCTCGCGCACCATAAAACGGAACGCCTCGATCATCGTCAGCGTGCTGCCGGCGAGCGAGCCGCCTTCCGTCAGCCGGGCGACGCCCGACTGCACGGTCACGGCCTGCCCGCCGAGCTCGTACTGCCCGTCGCCGAGCCCGGCGGCGGACATCGCGTCCGTGATCAGCAGCAGGCCGTGCGGCTGCTTGACCATCGTCAGCAGGCGGATCACCGCCGGGTGCACATGGTGCCCGTCGGCGATCACTTCGCCGCTGACTCGCGCGTCGGTGAGTACCGTACCGACGGTACCCGGCTCGCGATGATGGAGCCCCTTCATCGCGTTGAAGGTGTGCACCGCATGCGAGAGCCCCTCAGCAACGGCCGACTGCATGTCGGCGTAGCTAGCGTCGGTGTGGCCGCATGCGGCGACAATGCCGCGATCGCGCAGCCACGCGATCATTTCAAGGCCGCCCTCGCGCTCGGGGGCGAGGGTGAGCTGCCGCACGAGCTGCGGATAGCGCTCGTGCCAATCTTCGAGCCACTCCAGCTGCGGCGGCAGCATGAGGCGAGGATCCTGCGCGCCCGCCCATTTGGGCGAGATGAAAGGGCCTTCCAAATGTACGCCAAGCAGCTCAGCGTACGGCATCTCTTTACTCATGTAGCTGTGCACTTCGCCAAGCACGCGGTCAATATCTTCGCGCGTTGCTGTCATCGTGGTAGCGAGCATTCCCGTTGTCCCGTTCCGTGCATGGAAGCGGGTGATCGTATCCAGTATCTCCGGATTCGAGTCCATGAAATCGGCGCCGTACCCGCCATGCACATGCACATCAATGAAGCCGGGCAGCAGCCATTTGCCTTCGGCGTCAATATGCACAGCATCGGCATGTGCCGATTCGGAATTCACGGAGGCGGCATTCCCGACATAAGCAATTACACCATCCGTAACACGGATAAGGCCATTCTCGATGATGCCTTGTTCGGTAACGATTCTAGCGTTCGAAATCGTCAGGTTATTCATTCAAAATACCTCCCGGCCTCCGCGTCGAGAAGGACAACCAGATGCGGATGAGTTTGCAAAAGCGTAGCTGGAATTTCAGTTGTAATCGGTCCTGTCAACGCGCGATGTACAATCTTGGCTTTATCGGTTCCACGGACGATGAGCAGTATCGTTTTGGCTTTCAAAATGGTGCCGACTCCCATAGTCAATGCATGCGTGGGCACTTCATCAATCGATGAGAAGAAACGGGCATTCGCTTCCCGCGTTTCAGGCTTCAGCTCCACCCGGTGGGTACCGCTGATCAGGGAATGGTCGGGTTCATTGAAGCCGATATGTCCATTATGGCCAAGGCCGAGAATTTGCAAGTCAATTTGCTTGACTTTCTCTAATTCCTGGTTGTATCGCTTACACTCCGCGTTCGAATCCGGTGCGTTTCCGTTAGGAATATGGGCTTGTTCCATTGGCAAATCGATTTGAGAGAATAAGTGATGCTTCATATAAGCATGGTAACTCTCGGGATGATCTTCCGGCAAGCCGACGTACTCATCCAGGTTAAAAGTTGTAACGGATTTGAAGCTGACGCGCCCTTTTTCATAAGCTTTGACCAGCTCTTCGTAAATACCGACGGGAGTGCCCCCGGTCGCCAGTCCAAGAACGGCTTTCGGCTGCATTTGAACGAGTGAGGTAATTATGCCGGCCCCAGCCTCATTAAGCTCTTGTTGATTTTGGAAAATATGAATATTCACTAACGTTCTCCTCACTTTCATGGTGCATTTTGTTCGATTATGAGTTCATTTTGCGAAAAATTATCATTTTTAATTAAAATTATTCTCATTTCAATCATAACTGAATTATTTCTCAACAGCAACAGGCTTTTTACCAAATATGAACATTGACTAACATGGGTATGTTTGCCATTCTTAACTAAGATCTACATAGCTTATTTTCCCATGCAAAAGGAGAGGAAACTGGATGATGCAAACCAAACGGCCACAACCCGAAGCGATGCTTTTCGATTTGGATGGCACGCTGTTTCAGACGGAAACATTGCTGCTGCCTGCTTATCATGCAACGTTTGAGGAGCTTCGCGAGAAGGGTTTATTTAAAGGAGAAACGCCACCGGAAGAACTCATTTTGGGAGCGCTTGGCATGCTGCTCGAGCATATCTGGCAGCGAGTTATGCCGGAGGCGTCTATGGAAGCGAGGCTTCAGGCGGACAAGCTTCTCCTGCATTATCAAATGGAAGGGCTGAAGCAAGGCGAAGGCGTGTTGTATGATGGCGTTGCTGAAACGCTAAAGGCGCTGCATGCCAAGGGAATTCGCTTGTTTGTGGCGAGCAATGGGCTCGAGGATTACGTCAAGCATGTGGTACAAGCCAAAGGTATCGGGGAGCTGTTCGAAGGATTGTACAGCGCGGGCGAATATCAAACGAAGTCGAAAGTCGATTTGGTGAAATTGTTATTGGAAACTCACAACATTCAGTCGGCGTGGATGGTCGGTGACCGTTCCTCCGATGTGGAAGCGGGACTCCGGAATGGTTTGACGGTTGCAGCCTGCGATTACGCCGGTTTCCGGGAGAAAGGCGAGCTCGAAGGCGCTCATATCCGCATTAAAAGTTTCGATGAGTTACTAGTATATCTTTAATCGTAAAACGGTTGTCGCAAGGGCTTCATAATGGGCATACACTATAGCACATTGACGATAAGGGTGCTGATACTATGCCTTCTTTTGTAGGAGTTTTTAACATCATTAGAAACGAAGGAAGTCTGATCAACGGGGATACTTGCTTAGTGGCTCCTACCAGTGCCTCCAAGACGAATGCCGGCGGCGGCAACAGTATAACCGGAGATTTCACGATATCCACGACGCTGGTTAGCGCCACAATCACCTTTGATCCTGACGGTATGGAAGCAGGGGCAAACAAAGTAGGAACAGGCGCGTAAAGATATTGAGGAGAATGTTAGATCGATTCAAGCCCGAAGTTTGGGCTGCCCGAATCGATCTTTTCTTTTTGAAGTTTGTTGGAGGGGGGGCTTGTACAAGTACAGCGCTGATGAAGTATCTGCATGAACGATTGACGAAGATGATAAGGTACAGGAATTGCAAAGTCATTCATGAGAGACCCGATTCAGGTAAATCACATATGTAACACGGAACCCTTATTGCGAATGCAGCGTGGTTCCGTTCGTTTGCTATTATTTTATTCAATAACCTCATTCGTATCAGATTCGATAGACGATGTCGTACTATCTTTCTTACCTTCCCTCATCATCCATAGCGCGTATTCCAGCGGGCGTGTAACCGCCTTCCGATAGGTCTCTTTTTGACCAATTCTCCGGAAAACTTCACGGGAAGGCTTCGGATTTACCTCCAGCAGCCAGATCTGACCGTTCGGATCGACGGCGATATCCATGCCTAATTCACACAGCTTGCCGAATTTCGTTTCCAAAAATGCGGCGAGCTTATAAGCGAAGCTGTTCATTTCTTTTTTAATCTCGTTGATCTTAGCTTGCGAGGAGAAGCGATATGATAACAGCCGATCTAAGGAGACGGCGCTGCCTCCGCCATGCAGATTCGACGTAATGCTGCGGGGGGGGCCGATACGGCCTGCGCATCCGGTGACCTCCCATTCACCGCGGCCATTTTTTTGAATGAGCAATCGGTAATCATGCACGCGTCCGTCTTTCAAGGTTAGCGGGATGCCTTGCTGCACGACGAAGTCCGGACTTAACTTCAGCGTATGGAGTTTGATCATGAGCTGTTTTTCCGATGCGCGAAAAGGAGCCAGAATGGTACGCTGCTGACTGCGTCCCTGTAATAAATACAAGTCGTTGCCGATTTGTTCGATGCGCAGAATACCTCTGCCCCCGGTTCCATTCTTCGGTTTGACGTAAATGAGTTTATGCTTCTTGATAGCGCGCATCAACTCTTGAGTCGTACTGTAACGAACCGTGGCAGGGACATATTTGCGAATTGTTTCACTTTCAGTAAGCACTTGATGCATTTTCCATTTATTTGCCAAAGGTCTGCTTAAATAAATAAGCGTTGCATGACTTTTGCGGAAAGCTTGCAGCATTCGATAATTGGCTGCAGCTTTATAGCGGCAGCGGTCGTAAATGACGGGAGGGAAGGAGGTGCGCCTGCGAATCCATTTCCCGATTTGAGCATCATAGGTCAAAGTTCGGACAGATGTATTGCTCTCTACATCGTCCGGCGTAAACACCTCGACTTGAACCCCCAGCTTTTTTCCCTCTTGGCTCAGCTTTCGGAAAAAAGAGAGTTCCTCCAGCCGAGTTTTGCTTAAATAAATAGCGAGTACGCCCAGTCGTTGTGGAGCCAAGCATAATCACCTTCTTCTTCCATGATTGATCAGATATTGGCTGTATCCGATAATACGTTCAAGAGATTTTTTGCGAATCTGCGGTTCGTCGAATTTCATCGGTTTGGAATTCGCTTCGAAGAACCAGATGTTTTTGTCGGTATCGACGCCTAGGTCCATGGACATTTCCCCAAGCTGATTCCCGGATGCTCGTTCAATCTGCTTGGCGAGCGTAACGGCTGCTTTCCTTGCCCGACTTAGAATATGCTTCGCTTCCTTGGCGCCAAAAGCATGCGCAAGCAGTTTACTAGGGTCGTCGATCGAACCGCCGCGCGGCACATGCGTTGTAATACTGGACTTACCGGCAACACGAGCTCCGATGCCGGAAACGCTCCATAAACCTTTAGAAGTCTTCTGGATAAGCGCCCGCAAATCAAAGGGCCTATGGTTGAAGCGGGTAAGCGCAATACCTTGTTGTGCGATATAATCTTCCGATCCGTGACGTTTATTCCACTCTTTCCAGAGATCGTCGACCGAGTTGTGCATGGTATAGGTCATCTGTTTATTATGTTGCCGGCTCAGCCTGTAATCATGAGCATTGTTCTTATTGGTGATTCGATCAATGCGCATGATCCCTTTTCCCGCCTTCCCTTTGACAGGCTTTAAGTAAAGCACAGGGTGCTTTCGCAATAATTGCTTCAAATCGTTAGCAGATTTTAACTGCATCGTGTCCGGAATAAACGGTTTACTCTCCCTGGAGTTATTGAGCCATTCGAAGAGCGACCATTTATTGAAAAAGGAAGGGTTGAAGAGATGGACAGCGCCGCTTCGATTACAGGCTTGGATCGTCTGCTGGACTTCCGGCCGCATCTCCATTTTGCGATAAGGGATCCGATTATAAATGACCTGGGGAGAGGGAACGAGTTCCCGTCTCCATCTTTTTTTGGTGAAATCGTAGCGATAGCCATTCATCCGGGGGGTTGTTAGGCTAAAATCAGAGATCGTCACGACGTAGACGTCTACACCTAACCGATCCCCGGTGCGGATTAAATCCAGAAAATTGTCCAGATTCCCGCGAAACACTCGTTTATTGTCTTTAACCGTCAGAATGGCTAGAGAAGGTTTTCGCCCAATCTCGTGAAGGAAGAATCCCATCAGTTCTCCCTCCTTGATCGGAAACGACTCAAGTAAAGGCAATGCTCATAGATATTCGTTAGTGAAGCGATATCCCCAGCCTTTAAGGACGGATGTTTGAAAATCGATCTTCCCGGTTTCGCGTTCGCTTCGAACATCCAAATTTTCTCATTCTGATCGATACCGATATCGAATCCAAGCTCACCGAGCAAGTGATTGTAGTTGTTTTCAATACCTTCCGCCAGCTTAACGGCCGTTTCTTTGGCATTCGTAAGGACTTGTTCGGCACGGCTGCCATAGATTTGACGCAGCACCTGCTCCGGTGTCATCAACTGGCCGCCGGTGCGGATATGTGTGGTCACACTGCCCTTGCCGGCTTTCTTGGCTCCTATGGCGGCTACAACCCAGTTATTGTTGCCGTTCTTCGTCATATGGAAGCGGAAATCAATCGGGCAGCTGTCAATTTCAATCAAACGGATACCTTGTTGCGCCACGTAATTCGTTAATCGGCCTCGCCCTGTCCCGAGCATCCTCATAAGACCATCGAACTTGGCGTAACGGATGAGCACATTTTTACCGGTTTTGCGATAGCGGACAAAATACCCTTTTTTGGGGTTATACGTCACGCGATAAATACCAATGCCCAGACTTCCTGCCGTCGGCTTTAAGTAAATGAACTTATGTTTATCAAGCATTTCTTTTATCTGTTCCGCAGATGGATTGATGCGGGATTCAGGAACGAATTTGAACACTTCGTCGCCATCGAGCATTTTGTAGACGTCCCATTTATCAAAGAAGCTCCAGTTAAAGAGGGGGATGCCTCTACGCACGAAGCGTTCTTTAAATCCCTGAATGCCGGCCGTTTTTTCAGCCTTCCTGCTGGATAGACGATTATAGACGACATCCGGTAAGGGGAATGTTCTGCGGACCCAACCGCCGCCGCTTTTGAGGAGAATGCCGGAGACCGTTTCTTGTGCCCAATTCACATCTCGTGGACTAAAGGCGAAATGGAAAGATTTGGATGACCCTGTATTCATGATTTGCCGGATAAAACCGGTTTTAGATCCGAAGGGAGCTGTGGAGCTGCCCGTCACATTCGTCAAAATGCCGATCAAGGGACCAAGACGAAGTTCTTTGTTGCCGTTGCTAGCAGCCAAAACATTGCCAACTCTAGGTATGCGTAAGATGCTCATCAGCGTGAGCGGGATGTACATATGCTGGCCAGCCTTTTTGATCAGACGAACCGGAAGGGTTGCCGATTTGCTGCCGACCTTTACAGTTACGGATTTGGCGCCGGTTAACCGTAAAGCTTTGGCGAGTTCACTTGTGAGGTAGACCGATCGATCTTTTCGTTGTACGGCGTGGAGCATGCACGTTGTCAAACTCATTAGGTTACCCTCCTAAACTTGTTGCGCTAGCTTCTTGTGTAGTAGAAATCCGGCATAGCGGATCGGATTCGATAAGGACTTTATGCGAGCTTTCTCGTTGCGCATTTGCGCAAAAATCGTGCGGCCCGGCTTTGAATTTACTTCTAAAACCCAAATATGGCCGAAGCTGTCGATACCCAGATCAATGCCAAGCTCAGCCAATCGTCCATGATGGGCTTCCAGAACCGGCGGGATGCGGCTGGAGAGCCTGATGAGATCGGCAATCAGCTCTTCAGCCTTGAGCTCTCCAAACTGCTGCTTCAGAAAGGAGGAGACCTCTTCAACCGACCCTCCGCCATGCAGATTCGAGGTGACGCTTCCGGGTTTGCCGAGGCGCACGGCCATGCCGGTGTTCTCCCATGATCCGAATCCGTTCTTTTGCACGAGGGAACGAACGTCATAGGCCATGCCTTCCGTCGAAAGTAGGGGAAGGTACTGCTGTATTAAATAGGGCCGATAGCCGATTAAGCTGCGCAGCCATTGCCAGCAAGCATCAAATTGCTTAAATTGCCGGTGGATCGGCAGGTTTTTGGCGTTGCGCCCCTCTACAATGAAAAGCTGTCCCTCAGAGGGGGACACGACTTTCCGAATGTGGAGGGCACCTTTTCCATGGCTGCCGCCCACAGGTTTAAGAAAGACGTCCGATTTCTCATTCAGCCATTTCCACAGGTCATGCCCGTGTGCAAGTTTGCGTGTTTCCGGTAAATGAGGCTGAAGTACGTCGTCTTTTTGTAAAATTTGTTGAACGTCCCATTTGCCGCTGAGGCCATACCCCAGAAAGCGTATGCCGGGCATAGCGCGCAGTTTGCGTACATGATAGCGGTACTGATGATAGCTGGCCCTGTTGTTAAAAAAACACCGGTCATAAATGAGAGAAGGCAGAGGGAAGAGGCTCGTGACCCATTCCTTGCTCTCCAGGACATACGTATGTCCTGTCACCGTATGTTTCTCCCAATCGATCCGATTCGGCGAGAAGACGAACACATCCAGGTCTTCCTTGGCGCCTAGGCTTGAAAGGCGCTCGTAGAAAGCTGAATTCGCAAAAGGCAGCTTCCGATTCAGTTCCGTCACCATGATTCCAAGTAAGGGACGTGTCTGCATAATTTCACCTCAAAACTTGGCTAAAAAGCGTGAGTATTGCACGAGTTGCTTCACAGAAGGGCGGATTTTACGTTCCACGTTTAATTGTGTATTATCATCCTTGGATGGTTTGGAGTTTACCTCAAGCAACCATACTTTCCCGTGATTATCCACGGCAAGGTCAATGCCCAGCTCGCCGAAATGATTCGGAATCTGCGCTTCGATCCCCTTAGCTATGTCCAAGGAAGCCTTGCGCAATCGCCCGGACACAAGGACGCGGGATTTGGCGCTTAACGATGATTTGGCGAGTGCGTTCGGGACGGTGCTAAGCGTACCGCCTCTCGCCAAATTGGATACGAAGTGCTGAGTTCCGGCGATTCGGCCGACAATCGAGGTGATGGACCACTGCCCGAGCGGCCCCTTCTGCACGAGCGCCCGGAAGTCGACAGGTCTGCCCGCTGATGTAATGAGGTCGAGGCCTTGTTGGAGCTGGTAGCGCTGCGTTTTCAGCTTGCCGGATAACGCTTGAAATGCGCTCGTGAGCGTTGGAAAGGATTGTTTGCGAACACCGCCAAGATTGGTGAAATGACACGTGTAAGTGTCTCCGGCTTCCCGGCGAATCCGAATGATGCCTTTGCCGAGGCTTCCCGTGATGGGTTTCAGGAAAAGCACGGGATGTCGGCTGGACATGGACTTTAGCATTTGGTAGTTTTTAAACAGGTAGGATTCCGGCAAATAACCGTGAAGGCTGTTATCTTTACGCAGCGCCTCGAATACTTCCGTTTTGTCTAAATATTTTTCATTAAAAACTTCCGTGCCATATCGGGATTTAACTTCGCTTAGGAACTGTTGAACATGTTTCAGGTTCTCATATTTACGCGAAGTGAGCCGGTTATAAATCACATTTGGAATCGGAAACGTTTTTTTGCTCCATGCACCATTGGCGTACGAATATGCGGACACGGATTGAGCGGTCCCACGCATTTCGCCGGGAGGGAAAAAGCACACAAAAGCGCCAAACTTTTCACATGCCGCTGTCATTTCCTTGCAAAAGGCAGTAATGGCGCCAAATGGACGATCCGAAGAGCCGGCATAAACACGACTGACCATTACTCCAATCAGCGGTCCGATCGACAAGGTATTGCTGCTTTGCCTATAATGGAGACAGAGCTTCGATCCTTGATGAAGACCGAGTTTGGATGCCAGAGCAGGGTTTACACGCAAGCTGTTCTTAATGGAGGCGGTAATGACTTTGATATCCTGCTTGACAGAGCCAAAACGCAAGGTTATCGTTTGATTGGTTGGGATTTTCCATTTTTTTGCAATGGCTTCACTTAGAACAACGGTCCGATCATCCAAATAGATGCTGGTGCCTTGAATCGATATCCCAATTTTCGTCCTGGTCAATAGCGAACACTCCTTCCAGCATCAAAAATGGCATTGCTGTTTAAGCAAAGTAAACTACTCCATTGTATGAGGACATAAATCCAGTGGTGCTTAAGAAACTGCTTGAAAGTGCCGTGGGAAGAGCCCAACCGAAAAAAGGAAATGATTAGTTAGCGTATAAAAATCTGATTATATTTTTAAAACATCAATTAGGGGGTATCGTAGATGAATGTGCATGACAAAGCTTACGACCTGGCAAGAGCGATTAAAGAGAGCAGCGAGTATATGGAAATGAAAGATATTCGCGCCAAGGTGGATGCAGATCCGTCCGCCAAAAACATGCTGGAAGATTTTCGTAAACGCCAAACGGAATTTCAGCAAAAGATGATGGCCGGCGAAATGCCGCCGCAAGAGGAAATGGAACAAATGCAGAAGCTGTACGAGGTGCTTGCGCTGAATCCGAACATCGGCCGTTTGTTTGATGCGGAGCGCCGCTTGTCGGTTGTGCTGGAGGATGTTCAGCGCATTATTGCGGAGCCTCTAGAGAGCATGTTGAAATAAATAAGAGGCCGTCCCGACAGTAGAGCGATCTACGATGGGGCGGCCTTTTATTTGCTTCATAATTCATGAACTTGAGAAAAATCGTTCCGCTTCTCAACCCCGTATGCGGATCAGAAGTGGGTTTGAAAAGTCTGTTCCACTTGTGCCAACATGCCTTTTCGTGCTGCGTCATCAACCTGAGGAACACTGCCGAAGAAGAGGTGATTTACGACTTCAATACCGCAAAAATCAAAAATGCCTCCGTCCGACGTTTGCTTCAAAGACTGAGTCATGCCGATGGATTCGTAAATATCGCTTGGCGTTCCATGGGTGCTGATCAGCAAGCCCTTCTTGCCGGTAAGCAGTTTTTCAATATTCCCGTTTGATCCATATGCATAGGCGAATCCGTAGGATAGCACACGGTCTACATAGCCCTTAAGAATGGCCGGCAGCCCCGTCCACCAAACGGGATAGATAAAAGTTATACAATCCGCCCCGGCGATATAATCCTGTTCCTTCCGGATATCCTCAGGAGTTTGCCCCGAACGCAAAGCCGCCATATCCTCGGATGTCAATACAGCATTGAAATTCATTTGGTAGAGGTCGCGAACGGTCACCTCATGGCCTTTTGCTTCTAATGCTTTAGTCGATGTGTCAAGTATAGCGTGATTAAAGCTATTTGGGTTCGGATGCGCATAAACAAGCAGATGCTTCATGGTTCCCTCCATGATTGAGTATTTGAACGGAATCATTTTCCCCTAAATATTGAACCCTATGCATGAGTTGCGTTAGCTAACGAAACTCATTATAGTAAAAAGGGGATTGATGAAGAAAAGAGGACAAAAACCGTTATGGCTAAAGCAAAAATTACAGAGCTTGATATCGTCCGGGCGCTAGCGATTATAGCTGTCGTTCTGATCCATGTGACAGCAGACAGCACCGTGGATCCGGCTTTGATTGGGAGCAGCACGCAGTTATTCAGCATTATTTTGAACAAAGTCAGCTATTTTGCCGTACCTGTGTTTATTTTTATTAGCGGAATTGTATTGTTTTATATTTATATCGATAATTGGAGCGCCGGACAAGCGGGAATCTTCTATTGGAAGAGAGTGCGTCAGGTATTGGTTCCCTATATCGTTTGGTCTTTTTTCTATTATATTTATAATCCCTGGTTATGGACGCCCGGACATCCTGTTAAGGTGGAGCCTTCCGTGTTTCTGGAGCAGCTGAAGTGGGCGGACTCCGGTTATCATCTTTATTTTATGATCATTATCGTTCAGTTCTATTTGCTATTCCCATTACTAGTGTGGGCAGCACGGAAGCTATTATGGTTTAGACGAACGATGGCGCTATGGGGAATATTGATTCAGGCGGGCGTCTATGTCTACAGTCATTGGTTTGGCACCATTAGCCATAAGCCTGAGCTTTGCATCACGTATTTCGGTTACTTCCTCGTGGGTGGGGCTATCGGCATTCATTATCCGGCTTTTCGGGCATGGCTGGACCGCAATAAAGGCTGGGTGCTTCCATCTACGATACTGAGTGGCATTGCCTATGTCATGTTGTTTGTCGGGGCTCTAAAGGGATACAGGATCGATAATACGTGGTATGAGGTATTGTGGGTGCTCTACAGCATCGGCATCGGCGTAAGCTTCATTTGGCTGGCGCAGCTGCTCCAGAAGAATGCGGACCGGTTGGCAAGCTTTCTTACATCGCTCGGCGCGGTATCCTTTGGTGTTTATTTAATGCATCCGGCGCTATTGTCCATGTGGAAATTCAAAGTGAAATTGCCCGGCTCCATCGCGCTTTTCAACTTGTATAACCTTATTGTGCTTGTGCTTATTATTGCGATCCCATGGATGCTAACTCTTCTTTTTCGCAAAGGAAGAAAGTTATTATCTACTTAGTTCGACTCAAATAAGATTCGGATTAAGTTTGTCGACAATCGAAGGGGCTGTCCCAAAAGCCATCAAACATGGCTGAGGGACGGCCCCTTTTATCTCATTTTACCCGAGAGGATTGTCTCTCGATAAAATGCGTATCGACCCTGATCTTCGTTCCGGCGCTTTGCTCCAGCTCAATGGATTCAATAAGAAGGTCCACAGCGAGATAAGCCATTCTCTGTTTTTCAACATGGACGGTCGTTAATTCCGGAGAAACAATGACCGCTTCCGTAATATTGTCAAACCCGATGACCGATACGTCGTCCGGAACCCGGTATCCAAGCTCTTGAAGTGTTTTCATGGCGCTTATTGCGATATAATCGCATTCGCAAAATACTGCGGTCGGCAGGCGGTTTCCTTTCTTTAAGAACGCTTCTAGCTGAGCTTTGAGCGAATCCTGGGAGGAGAGAATCGTTGGCGCTACGGAAAATCTGTGAGTGTCCGGGATCTCTCTGCCATGCTCATGTATAGCCGCGGTAAAACCGCGCTTTCTCTCCTCAAAATTATGAATCCGGACATTGGATTCAATATAGCCGATATCGTTATGCCCGATTTTACAGAGATGGTTGCCGGCCTGATAAGCGCCCATAAAATTGTTAATCTCTACAAAATGAATCGGCAGCGTATCGAAGCAGGTGTCCAATACGACAAGCGGTTGAATTTTACCGGCAATATCTGCGATTTGCTCCCGATCTAAGTTCGTTCCTAGTAAGACAACCCCATTGCTTTTCTTCTCCTCTGCAACCATCCGGATATCCCTATCAAAAAACTCCATATCAATCGAGGAAAAAAGCAAGGAATAGCCCTTTGCGCGGCATCTTTCCTCAATGAAGTGAATCAGTTCTCTGAAAAAAGGCTGTTGATAATACTGCTCCAGTACGATTCCCGAATTTGCAATGACTAAAAAGGTAAGGGATTTAGCTGTATGGTCCAAGGTCGGGGATTTTCCTTTAGGGAGGTATCCGCTTTCCTGTGCGATCTGCAGGATACGTTCACGGGTTTCCAGGCTGATTCCTGGCTTTCCGCTGAAAGCGAGGGATACGGCCGATTTTGAAACGCCTGCGATTTTTGCGATATCTTCCATCTTCATTGTTTGGTTCCTCGTTTCGTACTAACTAATTCGTTGAGTAAGTTTAGTTTACACTGAATGACTGAGTTATACAAGGTAGAGATATGAATTTGTTTAGTTAAGTTTAGCTTATTATTGACTAAAAATTTATAAAAAAACAACTAAATAAGTCGTTGACACCCAAAATAACGAGTGTTAGGATGAGATTATAAAACATTTCCAAGAAATAAGTTTATACTGGTTTAGTAAATTTGTTTATGTTTTGTTTAGTGAATTTTTTTAAAGGAGACATGACATGAAGAAGCTTAAATTGGGATACGCCCCTACACGCCGTTTTGTATTTAGCGCTGAAGACGCATTTAAGTATAAGGTTCAAATCCGGGAGAAAATCGAGAGCTTCGGCTTGGACATCGACATCGTAGACTTGGAGGGACTCAATTCTGAGGGACTGCTTTACGATGATCACATCAACGCGGAGGCGATTATTGAGCGGTTCAAGCAGGAAAAGGTGGATGCGGTCTTTTTTCCGCATTGCAACTTTGGCACCGAAGATACCGTAGCCCGGGTCGGAAAAGCGCTTGGAAAGCCTGTACTTTTGTGGGGGCCTCGCGATGAGTCGCCGCTTGAGGACGGTATGCGTCTGCGGGACACTCAATGCGGTCTTTTCGCCACAGGAAAAGTGCTTCGCCGTTTTAATGTGCCGTTCACTTATGTGACGAACAGCCGGGTGGATGATCCGATCTTTGAACGCGGATTTACAAATTTTATTGCCGCTGCCAACGTGGTCAGACAGTTCCGCAACCTGCGTATTTTACAGATCGGACCAAGGCCGGCTTCCTTCTATACAATGATGTGCAACGAGGGAGAGCTACTCGAGCGGTTCGGTATCGAGATTCATCCTATTACGCTGGTGGATATTCAACGGACTTCTAAGCAAATTGAAAAAGGAGATAGCGCAGAGCTCAAGGAAGCCGTTGCTTATATTAAAGAAAAGCTGGATTACAGCGAGGTTACCGAGGATGATGTCAGACGCATTGCAGCACTAAAGGTGGCCATGAAACAATACGCGACGAAAACCGGCAGCACCGCCATTGCCATCCAGTGTTGGTCTTCCCTTCAGGAAGCAATAGGAATTATGCCTTGTCTGGCGAATGCGATTCTTACGGATGAACAGATTCCAGTGACGTGCGAAACCGACATTCATGGCGCGATTACCTCCACCATGGTTCAGGCTGCTTCGATGAACCAAGCTCCAACATTCTTTGCCGACTTGACGGTCCGGCATCCGGAGAATCCCAACGGTGAGCTGCTGTTCCACTGCGGCAATTTCCCAGTGTCTCTCTCCGTAGAGGATAAGCCGAAGCTGCGCAAGCACTTCTTGTTCGATGACCATGCGCCGGGAACTCACGAAGGCGAGATCAAAGGCGGCGGTATGACACTGGTCCGTTTTGACGGCGATCATGGGGAATATCAACTATTTTTAGGGCGTGCTCGCGGTATACAAGGACCTTATACACGCGGCTCCTACGTTTGGGTAGAAGTGAACGACTGGCCATTATGGGAAGAGAAGCTTGTCAAAGGTCCGTACGTTCATCATTCCGTTGGTATCCATGCCAATGTGATCCCGGCTCTTTACGAAGCGTGCCAATATATTCCAGGTCTTGCCCCGGATCCGGTGGATCCGACGGTGCAAGAGATTCAGGCTTGGCTGCGCGGGTCTGACCTGTAACTAAATGCTTACGAAGGAGGTTACTATGGTGAACCATCACGAACTGAGAACAAAAGCCATCCAGATCCGAATGGATCTGCTCAAAATGATTCACGGAGCGAATACGGGACATACCGGCGGCTCCCTCAGCAATACGGACATTATAACGGCCTTATATTATAAAATCATGAACATCGATCCGAAAAATCCGAAATGGGAAGAGCGGGACCGCTTCATCGCGAGCAAGGGCCACTCCGTGGAGTCCTTATGGTGTATTCTCGCAGACAAGGGTTTCTTCCCGAAAGAAGAATTAGCGACTTTCAGCCAGTTCGGAACACGTTTGATCGGCCATCCCAACAATAAGGTGCCGGGGATTGAAATGAATACCGGCGCACTCGGGCATGGGCTTGCGATTTCCGTTGGCATGGCGCTGGCGGCTAAACGAGACGGCAAAAGCTACCGGGTATTTTGTCTTATGGGCGACGGGGAGCAGGCGGAAGGCTCCGTCTGGGAGGCGGCTATGGCCGGCCCTCATTATAAGCTCGATAATCTCGTAGGCATTATTGACCGGAACCGCCTGCAAATCAGCGGCAGCACGGAAGAAGTCATGGGGCTTGAGCCGCTTGAGGAGAAATGGGCGGCGTTTGGCTGGAACGTTATTTCCATTGACGGTAACGACATGGAAGCTCTGGTTGAAGCCTTTGGGTCCGTACCAACTGTACCCGGCAAGCCTACACTGATCATGGCCAATACGGTGAAAGGCAAGGGAATTTCCTTTGCCGAGAATAAGCCTGCTTGGCATCATCACGTGCCGAACGATGCGGAGCTCGAACAAGCTTTGGCCGAGCTCTCCGCATCTCTTGAGCAATTGAAACTGGAAGGGCAGGTGCGCGGATGATGAATACGATTCCTAACCGTCAGGTTATTTGCGAGACCTTATTAAATCTGGCTGAAACCGATCGGGATATCATGGTTCTAGCGAGCGATTCCAGGGGTTCAGCCGCGATGGCGCCTTTCGCCAAGGCTTTTCCCGAACAGTTCGTAGAAGTTGGTATCGCCGAGCAAAATATTGTCGGCATATCGGCAGGGCTTGCCCACAGCGGAAAGAAGCCGTTCGTCACATCGCCGGCTTGTTTCTTAAGTATGCGGAGCATTGAGCAGATTAAAGTGGATGTGGCCTATTCCGGAACCAACGTGAAGCTTGTAGGCATTAGCGGAGGAGTGAGCTACGGCGCTCTCGGCATGTCCCACCACTCCGTTCAGGATATAGCGGTTGCCCGGGCAATTCCCGGACTTGCGGTAATTTTGCCTGCGGATCGTCACGAGACCAAGAGAATGACCGAGGCTTTGGTTGAGCACCATGGCGGCGTTTACGTACGGATCGGCAGGAACGCAGTGGAGGATGTTTACGAATCCGATGACTATGAATTCGTCATTGGAAAAGCGGTAACGATGCATGAAGGAACGGATCTGACGATCATTGCTGCAGGTGAAACCGTTCGGGTAGCCCTTAATACAGAGAAAGCGCTCAAAGAGGCGGGGGTATCCTGTCGCGTCATCAATATGCATACGATCAAGCCGCTTGACGAAGAAGCGGTAATCCGGGCTGCCCGGGAAACAGGGCATATTATTACGGTTGAAGAGCATAGCATTTTCGGCGGCCTAGGTGCCGCAGTCGCTGAAGTGGTCGTTCAACATCAACCGGTGCCGATGCGCATTCTCGGCATTCCGGACGAACCTGCGATCGCCGGTAAAACAGCGGAGGTTTTCAACCATTACGGCCTTACCCCCGACAATCTAAAGCGCGTTGCGCTTGAAATGATCGGCAAGCAGGTGGCCGAAGCATGACTGGAACTTTCATTCTGGCCATAGACCAGAGTACATCACGTACGAAGGCTTTAATCGTAGACCGTTCCGGCAGGATCATTGCCCGGAGCGAGGGTGGGCATAAGCAGAGCTATCCGCAGCCCGGCTGGGTAGAACATGATCCAATTGAGATCTATAATAATGTCAAGATAACAGCCCGCCAGGCCTTTCAATCGGCCGGCATTGAAGCCGGTCAGCTGGTGGCTTTAACGATCACCAATCAGCGGGAAACGGCCGTAGTATGGGACCGGACAACGGGTCTACCCGTCTATCCGGCTATCGTCTGGCAGTGTCAGCGGACAGCGGACCGGTGCGCCGCGCTGAAAGCTGCCGGTATGGAAGAAACCGTTCGCGCCAAGACCGGCCTTCTGCTTGACCCCTACTTCTCTGCAACCAAGTGGGAATGGATATTGGAGCATGCAGAAGACGCGAAAATGAAGCTGGTACAAGGAAAGCTGCTGGCCGGTACGATGGACAGCTGGCTTCTATGGAAGCTGACCGGGGGCAGCGTTCATGCCACCGACTATACAAATGCAAGCCGGACATCTCTATTCAATATACATACCTTAGAATGGGATGATGAGTTGTGTCATAGGTTTAGGGTTCCGGCTGCCTTGCTTCCGGAGGTCAAATCGTCGGACGAGATTTTCGGCTATACACAGGATCCTGAGCTATTCCCGGAGAAAATTCCGATTTCCGGAATCATAGGCGACTCGCAAGCCGCTTTATTCGGCAATCAATGCTTTGATTCCGGTATGGCCAAAGCGACGTACGGGACCGGCACTTCTGTGCTTATGAACGTCGGCGAGAAGCACATTCAACCTGGAAACGGGCTGGTCACGGCCATTGCATGGGGGATGGGCGGTAAAATTACTTATGCGCTCGAAGCGATTATCCGCACTTCGGGCGATACGATCAAATGGGTACGTGACCAATTGGGCCTCTTTAGCAGCTTTGAGGAGATGGAGGAATTGCTGGCTCGTACTCCGAATAACGAAGGTGTATATTTGGTTCCGGCATTCGTCGGATTGGGCGCTCCCTACTGGGATCCTTATGCCCGTGCGGCGATTACGGGAATGAGCCGGGGAACCGGCAGGGCGCATATTATCCGGGCTGCACTCGAAAGCATTGCCTACCAAGTGAAAGATGCGGTCGTGCTGATGCAAGCGGAATCCGGCATTGAGCTGAAGGAGCTGCGCACGGACGGGGGCGCTTCCGATAACACGATGCTCATGCAGTTCCAGGCAGATATGCTGGAGCGGAGCGTCGTCAAATCGGAGGTCGCCGAGCTATCGGCCATGGGTTCGGTTTATTTGGGAGGGCTAGCGGTCGGTTTCTGGTTATCCCTGGAAGAAATCAAGGATCGCAGCCAAGCTTATATCACCTATGAGTCAAAGATGCAGGCTGAAGTGCGCGAACAGCATCTTGCCGGATGGCATCGCGCGGTAGCATCGGTATTAGGTGCGGATAATAGAGATGGAGGCGTAGAAAATGCCGTTTAATGAACAGTCGAAAATAGGTGAAATATGGGCGAATCCTACGGGTCGAGCTGTACTGTTGAAGTACCTTCCGCATCTTGCGGACTCCCCTTATCTTTCGTTCATCAAAAAGTATACACTGCCTTCGTTTTCCGTAGCCAATCAAGCATGGATGATCGCGCCGGAATTGTTGGAGACCATTCTTTCGGAGTTAGCTCCGATACCTATAGAAGAAGTGGATGAAGAGATTACTCCCGCCGCCGACTATGAGGGAGAATCTGTAGCTTTAGGGTCGGCGACTGTTAAAGCATCGGATCAAGCCGAAAAATGGGGTATCTTTGAGCTGACACTCCAAGGGCCAAAGCACGGAAATCCGTTCGTGGATGTAAGCTTGGAGGCCGAATTCAGCAATGAAGGCCGGGTTGTGCGCACGCAGGGATTTTATGAAGGGGATGGTATTTACCGGATCCGCTTCATGCCGGATGCGGAAGGTAGTTGGACGTACAGAACCTACAGCAACGCGCGCTCGCTAAATGAGCTCACCGGGCAGTTTATATGCACACCGGCAATTGAGGGAAATCATGGACCGGTACGGGTCAAGCATACCTTCCATTTCGCTTACGAGGATGGGACGCCTTATATTCCAGTCGGGACCACCTGTTACGTCTGGACCCATCAAGGCGAAGAGCTGGAGGAAGAAACGCTGGCTACGCTAAAATCGGCCCCTTTCAATAAGATGCGCATGTGCGTCTTTCCAAAATCCTATCAATTCAACGCGAATGAGCCGGTCTACTATCCTTACGAGGGTTCAGTCGAGGAAGGCTGGGATTATACACGCTTCAATCCAATGTTCTTTCAGCATTTGGAACGGCGGATCGCCGACCTTGGGGAGTTAGGCATCGAGGCGGATCTGATTTTATTCCATGCCTACGACCGCTGGGGCTTCTCTGAAATGCCGAAGTCGGCAGATGACCGCTACCTGCGTTATTTGACGGCCCGTCTCTCCGCATATCGCAATGTCTGGTGGTCGCTCGCCAATGAGTATGATCTGATGTGGGCCAAAGAGGAAGAGGATTGGGAACGCTTCGCGAAGATCGTAACGGAGAATGACCCCAACCGTCATTTGATCTCTATCCACAACTGCTTCGGCTTCTACGATTACAGCCGGCCTTGGGTAACGCACTGCAGCATTCAACGAATCGACGTTTACCGGACTGCGGAAAACACGAACGAATGGCGGGAGAAATGGCAGAAGCCTATCGTGATTGACGAATGCGCGTATGAAGGCAACATTGATCAAGGCTGGGGCAACATTTCCGGTCAGGAAATGGTACGCCGCTTCTGGGAAGGCGCCATCCGAGGCGGTTATGTCGGCCACGGCGAAACCTACCTGCATCCGGAGAACATCCTATGGTGGTCCAAAGGGGGCAAGCTGTACGGAAGCAGCCCTGAGCGGATCGGCTTCCTGCATAAAATCATTCAAGAGGGTCCAACGGAAGGCTTGAATCCGTTAAAGTCCGAATGGGATGTCCCGTCAGCGGGCGTTCAAGATGAATACTATTTATACTATTATGGCTTTAACCAACCGAGCTTTAGAACATACACCATGAAGCCGGGCATCCGCTACAAAGTGGATGTTATCGACACGTGGAACATGTCTGTCCGTGAGCAGGAAGGAACTTATGAGGGAACCTTCCGGATTGAACTGCCCGGAACACCGTATATGGCTGTCCGAATGAGGAAGGTTTAAAGCGAAAAGACCACCCCTGCACTTCATGCTGGGAATGGTCTTTTCTTGCTGCAGGGTGATTTTGCTCCTGCCTCGTTGTACAATAAGGAGACTTATCACCTAAGAACTAAGGAGAGCGTCTTCATGCGACCAATGAAATTATGGCTGAATTCCTTGCGGGTCAAGCTTTTCTCGGGATTGTTGTTTACGATCGTTCCGCTGATCATCGTCCTGCTTGTGATCAACTATTACTCAACCCAAGTCGTTCGAAACCAGGTGGCCCAATCCAATAAAAACATGCTCAGCCTGTATATGGGGCAGATCGACCGCAATTTGCAGGAAGTGGACAATTTTTTGATCAATTTATCGCAGACGAACTTGGATTTGCTGCATTTGGATACGGACCGGGACGCTAACGAAAATAATTATATGAAAGCTAAACTTCGGCTATTTCAAACGCTAAACGACAATGTCGGTTATTACAAGGGAGTCGACTTGTTTTTTATTTATTCCGGGATGAACAAGGATTTGTTAATGACGCAAAATTTCGGCAGCGGTTTGGCGGAACGTGATCAGGTGGCCAAAGAGATCGTAAGGATGCTGCAGGACAGCACAGTGGCTCCAAATGTTTATCGATGGTTTACTTGGCAGTCTGGAGGAAATCATTATGTATATCATGTCATTAAAACCGGCAATGTATATGTCGGGGCATGGGTGGATGCAAAGAAGCTTATCATCCCTCTTCAATTCATAAATCTGGGATCAAACGGCGCGGCACTTTTAGCTTCTGATCGTCTGGAACCGATGAGTCACGGGGATTTGATCGCCCAAAAAGGCATTCAATTGGACTTTAACGCAGATTCTTATACGCTCTCAGGTAAGAAAAAAGATTATATGGTCATGGGAGAACCGTCAAATAAAGGCAACTTTTATTTGTTCGCCTTAATCCCCGAGAAAACCGCTTTGGAGAACCTGCCTTACCTACAACGAATTTCATCCATGATTTCGATAGGGGCTATCGTATTCTTGCTGCTATTCATTATTTATATGAGAAAAGTTTTCCTGCTGCCGATCAATCGGATCATCCAGGCCATGCGGAAATTGGGCGAAGGCCGTTGGAACTCCCGAATTGGGCAGTACCCGACCTCTACCGAGTTTGGGATCATGAACGATACCTTTAACCGTATGATTACTGAAATTCAAGATCTGAAAATAAACGTTTATGAAGAAAAATTAATGCATCAGCATGCGGAGCTCAAGCATTTGCAGCTGCAGATCAATCCTCACTTTTTTTTGAATTCGCTAAATATCATCTACAATCTGGCAACGGTAAAAGATTTCAAGCTAATACAAGAGATGACCAAATGTCTTGTTACCTATTTCCGGTTTATGTTCCGGAGCAATTCCTATTTAGTGACCCTAAAGGATGAGCTGCTTCATACTAAAAACTATTTACGAATTCAAGAGCTGCGTTTCCCGGGAATTTTAACCTATCGGATCGACGCGCCGGAAGCTGTTCAATCGCTGCAGATTCCTCCGCTGGTCATACAGACGATGGTAGAGAATTCGATTAAACATGCGGTCAATATGGATGAACCGATTCAAATTGATGTATGCGTAAATCTGGAGGAAGACGAGCAGAAACAATGGGTAACGATCCGCATCGAGGATACGGGAGCGGGATTCCCGGATCACATCCTGGAATTGCTGCAGGGAAACATGGATGTGCCTAACGAAGATGGGGAGCATATCGGAATCTGGAATGTCAAAAGAAGGCTGCATTTGCTATATTCAGATAAAGCCGCTATCGGGTTCTATCATACAGAAGGCAAAGGAGCGGGCGTATGGATCCGCATTCCTGCAGCATCTCATGATGGGAGGGGAGAAAAATCGTGAATATTTTAATTGTGGATGACGAAGTACATGCCGTGAGAGGATTACAGGTCGGCGTCGACTGGGAAAAGCTCCATATTGATTCGGTTCAAACTGCCCATAGTATGAAGCAGGCACAAGAGGTTTATGCTTCCTCCAAGGTCGATCTGATGATTTGTGATATTGAAATGCCGCAGGGCACCGGGATGGATTTACTGGGGTGGGTCAGAGAGCATTATCCGAGAACGGAGACGATATTTTTAACGTGTCACTCGGATTTCTCCTATGCCAAACGTGCGATCCAATTGGGCAGCTTTGAGTACTTGCTGAAGCCTGTGGATTATGGGGAGCTTGAAGACGTGATTCGGAAGGTGCTGGCCAAAATCAATAAAGATCAACAGCTTTTATCTTTCGAAGAAACCTATAAGCACTATTACCGGCTGTGGGAATCCCATCAGCCCGTGATGAAAGAACGCTTCTGGGAGGATCTGATCCGGCAATCGATTCCCTCCACACCGGAAAAAATAAGGGAGCACTTATTGAAATATGATCTAATGCCATTGGAATCCAAGCGGTTTATCGTCATATTGATTCGCGTCAGGCGTTGGTATAAGAGTCTGAGTCAACGGGATGAACGGATCATGGAATACGCATTAAGGAATGCTGCGGAGGAAAAAATCACACAAATCTGCGAGCATGCAGCGATTCTTTCACCGGAGAGCGGAAGCTTGCTAATCATGATGCCTAGCAAATCCGAACGGCAAATCCGTGAGCTTCGGGAGATGTGCGAGGAATATATTCAATCCTGCAACCAGTACTTCTACTGTGATCTTTGCTGTTACGTCGGAGAACCGGCTTCACTTCACGAAGTAGTTCCTATGATGAATAGATTGAACGGATTAGACCGGGACAATGTTTCAAGGGTCAATGAAACCATTTTGCTTCGCGAGGCAAAAAAAGCGGAATTCGTAATCACGCTTCCATCCATGACGGTATGGGCGGAGTGGATGAAGCAAGGGGCAAAAGAAAAGCTGCTGAATGAGGTTAAGTTATTATTTCAATCGTTAAGGGAGGCAAGAGAAGGAGTCGACGCCCCGCTCTTGCACAGCTTTTATCAGTCTTTTCTCCAAATGCTCTTCTTTGTACTTCAAATGAAGGGACTCGAGGCGAATAAAGTGTTTGCAGCGAATTTGCTCACGGAAAAGCCGGAGTCGGTGTTAAGATCGATAACCGCCTTGGAGGATTGGGTCCAATACGTCATCGAGGTGGCCATGAACCAGATTCATTCGACCGAAGGAAGCATGTCCGTAGTCGATAAAGTAAAGCAGTATGTGGCGGCTCATATTTCCGAATCGGATTTATCCAGGGAAGATATTGCAGGCTACGTATTTTTAAACCCTGATTATTTGACGCGCGTATTTAAAAAGGAAACAGGCATATCGATTTCCGACTATTTACAGCAGCAGCGGATCCAATACGCCAAGGAATTGCTTGCGGGTTCGGATTTACCCGTTATCGAAGTAGCTTTATCAGCAGGTTATTCGAATCTTTCTTACTTCTCAACCATTTTCAAGAAAGCAGAATGTATGACCCCCAATGAATACAGAAAGCAGTGCGGGAAATATTAAAATGACTTCACCCCTATGCAACAGGGCGTGGAGTCTTTTTTCATATAAAAAGTCGGAAAACCTAAACTATCAAGTCGTATTAGTAGGGAGAGCCTTTAACCGTCCTCATCTATAATAAAGCTATAGTAAGAAAAGGAGAGGACAACGGCATGAACACAAAAACGGAAGTGATCTACGAACGAACATCAGTCGTTAAGCAGCCAAGCGCAATGCTCAAAGCCTGGAAAATATTCAAGCGGTACCGAGCACTATTTCTAATGGTCTTGCCTGGAATGATATATTTGATCATTAACAATTATCTCCCCATGTTCGGGGTTATCATTGCATTCAAGAACATTAACTACCGCAAAGGGATATTTGGAAGCGACTGGGCGGGTTTTAAAAACTTTGAATATTTGTTTAAAACGGCCGATGCCTGGGTCATTACCCGAAATACGATTTTGTACAACGGATTTTTCATTGTAATAAATTTGGCTTTAGCCGTTGCCGTAGCGATTTTGCTGAATGAAGTGAAAAACCGCTTCATGTCCCGTTTTTACCAAAGCGTAATTTTGCTTCCTTATCTGATTTCGATGGTTATTGTCGGATATTTGGCACTTGCCATGTTGAATGTGGAGAACGGTTTCATTAATCATCATATTTTACCGCTGTTAGGGATCGAGCCAATTTCGTGGTATTCGGAACCGGAATATTGGCCGTTTATCCTGACGATCGTGAATATTTGGAAAAACGTCGGATACTTGTGTATCATCTTCCTGGCAGCTATCGTCGGAATCGATCATGAATATTATGAGGCTGCTACATTGGACGGTGCGAGCAAATGGCAGCAAATCAGGACGATAACACTTCCGCTGCTTTCGCCGACAATTGTTATTATGGCTCTATTAAGTATCGGACGTATCTTCTACTCTGATTTCGGCTTATTCTATCAAGTTCCGTTAAATTCAGGTCCGCTTCAGCCGACTACAGATGTTATCGATACCTATGTTTACCGCGGGTTAATGACCTTGGGCGACATCGGAATGTCTTCAGCAGCAGGGTTTTACCAGTCTGTCGTAGGATTCGTGCTTGTGCTTGTGTCCAACTTTATCATTCGCCGCAAAAGCCCGGATCAAGCTTTATTCTAAAAGGAAAGGAGCATGTTTTGATGAAATCGAACCACATGAACCAATATGCAGTCAACCTGCTCTTTATTGTCTTGGCCTGTGTGAGCATTTTCCCTTTTGCTCTGCTCATCATGGCTTCATTTACTGACCAGAAGGCCATTATCAACGAAGGCTATTCGCTATTTCCGAGTGCGTTAAGCCTGGATGCTTACAGATTTATGATGAATAGCGCCTCTTCTTTGTTCCGGGCCTACGGGATTACCGTATTTATCACCCTCTTCGGAACGGCGGTGGGCCTCGCGATCTCAACCATGCTTGCGTACCCCTTATCCCGGAGTGATATGCCGCTTCGTAAAGTCATGTCGTTTCTCGTATTCTTCACCTTGCTCTTTAATGGCGGGCTTGTATCGACTTATCTGATTTATACGGAATTTTTCCACATCAAAAACACGATCTGGGCGCTTATCATTCCTGGGTTGCTCACAAACGGTTTTTACATTTTGCTGATCCGGACGTTCTTCAGCACCTCGATTCCGCCGGCGATTATTGAATCGGCTTACATTGATGGCGCTTCCGAATTTAAAATCTTTATCCGTATTGTACTCCCGTTATCTCTGCCGATTCTGGCAACGATAGGACTTATGCTGGGCATATCGTATTGGAACGACTGGTTTAACGGGTTGATTTTTGTAACCGACAGCAAGCTCTTCAGTATTCAAAATATGCTGAACCGAATGCTGACCGACCTTCAGTTTATCCAGAGAAGCAATATGACAAATACATCGCAAGCTACGGCTAACATCCCGGCGGAATCGGTGCGCATGGCGATTGCCGTCATCGGAATCATTCCGATCTTCTGCGCTTATCCGTTCTTCCAGAAGTTTTTCGTAAAAGGTCTTACGATTGGCGCTGTAAAAGGATAAGACTCGAGGCTATACTTGAATCTACGGATTCGATTAGCATAGATCAGACTTTATACTTTGCTTAATTAGGGGGATTACAACCATGGAAAAGAAATGGAAAAAAGCTAGTGGATTAATAAGCGTTCTTCTTGTATCGAGTACCCTGTTGGCTGCTTGCGGAAGCAGCGGCAGCGATGAAGGAAACAAAGCGGCGACTGACAGCGCAAAACCGGCTAATTCCAAGCCTTATGAGATCACAATGGCGTATTTGCAGCTGAACGATATGCCGGATACGAACCTGGTAGCAGAGGAAATCAGTAAAATCACCAAAGAGAAAATCAATGCTACCGTTAAACTGATACCTATCGGTATCTCAGCTTGGCAACAGCAAACGAATCTGATGCTGGCCGGAAACGAAAAGCTCGATTTAATGGTTTCCTCCTCTCTGATCGGTAACTTCGGAAGCCAGGTTGCCAAAGGCCAATTGGAGCCCCTTGATGATCTGTTGAAGAATTATGGAAAAAGCCTTGTCGACGTAGTTGGAATGGACTTGATAAACGGCTCCAAAATCGACGGTAAAGTATATGGCGTTCCAAGTTTAAGAGATATCGGGTCTGACAACGGTTTGATCATGCGGAAGGATCTGGTTGACAAATACAAGATTGATTTGAGCAAAATCAAAACCTGGGCCGATCTGGAGCCGGTATTCCAGACGATCAAAGATAACGAGCCAGGTATGGCGCCATTGGTTCAACAGGCCAATAGCTTAATGCCGGGTACTAATATGTACAATTCTATCGTGGATACTTTAGGCGACAATCTGGGTGTCATCGCTGATCCGGGTAACAGCACGAAAATCGTGAATCTCTTTGAAACGAAAGAATTTACAGATGCTGTCGCAATGGCTCGTAAATGGTATCAAGCCGGTTATATTATGAAGGATATCGCAACTTCGCAAGAAGGCGGGAAAGACCTGGTTAAAGCAGGCAAGGCATTCTCTTACACTTCCAACATGAAACCGGGCTTTGAGGCGCAGGAAACAAATTTGACAGGCAAGGAAATGGTTGCGGTACGTTTGACGAAGCCCCTGCAAACATCCGTTTCGATCACAAGCTTTATGATGTCTATTACTAAAAACAGCCAAGATCCTGAAAGAGCGATGCAATTCATGAACCTGATGTACACCGATAAGGATATTGCCAACCTGATCTCACTTGGTATTGAAGGCAAGCATTATGTGAAAAAAGCGGATAACATCATTAAGCTTCCGGATGGCGTCAAACAAAGCGGCTACCAATTTAACCAGTGGGAAGTCGGCAATAACTTCTTGACTTATGTTTGGGAAGGCACAGATTCGAAAATCTGGGAACTGATGAAAAAGCATAATGACGCTGCGGTTAAATCGAAAGCAGTCGGCTTTACATTCAACGTAGATCCGGTAAAAACAGAGCTTGCTGCCGCTACTAACGTCATGAATCAATATAAAGTAGGTCTTGAAAGCGGAACCTTGGATCCGGCTCTGATCGGAGAATTCAATACGAAGCTGAAGGCTGCCGGCCTCGACAAGATCATCGCTGAAAAGCAAAAGCAGATTGATGCATGGGCTAAAACTGCAGGTAAATAAGGAACAAGGTTACGGAACCGTACTCTACAAAAGGTGGGGTACGGTTTTTCATAAGAGCTTTAGCTATGTGCTCATTTTTTGATAAGGGGTGTAGGAGAAAGCAAGTGAAGAACATCCAACTGTGGGATGGCAATAATGAAGTCCGCCTGACGGCTTATTTACTTGATAATTCTCAGGAATTCAATACGAAT
This sequence comes from Paenibacillus sedimenti, assembly GCF_014534655.1. Taxonomy (GTDB): domain Bacteria; phylum Bacillota; class Bacilli; order Paenibacillales; family NBRC-103111; genus Paenibacillus_E; species Paenibacillus_E sedimenti. Next base: position 193,200 of record NZ_JACVVD010000008.1, read on the forward strand.
CGGAACCGGCCGGCAGTCATTGTATGTCCGGGAGGCGCGTATCTGTGGACCTCGGACAGAGAAGCGGAGCCTGTCGCCTTACGTTTTGCCGCGCAAGGCTATCATGTCTTCGTGCTGCGTTATACAACGCATTATACAAGTAGGCCGGATTTTCAGAATATGCTACCAGGCAATCCAAATTCGAAGCATCCGCAGCCTTTGTTTGATTTGGCGAAAGCGATACTAACGGTGAGGCAGCAGGCAGCCGAGTGGTTCATTGATACAGACAAGATTGCCGTTTGCGGATTTTCCGCGGGCGGTCATTTGGCAGCAAGTTTGGGCGCCCATTGGCAGGATGAATTTGTAACGGCAATGCTGCAAGCCGATAAAAACCTTTTAAAGCCTAGCGCACTTATTTTGGGTTATCCACTTATTGACTATATTCTGTTGAAAGAAGAAGCGGATGCGGATCAGAGCGAGGCGGCAAGAGGGATAAAGGCCCATGTTAATATAGCGGCATTCGGAACGGCCGACCCCGAACCGGAAGAATTGATAAAACGCAGCCCGGTCAATTATGTGACTTCGAATATGCCCCCGACGTATATTTGGCACACCGCGGATGATGCCTTAGTTTATGCTGCCAACGCATTGCGATTAGCTGCCGCACTGGCGAAGCATAAAGTACCTTATGAGCTTCACGTGTTTGAGAGCGGGGTGCACGGTTTGTCGTTAAGCAATGAAACGACCGCCGCTGAGCCTGCACATGTGAATCCACATTGTGAGATATGGGTCGAATTAGCGATGAAATGGTTAAGCAAACGGTTTTAAAACTAACCTTAGACTTTGGAGGAGTAATCTATGAATGCAAAGATTCAAGATTTAATTTCTCAATTGACGCTGGAGGAAAAGGCCGGGTTGTGCTCGGGATTGGATTTTTGGCATACGAAAGGTGTAGAGCGCCTCGGGATCTTATCGCTAATGGTGACAGATGGTCCGCATGGGTTGAGAAAACAAAAGCAGGACGCCGATCATCTTGGCCTGCATAACAGCGTGCCTGCTACATGTTTCCCATCGGCGGCAGGAATGGCCTCTTCGTGGAACCGGGAATTGATCGGCAAGGTGGGCGAGGCACTGGGGAAGGAATGCCAATCGGAAAACGTATCCGTTCTGCTCGGTCCTGGAGCCAATATTAAGCGTTCGCCTTTGTGCGGCAGAAATTTCGAATACTTTTCCGAGGATCCGTACCTTTCATCCGAAATGGCGGCGAATCATATTAAAGGCGTACAAAGTCAGGGTGTAGGCACCTCGCTTAAGCACTTTGCCGCCAATAACCAGGAGCATCGGAGAATGTCCGTTGATGCCGTTATCGACGAGCGGACGCTTAGAGAAATTTATTTGGCCAGCTTTGAGGGCGCGGTTAAACAGTCGCAGCCGTGGAGTGTGATGTGCTCTTACAACAAAGTCAACGGTGAGTATGCGTCGGAAAACGAGTTTTTGCTGACAAAGGTTTTACGGGATGAGTGGGGCTTCGAGGGCTTCGTCGTTTCAGACTGGGGTGCGGTGAACGAGCGCGTTAAGGCTCTACAGGCCGGACTGGAGCTGGAAATGCCGTCAAGCGCCGGAGTCGGCGATGCAAAAATTGTAGCGGCCGTAAGAAGCGGGGAGCTTTCGGAAGAAACGTTGAACCTTGCGGTTGAACGAATGCTGTCCTTCATCTTTAAAGCAGCGGATAACAGCAAGCCTGACGCTAGTTTCGATGCGACCGCTCACCACAGTTTGGCACGGGAAGCTGCGCATGAAAGCATGGTGCTTCTTAAGAATGAAGGGAATATTCTGCCGCTTCGCAAACAAGGCAAAATTGCCGTCATCGGTGAATTTGCCAAAAACCCGCGTTACCAGGGCGGCGGCAGCTCCCATGTGAATCCGACCAAGCTGGATGATGCGTTTGAAGATATGAAGGCTATCGCAGGCGGCGCCGCACAAATCGTCTATTCCCAAGGCTACAAGCTGGATAGCGACGAAATCGATGAAGCTCTGGTTCTGGAGGCGAGGGAAACAGCGGCAAATGCGGATGTGGCGGTTCTCTTTATCGGTCTGCCGGATCGTTACGAATCGGAAGGATATGATCGCACTCATTTGTCCATCCCGGACAACCACCGTGCGCTGATCGAAGCCGTCGCTGAAGTTCAAAGCAACCTTGTCGTTGTTTTGAGCAACGGGTCCCCGGTTGTCATGCCTTGGATCGGCAAAGCGAAAGCAGTGCTGGAAGGTTACCTGGGGGGACAGGCTTTCGGCGGCGCGGTAGCAGACCTGCTCTTTGGCCTAGCGAACCCGAGCGGCAAGCTTGCGGAGACGTTCCCGGTAAAACTGAGCGACACTCCGTCATTTTTGAATTTCCCAGGCGAGGGAGACAAGGCGGAGTATAAGGAAGGCCTGTTTGTCGGTTACCGTTATTATGATACGAAAGAGATGGAGCCTCTCTTCCCTTTCGGGTTCGGTCTCAGCTATACCCAATTCGAATACAGCGACATCCGGGCAGATCGATCAGCGATTAAGGATCATGAGACCGTTACCGTTCAGGTGACTGTGAAAAATACAGGGGAACGTGCCGGAAAAGAAATCGTTCAGCTCTATGTAAAAGACGTACAAAGCAGCGTTATCCGACCGCAAAAAGAACTGAAAGGCTTCCAAAAAGTCGAGCTGCAGCCTGGTGAACAAAAGACAGTTACCTTCGTTTTGGATAAGCGTGCGTTCGCTTACTACAATGTTCAGATCGGAGATTGGCACGTGGAAAGCGGCGCATTTGACCTCTTAGTCGGAAAATCTTCACGGGATATCATACTTCACACGACGATTGAGGTCGAATCTTCTGTCTCCCTTCCCGTTTCGTATCATCGCAACACAACGATCGGCGACCTGATGGAAAATCCGTTAACGGCCGATACGGCGAAAGCATATATAGGAAGATTCGGATTTGACGCTCTATTGGAGGATAACCCGGACATGCTGCTTGCGATGATGAGATATATGCCGCTGCGCGCTATGGTTGGCTTTGGACAAGGGAATTACACCGAGGACATGCTTGCGGACGATATCAGGAAGTTGAACGCCATCTCGGAAGGTAAAGTAAACGTCACTACGCGATAAAAGGGGAGAAACGCATGATAAACCTGAAAGCCAAACCGTTTAATCTGAATGACGAAGCGGTTCAGTGGGTCAACGAAACTTTACAGGGACTATCCTTGGAAGAGAAAGCGGGCCAACTGTTTATTACCGTAGATCTTCCGTTTGATACCGGGGCAAAACCGGATTTGCTCGGTATCCGCCCAGGGGGAGTCCATGTGTTTGGATTTTCCCCTCATGCCAATAAGCAGCATCAGGCGGCTTTGATTCGTGACTTGCAAAAGCGCAGTAAAGTACCGCTGCTCGTTTCCGGCGATTTGGAGAATGGGGGACAAGGCGGGGCGAATGATGGAACTAATCTTGCCTCGAACATGCAGCTGGCTGCAGCGAATGATGCTAACCTCGCAGCAGCGTTTGGAGCCGCAATCGAAGCGGAGGGATATGCCATGGGCTTCAATTGGGTGTATGGTCCGGTCGTGGACATCAATTACAACTGCCAGAATCCGATCGTCAACATCCGCGCATTCGGCGATACGCCGGATGTCGTTGAACGGACGGCATTGCCGGTCATGGAAGCCATTCAGAAGAACAACCGGATGGCGGCTTGTGTGAAGCATTGGCCTGGCGACGGAATGGATGACAGGGATCAGCACAAGGTGCTGACGATCAATACGTTATCAATGAAAGAGTGGCGCGAGACCTACGGGCGCGTATATAAATCTGCGTTCGAGAACGGGGTCAAAACCGTTATGAGCGCTCACATCGCACTGCCAAGCTATTATGAAGAACTGGGAATTACAGACGTAAGAACTAAGCATACGCCGGGTTCCTTATCACATGAATTGAACACGAAGCTTCTGCGGGAAGAGCTCGGGTTTAACGGGCTAATCGTATCCGATGCCACATCGATGATCGGCATGACGAGCTTTGGACGGCGTAAAGATATCATTCCGCAATGCATTGCGTCGGGCGTAGACATGTTCCTGTTTACGAATGATATGCATGATGATTTTCAGGCTATGCTTCAGGGCGTTCATGACGGTGTGCTTACGGAGGAGCGGCTAGATGAAGCGGTCACCAGAATATTGGCGCTGAAAGCGTCGCTCGGTCTGCACCTGACCCAAGAGGAAGAGAGGGAGCTTGATGCGGTAGGCTCTGCCGCCCATTTGCAGCTGGCCGAGGACATTGCCGTCAAATCGGTAACGCTGGTCAAGGATACCCAGGGCCTGCTCCCTCTAACGCCGGAAAAGCAAAAACGGATTTTACTTTTAGCCGCTTCGGATGAGGCGTCCTTCTTTGCCGATAAGGCCGCAACTGGCGACGAATTTGCCCGAATACTGAGCGAGGAAGGCTTCAACGTGCTCCGGGAATATGAGGTTAAGGAAGAGAATAATGAAATCGATGCCGTTGTCTTTCTTGTCCAGAAATCGCCTGGCTTCATGCAAAACTCGATGCGCCTTTCTCCACATGAAACAGGAGGTATTTTCAAATGGTACCCTATACAGGTACCGACCGTGTTTATCTCGCTGGGAAATCCGTATACGCTCTATGAGCTCCCGTCTATGCCAACAATGATTAACGCATATAACGCTACTTTAGCGGTACAAAAGGCGATTGTTCATTGTCTGGTTGGCAAGCAGCCGTTTCGCGGAGAATCCCCGGTGGACGCTTTCTGCGGCCTTGAGTGGGCTAGACTGTGAGAAGATAAGACGTACTTTAAGCCCGAATTCGAGCTTTTCTTGACTGATCTCTAAAGGCTCTTTCCCGCCTGCATTCAGCGGTTTCGGAGAATCACAACCATATCGAATTCTTGTTACGATTATGGAATCAGCCAGCTGCGCGATCAAGTGCCTATTGATTGAAAAGGACCGCTGGGTCTTGTGGTTTTGTGAAAATAAATAAAAAAGTCGTATACTAGAGTTTGTCTACCATACATGTGGAGACTTCCTTTATTTTATGAAAAGAAAGGTTGTTAAAACATGAACGAAATCATTGCTTTATTGCAAAATCATCGCTCAATTCGCAAATTTACGGGCGATCCAGTCAGTGAAGCGCAGTTGAGCGCGATCCTGGCGGCTGCGCAAGCTGCGTCTACCTCCAGTAATATGCAGGCATACAGCGTCATCGGGGTCACCGATGCTGAACTGAAGAAGCAGTTGGCCGTACTTGCAGGTAATCAGGCCTACGTCAGCGAGTGTCCGCTGTTCCTCGTGTGGTGCGCAGACCTGCACCGTTACGAGAAGGCTGTCCGCCTTCATGCGGACACTCCGGTTACCGGCAACGCTGAGAACTTCATCGTTGCCACGGTTGATGCTGCATTAGCTGCGCAAAATGCAGCCGTAGCTGCCGAGTCGCTCGGCCTCGGCGTCGTCTATATCGGCGGGCTGCGCAACAATCCCGCCGAAGTATCCCGGCTGCTCGGCTTGCCGCAGCTGGTGTATCCGGTCTTCGGCATGTGCATCGGCATGCCGGACCAGGAGCCGCTGCACCGCCCGCGGCTCCCGCGTGAAGCCGTATACCACGAGAATCGGTATACGGATAATTCTGACGCGATTCTAGCCTACGACGAAACGATTCGCGAGTATATGAAGGAACGTACCCTTGGCAAAGTGGATACGACCTGGTCCAAAGAGATGGCGGCCAAGGCGCTGCGCCCGCGCGAACACATGAAATCGTTCCTTCGTATGCAAGGATTCGAGATCGATTGATAGATATAGCCGGTACAGCTCCTTTTTCGGCTCATAAAACGAGAACTTGTCTCATACAATGGAGTAAGCAAGAGACAGGATGACGAAACTTGTTAGAGCGAAAGGAGTGCAGCTATTTTGAAAGGCTTCAGGAATGTCGTTTTTATGAGCTTGGCGCTAGGTATGTTATTCTACTCGGTACCTCAATTAGAATTCACAGATGGCTTGACGTTGCCGATGATCTTTAGTGTGGTTTGGATCGCTATGGCGCTTTTAGTCATTGCTGCGCATCTTCACCATATTCTTGGTGTAGATGAGGAAAAACGCAAAGAGCTTACGCGGATCAATCGGATGAAAAAATGGCAAATGGAGCAAACGCTCCAGGGCCGCCGGAAATTACTTCAATTTCGTAAATAAGCGTATAATCCCAGCAAACTGCCAAGTAATTGGCAGTTTTTCTACATTTGCGTCCCCAGTACACTAATATAGAACCGTGTGACTCTAATAACGACCATTGTTCTTAATGCCACGTAATGCCCATCGATTCCAAACGAAGTTAAACTTTGTATGCACTTTATCTGGGAACGTATGTATGCTATAATCGATTAGGAACACATGTTTGCATGAATCCGATCCATCTGGATTGGATTTTTTCGTTACCAGGAGCTCTCATTGTTCTTGCCCCATAAAATGAATTATACTTATAATACAGATTAGTACAGAATGAATCGAATGGGGTGTAACAGATGGACACACAGGCCATGGATGCATTAACGAAGCACGAACAAATTTTACGTCATATTGAGAGTTTGAAGTTGGGCAGCCGCATTTCTGTGCGGAAAATCGCCAAAAACATGGAAGTAAGCGAAGGAACGGCGTACCGAGCGATCAAAGAGGCGGAGAATCAAGGGCTGGTCAGCACGAAGGAGCGAATCGGTACCGTGCGGGTAGAGAAGAAACTGCGTCAGAACATCGATAAGCTGACGTTTGCCGAAGTGGTGAATATGGTAGATGGCCAAGTGCTAGGCGGTTCTAGAGGTCTCCACAAGACGCTCCATAAATTCGTGATCGGCGCCATGGAACAGGATGCGATGATGCGTTATATCGAAGCGGGCAGCCTGCTCATTGTCGGGAACCGTAACGAAGCGCATTTATGCGCGTTAGAACAAGGTGCGGGCGTTCTTATTACCGGAGGATTCGATACGAGCCCTGAGGTCAAGATCCTTGCAGACCAGCTGGAGCTGCCGATTATTTCGAGCAGCTACGATACGTTTACCGTAGCTTCCATGATCAACAGAGCCATTTATGACCGCTTGATCAAGAAGAAAATCCTGCTGGTTGAAGACATACTGGCATCAGGTGCTTCGCTATTCGCGCTAAAAGCGAACAGTACATTGAAAGACTGGCAGCGCTTGTCAGAGGAGACAGGGCACAGCCGGTTTCCCGTTGTAGACGAGTGGAACCGCATTATCGGTGTCGTCACCTCCAAGGATATGGTAGGCGCCCATTCCATGCAAACGGTGGATAAGCTGATGACTCGCAGCCCGCTTACGGTCACCCCTCAAACCTCGGTTGCCTCTGCAGCTCATACGATGGTTTGGGAAGGCATTGAACTGCTGCCGGTCGTCGATGCAAACCGCAAAATGCTTGGCGTGCTCAATCGCACCGATGTGCTGAAAGCGATGCAGTATATTCAGAAGCAGCCGCAGAACGGCGAGACGTTCGAGGATTTGATCTGGTCCGGTCTCGAAGAGGTGCGGGACGAGCAGGGCTCCCTTCTGTTCCATGGCGTGATTACCCCGCAGATGACGAATCATTTAGGGACCGTTTCCGAAGGCGTTCTCACTACGCTGATGACTCAGGCCGCATATCGCATCGTCCAGGAACACAAGAAAGGCGATCTCGTCATGGATAACATGTCGACTTATTTTGTAAAGCCGCTGCAAATTGATTCAAAAATAGAAATACGACCCACCATCATAGAGGTGAGCCGTAAATTTGGCAAAATCGATGTAGAAATTTATCATGCCGGCGCGTTAGTTTCCAAAGCGATGTTAACGGCGCAAGTGATTTAGCGCAGCATGCGGTCGAAGTGACCATGGTTGCGAATGCCGGCAAACAAATTGAATAAGCCGAGCAGTACGCAGATTGTCCCGAAGATGCGGCGAAAGCTGGATTCGCTAAAGAAGAACAGCTGTGTGACGGCAATGAGAATAAGCATGAGTCCCATGCAAATATTCATGCGAGCCGCGTATAACCCGCGTTTGGCCGTCTCCGTTTCCCGGCGGGAACGGAAGCTGAAATACACGGAAACTGCCAGCGTAATACAAATGAGAACGAATAACAGGATTTGAATCCAAAACATGAGTGGGAACCGTCCTTTTTTATGAAGGTTTATTGTCTACTTTAGCGATTTTAACATCATATTGCAATCCGTCGCTGCCGAAAATACAAACAAAAAAACCTTGCCCGACCGTCTTAGCGGTTCAGAAGGTTCAAGGTCACTTTCGGGGACTTTGTTCAGGTGCGTTTTTCTTCAGCTGTAATCCAAATCGTCAGCTCGGTTTGAATCAGAACGATCGAGCGGACTTCAACGATATATTTTTTATCATGTAAGGTATAGATCCTTTGGGTAATAAGCCTTTCGTACAGAGGTCTGGCATCCCTCACATAAGCGGCTTTCTGGCCGATGACGAGCTTAAGCTCGTTTTTTACATCGCCTTCGATTTCTTTTTGAATATCTTCGCTGATCAGTTCATTTTGATCTTTGGGCAGTAAATAGACGTTAACGACATTGATCAAAGCTTGCTTATTGCGCGTTTTATTTAAATTGTCAATATCCGAACGCAGATCGCGGTTCTCCTCCAAATACTTATGCATCTGCACATAAAGCTGGTTATAGGTATGCTGGTGGATGCTCATATAAACGGCGCTGCCGATGATGGCTCCGGAAAGCAGAAGCCCGCAGCTCGCGAGGAATCGCTGATAACGGGCAAAAGGAGGAACCCTCAAGGCTGATTGCCTCCCTTGCATATCATTTGTATGAGCGAAGTGCCCATCTGGGCGCCGATAAAGGCGACGACAATCAGCACGATCTGTTTAATGGCCGGGTTCAAATGGCCTTCCGCAACGTGGCTCTCAATATAGCGGATAGGGTCGATCGTTCCGCCAACAGCTGCCACCATGGCCCAAATTTTAATGTTTTCGGCGATGGTCAGCATCTTTTCCGTCGGGGATTGGAGGGTCAGCACAGCTGCTATGCCGCTAAGCATACTCCCGCCAAACACGACCCCAAATGCAATGCAAAAATAAACAATGATATTGGCCCAAAAGCTGTACATGTCCATATCGCTTCCCTTCCGGAAATGTCCCAAAGGACAAACTCTTACTTATAAATTCGTGTCTTAAAAGTGCGCTTTCAGAACCGAGAAGGTTGGACGTAATGCGGAGAAGGAGGAACGGAGCGTAGAGATTTGCTACGTGAGTACCGGACTTCCCGTATTCGTTCAAGATTCGATGCCGAATCGTCATCCTGAATAACTCCGTTATCAAAGTGGACTTTTTAGACAACCCCTATTAATGTATGGGACTGGCAGGGTTCATTATGATAAGATAATTAAAAAATGTGAGACAGGAGGAAATGCTGAATGAGTTCGTTTGTCCATCTGCATGTACATAGTGAATATAGCTTATTAGACGGTGCTGCGCGTATGGAGGAGCTGGTTTCGCAAGCGGCTGCTCTCGGCATGACTTCTCTGGCTCTGACGGATCACGGTGTTATGTACGGGGCAATTGCCTTTTATAAAGCATGCAAGCAGCGTGGCATCAAGCCGATTATTGGCTGTGAGGTTTATTATACGGCAGGCTCTATCCGGGAAAAGGGGACGAGGCAGGAACAGCCGATTTATCACCTTATACTGCTTGCCAAGAATCAACAAGGCTATCAAAATCTGATGAAGCTCTGCTCGATCGGTCATTTACAAGGTTTTCACTATAAACCGCGAATTGATTATGAGCATTTGTCGAAGCATGCCGAGGGGCTCATTTGTTTGAGTTCCTGCTTAGGCAGCGAAATTTCTCAGCACTTGCTGCATGACCGGAAAGAAGAAGCGCGCAAAGCGGCCGAACGCTATCGCGATATTTTCGGAGATGATTTCTTTCTCGAAATTCAAGATCATGGCATGATTGAGCAGAAAAAAGTGATGGTCGAGATGATTGAGCTCAGCAAGGCAACCGGAATTCCGCTTATTGCGACGAATGACGTGCATTATGTGCGCGAACCGGATCATGTCGTTCAAGACATTCTTATTTGCATAGGCACCGGCAAAACGGTCGAAGACAAAGACAGGCTGCGAATGGGGACGAGCCAGATGTATTTGAAAAGCGATGAGGAGATGAGACGTTTGTTCGTCCATGTCCCTGAAGCGCTGACCAATACAGCTGTCGTCGCTTCGCGATGCAATCTCGAACTGGAGTTCGGCAAGTCGATCCTTCCTAAATTCCGCCCGATAGCCGAGGACCTGACAGCAGGAGCTTATTTAAAAGAGTTATGCTTACAAGGAATGGAACAGCGGTATGGAGGTAAGCCGGAGTGGCAAGAACTTGATTCTCAGCTGAAAAAGCTAGCGGAGGAACGGCTCTACTACGAACTTGGCGTCATAGAAAAGATGGGGTTCTCGGATTACTTTTTAATCGTGTGGGATTTCATCCGGTTCGCCCATGAAAAGGACATTATGACGGGGCCAGGGCGGGGCTCCTCAGCCGGCAGCCTCGTCGCGTATGTGCTGCGCATTACCAATGTCGATCCGCTGCAATACAAGCTGCTCTTCGAAAGATTCCTTAATCCCGAACGGATTACGATGCCGGATATCGATATCGACTTTAGCGATGAACGACGGGACGAAGTCATTGATTATGTGGTGGCCAAATATGGTCAAGAGCATGTTGCCCAGATTATTACGTTCGGAACGATGGCAGCCAAGGCTGCGGTGCGGGATGTGGGCAGAGTGTTGAACTTGCCTTACGGTGAAGTCGACCGGGCTGCGAAAACGATTCCGAACCAGCTCGGGATGACGCTGTCGGAGGCGCTGCAGGTGAGTCCTGAGCTCAAAACGTTAACCGAGAGACAGCCGAAAACGGCTGAATTGCTGCAAATGGCGATGCGGGTGGAAGGCATGCCCCGTCATGCTTCGACGCATGCGGCCGGGGTCGTCATTTCAAGAGAACCGTTAACGCAGTATGTCCCTTTGCAAGAAGGAACGGCGCAGACGGCTCTTACGCAGTATACGATGGAGCATCTGGAAGCGATCGGTCTTTTGAAAATGGATTTCCTCGGGCTGCGGACGCTTTCGATTATTGAACGGACGCTGAACTGGATCGAACAAATGGAAGGCGTACGCATTGATTTTAACAAGCTGAATATGGATCAGGATCTTCTCACGTACGAAATGCTGAGCAAAGGCGACGCGACAGGCGTCTTTCAAATGGAGGGCAACGGCTTCAAGAAAGTGCTCAAAGACTTGAAGCCTTCCGTTTTTGAAGATATTATTTCGGTTCTGGCGCTGTATCGTCCGGGACCTATGGAATTTATTCCCAAATACATTGCGGGTAAGCACGGTCTGATGGAGGTTGTCTATCCTCATCCTGCGCTTGAACCGATTCTCCGTGATACGTATGGCATTATCGTGTATCAAGAGCAAATTATGCAAATCGCTTCCTCCATGGCGGGCTTCAGTCTGGGTGAAGCGGATCTGTTGCGAAGAGCCGTTTCCAAGAAAAAGCGGGAAGTGCTCGATGAAGAACGCGCGCATTTCGTTGCGGGCAGCTTGAAGCAAGGTTTTGAAGCCGAGGATGCCAATCGTGTCTATGATATGATTGTCCGCTTTGCCGATTATGGCTTCCCTAGAGCGCATGCCACGGCGTATGGGGTACTTGCTTTCCAAACCGCTTACCTCAAGGCGCATTATCCGGTCTATTTCATGGCCTCGATGTTAACGGCCGTTATGGGCAATCACCGAAAAGTAGCCGAGTACGTCGACGAATGCCGGCGGATGAAGATGGCTGTGCTGCCGCCGGACGTGAACGGCAGCGGAACGGTGTTTACGCCGGATCGGCAAGGCGCGATCCGCTTCGGGCTTGCAGCGATCAAAAACGTAGGCACCCATGCGATCGATGCGATTCTGAGCGAGCGCAAGCAGGGGCCGTTTGAGAGCTTGCTTGATTTTTGCAGGCGGGTCGACCTTCGCGTCTGCAACAAGCGGGTCATCGAATCGCTCATACAGGGCGGCGCATTCGATACGCTCGGAGGACATCGCGCGCAGCTGATGGCGATTTTGGACGAGACGATCGCTTCGGCAACGAAATGGCGCAAGGAGCGGGACGATTTGCAGCTTCATTTGTTCGGCTTTGTCGAAGAGCCGAACTGGGAAGTGGAAGTGCCGGATATCCCGCCGATGGCGCAGAGCAGGCAGTTGGAATTCGAGAAGGAACTGCTTGGCATGTATATTTCGGGACATCCGCTTGACGCATACATGGAAGTGCTTGCCGAGCTGGAAGCCGACAAGCTCCATGAGCTTCAGGAGCTGCCGGATAACAGCGAAGTCATTGTAGCGGGGATGATCCTCTCGAACAAGACGATCGTCACGAAGAAAGGCCAGCCCATGGCGTTCATGGAGCTGGAGGATCGCATCGATAAGGTCGAGGTGGTCTTGTTCCCCGAGACCTGGAAGCAAGCGGCTCCGCTCGTGCAGAAAGGGCGGCTTGTCCTCGTCCGGGCGAAGCTGCAGCTTCAGGACGAGGATCCGCCCAAGCTGCTCGCGGAGCAGCTTGCCGCGCTGGACGACCCTGCGGCCGTCCAGCGGATCCGCCGGCAGCCTGGGATGCATAGGCGATCGGTTGACGGAGTCAACGATCGGCCGCATCGCGCGGCTGCCGCAGGCTCACGCGCAGCGGCGCAGCCTGCGCGGACGAGCGCTGCCCGGCCGCAGGCTGCGGGCATCGCGCGTCCTGCACCCGCTGTTGAGCCGAAGGCTCAGCGGGTGTTCGTCAAGATCTCGGCTGATTGCGAGCAGCCGGACAAGCTGCTTCAGCTGAAGGCTCTGCTGAAGCTGCACAAGGGGCCACTCGCTGTTGCGCTCTTCTACGAAAGCAGCGGCAAGCTCTTGGCCCTCAGCGATCAATACCTGGTCGATCCCTCGAAGGAGCTGCTGCGCATGATCGAGACGATCATGGGCAAAGATTCCGTTCGGGTGAAATAATGTCCTCTTCCTCCGCATATAAATAGGAACCCGTATGTATGGGAATTCGGGTTTATATAAGGAGGAAAGTTATGACCGAACAACTGATGATCCAACTGCTGCAAAAGCGCGGCGTTACCATCGAGCAGATCGCTGAAATTGTATTTAAACTGCAAAAGCCCTATAATGATAAACTTACTATAGAAGAATGCGCAGACAGCGTGCTGGCCGTCCTGGCCAAGCGCGAAGTGCAGTATACGCTCTATACGGGCATAGCTCTCGATGAATTGGCTGAGAAAAAGCTCCTCCCCGAGCCGCTTCAGTCGATTCTTGAGGTGGATGAGCCTTTATTCGGCGTAGATGAGACGCTAGCCCTAGGCATTGTTCATGTCTATGGCATGATCGGACTCACCAGCTTTGGATATTTGGACAAAGAGAAGATCGGCATCATCCGGGCTTTGAATGATAATCGGGCTGCCGTGCATGTCTTTCTCGATGATCTTGTCTGCGGGCTTGCAGCTGCGGCCTCCGCGAGAATCGCCCATCAAAACGAAAATGCACCTGATTATAGCTCCAAACTTCGTCTGGACTAGCTTATTCAGGTTGTGCTCTGTTGCGGGAAAAAGAGTAGTTATGATATCATTATTCCATTGTGTGTGCCTATGCCTATATGATGTTTATCAAGTCATCGTTGCCAACTCTCGCACTTTATACAGGTCGTTGCACTTCATAGGAGGTTTTTTTTCATGTGGACGGTGATTTACATAGCTCCTACCGCCAGAATCGCAGAGCGGATTAAACAGAAGCTATCGGAGGAAGGATTTCTCGTGCAGGTTCGAGGTATCAACCTGTCCAAAAACCAGTTCGAAATTCTCGTTCCCGCAGGGGAAGTGGAAGAAGTGCAGGAAGTGCTGAATTCTATTTTACATAGATAGCGGATGTAGAAGTAAGTAACGTGGCTTGTCAGATTATCACGATAAAAGCCAAGTAGAGGTGGAAAAGTGCTAAAGGATCTATTTCAAAAACGAAAATATGCGACCATTCCTTCCGAGCGAACAAAAAGGGAAATTCCCGAGGGTTTAATGAATAAATGTCCGAAATGCGGTACGATTCAGACAAGCAAAGAGCTGGAGAAGAACCTGAAAGTTTGTACAGCCTGCGGCTATCATTATCGATTAAACGCGATGGAACGCATCCAGATGACACTCGACGAAGGTCGGATTTTCGAATACGACAACAACATGATCTCAGAGGATCCTTTACAGTTTCCGGACTATATAGAGAAACTGGATAAAGCCAAAAGCTCTACGAATCTGCAGGATGCCATAATCACCGGTGAAGGTACGATTGGCGGGTATCCGGTTGTTATCGCGGCGATGAGCTTTGACTTCATGGGCGGATCGCTAGGCTCCGTTGTAGGAGAAAGAATAACAAGAGCAGTAGAAATGGCCATTCAGAAGAAGTACCCGATTATTATTTATTCCACTTCGGGTGGAGCCCGCATGCAGGAAAGCATCTTAAGCCTGATGCAAATGGCGAAGACAAGCGCTGCATTGTCCAAGCTTAGCGAGGAAGGCGGATTATTCATTTCGGTTATTACGGATCCGACTTTCGGCGGCGTTTCAGCCAGCTTCGCTATGCTCGGCGATATTATTATCGCTGAACCTGCGGCACCGTTCGGATTCACAGGCCGCCGCGTCATTGAGCAGACAATTAAACAGAAGCTCCCGGACAATTTCCAAACGTCTGAATTCAACCTGGAGCATGGTCAGCTCGATAAAGTCGTGAGCCGCAAAGACATGAGGCCTACGTTAATCAAGCTGCTCGACATGCACGGAGTGAAGGGGGATGTGACTTATGGCGGGTGAGATGCCATTTGAACAGCCATTGGCAGAACTGAAGAGTAAAATTGCTGAGCTTCGCAAATTTGGCGCAGAGAAACAGATTGACTTTTCAGAAGAAATACGCCGATTGGAAGAAAGATACGCCGAGCTTGAGGATGAGCTTTATGCAAATATGTCTTCTGCCGAGAAGATGCAGCTCGCTCGTCATCCGCAAAGGCCGACGACAATTGATTATATTCAATCCATTTTTACTGATTTTATTGAATTTCACGGAGACAGGCTGTATGGGGACGACCTTGCGATCGTTGGCGGACTAGCCAAGTTGAACGGCGTACCGGTCACCGTTGTGGGTCACCAAAAAGGGAAAGATACCAAAGACAATATCGCCCGCAATTTCGGATGTCCGCATCCGGAAGGCTTCCGCAAGGCGCTTCGATTGATGCGTCAAGCAAACAAGTTTAAGCGTCCTATCGTTACGTTCATCGATACTAAAGGCGCATTCCCGGGGAATGCAGCGGAAGAGCGCGGCCAAGGTGAAGCGATTGCCAGAAATTTGCTGGAAATGGCCTCTTTTCGCGTGCCGATCATCTGCATTGTCATTGGTGAAGGCGGGAGCGGCGGCGCACTCGCATTAGGCGTCGGCAATAAGGTGTTAATGTTGGAAAATGCTATCTATTCGGTAATCAGTCCGGAAGGTGCTGCTTCCATTTTATATAAAGATGCTTCCAAAGCTTTGCATGCGGCAGAAGCAATGAAAATTACGGCCGATCATATTATGGATCTTGGCGTGATCGACGGCATTATTCCGGAGCCGAAAGGCGGAGCGCATCGGGATCCATCGGCGCAAGCGGAATTCATTAAAGATGCAATCTGGGAACAACTTCAGCCATTGCTGAGCATGACTGAACAGGAGCTGCTCGAGGGCCGATACCGTAAATTTAGAGACATCGGTAGGTTCACATTTATTCAGGAGGGTAACCATGCGTAAAACGAAAATTGTCTGTACGATTGGACCTGCAAGCGAATCAAAAGAAAATTTAAAAAAGCTTCTTGAAGCTGGAATGAACGTTGCCCGTCTCAACTTCTCCCATGGAGATTTTGAGGAGCACGGCGCACGGATCCGCAACCTTCGCGCAGCATGCGAAGAAACAGGCAAAACAGCAGCGATTTTATTAGACACCAAAGGGCCGGAAATCCGTACCGGCAAATTGAAAGAAGAGCCGATCGAGCTTGTTCAGGACAAGCACATCATCCTCACGACCGAAGAGATTCTTGGCGACGCTGACCGCATCTCGGTTACATACGAGAACCTGCCGCGCGATGTTCAAGTAGGTTCCACGATCCTGATCGATGACGGTCTGATCGGATTAACGGTCGTAGACATTCGCGGTACAGACATCGAATGCCGCATCGTGAACGGCGGAACGATTAAAAGCAAAAAAGGCGTAAACGTACCTGGCGTGAAAATAAGCCTTCCAGGCATCACGGACAAAGACGCCAACGATATCGTATTCGGTATCGAGCAAGGCGTTGACTTTATCGCGGCATCCTTCGTGCGTAAAGCAAGCGACGTTATGGAAATTCGCGAGCTGCTCGAGAGACACAATGCGACTCACATTCAAATCATTAGTAAAATCGAAAACCAGGAGGGCGTCGAGAACTTAGACGAAATTTTGGAAGTATCCGATGGTCTGATGGTTGCCCGTGGAGACCTTGGCGTTGAAATCCCGGCGGAAGATGTGCCAGTCGTTCAAAAGCAAATGATTAAGAAATGTAACATCGTTGGTAAACCGGTTATTACGGCGACGATGATGCTGGATTCTATGCAGCGTAACCCTCGTCCGACTCGCGCAGAAGCAAGTGACGTAGCGAACGCCGTTTTTGACGGTACGGATGCTGTTATGTTGTCCGGTGAAACAGCTGCTGGTAAGTATCCTGTTGAATCCGTACAAACGATGGCTCGCATTGCTGAACGTGCGGAAGCAGCTTTGGAATATAAAGAGATCTTCCTTCGACAAGCGCAAGCGCAGCAAGTTACGGTGACTGAGGCAATCTCGCAAGCTGTTGCGAACTCGGCTCTGGAGCTTGGCGCGAAAGCGATTCTTACTTCAACAGAAAGCGGATATACAGCCAGAATGGTATCCAAATACCGTCCGAAAGCGCCTATCATCGCTGTAACGCCTAACGAGCAAGTTATTCGCCGTCTTTCCCTTGTATGGGGTGTTATTCCGGTTAAAGGCGTTGAAGCGAAAACAACGGACGAGCTGTTCAACCTTGCTGTTGACAGCAGTATCAAAACAGGCATCGTAAGCCTTGGCGACATCGTTGTGATTACGGCAGGCGTACCTGTTGGCCGCTCCGGAACCACGAACCTGATCAAGGTACATCACGTCGGCGAGATGATTGCCAAGGGTACAGGGATCGGTACTCAAACAGCTACCGGTAAAGTTGTGACTGCACGCACTCCTGAAGAAGCGAATGCCAAAATGGTTGACGGTGCGGTTCTTGTTACCATTTCTACTGACAGAGAATACATGCCGGCAGTCCAAAAAGCTTCCGCATTAATTACGGAAGTGGGCGGCATCACTTCTCACGCAGCCGTTGTTGCGTTAAGCCTCGGCATCCCTGTAATTGTAGGTGTAGAACGTGCAACCGACTTAATTCAAGACGGTACGGAAGTATCCATCTACCCGGAGGTCGGCGTGATCTACTCCGGCCAGGCGAAAGTTCTGTAAGGGATTGAAATAACAGCAAGAGTGAAGCGAGATCGTTCTCGGCTTCACTCTTTTTTGTACAGGAGGCATAGAACATGAGCACGCAGACATGGCACCAACATCAACTTCGCGTACGTTATGAAGAAACCGATCAAATGGGGGTCGTGTATCATGCCAATTATTTGACTTGGTTTGAGATCGGACGAACCGAGCTTATTAGAGAGCTTGGATACCCTTACCGTAAAATTGAGGAGAAAGGGCTTCTTCTGCCCCTTGTTGAAGCGGATGCCAAGTTCAAGAAACCGGCTCGCTATGACGATCTGGTAAGTATTTACACACGCATATCCGAGTCTAGCAGCATTCGTATAGATTTCGCCTATGAAATCCGCAAAATTACTGAAGTTCATTCGACAGGCGTACATGAACCGGAAGGGGAATTGCTGGTAACCGGTACAACCCGCCACGTCTGGGTGAATCCTTCTTGGAAGCCCGTACGTATAGAAAAGGAAGCGCCGGATTTATGGCAGCTGCTCACAGAGAGGAGATGAGCCCATGTTTCGATTGCTGCTTGCTGTCTTTATCGTTGTGCCTGCGATAGAAATCGCCTTTATGATTACGCTTGGTCATTTCATTGGAGGCTGGACTACTTTTGCGCTGATCGTGCTAAGCGGCTTCCTGGGTGCTTATTTTGCTAAACGCGAAGGGAGCAAGGTGTGGGAGTATGCCCGATATGAATGGTCGCAAGGTCAGTTGCCCGCTAAACACCTGCTGGACGGAATTTGTATTTTCGTAGGCGGCATTTTATTAATAACGCCGGGCTTTGTCACTGACATTCTAGGTTTTTTACTTGTGTTTCCATTTACGCGTCCGATCTTCAAAGTACTGTTCCTGTCTTTGATCCAGAAGCAAATAGGCAAGGGTCGAATTAACTTTTTCTTCCGTAAATAATACCCTATGAAAAAGCTCAGCACTCTCTCTAATCAGAGGAGGCTGAGCCTTTTTGTATGTATGCGGCGATATCGTGGAAAATACGCGCCCTATAGAACGCAAATATAATCAGAAGCGTCACGGGTCCGATAATCAGTCCGACTAACCCGAACAATTGCAGTCCAACAAACATAGCGATTAATGTCGCCAATGGTTCTAGACCAACGGATGAGGCTAATACTTTGGGCTCCATGATTTGCCGGGCAATGACAATGACACCGTATAGGACACTAAGACCTATCCCCAGATAAATATCTCCTTGTGCGAAAAATACATAGAGAATCCAAGGTACCATAACGGCTCCCGTTCCTAAGTACGGCATTAAGTCCGCTAAACCGGTCAGCAAGCCAATGGTTATCGCATAGTTCACATTGAGCACGAGCAGGCCGATAATGACAACCAGCGCTGTGAGAGAGACAAGAATGAGTTGGGCACGTAAGTAACCGAATAACGCTTTTTGCAAATCGTTCCTTATAAGCTTCGTGGTCTTCACGATCGTATCCGAGAAGATGCCCTTGTATCTGCTTATAAGCTGATACCAATCCTTGCTAATGAAAAAAGTGGCCAGCAAGACGATAATCGTTAATGTCGCAATGTTGGGCAAGGAGGTCAAGAACCCTTTCAACGTACCGAACACATACCCGATAATATGTTTGCTGACATCTGCTATAGATCCGGCTGTCGAAGATAAATTATTGTTGACTGTTTCTTGATATTTGGGGTTGCTTTCAAAAAATTCATTAATCCTTTCGATCCAATCTTGGAAAGCCGTAGAGTTAATGAAAACGTTAAATTGATCGGCCCAGCGGTTAATCTGATCCTGCAGCGTTTCGGCTAAAGAGCCTAATTCCACAATGATATTGGCGACCAGCACGGTTATGGCCGTGATCATTGCACCCAAAAACAAAAGCATGGATAGGGTTACGGCGAGCCAGCGCGGCAGCTTCATTTTAAAATGGAAAAAATTAACGAGCGGGTTCAGCAAGAGGGCAATGAGCCAGCCGAAAATAAACGGATAAATCAACGGGGTAACATAATAAAGGGCTAAGCCGAGAAGCAGTACAATGATGGCTACCCAGATGCCTCTGAAAATTTGATGAACTAAGCGCGGATTGAGGATATTCATGGTATTTTCTCTCCTTGCTTCAACATAGTTGTATTGTAACACGTTCAAGGAAGAATACGAAAATCCATTCACATTTACCACATAAGGATTTATTAGTTTCCGATTAATCGGATAATAAAAATTCTTATTGGCATATAAAACTTCCTCTAAAAGCGGTCTGGCTACTTGGAAAGGACTTCGATAAAAGTTTTATTTACAAAATCTTAATATTTCAAGAGGGGACTTTCTGCATTGTCCGTCCACCTGGAGCATAGTACAATGAGGGTACGAATGTCGAAAATTAGAACATCATTAACGGAGGCTTTATGAGTATTGCAAGAGAACCCGCAGCGAAGGAAGTCAAAGAGCTCAAGGAAATGAATGAAGTATCGTCGATGTACTTGAACCGGGATCTGAGCTGGATCGAGTTTAATCGTCGCGTACTGCAGGAGGCTCAAGATCCGAGTACTCCGTTACTTGAGCGCGTGAAGTTTTTGTCTATCGTCTCCAGCAATCTGGATGAGTTCATGAGTGTCCGCGTCGCAGGACTACTGGATCAAATGAAAGCTGGCTATAACAAAAAGGACTTTACAGGCTACACCCCTGCCGGATTAATCAAACGCATTATGAAACGCATAGCCAAAATGGTGTCCGAACAATACAAAACATACCGGGAGATCAACAGGCAGCTTACTAAAGAGGGCATCGTATTCACCGAATACGAGGAATTGAATGCCAGCCAAAAGAAAGCGATGGATGCGTATTACCATGATATTATTTTCCCTGTTCTAACGCCTATGGCTGTGGATCAGAGCCGTCCATTTCCGTTAGTACATAATCAATCGGTATATTTAGCCGTTGTGCTGGTACGAGATGGAGACGATCCTGATGATGAGCCTTACTTTGCCATCGTGCAAGTACCCAGTAACTTATCGCGCTACATCCCGGTCCCGACGCGGCCTAACAGTAAGAAGCAGGAATTCATTTTGCTTGAGGAACTAATTGAGCATCATATTCAGTCGCTCTTTAGCGGCTACACGCCAATTGCCGTTCATGGTTTTCGACTGACGAGGAATGCGGATTTGACGTTGAATGAAGAAGGGGCCGAGGACCTGCTCGAAGAGATTGAAAAGGAGTTGCGGCGCAGGCGCTGGGGATCTCCGGTGCGTTTGGAAGTGCAAGAGGGCATGCATCCTTATGCGCTTGCTCAGCTTCAGGATGAGTTTGAGATTACGGAGTATATTTTTGAAATTGACGGTCCGCTCGATATTACTTACTTTATGAAGCTGGCAGGCAGTTTGAACGGCTTTGACAATCTTCGATATCCGCGGCTGGTTTCCAAATATCCGGTTGAATTCGAGGATATAAGCGATTATTTCTCTTTGTTGAAACAAAAAGACGTGCTCGTCCATCACCCCTATGAATCTTTCGATGCGGTTACGGATTTTATTGTTCATGCAGCCTACGATCCGCAGGTACTCGCGATTAAGATGACTTTGTATAGAGTTAGCGGGAATTCCCCGATCATCCAGGCGCTTGCCAGAGCCGCGGAGTCCGGAAAGCAGGTAACGGTTGTCGTTGAGCTGAAGGCTCGGTTTGACGAGGAGCGTAACATCGCATGGGCGCGCAAGTTGGAAAAGTCGGGCTGTCACGTCGTTTATGGCCTTGTAGGGCTGAAAACACATGCCAAAATCACCCTAGTCGTGCGTCAAGAGGAAAACACGCTGCGCAGATACGTACACGTTGGTACGGGCAATTATAATGACAGCACCGCTCGCTTGTATACCGACGTTGGCCTTTTCACATCAAATGGTGTCATTGGAGAAGATGCTTCGGCGCTCTTCAACGAAATTACCGGCTATTCGGCGCCGCATAACTGGCAGTCTTTTGCAGTCGCCCCGACAGATTTGAGAATCAAACTGTTCGAGCTTATTGAGCGCGAAGCTGAGCATGCAAGAGCCGGCCGGCCGGCTCATATTATTGCAAAAATGAATTCTTTATCCAATCAGGAGATGGTGGATGCGCTCTATGCGGCATCTCAGGCAGGGGTTAAGATCGACCTGATCATTCGCGGTGTATGCTGCTTGCGTCCAGGAGTGCCGGGATTGAGTGAGAACATTACGGTACGGAGCATCGTCGACAGATTCCTGGAGCATTCCCGCATTTATTATTTCGAAAACGGCGGGCAAGTGGATATATATCTGTCTTCGGCCGACTGGATGACGAGGAATTTAACTCGCCGTATTGAATTGATGTGTCCTGTGCTCGATGGACAGTTGAAAAAAATGATGATCCAAATCCTTAGCCTTTCGTTAAATGACAACGTCAAAGCGAGAGAACTAATGCCGAACGGGATGTATGCGCGGGTAAAAAATGAACTGACCCCTTATCGGAGCCAGTTCGAGGCGATGAAAATTATGTCTTGGAAAAAGCTTCAGCTTGAGCCATAATCTTGAGACCCCAGCCTTTCTCAAAATCTTTACTGATCACAGCTAGTTCTTTTAGCTCGTGAAGGGGGTTGTGGACGCATTGAAGTTTGATGGCAAGCGTCTTCCCTTTTATAGTCAGCTCCACATCCTGTACAGGCTGCGTCTCGCTTCGATCCAGGGCAATCGCTAATTGGAGCAGTAAACCCAGCTTTACGATCAAGCCTTCGTCGGATTCCATCAAAATGTCCTTATAAGCAAGGACCTGCTGGTGGGTCCGGCTTTTTGTTTTGTATGAGGCTATGAGGGAGCAGATAACGATTTCCCGATGATTGAACCCGTCGATTCGTGCTTGCGCTATCATGTACTGGGTATGTTTGGTGAATTGATAATAATGTATACTTGCTCCTATCCGATATAGAAGAGCTGCCGCGTGAAGGTAACGTTTGCTCTGTTCGCCTGAGGCTTGATCGACATTGAGTTCGTCATAAAGCTTCATAGCGAGTCTATCGACATGCTGTACGTGTTTTACTGTTGCATTCGGATGGAGTAGGAGCATGTTGTTAATGCTCGCCTCAAGTACATCCTTTTTCCTGGGCTGTTCTGGGTTAAATGTTTCATAAAATAGACCGTCCCGAAGTCCTGCACCGCTTATGATACAATGTGAACTGAGTGCTGCCTCATATATTGTGTCTAAGATAACAAGCCCTGGAATCATAATGTCGGCTCGCTCTTTGGCCAGGCCTTCGATTTTTTTTCGTTTTTCTAAAGGGATCGAGGATAGCAGTCTAAGGAAATAATCGAGCTCGCCAGGTTTCATCACATAATTGTGTGCAAGCTGGAGGGAATATTTATTAAGTTTTTGACTCATTTTGCCTAGTGTTCGTATAGTACCTCCAAGCCCGATCATAGGTAGATTCGGTGAGCTTGAGATCCAAGGATTAGAGGAGATGGCTTCCTCTACCGTATGGCGGATCCCCATAATTTCTTGCTCTGAAATCGTTCCATTTTTCATAAATTGACGGGTTGTATTCACAGCACCGAATGGAAAAGACACGCTCTGAAGCAGTTCACGATTGCGGAACAGGGTAACTTCCGTGCTTCCGCCGCCGATGTCGATAATGAGCCCATCTCGGATATCGATGGTATTAATGACGCCAAGGAAGCCGTAACGGGCTTCTTCGGCTCCGCTCAGAACTTCAATGCGAAGATCGGTTTGCTCTTCGAGGGTGCGAATGATATCAGCGGAATTCGCTGCATTGCGAATCGCAGCCGTCGCTACAGCTCTAATCGTTTGCACGTTGTGAGCTTTACACAGCAGCGAGTAATGTGCGAGAATGGGAACAACTGAGAGAATATCTTTGTTATGTAAAAGGCCGTCCGGACCGATACGCTCACTCAGTCTTGCGGACTCTTTATGCTCGCTCACCACACGATATGCCCCTTGCGCATTGATTTCGTAGATAACAAGCCGGATGGAGTTGGACCCGATATCAATAATGCCGATACTGAAGTTGCTGCACATATCTATGCTCCTTAGCGTTTTTCGCCGGAAAAACTGGCGTCGAAGTATAAGCTTCGTAAAAATAGATGTTCTTAGGCTACATTGTATCAATCTCCATCGTTTCCGACAAACTTTTCCTGAATGGTAAGTATATTTCGACAAAATTAACAGAAACTTGTTAAAGGTTGTTTAAGAATCCATACTAAAATGCCAATTTCTTAAATGCTGACGGAAGCGCGAATTCCGTCAAAAAGATTCTTTATGGTAGTGATAATGAAGTTTTATGTCCTCTTTTGTTCACTTACCGTACGAAATCCTTTATTATTAAGGTTAGGAAAAAAGCAATTTTTTGCTAATAAAGTAGCTAAGGAGAGATTCCCATGACTGCAACCAAAGGTTTGGAAGGAATTGTAGCCACGACCTCGTCGATCAGCTCCATTGTAGATGGTGTCCTTACGTATCGCGGGATTGATATTGATGACCTCGCAGAAAATGCGACATTTGAAGAAGTAATCTACCTGCTTTGGTTTGGTAAGCTGCCTAGCCAATCCGAGCTTGAGAAATTGCAGAATGACCTGAACGCGAACAGCAAGGTGCCTGCTGCGGTTATCGAGCAAATCAAATCTTATCCGAAAGACGTTAATTCTATGGCAGCTCTTCGTACGGCTGTATCCGCACTTGCCTTGTACGATGAAGAAGCGAACGACATGAGCCCGGAAGCAAACGTACGTAAAGCGATTAAATTACAAGCGCAAGTGCCTGCAATCATCGCGGCGTTCGCACGTATTCGTGAAGGCAAAGAGCCTTTGGAATCGAAAGGATATTCTACTGTAGCTGCTAACTTCTTGTACCAAATGACGGGTAAAGAGCCGGACAAAGTTGCTATCGAAGCTTTGGACAAAGCATTGGTTCTTCACGCTGACCACGAGCTGAATGCTTCCACATTCGCAGCCCGCGTTACGGTTGCAACGCTTACAGATATTTACTCCGGTATCACTTCCGCGATCGGCACGCTCAAAGGACCTCTTCACGGCGGTGCGAACGAAGCGGTTATGGAGATGCTTGAAGAAATCGGTACTGTAGAGAACGTTGTTCCTTACATCAACGATAAACTAGAGCGCAAAGACAAAATCATGGGCTTCGGCCACCGTGTTTATAAAAACGGAGATCCTCGCGCGAAGCACCTGCAAAAAATGTCCTACGAGCTGGGCAAAATCACCGGCAACATGAAATGGTACGATATGTCCATTAAAGCCGATGATTTGGTAACCAGCCTCAAAGGTTTGAAACCAAACGTAGACTTCTACTCCGCATCTGTGTATACGTCCCTGGAAATTCCGCGTGACCTGTTTACGCCGATTTTCGCCATTTCCAGAACATCCGGATGGACAGCCCATATGCTGGAGCAATACGAGAACAACCGTTTGATCCGCCCTCGCGCAGAGTACACGGGTCCTGTGAACCAAAAATATATCCCAATTAGCGAACGATAATTGCTAGTATATGAAGCTTTTTGCTCAAGGTGCGGGCAGTTCGGTACCCGTTCCCGGTATAGCCGGGGGAGTGCCGCAACTCCCGTCACTTTTTGTGTATCCGCCATGCCCTCGGAGTGAACAGCCGAAGCACGTAACGGAAAAGCGCAAGCGTAACTCAAAAACCATATTTTCCATAATCTTAAGGAGGAAATTCCATGCCACAATTCGAATCCTACGAACTTCCAAAAGAAGGTCAAAAAATCACCATCGAAAACGGTGTTCTGCAAGTTCCTAACAACCCAATCATCCCTTTCATCGAAGGTGACGGTACGGGGCCTGACATCTGGGCGGCTTCCCAACGCGTTCTGGATGCAGCTGTAGAAAAAGCCTATAAAGGCGAGAAAAAAATTGCTTGGTACGAAGTATTTGCCGGCGAAAAAGCATTCAACAAATTCAACAACTGGTTGCCTAACGATACATTGACAGCTATGCGCGAATACATCGTGTCCATCAAAGGACCTCTGACTACGCCAATTGGCGGCGGTATCCGTTCCCTGAACGTGGCGCTTCGTCAAGAGCTTGACCTTTATGTATGTTCCCGTCCGGTTCGTTACTTCACAGGCGTTCCTTCACCGGTTAAACGTCCTGAGCTGGTCGATATGGTTATTTTCCGTGAGAATACAGAGGACATCTATGCAGGTATCGAGTGGGAGTCCGGTTCCGAAGCTGTTAAAAAAGTTATCAAATTCCTTCAAGACGAAATGGGCGTTAAGAAAATCCGTTTCCCTGAAACTTCCGGTATCGGTGTTAAACCAGTATCCTCCGAAGGTTCTGAGCGTCTGATCCGTGCGGCTATCGAGTACGCAATCAAACACGGCCGTAAGAGTGTTACTTTGGTACACAAAGGCAACATCATGAAATTCACGGAAGGCGCGTTCAAAAACTGGGGTTACGAGCTGGCTGAGCGTGAATTCGGCGACAAAACATTCACTTGGGCTCAATACGACCGCATCAAAGAAGAGCAAGGCGCTGAAGCTGCGAACAAAGCTCAAAAAGACGCTGAAGCAGCTGGCAAAATCATCGTAAAAGATGCGATTGCCGACATCGCCCTGCAACAAGTCTTGACTCGTCCAACTGACTTCGATGTCATCGCAACATTGAACCTGAACGGTGACTACCTGTCTGACGCTCTTGCTGCACAAGTTGGCGGTATCGGTATCGCTCCAGGCGCGAACATCAACTACTTGACTGGTCACGCGATCTTCGAAGCAACTCATGGTACAGCTCCTAAATACGCAGGTCTTGACGTCGTTAACCCAGGTTCCGTCATCTTGTCCGGCGTTATGCTGCTTGAGCACCTAGGCTGGTTGGAAGCGGCTGAATTGATCTACAAAGGTATGGAAGCATCCATCAACAACAAAACCGTTACTTACGACTTTGCTCGTCTGATGGAAGGCGCGAAAGAAATCAAATGCTCCGAGTTCGCTAACGAAATCATCAAAAACATGGGCTAATCCCATTTTTTAAATCAGATTTCCACCATAAAAACTCTTAGGAGGCATACCTCAAATGGCAATCCGTCGTAATAAAATTACCGTTGTCGGCGCGGGCTTCACAGGTGCAACCACTGCTCTTATGCTGGCTCAAAAAGAACTCGGAGACGTTGTTCTGCTTGACATCCCACAACTGGAGAACCCAACAAAAGGTAAAGCGCTCGACATGCTCGAAGCGGGTCCTGTTCAAGGCTACGACTCCCAAATCACAGGTACTTCCAGCTATGCGGATGCTGCTGATTCCGACATCGTGATCATTACTGCAGGTATCGCTCGTAAACCGGGCATGAGCCGCGACGACTTGGTTAACACGAATGCAGGCATCGTGAAATCCGTTTGTGAGAATGTAAAAGAAGTAGCTCCTAACTCCATCGTTATCATCTTGAGTAACCCGGTTGACGCGATGACTTACGTAGCTTACCAAGCGCTCGGATTCCCTAAAAACCGCGTAATCGGTCAATCCGGTGTACTCGATACGGCTCGTTACCTGACATTCATCTCCCAAGAGCTGAACGTCTCCGTAGAAGACGTGAAGGGCGTAGTTATCGGCGGACACGGCGATGACATGGTTCCCCTCGTTCGCTACACTTACGCTGGCGGCGTGCCGATCGAGAAGCTGATTCCAGCTGACCGTATCGAAGCGATCGTTCAACGTACGCGTACAGGCGGCGGCGAGATCGTTAACCTGCTTGGTAACGGCAGTGCTTATTACGCACCAGCAGCTTCTCTTGTACAAATGACTGAAGCAATCCTGAAAGACAAAAAACGCATCATCCCTACAATCGCTCTTCTCGAAGGCGAGTATGGCTACGACAACCTGTTCATGGGCGTTCTGACTGTACTTGGCGGCAATGGTATCGAGAAAGTTATGGATATCGAGCTGACTGCAGACGAGAAAGCGGCTTTGGATAAAACAGCTAACTCCGTACGCAATGTAATTAAAGTTGTAACGGGTTAATGAATAGAAAAAGAACCAGGTTCCTTGAATGGGAACGCTGGTTCTTTTTTTTGGTGTATAGCATTGTTAATCTACATGAAAAGAAAATAGACCGCTCTTGAGTTCGCGCTCAGCGGTCTATTAGATCAATGCTCATGCGGCCGATTACCCTTGAGGGTAATCTATTTGTCAAGGAACCGGTTGCCGCCGGCTCCTTTATTAGTTTAATATTACCACGTCTACTTTATACTTCGCAATTCCTTTGTGCACGCCACTAAATTTTTGTTTCTTTTGTAAATCCGTTCCGGGATGCTATTCCGATCTCATTTACTTGTGCTACGATATAGATAGGCCAAGTCTTGGCTAATTTATCCAAAAGGTGAGGGATTTGATGTTGAAGAAAGGCTTGTTTGGAACAAAGAGCTGGAAGAGCCTTGTTCTTACCGTCGTATTATCGGTATCTTTCTTAGGAACGATACCGCAAGCATTTGCGGAAGGACCGACCGATCCGGCTCCGACAATTACGCCTTCGACAGCGAATGGGAAAAAGGTGCTGTTTGACAATACGCACGGTCAAACGGCGGGTGCAGCCGACTGGGTCATTGACGGCGGGTTCTCTGATTTCGCCAATGCGCTTGGCAATGCGGGTTATTATGTAAAAGAACTTCGTAAGACAAGTCCGATTACGCTTTCGGATTTATCTGAGTACGATGTATTTGTCGTCGGCGAAGCGAACATTCCATACAAGACTTCCGAGCAAAGCGCCATGCTGCAGTATGTTCAAAGCGGCGGCAGTATCTTCTTCGTTGGCGATCATTATAATGCTGATCGAAACAAGAATCGTTGGGACGCCTCAGAAGTGTTTAACGGTTACAGGCGCGGGGCATGGACCAATCCTGCAAAAGGCATGAGCACGGAAGAAGCGGCCTCAACAGCGATGCAAGGAGTAGCGAGTGCGGATTGGTTGGCCGATAACTTTGGCGTACGATTCCGTTACAATGCGATAGGCGATGTTACGGCAAACAACATTGTTAGCCCATCACAGGCATTTAACATTACGAGTGGAGTTTCCACGGTCGCCATGCATGCTGGCTCGACGCTCGCGATCACGGATCCTAATAAGGCCAAAGGCATTGTGTACCTGCCTGCAACAAGCGCCAAATGGTCCAGCGCCGTGGATCAAGGCGTATACAACGGCGGAGGAGTCGCCGAAGGTCCGTATGTCGCTGTTTCCAAAGTAAGCGCAGGTAAAGCCGGCTTCATCGGTGATTCATCGCCGGTTGAAGATGCAACGCCGAAGTATAAGAAAGAAGAGAACGGCGGCACGAAGACCACTTACGCAGGATTCCAAGAGCAGAATGATGCCACGCTGCTTGTTAACATGGTTAATTGGCTGGCTACCAAAGAATCGTACACAAGCTTGACGCAAGTCCCTGGTCTAAGTCTTGATTCAGCTACAACACTGTACAGTTGGGAGCAGCCGGCTAATTCAACTGAACCCGTAGCAGAACCTTGGGCAACGCCGGCCGCCGGTTACAAATGGTGGGATCGTACAACATTCAAAGCAGGCTCCTATGGATATAGCTCGTCAACCAATACTACCGATCCGTATGCATTTATCCATCAATCCACATTACCGAATCAATATGTGTTCCAAGTAAAAATCATTGTGAACGGATTAGCAGCGAATTCGACGGTATCCGGCTATAATCTCGGCATTTATAACAGCTCCGGTACGCAAGTCGCCAAAGTACAGAACAGCAATGGCACGTGGCCTTCATCCTACGGCTACAGTACGAGCTTCTCATTGACAGCTGATGCCAGCGGGCATGCGGAGAAAATCGTAAATGTCCAAATTAATCCGAGCGTTTCCGGTTCAGCCAATATGCGGTTAAGACAGAATACGACCGCAAAGTTCACGAAAGCCGTTACGATCGGTAATGTACCGGTGGAGCCACTACCTTAAATAGGAATCGATTAGAACTAGTGTCTGCGGATAGCAGGCACTAGTTTTTTTGTGCTCGATAATCACGATAATCATTGGAACAGATTTCCTTTCAGCCCCTTAATCTAGGCTCTATTCAAACATTAGGATTATATACGTAACGGGAGTTGGTTCATATAATTAAGACGAAATATGCAATGGCAGAGGGGGAATACAAACAGGAGAGAGTTAGGGGAGAGATGTGCTGAAAATATGTAAGCGTAATCATTATTATGTGCAAATGGATGTAATAAATAGGAGGTTGATGGGTTTGATGAGCAAATTATTTCGTATTCTGCTTTGCTTGCTTTTGGTTGTCACATTTGTTCCTGCTATTGGGCCTGGAAGTGCGCAGGCAGAAGCATTCCGTTTTAGTGAGAATTTTGAGCAACCTTTGACCACGACTCCAACAACAAGTGGAAGCTTAACTTCCAAATATATCGTACCGGCTAACAGCACAGGTACACCTAACTTTGCGCAAATCATCAACATGCAGGGACCTGCATGGACGAACAACACCGACAACAAAGTACTTATGCTTCACGACGAAACCGGCAACCATGCAACGGCTCAGGCTGTGTTCACCAAGCAGGAGGGCAGAACGATTGTAGCAGAGTTTGATTACAAGTTCGATGCTGCTGCGATTTCTTCAAATCACAGAGCAATTCGATTGTTGGGCGGCAGCACTCAGATTGTTTTCATTGAGACATTCTCTAATGCGATTGCATATCGTTACAAAGATCCGGTCAGCGGCGCGGATAAACAATATAAATCGATCGTACCGTCCGGCAGCTTTCAAGCGGGTACCTGGTATCATATGAAAATTCAGGTGAATCTGAATAATCCGACCACTGGCGTCATGGTTACAGTAACCGATGAGAATAACCATACGTACCGTCTCAATGACGGCCAAGGATTTCAGTTTTTTGATTCCACTACAGCGCAAGCAAGCAGGTATTTGGACAAGCTGGATCATCAAACGTCAGACGGTAACAAAGCCAACATTTATTACGACAACGTAACCGTATACGAGCCATTGCTGCCTCCGGCAGCGCCCGTAATCACGAGCACGGTAGCTGGTAACACACAAGCTGCTCTAACCTGGGGGGTTACGGATGGAGCAACCAACTACCTCGTTAAGCGGAAAGAAGGGGCAACTGGGAATTATGAACAGATCGCTGCACTTACCGGGCTCTATTATGAAGATACCCGATTGCACAATGGGGTGAGCTACTCCTATATCATAAGCGCAGTTAATGATAATGGATCAACGGACTCGGAAGCCGTTCAGCTTACACCTACGGATTCGATACCGCTACCGGAACAAGTGACGGGTTTGCAAGCAATGCCTCTAGATAGTGCAGTGAAGCTTTCCTGGAATGCTGTTCCAACGACAAATGGTATGATGATCAAATATTTGGTGATGAGAAGCAATGCTCCAGATGGTACATACATACAATTAAGTCCTGACGCGGCCATTACAGAAACCAGGTATACGGACACTGTGCTAAATAACGACCAAACCTATTATTACAAAATCATTGCCTCAAGTGTTGCGGGAAAAGGCTCGGCATCAGAGGTGTTGGCCGGCACTCCGCGCGCGCCTTTATCCAATCCGACAGGATTGACGGCTGAAGCAGGGGATAATAAGGTTGCGCTTACATGGAATGGAGTCGGCGCAGCAGCTTCTTACAACGTGAAAAGAAGTACTAACAATGGCGGTCCGTATACCGAAATTCAAAGAGATATTACGGGAACGAGCTTCGTAGATGCTTCAATAAATAATGGAACCGCTTACTATTATGTCGTGACGGCGGTTAACGCCAAAACGGAAAGCATGATCTCGAACCAGGTAAAAAGTACACCGTATTCACCGATCCCTGGAGCCCCAACAGCCCCCAAAAACTTAACTGCAATTGCAAATGAAGGGACAGTGATGCTTTCTTGGAACGCAACTCAAGGGGCAACAGCCTACTCAGTGAGACGGAGCATGCACGGAGTTGGATCTTTTGTTGAAATTGGATCTGTTGCAGCCGATCACTATTCTTACGAAGATAATAGCGTAGTGAACGGAACCGAGTACGATTATGTAGTAGCAGCTGTTAATGCTGCTGGCATAAGCGGCTATTCCAATGAAGTGTACGTAGCCCCGGCGGAAATCGTGACCGTTGATCCCAACCAATCGGCCGATGTTGACGCTAAGAGGTTTCCAACGATCAGCGAGGCGGTTGCGAGAGCTTCACAATTATCAGGCGGTCGCAAAGTCGTCTACATTAAAGCAGGAACGTACAATGAAAAAGTAATTGTGACGGCTCCGAATATCAGCTTTATTGGAGAAGGTCGTGAAGTGACCAAAATTGTCTACGGAGATTACGGTGGCACGAATGGACAGTCGGGTAACGTCGGCAGTACGTTCAAGAGCCAAACGTTAGATGTACAGGGTGATAATTTCAGCGCATATAACCTAACCGTTGAAAATAATGCGGGACCTCGCGATACTTACGGTACAGCGGTAGCGGTATCCGTAAAAGCGGATAAAGCGATCTTTGACAACGTACAAATTTTGGGGTATCAAGATACGCTATATAACGGTGGTGGTACAACGAATCCAACGACCAATCCGGGCAGGCAGTACTTCCGCAATAGCGTTATCCGAGGTGATGTTGATTTTATTTTTGGCGAAGCGCCAGCTGTCGTTATTGAAAATAGTGATA
Organism: Paenibacillus sedimenti; assembly: GCF_014534655.1. GTDB lineage: Bacteria > Bacillota > Bacilli > Paenibacillales > NBRC-103111 > Paenibacillus_E > Paenibacillus_E sedimenti. The sequence continues at coordinate 225,467 of NZ_JACVVD010000008.1, forward strand.
TTATAAGCGCCAGACACCCTGGAGCCACGAGCAAGGATGGCGGGTATGTCACAGCAGCCGCACAGAATAAAATTTCCGATGTCGGTTATGTATTTTTGAACAACAGGCTCATTAAAGATGCTTCTGCCAAAGGAGATCACTACTTAGGCCGTCCTTGGAAAAATAACCCAAAGGTTCATTTCATCAATACTTGGATGGATTCTCACATTAAAGCCTCAGGCTGGTCAAGCAGTTGGGCCGGCACTTCCGGTCCATTATCGCCAAGTGCTTTCAGAGAATTCAACAGCGTTGGAGGCGGAGCAAATGCTGCACTTCGGGATTCGAAAATTTCGGAGCAAATGACGGCAGCAGAAGCGAGCGCTTTAACAATCCCGCGTATTTTTGGAGACTGGGATCCGACGCAGCCGATCATTTTACCAAAGCTCATTATGCAGCCATTACTTGATCAAAAAGAAGCTATTGTTGATAAAAATGTGGAAAGAGCCGAAAATTTGCAAATCAACCTCCTTTCGCCAGGAATCGAATTACAGTCCATAGCCAACGGCTCCTATACGCTGATTCGAGGTCAGGATTATGATTTTAACGGAAGCGGGTACGTTATTTATCGCCATTATTTGAATTCATTAGAATTAGATAAGCATTATTTGACTTTTCAATATACATCGGGAGCGCAAGTTTCATTTATTCTTAAAGTCATCAACTCAGTTCAGGTGAAAACGCTTGTCGCAAATCAAGACGGCTGGGCTTCTTATAAAAAGGAGCTAACGGGAGGCGCAGGGGCTAACGGGGATCACATTGACATCGTAACTAACCGCAATGAACTGATTCAAGCATTAGGCGGCAATAACGCGACGAATAAAACGAACGCGAGCCCGAAAGTAGTTTTTATCAAAGGTAAAGTAGATATGAACGTCGATGATCAGAATCAACCGCTTGGTTATGAGGATTATAGACAAGGTGTAGATACTAAAGGAACTCCGTACAATTATACCGTTGAAGCTTATGTTGCTAATCCAGCGGCATTGGAACATGCAAGAAGTTCGGCACAAGCCAAGCAAGCGGAACGGGTAAAAATCTATGTAGGCTCCAACACCACTCTGATTGGCATCGGTTCCGACGCGAAGATTGTGGGAGGTAATCTTGTACTGGACAGCGTGAGTAATATCGCGATTACCAATCTGGAGTTCCAAGATGCTTATGATTATTTTCCGTTGTGGGATCCGGCCGATGGAGCTTCGGGGAATTGGAACTCCCAATATGATAACATCACGATAACCGCTTCCTCGCGGATTTGGATTGACCATAATTCGTTTAACGATAACAGCGGGCGTTCGGATGGTCATGAAGCAACGTATTTCGGCAAGCACTTCCAGCACCATGACGGCTTTGTTGATATTACGAATCAATCGGATTTGGTCACTTTATCCAACAACCATTTCTCGAATCACGATAAAACGATGCTGATAGGCAGCAGTGACTCGGGACCGGACGCTGGCCGCTTGCGTGTGACCATTCATCATAACTATTTCGAAAATATTGCTCAGCGAGCTCCACGGGTTCGATTTGGACAAGTTCATATGTATAACAACTACTATAACTCGTCAAACAGTCCTGACAATATATACTCGATTGGCGTAGGCGCTTCATCTCAAGTGTACTCGGAAGGAAATTATTTTGAAAATGTCAGAGTGCCTGTCGCGTATTATGATAGCGCTTCGGCAGGATCTATCATTGATGTAGGCAGTACTTTTGTCCATAGCGGTTTGCCAACATGGAAGCCAAATGGTACATGGAATCCGAAGGATACATATCCGTATACAGCCATACCTTCGGTCAATGTGAAGGAAGTAGTGCTTAGTCACGCAGGAGCAAAAGGTAGAACGTTGACAGTTCCTGCTCCCGTTGCCGAGACAGGCCTAAGAGCAGAGGCAGGAGATAGCCGGGTCAACTTAACCTGGTCAACAGTTACCAATGCCACTTATTACTCGCTCAAGAGGAGTACAACGAGTGGCGGAACATATGAGGTGATCAATCCGATGATTAACGTGTCCGACCCATCGGTTACAGATGCCACATATACAGATGAGCAGGTCATAAATGGAACTACGTACTATTATTTGGTGACAGCCGTAGGAACTACCGGTGAATTCGTCAGTTGGAATGAAGCGAACGCAACACCTTCAGCAGAGATCCAAGTACCGCCGGCTACTGCCCGATTAAGCGCGTCAGCGGGTGACGGCTTGGTGAGCTTGCAATGGGATAGTGTTACAGGAGCGACATATTACAAGGTGAAGCGAGGAACATCCAGCGGAGGTCCGTATTCAAGCATTGCTGATACCGTTACTGCAGCAACTTATACAGATCGAAACGTTCAAAACGGTACCACCTATTACTATATCGTTACCGCTGTGAACTCAGCCGGTGAAGGGGCAAAGTCACTAGAGGTCAACGCTCAACCTTACCGATCAAGTCAAATCAATGAGGTAGGTAATCAAACAACAGGGCCAATTCATTTAAAAGTGACGAAGAATGAGGATGGGAATCCCAAAATCGCAGCTGCTTCGGTGAAAGCGCTGCGAGCAGATGGAACTATGGTTGAGAAGGCGGTTATTGAAGGAACGGATATCAAGACCGCTTTAGAGCTAATGACCAAAACGACGAGCAATGCATCTGCGCCTAAGATTATCGTTGAATTAGACGTTGACGGCGCTGCGACTGAGTTTGAATTTCCAGCTTCTGATCTAATTGAAGCAGCTAAAACTGTTCCTTCTGCGGAACTATCTATGAATGCTGCTGGTATCACGTATAACTTTCCTCTAAAGCTGCTCGATGCTTTGAATTTGGCGAATCAGCTGGGTGCCGACGCCAAAGACGTGAAACTTAGTTTTACGATCGAGAAGTTGGCGGGAGATAAAGCAGCTCAAATCGAAGCAGACGCAAGGAAAAACGGGGTGAGTCTACTCAGTAACGCTGTGGATTTTCAACTGACAGCTTCAGCAAATGGTAAGTCGGTTTCCATCCATGACTTCTCCGGTATCTATGTGAGCAGATCTATAAATGTAAATCGTATTATAAGCCCAGTCAAGAGCACCGTCGTTCTTTACGATCCGACAAGCGGTTCGATGACGTTCGTACCGGCGACCTTTAAACCGGTTGGCGGTGCTACGGAAGTAACGATGAAAAGACCGGGCAATAGCATTTACATTATTGTAAATTCCGCGAAATCATTTAAGGATTTGGACGGTCATTGGGCAAAGCCGGATGTTGAACTATTGGCATCCAAGCTAGTTGTGAACGGAATGACGGATACTGCATTTGTCCCATTGAACCCGATTACGCGCGCAGAATTTGCAGCGTTGTTGGTTCGTGCGCTGGGCTTGCCGAAGGAGATGAACGCTGCTTACTCCGATGTAAATGAAAACGACTGGTACGCGGGAGCAGTTGCCGCGGCAGCAGAAGCGGGTATCATTAACGGCTTCGAAGACGGCACCTTTAAGCCGAATGCATACATAACGCGTGAACAAGCCGCGGTTATGATCGCCCGCGCTCTTGAGAAGGCAGGCAAGAAACCTGCGTCTGGCGGCAAGGGAGTAACGGTGTTTACGGACAATCAAGAGATTAGCAGTTATGCGAAGGATGCTGTATCAGCAGTAGTCAATGCTGGTATTATCAATGGTATGACAGACCATACATTCGTGCCAGACGCGAATGCTAGCCGAGCGGAAGCGGCCGTACTGCTGAAACGTTTGCTGCAGGTTGCTGAATTTATAGATTAAAGGAAAAGAGGGCGTTTTTGTGCCCTCTTTTGTATGCATGTCGTGTGCATATGTTAAGCCACTGACATTTGTAGATATGGTGAACTGAGGCCATTTATGGGATCGCTTTCTTGTCCAGCCTTGTGGAATTCGGTATACTAAAGAAAACCATTTCAAAACAATGTGGAGGCGTCAAATGTATAACGTTATGATTTTCTTGCATGTAGTGAGTGCTCTACTGCTAGGTGCGTATGTCTTATTCCCTTTTTTCGTTGGACGTGCAGCGGCATTGTCGGGAGCAGCTCAAGAAAGCTTCGTTGGCTTGCTCTCATCGTTTAATCGGGTCGGTCAATTTGCTTTAATTGTTGCCTTAATTACAGGTGGAGCTATGATTCACCAAGCAGGTCCTTCCGTACCTTGGATGATTGCAGCGGTTGTGCTGCTGCTGATCATCGGTGCGCTTACGGGAATGATGGGAGCTAGAATGAAGAAGCTGATTGCGGCGGGTAAAGCAGGTCAAAATACGGAATCCCATGCCGGTAAAATCAAAACATTCAGCTGGATCGTAGCGATTGCGGTTATCCTGGCGGTTCTGATGATGACCAATCCGACAATCTTATAGTTCAAATGAAAAGAGCATGTTCATCGGCCGATGACATGCTCTTTTATGTTAGTTCAACGTAATCTCATCCAGCGTTTTTTCGAAAGAAGCGCTCATATGGGTAAGGAAATAGTCCACTTCCGGCATGTTCATTTTTTGAAGGCTCTCAAGTATCTGTTGCTTAGCTACGACAAATTCGCGATTACCGGTAGAAAGCTCGGTTAAACATTTGATGTAAGCTTCCAGGAGATCGGCGGCTTTTACCCAACGGTACAGCTCAGGGTCATGATCCTGGATCAATGAACGATAAACATGGCTGATTTCCGGGGGAATCGTATCTATCAATCTCTCCACGGCAACATCTTCAATTTCGCGGAAATTGCGCAGGATTTTCTCGTTGTTATGCTTGACGGGCTGCGGAATGTCCCCGGTCAAAACTTCAGATGCATCGTGGAACAAGGCAATGGAAACGACTCGGTCCGTAGGTACGTTGCGTCCGTAAACTTCATTGGCGATGGTGCAGAGCATATGGGCGATCGCAGAGACATAGTAGGAGTGCTCCGCCACCGTGTCTCGGCGCATGTTCCACATCAAACTCCAGCGGTCGATATATTTTAATCGGTATAAATAGGCAAAAAAGTGATGATTCATAATGTCCTCCTAGTAGATGATCATCTTAATAGTAACGCTTGCGAGGGGAAATATCCATCACTTTTCGACAATGTTTGTCCCGCGAAATGCGGGCAAGAGAGAGCAGGCCGTCTGGCATAATCCTCCAGACGGCCTTGTCTATTTCACGCTCGGCGTCACCCGCTCAGCCACCGTCCCGGTGGCCGGGGTGTAGACGAGCGGCAGCCCGATCAGCGCTTGCAGGTCGTCAAGCGCGATCGTAACCCGCCCGTGCACGCGCAGCACGGGCTCGCGCAGTATGACGCGCGTCTGCCCGCGCGTCGCTGTCTTCGCATTCACCTGCAGGGTGAATGCCTGCCCGCGCAGGCGGAGCTGGAGCGCTCCGCCTTCTAGAACGGCGCTGCCGCCCAGCTGCTCGGCGGCAGTCGCCACATCCAAACGCAGCGGGGCGTTGCCCGGCTGCGCAGTAACCCTCCGCTGGATCGAGCGGTGCAGCAGCTCCGGCGTGATGCCGGGGCTGCCCGCGTTGATCCGCGGGATGAGCAGGCGATCGGCGCTGCGTGTCGCCATCTCCGGAGAGATCGTGAAGGCGTAGCGAATGCCCGCCTGCCGGACGAGTGCCGTCGCTTCCGGCGACGTGATGCCGAACGGATAAGCCATCGTGTCGAGCGGCGCTTCTGTTAACCCCTTGAGCTTGCCGACGCATGCGTTCGTATCTTTGAACACGCGCTGCTTGTAAGCTTCGTCGGTTTCTTGCTGGCCATTCTGGTCTAATCTTCCAACCAGAGCGGCTTTACCGCTAGGCAGCTTGTGGTGCAGGCTGTCCGTATGGCAGCCAATATCAATGAAATTCGTCGCATGCGTCATCTCGCTGACTTGTTCCCTGGACATAGATGGAATATAAGAGCCGAGCGGATTGGTCAATTCGTTCGTAATGACGAAATTGACAGCGGGAATGCGCAAGCTTTTGAGGATCGGATAAGCCGATGTGTAAAAGCTTTGATAGCCGTCATCGAAGGTGACCAGCACCGCATTGACAGGAACAGTCGCGCCTTCCATGAACTGCTTGAATTCATTTAATGAAATAAAATGATAACCTTTACTTAGCAAAGACTGCATCTGTTCTTCAAAGAGCACGGGCGTAATCGTTCCGGAGCTGGTGTCTTTGTCGTGCACGTGATGGTACATGAGGACGGCTACCTGGTCCTGATAGTAAATTTGCCGGGAACGTTCAGCTTGCAGCGGAGTTAGCAGCAGGCTGATGCCAATCAGGCTTAGCAGCACCGTAATGCCAATTCTTTTGTACATGTCAGTGAATCTCCTTGTTTTCCTCACAACAACATCGAACTCTTTGTATGAGGTATGATATAATAGATAGAGTTGTTTATAAAGTCCACTTTAATAACGAAGTTATTCTATGTAGTTAAATCGACGTCGAATCTTGAACGAAATCGGGAAGTCCGGTACTCACGTAGCAAACCGCTACGCTCCGTTCCTCCTTCTCCGAGTTTCGTCCAACCTTCTTGGTTCTGAAAGCGGACTTATCAATTATTTTCATAATTTCTTTCAAATGAGAGAGGAGCCAGACTTAGTTATGCAGCATTTTTATCAAAGCGTTTACGATTTGATTGTCGAAACTTCTACGAACCTTCCAGGCGATGTTCGCCGAGCGGTTCAAGCGGCACAGGACCGCGAGGATCAAGGAACCCGTTCTGCGCTGTCCTTATCGCGTATTGCCGATAACATTCATATGGCGGAGTGCAATGTATCTCCAATTTGCCAAGATACGGGCATGCCAACGTTTATTATACACTGCCCGGTTGGGGCAAACCAAATTATGATGAAGAAGCAGATTCTTGAAGCGGTTGCCAATGCGACGAAAGCAAGCAAACTGCGCACGAATTCGGTAGACTCCCTTACTGGGGCTAATACAGGCGACAATCTCGGACCTGGTACGCCGGTTGTTCATTTTGAACAATGGGAACGCGATGATATTGAAGTGAAGCTGATCCTTAAAGGCGGCGGCTGCGAAAATAAAAACATCCAGTATAGCCTTCCTACGGAGCTCGAAGGTCTAGGTAAAGCTGGACGTGACCTCGACGGCATCCGCAAATGCATCATGCACGCGGTTTATCAAGCGCAAGGTCAAGGTTGCAGCGCCGGCTTCATCGGCGTAGGAATCGGCGGCGACCGTACAAGCGGTTACGAGCTGGCGAAGCATCAATTATTCCGTCACGTAGACGATGTGAACCCGCATCCTGAGCTTCGCAAGGTGGAAGAGTATGTGATGGAGCATGCGAACACACTCGGTATCGGAACGATGGGCTTCGGCGGTCAAGTGACGCTGCTTGGCTGTAAAGTCGGCGTCATGAATCGTTTGCCGGCGAGCTTTTTCGTATCCGTAGCTTACAACTGCTGGGCGTTCCGTCGTCAGGGCGTTATTCTGAATGCGGAGACCGGTGAAATTAATGGCTGGTCCTATCCAAGAGGAACGGAAGTTTCCTTCCAGGAAGCTTTCGAGGCAGGCCAGAAAGCTGCGGCAAGCGCTGCAGAAGAACGTCGTGAAATCGTGTTGACGACGCCAATCTCCGAAGAGCAAATCCGCCAGCTGAAAGTGGGCGACGTCGTAGTCATTAACGGTACGATGCATACGGGACGCGATGCGCTGCACAAATATTTGATGGACCACGACGCTCCGCTCGATCTGAACGGCGCAGCGATTTATCATTGCGGACCGGTCATGAGCAAAGACGAGTCCGGCGAATGGCATGTTAAAGCGGCTGGACCGACGACAAGTATTCGCGAGGAGCCTTATCAAGGCGATATCATTAAGAAGTTCGGCATCCGCGCCGTTATCGGTAAAGGCGGAATGGGTCCGAAAACGCTTGCTGCCCTCAAAGAGCACGGCGGCGTGTATTTGAATGCTATCGGTGGTGCTGCGCAGTACTACGCACAATGTTTCAAAAAAGTAGAGGGCGTCGATTTCATGGAATTCGGTATTCCGGAAGCGATGTGGCACCTGGAGACTGAAGGCTTTGCTGCGATTGTGACGATGGATTCCCATGGCAACAGCCTTCATGCTGACGTCGAGAAGAACTCGCTGGAGAAGCTGACTGCACTCAAAGAGCCAGTCTTCAAATAACCTTTACAAAAAAAATACTGGATCGGGCACGAAAGAAAGGGTTACTATGTGGAGTAGCCCTTTTTCTTTTAAATCGGAAAGGACGAAGCTTGCAAACATACGCTATCGGAGGAAAATGACGGATGACAAAATTCCGTGCCAAATTGACGTTTATCTTGATTTTGCTGATTGGGTGCTCGATGTTGATTGCGGGCGTGTTTATGGCTAAGGTGTTGGAGGATTCTCATATTGAGGCGCTTCAGGACAACATGGAACGCGAGCTCAAAGTGATTCTGGCGACAGGGGAATGGAATCGAGTTGGTACAGATAGCGAGCTGATCACTTATTATACCATCCAAGCGAAACGCATTAAGGCATCGACGGAAGCCAGGCTGACTTTCATTCGTGCCGACGGCCGTGTATTAGGTGATTCCGACCAAAATCCCGAGCAAATGGACAACCATTTGAATCGGCCCGAAATCGCGGCGGCAGCTTCCAGCGGAGTAGGTTATACAACCCGATATAGTGATACATTAAAGGAAAAAATGCTCTACGCGGCTATTCCTGTTAAAATCGGCGAGCAAACTACCGGATTTTTACGTATTGCGATGAGCTTGAGTCAGGTGGATCAATCGATCCGCAGCTTGTGGTATTTCCTTATCACAGGCCTTGCCATCTTGTTTATCATTGCGGGTATTGTCAGCTATCGAATTGCCAAAGGCATCACGCGTCCGATTGAGAAGATGACCCGGGTTGCCAAACAGATTACGAATATGAATTATAAATCGCGCGTGCCTTCTTACAGCAATGATGAGGTTGGACAGTTGGGACAGGCGATCAATCACATGTCGGAAAGCTTGCAGCAGCAGATGGAACGCATTCAAGAAAACGAGCGCAGGCTTCAAGGCGTTATGGAAAATATGGTCAGCGGCATTATGATGATTGACCGTGAAGAGCGGATTATGCTGCTGAATCCGTCAGCGGAATACATTCTTGGCTTTTCCGCACAGGAACTGCTCGGTAAAAAATACAACGAAGCGAAGCAGCAATACGAGTTCACGAAGCTGATCCAGGAATGCATCGAGACACGGGAGCCGATTCGCGACGAGATGATTTTTTATTATCCGGCTGAACGTATCCTTGAAATCAACTTGAATCCGATTGCCCATGAGGATGAGGAATGGTCGGGGGTTTTGATCGTCCTGCATGACATTACGGCTGTGCGTAGACTGGAGCGGATGCGCAGCGAATTTGTCGCCAACGTTTCTCATGAGTTGAAAACACCGATTGCAGCTGTTAAAGGTTTTGCCGAGACTCTGCTTGCCGGAGCTTTGAACGATAAAGAGACGGCTGTCTCCTTTTTGCAAATTATTTTCGATGAGAGCGAGCGGTTGAACCGTTTGATCGGGGATATTCTGGAGCTGTCCAAAATTGAGTCCAAGCGTATACCGATGCAGTTCTCGCCGGTCTATTTGCCGGAATTCCTCGAGAAATCGCTCAGTGTGCTCCGGAAGGAAGCGGAGAAGAAGCATATCGAGCTAAGCATGCATGTAGACGATGATATTTACATTGAGGCGGATGAGGACCGTTTGCGGCAAATTTTAATAAACTTGCTGTCCAATGGAATTAGCTATACGCAGGATGGCGGCAAGGTAAGAGTACGCGTTGAGCCGCTCGACATGAATGCCGATGGCGACTATGAACGATTGCGGATCATCGTTTCCGATACGGGAATCGGGATTCCGAAGAAGGATTTGCCGCGTATTTTCGAGCGGTTTTACCGGGTAGACAAGGCACGTTCCCGAAGCTCAGGCGGAACTGGACTCGGATTGTCAATCGTCAAACATTTGGTGGAGCTGCACAAGGGAACGATCCGTGTCGACAGTGAAGTCGGCATGGGGACGAAATTCACCATTGAGCTCCCTGTGATCCACTAATTTACACCGCATTAACGGTATGTTTACATTGTCTTTACAATCTCGTGTTAAAATAAGGCTGTGCAATGTTAAAAGTCTGTAAATTCGGGGGATCCAATGGCACAAAAAATACTAGTTATTGAAGATGAGCCCACTTTAGCCCGATTATTATCCTATAACTTGTCCCAAGAAGGTTATGATACGAAAGTCATCGACCATGGTGGAGATGGACTTCAAGAAGCTTTGCAGCAGTCCTATGATTTGATTATTTTGGATATTATGCTTCCGGGTCTGAACGGTTTTGAAATATTAACCAAGCTGAGGCAAAAAGGGAACAGCACGCCTGTCATCATCTTAACGGCCCGCAATGCGGAGGACGAAGTCGTTCAAGGCCTTAAGCATGGTGCTGATGATTATATTACGAAACCTTTTGGTGTTGCCGAGCTTCTGGCACGCGTGTCTGCTGTGCTGCGCAGAACGCAGCCCGAGGATGCAGTAACCGATAGGAATAAAACGAATGAGAAGGTCATTCAAGCCGGTGAGTTATTTATTTATCCGGAAAAATATGAAGTTGCCCTGAATGGGGAATCGATCCCTTTAAGACCGAAGGAATTCGAAGTACTGCTGTATCTCGTGCAGCGTCCGGGCGTCGTCGTAACGAGAGACGATCTCATGAATATTGTCTGGGGCTTCGACTATATCGGTGGCCAAAGAACCGTCGACGTTCATGTAAGTTCGCTTCGTAAGAAGCTTGAGATGAATCAACAATCCGTTCAAATCGATTCCATTCGAGGAGTCGGCTACAAGCTGGTAGCGAATACGATTAAAAAATAATGAGCCTTGGGTTTGCTGATAGGACAGCGGCCCAGGCTTATTTTTGTGCATATACAATATAGATCAGTTCGTTGATTCGGTGAGATGCCACTTGGCTTGCATGTTGCTTCATCCACGCAATAAGATCGGTGTGAATAGGGTAAAGCTCGACCTCTTCGTGCATCATGGGCAGCTTGTTCGCTCCTGACGCGATGATCTTGGCGATGTAGGTACTTTGCTCACTCGCATCGCTTAGCATGTAATCTGCCAGACAAATTCGGCCGCCGGGCTTCAGTACACGCAGCATCTCATCCCAAGCTAATGTTCTCTGCGGCTGTGTTAAATGGTGAAGCGCGAACGAGCTAACGACAATATCAAAATGTCCATCCATGAACGGAATCGCCAGTACGTTGCCTAATTTCAGCTCGATTTGGGGATATTTGCTTTCGCAAAGCTTCAGCATCTGTTTAGATTGATCGATAGCAGACATAGAGGCGCCTAATTGCTGCAGCTTGCCAGCCAAATTGCCGGTGGCGGTTCCTACATCGAGTCCCTTTTTCCCTATCAGAGGGGAGACAAGCCGGGCGATGAGGTTGAGTGCGGCTTCATATGCTGCATTCGGCGAGAGATTTTCATCTTTCAGCTGCCTATCGAATTGAGATGCCTTCGCGTCGAAGTCCCAGTGGTCACGCCAGCTATCGCGCAGATCCCGCATCGCTTTGTTATGCCCGGCAAGCTCATAGAGCTGCTCAGTCGGCAGTGTTTGATTGACTTTGGCGGCATGAATCATGCGGTCCATCGTATCGATCATTTGCTTCATTCCGGTCCATTGCCGGAACAGCATGGAGCGCTGCAGCTGCAAGGCGTAAATGAATTCCTCTTGGCTGGAGGAGTCGGATTGATTCAGCGTTTGCCTGATATCATCCAGTGTCATGCCGACTTCCCGCAGCGAAATGATGGTTTGCAGGCGCCAGGCATCCTGCTCGGTGTAGGTGCGGTAGCCATTTTCTTTTATTTTGGCGGGAGACAGCAGCCCTTTCTGCTCATAAAAGCGAATCGCCCTCGCGGTAATGCCGATTTTCCGGGATATTTCATGAATTAGCATGTTCATCCTCCATCATGACAAAATCGCATATAACTTTCGCCAGATCAGAAATTTTCTTTTTTTGGTATTTTGTTATACTTTTAAGGTAGGGAAAAAATGCCTCTACTTATTGTAATAGCCTGATGTACATATGAAAAGTATGAGAAAACCTCTATCGAGGCCATTCAATGATGAGCGACCGCGTATAGAGGAAGGTTTTATCGCCAATAAGAAAGAGTTTTCGGGAACCGAAAATATATGCTTTCTTATGTGGTAATAATAATCCAAAGGAGAGACTTTGAAAATGTCCAAAACGTATCGCATCGCGATTATTGGCTGTGGCGGAATCGCGAACGGCAAGCATATGCCGAGCCTGAGCAAGTTAAGCAATGTGGAAATGGTGGCATTCTGCGACATCATTCCAGAAAAAGCGCATGAAGCGGCAAGCAAATACGGTAAAAGCGAAACCCGCGTTTACGTTGATTACCTAGAGGTTTTGGCGGACGAAACCATCGATATCGTTCATGTGTGTACGCCAAACGATTCCCATGCCGAAATTACGATCGCGGCTCTTGAAGCCGGCAAGCACGTGATGTGCGAAAAGCCGATGGCCAAGACAGCCGTAGACGCACGCCGCATGGTTGAGGCAGCCAAACGCACAGGTAAGAAGCTCACGATCGGTTATAATAACCGTTTCCGCGGCGACAGCCAGCACTTGTACAAACTTTGTTCGGACGGAGAGCTTGGTGAAATTTACTTCGCTAAAGCGCATGCAATCCGACGTCGTGCTGTTCCGACTTGGGGCGTATTCCTGGATGAAGAGAAACAAGGCGGTGGACCTCTTATCGATATCGGTACGCATGCGCTCGATTTGACAATGTGGATGATGAACAACTACGAGCCTAAGGTCGTACTTGGAACGTCCTACCACAAATTGTCTCAACGTGAAAACGCAGCAAATGCTTGGGGACCTTGGGATCCATCCAAGTTCACCGTTGAGGATTCGGCTTTCGGTATGATTACGATGAAAAACGGCGCTACCATTATTCTGGAGTCGAGCTGGGCACTGAACACGCTTGAAGTCGATGAAGCGAAATGCACGTTAAGCGGTACAGAGGGCGGAGCCGACATGAAAGGCGGACTGCGCATCAATGGCGAGAAACATAGCCGCTTGTTCACTACTGAGGTCGAGCTTAATGCTGGGGGCGTTGCCTTCTATGCTGGCGAAACGGAAAGTGCGCCTGATTTAGAGATGCGCCTATGGATTCAAGCGATCGAGAATGACACAGAACCGGTAGTCACACCTGAGCAAGCGTGTGTTGTTTCTGAAATTCTCGAAGCGATTTATGAGTCGGCGAAAACAGGAAAAGCAGTTTATTTCGACTAATTTCGATCATTTCCCGGGAAATATGTAAATCCCCTTCTCTTCGCTGCAGGTTAGCGAAGGAAGGGGATTTTTTGCCACATGGCGATAAAACTTCCGCTCATTGGGGTCCCCGCAAAGTATTCGGGTAAGATAGCGGTCGCTCATCTTCGAAAGTACGTCGATAGACGTTTTCTCATTTAACGAGCCTATCAATGAATCTTTTAACAGCTTGTATCATTTGTTCCACGCCGGGCTGTTCGATCGGAAAGTGGCCGGCCCCTTCCAGAATGACGCAGCTTTTTTCACAGGCTAACCGGTTGAAAAAAGGCTCTGAAATGGGAAATGGCGTCATCGGATCGATCTCCGGATGAACAAGCAGGACAGGACATTGTGTAAAATGCTCAGGCTGTATGGGCGGGTTTGGCATTTAAAAAAGTGCGCAGCAAGCGCAAAGGAATGTTAATTCCGGCTGCGTGCGGATCATGCTTAATCAGTTTGGTAAGCTCCGGGTTATTGGTGATCAAATGCATTCTGGATACCGAAGTGATTGGTATTCGAATGGGATCCAGGGCAAATGGAAACCGGTCTAGCAAGAGTTTGCCAAGCCGGCTGATCATCCGATTCGGAGCAATTTGATCGCGAACTTCTTGCCTGCTCGTATCAGCGAAGGTTGTGGCTATAACACCGATTGCCTGCTGGCTGTGAGCAGCAGCATGGTAAGCGATCATGCCCCCGATGCTTGTACCGATTACGATGATCGGCTTGCCATCGCGATCGATTTCAGCTTGAATGAGATCGCTGAGCATTTCAATCCACATCGGATAATCTGCGGTTTGTCCGCATTCATGATAGCTAAGACCATATGGGGGCAAATCAGGAGCGACCACATCGTAACCTTCACGTTGCAGCAGCAAGCCGAAAGGTGCGAGAAGTCTGCCGTTGCCGCCGGCGCCGTGAATCAAAATCACTTTAACCGGTGCTTGTTCGACCGGCATGCGATCCAAGTGTATATGAAAATCACGCCATTTCCACCAATCCTCCAAGGGAAGGTTGCCGGGTTTTAGCCGCATATCCTCAGGCATAAATGGCTGGTACTGCCGCCAGTATACGACGGATTCATTGTAAGTTTTTCGATTTGATGTAGATTTCAAGGTTTGCCCTCGCATTCTTATCGATTGAGATACTTTTATAATTACTCCATCGATGCATCATTTCCTTTTGCAAACCAGGCGAATAGAAAAAAGATCGAAGTCAAGACGATCAGTATCGGGGCGACCATAATTAAAAAAAATTCGAAATCCATATCAGCATCATCCTTTCTTGGAAGACTTGCCTTGAACGTAAGAGGCATCGAACAGAAACAGCTTCATGAGTAAAGCAAGTGAAGGAATTAACAGCAGCAATCCGGCAATGAAAGCAATAATCAAAGATAGCGCCATCGTATCGCTTGTAAAATTGTGATAAAGCGTAATGTAAGGATACAAAATGTAGGGGAGATGCGATGCGCCATAACCGAAGAAGGCAAAGGCGAACTGCAGCATTACGAATAGAAAAGCCCAGCCGTAACCGCGGCGTTTCCAGACGAGAAAAATTGCGATTAGAAAACATAGAAACGATGCGGCGAACATCCAGGACAAATCAACCATTCGACCAAAGTGCTGCGGATTATGACCGTTGATCGCGAAAAAAACGAGTAAGCTGCATAGGATCGTTGGCATGCTCCAGCCAAGTGCGTAACCGCGAACGACTTCAAGAGCTTTGTTATCCCGTGCTTTAGCCGCGTAGTATGTTAGAAACATGGACGAAATATAAAGCACGCTGACTATTGCAAGCAGGACGACGGCCCACGAATAAGGACTGCGGAATAGATCTCCGTAAAGGAAGAGCACCTTGCCGTTTTTTTCCATGATAAATCCGCCTTCGGAGATGGTCAGTACGGTCGAGAGTGACGCCGGTATAAGCAGGCCTGTGGCCCCATATATGAGCATGTAGAATTTGTTGTCTTTGGAGCCGTAATTGCTGAAAGCATAATAGGAACCGCGCAGCGCGAGCAGAATGATGGCCACGCTTCCCGGTATGAGCAGCGCCGTGCCATAGTAATAGGCAGTATCCGGGAAAAAGCCGATGATACCCACCATGAAAAAGATCAGGAATACATTGGTCACTTCCCAGACAGGTGATAAGTAGCGTTCGATGATGTTGTGAACAAGATGTTTTCGCCCCGTGATGAAGGAGTAATAGCTGAAAAATCCGGCGCCAAAATCAATGGAGGCCACGATCAGGTAGCCATATAAAAATATCCATAGCACGGAGATGCCGATCGTTTCATAGTTCATCAGGCTTCCCCTCCTTCTATGCCGCGGGCGATCAGTTCTTCTTGAACGTCATTGTTTTTGAAGAGCTTGCCGAGTACTTTGATGACGGTTAGTCCGAGCAAAATGTAAAGGAAGCAAAATAGGACGAGCATCGTATCCACATGCGTGGAAGTGGTTGCACCTTCGGTTGTTTTCATAAAGCCGCGGAGTATCCAGGGCTGACGTCCGACTTCGGCATATACCCAACCGCATTCGATGCCGAGCATGGCGAGCGGTCCTGACCACGTAATCAGACGCAGCAGCCAGCGTGGGTAACGGCCATGATTTTTATGAGCTCTGCGCTGTGCCCATAAGTAGATGAAGCCCAACAGGGTGAGGAAGATACCGATGGAGACCATCATATCGAAAATGTAATGTACATAGAGCGGCGGGCGCTCTTTGACCGGGGTTTCATTCAGGCCTTGGACTTCCGCCGTCGGAGAGCCATGAGCCAGAATACTTAGGGCATAAGGGATTTTGAGCCCATATTTGATCTCGTTGTCTTTAGTCAAGAACCCGCCCAATACCAGTGGAGCATTCTCCGAAGTCTCGAAATGCCACTCGGCGGCGGCCAACTTTTCAGGTTGATATTTGGCTAGGAATTTACCGGAAAGATCGCCGACAAGAGCGGTGGACAGCGAGAAAACAAGAGCTGCAGTCATTGTGAGTTTAAGCGCTTTGCGATGATAGAGCGTATCTTTCTTTTTCAATAAAGAGAAAGCGGCAATCGCGGCAAGTATAAAAGCACTCGTCATATAGGACGAAGCGAGCACATGCGCAACTTTCGTCGGCGTAGCCGGATTAAACATTGCAACCAGCGGCTGAATGTCGGTGATGATCCCATTTTGCAGCTTAAAGCCTTGCGGCGTGTTCATGAAAGCATTCACGGTCGTAATAAAGAACGCGGAGGCGGAGGAGCCGATGACGACAGGGATCAGCAGCAAAAAATGCATCATAGGTTTCTTGAAACGGTCCCACGTGTACAAATAAATGCCCAGGAAGATCGCTTCAAAAAAGAAAGCGAAAGTCTCCAGGAACAGCGGCAGCGCAATCGCCTGCCCGGCAATCCGCATGAAGCTTGGCCATAGTAAGCTTAGTTGCAGGCCAATTGCCGTTCCGGTCACAACGCCGACAGCGACGGTAATCACGAAGCCGCGCGCCCAGCGCCGCGCCATGAGCGAGTAATACGGGTCATTGCGCTTAATCGCTGTCCATTCGGCGAGTGCGATCATCAAGGGGACACCGACCCCGATCGTAGCGAAAATAATGTGAAACGCGAGAGTAAGCTCGGTAAGCATGCGGCTGTAAAGCACAGGATCGTAGTGCATATTACCATCTCCTTTTATGCAAATAAATGACGGCTCCAAGAAATAAGCATGATCACAGCAACCACTGCGCATAGGATGATTAGCGCCTTTTCCTGTTTGCGGTATTTGTCCATATATATTCACCTGCTCTATCGTTCTTTCTATACTTTTATCATATACGAAAGTATGTGATTAATTTCACATAAATGTGAGCAACGAATGACAAGTGTTTGACGGAGTTGTGAAAGTCAGCATGTTGTTGTTGTTATGTTGTTTGAATAGGGCTTCCTCTGCACCCCTGCACAATTGCGACATATTTGTGTTCTATTATGTCGCTCTGAACGATTCATGGAGCTTCTCCTACTCGATATAATAATTAATATAACGAGCAGATTAGGAGAGTAATAGCATGATTAAAGGATCGGGAACCGCACGAATGTACGAAAAAGGAAATTACACTAACACCTATAAAGAAGTGCCAACAATAAATCCCGGATTAGCGTGGCGGGAAGGCATGATTAGCGGAAACGGCGAAAACGGGTATATCACGTCAGGCTCGCCGTATACGGACAGTTTTATTTTTCAATATATGTGGTACAACTATCCGTCCCGAGATCCAAGAGTGATTCCGGAAGAATTAACGGGGCAGCTTGCCGAGGCCAGATGGAATGTTTTTCATCTGAATGATCAATGGAAGATTACTTTTCCGGACGGTACAACTAGGCAAAGAACCTTTTTTTACAGCTACCATCCGGGACACCAGCTCAGATTGAGCGTGACGGATAAGGGATCCGTGTCCGGGTATGAAAGATGGACGAATTACGAGACGGCGGAAACCGGTGTGCGTTACACCGATGAATTCGGTGAGTGGATTCGAACCTCGTTTACATCCAGAGAAGACAATGTTTCGATTACGAAGATTGAACAATCCTCAGCCGGCGCAAAGATCAACATGATTATCTCCATTGACGACATCTCGGGTATGTACAAAGCGCGGGATGGCGCGTCCGAGCTTTCGGCACTCCAATACAAAAAGCTGGTGGATCCGAATGCGGCATATATCGCACAGGTTGCCCATTACCCGTCCTACCCGGGAAGCGAATTGATCGATGGCGGATATGCAGGCCTGACGCAAGTTATTGTTGTTAACGGATCCAAGAAGAGAGTACTCCTTGCTGACACGAATGAACCGATGAACGTCGGAACGGAACAAAATCCTGCGATTCAAGTGATCGATGCCGACGCCGTATATTTAATAACGCAATCGAGCAGGACATTTGATATGGGCAAAAGCGAAGATTTTGCCGGAATGACGCAATACGATATAGTTGATAATGTTTTTAAAAACACGAATGCTGTCTCGGAAAAATATAAAGATTCCTCCGGCAATTTCGATTACAACGCCGCACTTGCACCGCATGCCCAAAAACAGTCCGCAGAATTTAACGCTGTATGTTTTACGCTTCAAGGCGACGAGGATGACAAGAGCGCAGACAACTTATCGCTAATCAACGCGCAAAAGGCATCGAAAACCAAAATCAATCACGCTTTTATGGAGCAGGTGTACAACCAGGGACGATATGCCTTAATTTGTTGCAGCGGTTCAAGCGCGCCGCGGTTGTATGGAATGTGGACCGGAGAATGGAATCCCGGATGGCGTGGCATCTATACCCTCGACGCCAACGTGAATTTGCAGGTTTCCCCCATGAATACAGGCCGTTTCACGCTAGCGCAGCTTGGGTATATTACATTCTTCTTGAGAAATGCCCCCGATTTCGAATACAATGCGCGAATGTCTTACGGGATGCATGATGCGCTTCAGGTGTCTGTAAATTCGGATGGCGACCGCGGGATGCAAGTGGAATACGATAATGATTATCCATTTGAATACTGGAATGCAGGGGCAAGCTGGTGTCTGCTTCCCATCTTCGAGTATTGGCAGTGTTACGGCAACCGTCAGATTCCAATCCATGACAACATGAGAATCCATAATCTGAAACCGCTTCTCAGTGTAAAGGACGGTGGGCTGACGGATAAAGAATTCGGTCAATTAATCGAAAAGGGATATTTGGATCTGGAAAAGGATATTTTGCTTCCGCTGCTGACAAAGCAGGCTAATTTCTGGGAGCAGCTATGTACGCCGGAATATTATACGGATAAAAACGGTAATGCTTGCTATGAGAAAGGGAAGACAGCGCTAAATCCAGGCGAGAAATATATGTTGATCCCTACCTATTCGCCGGAGAATAATCCAATCGGTTACAACAGTACGATTACGGCAAATGCCACAATGGATATTTCCGCGGCGCGAGATGGTCTGTATATGGTCATAACCATGGAGAAAGCAATAAAGCGCGACGGATATGAAGACGCAGTTGCCAAATGGGAAGCGTTGCTGGCGCTGTTGCCGGATTACAAAGTCGATAAGGACGGCGCATTACGCGAATGGGCGATGAATGAATACACCGAAAACAACAATCACCGCCATTTGAGCCATCTCTACCCTGCATGGCCTGCGTATGAAACGCAGAACAATATGGATTTGATGAAAGCTGCCAATATCTCCATCGAGAACAGAAATAAATATAATACAGGGGACGCGACAGCGGGGCACGGCTGGATGCACAAGGCTCTTGTTTACGCCAGGTTAAAAAACGGTGACGGGGTCGTCTCTTCCCTTCTGCCGATGATGGCAGATTCCGGTTACTACACTTCCTTGATGACGGACCATGACACAAACAGAAGAAGCGACTGTTATTGTACGGATACCTTATTTGGTACAGTTGGAGCAGTAAATGAAGCTCTGCTATTCTCCAATACAGGTGAAATTGAAGTTCTTCCGGCGCTGCCTACCGGATGGAAATCGGGGTCCATAAACGGATTGATGGCAAGGACTCGAGTGGAAGTTAAAGAGTTAATATGGGACACCAACGTTGTACGTGTTACATTAAAATCAGTTGTAGATCATAATGAAATCAAATTAAAAGCAGGCATTCCGTGGATAAAAGCCATGGTTAACGCCCAAGAAACAAAGGCGCTTTGCGATGAATATGGTAAACATATTCGCTTAACGCTGCATTCCGGTTTAGACGTTACAGTTGATTTTATTTTGTCCGATAGATGTGATGTTCATGGTATATAATTTTTGAATGAGGTGTAACAGGACGTTTCAGAAAAACAGCAAAGGCAGATCGAGGCTATGTTGAAATCATGTAAATGATTCAGGATAGCCTCGGTTTGTAATGTGTCTTCATTGGGATGTCACATTGAGATCAGAGGGCTTGCGTAAGGAGCGATATTCCCCTGCCGAGACATTGTAGTATTTCTTAAAGGCGGCACAAAAATGTTCCAGTGAAGAAAAACCGACATGTCGCGCTATTTCGCTAATGGACATTGAGGTCATAGTAAGAAGGTGAGTAGCGGCCGTCATTCTTGCCCTGGTCTTTTTTTGGGAGAACGACATGCCATAATACTGTTGAATGGTTCTCTCCGTCTGTCTGACGCTTAGCCCCAATTTTTGGGCGAGCTGCTGAATAGTTATATCATGAAAGTCAGACAGAAAGCTGTTTTCAATGATAACGATTCTCTCGTCGTCCAAGGTTTTAAGCGGCATAGCGGAGGATGTCGGATAATTGTTTGTGTAGTTTCTGATCAGCTTGATGACAATCTGCTCGATAATATTTTGTATCGTCAGGTAGTAGCCGACATACCGGTTGGCAGTTTCATAGGAGAGCTGCTCGAACAATTGCATCAAATTCTGCTTGTCCTGACCGAACCAAAAGGTTGTTTGAACGAATTGCTCTGCAATAAAGGACAGCTCCGGATCATCGTTACTTTGATTGGCCAACACTTCAAAGCATATGCAGTATTCCGCCATAGGGTCGGAAAGATCCGTAATTTGCTCGTGCACAATATCCGGGCCAGTCATGTATAGCGTGCCAGGATGTATCGGATATTTGGAGCCGCTTGCTACCAAGATTCCTTGTCCTCGAGGAATATAATGCAGTTCATAGCTTTTCATGCTATGGCTGTGTTCGAGAAAGGATTGATAAAAGTACCCGAATCTGACATACAGAACGTTTAATAATAACCCGCCTAACGAAATCTTGACGTTCATATTTTCGACACTAACTTTCGGGAGCTCCACTTGATCAATCCCTTCTTTGCAGATTCTTGGTTTTGTTCCCTAAAATGACCTCGAGATGTCCTTTACACTTCATTATGTGTGTCCAATAATCTTAACGCAAGTTCGCACTTAACAATAACGAAAATTCCCAAATATCCAAAGAGGGAAAGAGTTTTTCCCAAATGACAGCAGTGAGCCAAAAACCCGACGTGGCGGGATTTTGCTGTAGTAAACATCTGTGAAATCCCATGATTTGTCCGAGTTGGAAGTCGTTTATGGAAAATACCGGCACCACTTTACTTGAGGATTATTATCGTTTATAGGTGCTCCTCTCAAGGTTTTTGGGTTTCTTGGCAGATTCCATTATCCTTGGTTTGGCGCACCTTTACAATTGTTTCGAAATCCAGGATAAAAAAAGGACATGTCACATGAAACTATCCTATTTGAAAAAACTTCCCATCATGCTGCAGCTATCTTTACTAGGTTTATTCATTGTTGCGGTTATGCTTTCGATCATGGCGGCGAATTATTATAGTGCGATCAATGTTGTAAAGAGGAATAACAGCGATTATATCAAAGGTGTTATTTCGCAGCTGAATCAATCCATTTCTGCGAATAGCAAAGATATTCAAAGAATTATTGAAACGGTTGCCTACAACGGACAAACCGTACAAAACTATTTGACTGCTACTAATTTAGCCCAAAAGGTTGAATTGTTTTCCCAGTTGAAGGCTTATTTGTCAGATATGGCGGGAATGAAATCGGGAATTCTGGATATCGCGCTAGTCGAAAAAAATGGCGCTGTCTCCAATCTCCTTGCCAATACGGATCAACTCGCAGCAATTTCCCGGGAGATTCCGCGAAATAACTTGTCCTATTTTTTGGGACTTAAAATGATTGGTTTTCCTTACCATGAAACGCCGGTATTGGTGGCGGGAGCACCTATCTACTCAATAACTGATTTTGATGCCGACAAAAATGAACTCGGCACTTTGCTGCTGGTATTAGATAATCGATTGCTTTTCGGCGACGGCAAGCCTGTCAATTTACCCGAGGGTGCCTTAGTCTACATGGATGATCGTAACGGAAGGCTATTTTATACGAATGACGATTCAAGCAATCTGGGGGAGCCGATTCCCAAAGATAAATTGTTGAATCCTAACAGTCAATATATGATTCAGAGGGAAGCTATTCCGGATTTGGGCGGTGAAATTGTTATCGCCATGCCGAATCGTGTGCTCCTGTAAGGTCTTAATGAGATTCGTCGACAGCAGCTTATCATGGTCGCAATCGCACTTTTATTGATGATCATACCTCTTCTGTACGTAAGCAACAACATTCTGCAGCCTTTGAAGAAGTTTATGAGGCTGATGGGAGAAGTGAGTCTCGGTGAAAAAAAACATCTCAGCAAACGAATCACAGTAGATGGTTATGCAGAAATGATTATTATGGCTTCTCGTTTCAATGAAATGTTGGCGGAAATTGAGAAGTTGACGGATCATTTGCTGGAAAGCAAGCGTGTCCTCTACGAGACGGAATTGATTAAACGGAGAGCGGAACTCAGCTTTTTGCAAAGCCAAATCAACCCCCATTTTTTATACAATACGCTGGAATCGATTAAAGGGCTTGCTGTGAGACAGAATTCTTCACAAATATTCGAACTTACAAAAGCGCTCTCCTTGTTTTTTCGTTACAGTATCAAGGGACCCGATATGATTTCGCTGGAAGAAGAATTGAGCATTATTAAAAACTATATCTTCATTCATCAAATCCGGTTTGGGAATCGATTACAAGTGGAATATGACATTCGCACGGAATGCCTTGGATGTCTTGTCCCAAAAATGATCCTTCAACCCATCGTGGAGAACGCCATCAAACATGGTATTGAGCCGCTCGAACGAACCGGATTATTGGTGATTAAAGGAAATAGGCACGGGGAGAACCTGCATCTCTCGGATACGTTCAAAGAACGTATTCGCCGTCGACCGATCATTGAGCATAAGAATGCAGAACTGAAAAGGTATCACGGGATGACCAGGGCCAAATACCGAGGTTTATTTCGCATGCGAATGCAGGCCCTGCTTACCGCTTTCGTTGTAAATGCAAAGCGGATGGTGAAGTTAATAGAACAAATGCAGCCCGCCTCTTAGGAGAGAACGGACTGCATTTTTGTTTTTTTACCCTCAATTTTGGGAAAAAACCTTCATTTTCATGGATTTCATTATAAAACCAAGGTATTTTGCAGGGCTCCCCAATAATGGGGGGCTCCTTACAATGACAGTACTTTCTTTCTTTTTTTGCGCCGCTTTCTTTTTTGTGGTGTCATATTTATTGAGAAAATTTTCAGAAGTAGTGAGGATAGGATAGGTTCTTAAAATTGTTGAGAAATCTATAATTATGAATTAACATACAGGAAGTAGTTCATCCAAGTGATAGGAAAGAACATGTACGCTTCATAAGTAGTGTCAATTAACGCTATATTTTCAATTACGAGACATTGGAGTTCTGTTCACTCTTAGTTTGGAACGGAAATAAAGGGAAGTAACGGTGGAAGCCCTTCTCATGAAGGGCTTTTGTGTTGATGTGAATACTCAGGAAGGCAGGTCATCCGTTACATATTTTCAGTGCCATGGTTTATTCTGGTAAGGCTATTACACTTCTAAGGAGTTGACTGACGAATCATGATAAAGAAAGAAATCGCGCATATTCGCAAGCAATTTAAATTGGATCACGACATGCTTCATATTTTCGAAATTTTTAACGTGTATATCATGAAGGAAAGCAACGAGATCTACCATTACGAGCGCCAGCCGTTTGCCCTATTGGACAGGGAGAAGCAGGAACTATATATGGTCAATTTCAAAAAACTGCTGACTGGCGAATTAGATCAGAAGATGTTCGAGTTAAAGTTTCAAGAGGAAGCGGAGCAGCCTACGCAGGTGCTTCTCCATCAAGGTTTGGTGACCGGTGATTCGGAAGAATGGCAAGATCTAATGCTCTTGTTGGTGGAGAAAATGTTGGTGGATACCCAATACGAACAGGATACGGTGGTTACTTTCGTCCGCGGACAATATTCCCGGCCGACCAAGATCAGGAACGAAGAAGCCGATGAGAGCGAAAAGGACGAGATGTTCGCGAATCTGTTCATTCTGTGCAGCGTGAATTCTACGGAACAACAGCGGAAAACGCTCATGTTTGATTATGTCGAGAAGGAATTTAAGTATAATGTCTTCGTAGACCCGATCATCAAATTGAACTCGCCGGAGCAAGGTTTTTTCTACCCTAGCGTGACGGACAACTATTCCGACGTAAATCGCATTTTGTATTGCGCGGGGAAAGCGAATGAACCGAATCTGCAATTCATCGAGCAAGTCTTAAATGCCGAGAAGACCTTGACGGCGCTAGAAGAGAGGGCCATTTTTGAGGACATCGTGAAGGAAGTGGCGGGCGAACAACTTGATGCCGCTACGATCGCTCATGTTTACGAGGAAATTCATCGGGTCATCGAGTCCCACGAGGAAGAAGAGCCTCCCAAGCTGGATTATAAAGATGTGGAACGAATGCTGACGGTGAGCGGCGTGGAGGACGTAACGATGGAAAAGGTGGAACGAGCGTTCCAAACGGTCGTCGACGACAAAAACTATGAAATCAAAGCGAGCAGCGTCATTCCGAAGTTCACTTCGAAATCGATTAAGATTGATACGAAGGTAGCCACGATTTCTGTCAGTCCGCAAGATTTAAAGTACGTGAGACAGGTGAATTATCAAGGAAAACGATGTATCTTGATCGAGGTTGACGAAGACGCCGTGATCGAAGGATTTACGCTCATTACGGAGACGTTGTAAAGTGACATTCGAGAGGTCGCGAACATTTAGACCAGCCTTAAAGTACTGGCAAGGGAGAACTGTCCGACATGTACCATCCAACACCAAAGCTTCTTACGACTTTTTAAGATTATTTTGCTTGAATAAAAGAGGGTTCCATAAGGTTGAACCTACGTTTTGCAATCTGGATAAACTCAGACACAGCTACAGTTTCATAGGCATCTTTGCGGCGAATGAAAAGAGTCGGTGTTTTGCAGAGCTTTTCCGAGATTTTTTGAGATCGCAAGTTATATTGAACCAAGGCTCTCTCAACCACCGAGCGGGGTAAAAGGGAGACCCCGAGGCCGGCGTGAATACACCCAAGGATTCCCTCCAATGTTCCGAATTCCATGATCTTAGCAGGAATAATTCCTTTTAAATGTAACCAATCCTCGAGTTTTCGGCGGTAAGAACAACCAACACGAAAAACCAGTAAAGTTAGATTTCGCAATTGTTCCGGCCGATCAATTGAGGGGAATTGTCCTCCTGAGATGAGTGCAAGTTCCTCAACCCCAACCTCTATAATATCGAGCTCTGCATGCTCAACTGGCGCAGCTACAAATGCTCCATCCAATTCGTACTTCAACACTAAATGGATGAGTTCTTCCGTCGTTCCGGTTTTTACTGTCAAATCGACCTCAGGATAAGACTTATGGTAATCTGTGAGAATATATGGCAGCCGAATGGCTGCTGTGGTTTCAAGCGATCCGATCCGAAGTGTCCCTCTTGGAATCGAGTTATCTGCCACGACACGTTCCGCCTCTTGCGTAAGAAAGACAATTTTCTCTGCATAGGACTTTAGTGCCTCACCGGATGTTGTGAGCCGAACCCCATGCCGCCCACGGCGGAATAGTTCTGTTTTTAGTTCACTTTCGAGCTGCTGGATACGGATACTTATACTCGACTGAACGTATTCCAATTTCTCGGCCGCCCTGGTAATACTCCCCTCGTTTGCAACAGCCAGAAAAATCTGCATGTCCCGGATGTCCACCGTCATTCCTCCGTTCAAGATATTGAAAATTTTGATGTTTAATATTGTTTATATTCATTTTACACGATATCCATGGAGAGCTACAATGAATTTAGAAAGGGGTTTCTCTCCATGGAGAATGCAGGAACTAAACATACGAAAATGTTTGAATCCACCAAGACCATGATAGGTGGATTTGTTATGCTCATCATCATCATTGCAATGGGGATCGGACGTTTTTCATACACTTCCATACTTCCATTGATGCAATCACAAGCTCATCTTTCCGTCACGGAATCCAGGTATTTGGCCGGAAGTAATAACTTCGGTTACCTTATTTCCGCCTTTGGCGCAGGGTTCATAACTTGGGAAACCCGGAGATCTTATCATCTTAGGATTCAATTGCTGCTCTGCATCATTTTTGGCGCATAGTTACAGCCTGTCGCTCATTCTTGCTACTTTGGTGCTCGTTATCGCTGTTATGATATTGATAACCGGTGCAGTCAATACCAATAAAAAGGGATTGTTAAGAAACATTTAATAAGTTTCGCATTAATTCAAAACCAATAACAGGAGGCGTTCAACCGTGTTTGAAACTGAGTTAACACGCACGCTAAAAATTCGATACCCGATATTCCAAGCACCGATGGCAGGTGGGCCCACGACGCCCGACTTAGTAGCAGCAGTTTCAAATGCCGGAGGCTTAGGCAATCTGGGAGCCGGATACTTAACGCCGGAACAACTCCGCGGCGCGATCCAAAAGATCAGAGAATTAACAGACCAGCCTTTCGGAGTAAACTTGTTTGTACCTGAGCAACCGGAAGAATCGGAAGAAGCAGTCGTTCAAATGACAGATTATCTCAATAAATACCGTGTCAAACTTGGCATTGCTCAAAATCCATCCATTCTGAAGTCTTCGGAATCGTTCGACGATCAAGTGCAAGTATTGCTTGAAGAGAAGATCCCGGTATTTAGTTTCACTTTTGGTATACCACCACATGACGTGATCCAAGCCATGAAGCAGTGTGGTACTGTCGTAATAGGCACTGCAACAACAGTTGAGGAAGCTAAACATTTGGAAGTGGCCGGCGTAAACGCAATTGTGGCTCAGGGATGTGAAGCAGGAGGTCACCGAGGCACATTCTTGAAAAATGTTTCCGAATCACTGATTGGCACCATGGCTCTTGTTCCACAGATTGTAGATCATGTATCGATTCCGGTCATCGCATCGGGGGGCATCATGGATGGAAGGGGACTTGTAGCGAGCCTCGCATTAGGGGCCGCTGCTGTAAAGATGGGCACTGCGTTTCTGGCGTGTCCGGAGAGCGGCGCACATGAAACGTACAAACGGAAGATCCTCTCAGCTAATGAGGACTCCACTGAAATTACTTGCGCATATTCGGGCAAAGCGGCAAGAGGTATTCGAACAAAATTTATGAATGACATGCATCAGTATCCCGGAACAATCCCTGCTTACCCAATACAAAACGCTATGACGCGAGACATTCGACAGGCAGCTGCAAAATCGAATGACCCTGAGTATATGTCACTCTGGGCGGGGCAGGGTCTTAGGTTAGCCAAAGACCAATCTGCAGCTGAAATCGTCAAACAAACCATCGAGCAAGCAGATGCCTTTGTCAAAAAGAGTTTCCTCTATGCAGGGGAACGGTTCTGATTCGAGCACTCGTGTCAGCACAAGAGGGCTCCACTAAATAACACGCGCATTTTCAGGCAAAGCGGCAAGAGGTATTCGAACAATTTTGATATATGAAAGCTTAAGTTATTATTTGTAAATGGGAGGGTTTAAATTGACGACATATCATATATGTCTCGACCCGGAAATGACGAAAAACAACTAGATTTAATTTTTGATTACTAAAATAATGTAAAGATGTACCCACTCTTTCAACAGTATCTTCGCGAATATCAACCACCGTTTCTGGCAACTTGGGGTAAAAATGATGTTTCATTTATAACGCCAGAAATTTATATTTCAATATTGAAGGAGAAAAGAATGTATGCCTTTACTTCGTTTTGACCTTATAGAAGGTCGAGATAAAGCAAGTCTGAAAAAACTTTTAGAAGTTGTTCATACTGTTGTCGTAGAAGTTTTCGACGTTCCTCAGCGTGACCGTTATCAAATTGTTCATGAACACCCAGCAGCATATATGATTATTGAAGATACAGGGTTAGGACTTAACCGCACCAATAATTTAGTTGTTTTATTAAATATACGGCGTCGGCTCGATCACTTGAATCGCAGGATTCTGTTCTGTTCCAACATTCATCGGTTCATCCGTGTCAGCAAGCATCACTCTCTTCTTGTGCCGTTAATGACAATAACCTGTGTTAGGCCGGCATAGCCCCCGCCGGGGGAGAAACCTGAGAAGATGCAAGTGTTGAACCGCGCGAGAATATGGAATGGCAGCGATTCGTCCTAAACTGGTGTCCAAGATCTGTGGGAGAATATTGTGTGATGGCACGATCGATTGATGAAAGAGGAAACGAGCAGCCCTTAACGCAAAAGAGTAATCAAGACTCGCTTGTAATGATATTCATAGAACAACCCAGAGGTATTAAAAGAAAAGATGAAGTTGTGCTAACGGAGAAAGCGTTAAAATAATGCCGTTGAACTAGCGCTAAACAACTCCAAACAAAGGCAGCCGCGAAAAATGAACGGCAGCCTTATTCAGTTCATGTTAAAATTATTTCGTACACAGTTTGTTAGGAGGTAAATGATTTAATGGACAAGTTAGATTTGCTATTTCGTCATAGAATAGGTATCTTAAAAAACGAAATATTAACTTTTGAAAACTTAGACATTGTTCTTGAAAAGACTGCAAGAGAAATCCCATTTGAAAATTTATGCGTAATTGAAAATAGAACTACTGACATTACAAAAGAGAATCTAATCGACAAAATAATCAAAAGAAATGAGGGAGGGCTTTGTTATGAGCTAAATTCTATTTTATATTTATTTTTAATTGAAAATTTCTTTAATACAACCCTTGTTAGAGGTGTTACTTATGACCATGTTGGACAACGATGGAGCGCGACAGGAAGAACACATGTACTCAATATCATAACTCACGATGGACAACAATATTTGGTCGACACCGGATTTGGAGGGAACTTACCGCTAAAGCCAGTCCCATTAAATGGGGACATTGTTATATCCAATAATGGTAAATTTAAAGTAGAAAAAGCGGACAGTGAGTACGGTGATTACTTTTTGTATATGAGGTTGAAACATAAACATGATTGTTGGAAACTAGGGTATGTGTTTGATTCCACAGTTGTAGTTAAGGATCTTTCGGAACTGAATGAGGTACAGAGGATAATAGCGGAGCATCAAGAATCTCGTTTTAATAAGAGACCATTAATCACTAGGCAAAGTCAACGAGGAAACATAATTCTAACGGATACCTCGTTCACCGAATGGATTGATGGAAAAGAAGATAAAAAAGAAATTGACAAAAACTTATTTAAAGAGATACTTATGGATAAGTTTGGCATAAACTCTTTGTAGGAAGAATCCATGATAATCATCATTTTATTTTTGTCCTAATTGAGTCCAATACTTTCTTATGGACACTATTAGAGTAAAGAACTTTATTTTTTGAACGAAAATTTATTGTCTAATAAAAGTTTTGTTACTATTGAAATATGAGTAAAACCCGCGAAAGCCCCGTTCGATTCACAGGCTTGTTGACGATCATTATGTAGTCGATTTTGGGAAGAAATAACGGGCCAATTCATGATGGAAGCCGAAGGCAGGAATGGCGGGAATATAGAAATCCGGTGCGGGGAAGAACTGGATGCGGATGGGGTTCATGTCCGGTACAAGCTGAGATGCAACTGTACATATCTGGAGTTTTGGACCTTGTCCGGAGGGAGAGATGTGCTCGAGTTTTTCGACTACAAGGCGTTCCGGTACGTGGAAGTAATCGGCGGAGGCTTGGCGCTCGAACCGCAGCATTTTGCCGCCGTTGTCAGGCATTATCCGATGGATGACGACAACTGCTCGTTTTCGACCTCTCACGCCCGGCTGGACTCCATCTGGCGCATATGCAGCAATGCGGTTAATTACGGGACGCAGGAGCAGTTCATGGAATGCCCGACACGCGAAAAAGGGCAATATCTCGGCGACAATACGATCATTGCCCACTCGCATATGTACCTCAGCGGAGATTACCGGTTGACCCGCAAAGCGCTGCGGGATTTCGCCTTGTCGGTAAAAGCGGTATGTCCGGGCCTGCTCGCTGTCGCTCCCGGCAGCTTCATGCAGGAAATCGCCGATTTTTCGCTGCAATGGCCGCTGCAGCTGTTGCAATACGCCAAGCAAAACGGCGATCTTGAGTTCGCCTTAGAGATGCTGCCGGTTGCCGAAGGGATCGCAGCTTATTTTAGACAGTACGAGCGGGAAGACGGACTGCTTCAGGATGTGAAAGAAGGAGGATCCGGGAACTCGGGTTCGGCCAGCAGGTGCAGATCGGCGAAACAATCAAGTATGCAACCATTATGATCGCTACGCTCCCGATCTTATTCGTCTATCCACTTATTCAGAAGTACTTTGTCAAAGGGGTTATGATTGGCGCGTTAAAAGGATAAGGCCGTATTAGCCGGTTGGGTTATTTAGCTCAACTGAAGTTATGCGTCTTGATAACATTAAGGAGGTCTTTATTTTGTCAGTACATAATAGCAGATATTCAGGTTATCTTTTAGTGCACTTTATCGGAGAACAGCCTGACGGCGAGCAGGTTTATTTCTCCTACAGTGAGGACGGCCTGCATTGGAAAGACCTGAACGCGGGCCTACCGGTTCTGCGTTCCGAACTGGGGGAACAAGGCGTAAGGGATCCGTTTTTAGTACGCTCGCCCAAGGAGGACAAGTTTTATCTGATTGCCACGGATCTCCGTATCGCAAATGGAAAGGGCTGGTCTGCAGCATCATCAGTCGGAAGCCGCGACATTATCATTTGGGAATCCGCCGACCTGGTGCATTGGTCTTCACCGTGGGCAGTCACGCTTGGCGTACCGGGCGCCGGCTGCGTTTGGGCGCCTGAGGCCATTTATGACGAAACCTCGGACGATTTCTTTGTGTTTTGGGCCTCAGCGACGCAGGAACCGCATGAAAAAGAGCGGAAACAAAAAATCTATAGCGCTCGTACCAGGGATTTTCGCAGTTTTACAGCGCCTGAAAAGTATATTGAACGGGAAAACCACATCATTGACACCACAATCATTGCCCATAACGGTACCTACTACCGTTTTTCCAAGGATGAAACGACTAAGAATATCCGGGTCGAAAAAGGCACATCTCTGGATAAGGACTCATTTACCAATCTGCACGCTCCGGCTTTGGAAGAATTGTTTGGTGTGGAAGGCCCGCAAATATATAAGCTTAACGACCGCGATGAGTGGTGCCTTATTGTGGATCGCTTTGCAGAAGGAAAGGGCTACCTCCCCCTGCTAACTTCCGATCTTGAAGGCGGTGTATTCCAGGTTCTGCCGGAAGGGACGTTCGATTTGGGGAAAACCAAGAAACGCCACGGCGGAGTCCTCCCAATTACCACTGCTGAATGCAGCCGCCTACTGGCGGCGTTTGGCGACGGACATCAGGTGCTGCCCGGACAATTCGCCGACCCTGATCTTGCGAAGTTCGGCGACCGCTATTACCTTTATCCTACAACCGATGGCTTCACAGGCTGGTCGGGCACGCAATTTCATGCGTTTTCTTCCTCAGACATGCGTATTTGGAGAGACGAAGGCATGATTTTGGATCTGGCCACGGAAGATGTACCCTGGGCTGTCGGCAGCGCATGGGCTCCGGCCATTGCCAGCAAAGATGGTAAATATTACTTTTATTTCTGTGGCAAAATGAAAAGCGGAGAGAGCGCCATAGGTGTTGCGGTTGCCGAGTCTCCGGAAGGCCCGTTTTGCGCGCATCCGCAGCCGCTAGTTACCATGGAACAGACGAAACGTCTTGGTATCGCCATGGGACAAGTCATTGACCCATCTGTCTTTATTGAGGATGACGGTAGGGCTTACCTATTGTTTGGAAATGCACACCCTGCAATTGTACAGCTCGGCGATGATATGATAAGCGTAATTGAGGATACGATGGAGAATCTTGTCGGCCTGCTCGACTTCCGGGAGGCGGTCACCGTTCTCAAGCGCGGCGGACAGTATCACTTCACGTGGTCCTGCGACGATACCGGCAGCGATGATTACCACGTGAACTATGGCACGGCGGAGCATCTATACGGGCCGGTAACTTACCGTTACCCGATTCTTCTCAAAAATAAAGAAAAGGGTATGCTCGGCACCGGGCATCATTCGATTCTCCAGGAGCCGGGCACCGATAAGTATTGGATTGCTTATCACCGGTTTGTCACGCCGCTGACCAGGTTTACACAAGGAAAAGGCTATCATCGCGAAGTCTGTATCGACCCACTCGCCTTCGGCGAGGATGAGCTGATGCAGCAGCTGCAGTTGTAGAGGATTAATCTTATGAAAATTTCGTAAGCATCAAACAGCCCCCATCTTGAATAAGGATGAGGGCTTTGGTCGGCTAGAAGGTTAAGTCACCCGATGGGTGATTTTTTTTTATTTGTTTTTTCTTCATGGTCTTCGCAGTTTTTATTGCGAATAATTTCCATATGAACGTGTCGAAGATAGTAATACGAGATGTTGATGGAAAGGAGCATGAAACACATGGATTACGATATCGGGTGTTGGGTCGAAGGGAGGCATCCATCCCGAACGCGGTAGCGTGGCCCGCGATGAGCTCGGCTTCCTCCCTATAAGATGACCATTCCTAAAGTCTATAAAAACCGTTGATAAAATGAAATGTCGTGCCACTCTCCAAATTTATATCCGACTTCGCGAAAAGTTCCGACAAAAGTAAAACCCAGCTTTTCATGCAAGCGAACGCTGCCCTTATTCTCGCCGACAATTCCTGCAATGATGACATGGTGGTCTATAGATTTAGCCAGTTCCAGTATCTCCTGGAGAAGGATCCGCCCAATTCCTTTGCCCTGCATAAGTTCATCGATATAAATGGATACTTCTACCGTATGTGAATAAGCGGGTTTTTGCCGAAATGGCAGGATTCCGCAATATCCGGCCACTTTCCCTTCGACCTCTGCGACGAGTAACGGATGACGATCATCGAATTTGGCAAACCAGTCCAGTCTCTGTTCAAGAGATTGCACTTCTAAATCAAAAGTCGCCGCCGACTTACGAATAACCTCATTGTAGATTGTTAACATGAACGGCACGTCTGCTTCTACTGCTTTCCTAACGGTCAGTCCCATTTTACGGCTCCTCTTCTTTCTAAAAATTTGTCGGTTGCGCAATCAGGCAGCCGCAGACTTACGAAAACGGCAAGCGCCAATAAACCGGACGCGATCCCAAAGGAGAAAAAATGCGTCCCAAAAAACTCATATCCCCATCCTGCAGCAAAGATACCAACCGCCCCTCCGATCTGATGAATGAAATAGCTCCAGCCGTATAAAACTCCCAGCCATCGGAGACCGTATACGGTTCCGAGAATGGCAGAAGAAAGCGCCGTGCTCCCAGCCCATACAAGCCCTCCGAAGGCCGACACCGCATACAATTGCCATGCTAATTTGCAAAAAAGGCCGTGTCACGAGGGCATCCGTCCATTTATTTAATGAAATCATCGGCGCCGAAATATCGGTCCGATTTGTCTTGATTTGTCCGGGGAGTAGGTCCGTGTAAACGGGAGCATCGTCACTCAGAATTAGCGTAGAGGGAACAATCAAAACAAGAAACAAGCCTGCGAGCAGCAGCAAAGTTATCCGCCATCCGACCCACTCAATCATGGATGTAAAAGCAGGCGTCATTGTTGCGATCCCTCCCATCGCCCCGGTAGACAAATAAAATAGCGCCTTTCCTCTCTGCCTTGTAAACCACTTGCTTACGATAGGAGTTACTGCGATCGGACTTGTGAAAGAAAGGCCGAAGGATAGTAAAATGCCATAAGCGAGCGTAAAGCTGACCGGGTCTGTCGTACAGACCGTCCAAACCGTGGAAACGGCTATGATGGCTGTTCCTGCCAACAAAACAAAACGTGTACCGAGTTGGCCGACGGGATAACCGGCTATAGGCATACCAATCCCGTACACGATCATACTAACGGCAAAAATAGAAGACAGAAGCGTGCGACTTATCCCCAGGCTGTCCAACATCGGCTTGAAAAAGGGCCCTGCTCCAAGACGTGTACCTACCGTCAGCATCGTAATCATTGAAGTGACAATGACAATATTCCATCCAAAATACCACTTTCCCGCATTTGCCGGTCTCACCTTTTAGCCTCCCATGCTAACGTAATCTAACTGTGTGTCGTTGATGATTACATTACTACGGTTCAATTGATAAGGAAAAGACATTTATGTTATTGTAGCAATAAGATTTACTTATATCTTGGAGAACAGGTGGTCTAGGAAATGGAGCTTAGACAATTAGTTTACTTCGTCGAGGTCGCGAGACTAAACAATTTAACGCGAGCGGCCGAGCGGCTGAGGGTTGCCCAACCGGCGCTCTCGCAGCAGATCGGGAACCTGGAACGGGAGCTCGGCGTCAGGCTTTTTAACCGCTCCGGCCGCGGTGTAACGCTTACAGAGGCAGGAAAGAATTTCTTTATCGGTGCGGAAAAGACTTTGGCGGAGGCGGAGAGGGCCAAAGATTCCGCCAAAGGATTCATCAATCAGCCGAGAGGGAGGGTAACGGTAGGGGCGTTAGAATCTTTGGTGCAAACCAGACTGCCGCGAATGCTGGTAGCGTTCGGGCAGGAGTATCCGGGGATTAAAGTGTTTATCAGGGAGAACACGACCGGCCCGCTGCTTGAAGCTCTTAAGAAGGGCGAATTGGATCTCGCATTTGCCCACGCCTGGGACGATCAACATTTGCCGCAGTTGGAACACTTAATTCCCCCGCCTGGGGTTTGCGCGAAAGCGCTGTATGACGATGAATTAGTTCTAGCCGTTGCCAAAGGACATCCGCTAGAGAAACGCAAAGCGGTTTCGATCAGGGAATTAAGGGAGGAATCGTTCGTATCCTTTAAAGAAGGATCGGGTATCCGTTCGCTTGTATTTACGGCGTGCATCAAAGAGGGTTTTGTGCCGATCATTACCTACGAGTGCGCATCTCCGCGGATACTGGTTGCAGAGGGACTCGGGCTTTCGGTACTCCCGCGTCTGATGGCGGAAACGCCGGGTCCGACAATTTCGATTATCCCTCTGGACCCTCCTCTTTCGCGTTCGGTTGCTGTCTTTTTCTTCGAAGGACGTTATCTCTCGCCGGCTGCCGAGATTTTTTTGCGTTACGCGGAAAAGTATCTGGGTTCGGAATCTTAATACTAGAAAGTTATCGAATTCGACTGAATAAGGGCGGGTATCAACGCATCCTTCCAATTATAGTTTTGGAGGTCAGCGGAATCTTGTGCAGCAACGACTATTTGGATTCAAAAAGCCTTTGATAGTCTAGATAAAAAGCTATTACATAATTTAATAGGATCATATAGAATGAAAAAGTTTTAAATAGAAAAAACTAAATAATTCATCATAAAGCATCTTCCAAAAAATCGCTTTAAAAGCGATTTTTTTGTTTTTTAAAATAAAAAAATAATTCATAAATGATGCATAATTATGCATTCCCAATAAAGCGGATGAAAGCGGAAGGTTTGACGCCAGGACAGTATCGAGAGAATGCAGACGGCAATGCACATGATCATCATGAATGAGAAGCATGATTTTAAGAGGAAGGGGCTATCCTCACTTGGGATAGCCCCTATATTGAAAGGCGGTGTTTCGCGGAATACTGAGGGGCAAATCCGCTCAGTGCTAGATTTACGAGTGCCCCTATTGTGAGATTATTGCAGCGTGGAGCCCCAGTTGTATGGATCGGCATGTCCGGTGTAGATGCCCTTGACCACGCGGTAGGCGAGTTTGGGTTTGCGGTATTCGTTGACTAACCCCTTGTTGTTGAAGGAGCGGGCACGGTCCCTGAAGAAGGCACGACGGCTCTGCAGGTCGGCGCGGGTATCTGCAAACTGCCAGATGTACGTGCCGCTAATCTTTGGATCGGATCGGAAGAGCTTCAGGGCCCGGCTGATCAAATCGGCCTGGTAGTCTTCGCTGAACAACCTGGGCTCCCAGCCGGAGTCGCCGTAGACGCCTGCTCCGCCAAACTCGGTCATAAGTACCGGGGTGTTCTCCGCGCCAAACGCCTTGCAGCGCTCTTGGAAAGTCTCGAGCATCACTTCGAAATCGGCGTGCCCGTAATACCATCCGCCATAGTAGTTAATGCCGATGACGTCAAATAGTCCGAGGCAGATGTCCTCCATCGGAAACATGGTGGCATAAGCTACAGGCCGTGACCGGTCCTTGCTCCGTACGAGCTCCGTCAGCTTAACGGACAGATCGTAAGCCTGTTTGGACCGTGTATCAATTTCGTTATGGACAGACCAGAACAGGATCGAGGGGTGATGAAGATCCCGTTCGATCATCTCATCCATCATGGTGAGCGCACGCTGGACAAAGAGAGGATCGTCTGTGTCTTCCGCGGGCAGGCAAGCACCCCAGATCGGGATCTCGCTCCAGAAGAGAACTCCCCGCTCATCCAACAGATCGAGCCAGTATTCGCTTTGGGGGTAATGGGAGCCGCGTACGGTGTTACAGCCCATCTGCAAGATGATGTCGAGATCTTTGGTCATCAGTTTGTTCGGGAAAGCAAAGCCCCATTCCGGGTGCTCCTCATGGCGGTTGACTCCCTGCAAGTAGAGCTCCTTGCCGTTCAGCAGAATCTTCTTCTTTCTGGACTCCACGGTGCGGAAGCCTATGCGGTCCGTCAAGTCATCCTGGCTTGCTACGGCACGGATAAGGTAGAGTTCAGGTTCTTCCGGCTTCCATCGTCGCAGTCCCGTCCAAGCTTGGGCTACGTTCAATTCGACGTTGCCGCCAGCAGGGACATGAACCGTATCCGAGTAGAACACTTCCCCGTTTCGGTACAGGGATACGGGGACGTCGGTTGATGCATTCCCCAGAGACCGGAGGGTAAGTGCGATCCGGACGTCGGCGCTGAAGTCGCCAGTCATGTCGTAAGTAATCCGCATACTTCCGATCGAGATGTCAGGCAAACGCTGAAGCTCCACAGGGCGGATGATGCCGCCGTAATGAAACCAGTCCACTACGTGGGTCGGTATGGTATTGCGCTCCAGCGTGCTGTCCGTCCGGACGATGAGCTCATGCTCTCCGGCGGTGGCGTTCTGAATGGTGAAGCCAAATGGGGTATAGCCGCCGTAATGATAACCTAAATGCTTCCCGTCCCAATAGACATCGGCATGGCCTAGTACAGCATGGAACAGGAGCCGAAGATGGCCTGCTTCCTCGCAGGTGATCCGGGTGCGGTACCATGCGACTCCTTCGTAGTCGAATTTGCCGAGCTCGTTGTTCCAGCATGCAGGCACCGGCACCTGATCGCAGCCGGATGGGAAGCGCTCATACCATCCTTCGGACACTCCTACATTGTTCTTGTCAAAAACGAAATCCCATAATCCATCAAGCAGCTTAAATTCCCGAAGCCGGTGTTGTTGAAAAGTCCGGATCATAGCTATCATCTCCAAGTTATAATGTCATTCAGAGTGGGTTGTTCCACTCTTGTACATGTGGAGTGTAGCACCTGACGTATCAGAGGGACAATGGCAAAAACAAACCGAATCGTTTATCATAAACGATACAGGTTAGATTCTGCTCGGAGGAGGAATAAGCATGGAATATTCTCAGGGGGATTTGGCGGCACATATCCATTGGGTGCTCGCCAAGCCGGCGGTGCCTGGTTGGGAGGATATCCGGCGGACAGTTACGGGGCATACTTTTTACTATATCTACAGCGGTAAGGGGGTATTCCGTCGCGAGGAAGGAGACGAAGATGTGGAAGGAGGCACCTTAGTTTATCTGTGGCCAGGCATGCCGCTTTTCATGAAGTCTTCTATTGCGTATCCCTTGCGGATGACGATGCTGCTCTTCGATTGCGCTTTGCTTCGGAAAAGCGGGAACGGCTGGGAACCGCCAGAGCCGGTTGAGCGGTTGCAGCTGCCGTTCCTCATGCCTTTGCAGAAAGACCGTATGGGTAGAATCGGCATGCTTTTTCAAGAGGCGGAGAGTGAGTGGGTGCCGGGGGACCCTGGGCGTGAGGCTCGGGTAAAGTCCGTTTGGTACCGATTGATCCAAGAGCTCCACGAAGCGGCGGAAGTAGAGTGGAGCGAGGGAATGGAGGAAGGACTGGCTGTGGCGCTTCGCCGATTAAAAGAGAGTCTGGATCGGGGATTTGCTTCGGAGTTGCGTATCGCCGAATTGGTGGAGCAATCCGGATTCTCCCCTGCATACATGCGCAGAACCTTCGCTGCCCGGTACGGGTGCAGTCCTAAGGAGTATCTGGACCGGCTGCGCAACGAGCAGGCGGTTCGCCGACTCCTGTACACGGGGGATTCCGTATCGAATATTGCGCGGGCTTGCGGTTACCTTGACGTCTATCAGTTCAGCAAAGCGTTCAAAAAGCGCAACGGCTTGGCGCCGACCGAATTTCGGAGGGAGCGGGGGGGCTGATGATTTTGCGGCGATTCGTCCGTATACAGACTGCGAAGTAAAGTTTAAACAAGAACTGTCACAAATATAAGAAAAAACCAATACCATATCTGATCTTGTTGTGGATTCGCTAATCGAATTTATAGAAATTTATTTATTTGATGTGGATTTTACTAATTCAAAATAAACATATACTTCTTCAAGGTTTTTTGCTTTTTTCACGATTCCTTTTGTATCACAAATAATGATTGTTGGGAATTCTGATAATTTTAGTTTTTTTCTTAGTTTAACGTCTTTCGGTTGACTGTCGTATAATCCTATAGTTTCAATAAGTTCAATATTACTATCTGAATTCCAAAACTCGGTAAACTTGGTGGCCATTTCTCTTTCACTTTTTTCTCCAATTATATGAACCGTGTACTTACCTTCGGCTGTTGCATATAATGAGCGGATATCTGCATCATTATTACTGCAACCAATATTAATTAACAGAATAATTATGCAAAAAAAGATTGTTAAATATATTTTCACTTTATTCACCACACTTTACGTATTGATAGGACATTCTTGAGTAAATTTGAAAAAACATGTTATTAATACCTAATTTGGTTGTGAGGCATTACCAGATCGAAGCAACTTACGTCGGTTGCGTCTGGGCGATCTTTTATGCCGTCTGCGTTCGGTTCTATGAAGCGGCAGGAGGAATAATAGACAATTCGCATACGTTTAAAGACCTTGAATCGGTACAAAACGCTAGTTATGCAAGTTACTTCGCAGGCGTTATCATTTTGGTTTGCGGATTCATCTTACTTGGGCTCGTCCAACCGTGGGGCAAGGTCGTGCCAGCGTGGATGCCGTTTATGGGGGGGGGATAAAGATACACCGTCTTTTTGTACTAGTTCCGACCCTTCTCTGCACTGCCTTTTTAATTGCACATGGAGTCACTGGGATATTTACAAAGATTCTTTATTTGACGGGTTTCATAGAACTTAACTTTCCTCATTTGATTGTATTCGATATGCAAAAATTGGCTTTATGGGATCTATTGTTTTACGAGCCGTGGTTTCTCATCATGGGCATATTTGCTGCTTAACAGCTGCCCATTACGCCCAAGCTTCAGGTGTTCCTATTCCTGCTTTTAGACGAAGCTTGCTGGTATTTTTGGTAATTGTCTTTCTGATGACTACGCTTTTTGCCTCCTCTATTATCTTTGACTTCGTTGATAAAATAAGCTTTTAACTATTCTAACAACCTTTCATTGCTGGCCGAAGAAGGGATATAACATGATATGAAAAATCTGGTGCTGTCAAAGAAATAGGGATATGCAGCATCTGTCGCCGGCTCTTGAATGTGTTTACCACATTCATCCTGAATTTGAGGATGAAGAGAGAAACGTTATTCTGAGCGATATTCTGGAACAAGGACAGCGACTTAAAGTAACATTTGAAGATAATACATCTGTTGAATCTGAAATGAAGTACGAGAAAGCTTATATAATCGATCATCCAACTGGTGAGGTAACAAATAGTTCAAAAGCTAAAGTGGAAATTTTTAATAATCAGAACGAAGAACTTCTAGAGTAGGTAATGACATCGGTTGACACTGAATTCACACTGAGGGCTTGCTCTCCTCAGCGGTAGAAGAGGCTGATGTCAATTTATTTACAGAAAAAAGTAAGTGAAAAGTAGTGATTTTGGAAAAAGTATGGTATAGTAAATCCAATAACTGTAATGATTAATATGACAGTTTAAGTGGCAAGCTTATGAAACCAGAATTTACTCATAATGGAGGTAATGTTAAAGTGAATAATCAAAAAATCCAACCTGCCTCCAAGCTAGGACCTTTATTCGAGTCCTTCAAGCTTGGAACTTTGAACCTAAAGAATCGGGTCGTCATGGCTCCAATGACGAGAGCCTTCTCTCCCGGAGGAGTGCCGGGTCCTGATGTAGCCGCTTATTACCGTCGCCGTGCTGAGAACGGTGTAGGGCTTATTATTACGGAGGGTACCCTGATCAACGATCCGGCTGCCACCAATAATCCGAATATTCCGAATTTCCATGGGGAGGAAGCGCTGAAGGGTTGGGCTCGCGTCGTCGCGGAAGTACATGAAGCCGGCGGGCTGATTATGCCGCAACTATGGCATATCGGCACGGACCGTAAGGTAGGAGCCGTTCCGAACCCGGAAGAGCTGCCGATCGGACCTTCAGGCTTGGATCTCGCGACCGGAGAAAAAGTCAATGAGCCGATGAGCCAGGAAAGGATCGATTCCGTTGTTGCCGCTTACGCACAAGCGGCGGCGGATGCCAAACGGATCGGCTTTGACGGGGTTGAGCTTCATGGCGCCCACGGCTATTTGATCGATCAGTTTTTCTGGGAGAGAACGAACCAGCGCACCGATAGCTATGGTGGAGACCTTGTG
The DNA here is from genome assembly GCF_014534655.1 of Paenibacillus sedimenti. Classification (GTDB taxonomy): domain Bacteria; phylum Bacillota; class Bacilli; order Paenibacillales; family NBRC-103111; genus Paenibacillus_E; species Paenibacillus_E sedimenti. The sequence continues at coordinate 266,402 of NZ_JACVVD010000008.1, forward strand.
AAAAGAACCCGTTTTGCGGCTGAAATTATTGCGGCTTGCCGTCGCGCCGTAGGACCCGATTTCCCTATCTTACTGCGGATATCGCAATGGAAATCAAGTGATTACGAGGCGAAATTGGCAGCCAATCCGGATGAACTGGCCAAATTCCTTGCGCCGCTTGTAGAAGCGGGTGTTGATGTATTTCACTGCTCGACCCGCCGCTTCTGGGAACCGGAGTTCGCCGGTTCCGATCTGAATTTCGCAGGCTGGGTTAAAAAATTAACCGGCAAACCTACAATCACTGTGGGCTCCGTAGGTCTGGATAATGAGTTTCTATCTTCGTTTAGAGGGGAAAACGCAGGTACGGCGAATGTGGATGCCTTGACCGACAAGCTTAACAATCGAGAGTTCGATCTGGTTGCAGTCGGCCGTGCGCTGCTGGTTGATCCGGCATGGGCGGCTAAGGTCCGCGATGGCCGGCTTGAGGAGCTGAAGCCTTTCACCCCTGAAGCGCTGCGTTCGCTATCTTGATTCTGCTGTAATTCTAACCTTTTGTTTATATGATCGGGCACTCCGAGTTAGTGGGAGAGCCCGTTTTTTTTGTTTGACGTCTTAACCGTTTAGTTATAAACGTACTTTCCAAAAAAAGTGTGTGGTAAACTATTCATATGTAATTGATGGACTTAAACAAACATTTGCCAATAAGTGTTTTGAAAACACGTGATTACAGAACAGTGACAATTCAAAAAATGGATTAGAACGATCGTTTAATTGGGGTGATGGATGTTCATGTCAGTTTCAAAAAGTGATATTGGAAAAGTCATTGATGGAGGAGCAGAAACAATTGTTCAAGGTTTCTTAAATGAAGAATGTACTTTACTTGTACCTACATTTTCAGATGCGTTTAGTGTATTCCCTCCAGAACATCTAAGACCATCCCAAAATGGTTGCGGTGACTATAGTTGGTTAACTAACGACAATTCCAAAGAAATGAATAATATTTATTCTCCAACGAGCAATGAAGTAGATATAGAGATGGGTGCTATTCCCAAAACAATACTGAGGTTGAAAAATCGACTACGAGGTAATCACCCATTAAATTCATTTACTGCATTTGGTTCATATGAAGAAGAATTGATATCGAAACAAGCTCCGTTAAATGTATATGCACCACTAAAAGCCATTGCTGAACTTGGTGGATATGTTGTTCTTATGGGTGTTAATTTTAACCGTTTGACATTAATTCACTTAGCGGAGCAAATGGCAGGAAGAAATTTGTTTAGACGATGGGCTAAAGATTCTAAAGGTTTAACAATTGAGGTTGAGATTGGCGGAAGCTCTGAGGGTTTTATCAAATTACAGGATGTTCTTATGCCAGTTACTAAAAAAGTTAAAGTTGGCCAAAGTGAATGGAACGTACTTGATGTAAATTCAATGCTAAAGATTTCAGAAAATGCCATAAGGAATAATCCTCTGATAACACATAGTGGTGATTATAGATGTGATCGCTGTAATGATGCTGTTAAGGGCGGACCCATATTAGCATGATAAATGGTTCGGACACCTGACCCATCTGATCGCCGAGCGACAATTATTCAACTCAGTGAATCGGCCCCTTCACTGATAGCAGAAGCTCGAACGGCAATGGGCAGGGATGCCGAGAAGGTGCTGGAACCAAAGTCTTACGAAGAACGTATTTATTTAATGCAATTGCTAGATATTTGAAATACAAATAATCAACAACTGCAACATTCTCAGTACTCATAGTAACATGGCAATTAGCAAAAGAAGTATGTAAAAACTGAATGAAAAAAAAGGAGCTTGGATATGGAGGTCATGGATACAGAACGGCTGGTGCTGCGAAAATTTATAGAAAACGATTGGCGGGATTTGCATGAATATTTGTCCGACCCCCAATCTTGCCAGTCATGCCCTAGAAGTAAAGAAAATTAATAATAACTTACATGAACGAACTCATTAGCTGAACATTGAACTAACGAGGAACGATAGCCCCATAAATGAAAAGAAGCAGGCTGCCGGTCAATCGGCTAGGTGAGAGGGAATAGGTTTTTGAATCGTTCTATAATGGTCTGAACTCGGATCAACAGCAGCTGATCTTATCCGCTTTTTTTGCTGCAAGCAACCCATCAATGGGCAAGATTGGATTAAATAAAGTTAACGTTACGGGTACTTCCACGAAGTAACAACGTGCTCTGACAATCGCGATCAAACGCGCTCGTACAGTAGCATTGCTTCCGTACACAACGGAATAAGCAGTAAAGACAAGACAGTTGGGAAACCGGTTGTCTTTTTATTTTACCCAGGGATGGCAGAGGAGGCAGGAGTTTATACTTTGTTAATAAACGATTTAGAGGGATTCAATAAGCTTGGTTTAGAATAAGTAGTAAGGAAACGTTTCCCCCTAATTCTTGCTTAAAAGGAGAACCGAAATGAAATTAAGTAAAAAAGGATTAACGGTGCTATCATTTACAGTTGGCGCTTGCTTGTTTGTCTCGACGGCATTCGCTGATTCGCTGCTCGGATCCGGGTATGACTCGTTGAAGGGTTCCGCGAAATCGACGGCTGCGATGATGGAGAATGGCTTAGGCAGCTATACGGTTGAGACGCTTTATACGCTCAAAGATAACGATAAAATTCTAGTGCAGTCCTCCGAGGTCAAAAAGTTTGATACGGTCAATAAAATGTCCGAAAGCAATCGCGTGACTACAGAGACTGATGGCAAAACGACTAGCAACTATTCGTATGAAGATGCGAAAATTTCCGCTTGGAAAAACAGCGCAGAGAATAAATTCTACGTTATGGAATATCCAAAGGATCTAAAGCGACGTGCACCGGGGGAGTTCAACAATCCATTCAATGAAAATGGCGCAGCGGAGATCGAGAAGATTGTAGACGCTGTGGTCGGTAACCTGAAGGATTACGTTCAGGTCGAAGAAGGAGCAAACGGCAGTAAAGTGTATGCCGGCAGCTTGTCCGAGGCGCAGGTGCCTGCGCTTGCGAATGCAGTAGCTTCTTTCGGCTTTAAGCAATCGCTGAGCCATGAAACGGAACTGCCGACGATTAGCAGCGATATCTTCGTAAAGAAGGTTGTAGGTTCAGCGGTTGAGAATAAAACAGGTTATCTAGAGAATGTTACTGGTGATATCACTTTGTCGGGAAAAGATAAAAATGGCGTTCAGCATGATCTTACACTGAATGTGGTATTGAAGCTGTCCGAAGTAGGCACGACGAAGGTTGTGAAGCCGGACCTCACGGGCGCAGACGTAGAGAAAGTGAGCAACTCCAATGGGCTCAGCAGCAAATACGTAGGGACCTATAAGAACAACATCGTGATGGACAAAGACGGGAAGTTCGTGAAAATCGGCGAAAGAACGGTCGAAATTATAAGCGTCGATGGGGACAAAGTGACGGGTAAATATACAGAAATCGTCTACCCAGGCTTCGAAAGCTACTATCCGGAGAAAGATACGTTCAATTTCGAATACAGCCTGTCGTCATCGAATCAGGCGTTCACGTACATGAATGCCAAGGGTGAGCAGAAGAACGGAATGATTCACCCGAACGGTACAGGCAAAGTGTATGTAAATATCAACATGGAAATCACCAAAGACAATTCTTACAAATCTAAGATGAAGCCATTCGTTGATGGCGAGTTTAATCGCGTATTTGAATAAAGCGAACACTTCAGGAGGCTGCGATCCGCGGCTTCCTGAGCATTTTTTGAAGGAGTTGAACAAAGTGACCGTCAAGGCGATTGAAATTAGCGGATTGACCAAGTCGTTTAAGAACGGCAGGGGTATCAGCGAATTGAACCTGGAAGTCGATCAAGGGGATGTCTTCGGATTCCTTGGCCCGAACGGGGCGGGGAAGACAACCGCCATGAAAATGATTACCGGGCTGATGAAGCCGGACCGCGGCGACGTAAAGATTTTTGGCGCCAGCGTGACCGAGGATTATGTGAATGCCATGAAGCATGTGGGCTGCTTGATTGAAACTGCGGAGTCGTATCCGTATTTAACGGCGAATGAGAATTTAAAGCTGTTTGCAAGATTTTATCCGGATGTGGATCAGCGGCGCATTGATGAATGCCTGGAAATTACAGGCATGCTGAAATACAAGAATGAAAAGTCACAGAAGTTCTCCCTGGGGATGAAGCAACGGATGGGGATTGCTGCGGCTATTCTTTCCAGGCCGAAGCTGCTCATTCTGGACGAGCCTTTGAACGGGCTGGACGTGGAAGGCATGCTGGAGATGCGGAAGCTCATTAAGCAGCTTTCTCAGGAAGGAACCACCTTTTTCATTTCCAGTCACTTGATCCATGATGTAGAGTTAACCTGCACAAGAATCGGAATCGTCTACGGTGGCCGACTGGTCAACGTGGAATATACCGAGAACATTCTTTCTTATTATTCATCCTTGGAAAATTATTTTGTAAGCGAGGTGGATCGAAATGGCCGGGTTTAAAGCCGCATTCCTCAATGAAGCGGTGAAGCTGATGAAGAAGAAGAAGCTGCTGGCGGCCGCAATTTTGTCCACGCTAGCCGTGATGATCGGACAGCTTGCCGTCACAACGATTAAGCATGGGCTGGGACTGCGGGTCGTGGGCAGCGTTGAGTTTCCGATTGTTGTGCTGCAATTTTTCTCGTATACGATTTTGCCGCTATTTGCGACCTTCGTAGCGATCGATATGTTCAACGGGGAAACTTCTTCGAATACGATGAAAATTACCCTGCTTAGACCGGTATCGAGATTCGGCGTATTCAGCGCAAAAGTATTGAATTTGGCTTTATTTATTGCCGGTATTCTGTTGTTCGTGATGATCATTTCGATGCTGGCAGGCTTCATCTTTAATCCGTCTACCGCAAGCTTCGAGGGCGTGTTCAAGGTCATCGCGTCGTATGCATTAACCTTCTTCCCCGTATTGGTCTTTGCGCTGATTGTCATTCTCTTGGCGAATGTGATTCAAGGCGGACTAGCTGTCTTTTTCCTATCGATTTTAGTGTTTATCGCGTTTAATTTCCTGGGCATAGCGTTCTCGGCCTACTCCAGCTTTTTTGTGACCTCCATGTTCGACTGGTACTTCCTGTGGATTTCAGAGTCGATCAATGTATTCAAGATTTTGCGCCAAGTCTTGATTCTGGCAGGTTGTGGTATGATGTTATTTACAACTGGTTTTTATTTGTTTGACAGGAAAGATATTTAGAGAGGGACTTGCATGGACTTCACCAAACGTTTTTTTACGATGAACGCGCTGGCGATGCTGGCATCCATTAGCCTCACGCTGCTGGCGGTCGTGATTTTTATCGCGACCTATACGAAGGTATTCGGATACGAAGTGCAGTCGAAGGGATTGCAGCGCGCTTTCGAGGTCCGGGCGGCGATAGGCGAGCTGCAGCGACAAGCGCAGATGGCCGGGTTCGACCAACTGCTCGATCAACAATACCAAAACGAGCTGACGAGGCGAGTGAACGTTCTAGGGGCCAGTGCCGTCCTATTAAAGAATCGGGAAGTCTTATATGCTACAAAAAGTTTCAGTAAATTCGATATTGAGAAAAGCTTAATTCTATCAGGGGAAGAAACGCATCCGGATACGATTGAGCTGGATGGCGACAATTATCAGTTTGCCCGCGTGGATTATAAGCTGCAATCCGGCGATATGGGCATTTTGTTGCTCCTGGCTCCGATTCAGATGAACACGGGCTTCTACTGGCTGCTGGGCGGCTTTACACTGGGCTTCTTCACGCTCGTCTTTCTCGTGATGAACTTATGGGTATCGTACCGGTTCTCACGGGGCATCGTTACGCCGATCTCACGGCTGAAGGCTGCGGCGAATGCTATTAGTGAAGGCGATTTGAGCCGAGGCATTGCCGAGGAGGGCGAAGGCGAGGTTCGCGAACTGTGCAGAACGCTAGAGCTTATGCGGATCAAGCTCAAGGAATCCGTCTATCTGCAGGAAAAATACGACGACAACCGAAAGTTCCTGGTGTCCAGCATTTCACATGATCTGAAAACGCCTGTGACATCCATTAAAGGATATATTGAAGGCATCATCGACGGTGTTGCCAAAACGCCGGAAAAGCTGGAGGAGTACCTGGAAACCGCCAGGTCCAAAGCGATTCTGGTGAACGCGATGATCGACGATCTCCTACTGTACTCGAAGCTGGATCTGAACCAGCTGCCGTATCATTTTGAGAAGAGTGATGTGCTGGCTTATTTCGAGGATTGCGTAGCGGATTATAAATATGAATTCGAGAAGGCGGACATCGCCATCGAGCTAATCAATGAAATGAAGGAATCGGTACAGGTCTTGATCGATCGGGAGCGGTTGAAACGAGTCGTTCAGAACATCCTGGACAATGCGATGACTTATGTAGAGAAGGGCCGAGGGCAGGTTATGATTATGCTCCGGGAGACGCGGACCTCGGTCATTATAGAGATAAGAGATAATGGAAAAGGGATACCGGAAACGAAGCTGCCTCACATTTTTGAACGATTTTATCAGGCGGACCCGTCCCGAAAGAGCGGCAGCGGACTTGGCCTGGCCATCGCTAAGCAAATTATTGAAGGGCATGAAGGAAAGATTTGGGCTACGAGCCAAGTGGGCGAAGGGACCCGGATCATGATATCGCTCAAGAAGTTCTAGCGTGTAGGGAGAGTTAGAAGATGAAGAAGATTCTGATCGTGGAAGACGACCAAAGCATCGCCAATCTGCAGCGGGACTATCTCGAGCTGAGCGGCTATGCCGTGAAAATCGTAAACAGTGGAACAGCAGCCCTCCAAGCACTCAAGGAAGAGGAGTTTGAGCTGATTCTTCTGGATATTATGCTGCCGGACATCGACGGCTTCGAGGTGCTGAGAAACGTCCGGGAGCAGGGCGATATTCCGGTGCTGCTCGTGTCCGCCAGGGCGGAGGAGATTTATAAAATTAACGGACTCGGTCTCGGCGCGGACGATTACATCACAAAGCCGTTCAGTTCGGGCGAATTGGTGGCTCGAGTTAGCGCGCATCTGAAAAAGTTCGAACGGATGAAAGAGCGGTTCGGCAAAGGCAACGAAGGTAACAAGCTGCAAGTGCGGGGCTTGGAAGTGCATAAGGATGCTCGCCGCGTGTTCGTGAACGGCAATGAAGTGATGCTAGCTCAGAAGGAGTTCGACCTGCTGCTGTTCCTCCTGCAGAACGCCAACCGGGTATTCGGCAAAGAGGAGCTGTTCGAACGCATATGGGGCTTGGACAGCTTAGGCGATGCGTCCACGGTGACGGTTCACATCGCCCGCATCCGGGAGAAAATTGAGGAGACGCCGTCTAAGCCGCAGTATATCGGCACGGTATGGGGCTCCGGATATAGGTTTATCGTATAATCGTCGCTCGAGAGGACGGGAGGCAGCCGGAAACGGCTGTTTTTTATTACCACATAAGAAAGTATAAGTTTTCGGTTCCCGAAAACCGCTTTCTTATTGGCGATAAAAACTTCCACTAAACGCGGTCGCACATCTTTGAATGTACGTCGATAGACGTTTTTCTCATGCGAAAAACACGAAAATCCAAGCGGGGCGCGGCTTCACAGGTACTTTCTTTTATAGTCCTGAGTTTTCTCAAATAACGGGCAGGGCACTTACAATATATGGTAGTATAGAATGGAGTACATTTCATATAAGGGAGTAGAGGGAATCTATGGTGAAACAACTGATCGTCGGAGACGCCATGCATGAGCTGGCCACTACGCGCCGCATCCTGGAGCGCTTGCCCGAGGAGCATATGACGTGGAAGCCGCATGTGAAATCTATGACGTTGGGCGGGCTGGCCACGCACCTGATCAACCTGCTGAACTGGCAAGTCGCGATTTTTCATTACCCGGAATTCGATCTTTCGACCGTGCCGCTTCGGCGGGAACCTTTGGAAAGACGCGAAGAAGTGCTGAAGGAATTCGACGCGAACGTCATCAAGCTTGAAAAGCTGTTAGCCGAATGCGACGAGAAGACGCTCGGCGAGGAATGGACCTTGCGGAACGGCGACCATATCATCCTGCGCCAACCGCGGGCTATCGCGCTTCGCACCTTCGGGTTAAGCCACATGGTCCACCACCGTGCGCAGCTCGGGGTTTATTTTCGGCTTCTTGATATTCCGGTGCCCGGCCTCTACGGTCCCTCGGCCGACGAGGAAGTCAAATGAACTAAGACGCGCCAATCAGTGGATTCATGGCGGCCCTTAAATAGTATCTACCTTAAGATATTTATTAGGTCGTTCAACTAACGCAGAACGATAGCTCAATCAATAAAGCATGATGGCAGATGATAGATAGGCTTTTTCTCTGAACGTATTATATAGTTGAATAACGAAGAAGCTGCCGGCACGATCGGTAGCTTCGTTACGTTTACTAGCAGATTAGTTAGTGAACAGAAAGCGTTGGGATGTAGAAAGGGGCTGAAGCATTGAAAATAATGAAATGGATACTAGCCATTTTAGTAATAGGACTTTTCATCACACCTTTCTTTTACGTACAAACGAACAAAAAAATGTATGCGAACAAAGTGACTAACTATCTTTTGAATGAACAGCATTACAAAAAGAATGAAATAAAATCAGTTAAAGGAATCTGGGGTATTAAATTACCGTCATTTTACACTATTGTTGTATTTGAAAATGAACCGTACGTTGAGTACATATATTTTGCCCATAATAATGTAATGCAGTTTAGCCATAACGTTACAGAAGAAGGTAAGCAATTAGGCATTACCGAATCAGATCTTAAAAATATTGCTGCGAAGTAAGCAATATAAATTGATTGTTCCCTAACGGAGAACGATAGGTTCAAGAACGAAATAAGGCTTCGTGATACGCTTTAATTAAGGAGTTCATTTTTATGAGATATTTGAAATGGTGCATTGTTTCTTTATTCATTTATAACCTATTAACAATTATGGCGTGGTTAATTGACGATTTAGGATGGAAAAAGGGAGTAACAGAAGGAAGTTACCAAATATACGCGAACTTAATTTCAAACATTCAATTCCTCATTAAAATCATTCTAGGAATGGATGATGTGATTAATTATAACTTTAGAGTTTTACCGTTTATTATAGGGGCTATTGTTTGGATATTTATCGCAATTTTGTTTTGTAAGCTGAAAAATCGTACACATCATTAAGCTAACGGATACAAGAACTTAATAAAGACACCTAAGGCAGCCAGGGTCGGCTGCCTTTTCTCAAGCATTTTTGCGCATAGCGTGCATACGTTTCGGTAGAGCGTGGCCCGGAATCCGATCACCCCATAGCCGCTTTTTGTTTGATCCATAATTTCGAGAAATCGATCCAACCGAAGGAGTCCAGTGAGACCCCTTTGAGCGCCGAATGATACTTGGATACCTTATTGATGTGATAACCGAACATGATCCAGTCCTCGTCCCTCATTCTCTGCTCGATCCGATCGATGACCTCACCCCGCGCTTTCGGTGTAGGCAATTGCACGAACTTGCGGAAGCACATTCCCAGCCATGCATGCTGCTCGTGATTGAAAAAACGGTGCAGGAAGCTCGACTCATCCTGAAATAATCGCAGATATCCCCACTCCGTATCGTCCTCGAGCGATTCGCAGATGAGCAGCAGATCCGCCTCACGGTCCGCGTCCGTTGAAAAGTAGTCAGCAAAGGGTATCGGATGAATGGTGATATGCAGTCCGATAGAATGACAGCGCAGCTGCAGCCACTGGGCGTCCTTCAAGAATTCCTTTTTATCCAAGTAATAAAGCTTTAGCGCTTCCCCGGAATATCCGCTTTCCCGAAGATAAGCCTGTGCTTCTTTAAGGGGCGCTTCCCCATCGTCGACATGCTTGCTCTTATCAGGCAAAAAACTGCTCGCCGGAGCCATGCGGTTCCCCTTCAACTCCCCAATGATCGCGGTGCGGTCGTAAAGAAGCCTCATCGCCATGCGGAAAGAAGGTTGATGATGAATGCCTTCTTTTCTAAAATTGAAAGCCACAAACTGGCAGCCGTCTATCAACGATTCGATTTCGGTCGTAGGGTCGTTCTCCTCTTGCCTTGCATCGTCCCAATTAGGGAGCTGGTATTGATCGTTCTGGATGTCATCCGGAATGAGCCACAGCTCCACCCGATCCAAGAGCGCTCTCTCCCGGTAAAAGTCTTCGAAAACCTCCAGAACCAGCACCTGGTCCGTGAACTCGGCCATGCGAAACGGTCCCGTTCCGATCATCGCTTTTTCCGAAAATTCAACGTCATGGGGAAGGATGGACATATAGAAAGAGCCGAAAAAGTGTAGGAATAACCGGTTAGGCTGCTTTAGATAAAAGGTAATGATATGATCGGACACGATGTCGACCCGATCGATCTCTTTATACTGCCAACGTGATGGAGAATGGACAGTCTCAAGCCGCTGCAGCGTAAACAGCACATCCTTTGCCGTAAACGGCCGTCCGTGGTGAAAACGCACTCCTTTTCTCAAATAAAAAGTCCACCTGCTCCCGTCCTCATTGCTTTCCCAGAAGTGGGCAAGGGCCGGAAGGTAGGTCTTGGTCTGGGGATCGAAGGCAACCAATGTATCACAAAATTGCTGAAGAAAAAAAGCCTCGGTCGAAGTCGATACGAAAGCGGGATCAAGAGAAGTAAGCTTCCTGTCCAAGGTTACCCGCAGAACATCCACGATGGCGGATTTTGTCTGTTCCACCTGAAAACCGAACCGGGCGCCGAGCCGAGCTCGAAGCTTGCTGCATAGAGGGATGGGCAAGTTTTTATGATAGAGCAGGTCCATAGCTTCTTTGATCTTATCTTTGGCCAGCAGGTCTTGAAAGTACTCATCCGCCACATCCCCTAGATCCCTCAAGAGAGTCATTTTGGACGAATTGCCTCGGCCAATCCCGGCCTGCCATTCGATAAATCCTTCCTCCAAGAGCTTACGCAAAATCAGCTTGACGTTGCGGGATGTACAGTATAGAACTTCCGTCAAATCCCGGGTCGTAATAGAAACGGTCTCTCCCTTGACCAGGTGGGGTGGGAGCGACAGCAGAATGTTCAGATAATGCTCGGTGGACTTCATCGCGCTTTCCGTCCTCCATTTCATAAAAGGTGAAGTTTTTGTTTTGATACTACTCTTTTTTTTCTACTTTTACAAGATAAAATAGAACTACATCAAGGGGGGAATGGAGATGGAATTTTTCAAGCTGCATCCGAACATCCGAATTCGCATTTTTACTTCATTTTTAAACCGGTCGGCGGGGACGATGATTTTCCCGTTTATGGCCATTTATTTCTCGGAAAAACTGGGGCAGGGGCTGGCCGGTATTTTACTCCTGATCACTCTGGCGGCGCAAGTCGTCATGAGCGTCTATGGAGGGTATTTGTCCGACCTTCGGGGAAGAAAAGTGATCATGGTTTCATCCTTGGGCATACAGTTCATCGCCCTCTCGATCATGACGCTGGCCAATTCATCGCTCCTGGATTCCGCATGGCTGACTTTTACCATGATGCTGGTGCAAAGCGCCTGCAATGGCATGATGAGTCCGGCCGCCGATGCGATGCTGATCGATGTCAGCACGAAGGAAGACCGCAGCTTCATGTACGCTATCCAATATTGGTCGGTCAATTTATCCGTCGCGATCGGATCCGTGTTAGGCGGACTCTGGTTCGCTTCACACCGGTTTGAATTGTTCGTCATGCTCACTCTAGCCTGTCTGATTACGCTGATATTAACTGCTTTTCGGATTGAGGAAACCTATCAGCCTGCTCTTAAGCATGGCCTGAGCGGGACGGGAATGAAGATTTTCCGTGGCATCTGGCACAATTATACGCCTTTGGTGAAAGATAAGCTCTTCATGTTGTATAGCTTGGGCGGGATGCTGCTGTACTCCATCGAGTTTCAAACGACCAACTACATAGGCGTAAGGCTGGAGCGGGAATTTGTCGCACGTCAGGTCGCATTTACGGATTGGTTTTCGTTTGAGCTGACCGGCATGAAGGTACTGAGTCTCATTCAAATCGAGAATACCGTTATGGTTATCTGCCTTTCCCTTTTTATTACGAAGCTGGTTAAGGCATTCAAGGATACGCTTGTGTTGTATAGCGGAGCTCTGTTGTACACGATTGGTTATTGCGTAGTTGGATTTAGCAATTCATTGTGGCTCATCTTGTTTGCCGTCCTTTTGGCTACGGCCGGAGAGCTGTTGTACCACCCTGTCAGACAATCCTATTTAGCAGAGATCGTAAAGGAAGACGCGAGAAGCTCTTACATGGCGGTCAACGGATTAGTTTTTCAATTGGCGCAGGCGGTGGGGGCTCTTGGTATCAGTATTGGCGCAGTGCTGTCCTCGGGCATGATGTCTTCCCTTTATTTCGTCATGGGAATCTCAGGTCTCATTCTTATCCGCTGGACTATCGTCCGGTTAAAAGGAGAAAGCCGGAGCTCCGTGAGGAAGTCATCGGTTACTGTAGAAGCGTAATTGAACTAACCAAATTTACATTTTAGGGAGGAAATGAACATGAAATACCGTAAATTAGGAAACAGCGGAACGCTCGTATCCGAGCTGTGCCTTGGCACGATGTTATTTGGGAGTTCAACCGATGAAGCTGAATCGACGCGGATGGTGCACCAGTTTCTGGATGCAGGCGGGAATTTTATCGATACGGCGGATTTTTATACCGGAGGAACCTCCGAGGAGATCGTAGGAAAGGCTATCGGCGGGCGCAGATCGGAGGTCATTCTGGCAACGAAGGTTGGTATTGGCGTCGGTCCGCATCCGAATGATCGAGGCAATTCCCGCAAGCATATTATGGATGGCATCGATGCGAGCCTTCGCCGGTTGAATACCGATTATATCGACTTGTACTACCTGCATGTATGGGATCACTTGACGCCGATCGAGGAAAGCTTAAGGGCGCTGAACGACCTCGTCACATCCGGCAAAGTCCGCTATATCGGCTGCTCCAATTTTCTAGCTTGGCATCTGATGAAATCACTGGCACATAGCGATGCCAAGAACTATGCCCGTTTTGTCGTGATTCAGCAGCAATACAGCCTGGTCAGCCGCGAAATGGACCGCGAGCATATGTCTTTATGCGAAGAGGAAAAGGTCGGCATTATCCCATGGGGACCGCTTGGGGGAGGCTTGTTGTCGGGCAAGTACGATTCGCTCGAAAAGCCGGACTTCGGCCGATTCTCCTTAGGCTTAAAAGGCGAGTTCGATATCAACCACAAGTTCACGCCGAAAAACTTTGAGATTGTTAATGCGGTTAAGGAGATCGCACGGCAAACCGAGAAGAAGTCTTCTCAGGTTGCCCTGAATTGGCTGCTTGGTAAAAAGGAGATCACGGCACCGATCATCGGCGCCAGCAGCCTTGCCCAGTTCGAAGATAACTTGGGCGCGATCGGTTGGTCGCTCACGGCTGAGCAGTGGGAGCATCTGGACCAGGTCAGCAGTCTGCCGAGCGAGTATCCGCTGCGGTCGCATGAGCGGTTTAAACGTACATTGTAAGGAGCATGAAGGGCGGCTGGAGTTAGTGGTGCGGAGACGAGTAGTAGGCAGATTTCGAGCGGCCTGATTCTTAAAAGCTCAATCCAATGTATAAGTATATTTCCAAAATCTGTATAATCGAGATTGGAGTCGTCCTTAGGAGTGCAGCCTGTTCCGATCGGGCAGATTACGTTAATTGTCGGGGAAGATAACCTATGCAATTAGCGCCTTGAAAAAAACGATTGATGGTATTATCATAATGGTTATGTATTCGGCGGGAGGTGGTAGACCATGGCAAATCATGTTGCCGGGACTAGCTTAACTCATGCAAAGCCTAATTATTGGGGCGATTCTTTGCATGGGGCGAACAATTGAGATAACATCGCCCAGGCGAAGCATGTATCGTTTCTAATAATGGGCTTTGCACCTTATTTTCATTTTCAATTAATGATAAGGGGCTGAGTAGGTCATGAACGGGCCATTCATTAGAAACCATCAGTATAATTTTATTAAAAAGCAAATCGGCTATCTGCAGCGCACGTGCCAAACCGTTTCCGACCGCAAGGTCGTAGAAGCCGTCCGGAGTAGCACGGAATTCAAGATTAAGGAGCTATTTCCGGATTCAGAGGGGATCCAAGGAGAGCTGTTCGGTAACATCCCTGCGCTGCAAACCGCAGAGGATTTCGAGCAATATCACCGGTCATTGGAATCCTATATGACAAATTTTCCGCAAGTTACGGAAAAACAGATCCGGAAGCTGTTCCATAAGAATAAAAAGTTGCCGATTCCTGATTTGACCATAGATTACCGGTATTTGACCTACCTCGGATGGATCAGCATCTCCACGGGTAAATTGTTCCTGGTGTACCCTTTAGACGGACAAATCGTAGGGATTGAAGGGAAGTTTACCCCAACGAACAAAAAAGGTGTCTGCTTTTTATGCAACAAGCATGAAGAGCTCGCGTTATTTACAGCGGTATCCAAATCGAGGCCGGCTCATTCTTCGCCGGATTATTACAAGGCGGTTGGTAATTACTTGTGCATGGACAGTCAAGAATGCAACAAGAACATCACGGATGTCACCGCGCTCGAAAGATTTATTCAAGACGTTTTGAAATAACGAAGAGAGCTGCTCCGGCAGCTCTTTTTCTTTCGAAACGATTTTCACGCCCTTACCGCATAACCATTGCCATCATATATGCATTCTGCAAGGTTAGAATTAAAATTGAAAATAAATTGCTGCTGGAGATGAGTCTTTATGAGTTATGATCTGCATATTACGAAGGCCAATAATTGGATTGAAAGTGAGAATCATCCCATCACATCAGATGATTTGTTAAAGATTGCTGAACTGATGGAAGCCTATAAAGGCATACCTTTTATATTGCGAAAGGGACGAATTACGCTATGCGGTGCAGATGACCGTGTCATTGGTCTAATGATTAAAATGGCTGAGAGAATAGGGGCCTATGTCCAAGGGGATGAAGGAGAATATTACGATAACAGTAGCAAAGTGTATCCCCCTCCGCCTGATTATTTACGCCAAGAATGTGAGCCCCGGCAGCATGTGCCAAGTGCGGTTATTGGTAATGATGGTTCGATTCACATCAACATACCCCGCCTCGTTAAAGAGGTAGATACAAAGCGTAATGAAGTTTTATGCCAACTTCATGGACAAAGTAACAACTGGCATGTCGAATTGGCACATATGGTCTCAGGTAAGGTGAATTGGAAGTTGACCTATATTGGGGATGAGACTTTCATCAAATCACTAATCTATGATATTACCAGCAACCATAGCAGGAAAATGGGTGCAATCAGCCGTTCCAGGGATAATGTACAAGGTCTTTTGTATGAATGGACCACTTATTTGGGTAAAAACGGCCGTTTGAGCGATGAGACAATTTTATTAAAAATAAAGTGGAATGATCGTGAAGATGAAATATCACTCCCAAAGCATGCGCTAACGGAATAACGATAGTTAAGAAGAGCAGATATGATTGTAAAATTATTTCATACAAGAGCGCCAATAAATTTTTATGGATCAACAAAGCGGCTTCTCCCAGCCGCAATAGGAGTGAGCGGAAATGCTTAATAAGCTAACTAAACGATTTGTATATATGCCCGCGGACGGTTCTGTTGATCGTCCGATCCTTGGTGCCGTCATTGGAGACGACCGGACGCTCTTCATAGACGCCGGCAATTCAGTCCGACATGCGACGGTGTTCCGCAATGCAGTGAGGAGGGAATATCCGTTGCGACCGTCGATAACTGCATTGACCCACTGGCACTGGGACCATAGTTTCGGCGCCGCTTGCGACCTCAATTCACCGCTCGTTGCTTCCGTTATGACGCACCAAGCTCTTCAAAAGCTGGTCGGGTTAGATTGGTCGGACGAAGCGCTGGACGAACGGGTTAGGCAAGGTACAGAGATCGAGTTCTGTGCAGATTATATAAAGAAAGAATATGATGGCGTGAATAGAGACATTCGGGTAGTACTTCCGGATACTACGTTTGCCGATACATTGACACTTCATTTGGGCGCTGTATCATGCCATATCCAGCGCATTGGCGGCGTTCATGCAGAGGATTCGTGCATATTGTATGTTCCTGAGGAGCGGGTGCTATTTCTCGGAGACGTACTAGGACCGGCGATCTACGATGGACCACGATATTATATTGCGCGGGATCTTCTTCGAATCGTAGAATTGATCAAGCAATACCATGTCGAATGGTACATTGAGTCGCACCATATGCCTGTGAACGCGGCGGAATTTTGGCGGGATATGAACGAATATTGCACGTTTGCAGAGCTAGTGATGGAGCTTGGTGACAATAAGCCTGGAATCGAACGCGAATTGGTGAACCGAATCGGCAGAGAATTGGTAGATGAGGATCGGGCGGTAATCGATCAATTTCTGCTCGGAGAGCGTCATTGTTAAGAGATTTATATTAATGGATGATATTCTATTGTGAAGATAGAGTAGAACGGAATGACCAAGACGACTTAATATAATAAGGGGTAAGTATATGCAAATTAGAGCTTTTAAAGAATCCGATAAAGATTTTATTGTTAGTCTTGCTTTACGATTTATGGAATTTGAGATGATGAGCTGGCGTGATCCAGGCAAATGGCAGAAGCACAGCTAAGGCTAGCCAAAGAATCAGTAGACAGTCTTTCTCCAGGCACGGAGATTTTTGTGGCGGAAGATGAAACAGGAGAGCTACTTGGTATCTTGGAAGTACAGCCTCATAAAGATAAATTGAACGACGTAGAACAAGGCTATACTGTGGCGATTACGGTTTCTCCGCAAGGTGAAGGTAAAGGAGTCGGCAAGGGACTCATGACGAAGGCAGAAGAGTGGTCAAGACAAAAAGGCTATCGACAGCTTATACTGAATGTCTTTAGCAATAACCATCGTGCTGTGAATTTCTATAAGCAACTTAATTATTAAATCGAAGTTGTGAAGATGGTAAAGGAGCTTTAGATTAGCCCAACCTCATTACGACGGAGAATGATAGTTGAGGAGCTTGCAACGATGTAGCTCCTCTTTCTCAATGAACCGAGGGACGGGGAGAATAATGGAAAGATAATCTGGCGTAACCTTATAAAGGCGGGGATACGTTATTCGGTTAACTAGTGATTTTCGAGGATCCTTCTTTCTTTATGCCATAAGTGACGAAAATGATACCCGTGACAACAAACACGGGTTCTAACCAATTCGCTTCAGGTCCATTTGTTATACGATGAATTTGAAAAATCCAATGAAACACTACAATATCAAAACTCAGGAATAGACCTGTCGCTACCGTGAACCCATTAAAAAAAGATTTTGAAAAGAATTTGTGGAATACTGCCATTAGAATCAGAAGGACAATGATACCGCAAAAAACTGCCCCGATACGTTCTAGTGGCGTATCAGCTTTAAGCCCCGCTGCAAAAGCTTCTATAACATGAAAGAAAAAATCAGTTACAAAAAAAGCAACGACGGCACCAATAAATTTCATCAGAACGTCTCCTTCTTTTACATCATCATATTAATGATTATATTGGTTTTAGTAATACAAATCTATTGTCTCTTTCCTTATTCAACAACAGGGAACGTTAATTCTAAAGGGTTGTGCTTCAGTCTGCATTAACGGGCAGAGCGCGCCTAGCCAAGCTAGGAAGGGGGTAAGACTTTGCAATTGTTGCGGAAACGGCAATTTTGGTTGTTTATCGCTTTTGCAGAACTTATTGCATTTATAATTGTGTCATGGGGGTTGATTGTAACTCGGCAGGAGGTTGCCCGTTACGAAGGTTATTACGACACGATGTTAGGTAATCAAGTAATGGTTTTGTTCACAGCCGCTCACGATAACGTTAGACTGCTGGAACGGTTAATCGCAGGTGAAACGTTATCCTTTGAGGAAATGACAAAATTACGTGATGGAACCCTTACGTTTTCGAAATCGTACAGTGATCTAAATGGTTTGGTAATCCAACGGTTGGGAAAACCTTCTGAAAAGCTTTCAATGGAACCTGCAGAAATAGCGTATGCGATGACACAATTCTTTGATAAAAGGGTACTGCTGCCCGACTCCGATTCATTTCAAATCGAAGGAATGGAAAAACAAATCCAATTCATGCATGGCATTCATCAGCAGTGGATAGATGCTTTTGGTGGGGGAAAATCCGTACCTGATCCGCATCAATGGAAGGAAATTGCGGAAGGTTTATCCATTGGAACAAAAGATAAGTCTTTGGAGCTGGAAACAATACTATTCCGGTGACTGGGATAGGTTGAGGGACGGGACACGATAGCTTAAACCCAGTGACTAAGAAAAAGGCAACCACTAAACATGGTTGCCTTTGCCACGCTAACAGGTAGTATTGTTTTATTAAAATAATAAAATCGATAGATACCCTTCATGGTTTGAAGATAAAATACAGGTAGGACATATTAAGATCTGATTAGGAGGTTTCGGTTATTGTGAAACAGAACAAATACGATGATTCCGGATTCTTCGAGAAATATAGTCAGATGCCGCGATCGCTTGGCGGATTGGATGCAGCCGGTGAATGGATTACCTTTCGTACATTGTTTCCTGATTTGCGCGATAAAAAGATACTTGATCTTGGCTGCGGCTTTGGCTGGCATTGCCGTTATGCGCGCGAACTTCAGGCACGATCGGTGGTAGGCGTAGATCTCTCGGAGAATATGTTAGATCGTGCTAAAGCTATGACCGAAGATCCGCAAATCGAATATCGGCGTCTTGCAATCGAAGATATCGACTTTTCTGAAGGGGAATTCGACGTGGTGATAAGTTCTCTTGCGCTCCACTATGTAGCGCAATTCGACATCATCTGTCGTAAAGTCTATCACTGCCTTGCTCCAGGCGGTACCTTCGTTCTATCGGTTGAGCATCCTATCTTCACCGCGCTCGCTGCA
Organism: Paenibacillus sedimenti; assembly: GCF_014534655.1. Classification (GTDB taxonomy): domain Bacteria; phylum Bacillota; class Bacilli; order Paenibacillales; family NBRC-103111; genus Paenibacillus_E; species Paenibacillus_E sedimenti. The sequence continues at coordinate 285,293 of NZ_JACVVD010000008.1, forward strand.
CAAGAATGGTACTACGGACAGCAAGGTGAGAAACTGCATTGGCCTGTCGACAACTACCACAATGAAGGTCCACGGCAGTCTAGATTCTTGGACAATGATGTCATCAAATACCATCGCACCATCACCACCCATATTAACGCATTAATTGAATCCGGCTTTAGAATTGTGAAGCTTTCCGAACTTCAACCAACCCAAGATATGCTGGATAAGAATTCTGCCTGGCAAGAAGAAATTCGGCGCCCGATGTTTTTATTAATTTCGGCAGTAAAAGGCTAGGGATTTTTGAAAGTGGCATTTAACTACCGGGTAACGTTAGCGCAATAATTGCACTTAACGGCTCCCGAGTGGCGGGAAGTCATTAATTAATGTGAGTAGGAGAGGTTAGACGGATGACATTTGATGAACTTTATATCAAGGCAAAATCGGTGTTAAATCCACGCAAACTTTCAGAATATGCAGATGCTGGAGGAGTTGCAGCTGCGATTCTATCAGAAAGTGGAGATGTACATACAGGCGTATGTATTGACACAGCATGTTCGATGGGGTTTTGCGCTGAACATGCCGCTGCAGCTGCCATGATCACCAAGGGTGAAAGCCGTGTACTAAAAATGATTGCTGTTGGTTGGGAAGGAAATATTATGCCTCCATGCGGTCGTTGCCGTGAGTTTATTAGTCAGCTTCATAACGATAATGTATATACAGAAGTGATGGTTGACCATGGTATTGTAGTTACCATAAAGGAACTTCTTCCACATGACTGGCGTAAATAATAAAGGCGATGGATCTGCAAACTTGAAGCAGCTGGTCGTCCAAGATTGGCTGCAATCGCCGTTAAACATTCATGTTAGGGCTAAGAAATAGCCATTGTAAAAAAGGAGCGCTCGGTATGATGGGATTGTCCAAGGGTTCCAAACCCAATACCATCATACCGAGGCGCTCTTATTATAAAAGCCAGCCTGTAATTAGGCGACGCTTCCTGGTACTTTGATCTCTTTTTCTTCGTTCTTTTTGGCAAGGATTTTTCCGACAACAACGACAATTACGACCAATATAGCCGGCACGACATACCTGCCATAAGGAATATGATCCGTAATAAAGGTGCCGACAATTTTATCGTGAATCATCATTTCACCAGCTGTGTACCCCAGAAGCGCAGATCCAAGTGTAACAATGATCGGAAAGCGGTTCATTAAGCGCATCAACAGCTGGCTGCCCCATATGATAATCGGAATACTCACGATCAATCCGAAAATGATAAGTCCCAAATGCCCCTCTGCCGTTCCTGCAATCGCAACGACATTATCCAAGCTCATCACGAAATCCGCGACAATGATCGTCTTAATCGCCTGCCACAAACTGTTGCCGCTCTTGATGTCGTTTCCTTCCTCTTCCCCTTTGAGCAGCTTAATCGCGATCCACACGAGCATGACTCCACCAATAGCGTTTACAAACGGGATTTTTAACAAGAACACTGCTACAAAGGTCAGCACGATGCGCAAGGCAACGGCGCCGAAACCGCCCCAGAATACTGCCTTTTTCTGTTGATCCTTAGGCAAATTTCTGGATGCAAGCGCAATAACGACTGCATTGTCCCCGCTAAGAATGATGTCGATAAAAATAATTTTCAAAAGAACAACCCAAGATACCCCTAACAATAACTCTTGCACGATATATGTCCTCCTTTTTGAAATGCCGCGCAATCCTGCAGCTTGTCCAACATGCCCCTGCAGCAGGAAAACTACTTGCTTATTTTAACTGATATTGTCGGAAAATACATGTACTTTTTATGATTTTAATTAACTCGTTACATGAGAGGTCAGGTTCTAAATCAGAAGGGTTTAATGAGTACCTATCGAATACTTAATTAACCAATTAGTGGAATGAAGCTGATCCGTGTACACAATTGAGGGCCAAGCGGAAGGTATGTTTGGCTTGTTTTACAAGCCTGAATTTCAATGCGGTATCGGCTATGACGGCAATGCAGTGTATGATTTCCGGAATGCAGGTTCGAGCGAATTTACGCGGCTTCCTGCAGAACCGGTACGCTTCGTAATGTGAATGTTCATCTTGTAGGGTTGCTGGTACTTTCGGCAATCCTGTGTGATTCTCCCTTAGAAAGATTCCAAGCCACTATATTGATAGGAGGGGCTATATGAAGCGGTTTCCGATGATGCTTCAACTGGCATTAATCCTGTTCTGCGTCATGGCCGTTCCCACGGCGATCTTAACATGGTACAGCGGCGCGCAAATTTTACGGAATTCAAAGCACGCCATTGCAGAATCCTCGCTCGCCGGATTGAACGCCAGCCGGAATCTGAACGAGAATGCACTGAACATCATGTCCCAGTATACGATACGTCTTGCCGGTACCCACTTTTTCGACCGTATCCGCCCGTACAAGACCTTTGCCGAACTCAATTTGAATTTCGACAATGTCAGCAGCGCGTTGGCCGTGCACCAGGACCTGTTGAATTTAAACAAAATAGGTGATGGCGTATATTCCTCTTTCTTTTACCTCAGCGATTCGGACTATGTGGTGTCCACAGACAAAGGTATTACGAGGCTGGACGGGTACGAGTCCATCGATTGGATGCAGGAGGCGCTTGCGGAGCGAAGCGGAATCAGCGGCGTCTGGTATCCGCGCAAGCTGGATTCGGGGGTACATGTTGTATCGTATGTGCTTCCGCTCAACCGACTTTCAACCACGACGCGCGGCACGATCGTCGTGAATTTGCGGGAAAGTCAAATCGAGAATCACTTGCGTTCATCGGAGACACGTGAGCAAGCCTACTTACTCATGGAATCGAACGGAACCATTATCTCTCACAATGACAAGAGCTTGCTGCTCAAGAACGGCAGCGAGGAGCCGTTTATTCGTGAGATTATGGATAACGGCTCCTCGGAGGGTTATGCGTTTCGCGAGCTTGAGAACGAGCGATTGCTGTACACATGGTCCCGGTCGAAGCAGTTCGGATGGATAAACGTTAACATTTACTCGGTCAATGAACTGATGACCAAGACCCACACCTTGCAGCGAAACATCATCTTGCTTACCGCCGTCATTATTTTTGCAGGGACCGTTCTGACTGTCTTTCTCGCGACGTGGCTGTCCAAGCCGGCTAGGGAGCTGGTCCGAACGTTGCGAAGGCACGGAAATTTGGGGATTGAGGGCAAGAATGAGATCGCTTATCTCGATGCGGCGTTCCGACGTATGCAGGAAGAAGAGGACGTGCTCCATAATCTGTTGAATGTTCGCGAACAGGATGCCCGCAGTTTGGCGGTTCATAACCTGCTGCGGGGCATATCGCTCCCTCAGGTAGCCCAGATATTTCCGAATCCCTACTTCCTTGTCGCCATCGTCTCCATTGACCGATATCGAAAGTATGTGAGCAATAACAATCCGGAGACGCGCAGCTACCATCGTTACCTGCTTATCTCGAATTGCGACAGTTTGTTCACGGAAGGACTGCATGCACGGTGCGTCTATCAAGGCGACGGCTGCTTCGTCATCGTGATCAACTACGGGCAGGCGGAGTATGCAAGTGAAGGCGCCGGTATTTATGCCGTGCTCAGCGAGATTCGGGATAAAGCGGCAGAGCTGCTGGACCACTCCGTCACGATCGGCGTAAGCAGCCCGACAGAGTCGAGCGATACGATCTCGGATCGCGTTGTTGAAGCGATGGAAGTCATCAAACATCGCATGATCGAGGGAAGCGGCGGTATTACATACTGGAAGGAGAAAGACGGTGGCGATAAATATATTTATCCCGCCAATAGCGAAAGGCGTATTCTCAACTTCCTGGATAAGGGCGATTTCGACAGCATCATCAAAGAATTGGACATCATAGGCGGAGAAATTCGTTCCGCGGAATATATTTCTTACGATAATATCTTGTTTATTTACCATCAATTGGCCGGCGTAACCATTAAGCACCTTAGAGAGAATAATGTCAGCACGGCGCGAATTTTCGCAGGAAGAGGCAATATTTACGCGGCCCTTGCATCGATCGATACGCTTGATGAGCTTGAGGAGTATCTTCGCGAATTCTATGGCGAGATCGTGCAGTACCTTGTACGTACACCAGACGGGGCCAACAACTACGGTGAGCGCATCATAACCTATATAAATGAACATTATCGCGACGAAATCGTATTTGAGGAGATGGCGAAGGAAATCGGCATCAGCTACTCGTACATGCGCAAGATCGTATACGAGAGGACGGGCATGAGTCTGATCGATTATCTCAATCAGCTGCGAATCGAGAAGGCGAAACAGCTGCTCGTGGACTCGAAGCTGACCATCGCGCAGATTGCGATTGAGGTCGGGTACTATAACGTGCAAAGCTTCAACCGGTTTTTCCGTAAATTCGAAGGCATGCCTCCCAGCAGCTACAAGGCGGCGAAGTCTCGGACAATGTAAGCGTTTAACCAACATTGAGCTGCCTCCTCGGTCCGTGATGCCGATGCAGGCAGCTTAACTTTTGCTACAATGATTCAGAATTGATCATTTTTGCTCCTCGGACAACCATATGGCACGAATAAAATCAATAATGATGAGGAAAATCAATACTCACGATTTACCGAGCGGTTTACGGAACAGTATGATGAGATCAACCTCGGCACGAACCAAAAAGAAAATCAACCGAGGCCTCACGTATAGAGGAGGTGAGACTTTTGAGTGCTATAGCTACTTCTGATTCCAGAAATGAAACCGCTTTAACGCTTTCTAAAGACAATAAACGGGGGCTCTTTTACTTTCTGCGCCGAGATTGGCAGCTCTACTTCCTGCTGCTTATTCCATTGGCGATGGCACTGGTCTTTAAGTATGCCCCCATGTTCGGACTCACGCTAGCCTTTAAAGACTATAAGATCGCGAAGGGTTTCTGGGGCAGCGAATGGGTCGGGTTTGAAGTGTTTCTAGATATTTTCGCCAAACCCGACTTCATCAAAGCGATTCGGAATACGCTGATGCTGAACATCTTGGACCTAACGTTTAGCTTTACGATGCCGATTGTACTCGCTTTATTGATCAATGAGATCAAGAGCGTCATGTTCAAGCGCGTGAACCAGACGCTGCTCTATCTGCCGCATTTTTTGTCCTGGGTTATTATCGGCGCCATCGCCTATCAGCTGCTAAGCGAAGGCAGCGGCATGATCAATAATCTCATTGAGCAACTGGGAGGCGACCGCATCCCGTTCTTGCAAGAGGACACCAATTGGCTGATCAGTTATTTGCTCATAGGCGTGTGGCAGAGCATGGGATGGGGCACCATCATCTATTTGGCTGCCATGAGCGGCATTAACCCGGAGTTGTATGAAGCAGCTATCGTCGATGGCGCAGGCAGATGGAGAAAAATGTGGAACGTTACGCTGCCCGGGATACGGATGACGATCGTGACCTTGTTGATCTTGAGTTTGGGCCATGTGATGGGCGGCTCCTTCGAGCGAATTATTGCCTTACAGAACAAGGCGACCACCGAGTTCACCACCACCATTCCGGTTCTGGTGTACCGTTGGGGGATTGAGAGCGGCAACTTCAGCCGAGCGACCGCACTCGGTTTGTTTCAGGCAATCATCGGGCTTATCCTCGTCTTGATCGCCGACCGGATCGCGAAGAAACTGGGCGAAGACGGATTGATTTAGGAAAGGAAACGAACCATGAAAACATCTGTTGGCACCAATGCCGTGCAGCGTCGATGGCGCCTGGACATTTGGGACTTGCTGATCCGTCTCGTACTGATTGCCGCCTCCCTGGCTTGCACGCTGCCGTTCGTTCACGTCGTTGCCAAATCGTTTAGCGATGACGCTTATGTAATCGCTAACAAAGTTTACCTCTGGCCTGCAGGCTTCACTCTCGGGGCCTACGAGAAAATTTTTGCTGACGCCAGCATCATGAGATCGCTTTACGTATCCGTCCTTATCACAGTGCTGTTTACGATTTTGGGGATGATCGTCACGATTTGTGCGGCCTATCCGCTATCGCGCAAGCAGCTCAAAGGCCGCACGGTGCTCACCTTTATCTTTGTGTTCACCTTGTACTTCGGCGGAGGGATTATTCCCGACTACATGCTGATTAACAGCCTGGGGATGCTCGACACGATATGGTCGCTCGTGCTGCCGCTTTCGTTCAGTGCTTTCAATATGCTGATCTTACGAAGCTCGATCGCGAGCAGCATTCCGGTTAGCCTGGAGGAATCGGCGCGGATCGACGGAGCCGGGCATTTCCGAATTCTGTTCAGCATCGTGCTTCCGCTCTGCAAGCCGATCCTTGCGACGTTGTCCCTTTTTTACGCGGTAGGCCGCTGGAATCTTTATTATGATGCCTTGTTCTACATTAAACAGAATCCCGATCTGCGTCCTTTGCAGCTGAAATTGTACTACCTGGTTATCCAGGCGAGCGAAAGCTTCCAACTGGAAGTCACACAAGTGTCGCTCAGCAATCCCGAGGTGCTCAAGGCATCGGTCGTAGTATTCGCGACGCTGCCGATCATCTGCGTCTATCCGTTTATCCAGAAATATTTTGTTCGGGGAGTAATGCTTGGAGCCGTCAAGGAATGACCTCAAGCGGCTTTAGCATAAATACTAATGAAGATGGGGGAATTACGATGAGCAAGAAGAAAATTGTTCCTATGCTTTTGGCTTCCGTGATGAGTGTCGGACTTCTGGCAGGCTGCACGGATAGTAAGAAAGAACCGTCTCCGTCCGCAGGAAGTTCCGCGAGTCCAAGCCAGAGCTCGAGCGACTACTCGAAAGGCTTTACGGAGACGGTCAACCTCGATATTCCGGTCTATGAGCGTGCGTTCGAAGGCTGGAACGTATCGGACAACTTCTATACGCGCTATATCCAGAAGGAATTCGGGGACAAATATAACATCAAAGTCAATTTCGTGCCGATTACGCGGAACGCCGAAGTTCGGGATTTCCAACAGCTGCTTGCCGCTCAGAAGGCGCCGGATATTATTTTCCACTATGACATGCCTCAAGCGCTTGCTTACTACGGCGAGGGCGTCATGCAGCAGCTGAATTATGATGAGATCGCCAAATATGCTCCGACATATTGGAAGAATTTAAGCAAAACCAATGAACAATACGGCACCGTTGACGGAAAGAAAACGTTCGTCTTCGCCGCACGTCCGAACTATAGTAACTGGGTCAGTATTATCCGTAAAGACTGGGTCGAGAAGGTCGGCATGAAGGTGGAGGATCTGACGTCGCTCGAGAAGTTCAACGAGATGCTCGTGAAATGGAAGCAAGCGGGACTCGGCGTCGCAGGCGGAGCCTTAACCAGGAACAATTTCAATTACAGCTATGCGTTCCGGGATTGGCCAATCGATCCGAAGTACCGCGCGCTCTACTCCGATCTGGCCGTCGCGGATTTCACAACCGCCGATACCGAACGCTGGCTGCGTAACTTGAACTATCAATACAATAACGGTCTTATTGACAAGGAGTTCTATCTGCGCGACGACGACAATAAAGTTAAGGCCGAGTTCGTTGCAGGCAAGACGGGCAATTATGGTTTCTACATGTCCAGCAATACCGACGTATTCAATGCTACGCTGAAGAACAATCCGGGCGCCCAGTTTGCCGTGGTACCGCCTGAAGCCGGCGTTCCTCAAGGACGCAAGCCGCAGGGTCGCGCCGACTATCCGTTCGGTCTCATCATGGGCATTAATCACAAATCGTCAGATAAGGAACGCGCAGCCGTCTGGATGTATCTCGAGTGGATGAGCCAACCGAAGAACTTGTTCTTCCTGCAGAACGGCGTCGAAGGCCAGAACTACACCCTGGATTCCGAAGGACTGCCAGTGAAAGTAAAGGATTTCAAAGGCGAATCGAAACTTTCCCAGAACAACAACAAAGACTACTGGGCGCTTGTGACCGAAATTGCGGAATTCTCCACCCCGGAATTGACGAAAAAGGCGAACCTGCGTAACTGGTCGCCTGCCGGACACGAGAAACTGGCTGAGCAGATGATTAAATACTGGGAAGATTATAGTCAATATCGGACGCCGGACGCGATGTTTACCGTAGTGCTCAAGAAAGTGAGCGAGTATAAGGCGGACCTGAACGCCCTCTTCCAGGAGCAATACTTGAAGGTTGCCCTCGCTCCCGCAGACAAATTCGACGCGGTGTACGCGGAGGCAAAGAAAAAGTTCCTCGAAGCCGGCTATCAAGAGATTTTGAATGAGAAGCAAAAAGCGATCGACGCGAAGCAATTCAAGTAATCGCGATACCTAGATGAAACTTGGGAGCCCCTGCCTCAAGCGGGGGCTCTAGATTATGGAGGCCATAATGAAGCTGAAACTTGACGGATCGGCGAACGATCTGAGGCATGTCGTCGGTCGTATCGCAGACTATACGTTCGGGATGGATTTGACGTGGGATTGGCCGGGCGGCGTCGCTTTCTACGGCGTCAGCCGGGCTTTCGAAGTGACGGGCGAGGCTTCCTTTCTGGAACGGATGGCCGATTGGGTCGAGCAATATATCGAAGCCGGCCTCCCGGGCTGGACCGTAAATACGTGCGCGATGGGGCACATGCTGCTCTCCCTCTACGAACAGACGAAGGAACAGAAATACCTCGATATCGTGTTAAGCAAGATCGACTATCTGGAACATAAAGCGTTGCGTTTCGGAGACCGGGTGCTTCAGCATACGGTGTCGGCCAACAACGATTTTCCGGAGCAATGCTGGGCGGATACGCTGTTCATGGCGGCGTACTTCCAGCTCCGTGCCGGCGTGATGCTCGGGAAGAGAACCCTCATTGACGATGCGCTGAACCAATTCGTATGGCATATTCATTATTTGCAGGACGAGGCTTCCGGTCTATGGTACCACGGCTACAACAATATTAAGAAGGATCATATGTCGGGGATCCATTGGGCGCGTGCCAACGCCTGGGCGGCTTATACGATGTCGCGGGTGGGCAGGGTGCTGCCGGAAGCTTACCTGTATCCGCCGTTTATGCATATCGTAAGCTCTCTGCGCGACCAGCTTGCCGCGATCAAGCATCTGCAGAAGGAAGACGGTCTCTGGGGTACTGTTCTCGATTACCCGGATGCTTACGGTGAAGTATCGGCGACGGCCGGCATCGCTGCAGCGATGGTCATGCAAGGCAATCCGCTGCATGCAAAGTACGCTCGGAAGGCACTGGACGGCATTCTGGCCAATATTGCCGGCAATGGAAGAGTCTTGAACGTATCCGGCGGAACCGCTGTGATGAACGACATTGATGGTTATCTCGGCGTAGACCGGAAGTGGGCGCAAGGTTGGGGACAAGGGCTTGCGCTCGCATTTCTCACGGCGGTTATCGAGGCGGCCGAATCGCAAGCGGAAGTCGCTGCAACTCGGGATTAAGAGTGACCGGAGCTTCACTAAGCTTATTCCGTAACTTGGCGAGCGGGGAAGTATTGAACACATGATAGTTGGATGACACCTCTGCGACCGCTTGCTTTCAAGCGGTTTTTATTTTATAGCGCCTACGCTGCAGCATGCGATTGTGATTGATATTAGGTGGATAGACAGCCGTAAATGTACGGTCCGGAGGTTAAAAGGCGGGATAAAAATGAATGCGCTTTCGTGGTCAATCGGCCGGCAGTCAAGATGAAAGTTTAGATCTAACAATCCATTTCAGGAGGCTAAAGATCATGCGATATTTTGAGAAAATGAAAAGCAAGGCTCCGGTTTCCAAATTTCTATTGTTTGTATGGATCTTATCTATGCTGCTTCCGCTATATGCGGTTCCAGTTTCCGCAGCCGATACGACCCTTATTAGCGACGACTTTACCGGTTATCCTCCGGGTCCGATAGTCATTGGAAGCGGGAACACCTGGACGAAGGAGGGAACTGCTCCTGCCGTGAATGTTGTCCAGGATACGGTGACGGGAAGGACCTATGCGGCGATCAGCCATGATGCAACAGGGTCATCTTATTTTGGACAAAGATTTGCAGCCCAAAACGGAGGGTTGATCCTCGAATTCGATGTGAACCTTCCCACCGCCAAAGGCGGAACTTTGTGGGTGATGGACGGTAAAGTGAATGCAACCAATGCGGCTGTTTTGCGCTATCAATTGGATGCAGGGGTTATCAAGCGTCATAATGGAACCGCGCAGATCAACTATGATACGACGCATTGGTACCGGTTTAAAATAATTTTCAACACTCCCCAAAGAAAATACACCACCCATATTACCGATTTGAACACGGGAAGCTCGGTAGTCTGGCCGGATACCTTTTACAGCGATAGAGCCAGGATCAGCAGTTTCGGATTTTTCGTCAACCCGGGCGGCGGTAAAATCAATCTGACCAATGTGCGAGTAACGGCAATGGATTTGGCTTTAAGCCAATTGCAGCTCGTCAGCGGAAGCTTTAATCCACAGCTTAATCCGCCCTTCGATCCTAAGATCGATCAATATACCGTTGAGGTTCCTTATTCGGTCAACGCCGTTTCCGTTACTCCGGTAGCCAGCAATCCTGACGGCGTGAGCATGAAGGTTGGTGATACAGGCGTTGCAAGCGGATCGCCGGTGAACGTCAAATTAGAGGGAAGTACATCCACTTTTGGAGTTTCGGTAGCTTCTTCCGTCTACACGGATGTAGCACGGACTTATAAGGTCACTGTAAACAAACTTGAGAAGTCCCCGAATTTGAACTATGTTACGGCGGAAGCCGGAGATTCCAAGGTGCTTATCGGCTGGGAAGAGACAATTGATCCCTCCTACAAGGCGGCCAATATTTACCTGGTGAACGCTGATCAGTCTCTCACGCTCGTCGATACCGTACAGAAAGGGACCTACATCTCGACCATAACGGGACTTGCCAACGGAACACCATACACCTTTATGGTGAAAGGTGTCTATGAATACGAGGGTGAAGCCCTAATGGAGTCGTCCGGTATCGCAGTGAGCGCGACTCCGGTTTCACTGCCCCCTCGCCAGATGGAAAGCCTGAACCGAGGCCTTGTCGCCGTCCAAACGGACAATGGGGTTTACTTGGGCTGGCGTATGCTGGGTACGGATCCGGAAAGCGTCTCTTTCAATCTTTACCGCAACGGGCTCCTTGTCAATTCAGCTCCCATAACGGGAAGCACGAACTACCTGGATTCCGAAGGTACAGCGGATTCTAAATACTTTGTTCGCCCGGTTGCAGGCGGCGTTCAGCAGCGGAGGTCCGAAACGGTCCATGTTTGGGGTACGAATTACTTGTCAATCCCGATCCATAAACCGGCTGACGGCATCACGCCATCCGGCGATCCTTATTCATACCGGGCTAATGATGCTTCCGTAGGCGACCTGGACGGCGACGGCGAATATGAAATCGTGTTGAAGTTAGATCCGACCAATGCCCGGGACAATTCCCAAGCCGGCTATACGGGCAATACTTATTTCGATGCTTATAAGCAAGACGGTACTTTCCTTTGGAGAATCGACATGGGGAAAAATATCCGCTCCGGCGCTCATTACCTGCATCCGATGGTTTATGACCTGGATGGCGATGGAAAGGCTGAGTTGGCCGTCCGGACCGCGGATGGTACGATTGACGGGACAGGGGCTGTAATCGGCGATGCCCATGTGGATTACCGGAACTCAGCAGGATATGTATTGTCAGGACCTGAGTTTTTTACCATCTTTGACGGAGCTACGGGCAAAGCACTGGCTACCGCTGCGTATGATCCGCCGAGAGGCAATGTCGCGGACTGGGGAGACAATTACGGAAACCGCGTTGACCGCTTCGGTGCGGCCATCGCCTATCTGGACGGAAAAAGGCCCAGCGTTGTTATGCAGCGGGGTTATTATACAAGAATGGTATTTGCCGCTTATAACTGGCGAGACGGACAACTAACCAAGCTATGGACATTCGATTCCCGGACGCCCGGCAACGAGTCTTATGCAGGACAAGGCAATCACCAGCTAAGCGTGGCGGATGTCGATGCAGACGGCAGGGATGAAATTATTACCGGTGCCGCCGCAATCGATGATAATGGAACAGGTTTATGGAACTCCCGTCTCGGACACGGCGACGCGATGCATCTCAGCGATCTCGATCCAAATCGGCTGGGGTTGGAATTGTTTGCCGTTCAAGAGGATACTTCGGCAAAATATTCATCGGACATGAAGGATGCACGGACCGGAAGGGTCATATGGGGTCAACCCCAAATCGGAATCGATGTTGGCAGAGGCTTATCGGCCGATATTGATCCGAGGCACATCGGAGCGGAAGCCTGGTCGATCGACGGCGCCTGGAACAGCACGACTGGTGGACTGTATAGCGCGCAAGGAACCAAAATATCGAATCAGATTCCTTCCTCCAACTTTGCGGTATGGTGGGACGGAGATTTGAGCAGGGAGCTGTTTGACCATGATTGGTTGGGTGATACGATCAGGGTTGGCATTCCGAAAATCGACAAGTGGAATTACGAAACGAACCGCCTCGAGAATATCGTGACCCTAAGCGGTACCTACTCCAATAACGATACCAAAGGAAATCCGACTTTGCAGGCGGATATACGTGGTGACTGGAGAGAAGAAGTCATCGTCAGGACGGAAGACAGCAGCGAGCTTCGGATCTACACGTCGACACACCTGACGAACCATCGGATTCATACGCTGATGCATGATCCTGTCTACCGGTTGGCCATTGCCTGGCAGAATACCGGCTACAATCAGCCGCCGCATACTGGCTTCTATCTTGGCAACGGGATGACGGCGCCGGAGAAACCGAAGATCTATACGGTCGGCTCTGACAAGACTGTATTAAACGAGCTGATCCATACGGCTCAAGCCTTGTATCAAGCAGCAACGGAAGGCCTGGGAGCCGGCACGTACTATCCGGGTTCGAAAGCCCGCCTGCTGGAAGTGCTGCTTGCGGCGCAGGCTGTCGCTTCCAATCCATCCGTTTCCCAAGAGACCGTCGACGACACTGCTGAGCACTTGAATCAAGCGTTGCAGTCGTTCCAAGCGGCTACTGGAGATGTGAACGGTGACATGACTGTTAATGGACTAGATGTGTCTTTTGTGGCAACTCATAAAGGGTCGGACAGCAGCAGTGCGAATTGGATCGATATCCGCCATGCGGACATTAATGCCGACGGCCATATCGATAACGAGGATCATAAGATTGTCGTGAAGAAGAACAGCAGCTCCGGCGGCAAAAAGTAAAAAAACGATGCCAGCTCGAATGTCATTTGTGACGTTCGGGCTGATTTTCTTTTTGAACTGGGGGTATGCTGCAAATATACGGTCCGGAAGAGGTGTACCATGGCTTATTTTAGACATTATACCCCAAGAAGTGTTTCTTGTTTCTAGGCAGAAGGCTTATTAGATTTTTTGGGCGGGGTTTAAAGCATATTTCAAAAATTAGATGAAACAATATAGGGATGATTTACGTCTCGTGTATAAAGAAGAAATGTTAGGGGTGTGTCACCATGAAAAAAGCGTGTGGTTTTGTCATGCTATTTATTTTGGTATCCATCGTTTTAGTGGGGTGTGTAGATGAAGCAAACACTTCACCCAAAAACGAAAATGTACAGCAAACAGAGAAAACACAGTCTGAACAAATTACGGATACCGATCAGAAAGAAGTGGTGATTGATGGGGTAAAGGAGGATGATGCGGAAGAAAACGCCATTAACTATACAAATAACGAGTATGGATTTAAGTTCTCCTTACCAGCAAGCTGGGAAGGGTATCAGATTGTGTTGGAGAAATGGGAAGGGAATTCGGTAAAACATCAAAACCAAGGAGGGGTTGTGGAGAAGGGTCCGATGATTCTTATCCGGCATCCTGAATGGAAATTTGAAAATCCGCGACAAGATATACCAATCATGGTTTTTACCCATCACCAGTGGAACTCTCTTCAACAGGGGGTGTTTCATATTGGTGCAGCTCCTGTAGGTCCAAAGGAGCTTGATCGAAATCATAAGTACGTATTTGCTCTTCCCGCAAGATATAATTACGCATTTCCCCCCGGTTATGAAGAAGTAGAGAAAATTATAGGAAGCGGTGCACTTCAGCCAATAGAAAAATAATAGGGCTAACAATGTCTTGGGATGGAGATGATCCCGAGTGGGCTCGATTTTATAGTGCTAAAGAAGAATTTTAGTTCAATGAAGCCCTCACGGTCGGTAAGGGCTTTCTTTGCATTTCATTTAAGACACATCTAAACAATGCACCCACTGAAAAAGCTTAATTTGATCGAATAAATATATAGGGTTCCATATTTTACCAAAAATAATGAGGTGCTTATAACGTGTTTAAAAAGAAAACGTTCGTGTTTTATGTATCAACTATCACCACTATTCCACTGATTCTGGTCATGTATTATCTGTTCCAACACGCGCCCGATCCTTTATCCTCAGCTCCCCCCGGAATTTTCACCTTGGATGATCTGTCTTTCGTTGAAACGAAAACAGGCAAGCGCTTGTTTTTAGATATGACCAAGGATGAAATTCAGCTTTTCGGAAATGCGGTCGAGAATGCGAAAGCACAGAAGTTTGAATACCGCTATTATAATAATAGCAATCATAATCGAGTAGGATATATAACAATCTTACCCAAAGGTAAAAATTATGCCACAGCCAGGGGCATCCGTATAGAGGATAATAAAAATAAAGTTATCGAACGTTATGGTCCTTTCACCTTCAGTACGGAGATATTTAGTGGATATGCGTTTATAAAAAATGAGGAGGAGATTACATTCTTACCAAATTCAGAAGCAATCGCCAATGTTACCAATGAATCGTCCATTCACACACTCCTTTTCCATTGGACGATTGAAGAAAAACCTAAGGTCTACAAAATTACCGTTGAAAATTATGCAGACGGGAATAAAGATCCGAAGGCGGAAGGGATGAAAAGGGTACGAGAAAGCGTGACTAACATTCCGGAAACCGGCGAAGGGGTCGTTGCATTGTATAATAAATATCTGGAGCAAGCGATCGCAGGTCACATCCAATTTGAAAATTACCAAATAGGTTATACCCGGTACCGCGAACTGGACGACTTATCCCTTCAAATGATCCGAAATCTTGCAAATGGACTAATGGCAAAGAGCGATTCGTTATATCCTGCTGGCTTTAAGCAGAATTGGATTGATTTTATGGAAGAAGGATATCAATTGATTGACCATCGGAGCAAAAATAAGCGCAATGCAGATAAGGAAATTAATCATGGAATCACTGTTAACTTAAAGGAATACCGCGACAGGATGGTGGATCTCGCCGGTAAATTTAATTATTCCATTTCCCCGGATAGTCTAATTAACATACAAGTTCAAATTAAATGACTCGTAAATAAACGCATCTAGTTGTATTACCTGTATAGAAGAAAAAAGTGCCATTCGGCGCTTTACTTCACTTAAGTTGATTTACGCTTATCGCCCTTGAATACCACCACTAACGAGCAGGCGCTGCGACAGTCTGCTTGTTTTTATTGAACTACGGGCAGGATAGTTGAATGAAAATACTGTATAATATTGCATGAAACCTTAAGAAATTTCTCATAAGTGAGAATCAGCTAAATACGTGTTTCGAACCAATTGAATAATAAGGGATGACGACATGGATGATAAGATCACTATTCAAGCTTTGAAATATGGTGATCACCTACATTATGAGTGGACAACAAGGCTTTTAGAAAAAAACGAAACTCATATTTTTGTTTTAGGTGAATATGGAAGAAAATTAAACCATTATACTAAACAAAAAATATTTACAGTAGACAATTGGACAATCGAATTCTTTTCTTTTGATTTGTGGTTTACTGTCAGCGCTGACGTAGTTAATGGGAAGATAAATCAGTATTATTGCAATATTAACGAACCTGCGAAGATCAATGGGAATACAGTTTCATTTGTAGATTTAGATCTGGATCTAATCCAACGCAACGGTGAGTGGAAGGTTATTGATGAAGATGAATTTGAAATTAATTCTCATAGATATAATTATCCTGAAGAATTAATTATGAGAAGTAAAAAAGAGCTAAACATCTTACAAGATCGAATAAAAAACAATAAATTTCCTTTTGATGGCTCAATGGAACGATTTATAGAGTCTATCCCATGGAAAATGCTAGTTTCAAAGATCGTGAACCCCGAGGAAATAAACAAAGCAAAGCTTTTGTTATACCGCGAATTATTTGAACCATTAGGAATGTCCCAAGATACCCAAGATCATCTTAAAACCACTGGTATGGAGCATTATTTTGTATGCATTCTGAATGGTCTTATCATTGGAGTTATGGTTCTAGTGGTTGATGATAAAAAAGTAGAGCTTCATCATGCTGCAGTATCAAAAGAATATCGTGGTCAGGGTGTGGGCAAAAAATTATGGCGAGAAGTTTATAGGTACTCTATGTCCGAAGGTATAAGAAATATTGAATTGTATTCTAGAGACACTGCAATTAATTTCTGGAAGACTATAGGTTTTAGAGAAGCGAATGCAGAATGGCTGGAAGTGGACTCATTCGTTAAGCACAATATAAGGCATAAAAAAATGGAAATATCGATTTAGCTTGAACATGATTTCCAACTAAACGGATAAGCGAAGATGTCATGCTCGTCACCGACGGGGGTGGAAAAGTAATCGCGGCTACGCGTCCGATACAACACGCGAGAGAGTGGCACTTATCCTTGCCGGCGCGCTCCATGGCTTAAAGTCTCAGGGAAGTCTTCACTCCGAGTTTGCCTCTCTGAACGGTGAGACCGGTATCGTACTTCGTTCAGGGGACGAAACCGTGGCCGCTATATTTTTACAACACTGACGCGGAAAGTTTGACAGAATCTACGACTGTATGGGGAATGAAGGATTGTACAGAAAAATTTGTTAAGGGGTATAGCTATGCTGGAACTAACAAAGAACGTCCTTGAAGACATGGATAAGCAGCTCAATCGAATCATAAAGAGCTTAAACCATCTTGATGACGATTTGATTTGGAAAAAGATGAAGGATTCCACGAACAGCATCGGCAGTCTATGCTTACATTTGGCAGGAAACGAATATCAAAATCTCGTAAGTGCAATCGGTAATAAACCGTTCATTAGGGAACGCTCTCGACGAGAATTTAATTCTGTAGGTGACATGTCGAGAGCTGAATTGGAGAGTCTTCTTTTGAGGACACGCTCCGAATCGTGTCGTATATTATCAGCTTTGTCTGAAGAGGATTTAAAAAGGGAAGTCATAATCCAGTATGGTCTAGAGGATTGGAATAAGATGCTTCGAGTTAACGCCTCGGAAAATGAAACCTATGAAGTAAGAGTAATTAGCCGTCTACTTATTCAGGTTGCGGCACACTACGGATATCACGCAGGACAAATAGTACTACTTTCCAAATTACTCAAAGATACGGATGAAAACATAACTGGTCAGTATCATTGATCATTCAACTAACGGATAAGGATAATGGAGGGGCTTGCTTCGCGGCAGCTCCTCTTTTGGTTTATTAAAGCAACGGTAGTTGGGCAGCCTCCATTACGTTACGTGTAGATTGATTAAAACTGGCGCATGTAATTTTTTTTTATTTTGGTTCGTTTTCGATGTCACAAATCAGGATCTTACATTGTTATATGTGCAAAACATTTAAGGAGTTGAGAAACGATGAACGAATTGACATGCGTAATCATCGGAGGCGGCCATGCAGGGCTTACCGCGCTCAAAGCATTAAAGGAAACAACCCGGGGCATGGCGAACGGACGGCGGATTCGGTTTGTTCTATTCGACAAGCAGACCGGTCATGTGCGCAAAGTGATGTTGTTCCGGCCAGCCGCGGGCGGGGAAGAGATTATGGTTCCCTGGATGCATTATTGTTCAGAAGGAGTCGAATTCATGCAAGGTACGGTTACTTCCGTGGATAGTGAGGCAAAACAGATTCGATATACGGATGCGAAAGGAAATGATGCTCGATTTCGTTATGACCTTGTAGTCGTTGCGGTCGGCAGCATCGTTCGGCGACCGGATCCCGATCAAGGAGGGATCGCCTTGACCGACCCGCAAGCGGCGGCAGACATTCGGGAGCGATGGCGTGCCAATCTGCGGATGGCTGTCGTCGAGACGAACCCAGGGGAACGAAAGCGACTGATGACCATCGCGGTTGCGGGAGCGGGCATCAGCGGCATCGAGACGTCCGCCGAGCTGGTGCTTGCCATGCGGACGGAAGCAGCGGCGCTGGGGCTGAATTCGTCCGATGTCTGCGTTTATTTGCTCAATGCGCAGGAACGGCTGTTCCCGGAAGGGCCGGAGAAAGTTGGACGGAAGTTGGATCAGGTGCTCAGCGAATGTGGAGTGACAGTGCTTCACAATCGTAAGGCGATACGGGAGGAAGCAGGAGGGGTTACGCTCAGCAATGGCGATCGTCTGGCAGCCCGCCTATGTATATGGACGATTGGCCTGATACCGAATCCAGCCCTTCGCAGCATGGGCTTGCCGCTTACTCCTGAAGGTCAAGTACTGGTGGATGAATGTTATCGCGTTCAAGGAATGTCGGGCGTATACAGCATTGGCGATTGTGCGAGAATCGTCGATCCGAGTACCGGCAAGGCAGATCAGATGACGTGCAAAGAAGCCGGGCCGCAGGGGTTAAGACTGGGAAAAATCGTGATGGCTGATCTGGAGGGCCGTTCCGCGCCGGTTCATAAATCGTTTTTGGATACCTTCGGCATCGGCCTTGGGCAAAATCTCGGGTTGATGTGGGTACGCAAATGGGGACTTGATATCATCATAACGGGGAAACTTGCGTGGAAAGTCAAAAAGCTGGGATGGGATTGGGCCAGTTATGTGGGCAAGAAGTGGGGAACAACAAGGTAAACCCTTTGTTTAAATTGATATGCACAGCAAATAAGCCTAGGTAAGGCCTATTTTTGAAAATTATGCTACTTTCGCAATGTAAATGGTATACTCATAGACAACACCCAATATGTCAAAGACCGTCTTTTTCTTGTATCGATGAGATTTTCGCCCATTTTTCTGTAGCAGGTGAAAGAGGCGAAGGAGGATCTTTGTATATGCTTGGGTGTTTTCCTCTATAACCTGATGAACAAAGGAAAATAAGTTTGAATCATATAAAAAGCCTTGTATTCGCTTACCTCCACAAAGGTGGATCTGAAAAAAGGATTTCCATGTTTTGAATACGATCTCCACTTGCCATCTCAAGGAATAGAGGTCGTGAACGCGTTCTTTGGAAACAATCTCCCAAGCAATATTGGTAATATAGACATTGATTCCGGTTAACCGCTTGCTAATTTCTGAATACTTCACTCCGGGAAACTAAGATAAAAGCATTTCAAGTCCCCTTTAAAGTTGTATGAACCGATGTCACAAATCCTGGTTCCGGTGTCTGCTATCTGTTGGGTGTTGGTGATGATCGGCGCGATCATCATCCACCTTCGCCACGGCGATGCCAAACCAGTGGTGGGGAACCTGATCTATCTCGCGCTGGCAGCATTCATAGCGTGGGGCCGCTTCGGACCCGAGTCCTTCACCGGCTGACCGATCGCAACCACGATGCTCTGTGACGCTCTCGGTGTGCTTTCTGCCGGTACGATATGGGAATGCGTTTCCTTAACGGAGCCGCAGGCATGAAAAAGCATCAACCACTCAAATCTATGCTCCGCTCCGAGGAGAGCGTCGGTGAGAACTTTATCGGAGAACAGTCGAGGGTACACGATGTTGCAAGAAGCGATCGATTTCGAAATCTGAGTTTCCTTGCCTGGCTCCCCGTTGTACTCTTGTTTATAGGTCCAGATTCCTCTAAGCTGAAGATAGAAAATCAGTTACGGAAGGAGCAAAGTCGATGCAGGACCTTTACAAGCAGAACAAAAAACTGTTATTCAAGCTTGCTTATCAATTGACAGGATCAGTTTCCGATGCAGAAGACGCAGTGCAAGATGTTTTCGTTAAAGCACATAGTGTTCCGCTAGAGCGATTGGAGGAGCCGAAGGCTTATCTTTGCAAAATGGTCACCAATCGCTGTAAAAACATGATGAAATCGGCACGAAAAAAAAGGGAGCAATATTTCGGGGAATGGCTTCCAGAACCTTTTCTCACGGTGAATGACGATTCAATCGAAACATTTGAAAGGGATGATCTCCTATCTTACGGAATGCTTGTACTGCTCGAGCGGCTGACGACCTCTGAACGGGTCGTGTTCGTCCTTCGTGAAGCGCTAGGCTTCGATTACAACGAGATAGCCGAGCTCATAGAAAAAAGCGAAGTGAGCTGCCGCAAACTGTTTAGCCGCGCGAATGCAAAGATGGGGCGGATATCCGATGAACCCATTCATATCCATACGGAGAGCCAGGAATGGGTTCATGGATTTATGGGAGCGCTTAAGAATGGTGACATGAATCAACTTTTATCGATGCTGGATCAGGATGTCGTTCTAGTTGTCGATGGTGGTGGTAAAGTGCATGCTACGGTCAATCCGGTAGCTTCGAGTGAACGGGTTGGTCATTTCCTTCTTGGTGGTTTGCGTAAAGCAATTATGATCGGAGAAGTACATGTCGTCGAAATGGGTCAAGTCAATGGACAACCGGCCATAATTCTTCGCTCGGAAGATAGCGCAGTCCATGCAGTGGCGCTCTTTCACATCGAAGAAGGGAAGAGCCGCAAGATATATATCGTTCGGAACCCTGACAAGCTGGGGTATATCTAATAGATTTGCAATTTTGATTACTTTCGTATATGAATCGCCATTATAGGCGAATCACGGGACTATCCCCCAAGGAATACATGATGTCAACTTGATGGATGAACCAACCGCTTACCACAATTCGTTGTGGTTTTTTTTTACGACCAATTTTAAGATGGGAAATCGTAGAAAAAGGGAGGGATGCTTCGCTTCGGCGATATGCCGGGGAATCCGGAAGATCCGATGTCAACGCAGAGGAAAAATATGGTTAACCATGCCGTCTTAAAAATCGGTGACTCGGAACTAAAGATCGCAATTATGTTGCCGGAAGTACCTAATATAATTTTTTTGTTCATCTCCGGTGTCACAAATCAGAGCCTTACGTTGTTATATGTACAAAACGTTAAAAGGAGCTGAGGAAAGATGAACGACTTGACTTGCATCATCATCGGAGGAGGCCATGCAGGGCTTGCCGCGCTCAAAGCAATAAAGGAAACGACCCGGGGTATGGCGAACGAACGGCGGATTCGGTTTGTTCTATTCGACAAGCAGCCCGGTCATGTACGCAAAATGTTATTGTTCCGGCCAGCCGTGGGTGAGGAAGAGATTATGATTCCGTGGACGCATTATGGGTTTTCAGAAGGAGTCGAATTCGTGCAAGGTACGATTACATCCGTGGATAGCGGGGAAAAACGGATTCGATATACGGATGCGCAAGGAAATGATGCGCTAATTCGATATGACCTTTTAGTTGTTGCTGTTGGCAGCGTCGTTCGGCAACCGGATCCAGATCAGGGTGGCATTTCTTTAAACGACTCGCAAACCGCAGTAGCCATCCGGGAGCGCTGGCGCGCCAATCTACGGCAAGCTGCCCGCGAGACAAATCCTAAAGAACGAAAGCGGCTGATGACAGTCGCAGTCGCGGGGGCGGGCATCAGCGGCATCGAGACATCCTCCGAGCTGGCACTTGAGATGCGGAAGGAAGCATCGTCACTAGGACTGAATCCTTCCGATATCTCTGTCTATTTACTGAGCGGACAGGAACGATTGTTCATGGAAGGACCAGAGAAAGTTGGACGGAAATTGGATCGGATACTCAACGAATGTGGCGTGACAGTGCTTTACAACCGCAAGGTGATGCGGGAGGAAGCAGGCGTGGCGACGCTCAGCAATGGCGATCGTCTGCCGGTTGGCCTATGTATATGGACGATTGGTCTGATTCCGAATCCGGCCCTTCGCACTATGGGCTTGCCGCTTACTTCTGACGGCCAAGTGCGGGTGGATGAATCTTACCGCGTCCAAGGGGCACCGGGCGTATACAGCATTGGCGACTGTGCCAGAATATTCGACCCGAAAAACGGCAAGGCAGATCCGATGAGGTGCGCAGATGTTGGGCTGCAGGCAGATCGACTGGGGAAAATCATGATCGCCGATCTGGAGGGCCGCGCCGCGCCGGTTCATAAATCCTCCAGCTCGATTATGGATTTATACTGCATCGGCCTGGGAGAAAATCGCGGATTGGTATGGGGACGCAAATGGGGAGTTAATATGATTGTAACGGGAAAGCCTGCGTGGAAATTCAGGAATCTGGCATGGGATGCAGGCAGTAAGCTTCGATAGGAACAAAGAGACCAAGATTGCGAAGAACACGATATGTGATAGAAAAGAAGCTAGTTCAAACTTATATAGACATGGAGTGAGCAATTATGGAGACAAAAAAATCGACGTATTCGTTCCTAGCCTGTTGGGTATATGCAGTATTGGCTTGGTTATTTGTGGCTTCCATCATGATTCAGTTTATTTTAGCAGGTTTGCCGATATTTGGTGATACGGCAAATTGGGACCAACATGCCACTTTCGTGCATATGTTTCAATACATCCCCGTTGTTATGCTGCTTATCGGTTTGATTGGCAAGCTAAAAAACGGTTTGCGCTGGTGGCCGCTTGGTTTATTGGCATTCATCGCACTTCAATATTGGACTGCGCATATGATATTCGGTCAAGCAGCGGCCGCTTTGCATCCTCTTATTGCAGCTCTGCTATTCTTTTTTTCAATAAAAGTAGCGAAAAAAGCTTCAAGAATCGTTTTACCCGATCGGAGGAGGGTATGATATAAAGTAGGAAATTATAATCCTTATCGAAACCTGAAGTAAAGGCTAGCACTTAACTTACATGAACAATACTCAAACCTTCTAGTACCAATCACGGGCGTTAATAAGCTTGTGATACGGTTCACCTCAACGGTTCATATCGGCGAAAATTGCGAAAGGAGCTTGCCATGAAGTGACCCCAAAAAGTTAGACAGTATATTGTTAGGCAGCTTCTAGGGCATGAGTCCGGTACCGTACCGGGCTCATGCCTTTTAGTTTTGCCTTTATTCGTTTGTGGTTGTAGTATGTGATGTATTTTTCCAGTTCTACTTTAAACTGTTCAATATTCTC
>NZ_JACVVD010000009.1 GCF_014534655.1 Paenibacillus sedimenti
ATATATTTCCGTGCTAAGTGGGACGGTTCTTTCCCATACACATTTTTAAGTATACCACCTCATGAATTAACCATTAATAATTAAATATTGACAAGCTATTAGCTGGAATAGCTTAATGAAGCATTGTCAGTCTAATACTTTATTTTCTCAGTCTACAACTTTATTTTCCGAGTCTAACACTTTATTTTTCGGTCTAGAACTTTATTTTCTTCAAACAGTAATCGCAAATAGGGAGTATACTGATGAAGCTTATGCATTGGCACGATCAAATAAAATTCGTTTGATCAACCGGGAACAACTTGTTGAAATGATTCTTAAGCTAAATCCTGGTGCAACACCTACACCGAAAGCAGTAAAAGAAGCATTACCAGCAGTTTAAAAAAGCTTGCTCCAAGTGCGGAAGTAGGATGGTTTTGCGCAAAGGTCCAAAAGGTGAGTTTTGGAGTTGCAGCTCATTTCCGAAATGTAGGAATGTGAATGAGATTTAGATAAGATTAAGGCCCGAAAAGATTATTAATTCCTCGGGCTTTTTAGCTTCTCTCTAAATCTTTTAGACTACCGATCATTGAACTATAGTTTCCGTTAGTTTAATGGATTACTCTGAAATCAAGATACGTTAACAATTATTTTTTGATCCTATATATTATTCAATTTATACTTCGTTTTCTCTACTAGCCTTATCTTGTATTTTTCATTTAGATATCTTCCTATTGATTTCCCATCTCTGTTTAAGCAATGTGCAAATGATTTAATTTCATTTCCATCCCGTAACAAAAAGATATATTCATCCTCATCCGGTCCTTTCCCTAAACGGAAAGTAACCGTTCCGATTTTTTGTATCGTGACCGATGTGATTTGTTGAATTTCATCAACATTGAATTCACTGCTCTTGCAGAAAAATATATATTTCGCTAACAGTCCACCATGTAGTTTCCAGTAATACCCCTTCATGTAAAGCATGCTAATAATAAAGAACACCACGAAGAAGATTAATATAGGTTTGTTGATTCCAATCATGAAATGAACAATTATTAAAAAGATTAGAAACATCAACGGGTAAATTATAAGAGTCTTCTTGAAATTAAATTCCATCTTAGAATCCCTCAACCTCATTAGTTTAGCCCCCCATTCTGAATCGTAAGCGCCAAATAACTCGGTGGATGGAAAAAGAGCAAAACCCGAGTAAATGAGTTTTGCTCTATCGGCAGGCTTCTTGAACTTCAGAACTCCAAGGAAGGTAATCTTCAAGAAATTCCGGATGCTGGCCGAACTGCACCCCCGGCAATTGGCTGAAGATGAATTGAAGGTATTTAAACGGATTAAGACCATTTGCCTTAGCACTTTCGATGATGCTGTAAACGGCGGCACTCGCCGAAGCTCCTTTCGGACTTCCGCTAAAGAGCCAGTTTTTGCGTCCTATGGTAAAGGGACGAATGCTGTTTTCAGCAAGGTTGTTGGGAGGCACTTGGTCGTTGCTCCACGCCTTCGTTCCTTTTTCGCTGGAACTTCCAAATAGGCGCTTCACTGAAGCGGTAACGTTCTTTTTTATCATCTGTCATTTTAACGATCCTGCTTCCTGGATGTTATATAGATCATTTAGGATACGGTTCGGCATTACATTTGCATGTGAGAAATGCACCTTCGATCGTTGTGTACTTCATTATGTGAAGTCTCGTCACATTGCAACTGCAGCATCATGTGTTACGTGTTTCAAATAATGCTTATTGTCTCCATAGCCAATTCTCGAGTTGACTATAATCTGTCCTCCCATTGCGTGAACCAACTCTTTGGGATGGCCATTCCAAGCATGCTGCCTTCAATTGCAACGATCCGTGCCACAAAACCGCATATTTCATTTCTTGGTAGATTTCGGAGGCGTATCTAGCAGAGCGGCGACTTCCCGAACTCGGAGTACCACGGATCTTAATCACGCAACCGTGCATCTAGCCAATCTGCCATTAACTTTAAGGCAAGGCCCATGTTGCCTACTTGGCAATGATTATGTCCTTGCTCTTCCTTCCTAATAATTCTCCCGGTGACGGATTTGGCGTGGATCAAGGCTGCTATTTGCTTATGATGGATTTTCAGTGGGATAAAGTGGTCCTTAGCCCCCGTCAGAATAAGCACATCCTGGGTGACCTTATTAGAATGAAGATTTTCCTCATTGAGCTGAAGCATTACCTTAGACGCCTCAATTGGCGTGTCCTTCTTCGTAATATACATCAAGTTGTATATCCCCCATCGCTCCTGCATTCTTGCCCTTGCTTTCAGATAAGCCAGTTTATTCATTGTATTCGGCAGCTTGAGCAGCACCTTTGCAAACCAGGCAACAGGAGCCGGAGGAATTTGTAAATAATCGAAAGCAACACTGGAGGCGATCACTCGTTTAATACGAGTCTCGAAAGCAGCGGCACGGAAGCAAAGCCATCCCCCCATGGAAACGCCAAGCAGCGTTACATTGTCGAGCTGATAGTGGTCGAGTACCGCCTTTACTGGCTTCTCCCATTCATGTGTAAGGGGCAAGCCGTAGTTCTTCAAAGCTCCACCTTGGCCTGGCCCTTCGAACAGCACGACGTCGTAACCGCGGCGGGCAAGTGTATCGGCCCATGAATAAAGCTCTTCTACGAACGAATCGAAGCCGCCATGGATGACAACAGTACCTAAACGCTGATTGGTGCGGGAAGGCACATATAACGTCGGAAGATAGCCACCTTCATACGGAACACGCCCGCGCTCAAATACATGATTTGGATATGCTTTATCATAGAATATTTCCAAAAAACGGCCATAAATCCTTTTCTTGTCGGGGTCCGACGGAAGCGCGAAGAACTCCGCAGCCCGGAAGGCGAATGCCGCCTCGACATATCGCTCCTCTTGAAGCGCTCTTGAAGCCATCTGAAGCATGACAGGTTTCCAATCGTCCAGCGTCTTGATGAGTCTTGCCGCTTCCCGCATTTCGTGCAGTTGCGTATATCCGAACGAGTACCATCTGTTTAACTGATAATCAATAATCTTAACTTTATGCAGCTGATGGTAGCCGATCGGGAACGTGAATCCCCCTACCTCTGTCGTTGTCCTCATCCTTTTCCTTCACTCCTATCGTTTCTTGGATAAACCGTCTTTCAGCAGCATAATCAAGTGCTCTAGTGTCTCCTCCATCTCGGAAGGTTCTGCGGTGTCGGTCAGCTCGGTTGCATGCGTCAGTATGGTGGACACTATTTTGGCGATGAATGGCGACGGCAGATCGTCGCGCAATCGCCCTGTGTTCACCTCGTGTGTGATGAGCGCCTGCAATCCAGCGTCCTGAGCAAATCCATATTCTGAATCGATACTTTATCAATATGTTACCACATCAATTCACTGAAGATAACTGCCCGTTAGCGCAACAAAGCTGCCGATTATCGCGGCAGCTTCGTCGTGGTTTGTTTTTTTGCACTAACGTTCGCCGATAGATTAATGATCAATTCCTTATCCAGTCTTCAAAATTATCTGTTACAAACTCAATCTCACGCTCATAGTGCGCCAAGTGTCCTTTTTCAACCATTTTTTGATAGGCAGGATTTCCATCGGCAGCACCATTTCGTAATGTATCGCAAAGTGTAGTCAATCGTTGAATAATCCACTGTTGCAATTCATTAGGAATGGGAGTTCCATATGATTCAAAAAACAAATGAATTCGCCGACTTCGCTCTGCTGCATGTAAGTCGGATTGGTATGACATTGTTTTTTCCGAAGAATAGTCAGGTGCAAAGCTAGCAAGCGGAACCTAAGTGTACAGGGAATACGCAATGTCCCACATACGGGGACCTGGGCCTGCCATATCAAAATCAATCAGTGCCACAGGGACCCCTTGTTGAAAGACCACATTGTACAACGCTGCGTCATTATGACAGATCACTTCGTGCTGGCCTTCGTCAGAATAGCTAAGTTGCCATTTGCTTTCCGACGTGAGAGTGAATCCTTCAGTCGTATCATGGAAACGACGCAAAAGTCGTGCTAATCCCACAAGTGTTTCATCCGACCACATATATGGTTCAAGCTCAGGGTATTTATTACCTGAAACTTCCCCAGAAATAAATGTTAATATTTCACGTTCAGAATCGTCGATTCCAAGAAATTTTGGCGCACCTTCAAAGCTTTGTTTTTCCAGATGCTTAAGTAGTTCATGAACACACGGACTCTAATTGCCTGTGGGGCGGAGTACAGTGTTTTCTTTGCGAACAATGTGATTAATATTACCGCCTTCTAATACTTCTTCCTGAGTCAATATGCTTCACCCCTTGTATTACTTACATTACCACAAGAAACTGCCCTTTAGATCAACGGGAACATGGTGCAGCTACCGCGCGGCGAGCTGTTCCATGGTTATTGCGCCAGGGTAATTTTGCATTCGTATCAAACAATTAGGAGGATAAAGATCAGGTATACTGAATTATCCTGCCAGCTACTTCAACAGATTGCCGAGTAAGCCGACAGCCTGTTGTTTGTGCTATCGTTCCTCGTTTGTTCAATGTCAAAATTAACAGTAGGAAATAACAGAAAGAAGCACTATCGATTTATCGACTCGGTTCTAGGATAGAAACGGGAACCCGACATAAGCATGGGGAGGCGCTGGCCGCCTCTTTTCCATCTTGTAAGTTCCACTTTCAGTCTATCCCTTCGCTGCAAGATGTTCTCTTATTCCGTTTAATATGTACGTCATTCTCCCTTTAGGCTCAATTATAGAATCGGAACAGCTGCTCATTCGTAAATTTCCACTCCGGTGTTTGCAATTTATCACCAAAGGAGATATTGTACCAGGGATTTCCCTTACCATTAGAAGGGTTCTCCAGAATGTGGATTTCTTGTGCAGGCGTATATCCCTGAGCCAGGAGAAAGAGCTTCTCGCCGTTTTTTGGATTTTGGGCCATATCCATTACTACAATCGCATGTCCTGGTGATCCGCCTTCGAGGAAAACATCTCCGGGTCGCATATCCGATAGAGTTATATGCTCCATCTCCTTTGCCAAGGATAGAGTACCTGCATACGCAAACACCATGTTCAGATAGCTGCGGAAGCCCTCATAGCTATTGGAGCGGGCTCCACGTTTCACCCAGGAAACCTTATTCCCTGAAACCTCAATCCGATTTCCTTTCGTCCACGTAGCATAATCTGCTTTGAAGCCATTGGTAAAGTCAAAATGTATCTTGTCATACCATCCCTTACCGTATAAATATTCCGCTCTCAGTCTCATCACCGAATCGGCACATTGCTGGAGATCCCGTTCCCCCACATCCACATCCAATACCGCTTCGTAAACCTCTTTCGCCTTTAACTCACCGTTAAATAAATGAACCTTGGAGCCATGAGGCTTAAGCGGAATCTGACGTAAATATTCTTCATAAGATCCGGTCTCAACAGGCATCCGTTCGAAACCATTGGGCACAGCAATGCGTTCTGCCACATTTGTCCCATTTGGTTGAATCAAATCGGCCTTCAACGGCTTAACGGCAGACATAGGAGAATCGCCGCCCTCCGGTCCTTGACCCGGATTACCTTGACAGGAAACAAGCATGAATGCAAAGGATATGAATATAAGCATACCTTTTTTGTTCAACAATAGCAGCACTCCGTTCATTTGGAAGTCATTAATTAGACGATGCGGGCCTTATAATAGTTTATATCACCAAGCAATAACATACCACTTAACCCCATAGCCGCCGCAATGAACAACACTTAAATGAAGAAACCTAAGGTGCCTGTATATAATCAATCAATGGCAAATCGAGCGTTCAGCAAGATATATAAATACTATTTGGAGAATAACATTTAATAACATTTATCCTTCCGAAGGTGGCTATTATGCTTAAAATAAAGAGAAGTTCTATTAAAGAAACAACTCCGTTGTCAGGAGTGGCTTTATCTCTATATACTAATGTAATTCTTATGATCAAACAGAACTTTGTGTTTAGTTACACTACAGTGACCCGTATCACTAATAGGGAGCGATAATAAATAGCCATTCAACCACGCACTACTGCCAGTTACTTCAACAGGCTGCAGAGTAAACCAGCAGCCTGTTGTTATTGTCCTATCGCTTTTCGTTAGCTCAACGACTAATAATCTATTTAATGCTTTATTGCTTCTGTCTTTCTATTTTACCAGCTACAATTTGTGGAGGGTCGGATTGCATTACAACATATTCACCTTTGTCATTCGTTTTGGGAGTTACATTAACTTTTTCGCCTATCGTCAGCTCCTTGTAGAGTTGGGTATCTTCAATGATATAATTGACTAATTCAACATCATTCTTTTTAAGGGCTTCAAAGGTCTTACTTTCTGCATCTTTCCAAGAGATGTTCTTCGCTACTAAGATTCTTTGCTCTTCCTTTGCAATATTGTAATTCCCCTTTTCGGCTTCTGACGAGATACTACAACCAGCAAATACACATACGAAAAGTGCTAAGGCTACTCCTAATACTATATTTTTCTATATTCTCACCCATATTCAGTATAACCTTTAGACGAAAATGTAAGTGATAAGTTACGAACAACTACAATATTTAACTATTCTAGGACTTATTAGAGCCGGAAGAACCTCGTTATTAAAATCATCCCAGACAATTGCAATTTGTTAGAATCCTATTGTGAGCAATCAATAACTGTTGTGAACAAAAGTAATAAACAAACTATTAAAAAAAGCCTTCTTGGCAAGAATCCCCATAAATCCTTTTTAATAATTTAGAGACGGTTTTTTTGGAAAAAGTTACGATAGTCGGCTGTAATGAATAATACTATCGTTAACGCAATAACGGCTACCCCGCGGTAGCTGTTTTCACTATCGTTTTCGTCGCACAACATCAATATATTTTTGAATGCCTCTCGGCGGAACAATCCATGGACAAGTTTATCCGCTTGTTTGGCGGTTGTACCGACGTCTGACGAATGCCGCAACCAGCAGAATGAACGGTATGAATAGACCGAACGTAAGCGAAAAGGCGGTCCATGTCTTAACGGTAAACTCTATGAGAATGCTGACATTGGGCGCAATGATCAGCGCCGAAGGGAGCAGCATGAAAGCGACAGGGAACACAAGCGGACGTTGATCGGTTAAATTGAACGTTTGGGCAAGAATCAAAACGGCCGCATAGCAGCAGACAACCTCCTGGAAGTAGATCGATATGAACCAGATCAACGCCATGATCGCTTCCACGTGTTGGAATATGTCGATTTCGATAGTTCTTGCCAGTTCGTAGCCCGGATACAATTCGTTTGCGGTTCCGTCGCTTCCCATGACCAGAATGCAGAGGGCTGTTACAATCAACAGGCACGATCCCCCGATCAAAGTTCCTTGCGCGAATGCCTTCCCCGCTTCGTGGTTTTTATTGACAAATGGAAGTATCATTAGAAATAAAAAAAGGCTCATGTATGGAAATCCGAGTTGCTGGTACACCCCGCGCAACACCGGCCGAATCCCTTTGCCCAACACAGGTTGGAGATTATCGAGTTCAATCTGCGGGATAACAGAAACAACAAATAAGATGAAAAGCGGCATGGCCAGCAAAAAAAATATGTCCGCGGTTCTTCCCATGTTTTCAAGCCCATTCCGCACACCGATCGCCGCTGCAAACAAGAACATTCCCATGATCCACTCGATCGGCGTTTCGGGCATCATCGTCGACGCCATAAAAACACCAAGAGAACGGACGATCATCGAACCAAGCAAGAAGGCATAAACGAAAAATAGAAAGGCTACGGCTTTCCCCACCCACGAGCCCAGAAACTTCTGGGCGTATTCCGCCAAAGTCACTCCCGGATAGAGCTCACCTAATTTCCGGTACAATAAAACGAAGCAAAGGCCGATCAGCAATCCGCCCGCGGAGGAAATCCACGCATCCTGCTTCGACTCCGATGCGAGGATGCCCGGCACAATCAAGATCGCTCTTCCAAGCATAAATAACACGACCAGTTTTCGAAGCTGGACGGGTTCTATGTTGCCGTTATCCTGCATAAGTAACCGCCTCTCATGATAATATGCTCAAGATCGCCTTGCCGAACGGCTCATATACGGCCTTGATCCAATTCAACGGGCTTGGGATGTTCAGATCCAGAATAGTCGCCACATTCATGACAATTCCCGTTCCCAGCAGCAAGAAAACCGCCCACATATCCTTCTTCCGCTTTTTTTTGAGAAGAGCGGGTATTTCCACAGACGCGATAAGTGCGCCAAGCGCAAAAATTCCTGCAATATGCCATACCATGCGTGCTCTACTCCTTCATACGCTCCGGCAACGTTTTTTTCGTCTTGAAAATTTCCCGGATTTGTATGTCTGAGGATACATGAACCCGCACATCCGGAAATATATCGTCCCATTCCTTCTCCACTGTATACCAATATTTCGGTATTGAACGCTCGACCGCGTTTCCAAAACCGAATATGTCGGATTTGTACTTTTTTTGAGCCGTTTTGACGGAAGATTCTACGATTTCTTTAACCGTTTTGTTAACCAATCTCTCCATATCGCGAATCGCATCCTGCTTGGTCATATCGACGGGACATTTGGCGTCCGACATGTTGCCTTCGCCGCTCACCTTGACCTGAATAACCGGATTGCCATTCTTCAACTCGACTTTGCTCTTCGCATTCGTGCGGATCGCTTCGAAGAATGCCTGCTCATTGCTCCCGGGACAAGGTATGGCTATGTTGGAGCTTTTCACCTTTCCTCTTACAAAATTCACACCCAGGCTGTCCATTTGATTTAACCAACCGACGAGTTTATCATTTTTAAAGACCGCGAGACCTGTGTATTCCAGATTGGTCGGTACATAAATCCGCTCGACGTTTTCTTTAGCAGCCCCTTGTTGCGCCTTGCCCTCCACCGCAACTCCGGTCAATATAGGTTCCCGGCCTTTGGCAATGAGCATTGACAACAGTTCTCCGAAACGAATTGCCGCGGAAGCTCCCCATGATTTGGAAGACGACTCGAGGGAATCGCGCAATTTGTTTGCCGGTACGGACTCGAACGGTGTGAATACTTTCAAAATATCTTTCGCCCTCGCCCCCTTGGCAACGATCACGTAGAAATCCCTTCGGTATTCATGGTCCCTCGCGTAATGTTCCAGCGTCTCGATGATTCCCGATCTGGCCAACTCTTCTCCGATCACAAGTATCTGCACATGGCCTACATAAATTTTCTTTGAAACTTTCATGGTCATTTTTCGGACGGCTTGCTGTACCCCGGCTTCTGTTTCCTCCATCAAAGCGACGGGAGCTCTCTGTCCCCCTCCTCCATCTTTGGGGGAGACCGCCTCTGGATACAGGAGCTGATTGGTAACTATTATGTTGCCGCCTTTCCCTTTGTCCAGCCCCATTGCGGTCGAGATGGCAAGATCGTTCAATTCGCGGCGGTTCCAGCAGCCGGTAACGGCAGCCGAAGCAACAATGGAGCACAGGATGATCAAACAAGTTTTCTTCACGGTATCCTCCTGTTTGCAGCGACGGTGTGCGTGTATTGTTATTCGGGCGAACTGTCCTGCCGGTCCTGATTGCTCTGCGACATGAACCATGGACGAGTGAGCATCCTCCGCCATGGCGCGCGAAAGATGACGTCTTTGTGATCGGCTAACGTTACCGGACTGTATGGCGACATAAACGGAACGCCGAAGGAACGGAGTTTGCACAAGTGTTGAACGAAGAGGAACAATCCGATGATAATCCCGTATAGCCCGAAGGACGCGGCCAATCCCATAAAAACGAAACGCAGCATTCTGACGGCAATGCCCATGTTATATGCGGGGATTACGAAGCTGGCGATGGCCGTAATCGATACGACGACGACCATAACGGCCGAAACCACACCCGCCTCCACGGCCGCTTGACCGATTACAAGCGCTCCCACAATCGATACGGCCTGTCCGACTGCCCGGGGAAGACGTACCCCTGCTTCGCGCAGCAGTTCAAACGTAACCTCCATCATCAATGCCTCGACGAACGCGGGGAAAGGCACCCCTTCGCGTTGGGCGGTAAGACTTATCAACAGAGGCGAAGGAATCATTTCATGATGAAAAGTCGTTATCGCTATGTATACGGACGGGCCAAGCAAGGCAATAAAGAACGAGATGTAGCGAATAATCCGAAGCAAGGTGGCAATATCCGACCGTTGATAATAATCTTCGGCCGCGTGGAAAAATTGCGGAAATATCGCGGGAACGAGCAGTACGAATGGAGTCCCGTTCACAAATATGGCAACGCGCCCTTCCAGCAAGCCGGCCGCGATCACATCCGGCCTTTCCGAATGAAACATCGTGGGAAATGGAGTATACCTCTTATCCTGGATCAATTCTTCAATATACCCGCTTTCCAATATGCCGTCGATGCGGATTCGTTTCAGCCGCATCCGGACTTCCCGGACTACCTCGTCGTTGGCGGTCCCATGTAAGTACATAAAGGAAACGTTCGTTTTCGTCACCCGGCCGATCCTGAGCGATTCCAACCAAAGTTCGGGGTCCAATATTTTCCTCCGCACCAAAGCGATATTCGTCGATATACTTTCTGAAAACCCTTCTTTCGGCCCCCGGATGACGGTTTGCGAAGTAGGCTCCTCAATTGCGCGTTCCTTCCCACCCTTCAATCCGATCTGAACGCCCCGGTCATACCCGTCTGCAAGCACGATGGCTTTCCCGGACAAGATGGCCGTGAACAGGCTTTGTATATCCTTGACGTCTTCGATTCCTCCAACGGGCAGAATATACTTCAACTGCTCGACAACATCCGCACCCGAGGTGATTATCAAGTCGAATCCCGCGTCGCGGTTTCCAGACTTCAACGGTTCCATTATGAATTGGTTGACCGATTTTTCGTCCGCCAATCCTTCCATATATATAACCGCAATTTTGGTTTCATCCTTTTGTACAAATGCGAATTCCCTTATTACAACATCTGGGCTTTTACCGATGGAATGCAAAATGGTCTGCACATTGCTCTGCAGATCGGACGATAGCGGGAGGACTGGTCGAAGCGTGTCACTTTGATAGTTGTTTGTTGATGGTGCATCCTTTTTCAAAATATTATTGATGACCTTCCTATAAATCACCACATTCACCCGCCTTGTTGTTCTCCCCTTCGTCTATGGAATAATGTACCCCGGATGTTTACAAAATATTACCAGCACGTTACAAACAAGAAAAAGCACACTCCTCTCGAACCGTGACTGTATACTTACACTCTGGAAATCTATAAATTCTTGTTTACTCGACGAAAGCAATTAATTCATATTACATTCCCCAAAATTTTATAACTGACATTCAGGTTTACCAGCAGAAGCCAGCGTACCAATATGATGTCCCAAAAAACAAGAGAGAGATTTTAGAATGCACAAACTCTTTCAGCAAAATTAATCTGTTCTCCCATGGAAGAAAAATGTGGCATACCAGAGGATTATTTTGACTTTATTTATTCGATTTATGCCATAGGCTGGACTACCAACCTTGAGGTTACTTTTTGCCGGATTGTTTCTTATCTAAAAAAAGACGGCGTATTTATTTTCAGTTGGTCTCACCCTATACACAAATGTGTTGTTGCAGAAAATAATATGCTAACATTATCGGACCGTAAACTATCAACCTATGTGAATGCGTTGGCAAAAGCGGGATTTGTCATTGAGCAAATGATTGAGCAATCTGATGATGAAATTATGCAATCTCGTAACAGCGATTTTGCAAAAAAAAAGCAAAGATGCTTCCTGTAACTTTTGTAATCAAGGCAAGAAAACTATAGTACCCGTTAGCATAACGAGCTGATTTTCCAATCTCGCCTAATTTGACAAAGAAATTGGATATCAAATAGAAAAAAAAGCCTAGTCATTTGGGGCTGTTGACAAAATGGGTTGAGAAGCACTTTGCTCCTCAACTTGTTTTGTTTTACGTAAGTAGTTTGTCATTATGGTGCTTGAAACAGTGGTTACGCTCAAGCTTTTATCATACGCTTTATGTTAAAAGCCAATGAGGAAAAGAGACATTCTTTCTAACACATTTCGAATGCTCCGTTTATAGGTTTTACTTAAATTATGCTGCGTCTTAAGGTGCCAAAGGTACCTTCGCACCAGATGCTTCGTAGCCGTTGGACCCTCTTATACTCCTTGGATCCTGCCCGTTGTCGGTTGGTTTCCATAGCTAAATGAAACATCGGACGAGCTAATCACTCGTTTTGTAGCTGTCTTCCCAAAACGCTCATTACGAATTGGACAAGTTTTGCAATCTTTTGCTTTTGCAGAGTAGGCTTTTTGGTACCGGGCCATCTCTCGTTTCCATTTAAGATGGGTGAATTTTAGTAGATGAAGGTAAAGTCAACGCGGCTGCGAATTAATCGAAGCACATGATCTCGAGGAACCAGGTCATCCAAATTTACAAATAGAACCTGATTCTGTTTTTCCCGATCGATGCCCATCATTATTAATCGCCACCAAAAAAAAGAACCGTATAGACATTAATTCTACACGGTTCCCATTCGGATCGCTGATCTCTTTATTGAATGCCTTTATATTCACAAATCCAAACAAAGTGCCTTGATAAGCACTACAGAAAATTTTGATACGGTTCTGATATTCTTCCGCTTTTAGAATCTCAAGGTCTAGGTGATTAAGTTCTTGAAAGTTACTAGTGATGCCGTTCGCTAAAAAGTAAAACTTGGTCTGCTAAAATCATTAACTCCATCAAGTCCTTTCTTAGCGAAGGCTACCGGATCCATTTGCCGGCAGCCTCATTCTGATGAACTCTCGTTTCCCGTTATTAATTTAGTAGGTTATTATGATTGGCTGGCTTTAAGAAGGAAGGCTTTGATCAATGGATGAATGATATTTTTCAATGCTGAACGTTCTGGTTGAAATAACGTCCCGATAAAGAAAGGATGTTGATCAAGCTCCATAATTCGAACTTCACCATCAAGGTCTACTCCAGCAATGTTCAAGCCTGCTTTTTCTAACATAGGGCTAACCGGTGGTTAGCTTAAAAGTATGCATCTTTTCACTTACCGAGCATGTCAGAGGAGAAACTAGCTAATATCAAAGAAGCGGTAGGGTTTTCCTCAGCATGATCTGCTTCAGCAAGCCACATGACATTCCTTGCAAACTCAATAATCATGTGCTGAAAACCACCGCACGTACCTAAAAAAGGAATATGATTTTCGCGAGCAAACCGGATGCCATTGAGGGCCCCCTGCATGCTACGGTAAGGACTGGCAGAAACTACCCAAAGGGCATGATACTTGGATAGCTTCTGTACGAAATCTTGATCCAACGAAGGCGTTGAAACCTCAATCGAAATTGATTTGGACCCCCAGGTCATCTGCTATCAGTTGGATTGCTCGAGGTATAGCCAAGTGTGCTACGACTTCCTCATCATAATCACCAATTAATCCGATATTGCACACACTAACACATCCTCTCCACTTTTTGTTATAGCATCAACAAAAAAATTAATAATAAAGTGGTATTCATTTCAAATCAAGAATTAATTTCGCTATGCTGCCCGTTAGTTCAGCGACCTGGTTCCAAAAATCAAACAGCGGCAGTATTGGACGAGAAATATGAGTCCAAGACTACCGCTGTTTGATTTAAATATCGACTATTATAAGTTTTCTGCTCAATCTATTGCCCCGTAAATGACGGAACGCAGCCGGGGATGAATAAAAGGCTCCCGGCTCGGCAGCATCTGCTGCATGTATACGATAGAGAGCTCTTCCTTCGGATCGCTCAACAAGTACGAGCCAGCCATGCCTGCCCAGCCGAATTCACCGACCGAACCGTTAATTCCACCGGCCGCAGGATCGATCATAACCCGAACGCCCAGGCCATAGCCATAGCCGCTCATTTGCGACCAGTCGAAATCCCGGAGCTGCTGAGCATTCAAGTGGTTCGTCGCCATCAATTGAACCGTCTTCGGGCTGAGGATACGCGTTCCGTCTAATTCACCGCCCTTCGCCAGAGCTTGCGCAAACCTGCTGTAATCCCCGATGGTGGAAAGCAGCCCTGCTCCACCGCTTTCCAGCTGGCAATCCGGTTGGTAGCAGGCGTCCATTCTAATGTTGGGTGTCAGCGTGCCGTCCGCAGCACAATCATACATCATGCACAGGCGATCCCGCTGATCTTCCCTGATACGGAAGGAGGTTTCCTTCATACCGAGCGGCTCGAAAATTTCCTTCTGCAGAAACTCGCCGAATTTTTGGCCTGACAGCACTTCAATTAACGCGGCAAGAACATCGTGGCTCATCCCGTATTTCCAGCGCGTGCCGGGCTCGAAAGCAAGCGGTACAGACGCAAGAGCCTTCACCGCCGTTCGAGTATCCATGGTTTCTGCTGCATTCTCCATTATCACGCGGGTTTGGCGTTCGGTTTCGGTTCCATCTCCGCCATATGTAATCCCGGAGGTCATCATAAACAGATCCTTGATCCGGATCGGACCCGCAGCTGGAACCAAAGTCTTCTCCCCGAAATCGTTATACCTGTATACCTGCGGGTTTCGGAACTCCGGCAAGTACTCCCCTAGCGGGTCGTTCAGTAGATAGAGCCCCTTTTCATAAAGCATGAGTGCTGCTACACAGGTAATAACTTTGGTCATGGAATAAATCCGGTAGATCGTGTTTGGACCGATCTCTTTCTTTTTTTCCAAATCCGCATACCCTAGGGTTTCCTGATAAATTACTTCTCCCCGGCGCACTACTGTACAGGCGCAGCCGGCCGGTCCTTTCTCCATAAAGCTCTTTAACAGCGGAGTCAACCGCTCGGCTAGTCGATCGTTTCTGCCCATAGTCACAGCCCCTTTCGGAAACGTTTTCAACTACCATTATAACGGAATGGCGTCGTCTTGTCGCATCTAGCATCTCCAATTGCTAGCCCGATAAGGTTCTTAGAAACGATTGATCATAACAAACCTCTGGCCGTTACTCAAAGAGGTCGCTGCCGCGCCTGCTCCTGTAGTAAAGATTATTTTGGAGTTTTACTGAATATTTTGTACATCATTTCCAAGCACCAACCAGTTCAAAAGTTATATTCTTTTAATTCACAATTTCCTATATGAAAATAATAAAACTCTTCATTCGACTGCTCTTTAAAGTAGGCATTAATAACTCTACAGACACCACCATGGGCTACTAATAACACATTATGGTTTCTGTACTTTTCTTTGATGTCATCAAGTAAATTGAAAATTCTTTGTACTACTTGTAAGATTGATTCCCCACCGGAAAGTTTGTTTGCAAAATGAAGTTTTGCTTCTAAAAATTCTTTGTTGTCATGAGGAGATCCTTCAAAAACCCCATAATCCTGCTCAGTAAGTCGTTGATCCACAATGTAATCTGTACATATTTCCTTTGAAATTATTTC
Source organism: Paenibacillus sedimenti (assembly GCF_014534655.1). Lineage (GTDB taxonomy): Bacteria > Bacillota > Bacilli > Paenibacillales > NBRC-103111 > Paenibacillus_E > Paenibacillus_E sedimenti. Next base: position 15,358 of record NZ_JACVVD010000009.1, read on the forward strand.
TGCTGTATTTAATGCTCTACACAGGGGTGAAGATATGATGATATTTATTTGCTTCTTACGAAGTAGTTGTGCTAGATCTTTTGCCTGTTCAATACCTCTATTTGTTAACCGAATATCAGTTGTTCCACAAACTCTATTTTCATAATTCCATTCTGTCTCACCGTGCCTCACTACATATAAACTCAATAAATCATCTCCCCATATTTTTTGAAATAAGATACTGATGTTATTCGGCAAGTCATTAAACTAACCAGTTAATACAACAAAGCTGCCGGTCATTTTCTCGGCAGCTTCTTGATGTATAGGATTAAACTAAAGCTCGCGCTCAATGGTGCGATTATTTTGGGTGAATGTTATTTTCTTCTCGTATTTTCTCCAAGATGGGATTGACAAAGCCAGTCTTATCATTTGCATATTTGTGCTTATTCTTGCTATTTTGGATTACTAACTGTCGTTTAAGCTCTTCGTATTGAAGTCTCGCCCGTTCGTTATTTCTTAAATAATCTCTAAATGATAATTGTTCAAGTAAATATTTATTTTAGCTCTCATACATATGTATTTGGTGAGTTCTTGGTTCGCCTTTACTAAATAATGTCTATCAGGTAAGAGTTCAGCACCTCTATAGGTGTAACCCAGCTGCTTTAAAGGTGCTAGGCTATCCAAACCAACTTTAAACGAAGGAATCACAATAGAAAGTCAAATCAGAAAAGAAGTTGTTATTGCCACATGAATACTCTTACGGACTTCCTAGACACTCTAATGAGCTTTAGAAAAGCACCATCGAATGATGATGCTTTTTGATACTAGACTTGTAAAACGCAGCGTTTTTTTACTTACATCTATTTCTTCTTTAAATTTAAATAACGTATTTGTGACTCTTTAGAATCAGCAGTAAAGAAAACCTGATAATCCCCCGCATGATAAACATAAGACCATCCGCCGTCAACACCTTCACCTTCATCTAGTGGTTCACCGATGAAATCTCTAATTTCATTTAAACGATATGGTATCACATTTCCGCTTACCCTAATCGAACCAGCGTTCCCATCTGGTTCCCAAAAAAAGAAATGGTAACTATGCCATCTATAAAATTCTGTAGACCAAGTTCCTATTTCGTGCGGTTCTCCCCATTTTTGAATAAGTTCATTTTTATTAGACCCAATTCCAAATTCGATACCTTTAATTTTTCCTTGTGATGCAATTATAAGAAAATCTTTATCTAAAACTAACTCTTCAGTCAAATTAGTATTTACAATTGAGATAGTTTTCGTATAATGCTCATATTTGACGAGTTTCCCCAGATTTTCGGCAACCCAACGAACTGGAACGTATGCGTGTCCATTGAAATTTAATGTTGTATATTCACTATCTAATGCTTTACTCTGACCATTAAATACGTACATTGCAGGAAACAAATATACTTGCAAAGTATCGGACGCATACACCGCAGTAGTAGCGGTTAAAGCAAAACCACATGTTAATCCTAGAACAAACTTTTTCATTAACTTTCTCCCCTTCATCCCTTTACATAATCGACGTTAAATAGGAATTATCTTGCAAATTTCCTTAATAGGAAACAGGTAACTTGTGGTGTCGTTTGTATTTCACTCATAATCGAGCGGCGGAAGTGCTAGGGCTTACCGCGAACTATATTTGCGGTGAACCGTATAATAAATCTACAGTCCGTGATTTCACTATTCTGCCCGTTACCTCACTCCGTCCCTCGGATTTCATCGCAGAAGTATAGTATGTTTACATTAACACATATTGGAAGTATGCTGCCCAATAGCTTAACAAGGTTGCACTCTCATCTCGGCAGTCCACTTCGGGCCTCTCTGCCTATTGTTACGAGTGTTGTCCTCACATCATATCAATCACTTCATGAGAAAACCTCTATCGAGGCCATTCAATGAAGTGCGACCGCGTTTAGAGGTAGGTTTTATCGCCAATAAGAAAGCGGTTTTCGGGAGCCGAAAACTTATACTTTCTTATGTGGTAAAAAAGTCCTCGGGAGGAAGCGACCATGTCTTTGCCAGCTCAAGGAGCTGTGCCTTCGCACCTGGCAGCTCCTCCTTCTCCGAGGTCAGCACCAAGGTTAGCGCAATCTGTCTAGCTTCACTAAGACGTGAAGCCGACGCATTCTCATAAACCGCAATTAGCCAATACTCGTAGTTCATTTCACCGTTATAGCTCATCGTCTTCTCGTCATACCTATCCCGTTCGACCTTCAAATAAAACAGATCCAGCCCATCCTTCTGCACGGTCTCCGTCCTTAACACTTCGGCATGGTTTCCGATCAAGCCGCCAACATATGGCTTCTCGCGATTCGGATGCCATAAATTCAAGGTATCGAGCTGCACCTTCATGCCTTTCCAGCGATATTCGTTCCATCCGGACTTCAAGGCATTGCTCTCTTGCTCCGCCGATAGCTCATGGAACCTTTCCATCACACGAATTGAGATTGGCTTGGCAACATCCTGCATGCGCCGCTCATGCTCAAAGGACAGTTTAAGATCCCCCAACACGAGATAACTCTGTCCATTCTCTAGCAAACCCTTTTGAGAGTCTGTATCCGGAACGTACCGGAGCGTATAGCTTTTAGTGACGACCTCCGCTTTTCCAAGCAGCGCTTCGCCAAGATCCTTCTTCCCCTCAGCAAATTCAAAACGGTACCTCTCCGTCCAAGGCGACTTCGTCCCTGCGACCTGAGGAATCCTTTCTATAGTGGCTTCATCTGGGTAAAAATAGACCTCATTTGGACCACGGAAATAGCTTCCGGTCATCTTAAGCTCCCCGTCCAACTCCATAATTACGTGATACATCGGCGTCTGCCCTACTTTCACCGAACGAACCGTAAGACCGGCCACCTTATCGCCTTCCCGCACCTCTTCCGGTACAAACCGTGATCGATGCTCTTTTTTCGGCTGTCTTGGCTCTTCCTGTAGAGCTGATGCTGTTGACGTAGCCGCCAGCATTTCCTTTGTCTGCGGTTCTTTCTCGCTAGTGCATCCTGTACACGCAAACAGCATTACTCCCAGCATAAGCAGGGCTGATCTTCTTTCTCCTCTGAACATCATCATCTCCACCTCATGGTCCAGGCCTTTTATAAATTTAAGAACACCATCTCTGCTTGAAATCTCGCGATATGGACAAAATCCATTTTTTCAGTTACGACAACCCCTTGTGATTATAAGTTCCCCCGAGTTTTATCCAATAATAATGCCATTCCAATTAAAAGACGTACTAAGTTGAGCAATAGTTCCACACAAAACTGCCCGTTAGCTTAATCGTTACACCTTACCAGCTTACGTTTTCAAATTCATCTAATCTAACAGGTGTTGAGAAAGGTTTTCAGTTACGCATAACAATACAAGTTCTTGTCATCATTCGGCAAACGATATATGTTCTTGTCATTGGCTTTTGACAAGAACATATATCGTTAAAACAAAAAAAGCCGCAACTACGCGACTTTTAAGCATATATGTTCTTGTCACCCGACAGTTTCCTGGTAGTTTAGAAAAATTAACTCGTGTCCAACTGAAGAATATACTATGTAATTCAGCAAAAGGTAAGAAAATCCTTTCAACTGGTCTATCTAACCACGCTCTACTGCCAGTTAGCACAGCAGGCCACCAAGTTTAAAATCGGCAGCCTGCTTGATCTTTGTTATGGAGCTATCTTTCCTCCGTTAGTTCAGCGTTGTGAACTTGGGGTTCGAGCTTGGGCAAATCTCCAAAATAGATACACACTTAACCCCATCCATGATATTCCGAAGGGAACCGACGACCATGCGGTAATGAATTGGTCGTTAAATATGAATAGCGAAACGGAACTCAACAACAGCAAAACCCTGGTCCATAACGGTAATAATTGCGCCCTCAGCATGCTTACACTAAAAAATAATAAGCCAGCGATGGTTATTAGAAAACCAATCGGCTGTACAACTTCGTATTGGATACTCAAGTTCATCGAAATACGAGATATCGTACCGTAAAGATAAATGAAGCAGCCGAGCAAAGTAACAATGAGTGCCCATCGTGCAAATCGTCCTGCGTCCTTTGCGGAAACATATAAACCAGCCAATCCTATGCCGATACAAGCTATACCGCATCCGAACCATGGCATAAATGACTGAGAACTTCGGTAAACCTGATCTTTTGGGTTACCAGGGGACATCAAGGACAACTCAAAGCCCATCCGTAGCCAAATCATACCGCCGATTAATGCCGATAAGGCGGTGATAAGAAAAACAACTCTTTTCATCAAAATTCTCACCCTCTGCTTTGTTGGGTTCAATTCATAGGAAAAGTTCCCTCATGGTTGATCTTTGGGATTCGAGTCCCGTATTACTGCGGAGAATTTATTTTTTTCAATTAAAAGGCTTTGAGTTAAGTATGTTGTTTCGATTATTCGATATCATCCATAATCCTCCGATGACGAACCAACCGGCGCCAAACGGTATTAGGAGTGGCTCGTTGAAGAAAGAGAGCAGCCCTACGGCGCCGAAGACTGCGATCAACAGGCAGAAGGCAATTTTTAGTTTGGAGCGGAATGCCGCAATTCCGGCTAGAAAAGACGCCATTGCGAACAGCAGGAAACCGATGCAAAACAAGCCCCAACCCCAATGCGAACCGAAGAACACCTGAGTGTTTCCTGTTTTATAAGCGGCGTACGCATTGGGTACGGATTGCAGGAGAACGATCCAAAACTCAAGGATGTTGCCCGCGGCGAGTAGGATGAACCCGGCCAACCCGATGTAACCCGCCCATTGTCCAAGCCTTCCCCACCGAACGAGGATGTGTCTTTGGAGAGCGGTAAAAACAGCCAGCATTAAAAGGAGGGGTAGCGTGAGCATTCTGTTGTAGTCGTCATAAGAGAAGGGCTGCGGTCCATGATTGATCAGATATTTGCAGACCACCCATGATAACCCGCCGAGCATTGCAAGTATTCCATATACAGCTTTCTTTATTCCTATAGGGTTCCTCAACGTGTCGATCACCTCATTTTACGTATTTGCAGTGCGCGGAGATAACTTGCGATAGACATCAATCTTTTAAATATATTATACGATGAGGTTATGAAGTTTTTTTGAAGTTTGTGCGAAGATTGTTAACGCCGCCAATGGTCGGCATATTGTTCTAATCACAAAATGATTTAGCTATCCTACCCCTTTCACCGTACAGCTGCTCTGTTGGTGTACGGCACTCCGAACGCTGCCCCTAATCTCTAAATCTTCTATCTAATAAATAAAAAGGCATTCACTAAACTAAGTGAGCGCCTTTTTACTTCAAAACTTTATTATCCTTCAACAGCTGCTGTTTAAAGGCTTTTAATTGGATGGAATGATTCGAATATCCTTATCCAAATTGGCAAGCATCATGAAATTGCGATTGAAAGTAAAGATGCGTTTTACCTGATAATAGGACATAGTCACAGCAGTGAATGCTTCGCTGAGCGAGAAACGAAGCTCGGGCCTGTCTATAAGTAGTCTGCGTGATTCCCCCTCAAGTTCGGGGTCGCTGGAGATGACCGCTAGTTTACCTTTACTCACTGCTTTATCAATTGCATTCAGAAAATATTCCGCTTGCTGATAGCTGTATTCGTTGCGAAGCCATTCGTGAAGATCAAATATAATAGAGTTGGTCGTCACGTAATTACGTTCAAGATCATACAAATCCAGAAACAGGGAACGGGCTTTTGCATAGTGGAGGTCTTCAGGGTTCATTAAAGCGGCTAAAGCTGTTTCATCTAGAAAAATTGCATCCTGAATGTTCAAGTGGTTATCCATATGTCAGCACTCCTTAATCCTCTAGTTTGCAAATACCATCCAAATACAGAAGCGGGTTATCTTCCTTTTGATCCACTGAGATGGGGGTTGATTTGTATGGGGCGCTTGCCAGGTATTGGGCAATGATTCCATTGACGATCGCTTGCACGGTCGTGCGCTGCATATCGGCGATTGCTTTAAGCTCAACATAATATTGCGGATTGAGTTCTATAGTGCCTTCTTCTTGCTCTTCACTTCTTGAAGAAATGAATTCGGAAGCGGTAGATTTCGCTTTTTCGAATTGATTTTGAATGAAGCGTTTGTATTTATTCGCCATCGTGATTCACTCCTTATGCATAGCTTTTATAACGATTCGTCGAATTATGTCGATTTCAGGGGGTGATGTCGGGCGGAAAGTCAGCGCCCATCACTATCCTTATAAATCTTACTTAAATTACAATTATATCCATTCGAGGTTGTTATGTAATCATGAAGCTTCTTTATCATTTGCTGCGTATCTTTATCGGTGGGGTATACATTTTGGCGGCTGTCAACGGATTCTTCTTCCTGTTCGGATTATGGGCAAGGATTTGAGGTTAGATAGGTTTCTTCAATTCCAGCATTTACGCCTCTTGATTTGTATCCTTATCTGTACAACCCGATACTAAAAGGAATAAGCACAAAACCAACAAAAGAATCATCACTATTTTCATTAGCATTCCTTCTTCATTGGTACGACGTTATTCCCATAAATTAGGATCTAGAAAACAAACGAATGTTGCGCTATCCTGCCCGTTCGTAAATTCGCCATGCTTGTGTCCAAACGAAACAGACACTCCAGAATACATTGTTAGTGGAGGTGTATGTAGCGATGACCAAATACTTGCATACTGGATCGTTTAACTATCAAACTGCTGGTATCAAAACGTTAGTTGTGGTCCCGATCGGGGTTGACGCAACTCTCGCGATTTCTAACAATTCAAACCAGCCCTTTACTATCTTGCTGAGTGGGGCCGTTACTGTTGCTGTAAAACCGTATGGGATTGCTCGAATTGGATTTTATAGTGGAGGGTTTACAACAACTGTTGCAATAAGGACGAAAGGACCAAGCAATGGGGCGTTTATTGTTCAACAAACCGCGTCCACATTGAATAGAAGAAGAAAGCGAACACACTGATAACTTTCGTCCATTCGCTACCTAATATCCAATGTAGCGTTTTTTAATAGGCTCGCGTGGAACTTCGCTAATATTCCGCCTTGTATTCAACAAGTTATATCAGCCAGACCACATAAGACGACCCTAACTCTTTGAGCGTCGCCATCATGAAAAACATCTAATAAATCATTAGTATCATTATTCAATATTTTCCTTAGTTCAATCGGCAAAATAATACGTCCCATTTGATCTATTTTGCGAATGATTCAACCCGGCTGGGGTGAATTACATTTTTTCAATATTATTATCCTCCGGCACTTATAAGACCTATTGATTTGTAGGCTACTCTGTGACACTTGCAGCTAATTCTTAGCTCCATTTCATCATCCCACTTTTCAGGCGCTTTCAAATAATGAATGAAGTGCGTCTTATTTAGTGCGGCCTTTTTCTGCTACTTTGGATAATTTTCATGGGGAGCTTGATCGTTGGTTCTTCAATTTCCTGCATCCGTCGAGAGTGAGATAATGTTCTTGTCAAAATCGGGAATGTCCTCAAGTTCTTGTCATCTAATTTTGACAAGAACTTGAGGACAAAAATGAAAAGCCGCATCACATGCGACTTTTAACGAGAATCCAACTTTCATCTTGATATGTTGTTGACATCAATTTATTTGTTGTGTTAACTCTTACCAAATAAGGTGTAATTAAAAATATAAAGAGAATGAGGATTGTTATTGCTGCAATCGTCCATTTATTCATCTATGTTACATCTCCCCCCTAAAAACAAATTTTGAATCCAAAAAACAACGGACATCTTAGACTTAAAGCCTGTCCTAGACAGCCGTTGATTCATGGGTGTTTACTTGCCTACTTGAATAGTTATTGATTTATATTTAGTTAAGTCTCCTCTACCTAGAAAAACGGCAAAGGGGAGCTGTTGCGTTTCTGGTTTCTCTGCACTGAGCGTCGTTGTCGCCGTCCCCAAACTAACTCCCTTATCATTAAGGAATGTGATGGTAATTTTAGCATCCGGTGAAACATCAGTTTGATTTATTGTAGAAAGAAATCCTCTTACAAGAGTGTACTCACCTGTCTTCAGCAAATTGACCAAACCAAACTGAACCTTGTTTTCGGAATCCTTTGTAGATATTTCGGCATGTAGGTCAGGAACTCTACCATAGAAAGGATTTGTACTCTCTAATGTAACTGCCGCGTAGTCTGAAATATCTGTTTTGCTGGTGGTTTCCAAGGGCACTATTTGTTCTGCACCGTTTAAAACATTAGAAATCTGGTATGGGACTTTCTCAATAACTTCTCCCTTTTCGTTCCAGAAAACAAGTTTTCCTGATGCTATAGTTTTTGTGTAATCCACAGTTGGATTTAATGATTGAATACTATCTATTAATCTGTGATTCCAAGAATCTATGCCAATATAGAGTTTGCCAGTAATACTCGAATGATTACCTTCCTTAATAATGGACAAATGTCCTGCACTTACACCGGAATTGTTAATATCTAAAATATTAAATCCATTATCCACTGTTATCGTCTTTGACACATCTTCATAAACTACCTTTAGTCCCATACTCTCAGCAATAAACCGAATAGGAACATACGCATGACCATCGTAATTCAGGGTTTCATATCCGTATGAATTTTTTGTTTCACCGTTAATAACAAACGTAGCTGGAAATAAATATGTTTGGATCGTATCCGCTGCAAAAACTGCAGTCGTTGTAGTCAAAGCTATGCCACACGTTAAACCAAGAAGAAACTTCTTCATTTCTAGACTCCTCAATTATAAAGACGTAAGATTCTCATGTTCGTTAGACGTGGAGATATATGGATTGGTTGCGAAAAAATACAATTTCTACGGAACAATTTAGTCATCTATTGAGTCTATATTTACAACATTAGGTAATTGAGGGTGGAAACAGTATATATGAATTTCAAAACACTATTTGTAAATTTAGTATTCCATTGTATTTTATACATATGTCCTTAAGATTGGTTAATAAATGACAAGAACTTTATCCCATTAGATTAATATATTTGTTCGGCGACACAAACATATGTGCTTTCGCGACATACATATGCGCCTTTACTCTCTCTTCCGATTTAAAGAAAGTCGGGCTGCTTCTTCAAGCAGCCCGACTTTCTTTGATCATTTTCACATTTCTTCAATACGGCTTTAAAGACTTCTTTGCTGCGGAGAAGAAAGCACGAATTGTTTGCTCATTGTTTCGCAATATCAACTTGAAAGTTGATAGTCAATTTGCGTCCCTGTTTCGGTGTTAATCTATTACTTCAACGCAGCGGCGAAAGAGACGAGCAAATCGGCTTGCTCAGCCGTGATTGCTTTTCCGCTTTGCGCTTTCGCTTGGTTTACGAAAGCTCCCAGCTGCCCTTCCTTCGCCTTCGCATTCCCTCTGTTAGCGGAAGCCTTGGCGGCATCCAGCTTTTCGATCAAAGAGGCGGCGACGTCCCCGTGCCCGCTTTCCTCGAACCACATTCTGGTCAGACGAGCAAGGCTATCGTAGTCAACGGTGACGATGACTGTAATCGAGGCGTTCGTCGCATGACCGGCTTGATCGGAGGCGGACGCGCTAAACGTGTGCTCACCTAGGCCCAATTCATAAGCCGGCACTTTAATCAATTCACAAGTCGTCGTGGCGATCCCCGACAAATCATCCGTTGCTTCGCAGCCGATCTTGACGGGCTGGTCTATCGCAAATTCGGTACCGTCCACAACGTCGAAAACAATGCTTGGCGCCGTCAGGTCGACCGATACGGACAACGCCTTCGCTTCTTCCACGTTACCCGCCCGATCAACGCTCCAGTAAGTTACCGTATGCACGCCTTCGGTTTCGATAACGGCTTGTATCCCGCTCGCAACGTCTCCGTCGTCCACGCGATAGTAGGTCTCTGCCACGCCTGAGACTTCATCGGTCGCGGCGAAATCAACGACGACAGCCGAACGGTACCAGCCGTTCTGCGATTCCCCTTCCGTCGTTGCGGTCGTCTTCGGCGCCGCATCGTCGCTGTTAATAAGCGCTATATCCTCAGTATTGTACATAAAAATAAGTCTTTCGTTCGTTGAGATATTCGGTATATCTGCTATTTGCGATAGGTTTTTTGTTCCCAGCCGGAGTGTTAAAACGGCACTGCTCCCTGATCCGGCCGCGTGTTGATACACGATACGATTGTCGTACTTAGGAGAAGCCAGGAAGAAAGGGCCGACCCCGCTGGAGCGTAAAATAAACTTTTCGTTTTCTCCTATCTCTGTGGCATCGGCTTTAATAACATTGTAACTCTCCGCCGTATCATCCTTTACCGATAAATAGGTGTTTGTCTTGACCAACCGTATCGAATATGTGCCGTCGTCGTTAGCGACCAACTGATAGAAAGGCGCGTCCTTCTTCATGACGCTGGTAACAAGCTCGCCGTTTTCATTAATACTATAATAAGAGTTCAGTGTCTCGGCGACTCTCTGACCGTCAACGATACTCCAATTCCTCTGATATAAGGGCTCCCATCTGGTCCGCATCTGAAAATACGGCCCGCTAGAGTTCAGCGGCTCTCCGTTATAGTACGTCAGGGTGCCAAAGTTCAAATTGTCAAAATGCACCATTCCCTGCGGGCGCGCGGCCGCCGCCGCTCTCGCCGTCCATGTCATATCGACGTCGCCCACCTTGTTGTAGAGGGCAAGAGCCTGCTCAAAAACTGGCCTGAGCTCGCCTCTGTTAAGCCCGTTATTCTCCCTGTCAAACCCGGCTCCATAATATCCTCTGCTGGTATCGCCAAAAACGTTCGGCATCGCAACGAAGGGTATATCCTCACCGTACAGCTCCTTCGAATACAGGTTGTATTTCGCCGAATATTCGAAAGCTTTCGCTAACCTGTTATCGTACAGGGAATACAAATCCACATCTTGATTGTAAGCAATCAGACAAATCTCTGACATATATCCGATAGCCAACAAGGCGTGTGCCTGATCACGGCCGGTTTCCATATTCTGGCCCGATTCGTGCACATAAGCAAAGATCGAACCGTTCGTATGAATGTCCTGATAAAAACTCATCGCACGATCAAAAACTTCGGTATTGTCAGATAAGACACCTATAGCCATCATACTGACTAAGGCCGCTACGTCCCAGTTGCCGTTGGCGAGCATGGGAGCAGCTGCGTCCTGGATAACCGGATATACCACGTTTATCATCATATCCTGCAGCGCTTTGAAGTCAGCGTCGCTGTATCCGCTGTATCCGCCGTTATAATACCTGATGATCTCCGCCGCACTGGCATATTTGTAAGCGTTGATGCCGGCGCCCAATATCCTGTCCCTGCCGTCTATCACTTTCAAGGTTTTCGCCCATTTTGTGAGAATCTCGGCGGCTTTTTCCGCGTATTGATTGTCCCCCGTGATAACCCACTGCAGGGCATTGAAATATGCGGCATTGCCGCCCTTCTCAAAATAGCCCATGTTGCCGGAATCCGATGGAGCGCCTCCGCGGCCGACATTCGAAAAGACAGTGTTCTCGTAATCGAAGCTGCTTAAATCATAGGATATACTGTGCAGCAGTCTCTGGTAATCGGAGTACCAGGGCTCAGCCCTCTCCTGAACACGAAGCTTCATTCTCTCCAGGTCTTCCGCGGTATGCAAAATACCCGGATGGCTGAAGATTCGGACATTCACGTCCGTGGTCGCTTGATATCCGCTTCCGTTGTATTCAACGGCATACGGATGAACGCCGACACTCAAGTTCGAAAGCGTCAATTGCATGAGGCCGCCGGAATAAACCGCTCCCGAGACAGTCCCATTGACACTGTAATTGGCAGGATTCGTATCACCGTTTACAGGCTTCCAGAACAACTTGGCGTCGTCTCCGGAAACTTCCTGGCTGATTTCCAGCTGATCCTTGCCCGATATCTTCTCAAAATAAATTCTGTATTCGGTATTCTCAGAAGCTGTTCCGCTGCTTTGCATAGAGTTGTCGGTCATTTTCACATTAAAACGGCCAAAGTTGTTATCGTCTCTCATTGTAGACAAATGCGACCAGATGCGGTAAAACCCTGAATTTACGTACTGATCTACATAAAATCGCTCGTTCCAACCCGGTGTACTTGCCGACGCCTTAATCTCGAACGTCCTGTCAGTTCTGCTGCCGCTTTGCGCGCCGCTTAAAATATTAAAATAATGATGAGTATTGCTCAGAAACTCTTCGGCCGTAAAATAATTCTGGATTGTCAGATATTTGTCATTGTCCAAGGATTTTATGGAATAAGCCGTCCTGGTGGCTCCAACCTCAGTTTCCTCATGATCCACGGTTGCAAAATAATCAAGGACATACAGAGCAAACGCGGACGCCTCGGCGGCATTTGCCGTGAGCGACAGCTTTTCCGTAACAGGGTCTACCTTAACATATTTGCCTGCCCCATTTTTCATTTTAATGATCATTGCCGCTGTCTTGCTGTTGTTATAGTAATTTCCCATGTTTGGGCCAGCAATCTTGGAAGGGCTCTCAGCAACCGCAAGGTTGTCCATCGCAGTTTTCAGCGCTAAAATGGCTTGGTTGACCTCGGCTTGCGTTGTATTGTTCAAACTTAATTCTTTTGCAGTAATGAGGGCCGACGAAAGCACTGCCCAGCTATCCGTAGTGTATGCCGTTTCAATTAACTGATCGGCTTGGGCAATCAGCGAGTTAAGTGCAGTTCTATCGATCCCGTCGTTCACAATCGGATCTCCCAGCGTGATGTTCAAGGATGGTCCCGGGTATCCCGATGTATTCCTTGAGGAATACATCTCGCTGGCATTTACCGTACTATCGTTCACTTTCGCTGTCGTAAGATGAATGCTGACTACTTTTCTTCCATTGCTCAATGCATTTCGGAAGATTGTGGACAGATCAACGGTAAGGTTTTCTTCGCCGTTTGATACAACATTTTTAGTTACAATCGGAGACCCGGCAATTTCGATCGGGCGATTATTATAAGTGACGTTGGTTACCGTCCATTCGGTGCTAGTGCCACGCAAGGTAGATTCGCTTTCAGTGAATACCAACTCATTTGGCGCATGCGATTTTCTAAAACTCAACGTCATGTTCATCTCGTCTATATCATATCTGTCCGTATCAATGGAGGATAAATCAAACTTGAGATAAGCATGCCGAGATTTTCCATAGATTAATTTAGTTGCACTTAAACTTGTTCCCAAACTACCTCCTTGCCCGTTGAAATTGGATACAAACGCGTCTTGCGCCGCCGGGAAGGACATTGTCTCAGATGCGGCCGCAACCTTCATAATTGATCCCAGAAAAAGGGATGAAATCGACATACATAGACATAACAGTAATGTTACGCCCCGCTTCAAATGCTGTTTCATACTCGCTCCCCTTTCTAAAATTACACAATTCGATGAATGCATTAAAATATTAGAACCACTATTCAGAATGTAACCGCTCTCAAAAATATGACGTCCCCCTTTTAAAATTAGCGTTTAATAAGAAAGGTTGTTCCCCCGATTTAAGCTTAACAATACCTTCTTTCGATATAAATACAGTTTTTTAAGTTTCGTATGTAGTTATTTAAGATATTTCTCGAAAAACATAAATGATCAAATGTAAGCGGATACAGAAAAGTCGATGGTTCCAATGTTGTTGTACAATAATGCATCTGGCAAAAATAACGAGCTGCAGCATTGCAGCTCGTTCCTTATAGTTAGCTTTTCTATTTATGTCCTAAATTTCCCGATAATCAAATTAATCAAAATCTGCATGTAACGTAGTTCTTGAGCTTTAGTTACCCATCAGGTTATCCTGCCCTTAATGGCCATGTGAATAATACAATTAGTATTCGAAAGACATCGCACTGATCAGCAAACAGCAGCAGCCTTGGAATAAATTATTCCTAGGCTGCTGCTGTTTTTATTAAACTAACGTTCTCCGTTTAGCTTAATAATAATTCAATTAATTGTTTTGGATTATTAAATAAAAATGTTGGGTTTAGTGGTGAAAGTCTTTCAAGTTTACCTTCTCCCCAAAGAGCCGCAACGCTAGTCATGTTTGCCGCATGCGTGGCTTGTATATCAGTCGGCTGGTCTCCAACATACAAGCATTGATTTGGATGTAAATTAAGTTTTTCAGCTAATTGCAGTAAAGGAACAGGACTAGGTTTGAACTCATGACAATCTTCCTTTGCCAAAACTACCTCAAAGAAAGGAAACAACCCAGTATTTCGTAATTCTTTCTCTGCATTTTGCTTTAATTTAGCGGTAACAATCCCAAGCTTCAACCCATTTTCATTGAGGATTTTAATCGTTTTACGAATACCGGGATATTCTTTAATTTGATGATTATAATTTTTATAATAATCTAATGTCTCTTCTATAATTTTTTCTTTCTCAGAAGGTGATAAGAAGGGGAAGATATCATCTAGAGCTTTAAACGGCTTTCCGAGTAAGTATTGTTTGTCAGTTTCGTTTAATTCTCGACTTAAAACTTTTTGAACCCCGTAATTATACGCTTCTGTACCCAGCCCTTCACTATTAATTAAAGTTCCATCCAAATCAAATAAAACACCAGTAAATCTGCTCATCTCGACTCAGCTCCATTTCTCCTCAACTTTTCTAGGCTTAAGCTATTTCCATTATATCCCGTGTTTTTTATCTATCACAATGACTTGTTAAAAACTGCCCGATAGTTCAACAGGCTGCCCTTAGTGCCGGCAGCCTGCTATTATTGTGCTATTGATCTCAGTTAATAAGATATTATAAGCCTTTCTATTTTCTTATATAATGCTTTGACTTGGTATGTTATTCGACAGGTATTAATAGCTCAACTTTTTCTTCTTCTGCTTCTTCTATGTAAAAAATCTCAATAGAACAAGCACCGCTGAGTTGCTTATACCCATGTTTTTTGATCCAATCGAATACATGACCATACCCGTCACGGATTGTTTTATTCGTGCAAGTCACCTTCGCATATGTATGACCAGGAAGCTTAAAACTCACCATCCCTTCAGGAATCGCTGTACCTTCAGGTACTTCATAACAGGCAAAATATGTAGCCAAGTTGTCGCACACATAGTAAGGACTAAAAACAACGTCAGTGTTTACGTTTGGAAGAAATTCGGATTTTCTGCTTCCAAGTCGTTGCTGAACCTTCACAGCTTCAGAAGGAAATGAATGTGGGAAAGGTCCTGAGAAACTAACTCCGGCCAGATAAATGGTGTCCCTTGTAATGATTTGACAATCAAACATGACGTAGTTCACTCCCTATTTTTGGAATTATTATCCACAAGTGAAATACTAATGTAAAGATATTTTCTTGTAAATGGTTACTTATAGAATTGAGTTGTGACTCAAGGAATCTGCCCGTTAGCATAACGAAGCTGCCGATTTATGTTGACAGCCTCGTTGTAGTTGGTTTCTTACGTAAAAAAACAGCGTGGAGCTTACTCGATGACTAATTTAATAGCCGTTGTTTGACCAGGATAAGAAGTCATCATAACTCCGGTTGTCCATACTTTTGCTTCCCGGCCGACTAACGACTCACTTAGACCGGTTGCTTTGCTACCGTCGACAACAAGCACCGCATCTGCTTGCAATCCTACCCAAGTCGCTTCGGGATCGTCGGTATTGCCGTTCTTCTTCTGTTCATTGACGATTAGTATCCGGTCTTGTTCCTTATCATACGATCTGATTTTGCCCGTTACATTCGCAGCATTCTTACAGCATTCCATCACTGACAGCTCCAACGGAAATTCGCCTCCAGCGATGCCGAACAGCGTTTGTTTCACACCCTCGATCTCATCTTCAGGCATCGGGTTTTCCACATCGCCGGTACGCCTAACTTGTACAATGATGTGGTCTTTTCCGATTCCCATCATCATCAACTGAATAGAATGCCGCTGCTCTATCAGTTTCCGGTCCGCTTCGAGCTTCTTCATAGCAAATTGTAAGTTTGCGGCTTCGATTTGCTCTAAACTTCTGCTTACAGCCGGTTCACGCAGCGGAACAACAACCTGTTTGTCGGGAAATACAGGTGCAACAGGCACGGCTAGTGTCGGCGGATTCGGCATCGACTGTTCGAATCTTTCAACCGGACAGTAGATTGTCGCAAGCGTAGCACTCGCAATAATTAGACTTAATATCGCTTTCATCGCCCCTCCTGTTTTTTCCATTTATATTTATTTAAAGATAGATTGAACATGTAGATACTTAGACAAATGTTCCACAAATAACCCGCCTTTAACGTAAAGAGTCGTTATTAATTTCTTCCTTTTGTTTAAGTATCCTGCCCAATAGCTTAATGAAAAAAGGAGCAGCTGCCACGGCTATCTGCTCACTGGTTTGTTTGAACTAACGTTCACGTCAATAAGGACTTGTTCATTTTGTTCAATCAGATAAATAAACTTTCTGACCAACATGAATTTGCCCAGGATTTTTAACAGAGGCATATAAGCCAAAGCATAAATTCATTTGCTCATTTACTTTCTTCAACAGAGAAGTATCCCGTACAAGTGTATCAGGGTCAATCGTAATTATTGAACAACGCTCACAGTAAGATTCAATTTGTAATTTTGTATCCCCAATTGATATTTGCTTTCCTATCCAATCGTTTTCGTTGAATGTGTTTTCGTCAATCGACACAATTAAGTTTGCTCTAAACCGTTGTTTATCTAAGTTCTTTCCCCACATGGCTTCAAGTTTGTGTAATGAAGAGTCTGTAATAATAAGGACACTAGCTAGGTCAACTGACATAAGGCCAGGATTCTCAGGGTTCGGCGCTTTATAGTTCGTCATTGAGATTTTTCTTTTGGAGTATCTTTGAATTTCATCTAATAATTCTTCATTCCAGCTAAAGGTTAGTCCATTAGGTGATGTAACACTTACTCCCTTGTCGATGAGTTTAGCCTTATAAGCGAGCATATTAGGGATATCTCTAGCAGTGATAAAGCTATCCCAACCTTCCTTTGTTTCATCAACAAAGGCGCAAAAACGGTCGCCATATAACCCATATGTATTAATTGTGCAAGTCTCCACACTCTCTCCCGCAAACGATTTTACAGGATATCGGTTTATTTCACTGATTTGACCAACTAGTGATGTCAAAGTTACTACCCCTCCGATAAAAATATTGCCTTATTATAGTTCGTATTGCCTCTATTGAACATTACCCGTTAATGGATTAGGCCACCGAGCGATTCACCGGCAGCCTGTTGATCTTTGCTATGAAGCTATCGTTTTCCGTTAGTTGAATGAAGTAAAATACCACAATAACCATATATTAGAACTAATCTGCCCGTTACTTGAACAGCTGCCATGTATGACGGCAATGCAGTATTGGAGGACTTTAGTCAATTTCTTTTTTGCCCCAAATAGTAGAGACTTCAGTGATTTATTCAAGAGGGTCCTTTTTGTTATGTAAATTATGTTTTTATACTTTTACTGCTTCAAGAAATGCCTTAATCAAAGGGTGTACAATATTGTTAAAAGCCGAACGTTCAGGCTGAAATAGTGTTCCGATAAAAAAGGGATGCTGATTTAACTCCATTATACGAGTTTCTCCGTTTTCATCTATTCCGGCGATAATCATTCCTGCTTGTTCTAACATGGGCGCAAATTCTGGATTCAAACCATAGTTGCAAATACCGTATTGTTCAGTAATTTCGTCATTACCATAAAAAGCAGCAACCTTTGAGCCGGTTTTGAGTTTAAAGGCGTGAGTTTTTTCACTCACCGAACATGTTAGAGGAGCGACCAACATTAAGGAAGCATGAGGATTTTCCTCCGCATGATCTGCTTCGGATAATCCCATCGTATTTCTGGCAAATTCAATGATCATGTGTTGGAAGCCACCGCATGTTCCTAAAAAAGGAATCTGTTGCTCACGTGCATATCGGATGCCGTTAAGCGCACCTTGCATACTTGCGTAAGGACTTGCAGGTACTGTCCAAAGCGCTTGATATTTTGCCAACTTTTGTTCAGAATCTTGTTCCAACGAAGGAGTTGATATCCATTCAAATTCAACCTGAAATCCTAGATCATTTGCTGCCAACTGAATAGCCATAGGAATTGCCACATGCGCTTTAACCTCTTGGTCATAATCACCGATTAGCCCGACACGAATCATTTTTTTAACACCTCTCCATTGTCAAAATACATAAAGAATAATTTTAATCCAATAAATGACTCGCTGTCAATCTAGGATCGTGCGAATCTGTAACATCCGTGTATACTCCCTGTCTATGTGGTGAACTTTTACTTATAAATCTCACCTTAGTTAGCTGTTCATTTCTTATTTTTAGTACATCCCATAGAATTACGTTATCTAAACCCTTTTCAGCGAATGCTCTGTTGAATAATCTTTCTTTTCCCCACCTTATGTGATAAGAACTTTGATAATCCCTTTTTCTAAAATTACGCTTCTCCCTGTTATTTGAACTAACCTGAACGGTTACTCCATACCGGGATATCGTCCACCAAATGCAGTTGGACTAACAGCATCAATACGGGATAAATCATCACTAGATAGTTGTATATCTATAGCTTCTAGATATTTTCTTCCTTTCGTACCTGGAATCGGCAACGCGCCTTTTGCTATTGTCCAGGCTATTGCTAGTTGTGCAACTGTGCAGTTTTTCTCTTTGGCAATATCCCTAAGTTTTTCCATAATGTCAACATTCCTTTGGAAGTTTTCTCCTTGAAAACGCGGCAAATATTGACGCATATCATCAGCTTTAAAATCCTCGTAGTTACGAAGTTCGCCGGTTATGAATCCCCTGCTAAGAGGACTATAAGCCACAAAAGTGATTCTAAGTTCTTTTACAGTAGGAATAATTTCTACTTCAACACCCCGACTCCAAAGGGAGTATTCCGTTTGTAATGCGGAGATCGGATGAACCGCATGAGCTCGGCGAATGGTAGCTGCATCTGCTTCAGATAGACCAAGATGACATACCTTCCCTGCTTTAACCAGATCGGCCATTGCACCAACTGTCTCCTCAATTGGGACATTAGGATCGACTCGGTGCTGATATGGACGCTCCCATCGGCTTCTTTAAAATGGCTTAACGACCATAAGCACCAATATGGCAATCATCAACAGCTGTGCTGCCGTCTCGATTGGTACGATCTTTTTTATCAGCAGTCCGAACTCGGCGGGTATTTCATTACCCAGGTCTTGACTTTCAGATATGATCTTTATGATCTTTTTCATGCGCGGCTCGATCCATCCGTCGATCATGACGACGATGAGCAGCGATAAAAGGATGGATACATTCAGCCACATTTGGGATAACCCCATCTTGGCTATGATCATAAGCCAAACCCCGGTTAAAATAAGTATGGCTCCGCCAATTTTAGGCATTATGGCAAGCTTGGTCGTTATACCAAAAGCAAAGTGCAGCTGGCCGACGGTTCTAGCGGATCTTCGAATGATGGGCAGGACGAAAGCGGGGCCAATTATGGCGATCGAAGCCAATATATGCAAAACGAGCAGTAATCCAAACAAACCCATTATCCCCCTTCTCCTCAGCGCACCGTAATATTGCTTTGATAGGCTAGACCGACCCTTTTTCTTTTAAACGCTCCTCCGAGCTCAAGATGGTCCAACATACATTTTGCGACATCGTCATAAGCAACATTCAGCTCTTGAAGTCGGCTGAACAAGTGACCGGCTATATCTGCCTCGGAATATTCCTTGATCGTCTCCGGAATCGGAACGGGCAAGGTTTCCGTTGTTACATTCAGATGAACCGGATCTGGATGCTCTCTCGAATCAATCATTGTTCCCGGACACATAATGGACCAATCGAGCTCAGTCTGTTGTAGCCTTTCGAAATTCCGGTTGTGATTTCTATATTCAGGTGGGAAGCCGGGTAAATTGTTGCCGATAAGATCAGTATATGGAATATCCAGCAGGCCGGCTCCTCCCATTATCCATACCCGCCCAGAGAAACTAGGTTGGAATTCACATTGGCTTATAATGTTATCGACGATACGAACAAACTCTTCTCCCTGGCCCGCATGGCCGGCTGCAATAATAGCGGCGTCTTGATGCGCAAGTGCCTCACCGACGCTCACCGGGTCCATAATATCGTCCACGATCACCTTCACATGCTTTGCGGAATGCTCACCTAGTTGATCATAAAGCTTTTCAGAATTTCGCACAAATGCGGTCATTTCATGCCCCATTTTTAACCCTTGTACCAACACTCTTTTCCCTGTATTCCCCGTCGCTCCAAAAACAATAATTCTCATTGTTCTTTCCTCCTCTTTAATGGACCCCAATATTTGGTTAACTCAAGCTTAGCATCGCTTCAAAATTATGTTAAGAACCCACTTTAAAGTAGGGTACTTACTTAAAAGTAAGCATGACAGAAAGGGATACCATAATTAAACGCGGAGGTCGGGAGGACAGGAAAATTCTAAATATCAGGGGTGCGACTGTAGGTAAACAAAAGCTGCCCGGAATCCCGTGGCAGCTTTTGTTTTGAGTTGATTGAATTAGTGTACAAGTTCATGTGAACCAGCTCTATGACGCTGACTCTTCATATTTCCGCTTATTATGATTTTCTCCCCAAGCACACATGACTTCTGCTACAGGAATCAATGTTCTGCCGTATTCACTAAGAGAATATTCTACTTTTGGAGGGATAGCAGGGTAGACCGTTCTATCGACTATGCCTTCTCGTTCCAAATCTCGGAGATGTTGTGAAAGCATTTTTTGTGAAACATCAGGTATAAGCTTTTCCAGATCGTTGAATCTCTTTTTGGATTCAATCAAATGCCATAAAATCATTGGCTTCCATTTGCCACCTAAAACATGAATGAGTGTCTCAACTGGACATTCACGCTGATGAATCATTGATAAATCATCCCCTTACTTTAAAGTAAGTGCATTACCTAAAATTAACATAACAAAATTTTACGATAGCTCTACAATCAAGTCAATCATTGAAACTAAAAAGGATAAAGACATTAACGAATGCAGTACTCACCATTCGTCTGGCCGGCTGCCGTTGTGTCTTTATTGTGCTATCGTTCAGCGTTTGTTGAATATGAATTTTTCTTATGGCGATTAAATACCTTGTTTTAGCTTTTCGGCTTCAACTTCCCATTGTTCTTTGCTACCAAGAAAAAAACTAACCACCGTTGGAAAGTCTTCTCTACGTCCATCTGAGTAACTCGTACTATGGCTTCTCGTGCCTACAGCATGTATCGTTTCCTCATTACGCCCCGTTTCCGTAAGATTTCCATCGCTATCAAGGTAAAACACTCTCAGGTTTCCTTCTATCATCGGGGAAGATGTTTTTAGCTTTCCGCTAGCGGGAATGTGGTAAACATAGGTTCCGTGTTCTTTCTCGAGTGGCGGAGAATCAGCCTGTTCAAACGTTACCTCAACCCAGCCGGTATAACCCGTCTTAACGATGTATTTGTGATGTTCGGGCGATAAAAGCACTATACACCCGACGAATATTCCTAAAAAAGTAACAACAATAAGGGTATAAATAGCAAGGAATATTTTCATCCTAATTCACCACCTTTACGAATTTACCCGGACTTACCTGATTAAACCATTTTACATTCGCGAAAAGTCCATATCAATATATGGTTTTGCATTTCTGCCAGATACTTTCTCAAAGGCTGTCACTACAAAAGCATCATCAATTGTATGAAGAAGATCGCCTGTTAAAGACTGAATCGGACTAGCTACTTTTACGCCGGACTCCGCCAAAAACATGATAAAGTTTAATTCCGCTTTCGTTAATATATCATTCCGATGTGTGGGCAATTCTTAGAATAACTTCACGATCTCCAACCAATCCAGAATAAACGAAGTTTTGAAACCCAATTAATTCGATCATTGAGTCTTCGCGTATACCATAACGTTCTGCGGCTTGTCTCAATATATCTTAATTGATAGCAGTAAATAAAAAACATTTTTAATTGAATATTTCGTAAAACGATTATGCACCTATATTTATGCCGCCGGACACCATTTAATGGTTCCTTACTATTTCCGCTCCGCTAATGGCCTCTAACGTTTCTGCAAGTGGAATGTGCATATAGAAAGAGCCGACAACTGTGAATTCATTCACATGTTATCGGCTCTGCGTCTTAGCGTCTGGCTCTTTGATAATTGACATATCCAAATGTTTTTGTTGACCATTATCATTTTAATACCTGCAAACATTAAGCTGCTTTCCGTTTGTACGCGCGCATCGCAAAGATATAAGCCACGAGCATAATTCCGACGCACCACGCAAGCGCGATCCATATATCATTGCCCACAGGCAGACCTGACAGCAGCGCACGGATGGTTTCCACGATTGAAGTCACCGGCTGGTTATCGGCAAAAGCGCGAACGACCTTCGGCATCGAATCGGTCGGCACAAAGGCCGAGCTGATAAACGGCAGGAAGATAAGTGGATAGGAAAACGCGCTTGCACCTTCCACTGATTTTGCGGACAGTCCTGGAATCACCGCGACCCAAGTTAGAGCAAGTGTAAACAGCACGAGTATACCGGCTACGGCAAGCCACGGCAATACGCCTGCTGACGAGCGAAAGCCCATAACGAGCGCTACTAGAATGATGACGATAAGAGAAATGACGTTGGATACCACCGAAGTCAGCACGTGCCCCCACAGCACGGCCGAACGTGCAATCGGCATGGAGTGGAACCGCTCAATGATGCCCCGCTGCTTATCCAAAAACAGGCGGTAAGCCGTATAGGCTATGCCGCTTGCAATCGCCATCAGCAGGATACCGGGCAGCAGGTAGTTCGCATAGTTATCCGTACCGGTTTGGATTGCGCCGCCAAACACATAGACAAACAGCAGCATCATCGCAATCGGAGTGATGCAGACCGTGATGATGGTGTCCATGCTTCGCAAAATATGGCGCATGGAACGTCCAAGCATAACGCTCATGTCGCTGAAAAAATGTTGATTCATGGTTACTTCTCCCCCTTTTTACCGATGATTGCGAGGAATATCTCCTCCAATGAAGGTTGTTTTTCCACATACTCTACCTTTGCGGGCGGGAACAGCTTTTTCAGATCCTCAAGCGTGCCGTTAGCGATTATCCTGCCTTCGTGCAAAATGGCAATTCGATCGGCAAGCTGCTCTGCCTCATCCAGATACTGAGTGGTCAGGAATACCGTCGTGCCGCTGTTGGCAAGCTCCTTGACAATCTTCCAAGTCTCAATGCGTGCCTCGGGGTCCAGCCCGGTGGTCGGCTCATCGAGGAAAATAAGCTGAGGATTTCCTATCAGGCTCATGGCGATATCGAGCCTGCGTCGCATACCCCCCGAATAAGTGGACGCCTTACGGTCGGCGGCGTCGGTTAAACCGAAGCGTTTCAGCAAATCGTCCGCAACTTGACGCGGATGATGAAGATGCCGCAGCTTCGCAATCATGATCAGATTTTCCCTCCCGGTCAAAATCTCGTCCACGGCAGCGAACTGTCCAGTAAGGCTGATCGACTGCCGCACGCTGTCGGGCTTTGACACAACGTCAAAGCCGTTTACGGTAGCGGTTCCGCTGTCTTGTTTCAGCAGCGTGGCGAGGATTTTGACAACCGTTGTCTTGCCCGCGCCGTTGGAGCCAAGCAGGGCGAAAATATTGCCTTTTTCCACCTCAAAATCTACGCCTTTCAGAACATGAAGCTGTTTGTAAGACTTTTGCAGTCCCTTCACTTGGATTGCGATGTCTCTCATTTTGAATCGTTCCCCCTTCCTAATTTATTCATCATGTCGCGGTTTAATTTATTACGAAAGTTATCGGTCCACTTTTTCGTGTCACGCAAAAACTCGTCGCAGAACCCGACAACATCTTCGCCCGTCACGTCGAGAACGTGCTTGCCGTCCGCCGCGCTGGCTTCAAACAACTCTATCAATTCGTGTTGAGTTTTCAACATGTCAGAGCCGTCTCCTCCCGCGAAATTCCACATGTATCCCTGGATTTTTTTAAATACGAACCGATAGTCTTCAGGCAGCGCTTCTACCCTTGCCATTTGCTCCCTATACTCTTTTTTATCCCCGATCATTTTTTTGATAAGCTCCAGCATCGTTATCGCTCCTCCTTGTTAAATTTTCCCATAACCTCTTTGTTTAGTTTTTCTCGCAGTGTTTCAGTATTGGTAGCCGCAGCGCGCATAAACTCATCACAAAACTTGCCGACGTCACTGCCTGTGACATCAAGAACCTGTCTGCCCTCTGCCGCGCTTGCTTCAAATAAATCCACTAAGTCCGTAAACATCGTCAAGTCCGTAAATATCGTCATGTCACCGCCAGGGGGGCCAACGCTAAACATATAATGTTGAATTTTGCGAAATGCAAACCGATAATCTTTCGGCAGGGCGTCAACCCTCTTCATCATTTGTTTATAGGCCCGTTTATCTTCCATGTCGCCTTTTAACAATTTTATAATAGAATCAAGCATTGTTACTGCTCCTCCTTTAATTGATTGATTTTCGACGCAACAAATTCCCATTTTTCCCAGAACCTTCTCAATTCCTCACGCCCCGCGTCGTTGAGCGCAAAAAACTTTCGCGGCGGCCCCATGTCGGAGGGCTTTTTGGTGATCTCTACAAGCTTGCTTTTTTCAAGCCGGATCAGGATGGTGTACACCGTTCCCTCCACAACATCTGCGAAGCCGAGGGCGTTCAGCCGCCGCGTGATTTCGTAGCCGTAGGTTTCTTTGCGGCTTATAATTTCAAGAACGCAGCCCTCAAGTACGCCTTTGAGCATTTCCGTTAGGTCTTCCAGCACAATCACCCTTTACTATTCTGTATGACTGATATTCTGTATTACTTACTACCACTATATAGTAATACATAATAGTTGGTTTGTCAAACCGGTTGCTCTGATAATGAATTTCAACTAAAACGCAAGATGCTAACCGGCAAGCAGGGCAACCAGCCCCAAACCCTGCCACTTAGGGCCAACTTAGCCCGAAGTGAGGCGCTTTGCTCCTATGTTGCGTCGTGTCGCTATGGCTCCATTTCCTCCATTTCCGTTAGCCTCTTCGTATTATTGCTATTGTTACTCGTTAGAGTTTAAGTAGCTAGTTATTTCGATGGTATCTTTTAATGTTATGGACTTAGAAAATAATATTTTCTCCCGACTTATTTATAACCGTAGGTTAAATTCGACTTTCAAAAATTATCATTCCAGATAAACATGTTCCTGAATATTTCAAAAGTCGGTTTATAGTTTGATTTTTCTATTCTTAGTAACTGTAGGATAAATCTTCCTGCACACAACGATAGATAGCCAAGCGTATACATTCCGACTCACGAAAAAGCAGCCCGCGCATGATCGCGCGGGCTGCTTCTAGGCCGCTTCCACCGGTTCGCGCCCCCCAATAGCTAGTGGAAAGGGGCTGAAAAAATATAACCCCCTCCGTACATTGTTTAACCGCCGACAGAACCGCCACAATATTATCAAATGTTATAAGGATTTGTTCTTTAGTTCCTCTGTCGGAATTAGGAATTTTTTCATCCTCTTCTTTTTAGAGGCCATTATGCCAAATGATCTCCGGCGCCCAGAACGTATTGCGGCCCCATTCGATATCCTGTCCGGGCAGCGTACCCCGGTAAACCTAGATGTTGTCGCCGTCACTGGAGGAAGCAACGCCTAGATCGGCCCCTTGTACCCAGGCAACACTCGAGCCTTCTGCAGTCGCTCTGCGATTCATTTGTGAGTGTCCTTCCTGGCATCGGGTTCGACTTCCACAATCGATTACTTAACGTTACGATAATCCTTACTCTTTTACAGAACCGAGCAGCACGCCTATAATAAAGAACCTTTGCGCGAACGGGTACATGATAATCATCGGAATCGACGCAATGACCATCGACGCCAGCTGAAGAGTTTGGGTCGTCACTAATCCCTGACCTTGAGATTTGGAAAAAAGTTCTGAAACTTCGCGATTATAGCTCTGTGCAGTATTAGCCAGCTGTTCAGCCGCCGAGCTCGACTGGATGAGCTTTAATATCAGATACTGCAGAGTCTGCAAATCGCTGGACTGGGTGAAATACAATGTCGCACCGTAATCGTTCCATACGCCGACAGCAGTGAAAACCGACAGGGCAGCCAAAACCGGCTTCGATAACGGGATGACAATACGGAAGAATATGGTATATTCACTCGCTCCATCCATTTTGGCCGACTCAAAGTGCGAGTCGGGGATCGCCTTGAAATTCGTATTGATAATAATGACGTTCCAAAATCCGCCAAAAAGTGCAGGAATGATATAAACCCAGTAGGTATCATACAACCCGAGCCAATTCATTAACATAAAGGAAGGAATCAACCCGCCGCTAAAATACATGCTCGCAAAGCCTATTGCAATATACCATCTTTTTCCTTTCAAATACGAACGGGAAAAGGCGTACGAAAACATCGCCGTATACAGAATGGATATGAAAGTTACAATGACCGTTCGCGAAGCGGTAATCCATGCAGCCCGAAGCATGCCCGGATCCGACAAGACCGTCAACCAGCTCGCCCACGTAAAATCCTTTGGCCATAGAAAATTAGCATGATGAAGAAGTTCGATACATTAAAAGCGCGATCTCCCCAGCTCCTACCTCCAACCATACAGGACAGCTCCTAAAAGTTATTCGCGCTGCTTCCCTGAATGGCTTCTGTGCAAGCGAAAAACTCGCTTCGGAAGCATACGCTTAAAACAAACCTGATTTTGTCAGCTTTTTGGACAGAATATTGGCTCCAAGCAAAAGCGCAAGCGCAAACACCGATTTCATCAATCCGATCGCCGTGGCCGACGCAAACTGGAACTGTTGAAGCCCCGTTCGATACACGTAAGTATCGATAACCTGACTGGCGGGCAAGTTCAAGGAATTCTGCAGGACGTAAATCTGCGTAAAGTTATTATTGAGCATCCCGCTCACAGCGAATATGACCAGAATCATCACGGTAGGCAAAATGCCAGGAAGCGAGATGTGCAGCATCCGTTTGAAGCGGCCCGCGCCGTCAATTGCGGCAGCCTCATATAAAGACTGATCGATGCCTGCAATGGCGGCCAAATACAGGATGGCGCCCCAGCCTATTTTTTTCAATAATCCTGTCCCGATAGCGACGCCCCAAAAATAAGCGGGATCGCCCAAAAATTGAATAGGTTTATCGAACAAGCCCAGTTCCAAGAGCAGATAATTCACGACGCCGCCATCAGGATTAAGCAGCGTAATAAACAATCCGCCGAAGATAACCCACGATAAAAAATGCGGCAGGTAAGTGACCGTCTGAATGAATGATTTAAACTTGGGACTCCGGATCTCGTTTAACAGCAGAGCGAATATCAGGGTTACCGGGATCCCTATCAGCGACCCAAAGAGATTGATTCCAACCGTATTTTTCACCATGGGCCAAAACTCAAAGTGCCGGAAAATGAACATAAAGTTCTCGAAGTTATTCCATTGACTTGTAAAAATGCCTTTGACTCCAGTAATATGGATCGTAGTCTTTAAACGCCATCAACAAACCGTACATAGGGACAATTCTAGCATTTTTATACCTGAAAAACTTGAAAAAAATACACTTCGTTCCAACGAGGAAACAAAGCGTATGCTCATCAAATCAGAGGGATTGTTCAAACTTACATGGAAGTTCCCACGTTAACTCATGCAGAATTGATTCGTATGTAGGGGTAATTGAATGGTGGATCAGGAATGGAATGCCATATCCGCCTCAAGTAATGGCCAAACAAGTTGGGGCCTTGTTAGAGAGAACTCTATAATCCATGTATCTAACCAGAGCGGCTTGCTTAACCTGTCGGGACGCATCGGGATTTGCTATATCTTTTTCATAAGCATAAGCTTGATTGGATTCCAAAACGGGAGCGAGCACAAACCCTAATAACCCCGCCTCTGAACGAAATTTTGTTGTACGTTTGCAGAACAATCAGCGAATAGAAGAATAGCAATCATAGATATTGTTAAGACTTTTTTCAACTTTTATCACCTCTAATCCATTTTTTCAATTTTCACTGTAAAAATACCAGTCATATTGGCAAGCTTTTCTATTCCAGATTCAATCTTCCCTAATTTAATAAGTCCGTTTGAATAATGAAAATCTTTATAAAATATAGCCATATTTCCCCAAGGGGAATAATATGTGAAATCTTCCACTGAAGGATCAATGCCTGATGGTGCATCTACTGTAGATAATCTTTTCTCTAGATAATTAATTTTTTCGGTTCCTGCATAATCTTCTAATGTTAATGTTAAGGGAAGTAATCTTATAAAATCCCTGCTTGTTGGATTATCATCCATTTTCACAATTACTTCCTCGTTGTTAAACGTCAATTTTATTCTGCCATCTACTGCATGGCTATTTTCATTTTTCGATTCATCAGTTGCACCTACTTGTTCGATCGGTTCTGTCCAACCCTGGTAGGCCAGAGTAAAAAATCGATACCCTCCTCTGTTTTATATGAGATAAGCTAACGAGAGCATCAACTTTTAACCGAAAGCTGAACCGTCCATTGTGCTTCCTCGATCCATGTCCGATTGCTGAACTCGCGGCCGCGTAGCACGACCTTATCGGCAAAGACCTCAACGAAAAGGCCTTGCGAAGCGTCCTTCCTTACATGTTGGTACCTGCTATCAAGCACTCTGCCGACCGACGAATTCTTAAACCAATGGAACGTTTCCTTGATGTAGTGCTGCGTGTTGTTCGTAAAATCCTGATGGGTATGTCCGGAGAATACAAAAACGTTCGGATATGACTTCAAAACCTCGCGGAACTGCTTTGCCTTGATCAGAGTATGGTTGCCTCCGTCCTGACCGCTTGGGGGCAGCTCTTGGTGGATCATGACAAACACCGGCTTGCCGTCCTTGTTTTCTGCCATCTTGCTCTGGAACCAGTTCATTTGCTCGTCGGAGTACCAAGCACCTTCACCGACCTCCGGTTTTTCCTGAACATACGTCTCCTGCGACAGTAGGATAAAGTGCAACCCGTTCAGCCGTACGTCATGGTAGGGCTTATCCAGTTTGAATAAGTTTGTGAACGCTTGACGCGCCATAGCATCGGTCTTGCCGTTTGGGAATGCGTCCTTATTCCACGCGCCGTTCTTGTCGATCCAGACATTGTAATAATCGTGATTACCCATATTGGCATATACAGGCGGCAACTGGTATTGGGAGATGATATTTTGGTATTCCCTATACTCTACCGGTGTCGCCGAATCGGTAATGTCTCCGGTAATGAAGATTCCCTGAGCTTTATCTCCGAACGTCTTAATGTCATTGAGCGCTTTTCTCAGATGATTGGACTGACTGGAACTGCCCGAAGTGATATGCAAGTCGCTGATAATGAAAAAGGAAAGCAACGGTAGGGCAACGGTTTCAGTCGGGTGCTCCGTCGGCGCCGCTACGGACTCCGTGAAGCTTCCTTCCGTATCCGCCTGAGAGCGGCGGATCATCGAAAATATGGAAACGGTTAGAATGAATGTCCAAACGGCAGCGATCAGCCATTTGATGAAGTTGCGTCTTGTCATTATGTGATATCCCCCTTTTGGGCATTCTTAAAAAATTCTTAGACCTAACACGAGGTGTATAAACAAAAGAGATTGTTTAATCAACTCACGTTTAATCTTATATAATTTAGAAGCATGCATTCAATGGCTAAAGAAACGTAATTTGTTGATAATTCAACACAGCGATTGAAAATGTTAATTATCTAAATGAAGAAGCAGTTAGCAGAGCGATCAAACGGAGTGGCGTGGCAAGAGAGGAATTATTTATCCCCAAACGCCGTTCCTGTCTGCAGATTCGATTTCCGCTTCCAATATTTCGATACTACCCATTGTGCTATGCGCCGTAGCCGTCGTTATTGGACGATCATTCACCAGGGCTTCTGCATAATACTTTAGTTGATAGTAGTAACCTTGATCCGCGGAAAGCTCCGCGTAGAAACCGGGCACATTATTCGGGTTGACCTTCAAGGTATCCCCGTTGAAGAGAATATTGCCGTGTTCAAAATTGACTCAAAAGCCCATTTCAAACCGCGATTGGCGATTGGTTATACCGGTATGTTGCGGGAATTGATCTGGATGAAGATGCTCCTGGATATCAACATATTCATATCAGACCGCAGCCTGGGGAGGGTTTATCCTGGGCGGAAGCAAAGCTGGAACGATGTATGGATGGATCAATCCGCATGGCGGAAACATGGTGACAATACCTTGGAAGTCAAGATTCGGATTCCGCCGAATACGACGGCTTCTGTCCTTCTTCCGAATGCAAAAAAAGCCATGCTCCGCGAACATGGTGCTGCACTTAAACAAACAGTGAAACCAAGGGAGACGTATCTCTAACTTTAGGGTCTGGAGAGTACAATTTTAGTTATTAAACTAGGGTACCCCCTTCAAAAAACGTACCAATCAGATTTTTATAAACGAGTACATATGCGTAATTGATTACCATCGGGATCTACGACTGTCATCATGCGAAGCCCTTCAAGATCCTCGCTTGGAGGCTCAAAAATATAGGTATCTATTTTGCTCTATAATTCACTGTACCAGCTATCAACATTTGGAACAAAAAAGTGAATTAATCCACCAACTTGGCAGTCACCCTTATGTTTAGTCAAATAAATAGTCATATCATCCCTGGTAATCTGAATAAAAACAGGAAAATGCGGTTCAAATCGATGTTCCCAATCGATTTGAAAACCCATTCCCTCGACGTAAAACGCCTTACTTTTTGTATAGTCAGTTATGCAGAATGCAGAGTTTAATTGTCCTGCCCGTTTACGGAATATAGGCCACCGTGCGATTCACCGGCAGACTAGAGCGCATATTATTATGAAGCTATAGATTCCTTTAGTTTAATTTCATATCAAGCGCTAAATGTCCTTTTTAAGATAATAATGCGTATGCCTTCCAGCATTTTGAATCGTTCCAAACACTTCAAAACCTTGTTTCTTATAAAAATCTATTGCTTGAAAGCTTAAGGTATCTACTTTTATGAACTCGCATTTTTTCTCTTTTGCAATTTTTTCTGCTTCCAATAGAAGATTTTTTCCGTATCCTAATCCTCTAAGGTCTTCTTCCACAAATAGATATTGTACCTCCAACCAGTTCCAGCATATTTCTCCAACGATTCCACCAAATATTTGACCATCAGCATTTATTAAAAACAGATTTACCTCTTCATATCTACCTTTTAAATCATCAGGAAAATGCTTTAAACTCAATCATCTTATTTCTTACAAAAGCTTTGTCAGCACTATTTAATTCATTAGAAATATATAGCTCCATATTCGCTCTCCTGTTCCCTTTCAATCCTAACTTGTCATGAGCAAAATTCTACATTAAACCCAACTTAACATATTCCCCCAATTTATGGATAAGAAATAATCCTTATATCTAAACTTTACTGCTAGACCTTCACAAAAGAAAAAAAGCCGCCGCAAAGCAAGCTCCTCCACTCTCAAGCACAAAAACTTCGCCTTGGGACAGGCTCTAGGGTTCAAGCATAACTGCCCGTCACGGGAAAGTAAGCAGTATAACCCCATGAGAATGCTGTTTAGGGCATAAAAAAGGCTGCATCTGTGTCGGCAGCCTCAATCGAGCTATCGTTCCCTCTGACGAGAACCAAACTTCATCGGATACTTATTTGTCGGGGTACATTGGCAGATGATACTATTCTAAGTCATTTCGGGGATGCGGATTAATCGGCGGATATAAGAATTGATTATCGAATTGATTATCTTTCTTCGGATCATGATCATCAGGGTTTTCGCTTTCATCTGGCATCTTAGCAGCAGTCATAGCCGACATAGCTTCAAAGCTTACGAAGTCTTCGACTTCTTCATACTGTTTATTTTCAGTCATTGCAAGCCTCCTAAAGGTGAATTCATTACTAGGCAATTATTCGCTTTATATTTACTTTTTATTCAGGAATTCAAGAAAGCTCTTGTACTAATCATTTAATCCCTTTCCATCGAGAATTTGCTGCAAATATTTTTCAACCCTTGACTCTCGAGTTTTGGGTTGTTTGGGTTCTGAAAAATAATGAATGTATGCTCTTTGCCGTCCCGGCGTCAATGCTTCAAAAGCAGTTTTCAAGGTAGGGATTTCATCGAGTTTATTTTGAAATTCTTTAGGGATTATGAATTCTGTCGTCTTCTTAAAATTCACTTCCAAACCGGCTTTTTCAACTTCAATGGCTTCATAAATATAGGCTTTCAAGATGGTTTCCATTTCAATTATTTCTTGAACATTGGTGAACCGAATCTGGCGCGCCGCCTGTACATTCTCCGTTTGTTGGATTAGAATCCCATGGGTATCCTTTAACAAGGCACCTTTGTGAAACAGAAGCGCACAATACTCCTTAAATCCATGTATTAAAACTATGTTTTTTTCCTCAAACGTGTAACAAGGATGCATCCACTTAAATTCTTCGGTCAGCTCACAGTCAAGAACGATATCTCTCAACTTCTCAAATTCCGCCTTCCACTTTTTGGCTTTTCTTAAAAAACCATCAACCTTAGGATTCATTCTACTATTTGTCATCAAGGAACACTCCTCTTCAATTTTTCGACCTGCTTAGCATCGGCAAGTGACTACAGAGCCATGGCAGGAATCCCGCCATGGTTCTGTAGCCGCTTGCGGTTATTGTTCCAACACCTTTTCAAGCTCGCCGCACCATTTACTCCAGCCATACTTAGCTCCACCCAGTGCTTGATCGTTTGAGATTCCGGTTTGTTCGAGATGAAGGTTAACCTTTCCATCCCCTAAATCCTTCAGCGTCCAGGTGACCGTGTGCTTCTCTCCGCTAGCCCAAGTATAGGACAACCGATTTGGTTGCTCCACGATAAGCACTTCGCCTTCAATAATCCCATTCCAATATTCGGTCGGCTGAGTTCGAAACTGAAAACGGTGTCCTACGAAGGGCTTAAAATCATTCTCCATCGCTTGACCGGTGTGGATGTTTGCCACCCACTTGGCAAGCTTGCTTGAATCGGTTAATGCGGACCAAAGCTTCTCGATTGATGTCGTAAACTGAAAATCCATAGTTAATGTTAAACTCATTCTTCTTCCTCCTCTAATAGTTGTTTTAAACGCAATATATTCCCACTCCAGAACTTGCTGTAGAAAGCCACCCAATCTTGAATTTCTTTGAGTGGGGAGGCGTTTAGCCTAAATCGTGTTTCTCTGCCGACTTTTCGGTCAAGTACCAGTCCGGCCTCTTTAAGGATTGTAAGATGCTTGGATACCGCTGTACGGCCCATTTGAAACTGTGCCGTTAATTCATGAAGCGGTAACTCCTCTGTCTCTGCTAATAGACGAATCAATCGGCGCCTAGTTGGATCTGCAATCGCGTCAAACACATCCCGCAACTGATTGTTCTCGCTCACAGCACCCTCTCCCAAATATTATTTTCGATAGTAGAAATCGATATTTAGTGCAGCGTAGGAAAGCGGGAGGATAATATAAAATCCGTAATCACCATAATCGTTAGCAAACATATGTGATAAAGCTGCACCTGTCATTAAAAAGAAGATACCAGCGTGAACCCATTCTTTAAGCCGAGGAAAACCCGGCACGACGACAGCGATGGCTCCAAGCACTTTCCAAATCCCAAGAATAGTTAATACGTATAATGGGTAACCAAGATTCTTCACTAACTCGATGTTTCCCCTCAATTGCATCAGTTGCCCGATACCGCTTAACATAACAGATGCAGCGAGCAGCAATGTGACTGTCCAATAAGCAATCATTTTCCCCGGGGCCGGGCTTCTACTTTCGTGGTTGTTTCCGTACCGATAATCGTACTCATTTATTTCCTCCTCATAATGGTTTCAAGTGAACCTTATTCAGGTTCCAAATTTTCCAAATGGTATACTTCTGATCGGACACCATTTAGTGACACTTTGATTATAGGTCACCATTTGGTGTCGTGTCAACAACATTATTAAACTCCGCATGAAAACGTCAGTTAGCAATGTGTGACAACATATTATGCCATTTGGCTCTTTGACTAAATGTTAAAAAGCTCGGCACAATAATGGAGGCCACTGAAAAAGTCCTGACGTCGTTTTTCAAAGATGCAAAAAGACCGTTTTTAGCCTGTGAGAAGGCTTTAAACGGTCTTTTCGTTGTTTTTCTTTAACATAAAACTAAAAAAGCAATGCGTTACGGAAAATACACTGCTTTTTCAGTGGCCTCGCGATAATGCCGAAGCTTTTTGATCATGACTCAACGGCCTCCAACCGAGATGTATTCGTCTGGTAGTAACCATACCCTGCATGGCTGCCTAAAAAATAATCGGAATCTCATTAATATTTCGGTATACGGTTTTCCCTTTTTCCGCAGCTACTCTCACCATTTCATCTGCACCCGCCGAAGGCCCTCCGACTCGCAATACCGCATCGCAATGAGACAGCAATCTCACTGCTGACGGGTGAAAAATGCGGTCGTATACCACATCCCCTATAGTGCGGGATCCGGCTGTGTCCATCAATGGGAGTGCGTACCACTCCCCAAGAACAGGCATATGTCCCATTTCATAAACCCTGAGGGCAGCTTCATTCATATACCGCATATTTTTTTCGATAAGCAAGGGATCATCGCCTGTATTAGATCGGTAAGGACCGGCGATTAATATATGCTCGGCTATTCGCGCCGGTTGAAAAAGCTGGTATATTTGCGCGTACTGCAACAGCATAATCGTTTTGGCGTCCCTGATTTGACCTTGTTTGACCATATCCAGTGCTTCCGCAAAAGGGAGCTCCAATACCTCAATATGTTCCTGTTCTTCCGTAACTCCTCCGCCTTCATTCACCCGCATATGGGAATCGTATTCTGCTACAAAAAAATGCAGCAACTCTGTCACCGAACCCGGTGACATATAGGCTTCACCGAGCTTTTGAACGCTTGTGATTTTGTATCCTGTTTCTTCTTCTGTTTCCCGGCGAATGCATTCCTCCGGGCTGTCCGAATCGAGCAAACCCGCGCACGCCTCGATAAGCATCCCCGTGTCATTGCCGTTGACATAAGTCGGCATTCGGAACTGACGGGTGAGAATGACGGTTTGCTTTTCCCGGTTGTACAGAAGAATGACAGCCCCGTTTCCGCGGTCATAAACTTCTCTCTCTTGGGTTTCCCAAGTACCGTTGTTGTTCTGGTAGGAAAATGTGATTTTCTTTAGTAGATACCAATTAGTGGATAATACCGTCTCAGCCATTATTTCTACCCTTGGATTCGTGCAAATGTTCATATTAATCCTCCTCGTTATGTGCTTATCTGGCAATAAATCATTCAGACAACCCTCATTTTCTTGATAGAAAAAATCCGGAATCCATCGTAATAAAGATTCTTCCGTTACCTTCCTGAATTTTCGCATTCAAATACGATCGGAAGGCTTCTAATCTTTCGCCTGTAAGAAAATGTCTTGCATTCATTGGTGTTGATATCATGTAATGAATAAGCGGTTCCGCTTCATTCACCAACATGTAATTTTCATATCGGATCAATTCAATATCTGTGAATCGAGAAGCCAAAATCTCCGATCCGTTGTCCAAGTGGAACCGTTCCATGACATCGTCCAGCACCCGTATAGCAGGGTCGAATGCCCTCGCAAGTTGCTCCATTTCCTGAAGGTGGCTCTTGCTCATGGTAGACGTATAGAGCAAACCGTCGCTCTTTAGTACCCTGTGACATTCAGACAGAGCATGCCCGATATCCAGCACGTGATAAAGCATGTGATTCGCAATGACGATATCGAATTCGCCGTCGTGGAATGGAATCGATTGCGCGTCAACCGTCAAAAACGTGAATTGGTTGTTTTGGTCATTTATATTGGTGCGGGCGGCCTCTATCATGCCCGGTGATTTGTCGGTAAGCGTAATGTTCCACGATGGCGGAACCCTGTCAATATTTCGGCTCCACAAGGCAGCATCTCCGCAGCCAAGTTCCAATATTTTGAGATCGGGCACCAACCCGAGTTGATCAAAGAACCACCGGTGCCATCCGATTTGATTGACGCTGAATCGGTCGTACAGCTTGATTCTTGCCTGCAGCCGGAGTGCGTTGCGGTATTGCTCACCCCAATTTTTTTCGGTATGAATCGTCTGAATGATGTCCGACAAGCTATCCCAATCCGCTTCTGCTTGATGTTCTCCGAGCATATCCAGCGCTTCATCGATTGCTTTGGATACAAACTGCATGTGGGCAATTTTTTGCCGGATTACTTCTTTTTGCATGATTAGAGAGCTTCTTAAGTCCTGTTCGGGAAATGAGCCTTCATAGATAATTTGTTTAATGTCGGAAAGCGTCAGACCGATATATTTTAGTGCATGTATTTTTTGCAGCCGCACTAAGTCTTCTTTACTGTACAAACGGACAGAAGCATCGTTATATTGCGATGGTTTGAGCAATCCGATCTGATCATAATATCTCAAGGTTCTAATTGTCATTCCCGTCCGTTTCGCGAGCTGTCCGGTTGTCAGATACTCTTTGTCCCTCCTCTTCAAGACAGTAACTCCCCCCGCCATGGCCCCTGTTTACTTTCAGCATATCCGTATGGATGTGTGCGATGCCACTCCCAGGCGCTTTCGACCATTTTTTCCAGGCTGCCTCGCTTCGGGTACCAGTTCAGCTCTTCCATGATGAGATCAGGCGATGCGATTAATACAGCCGGATCTCCTTGGCGTCTGGGGGCAATTTGAATGGGAAATTCCCGTCCGGTAACCTTCTTGACGGCTTCAATTACTTCTTTTACCGTATAGCCCTCGCTGTTACCGAGATTATAAACGGCGCTTTTCCCCCCGTTCCTCAAGCTGTTCACCGCCAAAAGATGCGCCTCGGCTACATCCATAACATGTATATAATCTCTAACGCAGGTTCCGTCTTTCGTTGAGTAATCGGCTCCATAGATTATCATGGATTCTCTTTGTTCTAATGCAGCTTGAATAGCCAAAGGGATAAGATGAGTTTCCGGATCGTGATCCTCTCCGATTAACCCGTTGTCATGAGCTCCTGCAACATTAAAATATCTCAAAATCACATATTTGATGCCGTGGGCCTGTTCCGCCCAATGTAGCATCCGTTCCACTGCTAATTTGGTTTCCCCATAGGTATTCCTCGGCATCTTTCGGTCGGCTTCCCGGATCGGAATCCGTTCCGGATCCCCATAAACCGCAGCTGTAGAAGAAAATACGATTTTATCCACGCGGTGCTTGTGCATAGCTTCTAGCAATCGCAATGTTCCTTCCACATTATTGCGATAGTATGCTAATGGCTGCGTCATACTCTCGCCGACAAGAGAACTGGCCGCCAGGTGAATGACGGCTTCGATTTCATTTTCCTTAAAGACAGTGTCCAATATCTTCGGATCATTCAAATCCCCAAGATACAGTTTACCGCCCAGTACTGCCTTCTCCCTACCGGTTGCCATGCGGTCTATAATAACAACTTCCTCATGCTGTTCTATGAGGGCGGCAACTACATGGCTTCCAATATAGCCGGTTCCGCCGCAAACTAATACTGCCATTTACAAAATACCCCATTTCGTCGTATCGTTGTCTTGATTATACAGGGTTACGTTACGTCACGTTCAAGCTTTATTTTTTGATCATATAAAGTTCATCATTACCAACATTGTGGTAATATGGATAAAAATACTTGATGGAGATTATAAATGGAGAGAAGTTATGAACCCTAAGTGGATTGTATTGGATTTGGACGGTACTCTTCTAAATTCAAAGAAACAAATATCTCGAAGAAATTTGTTTGCTTTGCAGAAGGTAAATTCTGATGGTATTCAGATTATTTTTGCAACAGCTCGTCCGCCAAGGGCTGTTAACTATGGAAACGTAAATTTGTCCTCTTTTGGGACGATGGTGTTTTATAACGGTGCTTTATTTCGATGTAACGTTACAAATCAGGAAATTCATTATTCAATATCAAAAGAATTAGTTGGTGCTATTTTCGATTATTGCTTATCGGTGGACCCTGAAGCTAATATCAGTGTCGAAGTCAAAAATGAATGGTTCACTTATAAATCGTTAGATTATCGAGAAATGATGAAGGTTACAACAAACCCAACAATTATCAATATTGAAGAATTAAAAACCTATGATTGCACTAAAATACTTATAACCGATTATAAGAATACTGAAGATATCGTTAATAGGTTTGGAGACCAGGTTCATATCTTGAACACAGATGATGGAAAATTGATTCAAATCATGTCAGTTAGATCTTCTAAAGAAAATGCCGTTAAATATCTGATTGAATCACAA
Organism: Paenibacillus sedimenti; assembly: GCF_014534655.1. GTDB lineage: Bacteria > Bacillota > Bacilli > Paenibacillales > NBRC-103111 > Paenibacillus_E > Paenibacillus_E sedimenti. The sequence goes on from NZ_JACVVD010000009.1 coordinate 53,558, forward strand.
GGATATAAAATGAGTGATGTTATGTGTTTTGGTGATGACTTCAACGATTTAGGTTTGTTTCATTCATGCGGTTTTCCGATAGCAATGGGGAATGCAATTCGAGAATTAAAAGAAATTGCAACAGAAATAACAGAAACGAACGATAATGATGGAGTTGCTCTAATATTAGAGCGAATCCTCCATAAAAGCCCCCTGAATTAGACTTCAAATTCCTTCCACTTCCTAACAGGAAAGTCGGAAGGGATTTTTTTGTTCTGGGATATTATTCCATGTTCACACTGCCGGAAGTTACAAGTACCCTTTCGGGTACTATACTGTTTCCAACTCGGATGTGATAATGACTCTATTGACACACTTCCACTTTTGAAACCTATTTTTAATGAAGGAGACTGAAGCTATGAACAAGCATCCTCTATTTATTCATATAAATACGATTACAGAACTAGATCTTCACGATGCATTGGTTGCCGCACGTAAATTTTTTGTTACTTTTATTCACAATATTCCTGATCTCATCCTCGACGCCCCTCCTTTTGGTCCAGGGATGAACTAACCTGTAAAGTGAGGAAATACATGACCGAGAAAAAAATAAGAAACTTAAGCATATTGGGGTTAACATGGCCGATATTCGTTGAATTATTGCTACATATGCTAATGGGGAACGCAGATACATTGATGTTAAGTCAATACTCAGACAACTCCGTCGCTTCGGTTGGTGTAGCCAACCGAATTATTTATATCATAATTCTTATTTTCGGTGTAATCGCAACAGGTACATCTGTGCTAGTAGCGCATCATCTTGGCGCAAAAGAATTTCAAAAAGCATCGGAAGTGGCCGTAGTCTCCATATTCGGAAATCTAATTCTTGGATTAGTATTAAGCGTGATGATTTATTTGTTTGGAGAACAAATTCTTCGAGTCATGGGATTACCCCAGGAACTGTTTAGTGAAGCTATGCTATACATTATTTTCGTTGGGGGATTCTCGTTTATTCCCGCTGTTATTCTGACTGTAAGTGCTGTGCTCAGAAGTCATGGCTTCACAAAGGATGTCATGTTTGTCACGATCGGAATGAATTTATTTGATGTCATTGGCAATTTCCTTTTTATTTTCGGTCCTTTCGGGATACCGATATTAGGTGTATTCGGAGTGGCTATTACAACAACGTTTAGTAAAGCTATAGGGCTTATTGTCATACTCGTGATCCTAACAAAGCGCGTTGAATATCCACTGCCGTTTTCAAATATTTTTAGTTTGCCAATGGAACATTTGCAAAGACTGTTCAAAATAGGGGTACCCTCTGCTTGTGAGCTGCTTTCATACCATACTTCTCAGTTAGCCATTACCTATATCACTACATTTCTGGGTACTCAAGCTCTTACAACCAAGGTTTATGCGGAAAACCTAATGATGTTTATCTACTTGTTTAGCATGGCTATCAGTCAAGGAACTCAAATCTTAATAGGACATTTGGCAGGAGCAAGACATTTTCAAGACGTCTATGAACGTTGTATCTATAGCATTCGCATTTCTTTTGCCATTTCGTTAGGGATGGGGATCATCATGTATATTTTCTCCAACCAACTTTTTGAAATATTCACTGATAATCCAGCCATCATACAATCGGGAAGCTTACTTCTGTTGGTAACTATCCTATTAGAACCTGGGCGATCATTCAATTTAGTCATCCTTGGTGCATTACGCGCATTGGGCGATATTCATTTCGCTGTTTATTTAGGGATAATCTCCATGTGGGGGATTAGTGTTGTCATGTCATATTTACTTGCAATATACTTCGAACTCGGCTTGCTCGGGATCTGGATCTCATTTGTTGTTGATGAGTGGTTGCGAGGGCTCGTCTTGTTAAGGAGATGGAAATTACGTTTATGGTTGAGAAAATACAATCATCATAATGAATTCGTTTCATAATTCGATCAGAATTTGAAATCGGACGGTTTTATCTTGGTGGAATATAGTTACCATCAAAGACTTATATAGGGAGTGTGCACGAATGTCAATTTTCATTGCGATGTGCTTTTTTTCATTATCCATGTCAATCTCTCCAGGCCCAGTCAACATGACGATACTTTCTTCGGGGGTGAATTTTGGATTTAAACGCACATTACCTTTCGTATCCGGCGCAACTATCGGGTTTACGTTCTTGTTGACCGCTGTTGGATTAGGAATATCCAATTTCGTGGAACAAGTTCCTATATTCTATGATTTACTAAGGTATTTAGGGACAGGATATATAGGTTATATTGGCTACAAAATTATGGTTTCACGTCCGGAAATTGAGTTCAAGGAGGAACAAATACCGCGTTTTCAACATGGTTTTCTCTTGCAGTGGCTTAACCCCAAGGCTTGGATTGCATGTTTTTCCGGTGTTTCCGCTTTTGGTCTGACTACATCTATGCTTCTTGTATTTTTGTGTATTTATTTTCTCATTTGCTATCTGTCTCTTGCCGTCTGGGCACTTCTGGGATCTAAATTGCAATTTCTCACTAAAGTGAAGAACGGCATTAAGATTTTTAACATCGCAATGGGGGGATCATTAATTATTGTAGCAATCTATCTTTTGTTTTCAACCTACTAGAATTAACAGAAGAAAACAGCAGACTTATGATGGCATTGTGCAGGAAATTTATCCTTCATTTTCTTCGCCAACAGAAAATCGGATTTCACCACGGATCATCGTCCACGTAACTTTAAAGTCTTCATCCAAGAGTACCAGATCGGCATAATAACCAGTATCAATCCGCCCAAGACGATCTAAACCGAGTAATGTGGCAGGTGTCGTGGCAGCCATTGCTACTGCATCTGTAACGGGTATACCAGTTATCGTCGTTAATCGCAAAGCCTCGTTCATTGTAACGGTACTAGACGCTAGCGTTCCATCTCGCAATCGAGCTATACCCTCAGATACGGTGACAACATGACCTCCAAAAGAATATTCACCATCGCCGAGACCCATCGCTTGCAGTGCATCAGTAATCAGCACCATACCCTCCGGCCCTTTAATGCGGTGCATCAAGCGAACGACAGCCGGGTGTAGATGCACACCATCAACTATGGTTTGCAGGCTTACATGCGGTTCCTCGAATGCCGCTACTATTAGACCGGGGGCACGATGATGTATCGGTGGCATACCGTTGAAGCAGTGGGTTACATGGCTGGCTCCCTCCTCGAACGCCAGTTTGGCTTCCTCATAGGTCGCGTCAGAGTGTGCTAGAGACACGATTATCCCCTGCTGTTTAAGGAACGATAGCAGTTCCATCCCGTTTGGCAACTCAGGTGCTAATGTTACCATCTTTACCAAATGACCAGCTTCCTTGAGAATACTCTTCATCTCATCTATATTGGGATGGCGCAAGTATGCCTCATTCTGCATGCCCTTACGCTTAGGATTTAAGTAAGGTCCTTCAAGATGCAATCCTGCTATCCGAGCTCCAACTTCCTGGCCGATGACAGCCTTCACACCTTGGATCATTCCCAACAGATCCTCAATGGTAGAGCTAACAGATGTTGCCAGGAACGATGTACAGCCGGTTTCAGCGCATTTCCGGGAGACTGCCTGTACGCTCTCTTCCGTTCCGTCCATCATGTCATATCCTGCAGCCCCGTGAATATGCAGATCTATCATACCTGGAATAAGCATTTGGCCCCTTGCATCGATCAATTTAACGTTTTTCTCCTCTTCGGTTATGTCATTCCTTGTCACCTGTTCAATAATGCCATTGCGAATCCAAACAGCCGCAGAAGATTGCTGTTCCCCAGAGAATGCAAGACGTGCATTATGTATGACAGTTAATGTTTCCATCTTTCAACCTCCTACCCTCTTATATGTTCTTGAATGATAAATAATACTCGTTTACATGGATGAGTAAAAAGATCGCACCCGCCTGGCCAAAAAGGTCTTGAGGAGTTCGCGATCTTTTTTCGCAAGCTTCGATTCCGTTTCTGCTGTTTTCACAACCGATCTTTTATCTATTCCACCACCTTAAGTTGCCGATTTGGCGGAGTAGCAAAATCAGGATGTGATGGCAAGATCCGATTCACGATTGGCAGATTCCGATATCTGACCTGCCTGCTGCCAGGCTTCGATGCCGAACAGGATAAAGGCGAAACCCCACAGTAATGGTCCTATGTCAGAGACAACCGGCAAGAAATTCAGTACAGGTGTCGCGAGCAACAGAACTGCAGGTAGTTTGGAGAAAATCTTCGTTCGGAACACGCAGGCCGGAAAAAGAATCATGCTAAGGACAAGTAGCGGCATGGATGTTAACCCCGTGATCGCGATTGGCAAAGGAGGGTTAGTAGAGTCCAGCATGGCAGGCTCATAAACCTTGAAGGTAAGCGAATCAAATACGAGCGCCATTAGCAGAAAGCTAGCAACCGAGTGTATAGCGAATGCCGCAAACCCAAGTTTCCCTAGCTTTCCAATGTGTAAGAAATACAGCCCAAACATCCCGATTCCCATAAACATCGTACCCAGTACTCCCGACACCAATTCTGGAATACTATTAAGCCCCAAACCAAGCGCAAATGGTGTCATTATGGCTCGAAAGAAGCCTCCGAGGATGCTGCAAACCGCAAGGAAACGAATGACTTGACGAAATGTCATAATTGTCAACAAGTCCTTTCTTTTTTGGATAATGGAAGGAGAGGCTTCAAGCCGAAGCCGAGTGATTAAAGGGGCGAGAAGTTGCAATTACTAGGTCTCGGTTCCTGCAAAATACTCTCAAAGGATGCATTCACCCCGCCATTATTTACAGCAAAATATGAGTATTCCGTATTGTGTGTCAAAACTGATTACCCTGTCAGGAATAAAACAGCAACTGCAATGCAAATGGATAATTTCACCTCCTTAGTACAAATTCCCTTCCCTTCCCTTTCCCATTGAATGGTCAATCATCTTTTGTCCGACCCCAATCTTAACCACATGGCCGATGACTATTGATACTTCACTGATCATAGCAAAGACCAATATTAGAAGAGTAGTACCCATTCGGGTACTCTTGTATTCTAACGTTTTAGATAAAACAGCATCCCCTTCCGGAGAAATTTGGAGGAAATATTAATGCAGATAATTGGTGGGGCATTAAAAGCTTTTCGAGAGGATCCCTTACGAATGATGTACATGCTTCACAAAGTAAGTATGGTAACGTAGCGAAATTCCGGCTAGGTCCAAAAAGTATCCAAGCCATTTTCATCCAGAATTGTTTAAAGAGATTATGATTACGAAGGCAGACTCCTTCGTCAAGGGAGGAGCTTTCGGGGAAGTTAAGCGTCTCACTGGGATGGCCTTGTTCTAAGTGAAGGTACGTTGCACAAGAAACAACGACGGATTATTCAATCGAAATTCACTGGAGTAACGTTCAGTACTATGCAGAACAAATGAAAGCCAGCACATTGAACCATATTTCCACATGGAAAAGCGGTGAGCGACGTGAGCTAACAAATGATCTGTTTGCGATTGCATTCGATATTATTGAGCTTACCATGTTCAGCGTTGATTCTCGCGAGCAACTAGACCGAATAGGGAAAGCCTTCGATTCGGTCTGCTGCTGAGAAGATCAGATCCCTGGTACGAATTCCCCTAGCCATACCAACCACCCAGAACCGGGTATACGTCGGAGCTCTCCGAACGCTCGACGATACCCTTGCCCCAAAGGGGGAATTCCATTTATTGTGATGCGTCGTCAATCCGACATTATGGTTTAATCATTAGTTTGACAGCAAGCTGGGTCCGCTTATGAATGTCCAACTTAACATAGATCGATTTCAGGTGTTTCTTCACTGTCGATTCGGTAATGATCAGATTCTTGGCAATCTCCATATTTGAAAAGCCGGATAGCACCTGCAGCGCGACTTCTCTTTCGCGGTCACTCAACAGATCCAAGAGCGGGGAATGCAGAAGGAGAGCGGTCCCCTCATCTGTATTAACTATGGTTGATTTCCACTCCATGCCTGCTCGCCGGAACAAGTGGTTCAAAAATTCGAGCAGTTTCTCTCCTCTTGTATCAAGCTCGTAGGTTGGCGTCGGGGTACGACCATCATGGTTACAGTGAGTCGCACCCTCTACGATGTTGAATCCAAATCCTGTATACGCTTTGCGTCCGATTTCGTTATCGAATGGAGTGCAGACAAGTAATCCACCTCTGCAAAGGAACGAATAGATGAGATAGATGGCAGTCGTCCTAAGTCTTGGATTCAATATGTCCGCATAATCGAAAGAACGTAAGAACCAACCAGCCGGTTGCTCTTGAGGAGACGCTAGTCGGGTTCGTTCCTCCAGCTTTAGTGAATTCAAATAAGGACTACAAAGCGGATCCTGCTCGAGCCAAGGTAACGTAACAGCATGGAACGGTATGCAAATAGCCAAAGCACAAACACGCTCCTCTTCATCCCGAAGCAGTTTTATGGATGAGGGCTCCAAAACATATAATGACTTAAGATCGAGCGGTGCTGCATTATATCTCACTTGTTCAGCTGTATATTCGATTCGGAACAATTCACCAGTAACTGGGTCAATCTCGACTCCGGATACAGGTTGCGTGTTATTTTCTCTCCATTCCGCATAAGCAAGAGCATCTTGCAATGTAACATCCGTAACGGTTTCCCAATAATACGAGCTGTTCTCCGGTTCGTCTAACAATGCACGAAGCACGTCCACCCCCGTGTATCGAAAAAGCTCACCAACCTCCCACTCCATCATACTCCTATCTGAACTGGCGAGAATAGCATTAGCATAATAAGCGGCGCTACGCTCCATCAATCGACGATACTGATTCGGCGCTCTTTCCTTGAGACGAGCAAGCGTCGACTCCCTCATGAGATCATGGAGTTGCCACCCTCGCTCCGATTTCCTTACGAACGACAAAGATGACAATCGGTCAAAAACATCAGACGGAACAGCCTCCTCCATCACAAAAGATAACCGCTCCTGATCAAAAACCCTCAGAACTGACGCAGACTCCACATGTCTCCTAAGCTCTCTGTCGGGTACTTCCTGCATCCATAATGCCGCAAGTTCATCGAATAAGTCATCGCCAACGATTGTCTTCGCATCCGCATTCATTGTATGTGCTGCGGCTGCAAGCGACATTGCTAGCGGGTGACCTGTCGTCTGTCTCCAGATCAATTCAACATTCCCTTCGCTTGTGATGCCGCACATCTCCAAGTAACGTACACAGTCCGACCGCTCCAGTTGTGGAATGGGTAACTGTCGGAGACGCTCTCGCCATACAGGCGACAATAGCCACCCTCCGCGCAGCGGATGACGTCCGGCAAAGAGCAAAAGCGAACGTTGCGGAAGCAGGGGAATCAGACGTTCGCGCACCCAATTCTCCATATTCCGCATTTCTTCAAATGTGTCTATCGCGAGTACGACTATCCGGTCCCCAGCAAGACTCTCCAGTTCAGTACAGAAATCCTGAAGTAGGTCCAATTCAGAATCAGGAGGGCATTGGATCTGCCTTAGCAATGCATTCGCGATGCCACGTTCGGAATGATTGAAATCCCGGCTGTCCAACTGCATGAAACACACATCTAACTCGAAGGCCTTCTGGCGGCACAATCGAAGAAACGTGCTTTTACCTACTCCACCGGTTCCGTACAGATGTAGCAATCGTGGTTGCCCCTCACTACGGACCCTGCCGAGAAGACTCTCGAATATCAAGAGTTCTTTTTCACGTCCTACGATGAAACGTAGTTCCCCATCGGATATATTTTCTTTATTTTTCATAGATATCTAATAACCACCAATCCGGCTTACTCCTGAATAGAACATTCAACGAAATAAATTTCGCCTCAAAACCCCTGACTCCTTCATTCTTTTTGATCTTTAACTGCTCTCATTAAAAACTCTTTACTATTTTTTAATTACGTAAAACATAAGTTTGATGAAATGAGTAACTCTACAAAAGGCGGCCGTGATGACAATCAAGAAAAGTGGAGGAGCCGGCATACCCGATTGCATTGCACAAGGTGCAGCTTCAGCCGAACAGCTGTTTCGACAAATGTGCATACTATTCTTCATTTTCAGCAGCCAAGATCGATGCCGTAATCACGCCGTATAGCGAATTGATTATATCCCTGACGTTTAAATGCATTAGCCATAGGAACATTATTGATGTCCGTATCCGCACGGATCAAAGTAATCCCGGCCTCCGACAATACGGAGGTTCCTTTATTCAAAAGCTTTGTTATTCTTCATTGTTGATTTCTAACCATGAGATAAACCTCTATCGAGGTCTTTCGAAGATGTGCGACCGCGTTCAGCGGAAGGTTTATTCGCCAATAAGAATTTCGTTTTCCGACTCATCGGAAACTTATAAATTCTTATGTGGTAAGAAAAACCACCTAAACAATTAGCGATCAATTCGAAACTATCGTTCCCCCATATATATACTCGAAAAATCATACAGATTTATCCTTCAAACGATGATTTCCATAGTTATACACGAAAAATCATACACAAAAGCTCTAATTAAAGCGAAGAACCCGATTTTATATGAAATTTCATACAGAATCGTTGTTTCTGTGATTACTGAACCTTCGCAGTTCCGCTCTTTTTTAAGGCCCGTTACTTAAATAAAGAAAATCAACAACAAAGTTTAACAGAGCCTATTCAAAAGAGCGTCGATGAACCCGCTTCCTCGTTGTTCCGGGACAACTCTAATAAATCCGATGGTGGCGTTTGTCGGGTTTTTTACCGGCATGACCGGTCCAACAAGATCCCCATCGGCTGTGTAGGCGAGTAGTAAGCTAGTCATATATCAAGACCGTCCGGAAACCCAGCGAGCGCTATTTAGAATGAGCCGTTTGATAGCTTCTGATCTGAAAGAAGCTGCCCTGTGACCTGGATGTAAATAAACTACCTTTCCTAAACCATAATTCTGTTCCCACGCAGATGGCCATCTTTTCCCGGCGTGTTCGTACTCTAGAAATACAGTTCGCGGTGTGAATGGATCGAATTCAAACTGATACGGCTCTTCTTCAACCGTAAAGTCCTCCACTCCTTGTAACAACGGATGCTCTTTCATTGTTCGATAAAAATCAAGCAGTTGAAAAGGGGGGTGAGTGACAAACTTGGCTCCGATTACCTGCAGCAGCTCATAGCTGCCCGCCAATGAGATGCCGTTATGAATAGCAAGAAGACCTCCTCCGCCCGCCACGAATTTCAGCAAACCGGCAATTTGCTCGGGTGTCAGAGCTCGTGTCCAGATATCCGCATAAGAGATACACAGAGCAAACTCGTTTGTATCAAGCGTCGATAAGTCATCATAATTTTGTGTTACGGTCAATCGAAATTCCCCTTCCAAGATTTTTTCCAGCTCTTGCTGTACAGGCTTGAGAGGATGCCAGGCTCCTGAATGATCATCACCAATTAATAGAATGTGTTTTTCAGTCATTTTATCCAACTCCCAATTGATATTGTGTTATGATAGGTAGACGGTGGAAATTGATAATGGACGCAGCATTGACTAAAAATATTTTTTTCAAGTGTGGAGTGAGTTTGCATTGGATATTTCTGTAATATGGAATGACTATTACCCTCAGCTCAAGCGATTCGTCTCGAGCCGAATCAATAACCGGGCAGATGTGGAAGACATCGTACAGCAGGTCTTCATTAAGATAAATGATCATATAGACGATCTGAAGGATGAGCAAAAGTTGTCGTCCTGGATCTATCAAATTGCCCGCAACAGTATGGTAGATTATTTTCGTAAAGAGAAGTGGAACGACGAGCTGCCCGACCAGCTGCAGACGACAGATGAATACGATGAGCCAGATCTGGCCCAGGAAGTGATTTCCTGCTTCGAATCGGTTATCCAACAACTGCCGGAAAAATATAAGGTGGCGTTGGAGCTCTCCATGTTCAAAGGGATGTCCCAGAAAGAACTGAGCGAACAGCTGGGCATTTCCTATTCGGGAGCTAAATCAAGAGTACAGCGTGGACGTGAGATGCTAAAGGAGTTGCTGACTGGCTGTTGCCACATTGAGTCGGATCGATACGGGAACATTATCGATTTTCACATCAAATGGCGATACCCTTCTTGTACTACCAACGAACAGGAAGGGTAACTAAGATAGATCGTATATGATTGCAGCAGCCGGGGATCGAACGATTCTGCCCGTGGGGTCTTGATCCCGAGGGCGCTGCCTGTTACGTCAAGTTTTAACACTCAATTTCCATTGTGCATTTTGCCGTTGCACTCGACGCAATTCTAACGAAAATTAAACGGACAAGGACTTCCAATACTCCCAAGCTTTTTTAGTAATCTTCCAAATCATGTGGATGAAATCCCAATTTTATTCCGCTATCTTTCCGTTAGCATAACAAGTGGCATTAATACTTGTTAAAATATTCAACCACCAACACAATCAAACCAAGAACAAACATTAGAACACTATCACCGAGAAGAAAAGTTAAATAGAAATAGCCGCCCCGCCGTATGCGCCCTCACATGTCCAAAAATGACATCAACACCGGCTTGTTCGCATGCTTTTCCAATTTTTGAATACATTTAAGTATTCGAAAAACAGGAGGACACAAGTCATGTCACAACACGGGCAATCGTTTATGAGAGGTACGCTGGTCTTGTCTGTCGCTGCTTTCATCAACCGTATCCTCGGTTTTATCAGCGGCATGTATATCGCTCGCGTACTGGGTGCAGAGGGAATCGGCATCTTGATGATGGCGCATCCGCTCGTCCCGCTCGTCATTACGATTACGGAGCTTGGATTGCCGGTGGCAATTTCAAAGTTGGTCGCAGAGGCCCACACTCGCGGCGAACGGATGAAAGTGAGGCGCATCCTGCATGTCTCGCTCGCTGTCACGGGCGTCTTAAGCGTAGCGCTCACGACCATATCGTTACTTGGATCTGAGTGGATCGCATCCATTCTGCTAAGCGACCAACGCGCTTATTATGCGATGCTGGCGATTACGCCGATCGCGCCGATCGTCGCTGTCTCCGCCGTATTAAAGGGATATTTCCGCGGCATGCAGCAGATGAATACCATTGCCGCTTCCGATGTACTGGAGCATACGGTTCAAATCGCCTGTGTACTTGCGCTGGTTCACCTATTGCTGCCTTACGGCGTCGCTTATGCGGCTGCTGGAGCAATGGCTGCCTCTGTCGTCAGCGAAGCGATCAGCCTCCTATTCCTGGTGACAAGCTACAAGCTATACGGTGAATCGAAGATGCCGGGCGAGACTTGGGTAAGCCACCTGAAACAAGGAAAAAGCACACTCGGCGAGCTGCTGCAGATCGGACTGCCGACGACCGGGCACGGTATCATTCATTCGTTATACAGCACCTTCCAGCCGCTTCTTATTACAACCAGCCTGGCACTGGCCGGCATCGGCACGGCGTTAGCTACGAAGCAATTCGGCCTGCTGGCCGGCTATGCGTTTCCGCTGCTGTTCATGCCAAGCTTTATCACGCAGTCCTTGTCCACCGCTCTCATTCCTGCGATTGGCGAGGCGGCGGCTAACAAGAACAGTCTGCTCATACATGAGCGGATGAATCAGGCTATGATCTTGGGACTCCTGATCGGCGCGCCGGCGACCGTTATCCTGTACGAGTGGGCAACTCCACTAACGACACTTGTCTATAATGCGCCGGAAGCAGGATTGCTTCTGAAAATACTGGCGCCGATGTTTTTCATGCATTATTTCGACGCTCCGCTTCATGCGATTCTGCTCGGGCTTGGCCGCGCGAAAGCTACGCTGTGGAATTACGTAATAGCCACCGTATTCAAGGGTGTCTCAATCTTCGTGTTAGGCAGCCAATTTGGTATTATTGGCGTTGCGTACGGCATCGGTATCGGCATTGTGATTCAAACACTGCTGAACTTCTTTTCCATCTCAAGCTCGATCGGATTTTATTGGAGTATTCGTCCTTATGTCAAGGTAGGGATCTGCATGATGCTGATGGCGATATGCGGGCACTGGACCTATAACTATGTTGCCAGCCATGGTATGCCGCAGTTATGGTGCGTTATCACTTCAATCGTCTGTTCCTTGTTTCTCTATTTCGTCGCACTGATATTGACGGGTACGTTGAATTGGAAAAGTACGCACCACAGATTTTCGATTCCATGGTAAGTTTACTTGAAAAAGAAAAAGCAGCCATGATCGGCTGCTTTTCTGAATTGAACATAGTGGTCACAGAATGGTGTTTATCGGCAGGGAAATGTCATAACGCGGCTATCCCTGTCAGGCTGTGGGTTCAGTGGTTCTTGTTGTAACTTTCTGCTTCAATAGTCGAATATGCATCCATATAGTTTGTTTTTAACCAGTCAGCAGCATTGAAATCAACTTTTTTTGATATTCCTGCGTATTTTACTACTGTTGGTACAACACTGTTTAGCGGAACGGTTTTATACGCATAAGGCAATTGCTCATTGTAATCATAGGTGAAAGTAAACGGTGTGCTTGGCGGCTTCGTTTTACTCATATTTTCTACCCCGACGATATGTGAAGACCAAGCCCATTTCCCGATTGTTGATTTGTCATACCAAGTGATTCCCTTGGTAAACAAATTATCACCATTATTATCCCAGCTGCTTCCTATGTAAGATCCGCTGCTATTTGTTACTTTTGAATTTACAATTAAACTATGGTTGAACGCATCTTTAAATAACTCATTAAAAGGTGCACTCATATTTCCAGTATCGTCACCTTGACGTTCTGCACCTATCAGCGGTTCATTAAAAGCATTATAAACATTTGTATCTGCTGCTATCGAAGCACCATTTCTTGCATTGACTCCACGTGATAATGTGTCTCCGCCATATTTTGAGATAGCGTATACACTATCCATTACAGTCTGATGCGACGAATTATCAAAAAAATTATTAAATACATGGCCAGTTCCTTGACGAATCATAGGCAAACGTTGCCCAACATTCGTATAACGATTGTACGCCATGGTCAATCTAAGTCTTTGATTTCCATCTTTGACCTCGACTCCGGCAGGACTAACATAATTCGTATAATCCTTATCGCCGGAGCCTACCAAATGAACTTTAGAGTGATAGGCTGCATAAGCCATAATCTGATTTTTGGTAGCGCCTTCATTACGCATTTTATAGTAGACGCTAGTTGATGGGTTCAATGCACCTGCTGCATATTTTTGCTCCATATATTCGATTGACTGATAAATAGAACTGCTCTCATCAGGATATTCAGTTGCTTCTAATCCGAATTCATTCCAAGATAACGTTACATTGGATGAACCGTTTTCCATGTCAATCATTCCATCTGCCGCTATAGTAAACTTACAGTGGTCTATCCATACATTGTTAGCGCCATTCACCTTGATATATGACCAACCTACCTCTTTATGCTTACCCGAGTCATCCCATTGCCACATTTCATCAAATTTGAGATTTCTGATGACAATATCGTTAGATGAACCCTGCAATTTTATTTCCGTATGCTTAATGGACTTGCCTGATGTTGAGAAGATGGTTAACCCATTTACATTTGAAATGCTTAATTTAGATACTCCGGAAGCAGTTAACAGTGGATTTGTGAATCCGTTTGATGGTTTCGGATAATTTGTAACGAAACTATACTTTGATCTTTCAGTTGAATCTAGAGCTAATTCAGTCCATCCTAAGTTAATAGTATCCGTAACTTCAATAACTTTAACAGTACCTTTACTTGCATCCAGAATTGCCTGTAAAAACTCTCTTCCATTACTAACTGTACGATAATAGGAGGTTCCCACATAACTACTTCTATCATTTACTCCTAAAGAAGCATAGCCAGGAACGGATAAAAAGCTAGTATCATATTTCTTTTCAACCTTAGTCGTATTAGGTATTGAATTAATCACTGCTGCCTCTACTTTACTGCCTGCATTAATATAAGATGGAGTCACCAATAGACTTGCCATCACCAAACTGCTTAGGACTTTTTTCATCATTTTTAAATCCCTCCTTCAAATAGTAATTCTTCCTCGCAATCCCATTATCTATCACCTATAATCATTGACCGTCCCCCCTTTTATAAAAGCGGTTTCAATAATTACTCGGATTATAGCATGGCGCATAGTATGAATCTATGGGGGGAAGCGCTCATCACATACATCAATCAGCTCATGTTGCAGAGGTTAATCAAGGTCCCACTAATTATCTCAGCCGTCTCGGTCTTGCTGTTGAAGTGGCTGTAAGAGCTCCATTCGGAAGCATCGATGCTGCAGGAAAAACAACCGGAGGAGTGTCCGGAACCATCACAGCTGGTTGGCGGTGAGCCGCTAAACTTTGTTGAAGTGCTTCCATCAGATCAATGACTGGGGAAATTTGAGGCTGCTCAATCGCCCTGTTTTGAATCTTGGCTTGAATGAGCTGTTGGAGTGCAGCTTCATAGTTGCTTCGATAATCGTTTCGGAATACCCCGCAGATTTGGTTGATTAATTGCACGGCCATTTGAAGCTCGGACTCGGTAAACTGCCCATCCCCTTCAAGTCCAGGCACTTCTCTCACAGCTCGTATTTCCGCTGGATAATAAATGAAGTTCAGTACAAGACAGTTGCGATGCAATCTAAGGACGGCCAAATGCTCACTTGTTCGAAAGGCGATCTTGGCTACTGCAACCATTCCCGTTTGTCTCATAGCAGCATGAAGAAGTTTATACGATCTGCCGCCGAATTCAGCCGGTCCCAAATAATATGCATTTTCGTAATAAATCGGATCTATGCTTTCCTGGTCCGTAAAGTGAAGTATTTCAATCGTCCTCAACGTAGGAAGTGGCAGCTTGTCCATATCTTCGTCCGTCATCGTAATGTAATTCCCTGGTATATACTCGTAACCTCGTATGATCTCTTGCTGCTGAACCTCGCGGTGACACGAGGGACACCATTTTTTGTACTGTATGGGCTGCTGACAAGATGCATGCAAGCTACGAAAACTTGTCTTTTGCTTTTCCGTCGCTTTATACATGCTAACCGGAATATTCACCAACCCAAAGCTGATTGTGCCTCGCCACATTGCCCGCATATTCAGTCTCCATTTCCATTTTTCCTTACATTTCCCTTAAGTGAGCAATATTAACCAAAGCTCGCGACAGCTGCCAGGTGAAGCAAAATAAAAAAAGCCCCACCAGCTTGAAGCTAATGGGCAATTGAATTAAAAAATTTGACATTATTTCGAACCAGGTGCAGGCATATCTACGCCAGTAATATGATGTTTATGTCCTGCGTCTTCAGTCGTATAAAAATCATAATAATGAACATGCATACCATTACCGACTGGTATTGCTGGCCCCGAATAAGCTTTATAATAATGAGTATGACCATCCTCGAAAACGACATACCCTTCTGTATAATGAATATGAGTTCCATCTGGTGAGGGGATTGGTGGCGAAGTTACATCCAAGCATTGATGGACATGATTATTTTCAATTGATGTGTAATCGACAGATCCATGAGTATGATGTGGCACAAAGCCATTCACAAATGTTTCTTTATTAATTTGAACCATATAATGTAACACTCCTTTAAGTTTATAGCCTATAGCCTATAGTATGCAAAAGCCCATTAATAATGTTCCACTTATATTGAATCACCTAGTAAAAGCAAAAAAAGCCCCCACCAGGCAATTAAAACATCACCGTCATTTTCGAGTAAACGAAAAAAATCCGGGGATGACTGACTTTTTCCGGCGGATTTTTTTTATCTTCGCTAATTAGGCCACGCTCCTACAAATCTTTTCGACGGGCGACATGGAGAACAGCGCCCCAGTGGCGGCGAACCGACTTTTCAAGGCGACTATTAAGGAGGACTCGGATTTCGTTAAAGAGTTTTTCTCGTTTCCATTCCTTCATAAGTATGTGTCCGGAGAAGGTTTCTAGGAGTTTAATGTACTCGTCAACATGATAAATGCGCTCCCAATCGAAATGTCGTATGTGAACAACTTCAAACATGCAACTCTTCTCAATCTCATCGCTTTGTACGTGAAGTTCCCCTGGTCGCGGCCAATCGTTGTTGTCTACCGATTTACCTTCGTTGATCTCATAATAAACGGTTTGAATTTCACGGAAGAATGGGTCTCCACCTTCTGGAAAAACGTGATCTGCGTTCCAAAATGCCAGGTGTCCGCCGGGACGAAGGGCCTGCCATGCCTTCATGTACCGAACTTCGGGATCAACCCATTTCCAAGCGGTTGCAGCGAAAACCAGATCAAACCCTTTCTCCGCCTCCGGTTGCCAGTCTTCGAAGCTCCCGTTGATTATGTCAACGTCCATTCCGACAAGATTTTGACGGGCAACTGCAGCGAGCTCAGCGCCAAGTTCAACACACGTGATTTTAAATCCGCGCTTGGCTAACGGGAGAGTAGCCTTTCCTGTAGCACAACCGACTTCCAACAAATGATCACCTGGATTCAAATTTGTCGCATGGATTAAATCATCGAATAATTCTTCCGGGTAATCCGGACGCGCCTGCTGATAAATATTCGCGGATTGTTCAAATGTCTCGCGCAATTTTTTATTATCATTCTTCGAGGTCATAATACCTCCTTATACTCAACTTCATTTTGGACAACTTCCCCCGACGGCAAGACGATTATATCCAAGCGAACTTTATAGCCCGTTAGCTGAGAAGGCCGCCGGTCTTTATGATGTCGGCAGCCTTCTCAAGATCCTCAGCTGCTGATACACCCCCAATGGTAATTTTTAGTATATTAACTCTATTTGTAGTTATATGCAATAACTTTTTATTTGTGTTGTCACAGCTTTGGAAATCAATTATCAATATTAAGATTTTTTCAATACTGCATTTATTGTTTAGCATGAATAATGGATTCATTAAAGCTATGTTGATCATGGGTATTTCACTTGCATTGGTTCCGGTTAACATTCTCAGTATAAAATAACTGGAATAGAGCATAATTCTTTCTTGGAGTCGAAATATCCATAATGGAGATGATTTACCGATGAAGATTTTGGTTGCCTATTTCGTGCTTTTTTTATCAACCTTGGTTTTTTTGGTTTTTATGGATATCCTTTCAGGCATGAAACTTTGGGAGGCGATCGAGATTCTCAAAGAATCGTTGTCCGTCACCTCCAAAGCGGAAAACGCAATTATCCTCGTTGCGTTATTCGTTCCGTTTTATTCGCCCCTGACGGCTTGGATTAAGCGCAGGAAAAGGCGCAGCCAAAGTCCCGGTTAATGCGCGCTCTGCTCTTTCTTCAAATACGGTTTCGTTCTCATGCCAGTCCGCCTAACGTATGCTTGTACCTGAACTTCGATTTTGCTTTCCGCAAACATGGTAGGCCAATCTTTCTCCATTTTGCTCCATCCTTTAGGATAGGTTCGTTTCACGGCATCACCAAAACCGAATATATCAATCTTCTTGGATTGCGCGGCTTTTATCGATTCCATGACTTCCTTTTTCGTCTCATCCGCCCATTGATTCTGCAGCTTCACGATTTCTTCCCTTTTGCTTAAGTCAACAGGGCAATGTACCTCGGTCACATTTCCTTCTTCCCGTATGGCGATATGGAACACGGGATTATCGTTTTCCATACGTACTTTGATCTGCGTGTTGGACCGAATCAGCTCGATGGAGGTTCCTTCCTTTTTATCTTCGCAAGGAATGTTTACTACAGTGCTTTTCATTTTGTTCAAGATCCATAGGACCCCCCGTGCCTTGTCTCCATCCAACCAGTGGACCAGCTTTCCTTGCTCAAAAAGAGCAACCCCCCTGATCACTAAATAAGAAGGCAATTTCGTTTTTTCCAAATTGGATTTGGATCCCCCTATTTTGGGATCTTCGGTGATGAGCACGCCGCTAATAGCCGGTTCACCCGGCCCGGACAACGCTTTTATGACATCCTTTACTTCAGCATTGACGGTCTGCGCCCATACTCTTGTTGTGATTTCCATTCTTTTCGATATCCCTTTGGCAGTTGTGCTTTCCAGCGGCAAGATCATTTTTAAAACCGATTCGGCATCGGTTTCGCGGGAAATGATGATTGGAGAATTAAGGCGGAATTCGTGAGATCTTTCAATCACATCGAACAAATCCTGGATTCCTTCCTTTGCTAAAGACTCGCTTATAACGATCAATTGAATATGAGCAAAAAATAGCTGCCTCGATACTTTCTGTGATGTTTTCCGCAGAGCACTGAACACGGTGTGGCCGGTATCCGAATAGACCGTAACCGGCATGGCCCCCCTTCCTCCTCCGCTTCGCGATCCCATGGATATGGCACCTGGATTTACAATTTGGAAGGACACCCGGTATTGGTTCGTTTCCGGCATTTTGTCGATTCCCATACCTACCACAATCCCCATATCACTTAATTCCCTGCTATTCCAGCAACCCGCCAACAGGAGCGACAGGCACAATAGCAGGAAGATGGAAGAAAATTTCGTTGCTCTCATGGCGATTTCCTTCCGGTTTGAATGTTTTGAGCAGCTGCGTGCCCTTCGGATTCACCCATTCGCATAGTATTTTTTTGACTGATCAAACGCGGGCGTGAGAAAAGGTTCTTGATAGGGAAACGAATCAAGATATCCTTGTGATCTTCGGAAATCAACGGGGCCAAAGGGGCCATGTAAGGAATCCCGAAAGAACGCAACCCGCACAAATGCCCGATTGCGATAATGCTTACGATCGCAACGCCGTAAAAACCGAGGATTGCGGCGGAAATCATCATCGTAAATCGAAGCAATCGGGCAGACAACGCCATTCCGTAAGCCGGGGTCGAAAAGCTGGAAATCCCCGTGATCGATACTACAATAACCATCGCAGATGATATGATGCCCGCTTCTACCGCGGCTTGTCCCAGAACTAGAGCGCCCACAATGGAAACCGCTTGGCCGATGGCCCGCGGCATGCGAATGCCGGCCTCCCTTAAAATTTCAAATGCCACTTCCATGATCAAAGCCTCGACAAGGGCCGGGAACGGTACGGTATCTCTCTGTGCGGCCAAGCTGATCAATAGCTGCGTCGGGATCATTTCTTGATGAAACGTAATGGCGGCTATGTAGATGGAGGGGCCGAATATCGAAATGAGAAACGCCGCATATCTTAACAGGCGGATTGCGCTGGCAATAATATATTGCTGATAATAATCTTCCGTTGCCTGAAAAAACATAAAAAACGTAGCCGGAGCGAGCAGGACAAAAGGAGTACCGTCCACAAAAATGGCAATTCGTCCTTCCAACAGATTACCCGCAACCGAGTCCGGACGCTCCGTATTATACATAGTTGGAAAAGGGGTGTTAATGTTGTCCTCGATCAACTGCTCGATGTAGCCGGATTCCAGAATCGAATCGAACTCAATATCGCTCAGCCTTTTCATGATTTCCTGCACAATCTTGTCGTTTGCCAACCCATTGATATACATAACGGCAACATCGGTTTGGGTCACGCGGCCGACCTGCATGGTCGTAAGCCGCAGGTGAGAGCTTCTGATTCTTCGGCGGACAAGAGCGACATTCGTCCCGATCGATTCGGTAAATCCATCCTTGGGACCGCGAATGACCACCTGGGCGGACGGCTCCTCTACGCCTCTCATCTCCCCTCCTCTCGTGCCGCAAACCAATGCTTCCGTACAACCATCCACGAAGATGACCGTATCTCCGGACAGAATGGACAAGATGACCCCGTCCCAATCTTTCTTGATTTCGATTTCTCCGATCATCAAGGCATTCGTTTTGATGAAATTGAACAGAGGTTTGTCCGCCGTCGTGTCTTGAGTTGACCTATCGTCCATATCGATTAATAAGGCATGAAGAATAAACTCATTGACCATGTTCTTATCGGTAATTCCGTCGGTAAATACCGCGGCGACCTGCGTACGAGAGCTTCCAACCTCGAATTGGCGAATCGTAATATCGGGGCTCGTACCAAGCAGCAACAGGAGATGCTGAAGATTATCCGCTAAACTTGGCTGAAGGGGAAGTTTTCCTGTTAAGGGATGGCCGCCTTCAGCACCTGTTTTTCCGGAGAATACTCTCCCTTTGCTTCGATATTTGTTCCAAGGAAACATCAATTCCACCCTTTTCTTGTTATCAGCACCGGTTAATTCGCAGGATAAAGGTTCAAGCGCTTGCGTATCCAATGAATAATAATAGCGAGTACCGGGATAACAACACTTAAGCTCGGTAAGATAATCTCCAAACCCACTTGACCTTCCTCGTTATGCTCCGGAAAACTCCATGCCGACATGATCGAGAGAAAAAGAACGACGATCCCTACCGGATAGGCCAGCTTCCGCTGCTCCGCTATTTTGAAAATATCGGATACCAGTGCCATTACGGCATAACAATAAACCGACATTTTGAAAAAAACGCCGATAATCAACGTTAGCATTACAATAGCGTCCAAACGCTGCAGGAACTCCCCGATTCTTACGATGCTGATCGTCGTAAAAAGAGGAAATGTGGTACGGGAGTATATCTCGTCACCTAGTACGGCGACATCCATGGCATGTGTCATGCTTAATATGGCGGCGCTGATGATAATAGCCGTCAAACCGATTTTTCGAGCCGAGTGCACATTGTTCAAGTGCGGAAGTATGGTAGTGAAACAGATCAGCTCGGAAAAAGGAAAAGTAAAAATATACGGGTAGGCCGATCGCAGAATGCTCGTCCATCCTTCACCTGTCAACGGAAGCAGGTTCCGCGGTTCGAACACCCCTGACAGGAGGATCGTGAGGGTGGCTATAGAAGCTAATGTCAGAATGATAATAATGTAAATTTCGGCCAAACGAAAGAACACTTCGATACCTTTATGCAGGATATAAATGACTGCCGCGATCATGACGGCGTGGACCACTAGACTTGGCGTACGGTCATAGGATGCCGAAATCAGCAGATCCCCACCTTCACGCAAAATTCGGGCGGCATTATAAACGAAATAATTGATGTAGATCAAACTAAACAGCGAGCCAATATAATTGCCGAAAATGACACGTAAATATCCGCTCAGGATTAGATCGGGATACTGCCGCAACAAGTAGTCATATAACAGATACAGTAAAATACCTGCCGGCATCGCAATCAGGATAGCCAGCCAGACGCCTTGCCCCACCCGAAACCCGATGGGAACAACCAAGGCGGTACCGAAAGCTTCGAATAATAAGAGCATGGCAAACAACTGATTCGGGTTGATGACTGTTTTTCCCGACATTTCATCCCACATCCTTTTGCCTCTATGGCTCTTCCTCTAAAAGACATATTATATTTTTCCAATTAATCCTGTTTTTATGAATTGCTGAAAATCGAAACATACCCCAATGGTCGGCTCTAAACAGGCTCGCGGTAATCGGTACATATTCTTGACATCGATCAGTGACAAGAATTTGTTCCGAAAAATAAAAAAGCCGCCGGAATGTCCAGCGCTTTCTTATCCGTATGTTTACACTACCTTATAACCTTGTTCCTCGATGGCATCCTTAATATTGTTCATGGAAAGCTGACGTTCGTCGTACTGGACAGTTACAGTTTGTACCCCGAGATCAACATGTCCTTCGGCACCGATATTCCTTAACGCTCCCTCCACAGAATTCACACAATGCTCGCCGGTCATACCTGCGACTTTCAATGTGGCCTGGCTCATACTCTTCTCGCTCCTTTACTGACTTATTTTTCCATCATTTATTATATTTTCTTTATATGCGACAGTTCATTCATTCTAATGCCAAATTCAACAAACGTTTTTATTAACCCAAGCGTTATGTCAGGCTTATATTTGCAAAATCAGTTTTCCGACCGTATTTTGAATGACTCCCACCTGCAATCTCTACGTGTCAGTTTGTTTGGATATCGCCCCAAAATATTCTACAACTACCTCTCGGAATTCCATAGCAGCCCGCGAAATGTACCGACTTCTGTGCCATAATAAAGCAATCTCACGTACCAATTCGTGTTCCTCTACTTGGAGATATTGGATATGTTCCCGTGAATTCATTGCCGTACTTGGTATGAAGGCAATGCCAATTCCGGCTTCCACAAGAGCGCTTAGTCTGGTAGGCTCATTTCCCTCATACACATATTTAGGTTCAAATCCAGCCGATTTGCATACGGAGTCTACTAAATCGCGAGTACGATAGCCTCTCTTTACACCGACAAACCATTCATCCTTAAGCTCTGTCAAGGGTACGCTGCTTCGGTCTGCCAGCCGATGCCCCTTTGGAACAGCTACAAGGATGGGGTCGATGAACACGGTTTGACATTCAATGTCATCCCCTTGTATTGGAGGCGAGGACAAGCAGAAATCGACCTCTCCTCGATGCAGAAGCATAACCATTTCCTGCGTGGTCAGCATTTGCACATGAAATTGGATATGGGGATGCCTTTTCCGAAACTCTCGAAGGATATTTGGCAACGTACTTGCATTGGTCACCGCCAATTCGATTGTGCCATGTTCCGGGCTGGACAAATCACTAATCTCCTGCTTTCCCTGTTCCAATTCAAACAAAGCCCTTTCCGCACGGCGAAGGAACCTGCTTCCGAACTCATTCAATCGCAGCTTCCTCCCTGTTCGATCGAATAGAGGGACCCCTAGATCCTCCTCCAGTCGTTGAATCGTTTTGCTTAGCGACGATTGAGTAACGTGCAGACTTCGTGCAGCTTCGGTCACATGTTCCAATCGAGCTACCGCGAGAAAATATTGCAATTGAAGAAGTTCCATTTCGTACCCTCCATTCATTCCCTCATGTCAATGAAATGATAACATAAAATGCGTTGGAATAAATATTCGATTTTCAAGTGCGATGACATCAATAATGCGATTCGTTCATAAAAAAAAAAGGAGCCACGCAGAATGCGGGCTCTCGTTAACTAAATATCCTTACTTATGAATCCAAACTAATCCGGCGGAATTGTCTTTAGCCTCACCGACAACTCGAAACTTCAATCCAAAATTCGGTACAAGACGTCCGGCGTCCGGAATTAATGCATTCATATAGCTCTTGGTATCGGAAAATTCTTCTACACCATGCATGGATTTATAATTATACTCGCCTCTAGTTGGGTTGTTGATATACCACGAAGGCGTTTTGTCCAAGGAGAAAGCTGCATCTGCAACTTGATAACGTGTCGTTTGCGCGACGGAATCCTGTCCATCTAATTTGAATATTAAAGCATCAGAATGTGAATCTACGACGCCAAGGAATCCTTGACCTGGATGGATACCGACCCAGTTGTCCAGATAACTGTCATCTGCATACCAAACCACAAGTCCGGTATTATATTTGACACCACGGCTGTAGGCAAGAGCTTTATCGGCTCCAGCGTAGTTTCTCCATTCCAAATAGTAATAGTGCTTCTTAAATTCCATACCATTCGATACAATAAAGCCGTCCAAGTTAAAACCGGAAGCGCCTTCGGCATCGTCTAAGAATACGACTTGACCATTTACGGTTAATTTCGCATTATCCATTGCAAAACCATCTAAGGCTAGCCCACCATCCGTGACGTAGTCAAATTGGAGGGTAACTTTTTTGCCGGCGAATTGGCTTAAATCATAGGACTTGTCCACCCAAGCTCCGTTTGTAGATTCCGCTCGTGCGTCGCCGTTCGTATCATTATCACCAATGATATCGAGGGTAACTTGTTCATTGTACGTTGATGCTGTAACAGTTAAGTAGTCATAGTCAAACTCTATATCATATAAAGTTTTAAAATCAAATGTAGCAGTTTGTGCTTGGGTTAAATCAAACTCAGGAGTTGAGAGTGTGTTATGAAGGTTATCGCCTTTCGTACTGTAATAATAGCGTGCACCGAATGCGGGCGGAATTCCTTGAACGGCTTTATCCGGCAAATTGACTTTAACAATGCCTGGGTTTTTCGACTTCGTTACACTTTGATCAATGATGGCAGATATACCTGATTCCGTAATGTCAGCTGCATCTATTTCACTTATATTTGCCCAGTTTCCACCCATTGTTTTCTGGAAAAATTCTTTATTTTGCGGTGAAAAAGAGCTAGGTGCCGTGCCGGCAATTTTACCGTTCCAACTGCCGCCGCTCATGATGGACCAAGAAGCAACGGGCTCACCTTGTCCGGTATACTGAGTATCGTACTCATCCGGCAGTCCTAAGTCATGACCGAATTCATGAGCAAAGACTCCTACTGCACCATCTTCAGGCTGAATGGTATAGTCATAAGCAGCCATACGGCCACCCCAATAGTCAACTTGAGCCGTTGTGCCAGCTATAGGATATACACCATTTAAAGTCCAACGGTGAGACCAAATGGCATTATCGCCTAATTGTCCGCCGCCAGCTTCTTGACCCGTACCCGCATGAATAATCATTAGATGATCAACCAGACCATCGGGTTCGTTTTGATCGCCATCCCCATCCAAATCATATAAATCAAACTTGTCATAATCAGCCAGATTAAGGCCGGTTGCTACTGCCGCATTTAGGGCATCTTTCACTAGATCACGAGGCCCTTTAGGGCTTAAATTATCATGACCGCCGGCAGGGTTATCATCTCCGTATTGAGCAGCTTGACCAGGAACGGTTAACCAATCGGATACGTATCCATCTACGGTATAACTGCCGCCGGATTGCTCTTCATAATACTGTTTGAAGGTTTGGATCTTAGAGCCATCGAATAAGGTGAAATCTGTATCTCCAAACATCAGCTTCTGATAATGATCACGGTTGAAATCATTTGCGTACATGTAACCAGGTTCTTGTATGACGTTGTTATGCTTAAAGTCAGAGAATTCAGTCAAAAGAACAAGTACTTTATCTTCACGAACAGGACCGTTGTATGTATCTTGTTTGGCCGATGGTACGGGGGTGCCATTTGGATTTCCTTTTTTATAGTTCTCCTGGCCTTTGTTCATCTGAGATAAAAGCTTAACTTTTTGCTTCGCTATAAACGCCTTCGACTTTTTATCCATCTCATCATGACTATTATTTTCTTTTGATTTAACACTTTTATTATTTTTAGCTGCTATGTAAGATTTAACTGCTTGGGCTATTTGTTCAGGTGTTGCACTCTTGCTTAATAGTCCTCTGTCCATCAATCCTTTTGCCAAACGCTCATCGTTTACAATATTCAAATCTACCGGCGGTGCTTCAAGTGCCTCTGAGTAGTCGGATCCTGATGCGAATGCAGATGATGTTGTGAAAAGTCCTGCTGTTAAACTCGTTGCTAGTAAAAATCTAGTGATTTTCAAGGTGCTTTTTTTCAATATGAAACCTCCTACATAATAGAGTATGAAACCAACCCATACATTTAACCAATGGTATATTAAAATTAAATAATAGTTTGACTATTCTAGTAAGTGCATTTAGTCCTGTGTATTTTGACCCAGATATTTCCTGTTTCGACTGTTTTCTTGATTTTTCGGAATATTTGTACGACAACAACCGGGGGCTGGTCGTTAATGCAGTATTTTACATACTTACAAGAACATGAAGGGTGTTTGTCCCCATCTGTTTATGGGGACAAACACCCTTCATGATTTTAATTCAGAAACATCCCAACGGAGTTCTGAGGTCAATGGCGCTCTCAATCAGTTTATATTCACTTCTTCATCTCAATCATAATAGCTTCTGATTACAATATCCTGATCATAATTACCAAACCCTTTGCCAAAAAGCGTTAACCCGCCTCGTCCCCGTTCTACATCCTCCGCGCTTATTCGGAGCGTCCAGTTTTTCGCGTACGCTTGCACATCATAGATTCGCACGTCTGAAATCCGCTGCCCGTCGATGAATGTACCACTCGCGTTTACCCTTAGAACTTTCATTAATCCGTATTGATTAACGTCCGTATGCCACCAATCCGGGGTCAGCCTGCCTCTTGTTTCGCCAAAATCGCCTGGGCTTGTCCATACTCCCAGCAGCTGGTCATTGAGAGAAAAACGTATATCAGATGGCCAATTCTCATTCACATGAGGAGCTTCGGAGCCAATTTCCATCGAGATTTCAATTTCACTCAGAATTTGATCCTTAAACAAATAATTAGGTACTTTATACTCAACGAAGCCTCTTGCAAACCAGAGAATGCCGGCATTAACCCTTTCCGGATCCATAAAATAGATCGGATTATCATAATGCCCGATCACACGATCCGTCGTGGCGATTCCACATGTCGGCCATACCTCATAATCCGTATAGTGACCGACTGGCACGGACACCTCTTTGAAGTTGTTCGTTGCCTTTTTATCAGGTGACAGCTTAATTTGCAGATATTCCGTGTTTATGAAGCAATACTTATAGGTCCCTCCGTTAACCCGCTTCATTTTACTGCCAACCAGCCCCGCTTGCTGGAGCTTACTGACATGGCTGCTGACAATCGCGCTGCTGAGAAACAGCTCGGACGCTAACTCTTTTATATGCATCTCCTTCACGAATAGTTTATCTATGATTTGCAGCCGAACCTCGCTCGCCAATGCCTCAAAAACCTGAAGTGAAGCAGAATCTGTCCTTAGATACATGTAACCACCCTTAGAATTAGCATTTTAGTGAATCCTAAATCTTATTATTGTAACTTAAATTACATTATGATACATATTAGATGAGATATCAATAATATTGAATTCATCATTTAACTAATTCAACAATAACTTAGGAGGATAATTATCTATGTCCCTTCAATCGACCATGCTTATTGACAAACATTTTACCATCTCCCCCGTCGATCCCCGTCTATACGGATCTTTTATCGAGCACTTGGGACGCGCGGTCTATGGCGGCATCTACGAGCCTGGCCACCCAACTGCAGACGAGAATGGATTCCGGCGCGATGCGCTCGAAGCCATCCGTGCATTGCAAGTTCCCATCATTCGATATCCGGGCGGAAATTTCGTTTCAGGCTATAATTGGGAAGACGGCGTTGGACCTAAGGACAAACGGAAACGACTGTTAGAGCTGGCATGGTGGACAACGGAGACGAATGAAGTTGGTACCAATGAATTCGCCGATTGGGCCAAGCTGGTTGGATCGGAAGTCATGATGGCTGTTAATCTCGGCACTCGCGGCATCGATGCGGCAAGAGACCTTGTCGAATACTGCAACCATCCTTCCGGCTCCTACTGGAGCGATTTGCGCATCTCACACGGCTATAAGGAACCTCACCGTTTTAAAACCTGGTGCCTGGGAAACGAGATGGACGGTCCTTGGCAGATCGGAGCCAAAACAGCCGTCGAATACGGTCGCTTGGCCAATGAAACTGCTAAGGTCATGCGCTGGGTCGATCCATCCATTGAGCTGGTGGCATGTGGAAGCTCATCAAGCGGCATGAGTACATTTGCAGAGTGGGAAGCGACCGTGCTGGATCTCACCTATGATAATGTTGACTATTTGTCCTTGCATACGTATTACAATAACAACAGCAACGATACAGCGAACTTCCTGGCCCGCTCGCTTGATATGGATCAGTTCATCGGAAGCGTAGCGTCGATTTGCGACTATGTAAAAGCCAAAAAACGCAGCAAGAAGAAGATCATGCTCTCTCTGGACGAATGGAATGTATGGAATTCGATTGGGTCCAGCCGCGCAGAAGAGCGCTGGCAGGTCGCCCCGCCGGAATTCGAAGATGTTTATACGCATGAAGACGCGTTGGCCGTCGGTTGCTTCCTCATCACCCTGCTTAAACATGCTGACCGCGTCAAAATGGCTTGCATTGCACAACTTATTAATGTCATCGCACCTATCATGACGGAAAATGGCGGTCCGCTCTGGCTGCAAACGACTTACTATCCGTTCCTTCATGCTTCGATATACGGCAGAGGCACCGTGCTTCATCCTATCATTTCTTCACCGAAACACGATACCAAGGATTTCACAGATGTTCCCTATCTGGAAGCTATCAGTGTATATAATGAAGAGCAGGGCCATATTACGATATTCGCTGTCAATCGTCATCTAACTGAGCGCATGGAGTTGGACGTCGACATTCGAAGCTTTGGCGAAGTCAGCTTGCTGGAACATATCGTTCTGGAGAACGAAGACCTTAAAGCGGTTAATACCAAAGCCAACCCTCGAAACGTCGTACCACACTCAGGAGGCAAAACCTCTATAGACAATGGACGCATCAAAGCCGTATTAGCCCAAGCATCCTGGAATGTTATACGTCTGCAAACGAAAATCTAAAATTTAAAAAAAAACGGAGCGTCAGCGCCCAGGCATAGAAAATTGCCTGAGTGCTGACGCTCCGTTATAAAGATTAGTTAATCTCATCCCTCTCAACTAGCCTATAGGTGGGATCCTAATAATCCCATTATCAATTGGAATCTGTTTTTTTTCTATCAAAGCATCCTTTTGGTCATATAAGAAGACGTTCAGCATGGTCGGTTTATCAATCAAATCAGTTTCACAAGAGATAATGAAGTGGTTTGAATTTGGATTCTGCATTTCACACATTTTTTTCTCTCCGTAATAAGCCACAACTTTATAAAGATCAGCTTTATTTCTACCATAAAAAAAAGCAATTAATTTATTCCGATTATTGACAGTAGCCACATTTATACCATCTTTATAATCTGTTAAATAGTTACTTTTCATTTTATATCTTTTAGTGTGATAAGGGCTAATAAATGTAGCTACACCATACTGATAATCTTGGGGATGGACAATTTCATATATCACCAAAATTTCTTTGGCCGTATTCCGAATGTTTAATATTCTAATATCTTTTTTGATATCGGTTGTGATCGCATAGTTTAAATCACCCTGGAAGCCTGGTCTTATAGTATAATCTCGCATTAACAATAAATGACTTAACCATAAACCAATTATTATAACACCCCCTATGCTGATTAGTATTATTTTCTTTTTCATAGTCAAGTTTTCACACCTCTAATATGCTACAACCCGTGGTCTTATCACCACGGGTTGTAAAACTATTATTTTTTTAATTATCGCATCATAATCATCCCCATACAAGCAGTCTGATTCAAGCATATTGAGGTAGTCGCGCATTCTGCTTTTGCAGGAGTCTTCGACGAAATCAATTTGTAATCCTTAATGAATCAACTTATCCGCATCACGTAATAGAACGTCTGCTGCTGCTGCTGCAATGTGTTTGCCTTTCTGCGCTTTTACCTCGCTGATAAAGGGCTCCAGATTGTCCTTTTCCAGCTTCTTAAGCAGGCTGTTTGCTATCCCGCCGTTGTCGATCGATCCATCAATCGCGTACCGATTGACAAGCTTTTTCAGGTAAGCGATAGTTATTGGTTCCGGGGCAAGCTGTACGGTGCCTAAGCCGGACGTATCCCGGTAGGAGCTTCCGGAAGGGTCGCACCAGATGGCGACACTGTCTCGTTTACCGCTGCCGGTATGATCGTTGTTCACCTGCAGATCGAATCCGAGCAGCATCCCGATCTCAGGCGTGATCGCGGTAAACGGAATAGCCGTCTCCACGATATAGCCATGGTCGGTCAGCTTGGTCGCAGATTTGAATCGCGGTTGATCTCCGTTCTCCGAAAACGTTGCCTCATTGTCGTAGTTAACTCTGTACTGGGCATCATCCGTTTCATAGAAAGAGCTTTGATGCTTGTTCTGATCGATAAAAAGCTCCACGGAATCCTGTTCATAAGCGTTCCGGCTCACTTTGCTAAGCAAGCTGTCCGTTACGTCAGCGATGACGTACAAGTAGTTTTCATCCCAAGCCGTTTTGGCCACAGCTGTAGAGCCTGACGTTCCTTGAACCCATATTTCGGTGCTAATGGCATGACCGTTGCTCCAAAGCTCGTCAAACACGGCATCGATGACCGGTGTGCCATAAATGGTTTCCGTCATCTTGACGGCATTGCCGAGATCAACATCCCCAAACTTGGATGGATCCGTGTTCTGATGATTCGTATAATCGTTCCACACCGCAGAGGAAGCTACTGCGCCGCCGCCTTGGTCGTCGTTCACGCGAAAGTCGATGCCCAGCTTGTCGCCTTTGCTTAGCGCCGCACCGTCTTTGCTGAGCGAAATAGCTGCATGCACGACATAACCGCCGGGAATCGCTGTGACTGTGCGCTGAATATCCGCCGGTCCATTGCCGTTGAAACCGATTGTATAATGCAGATCATCGGGCAAATACATACTTGATTTATCGTAGTTCGGATCGATGAAAATTTCTATGCTGTCATTGTTGTTAGGCGTACTGTCTCTTACTTGCAGTTGTACATACAAATGGTTGTCGTCCCACATTATTTTCGCTTCCGCCGTCGCTCCCTGCTGTCCGCTTACCAGGGTATCAACCGATACCGGTTTCAAAGCGCTCCAGGCTGGATATGCGCCAGATCCGATTACAGGCGTCCCTTGTGCAGCCCGTATTTGGTTTCGATATACCGGAAGCTTCGAAGGATCGACGATCCCCCAATAGGCGGGCTTCGCCTGAAGCTGCCTGTCGAACAGCAGAGGAGCATCCTTGCGCCCTTTAACAGGGAAATTATCCAGCCAGGTTCCGTCGTCGGCCATTCCCCAGATCGTAACCGATTCCAGATATCCCTTCTGCGCTCCCTGTTTATACATCTCAAACAGCTCGCGATAACGCTTTGCCTGTTCCAACAGAATATCGTCCGTTACCGGCTTCTCGCTCTCGGTTGAATTCGAATAAATCGAGATATCGAGCTCGGTTGACTGAATCTTGACGCCGAGAGCGGCAATCTTCTCCATGGCGCTTCTCATCTGTTCGATGCTCGGGGCGGTATTGGAAATGTGCATTTGGAAGCCTACCGAATGCACAGGTAATCCCTTGGCAAGCAATCTTTTCACTAAGGCAGCCATGCCGTTTAACTTGGCGTTCGAGCTCTCCAGATTGTAATCGTTGATGACGAGCTTGGCATCCGGATCGGCTTCGTGCGCGTATTTGAAAGCGAGCTCAATGTAATCGCTGTCGTAGCCGTCGCCATCCACATCGCCAATAATGCCTTTCCACTTGGAGCCGGTATCTGCTCCTCGGAGTCCGCCATCCTCGTTCAATACTTCATTAACAACATCCCAATGCTGGATTCTGCCTTTATAACGGCTTACCACCGTTTTAATATGCGTTTCCAATCTGGCTAGCAGTTGCTCTCTTGTGGCCGGCTTACCCGAATCTGCCGGATCGGTAAAAAACCATGCCGGGATTTGGTTGTGCCATAGTAGCGTATGCCCTCTCACGAGCATATCGTTCGCCTCTGCAAACTGCACGAGCTTGTCGGCATTTGTCCAGACGAAGTTTCCTTCGACCGGTTGAAGCGCGTCCGGCTTCATGAAGTTGCCAGCCGTCAAGCTTTTGAAATGTTTTTTGATCAGGGCGGAGTGAATGTCCGAAGCATTCAAAACATCGACGGGATCAATTGCGGCTCCGATTGGAAAATACGGATCGAGCACCGAATGCAGATCCGGGATATCTCGTTGAATGTCGATGATAGCGGATTCGGTTACGGTTACATCATCAATATAAAATGTAATCAGGTCGCTAGGCGTCGTTTGATTGTCCGGCTTCCAAGGGGTTTCCGCATATAGCTTGATATCCGATAGCGTCGAATCATCCGGAATGATGATATCGCCCTGGATCTGCTTCCATTCCCCTTTGTTCAAATTAACCGTAGTGAAAGTTTCGTACTTCCGGCTTCCTGCATCATGATTGAATTCTTTTTCCAATGAACCGGATACGCCCTGCGAAGCCGGCCCTTCCTTATACATGGCCCACATCGACACATGATACATTTTTCCCGGCTTCACCATGCCGAATAAGCTGCGGGACGGTCCGTTAAATGTAGCAGTCCGGTTGGATACTTCCAGGCTAAAGTTACCACTGTGCTTAACACTATTAACCACGGTCAGCGTTTCGCCGGCTCGCGGGCCCCAAGCTCCCTTCGTGCCGTCCTCGAAATCCGATGCAAATACGACGTTGCCGCTTCCCGAGGCGCTCACGGGCGTAACTGCAATGTCATCAAGATAAAAGCCGATCAGATCATCCAATGTAGGCGCCGAATTCCAAGGCGTTTCAAAATATATGGAAATCCGATTCATGTCGGCATCAACAGGGACTGTATAATCACCTTCCAGCTTCGTCCAAACCCCTTTAACCGCTTTGACCTGTGCGGCATTATCATACTTATCGCTTTTCCCGGAGCTTGATGTAAAGCCTCTTTGAAAAGAAAGCGAAAGCGTCTGCTCGGCCGGCCCGTTATTAAACATGACCCACGCGGATACATGCACCTTCTGGCCTGAGTTCAGACTGCCCGTCAGGTCATGGCTTGCTCCATGCCATGTCGCCTGACGATTGTCTACATGAAGGCTCGAATCGCCCCCTTGCTTTTCATTGGAATTTACGGTCAGGGAGACGCTCCCTCTGGGCGTCCACCCCTGTGAGGTGCCATCCTCAAAGTCGGAACTCAGCACCGGTTCCGGCGTACCGGCAGCAATTGCGGAGCTTTGCGGCATAACAGCGGATAACAGTAAGACAAACGAAAGAATCATGCCAGTCAGGAACTTTGATACCATTTTCACGTAATTAACAACTCCTTTTATAGGATCGTGCACGAGGTCACTCCTTCACGCTGCCTACATTTAATCCGACAACAAAATATTTTTGCAGGAACGGATAGACGAATAAGATCGGAACTGCGGCTACAATGGTAATAGCGGCTCTGATCGATATTGGCGTTACCATACCGCTTGCCGTATCCTTGGTCATTCCGGCGCCGTTAATCAGACTCGGATCGCTGTTTGAATTCAGTGTCGATGCCAGCAATTTCATCAGCTCATATTGAAGAGTGCTCAGCTGCGGCTGTGAGGATGCGTACAAAAACGTATCGAACCAGGTGTTCCACGAACCTACCGCCACGAACAAGGCGATGGTAGCGAGCACCGGCTTGCACAGCGGAAAAATGATCTGAAGGAATATACGAAAGTCACCGGCTCCATCCATTTTCGCGGATTCCACCAAGCTATCCGGTAATGTACCCATATAAGTTCGAATGACGATTAGGTTAAATGCGCTGATCATGGACGGGAGGATGTAAACCCAAAAGCTGTTCAGCAGTCCTAGCCCCTTGATCAGGAAGTAACCCGGAATGAGACCTGCGTGGAAATACATCGTAAGCACGAAGATGAGCGTGATCGGTTTACGATAAATATACTCCTTGCGGCTTAAAGCGTATGCCAGCATTGTCGTTAAGAAAATGTTTAGCGCCGTGGACAGCAGCGTTCTGGCGACAGACACCAGAAATGCGTGATAAACGGTTCCGGATATGAAAATAGCTTTGTAATTTTGCAGCGTCCAAACGCGGGGCCATAAATAAATGCCGCCCCTGATCGAATCCATCCCGTCGTTAAAGGATACGGCGATCGTGTTCATGAAAGGATACAACGTAATGATAACTAAAAGCAGCATGACTACCGAATTCGCCGTGCTAAACAAGACGGGCTCAATTCCACCCGTTTTTCCCGATTTTACCATGATGGCACCTACCTTTGGCGTTATAATAGCCGCTCTTCTCCCAATCTCTTGGCAATCCAGTTGGCCATGAGCAGCAGCGTGACGCTGACAACTGTTTTAAATATGCCCCCTGCGGTGGCCATCGAATAGTTGAACTGGGCGATGCCGTATTTCAAGACAAAAATATCGATCGTTTCCGACCAGTCCGCAACCAGGCCGTTTCCAAGCAAATACTGGATTTCG
Source organism: Paenibacillus sedimenti (assembly GCF_014534655.1). GTDB lineage: Bacteria > Bacillota > Bacilli > Paenibacillales > NBRC-103111 > Paenibacillus_E > Paenibacillus_E sedimenti. The sequence goes on from NZ_JACVVD010000009.1 coordinate 87,163, forward strand.
AAGCCTGCGTCCAGGATATGGCCGATGGACATAATCAGTAAAATGACGAACGTTGCCTTAATGCCCGGAAGCGTAATGTACAGCATCTTCTGATACCTGTTTGCGCCGTCCATATCAGCAGCTTCATAGAGCGACGGATCGATCGAAGCGATAGCGGCCAGGTAGATGATCGTGTTCCACCCGACTTCCTTCCACACGTTGGAGGCGCCGACAATGCCCCAGAAATATTTACCCTCGCTCAGCCACAAAACCGGCTCATCGATGATATGAAGCTTGAGCAGCACGGTATTAACAATACCGTCGTTAATCGACAGCGAAGTCGCCACGATACCTGCGGCAATAACCCACGACAAAAAGTGCGGCAAATACGAGATCGTTTGCACCAATCGCTTCATCAGCAAATTCTTGATTTCATTCAGCAATAACGCAAGCACAATTGCGCTAACGAAGCCCAGCACAAGATTGATCAAGCTCATCCCGATCGTATTTCGCATGACTCGAAGGAACGTATCGTCTGTGAACAGGAACTTGAAATGCTTAAATCCGACCCACTCTTGATCGAAAAATCCCTTGGCAGGCTTAAAATTTTGAAAAGCCATCAGCCAGCCCCAAACGGGCACATAGGCAAAAAGGACGATATAGAACAAGAGCGGAACCGACATGAAAATGAGCTGCTTCTGGCTTTTTATCGTCGTCCAGTCAAACATGACCTTTGAAGATCTTCGAACATTGGTTCGCCTTCCTGTATCCTGATTCGCTAGTATCTCAGCCATATGGTTCTCCACGCTCCGTTATCCGTGTGTGATAAGAAAAACTTCTATCGAAGTCCATTCAACGTAGCCAGACCGCTTTTAGAGGAAGTTTTTCATGCCAATAAGAATTTCGCTATCCGACTAATCGGAAACTTATAAATTCTTATGTGGTAAGAAATTGGGAGGTGCATAGAGTACCTCCCAATCTCCCTCTGATCGCAACTTGCTTCTAAGCGGTTATCAGACACTTACTTGCTCCAGTTTTTTAGTCTCCACTGAATTTGTTCATTGATCCGGTCCTCATAAGCCTTCGGATTTGCTTTGCCGATTTGAGCGACGTATTCGTCCCAGACAGCATCGAACTGATCCGGCTTCGATAAAACGGCTCTCGGCAAATATTTGGTCGCCAAGTCATTCAGTTTAGTGCTGGCGATTTTCGCCGGAGACCCATCGATCTGATTGATTGTCCAAGCCGGATAAGGCACAGGATTTTCAGGAGGATCACTAAAGAATTCGACGTATGTTTTGAATCCGTATCCCTTTAACACTTCTTTGTCATAGTCGTTCAAGCCTGCGAAGTATTCTTCAGGCTGATCGCCTGAAGAGGTGGCGTTCCCGTCCGAGAAGGTTCCCTGCATCTTTGGTGCATAGCCGAAAAAGGCATCCGCTTTATTGGCAAGCTTCCATGTGGCATCCGCAGTACGATCCCTTTGTTCTTGTGTTTTTGAAAATCTTCCCTTGTCATCAACCTGATAATCCTCGCCCTTGATGCCCCAGCTGAGAATTTTTTGCCATTCTTCTGTCATTGTCGTATCGAGAAGCTTAATAATTTTAACCGGATCCTTGGCCTTGATACTGATGCCGAATCCGTTATTCAGATTGAGAGGCGGGCGGTCCAGATAGTAATCCCTGGTATTCGTATCATACACGAGCGGCAACCCGACATATTCTCTTTCGAACTTTTTCTGGGTATGCAAGGAATCTTCCGCTTTTTGGAAATTCCAGTGCTGATCGAACATGCCAAGCACATTGCCTGCGGAGAGTTTAGCCATGTACTGGTCGTAGTTCTGTACGAAGGCTTCCTTGTCGATCAGACCCTCCTGATTCATTTCGTTCAACTTCTTGTAATATTTCTTTGCATAGTCCTTATCGGCAAAAATTTGCGCCACATTGTCTTTGACAACAACCCCGCCGTCATTGGGATGACCGATCAAATGCTGAGGCGGATTCAACAGCCCCCAGTTTCTCCAGTCATGGTTCAGAACCTCGAAACCAATCGTTGGTTTACCGTCGATTTGCGGATATTTTTCCTTATACTTCTTAATCAAATCAAAGTACTCGTCAAGCGTCTTCACTTTCGGATAGCCGAATTCCTTCAGGACCGCTTTTTGAATCCAGAAGGCAGGACCTCCGTACCAAGTGCTTTGCACTTTGCCATAGTAACGGCCGTAATTCGGCAAAATATAAATATGCCCGTCCTTCGGATCCTTCATTTTGTTCCAGTACGGCTCATAATGCTTCTTCAAGTTCGGAGCATGTTTCTCAATAAGATCCTCAAGCGGGATGTAAGCGCCTGCATCGATAAACGTCGTATTTCCTGACAGCAAATCCGGATAATCCCCGCCTGCAACCATAACGCCCATTTTTTGCTTGGAATCGCCTGCAAGGAAATCGAACTTGAACGTAACGCCAAGCTTTTCCTTCATCAGTTTATAAATCTTATTATCCGGTGTAGGCTGCTGAAGCGCTTCGCCGATATATGCGGTCACTTCAAATGACTCCACCTTGCCGGCTTGCCCGGCGGCATTGGTGGCTGCAGCTGACGTAGCAGGCGAAGACGTCGAGCCAGTCCCGTTCAAACCAGCCTGACTGTTGCATCCGGCGAGCAGAGCGCCAAGAGCCAAAACGGCAATATTGCCGGAGATCAAAGCAGATCTTACTTTTCCCCCCATAGTTGCACCCCTTTAAAGGTTTTGTATTACAATCGCGGTCATGTAAACCCTTTCATGTAACCTCTTTCATTATAGAAACGAATCCCTCAGCAAACCATTTCCCGATTAAAGGAATATCCTGAAAAATCTTAGATCGGAACAATGTCCCCGTTTATCTAAAACGGCTGCACCCCGCTGCTTGTCTAAAGACTTTTCCTAAAATCGTTAGGATTCATGCCCAGACGTTTGGCAAACTGCTTGATAAACTTGTCGTAATTGGCGTAGCCAACCCGCTCCGCGATCTGATACGACTTCAGATCCGTTTCCTTGAAAAGCCGCTTTGCCTCCCCGATCCTTAGGTCATGCAAGAATTCGTTGAAGCTGACCCCGTTTTTTTTCGCAAACAGTTGACCCAAATAAACGGGATGGATGTAAAACTTCTCAGCCAGCTCTTTAATCGTCAGACTTTCACAATAATGGTTCTTCATATACGCGTTGATTTCATGGATGATACCTCGTGACTGATTGTCCCGAAGCGCCCTCAGCTCCTCCAAACTTTGCAAGCAAAACCTTCTCAGTAAACGAAACATTTCATACAAAGACATCGCGCTGCTTTCGAGCTCCGCAATCCCGTTCATGCGCAGCAGGCTTTGGGGGTCTCCATCCATTTCCCTGATCAGGCTTATGCTCCTGTAGATAATATGAATGACGATCATCTTTACCATCTCCGGCGCTAGCTGCTTTTCGTGAAAAGCTCTCTCAGCCGCATCGATTCCGTCATTCAGCCGATCATCGTCGAAGCTCTCCATAGCGTCCATAATCCGGTATGCGGTCTGAATTTCTTCGAAACGAAAGCTGAAGCCCCTATGCTTGTTTCCACTGTAGAAAAGCACGCAAGGCTTATCGCAAAAAAATTTGCCATTCATAGCTTCCTGCGCAGTCAGATAAGAGCTGTGCAGTGATGCCAGATCCAGCGAGGGCTGGCCCGCCGCCACAAAAAAGCCTTCGGATACTCTCGGCAACAGTGCTTGGAACAACCCTTTTGCGATCTTGTCCGGCCAGTCGCCGCGTTCATCGCCGCTTCCGATAACGACGCAGAACGCCCCCCTTCCGATCTCGATCAGGAACATCGGCAATTGACAGGCTGAAATATACTGCCGGGCGGCTTCTTTGACTACCCAACGATACGCGTCTTCGGCCTCAACAAGCACGCACGCCCACTCCACGCTCCTTTTCGACAGCTCCTTGAGCGTCTCTGAGTTGTAAATATCATCCCCGACACCATGCAGGATGCCCGCAAGCTGAGCTACCGCCTCCTCTTCATCGGCAACTGCTCTCATATGGACCAGCTCTGACTCCGCTTCCAGCTCTTGTGCGATGATGTGCAACAGCTCCGAAGCCTCCTCAGCAATGACCGGCTTCAGGATATAATGATGGATGCCCAGCCGCATTGCCCGCTTAGCGTACTCAAATTCGCCGTAGCCGCTTACGATGACGAACTTCACAGTCTTCCCTTGTTTCGCTTTAACCTCTGCAATCAGGCTCAGGCCGTCCATCACCGGCATACGGATATCGGTAACGACCAAATCGATACTTAGCTTATCGATGATCTCCAAAGCCTCCGCACCGTTGCTGCATGTCCCGCATATTTGAAACCCGAGAGCCTGCCATTCAATCATCAGTTGAAGCCCTTCGAGAGCGCGCGGTTCATCATCCACCAGCAGCACGTTAAACATAACTTACATTCCCCTTTCTTATACGGTTAATGAGTGAGACGCATAAGAGGAATTTCGAAAAAAATCTCAGTCCCCTCACTCGGTGTACTTGCGATGTCAAATCGCACTCGTTCCTCATAATAAAGCTTCAGCCTCCGATAAACGTTGCGGATGCCAATATTCCCGCTCACCTCCGTCTCGCTGGTCATATTGATCATAATTTTTTTAATCGTAGCACTGTCCATACCGATACCGTTGTCGGTAATGCTTACTTTGAGCTTGTCATCGTTCAACCTAATGGAAATATGAATCATACCGGGGCTTTTGATCGTTTGGAGACCGTGCTTGCACGCGTTTTCGACGAGCGGCTGGAGGCTCATTTTCGGAATCTTGTAGGCAAATGCTTCCTCATCTACGGCGAAATGATAACTGAATTTGTCCCCGAAGCGGAATTTTTCGATTTTCAAATACATCTCGGTAAAAAGCACTTCCTCCTGCAGCGATACGAGGTCGTCCTTCCAGCTAAGCAGCCTTCTTAATATTTTGGACAAGCTTTTGATAATTTCCGTGACGTCGGTGTAATGGTTTCTCGTGCATACCACAAGAATTGCATTCAAGGTGTTGAATAGAAAATGAGGATTCATTTGGCTCTGCAAGAAATTCAATTCCGCTCTGATTCGTTCCAGCTCCAGGTCCTTCTTCTGGATTTCCAGCTTATAAACATCATTAATCAATGAATTGATCTTGGACGTCATCCGGTTGAAATTTCGAATTAATTCGCCGATTTCATCCCGGCCTTCATGCAATTCGATCAGATCAAATTTCTCATTTTTCACCTTTTCCATATGCCTTGATAAACGCTTGACCCTGTAGTAGTACGAACGAAGCATGATGGCCGTTAAAACGGACGTTATTAGCGTGCTGGCAGCGGCCAGCAGAATAATAAAGCTGCGAGATTCTTTTAGTGCATTCGTCATTCGATCCGTGTTCGCCAGACCGACGAGCCTCCAGCCGCTCGTATACGAAACGCCGCCGAGCGGCATGTCAAAGAGCATGCTATCCTTTCGCCGATCCAGTCGATCGCGCTCAAAAGTGGTATAAGCATCATTTTTATCCATCTGGTAGCCTTCAATGGAAGAAACGACAATCTGATTTTTTTCATTGATCAGGTACATCTGTATATAGTCCCTTTCACGAACGATAACATCATAAAATTTGTTCAGATTAAGATCGATCTTCAGCACTTTGGCAAACATACTTGCATCGTCAAATGCCTCCAACCGCGAAATAATGCTGAAATGAGGGATATAATAATTGTTTTTATATGGAGCCGCATCTCTGTAGGCGTAGAGAAGAACCTTGCCTCCGGCTGCAAAAAGCCGGTTGTACCATTCGCTTTTCCGGACACTCTCGTCCAACTTAAAGTAGTTGCCACCGCTTTGAATACTCTCATTTGTTGTATACACGCTAATTTGCTCGATTTGCTTATTAACGGGCATATAGTGGTTGACTTTATCTTTGAGCAGGCTATTATATGCATCGTAAAAATCAACGGGACTACCGTATTTCTTATCCAGGGCTTCGTACATGATGCGATCCGTCGCAACCGCGTGGCTAATGGCCACAGCTCCTTCGATAAGTCCGTTAATATCCTTTTTCGCCCTGTCGAGGGAAATTTCCAGGTTTTGCAGTTCCCTTGCCTTGATGTTGTGGGAGATCCTTTCGAAGAACAAAATATTAATAGAAATAATTGGAATTAGCACGCAAAATAAATAAATGGACATAAATTTATAACTGAGCGGGATGTCGTTGACTTTGTTGAAAAAATGAGGGTTTCTCATTAACGCGCTTCCTTCCATCAATGGGACTGTTTGGTTGGTCCTGCGCTTTCCTTTGTTTTGTAGGAAGATGGCAAGCAGTTTGTAATCGCTTTAAATTTTCTTACAAAATAATCGGGGTCTTCGTAGCCGATGCTGAATGCTATATCCGATATACTCCTAGCAGGACGCTTTAGCAGCCTCATGGCTTCCTCTATTCGCTTGACGTGAATGTATTCATTGAACGTCATACCGGTCGTTTTCTTGAATAACTGGCCCAGGTAGACCGGATTCAGATGAAATTGCTCTGCAACCTGCTGCAACTGAAGTTTCCTCTTAAAGTGTTTATTGACGTAGTTAATGATTTGCCCGATCACATTACCCGTGTTCAGCCGCCGCCATTCCTGCATATACGACGCGGTATAGCCGCAGAGATCTTGCACATGACGTTCGAGCTGCTGCAAGTTTCCAAAATGCTCGCCACGATCCAGAGAAAACAGCTTTGGACCGAACTCATGGATGTCGGCCTGTATGTCCGTAACCAGTTTCATCAATTCTACCTTCAGGTTCTCGATAAGCAGCTTCACCGATTCTATAGGCTTCCGGCCTTCGCCAAACTGTGAGAAAAGTTCGAGCACCTGATGACGAATCCCATCCGCTTGGCCATTGTCAATCTCGTGAAGAAGCGGTTTCAAGTCTGCTTCGCTGATGTCAATCTCTCTTCGAGAACCCTGATATACAAACTCCATGCCTGGCCGGTTCTCGCTAACATAAATAGCAATCGGACATCCATAAAAAAGAATCGATGGGTTGGATAGAAGACCGGCTGCCATCCGCTTCGGTAATCCCCCTTTTCCTCGGACAATCAGAACAAGTTTCCCGATACCATCCCCAAGCAAGTGGAGCAGTTGACCCGGAAAGTTTGCCATAAGCCAAGCTTGAACGTCATTTTTCCAAGCATGCATCTCACTCTCCCCAATCTTCATTCCTGTCCGCTCCACCAGCATACAAGCAATCTCCTCTTGATCTCCAACGCCAAGCAAACGCTTAACGCAACTGATGTCCCTCTCATCGCACACGCCTGCAAGCATTCGCTGGACGGCACGGTTCAACCAGAGCTCCTGTCCCCGCAAATTCCCCTTATCACGCTTCGATTCTTCGGCAATTTCCTCATGGAGCTTCTGCAGGAGGTCATCGATTTCTTCATCGTCGATCGGCTTCAACATGTAACTGCTCACATGATATCGCATGGCCGTTTGGACAAATTGAAAATCATCATAGCCGCTCAGGATGACAAACTTTGGGGGGGCATGCAGCAGTTGTCTGGACTGTTCAATGAGCTGCAGACCGTTTAAAACAGGCATATGAATATCCGTCACGACGACGTGCGGACATCTCATTTGGATGAAAGCAAACGCATCGGAACCGTCGGTCGCTTCCCCGCAAACACGAAAGCCATACTTTTCCCAATCAATCATCGTTTTCAGTCCTTCAAGCACGAGCGGCTCATCATCGACCAGCAAGACATCAAGCATCAGATTCACTCCTTTGGAACAGATCTAAAGTCAATAATGTAATCGCTTTCATATTTCTGTTTACAGTTTTTTCTTAACTTAACATGATCATTCAGTGGCTTGCCATGGACAAATCAAACCCATATTTACCCAAATCAAGCACGTTTTATCTTCACTGCTTCCACCTCGTTAAGTGCGATCCAATTGTGTAATATTACATAGTAAGTGCGCCTCCCGTGCACCCACCCTTTTGATGAATTCCCAAATAATAGAAACCCGCATCCGTTATGATCGTATTACTAATGTGAATGCAGCCATACAAAGTGAGGTGTCGTGCATTGGCAATAGAGATATCTAAATTGGAAACATCAAGAGGGAAGTTACAATGTAATATTAGCGGGAACGGCAAACCCAATATTGTATTAATTAACGGCGGTTCTGGACCCATAGAAGGTTGGATGAAAATACTGCCTGAAATTTCAGAGTCATCGTCAGTATTTTCCTATAATCGTTTTGGTGTTACTGGTAGTGATAAGCCTCAAGAACCCCAAGATGGACTCACGATAGTCGAAACGTTACGGGAGGCATTGAAGATATCAGGATTTGAACCTCCATTCTTGCTAGTTGGACATTCATTGGGGGGATTATATGCAAATTTATATGCAAGACGTTACCCAAACGAAGTAGCTGGCATTGTCTTTTTAGAATCCAGCCATCCGAAAGATATATGCCTTGATGAATATCAAGGTAAGATAGTAAAAGCAATTAACAAGATGTTCTCGATGTTTGATTCCTTTTCTTCCCATAAACAATTCAATGAAGTTCATTTTGTTAAAAAAACGGTGGAACAAATCCATGCAATCGATCGATTTCCCGACATCCCTGTATATGTGATTACAGGCGGGAAAGAAAATCGTATGATTCCAGAGGAAGTTCGTATAAAACGAATAGAGCATCAGTTGGAACTACTTTCATTGTCTAAACAAAGCAAACATATCCCCGCTGAAAAAAGTGGGCATTTCCCTCAATTTTCAGAACCAAGAGTCGTCATTGATACGATCAAAGATTGTGTCGAGCAAATAAAACAAACCAGGTAGTTGCATACTTCCGCGTGACCTCCTTGGTTTATTTCGTGCGAATAGGGAAATACAAGTCTATCTCGGCGTTTGGATCATCCGGCTGTGTATAACGCTGATCATAAAACTCGAATTCATATTTACCAGTGCGGGTACCACCGTCGTATTCGTAAGGACTGTTCGGTAGCCAATGTCCCCAAAAATGCCCAAAGGCATCTCCGATACCGTCAAGAGGACCCCGATGCGTCAGTACGATATAGCGCGCAGCCGGTACTTCGATGCGCGTCATGCCCTCGGGAATATCGCCGTCCTGAAAGATTTGCACAGAGGCCGTATAATTGAAAGGCCCGCCGGGCGGGTTGTCCGGATTTTGCAGCATGAGTCCGTAGCTTCGCCAGCCGAGCTGACTAGAAACCTCTGGAATACGCTTAATGAATTTACTCCACAGCTTGGCAATGGCGTTCTCGGACGGTGGCACAGACATATCAAAATGAATCGTTTCGGTAATCCCAACAACGCTGAAGGCAGGTTTTTCGATGATTTTTGTTTCGATAATCATGGGTAGTCATTCTCCTTATTTTGGTGTGGGGTTGATATGTACGTGAATGTTCTGACTTGGTATTTTTATCCATAAAAATTATAGCGCACGTATGTTCCCTTGTAAACGCTTTTTTTAAAACAACTCCTATACTATCGTGTCCCGTACTTCAATGAAAATAAAAGAGGAGCTGTTAAAATAGCAAGCCACTATCGTATCCGTTATCAAACGAACAGTTCCTACATTACCTATCGTTGAACAGCCCGGGAAAAAATTAAACATAACGAAATCATTTAACTTCCCAAATTCCGGCACCCACACGTTAGCAGTGATCCCGCTAGGAGTGGGTGGAACGCTGGCAATTGCTAACAACAGCAGCAAATCCTTCGTTCTTCTCTTGAGTGGAACTGTGACTATTACGGTAAGACCGTATGGTATTGCCAGAATTGGCTTTCAATCACCAGGCTTTACAACCAGAATTTCAATACGAACTCGAGGGGCGGCCAAAGGGTCTTTTATCTTTCAACAAAGTTGAATCTAATTTACAAATAAATACAAGGAGCGGCTGCGCAGCAAGTTACTGAAACTGATACTTCTTTTATACAGCATCTCTTCCCATCTTATTTCTTTGCTACTATCATAAAGCGTTTTGAATTAGTCCGTATTCCCTTCTCTGTTTGATTTGCATCAATGAATTCTTGAAGTATAGCAAAATCACTATCGGTTTGCCCGAAGTTAGGTATAACAGGAGTATATCTCAAAAAGAAGACCAAATCCCCGTAAGTTTGGAAATACTGTGTGGCATCATATTCATAATATTGGATATCATTAAATCCAGCATCACCTAATTCTGATATACACTTATTTTTCAAAAACCCTTCCTCAATATTAAATTGTTGCCCTCTTCCGAAAGCTTGTTTAATGTTTAATTTATCGTTTTCACTTACCTGCTGAGTTAAGAATACACCATCATTCACTAAGGCTTTTGTAACTTCTTTTGCATAAAACTCACTGTGCCGACAGGATACCACATTAAAAAAGAACTCAGGAAAAACGATTTTTTCAGCATCCATGTGCAAGAAGGAACAAATGAAATTTCATCGTTCTGTTTCCATGCACCCTAGTGTCCTTGGCTTTAATATATATTACTGATATCAACCCGACACCATTCAAAGTTCTAGTTTTCATTAATCAAGAAGGCAGAATATCCCCTTGACAACTGGCACGCGTTTTACCCAGCCCGAAAACTAATTACTTAGAACGATATGGTATGACATCCAATTCACCTCATTCTGAAAGCTAATCAAGCCCGTTGCTTCAACCACTCGATAAAAAGTACATAATCTTCTTCTACTTGATGGGCATACGAAAGAGCCCAATTGGCTATGAATTCGCGAAATGCATCTGTATCTGCACCAATCGCCTGTACGATCTCGTCCTCGCTGTGATGAGACAAGATGCCCTGCTGCACATCGACATCAGCGCGAGCGTGCATTTTAGCTGTAATTTCTCCCATGCAGTTGATGACGCTCTGCCATTCATCGAAGGATTCAATCTTTTCGAGCTTTAGCTTCTTTTTGAATGGGGAACGCTCGCGAGCGTAGAAGTGCCGGCCTTCCATCGTCATATAACCAAGAAAAGGATCCGCTTCGTGATGCATCGCCTGCTGCGTCATAATCACACGCTTGCCTTGATGAGCGTACTCTGCCCAGAAGAGCTCATTATATGGCATAAAGTAAGCCGGTACTGGAGCCCGTACCTCCTTCACCTCAATAATGATATCGTCGAGTGCTTGCGGACCCGCTTCTCCTTCAATCAGTACATAGAAACGTGTAAGACCGATAGAGGCAGTGCCTGAACCGTGTTTCACAGCAATATCTTTGATCTGGTAATATGCATTTGGCTTCTTCGTTTTTGGATTCAAGGTACTCAAATAATCGCTCCAACCCGAAATGAGCATGTCCCGCTCTTGTGCAGTAGGCTGCTGAATTTCCTCCGTCCAGATGAATTGGCGACCTCCCTCCTGTAACTCAGTTAGCCCTTCGAGAAGATGACTTGCTACTCGCTTCTCCATCTTTTTCAGCAACTTGCGAATTGGACCATCGGTCACTCTCACATCGTAGACGGCGTCATGCGGATCTTCTTTACGCTTCGCAAATCTTCGAATTTGCTTCACATAAGCTGATAAGTATTCATCGAGAAGATCCTTTTGAACATCAAGTCCAAACTCCTTCATGCGGCCTACTAAAGCAAGGCTCACACACATCCTCAACAGGTCATTCAAATACGACCCCGTATAGCCTTCGTCGAAATCGTTAACATCAAAGACAATACGTCCTGCTTCACTGCGAAAAGCGCCGAAATTCTCGAAGTGCAAATCTCCTTGGATCCACGTCGGTCGCTGTGGTGAACTATGGTAAGGGAACCATTCACGGCTTATATCAAAATAAAATAAATATGCACTGCCGCGATAAAATTGAAAGGGACTCATGGCCATCTTTTCATATTTAAGCATTCTTTTAGCCTCATCCAAACCCATTATATGGGAGTCAAACTCTGTAAGTACACTCGAAATGGTTAGTAATCTCAATTTTTTTTGAGTATATTTTACGCGTTCAGTCAAATTCAATAACATTCATGTCTCCCCTTTCCATCCTGGTTCGAGTTATTGCCGGCCATTGTTGCCGAAGGCATTGAGAAAGCCGAGAAAGCCGTAGCCCCCTGTTCCTAGCTTGAGCATCAGACACCCTCCGTGTGATTCGAAATCCCACCAATGATAACATCCCAATCATCAGAATGAATTTCATGACCTGTCCCTTCCAATGTAAGAAGGGCTGCACAAGGTATGACTTTTGCCAGATGGACTCCATGTGCATAAGGGATAATCGGGTCTTCCGTACCATGGATAATAAGAGCAGGAACGCTGATTTCGCCCGTCCGAACCAAATATGACTCTCCGCCCGTTAGAAGAGCGTGATTATTCATGCTGGGCAGGTTACGGGCTCTTTGTACTTCTTCTTTTGCTAAACGAATGATTTTTTCCGAATCCATCGAGTGCTTCGAGCCTGCAAGAACTTTCCATTTTTCTAGCGTGAAATCAACTGCAGCTTGCTCATTCGACCAGTCTGTTGTTACCATATTGGTGAAAAAAGCGATCACTTTTTCATCCATCGGAGGCAGATCTGGTGCGAAGTTAGACGTCATCATCAGGGTAACGGTTTGGACACGCTCAGGATGCCGCAGTGCTATTATTTGAGACAGCATTCCACCCATGGAGATACCCACCAAATGGGCGCGTTCAATTCCGTATGCATTGAGTACATACATGGCATCATCCGCTATATCCTCAAAGGTATACCCGGGATTGCCGGGTTCATACGTGGTGGAGCGCCCGACATCACGATTATCATAACGGATAACAAATCGTCCGTCATCTGCCAGACGTTGACAGAATTCTTTCTCCCACCATATCATGGATGCCTGGGCTCCCATAATCAGTAAGATGGCCGGATTGGTCTGATTCCCGAAGCTTTCCGTGCAGATCTCGATTCCATTTAAATGAATTAGTTGTTCAGTCATTGTATTACGCCTCCTGGTCCTATGAAATAAAACAAAAAAACACAAGCTATCGCTGCTTGTGTTTACAGTAACCGGAAACAAATATGAAAGAATCCCCTTGTATCGCATGCACCAGTAAAAATGGACATAGATACACGGTTCCTGCCATAATCCCATCCGTAGATAGAAGCATGAGGGAACATTGATTTTTCATATGACTAAACTGGTTACCATGGGGCAAACCATTTTCCGATTACTATGTAAACAAGCATAGCCTTCAAGCGCTATTCGATTACATTGCGCAAAAATCGGAAAACATTAGTTAGCCACACGTAACCCTCCATTCTAATCAAGTATGTTCATACTAACATGAGAATACCCGATTTTACAACCATCAATTTCCAGGAAAATCTTATTTCCTTCACGCCTATTTTAAAAAAAGACTGCTACAAGCCATATGTAAACTGGCTGATGCGGTCTTTTTGCCGAACCTGGATAATAACTTGTTCTGGATACTTAAGCACCGAAAGGATTTCCACCTACGAATCGGCGCCATTCTTCGTTATCACTTGGCTCAGCGTTGGATTCTACTTTTGCGCCTTCAATGAGCTCCTCAGCGAACTCAATGTTGACTGAACCGTCAAAATATCCTGGTGCCGTATATTCTTGCTTGGACATGGAATCACCCCTCTCGGCGGGCTGTTGCAGTCCTTTGCGCAGTTGGAGATTACGCGAACATGTAAGCGTTCTCTACTGCTATTTTCAGACTATCTAAATTTTATGTAAAAAGCAAGATGGCTATGCATTGGAAAACGAAAAAAAGAGCTGCAGCATACAGCTCTTTGAGTGTTATAGTTTTCTTAGAAGCGCTTTGCAACTTCTTTCGCTTTTACAATGGCATTCGCTTTAATTTCGTCAGCTTTATCTGGCATAGCGGCCATGCCTTCAACAAAGATGCCTTCGAAGCTAGGTACACCAGTGAATTGCATAATTTTTTTCAGGTAGCTGTGTCCACTCTCAAAGCCCGCAGCCGGACCTTCCGAATATACGCCGCCGGATGCTTGAATGTGAACCGCTTTTTTATTGTTAAGTAAGCCGACTGGACCTTGTTCAGTGTATTTGAACGTTTTGCCTGCTACGCAAATCGCATCGATGTAAGCTTTCAAGATTGGCGGGAACGAGAAGTTCCACATTGGAGATACGAATACATACTTGTCTGCGGAAATATATTGATCCACGATTTCACCGAGACGGGCAACTTTTGCCTTCTCGTCAGCCGAAAGTGCGTTGAAATCAGAACCGGAACGCAGTTTTCCCCATCCGCTGAATACATCTGCATCGATGTGAGGAATATTCAATTTGTATAAATCAAGATAGATAACTTCATCACCTGGATTTGCCTCGCGGTATGCTTCAATGAATTCCTTGCCCACCGCCATACTATAGGAAGCTTGGTGATCATTCGGGTGTGCGGTAATGTAAAGTACAGTTGCCATGGACTCACTCTCACATTCTGTAATTTATTTTGTTACAATTCTTATTATAACTAATTTTTAATAAGTTGCAAGTCAAAAGTAATTTATACACTTTCAGATAATGACGAAACATTAGTAAGCAGCGAATTCCAAGTTCACTATGTCCAAAGTAGTTATTCATAAAGTCCACAATTGGGTAGCAATTTATTCAGCGACACACGGCTGTTGATTATTCGGTCGACTCGGCCTTACAGATGCGCCAATCGCCACACTGTAACTGAGTTCCCCAACAGATTATCTCCCATATCTTGAATCATGAAACAAATTAGTTTACATAATTTTATTTATGTCGAGTTAAAAATGCTCAGCTCACACAATGCACCCATTCTTCCCCTTATAATCGTCAGATTATAATAACTAGTGAGAAAGCAATCTTTAGAAAAGAAAAAAACGCCGCACTCCCGAAGTGGAAACGCAGCGGTAAACATGTTTTTTATAACGCTTGATATTGTCGCTCCTATATGTTACTAACCCTTGACTCCGCTCGAAGCAATTCCTTCTATAAAATATTTTTGAGCGAATGAGAACAGGATGATGGGTAAAAGCACAACAATGGAAGCCCCCGCCATTTGGAGCGAATAATTAGCCCCCGCGGCAGATGTGAAATATTGAAGCCCCACAGTTACCAATTGCTCCTTCTGGCTCGAGATAAATATAAACGGACCCGCAAAATCATTCCAAATGTAAACTCGGGTCTTTGAATATAGCCGTATAATTGGATAAACCGATCCATTTCAAAGAGTTCAACGGTTTGAAATCATTCAAATCTACAAAACTGATAAAAAAGGCATATAAGTGCCCTTATTCATTATTTCATAAAATGATGCTTACTTTGCTGCCTTTACTTTATTGATCGCTTCATCCGATCGTGCTTTGATTGATTTGATCGCATCATCCACGGTTTTTGTCCTACCAGATATAATGGACTGGATTCATTCGAGCCCCCCTACGAGCAGTTCGTCCATTTTGAGCGCTTTATGCATCATATTAAACCATTCTTGCTCAGAGATATGCTCCTATTCGGAGCCTGCTCCACGATAAGAAGCCCCAAACCTCATCCTGAGGTTTGGGGCTCCTTTCATATCTTACGACTGATCGTGAGGCACGG
This sequence comes from Paenibacillus sedimenti, assembly GCF_014534655.1. Classification (GTDB taxonomy): domain Bacteria; phylum Bacillota; class Bacilli; order Paenibacillales; family NBRC-103111; genus Paenibacillus_E; species Paenibacillus_E sedimenti. Next base: position 102,707 of record NZ_JACVVD010000009.1, read on the forward strand.
TCACAGTGGCGGAAACAACAGTCTTATTGCCCGCCTTGTCGGTAGCCGTGTAAGTGATGGTATAGATGCGCGATTTTTCCGCACGCAAGCTGAATGATGTGGCGGATGTGCCGAAATCGGCCTGAATGTCGCCCAGTCCGCTATCCGGTTGATCGCATGTGATGGACGTTAATACCACAGATTCAACGCCCGATACGGCATCGCTCGAATTCAGCTCGGCGTTAACCGTCACCATTTTATGATCCCCCGGCCAAATCGTTGTTTGATCCAACAGGACGGAAAGCGCCGGCGCCGTCTTGTCGACCTTAAACTCGACGGTTTTGAGTTCGTTTACTTCTTGCCTGACTGATCATGAGGTACGGTGACGGTTACAGACTTAACGGTTTTGTTGCCGACTTTGTCTGTCGCCGTATACGTGATTGTATAGATGCGTCCGGAGCCTAGCTCCGAGCGTTCCGCCCGCAGACTGAACGTTTGATCAAAGGTACCGTACTCGGTATTTTGAATATCGCTAGGCAGATCTTCGTTGCTCGTGCCTTGATCCGGTTCATTGCTCAAAATCGATGTCAGGACGATCGACTCGATGCCGGATCCGCTATCGCTGCCGTACACCTGAGCTGTAACCGTATCGAGCTTATGATTCGGCGACCAAAGCACCGTCTTATCGAGCACGACATCGAGCAGCGGCGAGACCGTATCGACCACTTGGATGTCCACCGTCATGGATGCCGCCGCACCTCTTGCATCGTAAACGTTGAATGTCACGCCGTAGCTGCCGGGCACTTTAGGCATCCAACCAAATTGACCGGTTTGAGTATCGAAGGAAGATCCCTCCGGCAATAAATTCACACTATAGGTCAGCGCATCTCCGTCAGCATCCGTCGCATATACGGCGAACGTAACGCTGGTGCCGGCTTCCACAGTCACAGGCTGGATCGGCGAGAAAACCGGAATCTCGTTGAGCGCCTTCAGCGCGGCAATCACATCCGCGGTAGCCGTATCAATGGTCTCCTGAGATGCGTCAGCCGGAATAGCACTCATTTTGCCGAGTGCACTCTGTAGAGCTTGCCATTGCTCCGCCGCGTATTTCGCGCCATCTAACGCTTTGGCTTCCGAATTCAAGACATCGATCAGGGTTCGGTCGATCGGCTTCTCGTAGAACTCGAGCTCGGCGACGTTCGAGTTCCCGCTCGGAGAATAGTAGCGCAGATATCGGAAGGCTGTCGGATTCGTGATAACGCCTGAATTCCATGAGAGCGTACTGATGCCGCTAATCGTATAAAGATCGGTCCAGCTCGTTCCATCGCCCGAACCTTGAATGATGGAGCCGTTGACACGGGGCACAAAATTGCTTCTCGGATAGAACCTGACGCTACCGATGTTTTTGGCATTGCCTTCACCCAAATCGGCGAGAATCCAGCTTGGGTTGGCCGTTGTATCGGTATAGGTGTCCGTTTTGCCGTCAAACGCCCGCCATCCGTTCACTGCAGCCGACCCAGCGCTGGCGTTAGGCCAGGCAACAGTGGAAGCAGTGACCATCGAAGATGTTACGGCAACTTTCTGCGCAGGTAGTGTGATTGTTGATACAAGCGCCGCTTCGGCTTGAGCGAGGTGCGCGACAAGCGCCGCTTTATCGGCCCCAGGCAAAGCGATCGCAGCTTGGATCCGCTCGAATTCCTTCTGATACAGGTAGTAGCTGCCCTTGGTATAGCCGTCTGGCTTCAACATGCCTAGATCGACCTTAAATTCAACCGTTTGGCTGACCTTATACAAGCCGTTGCTCACTATAAAGGTGACAAAGTTGTTTCCGTAATTCGCATGAGACGGCGTCCATGTGAAGACGCCCGCGACCGGATCGAGCACCGCGCCCGAAGGCAGCTTGGCTGCGCTGTAAGTCAGCTTCGCCCCCGCCCTATCCGTTGCTTTCACTTGATACGTAAACGGTTGTCTTGACGTAAGCTCTACGGTTTCACCCGGGGCGATGACTGGTTGACCTTTGACGGTGAGCTTGACGGTACGGGAAGTTGCCCCTCCGTTCGCTTCAGCGGTTAAGGTTACGGTATAGACGCCTCCCTGTGTTTTATCCGGTGTCCATACGACGGTTCGCTTTTCCGCATCGAAAACCGCTCCTTGCGGCAGTCCGCTGACACTGAAAACGGTGCCGGCAACGGAATTCAACTGATGAAGCTTGAAGGCGAGCTGATTACCTGCTATAACGGTTTTGTCCATGATAGGTGCGATCGCCGGAACGCCCGGCAGATAAACAAGACCTTCGTACGCCGCCCGTAAGCTATCGGCTGCGGCGTCGACTTGAGCCTGGCTTGCGCCGGAATCTGAGGCGACAGCCTGTGCCGAAGGTATTGTCTGCTGCAAAGCTTGCAGGCTGTCAGCCGTATAAATGCCGGCATTGCCTGCTGCAGCAGCTTGATCCAGCAAGAACGTAAGCAAGCTCTTGTCAGCCCCATGCCCTGTCTGGTTATACACGGCCCCAATCTCGGCATCGCTTAAGACGCGATTATATACGCGGAATTCATCGATCATGCCGTTAAACAGCGGATCGGGAAATTGGCTCTTTCCAATGTAATTCGAGCCGGGCTGGAAATCGCTCGGTTTCAGAGTGACACCGCTTTGGGTCGCCTTCAGTGCACCGCCAACATACAGCTTCGCCGTGCCGTTACCGAGTGTCACAGCCACATGTACCCACTGATTGGCCGGCAACTGCGCAGTTTCTACAGATTGTTCGCTGGCGCCGTTCTTGATCGTGAAAAGCAGCTTATTAGTGCCCGATCTCGGCGTAAGGAACATGTATTGACTGGTGTTGTTGCCGAAGTCGAAGATCCGCTGCCACTGGCTGCTTCCCTTCCAATACACCCAAGTTGCGAGGGTGATCTCGTCGTAAGCAGACATAGGCTGCGTCGCAGGCAGCATTACATAGCTATCCGTACCGTTTAAGCTGATCGTTTGCCCGACCTTTCCTGCTGCGTAAGCTGCGGTTCCAAAGACGGTTCCGTCGGTGGACGAAGAAAACCCGAACGTATTCTTTGCGTTTCCTTCGAACGAATAGAGCGATGATGTGTACGGTACCAACAAATTACGGGCATCGTAAAGTTCGTTAATCAGCTCTTGCTCGGTATAGTCAGGATTGCCGACGGCGTTCTTTACATATTCCAATTCTTTCTGGAACAGGTAATAGCTTTGTTTCGTATAATCTTCGGCAGGCAGCTTCGCCGCTTCCGCCAGCGCCTCGGCAATCGTACCTGGAATTGGGGTTGCCGTCTCATGACGCTCGCCAAAGATTCTGAATTCAGCCAGCTCCAGCATTGGAGTGCTTGTGGTCGGCGGCTCGATCATTTGGACTTTCAAGAAGCGGAACTGCTCATTTGTGAGACTGTCTTCTACTTCAAGTTTTTGCATGTCTTCCGTAACCGTCGTCAAGCCGGGTGTTAACCGGGTCCAATTTATTTTGTTATTGGATCCGAATATCGCTACACCGCCGATCCTTTCCGGAAAGCTGGCTCTTACCTGAAGCTTGAAGTTATTTGCCGAAACTTTAAAGTTAGGCCCAAAATCCATGTAATGAGTTGTTTTCCCGTCTAGAGCCCAACATTGACATACAAAACTATCATTCGTGTTATCCAAAAGATTGGGGACTGCAGTACCAAAGGATGTACTGACAAACATATCCCGATAATTCATGCTTCCGTCTTTTAATAATGGCGTCAATAACTGAAGACTCTGAACCGCGCTATTCAAGTCGACCAATAGCTGATTGAAAACTTCATCGGAAGCGCTTGAAATTTGCTTCATTACATCTGCATACACGAGTTTATAATAAACAAGAGTCGACGAAATGTAGCTATTATTTGGATTGTATGGAGCAACTACAGCGGCTACTGCGGATTGCCGATCATTCGTTACGACAACCTTAACGTCCTTTGCAGTAACCGTGGTTTCGTCCGACGCCCCCACTACAAAGGAGTAGGTCCCGGCTTGGGTCGGCTTCCAGGTAAACGCGCCGGTGCTCTCGTTCAGAACAGCGCCCTCAGGTTTATTATCGATCTGATAGGTAACGACGTCAGTTGCACTCGCGTCTACTGCCGAGAAATCGAAATTGACCGCTGCCTCAGAACCGACATAGGCAAATAAAGTTAATGCTGCATTTCCTGTATGAAATACCGGCGGCGTCAACTGTGAGCCTGCACTTACATTGATGTGATCAATGTCGACCGTAGTGTCGGCACCTTTTAATGTGAAATAAGCAAGGTCGCCAAATCCCTGGAATTGATTCATGGTATAGGTCACATACCTCCACTGCCCCTTCGTATCCGGCAGCGTCAACGTATCGTTGATACTATAGCTCATTTCCAGTTTGGCTACTCCATTGGTACGAATCTTGAAGCCAATGGTCTTTTCGCCGGTGCTCGAAGCAACAAGCGCAATTTTGCTGCCTTCTTCCGTTGCCTTCATTCTGACGAAAGAAGTATCTCCCTCTTGCATTGTCGTAGAATTACTATCAAACTTGGTGTATCGATCTTCAATTTCTTTCAGATTCGAATTGGTTACAGCTTTCGGAAGCGTTTGCGTACCCTCGGCTTCTGCTTCTTTAGGAATGAAAAGCCAATAATCCGCTCCTCCGTCCGGCGACTCCCACCAAAAATAATGTCTTTTATTGAACATTTCGGTAAAGTACGGAGCCTCTGCCTCCATGTTTACTCCAGCGGTGTATTTATAGTAATAGTAAAGGTCATAAACGTTACCGCCAATTCTTCCTCTATAACCCTCTGCCAGTTGTTTATAAATGATGGTCGGATTTCCATTCGCATCCGTATGCGCCGCTACAGGTATCCATGGCGTATCATAACCCAACATGAACCGGCCAAAAAAGTCGGCAGCCTTCAAAATGCGGTTATCCAGAAATTCGTAGGGGCCTACAGCATTCGGCGCTATCGAAGCAGTTCCGTCTACCGGATCCACTTTGGTTCCCTGGGCAAGCAATAAACGCGCTAATATTTCCGCGTTGGTTATGTCACCGGCGCCATGGGCTTGATCCCGGCCCATTTCGACATGCTGAACGATCGGGGGATCTACCTTCTCCCCTGTCAATATATTGGTATCTACCAATCTGAATAATGGTTTAATGGCCCCATTCTGACCCTGATCTACAGCCGTCTTGTTAACGGTAAACCACTCGACTCCCTCATTGTACCTGTCTTTGTTGCCGGTAAAGATATAACCCGACATGGCTCCCAGCAGCGGATAAAGATGCTGGTTCATGAATTTGTCATTAAAATGTAAAAATGTTTCAATCATCGGAGTAATCAGGTTATTCGTAAAATCTGCAGTATCCTTATCCGTCCATTTCAGGTCCTCGGTTTGCGTGCTGGAATACCGCAATATTTCTGCCGCAGTCACCATCCGGTTAAGAGGGATACCCATATGAATGTGAGAATCTGTGAAATACGTATATTGTTTGGGGTCCATCTGCTCCCAAATTCGGATGATTCTCATGGCATTGGCGCGGTACACCTCATCGCCGGTTACAACATACAGAATAGCCTGCGTATAGGCCAATAACCCATCTACCACAAAATCGCCTTTACTATTCACCGCAACACTTTTCGGCTTAGTTGGGTCCGAAGAACTGGCTCTGCTCGAAGAAACGGTCTTTTTAGCGGTATCAGATAACAGCATTTGATTAAAATACGTATTCCAAGGTTCTTTTTGCGCCCGTACTTGTGCCCTAACATTTTCAAGAATATCCTTGGTAAGTCCGACGCCGGGATGCTTGAACCCGCTTGCATCGATGGTCTCATGAATTGTGGGTTGATAATCCGTTATGATCGATTGAGCTGGTGTTTCCGCTGCAGCTACTCCCGATGCTATAGGCAGGAGTGATGCCATCAAACTAATGGAAATAATTAAAGACAATATTCGCTTATACGCCTTACCAAAATTAAGCCCTATCCGCATACTATTTTTATCCTCCTTCAAATTCAAATACCTCAAACTCTTAGCTGATAACTGCTGCGTCCCCCTAGTTAAGGACAGTTCTCAAAACAAATTATTCCGATCTTTCATCACCTCCATCTAACCTCTTTTTAACAACAATCATATGAATCTTTCAGCACTTTCACAGTCGATTCTATCGAAATGAAAGCGTTCTATCTATTGTAATATTATTTATTTTCATGAGATATCTTTCAAAATTGACCGGTCGCATGCTAAAAGAAGCGCGATATGAAACATTCATTGCATAACAAAGAGGCTATCCCGTGCGCTAGATCCTGGGATAGCCTGCTACTATTAATCTTTGTCATAAATAAAGTTCACATTATGCACAAAGGACCCTATCTGAATATCCTCCGAATCTAGTTTCAGCGGTCTGCCGTTTACATAAACATTCTCGAAGGTGACGCCGTCCACAACCCGGGTTTCATCGAATCCCTCGATGCGAGATGGATTTTCGCAATTACCGTTAAAAACGATATCTTTAAAATATATATTCTCCACTCGTTTTCCCGGCTGCGGATTATATTTCGGATTATGAACGACCCGGATGTTAAAAAGCTCTCCAAGCTCAAATTGCTCGATCCGGATATTTTCATACCTGATGTTCCGGACTATATTATTGTCCCCGGGATTGATCGCCATACACCCCCAATAATCGGGTTGTGGCTCGTGATGTTCCAAAATGTCGATGTTTTCAAAAACGATGTTTTCGATGACATTACCACCGTTCTCCGAATCTCCATGGGTTCCAATATTCATGGGATGAGCGACATCCGCCCAAAAGATCGAATTTCGAACCGTCACGTTCCGGCTGTCTCCGTGGAAGTCCCCTCGTTGTCCGTATATGGCGATACTATCATCGGAAGTCCTTAGAAAAACATCGTCGATTTCAATATAAGAACAAGACATCATGTCGATACCGTCACACCAACCTCGGGTACTGAACGTCTTCATGTTGCGGATAGAAATATGTTCGGATTGTCCGATTAAAATGGTATAGTGGGGTGGGTCGACCGTAATGATTCCCTCTACTGTAATGTTTTTAGAGAAGGTGATTTCTACACCGCGGTAATACGTAGTTTTTTCAAAATCGGACATATAGAGCAGCCCTCTGCCCCGTATCGTCACGTCATGCACATGATCGCACACCAAAGCCCCTACAACGACGGCTCCTCCAGCGATATAAATCGTTTTACCGGAGGGAATACGCAATTGAGGCTCTTCCAAAACATGCATACCTGGTCCGAAATAAATTACATTCGGATCAGTCGGGTCGGGAACGTTCTCTTCTAACGGGTTTGCAAAAATGTGCAGGTTGTGGAACCTGTCTCCATTTACTTCCAACGATAATTTGCGCGGGCCATCAAGCATGAAGGTCACCCGGTTACCGCTATAGACGCACTCAAGCCCTGACGATAAGGGGCGAATCAACACTACCTCTACGGAACCTTCGTTCTTCACCACCTCGACCAGGATAGGTCCGGAGCAATCAAAATAAACCATGGAAGCATTACGCACGTCATGCATATCGACCTTCACGTTATAACAAAACAGCTCCTGCCACTCGCCTTGCAGCGATCGGACTCGTACCGTGAAATCGGAATTTCCCACCGCTTCTGCCGGTGCGGGATAAGTGACCAAACGATTTTGAACAGCTTTCAAATGAACTTCGCCTCCAAGAACACTTATACATGTTGGAAATGAAAAGCCGGGAAAGACCGGAACATAACTTGCATGTTCCAGCTGCCCGGACCAGCTATGAAGCGTTTGTGATTTACTGAAGATTATTTCTTATTCCGCTCTGTGTATACCTTATTGACTTCATCCGTCAATTCTTGACCGCCGGATTTCAACCAGTTCGCCTTGAAATCGTCAAACGCTTTGTCCGTATCCGCTTCGCCGGTAACGGCTTTAATCAAGTAAGCGTCCTGGAGCGTCTGTAGATTTGCCCAATACTTCGTCTTGGTGGACAATACGGCAGGTCCCAAAATGTCTCTGAGCGGCTCATAACCGGTATCCAGCTTCGCCCTCAGGTCTAGCAATTCTTTGCTTGTCGTATATTTGGTCTTGGTAGTATCTACGGCGTTGAGCGGATTGTAGAAGCTGCCGGCGCCGACTTTTTGAACAATGGCCTCCGGTGCCGTCTTTGCGATGACAAAGTCGCCGTCCTGATCATAGTTGATGCCCTTTTGACCGAACACCGTCAGCATCCAGAACTCATCATTTGTTGCAATGTAATCCAAAATTTGCTCAATCTTTGTACGTTTCGCTGCATCCTTCTCGAGCTGAGCGCCTAAGAGTACAGGAGCTTGACGCGCGCCGTACGAGAAGCCGTACACTTTGCCGGCCGGACCGATAACCGGCTTTCCGGCGATAACGTTCTGACCCTTGTCCAATCCGGGCTTCGCAATAAATCCGGAGGTCTTAGCGAAGTTACCCCACCCCATGTTGTCGACCATGCCGATCTTTTGGCCGGCGAATTTTTCATTGAGCTGGTTGTTGTCGGTCGTAATAAACTCAGGATCGATAAGTCCGCCTTTGTACCACTTGTTCAGAAGCTTAAGCGCCGAGCGGGTTTCTTCCGTGATCCCGCCGTACACGACTTTGCCGTCGGCGCCTAACTTGAACTGATACGGCGATACGCCATGGGCCGAGAATACGGAGGTGAACATTTGGATCGGGAGCTTGCCTCGGCCCGACATGCCGAACGTATCCTTCTTGCCGTTGCCGTCCGGATCGTTATTGACGAATTTGGTGAGCACATCCTCCAGCTCCGCGAGCGTCTTCGGAGGCTCGTTGTAGCCGACCTTCTTCAGCCAAGCCTCGTTGTAACCGGGAATGAAGCCTGAATTGCCGTTCGGCCATGCTTTCGGAACCCCCCAGTTCTTCCCTTTGTAGTTGGCGACGCCCCAGCTGCCTGCGTCAACCGATTCCAGCGCTTTCACATAATTCGGCATGTTCTTCTTGATTTCGTCCGGAGAAATGCTCGCAATGATGCCCTGATCCGCCCATGCGGCCATATCGGTTTCGTTCGCATCAACCGGGAAAATGTCGGGAATTTGCCCGGAGGCAAGCAGAACGTTGAATTTATCTTTCCATGTCGTACGTTCAAATTTGACGTTCTTGATTTTGACGTTGAATTTTTCTTCGATCTTCTTCTGCACATAGTTGTCGTCAGCTTCTGGGGCATTGAAGTTGTTCGCCCAAGTAATCTCAATCGGTTTTTCATTCGCCGCGGGCTTCGAAGTATTCCCGGACGCCTGCGGAGCAGTCCCGCTTTCCTTGCCGCAACCGACCGCGATGAGCGACATCGACAAAACTACACTCGTTAGCCCCAGTAGAGTCTTCATATTTTTCTTCATTTGTTGATCCTCCCTTTTTTTCCTAGAAGTATATAGTTAGACGGGATGCTATAAAAGCGTACCGTATAAACCCGTTTATCGCTATTAGCCCTTAACCGAACCGACCAAGGTTCCTTTGACAAAATATTTCTGAATGAACGGATACACGATCAGGATCGGCAACGCGGTAAACATGATAGCTGCTGCTTTGACGGTTTCCTGCGTATCAAACTCTGTTGAGATCGGAAGAAGAGGGTCTCCCTCGGTAGTAATTACAAGTCGTCTTAAGAACGTCTGCAGCACGAACAGCTTTTGGTCCTGCAGGTACATTAGCGCATCGAACCATGCGTTCCAATGCCCGACGGCAGACCAGAGCGCCAGGGTAGCGAGAACTGGCTTCGACAGCGGAATCACGATGGTGAACAAGATTCGCAATTCGCTGGCCCCGTCGATTTTTGCCGAGTCCTCCAGCTCCTCCGGAAGGCTCATAAAGAAATTGCGGAGAATCAGCAGCGAATAGGTGCTGATCAAGGCAGGGATGATCAACGACCACCGCGAATCAATGAACCCGAGCGATTTGACCAACAGATAGGTCGGAATGAGCCCGCCGCTAAAAAACATCGTAATGACGATAAACATCATGTAAAAATTGCGGTGCGGAAGATACTTCTTCGAGAGCGGGTAAGCTGCCATCGACATGAAAAGGATCGTCAGAAACGTCCCGACAACGGTGCGAAAAACTGTGTTCCATAAAGCGAGCCAAATATTTTTGTCAGCCAAAACCCGATCCCAAGCGTATAGCGATATTTCGCGCGGGTACCAATGCATGCCCTGCCGAAGCGCCTCGGTTGACGTACTGAAGGAAATCGAAAGAACGTGGATAAAGGGATAGATCATGCAGATGCACAACAAAGTGATAAATCCGATCAAGAAAACCTGAAACACTTTTTCTCCGGAACTGATCTTCATGCTTGTTCATTCCTTTCGGGTCATTTCTTACGTAATTCCTTCTTGACCCAGTTTTTTCACAATATAATTCGTAGACAGCACCAGAATTAATCCGACCACATTCTTGAACAGTCCTACAGCCGTCGTTAGGCTGAATTGTGCGTTTTGCAGCCCCACACGGTACACATACGTGTCCAAAATATCGGCTACACCGTAAGTGGCGGGCGAATACAAAGAGAGGATCTGGTCAAAACCTGCGTCCAGAATGTGGCCAACCCGCAGGATTAACAAGATGGTGATAACCGGAAGAATGGACGGAAGTGTAATATGAAGCGTTTGCTTCCAGCGGTTCGCTCCGTCGATGACGGCCGCTTCATACAGCTGCTGATCAACGCCGGCCAAAGCCGCCAAATAGATGATCATGCCCCATCCGACTTCTTTCCAGATAGCCGATGTGACCAGCGTAAACCTAAAATAGCTTTCGTCCCCAAGAAAATAAATCGGTTGAAAACCGAGCAGCTTGATGAGATAGTTGACGACTCCGGTATTCGGGGAGAGCAGCGTAATTAAAATGCCCCCGAGAACGATCCACGATAAAAAGTGAGGTAAATACGAGATCGTCTGAGCGACCTTCTTAAAAGCCGAAACCCGGATTTCATTAAACAGCAGAGCCAATATGATCGGAGCGGGAAATCCGATTACGATGTGATAAAAGCTGATCACAAGCGTATTCTTCATGATTTTCCAAAAGTCTGGGGACATGACAAACATATAATGAAAATGCTTGAACCCCACCCAAGGACTCTCCCAGATTCCTTTCATAATATAAAAATCTTTAAAAGCCAATTGAATGCCATACATGGGACCGTAATGAAATACGGCATACCAGATTAACACAGGAGCGAGTAACAAGAATAAATACTTGTTCTTTTTATATTGTCTCCAGTTATACGCCAATCTCGATTCCGTTTTTTTGCCGACTTCTTTGACACCGCTTAGTTCAGAGGCGTTTGCCGGATTCATGTTTGCAAGCTCCTTTCACAGTTAAGATTGAGGCCTCGTTTCCATAGCTCAACTTTATATGCATGAAAGCGTTTTTTCTATTGTAATATCGTTCAATTTCCTAAGAAATCTTTCAGATTGGATTGTATTTTCTTTAATTAATCAAGAATAACCGGCTTTCTAACAAAAAAAAGCAACCTACAATAGGCTGCTTGATAAGTATCCCGCTATATGGCATTCGCATTTGTTTTTTTCGACTGCCTGTATTGAACCGGTGTGATGCCGAAGCGGGCTTTAAATTTATTATGAAAATATTGCGGGTTACGGTACCCGACCAGGGTTGCGATTTCTGCAACGGATAAGCTGGTGTCTTCACGCAACAAATTTGCTGCTTTGTCTAAACGAGCCCGAGTTACATATTCGGTAAACGATTCCCTCATCACTTCGCCGAACAGGGTTGAAATATAAGCAGGAGCGAGCGAAGCCACTTCGGAAAGAATATTGAGCGAAAGGTCTTCATCCAAATGTTCGTCGATATAAGTCTTCAATTTTAATATGACTTCGGCATGCGCATGATTGCCCGATTCACGGACATGAAACACAATTTGTCCCGAGAGGCTCCGAATGGAGTCCATCGTGGCCGACAGCGTATCTTTTTTTAGTTCATCCATGAGGTTGGAAGGGGGTACAAACTGCTGCAAATCCAATTCGATCACAACCTGATACAGTGTGGAAACGACTTGAAGCAGCGCCAATTCCACAGCTTCGAGCTGCATGTTCCGTTCAGCCAAAATATGGGCGAAATCATCGATAAACTGATTCGCCCCATTTACGTCCCCGGCCTTCAACGCATTTTTATAAAGATCGAACGAAAACAGATACGGCGTCGAGTCAAACGAGGAAATCTTCGAGTGCTGAACAATCGCTTCCTGGCCATACAAAAAACGATAGCGATAGGCTTGCTGTGCCAATTGATAGGAGATCGGGATTTCTTCCAGCGATTGAACCAGTGTTCCAATAGCAGCTCCGATACGGATATCCTCATAGATGACCTCTTTGACCCGAATCAAATCCTCGGCAATCGCCTCATCATCGACCTCTACATAAGGATCAAAGAAGCAGATGATAGCTGCCTCTTTCGCATTCAAGCACACAATCTCGTAGCTTATAGGATGGTCAATCTGCTCATAACGCAGCTTGAACTCCTTACTTTGTCCCTGGACGAGTGAAATATACACAACAAGAAAGCGGCAGTCCTGAGGCAAGCCGTCTATTTGCTCCAGCCCGAGGCTGGCGCCCAAAACAAGATTTTTCATCTCGTTCGTTTTCGCCAGGGATTCCAGGGTCACGATTTTTTGTCCCATCATATTCAGCGCATTGTCAATAATTGCGTATTCGTTCATTCGTGTCTGTGCTGGAGTGGGTTGATGAAAACTCCTTATATGCTGTACTAACCTTTTCATAGGGATATAAAATCGTTTTGAAATCATGTAAGAAATGACGAACCCGATCAAGAGCACCAGACTGCAGCCAACAAATATCTTAGTTTTGAACTGATTGGAAGCCAGCACGAACGAATTCATCGGGCGAATCATCGCGTAGGTGAAGCCGTTCGCCGACTTCGATCCTTCGAGATGCGATAAAACGATGGCTCCGTTTTTGCTGTCTGCAATCTCCCTCAAAGTCTCGCCGGCTCCGATTGCTTTCTGAACAAGAAGGATTTCGTCCGGATTGGTATCCGCCGACTGAATGATCAACTCTCCGTTCTTATCGAAGATATAAAGCCTCTCGTTCGGAGAGCTCACGATTTTCGCGGCGGCTTGCTTCACATAATCCAGATCTACGTCTACAAACAAGTACCCTTTAGTCAAAACACCGGAAGACCCGTACGGAAGCTGAACGACATAAGTCATCACTTGCTTCCCGTCAATTATACTATTGTTTGGGTCCGATAAAGTTCGGGTGATCCAGCGATTCAGAACGGTTTGATTCAGTTGCCCAATGAATGCAGCATCAGTGGAATTTTCGGGCATTGTATAAAATGCATCGCTATCAATGACATAATTTCCTGTTTGAAAATAGACCGTCAATTTGTAAGCGCCATCAATCGCTTGCTTGAACATATCGAGATCCTGGCGAAAGGCTGCAATGCGGCTAAGGTTGCCTTCCCAGCCATTATCTAATAAATAATTCATATACGAGCTATTCTGTATGAAAATAGTGGACAAGGCTTTGTTTTGAAGATTGTCCTCGTATTTTTTAAGCAGTGTCTGTTCGACATAATTCTTTACGGTAGAAAGCCGGTTCTGGCTGTCCCTCGCGATTTCATCGACCATCATCCGGTTCGCCTGGGTATACAGGTAACCTCCCGCGAGCCCGATGAGGACAACAGCTAATATGGTGTAGGATAAGATGAGACGGGTGAAAAAGCTATGTTTGTATTTGGGCAGCACTCTCATATATATCCCTCCAATGAAATAGACCTGTGAGCCGCTGATTTCATTTTGCAAACAGCTTGACTCACAGGCCCATATTACTCTATTTCATTGTACTTGGCAATATAACGGATCAAATGTTGCAGCCTGCTCCCTGAGTTGAATTATTGTTGAACAACAGCATTATCCCAAGCCTGATCTGCTTTTAATAACATTTCATCCAAAGATATTTTATCGGCAAGGTAATCCGTTATAAGCTTATAGAAAATGTTTCGGAACGCGGGAGGCATATGGTTTTCTCCCCAATAGTGTTCCAGTGAATGTAGTTTAACCGATCTTGAATCGTTTATTATATCCAGTACTTTTTGCATCGGTTCCGTCGTTTTGTAAGGTATGGCTTCTTTCGTGGCGGGAATGCCGCTGACGGCTTCCAGATACCGTCGATATTCATCCGAACTATAGAAAAAATGCAGAAATTGTTTGATAAATTTCAGTCTATTCGGATCGTTCGCCGCATCGGATGAGATGGCCCAACCGGTTGGCTGAGGGAGTCCAAAAATATAGCGGGTTCCCTTCCGGTCCGGCAAGGCGAAAAAACCGATTTCGAAATTGGGATCCGCTTCCTCGATCTGTTTGAACATCCAAGGTCCTGAGTATAACATCGCCGCTTTGCCGGAAACCAGATAAGACGCAGTCTGATTATCAGCGATACTGAGGAACCCGGGTTCCACATACCCGTTCTTCCATAGCGCAGCAAGCTCCTTCATGGCTTCAGCAGGACCTGCATCGGTCCAGCTTACTTGCCCTGCGGATCGTTTGCGATTCCAGTCCGTATCCTGACTGTATACATAGTCCAGCAGGAACTTATTGACCCAAAATCCCATATGCCAAATGTCTTTGCCCCCTACTATATAATGGAGAGATGCCGGATTGTTTGATCTTCCGGCAAATGTCCATAAATTCCTGATACGTTTGGGGTCCATGATCGATGCCCAATTGTCGAAACAGCTTTTTGTTATAAATGATGCCATTAGGCGGTATTGCCGCAATCGGTGCGTTATACACTTTACCGTTTACTTTAGGAATGTCACCAAACAGATATTGTATGTCTTGGGGCATCTCGGAGAGCAATCCTGCGTCCACAAACATTTGCGTATTGCGCATTTCGACCAAGTCCGGAAATTCACCTACAGCGTCCTTCGTTACCAAGAAATCCGAATAGGGCTCATCCCGTGAATGGATATCCTTGATTTGGACATTCAGATGCGTTTTTTTAAAATCGTTGATAATCGTCTGAATCCCTTTTTTATGAGCGTTATCGCCTCCTGCGAAAGCTACAGTGATGGAAATCGACTCCGTGAATTGACCAGCATGCTGATCGCCTATTCCATCCTCCGGGGGCACGCATCCTGCAAGAACAACCGCAACGACGATGAGGAAAGGCACGCAATTGCCGGATATTATTTTTGACATGACCGTGTTCCTCCTTCCTGGAATATCGCTACGTTTTCATGGATTGCTTATATTCTTGGGGCAGCTTGCCGTACATCTTTTTAAACATTTCGCTGAAATGGCGTGCGTTATTGTAACCCACTTTCTCCGCAATTTCATAGACCATCAGATCCGTCATCACGAGCAGCCGCAGTGCATGCTTCATTCGTACTTCGGTTAAGTACTGTTTGAAGTTCTCGCCGGTATGCTTTTTGAAAAAGCTGCTAAAATAATAGGAGTTCATAAACACTAAAGCAGCCATGGACTCGAGTGTAATATTGTCCGCATAATGTTCCTCGATATGCTGCTTGACTTGTAACAGCAGCATCAATTCCTTGTTTCCTGTTTTCGCTTTGACCTGCTTGTGAATCTCGTCGATCAGCTCTAACACGAAATCTTCCAGCTCTGCAAACGAATCAAATACACTTAACTGCTCCAAAACAGGCGGAAGCTTATCATTAGATAGTTGGGTGGCAATGCCAACGCCCTTTAATTCCTGCTGCAGCATGATGATTGTTGAATATACGGCTGAAACTGCAGCATGCTTGCTGCCGGAGGCAAACTCCCGCATGGTTACCAGCAGCTCCCTCATAATTTCCGACGGCGAACGGCCGGTTGGTGAGGTAATGTCGCGGAACAGCTCGAGCTGGAGTTCGGCTAGCCGCATTCGCGCAGCAGGATCGGGATGAGCCGGTTGATACGGAATGACCCGGTTCGTGTTCGAGAAATAGTTCCATTTGGAAGCCTCTAGTGCATCTTTATATGACTGGGCAGCCTCTTTTATGGAAGCGACGGGACTCCCGACGTTGATCGTCAGGTTTAGCTTTAAATAAGTTTTGACTTTATCATGTAATTCGTTAGCCAGTTCAATCGGAGTCTCCAATCGGTCATGCTGGACTAATACACAGTACACTCGACCCTTACGGAAGAAAAAGCCCTGCCCCGATTCTGTTACAATTTCAACCATGATATTGGCAATAGCGAATTCGATCAGCTTTCTTTCGCGTTCCTGCCACCGGCCCGTATCGTCGGGGATGTGATTCCACTCTCCCATACATACCGTCACGTATGAAGTTTGTTCCAGAATACCCGACTCTTGCAAGGAATGGGCCGCCGCGACATCGCCGTCTGTCAAACGGTCCAGCAGCTCTTCTATCGTATCGTCACGCTTCTTCTTTTCATAATGGACAAGCATTTCCCGGTTCCGCTCCTCCTCGGATTCCTCCCGGATTAACGAGACGGCTTTCGTAACCACTTGTTCCAGCTGCAAAGTATTCACCGGCTTGACCAAATAGTCCAAAGCACCATATTTCAAAGCGTCCTGTGCGTAAGAAAATTCTTTGTACGCACTGATAAAAATTACCTTGGCTGCTTTTTTCGTCATCTCGATCTGTTTAAGCACTTCAATGCCTGAGAAGCCTGGCATACAAATATCGCTTACAATCAAATCCGGTTCGTACGCCTCAATTAAATCGATCAATTGTTTGCCGTCATACGCTTCGCCGACAATCTCAATGCCTAATTCTTCCCAGTTCACAATGATTTTCAAACCCCGTAAAATAACCGGTTCATCATCAGCTAATATCATCCGGATTTTTCTCATGTTCAACCTCCATGTTCAGGGGGAGCAGGATCCGTACGGACGTACCGATATATGGCTTACTTTCGATATCCAGTCCGTACATCTCGCCGCATGCAGCCTTAATTCTTTCATGTACATTCTTCACTCCGATGCTTTTACCGGCAGCTCCCTCCGACTTTGCCAGATGGTCATTCAATTCTTGCAGGGCAGTTTCATCCATGCCAATACCATCGTCATAAACGGTAATCTCCAGCATCTGTTCCTGGATTTCCTCGAAAACAATGAATACCTTGCCCTTTCCGCCTTTGGGCCTTATACCGTGATGAACCGCATTTTCCACAAGCGGCTGCAAGGTCAGTTTCAAAATCGGTGCATCCAACAGCTTCTCATCCTTAAGTTCGAGCTGAAGCTCAATCCGGTTGTCAAAGCGTACTTCGATCAAATGAAAGTAGTTCCTTAAGTGCTCCAGTTCCCGTCGTAACGTCACCCATTCTTCACCGTAATCGATCACATATTGCAATTGCCCGGATAAGGCATGAATCATATCCGCAACTTGGCGGTCACCGTTGGCAAAGGCACTCATCCGTATGACTTCCAACGTGTTATATAAATAATGCGGGCGGATTTGGCCTTTCAAGGCGTTCAGCTCCGCCTGTTTTCGTTTGATTTCGTTGACATAGGCGTCATTGATAAAGATCTTCAATCTTTCAACCATCCGGTTAAAGCCGTGAGCCAGCCTTCCCATTTCATCTTTATGTCTGACATGGATCACGGTATTCAGGTTTCCCGACTCGACCTTTACCATGTGACGCATCATTTGCACGATCGGGTTAGTAAACATTCTTGAAAACCAGATGCCCATGATAATAAGAACGGCAGTGCTGAAAACCACTGCTACCAGAACACTCGTTTGTGTCCTGCTGATAGGCGCATAAAGCTCATCTCTGGAGATCAGTCCTACTACTTTTCCATTGATAAAGGGAATCGGCTCGGAATATACGATCATATCTCCGCGTCCCTTTACTAAAATTTCATCAAAGCGCTCACCCATCCGGTCCCGCCGGTTGGAATACAGAATGCTGTCGTTCTCATTGATGACATAGATTTCATCGTGGCTTCCGAGCTTAGCTTTTTCCAATAAAGTGTCAAACACGTCGACATCGATATCAAAATATAGCGTACCGAGCGATTGCACCTGGCTCCGGGCTCCCTGTGACGTATCGATCCAGTTTCTTGCAAATGTCATGACACGGTCTTGCGAGGTGTAATAATTTTCCAAATGATAGGGGAATACCGTCATTTTTTTGGGATTGGTGCGCAGCGGATAATCCCAACCGATTAATGGAAATGTCTCAAGCGGCGACATCGGTTTGTTTCCCCTGTTTTGTTGAGACACCGAATTGTCGGAAGAACGGACGAATAGCACATTCTGGATATGCGGGTCGCTGAACAACACGTTTTTCAAAAAGTCGTCCATTGCACTCTGATTGATCCCGATCCCTTGCATGGGCTGCTGCGACCCAGGCTCCGAGTCCATGAAGATCATAGAAGGATCGCTGTTGTAGTACATCATTTTTGAGATTTCATCATATCCGGTGAAAATATCGTTGATATTCTTGCTCATAAAAAGCAGAATCTGCTTGATATTGTTGGTGGTATGCCGCTCGATTTGACCTGTAAACTGGTTAAGGGAGAGCATACTGAGAACCAATAATGGGATCAGTCCCATCACGAGAAAGGCCATAGAAAACTTGAAAAATATGCTGTGTCTGAAATTCAGCCATTTCTGCATCGCTTCTCTCCCAAGTATCCGTCATAATTACTTTCATTTTAGCTGAAAATGTCGAGCTTTGGAAGCGGTCTCACCTGCCTCCCAGCTCGATGAAATGGCAAAGCAGCGCTGTTTATCACCTTAATTCGCGGAGATACACAGCGCCAGCCTGTTTGAACAACTTACTTATTTTGCTTGTTTATCCAAGAATTCCTGAGCTTGCTTGATCAATTCTGCGCGAACCTTTTCCAATCCGAGGTCACGAAGCTCTTTATTCATTTTCTCGGCAGACGGTTTCCAATTTTTATCCAAACCACTTAACAAAATAGGTTCAAGCGTCGCCCATTTCGGCTGAATTTTGGCGATTTCATTTTTCACCGGTTCCGAATTGAACGTAAAGCCGGCAAGCGGAAGCTTATAATAGGAATCGCTTTTCGATTGATATTCAATATACTTCAATGCTTCCGGCGAGTTTTCGGCGTTGATTCGGGACATCGCCGGGTTCCAAGTCAACTCGTAGACCGGGAATATATAATTCGTTGTGTTCGCAGTCTGTTTATACATCTTGTCGCCGGATTTGGTCCAGTGCGTGCCTTCGATGCCCAGCTCGAACAAGTCATGGTTTTCTTGGGTGCCGAACAACCATTCCAGGAATTTCATCGTCCGGTCGGCATTCTTGGAAGTCGTTGGAATCACAAGATCGTTCCATGCTTTATACTCCGTACCGATGCCTCCCTTCTCCATGTTGCGTTTTTTGGAGTTATAAACGAAGAATTCCTGTTCGGCGTTCGGAACCGCTTTTTTCAGTTTCGTATTTCCCTCGGCAAAGCCATTGATCGTTCCTTCGCCAGCCGCAGCTTTACCCGACTGGAATAGAACGCCAGGATCTTTTTCATTCAGCACGTCTTTTTGCAAATACTTGTTCCACTCTACCCGCTTGTCAAAAGAAGCGTAGATATGATCCGGATTATTGAATGGAGCCGGGAATTGTGCGAAATCGGCTGCCGGATCTCCAAGCGTCGTTGCGCCTAGCACCTTTTTACCATCCTGGGAAAGAGCGATGTTGAAATAAGCGCCCGTGCCTTGAATCGTGGAAGAAAGAAACCGGTTAGGAGCCAAACGAGTGGTTGTTTGCTTTTCTTCCAGCCCGAACATATCGAAGAAACCACGGTCGTTTTTGCCGGCAAACGGAATCATATTCGGTTCCTTCTCTTTTACTTTGTCCAAATACACTTGAAGATCCTCATACGATTGAATCGGCTTCATACCGAACTTCTCTCTAAGGTCTTTACGAATATAGACAACCGGGATATCATCAAACGCATTCGTAAGCGGAATGCCATAAATATGCCCGTTAATTTTATTTGCCTCCAGGAATTCAGGTGCAAACGCTTTTTTTAGTGCCGGGTATTGATCGTTGTTGAAGTATTTATCCAGTTCTTGATATAGACCTTGGGTAGAATGCGTATTCAGGTTCATCCATGGCGCATCGAACATCAGGTCAATGGATTCGCCTGCGGCAAGCTTCAATTTTGTTTTTTGCTTATGATCTGCTGCCGGGTTAAATTCGATGTCGAGCTTGATGTTAAGGGTATCTTTCGTGCGCTTCTCAAACTCGGCAAGAATTTTGTCCATGTCGGCAGGTTTATTGCCAAATAACATGACTTTCAATGTAACCGGATCCAATTTCTTTGCAGCAGTTGACGCAGCAGGCTCTGTCGTACCTGGAGCTGCACTCGATCCAGCGGTCTTATCTTTGCTGGAGCAGGCTGCCATCGAAACGGCCAATGAGGTCGTGACGGCTAACAAAGTCATCACTCTTAACTTTTTTTTCATTTGTTATCCTCCCTTTATATGTGCTGCAATGTATACTAAACTATCCACTCGGACAGGTTTAGTCAAGCAAAAATGGATTTCCTTAACCCTTAACGGCTCCAACCAAAAGGCCTTTGACAAAATATTTTTGAAGGAACGGATACAGCAGTACAATAGGCCCGATGGTTACGACTGTCGTAGCCAGTCTGGTTGTATAGGTCGGTGTGACATAGTTCGGCAAACTGATTTGGGCCGCGAGTTGATTGGCGAATTCAGCATTGCTCTGGATCCGGATGATCAAGTATTGCAGTGGAAACAAATCTACGTCAGATATGAAGAGCAGTGCCTCAAACCATTTGTTCCAGAAAGCCAAAGCATAAAATAAACCAACAGTCGCAATGGCCGGCAGCGCTATGGGCAGGATAATCCGGAATAAGATATATACATCGTTCGCCCCGTCCATTTTGGCGGATTCAGCCAGCGATTCGTCAATCGATTTGAAAAAGTTTCGCATTAAAAACATATTAAAAGGACTGACCAACGCGGGTATGATGAGGACCCAGATCGAATTTTGCATATCCAAGTATTTGGAGATCAAGATGTAAGTCGAAACTAATCCTCCATGAAACAGCAAGGTGAAATATACGTAAAAATTGACGGCGTTGCGATATTTGACTGTTTTAAGGGATAGCGGATAAGCCAGCGCACAGGTGACTAGCATGGCAAGCACTGTGCCTACTACAGTTACGAAAACTGTAACGCCATAAGCTTTATAAATGGTTGCATCTTGGAAAATGAGCTTGTAGGCTTCCAGCGTAAATTCGTTTGGCAATATGGAGTACCCATCCCGAAGAATCGCAGATTCCGAAGAAAAAGAGCCGCTGATGACCGATATGAAGGGCACGAGACAATAAATGGAAAACAAAGTTAAACATATATAGATGATGATCTTTAATAGTCGGTCTCCAAAACTTTCTCTAATGACCATGGGTTGCACCTGCCTTATACATCAATTTATAAGTATTTTTAAAAGAGAGCTGAATCCGGGCTTAACTTGCGGGTAATCTGATTGACGGTTACAACCAAAATAAATCCAACCACCGATTGAAAGAACCCTACCGCAGCGGCCATACTTATATCCCCTAAATCAAACAGCGCTCTAAATACATACGTGTCAATAACATCGGTTGTAGGGTAAAGACTGACATTCCGTCCTACAATCGCATAGATCATTCCGAAGTCTCCATAGAATATGCCGCCCAAAGCCAGCAAAAGTAAAAGGATCACTGTCGTTTTCAGAAGAGGAAGAGTAATGAACCGAATCTTGTCCCAACGGCTTGCACCGTCGATCGAGGCCGATTCGTAGATGTCAGGATTGATGCCGGCGATCGTTGCCAGATAAATAATGGAGCCGAAGCCCGCACCATGCCAAATCTTCAGCATCACTAGAATGAAAGGCCAATATTCAGGTTCACTGAAAAAAGGAATGGGCTCGATGCCGAGCGTACCTAGCAATTTGTTGACCATCCCGCTCTCGGTGGAAAGAAGCGGTACTACGAACAAGGCGACAACCGTCCAAGAAAGAAAATTCGGCAGCGTCACAAGCGTTTGATTCAACTTCTTGAAGCCTTTTCCGTTAATTTCGGAAAACATGATCGCAATGGCAACGGATACAATTGTGCCGAAACCGATAAATAATACGTTCAGTAATAACGTGTTAAAAATGACATGAAGCGTATCTTTGGATTCGATGAAAAACCGGAAGTTTTTCAACCCGACAAACTCGCTGCCGGTAATCCCTTTTGCAGGATTAAAGTCTTGAAAAGCGATGACGATACCGCCCATCGGGAGATATGCGAATATAAATATGACTGCGATCCCGGGAAGCATCATCAAATACAACAAAGAATTTTTTCTGATTTCGTCCATAAAAGAAGCAGATTTTCTCTTCTGCTTTACTCTTATGTCATTGGTCTGTATAGCTAAACTTTTGTCCATTGTATGGCCTCCTCCTTATCTCCTCTTCCTATACGTAAATAGTATCATGGTCTGAAAGTCTCATGAATGATGCAACTTTAAGTTTGATATGCGGTGTTTTTAAGAACTATGTAAGAAGATTTGGGGAGTCGCAGATGAATGATCAACGAAAAATAATCCCGAGCACTTGTTTGTGCCCGGGATTTCTTTCCCTTCCGTCTACCGATAAGTTGGCGCGATAATACCCAGATCAGCGGCACGCACTTCCATCTCAAGACCGTCCGCGATATCGATGATCTCATTCCCTTTTACTGATACACGCAATTCGCACCCTTCATAGGAGACAATTCCTTCTACTGTTCGAACACTCATGCCGATGATCGACTTCAGATTACCTTGACGGTTAGTCACGGCTCTTAAGCCGTTAGGAAATTGAAGAATTTTCCGATCGTTGCGATAAACCACGGATTCTTCCAACGTATTAACCAGCTCATATGTGACTCCATCCACGATACGGCTGTATGCTGTTCCATTCGCAATCTCTTCCCCGTGATCAACAGCATATGGCAGCAGTCCTGTAAACCAGAGCTCGTCTTCCGGTCTAGGCATGATTCCGCTCAGCCTTTCTACATAATCCAGCATACACAAAATTGCCGGGGAGTAAGCCTCTGTAAAGCCTTCCTCGCCTGTCCATGGACTCACCGCTTGGGAAAATCGTGTCATTTTATGAAATACAGCCATTAACGGATAGAAGACATAGGTTAGTTCGACAAACCGCCCATGATGCTCAAAAGCATGCGGTGCACGGATCAGGCTAAGGAAATTAGAAGCCCCTGCCCAGCTGTTATAACTGGAAAAAGGGTCAAACCTCGGATCATCCATTGCGATCGACGTAAAAGGATACTTGGCGAAGAACTTCCGCGTATTCAACAAATACTTGCGCAGAGCTTGATCAAAGAACGCTCGATCCCCCACTTCGCAAGCAAGCACGCGCAGCAGGACATCCGATTGTACGCAAACATGCTCATCATTCTTATCGAGATCATAGAAGAATTGATCCGTCTCATCGAAACAATACTGGAACAAGCTGTCCAAGCTCTGCTCAGCCTTTTCCCGCCATGGAGCGCCGCTCTCCGCCAATTCTTCCGCAATTCTCGCCAGATAGAGGCGTTGACAATATACATTGGCCGTTAAGTCAGGCGCAACGAAAGGCAGAATCGGCGAATCCGGATTGCAAATTCTCGCGTCGTTCCCATGCGGCGTATCCGGCACGTGCCAAAAGCGCGGTGACAAGTCGTGCCCCGTATCAAACGTGCAAAAGGCTTCTACCCCATTCGTTCCGCGCGTATTGCGATAGGTAAGCAGCCACTCGTCATAACGTTGCATAGCCTTATACATTTTCCTCAAAAACGACTTATCCCGGCCATTCATCTGATAGTGATTCCATACGCTTCTAGCGAGAGGCGTCACCAATTGAATTTGCCTGTAAGAAGGCCCTGCCTCGGTCAGCTTATAAGGCATTAAACCATCCTCACGCTGATAATCGGCAAACAATTCATAGGTAGATTGGGACACTGACGGTATAAAACGCGATAATAATTCAGCGTTAATCGTCCCCGTGCTCTCCAACCAGCACCCTAGATAAATGCCCCCTTCATGCAAAATGGGCTTGTCTCCACCTGTCGGTACAACACTATCCAGCAGCTTACGCAGCGCCTTGTAATACACGCCTTCAAATTTATCGGATGATGCCGCAAATTTCACTCCGGATTGCATCCATTCTGCGAGAACCGGGCCGTCCGATGCTTTGTTCAAGGTGCCGATCCGTTCCTCCGTTCGAATGGCGCGCAGCTTGCTAAGCAAAGCTTCTCTCATTGATCCGCCTCTTCTCCTTCGTTTTGATTCATCGTTATGCCGTCCGTATGATGAGAAATAGACTGCCATTGGCAGCCTATTTCTCCCGGCAAGCGGCTTTCGTTATTTGTTATTGTTGAAGATTTTAACCGTTCCGGCATAAAAGTCCTCAACGCCCTTTTTCACATCTTTTTTGCCGAATCCGATCTCCTGCACCGTCGTTTCTATCAATTTGGTATATTCAGTAAAGCCAGGCGGATTATAACTGATCGCAAACGGCTCTTTCACCGTCGCTGCCGATACACGGCTCGTGTAATCGTAGATGACCTGCTCGACGGGACTCGCATCCTTTTTGAGAAGATCCCGCATTTTGGACGTTACGGGAACGCCACGGTCATTGCCAAGAATTTTCGCCGCATCCGGATCATTGATCCAATAGTTCATAAGCTTCGCAACTTCCTTCGGATGCTTCGTTTTCGCATAACCGGATAACCCTTGACTCGATTCGAAAACAACACCGGTCCCTTTTGGACCACGAGGCAATTGAACAAGTTCCAGTTTGTCTTGGATCAGATTCTGATGAGCGCCCAATTGATTGGAAGCGAGCAAGCTCATAGCCACTTTGCCTGTGACGACGAGCGATTTGCTCGTATCAGACGGTGGATTGGAAACTTGCAGGGCCGGTGTTACCACACCGCCCGCTTTGGTCATTTTATCCCACAAGGCGAACCATTCTTCAGCATCTTTCTGTTCAAAGCCAAGCTTGGCGTTATCCATATCGTAGAGCTGCTTGCCTCTTTGTTTCATATAAATATCCATGCCATCGACCGTGAAATTGTACGTTCCGAAAACATCTTTACCCAGCTTAACCGTAATTTCTTTGCTGATTCGCCCATAATCCTCCCAAGACCAGCCGTCTTGCGGAACAGGAATGCCTGCTTTTTTGAACAACTCCGTATTGACGACGATACCGCGCGCATTAGCTCCGGCGGAGATGTGAAGCAGCTTCCCTTTGAGCGTGCCGTATTGGATCATCGATTTGTCCATGTCGCTTAAATCCAGCTCTTTACCCACATAAGAATCCAGTTCAAGCAACACGTTCTTACTCGCGTAGTCGACTACGTTACCTCCAAGGAAAAACACATCAGGCGCTGTACCGGAAGCCAACTGAGTATTCAGCTTATCGAAATAACCGGAGCTTGGCGCAAATTCACCGACGATCTTGATATTCGGATTTTTCTCCTCGAACTTGCGAAGCGCCTCATTGGTGCGATCCGCACGTTTTTGGTCGCCCCACCACATTAATCTGAGCTCTACCGGTTCCGCCTTGGATGCTTCCTTCGCAGTGCCTGTAGCGGCTGCGTTTGTTGTACTGCTTCCGCTTCCAGTCCCGGTGCCCGAAGAGCAGGCTGTAGTAACAGCCATCAATAAGGCCATCGTTGATATGGCAAAACGCTTTTTCATATGAATTCCCCCTTAATGATTTTTTCGGGTTATTTAAGACCCGTGGTCGCAATGCCCTCTAGAAAGTATTTCTGAAAAGAAAGGAAAATCGTCATAATCGGAACTAGCGAAAGTACGGACATGGCGAGCAGCGCCCCCCAATCGGATTCCCCGGATGGATCGAATAAAGAGCGAATGCCGAGCTGGACAGTAAACAGCTTAATGTTGTTGAGATAGATCATTTGAGAGAAAAAGTCGTCCCATGTCCAGATGAACGTGAAGATGGCGGTTGTAATTAATGCTGGAACCAGAAGCGGCATGATGATACGAAA
This sequence comes from Paenibacillus sedimenti, assembly GCF_014534655.1. Taxonomy (GTDB): domain Bacteria; phylum Bacillota; class Bacilli; order Paenibacillales; family NBRC-103111; genus Paenibacillus_E; species Paenibacillus_E sedimenti. The sequence continues at coordinate 128,707 of NZ_JACVVD010000009.1, forward strand.
ATAAATCTGACCTTGCCCGCAGCCGTCGATCGTTGCGCTTTCATCCAATTCCTTCGGTATTCCCCGGATAAACTGGACCATGAGCAGGATAAAGAACGAATCGTGTGCCAGCCATTTGGGGACGATGAGCGGTAAATACGTGTTAATCCATTCAAACTTGTTATAAATAATGTATTGGGGAACCAGCGTTACATGGTACGGAAGCATGATGGTGACCAGCATAAGGCTGAACCAGAACTTTTTGAATCGAAAATCCAACCGTGCAAACGCATAGGCGGCAAAGGAGCAAGTCACGATGTTTCCCAGCACGGAAAGTATCGAAATTTGAGCGGAATTCAGGAAAAACCGGCCAAATGATGTGCCCTGCAGCCCTTTCCAACCGTTGATATAATGATCAAACGTTACTTTCCTAGGCCAAAAGCTCGTATCCGAGAAAATCAACTGGTTCGGCTTAAAGGAACTGCTAAGCAGCCATAAGACGGGATAGAGCATCAACAAACCAAAGGCGATAATCAACAGATGCTTCAGCAGCTTGGTAAAGTTTGGGTTTATGGTCATCCGGTCACCCCCTCCTCATCCTTCCCGTCTCCATAGAAAACCCAATACTTGGATGTAACGAACACGATGGCTGTTAACGCCCCGATCACGACCAGCATGATCCAGGCAAGCGCTGAGGCATAGCCCATATCAAAGAAAGAAAACCCTTTCAGATACAAATACAAGGTGTAAAATAAGGTCGAGTTCACCGGTCCTCCGCGTCCGTCGCCGATTACAAAACCGGGTGTAAACACTTGGAACGAGTTAATAATGCTCATCACGAGGTTGAAGAAAATAACCGGAGATAACAGCGGAAGCGTAATTTGAAAAAACTGCCGTACTTTCCCTGCTCCATCCACTTGCGAAGCTTCATATAGATCAGCCGGCACCTGCTTCAGTCCTGCGAGAAAGATGACCATTGCCGAACCAAACTGCCAAACGGACAGTGTAATGATCGTGGACAAAATATAATCCGGATGAGCCACCCAAGCAGGCCCCTGAATGCCGAACCAACTCAACGCTTGATTGAATAAACCGTCACCATCAAATATTTTCCTCCATACGATGGCAATGGCAACGCTGCCTCCAAGCAGGGATGGGATGTAATACACGGTCCGGTAAACGCCAAGCGCACGAATCCCTTTATTTAGCGCCATTGCCACCAATAGAGCGAAAATAAGTCTTAGCGGCACTGATAATAAGGCAAATTGAAAGGTTAATCCCATCGAGTGATAAAAGGAATCGTCTTCCTGAAATATTTGCACATAATTGTCCAGTCCCAACCATCTGGGAGTATTCAATAAATTGAATTTCGTTAAAGATAAATACAACGAACCCAGCATAGGTCCGAGCGTCAAGCAGAAAAAACCGATTAGCCAAGGCATTAAAAACAGATAGGCCGTGCGATTTTGCCGCGAAAGGGCGGTTTTACCTAAAGATGACATATGAGCGCCCTCCTCCTTTGTGCTCTTAACGATGATGATTCATCGCTCGTAAGATCATAATAAGGATTCGCTGCGCTCCTTTGAATGCTATTTTTTCGGCTCTTGATTATCAAATTTTTCAGGTTCTTTACGCAAACGGTATTCCGAAGGCGGCATTCCATACAGACGTTTAAACTTTGAGCTGAAATAACTGGCATTCGTGAAGCCGGTCAGTTCAGCGATATCCCATAGGCTGAGCATCGTTTCTTCAAGCAACTGAACTGCCTTCGCCATACGTACATCGGTGATATACTGAATGAACGTCTTACCGGCTTTGGCCTTGAACATTTCAGAGAAATACGAAGAATTATAATTAAAGCGTTCGGCAAGCATCGTCAAATTAATATCGTACATATAGTTATCATGGATGTATTGCTCAGCTGCTTGTATGATCGATTGCTCCGCTTCCGCAGGGTTATTTTCCGAACCACGGACAATTTTATGTGCCAGCTTGTACAGAAATTGCTGTGCTTTAGCTGTATGCATGTCATGCGGAGCCTTATTGCCCTTCATATTCCATTCCAAAAGCGAAGACAGATATCCGTCTTTCCACTGTCTTAGACCCGTAACCGACTTACCGATTGCGATGCTCGGTTGGAATCCCAAATGTTCGGTGACCGCGATGCGGAGCGTATCGACGAAGACGTTCAGGTCCTCATCGGATATCGCAGTGATAAAGTGAATGAAACCCGAATAATTCGCATCACGGAATGCTTGAACCTGCTGCGGCGAGGACTCTGCAACTTCCCTGCAAACCATTTCTAAGGGAAGCCGCATTTTGTGCGGCGAGCGCTCTTCTTGCCCACCGGCACCTGTGCGGTCTATGAGACCTGCCGTAACGAAACGAACATGCCGTTCCTCCCAAGTGTCAAACTGAAACAATTTCGCCCTTTCCCTGATCATTGTTTCCCGTTCCAGTTCTTCATTGACAAGATGCACGATAAAATGCTCTTTCATTTCCTTATAATATTGCGAGAGGCGCCATTGCATCATGGCTTGCTGATCCCGCTTATTTCGCTGCTCGTTAAGCTCACGGACGACCTTGAGCAAAGCTTCTCTCAGCTCGTCTTGCGTTACAGGTTTTAGCAAGTAGTCCTTGGCCTGATGACGAATAGCCGCCTTGGCATATTGAAAATCCTCATAGCCAGTGATCACAATCAATCGTAATGAAGGATGCAGTTCATGACAAATTTCCAAAAATGATACGCCATTCATCACTGGCATATTCATGTCAGTAATGACAATATCAACCGGATGATTAGCAAGCCATTCTATAGCATCGGCGCCATTTCCCGCCTCACCTGCGATGGACAATCCCAGGCCTGACCAGTCGACCTTGAGCCTGAGACCTTGCCGAATTTCGGGTTCATCATCGACAATGAGTACGCTATACATCTGTCATTCCTCCTTGTATCGGCAACATGAGTTCTATACAGGTTCCTTGCTGCAACGTTGAATCGATCTTAAATGCAAACAATGCCCCATAGTAGAGTTGGCATCTGGCTAGAACATTGCGTAATCCGATCTGCTGCGATCTGCTATTCAAAATTTGCTCAAATTGAGAAGCTAACGATTCTGCTTGCAACTGTTGCGACAATTCCTTCGGGATCCCGGGACCGTTATCCGCAACAGTGAGGATGAGCCGATTGTGATCTTGCCGTACCCGAATGATCACTTTGGCTTCAGCTTGTTCCCTGAAGCTGTACTTCACGGCATTTTCGATTAATGGCTGTAAAATAAATTTAGGAATGACGCTTTGACGCAATGTTTCGTCTTCCTGGAAGGTAATATGAAGCCGGTCGGCGAAGCGGATTTGCAAAATAGACACATAATGGCGGACATAGATCATTTCCTCTTCCAACGTTATCAAGTCATTGCTGATTTTCAATGAGAAGCGCATCATTTTCCCAAGAGATTCAATTACTCTCACCGTGTCCTGTATGCGATGCTGCATCGCCAGACTGCTTAGCAATTCTAGCGTGTTAAATAGAAAATGAGGATTAATTTGCATCAACAACGACTTATATTCCGCTTGCTGCCTCAGCAGCTTGAGCTCAAATTCCGTTTTGATATGCTGTCTCAGACGACTCACCATGTTGCGGAACGTCGCCGTTACGTAGCCGACTTCATTACGAACCTTATCCTCATTAGTTATCCGATTCTCTGCGCCGTCAAAATCACCAATTTGCACATAACGCATCGCGGATGCCAGTCGCGAGAGCGGTCTGGAGATCCCGTGCGAGAGCCAGATCGCAGCGGCAATTGCAGCAACGAGCAATAACGCTACGAATATCAGCATGCTCGCTCGAAGTTTGTATAGCTTGCCATACAAATCAGCTTCGGGCACAATGCCAACCAGCAGCCAATTGTTTAGCTTCAGCTTTTTATAGACAAGAATGTCTCTAGCGCCCTGGTTATTCTTTAAATAGACAACACCGTTCTGAAGCCGGTTATCGCGGATCGCCCCCATTTGCTTCGCAGCCTCCGGGTGGGAGGCATATTCGTGTTGACCTAAGATCGGGTTTCCCTCTCCATCCAATAAGAAAATAGTGCCTTTTTCTCCAAGATGAATCCGATTCAACGGTTCTAAAAAGAATGCGGATCTGACATTGATTTTCATCATATTTTTGGACTGCGAGGGCTCGAATGTGCCGATAGGAAGAAGTAAACTCAGCACGTCAAACGGTTTCGAGCGCAGAACCTCGACCGGGTCTTGATGTGCGGAGACCCATTCGTTGCCCCTCGTTATGAAATGATCATACCACTGCTCGCTCTTGAACGATGAATCGTTCATGATCTGGTTATCGGCTGAGATCCACATCCCCTCTTGCCGATAAACCGTTATCGACGATACAATCGAATAATTATTCGTCGTCTGTGTCAAAAACTGGCTTAAATCAATGTTAGCCAACATCTTCTCGCCAGCGGGCAAACCTGGATCGGAAAGTGCCGTAGCCCAACTTTTTGTAGTATGGCTATTGAACACAATAGAGGAAACATCGTAGATTTGCGCAAGCGCCATATTGACGAACGATCCGTACTCGTCCATCTTTTCGTACGCTGACGACTCTATGTAGGAGCGAATAATAGAGCGGGATTCCGTAAAAAAAAGATACGACATCGTCCCGAACGATACGAACAGCAAAACCGCGAAAAAAACGATCAATCGGTTTTTGAGCGAGTAGAACATCATAAGTCTCCCCTCTGTCTGCTATACGGTTGTTTAGTTAATTACATCCATATAACGCCCAGGGATGGGATTTGTCAACGTCGAAGCCTGGCTTTACCTCAATCCAGTGCGAATGTTAACCAACAAAACAAAAAAAGCCTTGAGCAACAAGGCTTCTAATACTTTTCAAGTCTTAGATTCATATCCAAATGTCCGCCATCATAAAGGTCTAAGCGCCAGTTATTGCATCGCATGATGCTTCCAGGCGGATATTCGAATTCGCATTCTTTGATGAACGAGAACCCCAGTTTTCGACAAATAGCGTTAGACACCGGGTGCCGGGCGAGGATCTGATCCTCAGTCTCCGGACCTCCAAGGTGTTCCATCATTTCCGGAGCATTCATACGACGTAGTAATTCAAGGTCGCCTTCTGCCCAATGCTCAATCCGGACCTGTCGTGCATTCAATCGCTTAGACATCTTTCTCACTCCAAATCTTAAGGTCACTTCTAAAAAAACGTCTCTATCGCAAACGACGCGAACAGAGACGTTTTCTTTGGTCAACATTATTCTTCATCCTTCATAGAATGGTCTTCATCATCATCATCAGCCGACTCCGCAGAAGCCGTCTCGGCTATCGTATCACGTGACGCCCCTTGACTGATCCTTGGCGGCTCCGGCCGGCTGCGGCCATATAACCGTAAATAGATTTGCTCGATCTCTTCGCCGGTCAAATCGCCCTGTTTCAGCAATTCTTCCGCTATGGCGTGAACAAATTCGGCATATTCCAGTACCAGCTTCTTCACATTGACCATCTGGTCCTTCAGCAGCTCATTGATCTTTGGACGGAGTGCCCTCAGCGCACCGTCCCGAGAGCCTACAGAAAGCCAACTGAACAGCTCATCGCCCATACCGACCATTCCTAGGTAGGCACCTGCTAAATCGGTGGCTTGCTGCAGGTCGGAGGTGACACCGTTTAATTTTTTACCTAAAAATTCTTCTTCCACCGCCCTTGCAGCGAGGCAGACTTGGATCTCGGCCAAAATCTCACTGTCACTCCGGTTATACCGCTCTTGCGTCGGCTTGGTAGCAGCAAGACCTAGCGCACCGCCCCGGCGGATGATCGTAACCTTCCATACCCTTTCGTGCGGCTTCAGCAGGAACTGGGCCACCGCATGACCCGCCTCATGGTAGGCGACATTCCGCTTCTCGTCATCTCTCATGGAACGGAGCGGCTGCTTAAGTCCCCACTCATAGGTCTCCATCGCGGCTCTGAAGTCCTCGTAGCCGGCGACTTGAGCCCCCCGCTGATGGGCAATCACGACCGATTCGTTGACGATGTGCTTGATCTGCGCCGGGCTGTATCCGAACGTATCAAGCGCCGCCCGTTCAGGGGTAAGTGAAGCGTCCTTTTTCACCTTTTGCAGGTAGTATTGGAAGACATCGACCCTTCCATCGTAATCGGGGGTATCCACCCAGAGCTGCCTGTCGAAGCGGCCGGGCCTGAGCAGTGCGGGATCGAGAACATCAGGTAAGTTCGTCGCTGCAACGGTCAGCACCGCCGGGCGTTCCGCCTTTTTGCGGCGCAACCCGAGTGAACGGAGAAACCTGGCAAACCAAGAGCCGTCGATGTTCGGCGGGTCCATCTGCAAAAGCAGCTCGTTGAGCAAGCCGCTCCCGCCGCCCATTCCAAACATCATACCTCCTGCTCCTCCGGATTGGCGCCTCATACCGATGGCATCGATCTCATCGATGAAGATGATGCATGCGCCGTAAACTTTGGCAAGCTTTCGGGCCTTCTTATAGAGGCCCATCACCTTCAGGTTGCCGACGCCAAAGAACATGTTCTGAAAGCTAGGCGCCGAGGCATAGGCAAAGGGAACCTGAGCTTCGTTCGCGATCACCTGGGCCAAATAAGACTTACCGGTCCCTGGAGGCCCACAGAGCAGGAACCCCCTGATGGCCTCGCCTCCCATTTCCTTGAACTCCTTGACTCCCTTGAGCAGAGTGACGATCCGCTTCGCATTCTCAACAATTTCGGGGTTTCCCCGGTAATCGTCCCAGCTGGCGCCCGTCTCTCCGGGTAGAATCCAGTAAGTCCGGCCTCTGGCAAGAAACCAAAAAAGAGCTACAAACTGGATAATAACGAACATGATAGCGAAGAGCAGTTGCATCATAATGCTGAGAATACTCAACGCGATCCCCCACGCTGTCGGCCCTCCTGCCCACAACAGCACACCAATGATGACGAGGGCTGCGAGCCACAGAAGAAACTTACGCCACTTGATCCACCTGTATCTCCTCATGGCTACACTTCCTTTATTGACAGTTTCGATAATTCTATTATTCAAAAATAAAGTCGTCAATAAATTTTTATCAGTATTTTCAAAAAACTATTACTACTTATTGGATATATAATCATTTTAGTTGGCGGGCACTTAATTAAAGCAGATTTCTGTCGAGTTTGCCAAAGCCAGTACTGCCAATCAGCTTGCCTGTTCCTCTAAAGGTGACGCGCACTGTTCTAGCGGCAGCAGGAGCGTGATCCGGGTGCCTGCGCTGCCGCCGCTCTCGAAGCGAAACTCTGATTCTTTGCCGTAATACATTTTCATACGGGTAATTACATTACGCAGGCCAAATAAGTCCCTTCCCTTTTTCCGGTCCGTTGAAGTGCCTTCCGTCGCCAGCCGTGACGCTTCCTCAAGTTCGCTGCGGATATAAGCGAGCCTTTCATTGTCCACCCCTGCTCCGTTGTCGCAAACTTCGAGCACAAGCCGGTTACCGGCCAAATAAGCGGCAATGAAAAGCTCCCCGCCACGGCTTTGCTTTTCCAGGCCATGAAGTACGGCATTTTCCACAAGCGGCTGTAAAAGGAGCTTCAGCACATGGTACGGCTTGCTTTCCTCGGCAATATCGTACCGAACGCTAAAATGATCCAAAAACCGCAGCTGCTGCACTTTAATATAATATTTCAAATGCTCGATCGTATCCCCGACCGAAAACGTCTCATTCCCCTTGTTCAGGCTAAGCCGGAAAAACCTCGACAGATTGAGCACCATTTCACTGATTTCGTCCGCCTCGTAGTTTTTGGCTGTCCAATAGATGGAATCCAGTGTGTTATAGAGGAAATGAGGGTTAATTTGCGACTGCAAAAATTTAAGTTCCATTTTGGACAATAAAAGCTGTTTCTCATAGTGGTCACGAATAAGAATCTTCTGGTTTTCGGCCATCCGGTTGAACGATTCGATGACGTAGCCCAGTTCGTCGACACGCGTATCTGCCAGTTGGATGGAGAAATTACCGGTGCGGAGCTGCTTCATCCCATATGCCAGCTTTCTCAAGGGGGCTGATATCCCCTTATAGACGATCCAGGACATCCAGACCGCCAGCATGAGGCTGACGGTAATAATCCCATAAGTGAACACCTTTAAGGAGTCGGTATGGCTGCGGATCTCCTGCAGCGGTTGCTCCATCATGAGCGACCACCCGGAATATGTCGACTTCACGCTGATCGTAACCATTTCTACGCTGGTTTCCGGCGACTTGCGGATCGTTTTAACCGCCTCTCTTTTGCCCCAAACAAGCGAATTTACGCTCGCTCCCGTACTGGTGATCGGGTTTCCGTCACTACCGAAAAGATAGATGTTCGCATTTTTAGAAGGAAGCAGCGGTTTCGCCAGCTCGATGAGGGCGCTTTTTTTGACGGAAAGCACTAGTAAGTTCGGGTTGATTATCGTCCTGTTATAGGGGTCCATCGTCCTTATCAGGTGAACGCTGTCCGCATCAAAGTACGATTCGCCTGCCTGAGGCGTAAAAAAAACAGTACCCCCGCCCGCATCCATTAAACGCTGGTACCATTCCTGCTTCTCCGCGCCTTCGGGCAGCTTACGTCCGCCGAGCTTAGTGGAAATGACGGTACGCGACGGCATATGGATGATGGAAATTTGGTCCACCATCAGATTGACCGTCGATATGTTCGTGATCTGATCCATGACCTGCGCGAAGTGAACAAACGACTGCTTAGCAGGCTCCTGCCCAACGGACTGCAGCTTGGCGTTAACGTTCATATCGAAAGCGATCAATGAGGAAAGCTGTTCGATGTTCTGCAGCGTCAGGTCGATGTAATCAGCCATCGTATGGAGGGCTCCTTGCGTACGTTCCCCCGTTTGCTGTTCCAAAACCGTCTGCGATTTAGCGATGGCAAAAAGGCTAAGGCCGGCAAGCGGAAGCAGGATCAACAAAAAATACCATGTCAAGCGAACCTGGATATATCCGGCCAGCAATTTACGCACCTTGGGCAGGAATTCTTTTATCATAATCGATGGTCCCTCCATTCGTACCCTATCGCTTTTCGGCTACTTACGGGTTTCCCGCCACCATTCATTCACTTCACCGGTTATTTCATCGCCGCCGGAATCCTTCCATTTCTTTACGAATGAATCAAACTCCTCGATGGGGCTTACCCCCGCGACAATCCGGGTAAATGTTTCTTCCTGAAGCTTGGACAGCTTGACTTGATGCTTGCCCATTGCGGCTGTCGGAGGCCCGTTAAACCGATTCTCCATCAAGTTGCTTTCGATTAGCTGCAGGTTCTCGTATAGACGGAACTGTTCGCCTAGCCCCACCAACCGATCCCGGGTCATGTTCCGCTCCACGGTATCGGCCAGCGACCCGTAAATCCCCCTATATCCGTGCTTGATATGTTCTTCCAACCGGATGGTAAGTTTTCCGCCCGATCGGATCCACACTTCATTTTCAAAACCGAGCTTCAGGTCTTGTTGACCGGGCCCTGCGATAAAATCAAGAAATTTGACGACGGCCGCCGCATTCTGGCTCTTTAAGGGCACGACATTGTACGAACGGACTTTGGAAGTACTGTAGACCCCGTGTTTGCTGCTTGGGCCTATTGGGAAATTAAGCGGGATCCACACCGCATTCGGATCGTTTTTACGGTTCGCCGCAATATGGGTACGCGTGTCGGACCAAGCTGCAGAGTAAAGGCCGACACGACCGTCCGCAATCTTTTCGCCAAGCACGTCAATTTTATTGAGGGGGAATTCCGGATCCAGTATATCCCGGTCGTACAAGCTGCGCAAGTAGACAAGTGCTGCTTTCATCTCCGGGAGGATGCCGGAATACATCAGCTTACCGTCACGCTCATACCAAGCGTTCATTTGCGTGCCGAAGGCTCCGAGAAAAGGCGACGTTCTCCCGAGACGTTCCATGATCGAGAGGCCGTAGGTATCCTTCCTTCCGTTTCCGTCCGGGTCCCTTTCCGCAAAAGCCCTCATCACCTCCGTATACTCCTCAATGGTTCGGGGCGGTCCAAGTCCGAGCTTGTCCAGCCAGTCTTTTCGGGCGTAAATGATCTCCGTTCCATTGACCTCGTTCAAACTTGGAATGGCGTAGATGTTACCGTCGACCGTCACGTTATCCCAGGCTTCTTTCGGAATTTTGGCTCTCAGGTTGGCTCCGTACTCTTCGATGTATCCGTTAAGAGGCGTAAGCGCCTTTTGGTTCACATAGTTCATAAACCAGGACGGGCTGCTCGTGTTAAGCAGGTCGGGAGGCTCCCCCGACGTCATAATGACATTCAGCTTTTCATCGTACCCGTTCAGCGGAGGGAGAGTCACGTTTACCTGAACGCCGGTGTTTTTCTCGATATAGTTCAGGTACGGGTTGTTGTTCTCATCCATATTTTCCGGAAAGCCCATGCCCAGACTATTCACCACGATGCGGATTGCCTCATTTTTAGCAGCTGAAGAATCCACTTCTATATTCTTTTCCCCTGCGGGGAGGCTGCAGCCGGCGGCCGTGAAGCATACGAGCAAGGCGAAAGCAGTCTTTCTTTTTAACATACATCCACCATCCCGGATAAAATGATTTTGGCATTCAACTGGACAAAATTTGTTTCAGAACCGGCGTCAGCCCATCAGCCATACGCAAAAAGCCCAGGTCGGTCGGGTGCGAGCCGTCAACCGTACATTCGAATGCATCTTCACCCAGCAGTTTAGAGCCGTCGCAAAAAAAGATGTTATCATCGCCTAGTTCGCGCCGCTGATCTACAGTCTGGATCTGGATTTGTTTGCGGTCGGCCCGGTCCTGCGCCATTTGCGCATCAAATTTTTCTTTGGCATGCGTGATGCGGGAGATCACAAGAATCGGTATCAGAGGATGTTTTTCCCGGTAGATGGAGATGAAATCGGGCAGCGTTGCCCTCAGCAGTTCCGTGGAAACGCAATTTGCCTCATAGTCGAGAACCAGGCACGCCGGGTCCGGGATTCCAGCAAGAATATGAGCAAGCTCCGGTTCTCCTTTGCCGTTGCCGGAAAAGCCCAGATTGAGAAACTCCATATGGATGCGGCGTGAGAGTATGTTCGTGTAGCACATGCCTGGACGGGAAGCACAGCCACCTTGGGTGATAGAGGTGCCGTAGACGACAATTTTTTTACTGCTTTCATAAGCTGGCGGAGGGGCTATATGCGCTCCCCGATCCAAGCCGATCATCACTTCCTCTACACCCTGGTAGAGAGGGAAGTTCAGTGTAATAATCCGGTATTCACTTTCCATATTCGCAAAAATAACGCTTTCATATTCAGTTAGTTTGTGATCGTAAATGGTTGTGTCGTAATAAACCTGTTCTCCCGGCCCCCCGATATAGCAGTCAAACCCGCACTGCCCAGTAGCAGGCATATGGTACATGTTGGCAGCCCCCGACAATTTCACTTTAATGGACAGCGAAGCGCTATCCGTTGCAAAGCGGATTTGCCCGCCAGCCGTGCAGTCTGCCAATTTGTCGACCGCATCCGGGACCATCCAGCCCGGCTTTGCCGGGAGCCGGCGGTAACGCCCTTCTTCTTGCAGCCAGCCGAAACCTGCAACATGGAACGGCTGCCCGAGCGGTGTAAACCAAATGAAATCACTGTCGCCGGATTGTTGAATCCGCATATTCGCGTCCAATTGAATAGCGTTAACAGGATGTTGTTTATTCGTCACGACATGCCCTCCTTCAGAGTCAATATCATAATTTAAAAGCTATAACATAAAGACTAAAAGTCACTGAAAAATCGGGTTAGTCACCTGTGATTTCATCCACCCTGTTTGTCCTGCGATTTTCGGATGATGATTTATTGCCTGAACTACTCGACTTACGCCCTTCATTCACATACAAACGAACCCTGTCCGGACAACGAACGAAGTTCGCTATTAACGCACAAGTAGACGCAATTTTCATTGCGAAATTCACTCCTGCATTCACTTGCTTAATAACGATATTCTTCGCCCCTGGCACAAGCAATCCCTTTTTTCCCCACAGTCATTGGTTATTAAAGTACCAAAAGAAGTCATGGTCCTCCGCTGCGTCCACGTTACCGCTGTAATACAATGGGGATAGCCTGTAAAAACCCGCAGGTGATGAGGAAAAAATGAAGGGGATGAATTCGTTGGCAGATAGGGAGCGCAAACGCAACTTACAAGAATACCATGCCGATATCGCTGTTATCGGCGGTGGAACCGGCGGCTGCGCCGCCGCACTTGCCGCCGCCAAATCGGGCAAGACGGTGATCATGACCGAGGAAACGGATTGGATCGGCGGACAGTTAACGAGCCAGGCCGTCCCGCCGGATGAACACCCGTGGATCGAGCAGTTCGGCTGTACCCGCACATACAGGCAATTCCGGGACAGTGTGCGTGATTATTACCGGCGCCATTTTCCATTAACCGCGGAGGCGCAGTCCCGATTTCATCTGAATCCCGGAAATGGCGGCGTTTCACGGTTGTGCCATGAACCGCGTGCTGCATTGGCTGTGTTACGGGATATGCTGGCTCCTTATGTTCACAGCGGGAGGCTGCGCATCCTTACCCGCCATCGTGCGGAATCGGCTTCCGTGGATGGCGATAACGTCCGCTCGGTTATGATACGCAATTTAATTACCGGAGAAATCTCGGAGCTATCGGCCGCCTACTTCCTTGATGCAACTGAATGCGGAGATGTCCTGCCGCTCGCAGGCGTGGAATATGTGACCGGAGCTGAGTCTGTGAGCCAGACCGGGGAGCCCCATGCCGTGGAAGGCGACCCTCTTCCGCAGGATATGCAGGGTTTTACTTACTGTTTTGCAATGGATTATATCGAAGGAGAAAACCATACCATTGAGCGGCCGGAGCGTTATGACTTCTGGCGGCAATATAAAGCCGACTTTTGGCCCGATCGGCTGCTGAGCTGGTCCGGCGTCCGGCCTTCTACGCTGGAGACTGTCAGTTACGAGCTTTTTGAAGGGACGGAAAAGTATTCCCTGTTCTACTATCGCCGCATCATCGACAGCAGCAATTTCCAAGGAGGCTTTTATCCCGGAAGCATTACGCTCGTCAACTGGCCGCAAAACGACTACTGGCTCGGTTCGGTAATCGACGTATCCGCCGAGGAAAGAGAGCGAAACCTGTGGGATGCGAAGCAGCTCAGCCTCTCCCTGCTCTACTGGCTGCAGACGGAATCGCCCCGGCCTGACGGCGGTACAGGCTATCCCGGGCTTCGCTTGCGTAAAGACGTTGTCGGCACCGATGACGGGCTGGCCATGGCGCCATACATACGGGAATCACGCCGGATCAAAGCCGAGTTCACCGTATTGGAGCAGCATGTCAGCACCGCCTGCAGGCCAGATGGCAAAGCGGAAACATTCGACGACTCCGTAGGCATCGGCTGCTACCGGATTGACCTGCATCCGAGCACGGGCAACCGTCATTATATCGATATTTCTTCCCTGCCGTTCCAGATTCCACTGGGCAGTCTGATTCCTATCCGGATGAACAACCTGCTGCCGGCGTGCAAAAATCTGGGAGTCACACACATCACTAACGGCTGCTATCGGCTCCATCCGGTCGAGTGGAACATTGGCGAGGCAGCTGGTTTTCTGGCAAGCCGCTGTATAGACCGTGGGCTGTTACCCCGCGAGGTACGAAACAAAGAACCTGAGCTCCGCGACTTTCAGCGTATGCTGATGAGCTATGGGATCGAAATCGCTTGGCCTGCCATTCATTCTGTATAAAATTCCCATAGATGAGGTGTAACCATGAGCAAAATACGCGTGGCGGTCATCGGAGCCGGTTCCATTTCCGAAATGCATTTGAAATCATATCAAAACAACACGGATGTGGAGCTTTACGCCATTTGCGACCTTAACGAGACGCGGGCGGGCGCAAAGGCCGATAAATACGGGATCAGTCGTGTTTTCACGGATTACAAGGAGCTGCTGGCCGATCCGGATCTCGATGCAGTAAGCATCTGTACGTGGAACAACAGCCATGCTCCAATCTCCATCGCCGCCTTGGAAGCAGGCAAGCACGTCCTCACCGAAAAGCCGCTTTGCAAAACGGTGAACGAAGCGCTGGCCGTTGAAGAAGCGGTCCGACGTTCCGGCAAAACGCTTCAGGTCGGCTTCGTCCGCCGGTATTCGTCTAACACAGCCATTGTCAAATCATTCCTCGAAAACGGTGAGCTCGGCGACATCTATTACGCCAAAGCTTCGTGCATCCGTCGTCTCGGTAACCCGGGCGGCTGGTTTTCAGATGTTGAACGTTCCGGCGGCGGACCTCTGATCGATGTAGGCGTCCACGTGATCGATCTTTGCTGGTACTTGATGGGCAGGCCGAAGGTGAAGTCGGTTTCCGGCAACGCCTACAACAAGCTCGGCAACCGCGCAAATGTGAAAAACCTCGCCTTCTATAAGGCAGCCGATTATGACGCCACTCATAATACCGTCGAGGATATGGCGAACGCGCTAATCCGTTTTGAGAACGGCGCTTCCATACTCGTTGACGTTAGCTTTACGCTCCATGCGAAGGAAGACGAGCTTACTGTGAAGCTGTTCGGCACGAAAGGCGGCGCCGAATTGGAGCCCCAGCTGTCCATCGTCACGGAAAAATACGACACCATTCTGAACATGACACCGCAGATCAACAATCTTTCATTCGATTTTGTCGCCGGTTTTCAAGATGAGATCAATTACTTTATTGAGGTATGCCAAGGAAAAAAAGAAACCCTCTCTCCTGTGCAGGACGGCGTTGAAATGATGAAAATTCTATGCGGCATCTATGAATCCAGCGAAAAAGGAGAAGAAATCCAATTCTAAGGAGTGAATATCGTTGAAAAGAACGAAATGGTTCCGATTCACCATGCTTCTGACGATGATCGTTTCCCTTTGGCCCATGACCGCGTTTGCTGCGGAAGCCGGTTCAGGCTCCACCTCCTCTGCCGCCGCACCGACCGCCGCCGACTACATTGAAGTGGAAGCCGCTCCTATAGACATTACTATTGAAATCGAAGGTCCCCGTAAGCAGATTAATTATGTCGATAAAGATGTAAGCGGAATTACGGATTATTTGGCCTTATTCACAACGGAGTACGCACCGCAGATTACGGTTGGCAAAACATCTGTCGGCGTTGTCGTCGACTCCATGGGCCAGGTGACTCGGGTGGTGAACCCTTCCGTGAACGGCGGGGTGCCAGTCTGGACGGGACCTACCGACCTCATCGTCCCTCAAGGCGGCTACATCATGGTCGCGAACGACGATAGCTGGGCTAACAAAACCTACAAGCAATATCTCGCGAAAAACTTCAAGGTCGGAGATAAAATCAAGCTGCGAAAAAACGGCGATGTAATCCCGGTCACGGAATTAATGACGGGACAAGGCCTCAGAGCCCGGCTCAAACTGAACAACGACGAGTGGTTTACGGTAACCGCGCCGAACGCAACTATCTCCGGCAAGTTGGAAAACCTGGAGCAGGGTGTTCCTTATGAGGTCAGCGTGAATCAAACCGGCGTAACCTTGCAGCCGGACGGCACGTTCCAGCTCGGGATCGGGCTCGCGGAAGGTGTCAATTACCTCGACGTCGTTGCCGCTAAGAACGGCACGGAACATGACCGTAAGACGCTTGTCGTGTTTTATAAGAAACAAACCGGCACCGCAAAGGAAGTCATCCTCTGGGTCGATCAAGGGACGAATATTTTCAAACTGCAGACGCCTGAGAACGTCCGGGATATGCTGATCAAGGCGAAAGACGCCGGCGTCACCGCCATCGCACTGGATGTCAAGGGCGTAGAAGGCTTCGCCAATTACAAAAAGAACGACTTGACCGGTCGCCCGCACATTTCACAAATGACTGCACCGACCCGTGCCGGCGCCAATCCGAATCTCGACATGCTGGAGGAGTTCGTCAAATACGGGCACCAGCTTGGCATCAAGATTCACGCCGCATTCAACGTCTTTGCCGAAGGCTCGCCGGCCCACAACGAGTACGGGCTGCTGAACCAGCATCTGGACTGGGAAGAGCATGTGTACCGTCCCGAGGATGGCGGCCAGATTTTGCGTCTGCGTGAAAGCAATTACTTTAAAACGGGCAGATCCCTAGTCGCTTTTGTTAACCCTGCCAATGATGCTGTAAGAGAATTCGAGCTGAAGAACATGGAAGAAGTCATCAAAAACTACGATGTCGACAGCGTCGTGCTTGACCGGACCCGCTATGATAACGAAACGGCAGACTTCAGCCCGCTGACCCGCGCCAAGTTCGAGGCATTTCTCGCCGGCAAAGGAAAACAGCTCACGAACTGGCCGGCAGACGTTTTCACCTATGTCAACGGCGTTCGTCAATTCGGTCCCCTCATCAATGACTGGTGGGAGTTCCGCTCGCTGACGATCAAGACATTTACGGATGAAGTCCGCGCTCTTACCGACCGGTATACTACGCTTAAGGGCAAGAAAATCCAATCCTCCGCCTATGTCGGCTCCTGGTTTGAGACGTACTATCTGAACGGGGTTCATTGGGGAAGCCCGAATTTCAAGTACGACAGCAGACTGAAATTTCCGGCGGAAAGCTTGTACACAGACGCATACGCACAAACCGGTTATACGGGTAACATCGATTTTCTTATGATCGGCACCTACCAGACGACGCAAAAAGAAATCGAACGCCACATTACGCTCGGCAACATCGTAACGAACGGCGAAGTACCGATGTACGCAAGCATCGCGCTGGCCAACATTCAGGATCCCCCGCTTCAGCGCTCGGTATTCCAGGCAGGCCTGTCACAATCGAACGGCCTGATGCTCTTTGACTATTCGCAGGTCAATTGGCCGGTCGTAAAAGCTTCGATCCAGAATGTTGAATATGTGAAGGATTATCAAGTGGGAGCTAGCGTGCCGGGCAATCCGGAAGGTTTCCTTGAAGGCGATCTTTACAACGTCAGCCGTAACGAGAATAATCTGAACGTCTATACGAATGCGTTCGGTCAGACGACAGCCACCTCTACTTTCGGTGTCGAAGCGGTCGTCGACGGGACAGGTAAAGTCACCAAAGTCGTCAACCAGCAGCAAGCGCTGACCTGGAACTGGACGAATATATCCCCTAACAACAGCATCATTCCGCAGGGCGGATTCGTCATCTCCGCATTGGATGCATCCGGCGTGCGGACGAGGCGACAGCTGGTCGCCAGAACGTACAAGGTCGGCGATGACGTAAGATCGGCCGTGCTAAGAGGCCATCTAGCCTACGCCAACATGAGCACACCGCTGAAGAACCTCGACATCCATGGCAATGTGGAAGTGCTTGGGCCGGGTTCGGCAGAAGTGCGCGTCAACGGCGTTCCTGCTTCGCTTGCCGGCAGCGGGAATTTCAGCGGAAAGGCTGCGCTGGAGCTTGGCAGCAACTCAGTCACGATCTCCGTATATGTGGACGGCCGCAAAACGAATGAAAAAACCGTAACGATCGCGCGAACGGCGCCCGTCATCACAGGCATTGAGCTGGATGCCGCCGCATACCGTCTTGTGGCTGGCGATGCACACGCATCTGTCACGACAGCCGTCTACTCGGACGAATCCAGATCCGTCGTAACCGGCGCTCAGTTCAGTTCCAGCAATCCGGAAGTTGCAGCAGTCGGCGCTGACGGTACTATTACCGCCATGAAGGCCGGAACAGCCGAAATCACCGCTATTTTTGAAGGGAAAATAGCCAAATCAATCGTCACCGTCGTCGAGCTGACAGGTTTTTCATTTGAAGAAACGAAGATTAGCTTAGTCCAAGGTGAAACCTATACGGCACCGCTTAAAGCGACCTACTCGGATGGTATAACGGAGGTTATCACTCAAGGCCCGGCTTACCTTTCTTCGCACGATAGTGTGGCTGCCGTTGCAGCTGATGGAACGATCTCAGCCTTAAAACCAGGCAGCGCAACGATTACCGCTTCCTACCGCGGTACACAGTCGGAAATCATGATCAAAGTATTCAACAATCATAAAGAGAAGAATGAAGCCATGGAGAATGAATAAAGGTTGAATCGGCGCGAGTCACAAAAAGGCATCCGGTGCCCACCTTAAGGGAGGTCCGGATGCTTTTTTTGAAAAGCTAAGTATAAAATTTTGTTGGCGGAATGAAAGTGCTTATTATTGATGATCGACATGCAGCAGCGGATGTAAGGAGATCACCGAAGCTGCACTTAAAAGAGAGAACATGGCCCGCTGTTCGTTAACAGCGCCACTCTGGCCGCTAAATCTAGCCGATAACACGTGTATGTTGGCATAGCGACTCAATGACGCAAATTTACGAAAAATGTTCTTAAATTTGCGAACTTAGTTCGCTGGGGCCCTGATTTTGCGGCTTTCGTCATAAATTACGCACAAAAATTCTCAAAATAACAACCCTGTTCGCTATTCCTCATGCTATGTACTGGATCAAGCGCAGCGCTGTGAGTGCGGTCCTGACATCCAGGAACAAAACCAAACCACGGGACGGCCGAAAGATGAAAGTACCTGGTCATCGGCCAGATTTTTCTCAGGGTTCATCTCACAGATCCAACCACGAATACGGCGTCCGCGCCGCCTTTCTTCCAACCTCCAGAATCGTTGCAATCGCCAACGTTTGCTGTCGCGGGACCGCCGGCACCCCGCTCTCAAAGAAACCGACGAGGTTATCGATAAACGCCCCGAAAAAATCCGATTCGATCTTCAAAAACTTCGACCCTCCCGATTCATAACGAAGCGCCATACTGAACGGACATTCCCACCCATACTGATTGATCGTCGCCTGCCTTCCGTTCGCAAATGCGATAAGAAGCGCCGGCGTATTCGCCGTACCTGTCCACATGACCCTTTTGATGTCCGTCCCCATCAGCGAGACGATCGGCTCCACCTGATGGATCGAATAGTGCTCAAACGAACCCGGTCCTAAGCTGCAAATAGACTCGATCCCTTCTTTCTCAAGGCCGGTATACTCAAGCGCAAACCGTAATGCCGAAGTCGAATACATCGGTGTCCGGTGCTTGTCGGCAAGCTCCAACATCCGCTCGGCTGCCGCCCTGTCCGGCGCGAACGTTTTATCGATATAGGTCGGCTTCCCGGACCGTAGTGGAAGCTGTGACAGCTCCTCATGGTACTCCGGATGATCCGGCGACAACACGATCAAATAATCGCTTTGCTCCACGACTGCCTCGATCGAATCAAGCAACCGAATTCCTTTTTTCTCGCTCCATACGGCATTGCTAAGCTTTCCTTCGATATTCGTCTTTCCGTAAGCATAAGCGACCTTCATATGACCGCCGGTCGCCTTTTCAATCCATCCCGGATATTTTTCCGCATGCCACTCGTCCAGAAAATAATCGATAAACCCGATTTTCTTCATAGGTTCCTCTCTCTCCCTTCCAGAATAAAACCCCCGCGGCATAAACCACAGGGGAATCAACCCATTTACTTCTTGTTCGCTGCGTACCATTCATTAGCGGCTTTCGTCATTTCGTCTCCGCCTTCGGCTTTCCACTGGGCTACGAACTTGTCGAAGTTTTCCAGCGGCTCAGCGCCGGTGATGAACTTCAGGAAGCTATCTTCCATCAGCTTTTGCAGCTTCTGGTTGTATTTGCCGATGGCCTCAAGCGGAGGTGCAAAAGCAAGCGGATCGATGATGATATTTCCTTTTGCCGCTTCCTGATTTTTGTTAAAGGCATCCGTCAAGATCGGATCTTTGCGGACGCGCGCCTGCCAGTAAATCGGATAGTTTTTCTCGTCTACACCGGTGAGGAACGAGGAAGCGTTATTATACTGGTCGTTAAAGATCGGAAGAATCGGGAAATAGTTGCCGTTTTCCACCTTATGGTGAACGCCTTCCTTCCCAATCGTCGCTTCTTTGTGAATTTCTTTGTCCAGCTTCAAGTCCAAATATTTGACGATCTCTTCCTTGTTTTCAGCCCATTTCGGTATGCCTACGTAATAACTTATGCCTGCAATGCCCATCACTCGCGTTTTGCCGTCATCGCCCTTCAAGTATGGGAAACTGGCAATTTTCGCGTTCGGCGAATTTTTAAGCAGCGCATTTTGTACGGTAGGCGCATTGAAGTAGCCGTTCGAGATCATGGCCGCTTTGCCGCTCGTAAAGTTCTCGATCACTTTATTCGCCTGATTGAGCGACCATTCCTGGTCAATTAATTTTTCGCTGTACAACTTTTTCATGAACTCCACGTATTTTTTCATGTTCGGATTCTCGACAGCGTTAACCAGCTTGCCGTTCACGTCCTGCCAGCCGGTCGTTGCTGTCGACTGCACCATCGTCAGGCCGAAGGTTGGCAATATTTCCGGAACGAGCGGGTTTTTGCCGCCGGAGAGCCCGATGACGTTCTTCTTCTCTTTGAGCGTCTTCATGACGTTGTACAGCTCGTCGCGGGTTGTCGGCGCCTTCAGTCCGAATTCATCCATCCAATCCTGCCGGACGATGAGCGCCGTATTGACAATCGTACCCGATCCCGTCTGCGGAATGCCGAAAATTTTGCCGTTCAGCTTCGCGCCGTTCCATGAATTTTGGGAAATGACGTTTTTCATGTTGGTGCCGTATTTGTTGACCAGCTCATCAATCGGCTCCAGTGCGCCCGAAGCCGCCAACTTGGAATACTGCGGGCCGCTTAGCAGCATGAATGCGTATTTTTCTTTATTCGCCATGAGCAAATTGAGCTTGTCATCCGGGTTCTCGACAGGCAGCATGTCGTAGGTTACTTTGTAGCCGGTTTTCTCGTTCAGGAACTTCGCCACGACTTCGGCGTTAGGATCAAAACGCGCATACTGCAGCAACGCTTTGAACTCCGGCTTCGGTTTGCTAGCTTCAACAGTCGCCGCTGGAGCCTGGGACGCGGTTGGAGCCGTGGAACTGCCGGCAGGCTGGCCGCCTCCGCCGCAAGCAGCGGCAACTGCCGCCAAAGATGTGATGGACAGTACAGCTAGAAATTTCTTTACCATGGATTAGCCTCCCTTTTTCATACATTGCAAAAGCTGACTAACGAACTTCATGGAACGCGTGGAACCGCACTAGCGCCCGTCCACCACCACCCTTCAAGTATTTTTTATGTATTCAACCCTTGACGGAGCCGACCAAAACACCTTTGACAAAGTATTTTTGCAGGAACGGATACACAATGATAATGGGGATCGTCGCCAGAATGATCGATGCCGCTTGTATCGACTGCGGTGAAACGTTCAGGGAGGCGTCGACATTGGTCCGCAGGAACGCGTCCGTCGATGAGACGAATAGTTCCTTCAAATAAAGCTGCAGCGGTTTGAGTTCAGCCGAATTGATGTAAATCAGCGATGTAAAGTAATCGTTCCAGAACATAACTGCGTAAAATAATCCGATGGTGGCCAGCACGGGCATCGACAGCGGCAGAACGATGCGCACTAGAATCGTCATATTGCTGGCTCCGTCCATTTTCGCCGATTCTTCAAGACTCTCAGGCAAGCTTTCGAAGTAGCTTTTAATAATAAGCATGTTGTAGACGTTAATCATAAACGGCAGAAAAAGTACCGGCAGCTTGTCGATCAGATCGAGCTTGTGCATGAGCAGATACGTCGGGATCAGTCCACCGCTGAAAAGCATCGTAAACAAATACAGCAGAATAAAAAACTTGCGCCCCCTGAGTCTTTGCTTGGAAAGCGGATATGCGGCCAAAGCTGTCATGGCTAACGCAAGAACCGAACCGACGAGCGTCACCGTAACGGATACGAGAAAGGC
Organism: Paenibacillus sedimenti; assembly: GCF_014534655.1. Taxonomy (GTDB): domain Bacteria; phylum Bacillota; class Bacilli; order Paenibacillales; family NBRC-103111; genus Paenibacillus_E; species Paenibacillus_E sedimenti. The sequence goes on from NZ_JACVVD010000009.1 coordinate 150,427, forward strand.
GTTGAGAAACAACGAATTGCTTGCCACATATTTGTACGTTCCCACCTGAAAATCGATCGGATACAAGGTAACCATCCCCGAAACAACCGCCGCTTCGCTGCTGAGCGATTTGGCTATCAGGTTAACGAACGGAAAGATCGTGGAAAGCGCAAGCAGAATAAAGAACAAATGGTTGAGAACTGAAAACATTTTTTCGCCGGTATTCGATTTCAAAGCTGGTCCTCCTTCATGCACCGCTTACCAGATACCGCGCCCGAAAAATTTACGGGCCAAGCCGTTGCCGGTAAGGATTAAGATAAACGCGACGACGGATTCGAACAGCCCTACGGCGGTAGAAAAGCTGTAATCCTGTTCACCGAGACCGATGCGGTACACATACGTGCCGATCACATCAGCGACATTGTATACGCTCGGGTTATACATGACGAGAATTTGTTCAGTCCCTGCCTCCAACACGAAGCCGAGACGAAGGATAAACATGAGCAGAATGGTTGGGATCAGCCCGGGCAGCGTAATATGAACGATTTGCTTCCATTTATTGGCGCCGTCGATTTTTGCCGCTTCGTATAGGCCGGGATCGATGCCGGATAATGCTGCGAGGTAAATGATTGTGTTCCAGCCGATCTCCTTCCAGCCAGCCGAAGTCACAAGTACGGAGCGGAAGATATCGCTGTCCAGAAAAAAACGGATCGGTTCGCCGCCCATGGCGACGATCATCTTGTTGACGATCCCACCGTTCGTCGAAAGCAGGTCGAGGAACAAACCGCTGACGATAACCCAGGACAGAAAGTGGGGTAAATAAATGACGGTTTGTACACTTCGTTTGAATGCTACATGTCTCAATTCATTCAACAAGATGGCGACGATGATCGGGAGGGGAAACAGAAATACGATTTTATAAATGGAGATCATTAACGTGTTCTGAAACACCTGCAAAAAACCGGAGGACGTTAGCAATTTCTCAAAATGCTTCCACCCGACCCAAGGGCTTGCGGCCATTCCGTCGAAAATGCTGAAATCTTTAAAAGCAATGATAATCCCGTACATCGGCGTGTATTTGAATAACAGCAGAAAAGCGATGCCGGGAATGAGAGCGAGATACAAATCCCAATCTTTCCGAATGTCGGTCCACAGCTTTCGATTGTAACTCTTTTTGATGGGCTTATCCGCGAATGTGGCAGTTTTCTCCGCAGTCGTTTCTTTCACGGTACCCCTCCTTCATGTCTGACTTTGATAGCCTAAGTGTATCATCCGCCGTTTTTTTGCGAATTAGAGGAATATTACTTGTTTTGGTACTTTCATAACTTCTCGATTCGGCAAAAAGAAAAGCCCTCCCCGATGAACGGAGAAGGCTGTCGAACTGCGGACTTAAGCGGGCAAATCAGTTCTTGATTTCCCCGGGCGTCACGCCCCAATATTTGCGGAATACTCTCGTAAAATAACTTACATCCCTGTAACCGACTGCATCTGCTGCGTCATACACGCGCGCGCCAGCTAACAGGATCGCCTTAGCTCGCTCCATTTTTCGTTCCAGGACGTAGGAGGAGAAAGCTTTGCCCGTTTCCTGTTTGAAAAGACGGCTTAAATAGGATGAGTTCACATAAAGCCGATCAGCAACGGTGTGGAGCGTCATTTCCTGATCCATTTCGTCTTCAATGAGGCTGAGGATGGTCTTGACCGTTCCATGGCTCGTCGATTTGCGCCGATGGCTGGCATAAGTCAAATACGCCCTAACCATCCGCTGCAGCCAGGATAAAATTTGATCCTTGGCCGTTAACTCACGGTGATTGAGAAAATAGACGAAATCCTCGCAGGCTACATCACGAACCGGCCACCCTTGTTTCTGAATGAAACGAACAAACAAGCTTGTAAAATACAAAATGTGCTCATGCATTTCCTCTACGGTTCTTGCTTTCGCCATGCTGCATTCCCAGAGGGAGGTTAGGGTGTCGAGCGCCTTGACGCCGTCTCCTGTTTCAAGCGCGATTTCCAGCGATTTTTCAAGGTTCGGCTGCAGCGCAAGCTCAGACTCTTTCCCCCGCTCTTCCCGGTACGGAATCGCCAGGTCATGACCAAGCACGATCCGGTTCTGGAGCGCGCGAACAGCTTGTACGTATAACCTGTTTATAGCCTCTCGGCTGCCTGTCATACCGCTGATCCCCGCACTCGCACTAAGCTTCAGACGGCTTTTCACAGTAAAAAGCAGCTTTTCCGTTATCGTATTGATTTTCTGTATCGATACGTTCGGTTCATCATAACTGTCAATCAGGTAAACGACGACCGTACAACCCGCATAATCCGTCGACACCCAGCATGGGGAAGCCTGCTGCGATTCCTTCACGATACTGTGAAGCGAAAATTGGAGAAGGGATACATCCCTTCTACTGAAGCGGGTCTCATGCTCAGGCAGCGGGTCCATATCGATGACCGCGACAGCGTACTGGGCGTCCTTCGGCAAATCCAGCTGCAGATCCCTGCTTTTCTGTTCGATCTCCCACGGCTCAAACTTTCCGTTCAACCAGCCTTGGAAAAATTCATTGACCAGATAAGGAAGATGCTGCTTCCATTTGTGCTGCAGTTCTTCCTCGTTATGGCGCTGCTCAAGCTCTTTGTTCAATCGCTCGGCGGCTTCCAGCACGGTGTCCAGAATTTCCTTGTCCCCTGCCGGCTTTAACAAATACTTCATGACGCCAAGCTCCAAAGCCGCTTGAGCATAAGCAAAATCATCATGTCCGCTGAGAACGATGATTTTCAATAGCGGATCGGCCCCGCGCAGCTGCCCGGCCAATGCGAGACCGTCCATCTCGGGCATCTGCAAATCCAGCAAAATAATGTCCGGTTTTTTGCGGTCGATGAGCTGCAGCGCTTCCGCCCCATTCCCGGCCTGCCCGACGACCTCGATCCCGTGTTTGTCCCATGGAATGTTGTTGACAAGCGCGTTTCTGAGGCGGACTTCGTCCTCCACAATTAATAAATTCATGGGCTAACTCCTTGAAAAATAAGACGTATGATCGCCAAAGTCATTCGATGCATACGCCTTATTTTCCTGCCCGTTTCTTATCTTGTCTCTCGATGCAGCGAATGTCTTTTTAGACGGGGACAATATTTTTTTAATTCCAATCGCCCCGGGTGCGTTTTCTTATTCTTCGTCGTCGTATAATTACGATCGCCGGTTTCTGTGCATGCTAATGTAATGGTAACTCTCATGTTGATTCACCTCTTATTAATAATTGAAGTCTTATTGCGGTATCGCGCAGAGTTCTTCTACGGCGTTAGGCAATTCATCCGGAAAGCGGGTCCAATCCATACCCATCTCTTCTTCTGTAAGAAGACATTGGTCCAGCTGCTCAGTAATTTGAGCACGGTTCATTTCGATACCGATGAAGACGACTTTATTGATGCGATCGCCATAAATCGGATCCCAGTGCTTAATTTGTTCGCTATCTTCTTGCAGAACCGCTTGCTTTTCCTCCTCGGGAAGCGCGGCTACCCAGAAACCTGCGGGTCCGAATTGTATGGAAGGTCCGGCTTGGCTCAAATTCTGCGCATAGGCGTCTCTTGTCGCCAACCACATGATCCCTTTCGCTCTCACGATCTCAGCCGGCCAGTCCTCCATCCAGCTCATCAGCCTGCCCGGGTGAAAAGGTCTGATTCGTTCGTACACGAACGAGGAAATGCCGTATTCTTCCGTTTCCGGCGTATGAACAGGCTTTTCCATTTCCTTCATCCAACCGGCAGAAGTGCTGGCCTCATCGAAATTGAACAAATTCGTGTTCAATATTTCTTTCGGGTCCACCTTCCCTTTGACGGAACGAATGAATTTGGCTCTTGGCTGCAGCGCGCGAAGCACGCCTTCAAGTTCATCCAGTTCCTCGCTAGCGAGCATGTCGCATTTGTTCAATATAAGCACATCGCAAAATTCAATCTGGTCAATCAGCAGATCCACGACTTCCCGCGTATCCTCTTCCCCCACCGCCTGGTTGCGTTCGAGCAGTGTTTCGCCGGATGAGTAATCATGCCAAAAACGGTAAGCGTCGACGACGGTAACCATGCAGTCCAATCTGCAATACTTCGATAAGTCGATTCCTTGCTCTTCATCTACGTACGTAAACGTCTGAGCGACCGGGATGGGCTCGCCCACACCTGTAGATTCGATCAAAATGTAATCAAATCTGTTTTCTTTGGCCAGCTTTTCAACCTCCAGCAATAAATCATCCCGCAGCGTACAGCAAATGCAGCCGTTAGACATTTCAACGAGCTTCTCGTTCGTATGGGAGATGCCGCCGCCATCCCGGATGAGATCCGCATCAATATTAACCTCGCTCAAATCATTGACGATAACGGCAACCCTCAAACCGTCTCTATTATTCAAAACATGATTTAAAAGCGTCGTCTTCCCCGCGCCTAAATAACCGCTTAATACGGTAACCGGAATCTGTTTTTGCATACCTTCATACACTCCCATTGTTGTAATTATTACGATTAGTACCGGTAAAACAACCAAAGCAAAGCGCTTTGGTTATTTTGTCATTATTCATTCAACCCTTTCTTCAATGCTTCCAGGTTCTTTTTCATAACGCCGATATAGTCAAGATTGTTTTTCTTCTCTTCATCGGTAAGTCCTTCAAGCGGATTTAATACTTCCGTTTTCGCTCCGATTTCTTTGGCAATCGTTGAAGCGATTTTCGGATCAACCAACGTTTCGAAGAAGATCGTTTTCACCGTTTTTTCTTTTGCAAACTTGATTACTTCAGCCATCTTGTCAGGTGCCGGCTCTGCTTCCGGTGAAAGTCCCGAAATCGGTACTTGTGTCAGTCCGTATTGTTTGGCTAAATAAGCGAATGCTGCGTGCTGAGTAATAAAATCTTTGCGTTTTACATCTTTAAGCCCTGATCTAAAAAGATCATCCAGCTCTTTAAGTTTGGCGATGTAAGCATCCGCATTTTTCGTATACGCATCTTTATGCGCAGGATCTGCCTGTACCAATGCAGCTTGGATAGCTGCGACCTCTTTTTGCGCCAGAACTGGGTCTAACCATACGTGCGGATCAAGGCCTTCTTCTTCATGCTCGTCTTTATGCTCTTTCTCTTCTTTCCCGTGCCCGTGCTCATCTTCTTCATGCAAGCCTTCCATTAACTCAACCGCTTTACTTGCCTCTACGACTACACGTTTACTGTTTGCTGCACTCTCGAGCGCTTTCGGCACCCAGCCTTCAACAATGCCGTTGTATACAAATACATCTGCTTCCTTCAATTGCGCCATATCCTTCGCGCTTGGTTCCCAATCGTGGGGTTCAACGCCGGTCGGAACCAGCCCGATCACTTCAGCGTGTTCCCCTGCAATTTGCTTACTGAATTCATACATCGGGTAAAATGTAGTTACAACCTTCAGCTTCTTGCCGCTTTCTTGATTTGCCTGAGCGGTTGGTGCTGCTGACGCGCTCGTTTCCGTCGTCGTTTTGGCACTGCAGCCCGAAATGATAAGTGCAGATACCGCTGTAAATGCCAATGTTTTGTGAATCCATGTTTTCATTTTCTTTGCCTCCAAAAATTAGTTTAAAGATGAGTCTTTAGATAATCTGGGAATACTATTGTAAATTGGGCCTTCTTCCGCTTCATTGGTTTTCTTGCTCTTGCTTTTTTCTAATTTATAAACAAGCTTCTTAAGACCAATGCCTGCCACTAGAAGGATTAAAAGGACAAGCGCAATGGTGCCGCCGGGCGGTGTACTGAACTGATAGGATGCGGTCAGCCCGCTAAATACGCCGGTTAAACCAATGCCCATAGCTAAAAAAAGTGCAGAACTAAAACTTGATGCAATCCGTGTCGCTAATGCAGCCGGCAGCACGATAAGACTGCTCACAAGCAGCACGCCAACGATCGGCATCGCCGCGGCTACAATCATGCCGGTCAAAATACTAAACGAGAGTGTAATCCATTTTACAGGAATGCCATTGGTTCTAGCCGTTTCCTCGTCGAAAGTAATCTGGTAGAGAGGACGTCTGAACAGAATAAAAAAGATGCCTCCGATCAATGCAACGGCAAACATCAGCATCAGCTCCGTTTGATTGACTGCAACGACCGAACCGAATAAATAAGATGTGAAGCTTTTATTCGTGCCTTGATTCAAGCTCATCAGAACGACAGCGGTTGAGAGACCGCCGACCATAATAATGGCAATCGACATTTCACTGTACGTTTTGTAGGATCTTCTGAGGTACTCAACTACAATCGCTCCTAATGTAGCTACAACGAAACCGCTTATAGTCGGATTCATATGTAGGAATGCACCGCCGGCCACACCAGCAAGCGATACGTGGGATAACATGTCCGCCATCAACGCCTGACGACGCAGCATTAAATATACACCTAACACGGATGCGATCAGCGCGATCAGCCCACCGGCACAAAATGCCCGCTGCATGAAGTCGAAGTGCAGCATTTCCATCCTCCGCCCTCCTTTCTTTCCAGTTCAATGATCCGGTCCAGGTAATGGCTCACTTCGGAAAGTCCATGCGTGACCATGACCACCGTTCTACCGAGATCCTTAACTTGATGTTTCATAAGTTCATAAAAGGCCTCGCGGCTTTCTTGATCCATACCGGTCGTAGGCTCGTCTAGCACCAGTAAATCCGGCTCCTGGGCAAGCGCTCGAGCGATGCATATACGCTGCTTCTGTCCGCCTGACAGCTCACCGATTTTCCTGTTTCGCAGCCCCCACATCCCAACTTGACGCAGCGCCTTTTCCGTCCTTTCGTGATCTTCCGCCTGCAGCTTGCGAAACCAAGATCTTCTGACATACCTTCCGGAGCGGACAAATTCAAGAATGGTGCTTGGGAAGCCGCTATTAAATGCAGCGATTTGCTGCGGGACATAGCCGACAGAAAGCTTATGACCTTTCTCATTATGAGGCGATAAGAAGGTCTTCCCTTCCCATGGCTGAAGCAAGCCGAGCGCCAGTTTGAGCAGCGTTGTTTTCGAAGCGCCATTAGGTCCCGTAACGGCAACGAATTCTCCGGAGTGAATCTCAATACTCGCATTTTGCAAGCACGGAACATCGCTGTAACCGAACGAGACATCCTTCATTGAGGATAAAAGCATAAAGTCGTATCCTTTCGATCTTTCATTATTTATTTTTGGCAGGTGTAACAGTAGCCGTATACCTCAAGTTTTTGACTGACGGCTTGAAAATGAGACGGCAACTTCATCTCACTGATCGGATGGCAATCAAGAGGAGTTTGTTCCTTGCAGGTTAAACAAATCATCAGGTGCTGAGCTTCATCCCGCGAGTTCATTAGGCGAAACTTCACTTTGCCGTCTGAAAGAAATTGCTCAAGCAGTCCAATCTCAACCAACGTTCTTAAATTCCGGTAGACCGTATCATAACTGAGACCGGGATGCTTCCGTTCAAGTCCGAGGATGATTTCTTTCGTGGAAAGACAGAACGGCTCTCTCATAAATAAATGGATGAGTGTACGTCTTTGCTCCGTGATGCGCAGCCCTTTCACCGACATTCGATGAAGCACTCTTTCCAAGTCAAGATCGGTCACCTGACCTCCACCCCTTTAAGATTATACGTAATAATTACGATTGTAGAATAAGAAAAAAATTCGTTTCAATTAATAGTAATAATTACGTACTTGAATATATCAGTTATCTGGACTCTAGTCAACGTTCCGTCGAAAAAATATAATCCGTCGCGACTCCCTTTAAAGATTGTGCAATTGCACTATCAAATGATCCTTTGAAAAATTTTCGCCAATGAATACAGCAACATTCGGAACTTTTGCTTGTGGATTGATTTTTACAAATTCCAGCTCACGATAGGCATACTGAAATAAAGTTATGTTCTCCGCATCATCTATTAACCGGAGAATTCCTTTTGCTCTATACACTTCTTTCGGCAGCTTGCTAATCATCTGCTCAAAATTATCGATAGAAACAGGATGATCAAAGTAGTGTGTATAAGCCATTACATGGTCATGGGAATGATGATGTTCTTGTTGTATTGTTGTAAACGTTTTTTTAAGTTTCTTTTGGGGTTCATCCGTATTTCTGCTTAGCTCATCGAAAAGATGAAAATCCACCTCACAATATTCAGCAGGCTTAATTAGAGCATGAGAGTTCCGCTGCGTCAACCAACTTTGTAACCGGATAAGCGCATCAGTTCCAACCCGGTCCATTTTGTTAATGATCAGATAATTTGCAGAACGTACCTGTTCTTCCATCAAGCGTAACGTTTTCTTTTTTTGATTCGATTCGACGAGTTCCAATAAATGTGGTGCATCAACGACCGTAATAAGTGATTTCAAATGAACTTCCAGCAGTAGAGAGGCATCCGTTACTGACTCAATAATCTCCATAGGGTTAGCAATTCCTGTTGATTCTATGAAGATAATGTCCGGTGAATTCTCTCGAACGATATTGAGGATTGCCATACTTAGGTCTCCTCGATTCGTACAGCATACGCATCCTCCTAGTATTTCGGCCATTGGGACCTCCTCATCGATCAATAGTCCATCGAGATTGACATCACCAATTTCATTCATAATTACAGCAGGTTTCTTCCCGGCATGTGTATAGAAATCAATTACTTTCTTAAGGAAGGTCGTTTTCCCGCTGCCTAAAAAACCAGATAAAATATAAATAGGTATAGCAGTATTCATCATCAGCAAAATCCTCCTTATCAATGGTAATTGTGATTTACTCCATATATTAAACCTGTACTTTTGGATTGTATTCTACGAAAGCATTGAAAATTTTCTCATACGTCATGGAACTGTTCTCGATGATGACTTTTCGCTTTGCTTTTAAAATGATTTGCTCGATGTCAGCGTAGCTGCACCCTTTTAAAAGTTGTACTACTTTTTGAATGATCGATTCATTGTCATCGGAATGTCCCATGAGCATACTCACATAATCGCTGCAATCTTTATCATTCGGCAGTGTATAAGTCATTTTCGTGTCAAAACGGCGCCAAACTGCGCTGTCCAAATCTTCTTGCAAATTCGTAGCGGCAATAAAAATGCTCTCGCCATCGAACTCATCTAAACATTGAAGCAGCGTGTTCACGACCCGTGCCATTTCTTTAACTTCATCACTAGCATCGCGCGCTCTAGCAATCGCATCAAATTCATCCAAAAACAACACACAAGGCGATGTTTGAGCAAAATCGAATACTTTTCTAATATTTGACCCTGTCTCCCCCAAATGACTATGAATGATTGCATCCAGACGAACTAGAATCAGCGGCAGTTCCAATCGATGCGCGATATAGAAAGCTGTCAGGGTCTTGCCTGTACCCGGAGGACCGAACATCACGATTTTATTAGGCATCGGCACCTCTTCTTCCTCAAATCTTTCCTTCATGCCTTGAATTGCGATAAACTCTTCTACAATTTGTTTATTCGTCTCTTGAAAGACGATACGTTTTACTTTTTGTTTGCACTCCGCCGGCGAGTAGACGGTTGCTGTGTCGATTCCTTTCGATTTTGGAAGACGTCCGTTCGTTTTTTTTCTAGGCATTGTAAAGAACAAGCTCCTTAATAGTAATTTTTACACATTATTACGAAATGTATCTCTTTTCATTCCTTGTGTCAATAGCAAACCGTATTTGAAATGGATTTGACAAGCATTACCAGTGTCGCCTATACTTTTAATTGTAAATATTACAATTAAGGAGTGGTGACATGCCAAAGCTTTCACAAGAGATTGATTCACGAATTCCTGTTACGGTATTAACCGGATTTTTGGGCGCAGGAAAAACGACATTACTCAATCATGTCATGACCGCTAACCATGGAGAGAAAATTGCAGTCATTATCAATGAGTACGGCGAAGTAGGCATTGATAACCAGCTCGTAGTCGGGGCGGACGAAGAAATATTTGAAATGAACAATGGCTGTATTTGTTGTACGGTTCGCGGCGATCTGATCCGAATTTTGAATGAACTGATGGAAGCTAAGAACGGTAACAGCCATCGAAAGCAAGTTCATTTCGACCGGGTATTAATCGAAACGACGGGGCTGGCAGATCCTGCGCCTGTTGCACAAACTTTTTTTGTTGACGAAAACATTGCGGAACAATACAAGCTAGATGCCATCGTAACTGTCGTCGATGCCAAGCATGCGGAAGATCAGCTTGATAAAGGGCACGAAGCTCAGGAGCAAGTCGCTTTTTCTGATGTGCTTCTAGTAAACAAGGTAGATCTTATTTCCGAAGAGGAATTGCATAAGCTTGAAAAGCGCCTAAAAATAATGAATCCAGCAGCTAAATTATACCGGACTGAGCAATCAAGTGTTGATTTGAAGAAGATTTTGGGCATTAACGCTTTTGAACTAGACAAAAAGCTCGAACTCGATCCGGACTTTCTGAATAGCCACGAAGATGACCATGAACATGATGATGAAGTAAAATCCATTTTTTTTAGGGAAGACCGTCCGCTAGACTTGGATAAAATGGAACGTTTTCTGAAAGAATGGCTTACTGAACATGGAGCGGATACGTTGAGGTACAAAGGAGTCCTTCATATTAATGGAGTTAAACAGCGAATCATCTTTCAAGGCGTTCATATGCTGTTCGCTTCTGCACCAGACCGTAACTGGAAATCAGATGAGATCCCGCGCAGCGAATTCGTCATTATTGGCCGCAATCTGGACGAAGCTTGGTTCAAGTCTCAGTTTGCCGCTTGTGTCGCATCCTAGTTGTTGTTTCCACTCTATAACATACGAATGAGGAACCATTTTATATGGGTTCCTCATTTTTGTCTTCAATTAAATCTTGATCCTTTGCTTCGATTCTCCCTTAGCCGCATTCGGCGAACGTACGAAGCTGCCTTTATATTTCACGTCGTATGTATGTGTGAGTTGTTCGCGAATTGGATTCCCCTCCAACAGGTGACGGTTAACAAGAATCCGTCCTGTCTCTGGAGTGACGTCCTTGTACCAAACCCCTTCGGGGTATACAATGACCACGCAGGCATCTTGACACCGTCCATTGCAATGAGTCCTGCTCGTATGAATAAGACCGTCCGCACTATTGCGGGCAATTTCATCCCGAATGGCCTGTGTTACCTCTTCCCCCTGCTTGCGCATGCAACTGGCGCCGTTACAAATGAGTACATGATGGCGCGTTTCTGACAGGTCCCATGTTGACATAAAACCCTCCTCATTATACTGTAATAGTTACGATTAAAATAAAGCACTCATCAAGACAGTCTTGGATGACCGATATTATTTGTAATTTTTACGATTAATACTCTCGATTTTACCTATCCATATGCATGTTGTCAATAATGGCATGTGATGATTTTCATTCTTTTCATGTCTTTGAATATCCTAAAAGGATTGCTATAATAGGTCAGGTTTATAAGAAAAAGGAGTACATCAAAATGAGCAGTTTCAAAATTTATTTCAAATTTGTCAAACCCTACCGGAAACTTGTACTTATCACCTTATTCATCGGTATGGTTAAATTTGCCATCCCCCTCATCCTACCTCTCATTATGAAATATATTGTTGATGACTTATTACTAAGTTCCCTTTCAATAACTGAAAAAACGCATCAACTGATGGAAGTGATGATGGTTACTTTTGTCCTATTTGTTATTATAAGGGCGCCGATTGAATACCTTCGACAGTTTTTTGCACAATTAACAACGAGCCGTATTCTTTACGATTTACGCAGTCATCTTTATGGGCATATTCAAAAGCTGTCCTTACGTTATTATCAAAATCATAAAACCGGCGAAATTATTTCCCGAATGATCAATGATGCCGAACAAACCAAAAATATCGTTGAAACGGGATTAATGAATATATGGCTAGATCTATTCACCCTAACGATCGCTATAGGATTTATGATTCATATGGATTTTGGACTGACCCTCGTTGCTATAGCCGTTTTTCCATTCTATGCTATCTCCGTCAAAACGTTATATAAAAAGCTACGGAACTTAACCAAATCCAGATCTCAAGCCCTTGCGGAAATGCAAGGATATTTACATGAGCGGGTAAACGGAATTCCCGTCATTAAAAGCTTCGCTTTAGAAGACTATGAGAAAGAAAATTTTGGTTTAAAAAACAACAAATTTCTAAATCGTGCATTGGCATTGACGAAATGGAATGCTATAACCAACTCCATTATTAATACAATAACAGATATTGCTCCCTTGCTTGTTCTATCTTATGGAGCCTATCAAGTTATACAAGGCCACCTTACGATAGGCGCATTTGTAGCCTTTTTTGCCTATTTGGATCGTTTGTACAGTCCGCTGCGCAGGTTGGTAAATTCTTCAACTGAACTAACGCAAGCAAGCGCTTCTCTGGATCGTGTAATCGAACTTATGAATGAGCCATACGACATTGTTGATTCATCGCATGCGAGAACCGTTCAACAATTGCAAGGAAAAATTGATTTTCAAGATGTTAGTTTTCGTTATGACAATTCTACGGATTGGGTATTAAAAAACATTCAACTAAGCATTCAACCTGGTGAAACGGTAGCATTTGTAGGCATGAGCGGCGGAGGAAAATCATCGCTTATCAGTTTGCTTCCCCGCTTCTACGACATTCAGCAAGGAAATATTTTGTTGGATGATAAGGATATTAAAGACATCACAATAAAGAGCTTGCGCTTTCAAATAGGAATGGTGCTGCAAGATAATATTTTGTTTAGCGGAACTGTTCGTGAAAATATACTTTTGGGTAAACCGAGTGCTGCCGATGATGAGATCATCTATGCAGCAAAAGCAGCAAATGCACATGATTTTATTATGAATTTGCCCAATGGATATGATACGGAAATCGGCGAGCGCGGAATGAAGTTATCCGGTGGACAGAAGCAACGGGTTGCCATCGCCAGAGTCTTTCTCAAGAATCCGAGCATATTGATTCTGGATGAAGCTACTTCCGCCCTTGATCTGGAGTCGGAACATCTAATTCAAGAATCTCTGGGAAAATTGGCAAAAGATCGAACGACCTTAATTGTTGCACACCGCCTATCTACAATTACCCATGCTGATCAGATCGTTCTTATTGAAAATGGTGAAATTAAAGAAAAAGGAACTCATGAGCAATTGATGAATGAAAACGGACCTTACTTTCGTCTATTTAATGTACAAAATTTACATGGTGTCGAGTAATATTTCATCGCTCTGAAGGTCTCGGAGGTTTAGTTATGTCAGAGAACGGTTCTACCGGATATCTCCTCTTAAGTTCCTGTACGGAGATTGCCACAATCCGTGGCGTCAGCAGCCCTCTTTTTAACTCCAGACGCTGTCTGCCATTCGGATGAATAATGAAAAGCAACAGCCTTAAATAAATATGGCTGAATACGTTAAACAAGCCCTTCGGCAGCTCTTCAACGGTAAAGCCCAATTGTTTGGAGCCGCGATGGATCATCGTAATTCCATAAACCCCTCTGACCTGATGGTGCATATGAAGATACTGTGTCATCGCCGGTAAAAAACGCTGAACATCGCGAATCATATTCACAGCGAGTTGAACCATCGAGTTCGACTCGGAAATGAGCTGAAATAGCTTCTTGTTGTTAAAGTGCAGCTCTACGACCATATCTCCTGCACGAATCTCTTCGCCGTTATCCATACAGATCGTCTTCCCTTTATATTTGCGAACTCTGCTATAAAAGATAGGATGATTCTGATCAATCGGATGGATGTTGAATAGCCAATGAAAGCAATATTCCCATTTTAGCCATAAGAAAACAAGTATACTTTTCAATGGCTTCACGTTTTTCTGTCTCGAGTTAAGGTCTGCCTGACTACGGGCATCGATTCGTACCATGGTATACCCTCTTCGGGAGCTCTCCTCCAGAAAGTCGCCAAGCGCTTCAAGCATAAACACCGGCGCGTGTGGATCTGCACCAAAAGTCTGACCGCTATCATGCAGTACAATGATATCGTTGTTTTTTACTCTGCCAAGCAATTTGGCCAGAATTCTTTCCTTCCCTCCCTTGGTCCTCCAATCGCCAACCATCAAGGACCAAAATACGAAATGGAATCGTTTCATCAAAAATAAGTCAAATATATTGATAATTCCCCATGGCGGACGATAAAATATCGGTTTGACCCCGATAATGTTCTCGATGACCTTCACCGAGTCATTCAATTGCTTTCGGACTTTCCGAGGCGTCATCCATGCATTCGCCCTGTGCGCATAGTTATGAATGCCAATCAAATGCCCTTCTTGGTGCATCCGCAAGATCAAATCAGGATACCTCTCCGCCTTGGATCCGAGTACAAAAAAGGTAGCTTGCACCTGAAATCTCCCTAACAGATCAAGCAGTTGAGACGTATAGTCCGGATCGGGACCATCATCAAAGGTTAAGGCAATGCCATCAACCAGCCTCCCTTTTTTATACGCGCCTACGCCAAACAGACGGACCAGGACTGTTGGTATAATCGTATATACCAGCAAAAGTATCGCAATCAACCAGTACCCTACACTCATGATCAATCACACTCTTTCTGCAAAGAATGGTCATGCCAGTACTTTTATGAATATGGGACTAATCCATTTATATGATAAGAAATGGCGGCAACTTCTTTTTTAGAAAAATAATACAAAAAAACGCTGCCCACCCCTTTGCCGGGGTTAAAACAGCGTTTCGTGTTATACTAATCCTATTCACATTCCATTGTAGTAAAGGATGATCCGTCCTCATGGCATTCGGTATTCGGAGAGAAGAACTCATCGCTTGGAAAGAAGCCGTGAGTCGCGGTGAAATTGCTTTGTTGACCCATTATTGGCTGGATGAGCGGTTTCCAGGTATAACCACCGTAACGAAGGCTGGTTGCTCCGATCTAGAACGTCTAACGACGTGGTGCAGAAGCAATGGTCTGAATCCGCGATACATTCATCATCGTCCGCCTTATCCCCACTATGACATCATTGGTCCGAAGCAAAAGGAAATTTTAATCAGAGAGGGACAATGGGATCAAATCAAACGGTTCAATCTTTGATTGCTTTAAATAGATACTGAAACAAGTTGAGTGACGGTATGGATAATATCATTTACGATATGTGCGCTTGCTTGTCTTTTTTGCATTCCCACCATGCGAGCTCTCACTTCATCGTACAAGCTTGGATGCTCCAACAAATGCTTAATGCTGCCCGTCATGTCCTGAATGTTATCTGAAATCGAAGCGACTCCTCTGCTTGAGAGATATTTCGCATTCTCTCTTTCTTGCCCTGCATACGGCTTATAGATATAGATTGGGAGCTGCATGGCAATCGCTTCTGATAATGTAAGACCTCCTGCTTTGGTGATAATGCAAGTTGAGACTGACATTATTTCATGAAGATTACTAATAAATCCAAGAATTATTAAATGTTCTTGAGCTGGAAACCGTGACTCCAGCTTAAGTCTGAGCTTCTCATTGCGCCCGCAAACAACAATCACTTGACAATTGCCGATGGTAATTAGAGACTCTAGCAAATCCTCTGTATAGCTTGACGCTCCTTGATCGGAGGCCATTACGAGAATCTTTTTTCGATGCTGCATGCGACTGCTCGTTAATTCCAAAAATTCATTGCGCACAGGGATCCCGCTGACTTCCACACGGTCTCTTGGAAAGCCCTTAAACACAATTTGCTGCTTCAGTTCTTCGGTAGCCACATAGTATTTATCGACGGATGGGTGCAGCCAAGTTGCATGTAAGGCGAAATCCGTTAGAACCGTATAATTGCTAATGCCCAAAGCACTGCATATTTCCGGTGATGCACCAAAGGGGAACGTATTCACGACCGCGTCAGGTCGTTCTTCATGAATGATCTCTTTCAACTTCTTCTTGCCAAGGGCAGTCATCGACCGTTGAAATAAGGCTGTACGTTTCGTTTCCCGTGTTAAATAATAGCTCCAACCGTAATAATCGAGACCCATCCTGGAAATTTGCGTGCTTTTGTTTACAAGTGAGGTGGTGATCATATTAATAAACGGATGTCCCTCTTTCATGAGATCGACGACCTTGACTTGTTCAACACCCTGCTTGATAAATTGTTGCTGCAATGCTTGCGAAGCCTGGATATGACCGTTACCATAACTTGCCGTTAGAATCAATATGCGAGGATTGACATTCATGATCTAAGCAGCCTCCTTGCCCATCGTTGTACTATTTTATGTTTATTCGTCATTTGAGTCTGAAAGTCCAGGTAGATTGTTTTCATGACAGGATACTTATTCCTTCGGCAAAGTTAACCGATGTACCTGCAAATCTATTTCAAATTCATGTAATAATTCCATAAAGTTCCGAAGAGCAAAAAAACCCGTTCGATAATCGAACAGGTGGGATGCACTTTCAATATCGGCTTATAGGGTCATGATATATCCTTCTAATCCTTCTTAACCTTCTTCAGATGCGTTTCTTTGTGAGAAATAAAGGAGATCGTGTACTCCCCGAATGAAATAATTCGCTCTTGTTGGGCTGCCGGAAAATCAGGTTGACCGACTTCTAATTGATCATCTAACTCGTTATACCATGGCAGCAGGTTCAACTTAATGATTAATACGTCCCCGTCTTCTTTCATTTTTATTCCACCTTCTATTAACTAATGAAATGACTTTTGATCATACTAGTATATGTGGAATTTAGTAGATCGAACTAGACTTATGGAGGAAAGATAAGCAACTATCTTTCCTTCACTTCGATCCTCCCATCGTTGTAGCCAGTGACGATTTTATTGGCCATCTGAGCAAATAAACCGTTCTCTGCAACACCCGGAATCGTATTGATTTGTTTCGTTAACTTTTCCGGGTCTGGAATGCTTTCGAACTTGCAGTCTACAATAAGATTGCCATTATCAGTCATAAATGGTTTGCCGTTCAACAGACGAATCACGGGATCGCACTGTAACCGTTTCAGCTGATTGATTGTAAGATTAGCGGCGAAAGGCACAATTTCAACCGGCAAAGGAAACTTGCCGAGCAGCTCTACTCGTTTGGTTTCGTCTGCGATGACAATAAATTGCTTGCTGTTGGCAGCAAGAATCTTTTCGCGCAGCAAGGCACCGCCTCCGCCTTTCGTTAAGTTGCCATGCCGATCAACCTCGTCAGCGCCGTCAATGGTGATGTCAATTATATCAATCTCATCAAAAGCAATGAGTGGAATTCCGAGTTGCATCGCCATGTCTTCGGAGTTTCTGGAACTCGCCACGGCCTTTATTTCCAAGCCCTCATTTACCTTTTCAGCGATACGATGAATGGCCCAATATGAAGTCGAACCGGTGCCTAATCCGACGATCATGCCGTCTTTGACAAATTCCACTGCTCGCTCAGCAGCTATTCTTTTAGGATTCATGCCTGTCACCCTTGCACTTCCTGCTCTTTGACGTATGTATAAACCATATATTCCTCGTCATATTCTCGGTCATCGACCACTAAAGCATTTTTCTCAAACCCATAGGTTTCAAAACCTAAACTCCTGTAAAGCTCAGCAGCTGCCCGATTGGTACTTACTACAGACAAATTGATTTGATTCAATCCATCCAGCACCCTGCCCCTGTTCAGTACTTCTGTTAAAAGCGCTTTGGCAATTCCATTGCCACGGTATTCGCTGGCGACATAAACGCCCCAAATCGTTCCTTTATGCTTCAGTTTGATCTTTTGTTCGCGCAGGAAACCGGTCATGCCAATCAGATGACCATCTTGCGTAAATGCGCCAAGTATGAAATTGTCTGTTTTATTTTTATGCCTCTGCTCGACTTCTTCCTTGGACAACAGAATAGATTCTTCATAGGACGCAGAAAATGCTTCCGGACTTGTCTTCAATGCTTGAAGCCTTAACTGCCAATAGTTTTCAATATCTGCAATTTCAATATTTCTGATTTGGATCATCTTTCAACCCTACCTCCTTACCAACCAACACTTTCAAACCAGACTCCACCCTGCTCTTGCTTTTCTATGGCCGATTTAATGTAGGAAATCATGTTATCAGGCAGTTCATTCACATTGAACCATCTTAATTCTTCGCACTTCTCAGGTTCCGTATTGATAATTTGACCCTTCCATGACCGTACTTTCAGAAAAAAATCAACCCATTCCGAAGTACGATTCTTTCGGTGAAAGATCCCGATTACATCCAGATCAGCCGGTTCGATATCCACCCCCGACTCTTCCTTTGCTTCCCGTATTGCGGCAGCTTTCACTTCTTCCCCGCCATCCATTCTTCCAGCGACAACGCTCCATTTGCCGTCTTCGAATCCGGTATTTATCCTTTTTAGCAGCAAAACCTCTTCATCATTTCGATAAAATAAGAGATGAACAGAGCCGTATAAAATTGGTGTTTTCAACAAATTGCCACCTTTCCGGATTAATGTCCAGCCATTCTGAATACTCATTATAACATTTTTCAATACAAAAAATCCCAGATTACGTTGTTACTTCGACAAATGATTTCGCGGTTTGACTCCATGGTTTTGAAGTGCTACAATTCAAACAAATTTGGTTTCAAACCGTGAAAGGAGGGGTAGCTCTGCCTCATTTTACGAGAAGACATGGTTGGATCATTTTAGTTTGGATCATTGTTGGTTTGTTCGTATTTCCCTTAACGCCGCCTATATCCCAGCACTTTCCTGCGGATGTCGAAATATTGGTTGAATCCAATACGACCCAAGTCTTGACCCATCAAGAAACCGTACCCGGCAAGGAAACGATTTTCACGAACAAAAACTTGATTCACTGGTTCGACGACTTTCATAAAGAATACTTTATCACTGTATTTGTCGTGTTTATCCCTTTCCTTTATTCAAAAGTCCGGGAACAACTGAAGGAAACCCTGCTTGCTTTTCGCAAATTCACCTCATTGTACGTGGGCCTCATTCATTCATTAATCATTTCAGATCGTTAATCAAATGAATGAATTGTGGAAAGAGGGAACCCTCAATGACGAATGCAACAACGCATAACAAACAAGTACCGTCTCAGCATCAAAAGCTTAAGAGATCTAAATATGTAAGAAGAATATTGTTCATGTTGATCGGATCCTCCCTGTTCTCGGTTGGACTGGAAATTTTCCTTGTTCCTAATAACATTATCGACGGCGGCATTGTCGGTATTTCGATCATCATTTCGCATTTAACTCATCTTCCTTTGGGTCTGTTTCTAGTGCTGCTCAACTTGCCCTTCTTGCTTCTTGGTTATAAACAAATCGGGAAAACCTTCGCGTTTTCAACACTGTTTTCCGTCATCATTATGTCGATCGGAAGCACACTGCTTCATCCCGTCCAAGCCATTACCATTGATCCCCTGCTCGCGGCTGTGTTTGGCGGTATTATTCTTGGGATCGGCGTCGGTCTTGTCATCCGTTCGGGCGGTTCGCTAGACGGTACTGAAATTGTAGCCATTTTATTTAGTAAAAAGTCCCCATTCTCCGTTGGCGAAATCGTGATGTTCTTCAATCTGTTCATCCTCGGTAGCGCAGGATTCGTATTCGGTTGGGACCATGCCATGTACTCCCTTATTGCCTACTATATCGCCTTTAGGATGATCGATATTACCATCGAAGGTTTGGACCAGTCCAAATCGGTGTGGATCATCAGCGATGAATCGGAGCAAATTGGCGATGCGATCGCGCACCGGCTTGGCCGTGGCGTCACTTATCTTAAGGGAGAGGGCGCTTTTACAGGCGATGATAAAAAAGTCATTTTCAGCGTCATTACTCGGCTAGAGGAAGCGAAACTGAAGTCCATCGTCGATGAACTCGATCCGAAAGCTTTTTTGGCCGTTGGCAACATCCATGATGTGAAAGGCGGGCGCTTCAAGAAGAAGGATATTCACTAGGTTGCAGCAAAAAAAAAATAAAGAGGAATTGAGGTCCATTTAGCCTCGATTCCTCTTTTTTTTCAGCAATTAAGCATTTTTTGCATTCATGTTTTTGCGTTTCAGCTCAGTTCTGCCGAATTGGTAATAGTAAAGTAGGAGAATGCCCACTTGTACAATCGCAATAATGAAATAGATATTGCTGTAAACGAACGCTTCCGGATACGAATTCACCGGATTCCAACTCGAAGATGAGCCATGGTCGACCGTCTTGCTATATACGTTTGCGGAAACAGCGCCGGCAATAAAGTTCAACATCGCCATTAATCCCATCCCCACCCCGGTCTGTTCCCTCGGCAATGTTCGAGAAACCGCATTGGATAAGGCAATGTAAATGAATGTCTGCCCTACGTTACCGAGGATTAGAATCAAGGCGATGAATACCGGCGAAATCCCCGCAAAGGCAGACATGAAAACAAAACAAGCGAAGAGCAGCGCGGATGCTGAATAGAAAAGAAACGAATTGCCTTTTACATCTGCCAGTTTACCGGCTTTTCGACCCAAAATCGCCGACGTGACAGCGGCCGGCACCATCGCAAACCCTACCAGACCCGGAGTCAGATGATTAACTTGGGATAACAGCTGCGGACTTAGGAAAGGAAGCGAATAGCCAATCGTTGTTACTAGGAATGCAATGACCAGCCCCAAAGAATAGCTCTTATTTTTAAACAAGTCAGGCTTAATAAAAGGTACCGCCGCATGACGAATTCTCGCCGCAAACAAAACGAATAAGAGCAAGCTGCCGATGGCGAGTATCCAAGACTCATATGTGATTGCAAGAAGCAGCAAAGCAACTGTTCCAGCGAGCAGCCCGCCGCCAATCCAATCGATCTTCCCAGTCTTCCCCATTTCATCATCCAAGTATTTGCGGTAATACGGCAGCGCGAACAAAGTAAAAAACGGCATGCAGAACAGCCATCGCCAATGAACGACGCTAACCACTAAAGCGGCAACGACCGGACCTATTGCACTGCCGATCGCCAATCCGGTCATCGATATCCCTAGAGCGCGTCCCCTGCTTTCCGGCGGAAAATAACGAATCGGGATAATTCCGGCCGTAGCTGGAATCACCGCTGCCCCAACTGCCTGTAAAATTCGGCCGAGGAGCACCATCCAATAGTCTTGAGCGGCCAAACCGATCATGGAACCAATTGCAAAAAAGATGAGTCCGAATGTGATCAAATTTTTGAGCTTGTAGGTGTCGGCCAACTTTCCATAGATGACGGTTCCGATCGCATAAATGAGCAAAAAAGCTGACGAGACCCAGCTAACTTGAGCGAAAGAAAGTTGAAACTCCGCACTAATCTGAGGCAACACAATATTGAATATTGTCGCACTCATGACGGATATGACCAGTGTGAATGCGAGAATACGAATTAATTTTTCTCCTGTTTGAGCTCCGGATTCCATTTTTTTCATCCCACCTTCTACATGATGAATCATCTGTACGTGCATAATCTCTTCCCGGGAAGTTTATTGTTCAACTGCATAATATGATTCTATAATTGATTTTATATAAATAAAAATATATCTTATTCTATATAATCAATTCCTCGGAGTGTATGAATGAAGGAGTGACGAATATGGAACTGCTGCAACTTCAATATTTTCGAACAGTAGCAAGGCTGGAACATATGACTAAGGCAGCACAAGAGCTGCGCATCGCTCAGCCGGCGCTCAGCAAGACCATCGCCAGATTGGAAGAAAATTTGGGTGTACCGCTATTCGACCGTCAAGGAAGACAAATCCGGCTCAACACATTTGGCAAAGTATTTCTGGAGAAAGCAGAAACGGCGCTAACCGCCCTGGAAGAAGGCCGAAGGCAAGTTAACGATCTGGCGGGAATGAAATACGGAACCATTTCTCTGGCA
Source organism: Paenibacillus sedimenti (assembly GCF_014534655.1). Lineage (GTDB taxonomy): Bacteria > Bacillota > Bacilli > Paenibacillales > NBRC-103111 > Paenibacillus_E > Paenibacillus_E sedimenti. The sequence continues at coordinate 172,130 of NZ_JACVVD010000009.1, forward strand.
ACGTCTACCTTAAACCGCCTTTCGGAACCATTGGGCATGTTTCTTTCCCAGTACCCGGAAGTTAACTTTCAGATTTCCCAAGCTTCCATGGATGAAATCGCCGATTTGATTGAAAATGGGGAAGTCGATTTCGGTTTCACTGCTTTGCCGATCGGAAGGCAGGGAATACGTGAACAAACGGTGATTAATGAGGAAGTATTTTTGGCCGTACCAGCCGGACACCGATTGGCGAATCGGCGCAGCATCTCCTTAAGCGAAGTGGCAAATGATTCTTTCATCGGGTACAAGGAAGGTTATCTATTCCAAAAAATGAATAATGAGTTCTGTAAAAAAGCCGGCATCACGCCGAAAATCGTTTGTGAAGTTGATGAGCCTAGCTCCATCGCCAATCTGGTTCGTGCCGGACTTGGCGTTGCGTTTATCGGTGCTTGCAATAAGGATGATACGTCGCTTGTTTCACTGCATATCGATGAGCCTGTTTGTCAACGTGCCTTTCAGCTTGCGTGGAACGAAAAGCACTACTTGTCCAAAGCTGCACTTGAATTTCGAGATTTTATCGTTCAATATTTTGATCAGTTGCAAAAATAAGAGAACCTGAGGCTGTGCCCTGCGCCTCAGGTTCTTAGTTGTGCTATGCGTTCATCGTATTGTTCCGCACTGATCTTAGCAGGGCTATAATTCCTCAGCGCCAATAAGCCCTTAAATCAATTTTTCGCCCGCTTTTCGCACTTTCCAGCGCGCCGAGCACCATCGCCATGCTTTTGATGTTGTCGCGGCAGTCCGTCTCCGCCCGACGGCCTTCCCGCAGCGCGGCGAACATCTCGTCAAGGCAGCCGGCATGCCCGCTGCGGCCAGGCCAAGTGACGTCCGCCTCCACTCGCTTATGGTCGCGGACAAACTTGCCGGCTTGGTCGCCTGGCGCAACGATCTCGGCGTACGGCGTACCGAGCCCGTCCCAGATCGCCGTGCCGTGCTCACCCGTTACGCGCCACGCGGCTTCCCACGTGGTCGGCGCCCCCTCCGCGCACCAGGAGCCGCGGTAGCAGAACACCGATCCATCTGACATCTCGTAGATGCAGATGGCCGAAGCGTTCCCGGCATACCACGAGCCGGGAGGGTTGAATTCGTGGCAGTACACCGATACGGGGTCTGCCCCGATAATCAAGCGAGCCTGATCGAACGTATGGATCGCCATGTCCAGGATCAGCGGGCTTTCCATCGCGTCGCGAAAGCCCCCAAAATGCGGCGCCAGGAAGAAATCGGCGCCGACATACCCGACGCGGCCGATCGTGCCCGCGTCTATAAGCCCGCGCAACGCACGAATGTTCGCGTCGTAGCGACGGTTCTGCATGACGGAGAGTGACCTCCCCGTCTGCTCGGCTATGTCCACGATCTCGCGCGCTTCCGCCATCGTGGCGGCCATCGGCTTTTCGCCGAAGACATCGCAGCCGTGCTGAAGCGCTGTCGTGCAGACCTGGAAATGGCTGGACGGAATCGTGATGTCCAGCACCAGATTCGCGCCAGTCTCCTTAATCGCCTGCGCCACATCCGTAAAGACCGCGCATGTTAATCCATGGCGATCAGCCATCGCCTGCGCGAATTCCGCTTTAATGTCGACCAGTGCGACGACCTCCGCATGTTCACGCTCCATCACATTTTTCACCCATGCGTTCGCCATGCTGCCGCATCCGACGACAACGATCCGATAGCTGCTCATTTGTATGCACTCCTTCATCTATCAATTCTGTCCAGCCGCATTGTCCATCATTCCAAAATTGGTTATAGTAATCGTAACAACTCCATTGTAGACATTAATTTGACGTATATCTCTATACAATCTTGTGTTTTTTCAGTTCAATCTTGTGTTTGGAGGATCGCACATGGGCTACCCTCAGGAGCTTCGGGAAGATACCCGATTAAATGACAGCAACTATCCGATTAACGTTTTTCATAACCAAGCCAATTCGGTACAGAAAGGCTCCATGATTTTATTCATGCATTGGCATGAGCATTTCGAAATCATCGTCATGAAAGCCGGACATGCCGTATTCCATATCGACAGCAAACCTTATGAGGTACGCGTTGGCGACATCCTGATCGTCCCCTCCGGCGGCCTTCATACGGGTTATAGCACGAGCGAGCACAATGTGGAGTATGTTTCCATTGTCTTTAATCGGTCTCTGCTGCGCGGTCAAGCAATGCCGGATCCGGCACATGCCAAATGGATCGAGCCCTTTCTGAATGGTCAAGTGACATTCCCGGTCAAAGTGGCTAGTGACAACGATCGGTATCTCTCCTACAGCTCCCTCTTGGAGCAAATCATTCACGAGTTCGATGCGAAAATGAAAGGATACGAATTGATCGTTAGAAGCTTGCTTTACATGCTAATCACGCTGCTTTCGAGGGCATTCATGCCAGCTGCACGCTCTGAAGCAGTTTCGCCGCCCCTACTAAGAAACAGTGAAAGATTCAAGCAGCTGCTGCAATTTATGGAAGCTCACTTCAGTGAACCAATGACCGTGGAACAAGCCGCGAAGCATGTGAACCTGAATGTGTTTCACTTTTGCAAAACGTTCAAAAAGACGACAGGGAGCACGTTTATCGAATATATGAATCTTATTCGAATGCGTGAAGCCGAGCGTCTTCTCATGGAAACGGACGGAACCATGACGGAAATTGCCGAACGTATCGGCTGCGGTAATCCGAATTATTTTACGAAGCTATTCAAACAGTATAAAGGGATTACGCCATCCCGGTTCAGGAAAGATACGCTGAATTAATCAACGTGAGGATACCTTCTCACGCAGTTTTTCCTGTGGAATTGACATGGGATGGCGTCACGGGAAGCTCATATTTCGTCCAGTTCACCAGAGATTCCAATATCAAAGAAAGAATAACGCCCATCGCCAGCCCGTTGCTCACAAGCGGCCGAATATACATCGGAAGCATCGAGTAAGCCTGCGGCGGAATGTTCATGATACTGATGCCAAGCAGGACTGGCAGCGCGATCCGGTATATCGTTTTGGAATTAAACTGAATGCCTTGAATCGTCCGGAGCGACGTGCCGAACATTTGTAAATAAGCGACGAAAAGCACGGCGTTTCCAACACTTGAAGGCAGTGATGAGAGCAACCCGCTCATAGCCGGAATTAGGCCTAGTGCCGCAAACATCGCCCCTCCGATGATCAGCGCTTTGCGTTCCAGAATTTTGGTACTTTCCAAAAGTCCGACCGAAGAGGTGAACAAGCCGAAAGGCAGCAGCCCAAAGCAGGCGGAGAACGCAGTGAAGATGCCGGTTAACAAGTAGGAGCGTTTATATTGCGCATCCGACGTCTTGGTCTTATACAATTTTTCCACTGTCGCTAAACAGGTGATTGAATTCGTCATATTGATTAACCCAACGATAAATGCCGTTAAGATTATGCCGATCTGCAGATTCGGTTTCCCCCAAGGGAACAGTGCGAACAGAGAGCCGGCTTGCTGCTGGACTTGAGCCGTCGTAGGAATTAAGATTTCGTAAGCGATCCATCCGGCAATAATACCAATTAAGATCGAATAGCTGCTGATCAGGCGTGACCCTTTCAAGTGTATCGCCCCTACGAATAGAGCGATTACTATCGATAGAGCAGCGACTTTCAGATCCATTACACCCGCGTCATTCATCCCAAGCATCCCTTTAAAGAAATTCATCACCAGCTGAATCGTCAGCAGGAATAAGGAAACACCCATGACGATCGGGGTGAATATTTTCTTAAGGAAGGAGGCAAAGCCTAGACTTCCGAGGACGATCATCGTCAAGCTCGCTAACAGAAACCCGCTGGCGAGTCCCCCTCCTACTTCCGTTAAGCTCATGCCCACCGTTTGGGCTGACGTGCACAGATTCAACACGAGTCCCCACCATAGCCCGGCAGGACCATCCATGACTGCGTACCGATGCCCCCATAGGGCTTGAAGAATGCAAAGCACGCCGGTCAAAATAAAAGAACGCTGCAATGAAGCCGCGATCTCTTCGGGAGCTAATTGAAACGCGTGTCCTATCGACAGAGGTACGACAATCGTGTTCGTAAAAATAAAAAACAGCCACTGCACACCGGCTAACCAAATTTTCGGCGATATTTTATTTAGCATAATTATCACGAACTACCTTCTTGTGAAACATGAATCCATCATCCTTCCTTTGCACAACGATGCTGTCTTTGTGTAATTTACCAAACGCATTGTGCAAAAATATGATAACATGGGATTCATCATAGGAATAATATATATTTTATAGCTTTTCCATACGATTATCATATGGCTAATAGGAGATTAGAAGGTTGGATATCAGACAATTACGCTATTTTATCGCCATCGCCGAGGAGAAGCAGATCACTGCGGCAGCTAAAAAGCTGCACATGGCGCAGCCCCCGCTTAGCCAGCAGTTAAAATTGCTGGAGCAGGATTTAGGTGTCAAGCTGTTCGAGAAACGGGGACGGTTTTTACAGCTGACCGATGCCGGTAATACACTGTACCGTTACGCGATGAAAATTACGAAAGATATGGAAGAAGCGCAAACGGAGGTAACACAGATCGGAAGCGGCGTCCGCGGCAAGTTGTCGATCGGAATCAACACCATCTCTTACTACCCCTACCGCGGCTGTTGCAAAGATTTAGGGAAGCCTACCCACATATTACTTATAAAATACAACAAAACGAATCTGCCCAGCTCGCGAAGCTCGTCAAGGAAAAAGTCATTGAGCTGGCTATCATCCGTTTGCCCCTGCTTCTAGACGATTTCGCTGTCCTTCAGCTGCAGAAGGAGCCGTTTTATTTTGTAACGTCTGAACCGCAGGTGCAGGATACAGATCGAATCAAGCTGGAACAAATTGAGCAGCATCCGCTCATTTTACCAAGCACAGACGGATTAGGTATTTTCCACATGATTTTGGAGGAATTTCGCATCAGGAACTTGAGTCCCCGCATCATTGGCGAATGTTCGGATATCTCCATCCTCATGGAGCTCGTCTCATCGGGATTCGGCAGCACCATTGTTCCAGAAACCGTACTCAAGAAGCATCGCGGTTATCGCGTTCAAGCTTTCCATATCGAGGACTCCGAGGCTGCGGCATCTTCGGCTTTAATCTGGCTCAAGCAGCACTATTTATCAAAAGCCGCGCAGCGGTTCGTAGACCTTTTAACTCCTGTTTCGTGAGAAAGGGAGCATTGCCAGCATGATCGCCAGCTCTGCTCCCGCTCTCGGTTATCGGAAGGATTCAAAAAAATTGAACATATCGTGCATGGCTTCTTCCTCGTCCTTGCCTTTCGTTACTAGACGAATCAGCGTCCCCGCCTTAATTGGAACTAGGAGCATACCAAGCAGACTTTTTACATCGACGACATGCTGCGCCTGGTTATGCGTAAACTCAATTGAGATATCGGATATGAAATGAGAAGATTTACTGGAGATCTCTGTAATATCGCTCCGTTCTATGTCCGCATGAATGACAAACTCATGCACTCTCATCCTGGCACCTCCATATGAGGGATTGTGGGTTCAATGTTGTTGAAGCTTAACCGATAATCGTTAATTCTTTAGGAAAAGTGGTTAGCACTTCCACACCATTTTCCGTCACCAACACGTTGTCCTCGATGCGAACACCGCCTAGACCCGACATATAAATGCCTGGTTCAGCAGTATACACCATCCCGGTGCGAAGCAGATCCGGATTCCCCCCATAGATGGAAGGATATTCGTGGATTTCGAGGCCCAGCCCGTGACCTGCGCGAGTAATGAAATATTCGCCGTATCCTTTACTCGCGATCACTTGACGAGCTGCGGTATCCAGACTGCCGATGGTGACGCCCGGACGTCCGGCATCGATCATGCTCAGATTGGCTTGTAAAACGGCCTCGTAGATTTCCTTGTGTTTGGCACTAATATCGCCAACGGAAAACGTTCTTGTGATGTCGGATGCATAACCATCGACGAATACGCCTGCGTCGATGAGCAATAGCTCTCCCTCTTGAATCGGACTGTTATCCGGCACTCCATGCGGAAGACCAGACTTCTCACCGGCTAACACCATCGTATCGAACGAAGGGCCTTCCGCGCCAAGTCGTTTCATGCGATATTCCATCTCAGCGACGATGTCAAGCTCCGTCACACCTGGCTTTATCAGCGGCAATGTCGTGCGCAACACCTCTTCGATACAGTGAATCGCACGTTTCATGACAGCCACTTCTTCTGCGCTTTTCACGGCGCGAATCGCTACAAGACCAGGCTCCAGAGCCACCGCTTGTTCCGCGCCGGTCATCTCCATCAAAGCATGATAGCGCTTAACATTCAAATGCTCTTCTTGGATGCCGATCCGCGTAATCCCGCTTCTCAAATACGACTTCAGCACTTCGTAAGGGTTTTCTTCATCTTTGTGAGAATAGATTTTACTGACATTCGATACTCTCGCGGCTTTCTCATGATCAAGAACCGGAACAAAGAGAAAGGGCTCCTCCCCCTTTATGCAAACAAGCGCCATGAATCGTTCATGCGGGTCCGAATAGAAGCCCGTAAAATAATAAATCAACTTAGGCAGTGTGATAAAAGCAACGTCCAGCCCTTTCAATTCGAGAAGAGCGTTTAAATGGTTTAAACGTTCTTTCATATCCATCCAACAACCTTTCCATGCGATCATAAGTACAATAAAACAACATACAAATTGTACCACGGACGCATCATCGGAACCACTTCTTCCACTTGCGATAGCCACGGCGTACCATGTGCAAGATGACTTCAGGAAACGGAATTCTACGCATCCATGGAAAGTAGAAACGATCGTAGGCGCGCTTCAGATCATCCCACATCGAACAATATTCTTCCTTCAGAAAATCAGAAACGTCGACGACTAAGCCTCTGCCATCTTTCAGCATGACGTTCTTTCCGTGTACATCGTGTGGCGTTAAACCTCTGCTGACCGCGTATTTCAGCGCTTCATCGATGTCATGAAGCACTTGCCGCGGAATCGGAATGCCTAGACGAATGCAGTTATATATAGTAACGCCGGTCAATCGACGCAGCACCAGGTATGAATCGCCGGCATGCAAACACTCCGAATAGGCCGGATGTTTCCCAAGCCGTTTATATACCTCTATTTCCTCTTCCAATCCTGGCCTGCCGGGTGCGTATACTTTAACAACCGTATCCGGATAATTCGGATGTGTGAGAACGGCTGCATAATTGCCGGAACCCAAAAGCTGCCACGGCTTTGGAACTTGGTGTACGATAATCGGATTATAAGGCTGCTCACTGGATAGCTTCAATTCCGGAAGCAAATGTTGTTCAATCTCTTCAAGCCAAGGCTTTTTCAAAGCCTGCTCCCCCCTGCTTCCCAAATAAAACAATTGGGTTTGTAAATTCCTTCTATGTGTGGTATTATACAAAGATATTTTTGTAAAGTGAAGTGTTGAATGATGTTCTCTCATTTTATACTAGATTTCTATGATAATTTAAAAAAGAACCCAATCCCTTGACCCATCGGTCAAGGGATTTTTTTTCCTTGGGGAAACACTTCTGAAGGAGGTCATCATTGATGAGCAGTAACAAAAAATCCCCTATCTGGGCGATATGGATATCCCTCATCAGCAACATTATTTTGACGGTCGCGAAGATCGTAATCGGGCTGCTCTTTTACAGCGAGGTTCTACTGGCTGACGGTGTTCATAACGCGGGTGATATTATCGCTACGGTAGCGGCTCTCAGCTCGATGCAAATATCGAAACGCCCAGCCGATGACGACCACCCCTACGGTCACGGCAAAGCTGAAGTACTTGGTTCCGGATTCGTCGCATTTATCTTAGGGGTAGCTGCACTATATATCGCTTATCATTCCGTTGCGGCTTTTTTCGAAGAGCCTACAGCACCAAGCCTGGTCGCGTTAACCGCGGCAGCCGTCTCGCTGATTTGGAAATATGTACTTTACGGATACACATTGAAGATCGGCAAATCTACGAATAGCAAAGGTCTTATTGCGACAGCTAAGGATCACCTTGCTGATGTCTATGCATCGTTAGCGGCGGTTATAGGTATCGGTCTTGCTTTTATAGGCGAAGGTTACAAGATCCATTATCTAGCCTATGGCGATGCAGCAGCCGGAATTATCGTCTCCTTGCTAGTTCTGAAGCTGGCCATCGAGATGGGCAAAGAATCCTTTGATATCCTCATGGAAAAGACGGTCGATCAGCAAAAGCTGCAGCAATACGCGTCTCTTATTCAAGCCATTCCGCAAGTGAAACGTATTGATCGTATTCGTGCACGGGAACATGGCCACTATATTCTAGTGGATGCCAGAGTTTCCATTCCGGGTGAACTGAGTATTCAACAGGGGCATGATATCTCTAGAGAAATCAAAAGATCGATTATGAACCAACATGCCGATGTGGATGAAGTGCTCATTCATTTGAATCCTTGGTACAAAGAATAAACCTATTCATAGAAAAAGGACGTACCGGGAATTAATCTTCCACTGTACGTCCCTAAATATTCCCTTATTCAGCTTCAGCAACAACTGTGAAGCGTTCGTTCCGGTGCTGCGGGTTCTCAATTTCATCCAATACGGCAATTGCGTAGTCCGCATAGCTGATATAGCTTTGACCTTGAGCGTTCAGCAACAGGTGATCTTTACCTTTTTGATATGCGCCTGTTCGTTTGCCTGCTGGATTGAAGAAAGCCGCCGGACTGAGAAATGTCCATTGGATGGAATCCGATTGCTGTAACTCTTTCAGATTTTCACCTTGGTTCAATGCAGTTGCCAGATATTCTTTAGGGAATTCAGGGGTATCGACCAAACGGACGGTTTTGTCAGGATCCACATACAGACTGCCTGCTCCGCCAACGACTAGAAGTCTTGTGTTTGGAGCTCCTTTCAACGCTTCAATAAGCACTCTCCCTGCTTCTACATGTTTAATCTCTTGTCCCGGCGCTGCCCCGAAAGCATTCACAACCACATCGAAACCACTCAAATCCGCAGATGTTAGTCCAAAAACATCCTTCTCCAATACAGCAACTTGATCACGGTCGATTTTCGATGCGCTTCTAACGATTGCTGTAACCGAATGCCCTCGATCCAATGCTTCCTTCACAATCACGTTTCCTGCTTTTCCGCTTGCTCCAATAATGGCTATTTTCATGTTATAGTCCCTCCACTATAATGATGTTTGTTTTTGATGTAATCAATATCATTACAACAAATCTAGATGTAATCATTATAGTTACAACTAGTCTGTATTGTCAATACTTCCTTTTATCCGGAGCTATTATTCCGCAGATCAACACTTTACTTCAACCAGTTTGCCAGCAAGTCGCTGAAAGGCTTATACACAAATGTAATCCAATCAAGCGGATTTGGAATTTTGACTCGTAAACTGAGCGCAATGCTAAGACCAGTCCCAATAAGGAGCAGAATGGCATGTACCCATATTTCCTTGATCCATTTTTTTCTCCAAAGAGCGGGGACTTCAATTATTACAATTAAAGCCGCAGCGATAAGGATTCCCGCGATTGTCCACATCGGATTTACTCCTTCTATTTCTTCATTTCTTCATGACCCTTCACATAATTTCCTGAAAAACCTCATGCTTGTGTCCCTCATTGTATTCATGAACTGTATCTAGCATCATTATTTCCTTGAAATGGGTTTATAAACGGAATTATCCGTTGAATACGACTATACCGTAGCCAAAAATCGATAGCAGTATGGATCCGATTAGTCCAGCTGCGAACGACTTGATACCAAACTTACGGAAAGCCGCGATATTCACACTAAGTCCCAGACCCGTCATCGCCATCGTAATTAAGAAATAAGCCACGACAATAAGATCGTTGGTAAGTTCCTTAGACAGTATGCCGGACGTGTTAACGCCGCACATGACTATGAAGCCAAGAATGAACCATGGCACGGGAATCCTCTTCCAGTTTCTTGGGATTGGCTCATTTCTATTTTTCTTCTTTTCTAAGCGGCGAGTCCATATCCCGATCAAAACGGCTATAGGTACGAGCATCGCAACTCGGCTCAGCTTAACCATGACGGCCATATCCTCAGCTTCTCGACTTACGGGTGCAGCGGCTGCGATGACGTGCGCAACTTCGTGCAAAGTTCCTCCAGCCCATATGCCATAACCTTCTGCCGTTAACCTCAAATAAGGATAGATGATGGTATAGATCAATGTAAAAATTGTACCCAATATGGCGACTGATGCCGCGCTGATTGCCGTCTCTTCATCACTCGCTCGCATTTGCGGCGATATAGCTACAATCGCCGCGGCACCGCATATGGCTGTCCCGCATGCTGTAAGCATCCCAAGTCTACGTTCGACATTAAACAATCGGGAAAGCCCATAAACAACACTGATGGCGAACGCGATTTGGAGAATCGCTAAAAGGAGTAGATGTGGGCCTGCTTGGATAACGTCAGCCATATTCAGCCTCATCCCCAGCAGAATAATGCCGAGGCGAAGAAGCTTTTTGCTGGCGAAAGATGCGCCTGCAAATGTATGATCGGATACTCCTACGGCTGCTTTCCAGCCTATTCCCAGCATAATGGCGATGACTAACTGACCTATGATGCTTAATATGGGAAGTCCTGACAACCCTTTTGCAATGAGCGCCAGTCCTAATGTAAGTCCGATTCCTTTAGCAAATCCGAAGCCCGTTTGCTTAGTGCTGTAGGGGATTGCCTTGGCTTGTGCCATCGTCTTTCACTCCTCCGAAGATTTGCTTGGATAACCTCACTATAAGTCGGAGCAGCAAAGAAAGGAAATACAAATCCCGTATTTGTATCATAAGTAATACTTATGATAAACTTGACTCAACGTTGTTTAGGTGGACGGAGGGTCTAATTTTGATTATTGATACGCTTACTGTTTTTGCAGCAGTGTGCGAACAAAGAAACTTCTCCCGGGCTGCCGAGCTGCTTCATATCTCCCAGCCCGGTGTCAGCCAGCATATTCGAAATCTTGAAGATGAACTGGCGGCAAAGCTGCTGCACCGCTCCCCCAAGCAAGTGAAGTTAACCGAGGCAGGCGAAATTTTATATAAACGCGCGAAGCAAATCTTGGCGCTTTATGATGAAGCAAAGCAGGAAATTAATTTGCTGCAGCATACGGTTAGCGGATCGCTGAAAATTGGCGCCAGCTTCACGATTGGCGAGTATATGCTGCCGCGATTGCTGGCTGAATACGCGAATCAATATCCGCAGGTTGACGCTGTCGTTAACATTGGCAATACACTGGAAATTGTTCAATCCGTACGTGACAATGATTTGGACATCGGACTCGTTGAGGGACAAGTCCAGGACACCGAGCTTCACATCACCCCTTTTATGAAAGATGAATTAATTCTGATTGCGCCGCCTAGCCATCCATTGTCGGGCGAGCGTGCTGTAAATCCGGATCGGCTCCAAAACCAAATCTGGATTCTACGCGAGAGCGGTTCCGGAACGCGGGCATTCAGCGATCAATTCATTCATGACGCAGGTCTTCGGATCAAGCGTTCCTATGTATTTAACAGCAGCCAAGGCGTTAAGGAATCCGTGGCAGCCGGACTCGGCATTGCGATTCTATCGCGTTCTATCGTTCGCAAAGAGCTTGAAAGCGGCGAGTTGAGCGAAATTCCTCTGAAGGGAAATGCATTTACACGAGATTTCTTTATGATAAGTAAACATAATCATTCGCCTACGATGGCGATGAATGTTTTCATCCAGAAGGTTACGAATCTGAGAGATGTATTGTGAGCTGGTGCAAATGATTTCCCACCAAAAATAAAAGACGCCGTCCGGCGGGGTATCACCCTCCTGCGGCGTCTTTCTTATTAATCTCGGAAGAATCGCAGATAAGCGCCGTATCCTTCCTTTTCCAAATCGGCAACAGGGATAAACCTTAACGCCGCAGAGTTAATGCAGTATCTGAGTCCAGTAGGACCCGGTCCATCCGTAAAGACATGGCCCAAATGGGAGTCGGCTTCTTGACTGCGCACTTCGGTTCGCACCATAAAGTGGCTGGTATCGATCTTTTCTTTCACCGTGCCTTGGAATATCGGTTTCGTAAAGCTAGGCCAGCCGCAGCCGGAATCGAACTTGTCAAAGGAACTGAACAGCGGCTCTCCGGAAACAATATCGACGTAGATCCCTTCTTCGTGCGAGTCCCAAAACTCATTGGCAAAAGGTCGCTCTGTGGCATTGTTTTGCGTCACTTCGTATTGCAGCGGAGTTAGCTTCTGTTTGCGCTCTTCCTTATCCTTGGCTGTGTTCCAGTGCCGCTCAATAAATGTATCCCGTCCCGATCCTTTGCGGTACGCTTTATAGCGAAGCGGATTTTTATGATGATAATCCTGGTGATACTCTTCAGCTTCATAGAATGGTTCCGCCGGAACGATTTCCGTCACAATCGGACGATCAAACCTCCCTCTTCGTTCAAGTGTCTGCTTGGACGCTTCAGCTTGCATTCGCTGGTCTTCGTTATGATAAAAAATCGCCGTCCGATAAGACGCCCCGCGATCATGGAACTGACCGCCAGCGTCCGTTGGATCGATTTGGCGCCAGAAAATTTCAAGCAATTTATCATAAGGAAAAAGTTCTGGATCAAACGTGATTTGCACAGCTTCAGCATGACCTGTCGTTTCCGAACACACCTCTTTGTAAGTCGGGTTACTCGTATGCCCTCCGGTATACCCCGAAACTACCGATATAATGCCCGGCATTTCCTCGAAAGGCGTCACCATACACCAAAAACATCCACCGGCGAAAGTCGCCAGCTCAGCATTCCCATGCCCTGTTTGTTTAACCATTCCTGCTCCACCTCTCTCTTCGTTCATCTCTTTCATGATATCAAAAGAATGGACAGTAACCAAAAAACACCGCTCATCATGAACGGTGTCTTAGGTCTATAGCTTACAGGTTGTTGAAAACATCCGTTAACACAGGCACGATTTGCGATTTACGCGAAACAACGCCTTTCAAAATCGCTTTGTTATCAACCAAAGTCACGTTGTATGCTTTCTCAACGGCGTCAGCTTTGCGGCCTAGCGCCAAACCTACGGAATCATTGTTCAGAATGTCCGTCACAACGAACAGGAACAGATCGAGGTTTTTCTCTGCAATGATGCTTGTAAGAGCAGCTTCTAGTTCAGCTTGTTTAGCCAGCACATCGTTTACGTCAACCGCGTTCACTTGCGCGATTTCCACTTTGTAGCTGCCCATTTGGAATTCTTTTGCATCCAGGGAGATCAATTGTGCGATGGTTTTATCGCTCAGATCCGCGCCTGCTTTCAGCATGGCTAAACCGTAAGTCTCTGCGTTCACACCAGCGATCTCAGCCAGTTCGCGAGCCGCGGCTACGTCTTGCTCCGTGCAAGTTGGAGATTTGAACAACAAGGAATCCGAGATGATAGCAGAAAGCATCAAACCGGCAATCTCTTTATCGATGGCGATACCGTTTTCTTTGTACAATTTATTTAAAATGGTCGCAGTGCAACCGACAGGCTCTGCCCGGTAGTATAGCGGATGGCTTGTTTCAAAGTTAGCGATCCGGTGATGGTCAATAACCTCAACGACGCGAACTTGCTCGATGTCGTTAGCGCTTTGTTGGCGCTCAACGTGGTCGACGAGAATTACATTTTTCGCTTCATTGGCAACTGTTTCAACCTGGCGCGGCGCTGCCACTTTGAATGTATCAAGAGCGTATTGCGTTTCACCATTTACGCTGCCCAGACGGACAGGCTCAACATTTTGGCCTAATTTTGTTTTCAGGGATGCGTAAGCAAGTGCAGAACAGATTGAATCGGTGTCCGGATTTTTATGTCCGAAAATGAGTGTTTTTTCCATTTCAAAGCTCCTTAATCGTTTTATAGTGACCAGAGTATCAATCTCTATCTAAGATTATACTAAAATATTCATGTAAATCCATTACTAATCCAAAAGCTTTAGTATGAATTTAGTCAGCTCTTCAATTTGGCTCCGATAGGACCTCCAAGCTCTATCCACGGGAACTACGCATCGCATAGGTCAGTTTTGGACTGCCTGCGTTAGTGCCTGCTTCAACAAATTGTTGGTATTCTTCCGATTCCATCGCGTAAAGGGCAATCTTCCCTTCTTCATTGTAATGTACGCCCCAGCCGTGTTTTTTGGGCAGCATGGACGCTCTCATACAAGGATGACTTTTTTGAAAAAGCTCTGCACGAATCTCTTCACCGCGCGCATCAACCTCAGTGTCCGGGATTTGCTTATGCCGAATATGAACCTCGTAGATAAGATCTTCGAGCGTAAACATATATGGGTGTTGAGACAGAAGCTCGTATTGAATCATGTGTGCAGTCTTTCCTTCTTTTTTGGTAGTTGGCTCGATCCCCCGCTCTACCGGGCAGTCAGGGGATACCTGAACAAATGAGTCTGTAATTTTCATGTCCATTTCTTTTAGCTCCTTTTATCAGCCAGCTGAATTAGTTTATTAACCGTCTCCCAATTGCGCGTCGTCGCCGTTACGGCTAATTTCTTTTCCAGGAAATTATTGCTGAATTGCGACTTACCGAAACCTTTCCGACAGAGAATATACACCTCCCGCCGCAGCACGTGATACTGATCGATCTCATTTTGATAAGTATTTAACTTGACAATCGCCTCCGCGGAAGGTTCTTTGGCTAAGAAGGCTACATATAAGGACTCGTTTTCGGAGGCATTGACATCTAAGAAAGGGTTGCGACTCACAACCTCTTCTAACTCTTTCGGCGTGCGAACAACAACTGGAACCTCGAAAACGAAAACGCGCGCCAATTCGCTCTGGATACGGTCTCGAAGCAGTCCCACATCCTCCTCTGTACTATTAAAAATCACATTACCGCTCTGAATATAGCTGATCACCTGCCCAAAATTCATCGATTCATAAATGCCGCGCAAATGATCCATCTTGATGATTTTCTGACCACTCACATTAATTCCGCGCAAAAGCGACACGTATTTTGGCATTTCATAACCTTCCTTATCCTGCATATGTGCTTATTATACACCATAACTCATGTTTACTTAACAGATACTTCCATTCATGCCACACCAGTTAACACTGAATCGTGCACAAAAAAAACGACGTTCGGATGAACGTCGCTTCGTATGTTAATCTCCTATAGTTTCTTCTCGTAGCATAAGCTTCCCGGACTGTCGATATATTCGCCGAATGGCTCGATCGGGTAATATCCGTATTTGGTATACAAGGCAATGGCCTCCGGCTGCGCAGCGCCTGTCTCAAGCCTGATGATATGATTGCCCGCCTCTAGCGCCTGCGCCTCAAGGAATGAGAGCAATTGTGAAGCAATACCGCGATTGCGATATTCCTTGTCGACGAAGAAACGCTTCAACTCCGTGCTATCCGCATCTATAGGACGCAAAGCACCGCACCCAACAGGCATCTCCCCCTCAAAGGCGACGGCAAAAGTAATCCGTTCCACTGACGGATCGTTGAAATCTACAAAATGAATTTCTTCAATCGGGTATCTTTGCATCAGATCCTGATCCAATTTGGCAATAAGCGCTAATAATTTCGGGTCCGTATGTTTGACGAGTTGAATGTCTATGCTCATAGGATACTAACCTCCAAGATGGTATCATTGTTTCATATTATGATTGTACGAATTCTGTCGGGCATTGTTTGAAGTTTCCTCGGATAACCTAAGGAGGCATTGATAAACCGGCAATGGTGATGCACATAATCCATCCGGTGATGGACGTGACCGAAGCACCATATTTTATTCGAGAGATGATTCATATAAGGGGATCCGTCAAAGTAATAGAAACTGGATGATAGATCAAGCACCCTTCCCTCCGGCACCTGATTCCAATCGGGCGATACATGGGTCAGAATGACATGGGACGCAGCCAAGACCTTCTCCAATTTTGTCTTTTCATTTTGAAACATATCCAACGTTAATCGGGGTTTCCCCCGAATCCGGGAGTAATCATTCGAGACAGTCACCCAATGCTTGAAAATTCGGTCCTGACTCGCGCGAAGCACTTGCATACCATATTGCAAATCGTACCACATACCACAGCCGCCGTAGATCACGCCATCTATTTCTACCATATCTCCGTCTAAATATTGAACGCCGGGCAGTTGACTCGCGAGCAGTTTCATCTCCTTCATCCGGTCCATGGAATCTCGAGAGCTTAATCCTTGCAGGGCCGACTTGTCCAAGTAATAATCATGATTGCCCAAAACAAGTAAAATGTTGGCATAATAATCTTTGATCAGCTTAAGGAACAAGTAGTTCTGTTTATTGTTATGGCCCAAATCGCCTGCAATCAGGAGCGTACGCGAGCACGGTTCCGGCAATATCAGCCGAACGAATTTTTTCAGCTTCCTTTGCAGATTCCATAAACTCCCGGTCTCTTTAACCCAAAAATCAAGATGAACATCGGAAATAAGATCGAATTGCCTCATGGAATCCCTCTTCGTGAGCAATATATAGTGAGTTTACAACATAAAGCAACACGGTACCAACAACAATTTTTATATATCATGTTCAATTCAGCTTGAAAGCCTATCACCCGTGTACTATACTTTGGGCAAATACCATGTACTAGGAGATCATTCCAATGGATCAGCAATCCCATTCCACCTATGAAATCGCGCAAGTATGTCTACTAGCCGGGAAAATCATGCTGGAAAACGGCGGAGAAACGTATCGTGTAGAAGATACGATGACGCGTGTTGCCCATGCCTTCGGCATTCCGGACTCCCACAGCTTCGTAACGCCGACAGGCATCATCTTTTCCATCGACGGTCCGGAGCAGGCAACACGACTGATTCGGATATCCGAGCGTTCAACGGATTTGCATAAAGTGACGGTGGTGAACGCCATTTCCAGACGAATTAGCCAAGGTGAGCTCACTGTTAAGGAAGCCTACCGCCTGCTCGAACAGATTGATGCGGCCAGCCCCGGTTATCCATTCTGGTTCAAGGTTGTATCAGCTGCAGTTGCGAGCGGTTGTTTCCTGATCATGTTCGACGGCACGTGGCTCGACTTTATCCCAGCTTTATTGGCAGGAGGCGCCGGCTTGTCGTTCCTGATTTACTTCCATCGGTTAGTGCCGATCAAATTTTTCGCCGAGTTTCTCGCCTCACTACTGGTAGGGACAATGGCTTATTTGCTTCTGAAAATAGGGCTCGGCCATGATCTGGATAAAATCATTATCGGTTCTGTCATGCCGCTTGTTCCGGGGCTTCTCATTACGAATGCCGTTCGGGATCTGATGGCCGGCCATTTTGTATCCGGCCTTTCAAAAGGGGCTGAAGCCTTTTTAACGGCATTTGCGATCGGTGCCGGGATTGCTTTCGTTCTTTCATTTTATAACGGGGAGGGAATCGTGTGATGCTGGAACAGCTCTTGACGAGCTTTGTTGCCACGGCTGCCTTTGCTATCCTCTTTAATGTGCCGAAGGGAACCCTGCTGCAGTGCGGATTCGTCGGAATGCTCGGTTGGATGCTTTATGTCCTGTTCCTTCAAGTTCCCGTTAACCCTATTATGGCTACGCTAATCGCTTCATTTATCGTAACATTGACAAGCCAAATATTCGCGAAAATTTATAAAACGCCTGTGATCGTCTTCAGCGTATCCGGCATCATCCCTTTGGTCCCCGGCGGGCTTGCCTATGATGCGATGAGAAACGTGGTCGAAAATCAATACGATCTGGCCGTCCAGTTGGCTGCAAAAGCGTTTATGTTATCCGGCGCAATCGCGATCGGACTCGTTTTCTCAGAGGTGATCAATCATGTTATCCGTAAAACAAGTAAGCCGTGAGCCGTCTTTAGTCCGCCATTAATTCGTTGATCGGAATGAGCTGCACCTTCCACAATAGATTCAGCTTTGTTTATAGCTAGTACCTATAACTATCATCGGATCTATATATTAGTTCTTTCCTATTTTTTCCGCTAAGATGGTTCCAAGACATGATTCATAAGACTTAGAATGGAGTGACTGCTCATGACGGACACGAAGCGTGATCATATCAAAGCCCGATTCGATGAAATCGCAAGCCAATATGATGCTGAGCGAAGAAAGCTGATCCCTTGCTTTGATGATTTTTATCAAATTGCGGCATCGCTGATTCAAACAAACGGCGCTGTACCACATATCCTTGATTTGGGCGCGGGAACTGGCCTGTTGTCCAGCTTTATCCTGGCGCAGCGCCCAGATGCTATGTTTACGCTCATCGATCTCTCGGAGGGCATGCTTGACATAGCCAGACAGCGTTATGGCTCTGAAAATCCTAACATCACGTACATCGTCGCTGATTATACCCGGTTCGATTATACGGATACCTACGATTGTATCATCTCTTCCCTATCCATCCACCACCTTGAGGATCATGAAAAGTATGATCTGTATAATCGCATTTTCGCATTGCTGAAGCCTGGCGGCATATTCGTGAATGCGGATCAGGTGCTCGGAAGCAGTCCGATGCTGGAGCGTTTATATCGTTCCGATTGGCAAACAAAGGTCGAAGGTACCGATTTAAGCCAGGAAGCTCTGCAGGCAGCCTATGAGCGGACCAAACTGGATAAAATGGCGACGCTCGATCAGCAGTTGAACTGGCTCCGGGAAGCCGGGTTCGAAGACGTTGATTGCATTTATAAATACTACAACTTCGTTGTCATGCACGGCAGAAAAAGCTAGAAATAGCGGGCTAAATATTGATTCAGATCGTCCATATTCTCTTCGATGGAAGTTCGAACAGCCGTCGAGATCATCTCGACCATACGTTCTCGCACATAGATACAATGATGATCATAACAGACGTCTTCCTTTAGAACATACTCTAGACAGCGGGGAATGTTGGTGGCAATACCCATATTATGAGGATGCATGATCCAATCGATCGGTTTCCAGTCCAGAATCCCTTCATCCATACGGATAGGCGTCGAATATTCATAATCAGTCGGTACCTCGGCAGCATATAAATACATCCCGCCGAAATCTGTTCCATCCACCATCCATGTCACAAGACCTCGAAATCGCAGTCGATAGTCAGATATATCTGTCTCCTCTGCGATTTCACGGATCATGGCTGCTCTGGGCCGCTCACCCGGCTCCACCTTGCCGCCGATCCCGTTCCAGCAGCCCATCCAGCTCGGCTTCTCCCGGTTCAATAGTAAAATCTGGTTTCCGCGCTTCATTAAGCATAAATTATATTTGATCATCGTTCTGCTCATCTCTACTCTCTACTCCCATATGCGATCCGTTCTCACACATCTTTTACCGGTCAGCGCGTGAAAAGTTTCGTACATGAAGAAAAAAGACAGCCTTCTTATGGCTGTCTTTCTTGCTTCTTATGCCATTGCCAATTCATAGGGCAAGCAGAGCGGAGTTCCTGTGCGCGGATCTTCCACGACGTCCGCTTCGATGCCGAATACTTCGCGCAGCACTTCAGGCGTCACCACATCGCTTGGAGCTCCTTCCCGCACGACCTTGCCGCTCTTGATCGCGACTACATGCTGCGCGTAACGCGTCGCATGATTCAAGTCATGGACGACCATAATAATGGTCCGTCCCTCCTGCTCCTTCAGCTTCTCAAGCAGCTTCAGGACTTCAAGCTGATGTGCCATGTCGAGGAACGTCGTCGGCTCATCGAGCAGCACGATGTCGGTTTGCTGCGCCAGCGCCATCGCGATCCATGCCCGTTGGCGCTGCCCGCCGGACAACTGATCTACCGGTCTGTCCGCAAAATCGCTCATCCCGGTCACTTCAATAACGTCGCGGATGATGCGGCGATCCTCCTCGGTCAAAGAGCCAAATCCTTTCTGATGCGGGTACCGGCCATAGCCAACCAGCTCTGTGACCGTTAAGCCCTCAGGAGCGATCGGATTCTGCGGTAAAATCGCAAGCTGCTTAGCCACTTCTTTGGTCGATTTCTTATGTATAGATTCACCGTCAAGCAGCACACTGCCGTTTTTGGGCTTTAAAATGCGCGCCAGTGTTTTTAGAATCGTCGACTTCCCCGATCCATTCGAACCAACTAGGGCGGTAATCTGCCCCGACGGGATTGAGACGTTTAAATTTTCTACAATCAATCGATCCTCATACGCAATATCCAGTTGTTGAGTCCATAAACGGCCTTGTTTCTCCATGTATCATACCCCTAACCTTTATCCGTAGCTAACTGTTTACGGCTTCCGGACAAATGAGAATCATTATTATTTATATGATAATGATTCTCATTATAGAGAAGTTCCTCCCCTATGTCAACAAGAATCACACGATTCTTGCCGCTACCATAAGGTTGGCTTCGCGACCATAAACCACATCATCGATAAGGTTATTAAAACGTAATAAATCAGTGCTTTCCGCAGTTTATTAACGAGCATCGACCGGTTATCATGCGGCGCCTGCAGCTGGCGAATGAGCGGTGAAAATGCACGGGCAATAAAGTACAAAGATGCCACCATAATCAAGACCGTTATCATGATCCATGAAGTTTTCCATGTCCAAGCCGTTATCCATGTCAAAATAATACCGGTTGTAACCAGCACATGACCTGCATGCTTGGTAAGCCGAACTGTAATTCGAAAGGGCTCTAAATAGTCCGGAAGCTTATCGAATGAAGCAGTCTGTATTCTAGCCAGCAGCGGAAACAGGACAAAGTAAGGTCCGATACTTAGAACAACGCTGAAAATATGGATATATAAAAGCAGCACATACCAAGACAATATCATCATCCATTCTAATCAAGTAATGGTAGTCAACAAAACAGTGCAGATCCGCAGACCTACACTGTCGTCGTTCAATGGCTATTCAGTGATTTGGAATTCATGCACCCATACTTTCATATGCGGCAGCCATGGCATGCCGGGGTGAATCGAAAGAATGCTTTCCTTATACGATTCAACCGTTGGATGTCCTTCCTTATTCGCGTCCTGATCTGTCAGCTCGCCTAGCGATTGTTGATATACATTCGTAACGGTTAAAGATTTCCCGTGAAACTCCATCGTTTCTCCGATATCGGCATAACGGCCGTTGCGTCTGCATGCTGTCTTCTCACCGGCGAGGACTTTCGCGACTTCAGCTTCTTTTGTAATCAATCGGTCAATGGAACATGTTTTTGGCGGCAGTGTCTCGTTCATTGTGTTCCCTCCTGAGCGTTTTACGATAGCAAAATTCACTTCGTTAGAATTAGCTTTTTACATCTGTACATTATAACGAAATGCAAAAACGTTGTCGAATCGACGCTTTTATTCGCGTAATGCTTCCTTCAGCTTTGTTGACATGGAATCCGTAGACTTCACTGCAGGACGCTTCGCGTTGCGCAGTTTGGCAACTTCTTGCTTTAGTTTTACGTTCTCCTCCGTAAGCCTATCAATTTCTTTTCGTAATTCATCAGCGTTCATGCCCTTTAACCCCAATTCTGCCCGATGAAAAGCCCCCCTCGACTTGCACGATGGCGAATCAATAACCGATTCACCCTATGCGTCGAAAGGGGCTAGTCTCAGCTTTACTTACTATGATTGCTCAATCACATATAGACGGCCTGTTTCTTCCCAAATTTCACCTGGCTCCAAGGATACCAACCCGATCTGCTCGGCCGGAAGATTAACGTTAGGCGCATTGACCAGATTCATTTGCGGCTCCGGACAGAAGAAGCCTTCGGTCGCGCCGTTATTCCAAATCATCCACTGCTTATAGGAAGTCCCTACATCATAGACGAGCTTCACACCGGCTTTTGAATCCGTTAGCTCCATATAATTGCGGCCATTTTGCGGCGCGGTCGTATAATGGTTATCCATGGAATCAAAGAACGGAGACAATCCGCCAACTTTCATCTTCTCTTCAGCAGCCGACAAAGGCTGGAATTCGCCCGTTGGCAGCATTCTTTCATTTAACTGCCAACGATTGCCGATTGTCATTTTGAAGGTATAATCCGCTGCTTCACTGCTTGGAGCAAATGGTGCGTTAATCGCTGTATGGAACGCCAGCAGGCAAGGCATTGCGACTTGACCTTCATTATGTACACGAATTTGTTGATGCAATCCGCTATCATTCAGTGTGTATGTAAGACGTATTGTGAACTCAAACGGCAGATAGGCATATACCGAATGCCCTTCTCTCACTTGCAATGCGAGTGTCACGCGGCTCTCTGTATCGTCAGCGGCAAATTTCTCGACCGCCCATGGAATATTGTGTACAAATCCGTGTAAATGATTGCCCGTTTTCGCTTCATTGACCGGCAGTTCATAGACCTTGCCCTGCCATGGAAATTTGCCGTCCTCATAGCGGTTCGGAGGAAATAATACCGGAATTCCGTGAATAATCGGACTCGCTTTAAACGCTTCCATTTCAACCGCTGCCGGTTCGTGCAAGAAGTTATACCCCTTCTCTATATCCCTGAACGCGATAAGATTCGCCCCGATTTCCGGCAGTACAGCCGCTTCATATCGTCCAGCTTGCAGCCAAATGGCTTGTTCTCCTTGATAATTTCCTGCATATGCTCTCGTCGTCATTCCCAAGCTCTCCTCTCAAATCTATGCCCACCATTTGGACAAGTTCATTTGAATTAACTTTAATTCATTCTGTTCAAGAAAGTCAATGGACGGAAGTAGCAAGTATATTGATAAATGTGACCTTTTCACGAAAAAAGCCCAGAGAGCAAAATCCTCTCCAGGCTTATCAGTTCAATAATTATCGTCTCCAGGCCACTTCGCTCCAGCGAAGCTAATTGCGGAACTGATCGTTATATTCATCCATCAAATGATCGACTTGCGCTTCCGAGATATCTCCTACGCGTCACCTCAGTTCCGCTTGCACATAAGCAAGGCAGAAAAAACTGAAGTTAAGCGTGACCAGTCTGAGCTAATGGGATAGTGCCGATACGAACGGTCTAAACGATATTAAGCTTTTTCCTCGCTATGATAGATTGATAATGGACTGTCATGCCTTCCATCGGAAGTACCCGAAACTGCTCGATTTCGAACACTTCACCGACAATTCTTTGTATATGTTCATCATCGTAGAAAGCAAAAAAACGCTGAGGTCTATAGCTGTCTTCCTCCCAAATGCCCTCGCTCTCATATCCGCCATACATGCCAAGATACAAAAGACCATTAGGCTTCAGCACACGTTCTATTCCAACAAGAACTTGCTTCAGACTTTGCTTCGGCACGTGTAGAAGGGCATTCATCGTCCAAACCGCATCAAACGTTTCAGGTTCCAAATCCAATGAATAGAAGTCCATCGTATAAGCTTCGAGCCCTTTATCTTTACAAATTCGAACCATTTCTTCGGATAGATCCACGCAAGTCACATCGCAACCATGCTCTTGCAAATAGGTGGCTTGATGACCGGGACCGCTGCCCAAGTCCAGCACCTTTTTACCGCTGTCACCCGTTTGCAGGATAGAAATCATCATATCCATCTCATTTACTTTCCACGTTTGCACTTCACTTTTGTCCCGCTGCTGCGCCTGCTGGTCATAGCTCTCTTTTAATATTTGTTTGACTTCGATATCCACCGGTGCCATCTCCTTTTAGCTTCGATTGAATCATACGTACAAGCTGCTGTTTTTCCTCATCACTGATAGATTCCACCAGTCGGGCGGCCGCTGCAAAAAGTGACCAGGCTTCCAATTCAAGCCCGGTTCTTCCGGATAATTTTAAATAGTGCCTCATGTATGCCCTGGACATCCAGCCTTGGATGATTTTTATGATGACAATTAAAAGCTTGGGAGCTCCTGAGGGAAGTGCCCCGGTACGCAATATTAAAGCGGTCCTGGCCGCGTCAGCAGCCGAATTTCCAATCATGCCCGTCATCCAGTCCATGATCCAGACTTGATCACCGATAATCACATTATCAGGATGCAAATCACCATGACAAAGTTGATCACCATCCTGCATTTGGTTCAATCTGAATTGGATTTCTTGCTTCTCCGCATCGTTCAACAAGGTTGTATTTGAAATACGTTCCGACCAATCATCCCTCAGCTTAGGTAAATCCAAGTCATTGCTTATATGAAGCTTATGGATTTCATGATGTAATTCAGCCAACCGTCGAGCTTCTTTGATGCATCGCCAAGGTTTTTGCCCTAGGAGCCGGACCATCGTTAATCCTCGGATCCGTTCGTACACGATACCTTGTCGCCCGTCCAAAATAAGTCGACCCACCGGCTTCGGTGTAGACAAGCCAAGCTGTGAGATGGTATGACTAATCCGGTACTCTCTTTCTGCCAAATTCGAAGGGAAATGTGCATAAAACAGCTTCAGCACAGTGAACTCGGTCTCTTCGAAAACTTCTGCCGTTCGACCAACACCAATTGGCTTTCTGTCCAAAATGAGCGCACATCCTTTTTACCCGAGACTTTTCAAAGCCGCATCAACCAGTTGATCAAAGTACTCATCCTCTTCCAGCAGGTCTTCAACGGCATCTATATCCTCTTCCTTGCCGGATTCTTTTGAAAAGTTCAGCGCGTAGCTCCAGTCTTTACGGGATTTGCTTTGCAGCGTGATCTCATATGGAAAAGCATGTCCTTCTACAGTGAACTCAACATGCCCCACATAACCATCTTCTTTGCTGTGTTCCAAGTTAGCTTTCATAATCTCAATCATGTTCATCTTCCTTTTCATTAAGGTATTCTCTGGCGGATATATGCTTTGCAACCACGACCAAATCGTGTTCGTGATAGTCTGTAAGTTGGAAGAACCGTTCGTGATATATGGCTCATGGTCTCTGAAATAATCTGCGTGTCCTCCCAGGATGGACAATGTAGTTCGATGAACGGGAGCGTTTTTCAACCGGTCCCAGCGCCAAAAGCCTTTCTGCCCCTTTACCCATCCACCCCAGGTTCCCAAAATCGGAACCGGGTCCGGTTTGCCTGCCTGGTTTACCGCTTTTATATATAGAACTCGCTCCTTGAGAGCGTCAGGGATGAAGCATTTTGGCGATCCGATCTGAACGACGCCGACAATCGTTCTTCTCTCTCTTCGCAGCTGTTCGGCTGCTTGAACGGAAGCAACGGCGCCTCCGCTATGTCCAATCAAAAGCAAAGGTTCTTCCGTTAAAGAGCCTTGAGCAATGAAATCGTATAAGCTCTTTCCCCCATAGACCGAGCTTCCTTGACGAGCCGAACGCCAGAGGTCGCTGCCGATCTCGTGCAATTGATGAACCCGCTTTCTCGACCAATCCCCGTACGGAAAATGTACGGCAATGCGTGGACTCCATCCCGCTTGTTTGAAGCGTTGCACCAGCTCAGCTGCAAGATCATCCAAAAAAGAAGGGGCTGTCGCAAATCCGGCTGAAATATAAATCGCGATTCGATTAGCGGGAGTCAGGCGCAACATGAATTCCCAGCTCCTCTTTCATATGATGAATGGTGTAAATTCCAGCTTAAGTCCTCGGCTTTGCCCGGTTCGTAGGGATTGCAGCCATCGGATCATCCGGCCAGTAATGTTTGGGATAACGGCCTTTGAGATCTTTCTTCACTTCGAAATAAGCGTCACGCCAAAAGCTGGCTAAATCTTTCGTCACCTGTACGGGTCGTTGGGCAGGTGAAAGCAAATGCAGCGTAAGGGGAACTCTTCCCTTCGCGATTCGCGGGGTATTTTCCAAACCAAACATCTCCTGCAGTCTGACGGATAGGACCGGTGACTCGCTATCGCTATAATCAATCGGGATGCGGGAGCCGCTAGGTACCTGCATGTGCGTCGGTGCCCACTCCTCCAGCAAGCGTCGCTGTTCCCAGCTTAGCATTTCCTCTAATATGCCTGTTAATGGCAGTCGTTGAAGCTCCGCACGGCTTTTGATGCCATATACATGGGGCCCCAGCCAATCTCCCAATGTTGAAAGCAATGCAGAGTCGCTCATATCGGGCCAGTCTTCGTCAAACCGATACAAGAACGTTACCCGCATTTGAAGCTGTCTCGCGCTGCGCGACCATGGGAGCAGATCCAGAGATTCTGATGCGATCCCTGCCAGTAAAGCTTCCAAAAGCACATCAGGGTCAGGATCTTGAACGGGAGCTTCCTTCAAGGTTAATGCACCTAATCGAATGATGTGTTTGGCCTTCACAGATTGCGTTTCCCGGTTCCAGAGCACTTCTTGCTCTCTTGACATTAGAGCATCGAAGGCATCCAGCAGCTCCTCCTCCTGAACGGGAGCTGCCAAATAAATACGGCTCTCGACGCCGTTATCGTCCAGCTCGGCGCAGGCGATATAGCGCTCATTCGAGAGCGCCTGCAGCTCGGGCAGCACTGCGCCGCGCCCGTTGCTGAGCAGGAACCGACCGGTCGATCGCCGCTGGGCGATCCGGTCGGGGTAAGCGAAGGCGAGCAGCAGCCCGCTCGCCTCTGCCCTTTCCCGGCCGCTCGGATGGATGCCGAGCGACTGCTGCAACGCTTTGGCTTCCGCCGCGATGCGGCGGCATAAGCCAAAGTCAATATCCCGCTCCTGCCGGGCAGCGCTCCATAAGGCTTCGATGCGGGTGCGCACATCCGCATCGCGATCCCTGGCGGCGCGCATGAAATCGCGCTCGCTCAGCATCGCGGCGAGCTCGCACGCCATCGCGCCGAGCTCTAGCGGTACGGCTTGCAGCACCATGTGCGCAAGCCGCGGATGCAGGCCTAACTCCGCGAGGCGCTTGCCGTGCGGAGTTAGGCCGCCGCCATCGTGCAGCGCGCCGAGCTGCACGAGCAGTTCCCGCGCCTGCTGATATGCAGCAGCAGGCGGCGGGTCCAGCCAGACCAGCGCAGCGGGGTCCGGCACGCCCCAGGCGGCAAGCTCCAGCGCCAGAGGCGCGAGATCCGCATCGCGGATCTCCGGCGTGCTGCTCGGCGGCAACTGCCGCTGCTCTTGCTCGGTCCACAGGCGGTAGCACACGCCTGGACCGAGTCGTCCCGCCCGGCCTCTGCGCTGATCCGCAGAGGCCTGT
Source organism: Paenibacillus sedimenti (assembly GCF_014534655.1). GTDB lineage: Bacteria > Bacillota > Bacilli > Paenibacillales > NBRC-103111 > Paenibacillus_E > Paenibacillus_E sedimenti. Next base: position 199,048 of record NZ_JACVVD010000009.1, read on the forward strand.
GACACGGGCACGGTCGTCAGCCGGGTCATGCCCGTGCGCGGCGAAAATCGCGACACGCGCATGAGACCGCTGTCGATCACGACCGTGATCCCTTCGACTGTCAAGCTAGACTCAGCGATCGATGTGGCCAGTACGACTTTCCGCTGACCAGGGCCGCAGGCCATAAGCGCCTGATCTTGCGCTTCCTGAGATAGATTGCCATAAAGCGGCGCAATGACAACTTCTTTTCCTAATTTCATCGCGGTGAGTGCGGATTCAACCCGATGAATTTCTGCTGCACCCGGCAGAAAGACAAGTACACTTCCATCATGAATGTGCAAGGCATGCTGAATGGTTTTGACAACCGCCTGCTCAACTCTGCCATCAACAGGACGATCGAGATAGTGGGTTTCTACAGGGAAAACCCGGCCTTCACTCCGGATAATCGGCGCATCGTCAAGCATCGCAGCTACAGGTTCCGCTTCGATCGTCGCTGACATGACAACAATGCGAAGATCTTCCCGCAACAAAGTTTGCGATTGTCTGCACAAGGCTAGTCCAACATCCGCATGCAAGCTTCGTTCATGGAACTCATCGAATATGACGGCTCCAACACCCTCTAATGCGGGATCGTTTTGGAGCATGCGGGTAAGTACGCCTTCCGTTATGACCTCGATGCGTGTCTGTACGCTTACGCGAGTATCATTTTTTACTCGATAACCGATCGTTTGGCCAACTTGTTCGTTCTGCTGTGAAGCCATGTAACGAGCAGCCGCACGAGCAGCGAGCCGCCGCGGTTCCAACATCAATATTTTCTGACCTTCTAACCACGGTTCATGCAGCAGGGCAAGCGGTACTTTCGTCGTTTTTCCTGCACCTGGCTGTGCAACCAATACGGCGCACGCGTTGGATTGTAATGCTTCTTTTAATTCCGGAAGTACCGATTCGATCGGTAATGGGTTCATCTGTTTTCACTCCGAGACATTTGTAAGTCTTTGAATCGCTTCCTGCATCCTTCTAGCCCGCGTCTCCCCACGCTTGGCACTATAAGATTTCAAATAGGTCTGACCCCCAAATGCAATAATTAATATCATTAATGATTAATAACGCTAATTATTTTCTTCTACCTCAACATGTCGATTTCTGCCGCAAGCCTGTTCCTTGTCCTTCCAATCGTGTATACTGGATTAGAATCTGGTCACTAAAGGAGAACTTTAACATGAGTGTACATGAAGCGATAACCAAGCATTCTACGGCGCAGCACCTGCATCTGGTTCGATTTGCGGAACTGGATGAACAGCGTGAGCAGGCGATTGAAGCGTGTGTCGATCTTTGCCGACGCGGCCTTCCATTCTCTGTTGATGAAATCAACGCCATAACCGCCCAAATCATCGCCCATGCCAAACAGGGCATTTCTCCGCTCCGTTCATATGTAACTGAGGACATGGTGCGTGATTTTGTGAAAAAAGGGTAAGGAGATTACGGACGATGGGCATTCTCACTTTCATTTCCATGCTGATTATCGGATCAGCTTTCAGTGCAGGCTTCCTGCTTCTTTTCAAACGAAAAATTGTACCAGGCATTCTGCTCCTTGTACTTTCTGTCGCTTGTTATATCTGCTATGCATTTATAGCGAATAAGTATTTTGTATGAGAAAAACGTCTATCGACGTACTTTCGAAGATGAGCGACCGCGTTATGCGGAAGTTTTTATCGCCAATTCTCCATTTACCTATTCCACGCTTTAGCGCTGTAAAGAAATTAAACATTCCGATGTGGTAGACAGAAGTCAGTACCAAAGAACCGTGCGGGCTAACGCTTCGGTTCTTTTTTCGTTTAACGAAACCATCCATGTTTTCGAAGAGTCTGAAACAACAGCTCGAAGTAAGTGATCGGATGCGGCACCAGATCGGAAAGCGAGATCTGCTTCGTGATGTCCATGACCTGTCCACCGCCGAGCAGCTTGTACCCTGTTGCCGTTACAGATTCGTGTTGTCTATAAACCAACCTTTCCAAATCCTCGACTTTCACTGCAAATATACCGCTTACTTCCTCTTCCTGCAACGTATAGTCCTTCAGCGGTTGATCGCACCGATATACAAATACGTGACAAAATTCCCGGTCCATCAGTTGTTCCGAAATGAGGTCTTCTTCGGCGAACGTACCGCAGGCCACCAGATCATCAAAATGAACTTTAAGCCCGAGCTCTTCTTCTAATTCTCTAACTCCCTCTCTGACCGTCTCCCCCGCCGCCAAATGACCTGCAGAAGAAATATCAAGCAAGTTAGGAAATAAATCTTTATCCGGAGCTCTAAGCTGCAGCAGAAGTACCGGTTCCGGCTTTTCATAACTAACAATCCAGCATTGAAACGTCTGGTGCCACAGACCCTTAAGGTGCACTTCAGAACGCGGAGCCACCCCGATCCAATTCATTCGTTCATCATAAATATCAAACATTTCTTCTGACTTACCCATGAAGATTGCATCTCCCTTCCACCCTGCTCATTAACGTTATCTATTGGATGGCTTTGATATTTTGAGTGCGTAGAGATCGTCTTCCAATGAGGACATCTTATCGAGCAATGTCTTGCGGGCTTCTTCAATCGCCTGATTATAAATAGGTGCGGCTAGCTGCTGCAGCATGTAATCAACTAATTGTTCAGTCGCCAATCGACCTAACGTAATGTCATGTTCGCTCTCCAGGTGAGCTTGCAAATCCTCAATTAACGTTTCTTTTTCTTCTTTGGGCAATTTTAGCGGTTTCATAGTCAACGTATCACCTCATCTGTAAACCATAAAATCAATTTCTTGAAAACGGCTTACTTCATTCACCCAGCGATTAGCCACATAGGTTGTATGTACAGGATGTGCATTGTAGGCGTCATATGCAGCCTGATCGGCAAAAACCATCGATAACCCATAATCATAATCTGTTTTCGTACTAACCTGACGAAATACTTCAAATTGCTCAACACCTGGAATTGCAGCCAGTTCTGCCCTGCTTACCTCCAAGAAGCGTTCCGCTTCCGGCGTGTCTTTGCCTGTGTGCAAACAAAATACGACCATATGTTTAATGCTTGTAGAATTCATGGTTTCTATTCTCCTTTTTTTCTTCATCTATTTTCCATTATAACGGACAAGTCATATCTGTTCTATCTAGGAATGATTTTCGATGAGTGTAGAATATTTACGGATATTGTTTATATAGACGTTTCACAGCATCTATCGGTTTCATTAAACTTTCCTTTTTATGGAGAATGTCGAATAAAAGGAGTCGCAGTTGCAAACGTTAATGCTGAAACGCAAAATGAATCCAGAAAGGATGATCCTCATGGTGGAGAACAACAATCATGCCGGCAATTACACAGGCTCGGCAAATATGAGTGCGGAGAACCAGGATATGGAGTTTGTTAATGATACGTTAGAGAACGCCCCTAACACCACGCCGGTTAACATTTCCGAAGACGATATAAGTGAAGAACAAGAAGATAAGCAGCTGAATCAGAAATGAATGAGTTTCAGTAAGACCGTAATGAGCAGTCCGCTTCCTTTCCAGAGGGTAGCGGTCTGCTCTTTTTAATCCCTATCTTGGCTTCTTCCCGGCGATTGCGGTAGTATGGAAGAAGAGATTCGAGCCGGGGAGGTTTTTACTGTGGAACAAGTTATCATTATTGGGGCTGGTCCTTGCGGATTATCAGCTGCTGTCGCTATGGAGCGAGCAGGCTTTTCCCCATTGATTATAGAGAAAAACTGTATCGTGCACTCCATATACTTATACCCTACATATTTGCAGTTTTTCAGCACGCCGGAGCTGCTGGAAATTGGCGATTATCCCTTTACAACGCCGCATGAGAAGCCTTATCGGCAGGAGGCATTGGTCTATTATCGTGAGGTTGCGCGCAGAGAGAAGTTGAGAATCCGTTCTTATGAAGAAGTCGTTGCTATCGAACGGCTGGATATTGGTTTTCAGGTCCATACACGGGATCAATTTGGTAATGATGCCGCGTACACCGCGAGGTATGTCGTGGTAGCAACAGGCTATTTCGACCATCCGAATATGCTGGGCATTCCAGGCGAGGAGCTGCCGAAGGTCACGCATTATTATAAAGAAGCGCATCCCTATTCAGGAACAAAAGTCGCCATCATCGGCGGCAACAATTCTGCAGTCGATGCGGCCATGGATTTGCTGCGCGTAGGCGCCGAGGTTACCGTCGTATACAGAGGGAATCATTTTTCTGCTAATATCAAACCTTGGGTACGTCCTATTTTCGAAAGCATGGTGAACAAAGGACGCATTCAAATGTGGTTCGATGCACATGTCGAGCAAATTGAAGAACATTCGGTTGTCGTACGGCGAGGTACGGATCGCGTTACCTTAGAAAACGATTTCGTGCTTGCATTAACCGGCTTTCGTCCTGATCGCCAACTGCTGAACTCCCTGGGAGTCGAGTTTCATGAGGAAACCGGAGCCCCGATTCTCCATTCTGATACGATGGAAACCAACATTGAAGGCTTGTACGTCGCCGGAGTGGTCGCTTCATCCAAATATGACGCGAATGAGATTTTTATCGAAAGCGGACGTATGCACGGCATAGCGATTACGAAACATATTTGCTCAAAAAATGAACCCCCGATCGAGTGATCGGAGGTTTTTTCATGTTATTTGGATTTCTGCTTCGCAGCTGATTTGCCCAGCTTCTGGGTTTGCCCTGATTGTCTCTCCACTTCCTGCGATCCATTTTCTCTTTTGTTCGCCATTTCCGTCACTTCCTTCATCGTAGAAAATTTCCTGCAAAAATAATATGAATATTTTTCTCATTTTCTATTCACACCCCTTCCATTACGAACAAACGTTTGCTATAATGAGAATACAAACAAATGTTCCTATAAATGTTCTTATAAGGTGAAGGAGGTTGTTTACATGATGAACACAAGTCACAATTTCCGTTTTATTGAGCGAGACTATTGGTACCATAAGGCATTATGTAACACCGATAGTCTTTTACCCGATCAGATTGAAGAACTTTTGAATGAAACAAACAGCCACTATTGCGATTACACGTTTAAGTTTTATGATGATGGATCCGTGAAGATTATCGATAATGATACGAACAATCTTGTCAAACCGCGTGAATTGACTGGTGCGGTTTACGATTTTTACATTCGCAAGCGAATTCACTTAATTAAAACTTCCCTGCAGGAGAAACAACTGCAATACGCTTAACATGGCAAAAAAGGCATACTTGGATAGACGATTGTCTACATCAAGCATGCCTTTTTTCTCATTATTGAGTATAGCGGATACAGGTTTTCGTATGATCGTTAACCATCCCTGTCGCTTGCATATACGCATAGCAGATGGTGGAGCCGACGAATTTAAAGCCACGCTTTTTTAAATCTTTGCTCATAGCATCCGACTGCGCGGTTTTGGCAGGAACTTGACTCAGGTTGTCCCAATGATTGATGATAGGATCTCCGTCAACGAAACCCCATATGTAACGATTGAAGCTACCGAACTCTCGTTGCACTTGCAAAAAGGCCTTTGCATTCTGAATGACCGCTGCAATTTTCAAGCGATTGCGAACAATGCCGGCATTTTGTAGAAGTTCATTGACTTTCTCTTCATCATAATTCACGATCCGGCACGGGTCGAATTGATCGAAGGCTTCCCGGTAATGTTCGCGCTTCTTTAAAATCGTATACCAGCTTAACCCGGCTTGCGCGCCTTCCAGATTCAGCATTTCGAATAACTTAAGGTCATCATGGACGGGAACGCCCCATTCATGATCGTGGTAATCAATATATAGCGGATCTTCATTGACCCAACCGCATCTTTCTGTCATCGCTCTCACCCGCTTCGACTTTTATCAAACATACGTTCCCGTATTATTATAGCTGGTGGAAGCAGCGTTGTCCATAGTCCCAACTAGTCTATTCAGTGATTTGAATGGAATAATACTCCATCGTATTTTGAAGCAGTCGTTGTGCAGCCTCTTCTACAGGAAGCGAATGCAGACGCGCTATTTGTTCAATGACAGGATGAATCATGCTTGGATCCGTCCTTTGGCCTTCGAATGGCCCCTCGAATAACCAAGGGCCATCCGTTTCTACCATCATTTGTTCAATCGGATAGCTGCGGACAAGTGATTGAATCTCTTCTTCATATAGAACATCAGGCGTTATGGAAATATAAAATCCGGAATGAATCATTCGCTCGACAGTCGCTTTGAAACCCTTAAACCAATGAAAGTGCGCCTGACGAATCCCGTGCTTATCGAGCAAGTCGCAAACCATATCCGCGTCTTCATACACAGCGTGCAGCTCTACCGGCTTACCCAGTTGAGCAGCTAGCCCCAGCAGGCGATCCAGAAGCGCAATATAAGGAGCCTGATCGAAGGCTTGCCCCTTCTCAGCGGCTTCCTGCCGAATATAGTACGGCAAGCCGATTTCTCCGATCGCTGCCATCAGATTCGCATTTGCTCTGATCCAATTCACTAGCTCATCCAGCTTCTCTTCACTTGGCAGTTCTTGCTCGGGATGGTAGCCGTATGCGGCAAAAACACGATCTGGCGCACGATCTCGCAACCGTTTCGTGGAGATGCACGATTCCAAGTGTCTTGACACCGCGATTAGCGCTAACACACTGTTCCCAGGCATTTCCTCCAGCATCGCAAGAGCTCTTGATTCGTCATACATATCCAAATGGATATGAGCATCAATGCCTTTTATCATAACTGATCTCCTTACGCAGCAGCGCTTGTATATATAAGCGCAGCTCCTGGAATACAGGGTCCTGCATGACGGCTTCTTGGCGCGGTCTAGCAAACGGGATCACCAGTTCTTCCAGCACTGTAGATGGTTTATTAGATAAAACATAAATGCGATCCGACAAATATACGGCCTCTTCAATACTATGAGTCACAAAGAGAATGGAACGTTTGTTCCGTTCCCATATATTTAACAGCCACGCCTGCATATCTTGCCTGGTTAACGCATCCAACGCGCCAAACGGCTCATCCAAACACATAAGCTCCTGAGGGCTGAGTAAGGCTCTGAGAAAAGATACGCGCTGCTGCATCCCGCCTGAAAGGACATGTGGCAGTTCGTTCTCGTAACCGCCGAGCCCCACTATCGGCAGCCATTCTCTCGCTTTTTCCAGCGCCTTGGATCGTGATTCGCCTGCAACCTCTTGTGCAATGGTGACATTGGATTCAATAGAACGCCAAGGAAACAGAGCCGGCTGCTGCGGCATGTAACTGATTAACCCTTTTTTTCCAGTCACATTGGCCCCATCCAGCCAAACCTCACCTGCCGAGGGAGTTATGAGTCCGCCGATGATATGAAATAAAGTGCTCTTTCCACTGCCTGAAGGACCAATGATGGAGACGAATTCTCCGTCATTCACATAGAGAGAGATATCCGAAAGTATAGTAACGTTCTGTTTTTTCACTGGAAATGATTGACTAATGCCTCGAAGCTCTAATTTGCTCATACGTTCACCTCATTCCCTCTTACGATGATCGTTTGGCATTCCATCGGATCACCAGCTTTTCCAGCAGTGCAATGAGCCAGAAAAATAACAAACTTAAGCCGATAATGATGAAGATCGCAACAAATTCGCGGTCTGCACGGAACGAAGACTTTTGCAGAATCATGTAATAGCCGAGCCCTTCCCCGCTGCCCAACCACTCGGCGATGACAGCTCCCATGACGCTGTAGGTAGCGGAAATTTTCAAGCCCGAGAATAGGAAAGGCAGCGTATGAGGCATCTCAAGCTTGAAGAAAATCTGACGTTTGCTTGCCCCGATCATTTTCATGTAATTATACATATTACGGTCTGTTTGCATGAATCCATCCAATGTAGCCATCGTTACCGGAAAGAAACAAACTAGAGAAATCAATATGATTTTAGGCAAAATGCCGAAGCCAAACAAAATAATAAGAAGCGGTCCCAAAGCAATGGTCGGTACATTCTGCGATAAAATCAGAAGCGGATAAAAGCCCGCCTTAAATCCAGGCACCATATGCAGGATACTGGCCGTGACAATGCCCACGGTGACGCCCGTAGCAAACCCAATGAGCATGATTCGAACCGTAGCCAGCGTATGCATCCATACACGGGGCATATCAGTCGTACCATCAGTCCATATTTTAAGAGGACTCGGTAACAACCAACTCGCAGTGTTCCCCCATGTCACGGCAAGCTGCCATATAAGCAGCACAAGGATGACCACAACCAATGGTGGCCATCCTGATCTGAACCAGCGCTGCTGTTTCATTATCTGTATTTCTCCGTCAGTTTGTCCATCGAAGCGCCTGACGGGTTAAAATATATTTTCACTTGGGAGATTACATTCGGGCTTCCCATCTCTATCATCGCTTCATTCATCTCCTTAATGATAGCGAGAAGCTGATCCAGTTCCCCTTCCATGGTCGTTTCAAGCGGACTGACCAAATGTTTGACACCCGATTGGGCAATCACTTCAATCGCACGGTCGACATAAGGGATAATGTCTTCGTTATCTTTTGTTTTCGGTAAAATTTGAATGCTTACGAGTGCGTTAGCCACCTGGCAAAACTCCTCTCAAATTCTAATTATTTCGAACTTGCCGGCAAGAAGTCGTTCGTGAATGCTTTGTCTACGTCCAGGTTTTTCTCAAGCAGCTTATGCTCCAGCATCCAGTTGGCATAATTTTCCCATATTACGCGTTTTTGCTCGCCCCAGCGAGGAGCATCATCTTTGTAGCGGGGGCTGAGCCATTTTTGACTTGCCAGAACCAGCTTTTTATCCAAATCAGGAACCGCTTTAATTAATATGTTCGCTGCGTCTTCCGGCTTATCAATGGCGAATTGGTAGCCTTTGGCAGCAGCAGCTGTGAAAGCTTTGACCAGATCCGGCTTCTCGCCGATCATTTTCTCGCTTGTCGCTAGAACCGGTGTGTAGTAGTCCAGTTTTTCCGAATATTTGTTCAGATAAATCATGTTCAGCGGTTCGCCGCGAAGCTCTGCATCTACGCCAGTCCAAGCATAATAAATCCAGGCGAAATCGATATCGCGTTTCACTGCAGTGAAATAGTCAGCCTCGCCGATGTTCACAAACTTCACCTTGCCGGCATCCGCTTTCTCAGCTTGCATCAGCGATCCGATCATCGCATTTTCTGCAGGGGCCCCCCAGCCGCCGTATGTTTTGCCTTCAAAATCTTTAGGCGTTTTGATGTTCTTGGCAACGGGTGACGCGAAACCGGAGGTGTTGTGCTGAATGACAGCGGCAATCGAAACAAGCGGAACCCCTTGTATGCGCCCTTGGGTAATCCCTTCTTGATAACTGACTCCGAACTCGGCTGCTCCCGAAGCGATCATTGCGTCCGCGCCGCCTTCACCGGGCTGAATGATTTGTACATTCAAGCCTTCTTGTTCGAAGAAGCCTTGATCCTTCGCGACATAAAGTCCCGTATGATTCGTATTTGGCGTCCAATCCAGAACTACCTTCACATCGGTAAGCTTTTTCGCCGGCGCTTGGCTGGCAGCAGCGGTTGCCGTTGCGGCAGGCGTTGCAGCAGATTTCGAATCTTGTTTGGCGGCTTGGTTGCCGCAGCCGGACATAGCTAGTGTTACGCTGACCAGCATAAGTGGTGCGATTTTGTTCCATTTCATTGGTTGGTTTCTCCTCTCTGTTTGGAACCAAAAGAAAAAGCCCCCGGAATCCGGGAGCGCCATGTAAGTAGAAAAAAATATACCCATTCGAAAAACAAATCCATAAGGACGTGCATGAATGCAGATTCTCTACGCTGGCATTACCCAGATCAGATTAACGGTTAGTGACAGTTACGGTCACAGTCTCAGCCTGACTCGCTCAAGCTCCCGTGGGTCTTATTGGTTTGTATCTACCATACATCAAGTTGAGTAGGATTGCAACGTAAAACTATCAAAATAACGAATGTAAGAGATCCTTAAGCCAGCAACCATTCTTTCATCCGCAGCCCCATCCGCTTCGCATCCTTGTAACCGAGCTCATGCAAGGCTTCCAATTTCATAGGATCCTTCTCCATGCGGCCAACGACCACTGTCTCTGAAGGACGAATAACGAATGCGCTGCCGTCTTGCTCCATTCTCCTAATCGTTTCAAGCGTTCCGTTATAAATTTCGCTGCGATTGACGAGCACATTCACGAGACCGTCATACTGCGGGTAAAAGCTCTTCGCCAGCCATCTTTGCTTGAATGGACGCTTTCGGTACCCTTGCTCTTTGGTCAGTACGATGACATGCTTTTTATTGCCGTCCACGACTGACTTTTGCACCGGTATCGGATCCACTAAACCGCCGTCAAACAACGTTCTGCCTTCATAGCGGATCGGCGTCGCGACAAAAGGCAGAGAGCTCGAGGCTTGCACGATCGGCATCGTTTGTTCCATTAACTGATGCTTCGTATAGTACACCGGTTCGCCGGTATGGGCATCGGTCGTACCAATCGCAAATTGCTGCGGTGATTTATAGAATGCCTCATAGTCGAACGGCACCAACACATTCGGCAGCTCTTTGAAGATGAAATCCATGCCAAAAATACTTTTATACCGAACCAAATTACGATAGCTTAAGTATCGCTTATCACCGATATACCCAATGGTAACTTTTTTGTTGCGCCCCGGCTGTTTGGAAATATACGAAACTGCGTTGCAAGCTCCGGCCGATACGCCAACTACATAAGGAAAATACCAGTCTTGCTCCATAAAGTATTCTAAAACTCCCGCGGTGTATACGCCACGCATACCCCCGCCCTCCAGTACGAGTCCGATGCCTTCCATGGGGACACCTTCTTTCTATCTAACTCTAAGTCCATTTCTAGCATACAGGAAATGTAAAAAAATTGAAACGCCTCTAATGAAAAAGGCCGCTCCCCCGTCATGGAACGACGGTTAAGCAGCCAAGTTGTTACTCAAACTTCATTTTTAGGAATGCGATTTAAGCTTGGGACGTAATCAGCAGCTGTATCGCTAGTTAGCGTCTCAACTTCTTCCATGAAATTATCATTATTCTGCTGATTGTTTTTACTATCTGCTCGGTTATCTGCACGGTCCTTTTTGGGATCGGCGCTATTTTTGGGCATGGCTTTCACCTCCATCATCTCACTCATAGTATGAGAAGGTGGTTTGCATTTTATCCCAGCTCTCCGGAACTAGCGCTGCTCCTTAAATACCTCTTTGATCACGAGGAATTCATTCAGATTCGCCATAAACAGATCTACAATCTCAGGATCAAAGTGTCGTCCGCGCTCGGTTTGCAGCAAATCCAAGACCCGTTCCAGTTCCCATGCCTTCTTATAGACACGATCACTACATAAGGCATCGAAAACATCCGCAAGCGCTGTGATGCGACCGTAAATATGAATCTCTTCCCCCCGGAGACCCCGCGGGTAACCGGTTCCGTCATACTTCTCATGATGCTGCTGCGCGATAATGGCTGCTGCATTCAGCACCTGCTTATTCGAATGTTTTAACATCTCGTAACCAAGGTTGGAATGAGTTTTCATGATATCGAATTCTTCATCAGTCAGCTTACCCGGTTTGTTCAGAATGGCGTCAGGTATGCCGACTTTGCCCACATCATGCATCGGCGACGCAAGACGGACAACCTCTGCTTCTTGTTCGGATAACCCATACTTGAGTGCGAGCAGTCGTGAATATTCCGCCACCCTTTTCACATGATGACCTGTTTCCTGCGAGCGTGTCTCCGTAATTTCACCCATTGTATAAATGATTTCTTTCTGCGTACTTTCCAGTTCATCATTCAAGTAAATGTTCTCGAACGCGACGGAGACATTCGTGCAATAAATATCGATCAGATAGTGCTCCCACTCGCTGAGCGATTTGAAGCCGTTCATATAAATGACATTTTCCATGCCCATTTTACTCTGGAAATAAATGACGAAACGATCCGGTGCGAATGAGCTTTTTTTCGTATGAAACGCTTGCTCGATCTCCTCAAGCATCGTTGCGGGCACAACATCGCGTGCTCTCTGATCGCTGCTCGATGCGTAATCACCGCTGGCGGCGAGGATATAAATATCCTCTACGCCTTTTGTCACGGCGAAGCTGCAGTGAATGGCATTTTTATGCAAATTGACGATCGACGTCATCTGCGTAAGCACCCCGGAGGCGAATTTTTTCATTGATTGCAGCTCAAATAAGGTAGCTGACGACTTAATAATTTCTTCTAAGCCGGAGCGGCTCTTCTCAATAGTTCTTATATCCCGATAAGACCGTAATGCCGTAACGACCGTAGTGAACAGTTTCTGCGTGGTTAATTCCGTCTTTTCTTTATAATCGTTAATATCATAATCCATGATGACCGTCCGCTCAGGCGCTTGTCCAGGTTGTCCTGTACGCAAAATGATGCGAATGGCGCTATTTTTCAACTCTTCGCGTATGTACTTTACAATGTGAAGTCCGGCATCATCCTGCTCCATGACAACATCTAATAATATCAAAGCGGCATTCGGCTGATTATTCAAAAGCTGCTTCGCTTCAAACGCGGAATAAGCGCTGTGAAATTCCAGCTTCTTACCATCAAATTCAAAATCCTGCAGAACCATTTTGGTTACTTGATGGATCTGCTTCTCATCGTCAATGATAAGGACGATCCATGGCTCTTGATCGCGATCTGCCTCTATGATGGAATCCGCATCATCTTCATCGGCAAAAAGCAGCTCGTCTTGGTCATTCAAAGTCATTGCCCTTCTTCCTCCTCTTTCGGAATTTCTATTTCGAACAGGCTGCCCTTTCCAAGGGCGCTGGAACAACTTATCGTTCCGCCAAGCGTTTGGGTAACCAGGTTGTACACGATATTCATGCCGAGCCCTGTCCCTCCCTTTCCGCGGCTGGTTGTGAAGAAAGGATCAAAGATTTGCTCCAGCACCTCTTGATTCATCCCTTTGCCATCATCGGTGTATGCGAGGGTAATTCGATCCTCATGATCAATGACGCGCAAGCTCAGATTCCCTTCCTCATCAGGTGCGTAAGCATGATTCAACGAATTCATCACCAAATTCGTAATAATCTGCGATAACGCTCCAGGATATGTATAAAGAATCAGAGAATCGTCGCAGTCCACGTGGACACGAAGCTTCGTTTTCTTGAGCGTTGGTTTCAAGCTTAAGATAATGCCCTCCAAATATTCCTTCGTTTGAAAAGAACGCTTCACCTCGACGCTTTGGTCGACGGAAATTTGTTTGAAGCTGCGTACCAGCGAGGAGGCACGTTCCAAGTTGGACTGCACCATGGCGTTCGTCTCCTGGACGACGGACATAAAGAGCTCCAAGTCCGATTTCTTCATTTTGCCCGTTTCAAATAAGGTTTGGAATTGCTTCGTCTTTTGATCCAAGTACGAGACCGCCGTCACCCCGATCCCAATCGGCGTGTTGATCTCATGCGAGACACCGGCGACAAGACCGCCGAGCGCCCCCATTTTCTCAGACTGTATAAGCTTGTCTTGTGTGCGTTGAAGCGTATTCAGTACGTCTTGAAGCTCCTGATATCTATCCTCGAGGTTATTGACCATATCGTTAAAAGCGTCTGATACGTCTTCAATTTCCGGTGAAGCCTTGAATTCCAGCTTGGGAAGCTCTCCTCCCTGCTTCACGATGACAGCCGCTTCTCGCAGTCTTTTCAAAGGACCGATGACGATCCGGTGTAAAATTAACCATAACAGTATGGATAAGATGACAGCAACACTAATGCCGACAATGAAGATCAGCGTTGTCCGGTTCTTAAGAAGCGCCGTTTCTTCAGAAGAATCGAAAATCACTTCTACCGCGCCAACCACCGCGCCATCTTCTTGTAGAGGGGCTGTTAGTCGAACCACCGGTTTGTCGTTTTCCTCCATCGGCAGCCGATCGACAATGGTCTGATCCAGCCCCGGGATGAGCACTTTATAACTCTTGAGCGTTTTGCCAACTTCGGCACGTTTGGATGAGGCAAGAATCACCCCTTGTTTATTATACAGCTTCATGGCGAGAACACGGTTATTCTTAAAGTGTATATAGTCAAAAATTTGCTGGACATCGCTAATCGAGCGGGACTCCTCATAACGTCCATTAATGGCTATTGTCATACCGCTGATCTGGCTTACATAGGCTTGCCGAATCGATTGGTTCAAACTAAAAGTGTCAAACGCCATCATCGTCGACAACATTACGACAGTCACGCTGGTGACAAGGAGAACGATTCTTTGCTGCAGGCTTAGCTTCTTGGTCATAACTGGCATCAGATGGGATCTCCTATTTTACTTCGAAACTGATCGTCTTACTTACTTCGTAAGGTGTATGATCGTTGTTATGTAAGGAAAGTTTAACGCTATGAGAGCCCTTGCTCAGGTGTTCCAACACTTCCTGCTTGTCGGTAAGAACCTGCTTCTCTCCTCCGTCCAAAGAGTAATGAATATGTCCCTCGCCTTGTTGACGAGCTTGGTCCTTATGCTGCTTAGACAGAATCAGATCGGTCGTAATTTGCAGCGTTGCCGAATCTCCGTTAACATTCGCGCTTACTTCTAATGTAGGTATATAAGATGGGACCGTTGTCGAATTTGATTTGGCAGTTCCGCACCCGGAAAGCAGCATCGCAGTGGCCGCGATCGCGCATAAGCTTTTGAATATGTTCATCTTTTTCATCCCCTAACAAGCCATATAATGTCTAATCATGTCAAAAAAAAGCGATCAACTCTAGCTTAAAAAGATTTGTAAAGTTTGTCCATCTTTATTTTGGGAATATCAGGTTTTATTGGCCGAAAAGTTTGAGTTGTTCCTTTCTTCGGAATAATCTGACAATTGTTGTCGAAATCCATAAAGTTCCCTCACATTTTGCGCTTGCCCAGGAAATAAAATCAATTTCCCGCTACAGGAATGATTTCCCCTGAATTGGAGCAATGTAGTAAAGTCGAAACAAACTCAGCGCATACTTAATCCCCTACAGGAGGAACTCCATTCAATGACAGACACCAGACAACATCAAGAGCCGGTCAGACACGCTTTGGAAGCGGCAGAGCAAGCGATTCTGCTCGCTCAGAAAGCGGAGCACAAGCTGCAAGCCGCGATGACGCAAGCCGACCCGCAGGCGATTCAATCCTCTCAGGCAGCGCTCGTGCAAGCGAAGCGGCAGGTTGCCGACGCGCAAAGTCAACTGCAGACCTTCAATAATGAGCAATACGGTCAGCAAATTCAACAAACGCTCGAACAGTTGACGCAAGCTTCCCAGGACATTGACTTTAATACAGAGAAATTCCATACACCGCGGCAAATTCGGTAATGAGTTATGGATAGTTACGGATGAGGGAAGCGATCGTAGAGCGATCGCTTTTTTCATTATAAACAATGTGTTAAACTATTCGGTATGAGTTTCAAGTTACTTGGGGAGGCACTACATTTCATGCTTGTTATTGGTATAGCCGGAGGCACCGGATCAGGAAAGACGACTGTCGCTCGATCGATTATGAATAAGCTCGGATCTACGAACGTGACATTAATTTCGCAGGATAATTATTATCTTCATCATAGCGGTCTTACTTTTGAAGAACGGGAACGCATTAATTACGATCATCCGAATGCATTCGAGAACGCCCTTCTCTTGCAACATTTAACAGAGTTAAGGAATGGCCGTTCGGTTGATATTCCGGTCTACGATTTCTCCCAGCATGCCAGATCTTCAGAGACTATTCGGATCGAAGTGAAGCCGATTGTTCTGATTGAGGGCATTCATGTATTAACCGACGAAGAACTGCGCAGCGCCTTGAACATTAAGGTTTTCGTAGATACGGATCCTGACGTCAGGATTTTACGCCGGCTTTCACGCGATATCAATGAACGCGGCCGTACGCTGCAATCGGTATTCGACCAATATTTGACGACGGTCAAACCGATGCATGACGCCTTTATTGAGCCTTCCAAGAAATATGCGGACATTATCATTCCCGAGGGCGGCGAAAATGAGATCGGTATTTCGATGCTGACCATTCTAACGGAACGTTATATGACAGATCGTGCGGCAAGCTATGAAATCGGCTAATACAGCAACAATAAAAGACACTCATTCCCTGATTTAGGGTTCGAGTGTCTTTTTCCATGCCGCGATGCGCCCAAAACCAAAACCGGAAAGTGCGAATAAGAGATAAAAGAAGCCGAGGAAGTAAAAAATGCTTTCAGCGCTAATATAACGAATGCTGAGCCCGCCGATTAATGGCCCTGCGATGCTGCCTAAGCTGTATTGGATAGAACCGATGACATTGGCTGTTGGCAGCAGATGCCTGGGAAGAATATCAGCCGCATAGGCTAATCCCAGGGAGAAGAACGAGCCTACCATGCCCCCTGCTACCGCAAAAAGGATGCCGATCAGCCACAGGTTGCTGCCTGCCAGTGGAACACTTAGGAAAGCGACGGCTCCGATGAGCCCTGCTGCCATCAGAATGTTTTTGCGCCCAATCCGGTCGCTCCAAATGCCAAGCGGCAGCTGCAAGACGAGGCTTCCAATACCGATAACCGGCAGCAGCAGCCCAATATCCGACTCTGTAAGACCTGCGCGAAGTCCGTAGAGCGGAAAGTTACTGTTCATGGTTGACTCCATGTATCCATAAAGCAGCGATGGTATTAATGGAAACCAGGCTAAAGCGAACACTCTGGTAGCTCGTTTATGTACGGCTTCCACTCTCTCCCCTTGCTCCGGACGCTCATTCCCAAGTCTTTGCATGAGCGCGAGAACAATGAGATAAAAACAGCTGGTCATCAGGAATGGGGCCCATAAACCGGCTTTCAAAAAATTAATGCCGATAGGCCCGAGACTGAAGCCCAGCCCATATGCCATCCCATATAGCGTAATATTGCGCCCCCTATGTTCTTTCGGGCTGGAGGATACGATCCAAAGCTGGGTCGCATAATGTAAGGCGCTATCACCCACACCAACGAGTAAACGCAATATAAACCAGAAGCCCATGTGCTGAAAGGCCGGAAATAGGCACGTCGCTATGATGACCAGCACCATGCCCATGGTAATAACAGGCCTGTAGCCGAAGCGCCTCACAGGCTTCTCGATAAAAAACATCGTAGAGAAGATACCGATGTACAGCGCCGCGGCATTGACGCCGTTAGCGTCTGCGGATACACCCGAGCGATCGAGCAGAATGGTCAACAGCGGAAGCAGCATCCCCTGGCTCATCCCTGCTACAATGACGACCAGAATCAGGATCGAGAGTCTGCCGCTTGTGATGGGTTGATTAAGAGCCATTCGTGAATTCTACGACTTCCCATCGCTCCGAGTATTCGTGCAGCTTCTCTTGGAGAGGGACGCCAAATCGATTGAACACGAACAGCCGCGCTTTCTTGATCCACTCCTTGAATGATGGATAGGTCACGAACAAATTGACATACCGGTCGCTCATCGCAATAAAATAAGGACCTGGGTACTTATCTGTAAGAAAATTAAGCGATGTATCAAGCGGGGTATATTTCTTTCGCTTTCCTTCCCAAGCATCGACATCCGGCTCCAAAGCTGTTGGCAGCGTCTGCTTTAGCATGCTCTCCAAATGTTTCACTCGCGCATAATAAGGCTCTTCGCATGGAATACCCATTCTGCGGAGCGTTTCTTCATGCTGCGGATAAAAAATCGCTCGAGCGAACTTCCGCTCGTTCGCCCAAGAGACTAAGGCATCGATATCCGCTTCTGTCCAATCCTCGAAAGTTTCGAAGAGAAGAATGGTTCCCTTGCGAGCTTGCGCAGGCGGCTCATACCCGAATGGAACTTTGATTTGATCTCTGGCCATGAAGTCCTCCTCTAGTTGTGTTGGTCTACACCGATTTACATTTTAGCATACCCCTGTTCATTCTACGAAATGCCGCATCCATTCGCTTAGAGCCTTAGAATACGATATACTTTGATAGTAACTATATTCAAATGAGGGAGAATTTCCGTATGAGAGATCCAAGACTACAGACGTTCGCACGCAACATTATCCGCTATTCCGTGAGCCTTCAGCCCGGTGAGAAGATATTGATCGAAATGATCGGCGTCAAAGACCCTGAGCTTGCTAAATGCTTCATTGAAGAAGTGTATGCGGTAGGCGGAAAACCGTTCATCGAGCTTCGTGAGCCTGCCATTCTGAGAAGTTTGCAAATGGGAGGATCCGAGGATATGTTCAAAGCATGGTCTGAGTTTGAAATGGTTCGCATGAAGCAGATGGATGCTTACGTCGCGGTGCGAAGCGGGGATAACATTACTGAGACCTCCGATGTTCCTGATGAACAAATGAAATTATACCTGAAGCACTTCCAGCGCCCATTATTCGACGAACGTATCAATAATACCAAATGGTGCGTCATGCGCTATCCGAACGCTTCGATGGCACAGCTGGCCAGTACAAGCACTGAAGCTTTCGAGGATTTCTACTTTAATGTATGTAATCTCGACTATGGTAAAATGGCCGATGCCATGGAGTCGCTAGTCGATCTGATGAATCGCACCGATCGCGTTCGTCTTGTATCCCCGGGAACAGATCTCGCCTTCTCGATCAAGGGAATTGGCGCTGTGCCTTGCTCAGGCCGCAGAAACATTCCTGACGGTGAAGTGTATACCGCACCGGTGAAAAACTCTGTGAACGGTGTTATCAGCTACAACACACCTTCCATCTATTCCGGAACTTCGTTTGAGAATGTCGTTCTCCGATTCGAGAATGGTCAAATTGTTGAAGCAACCAGCAATGATACGAAGAAGCTGAACGATATTCTGGATACAGACGCTGGGGCACGTTACATAGGTGAATTTGCAATTGGTGTGAATCCGTATATCAAGCATCCGATGAAAGATATTTTATTTGATGAAAAAATTGACGGCAGCATCCATTTCACGCCTGGTCAAGCATATGAAACCGCCGACAACACGAACCGTTCATCCGTACATTGGGATATGGTTCTTATTCAACGCCCTGAATATGGCGGCGGCGAAATATATTTTGACGATGTGCTGATTCGCAAAGACGGCCGCTTCGTGATTCCTGAACTGGAGAAGCTGAATCCAGAGAATTTAATGTAGTTAACTAAAAAGCAGCTGCGGCATCAGGACTTTTTCGTCCCAATAGCACGCAGCTGCTTAAATTAGTTAGGCATCATGCCTGTCGTGATCGCAAGTCGATTCCAACAATTAATGGTATTAATCGCCATGAGAATAGCCGTGAATTGTTTACCGTCAAAATGACGCCGGGCTTCGTCATAAATTGCTTGCGGAACGCCGGCTTCTGAAATTCGGGTTACCGCCTCGGTAAGGGCTAAGGCTGCCCGCTCCGCATCGGTATAGTATGGCGCTTCCCGCCAAGCATTCAACAAGTAAATGCGTTGCTCGGACTCGCCTTGCGACCGTGCGTCTTGCGCATGCATATTCAGGCAGAAAGCACAGCCGTTAATTTGGGAAGCGCGCAGTTTGATCAGCTCCAGCAGCGTATGATCAATGCCGCTTTCTGCCACAAATTTCTCCAGCCTAAGCATGGCTTGAAAAGCTTCAGGGAATTCTTTCTTATAATCCATTCTTAATGTCATTGGGTTTCCTCCTCAGATTAGCTCATTATTTTGGGCTTCAACCTTAAGACGAAATCCCGCTTTTGTTTGTGACACGAAGTCAACCTAACCAATGAAAAATAATATGTTCTGGGGTTTGATCTATATTCGGAAGAGAGTGCGGGATCATTGATTGTGCGTCTTTTACATGGTTTAGCTCAATAGGCTCCCAGCTGGATGCAGCTATCTGAACCTCCGTTCCTTTGGGTACGAACGCGAACAACTGCATAATGTCCTCATTCGTTAATCGAACACAGCCCGAAGATTTATCGTTGCCGATCGAGCTTTCATCCAGCGTTCCGTGGAGGGCAATCGCTCCCAACCCCAATCCGGCATCGCCGTAGCTTTGCTGACGTTTACCGGTTGGATGCATCACCCGGTCTTGCACAATGAAATCACCAACCGGCGTGCTTTCATTCGCACCTAATCCGACTTCTTTGTCCCACAACAGATGAGTTCCGCTAACCAGCCTCAGATGATGCTCATCTTTATTAATCGCAATATATAGAGGCTCATAAGGAACCGCTTCTGCCCCATCAACGTTCGGGTAGAACATTTGGTCCAATTCCTTCTCGGAAGGATTGTAGACCCATCCCCCATTTCCATCAAATTGGGTATATACTTGATTAGCGCCTGACGAAGCTTCCATTGGTATAAAACTTAAATAATTGTTTGGATAGTCTTGTACGAGCAAATCCAGACTGGCTGGATTCACGCCAAAATCTTTGCGGTAAGCATCCAAAGCTGTTCTAACTAAATTAGCACCAATCGCACTAAGCGGTTGGTGCTTGTCGTTTTTTCCATTCATAAAACGGATTTTGACGGTACGATCCGAAGCAGGATGATACTGAGCGATGACAATAGCGCTCTTCGTCATCTCATCATTCGTCAGCAGAAGCGTCTTCCCCCGATCTCTTACGTCACTCGACAGAACGCCATAGATGATGATATTATGCTCGGGCATATCTTTGGCCAGCTCTAAAGCTTGCTTATGCAGTGCCGATTCAATTGCATCCTTTTTCACATCCGGCTGCAAATACATCACATAAGGCACATCCACTGTCTCATACGTAATATCCGTCCCCACTCCCCATTCTTTTAATGAAGATATCGTTTTGTAAATAGATTGATCCCCAAAGAACAAGATGACCAGCAATAAATTGAGAACGAACAAAACGATTAACAGCGTTTTCATAAACGGCGACAGCAGCTGTTTACGCGGCTCTGCATATGCAGCTGTCTCATCCTGAGCGATCGCAGCGGCCGACTCCTGTTCCATGTTATGAATGGCGCGGTTGGCAGCGGAGTAGAACGGAGACGGATATGTTTTCAGAGCTTCCTTATAATGAAAAAGCGCCCTTTTTCGGTTTCCCAGCAGTTCAAATTTTTGCCCCAGCTTATAATGCGCTTCAGGCGAGTTGGAGTCCAGGTAACGGATAACTTTCTCGTAATATTGCGGATCAGATGGACTTATGAACAAATTCTTATTCAGGTTGATGAGATTCTCATCGAGATGGTTGCGAAATCGTTGGTTACGTCGAATCATTCGGCTCCTCTCCGATCTTCAAGTATGGCTCGTCCAAAAGCGTGTTAAATGATACGTTTTGTACCTCTGATACATAATGTATCATGCAGATTAGTCGTTGACAACTGTTTTGTTGCCTTACGCATGAATCCGAGCCAATTAGCAAAAGCTGAACCGGTGGAGGTGATGAATATGAGTGGCAGGAATAACAAGCCGAAGAACAATGGCCCTTCCAGCAGCCCGTCTCGATTGGATCAATTCGGGGACCAGGCTGTTCAACACGAAAAACAGGAATCAAAGCAGCGCCAAGGCAATAAGAATCTCTGTTAATAAAAAAAGTCTTGGGAACCTTGGTTCCGCAAGACTTTCTCCATTTATGATCGGATTATGCAACCTGATTAAACCAATGAATAATGTAATATTATTTGTTCCCCCATATCTAATTGCCTGCGATTCCCTTTATCTATAAAGCCTGATTTCTCGTAAAGCCTTCTAGCTAAAGAATTAGTATCATTGACGGCCAAAACAATCTCATCCGCTTCACGATATTGTTCCTGAACAAATTCCGGCAACATGCGTAATACTTGTTTGGCATACCCTTTACCTTGATGCTCATGGTTTATTGAGAAAGCCCTTAGCAAAATCGCTCTTGGATTGGTAGTAAAAGGGCTTATGTTCTCCCCCGTATGCAGAACGAAAAATCCGCTTGGATGATTTGCGGTTAAAATAACGATTGGATGTCGATCCTTGTCACTCATGCACATTTCCAGCGCCAGCGTTGGCGAAGCTGTAAACTGTAATTGCTCTTCTGTTAAATAATAGTTTTCGAGTGCCTCACGATACTCATCTTTATAAAAAGCCAGCTCGATAGTTTGCGTCTTGAATTGTTCAGTCATGATATGAAATCACCTCTATTGGAGTCTCACCAAATAGTACCATAAGATCATACGTTCCGTGAAATAAAATTTAACGAACCCGTCAAACTGCAAAAAGCTGCTGACACAACTCGTGCCAACAGCTTTCAGTGAATCATATTAGATGACTATTTAGTGCGCAACCTGGTTGTAAGTCATAATCCAGATCGAACCGGCGACAATCGTCACCAGAATAACCAGACCAAAGATGAGTGCCATAATGTTCCAACGCGCGTTCTCGCCTTCCTTCACATGCATGAAGAAAAACAGCTGAACAACGAATTGCAGCACCGCCATCAGCAGAATCAAGATCAGCGTTCCAATTTTGCCGAGCATATGATTCATGACGACAACCAGCGGAATAATCGTCAAGACGATGGACAGGACGAATCCAATGATATATGACTTCAGCGATCCATGCGATACATGTGATTCATGAGATCCAGCCTTCGATTGACCCATCCTACATCACCCCCATCAAATAAACAACCGTAAAGACGAAGATCCAAACCACGTCAAGAAAATGCCAGTACAGCGAGATCACTTCAACTTTTCGCTTTGTTACAGCCGTAATGCCTCGGCGGTTTAATTGAAAGATCAAGCCGATCATCCATACTAACCCGACAGAAACGTGCAAGCCGTGCGTGCCAACAAGCGTGAAGAATGCTGAGAGAAAAGCGCTTGTGCTAATTGTTGCGTTCTCATGAACGACCATGGTGACAAACTCCGTTACCTCAAGCCCGATGAATGCTGCCCCGAGCAATACGGTTACGGCCAACCAGCCGATCAGCTGCTTTACGTTGCCTTTGTGCATGCCTAATACTGCCAGACCGCTTGTAAAGCTGCTTGTCAGCAAGATAAACGTTTCGGCGATAATACCGGGCATCTTGAATAACTCTTCCGGCGTCGGTCCGCCATTCGTGTTCTGGTGCAAAACCATGTATGTGGCAAATAAAGTGCCGAATAAAATACAGTCTGTAATCAGGAAAATCCAGAATCCGAACGTCTTGAGCGACTCGTGATCATGTTCATGATCATGCCCATGATGTTCAGTATGAGCAGCAGCATGTGCCATTAAACGTTCGCCCCCTTCCATGCAGCTTCGGTTTGTTTGATTTCATCAACCGGAATATAGTAGTCCGTGTCATAGGAGAATGAACGAGCAAGCATACAGATGGCAATACCAATCATTGAAGGAATTGCGAGCCACATCCAATTCCAGACGAAGCCGAAGCCTGCAAAAAACCACAGGGCCGACATTATAAACGGAATGGCTGAATTTTTCGGCATATGAATCGGTTCATAATGCACAGGCGCTTTCCTAGCACCCGCGGCGCCAAGTTTTTGCTTTTGATCCCACCAATGGTCTACATCTTTGACTTCTGGGAGAACGGCAAAGTTATAAATTGGAGCCGGTGATGGAATCGACCATTCAAGCGTGCGGCCATCCCAAGGATCGCCCGTCACATCGCGTTCTCTAAACTTAATACTGTGAGCAATTTGCCATACTTGGAAAATGAACCCGATCCCCATAAGGAATCCCCCAACGGTGGAGACAAGGTTAAGAGGACCCCAGCCCATATCCCAGCCGTATGTGTAGGTACGGCGAGTCATTCCATCTAAGCCCAAGAAATATTGCGGCATGAAACATACGTAGAAACCGATGTTCCACGTCCAAAAAGCCCATTTGCCGAGGTGTTCGTTCAACTTGAACCCGAACATTTTTGGCCACCAGTAATACAAGCCGGCAAAGTATCCGAATGCGACCCCACCGATTAGCACTTGGTGGAAATGCGCGATCAGGAAGTAGCTGTTGTGGAACTGGAAGTCAGCCGGAGCAATAGATAATAATACACCTGTCATCCCGCCGATGACGAAGCAAGGAATAAAGGCGATCGTCCACATCATCGGCGTCGAGAACCTGATCCGTCCCCTGAACATGGTGAACAGCCAGTTGAACACTTTCACCCCGGTCGGAATCGCAATCGCCATCGTCGATAGCGCGAAGAACGCATTGACATCCGCGCCTGAACCCATTGTAAAGAAATGATGTGCCCACGTGAAGAACGAGAGCAAGCTAATGATCAGCATTGCGAAAACCATGGATTTGTATCCGAACAATTTTTTCTTCGAGAACGTCGCCACAATTTCGGAGAATATCCCGAATGCCGGTACGACAACGATGTAGACCTCAGGATGTCCCCACATCCAAATCAGGTTGATATACATCATCGGATTGCCTCCACTATCCAAGGTGAAGAAATGCGCCCCGAGGAATCGATCCAAGAACAGCAGTGCCAAGGTAACCGTTAAAATAGGGAAAGCGAAAATAATCATAATACAGCTAGAAAAAACTGACCAGGTGAACATCGGCATTTTCATCAGACTCATGCCCGGTGTCCGCATTTTTAAGATGGTTACGATGAAGTTAATCCCTGTCGCCAAACTGCCGATACCGGAAATTTGAATGCCCCAGATATAGAAGTTTTGACCGACTCCCGGGCTATGCGACATTTCCGATAGCGGCGGGTACGACAGCCAACCGGCATCCGGTGATCCGCCGATGACGAAGGATACGTTGAACAGCATCGCACCCCAGAAGAACAGCCAAAAACTAAGAGAGTTCAAGAACGGATATGCTACGTCGCGAGCGCCAATTTGCAAGGGCACAACGATGTTGAATAAGCCGAACATGAGCGGCATCGCCATGAAAAGAATCATAATTACGCCATGGGTTGTAAAAATTTGATTATAATGTTCCGCTTGCAAGAATTGCGTTTCCGGCATGGCGAGCTGCAAACGCATTAGCAGAGCATCCACACCGCCGCGGAAGAGCATTAGAATCGAACAAATGATGTACATGATGCCAATCCGTTTATGATCGACACTTGTTAACCATTCGCGCCAGAGCCATCCCCATTTTCGGAAATAGGTGAGCACGAATACCATCGCAACCATGGCGAGTCCAATGCTTACTTGAGCACCTAGAATCAACGGATCGCCCGTAACAAAAAACTCGGATGCAAATTGTTTGATTGTATCCAGCATGAGCATGACTTCCTTTCAAAAAGACTTCTATTAATGACTGTGCGTAGAACCATGATCCAATGGAGCATTATGGTCAGGCTGTTGAGGCTTCTTAACCTCATCCATAACTTGTTCTTTCGACTTCTGAGCATTATCCGTTGCTCCGTGTCCGCCATGACCACCATGTGTCATCTGGCCGTTAGCATATTTGGTCACAATATATTGGAACAATCCCTCAGGGAATGAGGAGAAAGACTGTACCAGCGATTTGCCGGGTTTCGCTAACGCCTCATAACTTTCCATCGTTAGCTTTTGAGGAGATTGTTTCGTCTTTGCCACCCAACTATCAAAGTCCGCTTGCGATGTCGCATTCACATCAAAGGTCATATCCGCGAAATGCTCACCGCTGAAGTTCGCTCCCGTTCCGAAATAATGCCCGATCTCATCGGCTTGCAAATACAGAGTCATCGCCATGCCGGACATCGTATAGATTTGTCCGCCCAACTGTGGAATCCAGAAGGAGTTCATCGGCGCATCGGATGTCAGCTCGAATTTAATCGGTGTATCTTCTGGTATTTGCAAATAATTAACCGTAGCAATGCCCTGCTCAGGGTATGTGAACAGCCATTTCCAGTCAAGGGATGTTACTTGCACGGTAACTGGTTTTTTGTCGGATTGAATGACCTTGGAAGGCTCTAGCGCATAGGTGTACCTGACCGTAATCACACCAAGTATAAGAATGACGACGATGGGAATGCCCCACCAAATAGCTTCTAATGTATTGCTGTGCGACCAATTCGGGCGATATGAAGCTTTATTGCCGTCTTGATCCCGATAGCGCCATACAATCCATGCTGTCAGTGCCAGCACTGGTACCAAAATAATGCCGCACAAAACAGACGCAATCACGATCAAATCTCTTTGACCTGCCCCTACCGGTCCTTTAGGATCCAGCACCATCGCCTGGTCGCCGCAACCGGTCAACAGCACGATCATGGCTATCGCCATTAGAGATAACGCAGCTTGTACAAACTTTTTCTTTCTCACCATACTGATCCTCCCCATCCATACATCTCCGAAAGTAAGTATTCAATTTTACTGAAGAATTCGTATCTATACTCAAGATAGCAAATTCATATTAAAAGTACACTGGCACATACAGGACTTAACAAATACGTCAAAGGATCGACGTTAACCTGTAAAACAAATGTCACAGAACGTTTGTTGACTAATATGAAAATGTATGAAAACACAAAAAATCCTTTAAGTTATTCACTTAAAGGACTGGTTTTCGTATAGTTACCTTACATTATTCTTCTTTCGACGCAATCATGCGAGAGTGCACCAAATGAATAGCGGTTCTAATCAAATAAATGTGGACGCTGCCTACCATGAACCCGATACCCACCATCAGGGAAGTGTTGCGATCGCTAAAATGATTTATATTCAATAAGCTTAATATTAACCCAATGCCCAACAATAACCATGCTGCCGCCGTCATCATCTTCACCAATGGCATCACATCGCGCTCGCTGTGCTCTGTACTGCTCGTCGTTACTGTTCTTGTCGCCATGAGAATCACTCCAAACATCAATGTAAGTGCTTTAATATGATTAGTATAACACAATTTCACGATTTTGTTCATATTTTATTCACACGTTGATCAAAATTTGGACAAAAATACAGCGATTCCGTCGACGACACAAACATAGGTGCTTTCGCGACATGTCAGATAACAAGAACATGTATCGTTAAAGGACAAGAACATATATCGTTGGCCGGATTTCTGTTGCCATAATCTTTAAAAGCACTCCGATCTTCAGGGTTTGCTGATTTCACCATTGAAAAATCAGGTTCAGCCGTTTCTTGTTCCGGAACTTCTTCTTTCTCTCGAAAAAAACGTTACAAGTTAATCGCGTCCCAGTGTTCAAAAAAAGTTATTCATTCTTCATCATCTATCAGTATAACTTTCCCTAGGCTATGCCCCGTTGCAATCTTAGCAATCGCGGCATTCGCTTCGTCAAAGGAGTACTCGGAATCAATCACTGGATAAATGTTGGTTTTTTCAAAATACTTGGTAATTGCAGCTAATTGTTGTCCATTCGGCTGCACGTATATGAAGTCATAACTTTTCCTTTGCCATTTAGCGATACCATCTAAAGGTGCTCCCAGTAGCCTGAATAGAATTTTTTTCGTCGTTGCTAGTTCTGGGATTTGATTAGCATAACGGGCGTTGGGACCTGCGTTTAACGACACTAATTTTCCACCAGGCTTCAGTATCTTCATTTGTTTATGAATTTCGCTGGCTCCTCGGGTATCAATAACGTAATCATAATCTGTCAGCATGTAAACATGGTCTTGTGTTGTATAGTCGACAAACTCATCTGCCCCGAGTCTTTGAGCCAAGGCACGTGCGGACCCGCTTCCACTAATGGTGACGAACAGCCCTCGTGACTTTGCATAAGGAACGGCAATCTGACTAAAGCCTCCCGTACCACCAGAGATAAATAATTTCCCCCCTTGTTTAGCATCTAAAATAGCTAGAGACTGAACGATCGTTAGAGCAGACAGTGGCACGGCCGCCGCTTCTTTAAAGGAGAGATTGGCTGGCATTTTAGCCACGATCGCAGCATCTACGGCTACATATTCAGCAAAAGCTCCCATCGTATCTAGCGGTGGCATGGTGTACACCTTATCACCAACTTTCAAATCCATGACATCGGAACCAACTTCAACCACAACGCCGGCCAACTCGTTGCCCAGTGTCAACGGAAAGTCATAACGATCAAACAACTTAACTTTGCCGGTAATCGCCAAGATAAGGTGTGGATCAACCCCAGCTACCTTAGTCTTAATCAAAATCTGCGTTGTTTTGATTGTAGGAATAGAAATTGTATTGATCTATGCAGTTAATTTTTTGGAATACCGAGAGATTTGTACAGCCCTCATTGGGTATGCTCCTTTACCTTTGATGATCTTTATTCGTAGTACGACTATTTAGTCTATGTGGAATTGTGTCATCCAACGTAAGGATAAATCACGTTTGAGGACTGTTTTGTTTAACGTTTCCCGTTCGAATCAATGCTCCGTCCTATCCTGTGAGCTTCTAATTAATCTAGTCATCATCATACGAGGCAGCAACCGCGGCATAAACGCAATGAAACGGTTGCGGGCACCGGGCATAATTAATGTCTTGCCACGCAAGAAGCCTCGATACCCTTCTTCAGCCACCTGTCCAGCTTCCATGATCGCGCCCTTCAACATTTTCGAGGCGCCCATACCCGAACGATCAACAAAGCCGGTTGACGTCAGCCCCGGGCATAATGCGGTTACAGTCACGCCTGTTCCGCTCACTTCGTTCGCCAAAGCTTCGGTGAACGACAACACGTACGCCTTCGTCGCATAGTAAACAGACATCATCGGTCCTGGGAAGAAACCCACCAAGGAAGCTACATTCATCACTCCACCTTGCCCGCGTTTTATCATATCCGGCAAGAATAGCTTCGTCATAACCGTCAGAGCCTTGATATTAATGTCAATCATATTCACTTCTTGCTCCATATCTGTTTCCATAAATGTCCCAAACAAACCGAAACCAGCATTGTTGACCAAATAGTCAACGGTAATCCCCTTCTCCTTGAGCTCAGTGAAGATTTCCTCGGGTACCCCTGGTGCCGCCACATCCTTGGCGATGACCGTTGCCTGAATGCCGTATTTTTTTCGATATTCCTGTGCGAGTTCCACTATTTTACTCTCGCTGCGAGCCACCAGCACTATATTATGTCCGCCCTTGGCAAACCGATCAGCTAATTCTTTACCGATCCCACCGGAAACCCCTGTGATAAGAACCGTCTTTCTCATTCTGGTATCCCACCTCATATTTAAATGTTATGTTTAAATCATATTGTAACGTTTCCAGCTACCTGGATTTGCAAACTAAACCAAACGAGTTCATTTACACGTGCTCAGCTGCGAAGACTTCGAGCTAAGTTGTAATTGCTTGATATAGCCGTTTCTTGTTTTCTTGGGCCAGGGCACGCACGGAGAGACTGAAAATTAGGGAATGATCATTCTAATAAAACGAAAAAAATATGTCGCTTTTCTAAAAGGTATATGTCTCTGTCATCGGAAATCCAGCTACGAGAGCTTGGCTTAGAACGTTACAATTACTTTGCCTTGCGAATGGCCAGTAGAGACTTTAACCAATGCCTTGTTAATGTCATTAAAATGATAAACGGAGTCTATTGAGGGCTTGATGTTTTCTTGTTCAACAAGATTAGTGACCTCTTGTAACTGACTGCCATTGGCCTGCACGAATATAAAACGATATTCAATTTGATGCTTGCGTGCCAAAGAATCAATGCGGGACCCAACTAAGCCAAACAATAGTCTTTTCCATAATGGAAAATTCCGTTCAGCCGCAAAGTGATAATTTGGCGCAGCTTTCAAGGATACCAATTTCCCTTGAGGTTTTAGAATACCCATTTCGGCTTTGATCTCTTTGGTTCCCAAGGTGTCGATCACATAATCAATGTCGGATAGAACGTCAGCATAGTTCTCTTCTTTATAATTGATGAATTGGTCTGCGCCAATCGACAGGGTACGTGATCTGCCTCTTTCGCTGCCGCTTGTAATGACATACAAACCCATGGATTTGGCGATAGGAATTGCCATTGCACCAAAGCCTCCGGTTCCTCCAGGAATAAACAGCTTTTTATTGGGCTGAGCATGAAGCATATCATGTAAGGCTTGATATGCCGTTAAAGCAGTTAGGGGTACAGCCGCTGCTTCAGTAAACGAAAGATTTTCAGGCATGATGGCTATAGCCTCTTCCTTCACCGCTGCGTATTCCGCAAAAGCTCCAATTTGGTTTATCGGCAATCGCGTATAAACGTGATCACCCACACGGAAATTTACAACCTCTTTTCCTACGGCTTCAATAACGCCGGATAGTTCATTTCCTAAAGTTAATGGGAACTCATAATCAGAAATCATCCGAACACTGCCATTTATAATTAGAATATCTAATGGATTTACACCCGCAGCTTTTACGTTAATGAGAACCTCATCGCTTTTGATTACCGGTATTTCCACCTCATTCAGTTCCAGTTGTATTTTTTTTGAATACTTGTGCATTTGCGCTGCTCTCATGTTAATCCTCTTTCTATGCATAATCAGTGCTCGCGGAAGATGTATGGCGTACAATTTTCAGTTGTACGCCATTTTTATCTATACCTATTGTTACCTTTCTTGAGAAGCTAATTCATTTATCGTAGGGTAATCCGTATATCCCTTGCTTCCGTGACCAAAGAATGTTGTCGGATCCGCTTCATTCAATGGCGCACCTTTTTGAAGTCGTTCCACTAAATCCGGATTAGCTAATGACCATACACCGACGGGTACGAGATCTGCAAGACCACTATCTATGTCAGCGCTAAGATCTTCCAGTGCCCGTTCAGCCCGATTAACTAACAATGGATTCGTCCAGAGGGAACGAATGTCTCGGAGCAGTTCTTCATTTCCGAGGTGCATAATATGAAGGTAAGCTAAATCCAATTGAGCTAATTCTTGCACCAGGTAACGGTAAAGTTCAGGACCTTGTTCACCATCTTGAATTCCCCCAAGAGGGGTCCCTGGCGATATACGGAAGCCAGTTCTTTCGGCTCCAATCTCATCAACGATGGCTCTTGCTACTTCAATGGCGAATCGAGCACGATTTTCTATAGATCCGCCATATTCATCCGTCCGCGTATTCGAACTTTCCCCGATAAATTGATTAATCAGATAACCGTTAGCTCCATGAATTTCAACACCATCAGCTCCTGCTGCAATAGCTGCCGCAGCCGCTCTGCGGAAGTCTGCAATGGTCGTTTGAATATCTTCTTTACTTAACTCACGTGGTACGGGGATATCCTGCATGCCTGTAACAGTAAACATTTCTACACCTGGCGCGATGGGGGAAGGTGCAACGGGTTGTCCATGATGGGGTGTATTGTCGGGGTGCGACATACGACCGGCATGCATCAATTGGATATACATATACCCACCTGCTCCATGCACTGCATCTGTAACTTTTCTCCACCCTTCAATATGCTTTTCCGTATAGATCCCGGGAGACCATAAGTAACCTTGACCATCATCTGAAGGTTGCGCACCTTCTGTAATAATAAGTCCCATGGATGCGCGCTGGGCGTAATAAAGGGAAGCCTCCTCTCCAGGCGTACCGTCTTCTTGAGCTCTACTACGTGTCATTGGTGCCATCGCTAACCGATGAGGCAATTCCATTTTTCCGATTTTCGTTTTACTCCACAATTTTTCCATTCTTCTATATTCCCCTTTTTAAATGATGTATCCCATCAATCGAATAAATATTACAGCCCTTCAAAGATCGGATAGATTGGCCCTCTCAAATTGAAATCATAGTTCTGGTCTACGATCCCTACCACTTCGTTGCTATCAAAAAGATCCAGCATGAAGCTCGCCATTTGCTTGGCAGTATGGTACTTAGGCAAGTTGGCTGTGTAATCAAAATCTTCGACATCGATTGATTTTTTCACGAATTCCGTTTCCGTTATGGCTGGTGCTAGAATTTTTGCCTTTGTTTTCGCGCCTTTCAGTTCGAGTTCTTTTGCAAGCCCTTCTGTGAAGGCACTCACATAATATTTAGATGCAGAGTAAGCAACACTACCGACAGCAATGACATATCCGAGTGCTGATGATACGTTAATTAACTGAGTACCTTCTACGTCAGCATAATCTCGCACATATAGTGTTGAAAGGATGGTCAAGGATTCGATGTTAACGCGTAACATGGTTTCGACTTTTTGCAGTTTCTGCTCGGCTACGAAGGAGCCTTCACCAAGCCCTGCATTATTAATCCATGTCTCGATTTGATATTCCTTTAAATCGTTATACAGTATATAGGCTTGATCCGTAACCGACAGGTCGCTTGTACGAATCACAACATCTACGTCAGGATGGTTATTTTGGATCTTCGATTTAAGCTCTTCTAATTTGTCCAATCTTCTGGCTACCAAAATCAAGTTTTTGCCACGTGCAGCAAACGCCAATGCTGTTTCATATCCAATGCCGGAGCTTGCTCCTGTGATCACGGTGTACTTCATATTAATCTCTCCTCCAAAAGTTCAGATTCATCTGTGTAACATAATTGAAGAATGATCATTCTAATTAGAATAAAAAAAGTTAGATCTAACTTGCTTTTACTATACCATTTCTAGAACGATCAGTAAAGAATTTATTAAAAGGATTAAATTCTACCTATGCCTAGAAAGTGATCCCGCTGGCCATCATACCCAAAGTTCTTCTCTTTTAGGATCCGGATACAAGTTCTTTTCTTGGAGGAAGACAAGAACTTGTATCATTGCAACAAATAAGGGTGTTCGGTTGCCCCTTCAGCTCTATCTGCTGTTCGCCCGCATTGTTATGGTATTCAAAAATGACACTGGTTGTAATCACGTTCAATCTAATACAGCCAGCGTCGTATCAACAATATCCTTTAGCTTTTGTTGATCCGTCGTGGTCTTAACCAATGTCCGTAGTCCCAACCAGGCATTCATTAAAAAGTGAGACATAACTTTAGTTTCAAGGTTAGCCCTGATTTCACCGGTTTGCTGCCCTTCCTGAAGAAGTTGAGTCAAAAACGCTTCAGTCTTGGAATAACTTTCCTCAACCAAGGATGCAACTTCCGGATCCAATACGCCCAATTCCACACCCGAATTCACAAGTAAACATCCCAGAGGCTCTCCTTCATTTCTCAATGTCAATTGGAACATTTCCC
Source organism: Paenibacillus sedimenti (assembly GCF_014534655.1). Lineage (GTDB taxonomy): Bacteria > Bacillota > Bacilli > Paenibacillales > NBRC-103111 > Paenibacillus_E > Paenibacillus_E sedimenti. The sequence continues at coordinate 231,872 of NZ_JACVVD010000009.1, forward strand.
GAATTAATTCCTTGACCGGCTTTTGCTTTTCAACGAGAAATCTCATTTTTTGGGTTTGCTTAGCTTCATACCGTTCGAGAGCTTTCATAAACAAGGCATGCTTATCCCCAAACGTATCATAGATACTTCTCCGATGAATGCCCATAAAATCAACTAATTCCTGCATTGAAGTTTTCTCATATCCTTGTGTCCAAAACAGTTGTATTGCTTTATCCAGTACTTCATTAACTTCAAATTCTTTGGATCTTGCCATTGTTATCACCTCAGACAATCATTATACATTTAAGTGAACGATCAGCAAACTGGATGTGAAAAAAACAAAAATAAAATCAAGCGTGGCGCTCGATTTTATTCTTTACAATGCTATACGATGATTCAGATCGGTTTACCGAAGGATTCTTCGTTAGTACGCTTGTAACCCAACCGGATTTCAGCCTTTTTCCAACGTATCCAGGAAACTCCCACTCAAACTAAGAATAGATCCTAGTAGAACCTTCCATACTCAATACTCAATGGTACCGCATAAATAACACTTCTCAACTGCCGGAAGCGATATATGTTCTTGTCCTTAATCGGGAAACGATATATGTTCTTGTCACTGGCTTTTGACAAGAACATATATCGTTAAAATAAAAAAAGCCGCAGCTAAGCGACTTCTTATGGATATATGTTCTTGTCACCCGACAGATTCTTATAAAAAAAGCAGGAAGCCTCATGTTAAGGCTTCCTGCTTTCTTATCACTATCAACTACTTCAACAATGTGTAAGAGCCAATGATCGGCAACGGTTTCACTTGCCCCTGCGCTGCAGCTATAATGCCAAGAATGGCGAGTACACAAATCGCCAGATTCGCTATAGGCAGCAAAATCCACCCAATGATCGGGATGATGCTGAGTACGATATTCGCCAGAACTGCTGTTAGAAACAACGTTAACCCTTGATTCGCGTGGTACATGGCAAATTTAGATTCTTTGGCGGCTAGAAGCGGAACGAAAAACAAAATGTACGCGATAATAGCCATTGCTTTATTATTCTGAATATCTGTGGAGTCATACATGGGCTTCACCTCTTTGTTCAATAATCGTTATATTTCATTATATTCGGTTTGGCCCATGTATTCTGTTAATTTTGAAACATTTTGCAAAATTTATTGGATCGGCTTCCATTCATATAATTGCTTTACATCACAACCTATTGCATCTGCGATATGGATAGCTGCTTTTAATGACATAACTCTCTTGTTATCCATGAAATCTTGAAGCTTTTCCGGTTTGTACTTTAGTACACGCGCAAGGTCTTCCTTATTCATTCCGGATTCGTCCAGTCTTTCTTGCAAAAGGCATCGTCCAAGCTCATCTTTCATCGTACACGCTTCACCCCAATGTTACATTCTGAGCCTACAACACCCGATCATGCCAACGGCGAAGCAACTCCGATTCGCGGGTTGGTTCCATGCCCGCCTTGCGTTTCGCATCGGTTGGGCGGCTCTGGTCCCACTTTAATGTATCTTGCACCGTTTCGAGCAGCGGTCTTGTCGTTAGTCCTGACGCTATAGCTTTGGTATTATCTACGCCAAACATACCTACTAAGCTATCGCTTCGAATCCATAGCGGCAATTCCAACCACTCTCCAACTTCCTCTGCGATTAAAAAAGACTCTGAGACCCACGTACACGTTGTCTTTACTTCAGTTGCCCGACCGCAAGTCTCGACCAGCTCTTCCATCGAATAATTACTGCCGCTGGCATGTATGATGCCAACCGTCTTCTGTTCCACCAACCGTACAATCCATGAGGCAAGATCTCTCACGTCAATGAATTGCAAGTTGCGTTCTTTCGGCAAAGGTACCAACGCCTCCCCACCCCGATTCAACCGAGAAGGCCAATAGGTGAAGCGATCAGATGAGTCAAAAGGTCCAACGATGAGCCCTGGGCGGATGTGCAGCGTTCGACCAGGCATCGCAGCTTCAACTGCCTGTTCGCAAAGTGCTTTAAGCGCACCGTAATGCTGCGCAACATCCTCCGTACTTTCATCTTCAAGTCTGGCAACTGGAGCACTTTCGTTCACATTCATTTGCCGCAGGTCTTCATAAACCGATACGCTGGAGATGAACGTATAGTGATCAACTTGATCTTTGAGCAACTGTGTCGCCGCGCTTACGACTCGAGGGACATAGCCGCTTGTATCGATCACGGCATCCCAACGTCGGCCTTGCAATCGAGCAAGTTCGCTTTCACGGTCTCCAATGGTATGCTCGACCTGAGGAAATGCTGAGGGATCATGCTTACCCCGGTGGAATAAAGTAATATCATGACCTTGCTCCAACGCTGCTTCGGTAATCGCTCTTCCAAGGAACTTCGTACCGCCTAAAATAAGTAACTTCATAAGGACAGACCTCCTCAAATCAATTGTTATCGTAAAATAATATTATTACGTAAATCATTTGTTGTAAACAAAATCTTCTGTAGCTCTGCTAATTGTTAGTCCCAAGCAGCCAATGCAATTGATTCATCTGTATTTGCTCCGGCATAAGGCGCAGTATTTGATTACGGATGCCTATGGCCAAAGGATTATCCAACTGCACCATTCGGCCCATTTTGCGGGATTGCCGAACAACTCTGCATGTTCGAGGTATCCTGATTTGTTCATAATTTCTCAACCCTCGGGTAACATCCACATCTCCTTGCAAACACTGAGCAAGTACAAGTGCATCCTCCATGGCCTGAGCGCCTCCCTGACCAAGAATAGGCAGCATCGGGTGCGCGGCGTCGCCGAGCAAGGTGATGCTGCCTTGACTCCAGCGTTCAAGAGGTTCACGATCGAAGATATCGTGAGAAAGGATTGCATCAGCATCCGTCGCTTGAACAACTGCTTCAATGGGGTCGAACCACCCGTGAAAATGGCGCAGTACTTCCTCCTTCAATTGTTCTTGTGGAATTCGTTGATTTGCAGGCGCGTTGATGGCCGCGAACCAGAAGATTCGGTCCTGCCCCAAATGCGAATAGCCGAAGCGTTTGCCGCGCCCCCACGCCTCAAATCCTCCACCCTTTTCAAGTACATAACGCTTATCTTGAAATGATGTAACGCCTCTATAAGCTGTAAACCCCGAGTAGCGAAGCTCTGCATGACCAAAAAGCTTGTCTCGTACAGCGGAATAGATACCATCGGCGCCAATCAGAATATCACCTGTTTCTTTATTCCCATCCTCAAATCGTGCAGTCACACCTCCTTCTTTTTGTTCTATTCCTGTGAGCTTCATATTTAGTTTTAACGTCGCATGTTCAGTTAAGCCGCGATACAGAATGGACTGGAGTGCAGCTCGATGAATCAGATAACTGTACGTCCCGTATCGCGCAGCTAGTTTATGCGTGGGCAAAGCTGCGATCAGATGCCCGTTCCAAGTTCTAATTTCTGCTACTCCTACCTTTGCACCGGCATCACGCACTTGTTCGGCTATGCCCAAACGTTCCAATACCTCCATGGCATTTGCCGCAAGTACGATCCCCGCTCCATATTCCGAAAGCGCAGACTTTTTTTCAAATAAAGTCACTTCCCATCCTTGCAGCTGTAGGAAATTAGCGATACATAATCCGCCGATTCCCGCCCCAATGATAAGCGCCTTATTCTCCCTCATATGCCAGACTCCTCATTTCTTCCCAAAGATGATGACTATTTTCATTCACTTTAACATAAACTACACATGAAAAAACCCCCAAACCGAAGTCAGGGAGCTGCTTTATGAAAGTGATGACTATTTTGCAGCTAATTTCGGCTGCACTTCCACCATTTCTAGATTAGAAAAGGAACGGCTTAATTTAATCATTTTTTCCGTAGCCTCTAGCTTGGTTAACGGGGAACATAATGGTTTCCCTTTGTAACAAATGACGTACAACAAGATCGACCACCCCAGTTCATCAACATAACATCCGATACACAATGTATCATACAATATTTAGGAGATCATTGCAACAAAAAAAGATAATTACCTACATATTATGCAATATATGAAGCCGAGGTTCAGGACTTTTGTACCTTATTGCCGGTTTAGGCCTATTGGAGTTATTTTTTTAAATTTTCTGAATATATTTGATTTATAAGTTGAAAAGGCTTACAATAGGAAATAATAGGAACAAAAGCTGTGTGAAGGGTGATGATAATGATGAATAATTATCCAAACACTGCAACAGGCTTTGTCAATGGCATTATGTTAAGCGCATTCATCTGGATAAGTGTATTTACGGTGTGTTGGTTTATTAGACTTCTCTAAGATTACGAGGCCACTTTCGAGTGGCTTCTTTTTTTATCATGTAATAATAGACAAGCCACACTTTCCAAAAGGAAGGGGCAGCTTGTCTTTGCTATCGATTCGTATTTAGGCGATTCCTAATTCCTTAAGCTTACAACGAACACTTTCAACTACATCAGCAGCATCAGCAGCACGGTTAACAACATCCACACGATCCATATCAACGATCAGTACTTCAGAGGCATTGTAGTGATTCATCACCCAGTCGTCATAACCAGACCACAAAAGCCGATAGTAATCGACTAACGATTGGTCTTGCTCGAAGCTGCGGCCACGCAAACCAATTCGGTACATCACAGTATCGAATGAAGCTTTCAGATATACCATTAAATCAGGTGCTTTTTTAGGCAGTTCTGCGAGCTCGGACATCATGTTGTCAGCCAGGCCTTCATACACATCGAATTCCAACTGACTAATCCTTCCCAGCTGACGGTTTACCTTGGCAAAGTACCAATCCTCATAAATGCTTCGATCCAGGATATTGCGATTATGTACCAGCGCTTGCTTTATCGATTTAAAACGCGTATTCAAAAAGTGCAATTGAAGCAGAAACGGATACCGCTTCTTCTCGATTTCTTCCGGTGTGGACGTATAAAACAAAGGTAAAATCGGATTATCATCTACGCTTTCATAGAATACATCCGAATTCAGTTCTTGCCCGAGCAGCGTGGCTACCGAAGTTTTACCAAGCCCGATCATTCCCCCAACCACAATCACAGCCATTGACCCCTTTCCCCTTCTACCATTCCTGATATTAACCAACAGTCAATTCTTGAAAACTCCCCTATTATACAAGGAAATGAGAGCCGTGGGAACCCTGTAATTATGAACTCTATCCTTCTCCCTCTTCTTTCGTGATACGTTCAATCACGGCATGAAGATCATCCGGTCTTAACAGCTCGACTGGAGAGACACCTTTCTCGAAATGAAGATATTCCCCTTCGATGAGAATGACGTACCGTTCGCCTTGCCGGGCAATGTGTACCTTGCGGCCGTAATCGGCCAACTGCGCTTTAACGCCTATGTGGTCAAGCTTGATGCGCATCTCGAGATCGGGCTTTTGCTCAACCAGATAATTAGCTGCTTCCATCACCTGCACGGGTGTCCACTTCTCTTGAAGCTCCCGTTTCTCGCTTGCTGCCCACAGCTCCAAGTCTCTTTCCTCACGCTCACGGTCTTCGGGCATGTGTCCATAATCCCGTTCGAGCTGCTGTTGGACGAGACCGACCACTTGGTGATGCAAAATTTCAGGCATCGACTGCTCATATTCTACATATTTAAGGAAATCCTCAAAGTATCGGGCATGCGAAGCTTGATGAATTTTGAGCTCTGCTTCCTCGAGCATGCCTTCCTCCGGCATAAACGGGTATTGGATCGATTTCATATTTTTCGCATTAATGGCCATTTCCACTTGATTGAGCAAGCTCTTCTCATCGGTAATGCGGGCGATTTTCGGTTCAAAATCACATTTTAAAATAAATACGAACGGATCATCGAAATATTGATTGAGCTTCGCGCTGGCAATTAAGAAGGCTCCTCCCCGAACAGCGCTAGTGTTCAAGTAAGCATTCAGCAGTTCATCGCCAACGTTCAAAAAATCTTGCTTGCTTTCGGCAAATCGCAGACGTGCAAACAGATTATAGTTCGGATTGCTTTCCAGACCGAAGCCCGACTCTGTAATGAAACGACCGACCTTGGTCGGCACTTGTTCAGCCCTTGGATTACGTTCAACCTTGCGCTTTGCGATGCGGGCGAACTCGCCATCCAGAAAATGCTGCAAGGCGCTCTCCTCATAATCCACCTCATCCAGCGTCTGATAATGTTTGTAATTCTTATGGGATGAAGCGTCCCCTCCGTCAACCTGGATGACGAAAAAGGATATATATCGGATTGAGAATTTCATGTTGTCTCTCCCTGTCGAATGAATAAAAAAATCATAACTTAGATTGTACTTGGTCTTAGACAGAAACGCTATAAAAAAATCGTTATCCGAATAATCGGAAACTTAGAAGTATTATGTGGTAAAAAAAATGCACGCGTGTGCGTGACGACCTGCTTACTCATGCTGTCTCTAGTAATGACATACACTACACTCATAAAAACGACAGAGGTGCGAAGATGATCTACGGAACTAAATTACTCGATACGGATACTGAGCTGTTCGTCGCAGCACTGACTCAAACACCTGTTTACGTTTGGTCACTAGACTCTCTGGGGGTCTATTATCAAGTCGATTCAGGCTTTATCGTGAAATATACACCCGATTATGTGAGAATACACAGCGATCGTGAAGCGAATGAACAAGTACCGCTATGGTACTCCAGAGAAACGACTGAATTCAGTATTCGCTCATAAAGAAACGAAACCGCCAGCACCTGCTTGTCGGCAGAACTGGCGGTTTTCTCATGCTATTCAAGCTGTGTCACAACCTGATGCTGTGTCGGCAGAAGCACGTCGATCATCGTACCTTCCCCGATCGAACTCTGGATTTGCATCGTACCCTTATGGGCTTCAACAATTTTGAAACACATCATCAGACCGAGCCCGGTCCCTTTTTCTTTCGTTGTATAGAAAGGTTCTCCCAGTTGCTTCAATCTCTCCTCCGGAATGCCGCAACCATTATCCTTCGTACGTACGAGTATATGGTCATTCCCTTGCATGGATACTGAAATACGTATATGTCCATCTTTGGGAATCGCTTCTATCGCATTTTTAACCAGATTAATAAATAACTGTTTCAAATGCATTTCAGAGCAAACGATTTCCGGAATTTCCGATTCGAATTCCAGAACAAGCTCCGTATTGCAGAGGACGGCTTGCGTTTCTAGGAGCGCTATCACGGTTTGCAAGATGTCTTTGAGATTGCTCCGCTTATAATGTATCGCTTCAGGCTTCGCAATGACTAGAAATTCACTGACAATGAAATTAATGCGATCGAGCTCGGAAAGCATGATGTCAAAATAATGCTGCTTCTCTTTCATGTCGCTTTGCAGCAACTGCAAAAAGCCGCGGAGCGATGTAAGCGGGTTACGGATCTCATGCGCAAGCCCGGCAGCCAGTTGACCGGCTACCGAGAGCTTATCGGATTTGCGCAGCAGCTCCTCCGTTCGCTTGCGCTCCGTAATATCCCGCGCAATACCGGCGAAGCCAATGATATCGCCCTTTTCGTTCTTGATCGGCGTCTTTGTCACGCTCACGTGAACGAACTGCCCATCTTTGCGCAGCCGCACCGTCTCGAGGCCTGAGATTTGCTTGCCTGCCCTCAGCATATCGTAGATCTCTTTGCGCTGCTCTTCCAAAAATTCCGGATAAATCGGCAGCCTCTGATCCTTCAGCTCTTCCTGCTTCCAGCCGAATACATGCTCGTATGCGGCATTCACGGAGATGACTCTAGCCCTCAGGTCCAGCACGCAGATCGCATCAGTTGTATTATTAATAAAAGATTCCAGCAGCTCTTTGGTTTCCCGGAGCTCCGTTTCCATTTGCTTGCGTTCGGTAATATCCACACAAGAGCCGATCACTTCAATGACTTTGCCTTGTTCAAGAATCGGCCGCAACGAGGTTAGGTAGGTTATACCGCGAAAAGTCGCCTCATAGATAACATTTTCTTCCCCATTCCAGGCTCTTCGATAATACTTTTCGATATTCGCCGCCATGTAAAATGGCCAAATTTCATATAATCCGTTACCGATAATGTGAGATGGTTTGTATCCGAGTCTATAAAGCAGCTCCCCATCGCACAATGTATGTATAAATTTCCCCCTCATTTGTCTAAATTTCATCGTCATGCCCTGTTGTCTGCGTACCGTATCATGAAGGTCTTGCTGAGCGATTCGCAGCTGTTCTCGATCTTTGTTATGCTGGGTGATATCCCTGGCAATGATATACATGCCTTCCATTAAGTCATTCACGATGATCGGCACATTTTTGAGTCCTAGAACGATCGTATCGCCATTTTTATGCTTCACACTCAGCATATAATTATCTGCTTCTTGAAAAATAAAGCTATGGGTCGCCGACGAATCACCACTCTCCTTGTTACCCAAAAAGCGATTGATCGGATGACCGACCATCTCCAACTCCATATAGCCTAGAATCCGTTCCATCGCAGGATTTATACTTTTGATCAATCCGTTTAAATCGCAAGTAAGAATGCCCGCGGGATTATGTTCAATGAGGGACTTGTATCGCTGCTCGCTTTCGGCCAGCTTTCGTTCCATGTCTGTTCCTCGGGAGATATCTCTATAGTGCGCGACAAAGTATAGTGGAGCGCCGGTCAGATCTCGGACAAGTGACATGCTGCATTCCACCCAAACCACTTTCCCCGATTTATGTCTGAATCTTGTTTCGAGTTGAAACGAGCCCAATTCTCCGGCAAGCAATTGTTCCATGAGTGCAGACTGTTTCTCGTTATCTTCCGCCAAGGAAATATGATGGACTTCGGTATTTAGCAGCTCTTGACTGGAATATCCTGTAAGGGCACTAAAATAGTTATTCATTTTTATCCAGTAGCCATCAGGTGCAATTAATGCCATACCGATCGCAGCGAATTCGAAGGCAGCGCCAAAAGTCGGCTCCATACCCGTAAGCAGCTTTTGAATATGGTCTGGATAATCACCTTTCTTCAAGTTCAGCGGCTTATTGATCATTGTTTTTTATCTCCCATCTTCAAAAACATTTGATGGTTTCCATCACCGCTAGTTGAATTCGACGATTTGCATATTATTCCTGCCTTAGTAACTGTTGGACTGGAAATTATGCACGAAATATGCCCTCATTGTCGAAGATTGTGCTAGAATGTAACGTGTACTGACGACGCCGGATTTACTCGTGAAAAACAATAAGTTTATGCTAAGGAGTGACAGCCATGCCTAATATATGGACACACCTCATCTTCGGTCAGGAATTGATGACTCAGATGGGTCATGAACACGTTCTGAATGATAAACAGCTGCGCCACGTCTTCACGTTGGGCTGTCAAGGACCTGATTTTTTATTTTATCACAACTTTCTGCCATGGAAGAAGAACAAGACGCTGAATCAGCTTGGCAGTCGGATGCATACCGATGCTTGCGGTCCTTTTTTGCTTGATCTGCTTCGCCATGTTCAGGGTAGAGGCTTGTACAACCCGGCAGTCATGTATGTGCTTGGCTTCTTTACGCATCACATCTTGGATCGCAATATGCATCCTTATGTGTTTCATAAATCCGGCTTTAAAAAATGGAACCACCAACGTTTTGAAATTATTATGGATACGATTATCGTCAAACGAAAGCTGGGACTTCAAACATGGAAAACACCGGTATGGAAAGAAATTTACGTAGGCGAAGCTTTTCCACTCGGCATCGTGCCGGCACTCGCACATTCTGCATCACTTCACTATCCCGACCTGACATCAAGATTGACTGAAAAAGATTGGAATGATGCATATCGCGATATGATTAGAGCGCAGCGGTTGTTTCATGATCCAAAAGGGATCAAGCGCGTACTCACCTTAGGTCAAATTTCACCCCTCGTTTATACCAAAAACCCGGCTCCGCTCGATTACATGAACGAAGCCAAGGCTGTTTGGAATTGTCCCACTTCAATTGAGGAGACGTACACTTTTAGCGCATGGGATTTATGGGACAATGCCATGGTAGAAGGGCAAGCTGTCCTGCAGGCTGCCGTAGAAGCTCTGCAAAGCGGTCTTCCAGCTCATTACGAAGCCTTGCAAGATGTCCTCGACGATCGCTCCTATGAAACCGGTAAGCCCTGTGAGAGCGGACTTGAAATCGTCCACGTGCAGCCAATCATTTAAAGCTTGGTATCATCCACCTGATCGAGCCATGTTTCGATATGTCCAATAACGGAAGCGACGCAGCCTTCTTGGAACGGAGAAATGAGATCCGCCACGCTAACCAGCTCTGTGAACGATTGGCTTCCGCCTTGATTGCAAAGTCGCAGGTAATCCTGCCATGCAACGCCCGGGTTCTCGTTAGCCCGCTTCCAGAACTGCAAAGCGCAAATCTGGGCAAGTGTGTAATCAATGTAATAGAACGGGCTTTTGAAAATATGCGGTTGCTGCTGCCAGAAGCCTCCTCTTTCCAGATACGCCTGGTCATCGTAAACGCGATTCGGCAAATATTTACGCTCAATCTCGCGCCACACTTGCTTACGCTCTGCTGGCGTCAGCTCCGGCTGTTCATAAATTCTATGTTGGAATTCATCTACAGCAACACCGTAAGGAATGAACATCAGCGACTCGCTCAAATGCTTGAACTTATATTTGTCCGTATCTTCTTCAAAAAACAACTCCATCCAGGGCCATACCAGAAACTCCATGCTCATTGAGTGAATTTCACAGGCTTCCAGCGTCGGGAATATGTATTCAGGCACTTGAAATTCCCGGCTGCTGTAGCCTTGGAACGCATGGCCCACCTCATGTGTCAAAACATCGATGTCTCCTGCCGTACCGTTGAAGTTGGAAAAGATGAACGGTGCTTTGTATTTGCTGATGTAGGAACAATAACCGCCTACCCGTTTGCCTTTTTTCGCCACAAGATCCATGAGGCTATTCTCGGTCATAAACGTATAAAACTCATTCGTTTCCGGGGAAAGCTCTGCATACATCTTGCGGGCTTGTTCCACAATCCATTCCGCATCGCCTTTTGGCTCGGCATTGCCTGTTGCGAAGCCAAATTTGTCGTCATAGTAATGCAGCGCATCTACGCCAATTCTGGATTTTTGACGTTCTTTCAGCTTGGTAGCAGCAGGCACAATATGTTCCAGCACTTGCTTACGGAATGCTTCAACGCCTTTTGCATCGTAGTCGGAGCGATTCAAACGAATATAGGCCAGCTTTACAAAGTTGTTATAGCCAAGCTTTTGGGCGATCACTGTACGGATTTTTACCAATTGGTCATAGAGCTCATCCAGCTTTGCTTCATTTTCTTCAAAGAATTTATATTTTATATCATTCGCATCTTTACGCACCGATCGGTCCGTCGACAGCTGAAAAGGCACTAATTGGGACAAATTGCGCTCTTCGCCTGCAAACATCAATTTAGCAGAGGCAAGCAGCTTGGAGTATTCGCTGGCCAGCTTATTTTCCTGCACCAAATCGTCGACGATTTCTGGTTTGAACGTTTTCAATGAAAGTTCAGCAATCGTGAACAGCTGTTTTCCCCATTTGGTTTCGAGCTCGGTGCGGAATGCAGAATCGACAAGCGCTTGATAATATTTTGTAATCAGGCCTTGATATAAAGGTTCAATTTCATCAAGAAACTCCTGCTCAGCCTTATAAAATTCGTCAGCCGTATCAATCGAATGCCGAATTCGCGCTATTGCTTCCATCGACTCGTGCTCGCCACGCAAGCTGACGATCGTTTCCATAACCGAATCCTGCTCCTCAAAAGAGTTAGCATGCTGAAAACGTTCAAGCAGGTTGTTGAATTGCGTTTCAAATGAGGTAATATCAGGCCTCTCATACACAAAATCTTGGAATTTCATTATTTCGCCTCCTTAAATAAAAACGGTCAACCCAAATTAACCATCGGTTCTTATTTACTTTACATTAATTTGGGTATCTTGGAAATAGTAAGGGGCATTAACCGGGTATATTCGGAATTTGCCAGTCAATTGGCGTGCTGCCAAATTCCGCAAGGTATTGATTGGCTCTTGAAAAAGGCTTGCTGCCGAAAAATCCGCGATAAGCAGATAACGGGCTCGGGTGCGGGGATTTGATAATCCGATGCTTGCCCGTATCGATCAGTTTTTGTTTGGCCTGCGCATGGCTGCCCCAGAGAAGGAATACGATCGGTTGTTCCCGCTGGTTTAAAGTTTGAATGATAGCGTTTGTAAATTGCTCCCAGCCTTTATCTTTGTGGGAATTTGGCTTGTCCTCACGGACGGTAAGAACCGTATTCAGCATTAAGACCCCTTGCTGTGCCCAGCTTACAAGGTATCCGTTATTGGGGATATAGCATCCCAGATCCGTCTGCAGTTCCTTGTACATATTTTGCAAGGATGGTGGTGCGGGTATGCCCGGTTTGACAGAAAAGCTAAGGCCGTGGGCTTGACCTCTCCCATGATAAGGATCCTGCCCCAGAATGACCACCTTCGTATCGGCGTATGCGGTCAAATGGAACGCGTTAAAAATATCATGCTTCTCCGGAAATATGGCTTTGGTATGATATTCATTCACAAGAAATTGGTGCAGCTCCAGATAATAGGGTTTCTGCAGTTCCTCTTCTAATAATGTGGACCAATCGTTCGTAAAAATTTTCATACTTCCTCTCTCTTATTCGGTCTCCGTACCAAGCTCCCCTGATTGAGGATCTTTCAGTACGATACGTCCGTCAACCGATGTACCATCGGCCAGCACGAGCTTGAGCTTGGCCGTTTTCCCCTTTTGGACGAGCGCTTGAATTTGCGTATCCGTCAGACTCCTGCCGAAGCTTTCTTTCCAAATGACGAATTTACAGCCTTCCTTATAGTGAGAACAGCCGTAGCCTTTGCGCCCCATGAACAAGGAACCCCCGCAGCCAGGACGCGGGCAGGCAGCTAATAGGCTTGGAGAGCCATCAGGTTGTTTGGCGGCCTGTGGCTTTATTGTTGATGAAGCGCCGTTCCCCACGGATTCTTCTCCCTGCTTTTTACGTGATGCAGTGGCTGCGCTTGATTTGGCTGACCCGCGTTTTCCGCCTTGTGCTTGGGGCGTTTCTCCTTCGAAAGCCGTCTTCGAGGCTCTGGCCTGCACCCGTACTTTATTCACGATGAGCGTAGCGAACTTTTTTACATTCAGCATAAACTGCTCGTCTGATGCCGTGCCTCTGGAAATTTCGTTCAGTCTCCGCTCCCATTGACCCGTCATCTCCGGTGAAGTGAGAAGCTCGATTCCTGCGCCGCGAATTAATTCTACAGCCATGCGGCCTTTCTGTGTCAGGACAATTTTCTTGCCCTGCATATCCACATAGCCGACCTTTTTCAGCCGTTCGATTGTAGCAGCGCGCGTCGCCGGAGTGCCAAGACCCGAGTCTTTCATCGCATCGCGCAGCTCCTCATCTTCGATTTGTTTGCCTGCGCTCTCCATGGCCTTAAGGAGCGTACCTTCCGTGAAATGTTTGGGCGGCTGCGTATCCTTTTCCTTGACAATCGCATCACTGCACATCACGTCAGCTTGCGGATCGACGGAGAAAGGCTCATTGACCTCGACTTCTTCTTCCTCTTCTTCTTCCTTGTCTTTCCCTTTGGAGCTTTTAGCCTTTTCTTTTTTCTGATCCGCGTAAATGACCTTCCAGCCTAATTGCAGCAGTTCTTTGACGGTCGTCTTGAACATTTCCTGCTCGATTTCCGTCATGACCGTATGCATTTTATATTCTGCAGGCGGATAAAACTGGGAAAGAAAACGACGAACGATCAGATCATACAGTTTCTGCTCGTCTGGATTGAGACCGCTCGCTTTGCGGTTCGTGGGAAGAATCGCATGGTGATCCTCAACCTTGCTTGGATTGCAGATGGACTTGTTATTTTTGTGAACCAGGTTACGGTTTGCCCCTTGAACAAGCTCGTTATAAGCCGTTCCTTGCAGGGCGGAAAGTGATCTGTGCATTTCCGGAATATTTTGCTCAGTCACATAGTTGGAGTTAGTCCTTGGGTACGAAATAACTTTATGCTTCTCATAGAGCGCTTGCGCCGTATCGAGTGTTTTCTTGGCGGAGAAGCCGAACTTTCCGTTAGCTTCCCGCTGCAGCAGCGTCAAATCATAAAGTTTGAACGGGTACTCTTTGGTGTCCTTCACTTCATAAGAAACGATTCGGCCTGGTTTCCCTTTGACTTTAGCGGCGAGCGCCTCGACTTTCTCCTTATCAGTCATGCGCTCCCCTTGCCACATCCCTTTGTATGTGGTGTCTCCCTGGGTGAAATGACCTTCCAATTCGAAAAACTTTAGCGATGAGAAAGCTTCAATTTGCTTTTGGCGGTCATAAATGAGCGCAAGGACAGGTGTTTGTACGCGTCCAACGGAAAGAAGCACATTATGCTTGGTCGTAAAAGCACGCGAGCCATTCATGCCTATGAGCCAATCCGCTTCACTGCGCGATCTGGCTGCACGGGTCAAATTTTCATATTCAGAGCCATCTTTCATCGTTTCAAATCCGGTACGGATCGTCTCCGAGGTTAAATCGGATATCCACAGCCTTTTGACCGGATGCTGCAGTCCAAGGTGCCGCTGGATTAATGAAAAAATATGCTGCCCTTCCCGCCCGGCGTCACAAGCATTGACGAGCTTGTCGCATTTTTTAGCCAATTCAGCGATCACTTTCAACTGGTCATAGGTACGAGGATTGGGGACAAGCTTAAACGTATCAGGAATGATGGGCAAATGATCGATGCTCCATTTTTTATATTTTTCATCGTATTGATCAGGTTCCGCCAACTCAATCAAATGTCCGATCGCCCACGTGATGATATAGGACTCGCCTTCCAGATAGGATCGTTTATTGACTGCTTTCGGCTCGATTGCGGACGCAATATTGCGGCCCATATCGGGTTTTTCTGCGATTACTAGAGTTTTCACTACCATACCTCATGTCGAATTTTGCTGTATTCTTTTTTCGTTCAACTAACATGTATTCGCGCCTGAAATACCAAATTCCTCTTTGCAATCCGAATTGGTAAAGCACAAGTCATCTTGAAATTGTTGCTGGCAGAGCCTGCATCTTTGAAGGTATTTTTTCCCATCTGCCGAATTTAGAAGATAAGCTTTTATTAAAGGAGGGCATATATGGCAAAGCGCGTTCAATTGCTTATCGGAACGAATAAAGGTGTTTTTATTTACTCTTCGACGGTGGAAAGACGGGATTGGTCGCTGCGCGGACCTTATTTACCGGGTTGGGAGGCTTACAGCGTACTTGGGGATAGCAGGAACGGAAATGTCTTATATGCCGGAACATCGCATGCCGCTTACGGCGCAACCATTCGGATATCCCGAAATGACGGGGAAACGTGGGAGCAAATTACGGAAGGTCCAAGGTATCGTGAGGATAGCGGTTTCTCCTTAAACCGGATATGGCAGTTGACGCCAGGTCTTGAATCGGAGCCCGGAACGCTCTTCGCCGGTACCGAAGAAGCGGGGATATTCGTCAGTCGAGACAGCGGTCAAACCTGGAAAGAACTGGACGGCTTGACGAGCCATCCCACACGGCCGGAATGGTTCCCGGGCGCAGGCGGCATGTGCCTCCATACGATTCTGATCGATCCAAAGGATTCGCAGCGGATGTGGGTTGGCATATCGGCAGTCGGCGTATTCCGGACGCTGGATGGCGGTCAAAGCTGGCATGCATGCAACAAGGGCTTAAACCGCATTCCAACCGGACAGCCAAGTCCGGAAGTCGGCTATTGTGTGCATAAAATGGTGCTCGACCCTGACGACTCCAATGTCTTGTATATGCAAGAGCACGGAGGCGTCTTCAAATCCACCGACGGCGGTGACAGTTGGCAATCCATTGAAGAGGGTTTAACGCTACGCGATGGGGATGCCCCGTTCGGTTTTCCGATCACGGTCTCGCCAAATGGCGACCTGTTCCTTATTCCTCTGGAGAGCAGCGAACAGCGCTCCATGCGCGACGGCAAGCTGCTTGTCTATAGAATGGCGCGAGGCGAGCAAAGCTGGAAACCGATCGGTGACGTGCTGCCGGAAGAAGAACGCCACGTCAGCGTATTGCGCGACGCCATGTCTATTGATTCACTGGATCCGTATGGCCTGTACTTCGGTACAACCTCCGGCGAAGTGTTCTGCTCATTAGATCGCGGCGAAAGCTGGGAACGCCTGCCGGGTCAATTCTCACGCATTCTGACCGTAAAATCATGGATCGTGGAGGACTAGGATGCTGATTACGGTCAGCGTTCCTTCCCTGTTGCGGGATTGTACAGGCGGGAACGTGAAGTTCGAATTGGAAGCGCATACCCTGCAAGGGGCACTTGATGAGCTGTTCAACATCTATCCGCTTCTGAGAGTTCATCTGTTTACGGAAACGGGACAAGTTAGAAAGCACGTATTGCTTTATTATAACGATACGAATTTGGCGTGGCTGGATAACTTCGATCTCGTCCTTCAGCCTGGAGATCAGCTCATTGTATTTCAAGCTGTCTCCGGCGGTTAACAACGGAATGAATCAGCGGATGCCAAAGAATTAGATTTTGCTGTCGTAGAAGAAATGCTCTGCCCTGATTTTTTCGCCCAGTTCGATAATGCCGTAAGAGTACCTCGGTTGCCTTCGTTTATCCGTCGGCGAGCCCGGGTTGAACATCAGCACGCCATCAATCGTTTGCTGAAAAGGAATATGAGAGTGCCCGAAGATGACGATATCCGGCTGTTGCGCCTGGAACGCTTCACGGGCTCTTTCCTCTGTCGTTTTGCGATATCCGTCTCCATGGATAAGGCCTATCCGGTACTCACCTAGCGTGAGCAATTTCTTATGACCGAAGCGATCAATGATGTCGGGCCCATCATTATTTCCCGCAACCCCTTCGCAAGGCGCGATTTGCTCAACAAGCTCGATAACGCGAGGGCTGACCCAATCCCCTGCGTGGAGAATAAGCTCCACCCCTTGAAGCCCTTGAACCAATACATCCGGCAGCTTCTCGACCCTGTCCGATAAATGAGTATCCGAAATAATGCCAATGCGCATGTGCAACCACGACTCCTACCTGTTTTTGGACATATTGTATCATATTCGATGTTTGCCCGGCAGTTTGGTACAATAAAGCTTACATACTCGATCAATTACTGGAGGATCAGCCATATGAAAGAACCAATCGCCGTGCAAAACAAACTAAGAGAAGCGATGGGACATCTGGAGAAAAGATTTATGGAACGTGAAGAGCTTATTCGCGTCCTGTTACTAGCCATGATGAGCGGTGAAAATGTGCTGCTGGTCGGTCCTCCCGGCTCAGCCAAATCCCAATTGGCGCGCGCAACAGCAGAGTTGTTCGGCAACGAGCCTTTTTTCGACTACTTGCTGACGCGGTTCACGACGCCGGACGAACTGTTCGGGCCTGTTTCGCTGCAGAAGTTGAAACAAGATGAATATGTCCGTCTTACGGACGGTTACTTGCCCGGTGCACGATTTGCTTTCCTGGACGAAATTTTCAAAGCGAACAGCGCCATCCTCAACTCGCTTCTCTCGGTCTTGAATGAGCGCGTCTTTTTTAATGGCCGGAATAAACAGGCAACCCCTCTACTCTTCCTTATGGCGGCCTCCAACGAGCTGCCGGAGGATAACGAGCAGCTAGCTGCACTATACGACCGATTTCTTTTCAGATACGAAGTCGAATATGTGAAACAAATCGCGAGCTTTGAGCTCATGTTCAGTGCTCCCTCCTCGCCGATTCCTGCTTTATTGTCCACCGACTTGGTCAAGCAAATCAAATCTCAAGCAACCGATGTCATCTTGCCGGAGCCGATCATTTACATGATGTTTCAGTTGAAAAACGCATTAGAGGAAAAAGAGTATGTGCTTTCCGACCGCCGATGGAACAAAATCGGACATGCATGGAAAATATCCGCCGCGATCCATGGACGCAGCATAGTTAACGTATGGGATACTGTGCTGACGCCGCATATGCTATGGGACTTCCCCGAGGACTTAGTCGAGCTGAAAGAAGTGTTCAGCACCCTCTTTCAAGAGATGCTGAAAAAAGAAATGGAGCAGGAATTGCCGCTGCAGCAATTCAATCTCACCGTGAGGAAGTGGCTCGAAAAAGAAGATGAGCTGCATGCGTTTCAATTCAAAAAAGAAGTCGGCGGCGCACTCAGCAAAGAAGCTTCGGAACGGATGAAAGTTGCCTTGGAAGATTGCCGCACAGAGCTGGAAGAAACCGCAAGAAGCTTGCGCGGCAGATTAATCTCCTGGCAGGAGAAGGAAAAGAAACTGCCGGACTGGATCGCCTCCCAATCCGTCTTCCTGCAATATCCCGAGCAATACGCTGTGAAATTCACGCATCTGCGCATTCAAGGCGAGCGCATCTTGCAATCCGTACAAGGCTTGTACCGTACCCTGTTTGACCGGGAAATTCCCGGCATCGTGTACGACTATACGTTATAAGAGGTTACCGCTATGATTATTCGCTGTACCCGGGTAGACCGCTATGTATTTGACGGATACGTTCACTCCTCCCGCGTCGCCCAGGAATGGATGCGTGAAGCGTTGCGGCAAGCGCCTTGGTTTAACCTTGAGCTGTTCGCCGACTTTTTCATGTGCTTTTATTTGACGAAGCCGGACATCGACGGCACCGTGGAGGAAACGCCGTTTCACCGCTGGCTCGTATTAACGCTGCGCAAGCAATACTTCTATGTGTCGATCCATCCTCGTACGATCGGACAAGTGAATGCATCCTTCAAAACTGCGCTCAAAGCGCTGATGTGGCTGACCGAGTCGTACGAGAAAGAGGTCAAGCGCAGACACAGGGAGCAGCAGCAGCTCGGCGTCGGCTTGAAGGACAAGCAGCAGCAAACCGGCCAGGATGAAGCCAAAGTGAGCGAACGGCTAACGGACAAGCAGATCGAGAAGCTCCGGCTTGTAGGCTATACGCTGCAACAAGGTAAGCGAACCGTCGAGGAGAAACAGGATGCGGCCGACGCCCGCCCCCTTGTCGCCGAGGAGATTCGCGCGTTGAAGCAGCGCATTACGGAGCTGAAGGAAGAGATGCGCACCGAGTTCATGAAGCGCGACAAGCTGAAAGCGAAGCTGCGCAAGGCCGAAGAGGAACTCGAGCGACGCGAGCGGCAGATGGACCGTATGGCCGCGCGTGAACTCGCGGCCATGAAAGAAATCGAGGACGAGCTGGGCGACTGGCTCGGCAGGTCTTTGAAAGAAACGCTGTCCCTAGAAGAGGCGGACAGCTTCAATGTGCACGAGCTGGTGCAGGCAAGCCAGCGGCTCGCCAACCGGCGCTGGGGCAGCGAGCTGGGCAAGCTGCGCCGGCAGACGTTCGAGCACTACATGCAGTGGATCGAGAAGCTAAAACGCAGCAAGGATTTGGTTGCGTTCCTGCAGGAGGTGGGACGCAATCTGCACCACCTTCGGGTGCAGCGAAAGAAGCTGCGTTCGCCTTACATCCCGGAGGCGTACAATGATTTACGCCAGTCCGGCGACATCGCTCACCTCCTGCCCAGTGAAGCCAGCTTGCTGGCCGATGAGGACTTTGAGCCTTATTTTCTCGTGAAGTGGATGGAAAATAAGCTGATGACCTACAATTACACCGGCTCACTTGACGAGCCGCAAAAAGGTCCGGTTATCTGCATGCTCGACACGTCGCACTCGATGAAGGGCAGCAAGCTGAAGCTGGCGCAGCTATTCACGGCGACGTTCGCGTCCTTCTCCTTGCTGGAGCGCCGCGATTTCGTTCTGCTGCTGTTCGGAGCGAAAGGCGAGATCATCGAGCATGCGCTCCACCACAAGCGGCCCGATTGGGATCGCTTCTACGGCCTCGCGCAGCTTGCATTCGGCGGCGGTACGAATTTCGACGCCCCGCTGGCGCGCGGGATGGAGATCGTCCAGCACCAGCCGCATTTCCAAGATGCCGACTTCGTTATGGTTACGGACGGCGTTGGACAAATTTCCTCCGGGACGCTGCATAAGCTAGGCGTTCTCGGTCAGAAAAAACAGCTGCGGCTCCACTCACTGATCATCGGCTCTGCCCGCCAGCACTTGGTTCAGAAATACGAAATTATCGGCGTATCTCACCAGGTTCGCTTCGCTACGGCATGGGATTTCCAAGATCCCGTTAAGGATGAGCTGCTTTTGAATGTATTCGCGAAGCATTGAGCGGACAATAAAAGAGGCTGCTCAAGTAGCTATGCTACAAGGAGCGGCCTTTATCATGGCACTTTTATACATTTGCGACCCACAATACGCTATTAAAGAAACTTGAGTCGCTAATAAGTGGGTGAGTTGAGCTGGAAAGCAATTTAAGAACAAAAGTCCATAAGTAACGAAGATCGTTCGTTACTTATGGACTTTTGTACGTTCGGATCGGAGCATGAAACAATGCGTTCTGACCTTTACTTGCGTCTCCAATATGCCTTATTAACGTCCATTGTTCTTAACGGATCAGGAATGCTTAGTGAGGAATACCTGTACAATTTCTAAGTGCCTCGTTCTTTCCTTCTGCCCGCCTCGCTAACCCAGTTTTTTTCATATGAGGTCAACTTACAGTTGATAGCAGCGAAAGGAATAGCATTGGGGTTATCTGAAGGAGCTGCCGGGTTCAAGCCCTTTTAAACTATCTATGCTCTTAATAACTCTTTAATCGTCTGCAACGAAACTCCCGTTTGATGATACACCTCAAGAATCGTTGCACGCGGGTTCGATCGAACGAAATCCTTCACTTTACGAGTATCCATAAGTTGAAGCTGGGAACACGATTTACAACGCTTTTCGTTATTCGTAATGATCACTTGTCCGCATTGTTCGCAATTGCAAATTGACATGTTTCCACACCTTCCGCTTCTATTCATACAAAGATAATATATAGAGTTCGAGTAGATTTAAACTTTTGTGGGGGTAGACGAAAAAAATTAAATTTGTATTTCTACCTGATCTCCAACTTTCAGTTCACCTGGACGCTCTACGTAGGCGACAATCCCTCTCATCTTCTGGGCAAGTTTGACGAATTGATGGGTCAATTCCTTATTCCCGTAATGATTCGCAATCTGTTTGCCGGGACCCGTGCAAGGCTCGTTCTCCCCCTCGCATACGAGTCCGCCGCCGCTTGGCAGCATTATGCGGATGCCGACCGGCAGCTTGGTCAATTCCGGAACGCCGCTGACGACAATATTGGCACCCAACCACTCGGGTTTAATCTCTGCTACACCCAAACGCTCAGCAATGCCTTGCAGCTCCTCGACGGACACGATGCTAAGCTGACGACGGTTCATGATTTCAGTACCACGAGGGTACATCGGCTGCCGCGAATCCGCCTTTGCCGTAACGCCAAAATGACGATCGCCTTCAATGCCGCCAAAGCGCAAATCGAGCTTATCCAATTCCCTTGTTACGAAAGTCGAAGGATCATCTGCGATTAGAACAGCTTCAATTGTGGCAAATTTAGCCATTTCGTACACCTACCTTATGTATAATTATACATCTTCTGACATTATTCCTTCTTTTGCGACGCATTTTTCTCAGTAGGCCACATGACGCCTTCATGCCAGCCAAGAACAAATGACTCATTTCGGCGCTCTTCCGGAAATTGGTCCAGATCGCCAAAGTATTTGGCTATAGCCGCACGCTGTGAGGCATGGGCACATAGTGCAGCTGCTTTCGTCTCCCAACCGGCTTCTGTATCAACTTTAATCGCAGGCTCATGTCCGGCGCTATACAGTGTCGCACTTGCCGTAAAATATAGCTTCTCTACGGTTGTGCACTTACCGCTGAGTACCGCAGCCGTCACCGCTTTGGATATCGCTACATGGTCAGGATGACCGTTCCCGCCATCTTCGGGAAATGTGAATAGAACGTTTAACTCATGACGCTGTATAAACGAAATTACACCTTCGACCAGCTCCTCGAAAGGAATAAGCCCGAGCTGACCATCCGGCCAACCCAAGTATTCCACAGCAGATATGCCCAGAATGCATGCAGCTTCAGTCATTTCCTGCTCCCTGATCGCCGCCAGCTCCGCTTTGTTCGTTGCCCGTTCGGTCCCTAACTTTCCCGCCTCGCCTCGCGTTGCAAGGAGGAGTACAGGGCTTTGCCCCTGATCGGAATATTGCCGGATGATACATGCGCTTAGAAAGGTTTCATCGTCAGGATGTGCATATATAAAGCCAATACGTGCTGTCAATACCTTCACTCCACTCTTATTTATTCGTTAAAGACCGCTGCTTTCATAGTACCATAATCAGCTGGTCATGTTTAACATACCCATTTTAAGAAAAGCTTGCAGGCGGATAAATACGCTCGATACAATAAATGGCCTGATCCATCGGCATCATAGTTTCGGTTTGCTCATACATATCCTTGAGTCTTACCGCGTTTAACGCCATTTCATCAGAGCCGATGAGGATAACAAAGCGTAGTCCCTGCTCAGATACGCTGGCCAACAGCTTCTTCAGCTTGCGTTTTTCGCTGGCCATTCTGGCGCGAATTCCAGCTAAACGGAGTTCCGTCGTCATGCGAAATGCTTCACCGGCAGCTTCCTGACCTAATGGAACAACTATAGTTTGAGTCCGACTCCCATGGCCTTCTCGATTACGCAGCATTTCCATGATCGATTCCAAACCGAACGATAAACCGACAGCTGGTATACCCGCATCCTCGCTGCCTGCGAAGTGACCGACGATCGTATCATATCTGCCGCCTCCGCCAAGACTTGAACTGTAAATGCCTGTAACATCCATAATTTCGTACACTGTTCCTGTATAGAACGATAGTCCTCTCGATAGAAAAGGATCAAATCGACAAACCGTGTCTAGATTCGATTGGCTCAAAAGCAGCTGCAGCTTCCGGACTTCCTCAGCTCCATGACTTTGATCAAGCTCAAACTCCCCGGTCATTTGCTCAAAAGTCGGCGGTTCCACGCTGATAAATGCAGCGATTCGTGTTAAGACGTCGTCGCGCAGCCCTTTCATAGCGAGTTCCGCCTTGACACCCTCTACGCCAATTTTAGCCAATTTGTCGAGACTAAGCATAACCGATAGGTGAGCGTCAATTGGCACTCCAACCCGCACAAGCCATTCCGTCAGGAACTTGCGGTTGTTCCATTTAATCACAATCGGTATGCCAAGCTTCATGAACGCAGCTGCCGCTAGCTGCATTAATTCTGCTTCCCCCTCCGGTCCTGCAATACCGACACAATCGACGTCACACTGGGTAAATTCCCGAAGCCTCCCCTTTTTGACTGGACCATCACGAAATACCTTGCCAATCTCATATCGCTTAAAAGGGAGTTGTAAAGCAGGTTGCGAGGCTACAACTTTAGCAAATGGAATGGTCAAATCGTAACGCAGCGCCAAATTTCGCTTACCTTGATCACTAAGCCGATACATCTCCTTCAAAATTTCCTCGCCACCCGCATATTTCGAAGTTAGCAGCGCTTCTTCGTTCAAAATCGGTGTCTCCATCCCATCATAATCATAAACCTCGAACAATTCCTTCAGATTTGCTTCAACTTTTTGTCTTAGCGCTTGTTCCTCGCCCCAATAATCGTTCGTTCCTTTGACGTTTTGCATCTTCCCATTCCTTTCCGCTCCGAGAGCACGAGATAAAATAAAAATCGCGCCGGACCTCTTTGGTCCCGCGCGATTTGCTATCCCGCAGGGAGGCCAACGCGAAGTGCGTTAGCCCACCCTGATTAGTTACAGGTATGTGCTAACGCTGTTCAAAATAATGAAATTGTACGAACCAAGAACGACACATAAGATTCGTCTCCTTCAAATCGATGATTATTCAAATTATAGCGACTACATGTCAGATGTGCAACAGGCATTTTGGGAATTTCTATACTAAAAGCTCCTCAATGTCGGATGCAATGGCAGCAGGTTCCGTACTAGCGCTGTATTGCTTCACGATGTTACCGCTCGCATCCACCAGGAATTTGACAAAGTTCCATTCGATATCGCCCGTGTGATAAGGTTCTGGGGTATGATTAACAAGATAAGTGAATAATGGATGCGCATGATCGCCCTTGACATCTACTTTTGCAAATAAAGGGAAGGTTACATTGTAGTTTAACTCACAGAAGCTTTGAATTTCCTCGTTAGTACCTGGCTCTTGGCCTGCAAACTGATTGCAAGGGAATCCTAATACGACTAACCCCCGGTCCTGATATTGCTCGTATAAACTTTGAAGCCCTTTATAATGCGGTGTCAGTCCGCATGCGCTGGCCGTATTCACAAAGAGCAGAACTTTTCCTCTATAATCTGACAGCGATTTGGATTCTCCCGTGATCTTTTGTACTTTAATATCGTATAAAGACATATCTGCATTCTCCTTTTCAACTTAGGTAATCGTTCATGTCCATTATAGCATTATTTTCCAATGCGCCCAAACTTGCGGCCGCTATCCGTAAAACTTCCCTATTGCTCGCAGATATGATATATTGTTTACCTGTTTTATTTCCAGAACATACTAATTTCCGGCTATCCGAAAAAATCAGCACAAGCTTACGAAGAAAGTTTTGTTATTACAAAACTCTTAGGAGGTAACTGATCTTGGACACAAAGACTCAAAGTGCCTATCAAGAAGAATTACAGCGACTCGAACGAACGAGCGCCGAAATTGACAGACAGCTGCAACGTTTGCAGGCGACTCCGGTTTATTACGGACCCGACCTGGCCGAGCAAGCGCTGGAAGTTGCACGCGAGCAAGGGCGGCAAAACTTGTCCAAAGCGGTGGAAGAGCCGTACTTTGGAAGACTCGATTTCCAGGAGACGGGCGCTGCGGCAGCAGCCCCGCTCTATATTGGCAAAGCCGGCGTCGAGGACGAACGCACGGGGCAATTGCTTGTGATCGACTGGCGGGCTCCGGTAGCCAGCCTCTTCTATTCGTTCACAGGCGGACTCGACGCCGCTTCCTACGACTCGCCGGACGGTCTGATCGCCGGCCTCGTTTATTTGAAGCGTAACCTTGTCGTACGCAAACAAATCCTGCAGCGTGTCGTGGACACGTACAATCGTGACGAAGACTCCCTTGCGGTTGGAGACGAGTTTCTACTCTACCGGCTCGGCGAGAACAAAGATAACAAGCTGCGCGATATCGTGTCGACCATCCAAGCCGAGCAGGATCGCATCATCCGTGCTGCGAAGAACACAGCGCTCATCATTCAAGGGGTTGCAGGGAGCGGTAAAACTACCGTCGCCCTTCACCGCCTCGCGTTCCTGCTCTATCAGTATCGCGAGCAAATTCGTGCGGAGCGGATGGTCATATTCGCGCCGAACTCGATGTTCCTCGACTACATTTCCGGCGTTCTGCCGGAGCTTGGGGTCGGCAACATCCAGCAAACCACCTTCTCCGACTGGGTCCTCGATATGCTGGATCAGGAAGTGAAGCTAGCAGATCCGGCACTGACGCTTCAAACCTGGTTTGCCGTCGGCAGCAAGAGACCCGTGGTTAACAATCACGCGCCCGGCCGCTTCAAAGGTTCCATTGCGTTCAAGCAATACTTGGAGGATTGTCTACATCGCTTCGAAGAATCGTATGTTCCTGCCTCAGACTTCCTTCCGTGGGAAGGCGCGAAGCTGCCGATCGCTACGATTCGCGAATGGTTCTTTGTTGAGAACAAGCACTATCCGCTTGTGAAACGTCGCGAACGTGTTATTGCGCGGATTAAACGTTGGATGGAAATGCAGCTCGACAAGATCTGGGAGCAAAGCCGCAAGAAAGAGCTCAAGAAGAAAGCATCGCAGCGCTTACGTACTTATTTGACAGGTTGGCCGGAGCATACCGCTTTCTCTTTTTACAAGATGCTGTTCAGTGATACAGGACGCCCCACAAGCTTGCCTGCAGAGCTCCTCGGGCAAATCCCGGAGGCGATCGTTACAGCCTCAGCCAAGCTTTTCAAGAAAAAAGAAGTGCAGCTTGAAGATCTCGCTCCTCTTCTGTATATTCATACCCGCCTCAATGGCATCGCTTCGGATCGGATGTTCGACCACGTTGTCATTGACGAAGCGCAAGATTTTTCGCCTTTCCAAGTAGCTGTCCTAGACAAATACACGCGTAATCGCTCTTTTACGATACTAGGCGATTTGTCGCAAGGGATCCATGCTTATCAAGGCATTATCGACTGGAAGGAATTTTCCGGTTTATTTAAAGAGGAAGAAACCGGCTACTTTGAGCTTGAGCGAAGCTATCGATCTACGGTGGAAATCATCCAGTTCGCGAATTCGGTGCTGAAACGAGGCATCGATGACCCGCTTCTGGCCGTTCCAGTGTTCCGCAGCGGGAACAAAGTTCGCGTCCTGCAAACGGATGCCAAAGGGCGATTGCCGCTCTTGAAGATGGCCCTCGCATCCTTGCAGGAGGGTACCTCCTCCAGCACCATCGCCGTGGTCGCAAGGACGGAAAAGCAGGCCAATGAACTGCACGATGCACTGAGTGAAGCAGGCATCTCCACGAACCTGATAACCGCCAAGCAGCGGGTCTATCGTGGCGGCATCTCCGTCCTGCCTGTCTATCTAACCAAAGGCCTTGAGTTCGACGCTGTGCTGCTCATGGATGTCACTGCCCAACATTACGAAGCGACGCTGATCGACGCCAAGCTGCTCTATGTTGGCTGTACCCGTGCCCTTCATGAACTTTGGCTGATCGTACCAGGGGCGTTATCACCTCTCGTGGATACCGAGGATAGCGAAATCGTAACGACCGATCATTCAGCTTAAAAAAAGACACGCATTCTCTGATCTCTATGATCAGGAAAGTGCGTGCCTTTTTGTTTCAATACAAACGTTTGGTGTAGCTCTCATGAAGTGACTTTGCGATTTCCTCAGGCGTCACGCGCTCATCTGGAAGTTGAATATGAGCTGCGAGCATATTCGGGATTGACGGAAGCTGGTCCTCGGATAGCCAAGTGCTTGGCTGCCATAGTCCCGAGCGCTTTAAAGCCTTGGCGCAATGGATATAGCACTCTTCGACTTCAACGCCAATACCGACGAGTGGTACTTTGCCCTGCACAGCCATCCCCTCTAATATTGCTTGATCGCGGATGACATAGCCCCGGCCATTGATCCTCAACGTCTCGCCAAGGCCTGGAATCAAGAAGAACAGTCCGAGATTTGGATTAGCCAGCAAATTCAGCAAAGAGTCGAACTTCCGATTGCCCTGCCTCTCTGGAATTACGAGGTGCTTGTCGTCAAGCACCTTAACAAATCCGGGTGCATCTCCGCGTGGCGAAGCATCGCAGTTTCCTTGTACATCAGAAGTTGCGATAACAAGAAAAGAAGACTTTGCAATATAATTACGGCAGTGGTCATCCAGAATTCGGATCGTTTTATTCGCCGCTAACTTGCCCGGATGCCCGAGCAAATCTCTTAACTCTTCTTCTGAATTTACTAGATGCGTAAAGACATTAGTATGACCCAACACCTACACTCCTCATTGGAAGGCCTCGCCCAATTTGTTAATATGCAATCAATACGCCGCCTTCTCCGGCATATGTTCCGATGACCGTTCCCATGTTCGAGAACAGCACGTTCCGGAACGGGTATTTCTCAAGCAGCTGGTTCAGCACCGCTCGCGCTCGCTCCTCGCAGTTGCTGTGCGCAACGGCAATCACGTCTTTCTCGAAATCATGACGAGCCTCTCCGACCTTTTCGATCAGTCGCTTCAAAGCTTGCTGGGTACCGCGTATCTTCTCAATTACTTCTACCGAACCTTCATCACTGGCTTTCATCAGCAGTTTGATGTTAAGCACGGATGCCACCGCTCCTCGAACCCGATCCAGCCTCCCGCCTTTGATAACGTTTTCTAACGTGTCCAAGAAAAAATAAGTGCCGGAAGTACTCACAGAATGATGCATGGCTTCCACGATCTCCGCGAACGGAAGACCGCCTTCAGCCATTTTCGCCGCTTTATAGACCAGTACCCCGAGACCTAACGAGGCTGTTTTGGAATCAATCACTTCTATTTTCCCGGTAAAACCTTCATCCAGCAGCATATCTTTTGCCATCATGGCATGATTGTACGTGCTGCTAAGCACTGAAGACAGACAGAGGACAAGAATATCTTGCCCAGCAAGAGCTTCCTGATAAGTCGCGAGAAATTGAAGCGGAGACGGGCTGGATGTCTTCGGCAGTTCGCTCTCTGCTTTCATTTTCGCATAAAAATCGCAAAGCTCCATGTGGGGAGGCATGCACTCCTCGCCAAAATGTACGGATAATGGAACGATGGAAATATGTAGCTCCTCCACCAGTTTTTTCGGAAGGTCGCAGCTGCCATCTGTGATAATCTTGATTGTCGTCATGCCTTAGCTCCACTCGTTATTTATTTTTTAGCGAATACAATTCCTACGGTGCAAGGCCCGCAGTGGCTGGAAATAACACAGCCGGTTTCTGTGATATATACACGTTTCACATTCGTATGCTGTTCGATTTGATTTTTCAGATAAGCGGCATCCTCAGCGGCCATCGCGTGCGTAATGAACAGAATTTCCTCATCCATAAGGTCTTTTTGTGCTAATGCGTTGTTCAAAAGCTGATCAAGCGCTTTCTCGCGCTTTCCTCTCACTTTATCCGTCAGCGTCATGGCCCCTTTGATTACTTTTACAAGCGGTCGAATTTTCAGCAAGCTGCCAATGAAAGCCTGCACGCTTGAACATCGTCCGCCTTTATGTAAATACTCTAGCGTATCGATGACGAATTCCACTTCAATTTTGGCGGTTTGAGGCTCAATCAAAGCCCGAATCTCTTTAGCGCTTTTACCTTCTCCCGCCGCTTGCGCCGCTTTCAAGACTAGCAATCCGATCCCGGTTGATAGATTTCTGGAATCGATCACCGTGACCCTGCCTTCCTCGAATTGTGATGCTGCGATTGTCGCGTTCTGAATCGTAGAAGATAATTCTGACGATAGACCAATGAAGACGATATCATCACCGGCTGCGATATAAGGGGCAAAAGCTTGCTCGAAATCCGTCGGCGAAGGTGCTGCCGTTTTGGGCAGCTTGCCGGTTTGACCGACTAAATGGAAGAGCTTGTCCGGTTTAATGGATACCCCGTCTTTATAGGAATCACCATCAAAGATTACATATAGAGGTACAACTTCAATCTGATAACTTTGTCTCAGCTCATCGCTTAAATCGTTCGTGCTGTCTGTAAATATCTGAACCCGTGACATCTCTTTGACTACCACCTTGTCGTTGCAAACTTTTCTGAATATACTAAAGGTCTACTCATAGAATTGAATTTAGTATAATAGATACGAGCTGAAAGCTCAATCGGTTCATATAAAACCGAAGAACAAAAACAAAACCACTGAAAGATGCAGGCTTAATACTACTTTCGCCTGATCTCCAGCGGTTGGAACTTAGCGTACAATACGTCTTGATTACTTGGCACGTCTCAACCATTTTTTTATATTCACGTACAAACTGTCTTTGAGCATGCCGCATTGTCTTGATTCGATATACTGTTCAACTTGGATTGGATTTTCCCACATCTTGTTCAGCCCCTTCGTGCTTCGTGTTTATAGAACTATCTTAGCACTGGGAAGGGGATCCATCGTCGGCGGCATGTATGAGTTTGCGCTACGCAAATGGTCCGATGCGAAAAACTATCAGGACCTACGACCAAAGTCGTAGAAACCGGGTACAGAAAGGAACAGTCTCTCTTGATCAGGAACTTAACCCTTTCTTAACGGCATAAATGGCAGCCTGCGTCCGGTCAGACAGCCCCAGCTTGCTAAGCACGTGGCTCACATGTGTCTTGACCGTTTTCTCCGTGATATGACAATACGCGGCGATTTCCTTGTTGCTCTTGCCTTCAGCCAGCAGCACCAGCACTTCGCGCTCGCGCGCCGTCAGACTGTCGATACAGGGTGAGACGACCGCAGCAGGCGCGGGCGATGCCAGATGCGCCATCAATTGATCCGTAATGCGCGGGTGCAGCTGCGCTTGGCCCGAATGTGCGCCGCGGATCGCGAGCACTAACTCCTCCGGCTGCACATCCTTGAGCAGGTAGCCGTTAGCCCCTGCCCGAATAGCGGGCAGCACATGGTCTTGATCGGAAAACGTCGTAAGCACGATGACCTTGACGTCCGGATAGAGCTGCTTTATCTGCCTGGTCGCTTCAATACCGTTCATGACAGGCATAATCAGATCCATGACAACGACGTCAGGCCGCAGCTCTTTAACTTTTTGCAGAGCTTCCTCGCCATTCGAAGCCTCCCCGATCAATTCAATACCAGCTTGGGTGCCAAGAAAATATTGCAGTCCTCTTAGAACCACAGCATGATCATCTACAAGTAAAACTCGAATAGATGACATACCTTTCCCCCCCTTTCTCAAGCATTCTTCATAATGGATAAAGGTAAAGTAATTTGAATCATCGTGCCTTTTCCTTTTTGACTTTGGACGTTGAACGTACCGCCCAGAGCTTCCGCACGTTCCCGCATCGTATGCATGCCGAACTTTACTTGCCGGGTCCGCCGCTCTTTGGTAAAGCCGATACCATCGTCTGTAATTTCAAAATAGACATGATCCAGCGTGGAGCAGAGCCTGATGATCGCATTCTTAGACCGCGCGTGCTTAATCACGTTGTTTAGCGCCTCTTGTCCGATACGCCACAACGCTTCCTCCACCATGCGCGGAAGCTCCCTAACGCCTTCAACATGGGTTGTAATTGACAAACCGATTTGTCTTCCGTACTGCGCAAGACCTGTCAGCAGACCATGCTCTAATCCGGCCGGTCTCAGTTGGAGAATAAGGGAACGCATTTCGGTCAGGGAATTTTGCGATAGCTGCCGAATGTCCGTCAGTGCTTCTTTCACCAGCGGCTCCGTTTCACCAAGCATACTCTCCAGCCCTCGCGAAGTCAGATTGAGCGAAAACAGCATTTGACTGACCGAATCATGCAAATCCCTGGCTAACCGGTTCCGCTCCTCACTTCGCGCCAAATCACGACGCTGCTCATACACCCTTGCATTCTCATAAGCTAGTGAAATGTGGTCCGTGAACGCTCTGGCCACTTCGGCATCGACCGTGTCGAAATACTGCTTCTGCGGGCTGCCGATAAAAAATACGCCGATCGGTTCATCCCTTAGAATAATGGGTACGGCGACACCGGAACGAATTTCAGGGTAAAGAACCTTCGTTTTCGGATTGCTATTATCCGCGATCGACCTGTCAAAGCGGATAACCTCCTGCTGTCGATAAGCTTGAGCGATCGGTCCTAGGCTGCGCATGGAATAGGAGCTGCAGCAAGTATACACCTTGCCGTTCATGAATTCCGTTCGCGGCGACAAATTGTCACCTTCTTGAATGAACACCGTGACCAAAGGGATATCAAATG
Source organism: Paenibacillus sedimenti (assembly GCF_014534655.1). Taxonomy (GTDB): domain Bacteria; phylum Bacillota; class Bacilli; order Paenibacillales; family NBRC-103111; genus Paenibacillus_E; species Paenibacillus_E sedimenti. The sequence goes on from NZ_JACVVD010000009.1 coordinate 263,160, forward strand.
CTTCGCCAAAACGCTGGACAGACTCCCCGGCTATTTTATCCGTCGCCAAGAGACGTCCTAGTGACCTTGTAATTTCCCCGAGTTTGGCAAAATGAACGGCGCGCTTCTGCTGCATACGATACAACATCGTCCGCTCAATCGCTGTCCCGATCTGAAAGGCAACCGATTGGAGGAGCGCCAGCTCCTCATCGCTGAAGTGCTTCTTCCCCGGAGAGGCCACATTCAGGATGCCGAACATCTCCTGACCGGCCCACAGTGGAATCGTCGCATGATGACTGATGCCTTCCGTATCACCAACCGCAATCATCGCTTCTTCTTCCAAACGCTCGCAGCTCAGAATGTTAACGGCATGCTTCAGTCTTCCGTCGCGGAAGCGGTCAATGCACCAGCATGATTTTAATTTAAGCGGAGCCATTTCATTGCGGGCGAGTGCCTGCGGAATCCCTTCAGCGGACAAGCAGGAGTGACCCGAATCAGGCTCTTTGCTAACGCGAAAAATCCAACCCGCCTTTAAATTCGTCAATTCCAAAAGCTTGGCTAATACTAGGGAAAGCACCGACTCCATTTCATTGGATTGATTAAGCGTCTCGGCAATCGTTTTTAAAATAACAAGCTCATTCGCGCGGAGCTCTGCTGACATCGAATCCGACACCTCCTTAGAAACCGTTTATATTCATGCCTCCGTATCTGCCCCACTCCAGAGCGAGCACCTTGGTCATTTGAATCCTGGCAGCTTTCATAGCCGTGTATACAACTCCGATTCTCAGGGCAACCTGTCCAGCGACAGAAGAAATATTGATAATTCTTCCATAGCCCTGCTTCGATTATGTAATTGAAATGAAGGTAAAAACATCGTTTCACCGTCCTATCTATATCAAATGGAAAGAAGGCTGCTATTATGGACTACTCAATGCGTGAAGAAAGAGCCAATGCCATCAGTCATGGCATCGGCGTGCTGCTCAGCATCGTTGCTCTCATCCTGCTCATCGTTCAGGCGAGCCTGCGCGGCGACGCTTGGCACATTGTCAGCTTCAGTGTTTTTGGCGTTGCGCTTGTAACCTTATACTCCTGCTCCACCTTGCTGCACAGCGTTCAGCATCCGAAGCTGAAGGATGTTTTCGAAATCTTAGATCACTCTGCGATCTACTTGCTCATTGCCGGTACATACACCCCTTATCTGCTTGTCACCTTAAGAGGACCTTTCGGTTGGACCTTTTTTGGCGTCATTTGGGGGTTAGCACTAATCGGCATGGTGCTCAAAATCTTTTATGTCAAACGTTTCATAGTCCTGTCGACGGTCTGTTACATACTGATGGGCTGGCTGATCGTACTTGCATTTAAACCGCTTTATATGAATTTGCCCTTTGGGGGCATCTTATGGCTTATTGCAGGCGGACTGCTATATACATTCGGCACCATTTTTTACTTATGGCGGCGCGTCCCATATCATCATGCGATCTGGCATGTGTTCGTATTGGCCGGGAGCATTTCTCACTTCATCTCGATCTATGGCTACGTGCTGCCATAAGCTTGAGACCGGCTCTCATCTGACCAGCTGCTGAAGCTGCTCGAGCGGTACGGTGCTTTCCACCTGACGAGCGAGCACTTCATAGCCCTGCCCGTTCGGGTGAATGAAATCCTCAGCCAGATAGCAGCTGTCATTCCCGACGAAAGCGTCATATACCTGTACAATACAGATGTGAGGCTTCTCCAGCTTTCGCAAAAACAGATTAAAACGCTGCACCCAGTAAGCGGCATCCGGTACTTGCGGCAATGGGTTATATAGACCTATCAATACAATGACGTATGGAGTTGTCACATTTTTACGCAAATCCTGTATACGTTCAATCAGCTTCCGATAATTCCCTTCGTACACTTGAAGCGCGGACTTTAAGTACTGTGGATCGCCTTCATAAAAGAATGGGATAGCGGCTTGGATTAAGTCGTTGCCACCGGCCGTAATGGTGATCAAATCCGCTTGCCTGACATGCCGTTGGAGTTCCTGCTTCGATTCAAGCGTTTCCAAAAGTTCTGACGTTGTCGCACCGTTAGTACCGGCATGACATAAGTTAACGGGTACGTTTAACAACTGTTCAATCCATTGCCGGTACAAAGCTACGAAGCCAAGACCTGCCGGATCTCCAAAACCAACGGTTAACGAGTCTCCGAATGCCAGATAATTGATCGTCTTCTCCATCGCTATCCTCTCCCCACACACTGACATATAACCAATGTATGCGTGTGCGCCCATTTTGGGCATGTACGGCGGTGAGACTTGGCGAAGTTTTTCTATGCAACAATCGGCTGGACAAAGCTCTCGATCTGCGATTTTTCCGATAATGTGAATTGGAATTCGCAGTCACAGCCCTCATCCTGCAGGACGATTTGTACAATGTCACCATCCTGATTGCAAATAACGAGCACTGATGGATCAAGCAAGTCCTCCGGGTAAGATTCACCATTCTCCATATGGATTCCAAGGTAAATATCCTGCCACTGCCCTCTTTGCTCCATTTCTTTGAAAGATAATGTAAACCGGTGCTCAATGGGTTCTGCCCCATACTTCATCATCGACATTCTCTCCTTATATCAGCATCGTTATGTTCATTTATTGTAACTCAGAGGTACGAAAAGTGGTAGATCACCTTCCTTTATACTACAATGGAGTTAAGAACCGTTCAATGAAGGAGCTTCCTCTATGAAATCTACGATAACAGAAACGATCGATCTCCAGGCTGAGAGATTCAAAGCGATCTCCAGCTTTATTGGAGCCAATCCCGAGCTTGGCCATGAAGAATTTCTTGCGGCCGCTCGCTTAACCGAAGAACTGGAAAGCCAAGGGTTCCATGTCGAACGCGGTATCCTGGATATTCCAACTTCTTTTCTAGCAACCTATGATTCCGGTAAGCCGGGACCGATCGTAGCATTCTTAGCCGAATATGACGCTTTAGCGGAGCTTGGCCATGCATGCGGCCACCACCTCATCTGCATGATGAGCATTGGCGCTGCAGTCGGCCTGAAGTCGGTCATCGATGAAACCGGCGGAATCATCCGCGTATACGGTACACCTGCGGAAGAAACCAAAGGCGCTAAAGTGCCCATGGCCGCTGCCGGACTTTTTAACGATGTCGATATTGCGCTTATGGCGCATCCCTACTACACCTACGAGAAATCCGGCGAATCGCTGGCGATGGACGCCATTCAGTACGAGTTCTTCGGGCGTTCCGCTCATGCTGCCGCTCATCCTTATGAAGGCGTGAACGCGTTAGACGCCGTTCTTCAGCTGTTTAACTCCATCAATGCGCTGCGCCAACAAGTAAAGTCCGATGCTCGCATACACGGCATCATCAGCGAAGGAGGCAAGGCGCCGAACATCATCCCGGATTATGCGGTCGCTCAGTTCTATATCCGTTCCGCCAGCCGAACATATACGAATGAACTTGTACAAAAAGTACTGCGCTGTGCGGAGGGCGCCGCTCTCCAAACCGGCTGTACGCTTAAGACGTCGAACTACGAATTCTCATACGATGAACTGCGGACCAACGAAACATTGTCTTCCGTATTCACGGACAATTTGTACGCGATGGGCGTTAAGCCCGAAGAGATCGAGATCGGTAAAGATCACGGTTCCCTTGATCTGGGCAATGTATCGATCCAGTGCCCAACAATACACCCTTTCATGAAGGTCGTTGACGAGAAGCACCTGCTGCACACGAAAGAATTCCGGGATCTGGCCATGCAGGATCGTGCGCTGGATAGCATGATTTTCGCAGCCAAAGCACTCGCGAACACAGCTTACGATGTTCTGGTTAATCCCGAGCTGCTGAAGCAAATAAAAGCCGAGTTTGCGGCTAAGGTGAAGTGACACCGAGTTAACTCTAAAAAAAGACCTGTCTACGTTTCTGTAGAATGGTCTTTTTTGCGTTATTTTTTAAGCCGATACATTAGTCGGAGAATCATGCAATACCTGAGCCCCGGCTCTACGAGCTTCAAGGCGCCCCATTATGGCATAGAACATCACCATGCCGACAAGGCCGCTCAGCGCGATGAGTGAAGCCATCATCCACGAGGACATGTAACCGCCTAGAATAACGCCTCCGCCTCCAAGCAGCATAGCCCCTTTATAAACCATTCCATTCACAGCCATATAAGAGCTTCTAGCGTGATCAGGCGCAATATCGCCTAGATAAGCTTGATTGATAGGCACGTACATCAGTTCTCCGACTGTGGCGATAAGCATCGCAAGAATCAGCAGCCACGGCTGATTGCTATAGGCCAAATAGCTGTAACCAAAAATGTAACAGGTGTAGCCGATAAACAATACTTTGCTGTCCGGGAATCTACGCATAATGACGCCCATCATAACTGAAAGTACAACGACAAGAACGGTATTTTCGGTTCGAATAAAGCCGAGCATTTTCAGACCGTCAATATGAAAAGTATTATTTTCCCACACCATAAACGGCACGTTCACCATCTCTTTTTCCAAGCGTACGCCGACATAATTGCCCAAGTGGAATTCGACAGATACGAGCAGCAGCGAAGCGGCAGTAAAAATCATGAACGTGGAGTCTTTCAGCACGGTTCGGTAATTTGACCACATGGAAATCGTGCCTGTCCGTTTGCCGCCAATTGCTTGGCTTGGATCCGGGTTGTAAACTTCTTCAATAAAAAAGCAAGTCACAATCAGAGAAATGAACCCGATTGCGGATAAACCGATAAAGAGCTCGAACAAGTACGATTTGAACAAGAAAGCGCCCGCCATACCGGCAATGGCAAAAGACAAATTGTTCATCCAATAGGATATCGCATACATGAATTTGCGTACTTCCGGCGCCGTTACATCGAGCAGCATCGCATCGTTGGCAGGTCCATGAACCCCCCAGAACATGCTGACCAAAATCATGAGAACAAAAGTAATGCCCGGCGATTCAAACCAGGGCGAGTTGGAAAGCGCCATTCCCATGAAGGACAGCATCCAACCGACTTCAGCAGCAATCATAAGCTTTTTACGGCCGATACGATCTGCATAATAGCCTCCGATGATGCCTGCCATTACACCAGCGGCAATCCCTAGAATTACCACTAGTCCTGCGCTTGTATCCCCCAACTTTCCGGAGAAATAAATGGACATGAACGGAAGCACCATATTATTGGCGGTTCCTGATAAAAATGACAAACCAAAACGAATTTTAACATTCCGGTGAAAATCCCGAAACCTCATGCAGCACCTCCGGCAGTCATATCGATACGACCGAAATAATTAACCTTTGATCAATAAATCGCAAAAAAACTTACTTCTCTTCGTTGCTTCGTAAAAACATAGCCACTCCGATGAGAAGCAAACAACCTGCCATAAGCTGCAGCATGGTGATCGTCTCGCCGAGCAGCACGAAGGCCAATAGAGAAGCGCCAAGCGGTTCTCCAAGGACCGTCATAGAGATCGATGTCGCTTTCATATACTTTAGCAGCCAATTGAATACATAGTGACCGAATACCGTAGGCACAATCGCCAAGAGGAAGAATATCCCCCACTCTTTCGCCGGGTACTCTGTAAAAGAAGCTCCAGAGGCAATGTTATAAACGGCAAGAATGCCTCCCGCAAATAAAAAGACGAAAAAGCTGTACACAAATGCGGATACGTGCTCTCTTATACTTTTGCCCAAAAGCATATGCATGGCTACGGCAACCGTCCCGAGTAATGATAATAGGTCGCCTTTCAAAGCTTCCCCGGAAAATTGGAAATCACCCCAACCAATACAAATCGCTCCAATGATAGCAATCGCCATGGAAATCAAAGCTATACGGCTTGTTCGCTGCCTGTATAAAAGGAAGGCGCCAAGCATAACAAAGATGGGTTCCAATGTTAAAATCGCCGTCGAACTGGCAACCGTTGTGTAATGAAGCGAGTCCATCCAAAATAAAAAATGAAGACCAAGCCCAATGCCTGATGCAATCGTTCGCAACCACTCTTTCAAATGAATTTGCGAGATTTCATGTGCATACCGCCATAGAAAAGGCAGCATAAGCACATTTGTCATCAACAGCCTATACATGGCAATGACGGAAGTCGGCGCTGATGACCATTTGACAAATATCGAAGAAAAAGAGATAGCTATAATACCGATGACAAGAAACATCGAAACTGGAACTTTGGTTTTATTCATTGCATTCATGCAGGGAAACTCCTTGGTGTAAACTGGTAGTCGTTGCCGTATAAGTATATAGTAGGAATCGGCACTTGCCAACCATTTTTAACACATGTTCAATTAATTTTTGATGAAAAAAAGCCCTAGGAAGTCTGCTCTCGTCATACGAGCAGCTCCCAAGGGCTTTTATAAGCTTAATCTAGTACAGCAGTTATATGTTTGGACGTTACCGACCAATGTGAAGTATTCCAAACCGATTCTTTATTTTTAAAATATAGAATTTGCGGTGAAGCATGCTTGATCCCAAGGTCATCAGCGATTTGATTGGAAACCGGACGTGATTCAATGACTTTCACCAAGTAATAGTCGACATCGCCATTCGGCTTACCTGCCAAGTATTCCTCATATTCTTCGAGTGCGCTCGCGCTTACCGGACAAGCTGTGCTATGTTTCAGCACTACCGCCGGTTTCTCTGTGGAGTGATCCAAAACCTGCTGCCATTCTTCAAGCGTCATTAACTCTTTCCAAGCCGACATGTGAACATCTCCCTTCCCATCTTAATAAGAATGATTATAAAATAACCTGCTTGCTTATGCAAATCGAGAAAGCGCACAATTCGCATCTAACGCAAACCGACTGGTATAATGCTTATAGGTAAGCGCACTAGCATTGAAGGAGGCACCCATGCAGCCATCACCACCGATAACCAGACGTGAGTTCCTCAAAAAAGGGATACGCCTAGCAGCTTCTCTAATTGCAACAGGCGGTGTTATAGGCGGTTATTCAACTTTCCTGGAACCGCGTTGGTATGACCTGACAAGAGTCATAATACCTTTTGAGCGACTGCCTTCTGCCTTTCATGGGATCAGAATCGTTCATATTAGCGATATCCATATGGGACATTACTTCGAGCTGTCTGATCTGGAGACAGTTATCAATCTTATACGCCAAGAGAAACCCGATCTGATTTGTTTCACGGGTGATTTGTTCGACGCCAAGATTACTGTAGATCCTAAACAAATTAGCAGCTTATTGGCCACATTGGAAGCACCGCTTGGGAAGTGGTCTGTGCTCGGCAATCACGATCGTTTGGCAGGAAACCTCAAAATAGCAGCGCTTCTCCAAAACGGCGGATTCAGAACGCTATTCAATGATCATCAAGTCATTCGCAGCGGTGGACAAGCGATTCAAATTGCCGGTGTGGAAGACATGCTGACAGGCGAACCTGATCTTGCAAAAACGCTTTACGGCGCGAACGCCGGCATATTTACCCTCCTTCTCTCCCACTGTGCCAATTTTGCCGATATTGCTGCCGGGTATGCGATCGATTTGCAATTGTCCGGTCACAGTCATGGCGGCCAGATTCGATTGCCCCTTTTTGGTGCGGTCGTTACCCCTCCACTCGGCAATAAATATGTGATGGGGCTGCATAGTGTCCCGGGATCCAAGCTGCAAGTGTATACCACTCGCGGGGTCGGCACTACCCTGTTTCCGTTCCGTTTTCTATGCAGGCCGGAAATTACAGTCCTCACGTTAGAACAAATAAAACCCTGAGCGCCTTATTTATTGGCATCCCAGGGTTTCTGTTTTATTGTCTCACATGTAAAAATTGACGAAATAAGAACACGGCTTTCAGCTTCAATAAATCGTTCACTTTTTTAAAATCAACCTGCAGCAGGTCGCTGATCTTCTCCAATCGGTATGTGACCGTATTACGGTGAATGAATAGTTGCTTAGCCGCTTCGCTAACTTGACCGTCATTGCGGATGAATACCTCTAGCGTACGAATCATTTCTTGCGAATATTCAGCATCCCTTTCAAGCAGCGGCCGCAAAATTTTCGTACAGTAGTCTTCCATGGCGTCGGAAGAAACATTTTGGAACAGATGAGCAAATTCGATCGTTTCGAAGTGGAGCACGCGGTCCGGCAATCCAAGCCGGCTGGACAATCGATGTGTCTCCACACATTCCATATACGCTTCTTTAAGAGCAATCGGCTTCGATTTCACCGGGCTTACATAGAAGGCCACTTCACCCGCTTCTTCCAAGCAAGCCGCATCTCCGGCATACTTCGCCAGCAGTTGGGACAACTCTTCCTCCGGAAACCCTTCGGCTTGATTGGCCGTAAAGATGGAAAACAGCTGATCCTTTAAAACAAAATGATTAACCCGCAGATTTGTCGACTTAGGGTGAGACTCCATATACTGCTTCAGCTCTTTGAGTTTCCCCACAGGTGGCTCATCCAGTGAAGAATCATGGTTGCTGAGCTTGATTTTGCTAATGACACATTGATAAGCCCCCGTAAAAATGTTCAATCCACGCATTTGTGCCAGCTCCATGAATTCCTCTAAAGGCGCCCCCTTCTCCAAGTAACGAAGGAGATTGTTTTGCAAGTCGCGCAGCGCCGAAGCCTCAACGTGAGAACGGAACGTAAAGCCCATATGAAAAGCAAGAATGTCAGATGCTTGTTGGAACAGTCCTTCCTCCACGTTAGCAAGCAGCACGGCATCGGGCATGACCAGCAAGCTGCCAAGCTGTTCTTCATCCTGCCCAATCAACGCTACACGGTATGCCCGGTCTTTGCCCGCATGAACCCAGCCCGCTTTACGTTTCCAAGGCCAGTTCTGCTGCAGCTGATCATTCGTCCAGGCGCTTGTATTATAAAGAATTTGCCCTTTAGCACCCAATATCGCCATCGGGTATCCGATAATGCCACTAATTAATTTAAACATCGCGACCATATCGTCCTGTTTCAAGCCGAACTGCATCAGCTTCTTTTGCTTCTCCAGCACACTTTGCAGCAGTTGCGTATTTCGGCGATATTCCGCGTTAAATAGAGCGTTCATTTGATCCGAGAATGTGAACTGGAACGGCATTTCGATAATCGGAAAATGAAGCCGGTCCGCCTCCTCCACAACGACCTGCGGGAGTTCCGTCCAGAATCGTCCAAGCTTAATGCCCAGCCCCGCTGCCCCACGATCATTTAATTTACGCAGCAAATTAACGGTTTCCTGAGGGCTATCTTTCATGGCGAAAGCCGTTGTAAAGAGCATTTCACCGGATTTCGTCCAATCCGCGATATCGGGAGCATCCATCACATTCACCGATTTGACGATACGCGATTCTCCTTGTTTGCCGGCAACCAGCTTCGCTTCTGTTAAAGGATATATGGTTAAAGCCTCACGGATTGTAAGATGCATATCGTATTCCCCCTCATGCCTTTTTAACGATTATAGGATGATGTTTCCAATCAGTCAATGATTTTATGTTAGTTTATATGACATTTGAGATAAATTAATGAAATATTTTTGAACAAAATCGCTTTTATGTTAGATTATATAACATTAATTTCACATACAATTAAAAAGAGACGTGCATCATGCACGCCCCTCTGCTTAGCTTACTTTCTAATTACCAATTAGATGACCCTAAACGTCCCTGTTCCAATCGTACCGAGATTGCCCTCGCTATCGGTAACGCGGCCTTGCGTCGTAATCATTTTGCGGGATTGATGAACGATTTCCGCAGTGACAAGAAGCCTGCCTTCCTTAAGCGGGGATACGAAGTGGACATTCAAGTTCGTTGTAACCACTTTCTCCTCGGGCCTGGCTGTCATAATCGCAATCCCCATCGCATTATCCAGTAAGGAGGAAAGTACGCCTCCATGTACGATGCCAATGAGGTTCAAATGGTGCGGCTTGGCATCTAAAGCAACAGTAACCACACCCGCTTCCATACTGACAAACTCACAGCCCAGAAAGCCCCAGAATGTCGGCTCTGCCGCCGCTGCCAATCGTTGCAACCTTTGTTCGATTTCCATTTGTGATCCATTCACAGGGTTCCCTCCTCCTCTTCTCTCTTTATCATGTTCCAATCTTCGTACTATACCCTATTATGAAGATTGTTTTTGCTCTTCTTCCAGCAGCTGTCTGCGCAGCACCTTCCCTACCATCGTTTTCGGCAGCGATTCCCTAAATTCGATTCTGCGGGGAACTTTATAGGCAGCCAGCCGCTCTCGGCACCACAGTTCCAATTCTTTCTCCGTCAGTGTCATTCCCGACTTCAGGACAACAAATGCTTTTACCGTCTCACCGCGATATTGGTCAGGTATGCCGGCGACAGCCGCTTCCTGAACGGCAGGGTGCTCATACAAAATTTCTTCGATTTCCCGAGGATAGATATTATAGCCTCCAGCAATAATCAAATCCTTCTTGCGATCTACAATCGCAAAGAACCCATCGTCATCCATTCGCGCCATATCTCCGGTGTACAGCCAACCTTCCTTAATCGTTAATGACGTTTCTCGTTCGCGGTTCCAATAACCTTTCATGACTTGAGGACCTCTAATGATAAGCTCCCCAATTTCACCGATCGGCATCTCCTCTCCGCTGTCCGGATTGACGACTTTGGCTTCCGTATCCGGAAACGGGATGCCAATCGTACCGATTTTGCGGTAGCCCAGAACCGGATTGGCATGGGTGACAGGTGAAGCCTCCGTCAAGCCATAACCTTCAATGAGTCTACCGCCTGTCAGTTCCTCGAACCGCTCCTGCACTTCAAGCGGCAGCGGCGCTGAACCGCTTACACAAACATTAATAGAAGAAATATCATAATCCTTAATCCGCTTATGATTAATAAGAGCAACATACATTGTGGGCGCGCCTGGGAATATCGTCGGTCTCAGTTTATTGATCGTAGTCAGGATCAGATCGATGTCAAACTTAGGAATAAGAATGAGCATTCCCGCCAGCAGCATCGCTTGATTCAGCAAAACGGTAAGACCGAAAACATGAAAGCATGGCAGCGCTCCCAGGTAACGCTCTTCTCCGAACTGTCCCTGATAGCACCAATTCCTCGTTTGATACGTATTGGCCACCATGTTGAAATGCGTGAGCATCACGCCTTTGGATATGCCGGTCGTACCCCCGGTATACTGCAAGAGCGCAAGGTCTTGCTCAGCATCGACCTCAACACAGATAGGAGAAGCCGATGACTCGCCAAGCAGCTTCTTGAAATTGCTGACGCCATCGCCATATTCGACCGCCAGCTTGGCACCGTCTTTTTTCATTTTGATCGGATATAACCAATTCTTAGGAAAAGGTAAATAGTCCTTAATCGACGTAACAATGATATGTTCAATCTGCGTTTTGCTTTTGGCCTTTTGAACGCGCTCGAAGAGCAAATCCAGCGTAACGATTGCCTTTGCCCCGGAATCGGAGAGCTGGTGAACCAGCTCCCGTTCCATGTAGAGCGGACTCGTCTGGACAACGATCCCGCCCATCATTAGCGTGCCGAAGTAGGCAATAACCGCTGACGGGCAGTTCGGGAGCATGATCGCGACGCGCTCACCAGGGAGAATGCCCATTTCTTTTAAACCATTGGCGAATCGGTACGAAGCTTCAAGCAACTCTTTGTAACGCAGCGTTTTGCCCATAAAATAAAGAGCAGAGTTGTCTGGGTATTTCTTCGCCGTATTAACCAGTATGCGTGCAAGATTATGCTTCGGGTACTCGTAAGTCGGAGCTACTTCACTAGGGTAATGACGCAGCCAAGGCTTTGCGGAACTCATACAAAACCATCCCTTTCAGGTTCTTGAAGTTATGGACTATACGATGTACTTCTCACCTTGAATGATACGAGCAGCGATATCCCGTTTCAATCCAACTGTATTGACACTGCTGCGGCGGGTCAGCTTCTTCAGAATCGAAAGCTGCGTACGGAGCACATCTCCTTCTTCCATCGTACTTAGCGCTTCCTTGGCATATGCCTCAATTTTGTCAAATGCTTCGTGAACGTAGACGGTTGTCATTTGGACGGCATTTTTTGCCTTTTCTTCCCCGGCTTTTTCGATCTGCTTCTGTGTGCGAAGCAGTCCGCTTTCCGCAGCGAAAATTTGGATCATGATATCGGCCAGATTGCTTAGCACTTCTTGATTTTTCTCTAGAGCCATGCCATATTTCTGAACGGCCAAACCGCCAACCATGAGGAAAATCTTTTTCGCCATGGAGACCAGGTGAGCTTCTTCAGCTAGAGTTCCTTCAAAAGTCTGTCCTGGGACGAGAGACAGCAACTCGCCTTGCAGCGCTTGCGCTTTTTGCAGCAAAGGCAGCTCGCCTTTCATAGCTTTCTTCACCAATGTACCAGGGATAAGCAAGCGGTTAATTTCATTCGTTCCTTCGAAAATACGGTTAATCCGTGAATCCCGATAAATGCGCTCTACTTTATATTCTTGAATAAAACCGTAGCCGCCATGAATTTGCACGCCTTCATCGGCAATTCGATCAAGCACCTCGGAAGCAAATACTTTGTTAATCGAACATTCCAGTGCATACTCGGAAATACCCTTGGCGGAATGCTTACCCGCATCGAGACTCGTATGATCAATATCTTTCAAAATGCTGTCGAACAAGCCGCTCGTTCTGTATACCATACTCTCCATCACATAGGTTTGGATATTCATTTCGGCAAGCTTCTTCCCGATAAGCGGGAACTTGGAAATTGGCGTATTGAACTGCTGACGGGTATTCGCATACTTGCTCGATAGCTCGATCGTCTCTTTGGCGGCGCCGACACAACCAGTAGCCAGTTTGAAACGGCCGATGTTGAGGATGTTAAAGGCAATCAAATGACCTTTGCCGATTTCGCCGAGCAAGTTCTCCGCCGGAACGTGGACATCTTCGAAAAAGAGCGGGCGCGTCGAGGAGCCCTTAATGCCCATTTTCTTCTCTTCCGGGCCTAATGAAAAGCCAGGCAATCCTTTTTCAACGATAAAAGTACTGAAGTCTGTACCGTTAATTTTGGCATAAACGATGAAAATATCGGCAAATCCGGCATTCGTAATATACAGTTTGGAGCCGTTAAGAATATAGTGCTTGCCGTCTTCCGACAGACGAGCTGTTGTTTTCGCGCCCAGCGCATCGGAGCCTGATGTCGGCTCGGTTAAGCAGTATGCTGCGATTTTCGCACCTGTTGCGAGGTCCGGCAAGTACTTTTTCTTTTGCTCAGGTGTACCGAAAAAGACGATCGGCAGCGTTCCGATGCCCACATGCGCACCGATGGAAAGAGCGAAAGAGGAAGCTCTCGCGAGATTTTCGCTAATGACCGTGGAGCTTACTTTATCCAAACCGAGACCGCCGTAAATCTCCGGTACATCCGCACCAAGTAGACCCAACTCACCTGCATTACGCATCAGCTTCACAGTCAGATCATAATCCAGTTTTTCCAGATGCTCGTCATTTGGAACCACTTCGCCGTTCACAAAATCGCGTGTCGTTTCCCCGATCATGCGGGTCTCTTCCGAAAAATCCTCAGGCGTCACGATCGTATGAAAATCTGTATCCGAGATTACAAAACTTCCGCCGATAACTTTGTTTTCCATATTTCATCTCTCCCTGATTATGTTTGTGAACTTGAATAATATGAAGGGTTTAAAAGCTGGCTTTCAGAACCGAGAAGGTTGAACGTGTTTGGAGAAGGAGGAAACGGAGCGTAGTTTACTACGTGAGTACCGGACTTCCCGATTTCGTTCAAGATTCGATGCCGATTCATCTTCTTGAAACACTTCGTTATCAAAGACAATTTTTTAACTTCCTCATGAAGGATGGACTTCGAAGACGCCTGCTGCGCCCATACCGCCGCCAATACACATAGATACGACGCCATACCCGCCGCCCCTGCGCTGCAGCTCGTGGATCAAACTCGCTGTCAGCTTCGCGCCTGTACAGCCAAGCGGGTGACCGAGCGCAATCGCGCCGCCGTTCACGTTCACCAGCTCCTCGTCTAAGCCGAGTTCGCGTATGATATGCACGCACTGCGATGCGAACGCCTCGTTGATTTCATACAGGTTCACTTGATCCTGTTTGATCCCTGCCATTTGCAGCGCCTTCGGGATCGCTTTCACAGGACCAACCCCCATAATTTCCGGCTCCACGCCGGAAAGAGCAAAAGATCGGAACGTCGCCAGCGGCTTCAGCCCCAGCGCCTCCGCACGCTCCCGGCTCATCAGCACCGCTGCCGCTGCGCCGTCGGACGTCTGTGACGCGTTGCCCGCCGTCACCGTACCGTTCAAGCTGAACGCAGGCTTCAGCTTGGCTAGCCCTTCCACGGACGTATCCGGGCGAACGCCCTCGTCCATGGCGAATGTGAACTTCTTCTCAAACGCCTTGCCGCGTTCGTCGATACCCTTCACGCTCGTTGCCACCGGCACGATCTCATCCACAAACTTGCCGGCCTCAATCGCTGCCGCCGCCTTCTGATGACTGCGCGTCGCGAAGCGGTCCTGGTCTTCGCGCGAAATGCCGAAGCGCCTCGCGACCTCTTCGGCCGTATGCCCCATGCCCATGTAAACCTCGGGCATATCTGCCACGATCGCCGGATGCGGCGAGAGCTTGAAGCCAGTCATCGGGACGTGGCTCATGCTCTCTACGCCTCCGGCGACAATCACCTCCGCGTGGCCAAGCATAATGCGCTCCGCCGCATATGCGATGGCTTGCAGCCCGGAGGAGCAAAAGCGATTGACCGTGATCGCCGGCACGGTCACCGGAAAGCCCGCGTAAAGCGACATCGCGCGGGCGAAGTTCAGCCCTTGCTCGCCTTCCGGCATGGCACATCCGATGATGATATCCTCGACATCCTCTTTATTCAAACCCGGAGCGCGCCGAATCGCTTCCTCCAGCACCGCTTTACCGAGATCTTCCGCCCTCGTCTGGGCGAAGCTTCCTTTCTTTGCGCGACCGACCGCCGTACGCGTAATCGAGACAATAACTGCTTCCTTCATCGGTTTCACCTCTTTATTAATAGTTATGGTGTTCAATTAATTGCGAAGGGCTTTCCCTTTGGAGAGCATATACTGCATGCGCTGCTGCGTTTTCGGTTCGCCGCATAGGCTGAGGAACGCTTCGCGCTCCAGGTCGAGCATGTATTGTTCAGTAACAAGCGTACCTGCAGGTACATTGCCGCCGGCAAGCACGTGCGCCAGTTTATTGGCGATTAACAGATCGTGATCGCTGATGTAGCCGCCTTGGCGCATCGTGTAAGCGGCAATTTGCATAACCGCTTTTCCGTTTTCGCCAACGACACGGAACTTCTCTTGCGGCTGCAACGAGTAGCCCGCTTGCTCCATGCGAAGCACAGCTTGCTTCGCTTCATAAATGCGATGATCCGGATTGATGACAACCGTATCTTGGGCACGCATGTAGCCAAGCCGCTTCGTATCGTGGCCGCTGGTGGATACTTTCGCCATCGCAATCGTTTCAAAAACGTGATTGATTAACGGCTGGAGATCCACTTCCGGATCGGCAATGTGCTGACTTGCGCGCATCGCCAGCTCTTTACAGCCGCCGCCCGCAGGTATTAATCCGACACCGACCTCAACAAGTCCGAAATACGTTTCTGACGAATAGATGATTTGATCGGCAGGCATACAAGCCTCTACGCCGCCGCCTAATGTCATCCGATGCGGAGCCGCAACGACCGGCTTTTCAAGCCCTTTAAGCTTCATCATCGAATTCTGGAACAAACGGATGATACCGTCGACTTCATCCCATTCGCCGTCCTGAGCTTCCATGAGCAGCAGCATAACGTTTGCGCCAACGCAGAAGTTTTTTCCTTCGTTCGCGACGACCAACCCGCGATAGTTGCTGCGAACTTCGTCCGCACTTTGCTGAATCATCGTCAAAATGTCCGCGCCGATCGCATTGTTCGGAGAATGGAATTCCAGACAGGCAACGCCGTCGCCAATATCGATCAAACTTGCTCCGCTGTTGGAGCGAATCACTTTGTTCTGCTGCTTCAACGCCTGAAGCGAGATTAGCTCAGGTCTTGTCTCCAGACCGCGGTATTCGTTTTTCAAGTAATAGAACGTGCGGCCTTCACGATTTTGATAAAAGCTGTCATACCCGGCTGCGATCCATTCTTTAACCCACGCCGGTACGGTGCTGCCTTCCGCTTCCATCCGTTCCACGGAACGCTTAAGGCCGATGGCATCCCAAGTCTCGAAGGGACCAAGCTCCCAGTTGAAGCCCCATTTGAGCGCATTGTCGATTTCGACGATGGAGTCGGCGATTTCGCCTAATTTTTCAGCTGAGTAAATAAGCACCGGCTTCAAAATGTTCCACGCCAGATCGGAATAACGATCTTTCGCGCCAAGAAGTGCTTTCAGCTTCGCCGGCGTCCCCTTCGCTTGCTTGGATGCTTCCAGGGATGATGAACTAATTTTGCGGCTGGCCGCATATTCCATCGTTTCCAGGTTAAGGGCTTGAATCTCCTTGCCTGCTTCGGTTTTAACCTTTTTATAGAAACCTTGGCCCTGCTTCTCGCCGATCCAGCCCTTTTCGACCATGACGCGCATAATCTCAGGTGTGTTGAACACTTCTTTCTCTACCGGATCTGTGACCAGGTCGTAAACGTTATTCGCCACATGGACAAAGGTATCCAGCCCAACCAAGTCAAGCGTGCGGAACGTTGCGCTTTTCGGACGCCCCATCGCAGGCCCCGTAACTGCGTCCACCTCTTCTACGGAGTACTCGTTTGCCAGCATTTCGCGAAGCGTAACGAGCAGTCCATATGTGCCGATTCGATTGCCGATAAAATTCGGCGTATCTTTCGCTTGAACAACGCCTTTGCCGAGTTTCTTCTCGCAAAAATCCGTCATAAATGCGATGATTGCAGGGTCTGTCTGCTCACCGGGAATCACTTCAAGCAATTTCATATATCGCGGAGGATTAAAGAAATGTGTGCCCAGGAAATGTTTTTTGAACTCGCTGCCCGCGTTCTCGACCATCGCATTAATGGAGATGCCCGATGTGTTGGAGGTAACGATCGTCCCCGCCTTCCATACCGTTTCAATGCGGCTGAACAGCTGCTGCTTGATCTGCAAATTTTCTACAACAACTTCAATAATCCAGTCTACGGAGCCAAGTTTGGCCAAATCGTCTTCAAGGTTGCCCGATGTAATCCGGCTGGCAAAAGAATCGCTGTATAGCGGGGCCGGATTCGTCTTTTTCAGCTTGTCAATTGCGCTTACCGCAAACCGGTTGCGCACTTTTGGGTTCTCGAGGGTGAGTCCAGCCGCTTCTTCTTGCGGCAGCAGCTGTTTGGGAACCATATCAAGCAATAGAACAGGAATGCCTACATTCGCTAAATGGGCAGCAATACCGGAGCCCATCACTCCGGAGCCGATGACGGCCGCTGTACGGATTGTTGTCATTGTGGGATTGCCTCCTTAGAGTTTTCGATAGAAAACTTGCTTCGTAAGCATATGCTGAGTTTTTCGCCAGAAAAACTGGCTTCGAAAGCATATGCTATGAGTTTTTGGTGCCAAACACAGACAATTCAAGAATTTCAGCGATATCTCGCGCCTTAACCCGCTCTTCAACCTCCTTCAGCTTGGTGCCATCCTCCACCATCGTTAAGCAATACGGACAAGCCGAGCTGATTACTGTCGGATTCACGGAAAGCAGCTGCTCGGTGCGCGCCACATTGACGCGTGTTCCCGCCGTTTCTTCCATCCACATCATGCCGCCGCCAGCACCGCAGCACATGCTGTTCTCGCGGGATCGCGCTTGTTCGACCAATTCAACGCCCGGTATCGCTCGAAGCACGTTGCGTGGCTCTTCATACACCTCGTTATAACGCCCAAGATAGCAGGAATCGTGATAAGTAATGCGCTCACGAACTTCGTGTCGGGGCTTCAAACGCCCTTCTTTCACCCATCGGTCAAGCAGCTCGGTATGATGGAATACTTCCGCTTCCAACCCGAATTCCGGATATTCGTTTTTGAATGTATGATACGTGTGCGGGCAAGCCGTTACGATTTTCTTTACCTTGTACTTTTGGAAAGTCGCAATATTGTCCGCACACAGCTGCTGGAATATAAATTCGTTCCCCATTCGACGCGGGGTGTCGCCGGAATTTTTTTCTTCGTTGCCCAAAATGGCAAAGGAGATGCCGGCTTCATTCATCAGTTTTACGAAAGCGCGCGTAATTTTACGACTCCGGTTATCGTAGGAACCCATTGAACCGACGAAAAGCAGATATTCGAAATCCGGGTTTTCTTTTACTGTGCGCACGCCCAGCTCATCGTCCGGATCCACTTCTTTCACCCATTTGACACGATCATTGCGGCTGATGCCCCATGGATTCCCTTGTCTCTCGATATTTTGCAATGCGCGTTGTCCGTCATGCGGCATGCTGCCTTGCGTCAGCACGAGATGCCTGCGCAGATCGATAATTTTATCCACATGCTCATTGCCGACCGGACATTGATCCTCACAGTTGCGGCATGTCGTACAAGCCCAAAGCTCTTCTTCCGTTATGACATCACCGATCAACTCGGCTTCCAACGGATTTTGCCCGCTATGTCCGGCGAAGGCGAATGCCGGTACCCAAGGCGACTTGGACGTGATGGCTGCTCCTTTGTCCGTTAGGTGATCGCGAAGCTTTGTAATCAGGTGCATCGGCGACAGCATTTTCCCGGTCGTATTCGCAGGGCACATGCTGGTGCAACGGCCGCACTCCACGCAGGAGTAGAAATCGAGCATTTGCTTTTGTGTAAATTCTTCGATCTTCCCTACGCCGAACGACTCTGCATTCTCGTCCTCCAGATCAAGTGAAGCCAGCTTGCCGACCGGCTCTGTTCGGCGAAGCAAAATGTTGATCGGAGCTGTAATAATGTGAAAATGCTTCGACTGCGGCACATAGATCAAAAATGCCAGAAGAATAAGGAGGTGCGCCCACCAGCTCATGTAAAAGCCGACCGTTGCAGCCGTATGCGACATACCGCTGAATGCTGCTGCGAATAAGGAAGAGAACGGCGCGAATGCCGACGTTGCCAGTCCCTCGCGCACTCGCTCGAAACCGCCGCTAACGAGCACGGAAAGCATCAGGAAGAAAATGAAGAATATAACGATGCTTGGCTTCCAGCCGCGTTTCAGCCTTTTTAACTTTTCAATGTAGCGTCTATAAGTGGCATATCCCATAGCTAATAGGATGAGAGCAACCGTTACTTCCTGAATGAGCGTGAAATACTCGTACCCCGGAATCGGTAACCCTTGGCCAATTAATCCTTTTAAAATGAGATCGAGCGCGCCAAGCTGCAAAATAATGAAGCCGTAAAAAATAACGATATGCATAATGCCGCTTTTCTTGTCTTTCAGCAGCTTCGTCTGACCGAACACCTGAATGGCGAATTCCTTGAGACGAGCCTTTGCTTCTTTTTTCAAATTCACGGACTTTCCAAGCTTGATATATAAATATCGGTGATACACGACCTTTCCAAACAGATAAACCGCATACCCGGTAACCGCAAGGAACAAAATAAACTGAATGAGTGAACCGGTCATTGGGATCATCCTCCTGCGTGACTGAATTTTACTTTTGTTCTTTCTTACATCACTTCATGATTCTTCCTTTCGTCATCCCCTTCTTCTAAAAAAGCGCTTACATTTGGCTTTCGCAAAAAAGCATGTTCATTAGGAAACGTATCTCCGATAGTGAAAAATGCTTTTAACTTGAAGCAACCCGTAAACCCTTCTCTTCTAGATGAATAAGTCGTTGACAAGGTGTACTGCGTATTTTATGATGAGATCAGAGAACTGAATGAGTATTCATTCATCGATATCTGTATTCTAACACCGAGGTGATCCGCTTGACAAGTAGCAAAAAACCAGACAAGTATTATGCAATTCTCGAAGGCGCTCTGAGAGTGTTCGCCGAGCATGGCTACCACAAATCCCAAGTATCGCGCATCGCCAAAGAAGCCGGTGTTGCAGATGGTACCATCTATTTATATTTCAAGAAGAAGGAGGACATTTTAACAAGCCTGTTTCAAGAAAAGCTGGGCGAGCTTGTCGTAAGGTTCAATGAAGGCATTAACGATCAGATGACTGCCAAAGAAGCGCTTCGAAAAGTTTGCGAAATTCATTTTTCCGAATTGGAAGCGAATATTCCTCTCGCCTACGTGACGCAAATCGAACTGCGGCAGAGCGATCTGGGGCTGCGCAAAGAAATCGGCCAGGCGCTCAAGAGATATATTGTCTTCATCGAAAATATACTTGAAAAAGGCAAGCAGGATGGCAGCTTTCGCGCAGACATCGATGTGAAGCTGCTAAGGCTCCTTATTTTCGGAGGCATGGATGAAGTCGTTACTTCCTGGCTTATTTCCGGGCAAAAGTATTCGCTGACCGCACAGGTCGGCAGTACGGTTGATTTTTTCATGAGAGGTATCGAGTCTTAAGTCCCTTTATATCATGTATATTCAGAAAGGAGCTTGGCTATGGACATTTTTGTATTAGTGAAGCAAACGTTTGATACGGAGGAAAAAATTACGCTGCAAGGCGGAGCAGTTATCGAAGATGGCGTTAAATTCGTAATCAATCCATATGACGAGTATGCCGTTGAGCAAGCGATACAAATTCGCGAAGACTTGGGAGGCAAAGTGACCGTCGTTTCCGTTGGTCCCGGCCGATCTGCGGAAGCGCTGCGCACGGCTCTGGCGATGGGTGCCGACGAAGCCGTGCTCATCTCCGACGAGCGTATTCAAGGAGATGAGTTCGAGGTTGCAGAAATTTTGGCTGCATATTTACGCGGACAATCCATTGATTTGCTGATTGGCGGCAACTTCTCGGTTGATAACGGCGCCGGCCAGGTGGCCATCCGCCTCTCTGCCCTGCTTGGCTTGCCGCATGTCGCGTCCATCACGAAACTGGAGCTTACGGATGGTAAAGCAGTCGCTCACCGCGATGCCGAGGGAGATGTGGAGGTTATTGAGGTTCCGCTGCCTGCCCTGTTCACCGCCCAACAAGGCTTGAACGAGCCGCGCTACCCTTCCCTGCCGGGTATTATGAAAGCAAAGAAAAAACCTTTTCAGCACTTATCCCTAGATGATATCGAAGGCGCGTCGGAAGCAACTGCAAAAACCAAACGCGTTGAGCTGACTTTGCCGCCGGACCGCAAAGCCGGACGCATCCTTAAAGGCGGGATCGCTCAGCAAGTCTCAGAGCTCGTGCAAGCATTACGCAACGAATCCAAAGTGATATAAGAAAAGGAGGCTATTACCATGCCAAAAACATTTCTCGTCGTTGCAGAAGCTCGCGGCGGCAAGCTTCGTCAAGTATCCTTTGAAACGTTACGCGCAGCGCAGCTGTCTGCTGAGGCTGGCGATTCCATAGCAGCTGTCTTGCTGGGCGGCGCGGGAAGTAAAGCTCTTGCAGACGAGCTTGCCGCTTACGGCGCAGACAGCATCTACGTTGTTGAACATAGCGCGCTCGACAACTACAGCTCGGAAGCGTATTTGAACGCGTTGCTTGCAGTCACGGATAGCGTGACGCCAAACGCGGTTTATTTCGGCCATACGGCGGCAGGCCGGGATCTCGCCCCGCTGGCCGCAGCGAAGCTCGAAGCCGGCCAGCTTTCGGATGTGACGGCTATCGAGCGCAGCGGCGACGGCGTGTTGTTCACGCGCCCGCTTTACGCCGGCAAAGCCGTCGAAAAGAAAGCGTTTACCGAGCCGAACGGGATCTGGGTCGTCACGGTAAGACCGAACAACATCGCAGCCGGGGAGCCTGACGCATCGCGTCAAGCCGAGGTTATCGATGTTGCCTATCCCGCTCCCTCCCTGCGCTCCGTCATCCGGGAGGTCGTGAAAAAAACGTCCGGCGCCATCGACTTGGCGGAAGCCAAGATCGTCGTCTCCGGCGGACGGGGCGTGCGCAGCGCCGAAGGCTTTCAGCCGCTCGAAGAGCTGGCTGCCGTCTTGGGCGGCGCTGTCGGCGCTTCCCGCGGAGCGTGCGACGCGGGGTACTGCGAGTACGCGATGCAAATCGGCCAGACCGGCAAGGTCGTGACGCCGGAAATCTACATCGCGTGCGGCATTAGCGGCGCCATCCAGCATTTGGCGGGGATGAGCAGCTCGCGCGTGATCATCGCGATCAACAAAGACCCGGAGGCGCCGATCTTCAAAGTCGCCGACTACGGCATCGTCGGCGATCTGTTCGAGGTCGTGCCGCTGCTGACCGAGGAATTCCGCAGCTTGCTGCAATAATAAATACAAACGAGCCTGCTTTCAGATCTTAGGGATCTGTTGGCAGGCTCGTTCTAACTTTCGCTTGAATTTGCCATTATTTATCTAGTAAAGTTAGAGCTACTAAATGAATTGAAAGGCGGCGCCTCATGTGACTCTCACCCAAAGAAGTCGTAAGTCAATTTTTCAAAAAAGTCCGATCCGGCCTCAAACCGGAAGCCGCACATCACTACATGGCTGAACAGGTACTGGCTCACCAAATGACCGCTGAGAACGAAACAACGGTTCATCGCACTCCCGGCAACTATGCGGATCATGTTCATGAGATGATCTAAGCTTATGGCAAATTCAGCATTGAAATTCAGGAGCTGATAGCACAAGATGATCGCGTGTATGTTCGCTGGAAGCAAACAGGCACACACGTCGGTATTGTTGACGGCTTTGCTCCGACAGGCAAAACAATCATCGAAATCGCCAGCGCCGTATACCGTGTTGATCAGGGGAAAATCGTGGAATATTGGATCCAGATCGACCGCGAAGGCATCCGAGTGCAATTAGAACGGAACGCCGCATCTTAGAACGGACCATTCGATATTGCGCAATTCTGAGAACAAAGAAAAATAGGCGATATCGCACAAAAGACTATATTCAAGGCACAATATCTTACCTCCATATTTAGCGCCTTCAGTATCTTTATTAGCGAATAAATGGCCAACTAATGCCGTCACAGTCCAAAAGAAAAGCTGTTCCTATGAGTAGATACTTCTACTAATGGGCACAGCATTTTTCACTTACTCACATGAGCCTCAAGCCACGTTAAAATGTCCTGCATCACTTCATCCCGATTCACTTCATTCAGCATTTCATGCCGTCCGCCTGGATACAGCTTACTGCTTACGTCTTTCAGACCCAGCTCCTTATACATGCTGACCAGCCTTCGCACCCCTTTCCCATAATCGCCCACAGGGTCGTCGTCACCGGATAGCACGAAAACAGGCAAATCCTTACGGAGCTTTCTCACGTGATTAGGATGATGAATTTCCCTCAATCCTTTGAAGAAATCTCTGTAATAACCCGATGTAAATGTAACCCCGCAATAAGGATCGGCTTCATAAGCATCGACTTCACCCGGATCTCTGCTCAACCAATCGGATGGCGTTCGGTTCGGCGCGTATTTTTTGTTGAATGCGCCAAAAGAAAGCGCCGTGATCAGCTTGCTCCGATGGTGGTCGCCTCTCAGCGCCGCTTCCAAGGAAGCTATTGCGATGCCGGCATGCAATGAGCTCCCTTGTTTGCCGTTAGATCCCGATAATATAATGCCTTGCACTTGCTCAGGATGTTCATTCACATAAGAAACCATATAATGCTGTGTCAAAAAAGAACCCATACTGTGTCCGAGCACGAACAACGGCAGCTCCGGTCTATATAACGAGCGAATATGAACAGTGAGACCTCCCATATTCTCCACCAAGCGATGGAAGCAATCTTTGCCGAATTTCCCTACCTGATCCGGGGAACCGGCTGTTAAGCCATGCCCCAAATGATCGTTTGCATAGACCGCATACCCATGTGCGGTCAAGACGCCAGCCAGCCGCTCATAACGGGCTGCGGTTTCCGACATCCCATGTGCGATTTGGACAATAGCTTTAACGGGCATCTCATCGTCCGGCAGCCATTCATACACATGCACGCGGATATTCTGTGTATCTTTCCATTTGAAACTTTGTGTCTGCATGGTGCTTCCCCCATCTTCATTCCATATAACCTAAGTATACAGCTTACTCATCATGAAAACAGCCCTCGTTCCGAAGAAGAAGGGCTGTATGTAACCGATACCGCTGCTGAGCGGCGACTAACCTTTATTGGATTTTTTGGCACCTTTTACAGCGACTAAAGTGGATTGGGAAGATGCGGAATCAAACCGTTTTCTCTCTGTTTTATCGATCTGTGCGATCTTGCCGTCATGTACGACAATTTGTACAGATCCATACTCAAGACCATTTAACATTTGCTTAATTCGATCTATCCATAACTCATCTAACTCCAATGGTTTCGCCATCTCGATTCCTCCGCTCTATTAAATCGTCCAATCATTCCATTCTTTTTTCCGCTTTTGAATAATAGCAAGCCAATTTGTTGTTTTCTCCAGCAGCTCTTTCGTTGAAAGTGACGTTGAATACGTATGATCCGCCTGATAAATAAGTTCGATATCGCACTGCCCTTGTTGACGCATCCAGAACATTTTCTGATATAACGGTGCATAATCAACTGGAATGATATCATCTGCCGTTCCATGAATGACAAGCACATCGCCGTTAAATTTCCGCAGCTGCTCAAACGGTTGGTGCTTGGAAAGCGAGTCGAAATACCGGCTTGTCAATAAATATCCGTGATGATCGATCGAACCGCCAAGCGGCAGTCTTTCATATTCGCTTTTGCCGACGATGCGTACGATGTCGTTGTGGGGATGGGCAACAGCAGACCAGAGCACCAGCGTTTTGACGCGGTTGTCCTTCGCAGCTGTAAGTAGCGCCGTCGCGCCCCCCAAGCTGTGTCCGACCAGGATAACTCTGCTGAGATCAACACAGTCGATCGTCAGCGCATAGTCAATCACGCTCCGCGTCTGCTCGATCATCACATCCAAGCCGCCAGCCCCGTAATCCCCCGTACTTTCACCGCATCCGCCATAATCAAATCGAAGAACAAGGAAGCCTTGAGAGCTGAATTCACGAGCAGCTTTCACAAACAGCCGGTCTACCCCGATGCGGCTTCCAATAAAACCGTGACAAATGATGATAAGCGGCCAGCGCTGACAATCCGCTTTGCCTGCTCCTCCAGATTGATCGGTCGGGTAATGAAGGGTAGCCGCTAATTCGGCGTTTTCGCTTTGTATCGTGATTGTATGCTCCATCGTAAAATGACTTCCTTTCTCGTTGTTATATATGAACCGGGTACGGATCAGTTTTCAATCCATTCTCCAACATTTGTGTACTCTCGCTGTTAAACATGTAAATCCGATGGATAAGAACAAATACATCGTCACCAGCTTTTAGCGTTTCCTGCTCTAAGGAACGATATCCGAATAATCGGTAACGCCCTAGTTGAACTTCGACCTGCCAGCTTGTGCCGCGGAAAAATACATCTCGAACAATGCCTTTTTGAGCTGTAGATGGCAACGTCAGTTCCTTCTCCAAACTAATTTCAATAAATTCGGGACGAATGATGGCTTTTGCTTGATCCAGCGTGTCATTAAAGCCTTTGAGATCGACAATATCTTCGAGCAAATTTGATTCACCGATAAAGCCGGCTACGAATGGCGTTTGCGGATTTTGATAAATATCGATCGGCGTTCCCTTTTGCTCCAAACGGCCTTGATTAATGATCATTATTTCGTCCGCAACTTCGACCGCTTCTTCTTGGTCATGTGTAACGAAAATCGTGGTAATCCCAACGCGGCCAATCATTTCACGCAGCCAGCTGCGAAGCTCCTTGCGTACTTTGGCGTCAATAGCGGCAAACGGCTCATCCAACAAGAGCAATTGCGGTTCAGGCGCTAAGGCACGAGCAAAAGCAACTCGTTGACGCTGACCTCCGGACAACTGGTTCGGCAGCCGGTTCTCAAGACCTTTCAGACCGGTAAGTTCCAGCAGCTCGGAGACACGCTGTTTTATTTCTTTTTTGGAACGTTTCTGGACCTGCAGTCCAAAAGCGACATTTTCAAATACCGTCATATGTTTAAACAGAGCATAGTTTTGAAAAACAAAGCCGATATTCCGATCCTGTGGGGATAAATCGTTGATACGTCGGTCATTGAAGTAAATGTCGCCGGAATCCGGTTGTTCCAGACCGGCAAGCATACGCAGAATTGTTGTTTTTCCGCCGCCGCTCGGTCCTAAAAAGCCAATTAACTTGCCCTTCTCAATCGTAAAACTGACATCCTTCGAGGCTTCAAAAGCGCCGAAACTTTTCCGCAGCAGATTCACCGTGATTTGCATCTTCTTTATTCCCCGCCTTCCGTAAATGTGCCGGTTTGATTGAATCTCCATTCTGCAATGCTTTTAATCACCAGAGTGACTACTGCCAGCAGTACCAATAAGGACGCAACGGCAAAAGCGGCGGCAAATTGGTATTCGTTATAAAGGATCTGGATATGCAAGGGCATGGTATTCGTTGAACCGCGGATATGTCCGGAGACGACGGATACGGCGCCGAATTCGCCCATTGCGCGAGCGTTACAGAGGATAACCCCATACAGCAGACCCCATTTGATATTTGGCAAAGTCACTTTCCAGAAAATTCTCCAACCCTTGGCGCCCAGTGTGGTTGCGGCTTCTTCTTCCAAAGTCCCTTGCGCCTGCATCAGTGGAATAAGCTCCCTGGCAATAAACGGAAACGTTACAAATATCGTTGCGAGCACAATACCAGGCAATGAGAAAATGATCTTGATGTCGTGTTCCTGCAGCCATGGCCCGAACCAGCCTTGTGCACCGAACAGAAGTACAAATACGAGACCGGCAATAACAGGAGAAATGGCAAAAGGCAAATCAATCAGCGTAATCAGAAAATTGCGGCCCCGAAATTTGAATTTCGTCAGCAGCCACGCAGCGGCCAAACCGAAGATCAAATTGAGCGGAACAGCAATTAACGCAGTTTGCAAAGTTAAGCGAATAGCCGCTACCGCATCGGGTTCTTTCAAAGCTGCAAAATATACTTCTGCACCTTTTCGAAATGCTTGAACAAAGACCGAAATAATTGGAAGAACTAACATGAGTCCTAGAAACAATACAGCAATGGTGATTAGGATCCATTTCACCACAGTAGATTCGGAAATATGACGAGGTCTTTCGACCGTTCTACCGCTTGTTTTAGCAGTTACATAACCAGCCATCTGTTTTCTCCCCTCTTTAACTTGAAATCAGACGGCGGTTCGAACGCCACTGCAAGTAGTTGGTGAATAAAAGAAAGACGAAAGATATGACCAGCATGACGACGGCAATCGCCGTAGCCCCCATATAATCGTACTGTTCCAGTTTCGTCATAATGAGCAGCGGTGCAATCTCTGTCTTCATCGGCATATTGCCGGAGATGAAAACAACCGAACCGTATTCGCCGACTGCACGGGCAAAAGCCAGTGTGAATCCTGTCAGCAAAGCCGGAAACACTTCCGGGAAAATGACCCTGATGAACGTTCGCAAACGACGCGCACCTAAACTGACGGCCGCTTCTTCGATCTCCTTGTCAAGCTCTTCCAATACGGGCTGAATCGTACGAACGACAAATGGAATACCGATGAACGTAAGTGCAATCACGATGCCTACAGGACTGTATGCCGTTTTGATTCCGAGTGGTGTCATGAATTGACCGATCCAACCATTAGGCGAATAAAGAGCTGTCAATGCGATACCCGCAACTGCGGTCGGCAGAGCAAACGGCATATCCACTAGTGCATCGAGAA
Source organism: Paenibacillus sedimenti (assembly GCF_014534655.1). Taxonomy (GTDB): domain Bacteria; phylum Bacillota; class Bacilli; order Paenibacillales; family NBRC-103111; genus Paenibacillus_E; species Paenibacillus_E sedimenti. Next base: position 290,781 of record NZ_JACVVD010000009.1, read on the forward strand.
TACGTTTGCCAGGGAATTTGTACCGCACAAGCACCCATGCCACAATGAAGCCAAATACGGCATTGACCATGGCTGCCATAAACGAAGCACCGAAGCTTAGCTGTAGGGAAGCAACGACTCGATCATCCGAGACGGTATTCCAGAAATGCGTCCAACTTAGACCGGCTGTCTTTGCAAACATTGCAGCCAGCGGGAACAATACTATTAGACTCAGATACAAGAGCGTATAGCCTAAAGAGATCCCGAAGCCGGGTAAAATGCTGCGCTCTTTCCATGCTTTCATCATGGGACACGACTCCTTGATAGTTCAAAATGATAGATCCGAGGTACCTGCTCTTGTTGCATGGATACCTCAGATTCCAGTTATGCCTTACTTGCTTGGTTTGTAGATTTGGTCAAATACACCGCCGTCGGAGAAGTGTGTTTTTTGTGTTTTGGTCCATCCGCCGAAGGCAGGATCGTCAATCGTGACGAGTTCAATTTTCGGGAACTTGCTTTCAAACTGCTTCGCAACAGACTCTAAACGGGGACGGTAAAAGTTTTCAGCCGCAATTCTTTGACCTTCTTCGGAGTACAGGTACTCCAAGTATCCTTTAGCTACTTCTCGCGTTCCTTTCTTATCAACAACTTTATCTACGATGGCAACCGGAGGCTCTGCAAGTACGCTGATCGAAGGGTTTACAATCTCAAATTTGTCTGCGCCAAACTCTTTGAGAGACAGGTAGGCTTCATTTTCCCAAGCGATCAGTACGTCGCCGATTTCTCGCTCTACGAAAGTCGTTGTTGAATCACGGGCACCGGAGTCGAGAACCGGAACATTTTTATACAGGCTGCCTACGAATTCCTTCGCTTTTGCTTCATCGTTGTTGTTTTTCTTCAATGCGTATGCCCAAGCTGCAACGTAGTTCCATCGTGCTCCGCCGGACGTCTTAGGATTCGGAGTTATAACCTGAATACCTGGTTTGACTAAATCGTCCCAATCTTTAATCCCTTTCGGATTGCCTTTACGGGTCAGGAATACGATCGTGGAAGTATATGGCGTGCTGTTGTCTTTGAACGTTTTTTGCCAATCTTTATTGATGATTCCTTTTTCTTGAATCGCATCGATATCATAAGCAAGCGCGAGTGTTACTACGTCTGCTTCAATTCCGTCAATTACTGAACGGGCTTGTTTGCCGGAACCGCCATGGGACTGCTTGAACGTTACCGTCTGACCGGTTTTATCGAGCCAGTATTTGGCGAATGCTTTGTTATAACTTTGATATAGTTCACGCGTTGGATCGTAAGATACGTTTAAAAGTTCCACTGCTTTAGCAGCTGGCTTCGCAGAATCTTTAGCCGCTGCCGGGCTTCCTGCCGGTGATGGACTGACGCCCGCTGCCGGTTCAGTTTTTGCACCGCCGCACGCCGCTAAACTGACAACCGTTGCAACCGTGACTACTAATAGACTTGCATGTTTCATTTTTGTTTTCCATGTGTTTGTCGCTGACATCTGAGAATACCCCTCTCCATTTTTAACATTAGCCTTATCTGGCCTACTATAGTCTCCGGTTGTCCGGTGGATGATTATAAATAATTCCGATGCGTTTACTAAGGATTATTTATAAAGCAATGTTAGCATCACACAGATTGAGTGTCAATCCTGTTCTCAGCATATTTTAGGATATATTTTTAGTACAAATTTGGGATTCTTTCCAATGCCACATACAGCTGATCCTGGTTCTGTCGAACATAGCGGCAATCCGTACATATAGGCGAAAAGACTCCCGCCTTGAAATGATCAAGGGGGAGTCTGCGCCTACTACGCTATTCATTTAGTGTCTTTTCACAAACTGTTTGTATTGATAATAGATCGTGCATCCAATGCAATAACCAAGCAAAGCCGCTCCTGCGGCTAACAGCAGAAAACCAGCGAAAATATAACCGACGGCCACCCATCCTAAGGCAAAAGAGAGCAGCGATAACGTTAGAAATAGAACAGCAAGAGTGTTGTTAAAACGTGTCAGCTCCTCGGCTTGGGTATCAGACCCTTTCACGGTCATAAACCGTTTGAAAATCTGGACGAAGACGTTCCATTTCCCGCGGGATAATAATCCGACCACTTGGATAACCCATAATAATGCAATCAGCCACGGCTGTAGAAGCGCAAACGACAAGATAACGAATATAACTATTCCGGTTTGATTCGCCTTCACATAGGCGAGCGGTACTTCTTTCATCTACATCCTTCCCCCTCTACGCAAGCGCGGATTCTATCCCTTCTTATATGGCTTATTTAAATTTCATAATAATTCTTACCAAATTACTCGGATTTATTATTTATTATCATATCACCGCCTATGAGTACCGTCAACGATTATCTTCGGTTATTTTGCCTATGAGAAAACCTCTACCGAGGCCATTCAATGAAGTGCGACAGCGTTTAGAGGCAGGTTTTATCGCCAATAAGAAAGCGGTTTTCGGGAGCCGAAAACTTATACTTTCTTATGTGGTGAAAAAAAGCTGCCCGAAGGCAGCCCGTTTATAATTAATTATTATCTTCCGTCACCGTCGAGCAAGTTGCCAAGCCCGCCTAGAATACCGCCTTCTTCCTTACGCCCGCCTGGGCCGGCCGCAGCGGCAATCCGATCAGCCAATCTGGAGAACGGCAGCGATTGAATCCAGACGCGACCCGGTCCGCGCAGTGTAGCAAAGAACAGACCTTCTCCGCCGAACAAAGCGGTTTTTACACCTTTGACGAACTCGATATCGTAATCAACTCCGTCTGTCATAGCAACTAAGCAGCCTGTATCGACACGAATCATCTCGCCAGGACGAAGCACACGCTCAACGATCGAACCTCCGGCATGCACAAAAGCTAAGCCATCGCCTTCGATTTTTTGCATTATAAAGCCTTCACCGCCGAAAAATCCGGCTCCCAGCTTGCGCTGAAAAGCGATGCCGACGGAAACTCCCTTTGCTGCACACAAGAATGAATCTTTCTGACAAAGCAGTCTGCCGCCGAGATCCTGCAAATCCATAGCCAAGATTTTTCCTGGATACGGAGCTGCAAAAGTAACCTGCTCTTTGCCGTTGTAGCTGCGGTTCGTGAAAACCGTCATAAACAAACTTTCGCCAGTCAATAAACGCTTACCGGCGCCTAGCAGCTTGCCCATAAACCCTTTATTATCGCTGCTGCCGTCACCGAACACGGTTTCCATTTGAATGTTTTGATCCATCATCATCATACTGCCGGCTTCGGCAACTACACTTTCGCCCGGATCCAGCTCGATCTCAACGTACTGCATTTCGCTGCCTAATATTCGGTAATCAATCTCATGTGCATTCATACTTTTCCTATCCTCCTAATTTGACAACTCCCATATAATCCTTGTATACGACTGGAAGAAAAGTTGGTTTCATTTTTTCGTTAGAGAAACCCTATTTAAGATTGTATCGAATTCCGTTCGGCTTTGCGTAATTTCCGTGCTTCATAACGCGCCTCCGCCGTTTCAAACAACCGCTTCTCTTCCTCTGTCTCCGGGATGATCGCCGGTACGGGGCATGGTTGTCCCGTTTCATCGAGCGCAACGAAGGTAAGGTATGACGTAGCTGTTGTTTTCTTCTCTCCGGTTAGCAGGTTCTCCGATTCAACTTTAACATATACCTCCATAGAACTCCGGTGCGTCCACGTAACAAAAGCTTCAAGCTGGATGGCCTCGCCTAGCTTCACAGGTGCAAAGAAATCCAAACTGTCGCTTGAAGCTGTTACGACGCCTTTACGAGAATGGCGCATGGAGGCGATCGTCGCCACCTTATCGATGTATTGCATTACACGGCCGCCAAAGACGGTATGATGATAGTTCGTATCCGCCGGTAAAATGATTTCCGTCAGCACGGTTCGGGAAAGTCTTGCGGGTTTAGCTTCCAATGCGTATTCCTCCTGATGACTCGCTTTAAAATCGGTCTATCGCTTATTCATAGTTGACTTTAAGTGCACTTGCCGCTTGCTTGGCAAGCTTGCGAGCTTCCTCTACGGTATCTGCGCTGCTGAGTGCAACAGCCATTCGGCGCCCCACTTTTGTCTCTGGTTTGCCAAATACGCGAACCTGAGTATTCGACACGGATAAAGCTTCTTCCAAGCCGCTGATCGTATAATTCGTTTGTTCTTGATCTGCTTTCAACGTATAGCTTGCCCCTGGAGTAAGAAGCCGAATACCTGTGATTGGCAGACCGAGAATTGCTCTTGCGTGAAGCGCGAATTCGCTAAGATCCTGAGTTGCCATCGTGACCATCCCTGTATCGTGCGGACGAGGAGAAACTTCACTGAAGTAAACGCCCTCTTTCGTTAGGAACAGTTCAACTCCGTATAGACCATAGCCGCCAAGAGCGTCAGTAATTGTCTTTGCTATATGCTGGGCTTCCTCTATTTGCTGCGTACTCATCGCATGCGGCTGCCAGGATTCGATGTAGTCGCCGTCTTTTTGAATGTGACCGATCGGCTCGCAATATGTCGTTCCGGATACGGAACGGACGGTTAGCAGCGTGATTTCCGAATCAAAATGAATGAATTCTTCAATGATGACGCGAGCGTTCTTCGCACGTCCGCCTTCCATCGCATAGTTCCACGATTGTTCCACATCGTCCGGCATGCGGCATACGCTCTGTCCTTTACCGGATGAACTCATGATCGGTTTAATGACGCATGGCGTTCCAATCTCGGCTACGCCTGCACGAAGCTCCTCCAAACTGTCGGCGAAAGCATATTTTGCTGTGCGCAGCTTCAGCGTTTCCGAAGCAAGACGACGGATGCCTTCACGATCCATGGTCAGTCGGGATGCCGTTGCTGTAGGAATGACGCGATAGCCTTCCTGCTCCAGTTCAACTAGCACAGGAGTAGCTATAGCTTCAATCTCCGGTACAATGAGATCCGGGCGTTCTTGCTCGATAAGCTTGCGGAGCTGCTCGCCGTCGAGCATGTTAATGACATGGCTGCGATGAGCGACTTGCATTGCTGGCGCATGTGCGTAACGATCTACGGCTATCGTTTCGATACCGAGACGCTGCGCCTCGATAACGACTTCTTTGCCGAGCTCGCCGGATCCGAGCAGCATGATTTTTTTCGCATTTTTGGATAAAGGTGCTCCGTACATGAGATGGAATTCCTCCTTGAAGTTGAAAATATGTAAATGAATAATAGGAATAAACGATGAAAATGAATGAATGATGACGACAATTTTTCTCGAATTAATAAGATACAGGATTCGATCCCGATCGACATCCTGTTCCATTGTAAAGGATTTATTTACTAAAAGATAGATTTCAGCAGCAGTTTGCGCAAAATCGGCGCCAGCTGCTGAGGAAGCTCATCCACATTAGGCACTACGATGCTGCTGCGACCATAAATATTGCGCATTGTGATTCGCTGAGTTTCATGTACGGTGCCGTTGGCAAGGAAAACGCTGATCACTTCAACGCCTAAGCGGCGAGCCTGAAGAACGGCCTCATAGGTGTCGAGGATGCCCGCATCATTGTAATTCGCTGCCGAAGGCTCGCCATCCGAGAACACCAGCAGCACGCGCTGCCGCTCCGGGCGCCGCAGCAGCCGCTCGCTCATGCGGCGAATCGCGAAGCCGTCGCGGTTGTCCTGCTGCGGCTCGAGCTGCAGCAGAGCCGCACCGCGTCCGGGCGCGCAGGAGGAGCCGAAGTCGACCGCAACCTGGAACAGGTTCGGCGCCTCCTTCTCCGTGACGCGGTCCGCGTCCTCCCAGAATCCCACCACCTCGTGGGGGATTCGCAGTTCGCGCAGCGTCTCGTGAAACAGCACGAGACCGAGCTTGGTCTCGTCCATTTTGTCATACATGGACGCGGAGCAATCGACGAGCAGCGCGAACGCCGCGTCGAGTTGAGGCACTGGAGCGCGCTTCTTATAGAAGAGGCGCGGCGCTTCTTGCGTGACGGCTCGCGTCAGCCGCTTGTCGAGCCGCCCGAACAGCCGATCGCCGCTCGGGGCGATCCGCTTCCGCTCCAGCGTGCGCCTAATCGCACGCTGCAAAGGCTTTGCGAGCGGAGCCACCCGCTCGCTCAGGCGCCTGTAGGCAGCCTCCTGCGCAGCAGTGGGCCGCTCAGGCGCCAGCCACGTCGCCGTCGCATGCGCGTTGACGGCGCCCTCCCCGTGCCCCGCGGCAGCGGGCACGCCGAGGCTTTGGCGCCGCTCGCCGGCGGCGGCGCCGGTACGCTGCGCGCGCAGCGAGCGCCCCTGCGCGATCGCGAGCGCCTGATCCGCAGCGTCGCCTTCGCGCGGCGCGTCACCGGGCGCGGCCGTGCGGGAGCCGCGCTCCAGCTCGAACCGCAGCAGCCCCGGGCTGCGGTCGCTGGTTTCACGGTGCCAAGTCGGCATCCGCTCTTGGCCCGGGAGCTGACGCTCCCCTTCCTGTTCGGGGAGCACATCCTCATTGGCAAGCCGCTTTACCCTCTTCAGCTCGCCTTCATAACGTGCGGGCAACGGCTTTTCCACCCCGCTGCCCGGCTGCATCCAAAAATACTGCACCTGCGCATCCCGGCGCAGCCAATACGCCAGCGAGTCCATCATCGCCTCGCAGCATGCCGCGACCTCCGTCGTATGCTCCGCCTCCTCAACTTGCTCAAGCAACGGATATAAGCCGGATAACCTGTGCATGAGTTCCTGAAGCTGTTCCCCCTGCGCAGCGGTCCATTCCGCTCCTGTAAACCAACCATATACAAGCAGAAGGATCGATTCGGCCAGCTCTCCTTTTTGCAGGTGCGAGCGCAGCTTATGCTGATAATACGCCGTAAGAATGCGATGACGTTGCATAAAAACACGCGCTGTCCCCGATCTGCGTCTACGACAAATTCGCTCCAGCCGCATATCTTCGCATAAAGCAAATAATTGATTGGCCAGCTTAGGCAAGCTCGCAGTTTGACAGTAGATTAAATAGTTTCGCACCGCATCTGCACTGGTAAACCAGGCACTGCCGATACCGCGCAAGTATACATCGCTCTTCAAACCAGCTGTCTTATCCACAGGACTAAAGTCCCGCCAGAACTGACTCACTGTAATTCGCGCGGCTGCTTCCTCATAAGCGGCATGAAAAGCCGGTTCCAACTCCATCTCTTTACGCCCGGTAAACAAGCGTGCCAAGTCCAATAGCTGCATGTGGAGGAGAGAATCGATTTTATCATCCAATAAACTCAATTTTCCAACGAACATCGCCCTAAAATAACGTTTCTGCCGCATTCATTACGGCAGCCCGTTCCCTTTCATCCTCCAATTTATCGGCTATTGCCCGGGAAACAGCTCGTATAGGAGGTATGTAGGCGGTCAGATCGCAGGCATCAAGCAGCGCCCGAATCGAGCCTGCTTCATCCGGTAATTGGCCCAGCTCAATCAACGTCAACAAATCCGCAGATAGCTGCACGTATGTCTTGAGCAATTTTTCGTCACGCAGTATGGATTTGCCTCGCAGTAGCTGCAGCAGTAAGTCCCCTTGCAAGTAAGGCACATCAATGGTCACAAAACGATTTTTCAATGCTTCATTCAACGGAACGGTACCAATGTAGCCTTCGTTAATGGCCGCAATGACCCGAAAATCGGGATGCGCCGTTACGACTTCTCCTGTAAAATGATTCGTAATCGATCTGCGATGATCCAAAACCCCGTTAATGAGCGGCAGCGTCTCCGGTTTGGCCATATTAATTTCATCTATGTATAGGTAATGCCCTTTGGCCATTGCTTTCATGATTGGTCCGGGAATAAATTCAATCCGCGATGATCCTTGCTCATTCTGGGTTAACGTTTTGAAACCAAGCAGCGCTTCTGCATCAAGGTCCGTGGAACAATTCACGGCATGAAGCGGTTGACCGAACAATGAAGATACGTGCTCGGCAAGCTTCGTTTTGCCTGAACCGGTGGGTCCTTTAAGAAGCACATTCTTGCCTAAGAATAGTGCTATTACAGCATCCTGGAGTACTTCCTCGTTGGGAGTCTCAAACTCAGCAGAGCCCACAAGCTTACGGTCTTCAGACGTAAGTTTTCCCTCTTTGATTTGTTGCTTTCTTTGTTCTAAATGTTCCGATATTTCTGGAGGCAAAGACAATGACAACATGAAATTTCGATTCCTTTCCTGATCCTTTTGTAACCCTACTATTCATCAGGAAACTCCTATTGTCAAGCTTCTTCTCAAGACAACCCAACTTCTTCTATGATCGCATGAGAATAAAAAGCCATTTGTCCCCCGCATAAAGGACATCGCGGTTTAGCCGGTGATTCATTGTATAAAATGGCTAAGCCGTAAGCCGTTTCATAATTAATCGCTTGGATAACATCTTCTTTGCGAACATACTCACAGCTGCGAGAGCTGCAGTAGGCGCGAACCTTATACCGATTGCTCATGCTTCGGTATCTACACCCGGGAAGTCCATATTTAATATGACGGTGAACGCATCTTCTGCTCTTTGAATCACCTGATAAACCTCCACATAGGGTGTGTGATATTGGTTCTCAGCTTCGTTTACCAATTCTTCAAGCGCTTCACTTAACGAATCGTTCTCATTCAGCTTCACTTCAGCAAAATATTGTTTAAGCATCATCAACCCTCTTTTCTTTAGATGGCAGCTTAACATGCAACGGAAAACCCCCAGCTCGTCACTAGACGACTGAGGGTGAGTTATTCTTAGTGGCGCTGATATGCTTGGGTGGGGTTCAAATATTGATTTTGTGCAGCTTGATTCGCAAACATCTGCTGTTGAATCGCTTGCTCCAATTGCGCACACATTTGTAAACATTGATTCATCTGCTGCAAGGCTTGTGCGTGTCCTTGAAGCGCGTGATCAATCATTTGAACCGCTTGCTGCTCTCTTTGCGCTAATTGTTGAAGTTGCTGAGCATTCTGAAGCTCTTGTTGTCTCATTTGTTGATACATGCCATTTGCTTGTTGAGTCTGTGCAATCAATTGTGAAATGATTTGCTGGCATTGGCCAATTTTTTGTGCGATTTGATGCATTTGTACTTGCTCCTCCTTAGGGTTTAACAAAGTTAACAGTTATCAAACTGCCGCACTTATTATGCCTAACCTTACGAGGAATAAACATATATTTTATTTCGTCATGAGATTATTTTGACCTGTTGAATAATTCGGAAAAGCATATTGGATCATCGTATTAAATTCATTCAAGTAGGTGTCCATCATTTTATTCTTACGTTGTTGTCCGTCATAGAAAAGCATCCTATTAACAAAATGAGGATTCGCCGAAATGAAAATATTAGCATCCGGATACACGCGGGCTAGTGTACGTCTGATCGCATTAGCGGTTTCCGAAGGCAGTGGTCTTGATGAAATCCAATCCATTTGTGCCCCGTCTCCAGTTCCAAATAGTCCAGCCTCCGATTCCGGGTCATTATTCTTGCTGAGTTCTTGTTCATGCTTGTTCATCCCCATAGCCTGCATCCCGCCCAGATCAACGGCTACATAAATGTTATGGTCTGTAACAGCCACGGCCGAAGAACCAACATGAGCGGCTTGGACAATCCGATCTGCTAAATCTCTGTTCATCGACAAGTTAGAGTTATTATGTGCCTTGCTATTATCCAATGTTGCCGGGACCATGGTAGGCTTAGGCGATTGAAACAAACTTTTGGCGCCGATTGACGCATTTTCATTGTTACGTGAATCGGCATCCCAACTACCTGCATCTACATTGGATTGGTTGGGCCTCACTTCAGCTTTGGTGCGGTTCAATTGTGCGCAGGCAGTCATTGTAAAAATCAAGCCAGCTATCAGGGCCATTTGGATCATTAATTTGTTCACTAGAATCCCTTCCTTCGATTGGTTCATTCGTACCTTATTTCTTCTCATTCCTGTCTTCTTCATGCGAATATGCAATCAATGCGATATCATAACCGAGTTCGTGCTTCATCCGCGATTCCAAGCTGCGAAGCTCTTGAATCAAGTCTTCTCGATTATCCAAATCTGCAAACTGATAAGACTCTACGCCCATGTACTTATGTACACCCCTCTCTCGACAACATTGATCAATGTTAATATGGACAAATGTCCTGATTTTTACCATGCAAAATATAGTAGGTAGCGTTTGTTAGGGGGCAGTAGAAACCCCCAATTTAAAATTGCATTTCTCGAATCTAAGTAGCAGCTTGTCCCGATTGTTTATGCAATTGTTTATCCTTTTAGAGACATAAGCCATTCGGTATAACATATACTGCAGAGTACTTCATAGTGATCTTCGATTCCATCTTCTTGGTAAACAGTGATACTGTGCGCTGCTTGGGATTCGGTATCTTTTTCGCAATGTTGACAAATGTAAGTCATAAGTCACCTTCTTTCAAATGCTACTATCAAATGCGACATTTATTTCACCTTATTCGTATCGTCCAGCATCAGCATATGGATTAAATATTCAACTACGCCTAGCAGTGCCACAATAATAAGCAGCTCTGAAACGGACAAAGTCCAATCCATATAAGAACCAACCATCCACAAAAAAACAAAACTTAGAAAAGCGTCCGCCGTTGTTGCTACATTGTTACTCTTTGAGTATCTTAGTATGACTTGATCACCCACGAAATAAGCAATGACGGATAATGCCATTCCTGTTAAAAAAGCCATTGTGAAAGACGCTTCAGAAAACCATAACAACAACGGCACGACTACAATACTATTTAAAAGCACTTTGATGATAAATTTTCCAAGCATAGCTCATGCCTCCTTCATTTGATAAAAGGCTAACAGCTGCCAATACGAATGTAGAGTTTGAAGTTTTCAAATCTGCAAGCATACCATAGTTTGAGCAATACTCGAACAATCCATCCTATATCCCGGCAACCAGTGTGTGGTAGAAAACAACAAAAGAGCCTTCTTGGGATTGCTCTCAAAAAAGGCTCTTCCCATCACTTTCTTGGAGGGATAGCATTGTACTTACAGGCAAAATCTAAGCCTTAAATATGTAATGGGTTAATCAGTAGTGATGAAGTAAGTGGCAAGCTCTGTCTGAATCTCCATGCTATTTTCCCTTTGAACACCATGAAAGTGTTCGCTGAAAGGAATTTCGTAACTATCTTCGGGAAGCTTTTGTTTTTCACCATCATGAGTCGCGATGCTTCCACTCCCGCGAAGTACGATCGCCTGTGGTGATAGATATGCATCTTCGGTATCTGTAAAGTTCATTAATCCAATCTCGTGTACTTCAATTTCTATCTGATCTATATCTTCTTGATCTTCCTTTTTAATCATAATGCTTTTTTCTTTATTAGCTTCAAACCAGCCACATACCTGTTGTATTGATAATTCCTCCATAGTGTTACCCGTCCCTTACTAGTGATATTGGTAAGCAAGAGTATTCTTTACAATTGTGTATATAACCTATTCTTAACTTTTGGTGCCAATAACTGTTACTTTTTGTTTTTTGGGAGAGTCAACCCTCTAGGGTACATAGTTTTTGTCGGCTTTTCTTCCCCTAATTCCCATCGATAAGAAACAAAAAGACCTCACTCTAGATAACCTAGAAGTGAGGTCTTTTATCTGCTTGGCAACGTTCTACTCTCCCAGAACCCTTCGGTTCAAGTACCATCGACGCTGGAGGGCTTAACGGTCGTGTTCGAGATGGGAACGCGTGGGTCCCCTCCGCCATCATC